>NZ_VORA01000009.1 GCF_008477545.1 Roseibium aestuarii | reverse complement strand
GCATGGGCTACCGCCTTGCGGCAGGCCTCTTCACGGCGGCGGAAGTCGGCGCGCCCCACAAGCGCGAGCGGCTCTTCATCCTCGCCATCCGCGAAGGGGACGAGCTGGCCGACCCCGCGCGCCTGCTCTGGCACCCGGTCGAGTGGCGGGAACCGGACGGAACTGCTGCGGCTCTGGCCGACGCCAAGGGCCAGCGCCAACGAGAACAGGCAGACAATACCGACGCCGTCGCAGAAAGCGGGCCAGCACGGCATGAACCTGGCGACCACGGCTGCGATGTGGCCCACGCCGCAGACCGACAGTTTCCGCAGCCGGGGCGGCGAACGACGAGACGAGAAGGGTCTGGACCGCATGGCGCGGGACTGGCCGACGCCGATGGCGAACGACGGCTGCAAGCCGAGCGCGGGCAACCGCAAGACGGCCGATCTGACCCATGCGGTGGGATTGTGGATGACGCCGACGGCGCGGGATCACAAGGACGGGGCGACGACACTCGCGAACACGCCGGTGAACGGCCTGCTTGGCCGCCAGGTCCTGGTGACGCCGATGGCTGGGAGCGATACCTCCGAGCCGCGCCGGACCTTGAACCCGCTGTTCGTCGAGGCACTGATGGGTTGGCCCACCGGGTGGACCGGCTTCGCCTCTGTGGCAACGGCGTGGTCCCCTTGGTTGCGGCGCATGCGCTGCGAACTCTCGCGGCTGAACTGCTGGCCGATGGATGAGGCAGCGGCATGAAGCAGACCCGCCTCATGTCGCTGGTCGAGTCCGTCGCCAACGTGATCGTCGGCTACGGCGTCGCGGTCGTGACGCAGATCCTGATCTTCCCGATCTTCGGGCTGCACACGACGCTGGCGCAGAACCTGAAGATGGGCGCCATTTTCACCGTCGTCTCGATCGCCCGTTCCTTCGCCTTGCGGCGGGTGTTCGAGGCGATCCGGATGCGGAGCGCCAAATGATCGACCGCCGCCCCGTAGGGACGGCGGTCATCAGCTTGTCGGGGTCCGGCGCGTCAGGCGGCGGGGAGTTTGTACACGCGCCCCCGATCCTCGACCTTCTCCGAGGTCACCTCGAGCCCGAGCTTCTTCTTCAGCGCCCCCGCCATCGCGCCGCGCACCGTGTGCGACTGCCAGCCCGTCGCGGCCATGATCTCCTCGATGGTCGCGCCGTCCGGTGCGCGCAGCATGGCGATCAGCGTGGCCTGCTTGGTGCCCTCGCGCGGTGTGCGCGTCTTGGGCGCGGTTTCGGCTACGGTGGGGGTGTCCGGCGCGGCCTCCTCGGTAGGCGCGTCCGTCGCGCCCGCAGGCGCGGGGTTCGCGTCCTCGGTCTCGATCCCGATGGCGGCAAGGCCCGCGTCGGTGGCAACCAGCGTGACGCCGTGGCCGTCTCCGGTCTCGCGCCACATAAGCTCGCCCTTGCGCGTGTCGGCGTCGACCTCCTGCAGGAAGTTCTTCGCGAGCATCGCGCCGACCACCTTGGCAGCGGCGCCGCCGCGCAGGCTCTCGGGCAGCGGCAGTGCGATGCGGTCCTCGCGCTGTGCGGCGGCGCTGAGGATGATGGCTTGGGTGTCAGAAAGCTTGGTCATGGGATCGTCTCCGTATTCGGGCCCGCGTCATGCGGCGCCTCCTACGACCCCGAGCCGCGCAGGGCGCGCGGCGGGAGTTCCGGCAGTGCCGGAGATCAGCGGGCGTGCTCGCCCTCGCCGAAGGCGCTGTCGGTGATGCGCTTCAGGAGGCTGGCGTAGTGTTCGAGGGTGCCGACATGGCCCCAGTTGATCTCGTCGGGGTGGGCGTTGAAGTGGTCGTCGCTCAGCGTCTGCAGCCGGGCGAGCATCTCGTCGATCTCGGCCTTCTTGCCGATGAAGGCCGCGAGCGCGGCTTCCTTATTCCGGCGCGCCTTCTCGGCGCGGAGTTCGTGGCGCGGGGTGGTGATCGGGTTCAGGCGCGTGGTCATCGTGATGGCTCCTTGGTGAGTTGCATCGTCCTTCTGAACGGACGTTCGCTCCGGTCGCGCTGCTTATCAACTCGATAAGAACATGATTTCGATAGATAATCGGAGCCGTCGATGCAGGGCATGAGCGAGCGCCAGTACGCCGCGCATGTCGGGCTGTCGCGGGGCGCGATCCAGAAGGCCAAGGCCGCCGAGCGGCTGGTCCTCTATCCCGACGGCAGCATCAACGCGGCCGCCAGCGACGCCAGACGTGCCGAGACGACCGACCCGTCCAAGACCCGCAAGCCGCCCACGCCGAAGCTGAAGCCCGTCCCCGAGGCGGCCGTGGCCGCTGTTGGCGACACGCTGCGTGAACAGGGGCTGGCAGTCCCGGCCGTCGGCGGCGGCACGACCTTCCTGCAGGCGAAGACCGCGAACGAGGTGCTGAAAGCGCAGGAGCGGCGCATCCGGCTCCAGAAGCTGAAGGGGGAGTTGATCGAGCGGGCCCGCGCGCTGGCGCTGGTGTTCCGGCTGGCGCGGGAGGAACGGGACGCGTGGGTGAACTGGCCTGCACGCGCGGCGGCGCTGATGGCGGCCGAACTGTCAGCCTCGTGCGCCGACGTGACCGGCCAGCAGATCACCGTGGAGCCAGCCGCGATGCAGAAGGTCCTGGAGAAACATGTACGCGCCCACCTCGACGAACTCGCCGAGGTCCGGCCCGACTTCCGGTGACGATGATGGCCTGATCGACTTCGACGGCGCGGGCGAGATCCTCCGCGCCTGGGGCAACGGGTTGCGGCCCGACCCGGACCTGACCGTTTCGGAATGGGCGGACCGGCACCGGATGCTCTCGGGGCGGGCTTCAGCCGAACCGGGGCGGTATCGCACCGTGCGCACGCCCTACATGCGCGAGATC
This sequence comes from Roseibium aestuarii, assembly GCF_008477545.1. GTDB lineage: Bacteria > Pseudomonadota > Alphaproteobacteria > Rhizobiales > Stappiaceae > Roseibium > Roseibium aestuarii. The sequence goes on along the minus strand of NZ_VORA01000009.1, from coordinate 77,885 downwards.
ATGGACCGGCTGTCGCCGGGGGATCCCACGCAGCGGATCGTGTTCATGAAGGCGGCGCAGGTCGGCGCGACCGAGGCGGGCAACAACTGGATCGGGTTCGCAATCCACCAGGCGCCGGGGCCGATGCTGGCGGTCCAGCCGACCGTGGAACTGGCCAAGCGCAACTCGCGCCAGCGCATCGACCCGCTGATCGATGAAAGCCCAGAGCTGCGGGAGCGGGTGAAGCCCGCGCGATCCCGCGATGCGGGCAACACGATGCTCTCGAAGGAGTTCGCGGGCGGCATCCTGATCATGACGGGCGCGAACTCGGCGGTCGGGCTTCGGTCCACCCCGGCGCGCTACATCTTCCTCGACGAGGTCGACGCCTATCCCGCCTCGGCCGACGAGGAAGGCGATCCGGTCACGCTCGCCGAGGCGCGCTCCCTGACCTTCGCCCACCGGCGCAAGGTGCTGCTGGTCTCGACGCCCACGATCCGGGGGCTGTCGCGCATCGAGCGCGAGTACGAGGCCAGCGACCAGCGTCGGTTCTTCGTGCCGTGCCCACAATGCGGCCACGCACAATGGCTGAAGTTCGACCGGCTGCGCTGGCAAAAGGGCCGCCCGGAGACGGCCGAGTATCACTGCGAGGGCTGCGACGCGGCAATCGCGGAACACCACAAGACGGCGATGCTGGAGGGCGGCGAATGGCGGGCGACCGCCACGGCCGCCGATCCGACCACGGTCGGGTATCACCTTTCGGCGCTCTATTCGCCGATCGGCTGGCTGAGCTGGGAGCGGATCGTGCGGTCATGGGAAGCAGCCCAAGGGTCGGACGAGGCGATCAAGGCGTTCCGCAACACGATCCTCGGCGAGACATGGGTCGAGACCGGGGAAGCGCCCGACTGGCAGCGGCTCTACGACCGGCGCGAACGCTGGAAATCCGGCACGGTGCCAGCAGGCGGGTTGTTCCTGACAGCCGGAGCCGACGTGCAGAAGGACCGGATCGAGGTCGATGTCTGGGCCTGGGGTCGCGGCTTGGAAAGCTGGCTCGTCGATCACGTCGTCATCGAGGGCGGGCCCGACCGGCACGACGCCTGGTCGGAGCTGACCGCGCTGCTGGACAGGTCCTGGCCGCATGAACGCCGCGCGCATCTCAGGATCGCGCGGCTCGCCATCGACACCGGCTACGAGGCCCCGGCGGTCTATTCCTGGTCGCGGGCGCAAGGCTTCGCGCAGGTGTCGCCGGTCAAGGGCGTCGAGGGGTTCAACCGCTCGAGCCCGGTGTCGGGGCCGACCTTTGTCGACGCGACCGAGGGCGGCAAACGCCTGCGGCGCGGGGCGCGGCTCTGGACCGTGGCGGTCTCGACCTTCAAGGCCGAAACCTACCGCTTCCTGCGGCTGGCACGCCCGACCGAGGAGGAGATGGCCGACGGGGCGGCGTTCCCGCCCGGCTCGGTGCACCTGCCGCACTGGGTCGAGAACGAATGGCTGAAGCAGTTCGTGGCCGAGCAGCTGGTGACGGTGCGCACGAAGCGCGGCTTCGCCCGGCTGGAATGGCAGAAGCTGCGCGAGCGCAACGAGGCGCTGGATTGCCGGGTCTACGCCCGCGCAGCCGCCTGGATCGCGGGCGCGGACCGCTGGCCCGACGAGAAATGGCGCGACCTCGAGGATCAGCTCGGGGCCGCCCCCACCGACACCGATCCCGCCGGGCAGATCAACCGGCCGGGACAGGCCCCGCAGGGCAAGCGCCGCTCCGACTGGCTCGGGCGGCGGGAGGGATGGTTCTGAACATGATCGACTGGACGGAAACCGAGCTTTCGGCGCTGCGCCGGGCCTATGCCAGCGGCACGACGCGCGTCAGCTATGACGGCAAGTCGGTGGATTACGGCTCGGCCGAGGATCTGCTCGCCCGCATCCGGACCATCGAGCGCGCCATCGCGGGCTTCAGCCGCCCGCTGCCCGTGGCGGGGCTCGCTGGCTTCTCGCGCGGGGATCGCTGATGTCGGCGACCTGGTTCGACCACGCCATCGCCACGGTGGCGCCGCGCATGGCGGCTCGGCGCGTGATGGCGCGTCAGGCCTTCGAGACGCTGACGCGTGGCTATGACGGCGCGGCGCGCGGGCGACGGACGGACGGCTGGCGCGCGCCGGGATCCTCGGCCGACACCGAAATCGGCGTCGCCGGGGCGCTGCTGCGCGACCGCATGCGCGATCTGGTGCGCAACAACCCGCATGCGGCCAAGGCCGTGGCGGTGCTGGTCAACAACATCATCGGCGCGGGCATCATGCCCCGCGCCGCTAGCGGCGACGACAAGCTGGACCGGAAGGTCGATGCGCTCTTCGAACGCTGGACGGCGGACTGCGACGCCGATGGCCAGCTTGACTTCTATGGCCTGCAGACGCTGATCTGCCGGGAGATGGTCGAGGCGGGCGAGGTTCTGGTGCGCCGCCGCCTGCGGCGCGCGAGCGACGGCCTGCCGGTGCCGCTGCAATTGCAGGTGCTGGAAGCCGACTTCCTCGACGCCACCAAGTCCGGAGCCCTCGGCGCAGGGCGCCTCGTGCAGGGGATCGAGTTCGACCCGGTCGGGAAGCGCCGGGCTTACTGGCTGCATGCCGAGCATCCGGGCGACGCCTACGGGGCCTTGCAGAACGGGTTGCAGAGCCGCCCGGTCCCCGCGACCGAGATCGCCCATGTCTACGAGAAGCAGCGCACGCAAGCGCGCGGCGTCCCCTGGGGCGCGCCGGTGATCCGGTCGTTGCGTGATCTCGACGACTATGAAGTGGCCGAACTGGTTCGCAAGAAGACCGAGGCCTGCGTCACCGCCATCGTCTTCGGCGACGACGAGGCGCAACAGGGCATCGCGCCCTCCGTGGTCGATGCCGACGGCAACCGGGTGGAACAGTTCGAGCCGGGGCTGATCGCCTATGCCCGCGGCGGCAAGGACATCCGCTTCAACCAGCCCTCGGCGACGGGCGGCTACGGCGAATACAAGCGCGCGAGCCTGCACACGATCTCGGCAGGCTTCCGCGTGCCCTACGAGCTGCTGACGGGGGACCTGTCCCAAGTGAACTACTCCTCGATCCGGGCGGGTCTCGTGGAGTTCCGCCGCCAGATCGACGCCGTCCAATGGCAGCTGTTCATCCCGATGTTCTGCGCCCCGGTGTGGCGGTGGTTCACGGAAGCCGCATGGGCGGCGGGGCAGATCCCGTCGCCGATCGTGCCTGTGGAATGGTCGCCGCCGAAGTTCGAGGCGGTCGATCCGCAGAAGGACGCGATGGCGAACCTGCTGTCCATCCGCTCGGGCACCATGACGCTGGCCGAGGTGATCGCCCGGCAGGGCCGCAACCCCGACGCCGTGCTGGCCGAGATCGCGGCGACCAACGCCAAGCTCGACGCGCTGGGGTTGGTCCTCGACAGCGACCCTCGCCGCGTCACCAAGACCGGCAGCGCACAATCCAAAGACGGGGCCGCCGATCCGGCGAACGATCCGGCCGCCGACGAACCAGACGCCGACGACCCGACCGCCGACGCGGATACAGACCCGGCGCAGGCCGACCAACAGGACTGACCTTCATGGACACGATGATCGAACTGCCGGCCATGCGCCGGTCGGCGGAGCTTGCGCCGAACACGGCCGATGCCGACAACCGCACCGTCGAGGTGGTCTGGTCGGCCGGGGCTCGCGTCCGCCGTGCCACCTTCTTCGGCGAGCCTTATGACGAGGAACTCAGCCTCGACCCGGCCCATGTCCGGCTCGACCGGCTGAACGCGGGCGCGCCGTTCCTGAAGGTGCACGAGCTCGACACGCTCGACGCGGTGATCGGCTCGGTCGTGCCGGGCTCGGCCCGGATCGAGAACGGTCGCGGCATCGCCTTGGTCCGGATCAGCGAGCGTGCCGATGTCGAGCCGATCTGGCGCGACATCCAGGCGGGGCACATCCGCGCCGTCTCCATCGGCTACCAGGTCCACCGGTTTGATATCTCGAAGCCTGATGGCGCCCGCGAGCTCTGGCGCGCGGTGGACTGGACGCCCTTCGAGGTCTCCGCCGTCGCGGTCGGAGCCGACCCAGCAGCGGGCTTCCGCGCCCAGCACCCCCTTCACGACTGCGTCCTCCACCGCCGGGACGCCCCTTCCACCACGAAAGGACCGATCCCGATGACGGACACGACCCAGACCCCGGCGAGCGACGCCGCAACCCCCGCCAACACCCAGCCGACCGCGCCGGTCGAAACCGAGGACACCCCCATGACCGAGCCGAAACCGGCTGCGCCCGACCCGAAGGTCGCGGCCAGCGAGACGCGCAGCCAGAAGACGCAGGTAACTCCCGCGCCCGATACCGAAGTGGTCGCCACCCGCGCCCGCGAGGCCGAGCGCGACCGCGTCTCCACCATTTACGATCTGGCCGGGCGGCTGAACCTCGAGCGCGGCTTCGCCGAGGATCTGGTCAAGCGCGGCGTCAGCATCGACGAGTCCCGCCGACTGATCCTCGACCAGGTCGCCGCGAAATCCGACGAGACCCGGAACTTCCCCCATGTCTCCGTCCCGCTCGGCGGCCGAGACGAGTGCATCACCCGCCGTGACGCGGTGGCGAACGCACTGCTGCACCGCTACAGCCCAACGCTGTTCCAGCTCGAGGACGCCGCGCGCCAGTATCGCGGCATGACGCTGCTGGAGCTCGCCCGCGAAAGCCTCGGCAATGCCGGGGTCAACACGCGCGGCCTGTCGCGTGACGAGGTGGCGACGCGCGCGCTGCACTCGACCTCGGACTTCCCCGAGATCCTGTCGGCCGTCACCAACAAGACGCTGCGGCAGGCCTACGAGGCCTATCCCCGCACCTTCATGCTGTTCTGTCGCCAGGTGCTGGCGACCGACTTCAAGGCGATGCATCGCGTCCAGCTCGGCGAAGCCCCGCAGCTGCTCGAGGTCGGCGAAAGCGGCGAGTTCAAGCGCGGCACGCTGGGCGAGAGCAAGGAGAGCTACAAGGTCAAGACCTATGGCCGGGTGGTCGCCATCACCCGTCAGACGCTGATCAACGACGATCTCGACGCCTTCACCCGCATCCCGGCGATGTACGGCAACTCCATCGCCCAGCTGGAGTCGGACGTGGTCTGGGGCATCATCACCGCCAACCCGGCGATGGCCGACGGCAATGCGCTCTTCCACACCACCCACAAGAACCTGGCAGGCACCGGCGCGGCGCTCGATGTCAGCAGCGTCGGAGCGGCGCGCGCGGCGATGGCCAAGCAGACCGGCCTCGACAAGAAGACGGTGCTGAACGTCCGGCCTGCCTTCCTGATCGTGCCGGCCTCACTGGAACTGAAAGCCGAACAGCTGGTGGCCCAGAACCTCGTGCCCGCCGCGACGTCCAGCGTGGTGCCGCAGTCGATCAGGACGCTGGCGCCGATCAGCGAGCCCCGGCTCGACGCCGCCAGCGAGACCGCCTGGTATCTGGCGGCCAGCCCGAACCAGATCGACACCATCGAGTACGCCTATCTCGAGGGCCAGCAGGGCGCCTATATCGAGACGCGCAACGGCTTCGACGTCGACGGGGTCGAGATCAAGTGCCGCCTCGACTTCGGAGCCAAGGCCATCGACTGGCGCGGCCTCTACAAGAACCCGGGCGCGTAAGGCGCGCTTCCTGAACCCTGACACACGGGCGGTCCTGACGGGCCGCCCTTCGTCTTTCCACGAGGATCCCCATCATGAAAACCTACGTCCAGCCCGGCAACACCATCACCCTGACCGCGCCCTATGCCGTCGCCTCCGGCGATGGCCTGCTCGTCGGCTCCATCTTCGGCATCGCCGCGGGTGCCGCCGCCATTGGCGAGCCCGTCGAGACCGCGCTCGTCGGCGTGTTCGACATCACCAAGGTCGGCTCCCAGGCGTGGACGGTTGGCGCCAAGGTCTATTGGGACGACACCAACAAGCGCACCACGACCGTCGCGACCGACAACACCCTCATCGGCGCGGCCGTCGAGGCGGTAGCGAGCGGCGCCGGCGACACCATCGGCCGGGTGCGCCTGAACGCGACGTTCTGATGTCGGCCTTCGCCGCCGCCATCGGCGCGCTCTTCGCCGATCCGAACATCGGCCGGGACGCGGTCTACATCGCCGACGGCGGTACACCCGTGCTGGTGCGTGCCGTCGCCCGTCGCGCCGACGCGGTCACCGACTTCGGCGACGCGCGGCTCTGGTCCGAAACCACCCGGATCGACCTGCGCGTGGCCGAGGTGGCGAACCCGCGTCCCGGCGACCGCATCGAGATCGACGGCGACGCCTTCCTCATACAGGGCGAGCCGGTCCGCGACCGCGAGCGGCTGGTCTGGACCGTCGACCTGAGGCCCGCGTGAAACTGAAGCTCGACATCGATCCCGACATCGTCGCGATGATGGCGGCCGAGGTCGCGGCGGGTGAACGGGCCGTCACCGCCGCCATGCGCGAGGCCGGGACTGGGCTGAAGACGGCGTGGCGGTTGCAGATCACCGGCGCGGGGCTTGGTACACGGCTCGCCAACTCGATCCGGAGCCAGAACTTCCCGAGGTCGGGCGAGAGCCTTGAGGCTGCGGCGCTGGTCTGGTCGAAGGCGCCGGTAATCGTCGGTGCGCATGACACCGGGCCGCTGATCCGATCGAAGAACGGGTTCTGGCTGGCGATCCCGCTGCCCGCGGCGGGCAAATCCCTGCGCGGCGGCCGGATCACCCCCGGTGAATGGGAGCGGCGACGCGGCCTCCGCCTGCGTTTCGTCTATCGCCGGACGGGCCCCAGCCTGCTGGTCGCCGAGGGGCGGCTGAACACGAAAGGCCAGGCGGTGGTGTCGCGGTCGAAGACCGGGCGCGGAAAGGTCACTGCGCCGATCTTCCTGCTGGTGCCGCAGGTCAAGCTGCCGAAGCGGCTGGATCTGGCGCGGGATGCAGACCGGGCGTTGGACAGCGTGCCGGGGCTGATCGTGGCGAACTGGGTGGGGGGTAGGTTGTGATCGCATCGATGCGCAATCTTGCTCGGCAGCCACGAAACCGACGGCTCGGGTTACCCCGCGCAGCACGACAGCTTCGCGACATCCTTGTCGAAGGTCTGCGCGGCGAGCTTCAGCCCCTCTACCGTGGTCAGATAGGGGAAGATCGTCTCGCCGAGCGCCTTTGTCGTCATGCCGAACTTGAGCGCCATGGCGAGCGTCTGGACACTGTCGGCTCCCTCCGGCGCCATGATCACGCCGCCCAGGAGGCGGTCGGTCGCCCGGTCCGCGACGAGCTTGATCAGGCCGCGCGTGTCGCGGGCGGCGAGCGCGCGGGGCACGTTGTCGAGCGTCAGCACACTGGTCTTGACGTCATGACCCGCGGCGCGCGCCTGCGCCTCGGTCAGCCCGACGCCGGCGACCTGCGGATCGGTGAACACCACCCACGGCATCGCGGCGTTGTCGTAGCGCTCCGCCCCGCCCAGAACGGCGTTGCGGGACGCGAGCTTGGCGCCATAGGCGGCCATGTAGACGAACTGGTCGCGGTCGGTCACATCGCCCGCCGCGAAGATGCCGGCCTTCGTGGTCTGCATGTCGTCGCCCACCCGGATCGCGCCACGCGCGTCGGTCTCGACGCCCATCTCCGCGAGGCCCAGCCCCTCGGTGTTGGCTGCGCGTCCCGTCGTCAGGACGAGGCGGTCGGCCGTCAGATCGCGGTCTGCGCCGTCCACCGTCACCGTCAGGACCGCACGGGCCCCGTCGCGCCGTGCGGCGTCGTAGGTCGCGCCATCGACAACCGCGACGCCCTCGGCGCGCAGCGTCTCCGTCAGCGCCCGGGACACCTCCGGCTCTGTGCGCGGCAGCAGGCGCGAGCGGCAGACAATGGTGACGCGGGTGCCCATCCGCGCCATCATCTGCGCCAGCTCCACGCCGATGTAGCCGCCGCCGAGGAAGATCAGGCTTTCGGGCAACCGGTCCAGCTCCAGCAGCGACGTGCTGTCGAGCGTTGGTGCGTCCTGGATCCCAGGGATGTCGGGCACGGCGGGTCGGCCACCGGTCGCGACGATCACCTTGGGAGCCGTGATCCTGCGCCCGCCGACCTCGACCCCGCCGAGGACGAGACGCGCCGGACCCTCGTCGAGATAGGTCACACCGCCGTAGCCCGGCAGCAGATCGGCGTACTTCTTCTGGCGCAGTGTCGCGACAAGATCGTCCTTGGCCGCAATCAGCGCCGACCAGTCGGCGACCTGCGCCTCGCTGTTCAGGCCCGGGAACCGATGTGCTGTCTGCGCACCGTGCAGGGCTTCCGCGGCCCGGATCATCGTCTTGGAGGGCACACAGCCCACGTTCACGCAGGTCCCGCCGATGGTGCCATGGCCGATCAGCGCGACGCGCTTGCCTCCCTCGGCGGCGGTGATCGCGGCCGAGAACCCGGCCGATCCGGCGCCGATCACGGCAAGGTCGAAATCGCCCTTGGGCGCGCAGCAATCGTCTTTCATCAAGTCATCCATCCGTTCGAGTGGTCTGGCGCCGCTGCCGTCTCCAGACCGCGTACACGGTCAGCGCGACGAAAAAGGCGAGCGCGGGCAGCAGAACGTAGTCGAGCCAACCCAGCCAGGCCGACAGGCCCACGGCACCCAGAAGCACCACCAGCACCGGAGTGAAGCAGCAGAGCGCCGCGATGACGGTGCCGACGATCCCTGTCGCGATCAGCTTGCGGTCGGACTGCTCGGTCATCTCGTCAGCCCGCGACACGCGCCGGGTAGCCTGCATTGGCCGACGCGGTCGCGATGGCGTCGGCGCTCGTCGCGGCGGTGTCGAAGATCACCGTGGCGGTGCGGGCATCGAAGTCGATCTCGACGGCGCGCACGCCCGCGACGCCCTCCATCGCACGCTTCACGGTGACTGGGCAGAGCGCGCAGGTCATGTTGTCCACCGCGAAGGTGACGGTCTGCTCGGCGGCGACGGTCTGCGCGGCAACAGGGATGGCGGTGATCGGCACAACGGCGGTCAGGCCGAACAAGGCGAGTGCAAGGATCTTCTTCATGTGGATGTCCTTTCGGGGTCAGTAGAGAAGCGGGGCCCACCAGTCGATGGTGAGGGCTGCGAGAACGAGGATCAGGGAGGCCCAGAGAGCCGACTTGGTGATGCGCGCCGATGCTGGCCTTGCGCAGTAGGAACCGGGTTCGCAGACGGTTGGCTTGCGGAAATAGACCTGCCAGAAACCCGCCGCGATGAAGCCGAGCGCGATCACGGCGAAGATCGGCTTGTAAGGCTCCAGAGCCGTCAGGTTGCCGATCCAGGCGCCCGAGATGCCGAGAGTCAGAAGCACCAGCGGCCCGATGCAGCAGGCCGAGGCGAGAAAGGCGCCCACCACACCGCCCGCCGCGAGCCAGCCCTTTCGGGCGGGGCGATCCGCGCCCGTGCTGTCCGTTCTGTCGTCTGTCAGCGCCATGTCGCGCACCTCTCGTCTGTGATTGACGATGGGTGTAGGGTCTGTAGCAACTACAGGCTCAAGAGGAAACTTGCCCATGACCGATCACGAGCGCGAGAGCGGCTTCACACGCGGCGACCTGGCCCGGGCGACCGGCTGCAACATCGAGACGATCCGCTATTACGAGAAGACCGGCCTGCTGCCCGACCCGCCCCGCACGGACGCCGGCTACCGGGTCTATTCCGCCGCACACGCCACACGCCTCCGCTTCATCCTGCGCGCCCGCGAACTCGGGTTCTCGATGGAGGACATCCGCGGGCTGATGGGGCTCGGCGACGGCGCCGCGCCGACCTGCGCCGAGGTCAAGGAACGGACGGAGCGGCACCTTGCCGATGTCCGCGCGAGGATCGCGGATCTTCGGCGTATCGAATCCGTCCTCGCTACAACTGCATCCAGGTGTTCGGGCGCCGAAGTCCCCGATTGTCCGGTGCTCGACGCGATTTCCAACTCGGCCGACCCATGACACCTCGCGAAACCATCCTCGTCGCGCTGCACGCGCGGCTCTCGGCGCTGCCCGCCACCGCTCTGCGCGGGGACGTGCTGCCCGAGCGCATGCCGGTCGAGGGCCTGATGATCCTGCGCGATGGCGAACCAGGTGCGCCCGAAGTCACGCTGTCGCCGCTGCGCTATCACTACCAGCACCGAGCCGAGATCGAGGCGGTCGTTCAGGGTGCCGATCGCGACGCCGCCTTTGACACGCTGACCGCCAGCATCGGCGCAGCGCTCGCCGCCGACCGGACGCTGGGCGGGTTCTGCGACTGGGTCGAGGCCGAAGCCCCGCGCCCGGTCGATCTGCCGGTCGAGGGCGCGGCGAGTCTGAAGGCCGCCGTTATCCCGGTCGTGCTGCACTATTCCACGGCCGACCCGCTGGCCTGACCCAACCGACCACAGGAGACGAACATGGCACGAGCCCAAGGGGCGCGAGCGCTGATGGCGCTTGCGTTCGAGACGACCTATGGAACGCCGCCCGTCAGCGGCTTCACCCGCATGCCCTTCGCCAGCACGTCGCTCGGCGCGGAGCAGCCGCTGCTGAATTCGGAGCTTCTCGGCTACGGCCGCGATCCGCTAGCGCCGATCAAGGACGCCGTGACGGCCGACGGCGACGTCGTCGTGCCGCTGGACGCCGAGGCGTTCGGCTTCTGGCTGAAGGCAGCCTTCGGCGCGCCCACGACCACGGGCGCGGAGGCCCCGTACAGCCACGAATTTCAGTCGGGGTCCTGGACGTTGCCCTCGATGTCGATCGAGACCGGCATGCCCGAGGTGCCCCGCTATGCGATGTACTCGGGCTGCGTGCTCGACCAGATCACCTGGCAGATGCAGCGCTCGGGCCTGCTCACCGCGACCGCGCGGCTGGTGGCGCAGGGCGAGACGGTCGGCACCACGACCAGTGCCGGAACGCCCGCCGCACTGGAGTTGAAGCGCTTCGGCCATTTCAACGGGGCGATCACCCGGAACGGCACCGCCCTCGGCAATGTGGTCTCGGCCGAGATCACCTACGCCAACAACCTCGACCGGATCGAGACCATCCGCTCGGACGGCCGCATCGATGGCGCGGATCCATCCATTGCCGCGCTGACGGGCCGGATCGAGGTGCGCTTCGCCGACCAGACGCTGGTGACGCAGGCGATCAACGGCGAGGCCTGCGAGATGGAATTCGCCTACGTCCTGCCTTCAGGCGAAAGCTTCTCCTTCACCGTGCACGCCGTCTACCTGCCGCGTCCACGGATCGAGATTTCCGGGCCGCAGGGCGTCCAGGCGACATTCGACTGGCAGGCCGCGCGCGACAGCGTCGTCGGCCGGATGTGCACCGCCACCCTCGTGAATGACGTGGAGACGTATTGATGCTGACGCTCGACCTGACCAACGCGCCGCGCTGGCATGACCTCGCCCCCGGCGTCCGGGTGCAACTGCGCCCGCTGACGACCGCCCTGATGGTCGCGACGCGCAGCGACCCCGCCGTCGAGGCGGTGCCCGAGGAGGCTTCCGACGAGGAGCGCGCCGTCGCCTTCGCCAAGGCGCTGGCGCGACGGGCTGTGCTCGGCTGGGAGGGCATCGGCGATGCCGACGGCAACCCGATCGATCCCACCCCCGAGGCCATCGACGCGCTGCTCGACGTCTGGCCGATCTTCGAGGCCTTCCAATTGACCTACGTGTCCAAAGGCCTGCTGCTGGAACAGGAAAAAAACGCCTCCGCGCTCTCGCCGAGTGGTCCTTCGGCGGGGGCGAGCGCTACTGCGAAGCCTGCGCGCAAGCGTGCGAAGACTGCCCGACGCGCCTGAACCGGCCGCTTACCCATGAGGGCTGGCAGGTCTGGGATCTCGTCGGCCGCCTCGGCGGTCAGTTGCGCGTGCTGCCCGGCGCGGTGGTCGGCTGGGACCTGTCCGCGGCCCTCGCTCTGGGAAATGCGCTCGGCGTCCCGCCCGCTGCTGCGGGTGAACTCTTGCCCGTCATCGAAGCGGTGATGGTGGCCAAGCTCAACGAAAAGATGGATCATTCCCATGGCTGAGAAGAGGGTCAGCGTCCGCCTCGCGGCCGTGGGCGGACGGCAGGTGCGCGCCGAACTCGAAGGCGTGGGCGAGGCCGGGTCGCGCGGCTTCGGACGGCTGAGCCGGGAGATGGAAGCCGCGAACGCCCGGCTCGCGGCCTTCTCGCGGCGGGTGCGGGTCGCGGCTGCCGCTGCCGTGGCCGCCGCAGCCGCTGCTGGCGTGGCGATGATCCGGTCCAGCCTGCAGACGGTCGATGCGCAGGCGAAGCTGGCGCAGTCGCTCGGCACCACCGTCGCCTCGATCCAGACGCTGGAGCGCGCGGGCGATCTGGCGGGCGTCTCCATGTCCGGCATCGAGCAGGCCACCAAGGATCTGACGCGCCGTCTCAGTCAGGCGGCCGCCGGGACCGGCCCTGCTGCCGACGCGCTCGACCGGCTGGGGCTTTCAGCAAATGAGCTGATCGCCTTGCCGCTGGACCAGCGCGTGGGCGCGATCAACGCGGCGATCGAGAGCTTCGTGCCTGCCGCCGAGCGCGCGGCGGTCGCGGGCCAGCTCTTCGGCGAGGAAGGCTCCATCGCGATGAGCCGGATCGACACCGCGACGCTGCGCCAGGCGACAGAGGACGTCCTCGCCTTCGGGGTTGTCGTCTCCGAGCAGGACGCCGACCAGATCGAGCGGACGAACGACGCCATCTCGCGGCTCGGGTTGGTCTGGCGCGGGCTCTCGAACCAGTTGGCGGTCGCAGCGGCACCTGCGCTGGAAGCCGTCGCCGATGCCATGGCGGCGGTGGCCAGCCGCACCGGGCCGCTCGGCATCGCGATCCGCGGTCTCTTGGACAACATCGGCCGCCTGACCACCTATGCCGCCACCTTCGCGGCGTTCCTCGCGGGACGTTGGGTCGCCGGCATGGCGGCTGCGGCGCTCTCGGTCCGGGGCCTCGCCACGGCGCTCGTTGTCCTGCGCGGGGCGCTGATCCGCACCGGCATCGGCGCGCTGATCGTCGGCGCGGGCGAGCTCGTCTACCAGTTCACCCGGCTCGTCTCCGGCGCCGGCGGTTTCGGAGAAGCGATGTCGCTCCTGAAGGACCTCGCGGTCGAGGTCTGGGAACGCATCAGTATGGGCGCGGCGGCGGCGGGCGCGGCCGCCACGGCGATGTTCTTCGACCTGAAGGCGGATGCCGCATCGGGCATGCAGAGCGCCATCGAGAGCGTGGTGGGCTTCGGCAACACGGCCGCGAACACCTTCGAAGGCGCCTACGAGGCGATCAAGGCGATCTGGGGCCTGCTGCCCGCCGCCATCGGCGATCTCGCGTTCCAGGCGGCCAACAGCCTGGTCGATGGCGTCGAGGCGATGCTGAACGGGGTGGTCTCGCGGATCAACGGCTTTATCGGCGGCATCAACCAGGGGCTCGAAGCGCTCGGGTCGGAGCGGCGCATATCGCTGGTTCCGGACCTCGACCTCGGCGAGATCGAGAACCGCTTCGAGGGAGCGGCGACTGCCGCAACCACGGCAGCTCAGGCGGCCTTCGATCGGGCCTTCGAGGACAATCCGCTCTCCGCGCCCGATCTCGGTCTGACCGAGGCGGCGAACAGGGCGCTCGAGTCCGCCAACCTTTACCGCGGCGCGGCGCGCGACCTGGCGGAGGGGGCCCGTGCGCCCCTCGAAAGCTGGCAGGCGCTGCGCGATGCCGTACGCGGCACCGACGAGGACGGCGCCGACGCACTGGCCGAGACCACCGCTGCGGCGGAGCGCCTGGAGACGTCCCTCGGCGACGCCGGGCGCGCCGCAACAGATGCAGGTGTGGCGGCCGGAGCTGCTGCTGCGGTAGCGGAGCCCGCGACCGACGCGGCCGTCACCGGCTGGCGGGCGGTCACCGCCGCGCTCTCCGACTACGCCAGCAAGGCCCGCGAGATCGGTGGCGACATCGGCCAGAGCCTCGTCGGCGCCTTCCAGTCGGCCGAGAACGCGGTGGGCCAGTTCGTGAAGACCGGCAAGCTCGACTTCCGCGATCTGGTGACGTCGCTGCTGGCCGATCTCGCCCAACTGGCGGCGCGGCGGTTCATCCTCGGGCCGATCGCCAATGCGCTCTCCGGCGTCTTCTCCGGGGCGGGCGGCATCTTCGCCAACGTCCTGCATGCGGGCGGGATGGTCGGATCGGCTGGACCCTCGCGGATGGTCCCGGCCATGGCCTTCGCCGCCGCGCCGCGGATGCATGGTGGCGGCATGGCCGGGCTTCGTCACGACGAGGTGCCCGCGATCCTGCAGCGCGGTGAGCGGGTGCTCTCGCGGCGGGAGGCCGCGGGTTACGGCGGGGCAAGCGTGCCGACGGTCAATGTCACCATCAACGCGCGGGACGCCGAGAGCTTTCGCCAATCCCGCACGCAGATCGCGGCCGATATCGCCCGGGCAGTTTCGCTGGGGCGACGGGGCATGTGAGCCCGACGCCGCAGACAGGACCGCGCAGCACGAATCTCGGAGAGGATTGATGGCGTTTCACGAGATCAGGTTTCCAGACGACATCAGCCGTGGTGCGCGCGGCGGACCCGAGCGGCGCACGCAGGTCGTCGAACTCGCCTCGGGCGACGAGGAGCGCAACGCCAGCTGGGCCAATTCGCGCCGCCGCTACGATGTCGCCTATGGCATCCGCCGCGCCGACGATCTGGCCGCCGTCGTCGCCTTCTTCGAGGCGCGCAATGGCCGCCTGCATGGCTTCCGGTTCAAGGACTGGGGTGACCACAAGTCCTGCCTGCCTTCGGGCACGCCGTCGCCCACCGATCAGTCTATCGGCACGGGCGACGGCGCGACGACCGCCTTCCAGCTGGTCAAGCGCTACGCCTCGGGTGCGCAATCCTGGACGCGCGCCGTCGCGAAGCCGGTGACCGGAACCGCGCGCATCGCGCTCGGCGGGGTCGAGCAGCCTTCCGGCTGGTCGGTCGACACCGCCACCGGCGTCGTCACCTTCAGCACCGCGCCGGGCGCTGGCGCCGCCATCACCGCGGGCTTCGAGTTCGACGTGCCGGTCCGTTTCGACACCGACGCGCTCGACGTGACGCTCGACCTCGAGCGGCTCGGCTCGATCACCTCCATCCCGCTTCTGGAACTGCGCCGATGAAGTCCCTCGACCCCGACCTGCAGGCCCATCTCGACGAGGGAACGACGACGCTCGCCTGGTGCTGGCGGATCGTGCGCGCCGACGGCACGAGTTTCGGCTTCACCGACCACGATCGGACGCTCAGCTTCGAGGGGACGGATTTCGAGCCCGAGAGCGGGCTGACGGCCTCCGAGGTCCGTTCCGGCTCGGACCTCTCGGTCGATGCGCAGGACGCCGAGGGCGTGCTGACCTCGGACCGGATTACCGAGACCGACATCCTCGACGGCCGCTGGGATAACGCCGAGGTCGAAGTCTGGCGGGTGAACTGGGCCGACACGAACCAGCGCGTGCTGATGCGGCGCGGGGCCATCGGCCAGATCCGGCGCGGGCGGCTGGCCTTCGTCGCCGAAGTCCGCTCGCTCGCGCATGTGCTTGGCCAGACGATCGGGCGGACGTTCCAGGCGACCTGCGATGCCGCGCTCGGCGATGCGCGCTGCGGCGTCGATCTGGAGAACCCGGCGTTCAAGGGCACGAGCGTCGTGATCGACCTTCTACGCGACCGCGCCTTCACCGCTTCGGGCCTCGGCGGCTTCGCCTCCGGCTGGTTCACCTTCGGGACCATCGAATGGACCAGTGGCTCCAACGCGGGGCGTCGGGCCGAGGTTCTCGGCCATGATGTGACGGACGGCATCGCCGTGCTGACCCTTCTCGAGGCGCCGGTGCGCGAGATCTCCGAGGGCAATGCCTTCACCATCCGTGCGGGCTGCGATAAGCGGATCGAGACCTGCGGCGCCAGGTTCGCCAACACGGCCAACTTCCGGGGGTTCCCGCACATCCCCGGCCAGGATGCCGTGCTGCGCTACGCCACCAAGGATGGCGGCCACGAGGGAGGCGTGCTGTGACGCAACCTCTCGCATCGGCCGACCCCGCGCGTGTCGTCGCCGTCGCACGCTCCTGGCTCGGCACGCCGTACCACGACCAGGCCAGCCTGCGCGGCGTCGGTTGCGATTGCCTCGGGCTCGCGCGGGGGGTCTGGCGCGACGTGGTGGGGCCGGAGCCGTTCCCGATTCTGCCTTACAGCCGCGACTGGGGCGAGACCGGCCCGCGCGAGGTTCTGGCCGAAGGCGCGCGGCGCATGATGATCGAGGTGTCGCCTGCCGAGGCCGGTCCCGGCGCGCTGGTCCTCTTCTGCATGAGGCCCCGCGCCATCGCCAAGCATGTCGGGATCCTCACCGGTCCTGCCACCTTCCTCCACGCCTATGAGCGGCTCGGCGTGATCGAGGAACCGCTCACCAATGCCTGGCGGCGGCGCATCGCCTTCGCCTTCCTCTTCCCGCAACGCTGAGACCCCGACATGGCAACGCTTGTTCTCGGTGCAGCCGGCGCCGCCATCGGCGGTTCGATCGGCGGGGCGATCCTCGGCGTGAGCGCCGCGACCATCGGCGGCTTCATCGGCTCGAGCATCGGCTCGGTCGTCGACAGCTGGATCATCTCGTCGCTGGCGCCGACCCAGCGCATCGAGGGCGCGCGGCTCGACACGCTGCGCATCACCTCGGCCACCGAGGGCGCGGTGATCCCGCGGCTCTATGGCCGGATGCGGATGGGCGGCAACATCATCTGGGCGACCGATTTCCGCGAGGAGACGAAGACCACGACGCAGGGCGGCGGCAAGGGCGGCGGGGGCGGCAAGGTCAAGACCACCGAGTATCTGTACTACGCCAGCTTCGCGGTGGCCTTGTGTGAAGGCCCGATCACCGGCATTGGCCGGATCTGGGCCGACGGCAAGCCGATGGACCTCTCCGGCGTCACCTGGCGCTGGTATCCCGGCGACGAGGCGCAGACGGCGGACCCGTTCATTGCGGGGAAGATGGGCGCAGCCAACACGCCCGCCTATCGCGGCACCGCCTATGTCGTCTTCGAGGAACTGGCGCTTTCGACCTACGGCAACCGCCTGCCGCAGCTGTCCTTCGAAGTCTTCCGGCCGCTCGCCGATCCCGACACCGCCGAGGGGCTGACCCGCGCCGTCACCATGATCCCGGCCTCGGGCGAGTTCACATATGCCACGCAGGCCATCCGCAAGACCGATGGCGGCGCGACGATGCCCGAGAACCTGAACGCGCTGGCCGACTCCACCGACATGGTGGAGGCGCTCGACCGGCTGCAAGCGATGGCGCCTGCGGTCGAGAGCGTCAGCCTCGTCGTGGCCTGGTTCGGCGACGACCTGCGCGCGGGCTCCTGCAAGGTGCGGCCGGGCGTCGAGGTCTCGGCCAAGTCGACCACGCCCGCCAGTTGGTCGGTGAACGGCGTGAGCCGTGCCAACGCCTTCCTGGTCAGCCGCGACGACCAGGACCGCCCGGTCTATGGCGGCACGCCGTCCGACTTCGCCGTGGTGCAGGCGATCCAGGAGATGAAGGCGCGCGGGCTGCGCGTGACATTCTACCCATTCATCCTGATGGACGTGCCGCCCGGCAACACCCTGCCGAACCCCTATTCCGACAACGCCGCCGAGACCGGCCAGCCCGCTTTCCCCTGGCGGGGCCGGATCACCTGTTCTCCAGCGGCAGGCTACGCGGGATCGGTCGACAAGACTGCCACGGCCGCAAGCCAGGTCGCGGCGCTGTTTGGCGCGGCGACACCTGCGAGCTTCAGCGTGGCGGATCAATCGGTTTCGTGGACAGGCACGCCCGGCGACTGGGGCCTGCGCCGCATGGTGCTGCACTATGCCCATCTCTGCGCGGCGGCGGGCGGGGTCGATGCCTTCCTGATCGGCACCGAGATGCCGGGGCTGACGACGGTCCGCTCGGGCGCGGCCACCTATCCGGCGGTGCAGGGCTATCGGGACCTCCTTGCCGATGTGCGGTCCATTCTCGGGGCCGGGACGAAGATCGGCTACGCCGCCGACTGGTCGGAATACTTCGGGCACCAGCCGGGCGACGGCTCGGGCGACGTGTTCTTCCACCTCGATCCGCTCTGGGCGGACCCGGAGATCGATTTCGTCGGCATCGACAATTACATGCCGCTGTCGGACTGGCGCGACGGGTTCGAGCACGCGGATGCGCAGGCGGGCTGGCCTGCGATCTACGACCGGGCCTATCTGCAGGGGAACATTGCGGGCGGGGAAGGCTTCGACTGGTTCTATGCCAGTGCGGCTGATCGGGTGGCACAGGTGCGCACCCCGATCAGCGATGGCGCGGCGGGCAAGCCATGGGTTTTCCGCTACAAGGATCTTCGCGCCTGGTGGTCGAACGCGCATTACGACCGCCCGGGCGGGGTGGAGAGCGGCACGCTGACGGCGTGGGCGCCGGAGTCGAAGCCGATCTGGTTCACCGAGCTCGGCTGTCCCGCCATCGACCGGGGCACGAACCAGCCGAACGTCTTCTTCGACCCGAAGTCGTCCGAGAGCTTCACGCCGCATTTCTCGCGGGGCTGGCGCGACGACGCGATCCAGCGCGCCTATCTCGAGGCGACGTACCTCTGGTGGGGCGTCCCGGCGAACAACCCGGTGTCATCGGTCTACGGCGGCCGGATGGTGCATGTGCCGGAATGCGCCGCCTGGACCTGGGACGCGCGGCCGTACCCGTTCTTTCCGGCGCTGACCGATGTCTGGACGGACGGGGCGAACTGGCGGCTGGGGCACTGGCTGACCGGACGGCTTGGCGCGGTGTCGCTGGCGGCGCTCGTGCGGCACCTCTGCCTGCGCGCCGGGCTGCCCGAGTCCCGGATCGACGTCACCGGCCTCTGGGGCGCGGTCGAAGGCTACGCCATCACGGCGCTGGAAAGCCCACGCGCCTCGATCACAACGCTGTCGCGGCATTTCGGCTTCGACGCCGTCGAGACAGAGGGGGGGATCCGCTTTGTCATGCGCGGCCGGGCCTCCGTCGCCACCCTCGCGCCCGACGATCTGGTGGCCACCCGCGAGGGCGATGTGCTGGAACTGACGCGCGGCCAGGAGACCGAACTGCCGCAGGCCCTGAAATGGCAGGTCGCCCGCGCCGACGAGGATTACGACGCGGCCCTCGTCGAGGCCCGGCGCATCACCGTGGACACGACCCGGATCGCGTCCGAAAGCTTCCCCATGGCGGTACCGCCCGAGGAGGCCGAGCGGCGCTGCCGCCGCGCGCTGATGGAGGCCTGGACCGGCCGCGAGAGCGCAGCTTTCCGGTTGCCGCCGTCATGGCTTGCACTCGACCCGGCCGATGTCGTGATGCTCGCCCATGACGGCCGGTCCATCCCGCTGCGGCTCATCTCGATTGCCGATGCCGACGCGCGCGGCATCGAGGCCGTGCGTCAGGATCGAGAGGCCTACGACCTGCCGCCCGGGGCTCCGCGACCCTCGGCCCTGTCACAAGCGGTGGTGTTTGGCGCACCTGAAGCGGTCCTCCTTGACCTGCCTCAGCTGACCGAGGACCAAGCCGCGCATCGGCCCTTCGCGGCGGCGCATGCGGTGCCGTGGCCCGGCGAGATGGCGGTCTACCGCAGCCCCTCGACGGATGGCTTCGACTTGCTGACCACGTTTGGCACACGCGCTCGGATCGGCACGCTGGTCTCGGACTTCTACGCCGGGCCGACGTCGCGCTTTGACCTCGGCAACGTGCTGGTCGTCGATCTGCTGGCGGGCACGATGGAAAGCGTCACCGATCTGACCTTGTTCGGCGGGGCCAATGCCATTGCCATCGAGAGCGCGCCCGGTATCTGGGAAATCGTGCAGGCAGGCGCGGCGGAACTGATCGCCCCCAGCCGGTATCGCCTGACCCGACTCCTGCGCGGCCAGCGCGGCACGGAAGGCGCCATGGGCAATCCTGCGCCCGCCGGTGCGCTGGTGGTGGTGCTGGACGCATCGC
The DNA here is from genome assembly GCF_008477545.1 of Roseibium aestuarii. Lineage (GTDB taxonomy): Bacteria > Pseudomonadota > Alphaproteobacteria > Rhizobiales > Stappiaceae > Roseibium > Roseibium aestuarii. The sequence goes on along the minus strand of NZ_VORA01000009.1, from coordinate 58,043 downwards.
TCGCGTCCCTGCCGATCGCCGAGGCCGATCTCGGGATCCCGTGGAACTGGCGCATCGGCCCCGCAAGCCGCCCGGTCAGCGACGAGACCTATGTTGCGCAGGCTTTCATGCCCGAGGGCGTCGGGCTGCGGCCGTTCTCCGGCGCCCATGTCGAGCAGCCGTGGCGCAGGCCGCGCACGCCCGGCGATCTGACGATGCGCTGGACGCGCCGGTCCCGAGCTCTCGCGGCCGACAGCTGGGGCGGGCTAGAAGTGCCGCTCGGAGAAGAGCTCGAAGCCTACGAGGTCGAGATCCTTGATGGCGCGACCGTTAAGCGGGTGCTGAGCACCGCCACCACCAGCGCGGTCTACACCGCCGCAGACCAGACCGCCGATTGGGGCGCGCCGCTCGGCCCCGGTGACACGCTCGACAGCCGCATCTACCAGCTCTCCGCCCTCGTCGGGCGGGGCGCGCCCAAGACCCTCACGCTGATACTCTGAAGGCCATCCCATGTCCGACGCCACGACCCATCTCCTGCTGCCCTACATCCTGGCGGCGCAGGCCCAGAAGCACGTCACCCACAACGAGGCGCTGCGGCTGCTCGACGGGCTCGTGCAGCTCTCCGTGCTCGACCGCGATCTGACAGCGCCGCCCGGCAGTCCCGCCGATGGCGATCGCTACATCGTCGCCTCGGGCGCGACGGGCGAATGGTCCGGATGGGACCTGAACGTCGCGCTCTGGACCGATGGCGCCTGGCTGCGACTTCCCCCGCGGATCGGCTGGCGCGCATGGGTCGAGGACGAGGGCCTGCTGCTGGTCTACGATGGCGCGGGCTGGCTCGGGACCACACCGGCGGCGCTGCAGAACATGGCGCTCCTCGGGGTTGGCACCACGGCGGATGCATCGAACCCGTTCTCGGCCAAGCTCAACGCCGCGCTCTGGACGGCGAGGACCGTGGCCGAGGGCGGCACCGGCGACCTGTTCTACACCATGAACAAGGAGGCGGCCGGCGACGATCTCGGTTTGACCCTCCAGACCGGCTTCGTGACCAAGGCGCTGGTGGGGCTGTTCGGGTCGGACCGCTTCCGGCTCGCGGTCTCCGCCGACGGCAGCACCTTCTTCGACGGGCTGAGCGTCGACAACGCCACCGGCATTGTCGATCAGCCCCGGCTGCCGCGGTTCAAGGCTTACACGAACTACGACAACTACGTCGGCGTCGGCACCTGGACCAAGATCGGCCTTAACAACACCGACTACAACGATCAGGGCGCGTTCGACGCCGTGAACAACCACTTCGTCGCCCCCGTGGACGGCACCTACCTCTTCGGCGCGACTCTGCTGTACAAGATCAACGCCAGCGCCACCGCCCGCATGCGCGGGCGGCTCGTCCTGAACGGCACGACCGAAATCCGCGGCTCCCTCGGCGAAATCTCCGCCACTCATGTCTCGCTCGCTACCGCGATCTGGCTTCAGACCATGGTGCCGCTGACGGCAGGCGATACCGTCGAGCTGCAGGGGTATTTCCGGGTCGCGGACGGCTACTTCGCCGCCGACCACACGTCCTTCTGGGGCTGCAAGGTCGGCTGAGCGGCGGAAGGAGGATCCGATGAACCCACCCCGATCCGAGGGCTTCGTGCGCATGCCCGACGCCGAGTTCGAGGCGATCTTGACCCGGGCGGCGGAGGAAGGCGCCAAGCGTGCGCTGGCCGATGTCGGCCTCGACGGCGACGAGGCCGCGCTCGACATCCGCGATCTGCGCTCCCTGGTCGACTGCATCCGGCTGGTCCGCCGCACCGCGATGCAGACCGCCGTCCGCATGATCACCACCGGCGTCATGCTGGCGCTGCTCGCGGGTATAGCGATCAAGCTGAAGATCTTCGGCGGCGGCCCGTAGCCGCTCAACACCCCCGTTCACCAGCCCAACCGCACCCGCCCTCGAGGCGGTTTTTTTTCGTTTCGGAGGACCCTCATGACCACGACCTTCCACCGCCATTGGCGTGATGTGCCGGAGAGCGCCTGGCGCTGGCCGAATTTCTCGCCCGCCGAGATTGCATGCCGGGGCACCGGCAAGCTGCTCGTGAACGAAACCGCGCTCGACAAGCTGCAGGCGCTGCGCGACCGGCTGGGCAAGCCGCTGATCGTCCGCTCCGCCTACCGCAGCCCAGAGCACAACCGTGCCGTGGGGGGCGCGGGCCGGTCGAAGCATCTCGACGGCGCCGCCTTCGACATCGCCATGGCGAACCACGATCCGGTGGCCTTCGAGGCTGCGGCGCGCGAGGTCGGATTCCTCGGCTTCGGCTTCTACCCGCGATCGGGGTTCATCCATGTCGATCTCGGGCCCGCGCGGCAGTGGGGCGAGCGGTTCCCGGTCCGGGCGACGGCATTTGCAGCCGAGACGCCGCCCGCGCGCGAGGTGCTGGCTGACAGCCGCACCATGAAGGGCGGCGGGGCAGCCGGTGTGGCGACGCTGGGCGCGGCGGGCGTCGAGGTGGCGCAGCAGGTGCTGGCCGAGACCCAGACCGCGATCTTGCCGCTTGTGCCGTATCTCGACACGTTGCGTTGGGTATTCATCGCCGTGGCGCTTGGCGGCATCGCGGTCACGATCTACGCGCGTCTCGATGACTGGCGCCGAGGGCAGCGGTGATGGCCCCGCTCCTGATCGGGTTCGCCGCCAGCCCATGGATGCGGGCCGCTTTGCGCTACGGCGCCATCATCCTCGCCCTGCTCCTGTTCCTGCTTTCGCTTCGGCGGTCCGGCGAGCGAGCGGGACGCCTCGCTGAACGCCTTCAGACCACGGAGAAAGCCAATGATGTCCAACGCCAGATGCTCGAGGCGACGGCTCGTCGTCCTAGGTCTCGCGACGAGCTTGCTGAGCGGCTGCGCAACGGTCGGTTCTGAGCCCGGCATCGCGACCGTCTGCCCGCCCGTGGTAGAGTACAGCCGCGAGTTCCAGGCGCGCGCAGCCGAGGAGCTCGCGCGGCTGCCGCACGGGTCGGCCATCGCCGAGATGCTGAGCGACTACGCCGTGATCCGGGATCAGGTCCGTATGTGTTCTCGCCCCTGATCAAGAGCCGAATTGGAGCCTCAAGGTCAGGCAGCAGCGTAGCTGGTAAAGACCTCGTTCGATCCGTCGCGCCGGATCAGAAACACGTCGTAGGCCTCGCGCTGGCTTTCCGGTCCCATCCCGGGCGAGCCGTAGGGCATGCCTGGCACTGCGAGGCCGACCGCGTCGGGGCGTTCCAGCAGGAGACGGCGAATGTCGGCAACAGGGACGTGACCCTCGATAATGTAACCATCCACACGACCCGTATGGCAGGAGACCATCTCCTGCGGGATGCCGTTGTCCAGCTTGTAGCGCATCAGAAGCGTCCCGGCGCTCGCCTCGGTCGTGACGGCGAAGCCGTCGTTCTCGAGGATCTCGATCCAGGCCGAGCAGCAGCCGCAGTTGGGGTCCTTCATCACGTGGATCGCCGGACCGGCGCCTTGCGCCAGAGCCCTCAAGGGCGACGCAGCCGCCAGCGCAGCTGTACCGATCAGGAGCTTGCGGCGGGAAAACATGTCTTGGGTCATCTGATGTTCCTTTCGAGGTTGGATGTGTGGGCTGGCAGATCAGAGGTCGACCCGCCTGAGCCGCAGGGCGTTGGTGATCACCGAGACCGACGACAGGCTCATCGCCGCCGCCGCGATCATCGGCGAGAGCAGAAGTCCGGTGACAGGGTAAAGCAGCCCGGCGGCGATGGGGACGCCAAGCGCGTTGTAGGCGAAGGCGAAGAACAGGTTCTGCTTGATGTTCCGCAGGGTGGCGCGGGCGAGCTTGCGCGCCCGCACGATGCCCATCAGGTCGCCGCCCAGCAGGGTGATGCCTGCGCTTTCCATCGCAACATCGGCCCCGGTGCCCATGGCGATGCCGACATCGGCGGCGGCGAGCGCGGGGGCGTCGTTCACCCCGTCGCCCGCCATGGCGATCTTGTGGCCGTCGCGGCGCAACTGGTCGATCAGGTCCTTCTTGGCCTCGGGCAGGATGCCTGCGCGCACCTCGTCGATGCCGAGCTTGCCCGCCACCGCCTGCGCCGTGCGTTCGTTGTCGCCCGTCGCCATGATCACCCTTAGCCCTTGGGCATGAAGTTCCCGAATGGCCTGCGCGGTACTCTCCTTGATCGGGTCGGCGACCGCCACGATGCCGACGAGCGCGCCGTCAAGCGCGACGAACATCGCCGTCTTGCCCTCGGCGCGCAGGGTGTCGGCCTTTGACTCGGCCTGCGCGGTGTCGAGCCCCATCTCCCGCATCATCGCCGCGTTGCCTAGCGCCACCGCGCGCCCACCGACCCGGCCCTGTACGCCCTTGCCAGTGACGGCGTCGAAGTCCGTGGCCTCCTGACGCGGCGCACCCTGCGCCTCGGCTCCCTCGACAATCGCCTCAGCCAGCGGGTGTTCCGAGCCACGCTCCAGCGCTGCGGCCAGCGACAACAGGTCGGTCTCGGTGACGTCCCCGAGCGCAACCGTATCGGTCAGCTTCGGCTTGCCCATGGTCAGCGTGCCGGTCTTGTCGACGATGAGCGTATCGACGCCTGCCATTCGCTCCAGCGCCTCGGCGTCCTTGATCAGCACGCCCGCCTGTGCGCCGCGCCCCGCCGCCGTGGTGATGGAGATCGGTGTCGCCAGCCCCAGCGCGCAGGGGCAGGCGATGATGAGGACCGACACGGCCGAGGCGATTGCGAAGACCAGCGCGGGCTCCGGGCCGAAGATCAGCCAGACCACGAAGGCGACGATGGCGATGACCACCACCGTCGGCACGAATATCGCCGACACCCGGTCGGCCAGCCCCTGGATCGGCGCGCGGGACCGCCGCGCGTTCGACACCATCGCCACGATCTGCGCCAGCACGGTATCGGACCCGACCTTGCCTGCCTCCATGACCAGAGAGCCGTTCTTGTTGATCGTGGCGCCCGTCACCTCATCCCCCGGCCCCTTTTCCACCGGCATTGACTCGCCGGTCAGCATGCTTTCGTCCAGCGACGAGCGGCCCTCGATCACCGTGCCGTCGACCGGAATGGCGTCGCCGGGACGGACCCGCAGCCGGTCGCCCTCCATGATGTTCTCCAGCGGCGCATCGTATTCAGTGCCGTCCGGCAGGATGCGCCGCGCGGTCTTCGGCGCCAGATCCAGAAGCGCGCGGATCGCATCCCCGGTGCGTTCTCGCGCTCGGAGTTCCAGCACCTGGCCCACGAAGACCAACGCGACGATCACCACCGCCGCCTCGAAATAGGTGCCGACGCCGTGGCCCATCCGGTACTGTTCCGGAAACACCCCCGGCAGGAACGTCGCGACGAGCGAGTAAAGGTAGGCCGCCGCCACGCCGATGCTGATCAGCGTCCACATGTTTGGGCTGCGGTTCACAATGGAGTCCCAGCCGCGCCGGAAGAAAGGCAAGGCGGCCCAGAGGATGATCGGCGTTGCCAGCACGAACTCGAGATAACTTGCGGTCTGATGCCCGATCCAGTCGCGCACTGGCAGCGCGACCAGTTCACCCATCGTCAGGATGATGAGCGGCACCGCCGCCGCCGCCGAAATCCACATCCGACGCGTGAAGTCGGTCAGCTCCTCGCTGGGCTCATCCGACGGCACCATCGGTTCCAGCGCCATGCCGCAGATCGGGCAGGACCCCGGCGCATCGCGGACGATCTCGGGATGCATCGGACAGGTGTACTGGACGTTGGCCGGAGCAGCCTTCTTCTGTCCGGCGGCCCGGCCCGAGGCGTAGAACCACGGATCCGCCTTGAACTTCGACTGGCATTTCTCCGAACAGAAATGAAAGGTCTCTCCCTGGAACTCGGCGTGACGCCCGTCCGGCTTGACCGCGACCGTCATCCCGCAGACCGGGTCCTTTGCGGTATTCGCCCCCGCCGGAATGTCGGGCGCCGCGTGATGGTGATCGTGCTCCATAGTCTGCCAGCCTTTCGATCTCTTGTTTCAGCTTGCCGCTTCCAGCCGTTGGAAGCTCAAGCTCTTTTCAATGGTGGTCGTGAGCGCCTTCCAGGGCGGGATTCCGTGCGAGGAAGATTCCGACGAACAGGAACACCAGCGCCATGCCGATCGCACCCAGGACGACGATCAAGGGGTCGGACTGCCATTTCATCGCGGCGAAGGCGGCCAGCACCACGGCATCAAGTGCGATTGCCGTCAGCAACACCCAGCCCCGAGCGCCGATTTCTTCGCGCAGATGCCGGAACACGCCGAAATGGATGATCATGTCCATCACCAGATAGAAGAAGGCCCCGAGCGAGGCGATGCGGCTGAGGTCGAAGAAGACCGTCAGGAAGCCTGCGATCACGACGGTGTAGACGAGTGTGTGGTCCTTGATCGTGCCTGGCATCCCGAAATGGCTGTGCGGGATCATCTTCATGTCCGTCAGCATCGCCAGCATCCGCGAGACGGCAAACACGCTGGCGATCAGGCCCGAGGCAGTTGCCACCAGCGCAAGCGCCACCGTCAGGTAGAAGCCGGTTTGCCCGAGGGCTGGTTGGGCCGCTTCAGCCAGCGCGTAGTCCTTCGCCGCCACGATGCGATCGAGCGGCAGGCTGGAGCCGACCGCGAATGCGACCAGCAGGTAGACGACGACGCAGATGGCGATGGACAGGACTATGGCCCGGCCCACGTTCCGATGCGGATTGGTCACCTCGGCGCCGCTGTTGGTGATGGTCGTGAACCCCTTGAAGGCGAGAATGGACAGCGCGACCGACGCCACGAACCCACCCGCACGAAAATCTCCGCCCGACGCTTCGAACGAAATGCCGCTGGCCCACAGACCGGCCGCCCCGAACAGCGCAATGCCGCCCACCTTGAGAATGGCCATGATAATGGACAGCAGCCCGACCGACCGGTTGCCAGAGACGTTCACGAGATAGGCGAAGACGATCAGCCCCACGCCGAGGACCGGCACGAGAATGCTGTCCGGATCGCCGCCGAAGGCTCGCAGGGTGTAGGTTCCGAAGGTGCGAGCGACGAGGCTTTCGTTGATGACCATCGACAGCGCCATCAGGAGAGCTGCGCCCGCCGCGACCGTCGTCGGTCCGTAGGCTTTCTTCAGGATCATCCCGATGCCGCCCGCAGACGGGTATGCGTTCGACATCTTGATATAGGTGTAGGCGCTGAAGGCGGTCACGATGGCGCCGACCACGAACGAGAGCGGGAAGAGAGGCCCGGCGAGTTCGGCGATCTGGCCGGTCAGCGCGAAGATGCCCGCGCCGATCATCACGCCGGTGCCCATGGCTACCGCACCGGAAAGGGTGATGCTGTTCTTCTGGTACTCGCTTCCGGTCATGGATTTCCCTTTTCAGGCTTTTGCCGCATGGCTACCCAAAGCAGTGGCAGGCCCGTCAAGAGGCCGAGGCCAAGTACTGCCCATGTCGCCCGGCCCAGATCTCCGCTCACCGCCTCGCCGCCGAAATGGGCCAGCAGGAAGCTTGCCGGAATGATCCCCGCCAGTGTTGCCAAGGCGAAACGCCAGGCGTGCAATCGGCTCAGTCCGGCCGCGTAGCTGATCATGTCGAAGGACACGAAGGGCATCAGGCGGCTGGCAAGAACCGTCGCCGTCAACGCGTTCTGCGAGCCGAGCAGCCCGGCATCGACGCGGTCCCCGAACACCCGCCGCAGGACGTCATGCCCCAGAACCCCTGCGAGACCGAAGGCGATCAGCGCCCCGAGCTCGGCGCCGATGACGACCTGCACGGTCCCCCAGAGATGTCCGTAGGCCGCTCCGGCCGCCAGTGCGATGGGTGCACTCGGGATTGGGCTGGCCACGACCGCGATGGTCATAAGCGTGACGATCAGGACCGGCCCCCAGAGACCCGCACGCGCCACCAGCGTTTCCAGACGCTCGGGCTCCAGGAGGCTGCGCGCCTCGGCGAACACCGAAGGCGCGAACTGCCAGACAGCGAGCAGTCCGATGCCGAGGATCGCAAGGCCCGCGAGAATGGTGACGCGCAGGCTCATCTCAGACCGCCGCGACGGCCTTCGCCAGGAGGTCGCGCACCTCGCCCGCCACGGCCGTCAGTTCGGCGTTCTCAATCGCCTGCATCGACGCCACAGGATCGATGGCGCTGACTTCCACGCCACCGTCGACCTCGCGCAGGATGACGTTGCATGGCAGCATCGCACCGACGCGCGGTTCGATCCCGATGGCCTGATGCGCCATCTTGGGGTTGCAGGCGCCGAGGATGCGGTAGGCGGGCATCTCGACATCTAGCTTCTTCTTCATCGTCGCCTTGACGTCGATCTCGGTCAGGATGCCGAAGCCGTGGTCGGTGAGGGCCTTCCGCGCGCGAGCGTCGACGTCGTCGATACCGGCGTCGGGGAACATTCGATTGATCGTGTAGGTCATTGCCAACTCCTTTTTTCTATTTCCGAAGATACTTGATCAGCGCTGCTATGGCCAAAACCAGCAGCACGAGGATCAGCAGGCCGAAGAGCCAGCCAAACCCCATTCCGAAACCCATTCCGGGGCCCATGTCGTTCCAGTTCATCATCTCATCCTCCTGATTTTTACCCGCAGGGTGCGTCTTTTGGCCGGCCCTCACGACAACATGGGGCAGGACAGACCAGGATCGGTGCCGGGCGGGGCGCCATGTCCGGACGACCCGCTGGGATCAGACGGACGCCGTGACCGCGAATTCGGTCATCATCCCCGTCGTAAGGTGCGGCATGTGGTGGCAATGCAGCATCCATCGGGCGGCCTCACCGACATCGAGGGCGACATCGACCATCGACATCGGTGGCACGTGAACCGTGTCGCGTAGTGCACCGGCGACCCGACACCCGTTCAGCCCGACGACCTGGAACACATGGCCGTGCAGATGCATCGGGTGCGCCATCATCGACATGTTGTGGAACGACAGCACGACCCGCTCACCGCTGCGTGCGGTGATCGGCTGGTGCTGGCCCCAGACTGCCCCGTTTATCGTCCAGACGTACGGCTGCATCGAACCGCCCAGCATCAGCATCTGGCTGCGGTCCACGGGTCGATCCGGCAGAGCGTCCAGCGCGATGAGGCGCGCCTCCTGCGCCAGATCGGTGTCGAACGCGGGCGCTTCGGCATCCGCCATTGCATCGAGACGCCGCACTTCGGCACCCTGCGTGGCGAGGATCAGGCCGGTGCGCTCGCGCGCGCCTTCGCGCAGGGCGAGGATCGGCCAGGCGCCGCCTTCGTGCGGCAGGTCGATCTCGATGTCCAGACGCTGGCCCATTGCCAGACCGAACCGCGTGCCGGCGAGAGGTTCGACCGCGTGCCCATCTACCGCGACCAGCCGCGCCTCGGCACCGCCGGTCTCGATCCAGAATACCGTCGCCGCAGCGGCGTTGATGACCCGAAGCCGGATACGGCCACCGCGCTCGACCTGGACCACCTCCGGGTCCGACAGGGTCCGGTCATTGGCGAGATAGGCGTCCCAGTCATAGTCGTTCAGGTCCATGGCCATGCCGCCCATCTGGCCGCCCATACCCATCATCCCGCCCATTCGGGGCATGTTGCCCATCGGCATGCCGCCCGTGGCGCCATGGCCCATGGCCCCGTGATCCATGCCCTGCATCGCCCCCATGCCTCCCATGGGAGCGCCCTGATCGGGCAATGCACCGGCACCATGGCCCGCGCCGTGCCCGCCGCCATGACCTGCGCCGATCTCGGCCAGAACCTCCTCGGGGGCCTTGAAGGAGAAGTCATGAAGGAACATCACGACGTCTTGCCGGTCGGCAGCAACGTCCTCGGCCGAGCGCACGATCAGCGGCGCGGCGAGCAGCTGCATCTCCTGGGTGGGCACATGGCTGTGCATCCAGTGCGTGCCGGGCCGTGCCTCGAAGTCGTAGGATCGGGTTTCACCCGGTGCGAGGAGGGGCATCGGCATGTCCGGCACACCGTCCTGCGCGTTGGGCGGGATCTGTCCGTGCCAGTGGATGATGGTACCGACGTCCAGGTCGTTGGTCAGATCGACCCGGAACCTCTGGCCGGGGTCGAGGATCAGTCCCTGACCGCCGGGGCCGGCAAGCCCGAAGACCGTGGCAGCGCGACCGTCGATGTCGAGCGTGCGCGTCGCAGCGGAGAGGCTGATCGGCGCCACCCCTTGCGCGAAGGCGATGCGGGGCAAGTGTGCAGCGCCAATGGCGGCCGCACTTGCGGCAAGAAAGCCGCGTCGAGAAAGCATGTTCATGGTCGTCTCCTCGGGACTTCCGTCCCGTTCATCAATACCGATGGGGCGCCTCGGGCGTCTGCCCGGGCGCGCTCAGAGGAGACGGAGCTTGGGAGGTCGTTCGTTCAGTCCCGGCGCACGGCTGACGTGGATTGCCGCGGACGGGACGTCATGACTGGCGGCGCCGTAGGCGTGCCCGGCTTCCTCGCCTGCCGACGTCAGGAAGGCAGAGAGGCCTGCGCATACGAACTCGCACATCTCGGCATCGGCCGATCCACAGTGCTCTCCAGCGTCACAGTCGAAGCCCGAAATGACCGGAGAGTGCATCATGTCGGCGACATGCATCGCGTGATCCACACCGGAATTCATGCTCATGCGTGTCGCATGCGCGGAGGTCACCGTCGTCACCACGGTGATCGCGAGTATGGCAAGCATGGTGACGACACGTTCGAGCATGCTGCAAAGATAGGCATTGCTCACGAGAATGTCCATTGTCGCAGGCGCCTCGCCGCTGGCACAACGTGGTCTCGACCAAACGCGAATGTTATTCCGCAGTGATCGGCGATAGACGTCTTGAAAAAAGCTCTCCGAAATACTGTCGTGATCGGTCTGGTCGTCGGAGGTGTGATCCTCGCGGTCTTTGCTGGCTGGCGTTATGCCGGTACCGCATCCACCGCCGTGGCGTCGGCGGACATCATCGCGCAAGGACGCCAGATCTATGCGGATCAGTGCGCCGCCTGCCACGGCGCGGAACTGGAGGGCCAGCCGGGCTGGCGCTCGCCGCTTCCGTCCGGCCGGTTGCCGGCGCCACCCCACGACGCCAGCGGCCACACCTGGCACCATCCTGACGATGTCCTGTTCCGCATCGTTAGGGAAGGCACCGCCGCCGTGGTCGGCGGCGGATACGAGAGCGACATGCCCGGCTTCGCAGACGTGCTGAGCGACGCGGACATCCGCGCCGTTCTCGACTACATCAAGAGCACATGGCCAGAGCGCGAGCGCCGATACCAAGAGAGGGTGTCGGAGGCAAACTGACATTCCCCATGGTCGTCGGCTGCTACTCGCGCCAGGCCAGTTCGCAGACCGAGTTAGAGGAACGTCGCCGACCAGGTCAGCACCATGAAGCCGCCGAGCGACTGCATCATGTTGACCATCCGTATCGGCCCGGTTGCCTCGATCTGCGTGTACCCGAGCGTGGCGAAGTTGACGCCGGAGAAGTAGATCAGGCCGCTCCAGCATGGGTCGTAGCTGCCGTCGAAGCCTCCCACGCCCCAGCCCTGCAGCGCCTGTAGACTGCGGCGAAAGCCAGGATTTCAATCGTGTGGAGCGCGAGCAGCCCGACGAACGCCACCATGATCGCCGCCTGCGGTCTCTCTTTCGAGTTCGGCTTCACGCCCCGGACGGCCAATAGCCCCGTAGTGGTGCGCGACCAGATGGCGGCCACCAGCGCGAAACCGAGCAGAAGCCCGATTCCAGTTGCAGCATGTTGAGCACTCGCGGCGGAACAGTACCCCGAGGTTTATGTTCTCAGCGCTCGGCCCTGCGGCATGGCAGCGGAACCATCGCCCTGCCGATGATCTGATCTCAGGCCTCACGTTCCGGATCAAACGCAAGAAGCCGCAGCGCGTTCAGTGTGACGAGCACCGTCGCGCCGGTATCTGCAAGGATCGCGATCCACAGCCCGGTAATGCCGAGGATCGTCGTCACCAGAAACACCGCCTTAAGGCCGAGCGCGATCGCCACATTTTGCCTGATGTTCGCCATGGCTGCGCGAGCAAGGCGAATCTTGCCGGCCACATCAGTCACGCGATTGCGCAGGATCGCGGCGTCGGCGGTTTCAAGCGCGACGTCCGTTCCGGAGCCCATGGCAACTCCGATGTGGGCGGTGGCGAGCGCAGGGGCATCGTTGATGCCGTCGCCCACCATCATCACGCGGTCTCTGGCGGTCATCTCACGGATCGCGGCGACCTTGCCTTCGGGCATCAATTCGGCGCGATGGTCAATGCCCAGCCCAGCGGAAATGGCTGCTGCCGTGCGCCGGTTGTCGCCGGTCAGCATCACAGACGCGATGCCAAGCGCCTTGAGTTGCTGCACCGCGCGGGCGGCATCCTCTCGGGGTTCGTCCCGGAGCGCTACGAGTCCGACCAACTGGCTCCGGCGGAAGACCGCGACGACTGTCTTGCCTTCATCTTCCATGCCGACCACCGCCCGGAGCGCGTGGTCGTCCAACACACCGCGCTCCCCGGCGAACCGTGGAGAGCCCACCCAGGCGGTTTCACCCTCAACGACTGCTTCGGCCCCTTTGCCCGGAAGCGCTTTGGCGGCGGTCGCGGCCAGGAACGGCGCTCCCGCAGCTTCCGCGCGGGACAGGATCGCCTCCGCCAGAGGATGGCTCGACCCCGCTTCGACGGCGGCAGCCAGCGCCAGCACCTCTGTCTCCGATCCCGAGATCGGCACCACGTCCGTGACGCGCGGCCGTCCGTGGGTCAGGGTTCCGGTCTTGTCGAATGCGACATGCGTGGTGGCCGCCGCGGCCTCGATCACGGCGCCTCCTTTCATCAGCAGCCCGCGACGCGCGCCTGAAGAAAGCGCAGAGGCGATGGAAGCCGGTACCGAGATCACCAGCGCGCAGGGGCATCCGATCAGGAGAAGCGCGAGCGCCCGGTAGATCCACGTATCCCAGCCTTGCCCGAACGCGAGGGGCGGGACGATGGCCACCAGCACCGCAACTCCGACGACGGCCGGCATGTAGATGCGGCTGAAACGGTCGATGAAGCGCTCGGTCGGGGCCCGGGCGCTTTCCGCTTCCTCGACCAGCCGGATGATACGGGCAATGGTGTTGTCCTCGGCCGACTTGGTGACCCGAACACGCAGCGCCGCCTCGGAATTGATGGAGCCGGCAAAGACGGAGGCACCGGGTTCCTTCAGCTTCGGCACACTCTCGCCCGTGACGGCGCTCTCATCGACGCCCGAGGTGCCCTCGATAACTTCGCCATCTGCCGGGACCCGGTCTCCCGGGCGCACCAGAACGATCTGGTCCACCTGCAGCTGGTCGGCTGGTATCACCCGAGTCCGGCCGCCGATCTCCAGGATCGCGGTCTTCGGTACCAGACGAGCGAGCGCCCGGATCCCGTCGCGGGCCTTGTTCGCCGCAACACCTTCGAGAACCTCCCCGACGGCGAAGAGGAAGACGACGAGCGCCGCTTCCTCGGCGGCGTCGATGACGAGCGCGCCGCTGGCGGCGATTGTCATCAGCATCTCGATCGTGAACGGCATCCCCGCTCTGGCGGACGCGACGGCGCGGCGTGCGATAGGGGCGACACCAATGAGCGTCGCGAGGATGAATGCCCACGTTGCCACATCCTGGGAGGCGAGCAGTTTCACGGCCCATGCCGCCGCGAGGAGGAGACCGGTGCCGATCACCAGTCTGCCCTTCGCGGTCTGATACCAACGCGAACCGGGCCCGGGACCGCTCTCGGGCCCTGTCGATCCAGCGTTGGGCTCGAGTCCTGCGGCATCTCGCGAGCCGTCCGCACGGGACGCTTGCTCATCGTCCGGCAGCACGAAGCCTTTCCGATCGGGGCTCGATCCTTTCGCCGCGATCCCGTAGCCGAGCCGCTTGACGATTGCTTCGATCTGGTTGCGAGGGGTCTGCCCTTCATCCAGAGTCAGCCGAAGCCGCTCGGTCATTAGCGCCACATCGACGTCGCTCACGCCAGGCAGGCGTTCGACCGCACCCCGGACCTTGCCGGCGCACGACGCACAGTCCATCCCGGAAACCGTCCATTCGTAGGTTGCACTGTCGTTCGCCGTCATCACGCCCTTCCAACCCGCCCAGCGGGCAACATTGTATTTGCTGAGTCGGGAACCTAAGGTCTCTAGTAGCTATAGCTTCAAGAGGAAATCTGATGCTCACCATCGGAAAATTGGGCGAAGCGGCCGGCGTGAAGGTTCCGACGATCCGCTACTACGAGCAGATCGGGCTCCTGCCGGAGCCAGATCGCAGTGCCGGGAACCAGCGGCTCTATGGGCAGTCGGCACTGGATCGGCTAGCCTTCATCCGCCATGCGCGGGAGCTCGGTTTTCCGCTGGACGCTATCCGAGACCTTCTGAGTCTCTCTGACAGACCCGATCAATCCTGCGCAGCCGCCGATGTCATCGCCAGGGCGCAGCTGGCCGAGGTTGAAAGCCGCCTTGCGCGCCTGACTGCGCTGAAAGGCGAACTTGAGCGCATGGTCGTGCAATGTGCAGGCGGTCGGATTGCCGATTGCCGGGTCATTGAAGTTCTGGGCGACCATTCGCTATGCGCAACCGATCACCAGCATCCGGAGAGCGAGGCGGCATCGTGAAAGCACCCGGCACCCTCGCCATCTACATCGGTGCCGCTCTGGCCGAGATTGCGGGCTGCTTTGCGGTCTGGGCATGGATGCGGCAAGGCGCGAGCGCGCTCTGGCTGGTCCCCGGCCTCCTGAGCCTGGCCGTCTTCGCTTGGCTCCTGACCCTTGCCCCCTCCGATTTTGCGGGGCGGGCCTACGCAGCTTATGGCGGGGTCTATATCGCAGCCTCGCTCCTCTGGCTGTGGCTCATCGAGAAGCAGCGCCCGGACACTTGGGACCTGACAGGTGCCGCAATCTGCCTCGCCGGTGCGGCCGTCATCCTGTTGGCGCCGAGGGCGGCTGGTGGATGATCGGGGGTGCTCTCCAAGATCAAGGCAGCCGACTGCCGCTCATCGTTGCCGACATCACGATAGAGCCAACCTTTGCGGACGGACTCCCGCTCTTCCAGCGTAGCAGCTGTGCGCATCAAATAAAATCAATGACTTATACTGGAGAAGGTTGGACGTCAGACCCATCCCCTCCGCCATTCTTATTTTCAAGCCTTTGATTGCAATAGGTTTTTTCGGGTCGCTGTTTTCCAGCCCCACACCCAGCCCCACATGACGATCGCTCGTCCACAGGCTCAGGATCCGGTCACATTTCCTTTGATCTTTTTCGTTGCACTGCGTCTCGCGCAACAGTCACCCTTTGCAGATCAGCGCAGTGACCAGGAGACAGTCCCGCTGACCATCACAAGCGCATGAGTGCTCGGCTCCAACTGACCCGGAACGACCGGGCGAGAAAGGAGGCTTTCATGTGCGCTGATGTGATGGCTCATGAGCAAGACGACCTGTTTTCCAAACCCGAATTTGATCTGAGCTTCACCGGCTTGCAGCCGACCCATCAGGCCAAAACCAATGCCGGAAACGAACTCAATCCTGGATAAGTCTTGAGAGAAAGTACAACCCTGCCGATGCCCCAGTATTCGACATTGTATCCGGCACGGCCACCAAGACTACCGAACTGCCCATACACTCCACCTTGCGGAGCGGATATATCTTGGTTTGTAAATTTACCTCTGCTGTAATTAGAAGGCATCACCCGTCACCTAAGTTAATCAACCCAAATACGTAAAAATTTGTAGATCGAAATAATTCGCTCCTTTTTCAGCGTCTTTGCCGATGTATTTTCGGGCATGCTACTTAGAATTGGCCGGGACGCCCTAGCAAAGACGCCATAAATAAACAAAATAAATACAATTACTACAAGAATTTGGGAAATTATTATAAATAATTTATCCTTTTCAATATAAGCATTATATGCAATATAAATTTTAAATACTATTGAAGTAATCCATAAGAAAATTATGATATTATTGGTTTTCTTTGACATGCCAATTTTCCCAGTTCTGTTTGCCCAAATTTATTACCATCCAACGACAGGCACCCCAAACTACATACGCCCCTCCCACGCGTTGCGCCCGGCGGCTTTCATCAGCCGATCCGTCGATTTCAGGTTGGCCACGGTGGCGACAGGGATGAACATGGAGCCGGTATTGAGCGAGGCTGCCCATTGTTCCAAACCGCTCAGCATAGACAGAAACGCCTCGACCCGCCGGAGCGGCCTTTGCGCGAGATCCACCGCGATCGCAGGAATGGGGACCAACCGCGCCCCAAGGAGGAGGAGCCGACGCTCTCCGCCTCTGGCCGGTGGGCGCCGCCCCGATGCTTGAGCGGAGCATCCAGATTGCGTGTCACCGAAATAACCATACGCACTCGGATCAACGGTCCGCTGCTGTTGGGCCGTCCCAATATCGCGATCAGCTCCTGAGACTGCGGCGCTTACCAAGTCTGAACGACCACCTCCAGGCACCGCTCCGTTCGAGTAGGGATGACCAGAGTTTCCCGAGGAAGGAGTGCGATCAAGGCCAGAACTTGGTGTGAAATCGACGACGGTTTCGGGGCCGTTGAGGTCTTCGCCTAGTTCATGCGCCCTAAGGCTGCCACTTTGCGGAATCGAATTTCCCGAATAGGGATGGCCGGGCCGAGTGAATGTACCGTCTTGAGTTAACCCGCCACCACTTTCGATATGCGCAGCAATCTCGACAGAGGAAGCCCCCCGGCTCAAGGCAGCAGCAACACCGTCAAAGATCGGATCGTATTCGTTTATCCCGAGATCATCCGCTGGAAATCTATCAAGTGGCGCACCACCTCTGAATGGAACGTTTTCCTTGACCCAATTGGCCCCATCAAGAATGCCGTTTTAAACCAGCTCTCGTACGGCGTATTCCTCGTATGTATAATTGTAGATTGTGTATGCGGCGCCAGCAACAAGAGCACCGCCAATTGCAAGTGGCGCTGCCGCTACGCCAGTGGCAAAGGCCACACCAGAACCCAAGGCATAGCCAACTGAACCGACGGCCCCACCAATGCCAAAATCAGCAGCAACCGCTGCGATTCGATATCCAGTAAGTTCCCAGTCTCCATGCAAGGCATGTTTGATTTCGACGTCATAAATACCATCAGCAATGCTCATAAAAACAGACGCTTTGGATGCCGTGCTCGCGACAGTAACGAGCTTAGCACTCATAGTGCTCGGTCCGATGGTACTTTGGACCCAATCATACTCCCCCTTCTGAAGTGCTTCCTGCACCGCAGAGACGCGATCAGCCATCTTATGAATATTTTGAACCCGCACGTAATTTAGCGAAGCCTTGACAGCCGAATACCCCTCCGAGGAGATGGTCATCAATTCAACAGCAAAGAGACCATCGTTGATCCGGTCGTTAATTGTCTTGTTTGTCATAATCAGCCTTTAAAAGAACGCAAAGCATTTCGGAATGCTACGTATAGAACGGGCAAAAACAAAAAATGCGGCAAGAAACAGGGAAGTATAAAAGTTGCAGGCGTACTGCCGTCGCCAAGCAAAGCGTATGCCTTAGCTGCATGGCGAGATAGCTTTTCCGGCATCTCAAATGACGCAAAATGGGACTCAGAAAGCAAGAATAACAGGATCGGCGAAACGAGCACTACCGGCAGAGTAAGAAAGAACTGAAAGGCGATGCGCCAGAAACCGAACCTTTGCTTCGGAAGTCCAGTTATCCGCCGATTACGGACCATGTAAAAAAAACAGAAGACAAAAAATAAAATGGAAAAATAAACGGTATAAAAATACCCTCTCAGGCTAAAATCAAAGTAATAGTATAAAATTAAACAAACATAGGTCAATGACAGCAACATCACGCAAAAATAGGAATTTATATAAAATAAGTAATATCTAACTCTCCCAGTAACAATGGCATACAAACACCACCAAAAAGAGACGAAAGAAAATATTCAGACGCTGGTAATGTTGAAGTAGATGTGTAGGAATATTGAGGCTCCAGCGGGCAGCAACACCGACAAATCTCTTGGCTTGTTATATTCTTTCAGGTTCAATTTCATTACAAATTCACAGCTTCATTTCACTAACACCCCACCAAGTGAGATCAATCAAGATGTTTTAATCATCCGATTCTCTGAAAAAATGCTTGCTCAAATCCATAAACCAATATCTGG
The DNA here is from genome assembly GCF_008477545.1 of Roseibium aestuarii. Lineage (GTDB taxonomy): Bacteria > Pseudomonadota > Alphaproteobacteria > Rhizobiales > Stappiaceae > Roseibium > Roseibium aestuarii. The sequence goes on along the minus strand of NZ_VORA01000009.1, from coordinate 40,013 downwards.
AGGAGATGCAGCAAAGGCGACCAAAATCACCAATGACAATAATAACTATTCCCTAGCATCATCCGTCACCTATGTTAATCAACCCAAATACGTAAAAATTTGTAGATCGAAATAATCCTCTCCTTTTCAAGCGTCTTTACCGGTTTATTCGCGGGAATACTACTTAGAACCGACTTAGCAATTCTTGCAAATACTCCATAAAAGAAATAAAAAGAAAAAGTCGGAGTTAAAATTTGGAAAAATCGCCCCCATATTTCAGATCCACTAAAAATTAAATTGTATATCATGATAAACAATAAAAACGAAACAACAAGCTAAAGTATTATTATTGTATTATTAGCTTTTTTCTCACAAAATCTACTCCAATGACGCTATAATCAGCAAAAAACTTAAACGATTTGAAATTTATTATCTTCATCGCTCTGGTTTTGATGCCAATAAATTAAAGTCATAAAGTTCTTCCTGTTTTCGCGCTACGCACTCAAACCGCATACGCCACTCCCACGCACGACACATCAGAAGCCCTGACTAGTCGATCTGTAGACTTCAGGTTTGACCCGGTGGAGACAGGAATGAACAGGGGGCCGGCATTGAGAAACGCTGCCCATTGTTCCAAACCGCTCCGGACAACCTGAAACGCCTTGGCCCGTCGGAGCGGCTTTTGCATCAGGGTCAGAGCAGCCCCAGGAACAGAGGTCAACCAGGTCCCCACACGGGGCGCCGCGGTTTGAGAAGAGCATCCAGATTGCGAGCCACATGCGAAGCCCGTGAATGGCCGATCCTGCTCCCTCTTGCGCGTTTCCGGACTAGGAGCGGCAGGGCGCCAAGACCACGATCCGAAAAAGAGTATAGCCTGCAGGGGCGCCAACAAATCAGTCCCGACGCCTTCCTGAAACATTCCATTCATGCGTGACTAACCGGCATTAGCGAATCTCCCCATAAACATGAAGAAACCCTAGCAATATCCGGAAATGCAACAAACAACCGGAGACACAATCCTTAATTGAATCAAGGCGATATATCCTCGCTTTTTCAAAAGCTTGACCATTAAATTAAGCTCATAAATTTTTTAATCCTTATCTCACAAGCTCGATGATCCTGTCTTCGCCTCATGCCTGGAGACGGCATGCCGGGCGCATTGTGAGGCATGTCGACATTTCATTCCGGCAAGACTTTGCCGCGACCCCGGGATGAGCCTTGAGTGACGCACGGAAACCCGGACGAACAGCGGCACGTCGCGCCAGGGCACCGCCGGGTGGTGCTCCACCCGCTCCCGCTTGCCCGACTGTTTCGTCAGAAGCTGAGCGACCACGCTCGCCGGGCTTGCCACCACATGGTCATTGGCCGCGCACCACTTCATCACCTGATCGCAGCGCTGCTTGACCCTTGACGCCGTCTCCTGCTTCGAGAGCCAGATGGGCTTGAGCACGCGGGCGAAGTCCGCCGCCGTCAGGTGAGACACCTGCAGCTTGCCGATGACCGGGAACACATAGGTCTCCAGCGTCGTGATCCATTGCGCCGCATGTTTCTGATTGCGAAACCCCGGAGCCAGATCCGCATGAAGCTGCCGCGCGGCCTCCTCAAACGAAGGCATGGCCAGCCTGACCCTGTCGGCCACCAGCTGCCTGTCTCGCTCCGCCAGCGGATCCCTGCCCGCCTCGATGAGTTTGCGGGCCTGAAGGGCAAGCTCCCTGGCGTCCTTCAGCGACACCACCGGATAGCTGCCGAGCCCCATGTCCCGGCGCTTGCCCATCTCGGGCGACTTGAACCGCAGGATCCACTTGCCAGCACCGACGCTTCCCGCCGGGAAGAGATAAAGGCCTGTCACCGTGCCGTCCGCCAGGGGCTTGTCGCTCGGCTTGATCTTCCGGGCCTTCGCATCACTCAGCATCATTTCCGCTCCCGTTTCCGTGTGGGGCCGGACCTCCAGCCCCACACGCAGCCCCACACGACACGTGCGATTTGCTGACTTCGACCAGGACTGATTGATGGCCAGCGAGACGCCAGAAACCAATTACACTATCAAAAACAGTAGGTTAATTATAAAGGCAGTGACAGGTGAAGACGCACATAATGGCGGACTCTCTCTCCGCTATTCCCTTTCAAAATCCGGACGGCAAGAGCCGTGGCAGTGCGCGCTGATCCGCGCGCCAAACTCATCCGTGATTTGACGGAGTTTCCACGATCCCCTGCCGATGTGCAGCGTGGTGCTCCGGCGACCTAAGGGTCGCGTGGCAACCCACCAGGCGGTAATGGTTGCAATGGCACCTTGATTTCTTCTTGCGCCTGCAAACGCAAACGAGCCCGGACGTGTCCGGGCTCATCTCGCGCAACAAGGGGGAACTTGGCCTGCTGTCAGCGGGCCGGCAGCGGGATCCACTCGGCGACGGACACATCCGCATGCTGGAACTGGGGCATCTTTGCGCCCAGCTCTTCCATGTTCTTCACGTCATTCTCGTTCAGGAAGGCCTGAGTAATCAGGGTCGGCGGAACGACGACCTGCTTCTCAGTCTTTTCACCGGCGAGCATCAGGGCAAGGGTCCTTACGCAGACCTCGCCGACGACGGCCGGATTGGTCGCCACCGTCGCGACCCAGGCGGAATCCGGTTCGCGCATGGCGGAAATGTCGGCGGTCGACACATCGGCGGAATAGATGTCGATGTCCTGATTGAGGCCCGCCTCATCGACGGCGATCTTCACGCCCTTCGCAAACTCGTCAAAGGGCGCGAACATGACGGTGATGTTGGGATTGGCCTGCAGCACGGAACGCGCCTGATTGGCAACCGAGTTGGCGATCGGATTGTCCAGCGTGCCGAACATCGCCGCTTCCTGGATGCCCGGATTGGCCGCCTTGATCTCCTTCCAGGCCACGTCGCGGCGATCCAGCGGCGCAATGCCCGGTACATAGACATAACCGGCCGTGAAACTGGCGCCATTGTCCTCGATGGCCTGATCAAGAGCCATCTTGCCGAGCAGATAGTCGCTCTGCTCGATCTGCGGCACGGCGTCGTTCTCCACGTCCACATCGAAGGCCACAACCTTGATCCCCGCGTCCACGGCGCGCTGCGCAGCGGCCTTCATGGATTCCGTCAGGCCATGCTGGATGATGATGCCGTTCACCCCCAGCGCAATCGCCTGATCGACCATGTCGGCCTGAAGGGCTGCGTCCTGGCGGCTGTCGAGCACCCGCAGATCGACCCCGAGCGCCGCGGCCTGCTTCTCCACACCGGAAAGATAGGACTGGAAGAAGTCCCCGGTCGAGAGATAGCGCACGAGCGCGATCTTCACCTCGGCCGGCTTGTCGAAGGGCGCGGGCATGTCGGCGGCCTGGGTCCCCCCGATCGCGGCCAGCGTCAGGCCGGCTGCGGCCGTCAGCTTCATGAATTCACGTCTGATCATTGTTGTTTCCTCCCGAAGAACCGTGACGCCGTTGTGCGTCAGGCATTTCTCCTGCCGCCGCGACGCGAGGACAGGTAGAATGTGAAGACAAGGGCGGCCACCAGTACGGCACCCTTGACGAAATCCTGCATGTAATAGGGGGCGTTCATCATCGTCAGACCCTGCAGGAGGATGCCGACGAAGAGCGCACCGGCCGCCGTTCCAAAGGCATTGGGTCGCGCCGCACCGAGAACTGCAAAACCGATGAGGGCTGCCGCAACGCTGTCGAGGAGCAGATTGTTGCCCGACGCAATGTCGCCGCGGCCCAGCCGTGCCGCCAGAAGGATGCCGCCGATCGATGCCAGGACACCCGAGATCATGTAGGCAACCACCTTGTAGCGCTGCACATTCGTACCCACGAGACTTGCCGCCCGCTCGTTCGAGCCGATCGCATACATCAGCCGGCCATGACGGGTGAAGCCGAGGAACAGCCAGATGAGCCCGGCGATCACCAGGAACAGCACCACCGGAACGGGCAGAAGCCGGTCGAGGAAGAGGTCGAAGCGATGCCGCCCGAGCCACAGGAAGGCCGCGGAGAAGGTCCCCTCGGCCACGGTCCCATCGGCCAGGCTCATGCCGGTGGCAACCGAGTTGCCCTGGGTGGGGATGCGCTGCAGCCCGATCAGAAGGAACATCATACCCAGCGTTGCCAGAAGGTCCGGCACACGCATCTTCACGATCAGGAACCCGTTGATGAGCCCGACGACGGCCCCCATGACCAGACAGAGCGCCACCGCCACGAAGGCCGACTGTTCCAGCACCACCATGGAATAGGCCGACAACATGAGCGAAGACGTGGCCACCGATCCGATCGACAGATCGAAGCCCCCCACCACGAGCGTGCAGGTGACCCCGAGCGCCAGAATGCCGGTGATGGCCACGGACTGGAAGATGAAGACAGCGGACCGGGGGCTGGCAAAGCCGCTGGCATAGAGGCTGAAGAACAGCGCGAGGCCGGCCAGCAGCACGATGAAACCATAGCGAATGGCGTATTCGAGAGCGTTCTTGTTCATTTGAGTGGTCTTCACCCTGCCTTGGACTGCGCTGCGGTCACAGGTCCGCAGACGGCATCCGTCCCGGAACCATGTGGCTCGCGGACCCGCCCGGAGACATCCGCGACAAGTCTGTTCAGATCGATGTTCTTGTTCAGGTGTTCGCTGGCGATTGCAGCTTCGTTGAGGACGATGATGCGGTCCGCGATCTCGAGCGCCTCGTCGATCTCTGCGACGAAGACAAGCGTGGTGCGCCCCGCAGACGTCTCCCGGATGTAGTGGCCGATGTCCCGCCGGGCGCCGATGTCCACTCCCTGGAACGGTTCGTCCAGAAGCAGCACCCGAGACGCCTTCAACAGCCAGCGGCCGATCATGACCTTCTGCTGGTTACCGCCGGAAAGGGTGTCGATCCCGTCCCGGTCGCTTTCGCATTTCACCCCGATCCGGGCGATCATGTCGCGCGCGGCGCGCCGCTGACCGCTTTCGCTCAGGAATGAAAAGGTGCTGAAGGCCCGCAGGAACGGCAAGGTCATGTTGTTGGCAATGTCGAAATCTGCGATCACAGCGTTGGACCCACGATCCTTCGGCGACATGAAGACACCTTGCGCCACCGCCTGTGCCGCACTCGCCGGGCGATAGGCGCGCCCGTCAAGCGTCAGCTCGCCGCCCGCCGCTGCCGAAAGACCGAAGAGGATCTCGGCCAGTTCCGTCGTGCCGCTGCCCAGCAGCCCGGTGAAGGCGATGACCTCCCCTTCCCGTGCCGTGAAGCTGATGGGCGGACTGCCCTCGAAGAGCCTGAGGTCGCGGGCCTCGAGAATGGGAGCCCCCCCGGACACGGGCTCGATGTCGACCTCCGTCATCTGATGACCGAGCATGGCGTTGACGGCGCCAACGTAGTCGAGCTCCTCGCCTTCGAAGATGCCGGAGATTGCCCCGTCGCGCATGGACACGATCCTGTCCGCGACGCGCCGGAGATCCGACATGCGATGCGAGATGTAGAGAATGGCGACACCATCCGCCCGCAACCGGTCAATCAGGGCGAACAGCCGCTCTGCCTCAGATGCGGAGAGCGAAGACGTCGGTTCATCAAGGATGAGCAGCTTGGGAGACCTGGCCATGGCACGGGCAATCGCGATCATCTGGCGGTCGGCCACGTCGAGATCCGCAACCCGCGCCCGCACGTCCATCGCAAGGCCCATGCTGGCGGCAACCTCCTCCGCCCGCCGGCGCAGGCTCCGGTCGTTGACGAACAGGTTGGCGCCCGGCTCTGTCAGCCGGTCCAGGGTAAGATTTGTCGCGACATCCAGATCCGGAATGACACCATCGTCGATGGACTGGTGAACCGTCACCACGCCCTTGGCAATGGCGTCCGATGCGTCCATCGGCGCAAAGGGCGCGCCCGCCAGTTCGATCTCGCCGGCATCGGCGTGATGATAGCCGCAGAGAACCTTGACCAGCGTCGACTTGCCGGCGCCATTGGCCCCCATCAACGCGGTCACCTCTCCCTCATGCAGTGTCAGATCGATCCCGCGCAGAACGTGGTTCCGCCCGAAAGATTTCTCCAACCCACTGATCTTACAGGTGATCTTAGCCACCTTACCTCCCACCATGAAACGAGCTCCTCTCTCGTAGGGACAAGTTACAGCACGTCATTTAGTCATTTGTCAACCAACTTGACTTTTGAAGACTTCTGCATTCTAGTCGCCCCAGAACGGGAGGAAAGAAGACGCAAATGGACCAGCCAAACGCGCAAAAAACACCCTACGTGCCCCTGACGGCGGAGACCCTCGCGCCGCAGTTGTCGAAGGTTCCCGCAATCGCGGACCGGGTCGGCCAGGATCCGCAGGACTGGAAGGTCGTGGAGGTCGGCGACGGCAACCTCAATCTGGTGTTCATCGTGGAGGGGCCCGACGGAACCGTCATCGTGAAGCAGGCCCTGCCCTATGTCCGCCTGGTGGGGGACAGCTGGCCCCTGCCGCTCTACCGCGCCTTTTACGAGTATCACGCGCTGGTCCGGGAGGCCGAGCGCGATCCGGGCGCGGTGCCGCAGGTGTTCCACTTCGATGAGGATCAGGCCCTGATCGTCATGGAATTCCTGAGCCCCCACAAGATCCTTCGCCGCAAGCTGATCGACGGCGAGAAGGTCGAGGGCCTGGGGGAATTTCTCGGTCGTTTCTGCGCCCGCACCGCCTTCCGGGGCTCGGAACTCTCCATGAAGAGCGCCGAGAAGAAGAAGGACGTGGGGCTCTTTGCCGGCAACGTGGACATTCCGGCCATCACGGAAGCGCTGGTCTTCACCGACCCCTATTACGACGCGAAGATGAACCACCACACGGCGGAACTGAAGCCCGTGGTGGCGGATCTGCGTGCAAACGCAGTGCTGAAGGCGCGCGTCCAGCGCATGCTGATGAAATTTGCCTCCAACACCGAGACCATGGTGCACGGCGATCTGCACAGCGGCTCCATCATGTCCACAGCAACCGAAAGCCGCGTGATCGATCCCGAGTTTGTGCAATACGGCCCCTTCGGCTTCGACATCGGCATGCTGACCGCCAATTTCCTGATGGCCTATTTCAGCCAGCCCGGTCACCGGACGCCGCAGGATCTGGGCGCCTATCAGGAATGGATCCTCTCGGTGATCGAGGAAACGCTCAAAGCCTTCGACGCGGAGTTCCTGTTCCTCTGGACCACCGAACGCACGGGCATGCTCTATCCAGCGAGCCTCTTCGAGGATCAGGGCCAGTCGTCGGAAGACTTCTGCCGCGATCTGCTCAACGAGATCCGCCAGGACGCGATGGCCTTCTGCGGCATCGAGATGCACCGCCGCACGCTCTCCCTCGCCCATAACGCCGATTTCGAGACACTCACAGACAGCGCTGTGCGGGCCCCAATGGAAGCCCGCAACCTTGCGATGGGCTCCGAGCTCATCCTGCGGGCCGATGCCATCCGCTCCCCCCGCGCCCTGCTGGAACTCGCACGCCAATTCAATGCAAAGGACGTCCTATGAAGGTCAACGGCACCCATTACCGCTCACTTTGGTGGGACGCGGAAAAGGCGGCACTCCAGATCATCGACCAGCGCTGGCTGCCCCATGACTTCCGGGTTCAGCAGGTCGACACCCTTGAGGACTACGCTGAAGCGATCGTGGAGATGCGGGTGCGTGGCGCGCCGCTGATCGGGGCAACCGCCGCCTATGGAATGGCGCTTGCCGCCAGACTTGATCCCTCCACCGCCCATCTCGACAAGGCCTGGGCCTTCCTCGACAAGACCCGTCCGACCGCCATCAACCTGCGTTGGGCGCTGAACCGGTGCCGTACGCATCTTCTCGCCCTGCCTGAGGACCAGCGCGCCGAGGCCGCGCTCAGGCTGGCGCACGAAATTGCCGACGAGGACGTCGAGATCAACCGCAGCATCGGCCTGAACGGGCTGGAGATCATTCGCAAGATCGCAGATGGCAAGACAAACGGCGAGCCTGTTCGCCTCCTGACCCATTGCAACGCCGGATGGCTGGCGACCGTCGACTGGGGCACGGCCACCAGCCCCATCTATCAGGCCCATGACGCCGGGATCCCGATCCACGTGTGGGTGGACGAGACCCGCCCGCGCAACCAGGGCGCCCTGACCTCCTGGGAGCTCGGCAGTCACGGCGTTCCCCACACCTACATCACCGACAATGCGGGCGGCCACCTGATGCAGCATGGCCTGGTCGACATGGTCATCGTCGGCACCGACCGCACGACCCGGCGCGGTGACGTCTGCAACAAGATCGGCACCTATCTGAAGGCCCTGGCCGCAAGGGCGAACAATGTGCCCTTCTATGTCGCCCTGCCCTCGCCCACCATCGACTGGACGGTCACGGACGGCGTGTCGGAGATCCCGATCGAGGAGCGCAGCGCGCGCGAAGTCACCCACATTCAGGGTGTCAACGACGCCGGCGAGATCGTTCAGGTGCAGGTCACGCCACGGGGAACGCCGGGCGGAAATCCGGCCTTCGACGTGACGCCGAACCACCTGGTGACGGGGCTCATCACCGAACGTGGCGTTTGCGCTGCAACGCCGGAAGGTCTAGACGGCCTGTTCCCGGAACAAGCTCGGATTGCCGAACGCGCATGACAACTGGCCAGAAGAAACCCGGACCGACCGAAGGACGATCGCTCCCACGCGCCCGCTCGCAGGACGAAGGCATCATCGAGGTCGCCTGGTGCTATTACCAGGAAGGGATGAACCAGAACGAGATTGCCGAACGTCTGGGTTTCTCCCGTGCCACCGTGGTCAATTACCTCTCTGAAGCCCGCCGCCGCGACTATGTGCGCATCACCCTCGACCACACCATCTTCCGCAACCAGGAACTGGCGCGCAGACTGGTCGAGACTTTCGGACTGAAGGATGCGATCGTGGTGCCCTCCTCATCGGATGGCCCCGAACGCTCCCTCGACCGGGTGACGCGCGTCGTGGCGGACTGGCTGCCGAGCCTGCTCGAGCCGGGTGACCGGCTCGGCGTCGCCTGGGGAGAAACCATCTACCGGGTCGCCGAGGCCGCCCCCCGCCTCACCCTCAACGAGCTGACGGTCGTCCAGCTGGTCGGGTCACGACCTGCGGCCATGGGCTTTGCGGCGGAAACCAGTTCGGCCACCCTCGCCCGGCGCTACGGTGCCCACTGCATCAATCTTCACGTGCCGCTGGTTCTCTCGGACCGCGAGCTCGTCGACCGGCTGAAGCAGGAGCCTGTGATCCGGGAGCAGCTCGAGGCAGTGGCCACCTGCAACAAGACCATCTTCGCCTGCGGCACCTGCGGCGAGGACAGTCACGTCGTCCATACCGGTCTTCTCGACCGGGCCGATATCGACACCTTTGCCCGCCAGGGAGCGGTGGGCGTGATCTGCGGCCGCCTGATCGACGGCGAAGGACGCGGGCTCGACCGGGAAATCGAAAGCCGCATGATCGGCGTGACCCTCGACCAGATGCGCGGCAAGGACATGGGCCTGCTGGTCGGCTCAGGCCCGGAACGGGCAAGACCCATGCTGGCAGCCATTCGCGGCGGCTACGCCACCCATGTCGCGACCTGCTCCGATACGGCCATGAACATTCTCAAACTCGCATTGGATCCATGCTGAAAGCCCCCTATTCCGACACCACCGAACTGCGCCAGGCGATCATCGACACTTGCATCGAGATGAATCGGCGCGGCATCAATCAGGGCACCTCGGGCAACATTTCCGTCCGGGCCGGCGACCGCATGGTGATCACGCCCTCCGGCATCCCCTATGAGCGCATGACCCCGGACATGCTGGCCTCCATGCCGCTGGATGGTGATGGAGCATGGGATGGCCCCTGCAAGCCCTCCACCGAATGGCAGTTCCACCTGGCCCTGCTCCGGGCCAAGCCGGACATGCATGCGGTGGTCCACGCCCATCCGGTCAATTGCACGGCGCTCGCCATCAACCGGGAGGAAATCCCGGCCTGCCACTACATGATCGCGATCTTCGGCGGCAACCGCATTCCGCTCGCGAATTACTCGCTCTTCGGAAGCAACAGCCTTGCCCATGACGTGACAGCCACCATGGAAGGCTACAGCGGCTGCCTGATGGCCAATCACGGGGCCGTGGTGGTCGGCGAGACCCTGGAGAAAGGCCTGTGGCGTCTGGAGGAGCTGGAGGTTCTGGCCAAGGCCTACATCATCGCCCGGACCATCGGCACACCGCACATCCTGAGCGATGCGGAAATCGATGAGGTCATGGGCTCCGTGAAGTCCTATGGCATGAAATCCGCCTGAAGCCCCAAGAGCCCCATGCCCCCTCGGACGGGCTTGCATTCCCGCTGCGGTGCCTTAGCGTGAGCGGACATAGGGCCGCAGGGAATCCTGCCGGAGGGGAGAGTGGCAGATGAACCGAAATGACGATCAGGCGGGGCAGAATGCCCCTGCCCCCGCGCGGCCCGAAATCCCCGGATACGCGGCACCCTCGCGGGTGTTGCACTGGCTGGTGGCGGGCCTGGTGTTTCTCACCTGGCCGCTCGGACTGATGATCGGCTTCGTGCGCAAGGAAGTCTCCCTCGACTTCTACATGGTGCACGAGAGCCTTGGCTTTCTGGTGCTCTGGCTGATGCTGCTGCGCATCGGCGCGCGGCTTCTGACCCCGCAGCCGGTCGAATTCGGCACACCACTCGAGCGCATGGCCGCACGCGCCGTGCATCTGCTGCTCTACGTGACCCTGGTGACCAGTCCGCTCTCCGGCTTCCTCGCCACCAATGCGCACGGTTTCCCCTTCTCCTGGTTCGGCATCCTCCCGGTGTGGAGCCCCCTGGGCAAGAACCCGGATGTGGCCTGGCTCCTCTCCGCCATCCACGTGGCCAGCGCCTGGACCATGCTGGCGCTTCTCGCCCTGCATCTCTCCGCCGTGGTGATGCACCATGTGATCCGGCGGGACATCACGCTTCTGCGCATGCTCTAGGCGCTGGCGCCGCCCAGCGCGAGAAGGTCCGTGTGGCCGACCTCGCAGGTGCTCTCGGCCAGGTCCAGCACCCCGAGGCGGAAGCCGATCCACGCGCTCACATGGGTGCGCGGCAGGGTTCCGATCTCTTCCAGCGGACGACGCATCCCTTCCAGGAACTCGATCTGCAGGGCCTTGTCCTGCGGCCCCATGCGCCAGGGGCTGGAGGCGCTCTCGACCCGGTAGCCGACAGCCTTGAGGCACTCGCTCAGGAAGGGGGCGGCCTGCGGCCCGAGCGCCGGACCGAAGCCCTTGTCCCGGCGCTGATGCAGGTTGAAATCCCGCACCACTGCCGTGTCCAGCTCGTGGGGAATGCTCCAGCTCATCTGTCCGTCATAGGTGAGATTGGCATAGAGCCCCGCGCCGGCCTGTCCCAGCTCGCGCACCAGACGGGCGCAGAAACCCGCCGAGCAGAGATCGAAAAAGGCGGACGAGGTGACGACAGCCACCCCGTCAAGCGGCAGGGGCGTTTCCCCTCCGGCATCGCCTAGCAGAAACTGATGCCGAGCGCCCCTGGGGCCCTCTGGCCCGAGCCGCCGCCGTGCAGCCTCCAGAAGTGCGGGGTCCTTGTCGAACAGCCGCCATTCCACCCCATCGGGCAGGAATGGAGACAGGCCGCGACAGGTCGACCCGGTGCCGCACCCGAGATCCAGCAGAACCCGCGCATCCCCATCCAGCGCCTCGAGATGAGCGCCCAGCGCCCGGATGAGCCCGAGATCGCGGGACCGGTGATCCACCGGCTCGCGCAGCTCCAGCCAGCTTTCCGAAAAGCCGCTCATGCCCGCTCCCTGGCGTCCGGGTCCACGCTCAGCGCCCCATCATAGGCGGTGTCCGATCCAATCGCCACCTGGTGCAGACAATCGGCGACCAGCCGCGCGGTCTCGTCCCAACGGGGGAGCAGCGCACCCGCCACCCGCGCACCCGTGGTGAGGCGGCGGTGGGCGGCGGTGTCTTCGAGCAACCGGCGCAGGGCGCGGCCAAGCTCCGCATCATCATCGACCGGCACCAGCATGCCCGCTTCCGGGGGCACCACATCCGGCACCGCGCCCGCCTGACACGCCACCACCGGCAGCCCGTGGGCCAGCGCCTCGGCAAAGACCATGCCGTAGCCCTCATAACGGCTGGCCAGCACGAAGAGATGAGCCTGCCGCAAAAGCTGTGCCGGATCCTCCATCTCGCCCACCAGCTCCACCCGACCCTGCAATCCCAGCCGCCCGATCTGGGCTTCCAGCGCGTCCGTCGTCTGCGGGTGAAGCGTGCGGCTGCCGACGATCACCGAGCGCCAGGCGAGATCCTCGATCCGCTTCAGGGCCTTGAGCAGCACGTCATGCCCCTTGCGCGGGGTCAGGGTGCCGATGGTGAGAAGCAGCGGATCGCCCGGAGCGGCCAGCCTCGGTTCACCCGGATCGGGGCCCGGACCGGTGCCCGGATCGGTGCCAGGAACCGCCACGGTGATGAGGGCCTGCGGCACGCCATAGCCTTCCACCAGCCCCCGCGCCGTGCCCGGAGAGGTGACAATGACGGCGCGCGCGGCCGAAAGTGCCGCCGTCTCGCTCTGCCGGAGCGCAGCGACCCGCGCCGGATCCAGTCCGGTTTCGAGCGCCAGCGGATGATGCACCAGCGCCACGATGCGCAGGCGGTTTGCCTCCCGTTGCGCCCAGGCGTCCAGAACCCCGAAGGCAAGCCCGTCGATGAGCACCACCGTGCCGTCGGAAAGCTGCGACAGGCGCGCCTCTGCCCTCGCCAGATCTTCCGGCGCGGGATCGGGGAAGCCCGGCCCCAGCGGCACCCCTTCGACCTCGATGCCGAGATCCTCCAGCCCCGCGATCAGGCGCCGGTCATAGCCGTAGCCCCCGGTGCGGGTTTGCAGGTCTCCCGGCCAGGCGAAGGCGACGGAGGTGATCACAGGTCGGCCTCATACCATCCGCGCGCCGCATGGCTCTCATGCAGGGTCACCTTCAGGCGGCAGACCCGGTTGCTGCCCGGGCCCAGACGCCCGGCCGCGATCCCCGCTGCCAGCTGATCAAATACGTACCGCGCAATCGCCTCGGTGGTCGAGATCTTGCCCCGGAACACCTCCAGCTCATCCAGGTTCTGATAGTTCAGCGGCTTCAGCACCTCGGCCAGCAGGGTCGTGGCCGCGCCGATATCCACCGCCAGGGCGTCCTCGTCCAGATCGCGGGTAAAGAACGCCGCATCCACGACGAAGGTGGCCCCATGCATCCCCTGCGCGGGTCCGAAGACCGGGCGCGGCAGGCTGTGCGCAATCATGATGTGATCCCTGACTTCCACGGCAAACACGTTCGCTCTCCTCCCCCGAAGGGTCACTGGTCATTGGTCATAGCGGATGCGGTGACACAGGGTCGCCGGATCCCGCAGGATGGTTTCATAAGAGGGGCCGAGGGCGGAAAACGCCGTCATGCCGGTAAAAAGGGTCTCGACCCTGTCATCGCGCAGCAGCTCCAGCGCCTTGGTCAGACGCCGCCGATAGGTCCAGCGCGGCGACTGGCGCACGGGGATCTGCCCGACCTGCGAGCTCACGAGGGCAAGCCGGCCCGCATGAAAGGCGCCGCCGAGGGGCAGGCTCACCTGCCGGTCGCCATACCAGCTTGCCTCGACCAGACGGGCGCCGGGCCCTGCAACCGCGAGCCCCTGAGCCAGCGCCTCGCCGCTGGCCGAGGCATTGACGATCACGTCGAAGGGGGCCTCCCCGCCAAGCGCCTGCGGGCTCACGAACCGGGCACCGAGGCTGATGGCCAGCGATTGCCGGCTTTCCAGCGGATCGACCAGCCACAGCTCCACTCCGGGGATCTGCGCGGCCAGAAGCGCCACGAGCCCGCCGACGACACCGGCCCCGAAGACCGCGACCCGGTCGCCCGCCAGGATCTCAGAATCCCACAGGATGTTGAGCGCGGTTTCCATGTTGGCGGCCAGCGGGGCACGCTCCGCAGGCACCCCTTCGGGCAGCACGGTCACAGCGTCGCGGGAGACAACGAACCTGTCCTGATGCGGGTGAAGACAGAATACGGTCTTGCCAAGCAGATCCGGCGCACCGCCGGTCACCCGCCCGCAGACCGCATAGCCATATTTGACCGGAAAGGGAAAGCTGCCACCCATGTGCGGACCGCGCATACGCTCGTGTTCGCCGGGCGGCACGGCACCGTCGAACACCAGCCGCTCCGTGCCCCGGCTGATCGCCCCGAAGAGGCTTTCCACCAGCACCTCCTGCGGGCCGGGCCGGGCAAGCGGCTCCTCACGCAGGGCGCAGGCCGCGGGCCCGGTGACCCACAGCGCCCGGGCGCGGCTTTCCGCGCCACGCGCCTGCCGGTCTGCGCTCACACGCTCGTCCACCGCTGTCCTCCTCCTGATGGGCTCAACTGTCGTCCTTCACATGTGGAACAGTCGGCAAGATCCCGCAAGGTGAGAAACGCCACCATGCACCCCTTGTCATTTGACGGCGTCGTGTCATCTAGGAGAGCAAGCGTTCCGGCAGGATCCTGCCGCTGCCCGGACGAAGCACGGCAGTCCAGGATCCACAGGACCGGACATCGGCAAGTCGTCAGACAACAAAAGACGGAAAGACATGCCCCCAAAGGACAGCCCATCGCCGGAAGGTAGCGCCGGTCACCCGTCACCGGCAGGCGGCGTGGCAATCGCGCCAGCGCCGGCCGGCACCTCGCCCGGCCTCAAGCGCAGCGCGCTCCTCGCGCTGGCGCTGATCTTTCCCGCCTGCGCTGTCACCTACTGGATCGCGGCGCGCGCCCTGAACCTCGGGCCGGGTGCGGGAAGCGTCGCTCTTGTCCTGCTTGCCCTCATCTTCGCGCTGGTCCTGCGCGGCCTGCGGCATCACCCCTTCCCCCGCTTCGGGCCGGCCAATGTGACCACCAGCCTGCGCGCCGGGCTTGGCGTCTTTGCAGCCGCCGCCCTGGTCCTGGGCAACGATCTCTCCGCCGCGGATCCGCGCCTCTGGCCGCTCCTCGCCCTGGCGCTCCTTGCCCTCGTCCTCGACGGGCTCGACGGCTTTCTCGCCCGCCGCTCCCACCTGTCATCGCGCTTCGGGGCCCGCTATGACATGGAACTCGATGCCTTTCTCATTCTGGGTCTGAGCCTTGCGGTCGTGGCCCTCGATAAGGCCGGGCCCTGGGCGCTGCTGATTGGCGCCATGCGCTATCTCTTCGTCGCCGGCAGCTACGTCTGGCCCTGGCTTGACGGGCCTCTGCCCCCCTCCTGGCGGCGCAAGGCGGTCTGCGTCTGGCAGATCGCAGCCCTCTGCCTCGCCCTGGTGCCGAGCCTTCCCGTCGCCTCCGCTACGATGATTGCGGGATCTGCGCTGCTGCTGCTCGCCTGGTCCTTCGCCGTGGACATTGCGACCCTCTGGCGTCTCGGACGGCAGGCCTCATGAGCGGCCACCCGCCGGCTCAAGGCGCGCACGGCCTGCGCCAGGGGACGGGACGTTGGACGGGGCGTTGGATGGGACGCCTGCTGGCTACGCTCTCTCTTCTGGCGGTTACCCTCGCCTTCCTGCTGCCCGATCACCCGGCCGATCTGCTGAGCGCCTACTGGCTGCGCCTGCCCCTGGAGCTGCCACTGCTGCTTGCCGCCATCATGGTTCTGCCCAACCGCGCAGCCCGGCCACTCGCCATCGCGCTTGCCGGACTGGCCGTGGCAGTGACGGTGCTCAAGGTGGCCGATCTCATGACCCTGTCCGCCCTGCAGCGGCGGGTGAACCCCTATCTGGATTCCCACCTGATCTGGAATGGCTGGCACTTTCTGTCCGGCGCCTTCGGCAAGGTGGCGGCTGGTCTCGCCCTGCTCGCCCTTGCGCTGGCCTTTGCCGGACTTCTGGCGCTGCTCGCCACCGGCCTCACCCGCTTGACCCGGCCCTTGGGTCACCCGAATGCCGCTGCTCCACGACGCGGGGCTTTCATCCTTGCCGGATGGGTGCTTGTGGCTCTCGCCTTCCATCTGGCCGAAAGGGCGGCATTGCCGCGCGCGCCCGCCGATGACGGATCTCTCGCCCGGATCAAGGCCGCCTCCCTCACCCGGGTCCTGTCGAAACGGGTGGGCGAAACCCTGCGCTCGGTCGCAGACCTGCGGGTCTTTGCCGCCGGGCTCTCGATCGTCCCCGGAGAGGCCCCCGCCCAGCGCCCCTTGCCCCTGCTGACAGGTAAGGACGTGGTGCTGGTCTTCGTGGAAAGCTATGGCCGCAGCGCCGTGGAGGATGAAGCCTATGCGCCCCGGATCACCACAAGGCTGACAGCGGCAGAAGCGGCCCTTCGAGGATCAGGTCATGTCATGGCGAGCACCTATGCCCGCTCCCCCACCGCCGGCGGCATGAGCTGGCTCGCCCACGCGACCTTTCTCTCAGGGCTCAAGGTGGACAGTCAGGCCCGCTACGATCTGCTGATGCGCTCGGACCATGCCAGCCTCAACCGGCTCTTCCGCGAGGCGGGCTGGGAAACCTCCGCCATCATGCCGGCGATCACCATGGACTGGCCGGAGGCCGCCTATTTCGGCTACGACCGGGTGCTTGCGGCGGCCGATCTGGCCTATCGCGGGGCGCCGTTCAACTGGATCACCATGCCGGATCAATACACGCTTGACGCCTTCGACCGGCTGGTGCTCGCCCCGGCCCGAAGCGCAGCCCGTCCGGTCATGGCCGAGATTGCGCTGATCTCCTCCCACGCCCCCTGGACGCCGGTGCCGCATCTGGTCAATTGGGAGGATGTGGGCGACGGAACCATCTTCACGCCGCAGACGCTCGGCAGCGAAACGCCGCGCCAGGTCTGGTCGGATCCGCAGAAGGTGCGCGACCATTACGTGCGCACGATCGATTATTCCCTGGAGACGGTCTTCGACTTCATCCGCCGCGACGCGGGCGACACGCTCTACATCGTTCTCGGCGACCATCAACCGGCCGCCATCATCACCGGGCTGGACGCCTCGCGCGATGTGCCGGTTCACCTGATCAGCCGCGATCCGCAGCTGATCGACCACATCCTCGCCAGGGGTCTGACACCGGGGCTTCTCCTGGGCAACAGCACGGGCGCATCGTCAGCAACCTCAACCTCACGGCCCATGGAAGACCTGCGCGACCTGCTTCTGGGGGACACAAGACCCTAAGCCGCCTTTGGCCGCAGATCCTGCCTGTCACAAGGCGCAGATTGCCCGATCAGTACCCGATCAATGCATCGAGAGCCATTCACGCGCCGCGCGCTGTGCTTCGGCAATGTCCTCGCGGCTCATTTCCGCGGACAGGTCCTTGCGATACTGCGCGGCTTCCCGGTTGCCCTTCATGGCGGCAATGTTGAACCACTTGTGGGCGCTGACCAGGTCGGTGACGCCGTGACGGCCGGAGGCACTGTCGAGCCCCATCTGGAACAGGATGTCCGCCGTGCTCGGGCTTTCGCCCATGAGGCCCATGTCGGCCGAGTGAATTTCAAAACGAGCCATGTTCTCTTGTCCTTCTTTCCGGCCGACTTTCCAGTCGACAGACTTCGGAAATGAAACGCTGACCTTGGGAAAAATATCAGGAGTAAACTTGCCGCGTCTCTGGCTTGATCTTGCGATGACCCGTTAAAAGCCTCGTTAAATTTTTAAATTAACGGAGAACGAACAAGAAACTAAGGTAAGATGAATTTAAGACACCGTTCACGATGACGCAGAGAATTTCACTGACTTCTCAGGCACCCATCCCTCGAATTGTTCCGATGGCGGAAACTCTTTCCTAACCATGCCCGCAGATCCTTCGCTCCTTGCTGCGATGGTGTGTCAGCAAGCCGCATCTACCTGAGCGCGAAACCGGGACGGGCTGTCTGATCTCCTCGCGCTGCAAAAAAATCTCGGACCTTCCCTAAGGGCACGGCTTTTCGCCGACCCGAAGCAGCGCTAGGCTCTGGTTTCCCTTAAGGGAAAGCATTTGGGAGGAAACTGGAATGTCCGTGAAACTTCTTCGCGCCGCTGGTGCGGCCCTTGCCCTGTCGGCCCTGGTTCTCGGCGCAGGCAGCGCCCAGGCTGCCGACCCGACCGGCGAATGGGTGCGCCCGAGCGGCTCGTCCAAGATCCGCATCGCCCCCTGCGGTCCGGCCCTCTGCGGCAACCTGATCTGGGTGAAGGAAGCCCGCAACGATGTGAACAACCCGGACCCGGCCAAGCGCGGCAATCCGCTGGTCGGCCTGCAGATCGTCTCCGGCATGAAGGCGAGCGGCAAGGACAGCTGGAAGGGCAAGGTCTACAACGCCGAAGACGGCAAGACCTACACCGGCGTGATGGCCATGCCCTCCGACGACAAGCTGAAGCTCGAGGGCTGCGTGCTCGGCGGCCTGATCTGCAAGGGCGAAACCTGGAAGCGGGTGAAGTAAGCCCGTCTCCACCACGGCTTCGGCCATCCGGCGCCCCGATGCAACACCGGATGGCCCTGCCCCCCTGGCACGGCACAGCCGCAACTCTTCGCCCGCGCTCCCGCAAGCGCAAAAGCGGCTAGAGCATCTTCTTGAAGCCCAGGTGGCTCTGGTCAAAGCCCAGCCGGTCATAGAAGCGATGGGCATCGACCCGCAGGCGGTTCGAGGTCAGCTGGATCAGACAGGCGTGGCGCGCCCGCGCCCGCAGCTCTGCATGGGCCATCATCACGGACCCGATGCCCTGTCCCCGGAGATCTGCCCGGGTGTGCACGCTCTCCACCTCCGCCCGGATCCCGCCGCCGAAGCCCAGACCGCGCAGGAAGTGGATCTGGAAACTGCCAGCCACCCGGCCATCGGGCTCGAGTGCCACCCACACTTCCAGCTCCGGCGCGGCGAGCATTGCCGCAAAGGCCTCGGTATAATCCTCGGTTCGCGTCGTGTCCCGGCCCACCCTTGCGCCCACCGCTCCGGCCGCCATCAGGGCAAGGATTTCCGGCAGATGTTCGGGACGCGCAGCCTCCATCCGCACCCGGTCACCCATTCTCGCATCGCTCATGTCGCCGCTCCTGATGGTTGCTCCATTCCGCATCCCTCGCGATGCCCCCAAGCCATGAAAAGGCGTTCCGCCCGCCTCGGCAGGGACCGATTCTCCCTCGCCCCTTGGGGCTACTGTCGGAATTGACGAGGGCAATGGTGGGTGACAGGATTCCTGCCCCCTCGCAAGCCGCTGTTTTCACCACCCCGACCCCAGCCTGTAACGGGCCAAAGAAAGAATGCATACATCTCGTGGCACAAAAGAGGTGCAAGGAGGCGGGCAATCGAAAGTCCGGGATGGCGTTTTCTCGCGGCACGCAGTTAATGTGTACGTAGAAACCACTGGTTGGAATTTGGGATGCCGGATACAGAGTTCCTGCGAAAAGTCTCCAGAATGTCGATCGACGGTATCTACGTCTACGACCTGGAGCTTCAGACCAACGTGTATGTCAATGACCGCTACACCCAGATCACCGGGTACCGGGCAGACGACATCAACGTCATGCGTCCTTCGGAATTCGCCGAACTGTTCCACCCGGAAGATCGTCAGGCCGTCTTCGACCATCGGGACAAGGTCATCGCCGACCGGTCAGGCAACTCGCATAGCCTGCGCTACCGGTTCCGCCACAGGAACGGGTCCTGGATCTGGTGCCAGTCCCTCGACATGGCCTTCACCCGGGATGAGGAAGGACGCTGCACCCAGGTGATCGGCAGCTTCATCGACATCTCCGACCTGATCGAAAACGAGCGCCGGGCGCGCGATCTGGGCATCATGATGGAGGCGATGCTTGCCAACGTCTCCACCGCCGCCCTCGTGATCGATGCGGACAACCAGCTGCATGTCTTCAACGATGCGGCGCAGAAGCTGCTCGACTACAAGCCGCCGCGCCTGCCCATGCCCTTCGAGCTGGAGCTGACCTTTGCCGAGCGCGAGAGCCTGAGCTTCGTCGGCGATCCGCTGCAGGAGGCGCAGGTCGGCATCTTCTATGACAACCGCATCCTCGCGCTCTATCCGGGCGAGCGGAAGCCGCTCAAATATGTGCGCATGTCCAGCATTCCGCTGCACGGCACCACCGGCAACCGGGTCATGTTCACCCTGAAGGACGTGACCGAGGACGAAACCAACCGCCAGCAGCGCGAACGCGCCGAGCGGCTCGACGCCCTCGGCCAGCTCACCGGCGGCATCGCCCATGACTTCAACAACGTTCTGGCGTCGATCCTGCCCACCGCCCAGGTGGCGCAGAAGCTGACGCAGGACCCCCAGTCCCTGAAGCTTCTCGGCATCATCGAGAGCTCCGCCAAGCGCGGCGCGCTGCTTGCCAATCGCCTGCTCGCCTTCGCCCGCCGCCAGCCGGTGACCGAGAGCGACGTGCATGTTGGCACCCTGCTCGACAACCTCTCCGACCTTGCCCAGAGCACGGTCGGACGTCAGGTGGCCTTCCGCTGCCTGCCGACCGACGACAACATCTATGTCCATTGCGATGCGGCCCAGCTGGAAAATGCCCTGCTGAACCTCATCATCAACTCCCGTGATGCGATCATCGAAACCGGCAAAGGCGGCGAGGTCACCGTGGCCTGCCGGCGCTGTGCCCCCCTGGACCAGTCCAGCCCGATGATCGAATTCACCGTGACCGACGACGGTCCTGGCATGTCCGAGGCTGTGATGGCCCGGGCCTTCGACCCCTTCTTCACCACCCGCTCCACCACCTCCGGAACCGGTCTGGGGCTGTCCACGGTCTATGGCTTTGCCAAGCAGGCCGACGGTCACGTGAAGCTCTATTCCGACCGGGGCATCGGTACGACAGTCCGTCTCAGCCTGCCCGCGATCATCCGCAACCGGCCGCATCTGGGCGACATGCCCCAGGCCGCCCCGGCCGACACGGTGCGCGGGCGCGGCACCACCATTCTCGTGGTCGAGGACGAGCCGGATCTGCTGCAGTCGGTCGTGGAATTCCTGCGCATTCTCGACTTCAACCCGGTGCCTGCCCTCAACGGCGAGGTGGCGCTGGCGGAGATGGCGAAGCGGCGGGACATCGATCTGCTGATCACCGACATCATG
The DNA here is from genome assembly GCF_008477545.1 of Roseibium aestuarii. GTDB lineage: Bacteria > Pseudomonadota > Alphaproteobacteria > Rhizobiales > Stappiaceae > Roseibium > Roseibium aestuarii. The sequence continues at coordinate 19,102 of NZ_VORA01000009.1, read as the reverse complement.
ATGCCCGGTGGCATGAATGGTTTCGAACTGGCCATTGCCGCGCGCGAGGTTCAGCCCGATCTCGGCATCATCTACATGTCCGGTTACACGGGCTTCGTGAATGACGAGCGCCGTCAGGTCGATGGCGCCTTCCTGCAGAAGCCCTGCGACATGACCTCCCTCTCGCGCGCCCTGCGCAACGCTCTGGGCGAGCGGGTCGACTGACCCGCTCAGGGACGAGACTCAAGCCGGCACCGAATGGCGCATGCGTCAGTTGCAGATCCCGCTCGCGGGCGAAAGCGCCCGCACGCCCCACCAGCTGTGGCGCCAGCCCTCTTCCTTCCAAAGATGCGGCCAGCTGCCCTTAAGATAGACCGCCTGAGCCATCTCGCGCGCCTCATCCGTGGCGCCATCAACGCCCGGCTCCACCGCATAGGTCGACTGGAAGACATCTTCCGCCGTCCGGTCGGGCTCGGTCTCGCCCTCCTCCCAGACCAGCAGGCACTGCTGATCGGGCGCCCGCCTCACGCTGCGCGCCGAACCGGCAAGGCTTGACGACGACAGCCAGTCGAGCACCCTGACCTTCGACTGCGGAAACAGAACCCGGAGATTGCCGGCGGTATAGTCATCCGCCCCGATCATCATGGCCCCATCCGCCCCGAGCGCGGACAGCGGCGCGCGCAGGTCTTCGTAAGGCTTCATGTGCCGGCACTTGCCGCCACAGAAGGTGCGATCGGGCGCCACAAGGCCCGGAACGCGCGCCAGGCACCCGACCAGCGCCACGGCGACAATGGCGAGCGCCATCTGCCGGCAGCGGGGAACGAAACGACCGCTCCAGTCGAACCGGGCCAGATCGGCGAAGAGGACAATCGGCATCAGCAGGAGCAGCGGGTGCATGTGCCGCTCCTTCACATAGGTCGCCCCGCTCACCAGGATCAGCACCGCCGTCAGCACGATGACCGCGATGACCGCCCGCAGCAGGAGCGTGGTCACGGGAGACAGGGGCGCCTTGATCCGCCCGTCCTGCCCGCGCGAGAACAACGCCCGGTAGCGGGCAAAAAAGATCAGGACAACAAGCGGCACCAGCGGCACCGAGAAGCCGATCAGCCCGAAGCCCAGCCGCCCCAGACCCGTGAGCGCGCGCCACAGATGCGGATCCGGCTCGCCGCTCACGCCCATGGTGCGCGTCGCCGTGCCCAACAGGCTGAACCCTTCCCGGGTCACCCAGAAGAGATAGGGAGAATAGACGGCCAGCCCGACCGCAAGGGCGAGCAGAAGACGCAAGGGCGAAAGCCGCGCCCGCCAGGACGGCAGGCTGACGCACGCCAGCAGCAGCGCCAGCGGAAACAGCGGGTAGGAATGCTTCGAGAGAAGGCCTGCGCCAAACGCCAGGCCGAGCGCCACATGATCGCGCAGATCTCCCCGCTCCAGCACCCGCAGGAAGGCCCAGGCGGTCGCCGAACAGGCCGTGACCAGCACCACGGTGTGGGTCACGCCCTCATGCAGGTTCCAGCCGAACTGATAGAACAGGGAATAGGAAAAGATGCAGAGCGCCGCGAGCCTGGGATCCTCGATCGCCCGGCGCGCCAGCAAAAACAGGAACAGCGCACTGAGGGACGTCAGCCCGTATTTCAGCAACAGGAAGGACCAGATGGTCGGGCCGGTGACCTGCTGCACGCTCCACAGCAGCCACTCGTAGAGCGGGGGCTGGCGCAGGATGTAGCCCGGCTGCAGCACCTGCACGAGCACGTTCTCGTACATGTCGTCGGTGCCCAGCACCGGCGAGAGCAGGGAGCGCAGCAGCACATGGGCAAGGCCCCAGCCGGCAACGACACACCACACGCCGAACGGCGTGGCGAAGAACGGCGCAGCTGCAGGAGCGGAGCGAGGAGCGGACGGGGGCTTGTACACGGCCGGAAACTTTGATCTGAAGACGAGGAAACGCTTCCGCATATAGCCGATGCCCGGCGCAAAACCCAGCCCGTACCCGCACATGGAGACCGCTCGTGCCCCTCACATTCGACAAGCTGCGACAGGCCAATCGCACCCGGCAGGGCGAATGGCCCGGAGATGACCGGGCGGATCTCGCCTTCCGCGCCCTGGAAGTGGCCGGCGAATGTGGCGAACTCTCCGAAGCGGTGAAGAAATATCTCCGCGCCGAACGCGGCATTCGCGGCTCCACCGCGTCCCTTGACGACATCGCCGACGAAATGGCCGACGTGATCATCGCCCTCGATCTGCTGGCCGGGCACCTGGGTGTGGATCTCGGCGCGGCGGTTCGGGCCAAGTTCGACAAGACCTCGGCGAAATACGGCCTGGAAACCCGGCTTTCGAAGGACTGAAGCGCGCCTCCAGCGCTGTCCCACTCGCGCCTCCAGTGTCGCAGCGAGAGCACGGGACGGGAACGGAGAGCGCCAAGAGGCGCCCGCATGAGCCACAAACGAAAACGCCCCGCAGGGATCACCGCGGGGCGTCTTGGCAAGTTCAGCGAAAAAGAGCGAGCCCTTATTCGATGCCGATCTTCTGCTTCAGAAGGTCGTTCACCGCCTGCGGGTTGGCCTTGCCCTTGGATTCCTTCATCACCTGACCGACGAACCAGCCGAGCAGGGTCGGCTTTTCCTTGGCCTGGGCAACCTTGTCCGGGTTGGCGGCAATGATCTGGTCGACAACGGCTTCGATGGCGCCGAGGTCGGTCACCTGCTTCATGCCGCGCTCTTCCACGATGGCCGCCGGATCACCGCCCTCGCTCCAGACGATCTCGAAGAGATCCTTGGCGATCTTGCCGGAAATCGTGCCGGCCTTGATCAGGTCGATGATGCCGCCCAGCTGGTCGGCGCTGACCGGGCTGGTGGCAACCTCATGACCTTCCTTGTTCAGGCGGCCGAAGAGCTCGTTGATCACCCAGTTGGCGGCGAGCTTCGCGTCGCGGCCCTTGGCGACCTGCTCGAAGAAGGCGGCAGAGGCCTGCTCGGCCACCAGAATGTCCGCGTCATAGGCGCTCAGACCGTAGTCGGCAATGAAGCGGGCCTTCTTGTCGTCCGGCAGCTCCGGCAGGTCGGCCGCCAGCTCGTCCACATAGGCTTGGGAGAACTCCAGCGGCAGCAGGTCCGGATCCGGGAAATAGCGATAGTCATGCGCTTCTTCCTTGGAGCGCATGGACCGGGTCTCGCCCTTCACCGCATCGAACAGACGGGTTTCCTGATCGATCTTGCCGCCGTCTTCCAGGATCGCCATCTGGCGCCGCGCTTCATATTCGATCGCTTGACCGACGAAGCGGATGGAGTTGACGTTCTTGATCTCGCAACGGGTGCCGAAGCCCTCGCCCGGACGGCGCACGGAGACGTTCACGTCGGCGCGCATGGACCCCTGGTCCATGTTGCCGTCGCAGGTGCCCAGATAGCGCAGGATGATGCGCAGCTTGGTGAGATAGGCCTTCGCCTCGTCCGCGGACCGCAGGTCCGGCTTGGAGACGATTTCCATCAGCGCCACGCCCGAGCGGTTCAGGTCCACGAAGGACATGCTCGGGTGCTGGTCATGCATGGACTTGCCCGCATCCTGTTCCAGGTGCAGGCGTTCCACGCCCACTTCCACCTGCTCGTCCGGCATGTCGAGGATGATCTTGCCTTCGCCGACGATCGGCTGCTTGAACTGGGAGATCTGGTAGCCCTGCGGCAGATCCGGGTAGAAATAGTTCTTCCGGTCGAAGACGGACTTCAGGTTGATCTGCGCCTTCAGGCCGAGCCCGGTGCGGATGGCCTGACGCACGCATTCCTCGTTGATCACGGGGAGCATGCCCGGCATGGCCGCATCCACCAGCGACACGTTGGCATTCGGAGCCTTGCCGAATTCGGTCGACGCGCCGGAGAAGAGCTTGGCTTCGGACGTCACCTGGGCATGGACTTCCATGCCGATCACGATTTCCCAGTCGCCGGTCGCCCCTTTCAGGAACTTCTTCGGATCCGGCGTACGCGCCTCGACAATGCTCATGCGTTCACAATCCTGTTCTTGGGTGGACCGGACATCACCGGGCCCTGTCGGGGGAGGACTGGGCGGGGACGGTCCGGCCGGGAGAATGTCTCAAGCCTCTGCCTAGTCGGGAATTGCCCGTCTCGCAAGCGTTTCATGGCCGCAGCAGCGCCCTTGCGCACAATTGTGGCGACACCTGCGCGCGGCCATGCGCCGACGTCTCACTCCGCCTCAGGCGGGTTCTTCGCCCGCCCCGTGCGCAGGATGAAACCGATCAGCACGGCGACCGCCTGATAGAGTTCCATGGGGATCTCCTCGTCGATCTCGATCTGGGACAGCGCCTGGGCCATCACCGGATCCTCCTCGATCGGCACCCCGGCTTCCCGCGCCAGTTCCTCGATCCGCTCAGCCACATGGCCACGCCCCTTGGCGGTGACCACCGGCGCATGCTGATTGTCATAGTTCAGCGCAATCGCGAGCTTGTCGCCGGTCTTGCGGGGTTTCTCGCTCATGGCCGCCCCCTCGGGCATCTTCTCAAGATTGTCCCCCTCATCCGCGCGTGTCCACCTGTGCCCCTGCCCGCCTCTGCGAGGCCACGGGAAGCCCGCGCAGCAAGCGCAGCTCCTGCAGGTCGAGCCCCGCATCCGCCAGAGCGGCCTCCAGCAGGGCGCGATCCTCGCTCAGGCTCTGATAGGTCTCCGCCCGGTCCAGCCAGAGGGAGATGAACGTGCCCTGTCCGCGCAAGGAGACGGAGGCCTCCACCGGTCCGGTCTCCACCGTATCGACGGCAAAGCGCAGGCGCCAGGCCCCCTCCTCGCCCTCCTCGCTGCCATCCGGATTGCGATCCCGCCCCACCTGCATCTGCAGGACAGCCGTCTGGTTGCCGAGCGCCAGCGGCAGATCCACCACCAGATCCATGGGCGGGCGATGGCTGGCGTGATGGGTCTGGGGCGCGTTGCCCTCCTCCGACAGCAGGCCCCGGGTGGCCATCTGGGTCAAGCGAATGCGCGCCAGCGCACTGTCGGTTTCCCGTGCCAGACCGGCCAGTGCCGCCCGGCCGAGCGCGGTTCGCGCCGCCGCCTGCGTCTCCGCGTCCCCGTCGCCGGTGCCCATCAGATGCGCCAGAAGCTGCTGCAGCGGTTGCTCCGCCTGCCCCTTCGGCGCAGCGGCAAGGGCGGGCAAGGCCGGTTGCGTCAGCGGGCGGGGCAAACCCGCCTCCAGCCCCATGTCGGAGAGAAGCAGCTTGAGTTGCCCGAGCAGACCCTTGACGGTCTGCCCCGCAGCGCCAGAAGCGCCAGAGGCGGATGCCGCTCCCCCGGAAGAAGAAGAGGCAGAGCCGCTGCGCGGCGACACGGTGCCAAGTCCTGACCGCTCTACGGCGGCCTTCAGGTCGAGCGCGCTCGGCGCGCCATCGCCTGCCGCCCCGCCGGCAAGTCTCAGGCCAAGCAACTGCTGAAGCACCTGCCGCACGCCTTCGGGCACCGGCAGCGCCGCCGCTGTTGAGGCGGCTCCCGGAACAGCGGGCACGGCGCCCGCAGGCAGGGCCTCGCCCCCCTCGCCTGCTCCGGTCCCCGGAGCCACCGGGACGGAAGCCGCAGGACGGGAGGCCTCCAGAAGGGCCGCAGCCTGGGTAAAGACACCGGTCAGCGAGCCCTGTTGCCGGGCAAGCGCCGGGGTCACGATCAGCGCATGGGCCGCAAGCTGCGGCGACACGGGAAGATCGACCGCCGCAGGTCGAGCCGCGGCAGCACCCGGCGCAAGGACACCCGTAGTGCCGACAGCAGCCCCTTGATCGGGCGCGCCAGCGGGAGCCGCGACCGGCAGGCCGGATCCTGCAGCACCCGAGGGCGCGGGTGCCGCGCCCGCAATCGCACCCGCCGATGGCCCGCCTCCGGCCGATGCCTGCGAGGGGCCGGAAGGCCCCGCGCCCGCGCCGCCCATCGACAGACCCGCAGGAGTGGCCCCCTGTGTCCCGGCGGGAAGTGTCCCCAAAGGAGAGGCTCCGGAAGGCAGAGGCTGAGGAGCGACCGATCCTGACGGCGTCGGACCCGTCAAAACCTGCCCCCCCGGGGTCTGACCAACCGGGGCCTCAGCGCCAAGGGCCGGAGAGCCCGGGATTGCAACGGTCGGTGCGGGAACCGTCGGCGTCTGCCCCGCTGCGGGCGAAGCCGAGGGGGATGCCGCGCCTTGCGGTCCGCCGGTACTGGATCCGGACGGAACCGCCGTGCCCTGCGCAGCTGGCGTCATGGCGGAGGGTGTCGGCACGGGCGTTCCAGACGGCGGAGGCGCAGCAGCGCCGCTGGCCGGCCCGGCAGAGCCTGTGGCGGTCGTGTCGCCACGCGTCATGCCCGTGCCGGAGGCGGGACCGCTGCCAGATGCTGTGGTTGTGCCCGCCGGAAGCGGTTGTGGAACTGCGGGTCCCGCTGCGCCCACGACCGGAGGTGCTGCGGCAGTCGCCGACGTGGTGCCTGGAGGAGCCATCTGAGTGCCCGCCTGAGAGCCCGCCGGAGCACCCATCTGGGGGACCGTCTGAGCCCCCGCCTGTACGGCGCCCGTGGCACCAGAGACGACTTGCCCTTGCCCGGACGCAGGTCCCTGCGGAAGGGACTGGGCGGCGGCCGCGCCCGTGCCTGTGCCCATGCCCGGACGGGTTTCCAGCGCCTGCGCCAGCTGGCGCGCCAGATCTTCCGGCGCCCCCAGACTGGAGGGATGGACGAGCGGCAGGGGCAGCGGACCGGAGCGCAGCCCCTCCCCTTGGGCCAGGACTGGGGCCTGGGTCGGAGCCGGGACCGCACTCGCAGGCGTCGACCCGGAAGCGGGGGCTCCTGTGGCAGGGCCGCTTGAAGGACCTGCCGGCGTCCCCGTCTGTGGCCCGCTGGGCTGGGCTGCGGGCTTGCTCGCCCCATCGGCTCCGGAAGTCTCGCCGGAGCGCGAGGGGATGAGCTGGATCTCGGGTGTCTTGCGCGCTTCAGGACCGCCGGCGCCCGCCTCGCCCACCTTGATGGTCACCGTGGTGCCCACCTCAAGCGGCGTGGAGCTGCGCAATTCGATGCTCTGGCGGCCTGCCGTGAGGGTCAGCACATTGCCCGGGCGCACAGCCGTCACCGTTGCCGTCACCTGGGTGCCGGGGGTGAGCTTGATCTGACTGTCGGGGCCTGTCCCGGATGTGGAGGCCGGGACCGCCGAAACCGGTCCAACCACGGCCAGCTCCTTGCGTCTGTCACCGGTGCGCCTCGCACCGTTGTCCATTCCTAGCAAAGATTCGCATCGAGCAGGTCAGGCTTTTTCACCCAGCCTTAAGCAAGACGGAAGAGTGGCCGGCCAAATTCCGCTTGTTTGATCTTCCTCAACGCAACCTGCCCCGATTCCCGGCACAAGCATGCAAGGAGGGCTCAGGATGGGTGAAACCAACCGGAGCGGAGAAATGTTGATGCGCTGGATCGACAGAATGAACGAGCGTGCGGCCCTGATGGGCCGGATGCTGGAAGCCATCGGCGCCATGGATCACGCCCCCGACGGACAATGTCTCGGGCATGATCTGCGTCAGGCCGCTGGCACCTGCATGGGATGCAATCAGGCGGAAGCCTGCGCCCACTGGCTGGACGCACATCCCGAAGGCGCCGGTCAGGCGCCGGAGATCTGTCCGAACCGGAGGCTCTTTGCCTCCTGGAAGGAAAACTGACCGGCCCACCCGGCCGGACAGCGGATTTGCAGCAGAATCGGATCTTGCGCCGATCCGATCACAGTCTCGGGGTCAGACCTGAGGTGGCGCAGACACAAAGGGAACCTTCAAGGCCGCCGCAGGGCGGCCTTTTTTTGCCTTCCCCTCGCCGGTTCACGGGGCCAAACCGTCGCAGAGCCTCACGCCTTGCGGCGTCGCGCCAGACCATATGCGATGAGCGCGGCAACAAACGCGCCGGCAAAGCGGAACGGGAACATGGCCAGAGCCCCGGCCTGATGGGGGATCGGCAAGGGCAGACCCACGGTCCACCAGGCGGTTTCCAGCAGCAGTGAGAGCACCGCGCCGGCAAAGCCCGCGATCGCCAGCTTGGCAGCCTGATCCGCCCGCCAGCCCATCCAGGCGCCGATCAGGAGGCTCAGGGGATTGAGGAGCCCGGCAAGGGTCAGGAGATCGATCCAGACCGCCGAGCCATTCTGAAAGAAGGCAAACATGACTTCTGTCTAGCCGCGCCCGCGGCAAAAGGCGAGCCCGGAACACATTGAGGCACCATTTGCCGCAGCGTCTGTCAGAAACGATCGCAAGGCCCTCGCAAGCCCCGCTCGTTGTGCTAGGCTCCCTCCGTATTTTTTAGGACTTTTCTTGATCCATTGCATGGAAACGCCAACGACGATCCGGGACCTTTTCTCGGAGGATCGGCGTCTGGGCCTGATTTGCAACTATTGCGGCCGCTTTCGATATCTCAATCAGGCGCGCTTCGAGCTCGACACCGACATCCGGACCATCGCGCAGGGAATGGCCTGCGCCCGTTGCGGCTCCCGCGACGTGGAAACCTTTGCCGTCTCCCGCCACCCCCGCAACGGTTACTGGCCCGCAGAACGCAGCTAGTTCTGCGCGCTCAGGCCCGATCCGTGGCTCACGCCTCGTCCGGCGTTCCCTCGCTGCGGGTCTGCGGCACGGAGGGTACGCTCGCCCGCGCCATGTCGGCGGCCTGACGGTCGGCTTCGTTCGCCTCCGCTCCCGATCCATCCCAGACCGTGGCCCGCAGGGTCTCGAACCGGTCCACGGCCCGGTCATGCTGGGTGTCGACCAGGGTGAGGAAGAGCCCGGCCCGACGCAGGCCATTGCCCAGCACCAGCGACCCCGACATCCACACCAGCAGCGGCGCAATCGCCAGGGGCACGCCCACGGGGGCCAGCCAGGGGAAGAGATCCGGCAAGGTCTGATAGCTGTAGCCGAGCGCGCAGAGCCCGCCGACGGACATCCACCAGCTTGCCTTCAGGCTTGCGGCAAAGCTCACCTGCCCGTCGTCGCGGGCACTCGCGGGCCAGCCGCCATCGGCGCCGAAGAGAACCTGCAGGACGGAGCGGGTCTGGAACATCATGTGCACAGGCGCAAAGAGCGAGGTGAGGAACAGTTCGAGGATCGCACTGACGGTGGCGCGCAGCCGCCTGCCGAAAAGCCTTGCCTCGCCGCGCAGGATCACCCGGATCAGCAGGCTCGCCTTGGGCATGATCAGCAGCAAGACCACCCCGAAGAGCAGCGCCAGCGCCTTCGACGTTTCCGGATGGGGGAAGACCGGGAACGGCACCCGCGCATCGAAATAGACCGGCGGCATGGCAAACATCGGCGCGGCCAGGGTGGACAGCAGGAAGAGCAGCCATACAGGAGAGCCCAGATAGGAGAAGATGCCCTGCACGATCATCGCCCGGCTCCACAGCTTCAGCCGCGGCGCAAAGAGCACCTTGGAATGCTGCAGGTTGCCCTGGCACCAGCGCCGGTCGCGCTTGGCATAGTCGATCAGGTTCGCGGGCGCTTCCTCGTAGGAGCCGATCAGATCCGGGTCGAGCCGCACCTGCCAGCCGTCGCGGGCAAGCAGTGCCGCCTCCACCGTGTCATGGGAGAGAACCGGACCGCCGAAGGGCGCGGCCCCCTTGAGCGGGGCCATGCCGCAGGACCGGGCAAAGGCCTCCACCCGGATCAGGGCATTGTGCCCCCAGAACGGACCGGCATTGCCCTGGAGTGCGGCCACCCCGCGCGAGAAGCTCGGACCATAGAGGAAGGAGGAGAATTGCAGCAGCCGGCCGAAGAGCGTCTTCATGCCGATGGTCTGGGGCAGGCTCTGCAGCAGGCCGAGACGCGGCTCGGCGCTCATGCGGCGGATCATCTCGATGATCGTGTCGCCGCGCATGAGGCTGTCGGCATCCAGCACCAGCATAAAGTCATAGCCCCCGCCCGAGCGGCGGACGAAATCGGCGATGTTGCCGGCCTTGCGGCCGATGTTCTTTTCCCGGTGCCGGTAATGCAGCGGCAGCAGGTGCCCGGCGCGCAGCTGCAGGCGGGCATAGGCCTTCTGCTCCGCCTCGATGGCATCCGCACGGGTGGAATCGGACAGGAGGAAGATCTCGACGGTGGTTCCCTCCCGCAGGGGCTCCACCTCCCGCATCATCGTCTCCAGCCGGGCCATCACCGGCTCCGGGCTCTCGTTATAGACGGGCATGAGGATGGCGGTGCGCCAGCCGACGATATTGGCCGAGCGGCGGCGGGGTTCGGGATCGAACAGCACGCCGAGCACGGCGGTGCAGGTGCCCCAGGCCAGCCAGAATCCGGCAATGGCAATCAGCGCCACCCGCGGCACGTCGAGCCAGTCATAACCGTCGGACTGGACAATGGTGCCGAAGAGAGAGGCGGCAGCCACGGTCAGGATGGTGGTCAGCACCAGCGCCCCTGCCCGCCGGATCACCACGCCGGGGCCTGCTTCCGATCCGCCACCCGTCAGGGACGGCCCGGTCTCCGGCTCTCCGCCCCCGGTTTGGGCGCCAGCTTCGCGGCGGAACAGGTCTTTCAGGAAACGCAGGGGCATGGCGACGTCTTCAGGTCCGGCAGATCGGGGATACAACAATGCGGGCAGATCGCTCCGCCCGCATCCGGAATTTCAGGTGTGGGTGGCGCCCGCCGGATCACCGGCGGAGGCCCCGCAAGGCGCTCAGCTTTCGGCCGGTCCGTGCGGCCGGTCGACCGGCACGATGTCCAGCTGCATGCGGCGCGCGCCATAGGCGCCGGTCACGGCGCCGATCAGGCCGCGTAGCCACTGGGCCGGGGCGCTGGCTGCCAGTGGCAGCGGGGACAGATCGTGGTCCGGCATGTCCATGGGATGATCGGGCAGACCGAAGGTTACGGTCGGCTCGTTCGACAGGTCGCTGATCGCCGGTACAGAGGAAAGTGGCATCAGGCGTTCGTGGTCCATTGATACATCCAACGTTCGGTCAGAGGGGTGTCTTTCATCTTCAGGACGAGATGCATTTCGACCGGCTGTTCCAGGTCGGTGCGCTTCACGTCAAAGATGTAACGCCAATCCCCCCTCTCGAGTTTCTGCAAATGATCGGTTGTTACGGTTCCGTTGGTCAGGGTCAGCACCGGTTCCACCGGTTCGTCCGCCCCGACCTTGGCCAGCATGTCGCCGGAGAACTCGACGACAAACTTGCGCACGCTCTCGTCCTGGCCTTCGACGCCGGCGGCGCCGCCATGCCCGGTACGGGTCGCGGTTACCAGAGCCTTTTCCGTGCCCGGATCCGGGTCCATGCCCCAGATCATGCGATAGGCGAAGCGGAAGGAGGATCCGGCCGCAGCTTTCTGGGCGGGAACCCAGAAGGCCACGATATTGTCATGCACCTCGAGCTCGGAGGGGATCTCGGCCAGCATGACGCTGCCCTCGCCCCATTCGCTCATCGGCTCGATCCAGAGCGACGGCCGCTTGTGATAGACGGCCTCGGTGTCCTGATACTCGGAGAACCGGCGGTCGCGCTGCATCAGGCCGAAGCCCTGCAGGTTCTTCTCCTGCAGGAAGGACAGGCCGAGGGACTTCGGATTGCGCAAGGGGCGCCACAAACGCTCTCCATCCTCGCGCAGGATCAGGAGACCATCGCTGTCATGCACTTCCGGACGGTAGTCGTCGAAGCCGGTGCGGTCGTTCTCCCCGAAGAGATACATGGAGGTGAGCGGCGCGACACCCAGACGGGTCACGTCCTTGCGCAGAAACAGGCGGGCATCCACTTCGACCTGGGTGTTCACATCCGGCAGGATGCGGAACTGGAAGGCCCCGGTGACGCTCGGGCTGTCGAGCTCGGCCCACAGCAGCATCTCCTGCTCGCCTTCCTGCGGACGGCGCAGGTAGAAGCGGGAGAAGCGCGGGAATTCCTCCGCCTCGCCGGCGGCGGTGTTGATCGCCAGACCGCGGGCCGACAGGCCATAGGAATTGCCCTTGCCCAGAGCGCGGAAATAGCTGGCGCCCAGGAAGACGATCAACTCGTCCAGATAGTCCGGCGTGTTCAGCGGATAGTGCAGGCGGAAACCGGCAATGCCCGGAAGGGTCTGGTTGTCGAGGCCCTTGCCTTCGAGACCTTCGCCATAGCTGAAGTCGGCACCGGTGAAGGACACCGGACGCGCATGGCCATCCACCACTTCGAACATTTCGACCGGCTGCTTGAAGAGCCAGCCCGGAGGGAAGGCCTGCAGCTGGTATTCACTCGGCGTGTCGCTCCACAGGGCGTGGTCCGTGCGGAAGCGGATGTTGCGGTGCTGGTCATAGTCAAGCGCCGCCCAGGCTTCCGGCAGGGTGCTTGCCGGCTCCTTGTAGGGCGTGCCGGCCAGAGCCTGCATGCCTTGCACGAGACTGTCGAAGGTAAAGGGCGGAAGGTCGCTCGCGGCGGCGACCGGAGCGGTCTCGCCAGCAGCGCGCGCAACCGACACCAGGCCACTGCTGCCAAAGCCCGCCACAGTCAGGGCAGAGGCAGAGCTGAGAAGAAAGGTACGGCGATTCATCACTATCGGTCAGGTCCCTGGAAAGCGGGCTCTTCTAGCCAAGTACGACACGACACACGCATCAACCGACCCACAGGATCCTGAGGCCAGGCGCCGGGGTCAAACCACGTTTGCAATGTCGAAGAACACAAGTTGTTTAACGGCCTGTCAGGATCGGGAACGTGGGAGGAAACACTTTGGTTCCCGACGACTTACCGTATTGCACCATTTTAGCAGAGCCGTTGCTTCCGTCAAACGGAGAAGATGGGGCGAAATGATGGCGCAAGCGGTTTCCCGAAACTTTTTGCACAAGCATCATTCACGCCGCGCATTTCGGCACGAGTCCCGATTTCTGCCGGCGACCCAACGGCTTGCACAACGCCGCGTCAGACCTTGCCGCGCCGTCTTCGCAGCGCAGCAGAGTTTCGCCATGATCCGGACAGCCGCCTGTCACAGGCGTTGACGAGAGGTCACCCGCCCTGCCCCATTCCTGAAGGCTCGAAGGGCGGCAGATTTTCAGCAGAAATGATCGGAAACGATCCGTGCCAGCGCCAGAGAGGCGGTCAGGCCGGGGGATTCGATGCCATAGAGCAGGACGAGCCCGTCGCGACCATGGCTCTGCGCGCCGTCGATGCGAAAATCCGCGGCCGCCTCGCCCGAACCGGAGATCTTCGGCCGCACGCCCGCGTAGTCGGGCGTCAGCGCCCCGTCCGCCAGATCCGGCCAGTAGCGGCGGATGGCCCCGTAGAACCCATCGCCGCGCGCCGGATCGACCCGCATGTCGATCTCCTCGAGAGTTCGGGCGTCCACCCACTCCACATCCGGGCCGAAACGGGCCTGATGCTGGAGATCCAGCGTGAGATGCACCCCGAGTCCGCCCGGCTCAGGCATCGGATAGATCAGACGGGCGAAAGGCGCCCGCCCCGTGAGCTTGAAATAGCTGCCCTTGGCGAAATGGGCCTTCGGCGGCGCAAGATCCGGCAGACTGGCCACCAGCCCCGCAGCAAGCCCCGGCGCCCCATGACCGGCCGCGATCACCAGCTCCGCGCAGGTGATCTCCATGCCTTCCGCCCCGCCCGTCGTCAGCCGGAAGCCCCCGCCCCCCAACGCCTCGACTGCCTCCACAGGCGTGTTGAGAACCACTTGCCCGCCATGGGCCTCCAGCTCGCCCTGCAAGGCCAGCATGAAGCCGTGGCTGTCGACGATCCCGGTCGACGGCGACAGGAGGGCCGCCTCGCACGCCAGCGCAGGTTCGAGCGCTTGTGCTTCGGCAGCGGACAGCAGCACCAGATCCTCAACCCCGTTGGCGCGCGCCTTGGCGCGGATGACCTCCAGCTCGCCGACCTGATCCGCGCTGGTCGCGACGATCAGCTTGCCGATCCGCTCGACCCCGACCCTGTTGGCAGCGCAGAAGTCGTAGAGCATCTGCTTGCCTTCCACACAGGTCCGAGCCTTCAGCGAGCCCCTGGGATAGTAGATCCCGGCATGGATCACTTCCGAATTGCGGGCCGAGGTTTCCGATCCGATCAGGTCGTGCCGCTCCAGAACCATCACCTCGCGCCCCTTGAGCGCAAGCTCCCGGCCAATGGCAAGCCCCACGGCGCCGGCGCCGATCACGATGGTCTGAATGTCATGCATGGAGGAAACCCTGAACCTGCAACGGTAACTGCGAAGATGCCCGCCGCCGCCTCTCGTCATCCCTGCGAAGGCAGGGATCCAGTAACCGGAAGCAATCCGGTATTCCCCTCAGAATCGCCTGTGAAGACCAGAGCCCGGGCTTGACCTGAGAGGTCAAATCGAGATGACGATCGAAAGGCAGGGGCAAGCGGTCGGAAAAAAGGGCCGCAGCACGTGCCGCGGCCCTGATCAGATGGAAATCAGCCCCACCACTGGGTCGGCTCGAAGGAGCCTGCGGCCTCTTCGATCACGGAACCCAGCTGGAACAGGGTGCTTTCGTCGAAGGGCTTGCCGATAAGCTGGAGACCCAGCGGCAGACCTTCCGAGCTGAGACCCGCCGGAACGGACAGGCCCGGCAGACCGGCCATATTGACCGTCACCGTGAACACGTCCTGCAGGTACATCTTCACCGGATCCGCATGCATTTCCTTGTCGCCGATGGCAAAGGCTGCCGACGGGGTCGCCGGCGTCAGGATCGCATCCACGCCATTGGCCCAGGCCAGGTCGAAGTCGCGCTTGATGAGCGAGCGCACCTTCTGGGCCTTGAGGTAATAGGCGTCGTAATAGCCGGCGGAGAGCACATAGGTGCCGATCAGGATGCGGCGCTTCACCTCTTCGCCAAAGCCGGCTGCACGGGTGTTCTCGTACATGTCGACGATGTCGTTGCCCGGAACGCGCAGGCCGTAGCGCACGCCGTCATAGCGGGCAAGGTTGGACGAGGCTTCAGCCGGAGCGACGATATAATAGGCCGGCAGGGCATATTTCGTGTTGGGCAGGGAGATGTCGACGATCTCGGCGCCGGCATCCTTCAGCCACTGGATCCCCTTCTGCCACAGGGCGTCGATTTCCTCCGACATGCCCTCCACGCGGTATTCCGCCGGAATGCCGATCTTCAGGCCTTTCACCGACTTGCCGATGGCCGCTTCATAATCCGGCACGGCGATGTCGACGGAAGTCGTGTCCTTCGGATCGACCGAGGCCATCGACTTCAGCAGGATGGCGCTGTCGCGCACCGTGTGGGCAATCGGGCCGGCCTGGTCCAGCGACGAGGCGAAGGCCACCACGCCCCAGCGCGAGCAGCGGCCGTAGGTCGGCTTGATGCCGACGGTGCCGGTGAGTGCGGCCGGCTGACGGATGGAGCCGCCGGTGTCGGTGGCCGTCGCGCCCATGCAAAGGCGTGCGGCAACCGCTGCGGCCGAGCCGCCGGACGAGCCGCCCGGCACCAGGTCCTCATTCGACCCGGCCTTGCGCCAGGGGTTGATCACGTTGCCGTAATAAGAGGTCTCGTTGGAGGAGCCCATGGCGAACTCGTCCATGTTGAGCTTGCCCAGCATGACCGCCCCGTCTGCCCACAGGTTGGACGTGACGGTGCTCTCGTATTTCGGCTTGAAGCCGTCGAGAATGTGGGAGCAGGCCTGGGTGTGGACGCCCTCGGTGGCGAACAGGTCCTTGATGCCCAGCGGAATGCCTTCCAGCGCCCCGCCCTCGCCCTTGGCGAGCTTCGCGTCAGACGCCTTGGCCATGTCGCGCGCCTTGTCGGCGGTGACAGCCACATAGGCGTTGATGGCCGGGTTGGCCGCTTCGATGTTGGCGATGAAGGCCTCGGTCAGCTCGACGGAGGTGAATTCCTTCGCCTTCAGCTTTTCGCGGGCATCCGCGATGGTCAGTTTCGTCAGGTCGGTCATGGTTTCGATCTCTCTGGCTCGGTCTCAAAGGGACCGGGAGTAGAAAACGGATTCCGGATGGTCCGGATAATCGAGAACGGGCCCGCAGACTTCAAAGCCCGCGCGCTCGTAAAGCTGTCGTGCCGCCACGTAGATGACGCCGGTCTCCAGCACCAGCTGGCGCAGACCGTCGGCCTTGGCCGCGGTGATGATCTTGTCGAGAATGGCGCGGCCGAGGCCCCGCCCCTGAAAGCCCGAACGGGTGTACATGCGCTTGACCTCACCGACGCCGCGCTCATGCCGATGGAGCGCACCGCAAGCGGCGATCCTGCCATCCACCCGCGCCACGAACACCGTGGTCCGGGCATCGGCCATCTCCTCGACGCTGAGGTGATGACAGGCGTCTTCCGACGTCATGGACAGCAGCAGCGCATTGAGCTCGCTCACCATCTGCCGCATGTCATCGGACAGCGGCGTTTCGACAGCGATCGTCAGGCCGTTCACCCTGGTCATTGCGCCCCCTCGCAGGCGACATACTCGCCGCTGATGAAGGACGCGGCCTCATAAGGGTCCTGTCCTTCGCCTGAAGACATCGCGGAGAGTTCCGGATGCCGCAGTTCCAGAAGCAGAAGGGCTTCGCCGGTCGCATATTCATTCTGCGACTGGACCTGAAGGCGCTTCCCGTCCGGCTGCAGCGCCAGATAGAAGCTGTCGGGCCGTTCGATGCCGCTGTCATCCCCGCAGGAGGCCTGAGCCACCCAGCCGTGGATCTCGCCACTCAGCGCATCCTTCGACGGCAGAAAGGCGAGAAAGCCGCAGCCATATTCATAGGCGGAGATGCCCAGCGCGGTGATGCTGCGCAGGTCTTCCCGGTCGGAGCTGGCCGGCTCGGCGCATTGGTCCGCACGCGCCACATAGCGCTGACCGTCCCGGAAGAACTCCGGCACGGCGGCCTCCCCGGCCATCGCCGGGCGGGCGAGGTCGGTCAGCAGCGCAAGGGCAAGGGCGGAAACCAGACGCATTGCTTACTCGACGACCTTCGGCACCATGAAGAAGTTGTCTTCGGACATCGGCGCGTTGGCAGTAATGTCGTCGGCCTTGTTGCCGTCGGTCACCCCGTCCGGACGCTTGCGCATGGTCTGTTCCACAACGGAGGTCAGCGGCTCGACGCCGGAGATGTCGACTTCGTCGAGCTGCTCGACAAAGCCCAGGATGCCATTGAGTTCGGAGGTCATGCGCTCGGCCTGCGCATCATCCACCTTGATGCGGGCCAGACGGGCCACGCGCTTCACGGTTGCCGTATCGACGGACATGTCACTTCCAATCTTTCGTGATCTTGCTTCGACCCGGCGCGGAACGCCGGGAGCTGCCCCCTGTTTTCGCGATTTTCGGGCCAGAGACAAGAGGCGAGCTTGCCCCGCCCCATGCGATTTGCGATATTACGGTACCATTGAGAACCGTATCTTGATCAGAACCGCATTCCAACGCGATCCATCAAAGGGGAGCAGACCATGCCGGAGCCCAACTCGCAGATCATGACCAAGGCAATAACACGGGACTTGCCCCAGCAGCCGGCCGGGTCGCCTCCTCGGCCCCGCCCCTTCCCCATGGTGGCGATCGTCTATCTGACCTTCGAACCCGCTTGGCTGTCTCTGACCCGACCGGAGCGCAGGGCTCACGCGGAGCGGATCGGCGCGATCCTCCTCCGCCATCCAGCTGTCCGCTTCTCATGGTTCGACGCGGATGCCCTGTCGGGCGATCACAGCGACTTTGCCATCTGCCATTTCAACGAGATGCGTGCCTATCACCACCTGTGGGAGGAACTGCGCGACACCGAGATCTTCTCACACCCCTATGCGCGCATCAGGCGCGTAACCCTGGGCATCGAGAACGGCTTCCAGGATTACGAGGAGGCGGTGGCATCCGCATGAAGAATGACGCCATGATCCCGGCAGCGGAACGGTCCGGCGGTGGTTCCTCCGGCCGCCCTCAGGCGGCAAGGGTCACACGCGCCCTGCTTGATTCAACCTTGCAGGAAATTGCCGCAAAGGGTTACGAGAAAACGACGATTGCCGCCATCGCTGAGCGGGCCAGAACCAGCAAGCAGGCGATCTACCGGCGCTGGCCCGACAAGGCCCATCTGGTGGCCGACGCCCTGCGCGATGCCCTGGCACAGGCCAATCCCGCCCCGCCCCAGCGCGGCAGTGTGGCGCAGGATCTGAAGGTCTGCCTGAGCAACACGGTGCGCGCACTCCAGGAAACGGCCCTTGGCGCGGCCATCCGGGCGCTCGTCCCCCTGCGCCAGTCTCCGGAGCTCAAACCCGTGCTTGACGAGGCGGAAGATGCCCGGCGCCTGCTGTTGCGCCAGATCTTCATCGCCACCCCCTTCGAGGCGGAGATGGAAACCCGCATCGACCTGCTTCTGGGTCACATCTACTTCCGCCTGCACATGCGTGGTCTCACCGTCACCGAAAGGGACATCGACGCAGCCATCCAGCTCGTCCTCGGTCTGACCGCCCCCCGCGACCCGGCCCATCGCTCCTGAGCAGCGCCCCTCGCGCAGCCGTGCCGTGCCTGTGAAGAGGCTTGATTGGCAAAACTGCCGGGCCGGAGAGATGCTGCCCTCATTCCGCAGCGCGGCGCCAGCCATCTGGTCTCCGGCGCCCGCCCAACTCACGAGAGGATTGCATCATGTCGTTTCTCAAGCCCGTTCTCGCCGCCGCCCTGCTGGGTCTGACGGCCCTGCCCGTCACCCTGTCCCCGAACGTTGCTCTCGCCGACGAGATCACCACCTATGTGAGCCACGGCGCTGCAATCGGCGGCACCGATCCGGTGGCCTATTTCACCGAAGGCAAGCCGGTGGCGGGTTCGGATGCCTATACCGCCCAGCATGACGGCGTGACCTGGAAGTTCGCGTCTGCCGAGAACCGGGACCTCTTCACCGCCAACCCGGCCAAATACGCGCCGCAATACGGTGGTTACTGCGCCTTCGGCGCCGCCATGGGCTTCAAGGTTCCGGTGGTCCCGGAAGCCTGGAAGATCGTCGACGGCAAGCTCTACCTGAACAACTCCCTGAAGGTTCAGGAGCGCTTCAACGAGGACGTCCCGGGTCACATCCGCAACGCGGATCTCAACTGGGACATCATCCGCGACAAGAAGCCGGAAGACCTGAAGGACCCCATCGTCCGCTGAGGCACGACGGCTCCCCAGCCCCCGAACACACGCAAGGCGCGCCGGATATCCGGCGCGCCTTTTTTGTCTTGTGTTGTCTTGAACCTCACCGCCGTCATCAACTCTGTTTAGCGAGGTCGTCCCTGATCCTTGCGTTGAGGATGAC
>NZ_VORA01000008.1 GCF_008477545.1 Roseibium aestuarii | reverse complement strand
TCGTCATCCTCAACGCAAGGATCAGGGACGACCTCGCTAAACAGAGTTGATGACGATGGAGGGGACTAAGCTTCCCAACGCCTGCGATCAAGACGGTGAGGACAGCGCAGTGCGAATGTCGGTCAGAATAGCACTCCCCCCGTCATGCTCGGGCTCGTCCCGAGCATCCAGCCCTTCGAAAACAAGTGCCCCTCTCGTCCGTCATGCCGCGACCTCTCCTCCCGTCCAGCGCTGAGGGAGGTCGAAGCGGCACGGCGAGGACGAAGGGACCCAACTCCGGCAATGACGGAGGAGCGAGCGCCTGCCATAGAACCTCGAGACACAAAAAAGGCCGCTGGATCCCAGCGGCCTTCTTCTCATCGCTTCAGGACGAGACAGCTCAGTCCTCGTCTTCGTCCAGATCCACTCCGGACTTGAGGGAATTAAGCTTCGCGAAGACCGCGTCGGCATCATATTCCTCTTCCTCGCGCTTGGCGGGGCGGGAGGTGTCGAAGGAGAAGGAGGCGGCTGCGGCCAGGGCTTCGTCGGAGGTGGTGTCCTCGACGGAGGCCAAGTGCTCCTGCGGATCCAGAACCAGCTGCGGGTTGGCCTTGGCGGCCTTTTCCACTTCCATGTCCAGCTCAAGCTGGCTGCACAGGCCCAGCGTCACCGGATCGGAGGCGGTCAGGTTCGCGGAATTCCAGTGGGTGCGCTCGCGGATGGCGGCAATGGTCGGCTTGGTGGTGCCGACCAGACGCATGATCTGCGTGTCCTTGAGTTCCGGATGGTTGCGCACAAGCCAGAGGATCGCGTTCGGACGGTCCTGACGGCGGGACACCGGCGTATAGCGCGGGCCCTTGCGCTTGGCTTCCGGCACCACGACCTTGGATCCCTGCAGGGAGAGCTGATGATTCGGGTTCTGCTGAGCCCGTTCCAGTTCCTCGCGGGAGAGCTGGCCGGTCAGGATCGGGTCGAGACCCTTGATGCCCTGAGCAGCTTCGCCATCGGCAATCGCCTTCACTTCCAGCGGGTGCAGCTTGCAGAAGTTGGCGATCTGCGTGAAGCTGAGCGCGGTATTGTCAACGAGCCAGACGGCGGTTGCCTTCGGCATGAGCGGCGTGTTCGCCATCGGTCAAAATCCTCCTGTCGGCTCCCTCGCCCGGCAAGGCGAAGAAGCAAGGGGTCCATTCAAAACTGAGTGGGAGATAAGCCGAATATATCGACAGGCGCAGGGAAAAGCAAATGGATCTGCACGGCAGGACCACGGCATTTTCAGCGCTCTGCCGCAAAGGCAGCCGGGCAGTCTCTCCGCCCGGCCGTGTGCTGCAAGGGCGCGCTCAGGACCCCACGGTCAGCATGATCTTGCCGATGTGACCGGAGCTTTCCATCCGGCGGTGGGCGTCGGCCACCTGCTCCAGCGGGAAGGTGGAATCGATCAGCGGCCGGATCGTCCCGACCTCGATCAGCGGCCACACCTTTTCCTCAAGGGCTGCGGCAATCGCCGCCTTGAAGGCCTTGTCCCGCGGCCGCAGGGTGGAGCCGGTATGGGTGAGGCGCTTCATCATCAGACGGGAGAAGTTCACCTCCTCGGACGTGCCATTCATGGTCGCGATCTGGCAGATCCGGCCTTCCACGGCCGCCACCTTCCAGTTCTTCTCCACGTAGTCGCCGCCGATCATGTCCAGAATGGCGTGAATGCCTTCCTTGTTGGTAATCTCCAGGAAGGTCTCGACGAAATCCTGCCGGTTGTAGTTCACCGCATGATCGGCCCCAAGCGCCTTCACCGCCTCCACCTTCTCGTCCGACCCCACCGTGGTGAAGACCGTGGCGCCGAAGGCCTTGGCAAGCTGGATCGCCGTGGTGCCGATGCCCGACGTTCCCCCGTGAACGAGGAAATTCTCCCCCGCCTTGAGACCGATGCGATCGAAGACATTGCTCCAGACGGTGAAGAAGGTTTCCGGCAGGGCCGCCGCCTCCACCATGGACAGACCTTTCGGCACCGGCAGGGCATGGCCTTCCTCGACCTTGCAATATTCCGCATAGCCGCCGCCGGGCACCAGCGCACAGACCTTGTCGCCGACCGCATAACGGGTCGCCGCCGTGCCGGTCGAGACGATTGTCCCGGCGACTTCCAGGCCCGGCAGATCTGAAGCATCCTTTGGCGGCGGGTAGAGCCCCATGCGCTGCATCACATCCGGCCGGTTCACCCCTGCCGCCTCGACCTTGATGAGGATCTCGGACCCGAGCGGCACGGGCACGTGGCGGCGCTCGGCGCCCAGCACATCGGGACCGCCGGGAGCGGTGATGGCCATGGCGGTCATTTTTTCGGGCAAGTCGGGCATGGGATCCTCCTGAATTCGGCCCTACATGTAAGCACCACGGGTCGGCGAGGCAAATGCATCCGCATCTCCGCAACCGGGTGATGGAACAGGTCTGCTCCTCCCCCGGCGACAGAGCGAAAGCCCAGCCGCAGGCCCTGATGCCGACCCCTGGGGTGAAGACGACGGACCGGAGAGGAGAGACAGTCATGCAGGAGGACGATCGGACCCCGGGAAGAGTTCCGCCGGGTGGCACCATTATCGTCGGACAGGAGCTTGCCGCCCTGTCGGAGCACGAGCTTGAAACGCGAATCGATGCCTTGCGCGCCGAGATCACACGGACGGAAGAAACCCTGCGTCAACGCAGGAGTGTTCGGGATGCAGCGGAAGCCTTCTTCAAGACGTGATCCGTAGAAATTCCAATAAATTTCACGACACCACCTGAAGACAGCAGAAAAATCGCGAGAAATTCCGTCACGGAATTCGCCGCTTCAGGATTCATTAAGCTTTACGGACGATAACCATACTTATCCAGAGAATCTGGATGTCGAGTGGCTCCTGTCCACTCTGTTTGACGCCTCCCTGTTAAAGACTCCGAGCCGCGACGCCGCGGCTCTTTTTTTTGTCCGCCCATGCCTGTAACACTGGACGGGCTGGAGCAAGGTCGAGCGCTTGACCGTTTCCCCGCGGGTGGTCACACCCCGGAAACAGACGTCCTCGGATGGCGCGGATCTTTCCAGGTCCTTCGGCATTTGCCGCAGGACCGGTCTCCCTGGAGGTCTGGCCCGCGCCGCGGCACCCGTCGATGGCACGCGGTTTGCAACATTCATGGGAAAGTCCCTCATCCGTTCCAGATCGGGACATCCGGCTCGCCGGAGGGTCGAAACGGAACAGACGTAACGTCGGACTGTCGAGTTAATTGTAGAAGGCGCCTGGACCATGACTGAAGATATCAGACCGATCACCGGAGACCTTGAAGCCGTACAGTTCGCCAACCGACTGGCCGCTTCCGAGACCTTCCACGGACTGTTTCAGGAGGGCATGAGCCTGGTCGAAGAGACCGCCATGTATCTCGATGGCGAAGGTCGAAGCGAATCCAAGGAGTTGTCCCGACCGGCCTCCCTTGCCTACGCCACCGAATCCATGCGCCTGACGACCCGCCTCATGCAGCTGGCCTCCTGGCTGCTGCTGCAGCGCGCGGTCAATGAAGGTGAAATGTCGAAGGAACAGGCGGGCAGCGAGAAGAATCGGGTGCGTCTCGACAAGCTCTCCAGCAGCACCGAAAGCGCCGCCTGGGACGAGCTTCCCGACACCCTGCGCGACCTGATCAGCCGCTCCATCCGCCTTCAGAAGCGCGTCGTGCACCTCGACAAGATGCTTTACACCGAAGAAGACCGGGCTGAGGCCGCGAACGGGAATCCCGTTGTGGCACAGCTCAACCAGCTACGTGCCGCTTTCGGACAGGCTGGCTGAGACCAAACGCTCCTCCGGCCGGACCTTCTGACCGGACGGCTGCTCGCGCAGCCTCGTTCCTGCAATTGACAGCACATCCTGCAAGGCCGCCTCGACCCCGTCGATGCGGCCTCTTTTTATGTTTTTCCGGTTTATGCTTATCCGGCAGGATCAGAGCGCGTCATAGACGCCGATTGCCTCGGCAAGCTCGGTCTCCTCATAGCGGAAATGCGAGCGCACGACCTTCAGCAGCGCCCGGAACGTGTCCCGGGTCGCGGCGAATTCGGCAGGCCCGGCCTGCGCGCCCAGCGCCAGGCTTGCCTCCGACAGACGCTCAAGCAGCTGATGCACCACCACATGCTCTGCCTGGAGACGTTCAATCACCGCCAGAAGGCCAGGCGCCGCGCGCGCACTGATGGCGGGAAACATATGCCGTTCCTCGATCGTGTGGTGCATGGTCAGCACATAGCACTGACGTCCGCAGAGCGTACCGAACTGCCTGTAGTTGCGTTCCAGCGTCAGGCTGTCCACCGCGGCACTCACGGCCCCGGCAGAGGCGTCTCCGCGCTCCACGGCGCTCAGGAGGCCCTCCAGGGCATCAAGCTCGGCCAGATAGGCCGCATGGATCGCCGCAAGCTGACGCCCGGCCGCCCGATCCTGCTCCGTCGCCCCCGGAATCGCAGGGGCGGAAGGGCGCGTCGCCTCGTCGAGACCAATCGTCATCACCACCCCTTGCGGGCCGGGGCGTTCGGTCGAAGGCAGATCCGTCATGTGGGTTTCCCTTGAGTGTCCTCCCCCGAGACCTAGGGCAGGCGCGCCGGAAGGACACCTTCTCGATCGACCGGAAACGAAAAAACCCGGCCACAAGGACCGGGTCTTTCTGAAACAGAACGCAAGGCGTCGGGCGGATTAGGCGCCCAGGAAGCCGGCGTACTTGTTCTTGAAGCGGGACACGCGGCCGCCGCGGTCCATCAGCTGACGGTCGCCACCGGTCCATGCCGGGTGGGAGGTCGGGTCGATGTCCAGGGTCAGGGTGTCACCTTCCGAACCGTAGGTCGAACGGGTGAAGTATTCGGTACCATCGGTCATGACAACCTTGATGGAGTGGTAATCGGGATGAATATCCGCTTTCATGGCCGGTCCTTTCCAGCACCTTCCACGGGCCCGCCACGCGAAACTCGTTCTCCAGGTGCAAACGAAACAAAGGGGCCACCGATCCACGCAGTGGGATGCAGCCCCGGAAACATGAGGCGGTCGTATAACCCATCGCGACGAGGGTGACAAGACCCGCAATCCGATTCCTCGAGCGCAATTTTGGGCTTGGTTTTTGCGCTGCTCTCCCCCAACTGTTGACCCATGACCGCGACCGACCAAGCTCCAGCTTCCCAGCCCCGTTCCCGAGCCAATCTTGCCCCTCTGGCGCGGCTCCTTCCCTTCCTCGCCCGCTACCGTCTGATGGTTGCCGGCGCGCTCCTGGCCCTCGTCTCTGCGGCAGGCGCCACACTGGCCCTGCCGGCCGCGATCCGCCAGATGATCGACCGGGGGTTCGACGGGTCCAACCCGGAGCTCATCCGTCCCTATTTCCTGCTCATGATCGCGGTGGTGCTCGCCCTCGCGGTGGCCAGCGCCCTGCGCTACTTCCTGGTCATGTGGATTGGCGAGCGGGTGGTGGCCGACCTGCGGCGCGCCGCCTTCGATCATGTGGTCGCCCTCGACCCCGGCTTCTATGACAGCGCGCGTTCGGGCGAGATTCTCTCGCGCCTGACCGCCGACACCACCCAGATCAAGTCCGCCTTCGGCGCCAGCGCCTCCATCGCCATGCGCAACCTGATCATGAGCCTTGGCGCCATGAGCATGATGGTCATCACCAGCCCGCACCTGTCGCTGATCGTGCTGGCTGCCATCCCGCTCATCATCGTTCCGCTTATCGTCTTCGCCCGCAAGGTGCGCCAGCGTTCGCGTGCGGCCCAGGACACCCTGGCCGGGGCCATGGCCTATGCCAGCGAGGTGCTGACCAACATCCGCAGCCTGCAGGCCTTCACCCACGAGCCCCACGCCAGCCGTCGTTTCGGCACGGATGTGGAGGCAAGCTTCGCCGCCGCCCGGCGCATGACCGCCACCCGGGCCCTGCTCACGGCGCTCGCCATCCTGATCATCGGCTGCAGCGTGGTCGCGGTCCTGTGGATCGGCGCCAACCGGGTGCTCTCGGGCACCATGACCGGCGGCGAGCTGGGGCAGTTCCTGCTCTATTCCGTGCTGGCCGCCAGCGCGCTCGCGGGACTGTCCGAGGTCTGGGGGGAGCTCTCCCTGGCGGCAGGTGCGGCCGAACGCCTTTCCGACCTTCTCGCCATCCGCCCGGCGATCCGGGCCCCGGCCGCTCCCGAGACCCTCGGGTCGGAGCCGGTGGAAGAGATCACCTTCGACCGGGTCTCCTTCGCCTATGATCTTCCCGACGCCCTGCCGGCGGTGGAGGACATCACCCTCTCCATCCGGGCCGGCGAGACGGTTGCCCTGGTCGGCCCCTCGGGGGCGGGCAAGTCCACCCTCTTCCATCTGCTGCTGCGGTTCTATGACCCAACGTCCGGCACCTTGCGCCTCAACGGTCATGCGCTGGACCGGCTGGATCCGGCCGAGCTGCGGCACCGCATCGCGCTTGTGCCCCAGGACACGGCGATCTTTGCCGCCAGCATTGCCGAGAACATCGCCTTCTCGCGTCCTGAGGCCACCCGCGCGGAGATCGAGGCCGCCGCCCGTGCCGCATCGGCCCATGAGTTCATCGCCCGCATGCCTGACGGCTATGACACGGCGGTGGGCGAACGCGGCATCACCCTGTCGGGCGGCCAGAAGCAGCGCATCGCGATTGCCCGCGCCATTCTCAAGGATGCTCCGATCCTGCTCCTCGACGAGGCGACCTCGGCCCTCGATGCGGAAAGCGAACGCGCCGTGCAGGCCGCGCTGGAAGAGCTGATGCAGGGCCGCACCACGCTGGTGATCGCCCATCGCCTCGCCACCGTGCTGAAGGCCGACCGGATCGTCGTGCTCGAGCGTGGCCGCATCGTCGAACAGGGCACCCACGCCGAACTCACCGCCCGCGGCGGCCTCTACGCCCGCCTGGCGAAACTCCAGTTCGACCTGGCCCAGCTGGAGGCCTAGGCGCACGCTGCCAGACCGGATGGTCGGGTCAGACCAGGCATGACGCTACGCTGAGAGCTCGCATCCTCGTCACCCCTGCGAAGGCAGGGGTCCAGTAACCGATAGCGGTCGCGTCTCTTCCGACAAGGCCCGTTGGTGAGCACTGGATGCTCGGGTCAAGCCCGAGCAGGACGATGGAGAGGAAAGAAGGCCGCGGCGCCCCTCCGCCACCATTGCACCGCATCCCGTCAGGCGGCGTCTTCCTTGCCGTTGGGGGTGCCCTCGTCCAGACCGTAGTCCTTGAGCTTGCGGTAGAGGGTGGAGCGGCCGATGCCGAGGCGCTTGGCGACTTCGGTCATGCGGCCCGAATAATGGTCTATGGCGAGCCGGATCAGCTCCTCCTCCATCGCCTCGAGCTTGCGCACGTGCCCCTCGTTGTCGAGAGACCGCATGAAGCCGAAGGGCGCCGCGTGGCGGAAGGCATCCGGGCTTGGCGGCGGCGGCGTATAGGCCGGCGCCGGTGTGGCGGCAGCCGGCACAGACGTGGTCTCGCGCACCTCCGGCAGGGGATCCGTGCGCATCACCGGCTCGGACGGGGCCGCATGCGGCAGGCTGTGGCTCGGCACAATCTTGTCCACCGAGGCCGCGACCTGGGGGAAGTCATCCACCGTGAGGGCCGGACCGTCACAGAGCACCACCGCGCGGAAGACCGTGTTCTCAAGCTGGCGGATGTTGCCCGGCCAGCGATAGGACTGGAGCAGGTCCAGCGCATCCGGCGCGATGCCGGAGACCTGCGGCTTGCCCTCTTCGGCGGCAAAGCGCGTGAGGAAGTGCCGCGTCAGAACCGGAATATCCTCCAGACGGTCGCGCAGCGGCGGGATCCAGATCGGGAAGACATTGAGACGATAATAGAGATCCTCGCGGAAGACCCCTTCCTTCACCTGGTCGACCAGTCGGCGGTTGGTGGCCGAAATCAGGCGGAAATCCACCTTCACCGGACGGCGGGCGCCGATCGGATCGATCTCGCCCTCCTGCAGGGCGCGCAGCAGCTTCACCTGCACGTCGGAGGGCAGCTCGCCCACCTCGTCCAAGAAGAGCGTGCCGCCATGGGCCTCCTGGAACTTGCCGACATGCTTGTCGACAGCCCCGGTGAAGGCCCCCTTCTCGTGACCGAAGAGAATGGACTCGACCAGATTGTCGGGGATAGCCCCGCAGTTGACTGTGACCAGCGGCCGGGACTTGCGCTCGCTCGATCCCTGGATGGCGCTGGCAATCAGCTCCTTGCCGACGCCGCTTTCCCCTTCGATGAGGATCGGAATGTTGGAAGACGCCGCGCGGCGGCCCAGGTTGATCACTCGCTCCATGGCGGGCGACCGGGTGATGATGTCGTCGAAGGTCAGCGTGCCGGAGGCCTGCTTGCGGAAACGGGTGATTTCCCCTTCCAGCGCCGAGACCTTGAGCAGGTTGCGGATCGACACGTCGAGCCGTTCGGCGCCCACGGGCTTCACGACGAAGTCCTGCGCGCCCGCATTCATGGCGGTGACGACAGCGTCGATGCCGCCATGAGCCGTCTGGACGATCACCGGCGTCCCGATCTTGCGCCGGCGCAATTCGGTCAGCACGCCGATCCCGTCGAGCTCGGGCATCACCATGTCGAGAATGATGAGATCGATGTCGGCAGCTTCCGGCCCGGTCATCACGGCCACGGCTTCGGCACCGTTCTCGGCAACCTTGGACCGGTGCCCGAACTTCTTCACCGCCTCCTGCAGAAGCCGGCGCTGGATCGGGTCGTCGTCAACAATGAGGATCTTGCCAATGGGAGACTGCATGGCCGCGCTGTCCCGTCCCTTTTCTGTCTCAATTCGGGCCAGTGTGGTCTGGAACGGGTAAACAAATCCTCCAGAGCGCTGCAGAAACTTGCAAGGCTGCCCGGATCCGAGGTCAGGATCCGAAGTCCGGCGTCTCGATGCGCCGCCAGCGGGCCTCGGCGAGAGAATAGAGCGCGAAGGCACCGAGCCCCAGCCCCACCCCTGCAAGAATGCCTGCGCCATAGGGCAGATCCTGAAAATAGGACAGGGCGTCCTTCAGTCCCGGGTTGGGGCCTTCGCTGTCCTCGCCCTGCAGGTCGAAGAAGCGCAGCACGAGCAGCCAGCTCAGGGTGGCGAAGATCAGGCCGCGCGCGGAAAGGCCGACGATGGAGACCTTGCGGATGATCTGCATCTTGCTCTCGTCCGCCTTGAAGTATTTTTCGTAAGTTCCGGCAAAGGCCTTCCACCAGTGAGCGATGGCCACCCCGGCGAAGATTGCGGCCAGTGCAAGGTTCAACGTGTCGAGAGAAAAGATGCCGTTGAGCGCGCTCACCACGGCCTTGCCGGATCCCCCTTCCTCGCCGCCGCCGGAGAGCCGCACGGAAAAGAGAAGCGAGGCCGCATAAAGCGCCAGCGTGCTGTAGGAAAAGGCCGAGACAAGCAGGGCGAGGCGGATGAAGATCCCCTTCACCCCGTTGCCGAGGCCATCCGGATCGAAGATCGCCTGAATAAGCCGCCAGAACACATAGCCCGCCAACCCGACCACAAGCAGCCCCACGAGCACCGAGCCGAAGGGCTGTTCCAGCAGCGTGCGCACAGCCCCTTTGCTGCCCGTATGACTGGCCGCGCGGAAGGCCGCCAGGAAGGTCAGGGTTCCGAGCACGAGATAGACGACACCGCGTGCCGCATAGCCCATGCGGGCGGCGACGGCGATCCAGTGGGGCCAGGCATGTGCGGGCATTCGGCGTTCTCCTCAGATCCGGGACGTGCCGAGATCGGTTTCGCGGTCCGCCCTGCCGGTGCGGCGGGACAGATAATCGGCAGCAAGCCAGCAGATCCCGGCCCAGGCAGTGCCCAGACACCAGCCGGCAAAAACATCACTCGGCCAGTGAACGCCGAGATAGACCCGGCTCGTGCCCACCAGAAACGCCAGCGCGACCGCGCAGGCCATCAGATAGCGCCGGGCCCAGGGCCGATCGACGAAGCGGGCGGCGACGGCGGCCAGCGTCAGATAGGCCATGGCGGAAATCAGCGCATGGCCACTGGGAAAGCTGTAGGTGAATGTGCGGTCCATATGCTCGACCACATCGGGGCGCGGGCGCTCGAACAGCATCTTGAAGACTGTGGAGACAAGCGACCCGCCCGAAATGGCCAGCACGATGAAGACCGCCGCCAGGATGCGCTGATAGAGCGCAAGAAACCCGACGACGACCAGCGAGAGCAACAGAATGAACGTGTAGCTGCCGAGCGTGGTGATCTCGCCCGCCGCCTCCTCGAACCAGGCCGGACCCCAGGCATCTGCCAGATCATCGGGATTGCGGAACCATTCCAGCACCGCCTGATCCAGCCCCGCGATGTGATGGGTCTCCACCAGCCAGACGTCCAGCAGGAAGAAGGCGATCGCGACGATCACGATGGCGAGGACCCTGCGGGTGGAGGCGGAGGTTGAGACGGCATAGGACATGGAGGGACAACGGCGAGACCCGCAACCGGTTCCTCCCGGCCAAAGCCCCCGCGTGTCTTGCTGCGCCGGCGACCCGACACCTGCCAGAGCGAAAGGTGCGGTCTGGGCAAAAGACAGCGCGACGTCTTGCGCGCGCGGCCAAACCCTTTACATCCTTGGACACACGCCCGCGCGGCTCTCAAACACCGCTCAAAGATCGAGGTGATCTCCATGATCCACGACGCCCGTCCCTCCGCTCGAACGCTCCTTCGCGCCCCCGCAACCGCGTCCGCCGCAACGTCGGCGGATCTGGGGCCGCTGCCGGAGTGGAACCTGAGCGATCTCTACGCCGGTCTGGATGCGCCGGAGGTGGCTGCCGACCTCAAGGCGGGCATCGAGAAATCCCGCGACTTCGAACAGACCTACAAGGGCAAGCTCGTCGACTTCGCCAGGAATGACCCGGACGCCCTGCTCGGCGCGATCAAGGACTACGAGGCGCTGGAGGATCTGCTCGGCAAGCTGATCTCCTTCGCAGGCCTGGCCTATGCCGGCGCGACCACCGATCCGAAGGTGCAGAAGTTCTATGGCGACGTGCAGGAACAGATCACGGTGGCAAGCTCGCACCTGCTGTTCTTCACCCTCGAGATGAACCGGATCGAGGACGCGGACCTGACCGCCGCGCTGAACCATGAAGGCCTCGCCCATTACCGGCCCTGGCTGGAAGACCTGCGCAAGGACAAGCCCTATCAGCTGGAAGACCGGGTCGAGCAGCTCTTCCACGAGAAGTCGATGACCAGTCGCGGCGCCTGGAACCGGCTCTTCGACGAGACCATGGCCTCCCTGCGCTTCGAGGTGGAAGGCGCGGCGGAGCCGCTGCCGCTGGAGCCGACCCTGAACCTGCTGCAGGATGCGGATCCCGACAAGCGCGCCCGCGGTGCCGCTGCCCTGACGAAGACCTTTTCCGGCAACCTGTCGCTCTTCACGCTGATCACCAACACGCTGGCCAAGGACAAGGAAATCTCCGACCGCTGGCGCAATTTCACCGACATCGCCGACAGTCGCCACCTGGCCAACCGGGTGGAGCGCGAGGTGGTGGATGCCCTGGTCGCCGCCGTGCGCGACGCCTATCCGCGCCTGTCCCACCGCTACTACGCCATGAAGGCGAAGTGGCTCGGCATGGAGAAGATGAATTTCTGGGACCGCAATGCGCCCCTGCCCAAGTCCGATGCCCGGCCCATTCCCTGGGCGGAGGCCAAGGACATCGTGCTCACCGCCTATGCCGGCTTCTCCCCCGACATGGCGGAAATCGCTGGCCGCTTCTTCGAGCGCAACTGGATCGACGCCCCGGCCCGCGCCGGCAAGGCGCCGGGCGCCTTTGCCCACCCGACCGTGCCCAGCGCCCACCCCTACGTGCTGGTCAATTATCTCGGCAAGACCCGTGACGTGATGACCCTGGCCCATGAACTGGGCCACGGCGTGCATCAGGTGCTGGCCGGGGAAAATGGCCCGCTGATGGCCCCCACCCCCCTGACCCTGGCAGAGACCGCCAGCGTCTTCGGCGAGATGCTCACCTTCCAGTCCCTGCTGGCCAAGGCCGAGACCCCGCGCCAGCGCAAG
This sequence comes from Roseibium aestuarii, assembly GCF_008477545.1. Lineage (GTDB taxonomy): Bacteria > Pseudomonadota > Alphaproteobacteria > Rhizobiales > Stappiaceae > Roseibium > Roseibium aestuarii. The sequence goes on along the minus strand of NZ_VORA01000008.1, from coordinate 101,963 downwards.
ATCATGCTCGCCTCCAAGGTCGAGGACATGATCAACACGGTGGTGCGCCAGATCGCCTTCTACACCTTCGAGCGCAAGGTCCATTCCGAACGCCGCGAAGGGGAGCTGACCTCGGAGCGCCTCGGCGAACTCTGGATGGACGTGCAGCGGGAAAGCCTGGGCCCGGCCATCGAGCTGAACGAGGGTTACGAGACCTTCTGGACGTACATCCCCCACTTCATCCACTCGCCCTTCTACGTCTATGCCTATGCCTTCGGCGACTGCCTGGTGAACTCGCTCTACGCGGTCTATCAGGATGCCGAAGAAGGCTTCCAGGCCAAGTATTTCGACCTGCTGCGCGCCGGAGGCACGAAGCATCATTCCGAGCTTCTGGCCCCCTTCGGCCTCGACGCAAGCAATCCGGACTTCTGGAAGAAGGGTCTCTCGGTCATCGAGGGGCTGATCGACGAACTGGAAGCCCTGAAAGACGCGGAGTGAAGATGACGCGCACCTGAAGATGGCGCGGGCTTTGCCGGCCCGTGGTCTTCATCGCGAACGGCAAAGGGGCTGGCCTCAGACATTCTGTGGCTGGCCCCTTTCGTTGCAGGCGCCGCACGCGGAAAGTGGATCACCTGCCCTCCTCCGGCGAGCCTCCACCCATGACCGTGCCCCCTTCACGCCCCCTCCCGCCCTTCCTGCACACGCCCTATGACGGGTCGAAGCAGCCGTTTTCCGTCGGGCTCGAACCGATCACGCCGGAGACATGGCTTGAAGCGGACGGGCATTTCGTCCGGGACGTCGCCTACAAGAAGCGCCTGCTCGCCGACCGGCGGGACAAGGTCTTCCAGGCCCTGCCGGACACCCTTGCGGCCCAGACGGAAGCCCGCGACCTGATCCTCGCCCATCTCGCCGGGCGGCCGGAAGCCTTTGCGGATGCCCCGGTCACGTCGGACCCCGACGACGCGCCGCTGATCCAGGCCGCGCGCCGGGTGCAGGAGGATCTGGTGCTGATGCGCAAGGGACCGGATGGCTATCTTCTGGCCGCCGCCTGCCTCTGCTTTCCCTCGTCCTGGTCGCTGCTGGAGAAATTCGGCAAGTCGATGCACGACATCCATGTGAACGTGCCCGACTTCAACGGCGCGCGCATGGGAAATGTCGTCGCGCGAATCTTCGACAATCTCCGGCCCGAGCAGCTCGTCGCCCGCTACAACTGGTCCATCTATGACGATGACGACCTGCACCATCCGCAGCCCAAGCAGATCGACCCGCAGCTGACCGGAGACGGCGCGCCCAGCCTGATCGGTCTGCATGTGCGCGTGGAGCGCCAGACCCTGCGCCGACTGCCGGAAAGTGGCGACATCCTCTTCACCATCAAGGTGCACCACGACCCCCTGCCCCTGCTGGAGCAGCACCCCAATGGCCCGGTCTGGGCTGCGAGCCTGCGCGAGCAGCTGCTCGGCCTGACGCCGCAGCAGGCCGCCTACAAGGGCCTGACCCATCATCGGCCCGCTCTTGCCGAAGCCCTGGAGGCCATTGCCCGTCGCGCGGTCCACCCGGACGCGGCTGCGACCTGACGCCTCGCCCGCGCGGGCTGGCTTTTCCTGCGGATCGGCCTAAATCAGCAAGGCAGGTCAACCGCAGATGGACAAGGCGATGGCACAGGACAGGGAAGGCAACCGGCTGAGCGCACGGGTCGGACGCTATGCGAAGGTCGGCACCGGCATGGGCGGCATTGCCGCCAAGATGGCCGGATCGAAGCTCCTCGGCCTCGACCTCAATTCTGCCCGCAGTGCCCAGGACATCGCCGATGCCCTTGGCGGCCTGAAGGGCCCGCTGATGAAGGTGGCCCAGCTTCTGGCCACCGTGCCGGACCTGCTGCCGCCTGAATATGCGGCGGAGCTGGCCCGTCTCCAGTCCAATGCGCCGCCCATGGGCTGGGCCTTCGTCAAGCGCCGCATGCGGGCCGAGCTCGGGCCCGAGTGGCAGTCCCGCTTCGCCAGCTTCGAGCATGACCCCTCGGCGGCCGCGTCCCTCGGCCAGGTTCACCGGGCCGTGACGCCCGATGGCCGTGCGGTCGCCTGCAAGCTGCAATATCCGGACATGGCCTCGGCGGTGGAAGCCGACCTCACCCAGCTGCAATGGCTGGTGTCTCTCCATCGCCGCATCCAGAACGCCATCGACAGCCGCGAGATCGCCAAGGAGATCGCCGCCCGCGTCCGCGAAGAACTCGACTACACCCGCGAGGCGGCGAATATGAGCGTCTACCGCACGATGCTGGCCCACCGCGACGACATCCGCGTGCCCGACACCGTGGCCGACCTTTCGACCGGACGCCTGCTCACCATGGGCTGGCTGGAGGGCACACCCATCCTGAACTTCCGCGACCACCCGCAGGAGGAGCGCAACCGGCTGGCCGAGGTCATGTTCCACGCCTGGTGGCACCCCTTCTCCCACTACGGCCTGATCCACGGCGACCCGCATCTGGGCAACTACACCGTCTACACCGACGAGACGGGCCGCGAGCCGCTGGGTCTCAACCTGCTGGACTATGGCTGCATCCGCATCTTCCCTGAACACTTCGTGGCCGGCGTGGTAGACCTCTACAAGGGCCTGCTGGAAGGCGACGAGGCCCGGGTGGTCCATGCCTATGAGAGCTGGGGCTACAAGGGGCTGACCCGTGCCACCATCGACGTGCTGAACATCTGGGCCCGCTTCATCTACGGCCCCCTGCTGACCGACCGGGTGCGCCCGATTGCCGAAGGCGTCAGCGCCGCGGAATACGGCCGCAAGGAAGCCTTCCAGGTGCACAAGGGCCTGAAGGAACTGGGGCCGGTGACCGTGCCGCAGGAATTCGTCTTCATGGACCGTGCGGCAATTGGTCTCGGTTCGGTATTCCTGCATCTGCGGGCCGAATTGAACTTCTACCGTCTGTTCAACGAGCAGATCGAGAGTTTCAGCGCCGAGACCGTCGCTTCCCGGCAGGAAGAGCTGCTGAAACGGAGTGCGCACCCCGCGCTCGCGGCCTGACTTTAGGAAACGCATTCAAGGCAACGGTACGGAACACGCAGGCCACACCAAATGGTGCATTGCCGCAAGCGGCACCTTTATTGTAAGAATTTCATCAGACTCGGTTTTCAAGGGGGGAATACATGTCTGACAACTCGGCGCCGGCAATGGACTACGCTGCCCACGAGCGGACCTACGAAGGTTTCATCAATTTCTCCAAGGTCGGCACCATTTCCGTGCTGACCATCGTGCTGTGCCTGGTGCTCTTCGCCTTCGGCGGCACCGTGGCCCATGTGTTCGGCTGGCTCATGCTCATCGCCATGATGATCACCGCTGCCATCGGCGCAGCCATCGGCGAAAAGGGCTGGATCCCGCCTGCAGGCGTTTTCGTCCTGACCGGCATTCTGGCCATTCTGACGGTTTGACGGCCTGACCGTCATCTGACCGGGGCACGTCCGTCGGGCGGACGGATGTGCTTGGGCCCGGCTCGGCCTGAGCCGCACCGGTGCCTTTCGGACCATTCAAGGGGGAGTATTCATGAAGATCGCAGTGCCGCGTGAAACCGCGGCATCGGAAACGCGTGTCGCCGCGACGCCCGACACCGTCAAGCGCCTCGTCGGCCTTGGCGCAAAGGTTGTCGTTGAGAAGGACGCGGGCAAGTCAGCCCAGATTCCCGATGCCGATTACATCACAGCCGGAGCCGAACTCGGCGACACCCGCGCCGCCACCCTGGCGGATGCGGATGTCGTGCTGACCGTTCGCCGCCCCGCCGCAGATGCGGTGGCGGAAATGAAATCCGGCGCATTGCTGATCGGTGCGATGGATCCTTACGGCAACGAAGCCGACCTTGCCGTGATCGGCAAGCAGGGTGTTGCCGCCTTCGCCATGGAATTCATGCCGCGCATCACCCGCGCCCAGAGCATGGACATCCTGTCCTCTCAGGCGAACCTCGCCGGCTATCAGGCCGTCATCGAAGGCGCCGCCAACTATGGCCGCGCCCTGCCGATGATGATGACCGCAGCCGGCACCGTGCCGGCCGCCCGCGTCTTCGTGATGGGCGCCGGTGTCGCCGGTCTTCAGGCGATTGCAACGGCACGCCGTCTCGGCGCCGTGGTGACCGCCACCGACGTGCGCCCGGCTGCCAAGGAACAGGTCGAATCGCTCGGCGCCAAGTTCATCGCCGTCGAGGATGACGAGTTCCGTCAGGCCGAGACCGCCGGTGGCTATGCCAAGGAAATGTCGGCCGAGTACCGCAAGAAGCAGGCGGAACTCGTCGCGGCCCACATTGCCAAGCAGGACATCGTCATCACCACCGCCCTGATCCCGGGCCGTCCGGCGCCGAAGCTGGTGGACAAGGACATGCTGGCCTCCATGAAGCCCGGCTCCGTCCTGGTCGATCTGGCGGCCGAGCGCGGTGGCAACGTGGAAGGCACCAAGGCCGGGAAGATCGCCACCGTCGGCGGCGTGAAGATCGTCGGCTACGACAACATGGCCGGCCGCATTCCGGCCTCCGCCTCGGCCCTTTACGCCAAGAACCTGGTGACCTTCCTGGAAACCATGATCGACAAGGAAACCAAGGCCCTCGCCCCGAACTGGGACGACGAACTGGTGAAGGCAACCTGCCTGACCCGGGATGGCGCCGTGGTGCATCCGGCCTTCGCGGCCGCCAAGCCGGAGGGTGAGGCATGAGTGAAATGACCCAGGCAGAAGCCCTCGAACGGGCCCGCGCCGCCGTGCAGGCCGCAGGAGACGCCGCAGAAGGCGCCCGTCAGGCCTCCGACACGGCCCTCGGCTACCTCGATCAGGTCGCCGGCGTTGCCCTTCAGGCCGGAGAAGCCGTCGGGGGTGTCGCGCCCTTCGTCTATCTCTTCTCCGTCTTCGTCATGGCGATCTTCGTCGGCTATTACGTGGTCTGGTCGGTCACCCCGGCCCTGCACACGCCTCTCATGGCCGTGACCAACGCCATCTCGTCGGTGATCATCGTCGGCGCCCTTCTGGCCGTCGGCGTCAGCCTGACCTCCGGTGACGGCGCGATCTGGGCGAAGGTCTTCGGCTTCATCGCCCTTGTACTTGCCAGCGTGAACATTTTCGGGGGCTTCATGGTCACCAGTCGCATGCTCGCCATGTACAAGAAAAAGCAGCGATAAGGGGAGAACCGTACCATGTCTGCAAATGTGACGGCCCTTCTCTACCTTGTCTCCGCCGTGCTCTTCATCATGGCGCTGAGAGGCCTTTCCAGCCCGGAAACCTCGCGCAAGGGCAACCTCTACGGCATGGTCGGCATGACCATCGCCGTGATCACCACCCTCGTGGCAGGCCATGTCAGCTTCGGCGCCATCGTGCTCATCGTCCTCGGCCTCGCCATCGGCGGCGGCATCGGCGCGATGATCGCCAAGCGCATTCCGATGACCGCCATGCCCCAGCTCGTGGCTGCCTTCCACTCGCTGGTGGGTCTGGCTGCGGTCTTCGTGGCGGCCAGCGCGCTTTATGCGCCCACCGCCTTCGGCATCGGTGAACCCGGGCACATCCATGCCCAGGCTCTGGTGGAAGCCTCCCTTGGCGCCGCCATCGGTGCCATCACCTTCACCGGTTCGGTCATCGCCTTCCTGAAGCTCGACGGGCGCATGTCCGGCAAGCCGATCCTGCTGCCCGGCCGCCATGCGATCAACCTCGGCCTTGCCGTGCTGCTCGTGCTGCTGGTCGTCGGTCTGGTCTCCACGGAAAGCGCCTTCCTGTTCTGGCTGGTGGTTCTGGTCGCCTTCGTCTTCGGCGTCCTGATCATCGTGCCGATCGGCGGCGCCGACATGCCCGTGGTGGTCTCCATGCTCAACTCCTATTCGGGTTGGGCGGCCGCCGGCATCGGCTTCACCCTGGGCAACATGGCGCTCATCATCACCGGGGCCCTCGTCGGCTCTTCGGGGGCGATCCTGTCCTACATCATGTGCAAGGGCATGAACCGCTCCTTTATCTCGGTGATCCTGGGCGGCTTCGGCGGCGAAACCTCGAGCGGCGGCGCAGCCGGCGGCGAGGACGACCGACCCGTCAAGCAGGGCGCAGCCGAAGATGCCGCCTTCATCATGAAGAACGCGTCCAAGGTCATCATCGTCCCGGGCTACGGCATGGCTGTTGCCCAGGCCCAGCACGCCCTGCGCGAGCTGGCGGATTCGCTCAAGGCCGAAGGGGTGGAAGTCAAATACGCCATCCATCCGGTCGCCGGCCGCATGCCCGGTCACATGAACGTTCTGCTGGCCGAAGCCAACGTGCCCTATGACGAGGTCTTCGAGCTGGAGGACATCAACTCCGAGTTCGCCCAGGCGGACGTGGTCTATGTCATCGGCGCCAACGACGTGACCAACCCGGCCGCCCGTGACGATCCGCAGTCGCCGATCTACGGCATGCCGATCCTCGACGTGGACAAGGCCGGCACGGTGCTCTTCGTCAAGCGCGGCATGGGCTCCGGCTATGCCGGCATCCAGAACGAGCTGTTCTTCCTGGACCGCACGATGATGCTCTTCGGCGACGCCAAGAAGATGACCGAGGACATCGTCAAGGCCCTGTGATCCTCGCAGATCACGTGACTGACCCCTGAAAAAGGCGCGGGAGCTCTCCCGCGCCTTTTGTTTTTTCCCACCTGCGCTATAAGCGGCCCATGAGCGACCAGACCCCCGACGAACCCTTTGTCTATGACCCGCCGATGGACCCGCTGAAGGTCCTGTTTGCCGATGACGACCTGCTCGTGATCGACAAGCCGGAAGGGCTGCTCAGCGTTCCCGGACGGCCCGAGGCCCACAAGGACAGCGTCGCCACCCGCGCCCAGGCGCTCTATCCGGGCGCGCGCATCGTCCACCGGCTCGATCTGGACACGTCCGGCGTCATGGTTCTCGCCATGAACCCGGAAGCGCACCGGCATCTCGGCCTGCAGTTCGAGCGGCGCCACACCAAGAAGACCTATATCGCGCGGGTCTGGGGCCTGATCGAAGCCGAGAGCGGCGACATCGACCTGCCCATGCGGGTCGACTGGCCAAACCGTCCGCGCCAGATGATCTGTTTCGAGGAAGGGCGCCCCGCTCAGACCCACTGGCAGGTGCTGAAGCGCGAAGACACCATCACCCGCGTCGAGCTCAATCCGAAGACCGGGCGCTCCCATCAGCTGCGGGTGCACATGCTCTCCATCGGCCATCCGATCATCGGCGACCGGCTCTACGCCCATGAAGAGGCGCTGAAAGCCGCACCGCGCCTCAATCTCCACGCCGAGAAACTGTCGGTCCGCCATCCGGTCGGCGGCGCCTGGATGCGCTTCAAGGCCCCCTGCCCGTTCTGACGCAGGACGGCCTGCCACATCTCCCCACGCAAAGGAAAAGGGCGCCAGCGGTAACCGCTCGCGCCCCTTTGAAATTTTGTGCGGTGAAAAGCCCGTCCCCTGGCCGCAAGGCCCTGGATCAGGCCTTGCCGCCCCGGTCGATCCGGCTCAGGCCCTCGCGCGCCAGATCGTTGCGCGGATCCAGCACCATGGCCTTCTGATAGTTGCGCCGTGCATCGGGGATCTTGCCCTGAAGCTCCAGCGCCACGCCCCGGTTGGCCCAGGCCACGGCGGAATTCTTGTCCAGGTTCAGCGCCACGGTCAGATCGTCGAGCGCGGCGGCCGAATCATTCACCGCCAGATAGGAAATGCCCCGCGCCACATAGGGTTCGGACGCATTGGGGTTCAGGCCGATGGCGGTCGCGAAGTCCTCGATAGCCCGCAGATGCTGGGTCTGCGCCTGATAGATCAGGCCACGGTTGTAGAAGGCCCGCGCATTGGACGAGTTCTGGGAAATGACCCGGTTGAAATCGGCCAGCGCCGGGCCGTTCTGGCCGAGGCTGCGATAGGTGTTGCCGCGACCGACGAGCGCGATCTCGTAATCCGGCTTCAGATTGAGCGCGCGGTTGTAATCGGCCAGCGCCGCATCGGTCTGGTTCAGACGACGATAGACCAGCGCCCGGTTGGCATAGGTCTGATACGAAGTTGGGTCGAGGGTCAGCGCCGCGTTGAAGTCGGCAACCGCCTCATCCAGCTTGCCGGCCTGGCCATAGGCCACGCCACGGGTCGTGTAGGCGGACGCATCACGCGGATTCGCCTCGATCACCGCCGACAGGCTGTCGATGTTCTCGGACGATCCCGCCGCCGGATCCACCGGCACGCCATCATAGACGCCGGCCCCGGTCTGGCACCCGGCCAGCACCAGCAGAGCGGCAAGGGCGAGCCCAGCGCGCATCTTCGAGAATTTCCGGTTGTCCTGCCGATCGATCATGTCCGCAAACTGCCTCGCCTGTCTGCCTGGTCTGTCAGGGAATGTCTTGCTGGCCGCCGCATGCAGCAGGCCGGAAGACACATGTCTCACCTTGTGGCTAGTCAACACCACAGGGGATTGCAAGCACGAAGAGCCGGCTGACGGATCAGCCGGCTCCCGAAAAATTGGAAGGAACGGGCTCCGGACCATCCCCTTGCGGTCGGATGGAGGGCCTTCCTGTCCGTGTGTCGTGTGGCGCTTGAGCGTCTCAGCGACGGCCGGAGGTCATCAGACCTTCGCGCTGAGCTCGCTTGCGGGCCAGCTTGCGGGCGCGACGGATGGCTTCAGCCTTCTCGCGAGCCTTCTTGACCGACGGCTTTTCGAAGTGGCCGCGCAGCTTCAGTTCGCGGAAGACGCCTTCACGCTGCAATTTTTTCTTCAGCGCCCGAAGCGCCTGATCGACGTTGTTGTCGCGAACCAGAACCTGCACGCGTCTTATCCCGTTCTGTGACGGCAGCGGAACTCCGCGCCGTATACGATTTGGCAAAGAAGGATGGGGGCCGATAATCTGGGTTCGGAACCCTCGTCCCATCGTGGGCGCGGTCTTAGCAGAAGCCGAAACACTTGTCCACAGCCAAAGGCGCGGCTCCCGAGGCAAGATGCACATTCCTTTTTCAGGGGCCTGAACAACCGCTGAGCGCCGTTTCCGGCGGCTCCGATCCACCTCGCGACAGAGCCCCGCCCCACCTGCTGGACGCAAGGGGAAATCCCGGTTAGACGATCCTCGGGCTCAAGGCCCGCGTGTTCAGAACACCCACCCTGATCGACACCAGCGACCAACCCTTGGGAGTTCCCCGTGGCCCGCCCCGCATCCCCCGCCTCTTCGCCCCTCGCCACCCTGCGCAGCTGGTGGGCGAGCGACATCGGCCCGACCCTATCTCTCGGGCTGCCGCTTGCCGGCGCCCAGCTCCTTCAGATGGCGATCAACACCACCGACGTGCTGATGATCGGCCGCCTTGGCGCGGAAAAGCTCGCGGCCTCGGTGCTCGCCTTCAACATGTTCACGGTGCTCTGGTTCTTCGGCCTAGGCCTGATCCAGGCTGTCGTCCCGCTTGGGGCCAACGCCCGCGGGCGCCGCGACACCCGCGCCTTCCGGCGCATCATCCGCATGGGCTTCTGGATCGCCTGCCTCTACTGCATCCCCGCCTGGAGCGTGATGTTCTTTGCACAGGACATCCTGCTGCTGCTCGGACAGGAGCCGAAGATCGCAGCCCTGGCCGGCGACTACATGATCGCGCTCCAGTGGAGCCTGCTGCCGGCGCTGATGATCCTCGCCCTGCGCGGCTTCCTGACCGTGATGGAAAAGTCGAAGATCGTGCTTCTGGCCACGTTCTGCGGCGCGCTGGTCAATGCGCTCTTCGATTATCTGCTGATCTTCGGCGCCTTCGGCTTCCCGCGCCTGGAACTCGCCGGCGCGGGCATCGCCTCGGCCTTCTCCACCGCCGCAACGATGGTCGTCCTGCTGCTCTACGCCACCCGCGAGCGGCGCCTGAAGCGTTATGCCATTCTCGGCCGCATCTGGCGCTCCGACTGGGCGACGCTGGCGCAGATCCTGAAGGTCGGCCTGCCCATCGCCATCGCCATCGTGGCCGAAGGCGGGCTCTTTGCCGCCTCCTCCATTCTGGTCGGCTGGAATGGCGCCATCCAGCTTGCCGCCCATGGCATCGCCCTGCAGATCACCTCCATCACCTTCATGATCCCCCTCGGCCTGAGCCAGGCGACCCTGACCCGCGTGGGTCTGGCTGCCGGCCGCGGGGACCGGGACGCGGTGCGCCGCGCCGGATGGACCGCCCTGGTCGTCGCCCTCTTCGTCATGTTCTGCTCGGCGCTGGTGTTCTGGACCCTGCCGGAAACCCTGATTTCCATCTATCTGGATTTCGACAACCCGCAGTCGGCCGAAGTGCTGGGCTTCGCGGTATCGTTCCTGGCCGTGGCCGCTCTCTTCCAGATCGTCGACGGCGCCCAGGTCATCGGCATCAACAACCTGCGCGGACTGGGAGACATCAACGTCCCCCTGATCTACACGCTGATCGGCTACTGGGTCGTCGGTATCACGCTCTCCGTCACCCTCGGCATTCATGCCGGCTGGGGCGGCGTCGGGGTGTGGAGCGGACTGGCCGGAGGCCTCGCCTTCGTCGGCCTGCTGACCAACGTGCGCTTCGCCCGAAGGGAACAGCTGGGGCTGATGAAAGGCTGACGCGCCCGGCCCGGGATCTCAGAGCCAGGGAACGCTCTTGTCCGGCATGTGAGACAGGGAGCAAAGGGGGGCGCCGACCCCGGATCGTCAGGCTTCGCCTTCGTCCGGGGTGACAACGGTGGGGCTTTGTCATCCGAGATGACAGGGGACTCCAGCCCCGTAATCCCGTCATGCTCCGGGCCTGTCCCGAGCATCAAGTCTTCTACCGCGTCGAGGGCACTTGTCCGGAGCCTCGGCACGAGGTCAAGGCCGACGAGGGTGAGGCCTGTGCCTTAGCCCCGCTTGGATGTGATCCGGTTGACGTGGCCCATCTTGCGGCCCGGCCGGGCTTCCGCCTTGCCGTAGAGATGCAGGCGGGCATTGGGCTCGGCAAGGATCTGCGGCCAGCGCTCGCATTCGTCGCCGATGAGGTTCTCCATCACCACATCCGAGTGGCGCTCGGTCGAGCCAAGCTGCCAGCCGGCCACGGCCCGCATGTGCTGCTCGAACTGGGAGGTCAGGCAGGCATCCTGGGTCCAGTGCCCGGAATTGTGCACCCGCGGCGCGATCTCGTTGACCAGCAGGCGCTCATCTGCGCCCGACCCGCACAGGAACATCTCCACGCCCATCACCCCGACATAGTCGAGGGAGGCAGCGATCTGCTCGGCCATCCGGCGCGCGCGCTCGGCGGTTTCGCCAGAGACGGAGGCCGGAACGGTCGAGGTCTTGAGAATGTGATGCTCGTGCACATTCTCCGCCAGATCATAGGCCGAGACATTGCCATCCACATCGCGGGAGACGATCACCGAGACCTCGCGTTCGAAGCCGATGAGCCGTTCCAGCACCGCAGGCGCGTGCTTCAGGGTCGCCAGCGCGCCGCGCGCATCCGACGCCTGACGGATCATCACCTGCCCCTTGCCGTCATAGCCGAAGCGGCGGGTCTTCAGCACGCCCTGACCGTCAAAGGCCGCCAAAGCCGCTTCCAGATCCCCGTCACTGTCAATACGCGCGAAGTCCGCGATATCCACTCCGGCGCCGCGCAGGAATTCCTTTTCCCACATACGGTCCTGCGAGACCTCGAGCGCGCGCACCCCCGGCCGCACCGGACAGCGCGCATCCAGATGAGCGGCCGTCGGACCGGGAACATTCTCGAATTCATAGGTGATCGCCTGACACTGCGAGGCGAAGACGTCGAGCGCGGCCACATCCTCATAGGGCGCGACCGTATAGGCATCGGCGACCTCGAAGGCCGGCGAGTCCGGATCCGGGCAGAAGATGTGGCTCTTCAGGCCCAGGCTCGCCCCGGCCAGCGCCATCATCCGGCCGAGCTGCCCGCCCCCCAGGATGCCGATCGTGTCACCGGGACGGAGGCGGACGGGAGTGCTCATCGGAGGGCCTTTCGGAGGGAGATGACAGATGCTTGCGAGAAGGGGCTTATTCGTCGACCGGGCGTTCAGCCACGGCAGCGGTGCGGCTGGCGCGGAAGGCATCGAGCGCTTCTGCGATCCGCTCGTCCATGAGGGCGAGCACAGCGGCGGCCAGCAGCCCGGCGTTGGTGGCCCCGGCCTTGCCGATGGCCAGCGTGCCGACCGGAATGCCGCCCGGCATCTGCACGATCGACAGCAGGCTGTCCTCGCCGGAGAGCGCCTTGCTCTCAACGGGAACGCCGAAGACGGGAAGCGGCGTGAGGGCTGCGGTCATGCCCGGAAGATGGGCTGCCCCGCCGGCGCCGGCGATGATGACCTTGAAGCCCTCGGCCTTGGCCGACTTGGCGAAATCATACATGCGGTCGGGCGTGCGATGGGCGGAGACGATGCGCACGTCGTGGCTGATGCCCAGTTCTTCCAGAACATCCGCTGCGTGCTTCATGGTGGACCAGTCCGACTGGCTGCCCATGATGATTGCTACGTCCTTGCCTGCCACGTCACCACCCCTTGCTGCTGAAATTCTCGGGCTTTCGAAGGCGCGGAGTATAGGCAGGGCCTGCCCGTGCGCAAGACCCGGACCCCAAGAAAAACAGACCCTGCGGGATCAGGCGATGATGTCGGGAAAGAGCTGGTCTTCCAGCGCGGAAATACGGTCCTTGATGGACAGCTTCTTCTTCTTCAGCCGTTGCAGCTGGAGGGCGTCCGCACTGCCGGTGAGAGACAGGGCCTGAACCGCCGCATCGAGATCCCGGTGCTCCTGACGCAGCCGGGCCAGTTCCATGCGCAATTCCTGATCGTCCGCGTTGCCCATACATTCCCTCGCGCGAGCCCTGTAGCCAGGGAGCAAACTGTCCGGACTTTTCATGCCACAGAGCGGCGGTAGGTGCAATTCTCATCCACCTTCAGGCACTTCGCGACACTCGCTCGCAGCCCGTCTCAACACCCACGCGAAGCTCGCTCTGCCTACCCGCGTTCAGGCTCTTTAAACGGTAAAATCGGGAAGCCGGCGCAGCGTCACAAAACTTTACCGGCTCACCGTCTGGTCGCATCGACAGGACCCGATCCCTATGGCACGATGCCCCGGTTGAGCCAACCAACAGGAGGCAATTCATGACAATGCAATCGCATCTCGCCCAGCTTCAGCGCCGCCATGCGGACCTTGAACGCAAGATCGCAGACGCACTCCTGCATCCGAGTACGGACTCTCTTGCCGTCGCCGACATGAAGCGGAAAAAGCTCAAGCTCAAGGAAGAGATCGAGCGTATACGCAAGGATGAAACCCTGCACTGACAGGGCACTCCGGGGGACGGATCAAGGCCACTCTCCCTCCCCGGCGCCGGCCGGCCAAGACAACAGCCGACCGAAGCGCCCCATCTGGCACGACACAAAAAATCGCCGCGGATCTCTCCGCGGCGTTTTTTGTTCACTCAACTCTTGTCCCGCGCCTCAGAGCTGGCGCGCCTGTTCCCGCAGGGCATATTTCTGGATCTTGCCCGTCGACGTCTTGGGCAACTCGCAGAAGACGATGGTGCGCGGCGCCTTGAAATGCGCCAGCCGCTCGCGGCAGAAGGCGATGAGTTCGGCTTCCGTCACCGCCCCCTCTTCCGCCACCTCGACGAAGGCGCAAGGGGTCTCGCCCCACTTCTCGTCCGGCCGGGCGACGACAGCTACCGAGCGCACCTGCGGGTGCTTGTAGAGCACGTCCTCCACCTCGATGGAGGAGATGTTCTCCCCGCCCGAGATGATGATGTCCTTGGACCGGTCCTTGAGCTGGATGTAGCCGTCCGGATGCAGCACGCCGAGGTCGCCGGAGTGGAACCAGCCGCCGGCAAAGGCCTCGTCGGTCGCCGCCTCGTTCTTCAGATAGCCCTTCATGACCACGTTGCCGCGGAACATGACCTCGCCGATGGTCTCCCCGTCGGCCGGCACCGGCTCCATGGTCACCGGATCGAGCACGGTCAGCCCTTCCAGCGCCACATAGCGCACGCCCTGACGGGCCTTCTTCGCCGCCTGTTCGGCCGGGGACAGCGCGTCCCAGGCGCTGTGCCAGTCGTTCACCACGGCCGGACCATAGACCTCGGTCAGCCCGTAGAGATGCGTGACGTTGAACCCGGCCGCCTTCATGGCCGCAAGCACGGCTTCGGGCGGCGGGGCGGCCGCGGTGAAGAACTCGACCGTCTGGGTGAGCTCGCGCTTGGCGGCAGTCGGGGCATTGAGCAGGGTCGACATGACAATCGGCGCCCCGCACATGTGCGTCACGCCTTCGTCGGCCATGGCGCTCCACATGGCGTCGGGGCGCACCCAGCGCAGGCACACATGGGTGCCCGCCACGATGGACAGGGCCCAGGGGAAGCACCAGCCGTTGCAGTGGAACATTGGCAGCGTCCACAGATAGACCGGATGCTTGGCCATGGAGGCGGTGAGGATGTTGGCCTGGGCCAGCAGATAGGCGCCACGATGATGATAGACCACGCCCTTCGGATTGCCCGTGGTGCCGGACGTGTAGTTCAGCGAGATCGCATCCCACTCGTCCGCCGGAAGGGACCACTCGAATGCCGCATCACCCGCCGACAGGAACGCCTCGTAGTCGAGGGTGCCGAGCCTCTCGCCGTCCTGCGGATATTCCGGGTCGGAATAGTCGATGATCACCGGCTTCACGCTGGCCAGCGCCAGGGCTTCCTTCATGACCGGCGCGAACTCCCGGTCGGTGATGACGACCTTGGTTTCCGCGTGATCGAGCTGGAAGGCGATGATCGCCGCATCCAGCCGGGTGTTGAGCGAATGCAGTACCGCCCCGGTCATGGGAACCCCGTAGTGGGCTTCCAGCATGGGCGGCGTGTTCGACAACATCACCGTGACCGTATCGTTCTTGCCGATGCCGAGACCGCTCAGGGCGGAGCCGAGCTGGCGCGCCCGCGCATAGAAGGTGCGGTAATCGGTCTTGGCCTTGCCGTGGATGATGGCAATGTGGTCGGGGAACACGTCCGCCGCCCGAGCAAGGAAGCTCAAGGGACTGAGCGGCGTGTAATTTGCCTCGCGTCGGGCAAGCCCCTGATCATAGGGACCGGGGGCGCGCGTCGTCTGGTCTTGCATGTCTGGTATCCTCCCGTGCGGCCCTCCCGGAGCCGCCAAGAGGCTATATGAACGCCAATCGGCGTCCCCATGCAACGGCGACGAAGGACGGATTGCGACACCTCGCCTCACGCAAGCAGGGCAAGGGCCCCGTCATAGATCAGCTTCACCCCCACGATCACCATCATGATGTAGATGAAGCGATAGAAGAAATCGGGCTGCACCACCTTCACCAGCCACACCCCGACAAGCGTGGCGAGCGGCGCCAGCGGCAGCAGCACGGCGGAGGTCGCCAGATTGGTCGGGTCAAACTGGCCGAGCAGGAAATAGGGCACCAGCTTCACCGCATTGACGACCGCGAAGAAGATCACGGCCGTACCCGCAAAGAGGGTCGGCTCCAGGCGCAGGGGCACCATGTAGAGCTGGAAGGGCGGGCCGCCCGTATGGCTGACGAAGCTGGTGAAGCCGGCCACTGTGCCCCAGAAGGCCCCCTTGGCCCGGTTGTGACCACTGGCAACCCGCGCCCGTCCGCGTCGCAGCAGATGGTCGCCGACGAAGATCAGGGCCATCGCCCCGACGAGCAGCCGCACGAAGGCCTCGTTGACGAAGGCGGCCGTGGCCCAGCCGAGCCCGATGCCCAGAAGCGCCGGCGGCACGAGGATCCACAGGCTGCGGCGGTCCGCATGGCCGCGATAGGCCAGCAGCCCCACCACATCCATCACGACCAGAATCGGCAGCATGATGCCCGCCGCCTGGATCGGAGAGATCACCAGGGCGATCAGCGGGACGGCCAGCATGGCCATGGAGCCGCCGAACCCGCCCTTTGACAGGCCGGCCAGCAGCACCGCCGGGATGGCCGCCACATAGAAAAGGGGATCCGCGATGGGATGCATGGAGCCTCGGTCAGAAAGGGCGCCGGAGCGGCACTGAGGGACGCCAATCAAGCACGCAGGAGACGGGCTCGTAAAGCCGCCTGTGAGACAGGCACTGCCTTTACGTCCAATTGCTGACCCTGGCGACCCTTGCCAGCGCGCCGCTGTTTGCCGCAATCTGACGCCGGAACGCAACGTCACCTGAACAAGCAATGAAGCAAGGACGGGCGCTTCGGGAGGAAGAAGATGGCAAGCCGCTACAAGGAAGTTTACGACAGCTGGTCCGCCGATCCGGAGGGTTTCTGGCGCAAGGCCGCCAATGAGATCGACTGGAGCCGGCGCACGGACACGGTGTTCGACAGCGAGGCAGGAACCTACGGCCATTGGTTCCCGGGCTGGGAAACCAACACCTGCTACAACTGTCTGGACCGCCACGTGGAACGCGGCCGCCCCGGCCAGCCCGCCATCATCTATGACAGCCCGATCACCGGCGCAAAGCGCACCTACACCTACGAGGAACTGCTCGATCACGTGCAGGCCTTCGGCGCCCTGCTGAAGGACCATGGCGTCACCAAGGGCGACCGGGTCATCATCTACATGCCGATGATTCCGGAAGCGGCCATGGCCATGCTGGCCTGTTCGCGCATCGGCGCGATCCATTCCGTCGTCTTCGGCGGTTTTGCCGCCAACGAACTGGCCACCCGCATCGATGACGCCAAGCCGAAGCTGATCATCGCCGCCTCCTGCGGCATCGAGCCCGGCCGGGTCATCGCCTACATGCCCCTCGTCCATGCCGCGATCGACCACGCCACCCACAAGCCCGACGGCTGTCTGGTGCTTCAGCGCGACCAGTGCCGCGCCGATCTGGTGGAAGGCCGCGATCACGATCTGGGCGTAGCCCTTGAGCGTGCCGTCAGCGAGGGGCGCAAGACCGCGCCCGAGCCGATGAACGCGACCGATCCGCTTTATGTCCTCTACACCTCCGGCACCACGGGGCAGCCCAAGGGCGTCGTGCGCGACACCGGCGGACACATGGTCGCGCTCAAGTGGTCCATGGAGAATTTCTACGGCGTCAAACCGGGCGAGGTCTTCTGGGCCGCCTCAGACGTGGGCTGGGTGGTCGGCCATTCCTACATCGTCTATGGCCCGCTGCTCCACGGCTGCACCTCGATCCTCTTCGAAGGCAAGCCGGTCGGCACGCCCGACGCCGGCACCTTCTGGCGCATCATCGCCGAGCATCAGGTCGCAGCGCTCTTCACTGCCCCCACCGCCTTCCGCGCCATCCGCAAGGAAGACCCGCAGGCCAAGCTGATCGCCAAATACGAGATGCCCCAGTTCCGGGCCCTGTTCCTCGCCGGCGAGCGCGCCGATCCGGACACGGTCAACTGGGCGGCAGAGGTGCTGAAGGTTCCGGTGATCGACCACTGGTGGCAGACCGAAAGCGGCTGGCCCATGGTGGGCAACCCGATGGGGCTCGGCCTCCTGCCCATCAAGCCCGGCTCTCCGACCGTTCCCCTGCCCGGCTATGACGTGCAGATCGTCGACGATGGCGGCTTGCCCCTGCCCGCAAACACGCTCGGCAACATCGTCATCCGCCTGCCCCTGCCGCCCGGATGCCTGCCGACCCTGTGGAACGCGGATGCCCGCTTCCGCTCGGCCTATCTCGAGGAATTCCCGGGCTTCTACAAGACCGCAGACGCCGGCATTCTCGATGACGACGGCTATCTCTCGATCATGTCGCGCACCGATGACATCATCAACGTGGCCGGACACCGCCTGTCCACCGGCGCCATGGAAGAGGTGCTCGCCGGACATCCGGACGTGGCCGAATGTGCCGTGATCGGCATCGCCGATCAGCTCAAGGGCCAGGTGCCCTGTGGATTCGCGGTGCTCAAGGCCGGGGTCAACCGGGAACCGGCGGAAATCGAGAAGGAACTTGTCCAGCGCGTGCGTCAGGAAATCGGCCCGGTCGCGGCCTTCAAGCTGGCGATCACCGTGGACCGTCTTCCCAAGACCCGCTCGGGCAAGATCCTCAGGGCGACCATGCGTCAGATCGCCGACAGTCAGGAGTACAAGCTGCCCCCGACCATCGATGATCCGGCAATTCTGGACGAGATTTCAGAGGCTTTGGCCCAGCATGGGATTCTGTCCAGGTCATGACCCTGTTCCGGAAAGTGCATCGACAGCCTGATCCTCTCGCCGTATTGTCGGGGTCCCGCCCCTTGGGCGGCCAAGATTATTGAACTGGCGAAGAGGTTTTCAGTGTCCCTTGAAAATAAGGTTGCCATTGTCACGGGCGCGGCCCGTGGCATTGGCCTGGCGGTTGCAAAGCGGTTCCTGACCGACGGCGCGAAGGTTGTCATCGCAGACGTGGATGACGACGCCGGGCAGGCGGCCGTCGACGACCTGAAGCAGTTCGGCGATGTGACCTACATCCACTGCAACGTTGCCGAACGCCTCGACGTCCGCAATCTGGTGGCTGAGACCCTGAATGCCTATGGCGACATCGACATTCTGGTGAACAACGCCGGCATCGTCGTCGGCGCCGACTTCCTGGAGCTGGAAGAAGAGGACCTCGACCGGGTTCTGGGCGTCAACCTGAAGGGCACGTTCCTGTGCAGCCAGGCCGTCGCCCGCCATCTGGTCGAACGGGTCCAGAACGGTGGCGAACCGGGCTGCATCATCAACATGTCGTCGATCAATTCGGTTCTCGCGATCCCGAATCAGATCCCATACTGCGTGTCCAAGGGCGGCGTCGCCCAGCTGACCCGTACCACCGCCGTGGCGCTTGCCCCCTATGGCATTCGCGTCAACGCCATCGGCCCGGGCTCGATCATGACCGACATGCTGGCCTCGGTGAACCATGATCCGGCCGCCAAGAACCGGATCCTGTCCCGCACGCCGATGCTGCGCGTGGGCGAGCCTTCGGAAATCGCCGGCGTCGCCGCGTTCCTCGCCTCCAGCGATTCCAGCTATGTCACCGGTCAGACGATCTTCGCCGACGGTGGCCGCCTTCCGCTGAACTACACGGTCGCCGTTCCCGACGACCTCTGAGCAGCAAGCACCTGCCGATCTTTCCTGCGCCGGGGCTCGTCCCCGGCGCATGTGTTTGTGCCACCTGCCAAAAATCGCCCGTCAAGCCCTTCCGGTGCACTCACTTCCCTGGCTCAGGGCGGAAAGCAGGCCGCGATCCCTGCGGTTTTGCCAGGATCCGCAGCTGCCCCATGTCGGATTCGACTGGATTTTCGGGCGGATTTTCGTCACTTTCTGACACGCAAAGGCTGAGCCGTTGCTTTTTCGCCACGTTTCTGGATCATCTGGGAACAAGGTAAAGGCTTCTTAACCCGGGACGGCTAGCATGCTCATTCGCTGGGGAGCGATTTGGGCCAGCGAGCCCGCAAAAAGGCGAGAGTGTAATTTGCGTATCCCGTCCGTTCAGGTGTTGAGCTCACATGCCCGAAAGCGTTTGCGCAAGGGCCTGATTGGGGCCCTGTGTCTTGGGCTCGGACTTGGGGTCGGCCTGGGCCTCGGCACCGGGAATGCGCAGGCGGAAACCCGCACCCTTAGCCTTTACAACACCCACACCCATGAGCGGGTGAAGATCACCTTCAAGAAGAACGGTCAGTATCTCAAGGATGGTCTGCGCGAGGCGAACCGCTTCCTGCGCGACTGGCGCCGCAACGAGATGACCACCATCGACCCGAAGCTCCTGGACCTGGTCTGGGAAGTCTATCAGGAGGTCCGGGCGACCAACCCGATCTACGTGGTGTCGAGCTACCGGTCTCCGGCAACCAACAACATGCTGCGCAAGCGCTCGAGTGGGGTGGCCGAGAACAGCCAGCACACCCGTGGCCATGCCATGGACTTCTACATCCCCGGCGTCGACCTCGCGACCCTGCGCGCCACGGGCCTGCGCAAGCAGGTGGGCGGCGTGGGCTACTATCCGACATCCGGTTCGCCCTTCGTGCACATGGACACCGGCAGTGTGCGCCACTGGCCGCGCATGACCCGCTCGCAGCTCGCCAAAATCTTCCCCGATGGCAAGACCCTGCACCTCCCGAGCGACGGCAAGCCGCTGTCCGGGTATCAGGTCGCCATGGCCGAGGAAAAGGCCGGCAAGCTTGAAAAGCTGAACAACGGCAAGACCTCCGCCTTCACCCAGGTTGCCACGGCCGCCCCCACGCCCTCGCGGGACACCAAGCCGAGCGCGCTGGTCAATCCGGCAACCTCTGGCGGCGGCAATTTCCTGGCGAGCCTTCTGGGCAATTCCGAACCGGCCGAGCGCTCGCGCGTGGCCGCCGCCCGCGCCGACGCCCCGACGCCCCCCGGCCAGATCGCTGCAGGCCGCACGCCTGCCACCGCATCGTCCCCGGCAACCGCCGCCGCTCCGGCGCTCAGCGCACCGCCAATCCCGATCCTCAAGGCCGACGTGGTTCCGGCCGAGGCTCCGGCCCCGGCACTCATCACGCCGGAAACCCCGGCGCTTCCCGCCCCGGCCATCGAGACGCCGACGTCCCTGCCCTTCGCCGTGGCCAGCGCCACGCCGCATCTGAAGCCGGGTGCCGCACCTGCGCGCGCCGAACCGCCCGCACCGGCCAACACGCTGGACGCCCAGCGTCAGTCCATCGGCTCCGGCATCAATGTGGCGGCTTCGACCCCCGTTCCGGCACCGGCTGAAGAGGCCCCCGCCGAGGCAGAAGCAGACGCGACCCGCTTCGCCTTCGCCAGCATCCTGCCCGCCCAGAAACCGAACAGCGCCCTCCAGCGCGCCACCGAACAGGCCGCCCGCACGGAACAGACCCGTCAGGCCGCAGTGGTCGTGGCCAGCGCAGAGGAATCGGCTTCCGAGGCGATCCCGAATGCCGTGCCGCCCGTGCCCGCCAACGGCGTGGCCGCCATCGCGGCAGCCACCGGCGCCTCCGGTCAGGCACGCCCGACCCCGGCCGCAACCCTTGCCTATGCGTCGGCCGCAGCAGACTTGACCCAGGGCGGCGCATCTCTTCGCAGCGCCCCGCAGGAAGGTTCCGCCCGCTCTGGCGCCCGCGCCACCGACTGGGCCAGTGCCTCCGCGGATCAGACGGTTGACCAGGCCGCGACCAAGACCCGCAGCTCCGTCTCCGGATCCATCCCGCGTGACCAGATCGTCGATCCGCTGGCCGGCTTCGTCAGCCTGCCGAACAAGTCGGATCCGAAGCTGCTCTCCGCCGTGCCCACCAAGCGCAATTCCCAGGTGGCAAGCCTCCAGCATCCCCATCAGCGCAAGCTGAATGACCTGATGCAGGTCGGCAATCGCTTCCTGGCCAGCGGCTTCAGCCCCTTCCCCTATGGCGCCATGCGCTCCGAACGCTTCGACGGCCCGGCCGTGATCGTACTGCCCGTGCGATACGTGCGCTGAGCCGATCCGCGCCATCGATCACCGGACATGAAAAAAGGCCGCTGGGGTTCCAGCGGCCTTTTTCGTTGATCAGATCCGATGGATCAGAGGATCACAGACCGCCCTGTCCGTCACTGCCGACGAAGGCGATGCGCAGCAGGTTGGTCGAGCCCGGCGTGCCGAAGGGCACACCGGCCGTCACGATGATGCGCTGGCCCGGCTTGGCGTGAGCCTCCTCGAAGGCCACACGGCAGGCGCGGTCGATCATGTCGTCCTCGTTCGCCACATCGTCACCCGCCACGCAGTGCAGGCCCCAGGCGAGCGCCAGACGGCGCGCGGTCTGGACAACCGGCGACAGGACGATGATCGGCGAGGTCGGACGCTCGCGCGAAGCGCGCAGGGCGGTCGCCCCCGACGTGGTGTAGCAGACCACGGCAGCAAGACGCAGGGTCTCGGCGATCTGGCGCGCGGCGGCCGAAATCGCATCCGCACCGGTTGCTTCCGGCTCGGTCCGCTGAGCGTCGATGATCGTGCGGTAATGCGGATCCTGCTCCACCTCCCGCGCGATCTTGTCCATCGTCGCAACCGCTTCTTCCGGGAAATCGCCGGCAGCAGATTCGGCCGAGAGCATGACCGCGTCGGCACCTTCGAACACGGCCGTGGCCACGTCGGAGACTTCCGCACGGGTCGGAACCGGAGCGGTGATCATGGATTCCAGCATCTGCGTGGCGATGACCACCGGCTTGCCGGCCTTGCGGCAGGCGCGGGTAATCTGCTTCTGCAGGCCGGGAACCTGTTCCAGCGGCATTTCCACGCCCAAGTCGCCACGGGCCACCATGATGGCGTCGGACAGCTCGATGATCTCGTGCAGCCGGCCGATGGCCTGCGGCTTCTCGATCTTGGCGAGAATGCCCGCCTGGCCACGCACAACCTTGCGCACTTCGGCAATATCGTCCGGACGCTGCACGAAGGAGAGCGCGATCCAGTCCACGTTCTGGGCAAGTGCCGCAACCAGGTCCTTGCGGTCCTTGTCGGTCATGGCGCTGGTGGCGATCTCGGAATCGGGAACGCTGACGCCCTTGCGGTCAGACAGCTTGCCGCCGACGATCACTTCGGTCTCGGCGCGCTGCGCAGAACAGTCGATGACCTTGAGCTGGATCTTGCCGTCGTCCAGCAGGAGACGGTGACCCGGCTCGAGAGCCTTGAGAATTTCCGGATGCGGCAGATGCACGCGATCCTGACCGCCGGGGGTCTTGTCCGCATCGAGCACGAACCGGGCGCCGTTTTCCAGCATCACCGGACCGTTCGCGAAGGTTCCCACCCGCAGCTTCGGCCCCTGCAGATCCGCAAGGATCCCGATCGGCCGTCCTACCTTTTCCTCCACCGAGCGAATGCGCTCGACCAGCATCTTCAACCGGTCATGATCCGTATGGCTCATGTTGATGCGGAACACGTCCGCCCCGGCGCGATAAAGCTTTTCGATGACCTCTGGTTCGGAAGAAGACGGCCCGAGAGTTGCCAGAATCTTGACTCGTCGGTTACGCCTCATCGCCCACCTGCCCCTTGTTGCACGGGTTCCGTCAGCTGGACCGTCCAGCTGCTCTGTTCTCCCGTGTCGATTTCAAAGAATCCCGTGCGCTCGTATCCTCGGGCGACACAGTCCTGTATTCCGCGAATGGTGAATTCCTTCTCGCGGGTGCACATGAACGCACGCCCGCCCCATTCGCCAAATTGCTCGTAATCAACGGCATAGATGTAATAGTAGCGTGACACCAGGGAGCCAGGGACCAGGGTCTCGCAGCTGTTGGACTCCAGATTCCACCAGCCTTCCGTGATCCAGTCTACCTTGTCCTTGTAGCCGATGGCCACGCCGACCTTGCTTTCCGTCTTGTTGCACAGACGCAGATCCGCATGGGCGGAAACGGACAGGCCGAGAAGAGCTGCAGAGGCCAGCAGCATCCCTCTCGCAACGCGCGCAGCGAAGGCAAGTCTCGCGTCCGCGAGCCCCAGGCGTCGTTCCCCATCCGTCGACATGAACAAGTCTTTTTCTCGCGTCTTTATAGCTTTAGCTTTTTGCTAGCCCTGTTTCGGGTTGTCAACGACGATGGCCCGAAAGTCATTGACATTCGTGAAGGTCGGACCGGTCACGAGCAGATCTCCAAGACCTTCAAAAAAACCCGTACTGTCGTTTCGCCCCAAGAATGAGGCCGCATCAAGGCCGAGCCCCTGCCCTCGCGTCAGGGTATCGGGGAAAACCATCGCACCGGCGGGATCGCTGGCAAGGCCTGCCCCGCCGTCGGTCCCGTCCGTATCGCCGGCCAGGGCATGAATGCCGGCCCGACCGCCGAGCGCCACCGCAAGCGCCAGCGCATATTCCTGATTGGGGCCGCCGCGTCCGTCGCCACGGATCGTCACCGTGAGCTCTCCGCCGGAGAGCAGCACCACCTTGCGCCCGGCCTCCTGTTGAGCAACGGCCTGCGCCGCCTGGGCTTGCGCCACGTCCCGCGCCTCGCCCTCCAGGCTGTCGCCAAGAAGCAGCGGCTCGTACCCCGCCGCCCGCGCCAGTTCGGCCGCCGCCTCGAGCGAGGCCTGGGGCCTTGCCACAAGCTGATAGGTCGCCCGGGCGAAGACCGGGTCTTCCGGCTTCAGGGTCTCGTTGGCGGGATCCGACAGGGCCGCCTCGATGGCCGGTGCCAGCGCCACGCCGTAGCGCGCGCAGATCTCGCGCGCATCCGCCAGCGTTCCCGTGTCGGGCACCGTCGGACCGGAAGCAATCGCGGAAAGATCGTCGTGCGGAACGTCGGAAATCGCGAGCGTGGTAAGCTGTGCCGGCGCACAGAGCGCCGCCAGCCGGCCGCCCTTGATCCGCGACAGATGCTTGCGCACCGTGTTGATCTCGTCGATCGGCGCCCCACAGCGCAAAAGCGCCTTGGTCAGCGCCTGCTTGTCCTCAAGGGTGACGCCCTCGACCGGCGCGATCCAGTTGGCCGATCCGCCCCCGGACAGCAGCACGACCACATGGTCAGCCTCACCCGCGTCCCGGGCCAGCGCCAGACAGCGTGCGGTCGCCTCAACCCCGGCCTGATCCGGAACCGGATGCCCCGCCTCGACCAGCTCGAGCGACCCGGTCGGCTGCGCATAGCCATGACGGGTGACGCCAAGGCCCACCAGCCGGTCGGGCCCGAGTCCCAGCGTCTCGCGGTAATGCCGCTCGGCAACCGAGAGCATGGCGCCAGCCCCCTTGCCCGCAGCCAGAAGGATCAGGCGACCGCCTTCCGGCGGCGCTGGCAGAAAGGGCAAGAGACAGACGTCCGGCTGGGCCGCACGAACGGCAGCTGCAAAGAGCGATTCAAGAAATGCGCGGGAATCGGTCATCTCACGGCCTTCAGGAAGGGGTCGGCTGCCCATGCGATCGACCTGCCGCTTTTCCGCAGGAAACACCCCACCGGCGCGAAACGGCAGGGAATACGGTCAAACTAATCGATTTAAACACGGGATCCGGACACAAAGCAGACGACGAACGGAACGTCAGGAAAGGAGGGAGGCGGAACCGCGGACGAAGCGCGTGGACCACAACAAGATCAACACACTAACCGCGCGAGGCGCTCTCGTCACCCCCGCTTTGTGCATTTCCGTGAAACGACGAGATGCATCGCACCCGCTGACCTGAGATCTTGCAAGGCCGATGAAAACATCCAATTGTCTGGGTCCGCACCCACGGCGCCTCACCCGGAGGCCGCGGGTCACATCCTTCCGTCCGAACCCTGACCATCCAAGGAGCCCGAGAATGGACGACGCCACCCGCACCGAGCTGGAAGCTGCCGCCTTCCGCCGGCTGGTCTCGCACTTGCGCAACCGCACCGACGTGCAGAACATCGACATGATGAATCTCGCCGGTTTCTGCCGGAACTGCCTGTCCAACTGGTATCTCGACGCCGCGAAGGAAAAGGGCGTGGAGCTGACCAAGGACCAGTCTCGCGAAGCCGTCTACGGCATGCCCTACGAGACCTGGAAGCAGACCTACCAGACCGAAGCCTCTGCCGACCAGAAAGCCGCCTTCGAGGTGAACAAACCCGACCATTCGTGAGCGCCACCCGGGCAGGACGCTTGACCTTGCCCGGCAGTTCTGGCACCCCACGCTCAACCTTTTCGGGCCGTTTGCGCCCCGTTGCATCGTCATCAAGGAGAAGAAGAATGTCCGATCCGGTAGCCGGAGATCAGCTGCGCGCGTTCGTCGAACGAATCGAGCGCTTGGAAGAAGAAAAGAAGGTCATTTCCGACGACATCAAGGATGTCTACGCGGAAGCCAAGGGCAACGGTTTCGACGTGAAGATCCTCCGCAAGGTGGTGTCCCTGCGCAAGAAGCAGCCGCACGAGCGTGAAGAGGAAGAGGCGATACTCGACCTCTACCTGCAGGCTCTCGGCATGGGCCCGGGCGTCGGCATGTAAGCCAGCCCCTTTCGGGACACTTGAAAAGCCGGCCGCCCTGGGGCGCGCCGGCTTTTTTCATGGGCGACGCCCGAAAGACGTTCCCTCAGGCAGGTTGGAGCACATTCTGCTGCGCGCCATCATGCAGGCCCTCAAACCGCGCCACCTGCTCCGCCAGCTCCAGAATCGCCTCCGCCAGCTCCGCCCCGTGGGTGTGATGGGGCATGTGCCCTGCCCCCGGCAGCAGGCGCTTTTGCGCACGCGGCAGATCCCGTTCCAGACCGTCACTGTGAATATGCGGCCAGACCACCGTGTCCCGGTCGCCGGTGAAGATCAGCGTGGGCTGCGTCAGCTCGCCGTAGCGCTCCGCCTGCCGGGTGACATGGGCCTTGAGCCCTGCCACATCCCGTGCATTGGCCCGGAACGACCTGGGCCGGAACAGCAGCGGCAAGCGGATCGCCGCGTCATAATCGGCCGGTGCCGGATCCGGGGCGAAGACGTTTTTCATCGAGGCGGGCGCGACCCGCTCCGCGATGGGAAGCGTCAGCGTCCAGGTGAAGAGGGGCCCGATCACCGGCAGCGCCGCGACCCGGTAATACCATGTGACCCCTCCGGGCCAGGGATGGGTCGCCGGTGCCAGAAACACCAGCCCGCGCACCAGATCCGGCCGCAGCAGGCCCAGAGCCGCCGTGACGGAGCCTCCGAGCGAATGGCCGATGACCACTACCTGCGTAATGCCGAGGCGATCCAGCAGCCCGGCGATGGAGCGCGCCTGTTCCATGGGGTCCGCGTGATCCTCTGCCCGGCCGCTATGGCCAAGGCCCGGCCGGTCGACGAAGATCAGCTCCGCACGGCCCTCCAGATGCGGCCGGAAGGCGCTCATCTGGTCCCACCCGTTGCCGCTGGCACCGTGGATGAAGAGCAGCGGCGGCAGGGCGGCACCCCGCCCCTGCGTCGGAAGACGGTGATAATGCATGTCGACCCCGTCCACGCGCAGGATCTCGCCCGTCGGCGGATGGTCCCGCTCGATTCGGCGCGTGCGATGGAGGGTGTAGAGCGCCAGCAGCGCGAGCGCGCCGGCCAGAACCAGAAACGTTGTCATGGGAAATAGGGTAGTCGGCGCGCCGCGTTTGGCAATGCCGGCAGCGCGCGGTGAAGCCGGGAGCGACCGGGCGGCAGATCAGATCTCCTGACCCGCGTTGGCCGCCTCCAGCTCCTCCAGGGCATCACGCGCATCGCTCAGGCCCGGATGAATCGCCAGAACCTGCCGGAACGTTTCCATGGCCCGCGCGGTCTGCCCGAGCTTGCGCTGAATGAGGGCAAGACCCGACAACGCGCCCCAGTGCCGGGGCTCGAGGGACAGGGTCCGCTCGATGTCGGCCAGCGAACGGGAAAGATCCGATTGCATGTAGAAGACCGTCGCCCTGCGGTTCCAGCCTTCCGCGTAGTCCGGCTCCAGGGTGGTCACAACGTCGAGCAGATCGAGGGCGAGAGTGAAGTCTTCCTGCTGGAGCGCGATGCCGGCCCGGCGCATGAGGAGATCCACCGTGTCGCTGCCCGACTGGAGCCAGACCATCTGGATGCGCCGCGCCCGCATCTGGGCCTGAGCGTCGTCTCCGGCGGTGGCGAGCTCGTCAAAGAGACGGTCGAGCGCAGCCATGGCATCCGGCGTCTCGCCATCCGCGTCACCGGGCGCAGCGTCGGAAGGCGGCAGGCTCGCCCCCTCGTCGCCGTCCGGTTCGTCGAGAGGCGTGTGGAGATCGTCGAGGCTTGGCGCCTCGGCCTCCGGGTCCAGATCCTGGATGGGAAGCAAGTAGGCTCCGGGCCAGGCCCTGAGTGCAACCTGCGCCGGCGCGCCCACGACGAGGCAGGGCCCTTCGAAGGACAAAGGATTGCCTTGCGCGGTCGCACCGGGCGCCACGGCAAGGCCGCTCATGAAAATTGGAAACCAAAAAAGCCGCATGCCGGAAGATGACTCTCCCGGCAGCAGCGGTCAATCCGTCAAAACGGACAAGAAGATCTCGCGAGCGCCGGAAGGCGCTCCGCACTTAGCCCTGACGAGCCTTGAAGCGCGGGTTCTTCTTGTTGATGATGTAGACGCGACCCTTACGGCGAACCATGCGGTTTTCCCGGTGGCGGGTCATCAGCGCTTTCAGCGAATTCTTGATCTTCATGACTCTGTCCCTCGGAAGGGCCCTATTACCCGTAAACATGGAAACGAGCGCCTTAGGCGCTCGTCTGTGAGTGGCCCTTGCCGTCAGAACCGCTGCTGGGCAACCCCTGCGCTATCCTGATTTACCGGAACGACCCACACCTTGTGACGGTTACCGTCATTTGGTGCGAAGATGGTGGGCGTGACAGGGATTGAACCTGTGACCCCTTCGATGTCAACGAAGTGCTCTCCCGCTGAGCTACACGCCCGAATTCCTCGGTGGCAACGACGCCGTGGCGCCGTGTTGGGGAGCGATATAACGAGGATCCGGACAGGTGGCAACACCCTTTTTCAAACCCGTCGAAACTTTTTTCACTCACCCACAGGCCCGTGGATAACTTGCCCTCAGGCGGCAAGCATCCGATCGACCTCCTGAACCAAGTCCTTCAGATGAAAGGGCTTGGACAGAACCTTCGCATCCTTGGGCGCGTCGGATTCCGGGTTCAGGGCAACCGCGGCGAAACCGGTGATGAACATCACCTTGAGATCCGGATCGAGCTGGGTCGCGCGGCGCGCGAGCTCGATGCCATCCATCTCCGGCATGACGATATCGGTCAGCAGCAGGGAAAAGGGTTCTTCCTGCAGACGCTCGTAGGCACTGCGCCCGTTGTCGAACGAAATCACCTCGTGCCCGGCGTTCTCGAGCGCCTTGGCCAGGAACCGGCGCATGTCATTATCGTCTTCCGCAAGGAGAATACGCGGCATTGTGAACAACCATTCGCTGTTAAAACTGTGCATGGCGGACCAGGTCCGCCCTATCCTGCCGTTTATAGTCGGAATCGGGTATAAAGATAGTAAGAAACCAAGCGCCGCCTACCGAAATAAGGGTTTCTGTGGACGGGATGTTAATTCATTGGCACCATGCGTCACCCGGTCACGGGACCAAGGAAAGGAATGGATTTGGCATCGGAAAGGGACCTGGAACGGAACGCGGATCGGGACGGCAGACCCGCACCGGAACTCCGTGCGGATTTCAACGGACGCCCCCCGTTCGAGGTACTCACCCCGGCTGACCAGCGCCTGCCCTTCGTCTTCAACTCCCCCCATTCCGGCTGCCAGTATCCGCGCAGCTTCCTGCAGGCCTCGCGCCTTGACGAGCGGACCATCCGTCGCTCCGAGGACGCCTTCGTCGACCAGCTCTTCACCCACGTGGTGCCGCTGGGCGCCCCGATGCTGCGCGCTCACTTTCCCCGCGCCTATCTGGACGTGAACCGGGAGCCCTACGAGCTCGATCCAAAGATGTTCGAGGATCGCCTGCCGCCCTATGCCAACGTGCGCTCCATCCGCGTCGCGGGCGGGCTCGGCACCATTGCCCGCATCGTCAGTGACAACCAGGAGATCTACCGGCACCGCCTGCCCGTGTCCGAGGCGCTGTGGCGCATCGAGGAGATCTACAAGCCCTATCACACCACCCTGCGCCGCCTGCTGGCCCAGACCCATGTGACCTTCGGCTTTGCTGTGCTGATCGACTGCCATTCCATGCCCTCGACCGTGCGCCACGCCTCCACCGACGCCAAGCCGGATTTCATTCTCGGCGACCGCTATGGCACCAGCTGTGCGCCAGAACTGGTGGATTATGCCAGCGCCCTGCTCCGCAGCCTCGGCTACAAGGTCTCGCGCAACACGCCCTATGCGGGCGGCTTCATCACCGAGCATTACGGCCGGCCGAACCGTAGCCTCCACGCGCTGCAGATCGAGATCAACCGCGGTCTCTACATGGACGAGACGACCCACATGCCGAACCAGCACTTCGTCCGCCTGCAGAACGATCTGGCGATCTTCGCCCGCGAGCTGACCGCCATGCCGGACCATCCCTTCCAGGAAGAGGCGCAGGCCGCCGAATAGGCGCACGCCAACGGCTCCCGGGAAAGACGCATCTCTCCGAGATTTCAACACCTTGCATCGATTGAAAGAAAAAAGGGCCGCTGAAAAGCGGCCCGAGTCTAGGGAGGAAACGCCCAAGGAGGGCGGCGCTACTCGGAAAGATCGTTTCGCGCTGCAATAAATATCGCGCCGCAACGCACAAAGGTCAAGCCTCGCTTCTATGCAGGGCATGTCCGAAAATTAGGCAATTCGCCCGATCAACTTGCGTTCTTTTCGGTTGCGTCCCCTTAAGCGACTGACCTAATTGAAAAGACAGCTTTCCGAACACCGTCGCCCCGCCCGCCGGATCTGACAGTGCCGCGCACCATGACTGGAGCTTTTCGTGTCTTCATCCCATCCGTTTGTCCCCTTTCTGACCACTCTCTCCAGTGCCGCGGGTGCTGCGATCCTTCCGCATTTCCGCACCGGCTTCGACGTGGAGAACAAGAAGTCCGGCGGCTTCGACCCGGTGACCATCGCCGACAGGGCCGCGGAAACCGCCATGCGCGCGGAAATCAACCGCGCCTATCCGGATCACGGCATTCTGGGTGAGGAACACGGATCGGAAAACCTCGACGCGGAACATGTCTGGGTGCTGGATCCGATCGACGGCACCCGCGCCTTCATCTCCGGTCTGCCGACCTGGGGCGTGCTGATCGGCCTGAAGACCGGCGGCAAGCCCGCCATCGGCATGATGGCCCAGCCCTATGTGGGCGAAACCTATGCGGGCGACGGCAAGAGCGCCTGGTATGAAGGCCCGCTGGGTGCACGAACACTCGCGACCCGCCCCTGCGCCGAGATCGAGAGCGCCGTGCTGCTGACAACCGCGCCGGAAATGTTCCAGGGCGCCGAGGCCGACGCCTATCAGGCGATTGCCTCGCGCACCCGCCTCAACCGCTACAGCAGCGACTGCTATGGCTATGCGATGGTGGCCGCCGGTCAGGTGGACTGCGTCATCGAGACCGGCCTGCAGGCCTATGACGTGGTGGCGCTCATCCCGATCATCGAAGGCGCCGGCGGCGTGATCACCAGCTGGACCGGCGGCAGCGCGGCAGACGGCGGTCAGGTGGTGGCCAGCGGCGACCCGCGCCTGCATGACCAGCTTCTGACGATCCTCTCCCGCGCCGCGGTCTGAGGCCTCACATGCGCGCCGGCTCTTCCAGAAGGGCCGGCGCTTCCACCTGCCCCGGAATGAAGGCGTCGAAGGCGGTGAAGAACTGATCCCGGAAGACGTCGCGCTCCATCAGGATCTCGTGGGCCGACCCGGCGATCTCCAGATAGCCGACGGACTTCATCCGCGACGCCAGCTCCTCGGCCGCGCGGGTCGAGACGATCCGGTCGGCCCCTGCGGTGATCATGAGACAGGGCAGCGACACGGAAGGACCATAGTCCCGGCTGCGGAACGACAGCATCGCCTGCGCCAGCGCATTGAGCCATCCGGCCGTGGCCGAGCCCAGCCCGAGATCGGCCCCCGCCTCCAGAACGGCGTTGGCGCGGGCAAAGCGGCGCTCGTCGCTCGTCTGCCGGTTCCCGGCAAAGGGCAGGATGGTTTCGCTGTTGCCTCCGGGCACGAAGAGCCCCCCCAACCCACACAGCGTCATGAGCCGCGCAAGGCGGAAGGCCGAGCGCTCCTTCCAGGGCGCATCGAAGAGGCCGACGAGCGGCGCGCACAGAACCGCGCGATCCAGCGTCGTGCGCAGGCGCGGCGCCTCGGCCAGAAGCACGGCGCAGCCGGTGGAATGGGCGAGGGCAAAATGCGGACCGGGATATTCGGCCAGCGACACCTTGCGCAGGATGGTCCGCAGATCTTCCTGATACTGTCGCATGGAGCGCACGTGACCGCGCCGCCGGTTGCGCAGGGGCCGGTCCGACCCACCCTGCCCGCGCCAGTCGAAGGCAATCACCGCAAAGCCGCGCCGGCGCAGATCCTCGATCACCTCGAAATACTTCTCGATGAACTCTGCCCGCCCCTGCAGGATCGTGACCGTGCCCCGGCGCCCGCCATGGGAGGAGGGCCAGTGCGCATAGCGCAGTTGCGCGCCGTCCCCGGTCTTGAGGAAGCCGCAGGCGCCCCCCGCAGGGATCGGATTGTCCGGGTGATCGATCAGGGTCATGTCCGCAGCCATGTTCGGGAAATCACCACGACAATAAGGCGTTGGTGGCGGAGCGACAACTGCGCCGAAGCAACTTGGGCGGCTCCTTGGCGCGAAAACGCAAAAGGCCCCGCGCGGTGGCGGGGCCCTTTGCCATCAGAGAGATGATGCGACGTCACTTACCAGCGGTAGCTCCAGTGGAACCCCTGGCCACGGGCAGGCTCGCGGCCGATGATGGCACCGGAGCGGCCATCCACCACCAGACGCTCGCGAAGGCCGCGCCAGCCATCCGCCTTGACGATGTAGACCGGGCCGCGCTGGCCGACGATCCGGATGTCCTCGAAGCCCTGACGGCGCAGGCTGCGGCGCACGTCGCGTTCGCTCATCAGCCAGTGGCGACGGTCATCGCGGCGATGTTCGCGGGCACCTCGCTCGTCGCGCCGGTCATGGTCGCGGTTCCAGTCTCGACCCTGATCCCGGCCCTGGCCCCGATCACCGTGGTGACCGCGATAGTCTGCCTGGACGACAGGGGCGTGCCCAGAGCTGATATTGGAGCCGGCGGCAGACGCCACACCGGCGGTGGTGACGATGGAGCCCCCCAGAACCAGAGCGGTCAGGAAGCTGCGGGCAAACTTGGCGGTCATGCGGGTCATGAGCTTTCTCCTCGGTCTTTGGCAGGCGGCGGCGATGTCCTTGTCGCCCTTGCCGCTGTTGATGAGAGGAGATTGCTCCAGGCCACTTGAACCGAAACGGAAGGCTTCGTTCAGCTGGCATTCATGTGCAAAAACCGCCCTCTTGAATCCATCAAACGCGTGCTTATCTCAGGTTCACAGGCGCCGGATCCGGGCCTGTGACACACGAACGATCTCGCCAAGACGGGGGATCGGTTCGGCATCAGAAATATCCGTTGCTCAAGAGAGGACAGAGATATGCGCCATTTTGACTTTTCTCCGCTCTATCGCTCCACCGTGGGCTTTGACCGGCTTTTCTCCATGCTCGACAGCGCCAATGCGGACGCCCCGAGCTACCCGCCCTACAACATCGAGCGCACCGGCGAGAACGCCTATCGCATCACCATGGCCGTGGCCGGCTTTGCCGAGAAGGATCTCTCGGTCGAGGCGCGCGAACATGTGCTGACCGTGAAGGGCGAGAAGGAAGCCGAAGATGAGGGCCGCGACGTGCTCTACCGGGGCATTGCGTCCCGCGCCTTCGAGCGCCGCTTCCAGATCGCGGAATATGTCCGCGTGGAAGGTGCCCTGCTCGAAAACGGTCTGCTTCACATCGACCTGGTCCGCGAGCTTCCCGAAACGATGAAGCCGCGCAAGATCGAGATCGGCAGCGCAAGCGCCAGGCAGATCGAGGCTCAGGCCCACTGACCTCATGGCTCCGGGACATCCGGAGCTCCTGACGGGATGACCACCGGACACGACAGACCTCCCACTGTCCCTCCAACCGGTGGTCTCTCCCCCCCAAACGGCAACGGCCGGATCGAAGGATCCGGCCGTTGTCGCATTCAAGAGGACCAATCCGCTCAGAGCAGGTCGAGAAACGCCGAGACTTCCGAAGGATCGGTCGCAAAGCTCGTGACGAGACGCAGGGCGACCTCACCGTCCTTCAGAGCTTGCGGATGGTCGTGCGCCACCGGCCACTCATAGAACGCGGCCCCGGCGGCCCGCAGGCGCGTTACCTGCTCGCTACTCAGCACCGGGAAGACCTCGTTGGCCTGGACGGGCGACAAAAGCCGACCTCCCTTCTGCACGATCCCGGCACCCAGCCGGCTCGCCTGCTCGTTGGCGTGCGCCGCCGTCTTCAGCCAGCTGTCTTCGGCGAGATAGCCGTCCAGCTGGGCGGCCACGAACCGGCTCTTGGAAAACAGGTGACCCGCCCGCTTGCGGATATATTCGAAACCCTTCGCGCCGGCTTCATCAAAGAAGACGACCGCTTCCGCGCACCAGCATCCGTTCTTGGTGGCGCCGAAGGACAGCACGTCGACACCGGCCTTCCAGGTCATCTCCGCTGGCGTCACGCCGAGGCTCACGAGCGCATTGGCAAAGCGCGCGCCATCCATGTGCAGGGGCACCCCGCGGGAAGTCGCAACCTCCTTGAGGGCGGCAATTTCCTCGACCGTATAGACAGTGCCGCTTTCGGTCGCCTGGGTCAGGGAGACGGCCGCCACCTGACCGTGATGCACCACCCCGTCCGGGTAGGCTTCCATGGTCTGGCGCAGGGCGTCGGGCGTCATCTTCCCGTCCTGCCCCGGCACGCCAACCATGCGGTTGCCGGAGGTCAGGAATTCGGGACAGCCGCATTCGTCGACCCGGATGTGGGCATCCATGTGCCCGAAGACCGCACCGCCCGGACGCGCATAGGCGGAGAGCGCCAGCGCATTGGCGGCCGAGCCGGTGGCCACGAAGAAGACCTTCACGTCCCTCTCGAAGAGATCACGGAAGCGCTGTGCGACGGAAAGGGTGAGCGGATCGCTGCCATAGGCGGGAGCAAATCCGGAGGCATGGCGGGCCAGAGACGCCATGACCGGCGACGTGGCTCCTGCCCAGTTGTCACTGGAGAAGTTCATGGCGCGGAGAGTGCGTCAGCTCCGCCGGCTCCGCAAGCCACTTTGCAACGAGATCGGCTGCCGGCGGATCGGTCCACGTCTCAATAATAGGTGGCGCGCTTGCGCATCCGCGCGCCCAGCCAGGCATCGAGCGAGATCCGGCCGGGCCCCATCAGCGCAAGGATCAGCAGGGGGAAGGCCCACATCAGCCGCTGATCCGCGATCACCGAGCCGGGATTGGCGTCGAAGAAGGCACCGATGGTTTCCGCCTCCACGTGATGACCGGTGATGTCCACCACCGTCATGACCGCAAGGAACCCCAGCATGCCGACACTGGCCACCCGGGTGAAGAGCCCGAGGACGACGAGCAGCGGCAGCACGAATTCCGCCCAGGTGCCCAGCAGGACGATCAGCCCATAGGGAAAGAACGGGATCTGGGTCACGTCATAGCCGGCCGCATCCATCACCCCGGGCAGGATCTGGGCATAGGCGCCATCGGAGGGCATCAGGAAGCCGAGCGCGCCCTCGCCGAGCTTGGTCAGGCCCGACTGCCAGAAATAAACGAGCAAGACGCTGGCAAAGACGAGCCGGGCCGCAAGGCCGGGAAGCCAGTCCCGCGTCAGACGTTCCACGCCCTCGGCCGCGGCCTTGTGGCCGCGATGGATCATTCCGATTGCACCATCCATGTCACCCTCCGTTCCGGCCCCGCGTCGCGCAAGGCCGGTCTCCTGTCTTTCGACCAGTCCCGTTTTTCAAATGTTCAGCACGCGGATCCGCGATGCAATGCGCAAAACGCGGAGCTTGTCGCAAGGCTTGCCAGCAGCCCGGCTATGTCCGCCTCGCCCTCTTCATGGGCAAGGACCGTGTCCAGAGCACCAGACAGCGTTTCGCCTGCCTGAAGAGCGGTCAGGAACCGCGCCTCGACCGGGCTCAGATCCGTGACCTCGACCTCCAGCTCCGGACGCCGGATGAGAACCGCCCGGTCGCCCGGCGAAAGATCCGGCGGCGGCAGGGCCTCCCGCGCATCTTGCGTGCGGTTGCGCTGCCAGATCTCATGCACCGGCCAGGGCGACATCAGGATCGCCGCCGCCGGATGGGGCCTGAGGGTCAGCTCGCCGAGCGCATCGGCAGCCACTCCCGCCAGACAGGCCGGCGACAGGCCGGGCACATCTGCCGCGTGATAGGCCTTGAGCCAGGCCCATTCCAGCCGCGCCGTATCCGCCAGATAGGGATAGTCCGCCAGCGGCGGGAAGCCTTCGAGGAACCCCGCGAACTCCGCACCGTAATCGAGCAGCACCGGCGACCGTGGCGGATGGCCGCGGATAAACTCCGCTGCCAGTGCCTTGAAATAATCTTCACCGAGCAGGCCCCTGATCGCCGGATAGACCGAGCCCAGCGCCTCGATCAGGCTCGACATCACATTGTTCCGGTAGACCGAGAAACGCCTGGGCGCCGGTTGTCCCTCGGGGCCGACGACGCCTGCCGGCAGGGCCCGCGCCAGATCATCCCCCGACGCCACGGGCACCAGCAGCCCGCCGGCCAGCCGAGAGGACCCGAGCGCAGTGTGGTCATCCCGCACGGCGCATCTCCTGGTCGGCAGCCAGACGGTGGCCAGAAGGGCGGTGGCCAGAAAGGCGGTGAGCAGACAGGATGGCCTCCGCCCGGCGCGCCTCGTCGAGCAGCACCGGAAGATCGGGCAGTGCCTGATCCCATTCGATCAGCGTCGGCAGCGACCCATGACGGGCAATGACGTCGGCAAACAGCGCCCAGACCTGCGCATCGACCTCCCGGTCGTGGCTGTCGATCAGCAGCGGCCGCCCCAGATCATCCGTGTCCTGCGCATGCCCGCCCAGATGGATCTCGCCCACATGCTGCATCGGAAAATCCGCGAGATAGTCCTGCGGCGACCATTGCTGGTTCACGCAGGACACATGCACGTTGTTCACGTCGAGCAGCAGACCGCAGCCGGTCCGCCCGGCGATCTCCGCCAGAAACTCCGTTTCGGAAAGGGTCGTTTCGCTGAAGGCGACATAGGTCGACGGATTTTCCAGGAGCATCCGCAGCCCGAGAACCTCCTGAACCTCATCCACGTGATCACAGACCCGCGCCAGCGTTTGCTCCGTGTAAGGCAGCGGCAGCAGGTCGTTGAAATAGGTTCCCTCATGGGTGGACCAGGCCAGATGCTCCGAGAACTGCGCGGGCGCATAGCGCTCGACCAGCCGCTTCAACCGGGCAAGGTGACCCTTGTCGAGCGGGTCTTCCCCACCGATCGACAGCCCCACCCCATGCAGGGAGACCGGATAGAGCTCGCGGATGGCCGAGAGCTGGCGATGGGGCATGCCCCCGTCGCCCATGAAGTTCTCCGCATGAACCTCGAAGAAGCCGACGGCCGGGCGCATTTCGAGGATCTCGCGGACATGGTCAGGCTTCAGCCCCAGTCCGGCGGCCGCGGGAAGTCCCCCAGCCAGGTCGCTCATGGTGGTCATCCGGTCTCTTCCTTGTTCCAGGCTGGCGCAAACCGGCCGGAACCGCCAGACCCGAAGGCCAGGCCGGTTCCGCAATCCGGTCGCCGGAGGACGATCAGGCCTTGGGCAGATCGCGCTCGAGCGGAGACAGGGAGCCCTGACGCTCGCCCGGGAGCTTCATGTCGGCGCAGGAGCCCTTGGGCACGAGGGTCCAGGCATTGCCCTGATAATCGACGGTGGACGTTCCGGCGCAGGTGGTGCCCGGTCCGGCCTTGCAGTCGTTCTGGCCCTTCAGGGACACGCCGTAGCACTTTTCCTTGGCCTGAGCGGCAGCATCCTGCGGGGCAGCGATCCCGGCAAGGGCACCGGCCATGGCACCAGCCAGAACGGTCGCGGTCAGTCGGGTCTTGCTCATCTCGATCTCCTCTCGGTCGATCCGTTTGTGATCACGCGCAGCCGGTTCATCGACCGGTCGCAGGCAGACCTTCCCAACTTCCCCGATCAATGGAAAATCAAACGCCCGTGACACCCGCCGTGATCGGAACGCCTGTTCCCGACCAGCCTCTTGCGGCGCAAGATATGATCGCCGCACCGCAACCTCAGACAGCCCTCGCTGCCTTGAATTCGCCACGGCGTGCAAGAATCTTTCCTTTTGAGCCTCCAAAAGCCACGAAACAGCGATTTGGCACTGCGCCCGCGAAATATTTATAATAGTGTCGGGGACAAACGGACTTGCCCCGCTGGTGGAAATCTGGCATGGTCGCGCCGCTTGCAATAGGACAGCATCACTGTCCCATTTACGAGACCACGGAGCACGGCCACCTCGTCCGCTGCCCTCCGGACTGC
This sequence comes from Roseibium aestuarii, assembly GCF_008477545.1. GTDB lineage: Bacteria > Pseudomonadota > Alphaproteobacteria > Rhizobiales > Stappiaceae > Roseibium > Roseibium aestuarii. The sequence goes on along the minus strand of NZ_VORA01000008.1, from coordinate 64,266 downwards.
AAGGGCAGCGCCGGATAGCGGTGAGACCGGATCGGGACCGACCCCGGGGAATGACGTCGATTGCGGACCGGATCACGAAAGATCCGCCTGCTTGCAAAGCCTGTAAGGTGCAAGACGCCGCGTCCCCTCTTCCCGCAAGAGACGGACGCAAGGCGCACACGGGACGGAGCAACCGGACGCAAGGTCGGATCGACACCACGCCAGCTCGCCAGGGGCCAAATCCCGACGACGGCGAACAGGCGTTCGAATTTCGACAGAGCCGAGGCCGATGGCCAGGGTCGTCACACGAGCCGCATCCCGCAAGGAACGCGACCCGGACGACAGCCTGACGCCGGACCCCGGCCCGGAAACATCGTGTGCGAACACGTGAGGGAGCAAATGAAGAGAATAGAGCTGACGACCGGCACGGCGATCCAGAACGGCACGATTCAGGCAGAGATGACCCCGGCGACCACCGCGGGCACGACACTGTCGAAACGTCTGCACGACGCTGCCGAGAACGGGCTCTATAATCCCGCGCGCGAACACGATGCCTGCGGCGTCGGCTTCATTGCCCACATGAAGGGCCAGAAGTCGCACCAGGTCGTGGCAGACGGCCTCAACATCCTCGAAAACCTGACCCACCGCGGCGCGGTTGGGGCCGATCCGCTCATGGGCGACGGCGCCGGCATGCTGGTGCAGATCCCCCATGCCTTCTTCGTCGAGGAAATGGCGGCACAGGGCGTGACCCTGCCCGAACCGGGCAAGTATGGCGTCGGCTTCCTGTTCCTGCCCCAGGACCCGGCCCTGCGCGCCAAGTGCAAGGAAATCGTCGAGCGCGTCATCGCGCTGGAAGGCCAGGAAGTGCTCGGCTGGCGCGATGTGCCCACCGACAACTCCTCCCTGTCCAAGGCCCCGGACATTGCGGCCACCGAGCCGTTCTGCGCCCAGGTCTTCATTGGCTGCACCAACTGCATCGATCAGGACACGTTCGAGCGTCGCCTCTTCATCCTGCGCAAGGTGGTGTCCAACACCGTCCGCGCCGAGAGCGATGCGGTAAAGCACGGCTTCTACGTGGTCTGCATGTCAAGCCGCACCCTGGTCTACAAGGGCATGTTCCTGGCCTATCAGCTGGGCGCCTACTACAAGGACCTGAAGGACGAGCGCTTCACCTCGGCTCTTGCCCTGGTGCACCAGCGCTTCTCCACCAACACCTTCCCGTCCTGGGACCTTGCCCACCCCTACCGCATGGTCGCCCACAACGGCGAGATCAACACCCTGCGCGGCAACGTCAACTGGATGGCCGCCCGTCAGGCTTCGGTGTCCTCTCCGCTCTTCGGCGGCGACATCACCAAGCTGTGGCCGATCTCCTATGAAGGCCAGTCGGACACCGCCTGCTTCGACAACGCGCTGGAATTCCTCGTCCAGGGCGGCTACTCGCTCGCCCATGCAGCCATGATGCTGATCCCGGAAGCCTGGGCCGGCAACCCGCTGATGGACGAGAACCGCCGCGCCTTCTACGAATACCACGCCGCGATCATGGAACCGTGGGACGGCCCTGCCGCAGTGGCCTTCACCGACGGCCGCCAGATCGGCGCGACGCTCGACCGCAACGGCCTGCGTCCGGCCCGCTACATCGTCACCGAAGACGACTATGTCATCATGTCGTCGGAAGTCGGCGTTCTGCCGGTGCCGGAAGAAAAGATCGTCCGCAAGTGGCGCCTGCAGCCGGGCCGCATGCTGCTCATCGACCTGGAACAGGGCCGCATCATCTCCGATGAAGAGGTGAAGCGCGAACTGTGCACCGCCAACCCCTATCGGGACTGGCTGCACCGCTCGCAGATCGTGCTCGAAGACATGCCGCCGGTGCGTGAACGTGCACCCGTTGCCGGCGAGAGCCTTCTCGACCGTCAGCAGGCCTTCGGCTACACGCAGGAAGACATCAAGCTTCTGATGCAGCCGATGGCAACCATCGGCCAGGAAGCCATCGGCTCCATGGGCACCGACACTCCGGTCTCCGTGCTGTCCGACAAGTCGAAGCTGCTCTACACCTACTTCAAGCAGAACTTCGCTCAGGTCACCAACCCGCCGATCGACCCGATCCGCGAGGAACTGGTCATGAGCCTGGTGTCCTTCATCGGCCCGCGCCCGAACCTCTTCGACCTGAAGGAGGTCTCCACCTCCAAGCGTCTGGAAGTGCGCCAGCCGATCCTCACCAACGCGGATCTGGAAAAGATCCGCGCCATCGGGGACATTGCCGACAACCAGTTCTCCGCCAAGACCCTCGACATCACCTATTCCGCCTCCAAGGGCGCGGATGGCATGGAGAAGGCTCTCGAGGAACTGTGCGAGCGCGCCGAGAAGGCCGTGCTGGATGGTGACAACATCATCATCCTGTCCGACCGCCTGATCAGCCGGTCCCGTATCGCCATTCCGGCGCTGCTGGCGACCGCTGCCGTGCATCACCACCTGATCCGCAAGGGCCTGCGCACCTCCGTGGGCCTCGTGGTGGAAACCGGCGAAGCCCGCGAAGTGCACCACTTCTGCGTGCTGGCCGGCTATGGCGCGGAAGCCATCAACCCGTACCTGGCGTTCGAGACCCTGCTCTCCATGCACATGGAGCTGGACTTCCCCGAGGAAGTCGACGCCGAGGAAGTGGTCTACCGCTACATCAAGTCCATCAACAAGGGCATCCTCAAGGTCATGTCCAAGATGGGCATCTCGACCTACCAGTCCTACTGCGGCGCCCAGATCTTCGACGCCATCGGCCTGTCCAGCGCCTTTGTCGAGAAGTTCTTCTTCGGCACCGCGACCACCATCGAGGGCATCGGCCTGGACGAAGTGGCCCGCGAGACCGTGGACCGTCAGGCCCAGGCCTTCGGCGACGTCGCCGTCCTGCGCCGCTCGCTCGACGTTGGCGGCGAATATGCCTACCGCATGCGCGGCGAAAGCCACATGTGGACCCCGGACTCCATCGCCGTGCTCCAGCACGCGGTGCGTTCCAAGCTGCCCGACCAGTATCGCGAGTTCGCGCGCATCGTGAACGAGGAAACCGGCCGCTATCAGATCCGTGGCATGTTCCGGATCAAGGGCGCCGAGGAACTCGGCCGCAAGCCCGTCGACCTTGCTGAGGTCGAGCCGGCAGAAGCAATCGTCAAGCGCTTCGTCACCGGTGCCATGTCCTTCGGCTCCATCTCCCGCGAGGCGCACACCACGCTGGCGATGGCCATGAACGAGATGGGCGGCAAGTCCAACACCGGCGAAGGCGGCGAGGAAGCCGAGCGCTTCAACCCGCTGCCGGACGGCTCGCGCAACCCGCAGCGCTCCGCCATCAAGCAGGTGGCCTCCGGCCGCTTCGGTGTGACGGCGGAATATCTCGTCAACTCCGACATGATCCAGATTAAGGTCGCGCAGGGCGCCAAGCCCGGTGAAGGCGGCCAGCTTCCGGGCCACAAGGTGGACGCGGTCATCGCCAAGGTGCGTCACTCCACCCCGGGCGTGGGCCTGATTTCGCCCCCGCCGCACCACGACATCTACTCGATCGAGGATCTGGCCCAGCTGATCTACGATCTGAAGAACGTCAATCCGGAAGCCGACATCTCGGTGAAGCTCGTGTCCGAAGTGGGCGTGGGTACGGTTGCGGCCGGCGTTGCCAAGGCCCGTGCCGACCACATCACCATCTCCGGCTACGATGGCGGCACCGGCGCGTCTCCGCTGACCTCCCTGAAGCACGCAGGCTCGCCCTGGGAAACCGGCCTTGCCGAAACCCAGCAGACCCTGATCCTGAACGGCCTGCGCTCCCGCGTGGCGCTGCAGGTCGACGGTGGTCTGAAGACCGGCCGGGACGTGCTGATCGGCGCCCTGCTGGGTGCGGATGAGTTCGGCTTCTCCACCGCCCCGCTGATCGCCGCAGGCTGCCTGATGATGCGCAAGTGTCACCTGAACACCTGCCCGGTCGGCATCGCGACCCAGGATCCGGTCCTGCGCAAGCGCTTCAAGGGCACGCCGGAGCACGTGATCAACTACTTCTTCTTCGTCGCCGAAGAGCTGCGCGAACTGATGGCAGCCCTGGGCGTGACGAAGCTGGACGAGATCATCGGCCGCTCCGACTTCCTCGACAAGCAGGCTGCCATTGAGCACTGGAAGGCCCGTGGCCTCGACTTCTCCCGCGTCTTCTACAAGCCGGAAGCCGACGAGAGCGAGATCCGCTGGACCCAGCGTCAGGAACACCCGATCGTCGACATTCTCGACCGTCGCCTGATCGCCGCCGCCAAGCCCGCGCTCGACGACAAGACCCCGACGATCATCGACGAGACCATCTGCTCCGTCGACCGTTCGGCCGGTGCCATGCTCTCCGGTGAAGTGGCCAAGCGCTATGGCGCCCGCGCCATGCCCCACGACACCCTGAAGGTGAACCTGAAGGGCACCGCCGGCCAGGCCTTCGGCGCGTTCCTGTCCAAGGGCATCACCTTCAAGCTCGAAGGCGACGCCAACGACTACGTCGGCAAGGGTCTGTCGGGTGGCAAGGTCATCGTGCGTCCGCCGGAAAACACCCGGATCGTCGCCGAGGACAGCATCATCGTCGGCAACACGGTACTCTATGGCGCCACCACCGGGGAAGCCTATTTCCGCGGCGTGGCCGGCGAGCGCTTCGCGGTCCGCAACTCGGGTGCGACGGCGGTCGTCGAAGGCGTGGGTGACCACGGCTGCGAATACATGACCGGCGGCGTGGTCGTCGTCATCGGCCAGACCGGGCGCAACTTCGCGGCCGGCATGTCCGGAGGCGTGGCCTATGTTCTCGACGAGGACGGCACCTTCGGGTCGCGCTGCAACCTGGCCATGGTGGAGCTCGAGCCGGTCTCCGAAGAGGATGACCTGCTGGAGAAGCTGCACCACCACGGTGGCGATCTGGAGCACAAGGGCCGCGTGGACGTGAGCGGGGACATGACCCGTCACGACGACGAGCGCCTGCGCCAGCTTCTGACCAAGCACGTGGAATACACCCGCTCCAGCCGGGCCCAGACCATCCTCGATCACTGGGCGGAGTACCGTCCCAAGTTCGTGAAGGTCATGCCGGTGGAATACCGCCGCGCCCTGCGCGAGATGGAGGAAAAACGCCTCGGTCTCGTGGCGGCGGAGTGATCCGCACACACGAAAGAACGAAGCCCGGCTCTCGGGTGCGGATCCCTCCGCACCCGATCGAGCCGCCCAGAGACTTGAGAGATTTGTGAGGAGGTCACCTTGGGCAAGGTTACCGGATTTTTGGAAATTGACCGCCAGGAGCAGAAGTATCAGCCGGCGTCCGACCGTATTCGTCACTTCAGGGATTTCACGATCCCGCTGACGGAGCCGGAGGTCCAGCGTCAGGCCGCCCGCTGCATGGATTGCGGCATCCCCTTCTGCCACGGCCCCACCGGCTGCCCCGTGCACAACCAGATCCCCGACTGGAACGATCTGGTCTATGGCGGCGACTGGGATCTGGCCCTGCGCAACCTGCACAGCACCAACAACTTCCCGGAGTTCACCGGTCGCATCTGCCCCGCGCCTTGCGAGGAAGCCTGCACCCTGAACCTGGAAGACATCCCGGTGAACATCAAGTCGGTCGAGCAGGCGCTGGCCGACAAGGGGTGGGCCGAGGGCTGGATCGTGCCGGAACCGGCTGCGATCAAGACCGGCAAGGCCGTCGCCATCGTTGGCTCCGGGCCTGCCGGCATGGCCGCTGCCCAGCAGCTCGCCCGCGCAGGTCACACGGTCCATGTCTATGAGCGCGAAGCCAAGGCCGGCGGCCTGCTGCGCTATGGCATTCCCGACTTCAAGATGGAAAAGCACTACATCGACCGCCGCGTGACCCAGCTGGAAGGCGAAGGCGTCACGTTCCACTACGGCGTCGACGTGGGCACCACCATCTCCCTGGAAGATCTGGCCGAGCGTCACGACGCCGTGATCCTCTGCGCCGGCGCCGAGCGTCCGCGTGATCCGGGTGTTGACGGCTTCGAGTCCCTCGAGGGCTGCCACTGGGCCATGACCTACCTGACCCAGCAGAACCGTCGCGTCGGTGGCGAGCCGGAAATCAAGCCGGGCGTCAACGAAGCGCCGATCTGGGCCGCGGGCAAGCATGTCGTCGTCATCGGCGGCGGCGACACCGCGTCCGACTGCGTCGGCACGGCCTTCCGCCAGGGTGCCCTCTCGGTGACCCAGCTCGACATCCGCCCGATCCCGCCGCTCAAGGAAGACAAGCTCACCATCTGGCCCTACTGGCCGACGAAGTTCCGCACCTCGTCGTCCCAGGCCGAAGGTGCCGAGCGCGAGTTTTCCGCGGCAACCCTCGGCATCGTGGGCGAAGACGGCCATGTAACCGGCGTGAAATGCGCCCGCGTGGATGAAAAGCGTCGTCCGATCGAAGGCACCGAGTTCATCCTCAAGGCTGATCTCGTGCTGGCCGCCATCGGCTTCTCCGGCCCGCGCCTCGACACCTTCATCGCCGAAGCCGGCGAGAAGCTGGAGCTGGACGGCCGCACCAACGTGAAGGCCAACACCGAAGACTACCGCACCTCCATGGACAACGTCTTTGCCGCCGGTGACGTGCGCAAGGGTCAGTCCCTGGTGGTCTGGGCCATCCGCGAAGGCCGTCAGGCTGCCCGCGCGGTGGACGAGTTCCTGACCGGATCCAGCAACCTGCCGCGCTGATCGGCAGCACCTTGCAGACATGAAGAAGGGCCGCTCCCGGCAACGGGGCGGCCCTTTGATCTTTGAGCGATCCTGACCACAGGTGCCACAAGGCAGCGGCCCGCGGGCGCGCGGCGCCCCTCACCCGCCGCGCTTTACCGCCGCCAGTCGTCGACGCGCCCGGTGGGCGCTTCCATCGCCTCGCCGCGCACCAGAACCCTCTCGGCCAAGGTCGCCGTGGCCGCAAGCCTGTCCTGCGGATCGGAAGACTCGCCGCCGAGGAGATCGGTCTCGGATGAGGTCGACCTGCCGGTCAGCACGATGAAATTCGGATCATCTGCGATGCCTTCGAAGGCGAGCCCGCCGTATCCGCCGAGCATTCGGGTCAACTCGCGCTCCACGAAAAAGGCCACCTTCAGATAGCCGTCCCAGGTGAAGCCGATCCTGTCGCCGGTGCGCAGCTTCTTGCGCTGGCCGTCGATATCCGGGCCGTAGGAGGAATACTCCCCGGCATCCGACAGGAAGATTTCCCAGATCCCGACATAGGAGCCCCGCCCCTTCTCCGCCTCTTCCCGGTGGATGGTACTGAAAAGCTGGAAATCCGCATTGAGCAGCGGCGCATTGGTCGGCGGCAGGCCGATCCAGATCACCGGCTTGCGCAGGCCGCGCACGGTCTCGACAAGCTGCGCCGTCCGGGTCCGGTAGGCATCGGCCCAGGCTTGCGTGCCGAACTCGACCGGCGGTTCTCCGGCAAGGGTGGAAGCAGGATCATGCTGCCCCATCATCACGACCACGGCGCGCACCCGGTCCAGCTCTGCGAAGGACCGCAGATCCGCCGACCATTCCACGGGCTTGCCACCGATCAACCCGCTGCCCGGATGAATAATCTTCTCCGTCCGCACCATGGGCTTGTCCTGCAGCAGGAACTTCAGCCCTTCGGCCACGCCATCGGCCATCTCGTCGCCGATGACGAGCAGCACACCCGCTTCCGGGTCCTTGGCCTGCTCCACGAAACGCGGCTTGGAATAGCTGGAGCCACCCGAGGCGGCCGACGAGGCCGCGCCAGAGGAATTGCGCTTGGCCCCATCCTTGGGAGGCCGGCTCTTCTGCCGGTCATCCCCCTTGAACAGGCGAAGCAGGGATCCGAAGGGATTGAACGAAAAACGGCCGTTCTCGGCCACGACGATGGGGGTGCGAGATCCCCATCCATCCGTCTGGGCTCCGGCTGGCGCGGCGACAAGCGCAAGCACCACCGCCGCTCCGCAAAGGATCAGGCCGCAGGCAAGCGCAAGGGACGGGAGCGTGCGGCGACGATACACCGTCTCTGGCATGGTCTGCGTCATCTGCCCGTCTCGATCCGCCCTGCGTCTTCTGCTTTACCTGCGATCCGGTCTTCCGGATCAGCCATCCAGCTTCATTCTGGCCAGAAGTACCACGGATGCATAGCCGTCGGGAATAAGGCCCAGGGCTTTCTGATAGGCCCGGATGGCCTTGCGCGTGGCAGGACCGACCAGCCCGTCGGCCGAGCCGACGTTGTAGCCGCGCCGGTTCAGCTCTTCCTGCAGCTCCTTGGTCTCTGCCTTGGACAGGGGCAGATATTCCCGCGACCAGTCGCCGTGGAAACTGCCGCCGCCGATGATGCGGTCAGACAGATGCCCCACAGCTAGGGCATAGGCCGTGGCATTGTTGTAGCGCTTGATCACGTAGAAATTGCGCAGCATCAGGAAGGCCGGACCGCCCGCCCCGGCGGGCATCACCAGGATCGCGTCGTCCTGCGGACGGGGAAATTCCTTGCCGTTGGCGCGCATCACGCCATGGCGGCGCCATTCGCCCAGAGACAGCGTCGTGCTTTCATCGGCCAAGCGATAGTCGAAACCGCGCGGCAGGGCGACCTCGTAGCCCCAGGTCTTGCCCGTCTGCCAGCCATGCTCGGCCAGATAGTTCGCGGTGGAGGCCAGCGCATCGGGCACCGAGGTCCAGATGTCGCGACGGCCGTCACCGTCATAATCCGCCGCATAGGCCTGCCAGCTCGTGGGCATGAACTGGGTGTGACCCATGGCCCCGGCCCAGGAGCCTTCCATGTCCTCGTAGCGCACATGACCTGCCTGCACGATGCCGAGCGCCTTGATCAGTTCCTTGGACCAGAAGTCGCCCCGGCGCGGCGCGGCATAGGCCAGCGTCGCAAGAGCCCGGATCACGTTGTGTCGGCCCTTGAACGTGCCGTAGTTGGTTTCCATGCCCCAGATGGCAAGAATGGCTTCCCGATCGACGCCATAGCGCGCCTCGATGCGGCTCAGCACCGTGGCATATTCGTCCAGAAGCTCACGTCCCCGCTTCACCCGGTCATCGGAGACCGCGCTCGACAGATAGTCCCAGACCGGCTTCACGAATTCCGACTGGGCCTCCATCAGGCGCAGGGTATCCGGATCCGGATCCATGCCGGTGAATACGTGATTGTAGGTCGTGGAGGAAATGCCGGCGGCGCTGGCCTGGGGCCAGAGATCCCGCACGAACCGGTCGAACCCCGGATCGGCCGCAGCGGGGCGGATCATCTCGCCGCTCAGGATCAGCCCCAGAGCCAGGGCAAGCGATTGCGCCGGCCGCCGAAGATCCACTCCCCGGCGTCGCCCGGCCGCACGAACCGGCGACACGCCGCACATGCGACGAACCACCGAAAATCCGAAATCTGCCAGTGACGTCATTCAGGTCTCCTGTACCTGTTTCTTGTGGCCCGAGACGCGGAAGATCCGCAAGTCTGTCTCGGGAATGTGGCGAAACCGGCGCGCCCCGTCAGCGACGGATCCGCACGCCAGCCTCGATGCTGTTCTCGTCATAGTCCCGCCCGGCCTCGCTGGAGGAAAAGGCGGTGTAGGTGTACTGGGCCTTCAGGGCCGCATTGCGCGTCAGGGCGAAGGTCAGCCCTGCAAGACCGGTGACCGTGGTCTCCTCGATGCCCAGCCCCTCATAGGACCGGCGGCTGACACCGGCACCGACCTCACCCGCCAGCCGGTCGCCGAAATCATGGGCGAGACGCACGTCCGCCGAATGGATGATCGACCCGGCCGACCCACTCAGGCTGGTGGGCTCGAAGCTGGTCGCAAGGCCGCCGGTCACGGTGGTCCGGCGCGTTGGCGACCAGACCAGATTGGCCGCCGCCACCAGTCCGTTCAGCTCGCCCAGCGTCGCGTCGTCCAGATGCTCCGCGCGCCAGCCGGCGGCCACATCGCCCGAGAGCTTGGAGCCGTTGTCGATCCTTGTGCCCAACCGCAGGTCATAGCCGACGCTGTCGCGCTGATCGCAGGTCCCTGCGCAATCCCCGTCGTGTCGACGCAGGAGCAGGTCTCCCGCGATGAAGGGACGGAAGACCGCATCCGTATTGGCCGAGAGCCGCAGGCCCGCATTGTAGAGCGTGTTGTCCCGGTCCGACGACGCGGCACCCCCACCCGAATAGAGACTGCGCACCGCCCCGAACGTGCCGGATGCGGTGACCAGTCCAAGATCGCGGGCCAGGCCGATGTCAGCGGTCACCTGATGCACGTCATCCGCCCCGCCGGCGCTTTCCGCCGTGGAACTGCTTTCCTGCGCATAGCTGTAGGCCAGGCCGCCGTTGCCGGTGAGCCCCGGCGCGATGTCGAGACGCAGGCCCGCGCGCGCTGCCGCCGAGGGATCCGGATCCTGCCCGCCCGAGTAGGTGGTCAGCGAGCCGGAGGCCTGCAGGGAGAGTTCATGCCGCGACCAGTTGGAGCGGGCCGTGACGGACGGTTCGAGAACGCTGAAGGACCCGGCCTCGCCCGCGACCGAGCTGTCCACGTTGTCGCTCACGCCACCGCGCAGCGAGACCTCGGGAAAAACCGTGAAGGAGCCGATCCGCAGGCCCTCTGCGGCATCGAATCGGGTCTCCCCGTCGAATATGCCGCTGTCGGCCGGCGATCCGCCCAGTCCCTGCTGGCGTTCGACCCGCTGCACCCGCTCCGAGAAACGGGCCACCGGAACCACCCGGCCGCTGCCCGAGAGGCCCGTTGCAGTGGCAAGACCAGCCGAAGGTCTGGTGCCGGCCTCCTCCGCCTGGGGAATCGTATAGGTGCGCAGGGCAAAGACGGCGGGATCCGGATCGGGAATGGCGCCGGTGGCGAGATCGCCCTGCAGCTCCTCGTCCGTCGCGGGGGGCGGCAGAACGCCGCTCAGCCCGGCCGCACCCGTCATCACGACCGTCTCTTCCGCCTTCGCGCCAGCGGTCTCGCCCTCAGGCAACATGCCGCGCAGCAGCAGCGGCCCGCCCTCGGAAAGGGCAGGCTCCGTTGCCACCAGAAGCAGGGGCATCACGAGGAAAACGGCGCGTCTCATGGGATGGATCGGATCCTGAACATTCAGGACCGAGGGTGCCGGAGCATGGTTAATTGTTCATTGACGGAACCCGCAGTTTTGCTCAACTTGCACCCCCTCGGCTCATGGCGTAGATAGGGCCGCGACACTGCGGGCCCCGCCGCGCAAAGGATGACCATGACCGACATACTCGCCGACCGCCTGCCTGAAGAGATGGATGACCTGTCGTCCTGCCTGACCTCTGCGGAGCGGACGCTTGAGGTGGAAATTGCCGGATTGGCCGCCCTTCGCGCCGCCCTGCATGACGGTCTGGCCAAGCCCTTTGCCCGCACCGTTTCCCTGATCTCGCGCAGCCCCGGCCGCGTCATTCTCACCGGCATCGGCAAGAGCGGACACATCGGCACCAAGCTTGCGGCGACCCTTGCCTCCACCGGCACCCCGGCCTTCTTCGTCCACGCAGCAGAAGCAAGCCACGGGGATCTGGGCATGATCACCCAGGATGACGTGGTCATCGCCTTGTCCTGGTCCGGCGAGACCCAGGAGCTCGCAAGCCTGGTCGGCTACACCCGCCGCTTCCGCGTGCCGCTGGTCTCCATCACCTCCTCGAGCACCAGCACCCTCGGTCAGGCCTCCGACATCGTGCTGGAGATGCCGAAGATCACCGAAGCCTGCCCGCACGGACTGGCGCCCACCACCTCCACCCTGCTGCAGATGGCCATTGGCGACGCCCTGGCCATCGCGCTTCTGGAAACCCGTGGCTTCACTGCCCAGGATTTCCGCGTCTTCCATCCCGGCGGCCGCCTTGGCGCCAGCCTGAAGGCCGCCCGCGACATCATGCACTCCGGCGACACCATGCCGCTGATCGCCGCCGGCCATTCCATGTCCGAAGCGCTGCTTCAGATGACCCAGAAGGGCTTCGGCACCATCGGCGTCATCGACGATGCCGGACTGCTGATCGGCGTCATCACCGACGGTGACTTGCGCCGTCACATCACCTCCAACCTTCTGGAAAAGAAGGTGGAAGAGGTCATGACCCGCAATCCGAAGACCATCGAGGCCTCGGCGCTTTCCGGCACGGTCATGGAGCTGCTCAACAGCAAGGGCATCACGTCCGTCTTCGTGACCCACGAGGGCAAGCCCACCGGCCTGATCCATCTGCACGACCTGCTGCGGATCGGCGCGGCCTGAGACCCGAAGTCTCACCCGCCCCCCATCAGGATTTGCGATCAAACCTGCTTGATCTCTCGCATTCTGCGCGGGCGGTTAGGATTTGGTTAGCCTTGATCCCGTTAGGATGCACACCGGCGATTCCGCCAAGTTCAGTTCTCTCGGTGTGGCTCGTATGGATCTCGCGACACTCATTGGCATTGTAGGCGCCTTCGGCATCGTGGTGGTCGCCATCTTCATGGGCGGCAGCTTCAGTCAGTTCATCGACATCCCGTCGGTGCTGATCGTGGTGGGCGGCGGCATCATGGCGACGCTGATCCGCTTTCAGCTGGCCGACGTCGGCTCTGCCTTCGGCACGGGCTTCAAGGTGGCGCTCGCAGGCGCCGGTCCCAAGCCCCGCGACCTGATTGCCGAGATCACCAACCTGGGCGAGATCGTCCGCAAGTCCGGTCCGCTCGGCCTGGAAAATGTCGACGTCTCCGACCCCATTCTGGCCAAGGGCGTCCAGTATATCGCCGACGGCTACGAACTCGATTTCATCCGTGAATCCATGGAGCGCGAACGCGACCTCAATCTGACCCGTCTCGCAGAAGGCAAGCGCGTCATGAAAGCGCTCGGCGACAGTGCGCCGGCCTTCGGCATGATCGGCACGCTGGTCGGTCTGGTGCAGATGCTGGCGAACATGGACGATCCCTCGGCCATCGGCCCCTCCATGGCCGTCGCGCTGCTGACGACCCTTTACGGCGCGCTGATTTCCAACGTGCTCTGCCTGCCGCTGGTGGACAAGCTCGACGCCAAGTTCGACGTGGACGAGCTGAACACCACCCTGATCATCGATGGCGTGCTGCAGATCCGCGAGAGCAAGTCTCCGGCCCTGATCAAGGAAATGCTGATCGCCTATTTGCCCGAGAAGGCCCGCGCCGAACTGGCCGACGCGGCCTGATCCGGCACCACAGGGAGAGGCACGACCATGGCAAAGAAAAAGGCGGCAGGAGGCGGTGGCGCACCCGAATGGCTGGTGACCTTCGCCGACCTCATGTCCCTGCTCGTGTGCTTCTTCGTGCTCATCATCTCCTTCTCCATTCAGGACAAGCAGAAGCTTCAGGTGGTGGCCGGCTCCATGCGCGAAGCCTTCGGTGTGAAGGAAAACTCGCGCCGCACCGGCATCATCGAGGTCGAGGGCATTCCGATCCGCGACTACATGAAGGACATCAGCCAGATCCCGCAGGAGATGGATTCCGACTTCTCCACCGAGCGCCATGACCAGCGCACCAAGCAGGGTCCGGAAGCCAACACCTACGACACCACCAAGGCCGAGATCGAACGGCCGCGCCAGTTCGCCACCGCAGCCGCATCCCTGCGCCAGGCCTGGCAGGAAATGCCCGAGATTACCGAAATCTCCTCCAACATCATTCTGGAGGAGACCGACGAAGGGCTGAACATCCTTCTGGTGGACCAGGACGGCCGGTCCATGTTCCGCGAAGGCTCGAAATTCCCTTACGAAACCACCCGCCGGCTTCTCGCCAAGATGGCGCCCGTTCTGGCCCAGATGCCGAACCGGGTGGAAATCACCGGCCACACGACCGCCGGGGGCCAGTCGCTCGATCCCTCCTACACCGGGTGGGACCTGTCCTCCGAACGGGCCAATGTGGCCCGCCAGATCCTGAACGAATATGGCGTTCCGGACGAGCAGTTCTTCGCGGTTGTCGGCAAGGCCGATACGGAGCCGATGTTCCCGAACGACCCTTATCTGGCGGCCAATCGCCGGATCGAGATCCTGCTCAAGGCGGAAGCCCCGCCGATCCCGCCGGGGCATTCTCCCTGAGATTGAGCAGGCCCGCTTCGTCAGGCTGCCCTCTCAGACGGCGGCCACCACCAGCCGCGCGCCCTCCAGACGCTCCACCCGCACCATAGCCCCGCTGGGAAGATCCGGCCCGGTGATCTGCCACACCGTGTCATCGATGGACAGGCGTCCGACCCCTTGCAGGATCGGCTGGGCGAGCACGAACTCACGCCCCACATAGCGGCTGCCGCGCCGGTTCAGGTTCGGGTCGCCGCCCTCCGCCTTGGCGCCGCGCCGGAGCAGCATGCGACCGAGGAAGAAGCTCGCCAGCGACAGGACCGCGTAGAGCAGCAAGGCGCTCTGCCAGCTCAGGTCCACCACCAGATCGACGACGCCCACGAGGATGGCGGCAACCCCGAACCACAGGAACAGGGTCCCCGGGGCCAGGATTTCCAGCCCCAGCAGCGCGACGCCGAAGATCCACCAGCCCCAGGCTCCCAGGGCGGCGATCTTCTCCAGGATCACGCTGTCCATCATTCCACTCCCGTCTGCGGCCGGCTGGACGGCACCCGGCCGGAGGCAGGCACGCTGGCACTGCGCTCACCCGGCCCCTTGTCGCCGCCGAAGGTTTCGCGCGCAATCTCGCCGATACCTGCAAGCGCCCCCATGATCGAGGTCGCCTCCATGGGCAGGATCAGGGTTTTCTGCTGACGCGAATCCGCGAACTTGCCGAAAGCCTCGACATATTTGGTCGCGACGAAATAGTTGATCGCCTGCACGTCGCCGGCGGAGATCGCCTCGCTGACGAGCCGCGTTGCCGTGGCTTCGGCCTCGGCGGCACGCTCGCGTGCCTCAGCGTCCCGAAAGGCCGATTCGCGGCGCCCTTCCGCCTGCAGGATCAGCGCCTGCTTCTCCCCTTCCGCCTTGAGGATTTCAGACTGACGCTTGCCTTCGGCCTCCAGAATGGCTGCACGCTTCTCGCGCTCGGCCTTCATCTGCCGGGCCATGGCATCCACCAGATCCCGCGGCGGATTGATGTCCTTGATCTCGATGCGGGTGATCTTGATGCCCCAGGGCTCGACCGCCGCATCCACCACCCGCAGCAGCTGGGCGTTGATCTCGTCGCGGTTCGACAGGAGCTGGTCGAGGTCCATGGACCCCATGACCGAGCGGATGTTGGTCATCGTCAGGTTCAGGATCGCGTTCTGCAGCCCGAGCACCTCATAAGCGGCGCGTGCCGCATCCAGCACCTGATAGAAGGTCACGCCATCCGCCGTCACGGTGGCATTGTCCCGAGTGATGACCTCCTGGGAGGGGACGTCGAGCACCTGCTCCATCATGTTAAGCTTGTGGCCGATCCGGTCGACGAAGGGCACGATGAAGTTGAGACCCGGGCCGAGGGTCGCCTGATAGCGCCCGAAACGCTCGACCGTGTAGTTGTAGCCCTGCGGCACCGTCTTGATGCCGGCCAGGATGATGAGCACGACCAGCAGGAACAGCGCGATCAGGAAGATGTCGAAACCAAAGAATTCGATGGGCACGTGAGGTCTCCCCCGGAAAAGCGATCCGCGTCAGAGGCGCGGATGGAAATGAAAGGTCCCTGCGCGCCAGACGGCGGACAGAAAAAAAGGGACGCGAGCGTCCCTTTCTAACCGTCAAATGCGACGCTGTCGCCTACAACCAGCCGGAGAGTTCCCGTCGCACGACCGTCTCGAGCACCTGCATGCCAAGTTCGCTGTCGTTCAGGCAAGGCACGTGGGTGAAGTGCTCACCGCCATTTTCCTCGAAGATCTCGCCCGCCTCGCCGGCAATTTCCTCCAGGGTTTCCAGACAGTCGGCCACGAAGCCCGGGTTCATCACCGCAACGGTCTTCACCCCGTCCTTGGCCAGCTGCTCCACGGTCTTGTCCGTGTAGGGCTGCAGCCACTCTTCCGGGCCGAAGCGCGACTGGAAGGTGACGCGCAGCTTCTCCTTGTCCCAGCCAAGCACTTCGCGCATAAGCCGCGTCGTCTTGTGGCAATGGCAGTGATAGGGATCGCCCTTGCGGAAATAGGACTGCGGAATGCCGTGATAGGAAGTCAGCACCACGTCCGGATCGATGCCTTCCTTCGCCAGATGTTCGGTGAGCGAACGGGCCAGCGCTTCCACATAGACCGGATCATCGTGATAGGGCGGCACGGTGCGGATGGCCGGCTGCCAGCGCATGTCGAGCAGAGCCTTGCAGACCTCGTCATTCACCGTCGCCGTGGTGCTGGCCGAATATTGCGGATAGAGCGGGTAGATCAGGATCCGGTCGCAGCCATCATCCTTGAGCGCCTGCAGGCGCGAACGGATGGAGGGCTGACCGTAGCGCATCGCCCAGTCGACCTTCACCCGACCGCCCGTGTCGCCGAAGACGGCGGCCAGCTTGTCCGACTGGCTGCGGGTGATGGTCCGCAGCGGGCTCTCGTCCAGTTCCTTGTTCCAGATCTCGTCATAGGCCGCGCCCGACTTTTTCGGCCGGGTCATCAGCACGATGCCATAGAGGATCGGATACCAGACCACCTTCGGCCACTCGATCACCCGCTTGTCGGAGAGGAACTCCCGCAGATAGCGGCGCATGGACCAGTAGCCGGTGTCATCCGGCGTGCCCAGGTTGACCAGCAGAACGCCGATCTTGCCCGCCTTCACCGGCGGGTGGTCCTGCGGCAACTTGATGGTCTGCATGTCGGAAACGGCGGAAGGCGTCACAGGCGCGGTCATGGGAGATCCGTATCTTGATGGCGGGTGCGTCCGGGTCCGCGCCGGAGGTCTGTGCTGACCGGCGCGATCACCCATTGGGCGCTGAAATCCTTACGTTGATGCTCAGCATTTAGATCATAATGATTCCAGATTAAAGCCGCCCTGACGGCCGAACGCAAATTTGTCCAGCGACCGGTTGTCACAATCAGGGCGCCGCCATCTGGCTCAGGCCACAAAAGGAAAGGGGCGGAGTTTCCTCCGCCCCTCTCAGGATGATTGCGTGGGTCCCGCTCAGAAGTTGAGCGAGATGTCCCGGTGGTTGGAGAGGCAGGCTGCCACCTCCAGCGACGCATCCCGCGGCAGGCGCGCCTGCTGGCGCAGGCCGATGGTCGAACCGACCGCTGCATCATAGGCTTCCAGAGCCGGGAGCAGTTCGGCCGCACCGCGCGCACGCCAGACGAGATCCTCGTCCAGAGCGGCGAGCGACTTGTCCAGCTCTGCCTGGGCGCCCACGAGATCGGAGCCCGACCCGCGCAGGAGCTTGCGGGCATCCGTGATACCCTTGCGGATGTCGGAGGTTTGCTCGATCTCGCCGATGGAAGAGCGCAGGGCCTCCACCTGAGCCAGAGCCTCGTCCGGGTTCATGCCCGGCAGGGCATCCCGCAGAGCGGCAAGCTCGGCCCGGCGCTCGGCCAGGGCATCCGCCCCCTTCAGGATTGCACGGGTTTCCACGATCGGCTGGAAGGCCTGATCCGCGGTCCGGCGATACTGAAGACGGGCAGTGTTCTCAGCCTTCTGCACCTCGGCAAAGACCTTGTGCTTCTCTTCCCAGCTATCCGGAACGCCGGACATGATCTGGGCGATCTGGGCTTCCAGACGCTCGATCCTGGCCTTGGCCCGTTCACCCTGGGCTTCCGAGTAGACCTTGCCCTCGCCCGAACGGGAGACAAGGACCTTCAGTTCCTTGACCTTCTCCTCGAGACGATGGGCGTCACGTTCCAGCGCCCGCACCTCACGGTGCACCGGACGATAGACCTCGGCCGCATCGTTGACCGCCTTCTCGGCCGCAACAATGGCCTCCATCTTCGGCATAGCATCACGTGCGGCCTTGATGGCTTCGTCCAGGTCCTTGCGGATACCCTTCGGCAGATAGCTCACGTCCTGACCTTCCAGGGTCGTGATCGCACCGGTGATGGCCGTCCCGTTCGTCTGGAAGGCATCGGCGACCAGGGTCTCCATGCAATATTGCAGGCGCGGATTCAGCGGCGGCGGCGCGGTTTCCGACAGCAGCGACGACCGGTAGGGCAGGTAATTCACCAGCTGCGGATAGAAGCCGACGATCACCAGCGCCAGAAGTTGCAGGCCGATGAAGGCCACGACGCCCTTGTAGATGTCCAGCGTCTTCACGATCGCCGGAGCCACGCCACGCAGATAGAACAGGGCGAAGCCGAAGGGCGGGGTCAGGAACGAGGTCTGGATGTTCAGACCGATCATGACGCCGAGCCAGACGGCGGTCACGTTCGCCTGCGGGTCGGCCAGCAGGATCGGCGCCACGATCGGCACCACGACCACCGCGATCTCGATGAAATCGAG
This sequence comes from Roseibium aestuarii, assembly GCF_008477545.1. GTDB lineage: Bacteria > Pseudomonadota > Alphaproteobacteria > Rhizobiales > Stappiaceae > Roseibium > Roseibium aestuarii. Next base: position 46,034 of record NZ_VORA01000008.1, on the reverse strand, counting down.
GAAGAAGCCGAGGACGAAGATCACCAGCATGACGATGAAGAACTGGGCCCAGAAGCCGCCCGGCAGGCCGAGCAGGAAGTTCTTCACCAGTTCTTCCCCGCCAAAGGCACGGAAGGACGACGTCAGCATGGCCGCGCCGATGAGGATGATGAAGACCAGACAGCTGGTCTTGGCCGTTTCCAGCATCACACCGCGCAGGGTGTCCTGGAACTTCAGCGTGCGCCAGCCGCTCCACAGGATGGAGATCATCAGCAGGGACACGGCAATGATGGCCAGGATCAGCCCGAGCACGTCGTCGCTGGTGTCGATGCGCTTGACGTTGATTGAGCCGAAGAAGCCCACCACCACGGCAATGGTCAGCAGACCCAGCACGCCGATGACGGCGGGCGTATAGGTGCCCTTCTTGCCGTCGCTCAGGCGATACCCCGCCATGATCATGGCGCCGATGGCACCGATCGCACCGGCCTGGTTCACCGTGGCGATGCCGGCGATGATGGAGCCCAGAACGAGGAAGATCAGGGCCAGCGGCGGCACCAGGGTGATGAAGACGGTGCCGAGGAATCGGGCATCCATCTTCTCGCCCGTGTGAACGGCCGGGGCAGACTTCGGGTTGATGAGCGCAAAGCCCAGGATGAAGACCATGTAGAGCAGCACGAGCAGGATGCCCGGCAGGAACGCGCCGAGGAACATTTCCCCCGCACTGGTGGACACCACGCCAAAGTCGGACGGCATGGAGATTTCACCGGTGGTCTGCTTGTAGAGGGCCTGACGCAGGCCGCCGGCCTGGTCAACCGCACTGGCCAGCTGGTCGGCCAGGATGATCAGCACGATGGATGGCGGGATGATCTGGCCCAGCGTACCGGAGGCCGCGATCGTGCCCGTTGCCAGCGGCACCGAGTAGTTGTTGCGCAGCATGGCCGGCAGGGAGATGAGGCCCATCGCCACCACGGTGGCGCCGACGATGCCGGTGGTGGCCGCAAGCAGCGCGCCCACGAAGACCACGGAAATGCCCAGACCGCCCGGAACCGGGCCGAAGAGGCGCGCCATGGTGACCAGCAGATCTTCGGCGATCTTCGACCGCTGCAGCATGATGCCCATGAAGACGAAGAGCGGGATCGCGATCAGCGTGTCTCGCTCGGCCTCCCAGTAGATGCCGCGGAAGTTGGTCACCCCGGCGCTCAGCCACTGGCTGGGACCGCCATGGGCGAAATAGGCATCGGGGCCGGTTGCAAACAGGAAGCCGGACGCCGCAGCGATGCCGATGGTGATGATCGCCGCGCCGGGAAGCGCGAAGGCGACGGGGAAGCCCGAACCGAGCGCCATCGCCATGATCACGATAAGGAGAAGAAGGAAGAAGAGTTCCATTTGTCTCTAGATCTCTGGCGCTAGGGGTCAGTGAGCCGCGGTGGAGGAATGGTCGCGACCGCCGGGTTCACCCCGCAGGTCGGCCACGCCATCCATCAGATAGGCGACGAACTGGACGAGCATCGTCACGGCGAAGACGCCGAGGAAGCCGGCCATCAGATACTTCACGTAAAGGCCGAAGGTGGCCTGGGTCGTTTCGTAGCTGAGGATCGGGCTGTTGATGATGTTCTGCTTGCCGCCCATGCCGATGACGAGGATCACCCAGCACAGCGGAATGCCCAGGATCAGGCTGCCGATGGCATTGACCCAGCCCTTGGCCTTGTCGCCAAGACCGGCATAGATCACGTCCACGCGCACATGGCCCTCTTCCAGAAGCGTGTAGGCGCTGCCGAACAGGAACAGCGCCGCATACCAGAAGCGCACCAGGTCGGACAGGAAGGCCTGCTCATAGGAGAAGATGAAGCGGCCGATCACGATGATGAGCTCTGCGGCCACCACGAGCAGGGCAAGCCAAGTGAAGCCGAGCGTGCGGGTGAAGGCGCCGATCACGAAGGACACGGCAATCAGCGGCATGTGGATATAGGCGCCGCGGAACTGGGACTTGGAGATGTTGCCCGCGAGATCCGAACCGACGATGGCCTCAAGGAAGCCCTCGACACGCAGGAAGGCGATCACGCTGTCGGTCAGGCCCACGATCAGCACAGCCCAGAAGACGCTGCGCACCAGATAGGCGTTGAAGGCGGTGATCCGGGCGCTGTCGGCGCGCAGGCTGCGGTCCCGGCTGCCCAAGACGTAGATTGCGGCCAGAACGGCACCTGCGACGTAGAGACCCGCCTGAAGCACGGACAGCCCCATGTTCTCCGCACCGTTGGCCGCGCCGCCGAACAGCGGTGCAACGCCGGGGAGATCTTGCCAGTAGTTCAGGTAATTGTTGACGAGAAACGCCGCCGTTACGGCAAGCATGACCCAGCCGAAAAGGCGAACAGCGCGGACGAGCCCAGCGCCTCCCCAATAATCGGTCATCGTGTTTGAGCTCCCGAATACACCCTGCTCCGGACCTTTGCGACCCGGTATTCTTCATGAGGCAAATGGGGCAGGGGGTTGAACACCCCTGCCCCACGCCAACTCGTTCCGGTGGAGCGCTTAGCTCTTGCCCAGCACGCGGTTACGCTGGTTGATGTAGGCCACGTCGGCAATCGACATCCAGCCACCGATGGACTTGCGGGCTTTCGCGAAGCTGTCGTGGATCTCGGCAGCCAGCGGGGAGTGATCGCGCACTTCCTCGAACACTTCTTCCGAGGCTTCGCCGAAGCTGTCGTAGATCTCGTCGGAGAACTCGCGCAGTTCCACGCCATGCTCGTTGAGCAGCTTTTCCAGGTATTCCGGGTTCTTCGCGTTGGTTTCCGCCATGGACTTGGCGTTTTCCTCGGCGCAGGCCACCTGGATGAGCTGCTGGTCGGTCTTGGACAGGGAGCCGAACCAGGAGGCGTTGAAGCCCATGGCCAGCTGGGAACCCGGCTCGTGGAAGCCCGGCCAGTAGTAGTACTTGGCGGCTTCGTAGAACTTCAGGAAGTAGTCGTTCCAGGGGCCGACCCACTCGGTGGCGTCGATGGCGCCGGACACGAGGTTTTCGTAGATCTGGCCGCCCGGCAGGGACACCGGAGACGCGCCGAGCTTGGCAAGCACGTCGCCGCCCTGACCCGGAATACGCATCTTCAGACCCTTCAGGTCGTCAGCGGTCTCGATTTCCTTGTTGAACCAGCCGCCCATCTGGAAGCCGGTGTTGCCTGCGGCAAAGTTCTTCAGGCCGAACTCGCCAGCGAGCTTGTCCCACAGTTCCTGACCGCCGCCGAACATGATCCAGGCGTCGTTTTCGGCATAGGTGAGGCCGAACGGAACGGAGGTGAAGTAGGACCAGCCAGGATGCTTGCCCTTCCAGTAGTAGTCGGCGCCGATGTAGGCCTGGGCATTGCCCGAGGCGACTTCATCGAAGCTGTCGAAGGCGCCAACGCGCTCGCCGGCAGCGAAATACTGGACGTTGATGCGGCCTTCGGACAGTTCCGCAATGCGGGCGCACAGGCGCTGAGCAGAGGTGCCCAGACCCGGGAAGTCGCGCGGCCAGGTCGAGACAACGGTCAGCTCAACGGTGGACTGGGCAATGGCCGGGGCAGCCAGCGTGGAAGCGACTGCAGCGCCGCCGGCGCCAATGCCAGCCGTTTTGATGAAAGAACGACGATCCATAAACTCCTCCCAGAGAGTTACTTAACCAACTTTCGCACATTTGCGCGTGAACCACGCAATGTCTACGAAACCTCAGGCGACACGCGCCATTCGTGAAATTGCACATATTGGCAGAATAAGTGCAACATATTTCTCGCAAAAACGCCACCGCGCAAGAGACTGCCGAGCTTTTGGGCAAATCCCGAAATAGAAAGGTTCGCTTATTATTTTTCGGAGAGGTTATTGCAGTGCAGCGATTCAATCTGGATCATTTGCCGCCACATTTTAGACTTTCGGACTATTGTCTCTATCCGAACAAAACATCTGCCGGAAGGCACAGAAACAAAGTCGTCGGAAAGTTATTGCAAGCCCCACCCCTTTTGCGCCAAGGATCATGAAAAGCAGCGCAAAAGTGCAGACTGCGTCATCACGTCCGCCCCTTGCAATAACGCCATAAATCCACCCAAGATATCGCCATTATCGCCACTCCCGGCGCAAATTGGCCAGCCCCATCCGGAAATGCACCCCATGACTCAACCTTTGATCCTCGTGTCCGCCGACGTAAAGCCGATGGACGGCTACCGTTGGCACGCTGCCCCCAGTACCTATCTCGAGGCCATCCTGAAGGCTGCCGATGCCCTGCCGGTCATCCTGCCCTCCTTCGGCGAACTCATCGATTTTGATGCAATTCTGGACAGGGTCGACGGGGTTCTGGCCACGGGATCGCGTTCGAACGTCTCTCCCGATCTCTATGGCGAGGTCCCGACGGAGGAAAATGGCCCTTATGACCCGGAGCGGGATTCTACCACCCTTCCCCTGCTTCGCCGCGCCATTGAGCGGGGCATTCCGGTCTTTGCCATCTGCCGCGGCATGCAGGAACTGAATGTCGCCATGGGCGGCACCCTGCACACGGAGATCCAGGACATGGATGGCCGCAACGACCACCGCGCCCCGGTCTCCGATGAGCAGAGCGAGCGATTCCGCATCGCCCATCCGATCCAGCTCGCGGAAGGCAGCTGCCTGGCGGGCATCGTCGGCCCGGCCCCGATCGAGGTGAACTCGCTGCACCGCCAGGCCCTCGGTGAGCTCGGACGCTCCCTGAAGATCGAGGCCACTGCCGAAGACGGCACCATCGAGGCCGTGACCGTGGACAAGGCGCCGGGCTACGTCATGGCGACCCAGTGGCACCCGGAATACTGGGCAGCCAGCGACCTGCCGTCCCAGCAGCTGTTCAAGGCTTTTGGGGATGCCGCCCGAAGCTACGCGGCCGCAAAGGCCAGCCGCTGAGCCAGGCCTCCCGCCAAAACGGCAAAAGCCCGCCAACCGGCGGGCTTTTCCATTTCCAGGCCATGGGGCGAGAAGGTCAGCCCCAGCCGAGGGTGGCGATCAGAAGCATCAGACCGATCAGCAGCACCACCAGCGCACCGGCGATCTCCAGCACCATCAGCGCCCTCCCGGCGGCAACGCTGCCAGCACCGAAGAGACGCAGCGCCCCTTCCCTTGCAAACACCGCAAGCGCCGCGAGGGCGGACACCGTAAGCCCTGTCCCGAGCGCCATTGCAAGGCTGGAGCCGATGCCCGCCAGCACCATCCCCTGCCCGAAGGCAAAGACCAGGACGATCAGCGCGCCCGAACAGGGGCGCAAGCCGACTGCCAGGATGATGGAGATCATCCGGCGCAGCGACATCCTGCCCTGAACCATGTCGGGCGTCGGCGCGTGGGCATGGCCGCAGGTCGCACAGACTTCTCCCTCCCCATGGGTATGGGCATGGGAATGGCCGTGATGATGATGGTGACCGTGATCATGGTCGTCATGACCGTGAGCGTGGTGATGATGCCCATGCGCGGTGGTCCGGCCGAAGAGACGCGACAGCCCCTTGTGCCAGAGCAGCCAGGCGCCAAGCGCCGTCACCAGCGCATAGGACCCGATCTCCAGCCAGCGCGCCGTGTCCTGGATCGCCAGACTGGTGAGATTGAAGATGGCCGCCAGACCGCCGACCAGCACCACCGCCGTCACTGCCTGGGCGAAGGCCGACAGGAAGGACAGGAGGATGCCCTTGCGCAGGGTCTCGTTGTTGGCGATCACATAGGAGGAGATCACTGCCTTGCCATGGCCTGGCCCCGCCGCATGGAAGATGCCATAGGCGAAGGAAATGAAGGCCAGCCACCAGGCCGCATGCGGCTCGTTGCGGAAGGCCCGCAGGCTGGCGATGAGCTTCTGGTAGAATTCGGCCTGAACCTGAGCAAGGGTGCCGAAAACCCGGTCGCCAAGCCCCGGAGAGACGGCAGCCGGACGCTCCGCCGTGACCGCAGCCGTTTCAGACGTTGCCGCCCCCTGCGCGGGCGCGCTGTCATTCAGCTGCGCCATCGGCGTGGTTTCGCCGGGCCGCAGCGCCGAGCGAATGGCCTCCTGCCCCTCGTCCTCGGCAAGGGACGAAACGGCCGTTCCCTCTGCGGTGGAGGCCGCGGTGGCAATTTCCGGCGCGCCCGGACAGGTGACCACCATCTGGTTGACCTGGCTCGCCGCCGCCTCCTGCAGCTCGGGCGGCAGATCCCGCTGGTCCGCGCCGATCTGGGCGAGCGCCATCTGGGTCGCCGCATCGAGCGAAGGCGGATCGCGCCGCTCCACCGTACAAGCAGCCGGGCCGTTCACGACGCCGAGGGCATCGGCGGCCCGGGAGAAGCGGAAGTCGACATAGTAGGTCGGATCATAGACATCCAGCGTCAGGGGCCGGCTCAGGTCGCTCGGATCCTTGAGATCCAGCGTGAAGTGCAATTCGAGAAGCTGGACCGTTTCCAGCACCGGCGAACCGTATTTCGCCGCATCTTCGCGCATGGCGGTCAGATCATCGGGAGAAAGCGCCCAATAGTCGCCGATCGGCACGTCGACGACCTCCAGCCAGTAGTTGGAGGTGGGTGCCTTGAAGTCCAGCTCGACCCGGGAGTTGTCACCGAAGGTGAAGTAGCCGAACTCCGCCATGCTGTCGATGTTGACCTTGGCCAGCTCCGCCAGCTCGTCGCGGCTGTACTGGCCGTCCCCGTTCGCGTCGAACCCCTGCAGGGCAAAGGCGCTGTAGGCATCGTCAAACCGGAAGACATGTTCCACCGACCGCGCCATCCCCTGATCATCGACGATCAGCCTGCTCCTGGCCTCGACGAACACATGCGGATGGGCACGCGCCCCGGACACCGGCGCGAGAACCAGCAGAACCGACAAGGCGGCAAGGACAAGCTGCGTCAACGCCGAGCGGCGCGTGACAGGACGGCAGGAAGACATCACGGCTTCGACCCCGGGGACCGTTACAGGAGAACATCTCCGATGAACCGCGAGAAGGCGGCAAGATCAAGACCGCAAGCGCTGCAACAGGGCCGCAGCGGCAGTTTTTCCCCGCCAACCGGCAGGAAGCAGAAAGAAATCGCGCGCGCCCCGGTCGCCGCCCCTCTGCAAAAGAAGCCTTTTCCGCAAAGGCTCCGGCATCGTCGGAAGCAGAACCACAACACGGGACGAGACCCCATGAATGCCGTGCCCAAGACGACCGCCATCGCCGGCGTGTTCGATCATCCGGAATTCCGCAACCACGAGACGGTCAGCTTTGTCTGTGACCCGGCGACGGGCCTGAAGGCCATCATCGCCATTCACGACACGACGCGCGGCCCCGCCCTCGGCGGCTGCCGCGTCTGGCCTTATGGCTCCACCGACGAGGCCCTCACCGACGCCCTGCGCCTGTCGCGCGGCATGACCTACAAGAACGCGCTGGCCGGTCTCGACCTTGGCGGCGGCAAGGCCGTCATTCTGGCCGATCCGCGCAAGGACAAGACGCCCGACATGATGCGTGCTTTCGGCACCTATGTGGAGCGCCTGTCCGGCAGCTACATCACCGCAGAGGACGTGGGCGTTTCTCCGTCCGACATGGAAGCGGTTGCCGAGCGAACCGCCCATGTGCGTGGCACCAGCGCCACCGGCCTCGGCGACCCCTCCCCCTATACCGCTCTCGGTGTCTTCGAGGGACTGAAGGCCGCAGCCGCCCACGCGTTCGGGACCTCGGCCCTGAATGGCATCACCGTCAGCGTGCAGGGGCTCGGCCACGTCGGTTATGACCTCTGCGCCCATCTCCATGGAGCCGGCGCGCGCCTGATTGTCTCGGACATTCACGCCCCCGCCGTGGACCGGGCCGTGGCCGCCTTCGGGGCCACCGTTGTCGCTCCGAGCGAAGCCCATGCCGCGCCGGCCGACATCTTCGCCCCTTGCGCCCTCGGCGGCGGACTGAACGCGCGCACCATTCCCGACATCCGCGCGAGGATCGTCGCAGGGGCCGCGAACAACCAGCTGGGCCACGCCGCTGACGGCGCAGCGCTCAAGGCACGCGGCATCCTCTATGCGCCGGATTACGCCATCAACGCCGGTGGGGTCATCTCCATTGCCCTGGCGCGACCGGGCGAGGCCGATGATCTGGTTCGCGAAAAGACGCTCGCCATCGGCGCGACCCTGGCGGAGATCTTCCGCCGGGCCGAGGCCGAAGACCTGACCCCGGAAGCCGTCGCCGACCGGATGGCCGAAGAACGGCTCGTCCGCCAGGACTGACCGGAGATCAGAGCGGGCAGGTTTCCCCTGCCCGCTTGCGATCCCCGAACCATGTGACCAGATAGTCGACGAAGGCGCGCACCTTGCCGGTCAGATGCCGGCGATGCGGATAGACCGCGTAGATCCCGCTGTTGTGCGGTTCATAGCTTTCCAGCACCGCCACCAGCCGCCCGGCGTGAATGTCATCGGACACGAACACGAGCGGCGTGCGCAGGAAGCCGAGGTCACAGAAGGCGGCATCGCGCCCCGCCGACGCGCTGTTGACCTCGACAGGCCCCCGGACGGTAACGCTGGTCTTCCCGTCCCCTTCCACGAAGGTCCAGTTCTGCTTGAAGCGGTAGTTGGTGTCGATAATGCAGGGGCGCCCCACCAGATCCGCCGGGGTGCTTGGCACCCCATATTTCTCGATGACCGCCGGCGTGGCACAGACAACCGTGCGGAACGGCGCGATCTTGCGGGCGATGAGGCTGGAATCCTCCAGATCCGTCACCCGGATCGCCACATCGAAACCCTCTTCCACCAGATCGACGAACCGGTCCTCCAGTCGCAGGTCCAGCACGACCTCCGGATAGGCGACGAGAAACTCCATCATCGCCCGGTTCAGCAGGCCGTCCCCCATGGAGCGCGGGGCGGACACCTTGAGCCGTCCCTTCACGGCCTGATGGGAAGACTGGATGCTGTCCTGCAGATCGTCGATCCGCTGCAGGATTTCCGAGGCCTCGCGGTAATAGGCCTCCCCCACTTCCGTGAGGGATACCTGCCGCGTGGTCCGGTTGAGCAGGCGCACGCCCAGCTCGTCCTCCAGCTCGCCGATGTATTTCGACACCAGCGCCTTGGAGCGCCCCATGTCGCGCGCAGCCGCAGAGAAGCCTTGTGAATCCACGACCTGGATGAAGCATCGCATGCGTGTCAGCGCGTCCATGATCTATCCCGTTCCAGTGCATCAGAGGCAGGAGCGGTGCCCGCAATGGCATCCGTTCCCGCCGTATCGAGCCACATCCCCGGCTCAGGCAACCGCCGCGCCGCCATCGGCGCGCGGATCATGGGCGCCGTCCAGCCCGCCGCGCAGGTTGCGTACGATCATGCCAGCGTGGCCCATCATGTCGGAATAGTTCTGCGAAATCTGGATGGCCTCGTGGCCGCAGCGCACCAGCGCCCTGACGAGATCCGGATCGAACCGTCCCTCCAGCCGCAGGGCGGTGGTGTCCTCCCCCCAGGTCCGGCCCAGCAGCCAGCGCGGCGCGTCGATCGCCTCGCCCACTGGCATGCCGTTCAGCACATGACGGATGAAGATCGCCGCCTGGGTCTGCGGCTGTCCCTCACCGCCCATGGTGCCATAGGTGATGGTGCGGCCGTCCTTCAGGCGCGCCATGGCCGGATTGAGGGTGTGGAAGGGCTGACGCCCGGGCTCCAGCACGTTGAGCGCATCCGGATGGAGCGAGAAGCTCGCGCCCCGGTTCTGCCAGGTGATGCCGGTCTTCGGCAGCACGCAGCCAGACCCGAATTCCCAGTAGGTCGACTGGATGAAGGACACCGCGACGCCCTTGGCATCAATCGCCCCCATCCAGATCGTGTCGCCCGGCTCGGCCACGTAGGGCCAGCGGGCGGCGCGCGTCATGTCGATCTTGTGGGCTTCCTTGTCCAGCCACTCAGGGGTCAGGAAGTCCCGCGGATTTTCCGGCAGCCGCCCCGGATCGGTGACCACCCGGTCACGCACCAGGAAGGCCCGCTTGGTGGCTTCCACGGCCCCGTGCACCAGGTCGAAGCCTTCGCCGGGCCGCAGCCCCAGCCGGTCATAGAGGCCCAGAATGATCAGCGACGCGAGCCCTTGCGTCGGAGGCGGGGCGTTGAAGATGCTGCCGCAGGAGAGCGTCGTCTTCAGCGGTTCCTTGAACACGGCCTCGAATTTTTCCAGATCCGCCTTGGTGACCGGGGCTCCGATCCGCTCCAGATCGTCGGCGATGCTTGCACCCACATCACCGCGATAGAACTCCTCGAAGCCCTCGAGCCCCAGATGTTCCAGCGTGTCGGCCAGACGTTCCTGCCGCAGCACGTCGCCGATGGCCGGCGCTTCACCGTCCTTCAGGAAGACCTGCGCGAAGCCTGGCTGGTCCTTGAGCTCGGCGAGCTTGGCCGCCGTCAGCTCGGCCTGACTGCGGGTGACGGCAATGCCTTCCTTGGCATGGCGAACAGCCGATTCCATCAGCACCCGGCCCGGCATCTTGCCGGCGCCGATGCCGCGCGCTGCTTCCTGCGCCTTGGCCCAGCCGCCGACCGTGCCGGCCACCGTGAGCGCCGCCATGGGGCCGCGCGTCGGCATGGCTCCCAACCCGGCGCGATGATAAGCCTCGAGCGTGGCGTTCGAGCCCGCCGAACCACAGGCCATGAGCGCCTTGGGGTCCTTGCCCGGTTCGGCCATGAGCCAGAACCCGTCGCCACCGATGGAATTCATGTGCGGATAGACCACCGCGATGGTGGACGCGGCCGCGATCATGGCCTCGAGAGCCGAGCCTCCTTCGGCCAGGATATCCGCCCCGGCCTGAGCCGCCGCGCTGTGCGGGGCGACAACCATGCCGCCCTTCGAGGTGATCGTGTCCATATGCCCCTCCTGCCTGTTTTCAGGTCGTTGTCGTCACAGTCCGGCGCCGTCTGCGACGCAGACCGCGCGCGGCACCCCGGGTCACGAACACAAGCCCCAACCCGGCGAGGCCTCCCGCCCCGGCGGCGGCAAGCCCTTCTGATGTCACCGGCACCGCCGGTTCGAAATCCTCCAGCGTCGACCGGGCCAGAGGCCCGTCGGCCGATGTCAGCACAAGCCCGACCCGCCCGAAGGGGCCGGCTCGCGCCATCTCGTCCCGTTGCGCCCGAAGATGCTCGAGCCGCGCCCGAGCCTCCTCCATGCTCTCGCCCCGACGGGCGACGAAGGGATCGGCCGACCCGCGCAACCGCGCGATGGCCTCAGCCACATTCAGCCCCTCAGCCTCCGCATCCGCCGCGAAGCGCACCATGACCTCCGTCAGTGCATCGATGGCTCCACCGATCCGCTGACGGTATTGCTGGGCGTATTCGGGCACCTGCGAGGCAGCGGTGCCGAAGACGACGGCGAAGACAAGCGCAATCAGACGGAACATGGGCAATCTCCCTGGCTGATTGGCAAAGCCTCAGGTCAGGGAGATGGTTCCCGCAGCCCCTTCTTCCGTGCCGAAGGCCAGGCGCAGGCCTGCCCCATCCCAGGCCATGGACGAAATCGCCCCTTCGCCCGGACGGCGCAGCAGCACCTCCGCATTGTCCTCGAAGCGGCACATCATGATCATGCCGTCCTGATACCCCACCGCGACCACGTCTTCCTTGGGATGACAGGCCACGCAGGCCACCAGCGAATCCCCGCGCGTGCCCAGCTGCAGCGGCGTCTGACCCATCGGGCCGGTCTTGCCGAAGAAGGGCCAGCAGATCGCCGCATTGGCCCCGGAGGTCGCCAGATAGCGCCCCTTCACCGACCAGCTGAAGCTCTTCACCTTGGCCGGATAGCCGGACATGCGCATGTCCTGGCTGTCCGAAAGCCGCCAGCCATGCAGGGCGTTTTCCTGCATGGTCGTGACCAGATACTTGCCGTCGGCGGAGTAGGAGATGCCGAAATGGGCGCCCTTCCACTCCAGCTCGGTCGGCGTCGTCGCCGCATTGACGAACCAGATGCTCACCCCGTCATAGCGCGAGACGGCCAGCTTCAGGCCCTTGGGCGCGAAGGTCAGACCGCCGATGGCGCGATCATGGGCGAATTCCTTCTCGGTCCCATCCTTCTGGCGCACCCAGGCGGTGCGCCCGGAAGCAAAGGCGATCGCCCCGTCCGGACCGGCGGCAATCCGGTCGATCCACTTGCGCGGCCGCTCGGCAAGAAGCTCCGGCTCCTCCCCGTGGCGCAGACGCAGGATCCGGCCGTCATCGCCGGAGGTGATCAGCGCGCTGCCATCCAGGGTCTCGGTCGCCGCAAGCAGCCCGCCCTTGTGGAGCGGAACACGGGTCTCGCCACCCTCGACGAAGCAGACGCTGCCATCGCCGAGCGCGAAATAGGGAATGTCCTTCAGAAAGCCGGCGCGGACGACGAACTCGCCCGCTGCGACTGGTGCTAGTGTCGGCACTGGCAGATCCCTTTATTCCGCGACGCAGGCGTTGAAGCTGTCCCGCAGCGCGTCGAAATCGAGATCGCGCCCGATGAAGACCAGCCGGCTTTCGCGTGGCTCATCCGCCTTCCAGTCCCGCTGGTGATTGCCTTCCACGATCATGTGGACGCCCTGGATCACATAGCGCTGCGGATCGCCCTTGAAGGCGAGAATGCCCTTGAGGCGCAGGATGTTCGGACCCTGGATCTGGGTCACCTGGTTGATCCAGGGGAAGAACATGTTCGGGTCCAGATCGCCCTGGCGGAGCGAGACGCTGCGCACGGAATGCGGATCCGCGTGATGATGGTGATCATGGCCGTGATCGTGATCGCAATCCGGACCGCATTCATGATCGTGATCATGATGGTGATGCCCATGGTCGTGATCATGGTCATGGCCGTGATGATGGTGGTGATGCCCGTGGTCGTGGTCGCAGTCCGGGCCACATTCGTGCTCGTGGTGCCCATGCTCCAGGAAGTGCGGGTCCAGCGAGAGGATGCGGTCGAGGTCGAAGGCGCCCCGGTCGAGCACATTCTTCAGGTCGATGGCGCAGCGCTCGGTCTTGTGACGCACGGCATAAGGGTTGATGGCACGGATCCGCGCTTCCACTGTCGCCAGCTCCTCGGCCGACACCAGATCGGTCTTGTTGAGCAGGATGACGTCGGCAAAGGCGATCTGGTCTTCCGCCTCTTCGGTGTCTTCCAGACGCTGCAGCACGTGGCGCGCGTCGACCACGGCCACCACCGCATCCAGCTTGGCTGCGGCGCGCACGTCATCATCCATGAAGAAGGTCTGGGCGACGGGAGCCGGATCCGCCACGCCGGTGGTCTCGACGATGATCGCGTCAAAGGCCTTGCGCCGCTTCATCAGGTTCTGAACCGTGCGGATCAGGTCGCCGCGCACGGTGCAGCAGATGCAGCCGTTGTTCATTTCGAAGATTTCTTCGTCCGATTCGACCAGCAGGTCGTTGTCGATGCCGACCTCGCCGAATTCATTGACGATGACCGCGTATTTCTGGCCGTGGTTCTCGGTCAGGATGCGGTTGAGCAGGGTGGTCTTGCCGGAGCCGAGATAGCCGGTGAGAACGGTAACCGGGATCTGGTCCTGGGCGGCTTCAGGTGCCTGAGACATGATGCGTCCCTTGAAGTTCGGGGTGAGGGCGAGACGGACGGGGCCTCGCTCATGAGTCCCGGCGAATATAGGCGTAACTTTTGCCACTTGGGAGAGGCGAACTGTTTTTCCGGGCATTTGGCTTTTCAGCATCGCGGGAAAATGCCTAAGTCACGGGAAATCACACGGCATCCGTCTCGGGAGGACCCATGCTCAAGACCATTTCCGGCTTCGACCGCATCGGCGAGGAAAACGCCTTCGCCGTGCTCGCGCGCGCAACCGCTCTCGCAGCGCAGGGCCGCGACATCATCAATCTGGGCATCGGCCAGCCCGATTTCCGCACCCCGGACCATATCGTCGAGGCTGCCATCAAGGCCTTGCGCGACGGGCACCATGGCTACACCCCGGCAACCGGCATCCTCCCCCTTCGCGAGGCCGTCGCCGCCGATGTGGAAAAGCGCACCGGCTTTGCGCCGGATCCGGACAACGTGCTGATCGTGCCCGGCGGCAAGGTCACCATGTTCATGGCGATCCTCATGTTCGGCGAACCGGGTGCAGAGATCCTCTATCCGGACCCGGGCTTCCCGATCTACCGCTCCATGATCGAGTTCACCGGCGCGACCCCCGTCCCGATCCCGATCCGCGAGGAGAATGACTTCGCCTTCTCCGCCGAGGAGACCCTCTCCCTGATCAACGAGCGCACCCGCCTGATCATCGTCAACTCGCCCGCCAACCCCTGCGGGGGCGTGACCCCGCGGGCGGAAGTGGAGAAACTCGTCGCCGGCCTGGAGAAGCACCCGGACGTGGCGATCATGTCCGACGAGATCTATGCCCAGATGACCTATGACGGCATGGAACACGTCTCGCTGATGAGCTTCGAGAGCATTCGCGACCGGCTCATCCTGCTCGACGGCTGGTCCAAGACCTATGCCATGACCGGCTGGCGCATGGGCTATTCCGTCTGGCCGACCGAGCTGATGAACAAGGCGCGCAAGCTGGCCGTCAACGCCTGGTCCTGCGTCAACGCCCCGGCGCAATATGCGGGCCTCGCCGCCCTCACCGGCCCGCAGGATGCGGTGCACGAGATGGTGGCCGAGTTCGACCGGCGCCGGAAGGTGGTCGTCGACGGGCTGAACGCCCTGCCCGGCGTCAGCTGCCGCACGCCGCTCGGGGCCTTCTATGCCTTCCCCAACATCAAGGCGACTGGCTGGAAAGCCAAGCCGCTGGCATCCGCCCTGCTGGAAGACGCAGGCGTTGCCACCATCGGCGGCCCCGATTTCGGCATTCTGGGGGAAGGCTACATCCGCCTGTCCTACGCCAACTCGACGGAGAACATCCGCCGCGCGCTGGAGCGGATGGGCGATTTCCTGAGCGCCAACGCCAAGGCCTGATCGGCAGAGCCCCACAACAGCGGACGGCGCTTGCATCGCGCCGTCCCTCTGCCATGCTGATGATGTCTTTCGCCGTCCGGGAGGATGTCATGCAGGACGCACTGCCCCGCAGCGCCCGCTGGGCCCTGGCCCTTGCCGCGCTCAACTGCCTGACCGTCTTCACCGCCGTCGGCCTCTGCAACAGACAGGTTCTGGAAACGGCGGACCATCTGGTCATCACCGGCGGCGGCTTCATCTTCAACTATCGGATCGCGGACATTCGCGCCGGCATCACCGTTGGCACGCGCAAGCCCCTGCCGGAGACCTCGCGGATGGAGGTGACCTTCCACCTGCCCGGAGCGGCCCCCATCGTCATGGACCAGCCCCCGATCCCCTACCGGTTGAACTACACCTTCGAAACCGCGTCCCTGAGCGGCATCGAGCCGGAAATGGGCTATCTGGTGGAGCTGAATCTGATGCGCGACGAGCAGACCCTCGAGCATCACGAGAAGATCCTCAAGACCGGCGTCGCCCCCAAGGCCATGCCGACGAAGCCACTGACCCTCGGGCCGGGCTACACGCCCAACCCGGAGGCCTGGCCGCCCAAATAGCTTTCCTGTCGTCTACTTGAGGAGCCCCACGCACTCGGCGACTGGCGTGATCGGTCGCCCGGTCTCGAACCAGGACAGGAGGTTGTCAGCAACGAGCGCTCCCATCGCGTCGCGGGTCCGCACCGAGGCCGAGCCCACATGCGGAAGCACCACCACATTCTCCATGGTCAGGAGCGCTTGCGGAACATGGGGTTCATCCTCGAAGACATCGAGCCCCGCCGAGAGGATGGTCCCGTTCGCAAGGGCCGCAATCAGCGCCTCCTCGTCCACCAGACTGCCGCGCCCCACGTTGATCAGCACTCCCTGCGGACCGAGGGCTTCGAGCACCCGCCGGTTGACCATGTGGCGGGTCTCCGCCCCGCCGGGCGCCACCAGCATCAGGATGTCACAGGCTTCCGCCAGCGCCTCGACGCTCGGATGATAGTCATAGGTTACGTCCGCCTGACGGCTGCGTCCGTGATAGGCGATCTTCAAACCGAAGGCCTCCGCGCGGGCCGCAATCGCCTTGCCGATCCGGCCAAGACCGACGATGCCGAGCGTTCGCCCGATCAGCGACCCGCGGGTGAGCGGATAAGGCCCGTCCGCCGCCCAGCGACCAGCCCGGACGTAACGCTCTGCCGCGCCAAACTCGCGCACGGTCATGATCATCAGGCCCAGCGCCGTGTCGGCCACTTCCTCGGTCAACACGTCCGGCGTGTTTGTGACCATCACGCCACGCGCGGCACAGGTCTCCGCGTCGATCGTGTCATAGCCCACGCCGAAGTTGGCGATGATTTCCAGTGCAGGGAACCGGTCGAGATAGGCCGCATCGACAGTCTGGCCCAGCGCCGCAATGCCCCGCACCGATGCGGCAACCCGTGCGATGGTCGCATCCGGGTTGTCCGCCTCAAAGGGTGTGACCAGATCAACCTTCGGCGCCAGTCTGTCGCGAATGACGGGCCGCATGGCCCTTGGCATGAGGACGAGGGGGAGAGACATCTTAAAAATCCCGTGTTCACGATGAGTACCTGTGCCTAGGTAAAATCATCAGGTAGGTTCGCGCCAGATCCGATTTCGCGCTTTTTGTCCCAATTGCTCTACGTAATATTCGGTATCAAATTTACGCAAAGCCAGCTCGGCAAGAAAAGAAACGAATCGACAGTTGTATCTTTCTTAAAAGTATTCATCCATTTTCCGGGTATGAAATGCGAATAGGGAACGAGTCGTCCATGCCGGATTCCATCGTCGCGGTTGACGTGAAAAAGACCTTTGGCGCCATGGAGGAGGCTATCGCCATCCTCACACCGGAGCGTGTGCTGACCTATGTCAACGAGGGACTGCTCAACCTGTTCGGATATGACGAATCCGAGCTGATCGGCCAGACAGGACGCCTTCTCTATGCAGACACCGCGACCTACGAGCAGCTCGGCAACAGCTATACCTCCGCTGCCCAGTCCCTGCGCCATTTCAACTTCAAGTCGGAGTTCCGCCGCAAGGACGGCTCTATTTTCAAGGCCGCAGTCACTCTGGTGCCGTTGACGGGTGAAGCCCAGTCGCAGGCCCGCTTTCTGCTGATCGGACGAGACATCAGCAAGGAAATCGAGCTTGAGGAAAAAGTCCGGGAAACCAGCGACCTCCTGCGCGAGGCCATCGAAGCCATTTCCGAAGGCTTCGCCATGTATGACAAGAATGATCGTCTGGTCATCTGCAACCGCAATTACCAGCGGATCTACCAATTGTCCGAAGAGTCGATGAAGGACGGAAATACCTTCACCGACATCCTGAAGTTTGGCCTCAAGGCAGGTCAGTACGATCTCAAGACCCAGACCGCGCGGGAATGGCTGACCGAGCGCATGGAGCGCCATCTGCGCGCCGATGGCGAAGTGCACGAGCAGCATCTGGGCGACGGCCGCTGGCTGCGCGTTTCCGAGAGGCGCACGCCGCGCGGCTACGTGGTCGGCATTCGCACCGACATCACCAACCTGAAGCACACCCAGAAGGAGCTTCAGGAAGCCTACGCGAACATGGCCATCCTGACCGACAGCCTTCACTGCTCGATCGTCGAAGTCGATCTGGATGGCACCTGCGTCTTCATCAACGACTACGGCGCCTCCTGGTATGATGCTGAGCCTGACGCCCTGATCGGCCGCCGGTTCCGCGACCTGCTGTCGGCCGAACACATCGCCCGCACTGCCCCCCATTTCCGCGAAGCACTCAACGGTCATCGCATCGATATTGAGGCCGCCGACACCTTCCCGGACGGGCTGCGCCGCGAACTGCATGTGGAGTACATCCCGAAATATGCGCCGAACGGCTCGCTTGCAGGGGTCATCATCTTCTCGACCGACATCACGGAAAGGAAGAAGACGGATCGAAGCCTGGCCTCCCTCTATCAGATCACGGCCACCCAGGAGCTCAGCGCCAACCAGAAGATCCAGCAGATTCTGCGCATCGGCTGCGAGCACTTTGATCTGCCCTTCGGCATCGTCAGCAACATCGTCGGCGACAACTACTCCATCGTCTGGGCCGAGAGCCCGAACAACGAGCTGAAGCCCGGAACCATCTTCCCGCTGGGTGACACCTATTGCACCCATGCGCTGTCCAGCAATTCACCGCTCGCCATTCCCCATACCGCCAAGTCGGAGCTGGCGCTTCACCCCTGCTACAAGAGCTTTGCACTGGAGAGCTACATCGGCGTGAACGTACGAGTGAACGGAGAGCGTTACGGCACGATCAACTTCACCAGCGCCGAACCGCGCAAGCGCCCCTTCTCCTCCACCGACATGCAGCTGATCTGCCAGTTTGCTGACTGGGTCGGCCACGAGATTGCGCGCGAGCGGGCCAACGAGGAACTGCTCCAGTCGAAGATACGCCTCGAGCGGCTGGCCAGCATCGACGACCTGACCGGCATCTACAATCGCCGGGCCTTCATCGAGAAGGCAGCCATGGAAGTGGCCCGCTTCAGAAGAGACCGTATCCCCTTCACCGCCCTCGTCCTCGACATCGATCACTTCAAGCTGATCAACGACCGGCACGGCCATGGGATCGGTGACCAGGTTCTAACCCAGTTTGCCGAACATGTTCAGGACGAGCTGCGGGTGGTCGACATTTTCGGCCGCATCGGTGGCGAGGAATTCTGCGTCATTCTGAGCAACACCGATGAAGACGGCGCGGAAGTCGTCTGCAAGCGCATTCTCCAGCGCCTGCGCACCATGCCGATGATCCCCGAGATCCCCTTGTCGGTGACATGCAGCATCGGCGTCGCGGCGATTAACAAGAACGACGTGGACTTCAGCTCGGTCATGCAGCGTGCGGATTCGGCCCTTTACAGTGCCAAGGAAGCAGGGCGCGACACCTATGTCCGCTTCCCCTCGCCCCCCGGCGAAGCGAAGTCCCAGAGTGCTGCCCTGAAAGCCTGACGGGCCGGACCTGACACCCGCGCTTGCGGTCTATTCCGTCAGCGCGGGACCGAGCCGCTGACCCGGTCGGGGCGAGCTTTCGCGGATCCGCAGCTCCGGCTCGATCCGGATCGGCGTGTTGGGCACCCTCTCGCCGGCAATCTGCCGCAGCAGGGTGAGCGCCGCCAGACGCCCGATCTTGTCAGGATGGTTCTGCACGGTGGTCAGCGCGGGCGTGCGCGCATCCGCGCCGTCAATGTCGTCATAGCCTGTCACGGCGATGTCCGGTCCGGGCTCCACGTTGTTGCGGCGGAACATGGGCATCATGCCCAGCGCCACCAGATCGTTGAAACACATCACCGCCGTCGGCCGCTCGGCCGCGTTGAGGATCTCCGGCACCGCCGCCCGTCCGTCGGCCTGGGTCATGAGCTCCGGCAGATCGAGCTGGGCGGCCGGATCGATGCCGGCTTCCACCAGTGCCTTCTTCCAGCCCGCGTGCCGGTCTCGGCCGGCAGAGCTTTCCCGGCGCCCCCCCACCATGGCGATGCGGCTGTGGCCCTGCTGCACCAGATGGCGGGTGATCTGATAGGCGCCCTTCAGGTCGTCGCCCAGGATGCAGGGCGCCCAGACCTTCGGCACTTCACGGCACATGAGCGTGACCGGAATGCCCTGCCCCACCAGCCGGTTGATCTCCTCCGCCGTGGTGCCCACGGAAGGACACAGGATCAGCCCGTCGGCCCGGTGCTGCAGCAGCGTATTGATGAATGCACGCTGCCGCTTCACGTCGTCCCGATGGTTGCAGATGAAGATCATCTGCCCCTGCTCTTCCAGCACGGTCTCCAGCGCGGAAAAGGCTTCGGCGAAATAGGGATTGAGAATGTCGTGCACCGCCACGCCGACGATCTGGCTGCGGGCGGTGCGCAGGGACGCGGCCGAGCGATTGTAGATGTAGCCAATGTCTTCGGCCGTGCGCTTGACCTTGGCCCGCGTCTCTTCCGCGACAAGCGGACTGTTGCGCAGGGCCAGAGAGACCGTGGCCGTCGAGATGCCGAGCTGATCCGCGATATGGCTGAGGGTCAGGCGCTTGCCGGGGCGATATCCCTCGGCGCCCGAGGGCTGCCCAGCCGCCTCCGGCCCGCTGCCCTCGCCCGGGGAGCGCCCCTCCGTCTCGTTCTCGTCGTCAATCACGCTCGGTATCTCGCAAACAGTTCGCCGGCACTTGCCCCACCTTCTGCCCTACATACCCCGTGAGCCAGCCCGCTTCCAGCGCTTCGGTCGGGGAAGGGAGAAAAGGTCGCGTGCGGGTGGCGCAGACAGGCCGCAGATCAGCGCTTCCGCAGCACCTGCTCCCGGAAAAGGATGTAGAGCCCGGAAGCCACAACGACCGAGGCCCCGGCCACCGTGCTCCATCCCGGAATGTCATCGAACACCAAGTAGCCGAGGATCACCATCCAGATGATCTGCACATAGAGGAAGGGAGCGAGCAGCGAGGCCGGCGCCATGCGATGCGCCACGATCAGGATCCAGTGCCCCACCAGGCCATAGACGCCGGTCGACAGGAGCAGCCCCCAGTGGAAGAGGCTCTCCGGCGCCTGCCAGGACATCAGCCCCGCCGGGGTCATGGCAATGGCGGCAACCACACCGGACACCATCAGCAGGCTGATAGAGCTCTCTGTCGGAGCGAGCATCCGCGTCAGCAGCATATAGAAGGCATAGGAGACCATGGCGCAGACGGAATAGATCACCGCCCAGTGCATCTGCCCCGACCAGGGCTGGGTGACCAGCAGCACGCCGCAGAAACCGACGATGATCGCAGCCCAGCGTCGCACGCCGGCCCATTCGCCCAGAAGCGGCCCTGCCAGCGCCGTCACCATGAAGGGCGCGGCAAAGAGGATCGACATGGTTTCGGCAAGCTGAAGATACTGCACGGCCAGGAAATTGAAGATCGTCGTGCAGAGCAGGGTAAAGGCCCGGACCACCTGCAGCAGCCTTCGCTTCGGTCGCAGGGCCTCCGGCCGCTGCCACAGCCGGAAGAAGAAGACGGCCAGCACCACGTGGCTGAGGAACCGCACCCAGACGATCTGCAAGGGCGACACGGACTGGCTGAGATATTTCGCCGTCGCATCCAGCCCCGAGAACAGGAAACAGGCAAGCAGCATCAGGCCGATCCCGACAAGCGGAGACCCGACTGCCGGTTCTTTGGCAGGCGATGGAGCGGACAGCGGGTCCGTGACGGGAACAGGGGCCAAAGACAACTCCGGGATCGGGACGGACTGCAAGGGAAGGACGACGCGAAGTCGCTCACCCAACATTATAAGATCCCCTTATTATCGTCCATCCTTCTCTTCCGGTGAGCCGGGCAGATCCCGCGCGCTCCGGCCCTTGCACATCGCGTGCCCGCCACTCATGGTGCATCCTCGACGCGCGGCATGAAGATGCCGCGCGCACCTCCTGACGACTGGGACCGTCAATGCAGACACTGCCGGAAACCGCCCCGATGACCCGTGGGCTCGCCTCCCCGGTCGGACCTCTGGTGCTGGAGGCTCGCAACGGTGCGCTCTGCGCCCTGCGATGGGGACATGTGAAACACCAGTCAGAAGCGGGGGCAGCGTCCGGCGAAGACGCCTTGCTGGACGAGGCGGCGCGCCAGATCGAAGCCTATTTTGCCGGTCAGCTCACCCGCTTCGACTTGCCGCTGCATCTGCCGGAAGGTGATCTGCTGCAGGCCGTTTTGCGCCAGATGCTCGACATTCCGCATGGAGAGACCCGCACCTATGGCGAGGTGGCGCGCGCCGTCGGCTCGGCACCCCAGCCGGTGGGGCAGGCCTGTGGGGCCAATCCCCTGCCGATCCTCGTGCCCTGTCACCGGATCCTGTCGGCCAAGGGGCTGGGAGGCTACTCTGGCGGCGGAGGGCTGGAGACCAAGATTGCCTTGCTGAAACTGGAAAACGGCTATCCGTTCCTGCTCTGAGGCAGGACGCGACGATCAAACCAGAGACGGTCAGGCCAGAAACGACCCGACGACAAAGGCGGCCACGCCAAGCGCGAGCCAGATGCCGAGCGCACGTCCGGAGGCGGTCAGGTTGGTGCGGCCTCGTCCGCCATAACCCGGAACGCGCAGCCGCGTTCCCGATCCCAAGGCCCGGGACGACACGCGGGAAAATCGCGCCTTGAGCTCAGCCGCGCGTCGGGCACCGCGTTCCTCATTCAGACCTGGCCGCGCCATGACGGACCTCCTTCACCTCTCCTCGGACTTCTGCCTCTCTTTCTGATTTGGGTATTTCTCACGGGATTTCAACGCAGCCAATGGTCAGGCACCCAGGCGCAACCCGTCAGCCCGCACCGTCTTGCTCCTTTCACGCTTTCCCGATACCGCTTGGGGCGAACCAACGAGCTTCTCCCCAGACCGGGACCGATCCCCTCATGTCAGATGACCAGAGCCCGCCCGGGTCTGCCCATGCCCTGCCCCGGACCGGCCTCACCGACCTCGCCCGCGCCGGGCTGAAGATCGGGCTCCTCTCCTTCGGCGGACCGGCAGGCCAGATCGCCCTCATGCACGAGGAATTCGTCACCCGGAGACGCTGGCTCGACAATGACCGGTTCCAGCACGCCCTCGGCTTCTGCATGCTCCTGCCGGGGCCGGAGGCCCAGCAACTCGCCACCTATTGCGGATGGCTGGTCGGCGGCTTGCGCGGAGGCCTGATCGCGGGAGGGCTCTTCATTCTGCCCGGCGCCCTGCTGATGGCAGCCGTCAGCTGCATCTATGTCCTGTTCGGTCAGGTGCCCGCCATCGAGGCCGTCTTCTATGGCCTCAAGGCCAGCATTCTGGCGATCGTCCTGCGCGCCCTCTGGAACCTGTCGCGCTCGGCCCTCGCCGGTCCCGGCCTCAAGGGGCTGGCCGGGGCGGCCTTTGTCGCCCTCTTCCTCTTCGGCGCGCCATTTCCGCTGGTGGTCATCGCGGCCGGTCTGATCGGATATCTGCTGAAGAGCCCTGATGCGTCCTCATCCTCTTCGGATCCTGTCGGGAGCACGGCCCCGCCCGTGCCGCACCCATGGCGCCGGATCCTGAGTGTGGGGCTCCTTGCCTGGGCGGCACCGATCGTGATCGCGCTTCTGATCCTCGGGCGCGACAATGTTCTCCTGGATATCAGCGCCGTCTTTTCCGGTTTGGCGCTGGTCAGCTTCGGCGGCGCCTATGCCCTGCTGAGTTACCTCGCGCAGTCTGCGGTCGACACGCTCGGTTGGCTGACCGCCGGACAGATGCTGGACGGGCTCGCGCTCGCCGAAACCACGCCGGGACCGCTGATCCTCGTCACCCAGTTTGTCGGCTTTCTCGCGGGCTGGAACAATCCCGCACCGCTCTCCCCCCTGGCAGGCGGCCTCATGGCGGCCCTTGTCACCACCTGGGTGACCTTCGCGCCGAGTTTTCTCTTCGTGCTGCTGGGGGCTCCCTTCATGGAGCGGCTGCGCGGCATGGCCGGGCCCCGGCGCATGCTGGCCGGCATTCGCGCCGCCGTGGCCGGCACAATCCTCAATCTGAGCCTGTGGTTCGCCCTGCACACCCTCTTCGCCACGATCGACGAGAGAGGCGTCGGGCCCGTGACAGTTCCCCTGCCGGATCCGGCAAGCCTGGATCCGGTGCTGGCAATGCTCACCCTGGCCGCGCTCGTGCTGGCCTTTGCCACACGCGCGGGGCTCTTCACCCTCATGGGACTGGGCTGCGTGGCCGGTCTTCTCACCCACGCTGCGGGTCTGGCCTGAGCGCTCTCGGCCGATCAGGCAGGCAGCAGATCCGCCTCGTCGCGCCGGGCGTCCTCGTCGGCCGCAGCAGCCCCCTCTGCGGGAGCTTCGCCCGCAACGTCACCAGCCGCATCACCGGAGACCGTCGTCACGGTCGAGGCCTCTTCGGCTTCCGCTTCGGCGTCGTCTTCGTCCGGATCCACCGAGAGGTTCAGGTTCTTCTCCACCTGACGCAGCAGCTTGCGCAGCTTCTTGCGGTCCTTGTCGTCCAGACCGGCCATCGCTTCCCGCTCCAGCCGCTTCCACGCCTTGTCCACGCCCTCGACCAGACCGCGCCCTTCATCGGTCAGATAGACTCGGGCGAGACGCCCGTCGCTGTCGGAGACCTGGCGGCGCAGATAGCCCTGCGCGGAGAGACGGGTGACCATCTTGGTCACGGTGGGCGGCTGCACCCCGAGGGCCAGAGCGAGCTGGCTCATGGTGCGGCCGTCGGTTTCCGCCAGCACTTTCAGGACAAGTTCCTGCCCCGGATGCAGACCGATCCGCATCAGGTGAGCTCCCGAGCGCGCCCGCATGGCCTTGGAGGCCTGGGTCAGCCGGAAAGTTGCGCTCTTCTTGTAGTTGAAAGCCATTGGTCACGTCCCGCGATTGCGTTGCACCATCGGTCAGCCGGACCGATTCTCTCGGCCGGACCTTAGGGACGTTATTTAACCGTCAAATGACAGTGACGGCCATCGTGGCACTTTCTAGAAGCTTTTCAGGCGCTGCCGAACCTTGGCCAGATAAGTTTCCCGGCTTTGGGGTGTCGAGCTGTCCATCTTGTAGTGAGCCATGTAGAGCGTCTTGCAGGCCGGATGGCACAGGGTGCGCATGCCGCGCAGCAGGGTCTTGCGCCCCGGTTCGCCGATCACCTTGGACAGCCACCACGAGGCGCCGCAGGTCGTCACCACCCCGAGCTTGCGGATGTGCTGCATCTTCGGCCGGGCACTCCGGGTTTCCGAGGGCATCTCGAACGTCACGTGCGGCACCCACACCCGGTCGAGCCAGCCCTTCAGCATGGCCGGCAACCCGTACCACCAGGTCGGATAGACGAAGATCAGGCTCTCGCACCACAGGATGTCCTCCACGTGGTCCTTCACCGGCTGCACGTTGTCGAACTCGTCGTGATAGCCCCGGCGCTCGGCGGCACTCATGACGGGCTGGAATGCCTCGCCATAGAGATCGCGCACCCGGATCGCATGGCCCGCGTCGCGCAGGGTCTCGAGCACCGTGTCACGCAGGCTGGCGTTGAAGCTTTCCTCGCAAGGATGGCAATAGACGACCAGTGTCTTCATCAGAAATCCGTCATGGCTTTGCCGACCCGGGCGAGGAAGGCGGCGCGCTGGCCCTCGGTGACCCGGTTCATGTCGTAGAGAGCGTGATAATGGACCGGTGCGGCGGGCTTGATGATGGCCCGCAGCACGCGCTTGGCGATCCGGCGCGGCGGATCGCCCATGAGCAGGGCCCGATAGCGGGCGCCGCCATAGGTGGTGACCACCGCCAGCTTGCGAATGTTGTGCAGGCTGGGGCGCACCTTGCCGTCGACCATCTTGAAGGACACGCCGGGCAGGAACACCCGATCGAAGAAGCCCTTGAGAATGGCGGGATGCCCGAAGTTCCACACCGGCGTGCAGATCACCAGCGCCTCGGCTGCCTGCACCCGGCGCACATAGTCCGCCACCGGCGTCTGGTTGGTCTCCAGATCGTGGTAGCCCAGACGCTCCTCGCGGGTCAGACGCGGATCGAAATCCTCCGCATAGAGATCGAGATCATCGACCTCATGGCCTGCGGCGGTCAGGCAGCTCACGACCTCCCGGTGCAGGGCCGCATTAAAACTCGTTTCCACCGGATGGGCATAGAGAACCAGAACACGCATCACGGTCTCCTTTCAAACGCGGCTCTGCGGACATGCGGAAGGGACGGCCCGCTCGATTTCTCGAGCCGGGCGGCCTTCAGGTCCCTCGAACCGGGTCGGATGATCAGTCCCGGTGCAGGCCCGGGAACAGGAACAGCTTGTTGGAAGAGAAGTCGAAATCCGGGTTCTCCCAGGCAATCATCTTGCCCGGATTGAGAAGACCCTTGGGATCCGCTTCCCGCTTGAACGCCAGCTGCACCGCGTCGGTCTGCTTCATTCCGCCCTCTTCCAGCGTGTAGCGGTGAGGGTTGAAGATCGGGCAGCCATTGTCCTCGTGCAGGCGGATGATCTCGTTCAGCCGTTCCTCGGTGGTGTAGCGCACGATCGGAAGGCCGAAGCACGTGATCTTGCCGTCGAAGCGCACGAATTCCAGATGCCCCGGCACCTCGTCGCCGAGAAGCTCGGTCATACGCCGCACGCCCTCGATCTGGGTCGGGAAGGGATAGAGCACCTGCAGATAGGTGATCGACGGATCGACCCTCAGACCACGCAGGGTCGTGTGGTTCCAGGCAAGCTCATAGGCCGGCGGCAGGCTCTTGAGATCGGCTTCGGAGGCCATGTCCGAGCGGTAGAGCATCTCGGCGGCCTTGAAGCGGCGGGTGAAGGCGGCGAAGGCATCCATGGCGAAGGGTGCAACCATGCACACGACCACCGACTGGTCCTTGCGGATGAACTTCTGGTGCCGCAGGAAATAGTCGTGCGGCAGGGGGGCGGCGATCGGCGCGATCTCCTTCACCAGCAGACCGTCCTGATTGCCCAGCGCATCGCCGAAGACGGCCGCATCCATGAAGTCGTCGAAGCCGACCAGCACATCAACCCAGTCATAGGCTGCCGTCAGCGGCATCTCCACCTCGGTGATGATGCCGTTGGTGCCATAGGCATGCATGACCTTGTGCAGGTCCTCGCCGGTCATTTCCAGGACCTTCGGCTCGGCTTCCATGGTCAGAACCCGAAGCCGGATCACGTTGCCCAGGTCGCGCAGGCCACCCCAGTTGATGGAACCGACGCCACCGGAACCGCCGGCGATGAAGCCGCCGATGGTCGCCGTGCGCGCGGTGGAGGGATGCAGCCGCAGCTCCTGCCCCGAATGGGCCCGCGTCGCCTCGTCGATCTTGGAGACGATGGCACCGGCTTCCGCCACCACGACACCCGGACGGATTTCCTTGACCCGGTCCATGGCGGTCATGGAAAGCACGACGCCCCCCGCCAGCGGCATGGCCTGGCCATAATTGCCCGTGCCCGTGCCGCGGGTGGTCACCGGAATGTCGTGGGCATAGCAGGCCTTGAGCACCTGGATGAGCTCGGCTTCCGACTTCGGCGTGACGACCAGATCGCCGGTCACATGATCAAGCTGGCCTTTCAGCACCGGCGAATACCAGAAGAAGTCGCGGCTCTTCTGCTTCACGATCTGCGGATTGTCCTCGATCTGGAGACCGTCCAGATCCTTCTTCAATGCCTCGAGCGCACTCATGCTGCAGCTCCACTTCCTGTCATGAGAGGGTCCAGCTCCCGGTAATCGGGCAAGGTCTGGGAAATGCTGTGGCCCTTGCGCAGGACCGTGCGGGCCGCACGTGGCCGTGCCAGCAGCTCGCCCCAGTTGCGCAGGGAAAAGAGAAGGAGATCGGCCGGTCCACCGACCGTCAGACGCCCTGCGTTCAGCCCCATCATGGAGGCCGGCTGCGTCGTCACGGAGGTGATCCAGTCGCCGACCGGATGGTCGAGCTGAAGAATGCGGGTGGCCTGGATGTAGACCTCCAGCACGTCGAGATCGCCATAGGCATAGAAGGGATCCCGCGTGTTGTCGGAGGCCACGGCGACGGGCACGCCCCGCGCCTTCAGCTCGTGCAGCAGCGTGACGCCCCGCCAGCGCGGCGTGCGGCCGGCTTCCCGGTCCTGCAGATACATGTTGCACATGGGCAGGGACACGACGCCGATGCCCGCCTGCGCCACCAGATCCATGGTCCGGTCCGCCTCGTCCGCGCCCTGCCGGGCCAGAGAGCAGCAATGACCGCAGGTCACCTTGCCGGAGAACCCGTTGCGCAGCACGGCCCGGGCAATCGCCTCGAAGGACCGGGCTTCCGGATCCTTGGTCTCGTCCACGTGGAAGTCGAGATCGAGACCCCGCTCCATGGCCGCCCGCACGATGAGGTCAAGCAGACCATCCAGCCCGGGCACCATGTAAGTGACCGCCCCGAGCACACCCCCGGCAGCCGCGACCCGGTCGGCGATGCTGTCCACGAAGCCCGGATCTTCCACCAGCCGGTCGACCCCGAAGAGACAGGAGCCCTGCAGCACGATCCGGTCGGCCCAGTCGGCCCGGATCTCTTCGAAGACCGGCCAGGAGATCTCGTCCTGGGGCGGCAGGCTGTCGATATGGGTCCGGATATGGCTGGTGCCGTGGGCATAAGCGCAGCGCAGGGCAAAATCCATGCGCGCCCGCACGTCCCCGGCGGTCCAGGAGGCGATCCGGTCCGCTCCCACCGCGCCCAGCGCGCCGCCGAAGGTGCCATCCGGATTGGGACGCCGGGGCAGGATATGCCCCTTGTCCAGATGCGTATGCACATCAACAAGGGTCGGCAGGATCATGCCGCCGTCCAGATCATGCACGGGCAGATCCATCGCACTCAGGCCCGAACCGGCGGAAGCAAGAGCGGCGATCCGCCCGTCCCGCACAAGCAGGTCCACCCGACCGAGCGCATCGGCTGCGATGCCGAGCGCGGCACCATCGACGAGACAGCCCGGTACCGTGCCGTTGAGAAGAAGCAGGTCGCCGTGTGCGGCCTGGGCCAGGACGCCTTGCATGGCTCAGTTCTCCCGCTTCAGCGCGCTCTCGTGCCACTTGCGCAGGAGCAGATGGGACACGACGCTGGTCATGGCAAAGATGATGACACCCGTCACCGACAGCAGGATCAGGGCCGCGAAGAGGCGCGGAATGTTCAGACGGAACTGGCTCTCCAGCAGACGGTAGGCGAGGCCCGACTGGGCCCCGGCCGACCCTGCCGCGAACTCGGCGACGACCGCCGCGATGAGCGCCAGCCCACCCGCAATGCGCAGACCGGCCAGGAAATACGGCAGGGCGCTCGGCAGCTTCAGATGGATGAGCGTCTGCCAGCGGTTCGCGCCATACATCTCGAAGAGGTTGAGCAGGTTGTGATCCGTCGACTTCAGCCCCTGCGTGGTGTTGGACAGCACCGGGAAGAAGGCCACGAGCCAGGCGCAGATGAGAAGCGCTGACTGGGTCGTCGGCGCATAGATCAGGATCAGCGGCGCGATGGCCACGATCGGCGTCACCTGCAGGATGACCGCATAGGGATAGAGCGCCAGCTCCACCCAGCGCGACTGGGACATGAGAATGGCAAGCCCGACGCCCCCGACAAGCGCCATGCCCAACGCCGTGAAGGTGATCTTCAGGGTGATCAGCAGGGCGGCAGACAGGGTGCCCCAGTCCTTGATGAGGGATTCCGCCACCCGCCAGGGGCTTGGCAGAATGTAATGGGGCACCTCATAGGCCTTCACATACCAGGCCCAGAGAGCCACCAGCGCGGCCAGCATGACGGTGGGAATGAGGATCTTGACGATCTGCTCGGTGCGGCTGTCCCGGGCCACGAAGACGGGCGCCGGTTCGTCGAGCTCCGCCGGCGCATGAGCGCTCTCGGCGGAAGCGGCCGTTGCGGGTGTCACGGTGCTCATAGGTGATCATTCGCCCCCATGGCAGAATGCAGGGCCAGAGAGGCATCCTTGCAATAATCGTTGTAGATCGAGGAGGTGCGGAAATCCTCGTCGCGCGGATAGGGCGCGTCGACCGCCATGTCATTGACCACCCGTCCCGGACGGGCCGCCATGACCACGATGCGATTGGACAGGTAGACGCTCTCGAAGACCGAATGGGTCACGAAGATCACCGTCCAGCCGAACTTCTCCCACAGGTGCAGCAGGTCGTTGTTGAGCTTGAAGCGAGTGATCTCGTCCAGGGCGGCGAAGGGCTCATCCATCAGCAGCAGCTTTGGCCGGGTCACCAGAGCCCGGGCGATGGAGACGCGCATCTTCATGCCGCCAGACAGCTCGCGCGGATAGGCCTCGGCGAATTTCTCC
Organism: Roseibium aestuarii; assembly: GCF_008477545.1. GTDB lineage: Bacteria > Pseudomonadota > Alphaproteobacteria > Rhizobiales > Stappiaceae > Roseibium > Roseibium aestuarii. The sequence goes on along the minus strand of NZ_VORA01000008.1, from coordinate 16,456 downwards.
AGCCCCACCATCTCCAGCGCCTCGAGCACCCGATCCCGCGCCGCCTGCTTCGAGATGCCCTTGAGACGCAGGGGCAGCCAGACGTTGTTGAACACGGTCGCCCAGGGCATCAGCGTCGGCTCCTGGAAGACGAAGCTGATTTCCGGCAGCGCCTTGCCGCTGGCATCATGGTTCGAGGTCGGCCACTCGATGGTGCCGCTGCTCGGGTCGCCGAGGCCTGCGATGATGCGCAGCACCGTGGACTTGCCGCAGCCGGAGGGACCGAGCAGGCTGATGAACTCGCCCTGGCGGATATCCATGCTCATGTTCTGCAGGGCGGTCGTGCCGTTGGAGAACACCTTGGAAATGCCACGCAGAGACACCAGCGGCCGGGACGCGGACGCATGGGCATCGGAGGAAACGGCTTGCGCCGGATCAATGGTCACGAGAAAGGCTCCGTTTTAGGCCAGGAAGCCGGCCGGATGCAGGTCCGGTCCGCACGCAAGGATGGAGAGCCCGGCGGCGCAAGAGCCGCCGGACATCCATGCTAGCAGAACGGGACGTTCAGGACAGGAAGGACTGGCAGATCAGCCCTTGATGCCCATGCCCACACCCTTGCACACGAACTCGGTCGTGTAGATGGTGGAGATGTCGATGCCTTCCTTGACGACGCCGGCCTTCACCATGGCGTCGTAGAAGCCCTTCTGGTGCTCGTCGGTCATGCAGCCGATGCCCTTTTCCAGCGCATCGCCGGAATCCACCAGACCGAAGGACTTCATGGTCTCCACGGAGAAGGCGATCTGACCGTCGGTCATCTCCGGGTTGTCCTTCTTGATCAGCTCGTTGGCGGCAGCGTTGTCGCCATAGAGGTAGTTGTACCAGCCCTCGATGGTGGCATCGACGAAGCGCTGGGTCAGGTCCTTGTTGGCTTCGACGAAGTCCTTGCGCCCCTCGATAAGGGTCGAATAGGTCTCGAAGCCGGCATCGGCGAGAAGGAAGAGCTTCGGCTCGATACCGCCTTCTTCCTTGATCGCATAGGGCTCGGACGTGATGTAGCCCTGCTGTGCAGACTGCTTGTCGGCAAGGAACGGACCCGGGTTGAAGGTATAGGGCTTGTACTGCTCGTCCTTGAAGCCTTCATAGGCCGACTTCATCCACTGGAAGTAGGAGGCAAAGCCGTCCTTGCCCATGAAGAGCGTCGGCAGCTTGGCCAGGTCTTCGAAGGTTTCGACGCCCGCATCCGGATGAGCGATCAGGACCTGCGGGTCCTTCTGAAAGATGGCGGCGACTTCAATCACCGGAATGTCTTCGGCCAGGGCGTTCAGCGGCTGCAGCATGTTGCCGGCCATGTAGAAATCGATCTTGCCAGCCAGAAGGAGCGCGCGGTTGGCGGCCTGCGGGCCACCCTGCACGATCTCGACTTCGAGGCCGTATTTTTCGTAGGTGCCGTCGGCGACAGCCTGGTAGTAGCCGCCGTGCTCGGCCTGAGCCAGCCAGTTGGTGCCGAACTTAACCTTGTCCAGCGCATGGGCGCTGGTGGTGGTCATCAGAGCTGCGGCCAGAAGTCCGAAAGTCATGGAAGCGCGCATATTGTCCAACCTCTCCTGTCATTCGCGACCGTGCACGCACCCCGCAGACATCGCTGCAGGAAACACCGCACGCGCCGGTCTTGTGCTCTGCCGCTGTGCCTCCACAGGCCCTGGGAGCGGATCAGGCAATCACGCCCAGAGTGTTTTGCAAACCCCGTGCCAAGACGAAAAGAACACAACCGCCTTGCAACCAAATGATTGCGAACGCCACGTCAATCCGGCCTGACGGTCGACGCCGCATGAACCAAGGCACGGCGGGAGCAAGATCGCCAGCCGCGCAGTTCAGCGTCATGCCTAAAAATTACGCATGACGCTTCGACAAACTGGCGCAAGCTTGCGCAGCCGCCTGCTTGTCCGCCCCAGTCGATCCGCGCTACCCAATGGTCACCCAATCTCTGTGGTGAGTTCCCATGACGAAAGCTCTCCTGCCCGAGACGATCCGCGCCCCCTTCGCCCGTTACAGCCACGGGATGGAAGTGCCCGCCGGTCATCGCCTCGTCTTCACCTCTGGCCAGCTCGGCATTGCCGCCGACGAGACCATCCCCGAAGGGGTCGAGGCCCAGGCCCGGATCTGCTTCCGCAACATCGGCGAGATCCTCGCGGCGGCCGGAATGGAATTTTCCGACCTGGTGCGCATCAACGCCTATGTCACCGGCCGCGAACACATGGCCGGCTACATGAAGGTGCGTGACGAGTTCACCGGCGCGCCGCCCCCCGCCTCCACCCTGATGATCGTTTCCGGCTTCACCCGCGAGGAATTCGTCGTCGAGGTCGAGGTCATCGCGGCGCGCGCGCCCTGACCCACCGCCCTTCAGGCAACTTTCTCCTCTTGCCGCGCCGGTCACGCGCGGCCACAGTGCTCCTGCCCGGCCCCTCGCCTTTCTGGCACGGCCGGGCCCGTCTCGCTTCTATCCCTGCATGGAACTCGGGTGGCCGATTGCATCGCGCCGCTATCTAAGCCGGCAGGTCCACAACAAGGACCCGTTCGCATGCGTCTCTGGATCAAAGACCCCATCGCCGTTCTCGCCGAAGGGGCGGAACGGGGCATCGTCGTCGAGGACGGCATCATCGTGGAGCTGGTCGGCTCCGGGCGCGAGCCCCTCCTGCCCGTCGACCAGACATGGGATGCCTCGCGGCACGTGATCATTCCCGGACTGATCAACACCCACCACCACTTTTTCCAGACGCTCACCCGCGCCCATCCGCAGGCGATCAACAAGGAACTCTTCCCCTGGCTTCAGGCGCTCTATCCCATCTGGGCGCGCAACGTGACGCCGGAGACCTTCCGTCTCGGCTCCCGTCTGGCCATGACCGAGCTGATGATGTCCGGCTGCACCACCGCCTCCGACCATCACTATCTCTTCCCCCTCGGGCTCGAGGATGCCATGGACATCCAGGCCGAGGAGGCCGCGCGCGTCGGCCTGCGCATGACCCTGAACCGGGGCTCCATGAACCTGAGCCAGAAGGACGGCGGCCTGCCGCCCGACACCGTGGTGCAGGACGAGGACACGATCCTGGCCGACTGCGAGCGGGTGCTCGGCAAGTATCACGACACGTCGAAGGGCTCGAAGCTGCAGGTGGCGCTGGCCCCTTGCGCCCCCTTCACCGTGACCAAGCGGCTGATGCGCGAGACCGTCGCCCTTGCCGACCGCTTTGACTGCCGCCTCCACACCCATCTGGGCGAAACCCTCGACGAGGACGACTACTGCCTCGAGAAGTTCAACTGCCGTCCGGTCGATTATCTCGAGGATTGCGGCTGGCTGAACGAACGGGTGTGGCTCGCTCACGGCATCCATTTCAACGACGACGAGGTCCGTCGCCTCGGCCATGCCTGCGTCGGCGTCTGTCACTGCCCGACCTCCAACATGGTGCTCGCCTCCGGCCAGTGCCGCACCAAGGAGCTGGAGGCCGCAGGCTCCCCTGTCGGGCTCGGGGTGGACGGCTCGGCCTCCAACGACAACTCCAACCTGATCGAAGGGGTCCGTCACGCGCTGATGATCAACCGCCTCACTTATGATGCGGCCAGCGTAACCCATTTCGACGCCTTCCGCTGGGCCACCGAAGGCTCTGCCCGCTGCCTCGGCCGCTCGGACATCGGCGCGATCCGCGTCGGCATGATGGCCGACATGGCCTTCTTCACCCTGGACGAATTGCGCTTCTCCGGCGCGGGCGACCCGATCGCCGCGCTGGTGCTCTGCGGCGCCCATTCGGCCGACCGGGTGATGATCGGTGGTGACTGGACCGTCGAGGACGGAATGCCGGTCGGCGTCGATGTGGGCCGCCTGCGCCACGAGCACGGCCAGGCCGCCCGCCGCTTCCTGGAAAGCCTCTAGAAGACACACCAGAGGATCAGCGGCGACCGGAGCCCCCGTCCGCCGCTCCACCCAGACGGAACCCGCCGCACGGCTGCAGGTTTGCGTCCCGAGACGTCCCACCGGGAGACCCGAGATGCAGATCTTTTCCTGCCCCGCCTGCGGCGGCACCCTTTATTTCGAGAACACGCGCTGCGCCTGCGGACAGGCTGTGACCTTCGATCCCGACAGTCAGCAGATGATCACCGGCGCAGCCCCTTGCGCCAATCACAAGACCATCGCCTGCAACTGGCCGGCCGAGCAGGACGGCCTGTGCCGCTCCTGCGCCATGACCCGCACGGTCCCCGATCTGGCGACCGCCGAGAACACCGAGCTCTGGGCGACCACGGAAGCCGCCAAGCGCTGGATGCTGGCGAACCTCGCCCGCTGGGGATGGTTCACCCGCGCCGATCCGGGACCGCGCCCGACGTTTGAAATGCTGTCCGAACAGACGCGCCAAGGTGAGGCGCAGGTCGTCATGGGCCACGCGGAAGGGCTCATCACCATCAACGTGACGGAGGCGAGCGAGGCAACCCGGGCCGAGCGCCGCGAGACCCTGGGGGAGCTTTACCGCACCATGCTCGGTCACATGCGGCACGAGATGGCCCATTTCCTTCACAAGCGCCTGATGCAGGAGGGCGCCTTCGCCGCGGCCTTCCGGCAATCCTTCGGCGACGAGCGCGCGGATTATGCCGCCGCCCTGGAGCAGCATTACGCAAATCCCCGACCGGCGGACGACAGCCACATCACCTCCTACGCCACGTCTCACCCCCATGAAGACTGGGCGGAAACCACGGCCCATCTGCTGCACCTCACCGATCTTCTCGACAGTGTGGCCGCCACCGGACTGGCCCTGCCCGAGGGCCCGCCTGCAGGCTATGACGCCTATGCGGAGAGCGATGCGGACCATCTGCTGACCCTCGCCATTCACATCAGCCTTGCGCTGAACCACGTGAACCGGGCAATGGATCTGCCGGATGTCTATCCCTTCATCCTCGCGCCCGGTGTGCGGGAGAAGCTCGGTTTCGTGCACCACTGGCTGCGCCGGGGCGACCCAGCGCGGACGGACGACCAGACCCCGGCCGGCGCCGCCTCCTGAGGCGGATCCGCAACGCGCACAACCGTTTCGCCTTTTTGTCCATAGCGGCGCGAAGGGCGCTGCTGATAGGGTTTTGCCCATGACCCAGTCGTCCCTTCCGCCCGCCCGGGCGCTGGTGATCAGAACCTATGCGGGCGGCATCGCCACCCAGCTTCTGACCATCGGCATTGCGCGCTTCGCCTACACCCCCATGCTCACCGTGATGCAGGATCAGGGTGTCCTCGACGCGCGGCTCAGCGGCCTTCTCGGCGCCCTGATCTATGTGGGCTATCTGCTGGGGGCGATGATCCTGTCGGTCCTGAAGAACGGTGCCCTGCGGCTCGCCCTCTTCCGCTGCGGACTGCTGCTCGCCGTGGCCGGAACCTTCGGCATGGGCCTGACCGACAGTCCCTGGCTCTGGGGCCTTTCCCGCTTTGCCGCAGGGTTTGCGGGCGCGGCCGGCATGCTGCTCGCCGCCGAATTCATCCTCATCTGGCTGACCCGTCACAAGCTGCGCCCGGATCTCGGACCGCATTATGTCGGGCTCGGCATCGGCATCTGCCTGTCCGGCGTGGTGGCCCTGCTGCTCGGCCACACCATGGCGTGGGAACGGCAGTGGCTCATTCTCGGCGCGCTCGCCGTGCTGCTTTTGCCGCTTGCCTGGATCCTGACGCCCGCGCCCGACGGCGAGGCCCGTCGCGTGGCCGGACAGACCAACAGCGGCCACGTGCCCGCGACCCGCACCTGGTTCTGGCTTTTTGCCGCCGGTTATTTCACCGCAGGATGGGGCTATGCAGTGGGCGCGACCTTCAGCGTCGACATTCTCAAGGGGCTGATCGGCTCGAATGACGCGGCCGTGATCATCTGGATCCTGCTCGGGCTGTCCACCTCGTTCGGCGCGATCTTCGGCTCGGTCGCCGCCCGCCGCTTCGGGCTGCAGAAGGTGCTTCTGCTCTGCCAGATCGGCCAGACCCTCGCGTTGCTGGGCTATGCGCTGCCGGCAGGCCCCGTTCTGCCCTTCCTCTCGGCCCTGCTTTTCGGCGCCAGCTTCATGGCGGTCGTATCCCTGTCGCTCATGCTGACCGGACTGAAGATGCCGCAGAACCCCGGCGCCGGCATGGCCCGCATGACCCTGCTCTATGGCATCGGCCAGATCCTCGGACCTGCCGTGACCGGCTGGCTGGTGGAAACCAGTGGCGTCTACCAGCTCTCCCTCGGTCTTGCGGTCGGCCTCATGGTCGCAGGTCTCGGCCTGACGGCAGCCGCCAATCGCATCGAGACCCGCTAGGCCTTCGGCGCAATCCGGAAGTGCTTCGCGAAGGCGATGATGATCAGCGATGTGCAGGCCACGAAGGCAAACGCCATGCGCAGGGACCAATGCTCTCCGATGAAGCCCAGAAGCGGCGGACCGAAGAGAAACGCTCCGTAGCCGAGCGTCACCACACTGGCAATCGCCGCCCCGGTCGACATGGTCGGCTCCGCCGCCGCCCGCGAGATGGCCAGGGGGAACATGGGCGCGTTGCCGATGCCGAGGATGGCCACGCCGATCCAGACGACGCTCAGGTGGGGTGCCCAGACGACGAGAATGGCCCCGACCAGCGTGGCAATGCCACAGACCCGGGCGATGCGCGCCGGCCCGAACCGCGCCGTCAGCCGGTCGCCAGAGAACCGCATCACCACCATCGCCGCCGAATAGACCGCAAAGGTCATCGCCGCGAGCGACTCGCTGTAGCCCAGCTCCTGGATCTGGTAGAGCGCCGCCCAGTCTGTGACCGCGCCCTCGCCAAGCCCGCCCGCAAGGCACATCAGCCCGACGAAGATCAGCACCCCCTTGGGGAAGGCGAAGATCGGCGGCCGCGACCCGGCTGCCTGGGAGCGGGTGGAAGCCCAGGGGGTCATCAGCGCATAGGTGACGGGAAGCACCAGCAGGCCGGCCCAGATCAGATAATGCTCGACCACGGAGAGGCCGAGCGACAGCGCGATGCTGCCCGCTCCGGCGCCCACCATGGCCCCGAGGCTGTAGAGCCCGTGATAGGACGACATGACCGGCTTGCCGAGCGCCTTCTCGACCTCCGCACCCCAGGCATTCATCGCCACATCGAGCGACCCGATCACCATGCCGAGAATATAGAGAAGCACGACGAAGACCGGTGCATAAACCGCCCCGAACGGCAGGGACAGAAAGGCCAGCAGCAGGGCCACCGCATAACAGCGGGCAATGGTCACGGCGCCGAAGCGGTCCACCAGATAGCCGGCCAGCGGGAAGCCGCTCAACGCGCCGAAGGCGACCGCCAGCAGCATCAGCCCCAGAGGCCCTTCCTCAACGCCGAGAATGACCTTGAAGTCCGGGATGCGCGAGGCCCATGCGCCGATATCGGTGCCGAAGACAAAGAAGACGGCGCCCACGGCGCGCTTTGCACGGAGGTTGGACATGAAACCAGTCTGGAGGTTGGGCCCGCAACGTCTCGTGCCTGAGGCTTGAAACGGACACCCGAACGGGTGGGAGCATGTGATCACGACGTGCGGCCGACACTAGAGCGTTCGCCTGCACCGGGCAAGGACGGCAATCCATTCCGGTGACAGCCTCGGCTCAGGCGACAAGCCCGAAGGTGCTGGTCTCTGCGCTGGAAGAGGGGCCGCGATAGGCGGCAAAGGCCTGTTCGCGCAAACCGGCATCGCTGCGGGCACCCTCCGCCCCATTCCGCTCGCCGTCACCGGACCGGGTCGCGCCCTCGCCACCGCCGGATGCCGATGCACTCGGGGCTGCCTCTCCGTCCTCGTCGTCTCCGCTCAGCTCGGCCGCCTGTTCCTGCCTGGCCTGCGCCTGCGCCTCCGACAGGGCCGCGCGGGCCTGCTGCGCCACCTTCAGATCCTGCGAGGACGGCTCCGCAGGGGCCGTGGCCGCTCGGATGACGATCTGCATCTTGCGGATGGTCGCTTCCGGCGTACGCTCGGACGAGGTGTCGATGGCCACTTCGCCGCCGATCGCGTAGCGCTTGCCATCCGGCCCCTGCTGATAGGTGTAGCTCGGCGCCCCGGCATAGTTTCCGCCGACACGGGCATGCGCCTGTTCATGCGCGCGCACCTCCCGGTCCCGGGCCGCCAGCTCGCGCACCTGCTTCTCTTCTTCCTGGCTCAGGCCATCGCCGCTGGTGTCGCCTTCGTCTTCGCCACTCGCCTCGCTGGCGCCGGCCTGCTGTCCGCCAGCGTTGGCAGGAGCATCAACAGGCCGGGTCTTGCCCGGATCGGCTTCCCCCTCGCCGCCAGCCGCGGACTGAGACGTCGCTTGCGGAGAGGTTTCTGAAGTCTGTTCGCCCGTATCCTGCTGAAGGGCCAGAACTGCATCGAGCCGCAGGGCCGTGAGGCTGCGCGTGGTCCCGGCCGCGCGGGGCGCAACGGAGGCTTCTCCCTCGCGGCGTTCTTCTGCCCGGCTTTCACCCCGCTCGCCACGCTCCTCGCCGCTCCGACCGGTGACCGCGCGCACCGTATCGACCCGCGTTTCGCCCTGAAATGGGGCGACCGGGACGAAGAGGCTCGCAGCAGCCGAAGAGGCGGACAGAGTGCCGATCATGCCCTGATCGTGCCGAAACTCCCCTAGCGGCAAGTTAACGCGGCTTAAGACATCCGATCAGAAATGCGTGAGCATGGCTGCGGCAGGCGTGCAGACGGACCGGGCTCGCCATGAAGTCGTGCAGGTTGCCGACATTTTAAGCCTGACGCCGACCGCGCCGATGGGTATGGTCTGACCAGATCCTGCCCCGCCGCGGGCCCTTCCCCCGCTGCGCAGGCTTCAGGTTTTCATATCCCAAGAGGTTGAAATGACTGCACTTCCCCGGCGCTTCTGGCACGAGATGACCACCCTCGACTTCCAGGCCCCGAATGTCGCCGACTGGATCGCCGTTCTGCCCGTGGCCGCCATCGAGCAGCATGGACCGCATCTGCCGGTCTACACCGACACGGCCATTGCCAACGGCCAGGTCAACCGGGTGCTTGAGCTTCTGCCCGACGATCTGCCGGTCACCTTCCTGCCGACCCAGGCCATCGGCAAGTCCAACGAGCACATCTCCTCGCCCGGCACCCTGACCCTCTCCTGGGACACCCTGACCCAGGCCTGGATCGAGATCGGCGAAAGCGTGCGCCGCGCCGGCATCCGCAAGCTGGTGCTCATCAACTCCCACGGCGGCAACGTGCCGATCATCGACATCGTCGCCCGCGAGCTTCGCGTGAAGCACGAGATGCTGGTCACCGCCACGGCCTGGGCCCGTTTCGGCCAGCCGGAAAACCTCTTCCCGGCGGACGAATTCACCTATGGCATCCATGGTGGCGACGTGGAAACCTCCATCATGCTCCACCTTCACCCGGAGCTGGTCCGCATGGAGCTGGCCGAGGACTTTACCTCCGCCCAGCAGGACTTCATGAAGGAGTTCAAGTATCTGCGCGGTCATGGCGCCCAGCAGTTCGGCTGGAAGGCGCAGGATCTGGGCAAGAAGGGCGCTCTCGGCAACGCCGCCAACGCCTCCGCCGACAAGGGCAAGCTCTCACTAGACCATGCCGCAACCGGCTTCATCGACCTGCTGAAGGACGTTCACGCCTTTGACCTGAACCGTCTCTGGACCCCGGAACGTTAAGCGCCGCGAGACACCGCAACAGCGCCCCGAAACGACAAGACCCCGGCCGCGCGAGCGACCGGGGTTTTTTGATGCAAGGCTGCCGTCTGGCGTTTCCGCCTAGCAGGTGGCCGCGTGACGCCCTGCGGCCTCACCGGTGGCAAAGGCCGTGCCCATGACCCGGATCGAGGCATAGGCGGCGCTGTCTGCCCCGATGACCCGGCCGGCATAGCACAGGTTCTCGAGCCCCTTGGCGCGCAGGCAGTCGAGCGGAATATCCGCGTAACCTGCCCCTCCGATGGGCTTGTAGACCGGCTTGCCCGGCACCGAGTGATCCTCGATGGGCCAGGCGGCCCGGGCCACCCCGTCCGGCCGCTGCCGCCCGGTGAGGAGATCCTCTCCGGTCAGTTCGTAACGCGCGGGCGGATGCCGGCTCTCGCGGATGCCGATCTGCGGTCCGGTCTGGGCCAGATAGGCATGCTCAAAACCCGGCACGTGCTTGCGCAGCACCTGCACATAGTCGTGAGCCGCCGCGCGGGCCGCCTGCTCCGCCTCGGTGAAGCTGCGCGAACTCAGATCCTTCAGCGGATGATCGAACATCATCCACCACATCTCGCCGGTGAGCGGCACCTCCGTGAAGATGCCGCCATCGGGGCGCGCCGTCGGCCAGTCGCCCGTCTTGTTGTAGCTCTCGAAGGCCGCGATGATCGCGGCCCGGTCGATGGGCACAGTCGGGTTGCGCCCGCCGACCCGGATCGGTGCGGAAATCGCCTGAAGATGGCCATTCTCGTCGCCCGTGCGGCAGGCAAGCCCGGTCAGAAGCGCCAGATTGGCATCCCCCGTCGCATCCACGAAGGCCTCCGCCGCGATGCGCCGCCGGCCGTCCATGCCGGCCAGCGTCACGGATTCCAGCCGGTCCGCCGTTCGGGTGACGGCCGCGACCCGCGTGTGCAGCAGCACGTCGACCCCGTGGGCGGCCAGCACCCGGTCGAGCGCCAGCTTCACCGCTTCCGGTTCCAGCAGGATGATCCAGTTGGCCGTGGTCGGCGATTTGAACGGATCGCAGTTCAGGCCCAGACCGCGCAGCTCGTCGAGCACCAGATCGGCCACACCGCCGACGGCCTTGATCGGCTCCGGCCCCTGCTGGAAGAACCCGCAATAGGCCAGCACGTTGGAACTGGTCGCCGCCCCGCCGAGAAATCCGTATTTCTCCACGAGCAGGGTCTTGGCCCCGGCGCGTGCCGCGCCAAGGGCTGCCCCCACGCCGGCGGCCCCGCCGCCGGCAACGATCACGTCATAATCGGCTTCCGGCTTGCGGCTCATGTGCGCCACCCCAGCAGATGCCGTTCAATCATGCCGATCACCGCGCTGAGGATCACGCCCAGCAGTGACAGGATCAGCACCCCGGCAAAGAGACGCTCCAGATCATAGAGCGACCCGGCTTCCAGAATGTAGGCGCCGATGCCGTACTGGGCACCGAGCATTTCTGCCGCCACCAGAAGAATGATGGCAATGGCCAGGCTGATGCGCAGGCCGGAGAGGATGCCCGGCATGGCGCCCGGCAGCACGATCTTGCGCACGATGGACATCCACGACAGGCCGAAGCTCTGCCCCATGCGGATGAGCGACCGATCCACGTTGTCGACCGCCCCATAGGTGGCGACCACCGTGGGGGTGAAGGTGCCGAAGGCGATCAGCGCGTATTTCGACCCCTCGTCGATCCCGAACCAGATGACGAAGAGCGGCAGAAGCGCAATCTTCGGGATGGGGAACAGGGCCGCGATCAGCGGCACGAGGCCCGCCCGCACATAGGAAAACAGCCCGATCGCCACACCCACGCTGATGCCGACGAGCGCCCCGAGAGTGGCCCCGACCGCCAGTCGCGACAGGGACAGGCCGAGATGCTTGAACAGCATGCCGCTGGAATAGAGATCGATCAGGGTGGCCATCACGTCGGACGGCTTTGGCAGGGTCAGCGCCGAGATGAAGCCCGTGCGCGTGCCCCATTCGACCCCTGCAATCAGCAGGACGAAGAGCACCGGCGCGACCCAGCGTCGGCCACGCGGCTGGAACCCGCCACCGCGGAAGCGAACTTCGCGGCCGGATCCCTCGGGAGCAGCCGAACGGGCGGTGAGAGAAACCTCAGACATCGATCAGCTCCTCGTCGGCGGCTCGGGCCTCCTCGCGCATCAGGTCCCAGAGGTGCTTCTGGGTGCGCTCCAGATCCGGATCCGCATAGCCACGCTCGCTCAGGGGGCGGCCGATCTCGACCACTTCGCGGATCGTGCCGGGCCGGCGGGACAGAACCACCACCCGGTGCCCCAGCCGCACGGCCTCGTTCAGATTGTGGGTCACATAGACGGCCGTGAAGGGCGTCCGGGTCCACAGCGACACCAGATCATCCATCAGCAACTCGCGGGTCTGGCTGTCCAGCGCGGAGAGCGGCTCGTCCATCAGCATCACCGCCGGCGAAACCGCAAGCGCACGGGCAATGGCCACCCGCTGCTTCATGCCGCCGGAAAGCTGCTTGGGCAGCGCCCTGGCGAAATCCGTCAGCTTGGTGCGTGCCAGCACGTCGGCAATGATCGCCTCGGCCCGCGCGCCGCGAATGCCATGATCTTCCAGAACCAGCGAGATGTTTCCCCGCACCGTGCGCCAGGGCAGAAGCGCGAAATCCTGGAACACATAGGTGAGCGGATTGAGACAGCCGTCGGGAACGTCGCCGATCTGCAGCACCCGGCCGGCTAGAGGCCGTTCCAGCCCGCCCGCGAAGCGCAGCAGGGTGGATTTGCCACACCCGGAGGGGCCGACAAGACAGACGATCTTGCCGGAGGGAATGTCGAGCGTGATGTCACGCAGGACTTCCGTGTCGCCATAGCGGTGGCTGATGGCTTCTAGTCGGATATCCATGAGGATCCCTGATCATTTCAGAAAAAGGGCGGCGACATCCCGGGATGCCGCCGCGCGTGTCAGGCTCAGCCGCCGATGATCTCGACAAAGCTCGGATCGACGAGGGTGTCGATCGCGATGCTGCTGTCCACCAGACCTTCCGACTGGAACCAGGCAAGCTGATCCTTCACGGAGGTCATGTTCAGGGCCGCATTGGCATTGAGGCGCATGGAGCCGTTGATGATGGACTTGGAGGCCTTTTCCAGCGGCACGTCCGTGTAGACGTACTTGTGAATGAGATCGACCATCTCGGCGACTGCCGCCTCGTCCTTCTTTCCGTCCACCATGGTGTCGTTGTAATCGGCCGCCCCGGTGGAGAAGGCATTGAGGAAGGCTTCGACCCGGCCCTTGTCATCGCTGGCATTCGAGGAGGACGTGAAGACCGTCGTCACCTGATAGTCCGGCAGATAGTCGGCCACCTTACCGATGATGTGCACGGCACCGGAGGCCGCCAGCGGCTTGGCGATATGCGGCACGATGGACCAGGCGTCGATCTGCCCGGACTTGAGCGCGCCGATCACCGCACCGACCTTCTGCAGCGGCACGAACTGGGGCGTCACCCCTTCGGCTGCGGCGATCTTCGATCCCATGTAGTGGAACGAGGAACCGGCCGTGGTCATGCCGAAGCGCTTGTCGGCCAGGCCTGCGGGGGTCGTCAGGCCGGCCTGGAAGGCCGCATCGGACGCGAGGATCTGCTGGCCGTCGATGCCCTTTTCCTCCGAAAGCGCACCGCCGATCACCTTCACGGCACCCTTCTGCGCCAGCGAGATCAGGCCGCCGGAAATGGCGGTCACGCCGAAGTCCACGTCCCGGCTGGCTATGGCAACGGCCATGGGCTGGGCCGCTTCGAAGAACTTCAGCTCCACATCCAGACCGGCCTTCTCGAAATAGCCCCGCTCCAGCGCAATGAAGCTGGCCGCATGGCTGGTCAGGCTCATGGTCCCGACAACGGTCTTGCGGTTCTGCGCGATGGCGGGCATGGCGAGGCCGAGCGCGGCGGCGCCCCCCAGCAGGCCCAGGGTATGGCGGCGAGTGATATTCATGGTCTTTCCTCCCTAAGGATTGGCGGTCTATCGGCGGATCCGTCCGAGATCCGACCTGACCGTCTCTTCGTGCAGCTCCAGTGCCAGAGCCGTGTCTTTTGCGAGAATGGCGTCGCAAAGCGCCTTGTGCCGCGCATCCCGCGCGGCAAAATCGATCTGTCCCTCGCGCAGCTGCGCCAGACGGAACCGGCGCGACTGATTGAACAGCTTGCCCGCAAGATCCATGAGACGCGGCGACCGGCTGCCCTGCACGAGCGTCAGCGAAGTCACGCGGCAGACCTCGTCCCATTCCAGCGCATCCGCATCGTCAAGGCTGCCCTGCACCACCTTGTCCGCGTGACGCTGGGCGTGGAAGGCCGCCATCACCGCGCCCTCCCAGGCAACGGTGGCCTCGGCCATCGACCGGGACAGGCCCAGCCGCTCGATCTCCAGCCGCAGGAAGAGAATGTCGTCGAGATCCTGCTCCGTGGCCGACATGACCCGGAAGCCCCGCTGACTGGTCGCCTCGACCAGCCCCTCGGCCGCCAGAACCCGCAAGGTCTCGCGCATGGAATGGTTGGACCCGCCGTAGCGCTGGCGCAGCGCCTCGATCTTCAGCTTCTGATCAGGGTGGAGATGGCCGAAGGCAATATCCCGACGAAGGGCAGCCGCAAGCATCGCGACCACCGTGTCGTCATCCGAGGGGCGCTTGCCGAACAGCATGATCTCTCCCAAATCCAAAAAAGTTGGATATTTTTCGGATCGTTTTATAAACCTGTCAAGGTCATCGAGAGAGGAACCGGGACATGAACACCACGCCGAGCGGCACAATGGATCGACCGATCACCGGGGCAACCCGTGTCTTCCCGATCATCGGGCACCCGGTGTCGGGGGTCTTCTCCCCTCCCGCCTTCAACGACTTCTTTCTCCGGAACCGGATCGATGCGGTGATGATCGGCCTCGACATCACCCCTGCCGCCCTGCCTGCCTTCTGGGATCTGCTGCGAGGCAGCGCCAACATGGTCGGCTGTTCGATCACCTATCCCCACAAGCAGGCAGCCTTCGAGGCGGTCGACAGCATGACCGGTCGTGCCCGACGTCTTGGCGCGCTCAACACGGTGCGTCGCGAGGAGACCGGCAAGCTGGTGGGAGATGCGACGGACGGAATGGCCATGGTCCGCGCGATGGAAGCCAGAGGCGTGCAGATTGCCGGTCGTACGGCGCATGTCTCCGGGGCCGGCGGAGGCGCCGGATTGGCCATTGTCGACGCGCTCGCCGAAGCCGGGATCGCAGCTCTTAGCCTGACGGAGATCGCCCTGGATCGGCTGTCGGCGGTTCGGGCCCTTGTGGCGGATCACTGGCCAGAGGTCGAGGTGCTGGCGTCGCCGCAGCCCTGCGAGATCCTCGTCAACGCCACGACACTCGGCAAGTCACCGGCGGACCCCATGCCCTTCGAGGAGTCGGACCTCTCGAAGGCACAGGCCTTCTGTGACGTGATCACCCTCGACCAGGACACCGCCTTCTTGGCACGCGGCCGCATCCTTGGCGCGTCCCTGGTCTCCGGCAACGACATGGGCGCGCACCAGCTTCAGGCGCAGCTGAGCCACGTGGGGCTGGTCACAGCGTAGCGGCACAGGACGCGTCGTCCGTGACCGAGCAGGACGTCCCTCACCAGGGGATGGTTCGCCCCATATGATCTAAGAAGCCGCCGGTCTGGTCCGGTTGCAATCCGTCAATCACGCTCAGCAGACGGGTCGCGGCCTCGTCCGGCGTCTGCACATCAAGCCCCGTCTTCTGAAAGCCGCCGGACAGGCCCGTATCGACGGTTCCGGGATGCAGAGCGGCCAGAACCAGCTGCGGGTGCGTGCGTTTCAACTCGATGGAGGCGGTCCGGACGATCTGGTTCAGCGCCGCCTTGGAGGCGCGGTAGGCATACCAGCCGCCCAAAGCATTGTCCGAGATGCTTCCGACCCTCGCGGACAGATGGACCATCACCGCCCTGGCCCGGCGCCGAAGCAGCGGGGTCAGATGCTTGATCAGCAGCGCCGGACCGATGGCATTGATCCGGAAGAGCGCGTCGAAGTAGGCCGGCTCCAGATCCTTCAGGCGCTTCTCGGGCCCATGGACTGTCGTCCCGGCGCCCGAGCGAGAAGCTCTGCTCACCTCCAGCGCGCCGCAGGCGTTGATCACGAGGGACAGAGCACGCCCGTCAAGGGCCTGCTCCAGAGACTTCGCGAAGGCCGCAATGCTTTCCTCCCTTTCCAGATCAAGACCAGGAAAGGGATCGGACCCGAGGCCCTGCGCACCATTGCGGGAGACCCCGATCACGGCGCCGGTGCCGAGCCGGTCCTCCAGCGCGGCAAACAACGCCGCCCCGATACCCCCACTTGCCCCGATAACCACTGCCACCATGATGCGCTCCTTTGGTCTCTCTACGGCAGCGCGCATGTGAAGGATCAATGATCGGTGCCGTTCCGTGATCCTTCGCCCGGCGATTTCAGTGCATGGGGCCGAGGACCTTCGTTCCCCCCCTGCGAACGAGGTCCTTCAAACGCAAAACCCGCCACTGGGGCGGGGTGTTTTTCTGAGGCTGGGTTTCTGGGCTTCTCATTTCGTGTCCCAGAAACGCAAAATCCCCGCGTTTCGGCGAGGCTTGTGATTTTGTTTGCGGGAGCAGGATTTGAACCGTTCGGGCGGCCATTGATCCGCCGGATCAATGTCTATTCGCCCTCACCCTTCAGGTTTTGAGCCTGACGAGGTGAGGCTGGACGAGCGGAAGGTCCGGTGGACCTTTCGCCAGCCGAACGGGCTGCCTTCACCAAGGCTAAACGCAAGACAGCCCCGCTTTTGGCGAGGCTGATGGTATTCTTCTATATGGATT
>NZ_VORA01000007.1 GCF_008477545.1 Roseibium aestuarii | reverse complement strand
GTCCACGCTTCCCTTCCTTCAATACCAAATTGTCAAAGAACCGAACCGAAGTTCAAGTCACGAGGTCAACAGGGCATCGGCTCCGGAGGAGCAGTCTGCTCGAATTGTCGTGAAAGCGGGGCAACCGAAGCTGTCTGGCCGAGGCCGTCAGCACGTCGCCGCCGTCGATGGAGCGGGTTATACGCAGCCCCTCGAGATGAGTCAACACGCATTGTCAAAAAAGATTCACACAGGCGCGGTGCGGTGGAAATCTTCGGCAGTGCAACAACTTGAAGCCCCTCGGCCGCTCCCGCAATGCAGCATCTTTCTGCGGTTTTCCCATGCGGATCTGCGGCTGTCGGCCCCGGGCGCGGCCCCCCCACTCTGCAGCCTCTCGCCAGGATCGAGACGTGAGCATGGCGCCGCATCCGTCCGGATATGAAAGAAGCCTGCATGAGACCGGGCAAGAAAAGGACCGCCCGGCGGCATAAGGCCGGTCCGCGCCTGAGGCCTGACGGGAGGCGCTGAAAGCCCCTCGCTCGCACGCCTAATATAAAAGGGATCCGCGCCGTCCCTCTCCGCCGCCGCCTCATCGCGACGGATGCCCGGTGGAGCGGCCCCGGATCCCGGCCGGAGCGCCCGCGGGGGACAAGCCACGCTTCGGCCATATTCTGGCCACGGGCCTCAGGCACTTCCTGCCAAGGGGTTAAAAATGCACCTCGTTCGCAGCCAGGGTTTGACCTTGTCCACCGGACGCGGCATTTTCCCTTCTGATCCATTGGTATCCAGTCAGTCACGCGTGTAACCAGTCCGGACCTTCATGCAGCTTGTCGCATCCTCTTCTGCCCTTCACGGGCACATGCACCTCGGGGACATGCCCCCGCTGATGGTGCAGGATGGGCGCAACGCGCTGCCGGACAGGCGCAAGGTGTCCCTGCGCTGGCTCACAGGCACCATTCTCACCGGCCTGACATCCGTGGTTCTCATGGGGGGCGCGCTGCTCGCAGCCTTCCAGGGCGATTACAATTTCGCCGAAGCCGCCCTGCCGGAACGGGATCTCGCCTTCACGGGCCAGGCCGATGCGCCCGGCGCCAAGGGGGACCGCATCAGCCGCAGCACCGAGGAATTCGCCAGCAAGCAGGTCATCCCGGTCAATGTGGTGACAAAGGTTGGAGATCGCGAGCTGATCAAGGTCCGGCCCTACGTGCTGGTGACTTCCAGTCTCGCCACCCGGCGCAACCGGGATGTCGCCCAGGACATTCCGCCCTTCAACCCCCTCAACCTCTTCTCCGACGTGCAACCCTTGCCAGAGGCGGCGCCGGCGAGCGACGAGGAGATCCTGGAGTCCGGCTATGGCGCCAAGGTCGAGGGCCAGCTCAGCATCTCCCTGCGCACCTTCCCCACCAGCAGCCCGCTGATCGACGCGGAGGCGACGCCGGACGAGGCCACGGTGGAAGAGGATGTGCGCGAGTCCTCCCGGTTCCTGACTGCGGCCTCCATGGATCTGTCCACCCAGGCCCTGATCGATCCGGCCCGGTTCGACTTCAACCTGGCAAAGCAATCGGAATTCGCCCGTCTCGACGTGCGCATCACGCCGGAGAACGTGTCCTTCATCTCCAAGCAGGATGACGACATCCGCTACGCCGGTCTCGAAGAGAAGATCGTGCCCATTTCCGCGGAAATGGATCTGGGTGACGTGATGCAGGACAATGACGCGCTGCCGGATGAGGCAGCCGAGATCAGCCTGGCCATGGCCGACGACTTCGGCGTGAAGCAACTGGAGCCCGGCCACCGCCTGCGCATTGCCTATGCTCCCGCCCCCGACGACCCGACCCGCATGCGTCCGGAGCGGATCAGCCTCTATTCCGGCACGATCCATCAGGCGACCATCGCCCGCTCCGACAGCGGTGCCTATGTGCGGGCCAATGCGCCGACCACCTTCCTGGCAGATGCCTTTGCAGAGGCGGACCGTGTCTCCTATGGCGGACCGACGCCGGTGCTCTATGACAGCATCTATCAGACGGCCCTCGAGCAGGACATGTCGGAAGGTCTGATCGGGGAGATGATGCAGATCTTCTCCTTCGACGTGGACTTCAACGCCCGCGTCCAGCCGGGAGACTCGCTGGAGGTCTTCTATTCCGAGGCAACGGAAGGCACGCCGCCGGAAATCCTCTACGCCTCGCTCAACACCGGCAGCAGCCGCCGCCAGTTCTACCGCTTCCGCGCGCCGGATGACGGCTCGGTGGACTATTACGACGAGAACGGTCAGAGCGCGAAGAAATTCCTCGTGCGCAAGCCCGTCTCCGAGGGGCGCTTCGTCTCCGGTTTCGGCCTGCGTCGGCACCCGATCCACAAATACTCCAAGATGCATACGGGCGTTGACTGGGCGGCAAGCCGCGGAACGCCGATCATGGCAGCAGGCAACGGCGTGATCGAGAGCATCGGCTGGAGCTCCAGCTATGGCCGCCGCATCGAGCTGCGCCACACCAATGGCTACACCACCACCTACAACCACATGAACGCCTTCGCGAAGGGGCTGGATGTAGGCACCCGGGTGCGTCAGGGCCAGGTGATCGGCTATGTCGGCTCCACCGGTCTGTCGACCGGCCCGCACCTGCATTATGAGGTCAAGGTCAACGACCGCTTCGTGGATCCCATGCGCATCCGCCTGCCCCGCGGCCGGGTTCTGGATGGCGACATGCTCGCCGCCTTCCGCTCCGAGCAGCGCCGGGTCGAGGCCCTGCTCCAGCGCTCGCAGAAGCCCTCCCGCGTCGCAGCCGTCCAGTAATCGGCGACACTCCGCATCCCGCGAGATCGCGTAAGAAAAAAGCCGGGCTCGAGGCCCGGCTTCTTCCGTTCAGTCTGTGGGTGCCGCCCCCCGGATCCCCGCCGAGGCGATCCGGATGGCGGATTTGTGAGTCGGCTCAAGCCGCTTCGGTGACACCGGCGCGGGCCTCGAAGGACAGCCGATCGCCCGCAAGCGAGACCTCGACCAGTTCGCCGTCCTGCACCGTCCCGGAGAGGATCCGCTCGGCCAGCGGGTCCTGCACTTCCTTCTGGATCACCCGCTTCAGCGGGCGCGCGCCATAGGCCGGGTCGTAGCCCTTGTCGGCCAGCCAGCTGAGCGCGGGACCATCCACATCGAGAGTGATCTTGCGATCCTCCAGCAGCTTGCGTAGACGCTTGAGCTGGATCTCCACGATATGGGTCATCTGGGCCCGCTGCAGCCGGTGGAAGAGCACGATCTCGTCCAGACGGTTCAGGAACTCCGGACGGAAATGCGCCTTGACGCTGGCCATGACCAGATCGCGCACCGCATCCGTATCCTCGCCATCGGCCTGGGCCACCAGATGTTCGGCCCCCAGGTTCGAGGTCATGATGATCAGCGTGTTGCGGAAGTCCACGGTGCGGCCCTGACCATCGGTCAGGCGGCCGTCATCGAGCACCTGCAGCAGCACGTTGAACACGTCCCCGTGGGCCTTCTCGATCTCGTCGAAGAGGACCACCTGGTACGGCCGACGCCGGACGGCTTCGGTCAGGGCACCGCCTTCCTCGTAACCGACATAGCCCGGAGGCGCGCCGATCAGACGGGAGACGGAGTGCTTCTCCATGTATTCCGACATGTCGAGGCGGACCATCGCCGTGTCGTCGTCGAAGAGGAACTCCGCCAGCGCCTTGGTCAGCTCGGTCTTGCCCACACCCGTCGGGCCGAGGAACATGAACGAGCCGATCGGACGGTTCGGATCCTGCAGGCCGGCGCGCGCCCGGCGCACGGCAGTCGAGACCGCATGAATGGCCTCGCCCTGACCGACGACGCGCTTTGCCAGCATGTCTTCCATGCGCAGCAGCTTGTCACGCTCGCCTTCCAGCATCTTGTCGACCGGAATGCCCGTCCACTTGGACACGACCTGCGCCACATGGGCGGAAGTCACGGCCTCGTCGACCATGGCCTCGCCGGCCTTGTCCTGCTCTTCGGCCGCCTTCAGCTTGCGCTCCAGATCCGGGATGACCCCATAGGCCAGCTCGCCAGCCTTGCCCAGGTCACCGCGCCGCTGGGCGATCTCCAGATCGATGCGTGCCTGGTCCAGCTGTTCCTTGATCTTCTGCTCAAGGTTCAGCTTGTCCTTTTCCGCTTCCCAGCGCCGGGTCAGGGAGAGGGCTTCCTCCTCGAGGGTCGACAGCTCCTTCTCCAGCTTGCCGAGCCGGTCGCGGGCGGCCGGGTCATCTTCCTTCTTCAGCGCTTCCCGCTCGATCTTGAGCTGGATGATGCGCCGGTCGAGTTCGTCGAGCTCCTCGGGCTTGCTGTCGACCTGCATGCGCAGACGGCTGGCCGCCTCGTCCACCAGGTCGATCGCCTTGTCCGGCAGGAACCGGTCGGTGATGTAGCGGTTCGAGAGCGTGGCCGCGGACACGATGGCAGAGTCGGTGATCCGCACCCCGTGGTGCAGCTCGTACTTTTCCTTGATGCCGCGCAGGATGGAGATCGTGTCTTCCACCGTCGGCTCGCTGACGAAGACGGGCTGGAAGCGACGGGCGAGGGCTGCGTCCTTTTCCACATGCTTGCGATATTCGTCGAGCGTGGTTGCACCGACGCAGTGCAGCTCGCCGCGGGCAAGAGCCGGCTTCAGCAGGTTGGAGGCATCCATCGCCCCATCGGCCTTGCCGGCACCCACAAGCGTGTGCATCTCGTCGATGAAGAGGATGATGCCGCCGGTAGCCGCCTCCACTTCGCTCAGAATGGCCTTGAGCCGCTCCTCGAACTCGCCGCGATATTTCGCACCCGCAATCAGCGCGCCCATGTCGAGGGCGAGCAGCTGCTTGTTCTTGAGGGATTCGGGAACGTCGCCATTGACGATGCGCAGGGCCAGACCCTCCGCGATCGCGGTCTTGCCGACGCCCGGTTCACCGATGAGCACGGGATTGTTCTTCGTCCGGCGGGACAGGACCTGGATGGTGCGACGGATTTCCTCGTCGCGACCGATAACCGGGTCGAGCTTGCCGTCCCGCGCCACCTTGGTCAGGTCGCGGGCGTATTTCTTCAGGGCGTCATAGCTGTTTTCGGCCGTGGCGCTGTCGGCGGTCCGTCCCTGGCGCAGAGCGTTGATGGCCTCGTTCAGGCCATTGGGGGTCGCACCGGCCTTGGCAAGCAGCTTGCCGGCCTCGGTGTCCTTGTCCATGAGCAGGGCAAGCAGCAGCCGTTCGACGGTGACGAAACTGTCGCCCGCCTTCTCGGCGATCTTCTCGGCCTGATCGAACAGGCGAGCCGTCGCCTGGCCCAGATACAGCTGACCGTTGCCACCGGTAACCCGGGGCATCTTTTCCAGAACGGCAGCGAGATCGGCCTTGGCCTGCTTTGCGTTGCCGCCAGCCTTGCCGATCAGACCGGCTGCCATGCCTTCGGGATCGTCGAGCAGAACCTTGAGGATATGCTCAGGGGTGAACTGCTGATGTCCCTGACCGAGCGCATAGGTCTGGGCGGACTGAATGAAGCCGCGCACGCGCTCGCTGTATTTTTCAATATTCATGATGTCCTCCTGTCCGTTCCCCGCCCGAAGCACGCGGAACGCTGAAGTCTCCGGACCCTCATCGAGGCATCCGGCCGGTGCCTGAGCACCGTACCCCAGATATAAGGAGTGAAGCTTGCGGCAAAAGAGGCTTGCGGAAAATTCGCAAGGCAGAGCTTGCTGACGAGCCCCGCTCTGGATGCAGACCAGAAGCACGGAGCCCAAGAACAAGCGGCCCCCAGCAAAACGGCCAAAGCAAAACGGCGCCCCGAGGGGCGCCGCCAGAAATCATCAGGGTCTCGGACCCGATCCGTGTCGATCACTCGCCAGCCGGAACCGGCTCGGCATCCTGATCGGCCGCCTTGCGGCGCGTGGTCCGACGTTTCGGCTTCGGAGCGGCCTCTTCCTCGGTCACAGAGGGAGCAGCATCCTGGGCCGGAGCCTCGCCAGCATCCCCGTCACGGCGAACGCCACGACCACGGGTGCCGCGAACCCGGCGACGCGGCTTTGCATCTTCGTCATCGCCATGCATGTCGGCACCGCCTGCATCGTGGCCGTTCAGATGACCTGCGTCATCGATGATCGGCATCGCGTCGATGAAGGGCTGCGGGCTGTCCGGATCGATGGACGGGCCACGGTTGTCGCGATCCCGGTCCCGATCACGGGACGGACGCTCGCGGCGCTCCTGGCGCTCGCCACGGTCGAAACGTTCGCTGCGCTCGGCGCGTTCAGGGCGTTCGGCACGGTCAGGGCGCTCGGCACGCTCCGGACGGCTCGGGGCCATCTGGATGTCGTCATCGCCTTCGTCCTGATCGTCATCACCACGCGAGGACATCATCGGCTGGCCCTGCTGGGCGCTGGCGACGATGCGCAGATAGTGCTCCGCGTGCTGGAAATAGTTCTCGGACATGATCCGGTCGCCAGAGGCCTGGGCATCCCGCGCGAGCTGCTGATACTTCTCGGCGACGTGAAGCGCAGTACCGCGGATCTTTACATCCGGACCATTGGATTCATAGGTTCTGGTGAGCGGGTTGGGACCCTTGCGGCCACGTCCACGCATGCGCTTGTTGCTTTGATTTCCTGGTCTCATCCTGCCGTTTACTCTTAAGGAACGGCGACCAGCACAAAGGCCGGCCCAACATCGGAATTCTATAAAACCGATACGAAATAGCTACCGAAACCAGCCAGATAGGCCAGCGGCTGTCACGTTGCGACAGGTCCACGAAGACGCAAGGGTTACCCTTGAGGCGTAGTCGAGGTTACGCGAATGTCTGCGACAGTCCGATGATCCGGATGTTCCGTTACACGGCTGTGACGATGCACAATGACTGCTCTGCTGAAGCATAACCGTCTGGTTTGTGCATGGCGCCCCGTGCTGCCGGCAATGCCCCGCTGAGCGCTGATCGCAATTTTCCGGTCTCGGCGAAGTGAACCTAGCCGGTTCAGAGGGCTTTTCCAAGCGCTTTTTCGCAACAACATTAAAACCGGACGGCATAAGGCCATTGCCCCAGCACCACGCGATCCTGCCCGGCGAGATCCTGAAGGATTTCAATCGCGTCGAAACCGGCGTCCCGCATCAGGCCGCTGACCGCCTCCCCCTGATCGTAGCCGATCTCGAAGGCGAGCCGCCCGCCGAGCGCAAGCACCCGTTGCGCCTCGTCGACCAGAACCCGATAGGCGTCGAGCCCGTCTGCCCCTCCGTCAAGGGCGCGATTCGGGTCATTCAGGCGCACCTCGTCGGCAAGGCCGGCCACCACATCGGTCGCGATATAGGGCGGATTGGAAATGACCCAGTCGAGGCCGCCCGCGCAGGCAGACAGATAATCGGCCCGCACGGCCAGGAAACGGTCCCCGACGCGGTTGAGCGCGGCATTCGCAACGGCCCGGGACAGGGCACCCTCGCTGATGTCCACCGCCATGCAGACGGCACCGGGCAGCTCGTGCAGCAGGGCAACCGCGATCGCGCCGCTGCCCGTACCGATATCGGCGAGAAGCAGGGGCTCGCCCGGCGTTGCATGCCGCAGCACGGCCTCGACCAGGGTTTCCGTGTCCGGGCGCGGCTCCAGCGTGTCGGCGTTCAGATGGAACTCCAGCCCCCAGAACTCCCGGCGGCCCAGAATGCGACCGACCGGTTCCCCGGCAAGCCGGCGGCTCTCGAACCGAGCCAGGACATCAAGCATGTCGGGGGTCAGCAGAGCGTCTTCGTGGAGCGGAAGCTGACGCGCCTCGATGCCGGACGCCTCCCCCAGAAGAAGCCGCGCATCCAGATCGGGTGTGGCCAGGCCGGCCTCGCGGAACCGCTGCCTCAGGGCGCGATAGGCCACGCCGAGAGTGAGCGCCGCGGCCGGATCGGTTGCATCGCCCCCGCTGCCCATGATCAGGCCTCTTCCGCTGCCAGCAGGTTGGTCTGGAAATCGAGCACCAGCGCCTCGATCACCTCGCCAAGCGCCTCGCCGGAGAGGATTTGCTCCAGCTTGTAGAGGGTCAGGCCGATACGGTGATCGGTGACGCGGCCTTGCGGGAAGTTATAGGTGCGAATGCGCTCCGAACGATCGCCAGACCCCACCTGCAGGCGGCGAGCCTCCGTGCGCTCGTTGGCCGCCTTCTCGCGTTCCGCGTCATAGATGCGCGCCCGCAGCAGCTGCATGGCCCGGGCCTTGTTCTTGTGCTGGGACCGCTCGTCCTGCACGGCGACCACCACCCCGGTGGGGATGTGGGTAATGCGCACCGCAGAGTCGGTCGTGTTCACGTGCTGCCCGCCCGCACCGGACGCGCGGAACGTGTCGATGCGCAGGTCGCTCTCGTTGATGTCGATGTCCACATCCTCCGCCTGAGGCAGGACGGCGACGGTGGCAGCCGACGTGTGAATGCGCCCGCCGGATTCGGTCGCGGGCACGCGCTGCACCCGGTGCACGCCGCTTTCGAACTTCATGCGCGCGAAGACATTCTCGCCGGACACGGAGGCAATGATTTCCTTGTAGCCGCCCACTTCGCCGTCGCTGGCGGAAAGCACTTCCACCTTCCAGCCATTGAGCTCGGCAAAGCGCTGATACATGCGGAAGAGATCGCCGGCAAAGAGCGCGGCCTCATCCCCGCCGGTGCCGGCGCGCACTTCCAGAATGGCGTCGTTCTTGTCCGCCTCGTCCTTCGGCAGAAGACCGATGCGCACGTCTTGGGTCAGCGCCTCGACCTTTTCTTCCAGCTCCTCCTGCTCCATCTCGGCCAGATCGCGCATCTCCGCGTCAGTGGCCGGATCGGAGAGAAGGGCCTTGGCATCGGCCAGATCCCGCTCCGCCTTGCCGAGCGCGCGGATCTTCATGACCAGCGGCTCGAGCTGGGCATATTCGCGCGACAGCTTCACATAGGCCTCGGGCTCGACGCCGCCGGCCATGCGATGTTCCAGTTCGGCAAACCGGTCGAGAAGGGTATCGAGCTTGTGTCGCGCCAGCATGAGCGCAGGTCTCCTTTGAAGCGGACACCGGCGGAAAGCTCCGCCGGCCGCATCGGATTGTCAGGCAGATTGGCTAGAGAACCACGTCCATTTCCTCGGCGAAGCGCACGAGGAAGTCGCGGATGTTCTTGTCCTGGTGGCCAGGCTCCAGCCGCGGCAGAAGCCGCGCGGCCAGGCGGCCCGCGTCGAGCGAGCGGATCATGGCCTTCACCGGCCCCAGCGACGACGGAGACATGGAGAGATCGCGGAAGCCGATGCCGACGAGGGCCATCGCTTCCAGCGGACGCCCCGCCAGTTCGCCGCACAGCGTCACCGGCACATGCGCCCGGTTGGCCGCGTCCAGCAGACGCTTCAGCGCCCGCAGGAACCCGAGGCCCAGCGGATCGAACCGGTCGGACACCCGGGTGTTGCCCCGGTCCACGGCGAACATGAACTGGAACAGGTCGTTGGAGCCGACAGACACGAAATCCACATGCTGCAGCAGCTCGTCGAGCTGGAACAGCAGGGAGGGCACCTCGATCATGACCCCGAGACGGATGGTCTCCGGCACGTCATGACCGTGGCGTCGCAGATGCTTCAGTTCCTTCTCCACCAGGGAGCGGGCCTTGAGGAATTCGTCCACCTCGGCCACC
Source organism: Roseibium aestuarii (assembly GCF_008477545.1). Taxonomy (GTDB): domain Bacteria; phylum Pseudomonadota; class Alphaproteobacteria; order Rhizobiales; family Stappiaceae; genus Roseibium; species Roseibium aestuarii. Next base: position 136,993 of record NZ_VORA01000007.1, on the reverse strand, counting down.
ATCGGGAACATCAGCTTGAGATCGCGACCGGCGGCCGCCCGCAGCAGGGCGCGGATCTGGGTCCGCAGCAGCCCCGGACGGTCGAGGCCGAGACGCAGGGCGCGCCAGCCCATGGCCGGATTCTCTTCCTGGATGGAGCGCAGATAGGGCAGCACCTTGTCGCCGCCGATATCGAGGGAGCGGAACGTCACCGGCTTGCCGGCGGCCGCATCCAGCACCTGCGTATACTGGGCCTGCTGTTCCTTCAGGCGCGGGAAGGACGAGGCCACCATGAACTGCAGCTCGGTACGGAACAGACCGACCCCTGCCGCCCCGGCTTCCGCCAGATGCGGCAGGTCGACGAGCAGCCCCGCGTTCATCTGCAGCGAGACTTCCACCCCGTCCTTGGTGACGGATGGCTTGTTGCGCAGGCGCCGGTACTGGGCCTGACGCCGTGCCCGGAAGCGGACCTTCTCCGCATAGGCGTTCTGCACGTCCTGGGCCGGGCGCAGATGCACCTCGCCGGTCTCGCCGTCGATGATGATCGCATCGCCCGCATCCGCCAGGCTGACGATGTCGTCCACCTGACCGACCAGCGGAATGCCGAGCGCGCGCCCGACGATGGTCACATGGCTGGTCGGACCGCCCTCTTCCAGCAGCAGGCCGCGGATGCGGTCCCGGCCATAGTCGAGCAGCTCCGCCGCGCCCATGTTGCGCGCCACGATGATGGCGTCCTTGGGCAGCTCGCCGGTCTCCGACCCATGCTCGCGGCCCATGAGTTCGCGGATCAGCCGGTTGGCCAGATCGTCGAGATCATGCAGGCGCTCGCGCAGATAGGGGTCGGTCTGGCGCAGCAAGCGGGCCCGCATGTCGCTCTGGACCTTTTCGACGGCCGCTTCCGCCGTCAGGCCGTTGCGGATCGCTTCCTCGATCTTGCGGATCCAGCCCCGGTCATAGGCGAACATCCGGTAGGCTTCGAGCACCTCGCGATGCTCGCCCGCCGCCGCCATGTCGCCGCTGGCCAGAAGATCGTCGATCGACAGGCGCAGCCGGTTGATCGCTGCATCCAGCCGGTGCTTTTCGGCTTCCGTGTCTTCGGCAATCAGATTGGTGACGACGACGCGCGGTTCGTGCAGGACCACATGACCGAGGCCCACACCTTCGGCCAGCCCCACGCCCATGGCGTGGATCGGGCGCGACAGGTCGAGACCCGTGTCCTTCTGGGCAATGGCTTCGAGCTCGCCGGCCGCGACCATTTCGGCAATGACCATTGCCGTGGTCTGCAGGGCCTCGACCTCATCCTCGAGATAGGTCCGGTGCGACTGGTTCTGAACAACGAGAACGCCGAGCGTGCGCCCGGCCCGCAGGATCGGAACCCCGAGGAAGGAATTATAGGCGTCTTCCCCCGTCTCAGGCAGATAGGCGAAGCTGGGGTGCGCGCGGGCATTGGGAAGATTGAGCGGCCGGGCCTCGGCCGCGATCAGGCCGACAAGGCCCTGACCGACACGCAGAGAGGCGCGGTGAACCGCTTCACGGTTCAGACCTTCAGTCGCATAGAGCTCCAGCACGCCATCGGCGCGCAGGATATAGACGGAGCAGACCTCGGCGACCACATTCGCCGCGATCAGGACCACGATCTTGTCGAGCCGCTCCTGCGCCGTGATCGGTTCCGCCATGACCTCGCGGAGCCGTCGGAGCAACAGGCGCGGACCGGCCAGGTTGCTGCGCATCGCCTACCCCGTCATTCCCTGGTCCGACCCTTCCGCATTCCGGGCGGAATGCGAAAGGGAAAGTGCCAGTATGAACTTACCCGTCCAAACCGTATAGCGAATGGAGAGTCCGCACTGCAAGTTCCGTATAGGCGGAATCGATCAGAACGGAGATCTTGATCTCGGACGTGGTGATCGCCCGGATGTTGATGCCCTTGCTGGCCAGGCCGCGGAAACAGTCGGCCGCGATGCCGGCGTGAGAGCGCATGCCGATGCCGATGACCGACACCTTCACCACATCCCGCGCGCCTTCGATGTTCTGGAAACCGATCTGCTCGCGGTTGTCGTTCAGAACCTTCATGGCCCGGTCGTAGTCGGCGTCCGGCACCGTGAAGGTGATGTCCGTGGTGGCCCCGTCCGGCGAGATGTTCTGGACGATCATGTCCACGTTGATGTTGGAATCCGCCATCGGACCGAAGACCGAATGGGCGACGCCCGGCTTGTCGGCCACATCACGGATGGAAATCTGGGCTTCGTCCTTCGAGAAGGCGATGCCGGTCACAACTTGCTGTTCCACGAGCTCATCCTCGTCGCAGATAAGGGTACCGGGGGGAAGATCGCCGACGCCGACCTGCGGTGCATCGGGATCATCGAAACTGGAGCGCACGAAGGTGCGCACACCGTGAACCATGGCCATCTCGACCGAACGCACCTGCAGCACCTTGGCACCGAGGCTCGCCATCTCGAGCATTTCCTCGAAGGAAACGCGATCCAGACGCTTGGCTTTCGGGACGATGCGCGGGTCGGTCGTGTAGACGCCGTCCACGTCGGTGTAGATGTCGCAGCGGTCGGCCTTGATGGCAGCGGCAATCGCAACGGCGCTGGTGTCTGATCCGCCACGGCCGAGGGTAGAGATCCGGTTGTCCGGCGCCAGACCCTGGAAGCCGGCCAGAACGGCCACCTGGCCCTGGGAAATGCGTTCGATCAGGAAGCTGCCGTCGATTTCCTTGATGCGCGCGGCGCCATGGTTCTCGTCGGTCTTGATCGGCACCTGCCAGCCCTGCCAGGAGCGAGCGTTCACGCCCATGTCCTGCAGCACGATGGCCAGAAGGCCCGATGTGACCTGCTCACCGGAAGCAACGACGGCGTCATATTCGCGCGCATCATGCAGCGGAGAGGCCTGCCGGCAAAAGTCGACCAGCTTGTTGGTCTGGCCCGCCATCGCGGAAACGACGACCGCCACCTCGTGGCCGGCATCCACTTCCCGTTTCACGTGCCGCGCCACGTTCCGGATCCGGTCCAGATCGGCCACCGAAGTGCCGCCGAATTTCATAACCAAACGCGCCATGGAGCTCTAAAATCTTCCTGCAAGGAGTAGGAGAGGAACCCGACCGGGCGCCTCTTGCGGATCGGGCGACATCCATACAGTGACTGCCCGCGCCTCGCAAGCCACGCCTTGACAAAACCGGCGAGAGCGACAAGGAACCTCTTTCAGGGAGAGACTTCGCGTCCCCCGCCCAATCTGAAGGATGCAGACCATGAGCAGCACGGGCTCCAGCACGACCCAGGGCACAGGCTCCACCATCGACGAGACCGAAGTTGCCCGGTTCTCCGCCATGGCCGACGAGTGGTGGGACCCGACCGGCAAGTTCAAGCCGCTGCACAAGTTCCAGCCGGTGCGCCTGTCCTACATCAAGGAAAAGGTCTGTGCCCATTTCGGTCGCGACTGGCGCGCCTCCGACGCCTTCTCCGGCCTGCGCTTCCTCGACATCGGCTGCGGCGGCGGCCTTCTCAGCGAACCCATGGCGCGCCTCGGTGCCGACGTGGTCGGCGCTGACCCCTCCGAGACCAACATCCGCATTGCCGGCCTCCACGCCCAGCAGAGCGGCCTGACCATCGACTACCGGGCGTCGACCGCCGAGGACCTTGCCGCAGCCGGCGAGACCTTCGACGTGGTGCTCAACATGGAAGTGGTCGAACACGTGGCCGACGTGCCCCTGTTCCTGGAAAAGACCGCCAGCATGGTCAAGCCCGGCGGCCTGATGTTCGTCGCCACCATCAACCGCACCATGAAGGCCTATGCGCTGGCCATCGTCGGCGCGGAGCGCGTCCTGCGCTGGCTGCCCAAGGGCACCCACTCCTATGACAAGCTGGTGCGTCCGCAGGAGATCGAAGGCCCGCTGGGAGCCGCCGGCATGAGCATCGTCGACCGCACGGGCGTGACCTACAACCCCCTCCTCGACCGCTGGGGCCCGTCGCGGGACATGGACGTGAACTACATGTTGCTCGCCGAACGGGCGAAGTAAGCCATGGAGCCACTGGTCCTCGTTCCCGGTCTTCTGTGCACCCAGACGCTCTACGCACCGCAGATCGTGGCCTTTGCCGACCGCCAGATCCTGGTGGCCGACCATCGCGGCCATGACAGCATCGCAGCCATTGCGCGGGACGTGCTGACCGCGGCGCCTGATCGCTTCGCCCTTTGCGGCCTCTCCATGGGTGGTTACATCGCCCTGGAGATCCTGCGCCAGGCCCCGGAGCGGGTTAGCCGTCTGGCGCTGCTCGACACCAATGCCCGTGCCGACACGCCCGAGCAGACGGAGCGGCGCAACGTGCTGATCCGCTTGACCGAGGACCGCGGCTTCGCACGGGTGCCCGAGCTGCTCTACCCCGGCTTCGTGCATGAGAACCGGCGCGATGACGCCGAGCTGAAGGCAACAGTCGTCGAGATGGCCGAGGAAACCGGCCCGGACGCCTTCATCCGCCAGACCAGGGCGATCATCGGCCGGATGGATTCGCGCCCCTTCCTGCCGCAGATCACGTGCCCGACACTGGTCCTCGTCGGCGCGGGGGACACCCTGACCCCGCCGGACCTGTCCCGCGAGATGCACGGGCTCATCCCCGGCAGCACCCTGGAAATCGTTCCGGATTGCGGACATTTGTCCACCCTCGAAGCCCCCGGGGCGATCACGGCCGCGCTCAAGTGCTGGATCGGCTCGACCTCCGCCTTTTCCCCGCGCTGAAGGCCGCCTCTACAGGCAGCTCCGATCTTAGACTTTAGCCTGCGACATTTTTCATCAGGATAATGCCGTAAGGGAAGTATATACTTCCGCGTGTGGATCAGGCCGACGCGCAACGTCGCCCCACCGGAGGTTCCAGGGACACGCAAATGCGTCACCCCTTGCCCCCGGATCGATCGGCCCGAGGCAGGAGATCCGCCGCATGCAGCGGCAGGTCACGCCATGACAGCCACGCAGCAGAGAATGGGCAGGGCGATGCCATCTCAGGATCCTAGCCAGGAGGAGGATATCATGCCGACAGCTTCCCAATCCCGGAAACCCGCATCAGGCCGCTCGTCTTCATCGGATCGCATGGCACCGAAAGGCCCCTGGGGGCTTTCCCTCGGCGCCTATGAGGACATGCTCGAGGGTCAGGCTTTCTCGGCCGCCCAGAAGTTCCAGTCCCTGACCACCGACACCATGCGCCAGTGCTTCGAGCGCCAGGCCGAATTCGCCATGACCCGCTGGAAGGAAGATCTGGAGCTCGTCGCCGCCATCACCGAGTGCCGCGATCCGAAGGATGCCGCCTCGACGATGCAGGACTTCTACGCCCGGATGGTCGATGCCTACCGGGACCATTTCTCGGCCCAGTCGGACCTGCTCCAGACCTGCTTCACCGAAGGTCTCTCGGCAGCCGAAGAGCTGCGCGAAACCGCCACCGACATCACCCGTGCGGCCGCCGAAACCGCAAGCTCGGCCGCCAATGACGCAGGCAAGCCGAAGGCGGCCTGAGACACTCACGGTCACACCCTGCGACACCATGAAAATGGCCCGAACTCGACAGGAGGACGGGCCTTTTTTTGTGAGATGCCGCCAGATACGGGAGGTATCTATCGCGCGGCGTGTCAGTTCTGATCGTCCGGCAGCACGGGGATCGGCACCAGCGACACCCCCTCCTCGATCAGCTCGCGCGCATCCTCGAGGCTCGTTTCCCCATGAATGGTGCGCGCTTCGGCCTCGCCGTAATGGATCCGCCGGGCTTCCTCGGCGAAGTCGGTGCCGACATAATCGGAATTCTCCAGCAACTTGGTCCGCAGCGCCCGCACCCCTTCCACGAGGGCGGCGATCCGGGGATCCTGCGTCATCAGACTGGCACTGGCAGCGGCCGGGGCGGGTTGCGGCACAGGCACCTTGGCAGGGGCCTGCACCTGAGCAGGGGTCGTGTCTTCGGGGGCGCCGGCGCCTTGCAGCGCAGCCATCTCCCGGGCAACCTGTTCCTGCTTGCGGCTTGTGGAGACCGAGGGAGCCATGAGCCCCTTTCCCACCGTAGCCGAGCCGCACTGCGGACAGGTCACCAGCTTCCGCCGGGACTGGGTGTCGAAATCTTCCGAATTGCGGAACCAGGCCTCGAAATCGTGAGACTGGTCACAAACCAGACGATAGCGGATCAAGCCAGGGTCTCCTCCAGCGCAGGTTCCGAACCGGCCTGCGTCCGGCACACCGCGAAGCTGCGCTCGTTGGCGATGGCAGGGATCCGCTGCCGGGCCTTGATCACTTCCTGCGGGTCGATCTCGGCAAGAGCCACGCCCGGCGCATCGGAATTCACTTCGGCAATCACCTTGCCCCAGGGATCGACAATCAGGCTGTGGCCGTAGGTCTCGCGTCCGTCCTCATGCACGCCGCCCTGTGCGGCCGAAACCACATAGGCGCCATTCTCGATGGCCCGGGCCCGCTGCAGCACATGCCAGTGCGCCTCGCCGGTCTGACGGGTGAAGGCAGCCGGCATGGTCAGCATCCCTGCGCCTTCCCGCGCCTGGGTGCGGAAGATCGCCGGGAACCGCACGTCATAACAGACGGCCATGCCCATCTTCAGCCAGGGAAGCTCGGCAATCATCGTCTGCTGGCCCGGCTCGTAGGTGGCGGATTCGCGCCAGCTCTCGCCATTGGGCAGGTCCACGTCGAACATGTGGATCTTGTCGTAGCGCGCGGCGACGGATCCGGCCGGATCGATCAGGAACGCCCGGTTGGCGACCTTGCCGCCCTCCAGCAGGATGGCAAGCGACCCGGCATGGATCCACACGCCCAGATCTGCGGCCAGGGCGCGGAAACGGGCCAGCGTCGCGTCCTGGGCCTCCGGAACGATCCGCTCCATGAGCTCCTCGCGGCTGCGGACCAGGACGTTGGTCATCTCCGGGGTCTGGATGAAATGCGCCCCGGCGGAGGCCGCCTCCCGAATGAGGCCCTCCGCCTGGGCGATGTTGTCGGCAACGGTCTTGCCACTGCGCATCTGGACGCAGGCGGCCGTGAATATGCTCATGGATCTTCTCCTGCCTTGCGGCCCTGATGGCGCGTGGACGGACGCTCAGCCCGCCAGAAGCCGGTCGAGCTTGCCCGCCCGGTCGAGATCATGCAGATCGTCACAGCCACCCACATGGGTGGAGCCGATGAAGATCTGCGGGAACGTGCTGCGCCCGTTCGCCTTCTGGATCATTTCCTTCTTGAGGCCCTGATCGAAGGTGGCATCATGCTCGGTGTATTTCACGCCCTTCTTGTCCAGAAGGCGCTTTGCAGCTGTGCAGAACCCGCACAGCTGCCGGGTGTAGATGGTTACGTTGGCCATTTGGCTCCTCGTCGATTTCTCGGCTCCGATAAGCCCCTCATGGCTGCTTATATGGTCTCGACCAGCATTTGAGCAAGCAAGCTCGCGATCAAACCGTCCGTGAGCACAAGGGCTTGGCACAGTCCGAAGACAGGTCTTCGCGCTTTGCCGCCTCAGAGGTCGAAATCGGTGTCCTCATCCGCCTCACCCGGCACCGCCATGGCGAAGGTCAGCACGTCGACCCGCCCCGCCCCGGCCTTCAGCAGCGCCCGGGCGCAAGCCGAGACGGTGGCCCCGGTCGTCAGCACGTCGTCGATCAGGACCACCGGCCGTCCAGCAAGCAACCCCATGCGATCTTCCGGCACCCGGAACGCATTGCGCACGTTGAGATGCCGCGCCCTGGCCTGCAACCCCACCTGCTGGCGCGTGGCCTTCGTCCGCACAAGGGTGCCCGCGTCCCACGCAGTGTCCGTCATCCGGGCCAGATGACGGGCAAGGTCCGCCGACTGGTTGAACCGCCGTCCTATGCGCCGGAGCGAATGCAGGGGCACGGGCACGAAAAGGGTCTCGGGCGCAAGGAGCTCCGCCGCCGGACGCATCATCAGCCGGGCCATGACCGGCGCCAGCTCGCGGCGTCGCGAGAACTTGAGACCGGTCACCAGATCCCGCGCCGGCCCGCTGTAGAGCACCGCCGCCCGGGCCCGGCCGAAAGCAGGCGGATCGCTGAGCGCGCGGGCGCTCACGCTTCCCTCCCCCAGATCATGGGTGAAGGGCGTACCATAGACCGCGCAAAAGGGGGGCGTGATGAAGCGCAGGCCCGTCCAGCACCCGCCGCACAGTCCGTCGGCGCGGGCCGTTGGCGTATCGCAGGTCAGGCAGCGGGGCGGCAGCAGAAGGTCGAGCCCGACACGCGTGAAGTCGGACAGCAGGCGGCGCGTCTGCCCCCAGCCCCAGCCTGCCCTGATCCCGTCCCCGGCCGGATCGTCCACCTGTTCCTGCCTCCCTGATGATGAGGAAAAGCGTATCACGCTTTGACCTGCACGACACGACGCGCCATATCTGCGCCGTCAACACGCCTGCCCCCTCGCAGCAACACCGGAACCGCCTGCCCATGTCCCAGCCCCTTCCCTTTGACCGTGCGCTTCTGGCCCGTCGCCGGGCCCGTGCGCTGGAGGCGAATGTCGCCGGAGCGGATTTTCTGGTGCGCCTCGCGGCAGAGGACCTGGACGAGCGTCTCGCCGCCCTCAGCCGGCGCTTCGGTCTGGCCGTCGACCTCTCCGCCCAGGGCGGACTTGCGGCGCAGGCCCTGCAGCGATCGGGCAAGGTGGACCGGATCCTGCGCGGCGATCCCCTTGTGGCCGATCCGCGCGGCGGCGTGCCGGCCGCCGATTTCGTCTTTGACGACGCCATTCCTCCCCTGGCCGACGGATCGGTCGATCTCGTCACCTCCCTTCTTTCCCTGCATTTCGTCAACGATCTGCCGGGCGCGCTGGTGCAGATCCGCCGGGCGCTGAAGCCGGACGGCCTGTTCCTCGGCGCCCTGATCGGCGGCGACAGCCTGCACGAGTTGCGCGAGGTGATGATGCAGGCGGAGATCGAAACGTCGGATGGCGCCAGCCCGAGGGTACTTCCCTTTGCCGATGTGCGGGACCTGGGGGGACTGCTGCAACGGGCGGGTTTCGCCCTTCCGGTCACCGATCTCGACCGGCTGACCGTGCGCTACGACAGTCTCTTCGCGCTGCTGCGCGACCTGCGGGCCATGGGCGCCACGTCGATCCTGACGGACCGCAGCCGCCGTCCCCTGACGCGCCGTGTGTTCCAGCGCGCCGCCGAGCTCTATGCCGAGCGGCATGCGGATCCGGATGGACGCATCCGCGCCACCTTCACCCTCGTCTCCCTCTCGGGCTGGGCCCCGCATGAAAGCCAGCAGAAGCCGCTGAAGCCCGGCTCGGCCAGGATGCGCCTGGCGGATGCCCTCGCACCGCTGGAAAAGCCCTCGGGCTGAGACCGGCCACCCTCCGAAAAGAAGAAAGGCGACCCGAAGGTCGCCTGAGGGATCGTCGCGGGGGGACGAGAAAAAAAAGATCAGTTTCCGGTGCTGGCGGCCTGCTGCAGACCGGCAGAGGCTTCGGCGAAGTAGCCGTCGCGCAGGGTCTCGCCAATGGAAAGAAGGGTTGCCACGATGGCAATCGCCATGAGCAGGACGATCACGCCATATTCGATGGCGACGGCCCCGCGTTCGTCACGGCCAAAATCGCGTACCAGGGAAACGGAGCGGCGCAGGAAGGAAAACGGCTTTGCTGCAGTCCTGAACATGTCCTGGGCTCCCGGATCCGGCGAGGGTTGAACGTCAGCCCACCAGGTCCATCAGGAACGGGATCAGGGGCTCGTCGGCCGCCGGCATGGGATAGTCCCTCAACCGGACCGGACGCACCCATTTCAGAGCCTGTCCTTCCCGACCGGTCGGTGTGCCTTCCCAGCGGCGACACACGAATAAAGGCATCAGAAGATGAAAATCTTCATAAGCGTGGCTGGCGAAGGTCAGCGGAGCGAGACACGCTTCCTTAACCGTAAGGCCCAGCTCCTCGCGCAATTCGCGGATGAGACTTTCCTCGGGGCGCTCGCCGGTCTCGACCTTGCCGCCGGGAAACTCCCACAAACCCGCCATCGACTTGCCTTCCGGCCGCTGCGCCAGAAGGACACGGCCATCCGCGTCGATCAGCGCGCAGGCCACCACAAGAACGATCCGGCTCATGGATGCTGCCCCGTAATCTGACAGGCCCCGAAGAAAGGGTTTACCAACCTGCCCAAAATTGTTTTCAAATTCTTCGAAAGCAAGACGGACCCGGTCGCCTGACGCTCCGGGTCCGCAACATCATCAGCTGCGATAGTCGCCGTTGATCGCCACATATTCCTTGGTCAGGTCACAGGTCCAGACCCGCGCCGTCCCCTCGCCGAGACCCAGCTCGACGCGAATGACGATCTCGTCTTTCTTCATCACCGCGCTTGCGGCGTCTTCGGAATAGTCCGGATCGCGTTCGCCATCCACGGCCACGCGCACGTCGCCGAACCAGATCGCCAGCCGGTCGCGGTCTGCCGGCTCCCCGGCCTTGCCGACGGCCATGACGACACGGCCCCAGTTGGCGTCTTCACCGGCCGCTGCGGTCTTCACCAGCGGAGAATTGGCAATCGACATGGCGATCGTGCGGGCAGAGGCATCGCTGGTCGCGCCCTCCACCTGCACTTCGATGAACTTGCGGGCGCCCTCGCCGTCGCGCACGACCTGCTGTGCCAGGTTCTGCATCAGGTCACCGAGCGCGGCCTTCAGCACCGGAACGCGCGGATCGTCCAGCGCGGTCACCGGCGCGACGCCACGGGCCGTGGCGGCACCGGTCGCGAACAGGAGCACCGTGTCGGAGGTGGAGGTGTCGCTGTCCACCGTGACCGAGTTGAAGCTGCCGTCGGTCTCGCCCGAGAGCAGCGCCTGCAGCACCTTGGCGTCGATCGCCGCATCGGTGAACAGGAAGGAGAGCATGGTCGCCATGTCAGGCGCGATCATGCCCGCACCCTTGGCCATGCCGTTGAAGGTCACGCTCTGGTCGTCCAGCTCCACGGTCACCGTGGCGATCTTCGGATAGGTATCGGTGGTCATGATGGCCTTGGCGGCCTCAAGCCAGGTGGCCTGCTGCTCCAGGGCGGCAAGCCCTGCAATCACGCCTTCGAACTTTTCAGCCGGCAGCGGCTCGCCGATCACGCCGGTGGAGGCGAGGAAGACCTCGTCCTCGGCGCAGCCCAGAGCCTTGGAGGCGATTTCCGCCGAAAGCTTCACGGCGGCCTTGCCCTTCTTGCCCGTGAAGGCGTTGGCATTGCCGGAGTTGACCATCAGGCCGCGCGCGGTTCCGCGCGCCAGGATGGAGCGGCACCAGTCAACCGGGGCCGACGGGCACTTGGAGCGGGTGAAGACACCGGCAACCGTCGTTCCTTCCGCCAGTTTCGCCAGCAGCACGTCGGTGCGGCCCTTGTACTTGATCCCCGCCTGAGCGGTGGCAAAGGCGACGCCTTCGATCTCCGGCATATCCGGATAGGAGGTCGGCGCGAGAGGAGAGACGGCGGTGGACATGGGTTTTTCCATCCAAGCAATGACAGACGAAGGGAGGCTTGCCTGAACCGGCGGGTCCGCGCAAGTCCTCAGGGCGAGGCGGAGCCGCAATCCGTCGTTCCACATGTGGATCAGACACAAGATTGCCCCGCCTGATGGCATGAACCCCGAAACCGTCGCCGGCTCCGGGGTTCATCTCTTCATGATAGGCTCGGGCGCGCCCGAACCGAACCGCAGAGCGGGCTTACTGGGCCTTGGCCGGAGCTTCGGCGGCAGCGGCAGCTTCGGCAGCCGCCTTCAGCTGCTCGTCGAGGATCTCGACGGTGGTCTCACCCTTCAGCTTGTCCATCTCGGCCTTGTAGGCATCGCGCAGCAGCGGCTGGCGCAGCTGGTCGGCAACCTGCTCGAGGCTCGGCTTCTCCTGGCGGCGCTTGTCTTCCACCAGAATGACGTGCCAGCCGAACTGGGTCTGCACCGGTTCCTTGGTATAGGTGCCGGTTTCGAGGGCAAAGGCTGCTTCCTCGAAGGGCTTCACCATCTGGCCGGCGGCGAAATAGCCGAGATCCCCGCCATTCGGCGCGGAGGGGCCGGTGGACTTGGTCTTGGCCAGCTCGGCGAAGTCGGCACCGCCATCCAGTTCCTCGATGATGGCCTTGGCCTCGGCCTCTTCCTTCACGAGGATATGACGGGCATGCACTTCTTCCGGACCTTCATAGTCGGCGAACTGCTTGTCATAGGCGGCCTGGATCTGCTCTTCGCTGATGGCGCCGTCGATCTTCTGGGCCACAAAGGCACCGCGCAGGGCGCGGGTCTTCAGAAAGTCCATCTGGCGCTGGAAGTCCGGATCCTGATCGAGCTTCGCGTCTTCGGCGGCCTTGGCCAGAAGCTTCATGTCGATGAGGATATCGAGCAGAATCTGGCGCCACTGGGCCGGCGGGAAGCGCTGCAGGTCCGGGCCGATTTCCTGGGCGGCGAACGCGAGATCGGCCTCGGTGATCGAGGCCTCGCCCACCTTGGCCACCACATCGTCCGGCTCGGCCGCATGAGCGGCGCTCAGGGCCGTGGAAAGCCCGAGCGTGAGGGCGACGGCGGGTGCGACCAGGGCGCGAAGCGGCCGGCGCAGGGAAAAGTGATTCATTTGCGGTCCTTAATGTCTACCTGGACTGAAATTTCGCAGAGCCCCCGGAAGGAGCGCAGCTACTTTGCCGAAAGCTGCGGCGTTGACAAGCATAGGACCCCCTCTTATCTGTCGAGCGTCCTCTTTTTAAGGAAGAGGATCTGCACCTTCAGCCGGGTCCAGGCTGTCTGCCTCAGGCGGCGTCGGACCTTGGACAGCAATTGAGACGATTTCATGGGCAGGCGCCGGGCGACTGTGCGCCGCCCACTACAGGAAGGACCGCCACATGGCCGGCCTCGGCGCTTTAGCACGTAAGATTTTCGGGTCGGCCAACGACCGCAAGGTGAAGGCATTCAGGGCAACGGTGGAAGCCGTCAACGCGCTCGAACCAGACTTCGTGAAGCTGACCGACGACCAGCTCAAGGCCAAGACGGACGAATTCCGCCAGAAGCTGGCGGCAGGTGCAAGCCTCGACGACATTCTGGTTCCCGCCTTCGCCACCGTGCGCGAAGCCTCCCGCCGCGTTCTGGGTCAGCGTCACTATGACGTGCAGCTCATCGGTGGTCTGGTGCTGAATTCCGGCCAGATCGCCGAGATGCGCACCGGTGAAGGCAAGACCCTGGTTGCCACCGCGCCGGTCTATCTGAATGCCCTGTCCGGCAAGGGCGTGCATGTGGTCACCGTCAACGACTATCTGGCCAGCCGCGACAGCGACTGGATGGGTCGCGTCTATCGTTTCCTCGGCCTGACCACCGGCTGCATCACCCACGGCCTCTCCGACGAGCAGCGCCGCGATGCCTATGCCGCCGACGTCACCTACGGCACGAACAACGAATTCGGCTTCGACTACCTTCGCGACAACATGAAGCATGACCGCGCCGCCATGGTGCAGCGTCCGCATCATTTCGCCATCGTCGACGAAGTGGACAGCATTCTCGTCGACGAAGCGCGCACGCCGCTCATCATCTCCGGCCCGCTGGAAGATCGCTCCGAGTTCTACAACACGATCGATGCCTTCATTCCGCGCCTGACCGAAGACGACTACGAGCTCGACGAGAAGCAGCGCTCGACCTCCTTCACCGAAGCCGGCAACGAGAAGCTGGAAGGTCTGCTGGCGGAAGCCGGCCTGCTCAAGGGCACCTCGCTCTATGACGTGGAAAACGTCGCGGTGGTTCACCACCTGCAGCAGGCCCTGAAGGCCCACAAGCTGTTCCAGCGCGACAAGGACTACATCGTCCGCAACGGCGAAGTGGTCATCATCGACGAATTTACCGGCCGCATGATGCCGGGCCGTCGGTTCTCCGAGGGCCTGCACCAGGCGCTCGAAGCTCGCGAAAAGGTCCGCATCCAGCCGGAAAACCAGACGCTGGCCTCCATCACCTTCCAGAACTACTTCCGCATGTACGAGAAGCTGGCCGGGATGACCGGGACCGCCTCGACCGAAGCGGACGAGTTCGTCGACATCTACGGTCTGGAAGTGGTCGAGATCCCGACGAACCTGCCGGTGAAGCGCATCGACGAGGACGACGAGGTCTACCGGACCGTTCAGGAAAAGTTCAACGCCATCGTCAAGCTGATCGACGAGTGCAAGGAACGCGGTCAGCCGATCCTGGTCGGCACCACCTCGATCGAGAAGTCCGAATTCCTGGCCGGCCTGCTCCAGCAACACGGCTACAAGCCGGTCGACCTCTCCGACCCCAAGGCCTTCGTCGAAGCCCAGCAGAAGGACGGCGGCAAGGCCAAGGTCTTCACCGTTCTGAACGCCCGCTACCACGAGCAGGAAGCGCTGATCATCTCCCAGGCCGGTCTGCCCGGCGCGGTGACCATCGCGACCAACATGGCCGGCCGCGGCACCGACATCCAGCTGGGCGGCAACGCGGAAATGCGCTTCGCCATCGAGCTGGCCGACATGCCGGAAGGAGCGGAACGCACCGCCCGCGAGGCTGCCATTCGCGCCGAGATCGAAGAGCTGAAGCAGAAGGCGCTTGCCGCAGGCGGCCTCTGCGTCGTCGGCACCGAGCGCCATGAAAGCCGCCGCATCGACAACCAGCTGCGTGGCCGTTCCGGCCGTCAGGGCGACCCCGGGCTTTCCAAGTTCTTCCTGTCCCTGCAGGACGACCTGATGCGCATCTTCGGCTCCGAACGCATGGACGGTATGCTGCGCAAGCTCGGTCTGGAAGAGGGCGAGGCCATCGTCCACCCCTGGATCAACAAGGCCCTCGAGAAGGCCCAGCAGAAGGTCGAAGCCCGCAACTTCGACATCCGCAAGAACCTGCTCAAGTTCGACGACGTGATGAACGACCAGCGCAAGGTGGTCTTCGAGCAGCGTCTCGACCTGATGGACGCCTCCCACATCCAGGAAGCCGTGGCCGACATGCGCCACGACGTGATCGAGGATCTCGTGTCCCGTCACATTCCCGAGCGCGCCTATCCGGAACAGTGGGACACTGAAGGCCTGCAGCTGGAAGTCCGCACCATTCTCAACCTCGATCTTCCGGTCAAGGAATGGGCTGCCGAGGAAGGCATCGCCGACGAAGAGGTGAAGGACCGCCTGCGCAAGGCCGCCGACAACGTGATGGCCGCCAAGGCTGCCCGCTATTCCCCGGACATCATGCGTCAGGTGGAAAAGGCGATCCTGCTTCAGGTCCTCGACGGCCTGTGGCGCGAGCACCTGGCCAACCTCGACCACCTGCGCTCGGTGGTCGGCTTCCGCGGCTACGCCCAGCGCGACCCGCTGCAGGAATACAAGACCGAAGCCTTCACCCTGTTCGAGACCATGCTCGCCCAGCTGCGCCAGATCACCACGGCCCAGCTGATGCGCGTGGAATTGGTTCAGGAACAGGCGCCGCCCGCGCCCACCCTGCCGGAAATGCACGCCCATCACATCGACGCCACCACGGGCGAAGACGAGATGGCCGATCCGGTCGATCCGGAAAACCCGGAAACCTGGGGCAAGGTCAGCCGCAACGACCCCTGCCCCTGCGGCTCGGGCAAGAAGTTCAAGCACTGCCACGGCGCGCTTGTCTGATCCGGATCATCCGCTGATCCAGCAATGAATGCCAAAAGGCCAGCCTCCGGGCTGGCCTTTTTCATGCGGATACGGCACGGTTCGCCCAGATATTTCGAGACCCTGATGCCTGACGAAACCTCTTCCTCCCTCTACACCGCCCGGCGCAAGGCCGACCGACCCGACCGGCCGAGCCTGACCGTCCTGGTGCCCTGCTTCAACGAGGAAGCGGTCCTTGGCGAGTTCATTTCCCGCACCCGACCGGTTCTCGAGGCAAGCCGGCTGACCTGCGACTATCTCTTCATCGATGACGGCAGCACGGACGCGACCGCCCCCATCATCGCCCGGGCGCTGGACGAGGGCCTGCCCGGCCGCCTCATCGGCCTCACCCGGAATTTCGGCAAGGAAGCCGCCCTGTCTGCCGGGCTGGACCATGTGGACGCGGATCTGGTCCTCATCATCGACGCGGACCTGCAGGATCCGCCCGAGCTGATCCCGGAAATGGTCGCCGGCTGGCGTGCGGGCTATGATGTGGTCTACGGCCTGCGGATCGACCGTTCCTCCGACACGCTGGTCAAGCGCGGCACCGCCGGGCTCTTCTACCGCCTGTTCAAGCGCCTCTCGCCCATCGACATGCCCGCCAATGCCGGCGACTTCCGCCTCATCGACCGGTCCGTGGTGGAAGACCTGAAACGTCTGCCCGAGCGCAACCGCTTCATGAAGGGTCTCTTCGCCTGGGTCGGCCACCCCGCCATGGCACTGCCTTACGAGCGACCCTCGCGCGCTGCGGGCCGCACGAAGTTCAACTACTGGAAGCTCTGGAACTTCGCCATCGACGGGCTGACCGGCTTCACCACCATGCCCCTGCGCGTCTGGTTCTATGGCGGCGCGCTGATCGCCCTTCTGGCCTTTCTCTACGCGCTCTATCTCGTGGTGCGCGTCATGGTCTTCGGCATCGACCTTCCGGGCTATGCCTCACTCATGGTCGGCCTGCTGTTCTTCTCCGGCGTACAGCTGCTCTCCATCGGCATGATCGGCGAGTATGTCGCCCGCCTCTTCGCAGAGGCCAAGCAGCGCCCGGTCTATCTGGTGCAGGAGATCATCGGCGGCCGCGCCGACCGCACCACTTCGCAGGACATGCCGCCGGAGACCCCCGCGCCGTGACGGTCCGCAGCGAACAGGCCGGCCCGGCTCCGGGCAAGCGCGAGAGGTTGCAACGGGAAGCCCGGTCGGCCGGACGCTTCGCTCTCGTCGGCGCGGCGGCAACCGCCACCCACGCATTGGTCGCCATGACGGCCCTGCGCGGCCTCGGGCTGCAACCCCATCTCGCCAATGTCTGCGGCTTCCTGATCGCCTTCGCCGTCTCCTTCTATGGTCACCACGTCTGGAGCTTTGCCCACACCCGTGAGGCCGGGTCTGCAGGTCGCCGCATGCTGCGCTTCCTTTTCGTGGCGCTTGCGGGATTTGCGCTCAATTCCGGGGTGCTGACCGGGTGGCTTTCCCTGACCGACTGGCCGGAGAGCCTAGGCCTGCTGATTTCCATCGCCGTCGTCCCGGCAGCGAGCTTCCTGCTCGCCCGTTTCTGGGCCTTCCGGCCAGCCCGCACGCCCCGCCCGGGCACCGTCACCCGCCACAAGCGAGAGGCAGAATGACCCCCGCGTCCCGCCACGCCCCGCTCTATCTCGTCCTCACGTGCCTGTTGTGGGCCCTGGTGCCGAGCCTGACCTTCCCGAACCCGCCGCTGGATGTGATGGAGGGCTTCGCCTGGGGCCGGGAGCTGGCGCTCGGCTACACCAAGCATCCGCCTCTGCCGTCCTGGGCGCTGGAAGCCGTGTTCCGGCTGACCGGCGGGCACGTCTTCGGCGCCTACTGGCTGTCCGCGCTCTGCCTCGGACTGGGATACCTGTGCCTCTGGCCGCTCGGGCGCCGGCTGGGCCTCACGCGGGAGCAGGTCGCCTGGGGGCTTCTCCTCTCCAGCGTGACCTTCTACTTCACCCTGCCCCTGCCCGAGTTCAATCACAACATCGCGCAGATCCCCGTCTGGGCCGGGATGATGCTGGTCTCTCACAAGGCCCTGGAGAGCGGACGCCTGCGCCACTGGCTCCTTCTGGGCCTGATAGCCGCGCTCGGCCTTTACACCAAGTATTTCGTGGCCCTGCTGATCGGCAGCATCGGCCTCTATTGCCTGGTCTTTGCCGACGCCCGCCGTCACCTCAGGACCCCGGGCCCTTATCTCGCCGCCGCTGTCTGCATCGCCCTGCTCGTTCCCCATCTGCTCTGGCTGGTCGAGACCGATGGCCTGACCCTGCGCTATGCGGCGAGCCGCAGCCACGGCGCCAGCACCTGGCTGGGCCATGTGATCAATCCGCTCAATTTCCTGCTGGCGCAGATCGGCAATCACGCCGGACTGTTCCTCGTGCTTCTGGCAGGCTCCAGCGCCGCGCTCTGGGCACGCCTGCGCGGCCAGAGGACGGCAGCAGCCGCCCCGCTTGCCGCGTCCGCTCCGTCCACCGCAGCCGTTGACCGGCGTTTCCTTCTCTGGTTCGCCCTGCTGCCGCTCGGGGTCGTGCTGCTCGCCTCGGCTGTGACGGGAAACGAGTTCGAGCACATGTGGGGCACACCCCTGTTCCTGCTCTCCGGCTTCGTCGCTGTCGTGCTGGTTCACCTGCCGCGCCCGGAGTTCCGGCAATCCCGGGCGCTTGCGGCCGTGTTGCTGCTTCAGGGCGTGTTCCTCGCCATCACCCTGGGCCAGGCGCTGCTCGAACCCCAGTGGAAGACGAAGCACACCCGCATCCACTATCCCGGCCGCGAGGTCGCGCTTGCCCTCTCGGAGACCTGGCGGGTGGCAACGGGCCAGCCGATCGCCTATGTGGCCGGTGACATGTGGTCCGCTGCCCCGGTGACCGTCTTTGCCCCCGAACGCCCCCACATGCTCTATGAGCACGATCTCGACGCCTCGCCCTGGATCGATCCGCAGGATCTGCAGGACAAGGGCGTGCTGCTGGTCTGGCGTGGCAGCGAGACCCCGCCCCCGGGACTTATTGCGCTTTACCCCGGACTGAAGCCCGACAGCAGCCGCAGCTTCCCCTTCCACGGCGGCGGAAGCATCCCTCCGGTCTCCGTGTTCTGGGCCATCATCCCGCCCGGGGCGGTGAACCTGGGACACTAGCGACAGGTCAGCCTCTCCTCCGTCATGCCGTGAACCCTCGGCACAAACAGCGTGTCGGGCTGGAGCCGCCCATGAAAAAGGGCCGGAAGATGCTCCGGCCCTGATAACGCACTCGAGATCGAGGATCCCTCAGAGGACCTTGACCACGGTCCCCACGGACACCTGCTCGTAGAGATGCTCCACATCCTCATTGAACATGCGGATGCAGCCGGAGGACACGGCGTGACCGATGCTCCAGTCCTCGTTGGTGCCATGGATGCGATAGATCGTGTTGCCCAGGTAGAGGGCGCGCGCACCCAGCGGGTTCTGCGGTCCACCCGGCATGTGCGCCGGCAGCTTGCGGCCCTTCTGGCGCTCGCGGGCGATCATTTCCGGGGGCGGGGTCCAGCCCGGCCACTTGGCCATGCGGGTGATCTTCTGGCTGCCCTTCCAGGTGAAGCCGTCGCGGCCGACGCCAATGCCGTAGCGCATGGCCTTGCCGTGACCCATGACGTGGTAGAGATAGCGGGCCTTCGTGTCGACGACGATGGTCCCCGGCGCTTCGCTGCCGCTGTAGGACACGACCTTGCGGCGATATTCCCGCTTGGCCAGCTTGCCGGCCTGTTCCGGGCTCGGGCGATAGGTCACCCATTCGCCGGTGTTGGGGTCGTAAAACTTGTAGTCGGCCTGGGCCGTAAGACAACTTGCCGATAGGAGAAGAACCAACGCACCAAATAGCGTTCGAAGCATGATGAAGTCCCTGGCTGGATCTGACGGGGGTCAACGGCGAGACTGCCGTTGCTGTCCCCCTGACGGAAGAATGCTTCCTGTCTGGCAGTCTTTGGTTAAAGTCTGGTAACACATCAGGAATGACTGACGAAGCATTGAGCCGTTTACGCTGAAGTGCAACAGATTTGAGACACGCCCCATGACCGCTTCCCCTGACAATGTCCTGGACCTGCCCGCCTGCCTGCCCCTGCACGAGGTGACAGGCCCCGCCGAATCACCCTTGCATCCGGTGGTCCTGCTGCATGGCTTCGGCGGGGACCGTCAGGGCTGGGGGAACATCCAGACCGCCCTTGCCCCGCGCCGGCGCTCCATTGCCTTCGACCTGCCCGGTCACGGACAGGCTCTGGGCTGGCCCGGCACCGGCAAGTCGGGCACGGCGGCACGCGCCATCCTCCGCTCCCTCGATCATCTGGACATCGATCAGGTTCATCTGGTCGGTCATTCCATGGGCGGCGCCATCGCCAGCCTTCTGGCTCTGAAAGCCCCCGAGCGCGTGGCGAGCCTCACCCTTCTGGCGCCCGGCGGCTTCGGACCCGAAATCAACCACCGGCTCCTGCGCCGCTATGCGGCGTCCCGTGACCCGCTCGAGATGGAGATGCTGCTCGAGCAGTTCTTCGGCTGGGGCTTCCGCCTGCCCAAGTTCCTCGCCCGCACTGCGGCCCAGATGCGGGATCGGCCCGATGCCATCGAGACCCTGAACTCGATCATCGAAACCTTCATGGACGGCGACGAGCAGAAGTGTCTCGAAACCTGGCGCCTGGCGGACCTTGCCTGCCCCATCAAGGTGATCTGGGGATCCCAGGACCGGGTCCTGCCCACCCGGCAGGCGCACAAGCTGCCCGGCATGATCGCGGCCCACATCTTCGAGCGGGTCGGCCACATGCCCCATCTCGAGATCCCCAAGGAGGTCGTCCGGCTGATCCTGCAGAACGCCGGCGACCGCTGACGACGCGGCCTCCAGACACCCGACCTTTTTGCCCCCGCCTTCGATGTCACGCCCGCTGACCCAGCGGGCGACAGGCTTCCCGCGCCCACAGCGTCACATTGCATCACAGAATGCGTGCCCGCATATTGTGCTTGCTCAAATAATCAGCCCTAATGCGTGAGTTAACAGACTCTAACCGATCCGGATCCCAGTGGGGGCTTTCCAGCGACAAGAAATCCGGACGAAGGAGAACCGCATGACACGCAGCACTTCCGGGCTGGGGACGCCCGCACAGCTGAAGGATCCGAACTACACGCCGCCCATCGCCAAGGCGATCCCGCTCGGCATCCAGCACGTGCTGGCCATGTTCGTCAGCAACGTCACTCCGGCGATCATCATCGCAGGCGCCGCCGGTTTCGGCTTCGGCTCCAACTCCCCCGACTTCCCGCAGCTGATCTACATGATCCAGATGTCCATGCTGTTTGCCGGCGTGGCCACCCTGTTCCAGACCATCGGCTTCGGCCCGGTGGGCGCGCGCCTGCCCATCGTTCAGGGAACGAGCTTCGCCTTCATCCCGGTCATGGTGCCCATCGTCGCGGGCAAGGGCGTTGAGGCCATGGCCCCGCTCATGGGCGGCGTGATGATCGGCGGCCTGTTCCACGCCTGCCTCGCCCCCTTCATCGGCAAGATCCGCTTTGCCCTGCCGCCGCTGGTGACCGGTCTGGTGGTCACGATGATCGGTCTCGCCCTGGTCAAGGTCGGTATCCAGTATGCCGCCGGCGGCGTTCCGGCCATCGGCACGCCGGAATATGGCAGCCTGCAGAACTGGACCGTGGCCCTCACCGTGATTGTCGTGACCCTCGGCCTGAAGTTCTTTGCCCGGGGCATGCTGTCCGTCTCCGCCGTGCTCATCGGCCTGGTTGCCGGTTACATCGTGGCGGCCGCCTTCGGCATGGTCAGCTTCGGTAATGTGGGCCGCGCCGCGCCCTTCGCCCTGCCCACGCCCTTCCACTTCGGCTTCGAGTTTTCTGCTGCTGCCGTCGTCGGCTGCTGCCTGATGGGCATCATTTCCGCCATTGAGACTGTCGGCGACGTTTCCGGCATCACCAAGGGCGGCGCCGACCGCGAGGCGACCGACAAGGAAATCTCCGGCGCCACCTATGCGGACGGCCTCGGCACGGCAATCGCCGGGCTCTTCGGCGCCCTGCCCAACACGTCCTTCTCCCAGAACGTCGGCCTCATCGCCATGACCGGCGTCATGAGCCGCCACGTGGTGACCCTCGGCGCGATCTTCCTGATCCTCGCCGGCTTCGTGCCGAAAGTGGGCGCCATCGTCTCCACCGTCCCGATCGAGGTGCTCGGCGGCGGCGTCATCGTCATGTTCGGCATGGTCGTCGCCGCAGGCGTCGCCATGCTCTCGGACGTGAACTGGACCCGGCGCAACATGGTGATCTTCGCCGTCTCCCTGTCGGTCGGCCTCGGCCTGCAGCTCGAGCCGGGCGCTCTCCAGCACCTGCCGGAAACCATGAAGGTTCTCCTGTCCTCCGGTCTCCTTCCCTCGGCCTTCCTGGCCGTCGTGCTCAACCTGATCCTCCCGGAAGAGCTGACGGCAGAGTCGACGGAAGAGATTTCCGGCGGCATGGGCAGCGCCAAGCACCCGGCCGAGTGACGCCTCGACCCACGTGAACGCTGATGGAACGCCGGATCAAAAGATCCGGCGTTTTTTTACGAAACGGGGACAAAGAACATTTGCCTTCCACGCACATGATGACCTAGCGGTAGATAAACCACTACGTCAGGGACAACTCATGCACGACACCACCGCCGCCGGACTGCCGGATGCCATCGTCATAGCCGTGTCCCACTACAAGCCCGCTGACCTTGCGATCTGGTTCAACTCCCTCAAGGCAACAGGCTTCGACGGCCGGGTCTTTGCGATCTGCTATGATGTCAGCGAAGAGCTGGTGGGCTACCTGAAGGGCGAAGGCGCCACGGTTTTCACCTTCGACCATCAGCCGGAAAAGAAGCGCTACACCTATTCCCAGCTGGCCGAGGAACTCGAGGACCACACGGACGGAAAGAAGCTGCGTGTCGACGTCCGCTGGACATGGACACGACGCATCCTGCGTTTCAACGACAAGATCCACGACCGGCGCTTCTTCCACGCAAGCCAGCTTCTGCGGCAGCATTGCGAGAAGACTGGCGAGCAATTCCGGTTCCTGGCCTTCTCCGACGCGAGAGACGTCGCCTTTCAGGCCAATCCCTTCGACTGGGTCTCCCGCAATCTGGAGGAGGACAAGGACATCCTCGTGGCCGTGGAGGGGGTGGACCACCGGGACGAATGGAACCGGCGCATGATGATCAAGGCCTTCGGCAAGCATGCGCTCGACCGGGTCAGGAATGCGCCGGTCGTCTGCTGCGGCTTCTTCGCGGGACGCTTCGGCCCCATGCTCGATTTCATGCTGGCCAACTACTACATCGACCAGAACAAGCGCATCGGGGATCAGGTTGCCATGAACCAGCTTCTCAGCTTCGACGCCTGGCGTCGCCAGACCAGGTTCGTCGACTGGACGACCCCCTGGGCGCTGCATGCCTGCACGACCCTGACACCGAGCACCAGCGCAGGCTTCTATGCGGATCCGCAGACCCTTCCGGTCGTGGAGGACGGGATCGTGAAGACCCGAAGCGGCGAGCCCTTTGCCGTCATCCACCACGTGGACCGGCACCCCGAGCTGATGGCCAGCCTCACCGCACGCTTCGGCACGCCGTGACATGACAATCCGGCCCCGCCAGAGCGAGGCCGGAGGATGGCGTCAGGCGTCTGGTGTCAGGCGTCCGGCAGCAAGTCGTCCCGCCAGGTCTCACCGATGACGCGGCGCGCCATCATGTGCGAGCGCGGGGCGTTGACGCTGTCGACCGCGATGAGCTGGTTGTTCTTGAGATAAGCCACATAGAACTTGTCAGAAGAGGGATCCCCGACGGTCTTGGTGTCGTCATAGCCCTCGGAGAGGCCCGCGATCTGCAGCTTGACCGCATACTGATCCGACCAGAACCAGGGCAGCGGGTCATAGTCCACATCCTGCCCGAGAATGGACTGGGCAACCGCCTTGGCCTGGTCGATGGCATTCTGCACGCTTTCCATGCGCACCGAGCGGTCATAGCGTGCCGAATGGAAGCGGGTGCAGTCGCCGCAGGCATAGATGGCCTCGTCAGAGGTCTGCCCCCCGCCGTCCACCAGGATCCCGTTGTCCACGTCGAGCCCCGCCTCGCGCGCAAGCTCGTCATTCGGCAGCGCGCCGATGGCCACGAGCACCACATCCGCCGGGACGGTTTCCCCGTCACGCAGCAGCACGCCCGTCACCTTGCCATCCTGCCCCTCGATGGACAGGACACCGGTGCCGACGCGCAGCCTCACCCCGTTGCGGGCATGGAGATCGGAATAATAGGCGGAAAGTGCGGGCGACACGACCCGCTTCAGCGGCCGATCCTCGGCTTCCAGCACGGTCACGTCGAGGCCGCTCAGGCGTGCGACAGCAGCCACTTCCAGCCCGATATAGCCCGCTCCGATGATCACCAGATTGCGTGCCGTGGCAAAGCGAGCCCGGATATCATTCACATCCGCGATGCTGCGCAGGGAGACCACCCCATCCAGATCCGCCCCCGGCAGGGGCAGCGGTCGTGCCCGGGTGCCGGTTGCCAGAACCAGCGTGCCGTAATCCATCGTGTCGCCATTGGCGAGCGACAGACGCTTGGCCGCAGGGTCAATCCGCGTGACCAGCGTGCCGGGAATGAAGTCGATCATCTGCGCGTCGTAGAACGCAGGCGGGCGCAGGAAGAGACCATCCTCGGCCATTTCGCCGAGCAGGAATTTCTTCGACAGCGGCGGCCGCTGATACGGCACATGCGGCTCGTCACCGATCAGCCGGATCGGCCCGTCAAAGCCACCCTGGCGCAGCGACTGGGCCACCTGGGCCCCCGCCTGACCACCACCAACGATAACAACTGCTTTTCCCATGGTGCCCCCCATCTGGATTTAGCCCGCAATTGCCTAGCACTCTGCTGTTGCGAGCGCCAGAGACGAAGCGGGCGCCGCATGCGAATCATGCGGCGCCCTGTTTTCCATAATGAATCGCGCGAAAATCAGGCCGCGCGCACCCCGTCGAGGAAGGTTGCGATCTCGCTGCGGATCAAGCCCGCCTGATCGCTGAGCATGCTGGCCAGCCGCTCCACTTCCGCGCCCGTCGCCCGGGCGTGGCGGGTTGCCTCGCCAACCGCGTTCATGCGCGTGGCCCCTTCGTTCGACCGGTCGGAGGCATCCGTCACGTTGCGCGAGATGGACTGAACGGCCGCATCCTGCTGCACGACGGCGCTGGCAACGCTTGCGGCAAGCCCTTCCATCTGGCGGATGATCGCATCCACCTGCTCGATGGCCTGAGACGCCTGGCTCGAGGAGCCCTGGATCGCGGCCACCTGATTGGCGATGTCTTCGGTGGCCTTGGAGGTCTGGTCGGCCAGCTGCTTCACTTCCGCCGCAACGACGGCAAAGCCCTTGCCCGCTTCGCCGGCACGCGCCGCCTCGATCGTGGCATTCAGCGCCAGCAGGTTGGTCTGGTCGGCAATGTCGCGAATGAGTTTCATCACCTCGCCGATCCGATCCGCCGCGCGGGCCAGCTCGGCCATGGTGCGCGAAGTTTCGCCCGCACTCTCCACCGCCTGCTTGGCAACTTCCGTCGACTTGTTGGCCTGATGGGCGATCTCGTTGATGGACGCCACGAGCTCTTCGGTCGCCGAGGCGGCCGAATTGACGTTCTCCGCCGCGGTCATCACCGCCGCGCTCGCCTGCTCCGCCTGCTCGGTCATGTCATCGGCTGCCGCATCCACCGCAACGGAGGTCTGGGTCAATTCGCCGGTGGCCCGGTCCAGGCTGGCAAGAGCCTGGTTCACGGTTCCCTCGAAATTACCGATCAGGGTTTCCAGCCGGGCGACACGGGCATCCCGCTCGCGGTTTTCCTCTTCCGAGGCGGCTGCGAGCCGCTGACGCTCGATTGCATTGTCCCGGAACACGGCAACCGCATCCACCATGGTGGTGATCTCGGTGCGGCCGACGGTTTGGGGCAGACGCACATCCGTTTCACCGGCAGCAAGGGTCTTCATCGCCGCGCTCAGGTTGGTCAGAGGACCGGCGATAGACCGGCCGACGAAGACCGCGAGCGCCGGCAGACCGATCAGCATGGACAGCAGCACGACCGACAGCACGGACGTCGACAGGGTGCGCACCCGGGCGAGATCGGCTTCCGCCTCGGTCACGCCTTGCGTCGCCGCTGCATTCAGGGTCGCCACCTGCGGCGGCACCAGATCGAAGAGGTTTTCCAGGAGCTCGACCGAGCGGGCCTTTTCGACCAGCTTTTCCGTGTAGCTGTTGAAGGCAGCGCGATACTCGGTGATCCGCCCCTCGATGTCGGCCTTCACCTCGTTGGGCAGATAGGCCTTCTTGATCAGTCGCTCATAACGTCCGTAGGCAACTTCGAAATTGCCGAGCGCCAGATCGTTATGGTCGATGATGTATTCCTTTTCCGCCAGCTGAATGAAGGCCACCGCGCGCGCCAGCTTCTCGAAGTCAGGGCCGCCGCCGAAGTTCATTTCCTTGGCGATGCGCTTGCTTGCTTCCGTTGCCGTCGACCCCATGATCGCCCGCAGTCCGGTGGTGCTGTCGAAGCCGATCGCGGATTGGGTCTCGTTCAGGGTCGAGAACGCGTTCCCCACGCCTTCGAGCGTCTCCTTCACGTCGGCGATTTCCGCTGACACACCGCCCGCCAGGGGATGGGCGGCAATTTCCGACAGGACCCCAAGCGCCTCGTCCAGCGACGCCTTGAACGCGTCGTGGGCCCGCTGGGTCGGAACGGCAAGATATCCCTTTTCCTGCACATGCATGGAATTGGTCATCTGCTGCAGGGCGGCAACCTTCTGGACCAGATCCAGGCTCGCACGCTGCTCACGGAAAGCCTGATCAACGACCGTCTGGCTCCACCAGAAGACGGAACCGATAACCACCAGTCCACCGGCGGTCAGAATGCTGAGGGAGAGAATTCGCGTCTTGACCGAGAGACGGCCGAGCGAGGGGAAGCGGAGTTGCATCGTGGTGCCAGACCTTTTAGCCCAATGTTCTTCCCCTATGGTGACCGCAAGAAGTTAAGGAAAGTTCGAGCGGACAAGCACTTGCCATTGTAAGAATGCACGAATATTCAGCATGCTGAACAAGAACACATCACCTTCCTGCCACCAGTAACGGAACATTCCGACCGTGTCCCTGCTCCTGCGCTCCGCAATGCCGCTTTTCTTCGTGCTTCTCTGGTCGACCGGGTTCATCGGGTCCAAGATGGGGGCGCCTTATGCACCGCCGATGGTCTTCCTCAGCCTGCGCTTCCTGATCGTCCTGCCGATCCTCGCTCTGGTGGCCATCGCCGCCGGGAGTGTCTGGCCGAAGTCGCGTGCAATCGTCGCCAACAGCATCTTCGTCGGCATGCTCGTGCACGGAGTCTATCTGGGCGGGGTCTTCTGGGCCATCGACAATGGCCTGCCAGCGGGAATGACCGCCATCATCGTCGGCCTTCAGCCGGTCATCAGCACCCTCTTCGCCGCCCTGCTTCTGGGAGAAGCTCTCGACCGCAGACATGCGGCGGGCCTGGCCATGGGTCTGGCCGGGGTCTTCCTCGTCCTCGCGCCGGGCATCGACCTGGAGCACATTGCCCTGCGCTCGGCGGAGATCGCGGCGGTGGCGCTGGCGGTGGCCGCCATCAGCTTCGGCACCGTCTACCAGAAGCGCGCGATCCGGGAAGCAGATCTGATCTCCACCACGGTCTGGCAATATGTGGGTGCGCTGATCGTGACGCTGCCGCTCTGCCTTCTTGAACCCTGGGAGGTCGCCTGGACCGGCGAATTCATCTTCGCGCTCGGCTGGCTGGTGCTGGTCCTGTCGGTCGGCGCGATCCTGCTGCTGATGATCCTCATCCGGCGCGGGGCGGTGTCTCAGGTCTCCTCGCTCTTCTATCTCGTCCCCGTGGCGACAAGCATCGAGAGCTATCTGCTCTTCGGCGAAACCCTGGCGCCCCTGCAGCTGGCCGGCATGGCCCTTGTGGCTCTGGCTGTCGTGATCATCCGCCTGAAGCCGCGCTGAGGCATCAGGCGGCGCGCGCGATGACCTTCTGCCGGATCAGGGCGGCGTTCAGCTCGCCGCCCAGAATGAAGGCCATGGAGCAGATGTAGAGGAAGACCAGGGCGGACATGATCCCGCCCAACCCGCCATAGGTCGACACATAATTGGCGAAATTGGCGAGATAGGCGCCGAAGAGACTGCCCAGCATCATCCACATGACCATGGTGGCCAGCACGCCCGGCAGGATCTCCATGAAGCGCCGGTGACCGGCCGGAAGCAGAAGGTGGGTCAGGATCAGCCCAACCAGCAACAGGCTACCGGCCACGGCAAGGCGCACCAGGTCGAAGGACCGCAGCACCGTTTCCACGCCGGGAATGCGGCTGACCACCGCCTCGATGACCAGAGGCGCCAGAACCACCAGGAACGTGTAGCCGATCAGCACGATGGCCCCGAGAACGACGAGCGCCAGCGACTGGATCCGCAGCACGATGAGCGACCGGGTCTCGCGCCGCCGGTAGGCCCGGTTCAGCGCCGTCCGCATGGCCTCGAGCCCGTTAGACGCAAACCAGAGCGCGGTGATCACGCCGAAGGTCAGCAGGTCCGTGCGCGGCACCGTCAGCACCTGATGGATCTCGTCGACCACGGGGGCCGCCACATCCTCTGGCCAGGCCTCGAACAGCAGGTCGGAGACCTGATCGGCCACACCCTGAAGCCCGAGGAAACCGGTCAGCGCCGCAATGAAGATCAGCAAGGGAAAGAGCGCCAACAGGCCGGACAGGGCCACATGGCTGGCCATGGCATAGCCATCATCCCGGCTGAAATGCCCCAGTGCATCACGAAGCACTTGATAGATGGCGCGAAATCTCGTCTGGCCTGTCATTCCCGGATCAGACAGGCCCCGGCGTCAAAATGCAAGCCTTCCACGGGCGGTTGCACTCGATTTCCCGCAGGGGCTGCATCGCTCCCGGAAAGGGTCGTCAGAGGTTTCCCGGCCCCTCCGAAAGACCAAGAAGAACGCGCTCGACAAAGCCGCTGCTGCATCGCAACATGCTGACCTTTACGGAAGCTGAGACCTTGAGGAGGAAGTCACGGTGTCCATGGCAGAAGCCCCGGAAGCGACAATGGCAAGACCGCATCAGCCCGCACTCGAAACCGCAACCGCCCTGGCGCTGGAAGCTCTGGACGGCCTTCTCGATCTGGCCGCCGCCCGCGTGCGCGAGACCGTGACCCGCGATGGCAAGCTGTCCGCCTCCCTGATGGAAGAGCACCAGAAGGCCACGCATGGTCTTGCCTGGCTCGCCACCTATGTGGAAGCCCTGCGCCAGATGGCCGCCTACGGCGAGAGACTGGCCGCGGAAGGCCGGGGCTCGGAGCTGGAAACGCTCATCATCCGACTGGCCTTTGCCGAATATCTGGCCCAGATCTTCGGCGGGATCCCGATGAACCAGGGCGAGTTCATCCGGCCGCAGGACCTCTTCCTCACCGCCGACGACATGGCCCGCATCCGCACCGATGTCATCGATGACCTGATCGCCTCCGGCGCAACGCCCGAGCTGCGCCAGACGCTGACCGGGCTGATCCGCCAGCAGGCCGGCCGCTCGACCTTCGGCGACAGCGCGCTTGAAGACACCTACGAACAGATCCGCGAGGAAATGCGCAAGTTCGCGGAAGCCCGCGTCACCCCCTTCGCCCACGAATGGCACCTCGCCAACGACTACATCCCCCTCGAGGTCATCGCCGAGATGGCCGAGCTCGGGGTCTTCGGCCTGACCATTCCGGAAGAATTCGGCGGGCTCGGCCTCGGCAAGGAAAGCATGTGCGTGGTCTCCGAAGAGCTGTCCCGCGCCTATATCGGTGTCGGCTCCCTCGGCACCCGCTCCGAGATCGCCGCCGAGCTGATCCTGTGCGGCGGCACCGAGGAGCAGAAGGCCAAGTGGCTGCCGCTGATCGCCTCCGGCGAAATCCTGCCCACCGCCGTCTTCACCGAGCCCAATACCGGTTCCGACCTGGCCTCGCTCAAGACCCGCGCCGTGCGGGACGGAGACGTCTACAAGGTCACCGGCAACAAGACCTGGATCACCCATCCGGTCCGTGCCGACGTGATGACCCTGCTGACCCGCACCAACCCGGAAGAGCCCGGCTACAAGGGCCTGTCCATGTTCCTGGCCGAAAAGCCGCGCGGCACCGACGCGGATCCCTTCCCGGCGCAGGGCATGTCCGGCGGCGAGATCGAGGTTCTGGGCTATCGCGGCATGAAGGAATATGAGATCAGCTTCGACGGCTTCGAGGTGAAGGCGGAAAACCTCCTCGGCGGCGAAGAGGGACAGGGCTTCAAGCAGCTCATGCAGACCTTCGAAGGCGCCCGCATCCAGACGGCAGCCCGCGCCCTCGGCGTGGCGCAGAACGCCCTCGATCTCGGCCTGCGCTATGCGGAGGAGCGGATCCAGTTCGGCAAGCCCCTGGTCGCCTTCCCGCGCGTGTCCGACAAGCTCGCCATGATGGCCATGGAAGTGATGGTGGCCCGCCAGCTCACCTATTTCTCCGCCCGCGAAAAGGACTCCGGCCGCCGCTGCGATCTGGAAGCCGGCATGGCCAAGCTGCTCGGTGCCCGCGTTGCCTGGGCCGCTGCCGACAATGCCCTGCAGATCCATGGCGGCAATGGCTTTGCGCTGGAGTATCAGATCTCCCGCGTGCTCTGCGATGCCCGCATTCTGAACATCTTCGAAGGCGCCGGCGAGATCCAGGCTCAGGTGATTGCCCGCCGTATTCTGGAAACCCGCGGCCTGCAATAAGCCGTTCGGGCGTGCCAGACGCGCTCGAACGCAAGGAAATTCGGGGTGGCTTGCAACCAAATGGCGGCCACCCCATTTTTCCTGTCATGACCAGACAGAGCCAGACAACCCCGGAAGACCTGTTCGACGACGTGGATTTCGACCCCGCGCGCCTTGGCTCGCAGGAGTCCCAGCTGCGCCGCATCCGGGACGGTGTCTTCCGCACAGCCCG
This sequence comes from Roseibium aestuarii, assembly GCF_008477545.1. Classification (GTDB taxonomy): domain Bacteria; phylum Pseudomonadota; class Alphaproteobacteria; order Rhizobiales; family Stappiaceae; genus Roseibium; species Roseibium aestuarii. The sequence continues at coordinate 106,469 of NZ_VORA01000007.1, read as the reverse complement.
CAAGGCTTCCCGCCAGATCCCCTTCCTCGACGAAGTGCTTGCGGCCTATTACTGCCTGCGCGACCCGGCCACACCGGCCCGCGTCCGCTGGACCGTCACGGCGGCCCTTGCGTATTTTGTCCTGCCGCTGGATGCGGTGCCGGATTTCATCCTGGGCCTGGGCTTCGGCGATGACGCCACGGTGCTGCTTGCAGCCCTCTCGGCCATTCGCGGACACATCAAGCCCGAGCACCGGGACAAGGCCCGCGACGCGCTGGCCCGCGAGGAGATCGACGTCTCGCGCGCAGCCGAGGTCCCGACGCGCTAGTCAGTCGCTGAGTTGTCCCGCGGCAGGGTCTTCCAGCACCCGGAAGACCGCCCGGCGAGCAGCCAGTAGGCGGCACCTCCGATGAAGCCGGCCGCCAGCACGATGCTGCCCGCGCTCGTCAGCGCATCGGTCTGAGAGCGTGCCCCATCCGGTCCGAGCATCCAGAGACCGAAAGCCAGAAGTCCGCCCGCGCCCACGTGATAGACAAGGCTGCGCAGGGACGCGATCTCCGCCACCGTCACGAGCAGGACCGCCGGAAGAAACAGCGAGGCGCCGATCACCGACGCCGAGACCAGCGCAGTGCCCACGATGGTCACGACCACCACCGGGTCCCCATCGGCGGTCGCGCCGGAAAAGAAGCTCCAGGCCAGAAAACCGCCGCCACTCACAAGCCCGGCGATGAAGCCGACCGCACTGCGCAGGAGCTGCAGGGTCAGCATGCGTCCATTGATCATTGTCGAAATCCCGGAACCTCTTCTTCGGTCTCCGGTTTACCCCAGGACGCAAACAGGTGAAAGCGATGCCTTTTCCACCCGCATTACAGGGGCCCATACATGAATGCGGGGTTCGGTCGCGGGGCGAGCCAAGGTTTTCGGTTGACTTTTTGCCACTTTCGCTGGATTTTTCCGCCCTGTCCCAGCGGTGATGAAGCGTGGCGCCTCGCGACAAGAACGCGAGCCCTTCAACGCATTTTCACAAGGGGCTGTGAGCAGAGGATGTGCTGACATCTTTCGGCCTCCCCAGCTCGATCCGAAACAACAGAGGAGATAGCGACCATTCGCCGTCCGTTCCGCGCCCCGCCACTTACAAAGGATGGCCCGCGCACAAACCAAGAAATTCGCGTTCGCGAAGTCCAGCTGATCGATCATGAAGGCAACAACCGCGGCATCGTGCTGACGGATGAAGCCATGGACATCGCGATGGAAGCTGGCCTGGACCTGGTCGAGATTCAGCCCAACGCCCAGCCTCCGGTTTGCAAGATTCTGGACTATGGCCGGTTTAAGTACCAGTCCCAGAAGAAGGCATCCGAAGCGCGAAAGAAGCAGAAGACCGTCGAGATCAAGGAGATCAAGATGCGTCCCAACATCGACACGCATGACTATGACGTGAAGATGCGCGCGATGCTGCGGTTCTTTGACGAAGGCGACAAGGTCAAGGTTACTCTTCGCTTCCGTGGCCGTGAAATGGCCCACCAGGACCTGGGCATGAACCTGCTCAACAAGGTCCGGGAAGAAACCGCGGAAATCGCCAAGTGCGAATCCGCGCCGCGCCTCGAAGGCCGCCAGATGGTGATGATCCTGGCGCCGATCAAGTGATCGCGCTGCCGGGCTCAGGCCTCTGATCGGCTGATCTGCCGAGCTACGAAAAACCCCGCCACTGGCGGGGTTTTTTTGTTTGTCTGAAGCTCGTTCAGCGGCTCGAAGCGGATCAGAGATCCACCCAGCCCCCGGTCTTCTCGGAGGCAAACATGGCATCCAGGATCGCCATGTTCTGGACCGCATCCGCCGGCCCGTAGGGCAGATCGATCTCGCCACGGATGGCCCGGCCGAACACATCCACCAGCTCCGCATACTGATCGGCCGCGCCGACGGTCTCCGCCTGAGCCGAGACGTCACCCAGCTGGGACCCGTCGTCGAGCCGCAGCACGGTCTCGGAGCCCTGAGGCGCATTGAAGGGAATGACGATCTCCAGCCGCTTCTTCGTGCCGAAGAGATTGACCCGCTGATAGGGGACGAGCTGGGTGGAGACCGTGAAATCGAGACGGCGGCCGCCGCCGAAGTCCAGGACCGCGCTCGACAGGATGTCGGTTCCGAAACGCGCGTCCCGGTCGATCAGCGACACGACCCGCTTCGGCTCATCCTCGAAGAAATAGCGCCCGGTCACCATCGGGTAGCAGCCGATGTCGAGCAGGGCACCGCCGCCGATCTCCGGATTGTTGCGAATATTGGCCGGGTCCGCATTGAAATAGGAGAAGAAGGACTGGATGGCGCGCAGCTCACCCAGCTCGCCTGAGCGCACGATCTCGCGGGCGCGGACCCACTGCGGATGGGCTCGCACCATGAAGCCTTCCGCCACCAGCTTGTCCTTCGGCAAGGCCAGCAGCTGGCGCGCCTCGTCCGCATTGAGCGCGATCGGCTTTTCGCACAGCACATGCTTGCCGGCGGTCACCGCCTGCAGCGTCAGCGGCACATGCAGGTGGTTCGGCAGCGGATTGTAGATCGCGTCGATCTCCGGATCCGCCAGCAGCTCCTCGTAGGAGCCATAGGCCTTTTCGATGCCCAGACTGTCGGCCACCTTGCGGGCGCTTTCCGTCGAGCGGGAGGCAATGGCAACCGCCTTGCCGGTCGCAGACCGGTTGATACCCGGGATGACCTTCTCGACGCCGATCTTCGCGGTCGAGAGAATCCCCCAGCGGATGGTCTGGGTGTCGGTGGCCATGGTGCGCTCTCCTCCTGAAGCAATCTGTCACGCGGCCTGAGCAACGTCCCTCAGGCCCGGCAGACATGCCAAGGATTGGTGCTTCTGGCAAGGCAACCGAAGCGCGGTTGCCGTCCCGATCAGAATTTTTCCGGCACGTAGAGCTCGTCCGGCAGCACCTTGCGCTCGTAATCCGGATTGAAGACCCGCTCCGGCAGGTGGATCGGATCGTGCGGCACCTCCCCATAAGGCAGGAGCGAGAGCAGATGGCTGATGCAATTCAGCCGCGCCCGCTTCTTGTCATTGCCCTCCACGATGAACCAGGGCGCCTCGGGAATGTTCGTCCGCTCGAAGGTCTCTTCCTTGGCCTTGGTGTATTTTTCCCAGCGCTTGCGGGATTCCAGGTCCATGGGGCTGAGCTTCCACTGCTTCAGCGGATCGTGGATGCGCATGAGGAAACGCAGCTGCTGCTCCTGATCGGTGATGGAGAACCAGTATTTCACCAGGGTAATGCCGGAGCGCACCAGCATGCGCTCGAACTCGGGCACGTCGTTGAAGAACTGTTCAACCTGATCATCGGAGGCAAAGCCCATGACCCGCTCCACCCCGGACCGGTTGTACCAGGACCGGTCGAAGAGAACGATCTCGCCGGCCGCCGGCAGATGGGGCACGTAGCGCTGGAAATACCACTGGCTCTTCTCGCGCTCCGTCGGCGCCGGCAGGGCGACCACGCGGGCAACGCGCGGATTGAGCCGCTGGGTGATGCGCTTAATCACGCCGCCCTTGCCGGCCGCATCGCGCCCTTCGAAGATCACGACGACCTTGCGCCCCTCCGCCTGCACCCAGTCCTGCAGCTTCACCAGCTCGGCCTGCAGGCGCAGCAACTCGTGGAAATAGACCTTCCGGTCCAGCTCGGACGTGTGCCGGTGCTCGGTGATGAAGGCGAGTTCCTTGGAGATCAGGAGATCGTCGATCTCCATTTCCAGTTCCTCGTCCAGACTGTCCAGCCACTCGGCCTCGACCCAGCTGCGGGCACTGTCGTCGCTCATCCCGAAGTCTCCTCGATCCTGTCTCCCGGCCGGAGCGGCCGATGACCCGTTTTACCGTGCCCGACCCGCCGCCGTGTGACCGTTTTCTGACAAGTCGCGGAAAACCGGCGCAAGCGGCCGCAAAAACGGACTAGCCGCGCTCAGTCCGCACCGATCAGCACGCGCCCGTCAGCCCCCCCTCAGCCCGAGGCGAGCTTGCGCTGCCGGTACCGGCGGATGGTCTCGGCAATGCGGGAGGAATCGAGCTTTTCCATGCGGCCTGCGGAATCCGAGAGCTCCGGCTTGCCGTAGATCCGCTCCTTCATCTTCCGGGTGCGCTTGCGCTGTCGCTCCGCGAAGGCCGCAGGCAAGTCCACCCCGGCCCGGTCCAGACCGACCAGCACCCGGTTAAGATCCGGGATCACCTCACAGGACACGGAGAACACATCCCCGTTGCGGGCCCGGAAGATCATGGCCTTGGTTTCCGACCCGGCATTCAGCAGGGTGATTCGCTTGTGGCCGCCACCACCTGCAAAGAGCGACATCATCCAGCCGCGCCCGCCACTTGCGCGCAGGCTCTTCAGCTCGACGTCCCGGATCTCCGAATAGGGAACCCGGGCGGTCAGGCCCATCTGCGTGATCTCGAAGCCGTTGTTGACGAAGCGGATCCAGGAGGTCTCCTGCCGCACGATCAGGATGAAGAGCGGGATGCAGAGACTGCCCGGCAAAAGCAGCGCCAGATAGACCAGCGCCATGGCCGGATCGGCAGCGCCCGCCCCCACAAGCCCGGCGGTGAGGAGCGGCACCCCGATCAGGAAGCCGATGGCATCGCTGATGCCGACAGGAGGCACGGCGGTGGGACGAACGGCCCCCGCCATGAGGCGCGGGTGGGGAAGCGCGAAATAGATCGCGGCAGCCGCCGCCAGGCACATGCCACCGGTGAGCAGGCTGAGAAAGGTCATGGCTCCGGACAGGCCAAGCACCGCAAGTCCCAGCGGCAGCAGGCGCCTCAGGAGTTCCAGTCTCGCGGTCCGTCCCATGGACGCAGCTCCCCCGCTTCACTCGCTTCAGGTCAATGATTCGACCATGAGAATCCGATTGGCGGGAGCGGTCAAGCCGCCAGCACGAGGGGCCCCGCCGAGACGTGGAAAACACAAGCCCTCCCTGTTCGGGAGGCTGACTTCTGGAAAGAAGGAGAAGTGGTGCCGCTGAAGGGACTCGAACCCCCGACCCCATCATTACGAATGACGTGCTCTACCAACTGAGCTACAGCGGCCTGTGCATCCGGAAGGAATTCGACGGATGCGGTTCGGATGACTTCCGAATGCGCCGCTTGATAGCGGAGCGAGGCGGCAGATGCAAGAGGCAACTGACACCTGTTGACGAGGAGAGGGCAGCGCCGGAGCGCCGCCCCCTGAAATTCGGCCCGAAGCCTTGGCTCAATTGAAGAAACGCGGCCGGGTCGGCGTGGCGAAGGCCTCGCCACCTTCCTCGTCCTCAAGGCCCGGATCATCGGGCATGCGCTCCAGCGGGAAGGCAATCGGCTGCTTCGGATCGGCCTGCGCTGGCTTGGCCGGCGAAGGCGCGGCAGCAGCGGGCTTGTCGCGGACGTCCCCGGCTGCCGCTTGCGGCGCAGGTGTCGACGCCTTGGTGTCCGCCGGGGTCGTCGCGGCAGCCGCAGCGGGCGTCCCCGTCGCCGGCGCTTCCGCCAGATCCTGCGGCCGCGTCATGTGGGACACGTCATCCGTCGTGCCTTCATAGCCTTCCTTGCCCGGCAGCACTTCGACTGCGGGGGTGGCTTGCGGCTTTGCAGAAGACGGAGCAGGCGTTGCCGCATCGGCGCGGGCGGCCGGCGAGATATCGCGGCGCGGGGTGACGTCAACCATGGAGGCTTCGTCCGCGGCGGCGCGGCCAGCCTGCGCACCCGCAGGCGACGACACGACGGCAGCCGCCTCGGTCGCTTCAGCCTGGGCCGGGGTGAGGATCGGCAGAGCGGGTTCGTCGAAGGCGGCGTCCTCCAGAAGCACGGCCCCCTCGTCCATTCCGGCAGGCGTGGCCCATTCGAATGCGTCCAGACGACCGGTCACCGGCGACACCGGCCTCCAGTCCCGCGACACGATGCCGTCTGCGACCCAGGCCTTGTCCTGAGGCGCCCGCACGGCACGGGCGAGCCATTCGCGCATGCGCCCCTTATCCCCATGCTCGGCCTCTTCCAGTTCGGCCATGAGCAGGAACGCAGCCCGGGAGGTTTCCGCGCGCAGCACACTCTTAAGGGCGTCGCGGGCCTCGTCGAATTCCCGCGCCTCGATGGCAACCCGGGCAACCGCGAGCGACCCTTCCGCCGCATTGGCCTTCTGACCCGCCAGCACCTTGACCCGCTTCAGACGATCTACCGCGCTGTCGCCCGTACGCACATGGGCATAGGCCTCGGCCAGATCCGGGTGCGGCGCCACGCGCCAGGTGCTCTCGATGAGCTTGGTCGCCTTGCGGATCTCGCCCTTGCGGGTGGCAAGCCGCGCGGCCAGAACTGCGGCGGGCACCAGATCCAGCGCCATGCCATGGGCCTCTCGTGCCAGGGAATAGGCCCGGTCCGGCTCGCCCTGTTCCAGATCCATGGCCAGAGCCGTCAGGATCACCGCGCGATGCCGGCGATAGGTCTTCTTGTCGAGAAGTTTGGCAGTGTAATTGGCCTCCAGCGTGTGCAGGGCCTTTTCCCAGTCCCGCGCCACCGCCTGATAGCCGAGAACGGCCTGACCGGCCCAGGCAAGACCGGGAGCCTCCCGCGCGGCCTCTTCCGCATAGTGGCGGGCGGCCAGAGGCTCGCCCTCACGCTCGGCCTCGATGAAGAGACCATGCAGACCAACCGGCCGGGTGTCGTCTTCCTCCAGCATGGCCTCATAGCGCTCGCGCGCCTCGTCGTGACGCCCGGCCATCTGCGCAGTCTGGGCCAGCAGCAGCTTGGTCGCCGGCTCGTGCTTCAGCAGCTTGTCCGCGTCTACCCCGTGCTTGCGCGCAAGCTTCGCATCGCCCGCGCCCAGCGCCAGAAGACCGCGCGACAGGGCCCGATACCCCTTTTCACGGCGGCGACGGACGAAGAAGCGGTTGGCGATGCGCGGCGAGCGCAGGATCGTCATCACCAGCGAATGAAGCGCCAGCACAGCGACGAGAACAAGGCCCAGCATGACCACGGCCACGATCGGGGACTGCTCCCACACATAGCCTTCCCACCCGATGCTGACCGTTCCGGGCAGGTCCGCGAGCCACGCGAACCCAAGTGCCGCGAAGAAGAGAAGAATGATGAAGATCAAGACACGGATCATTCCGCAGGCTCCCAGTTCACCGGCCGCACCGGCTCTTCAACAGTTCGTCCCGGCCGCGCGCGGCCAGGAAATCATCGCCAGCGCGCTCAGCTCTCGCGGCCAGCAAGCCCCCGCAGCACCTCCTGCGAGGTCTGGCGGGTGAGCGTGTCTACGGCAACGCGCGCCCGCGCCCGCGCCGCCCAATCGGCCCCGGCGGCCTGAACCGGCTCCGGCAGCTTGTCATAGGCGGCAAGGGCGACATCGAGATCCGCCCGGGCAACTGCGGTTTCCATGCGGCGCAGCTCGGCTTCCGGCCCTTCCCCACTCTCGTCCCCCGGTCCGCGCACGGCCACCAGGGATTTGGCGCTGGACAGGAGCGACTGGAACACGTCGTCGGAGCGTTCCGGGCGGATGATCTCGCCGAACATCGCCCGCGACACCGCCGGGAATTCGGCGATCAGCGCCGGCGCAGGAGACACACCCGCCGCCGCATGACTTTCCAGCGCCGCCAGATCCATGCCACCGGGAAGACCGGCGCGTACCGCTGCCAGTTCCGCCTCATAGGGGCGGCCGGAGTCGACCGCGGACTTCAGAGCGGCAATCGACAGGGCCCGCGCCGCCAGCTCCCGCGCGGTGGCGTCACCCATGGTGGCCTCCACCGCCGCCAGCCTCTGGGACAAGCCCTCGATCTGCTCGGCAACCGCGCTCTGGTTCGACGCGACCCGGTCAGAAAGGGTCTGAACGTCGCTCGACAGGGCCGCAAGGGACTCGCTCGCCCGCGCCTGGCTGTCGGAAATGGTCTTCAGCGAGACATCGGAGGTCGAGACCGCGCTCTGGGCAGCCTTTGCCGTCGCCTCGACGCTGTCGAGACGGCTGACGGCCGCCTCAAGCCCGGACTGGACGGTGTCGAGCGAAGCGCTGACATCGGCACCGGCTGAGATCTGACCTTCCAGTCGGGACAGATCGGCACGCACCGCTGCCAGATCCTGGGCAAGGCCCTCATTCGCGCCACCCGGTGCGCCGGCGCCTGCATTCACCCGTTCGGTGAGGGCATCCAGACCGCTGCGCAGATCACTCAGAGCGGCTTCCACCTCGCCCGACCCGGCATCGGTGCCGGGCAGTGCGGAGATCTTGTCCTCGATTGCGGAGATCCGGGTCTCGGCCGCATCCAGAGCGGCGCCGCCCGAGGTCGTCAGACGCTGCTCCAGCTCTGCAAGCCGCGCCTGCAGGGCGCTCTGTTCCGCGCCCTGCCCGACGACGGGCAGAACACCCGCCACATGCAGGCCATAGGCGCCGGAAACGACCACCACACCGCCGAAGACGGCGGCGAAGAGCAGGCTGCCAAGGCCGGGACCGCGCGGCTCGGCAGCCGGAGGCTGATTGAAGGCCCGCGACCGCGCCGCCTTCTCAGTCTCGGTCGCCTCGGATGGGGCAGTCGGCTTTTCGGCGTCCTTCGATGCGGCACGCGCCGCAGACGCACCGGCGGCCGTGTCACTGGAAGGAGCCGCAGGCTTTGCAGCTGTTGACGTGGCTTCGGGCTTCGCACTGGAAGCAGGCGTCGCCGCATCTCCAGAAGCCCCAGATGTTGACTTGGCAGAGGCCGAAGCTGCGGCAGAAGAAGACGCGGCAGCAGAACCGGCGGCAGCGGAGCCGGACGCATCCGGCTTCACGGCAACCTTCGTCGGTTCCAGATCGATGGTCACCGGGCGCTTGCCCTTTCCGGCCTGGGCCGCGGTCTCGGCGGCCGAAGCCCCCTTGGCGGCACTGCCCGGCGCGGCTTGTCCGGTGGACGCGCTACCAGTCGCAGAAGCTCCGCCGGACGCACCGGATGCTGCGGTTTTGCCGGAAGGTTCTTTGTCGGTTGCCATGGGCTGGATCCTCACCGTCTGCCCCGTCTCGAAACGGGAATTCCCTCTACTATACACACCCGCCGGGTCAGGGGTAGCACGGGACAAGGGGTTTTTCGCGCTGCGGAATCTCGTCCCGGCCGCCCTGTTCCCTCACGCCCCCGCCGCCTCGAAGAGGCTGACCTCAGTCGGCTGTCGCGCCACCTCCACCCTCGCGAAATTCGGCAAGGCGGCGGCAACAGTCTCCGACAAGGCTACAACGTGCTGATTACGCAAAAGTTCTAAGGCCGAAGCCTGTTTCAGCAGATCCACGAAAATCTCCGCCGTCCGGCGGGAGTAAAGCAGGATCCGGTCGACCTGCCCGGCGCGCAGCGCATCAAGGATGTCGGGCGCCAGCGCGTCGGCTGGCACCATCCGGTAGAGGTCGAAAGTGTCGCAGGTCACCCCGAGGGCCTGAAGGGCACCGGAAAGATCGAAGGCCCGGTCCTGTGCCGCCGGATAGACGACCCGCGCGCCCGGTTGCGCATCTGCAATCAGTGCCGCCAGATCCGCGCCGGCACCCGACGCTGACCGGACCGTCTGGAACCCGGTCGCCCGCAGCGCTTCCGCCGTGCGGTCGCCCACCGCATAGGCCGGAAGCATCCGAAGGTTCTCAAAAACAGGCAGACTTGCAAGGATCACGGCAACACGAGCGCTCGTGACCGCAAGGGTCGTCCAGCCCCGCGGGTCGAGCCCGTCGGGAAGGGCGAGACGGTCTTCGCGCATCACCGGCGCGCAGAGCACCTCATGGCCCAGCGCCCGCAGCCTTTCGGCCGTCGCCGTTCCCTCGGGGTCGGGCCGGGTCACCAGAAACCGCATGATCCCTCCCTTCTCCGCCACCGGTCAGTTCGCGAGAAACTCCGGTCCCATCAGCGCCTTCAGCGCCTCGCCCGCCTCGCGACCGATCTGCTCGGCCTGCGATACGGGACCCGAACGCTCCAGATCGTGGCGCTCCGAGCCATCCGGCTTGAGCACGCAGCCGCGCAGGGTCAGCGTCTCGCCATCCACCTCGGCCAGACCACCGATCGGGGTCCGGCACGAGCCGTCGAGAACGGTCAGGAAAGCACGTTCGGCCACGAGACGGCATTCGGTCAGCGGATCATGGATGGCCGCAAGCAGGGCCAGCGTGGGGGCATCGCCCTCACGGCTTTCGATGCAGATCGCCCCTTGCCCCACGGCCGGCAGGAAATCGCCGGTGTCGAGCAGGCTGGTCACCACATCGCCCAGCCCGAGGCGGCGAAGCCCCGCATAGGCCAGAAGCGTCGCATCCACTTGCCCCTCGTCCAGCTTGCGCAGGCGCGTCTGCACGTTGCCGCGATACATCACCACCTCGATGTCCGGGCGCAGACGCTTGATCATGGCCTGCCGGCGCAGGGAGCTGGACCCGACCACGGCACCATGGGGCAGGTCGAGAAGGGTCTTCGCCTTGGGCGAAATAAAGGCGTCGCGCACATCTTCGCGCGGCAGGAAGGCCGTCAGTGCCAGCCCATCGGGCAGGACGGTCGGCATGTCCTTGGAGGAATGGACGGCCAGATCGATGGAGCGATTGAGAAGCGCCTCTTCGATCTCCTTCGTGAAGAGCCCTTTGCCACCCACCTCGGACAGGGGCCGATCCTGGATCTGGTCCCCGGAGGTCTTGATGACGACGATCTCGAAGGCGTCCTCCGGCAATCCGTGGGCTGCCATCAGCCGACCGCGGGTCTCGTGAGCCTGAGCGAGGGCGAGAGCGCTGCCTCGGGTGCCGATGCGCAAAGGTTTCGTTTGCAAGGGTCGCTATCCCGATGTTAGGCCCCTCAGGGGCAATTATGAGGCGACAGGACAATCGCCGGATGATAGGCCGTTGACTACCATTGGCCAGCGAAATGGCAACCATGAAAACCGAAAATTCCGCTTGCGACACAGGGTCGCTTACCATTCTGGGGATCGAGACCAGCTGCGACGAGACCGCCGCCGCCGTCGTGCGCGGACCGGTGGACCGCGCCATTCTCTCCAACGTGGTGCGCTCCCAGTTCGACGAGCACAAGGCCTTCGGTGGCGTGGTTCCCGAGATCGCGGCCCGCGCCCATATCGAGGTCCTCGACAAGATCGTCGCCCAGGCGCTCGATGAGGCCGGTTGCAGCTTCGACGACATCGACGCGGTGGCGGCCACGGCCGGTCCGGGTCTCATCGGCGGCGTCATCGTCGGCTTCCTCACCGCCAAGGCCATCGCCATGGCCGCCGGCAAGCCGCTGATCGCGGTGAACCATCTGGAAGGCCACGCCCTGACGGCGCGCCTCACCGACGATCTCGAGTTTCCCTTCCTGCTGCTGCTCGTCTCAGGCGGCCACACCCAGTTTCTCATGGTGCGCGGCGTGGGCGACTACGAGCGTCTTGGCACCACCATCGACGACGCCATCGGCGAGGCCTTCGACAAGACGGCCAAGCTGCTGGGCCTGCCCTATCCCGGCGGCCCCGCCGTGGAGCGCCTGGCCCGGGACGGCGACGTGACCCGTTTCGCCCTGCCTCGCCCGCTGCTGGACCGTCCCGGCCTCGACATGTCCTTCGCCGGACTGAAGACCGCCCTGCGTACCCAGGCCAAGAAGCTGGAGCCGATCGACGATCAGACGGTGGCCGATCTCTGCGCCGGGTTCCAGCGCGCCGTCGCCGATGTGCTGGCGGCCCGCACCCGCCGCGCCTTCGACCTGTTCCGCGAGCAATATCCGCGCATCACCCCGACCATCGTGGTTGCAGGCGGCGTGGCCGCCAACGGCGAGATCCGCGCGGCCCTGCTGAAGGCCTCCGAGGAGGCCGGCGCCCGCTTCGTCGCCCCGCCCATGGCGCTGTGCACCGACAATGCCGCCATGATCGCCTGGGCCGGGCTGGAGCGCCTCCGCCTCGGACCTGTGGACGACATGGGGGTGAGCCCGCGGCCGCGTTGGCCGCTGGATCAGGAAAACAGCGGTGTTCTGGGTTCGGGCAAGAAGGGCGCGAAGGTCTGATCGGCAAGCGGCCGGCGTGCCATGTGCTTTCACCTGCGGCGCGAACTTGCTAGGACAGGAAGAACAGCTTTCTTCCCCATTCCTTTCGGACCGTCGCTTTTCATGAAGATCCATCACAAGGCCTATGTCTACCTGACCTGCGGCACCAAGCTGCTCGTGTTCGACGAGCCCGACACGCCGCAACTGGGCCTGCAGGTTCCCGGCGGAACCCTGGATCCGGGCGAGAGCCATCTCATCGGCGCCCGGCGCGAATTCGCCGAGGAAACCGGCCTCGACCTCGATGCCGCCTTCGATCACTTTGCCGATCAGGACCTGCCCTTCGAAACGCTGGTGCGCGACGGGCTGGTGATCCCGCCCCCGGATCGCCCCCTGAAGGGGCGGCACCTGCGCAAGCATTATCATGTGCGCATATCCACCGCCCCGGCGGAGGAATGGGAACACTTCGAGATGACGCCCAGCAACGGTGGACCGCCCATCCGCTTCCGCTTGCATTGGATCGATCTTTTCGGCAAGACCGCCATGGACCCGAGCGCCTTCTTTGCCGGCTTCGGCGAACCGCTCGACGCCCTGCGCCGCCGCTTCTGAAGGAGACCTGCGTGACCCAATCCCCGGCTCCGGCCCCAGCCCCGGCCGCGTCTTTCCAGAATATCGCCGTCATCGGTGGCGGTGCATGGGGCACGGCACTGGCGCTGACGGCAGCCCGTGCCGGAAGGGATGTCACGCTCTGGGCACGCGACGCCGGTCTGGTGGCCGAAATGCGCGCGAGGCGCCAGAACAGCCGCTATCTTCCGGGCATCACCTTCGATGAGGACCTGACGGTCACCGACCATCTGGCCGACTGCCTGACCGCCGATGCCCTGCTTCTGGTGACCCCGGCCCAGACCACCCGCGACCTGCTGCGCGAGCTCGGCCGTCTGGGCGAGTGGCGCGGCCCGGTCGTTCTCTGCGCCAAGGGCATCGAGCGCGGCACAGGTCAAATGCTCTCGGACATTGTGCGCGAAGAAACCCGCGGCGCGGAAGCTGCCGTGCTCTCCGGCCCGAGCTTTGCCGATGATGTGGCGCGAGGCCTGCCCACGGCGGTCACCATCGCCGCCCAGACGGCGGACACGGCCCGCGCCCTGTGCGAGGCCCTCGCCTCCCCCGCCTTCCGCCCCTATGCCTCGACGGATGTGACCGGCGCCCAGATCGGCGGCGCGCTGAAAAACGTGCTGGCCATTGCCTGCGGGGCCGTCGTCGGACGCAAGCTGGGGGCCAGCGCCCAGGCAGCGCTGACCGCCCGTGGCTTCGCCGAACTGACCCGTCTGGCCCAGGCACTTGGCGCAAGGCAGGAAACGCTGACCGGCCTCTCCGGCCTCGGCGACCTGATCCTCACCTGCTCCTCGACCCAGTCGCGCAACTTCTCCTTCGGCCTGGAACTGGGTCAGGGAAGGTTCGCCTCGGACCTGAAGGCCGCAGGCGGCAAGCTGGCCGAAGGCGCTCACACGGCGCGCATTGCCGTCACCCTCGGCGCGCGCCTCGGAGTGGACCTGCCGATCTGCCAGATCGTCTCGCGCATGGTCGAGGAAGATCTGCCGATCCGGGAAGCGGTGAGCGAACTGATGACCCGTCCGCTGAAATCGGAAATGACAAACCCCTGATCCTGCAAGGAATGCCCTTGGCAGGTCCCAAAAATCAGAGCAGGATCCCGCGCGATCCTCGCCACGAGACGAAAGACGAGAAGGACAGCACATGCTCTTCGCCCTGATCTGCACCGACAAGCCCGGCGCGCTCCAGGTCCGGCTGGACAACCGTCCCGCCCATATCGAATTCCTCAAGGGCCTGGGCGACAAGCTCAAGGCCGCCGGCCCCTTCCTGGACGCCGAGGGCAACATGAGCGGCTCGCTCGTCGTCATCGAGGCGGACGACCGCAGCGCCATCGAGGCCATTGCCGCGCAGGATCCCTATGCCGTGGCCGGGCTGTTTGCCTCCGTCGACATCCGCCCGTGGAACTGGGCCGTGAAGAACCCGGAGGCCAACTGACGTGCGTTACTGGCTGATCAAGTCCGAGCCGGACAAGTGGTCCTGGGAGCAGCAGAAGGCCAAGGGCGCCGAGGGCGAACCCTGGGACGGCATCCGCAACTATCAGGCCCGCAACAACATGCGCGCCATGGAAATCGGCGACAAGGCCTTCTTCTACCACTCCAACATCGGCAAGGAAGTGGTCGGGGTCGTCGAGGTCTGCAGCGGCATTCACCCGGACCCCAAGAGCGACGACCCGCGCTGGGAATGCGTGGACTTCCGCGCTGTGCGCGACATGCCGAAGCCGGTGACCCTGGCGCAGGTCAAGGCCGAGCCGCGTCTGGAAAACATGTCTCTCGTCACCAGCATGCGCCTCTCGGTCCAGCCGGTCACGGCAGAGGAATGGGCGGTGGTGTGCGAAATGGGCGGTCTCTCCGAACCGGCCTGAGCCGCTCACCGGCCGAGGCGGCCCCGCCCAAGGAGGCGCGATGACTGCATTCCGCGATCCCATGGCCTTCATCCGGGCGGAAACCGCCGTCCGGCCGGTGCCCCATGCGCCGGAGATCCGCCTGCACGTGGCGGATGAGGCCATGGACCTCTGGCAGAAGACCGAGGAAGAGCTGGAGGCGCTGGGATTGCCGCCTCCCTTCTGGGCCTTTGCCTGGGCCGGCGGTCAGGCCCTCGCCCGCTACATTCTCGACCACCCGGATCTGGTGCAAGGGCGCTCGGTGCTCGATCTGGCGAGCGGCTCCGGGCTGGTCGGCATCGCCGCCATGAAGTCCGGTGCCAGCGTCTGCCGATCGGTAGACATCGACGCATTCGCCGCCCATGCCGCCCGCGCCAACGCCGAGCTGAACGGCGTGGAGCTGACCATCGAGACCCGGGACATCACCGACGGCCCGGCGCCGGAGGAAAGGGTGCTCTTTTGCGGCGACGTCTTCTATGAAAAACCCATGGCGGGAAAGATGCTGGCCTTTGCCGACCGGGCGCTTGCCGCCGGCATCGCCGTCTATGTGGGGGATCCGGGGCGCAGCTATCTGCCCCGCGTCCGGCTGGAGCATCTGGCGACCTACGACATCCAGGTCATCGCCAATCTGGAGGATGCGGAGATCAAGCGCACCAGCGTCTACCGGCTGCTGCCGCCATCCGCTGCCCCCAAGACCTGACCCGGCCCCTTGCCGATCCTCACGCACCGCACCATCTCGGCGCGTGACCCCTTCCCCTTTGCTGCACTTGCGATAGCATGCGGCGACCCATTCCTCCCAGGGAGCATCACATGCCCATCGTCAACCGCCTCGCCGACATGCATGAGGAAATCACCGCATGGCGCCGGGACTTCCACGAAAATCCCGAGATCCTCTACGAGACCGTGCGCACCGGGCAGAAGGTGGCCGAACTTCTCGAGAGCTTCGGGCTGGATGAGGTGGTGACAGGCATCGGGCGCACCGGCGTTGTCGGCGTGATCCGCGGCCGCAATGGCGGCACCGGCCGCGTCATGGGCCTGCGCGCCGACATGGACGCCCTGCCGATCAAGGAAATCACCGGCAAGCCCTATGCCTCGAAGGTGGAGGGCAAGATGCACGCCTGCGGCCATGACGGCCACACGGCCATGCTGCTGGGTGCCGCCAAGTATCTCGCAGAGACCCGCAACTTCGACGGCACCGTGGTTGTCATCTTCCAGCCGGCCGAAGAGGGCGGCGCCGGCGCCAAGGCCATGATCGACGACGGCCTGATGACCCGCTGGGCCATCGACGAGGTCTATGGCATGCACAATTATCCCGGCATGCCGGTTGGCCAGTTCGCCCTGCGCCCGGGTGCGATGATGGCCGCCACCGACGAATTCGAGATCAAGATCAAGGGCCGCGGCGGCCACGCCGCCCGTCCGCACGACACGATCGACCCCATTGTCACCGGCTCCCAGATCGTCGCCGGACTGCAGTCCATCGCCAGCCGCAACGCCGATCCGTTAAAATCGCTCGTCGTTTCGGTGACGATTTTCCGCGCCGGCGATGCCAGCAACGTCATTCCGCAGGAAGCGACCCTTGCCGGAACCATCCGCACCCTCGACGGACAGGTTCGAAAGCTGGCTAAGGAACGCTTCCTCTCGCTGGTCGAAAACATCGCCGCCGCCCATGGCGCCGTCGCCGAGATCGACTTCATCGAAGGCTATCCGGTCGTCGTCAACCACGAGGAACAGACCGCCTTCGCCGCAGATGTGGCCGAGGAGATCGCAGGTCCCGGCATGGTCAACCGGGATCAGCCGCCGATGATGGGCGGCGAAGACTTCGCCTACATGCTCGAAGAACGTCCGGGCGCCTTCATCTATACCGGCAACGGCGACAGCGCGGGCCTGCATCATCCGCTCTACGACTTCAACGACGACGCCATCCTCTACGGAAGCTCTTACTGGATCCGCCTTGTCGAACGGGCGCTGAACCCGGCGGCCTGAGACCGGAAAACGGCCGGAAATCTCCCCTGCGACGGGCCACCGACAGCCCGCTGCAGGGGCCTTAAGTCTTTGCTTACCTTGAGGATTGATTAGGCACCTCACTGTAATAAATGTCATGTCGACCTGCCCTAGGCTCTGCCGCGAAGTTCATTTTCTCCGCGCGAGACCAGGACACCATGACCCACCACCAGCCCGTCCATCCGGCGACCTTCCGCTTCACGATCAACCCCCAGCAGTTCCTGTCGAACGCTGCCTCGGTGCTCGACTATGCACTGCAGCCGATCGTCGACTGCCACACCGGAGATCTCTACGGGCTGGAGGCCCTGCTGCGGAATGTGGAGCAGCTGGACTGCACCACCCCGGCCCAGGTCTTCGACAAGGCCTACGAGCTGAACTGCCTGGTCGAGCTGGAGCTGATCCTGCGCCGCAAGGCCATTGCCAAGGTCACCCACGCCCGCCTGCCGCGAACGACCCGCCTGTTCCTGAACGTCGACCCGCGCCTCTTCGAAACCGACAGCGACCTCACGGCCCGCACCGCCGCCCTGTTGCGGGAATATGGCCTCTCCGCCGCCAGCATCTGCCTCGAGCTCTCCGAGGCGCGCGACCTGTCGTCGCCGGAACGCATCCGGACCTTCATCAGGGAGGCGCGCCAGCAGGACTTCTCCATCGCCATCGACGATTTCGGCAAGGGCTTTTCCCAGCTCAAGAGCCTCTATGACTTCGAGCCCGAGATCATCAAGATCGACCGCTTCTTCGTCCAGTCGATCCACAGCGATGCCCGCAAGCGCCTGCTCGCGTCCTCGATGGTCGAACTCGCCCATGTGCTCGGCATGCGGGTCGTTGCCGAAGGCGTGGAAACCCGGGCCGAATTCAACACCTGCCGGGAAATCGGCTGCGACCTCATGCAGGGCTATCTCATCTCCCACCCCACGACCCGGACGGACGAGATCCTCGACCGCTACCCCCAGGCGATCAACATTTCCGCCCGCACCGAAGCCGGGTCGAAAGGCCACGAGAACCTGCTGAAGCGGGAGATCAAGCCGCTGGTCGCCCTGCGCGACACCGCCCGCATGGACGAGGTTCTGGCCATGCTGCGCGCCGGCCGGGCCTATCCCTTCATTCCGGTGATCAACGAGGCCGACGAGCCGCGCGGGCTCATCAAGGAAGCCGACATCAAGGACCTGATCTACATGCCCTTCGGCCAGGATCTCCTGCGCAATCGGGCCGTGGACAACCGGGTGAAGAGCTTCCTGCACCGCTGCCCCATCGCCGATCTTCACTCCAAGCTGGACCAGCTCATCGGCCTGATCGCCAACGAGGACGAGCAGACCGGCGGCGTGATCATCACCCGCAACGGCAAGTATTTCGGGTTCCTGACCACCAGCTCCCTGCTGAAGATCGCCAACGAGATCCGCATGCGCGAAGCCGAGGACCAAAACCCGCTGACCAAGCTGCCCGGCAATGGCAGCATCACCGCCTTCGTGCTGGAGGAGGCCGCCCGTTCTGACACGGAGCGCTGTTTCTGCTACATCGACTTCGACCACTTCAAGCCGTTCAACGATGCCTATGGTTTCAAGACCGGCGACCGCGCCCTGCTTCTCTTCGCCGACCTGGCCCGGCGGCATCTGTCGGGCGCCGAGGATTTTCTCGGTCACATCGGCGGTGACGACTTCTTCATCGGCTTCAAGGCCCGCGACCTCGCCAGCATCGAAGAGCGGCTGCAGGTCCTGCGCACCGAGTTCCGCCATCAGGCCGAAAGCTTCTACGACCCCAACCATCGCGAAGCGGGCTTCATCCTGTCCCGGGACCGGGCGGGCGTCGAGCGCCAGTTCCCGCTTCTGAGCTGCTCCATCGCCGTGCTGCACCTGCCGCGCGGTCTGGCCGTCGATGATCAGGACCTGCTCTGGCGTCAGATCGCCCTGATGAAGCAGCGCGCCAAGGACGACCCCGCCGGCCTGGCGACGACCACCTTCGGCCAGAGCCCGGCAAGCACCGCGCCCTCGCGCACGGACTGACGCCGCCGCCGAACGGCAAAGCGCAAAGGCAGCCTTGTCAGGGGAAGAAGCCGGGAGGATAAGACCTTCCCGACCGAAGGTGTGCCCATGACCGACCTGTTTCACTGGCTCCTGCCCGACCAGCTCTCCCTCGCCGTCTCCCTGTTCCTGATCGCCGCCAGTTTCGTCACCTCGGCACTGACGGCAGCCGTCGGCCTCGGCGGAGGCATCGCCCTCATCGCGGTCATGGCCAATCTCATGCCGGGCGCGGCCCTTGTGCCCGTCCACGGCGTCGTGCAGTTCGGCTCCAATGCCGGTAGAGCCCTGGTCCAGTGGCGCCATGTGGACCGCGTCATCTGGCTGTGGTTCGCGGTCGGCGCGGCCCTGGGGGCTGCCCTGGGCGGAGCCATCGCGGTCAATCTGCCCGATGGCTGGCTGCGGGTCGGTATCGGTTGCTTCGTGATCTGGGTGATCTGGGGCCGCCCGCCCCGCCTCGGTCACATGGCCCGTCAGGCGATGGGCATCGCCGGGTTCCTCTCGACGCTGCTGAGCATGTTCTTCGGAGCTGCAGGTCCCATCGGCGGCAGTGTTCTGGCCACCCTCGGGCTGACCCGGCATCAGTTCGTCGCCAATCAGGCCGCGACCGCGCTCACCATGCACATCTTCAAGGTGCTTGCCTTCGGGGCCCTCGGCTTTGCCTTCGCGCCCTGGGCCGGTCTGATCATTCTGATGATCATCAGCGGCTTCATCGGAACCCTCGCCGGCAGCCGCCTCCTCGGCCGCATGCGGGAAGAGACCTTCCGGAAAGGCTTCCGGCTGGTCATGACCCTGCTCGCCCTCAACCTGCTCTGGCAGGGCACGGCGCGCATCCTGGCCGGCTGAAATCCTGCCCCGAGGCCAGAGTTGAGCGTACTCGCAGGTACAGTTGAAATCTTTTGAACACTCTCGCCCTGCGCCCGGCAGGGAGACCGCTTGTCACACCTGCGCCAAGGCGGTAACCCAAATCATCGAAATGTCTTCAAGAAACAGACAAGGGCGGACTCCCATGGCGACACACAAGCTCCTCCTTCTTCCGGGCGACGGCATCGGCCCGGAGATCATGGTCGAAGTGAAGAAGATCATTGCCTGGCTGAACGCCCGCGGCAAGGACACCTTCGAGACCGACGAGGGTCTGGTGGGCGGCGCTGCCTATGATGCCCATGGGCTCGCCATCTCCGAAGAAGACATGGCCAAGGCCATGTCCGCCGATGCGGTGATCTTCGGCGCCGTGGGTGGCCCCAAGTGGGATGATGTCCCCTATGAAGTCCGTCCGGAAGCCGGCCTGCTGCGCCTGCGCAAGGACATGGAACTCTTCGCCAACCTGCGCCCGGCCATCTGCTATCCGGCACTGGCCGATGCCTCGTCCCTCAAGCCGGACGTGATCGAGGGTCTCGACATCCTCATCGTCCGCGAGCTGACCGGCGGCGTCTATTTCGGCGAACCGAAGGAAATCATCGACCTGGGCAACGGCCAGAAGCGCGGCATCGACACCCAGGTCTATGACACCTACGAGATCGAGCGCATTTCCAAGGTTGCCTTCGAGCTGGCCCGCACCCGCGGCAACAAGGTCTGCTCGATGGAAAAGCGCAACGTCATGAAGTCTGGCGTGCTTTGGAACCAGGTCGTGACCGAGACCCACAAGAACGGCTATCAGGACGTCAAGCTCGACCACATGCTGGCCGATGCCGGCGGCATGCAGCTCGTGCGCTGGCCCAAGCAGTTCGACGTCATCGTCACCGACAACCTCTTCGGCGACATGCTCTCCGACGTGGCCGCCATGCTGACCGGCTCGCTCGGCATGCTGCCCTCCGCCTCCCTCGGCGCCCCGGATCCCAAGACCGGCCGCCGCAAGGCCATGTACGAGCCGGTCCACGGCTCCGCTCCGGACATCGCCGGCACGGGTGCTGCCAACCCGATCGCCATGATCGCCTCCTTCGCCATGGCGCTGCGCTATTCCTTCGAGCTGATCGAGGAAGCGGATCTGGTCGAGAAGGCCATCTCCAGCACCCTCGACAAGGGCCTGCGCACCCGTGACATCGCGGCCGAGGGCGACAAGGTCGTCTCCACCGCCGAAATGGGCGACGCGATCCTGGCCGAACTGGATGCGCTGACCGCCTGAGGCCGATCCGGCCCGGTACTGTCGGCTGAAAACTGAAAAAGGCTGTCAGGGTCTTCGCTCTGACAGCCTTTTTCCATTATAAGGCCCGCAAAACCCACACACAGCCGGGATCTCTCCATGAGCGACAAGATCGGCCCCTTCCTGGGCACCTGGATCCTCGACACCGAGGCCAGCGAATATCAGCAGGGCGAAGCGCCAAAGAGCGCCACCCTGAAGATCGAGGACAATTTCGGCATGGCCGTCTTCACCATGAACCAGGTGAGCGCCGACGGTCAGGTGACCAACGACAGCTTCTCCGCCGTGCCGGATGGCCCGGAGACCAAGCTCGGCAAGAGCGGACTGGTCGATGCCATGAGCCTGCGCTTCGTCGGCGACCGCAACCTCGTCTCCGAGGCCCGCAAGGGTCAGCTCACCCTGATGAAGGCGGACCGGGAACTCTCCGAGGACGGGCGGACCCTCACCATCACCCAGACCGTGCATCTGGTGGACGTCGACAGCTTCACCAACACGACCGTCTATCGCCGGGCGCAGTAAACCGGCGTGATCTGGCGCCAAAACGTGCCGCCAGGCGGAATACGGGGCCCAAAATCGGCGCGTGGACTATCAAAAGCGGGAAAAATGCTCCGCTCAGCAGAAATACGCACTTGTGCCGTCCTGTCACAACTACCTAACCTGTCCCCGCAGTCGAAAGCGCGGAGGGCGCGTTCGGTCGTTTGGGAGGGCGGCATGCACACATCTCGTACCGGGCGGGGAGCACACACGCTCTTCAGGTATCCGCCGGCTGGAACCTTGCACCATGCCGGATAACCGAAAGTCGTTCCGCGCGGGAGCGCGCAGGCAGATGCTGCGGCGCAGGCGCCCCATCGAGCAGACCCTGGTCGAGACACCGCAATCTGATCTTCTGCCATCAGACCTTGGCGAATGGCCGTCCGGTCGCACGGCCCTGCCCGCCATCGCGCCCATGCCCGACGCCGGCCTGCGGCGCAAGGGGCGCCCCTGCCGCTCGCTCGAGCTTCCAGGTGCCCGGATCCGGCTCTATGCAGCGCCGCTTCTCCTGGCGGGCGCGGCCCTTGGCCCGACCCTTCAAGCGTTTCTGAGTGCAGTGCCGGGCGCCATCTGAAACGGTCGCCCGGACCATGCGGCGGACCGAAAGCCCACCAAATGGAAGACGCCCGGAAGATTACTCTCCCGGGCGTCCTGCATGCGGTCTGAGGGGACCGGATGGCTTACTTCAGGTCAGAAACCTGACCCAGATGGAACAGCTCGGTGGCGCCCGGGGCGTCATCCACGCCGTCATTGTCGGTCACCAGGATCACTTCGCCCGAGGCAGTGACCGTCAGGCCTTCCGGCTTGTCCAGCACCCAGCCGTGTGAGGCCTGCAGCTCGGGAAGGATGTCCTTCACCTTGACCTTGTCGACCACCGGCAGCTCGGAACCATAGGCAGCCGGAGCGATACCCTTGAGCGAGATCTTGGTGATCTCCTTGATGGTCGCGAATTCGCCACCCTGGTTGTCCCGCTCCAGGATCAGGAACTCTTCGCCACCGAGAGAGACGATTTCCGACAGGCCGACCCAGCCGCCGGCCGGGCTGGCCGGCTTGTCCAGCGGGTAATGCACGAAGCCCCAGGACTTGTCCGCCGGATTGTAGATGGCAAGCTTCACCATGCCCTTCGGATCGTCCTTCCACTCGCGCTGCACGGCGAGGGCGACAAGGGTCTGACCGTCACGCTCGAACTCGGCAACGCCTTCTAAGGAGAAGCGGGCGGACTGGGCAACCAGCTCGGCCGGCAGCTCGATCTCGTCCTCGACGGTGCCGTCGACGGCGGCCTTGATCAGGAGATGCTTCATATCCTTGTCCGGGTTGCCTTCGGAGGCGAGCCAGAAGCCGCCGTCACGGGCGACGGAAATGCCTTCCAGGTCGTATTTCGGCGTGTCCTTGCCATGCAGGGCAACAAAGCCGGTGATGCGGGCTGGCTTCGCGGAGACGTCCAGCGTCAGGATCTTCGCCGTGTCATAGAAGCTGTCGGTCACCGCATAGACCTTGGCGGGATCGCTCGGGTCGGCGGCAAGGCCAGAGAGCGCGCCCCAGCCGATCGGCGCACCGGTTTCCGGATCCTTGTCGGAGACGACCATCGGATAGGCCGCTTCTTCTGCGCCAAACTTGTAGACGCTGACCTGGGCGCGGAACCC
Source organism: Roseibium aestuarii (assembly GCF_008477545.1). Classification (GTDB taxonomy): domain Bacteria; phylum Pseudomonadota; class Alphaproteobacteria; order Rhizobiales; family Stappiaceae; genus Roseibium; species Roseibium aestuarii. Next base: position 83,765 of record NZ_VORA01000007.1, on the reverse strand, counting down.
GTCCTCGGCACTGTCCGCCTCGTTGGCGACCACGAAGAGCCCGCGGCTCGGGATCGTGACAGAACCTTCCGGAGCGATATGCGTCGGCAGGATCTGGACGAATTCCGGCTCGGCACCCGTATCCTTGTAGACGGCGACGAAGTTGCCGCGCTCGGAATTGATGAAGATGTAGGTCTGGCCGTCGAAGGTGCCGATGGCGACGCCTTCCGGCTCGGTGCCCTTCTTCGCCGCGCGCTTGGCCGGATAATGGCCGGTTTCCATGCCCAGATGCTCGATCTGCGCGCCGCTGTCGAAGAGTACCTCGCCCTTGGTGTTCCAGATGGTGAAGCCGCGCGAGCCGCCTTCATAGTCGCCTTCGTTGGCAGTCACGAACCGGTCCGCATCCAGCCAGGCAACCGCATCCGGTTCACGCTTCACGTTCTCGATGGAGCCGTTGGCATCGCTCACCCGGGTCTTCTTCACCGGGATGTTCTCGACGGTCACGGCACCGGCCGGGAAATGGGAGACGATCTCGCCGGACGCCAGATCCACCACCACGATGTGATTGTTTTCCTGAAGGGTCACGACAGCCTGGTTCTTGTCGTTGATCGACACGAACTCCGGCTCCGGATCGGTGGGGGCGATCTCAGAGAGGCCGGTCATGTCGACGATGCGCACCGCGTCGCAATTGGTCGGCATGCCGTTGGCATCGAGATCGAAGATGGCGAGGTGACCGGCCGGCATCTGCGGAATGACACCGTCATTGAGCTCTTCGTCGCGCTCGTTCTCGATGGCGATGACCACATACTTGCCATCGGCCGAGGTGGCGACGCTGTCGGGCTGGCCCTTCACGTCGCACTTGGCGGCAATCCCCATGTCGGCGAAAGCGATGACGGCCAGATGACCCGACGGGGTCACATAGGTCTCGCTGGTGTTCACACCGGCATAGGCAAAGGCCTGACCGACGGAAACGGACGTCGGCTCACCGGACACGTCGACGCGGCCCTTGGGCGCGAGCGCCGCCGGATCGGTGGCGTCCACGAAGACAATGGCACCGGACGGGCTGTCGGAGAAGACGAGGGTGTTGCCGTCCTTGCTGGCGGAGATGATCTCGGCAGAGGTCTCGGTCTTCATGTCCACGCCCTCAGCCAGGGTCTTGTAGACCGGGAAGGTGCTGACCCGCTCGAAGAACGATCCGGCCTGAGCGCCGCCGCTGGCGGCGACGGTGACAGCCAGGCTGACGCCGGCGAGGAAGCTGGTGCGAAGTGTCATGAAGGAGCCTCTTGGGATGGACCCGCGACTGCGGGTGGTCATGAATTTGCGCCGGACGCTAGGGAACTCTCGTGGAGCTTGCATGACGATTTGCTGAAGGTTTCATGACGACCGCAGACGGCGCGCGCAACGGCCCGCGAGCGGCCGCTTCGACACGCCTCCACATCCCGGCCCGGCGTCGCGCGAGCCAAAGATGAGAGAAGCTCACGAATGGATTGAGCACGCCCGACCGGCCCGGACGCTGTCTCTTGTTGACAAGATCCTGCATCCGCGCAAAAAGATTTCGGCTTTGGACCAGATGGAGCACTTCGGCATGGCTCGGCAGATCGCCGACATCGCAGGCAAGCAGACGACGGTGAACACCGGCGCCGATTTCGCATGCGCAGGCCTTGCTCCCACAACCACCGTCAAACCGACTACCAAAACCACCGCTTAACGGTGCCGCTCATCCCGCACTCCCCGGGGATGGGGGGTGCCTTGAGGCCCGCAGGTCGTCGCGACCGAGCATGGCGGGCCTGAGCGGGGAGACGGATGAGGAACTTCAACATGGGTTACAAGATCGCTATCGCGGGCGCCACGGGCAACGTCGGCCGTGAGATGCTGGACATCCTGGCCGAACGCGGCTTCCCGGCCGACGAGGTCGTGGCTCTCGCCTCCCGCCGCTCCCAGGGCACTGAAGTCTCCTTCGGCGACAAGACGCTGAAGGTCCAGGCCATGGAGAACTACGACTTCTCCGACACCGATATCTGCCTCATGTCCGCTGGCGGTGCCGTCTCCAAGGAATGGTCGCCGAAGATCGGTGCCAAGGGCTGCGTCGTGATCGACAACTCCTCGTCCTGGCGCTACGACGCCGACGTGCCGCTGATCGTTCCGGAAGTGAATGCCGATGCCATCGTCGGCTTCTCCAAGAAAAACATCATCGCCAACCCGAACTGCTCCACCGCCCAGCTGGTCGTGGCTCTCAAGCCCCTGCATGATGCAGCCAAGATCAAGCGCGTCGTGGTCTCCACCTATCAGTCCGTCTCCGGCGGCGGCAAGGAAGCCATGGAAGAGCTGTTCGAACAGACCCGTGCCGTCTTCGTCAACGACCCGATCGAGCCGAAGAAGTTCACCAAGCGCATCGCCTTCAACGTCATTCCCCACATCGACGTCTTCATGGAAGACGGCTACACCAAGGAAGAATGGAAGGTTCTCGCCGAGACCAAGAAGATGCTTGATCCGAAGATCAAGGTCACCTGCACCGCCGTGCGCGTGCCGGTCTTCATCGGTCACTCCGAGAGCGTGAACATCGAGTTCGAGAACGAGATCACCGCCGATGAGGCCCGCGCCATCCTGCGCGAAGCCCCGGGCTGCCTCGTCATCGACAAGCAGGAAGACGGCGGCTACATCACCCCGTACGAAAGCGCCGGTGAAGACGCCACCTACATCTCCCGCATCCGCGAGGACGCGACCGTTGAAAACGGCCTGAACATGTGGGTCGTGGCCGACAACCTGCGCAAGGGTGCGGCCCTGAACGCCGTGCAGATCGCCGAGGTTTTGGTGAACCGCGGCCTGATCAAGCCGAAGAAGCAGGCGGCCTGATCGGTTCATCCGGTCCCCCGACCCCTCATCCAGCGAGACAGACGCCCCGGCCCGCGCCGGGGCGTTTTTTTGCATTCGCCTTGCCAGACCTGCCGCGCACCTGCCAGAAGCCACATTAAATCTTGTTAACGTCTTCTTTTGCAGAGCAACACGGATCCTGATTTTCCTGATCCGTCGCCCCGGATCTCTTCGACATCATGGATGCTTGACGTTTTCCGCAAATGCGAAGACGTCGAATTCTTTCCCACACCAATACAGACCTTGGTGGCAGCCCTGGATTCTCTGGGCCGGTGCTAGGCTTGCCCCGCATGTCAACCACAGGAGGACACGACATGAAGACCTGGACCAAGCCCCAGATGACGGCCGTGGAAGCCGGATTCGAAATCACCCGCTACATGCCGGCGGAAGTGGGCACCTGCGGCCGCAAGAAGTGACCTGATCCATCCATCCCGGGCCCGAACTGCCCGGGACAAGGAGAAAGGGATATCCGGTGAAGGTGCGAATTCTCGGCTCGGCCGCCGGTGGCGGCTTTCCCCAATGGAACTGCAACGCTCCGCTCAGCCGATCAGTGCGGGAAGGCCGGCCCGGATTCCGGGCGAGAACCCAGTCCAGCATCGCGGCCAGCGCCGACGGCCGGGACTGGGTGCTGTTCAATGCTTCACCGGATATTCGCCAGCAGATCGCCGCCACCCCGGAGCTGCATCCCCGTGCAGATGGCCCCTTGCGCCACAGCCCCATTCGCGCCGTGGTGCTGACCAATGCGGATGTGGACCATATCGCGGGCCTGCTGTCCCTGCGCGAAAGCGAACCCTTCGCCCTTTATGCCAGTGAGCGGGTGCTGGCCACCTTGCGCGACAACAGCATCTTCGGCGTGCTGCGCGCCGACGTGGTGGATCGACGCCCCCTGCCCCTCGAAGGCCGGTTGGAACTGGCCGGCCCCGATGGCGCGCCGCTGGGCCTGAGCGTGGAGACCTTCCCCGTTCCCGGCAAGGTGGCGCTCTTTCTGGAAAATGAGGCCGCCGCCGATTTCGGCACGGCGCCCGGCGACACCATGGGCCTGAGCCTCACAAACGGCACTGGCGACGAGAACCCCCTCGTCTATGTTCCCGGCTGCGCCTCCGTTCCGCCGACCCTGCGCAAGCGGCTGGAGGAAGCCGCCTGCCTGCTCTTCGATGGCACCGTATTCCACGACACGGAAATGGCCGACAGCGGCGTCGGCACCAAGACCGGCGCCCGCATGGGCCACATGGCCATTGCCGGGGAGCAGGGGTCCCTCGAAGCCCTGTCCGGCATCGGCGCGGCACGAAAGATCTACGTCCACATCAACACCACCAATCCGATCCTCGACCCGGGATCCGAGGCTGCGGCCCGCGTGCGCGAGGCCGGCTGGGAGATCGGGTTCGACGGCATGGAGATCAGCCTGTGACCCCGCCTGCCACCCTCTCCGCCCTGCAGGGCGACGCCGCCCCGAACCCCTTCTCCCGCCCGGAGGATGTGGGTCCGCAGATCGTCGAGGCGATCCGGGCCGGCCAGCGACTGCTGACGCCGACGGAACTGGAACAGGCCCTGCGGGAAGCCGGTTTCGCGCGCTATCACATTCATCATCCCTTCCACCGCCTGATGAATGCCGGGGACCTCACCCTTGGCCAGATGCAGGCCTGGGCGCTCAACCGCTACTGCTATCAGGCAACCATTCCGAAGAAGGACGCGCTGATCCTCGCCCGGTCCGAAGATCCGGAGTTCCGGCGCGAATGGCGCAAGCGCATCATCGACCATGATGGCGAGGAAAACGGCGAGAAGGATGGCGGCATCCGCCGCTGGCTCAAGCTGGCGGAAGGTCTGGGACTTGACCGCGACATGGTCACCGCCCGGCGCAAGGCGCTTCCCGCCACCCGCTATGCGGTCGGGGCCTATCTGGATCTGGTGACGCAGGGCAGCCTCCTGACCGCCGTGGCCTCCTCGCTCACCGAACTCTTCTCTCCGGTCGCCATCGGTGAACGGGTTCCGGCCATGCTCGCCCGTTACGACTACATCACCGAGGAAACGCTGTCCTATTTCACCCCGCGCCTGCATCAGGCTCCACGCGATGCCGAACACGCGCTGGCCCTCGTCACCCGGTGGGCCGATACGCCAGAGAAGCAGGCCGAGGCGGTCGAGGCGCTTCTGGCCAAATGCGACCTGCTCTGGGCCATGCTCGACGCCCTCCACCACGCCTATGTCAGCCCCGGCCAGATCCCTCCCGGTGCCTTCCGGCCGAAGGACCACCGCACATGACGGGCCCCGCCTCCCGCCATCGGGTCACCCTTCTGAGTTGCCTGCGCCTCGCTCCCCAGGTCCTGCTCCGGCGCGACCGCACACGGGGCCGCTGGATGGTGCTGGCGCCTGAAAAGGTGCTCTGGCCCGATGAGATCAGCGTCGACATCCTGCGCCGCTGCGACGGGAGCGCCACGGTCGCCGAAGTGATCGAGGATCTGGCCTGCGACTATGCCGCGCCGGTCGAGGTGATCGCCCCGGACGTCATCGAATTCCTGCAGGACTGGTGCGACAGGCTGCTTCTGCGCCCGCGCGCGGGACGGTCCCGAAACCCCGGAGCGGCCGATGCGGCACGCCCGGCGGCTTCCTCCGCTGCCCAACGACAGGTGGATCCCCTGCCCTCATCCTTCGCCGAGCTGGACAGGCGGATCGGCGCGCCCCTCGGACTGCTGGCGGAGCTGACCCATCGCTGTCCACTCCAGTGCGGCTACTGCTCCAATCCGCTGGAGCTTCTGAAGGCAAACCGGGAGCTCCCTGACGCGGCGTGGTTGGACATCTTCACCCAGGCCGCCGAGCTCGGGGTGGTGCAGGCTCATCTGTCCGGGGGAGAACCGACCCTGCGCAAGGATCTGGAGGAGATCATCGCCCATCTGGCGCGGCTCGGGGTCTATTCCAATCTCATCACCGCCGGCGTGACCCTGGGTGGCGACCGGCTGGAGCGGCTGGCGGATGCCGGGCTCAATCACGTGCAGATCAGCTTCCAGGGCGCCCATGCGGAGACGACGGAACGGGTCGGCCGCTATCCCGGTGCTCACGCGAAGAAACTGGCGGCGGCCGCTCAGGCGCGGGACCTGGGCCTGCCCTTGACGATCAACGCGCCCATCCATCGCCTGAACATCGACGAAGTCCCGGACTATGTGGCCCTTGCCCTCTCGCTGGGTGCGGACCGGCTCGAGATCGCGAATGTGCAATATTACGGCTGGGCCTGGCTCAACCGCTCGGCGCTGCTGCCCCACCGGGACGATGTATTGCGACAGGTGGACTATGTGGAGAAGATCCGCCGCGATCTGACCGGGGTTCTCGCCATCGATTTCGTGACGCCGGACTATTACGCCGATTATCCCAAGCCCTGCATGGGCGGCTGGGGAGCGGATGCCTTCGCGCTCACTCCCGACGGCACCATGCTGCCGTGCCATGCCGCGCAGACCATCACGTCCATGCGCTTCGAGAACGCGACGCGCATGCCGGTTCGCGATATCTGGGAGCGATCGGAGGCGTTCAACCGCTTTCGGGGTCTCGACTGGATGCCGGAGCCCTGCCGGAGTTGCGAGCGCAAGGAGCAGGACTTCGGCGGCTGCCGGTGTCAGGCCTTCGCCATGACGGGCAATGCGGCGGCCACCGATCCGGTCTGCATCAAGTCCCCCCATCACGCCGACCTGCGGCAATTGCCGCCGCGCCAAGAGATCCGCCCGCGGGTGATCGGGGCCGCCCGCGAGCTTGTCTGAAGGATCGTCGGCCTGTAGCGGACGGCTCAGGCCTCTTCGGCCGCGCCCACATCCGTTTCCGTGGTGTGGAAGACCTGGGTCTCCGGATCCATGACGCGCAACTCGCCCGAGCCGATGTCGAACCAAGCACCGTGGATGGACAGGCTGCCCGCCTCGAGCTCTTCCTTCACGAAGGGGAAGGTCTCCAGGTTCTTCAGGGACTGGCGCACGCCGGCATATTCCATGGCCAGCTGCGGATCATCCAGCTTGTCGACGGGCATGCAGGCCATGGCAATCGCCGCCGGTTCCAGCAGCTTGATCCAGCGGCCGATGAAGTCGCCCTTCAGCGTCGGCGCATTGGCGTTCTCGCGGAAAGCCTGGACGCCGCCGCACTTGGCATGGCCCATGACGACGATGTGCTTCACCTTGAGCGCGCGCACCGCATATTCGATGGCGGCACTCGTGCCGTGCAGACCGCTGTCCTCCTCGCAGGGCGGCACGAGATTGGCAACGTTGCGGAAGACGAAGAGTTCGCCCGGCCCGGCATGGAAGATGCCTTCCGGCGTGACCCGGCTGTCGCAGCAGGAAATGACCATCACCTGCGGCTTCTGGCCGTAGATTGCCAGATGCTCGTGGGTCTCCTTGTAGCGGACGAACCCCTTCTGGAGATAGCGGCCGTATCCTGCAATCAGATCGCTTGGAAAGTTCAAGAGCTTGCCTCCGGCATACTGCACATTCGGGAACATCAGGCTGCCTTATAGAAAATAAAGCAGCCCATGCCTAGCACACCGCCGGGAGGCTTTTCGTCTAGAACCGCTCTGCGCGCAGGACTTCGCAGTCGCTGACGCTGACCACGCCGATGTGCCGGTTCACCACCTTGAAGGCGGCCTCCAGCAGGCCATCCAGCCGCTCGGGCCGCACGATGCTGATGACGGCGACCATGCCGCCAGCCCGCGAGACCTGCCCCTCCCGGCTCCATCGGCCCGAGCGCCCGCTGCCCCCGAGCACCGGCAGCACGGTGAAGCCGGTGACGCCCGCAGCCTCCAGCGCATCGGTCAGGCGTCCTTCCATCGGTGCCTCGATGATGATTTCGACCCGTTTGGCCTTGTTGGTTTCCATGGTTCAGCTCCCGGCGAGGCTGGCCAGCGTCAGATAGAGCGGCACGCCAAGTGTGAGGTTGAAGGGGAAGGTGATCCCGAGGGACATGGTGAGATAGACGGACGGATTGGCTTCCGGCAGGGCCACGCGCATGGCCGCCGGAACGGCGATGTAGGACGCCGAAGCGCACAGGGTCATGAGCAGCACACTGCCGCCGACCGACAGGCCGATCGGCAGGCTGGCGCCAAGACCGAGCAAGCTGCCAAGCACCGGCATGACGACCCCGAAGGCGACCAGTCCGGGTTTCAGCACGTCACGGGCCGAGCGCAGGCCGCGACCGGCCACCAGCCCCATGTCGAGCAGGAAGAGGCAGAGCACGCCCTTGAAGGGCGAGACGATGAAGCTCTCGATTTCCTTCAGCCCGTTCTTGCCCGTGATCATGCCGATCACGAAGGATCCGACCAGAAGCACGATCGAGCCATTGAGCAGGATCTCGCGCAGGAGTCCCTCGCGTTCTCCGGTGCTGTCGCCAGCAACCGCGCCATAGCGGGCGACGAGCCAGAGGGCGGAGAGGATGGCGGGTGCTTCCATGGCGGCGGCGGTTGCCACCATGTAGCCCTCGCTGGCAAGGCCCTGGCTCTGCAGCACCGATGTCGCCGCCACGAAGGTGACGATGGAGATCGAGCCGTAGTGACCGGCCACCGCCGCCGCGTCGATGACGCTCAGGCGCGTCATGACCCGCAGGAGGCCGAAGGCAATCAGCGGAATGGCAAAGGACAGGACCACCCCCGCCAGCAGCGTCGTGATCAGCATCCGGTCGACACCGTGATCGCTGACAGCGACACCGCCCTTGAAGCCGATGGCGAAGAGCAGATAGATCGACAGGGCCTTGGCAGCCGCCTCCGGCACCGACAGATCGGAGCGCAGGAAGGAGGCAGCCAGACCGAGTACGAAGAAGAGGATGATGGGCGACAAGAGGTTGTTCACCGCAAGGGTGACGATTGTCTCGAGCAAGATGACCCCCGTGGAGCTGCGCTCCCGTTTCGTTTTCGACTGTATCCCGCGCGCTCAAGATGAACGGGGAAAGGCCTTCGGTCCTGCAAGGATCTGCGCACAGCGCATCGATGCCGACCGAAGCTGGAGGCAGACTTGGAACCGGTCAGACGGATTTCAAGGGGATGGCCTCGGGAAAATACTTAGAAAACCACAGGGTGTACTACAAACCGCGCGTCATCGGCGCAGGCGACGCCTCGCTTCGCCCGAAGGTTGCTTGAAGATGCCTTACGTGGCGATGTTCAGCCGATGCGGGGGCTCCTGTGCGGGATGGTCCTCATAGGCGTGACGGACAAGCCCGGACGGCATGCTGGCCTCCCCGCTCTCGTCGCTTGCCGCCGGTTCGTCATCGCTCCTACGCGGCGGTTCCGCTACATCGCCCCCGACATCTTGCCCAGTCTCTTGCCCAGCCTCTGGAGCCGCGTCTGCCGCTGCCGAAGGAGATGCGGACGGCGACAGGGGCGGCGGGGCGGGCACATGATGAAGCGCGGCCACGCCCAGGCTTACATAGGCGCTGACACTGTCCAGCCGGTGGTCCTCTTCCAGATGATCGATGACGAAAGCCGCCTCCTCGGGCGCATCGCTCTCCGGCGCAGGTTTCTCTGCGGGCTCCGCGTCGAAGCGCTCACCAGAGCCCTGCTGCTTTCTCTCGCCATGGCTCTCCCCATCGCCCTCCCTTTGGCGCCGGCGTTCCCGGTCCCGGGGATATTCGGTGGCGTGAGGCACGGCCTGCGAATGAATCGGTCTTTCGATGGTGTCTGGCATGAGGGCCTCCTGGCCTTCGTGGCAAAGGCACCCTTCTGGGCACAGTTCCACGGTGGCGCAGAAAGATTAACAAAGAATTAGGCTTCGTAAAGAAGCGTTAACCCTGCCATGTCCACTGCGGCCAAAGAAAAAGGCGGGCCTTACGGCCCGCCTCTCTCATGGTCTCTTGCGTCAGATCCGAAGGATCATGCGCTTTCCTTGTTGGCTGCACGCTCGGCGCGCTTGCGCTCATGCGGATCCAGCAGGGTCTTGCGCAGACGGATGGAGGTCGGGGTCACTTCGACCAGCTCGTCGTCGGCGATGTAGGACAGGGCGCCTTCCAGCGACAGCTTGATCGGCGTGGTCAGACGCACGGCGTCGTCCTTGCCGGCCGAGCGGATGTTGGTCAGCTGCTTGCCCTTCAGCACGTTCACTTCCAGGTCGTTGCCACGGGTGTGCTCGCCGATGATCATGCCCGGATAGACCTTGGTGCCCGGCTCGATCATCATCGGGCCGCGATCTTCCAGGTTGAACAGGGCATAGGCCACCGCTTCACCGGAACCGTTGGACAGCAGAACGCCGGTGTGACGGCCCTGGATCGGACCCTTGTACGGCTGGTAGCTGTGGAACAGGCGGTTGAAGATGGCCGAACCACGGGTGTCGGACATCAGCTCGGCCTGATAGCCGATCAGGCCACGGGTCGGAGCATGGAACACCAGACGGGTGCGGCCACCGCCGGACGGCTTCATTTCCAGAAGGTCGGCCTTGCGTTCCTGCAGCTTCTGCACGACGGCACCGGAGAACTCCTCATCCACGTCGATGATGACTTCTTCGATCGGCTCCAGACGGTTGCCATCCGCGTCTTCCTGATAGACCACGCGCGGACGACCGACGCCCAGCTCGAAGCCTTCGCGGCGCATGTTTTCGATCAGGATCGACAGCAGCAGTTCGCCACGGCCCGACACGATGAACGCATCCGGCTCGTCGGTTTCTTCCACCTTGAGCGCCACGTTGCCTTCTGCTTCCTTGAGCAGTCGCTCGCGGATCACGCGGGACTGCACCTTGGTGCCTTCGGTGCCGGCCAGCGGGCTGTCGTTGACGCGGAAGGTCATGGACAGGGTGGGCGGATCGATCGGCTGGGCCTGAAGCGCTTCGCTCACGTCGGTGGCGCAGAGCGTGTCGGCCACGGTGGCCTTGGTCAGGCCGGCAATGGCGACGATGTCGCCCGCTTCACCGCTCTCGATCGGCTGACGCTCGAGACCACGGAAGGCGAGGATCTTGGAGACGCGGCCGGTTTCGATCAGCTTGCCATCGCGGGACAGGGCCTTGATGGCCATGTTCGGGGTGGCCTGACCGGACACGATGCGACCGGTGAGGATGCGGCCCAGGAACGGATCGGATTCGATCGTCGTCGCCAGCATCTTGAAGGAGCCCGGTTCGGACGCCGGAGCCGGCACCTTGTTGAGAACCATTTCGAAGAGCGGAGCCATGCTGTCCTTCGGGCCTTCCGGCTCGGTGGACATCCACTCCTGCTTGGCGGAGCCGTAGAGGACCGGGAAGTCGAGCTGATCTTCGTTGGCGTCCAGCGAGGCGAACAGATCGAAGACCTCGTCGAGAACTTCGTCGGCGCGCTGTTCCGGCTTGTCGATCTTGTTGATGGCGACGATCGGCTTCAGGCCGAGCTTCAGGGCCTTACCGAGCACGAACTTGGTCTGCGGCATCGGGCCTTCGGCAGCGTCAACCAGCAGGATCACGCCGTCGACCATGTGCAGGATACGTTCCACTTCGCCGCCGAAGTCGGCGTGGCCCGGGGTATCCACGATGTTGATGCGGGTGTTGTTCCACTCCAGCGAGGTCACCTTGGCGAGAATGGTGATGCCACGCTCGCGTTCGATGTCGTTGCTGTCCATCATCCGCTCGCCGGTCCGTTGGTTGTCGCGGAAAGCGCCGGACTTCTTCAGAAGCACGTCGATGAGGGTCGTCTTGCCATGGTCGACGTGTGCGATGATGGCGATATTGCGCAGGTTCATAAGTCTAGGCTCCAAAAGACACGCGCGGGCCTTCTGATCAGAAAAGGGCCCGCGTGACATGCCTTGGCTTGAATCGCATGAGGTTACGGTCCGGAACCAAAGCGCAGAGTCCCGAAGCCGAATTTGCGCCCTGTATACGCGTGCGACCTGATTTGTGCAATGCGGCGCATCGCGGTTTCCTTGACATGGTTAGGACCCCGCCCTAAAGAGATAAGGAATCCTTACTTTATCCGGGTACCCATGCCTGCAAGAGAAGCCACCAACGCCGTCACCCTGACGATTGTCGACATTTCGCGTCTGCTGCGCCGCCGGTTCGAACGGCGCCTGACGAGCATCGACACGGGCCTGACGGTCGCGGAAGCCCGCGCCCTTGCCTTCGTCTGGCGAAATCCCAACCTGCGCCAGGCCGCCCTTGCCGAACGGATGGGCGTCGAGCCCATGACCGTCGTCGGCTATCTCGACGGGCTGGAGCGGGCCGGACTGGTGGAGCGCACCGTCGACCCGACCGACCGCCGCGCCAAGCTCGTCAATCTCTCCCCCACGGCCGGGCCTGTGGTCCACGACATTGCCGGCGTGATCTTCGATCTGCGCGACGAGGCCCTTCAGGGCATTCCCGAAGAGCATCAGGAGCTGCTGACCGAGCTGCTGGAAAAGATGAAGCATAACCTCTGCGTGGCCGACGCCGAAGAATGAGCGAAACCGCCGCGCCGTTGCCGCAACTCATGAGCGCCCGCCGCACGACCCTGCTCGGCGCGGCTCTCGTGGCCATCGGCCCGCTGACCATGGCGCTTTATACGCCCGCCATGCCGGCGCTTACCGCGGAACTCGGCACCACCGACGCGATGGTGAAGCTCACGCTCACCGCCTATTTTGCGGGCTTTGCCCTGACGCAGCTCGTCAGCGGACCGCTCACCGATGCCTTCGGCCGCAAGCCCGTCACCCTCGCCTTTCTGCTGCTCTATCTGGCCTCTTCCATGCTGGCGACCTTTGCTCCGACGGTCGACTGGCTGATCATCGCCCGCGTGTTGCAGGGGATCGGCGCCGCCGTCGGCATCACCGTGTCCCGCGCCATCGTCCGCGACCAGTACACCGGACAGACCTCGGCCCAGATCATGAACACCATCGGCACCATGCTGGCCCTGGCGCCGGCCGTCTCGCCGACCATCGGCGGGCTGATCCTGGAATTCTTCGGCTGGCACCAGATCTTCTACGCCATGATCGTCTATGGCGCGACGCTCGCCCTGGCGGTGCTGCTGTTCCAGAGGGAAACCAACACCGCCCGCGACCGCAGCCACATCCGGCCCGGCAAGGTCCTGCGCAACTACATGACCCTGTTGCGGGATCCCCGCTACATGGCGCCCACCCTCGTCATCGGCCTGGGCCTCGGCAACATCTACGCCCTCGCCACCGTGCAGGCCTTCATCCTGGTGAACGTGGTTGGCCTCAGCCCCTCGCAATATGGCCTCGGCATGATGCTGCAATCCGTCAGCTTCATGAGCGGCACCCTGGTGACCGGCCGCCTGCTGAAGCGGATGGATGCCTCGAAGTTGCTGCTGCCAGGCATGGCCGGCGTCCTTCTGGCCTGCCTGCTCATTGCCACCCTGACCCGGATCTTCGAGCCGACCTATCTGCTGGTCATGGGACCGACGGCGCTCTTTGTCTTCTTCATCGCCCTGCTCATGCCCTCCACCTTCACGGCGGCGCTCATGCCCTTCCCTCACATGGCCGGGGCGGCCTCCTCGCTGATGGGCTTCTTTCAGTTCGGCAGCGGCATCGTCGGCAGCCTGGCGATTGCCGCCCTCGGCGATCCGGTTCTCGGAATGACCACCGTGACCGCGGTGCTCCCGCTGATCGGCATCGCGGGATATCTCCTCCTGCGGCGGCGCGCGGTCGACCTTGCCGACGCCAGCTGACCGGCCGGCAGGCCAAAGCGGATCATTTCCACCTGCGGCCGCCGCTGCGTCTTGACCTCCTCCCGGAAACCCGGCATCACCCGCCACATGTCCGCCTGGCCGGACCGCGACGACGAGGACCCTCCCATGCCTGCCTGCACCGCCTATGAGCTGCCCGGCTCCATGCCGCCCGGCCGGGCCCATGTGATGGGCATCCTGAACGTGACCCCGGATTCCTTCTCCGACGGCGGGCGCCACGACAGCGGGCAAGCTGCCCTCGACCATGCACGCAGGATGATCGCCGAGGGCGCGGACATTCTCGACATTGGCGGTGAAAGCACCAGACCGGGCGCCCCCGTCGTCAGCCCCGAGGACGAATGGGCCCGCCTTGCCCCTGTCCTGCCGGCCGTCTGCGCGCTCGGCGTTCCGGTTTCCATCGACACCTACAAGGCGGAGATCGCCCGGCGTGCCTGTGCCGCCGGTGCCGTGATCGTCAATGACGTCTGGGGTCTGCAAAAGGATCCAGAGATGGCCGACGCGGTCGCGGAGGCCGGCGTTCACGTGGTCATGATGCACAACCGACTGGAGACTGACCCTCATCTCGACGTGATGAGCGACATTCACCGGTTCTTCGAGCGCTCCATGGAGCTGGCCGGCAGGGCCGGCATTGCGCGCGAGCGCCAGATTCTCGACCCGGGCTACGGCTTCGGCAAGACCATGGACCAGAATTTCGTGATCCTGAACCGGCAGGACGACCTTGGCCGCCACGGCCTTCCGATCCTGGCCGGCGCCTCGCGCAAGCGCATGATCGGCGCGGCACTGGACGCCGAAGTCGGAGACCGGCTCTTCGGCTCCCTCGCCTTCCACCTTCTGGCCGTGGAGCGCGGCGCCGCGATTGTCCGCGTGCACGACGTGAAGCCCCATGCCGATGCGGTGCGCATTCAGGCCGCCATGCGCCGCGAGAGGATTGTTCCGTGACTTCCAGACCCTCCGTTCGGGCCGCGCTCGGCCTCGGATCCAATCTGGGCGACACCCGCCGGAACCTGGACGAGGCCCTGCGCCGCCTTCAGGCCACGCCGGGTCTGCGGCTGATTGCCCGCTCGTCCGACTACCGGACGCCGCCCTGGGGCCCCGTGCCGCAGGATGACTACCGCAATGCCTGCGTGGTCATCGAGACCGAGCTTGGCCCCCGCGATCTGCTGGACCGGTGTCTGGCCGTCGAAAAGGAGCTGGGCCGGGTGCGCGACATCCGCTGGGGCCCCCGGATCATCGACATCGACGTTCTGATCTACGGACTGGAAAGGCTCGACGAGGACCACCTCACCCTGCCCCATCCCCGCATGGGCGAGCGCGCCTTCGTTCTGGTGCCCCTGGCCGAGATCTGGCCGGACGCGCCGCTGGGCGACGGGCGAACCGCCCATGAAGCCTTGGGCCACTGCCCCGATCAGGATCAGATCGTCCGTCTGGACGACTGAGCAAACGGTCGATACATGCGAAAAGGCCGCCCCGGATGGGAGCGGCCTTGAAGGGCGTCAGTTCAGGACGACCAGCCCCGCATTCAGATAGGTCGCGAAGCTGACCCAGCCGAGATAGGGCAGGAACAGCGCCGCCGCGACCATATCCCGCGACCAGCGATTGCCGATGAAGGCCAGGATCGACACCCACATGGCCAGGATCACGACCAGGCCGCAGAGCAGGTTGTTCAGCCCGAAGACGATCGGCGACCACATGAAGTTCAGCAGCAGCTGGATCATCCAGAGGCGCATGGCACCCCGGTCTCCGCTCAGCCACGTGCGCCAGCCGGCGATGGCGATCAGCACGTAGAGCGTGGTCCAGGCCGGGCCGAACAGCCAGCCCGGCGGGGTGAAGGCCGGCTTTTCCAGTCCCTGATACCAGGCGCCGGGCATGAACAGAAAGCCGATCGCCAGCCCGCCGCCGACGACAAGGGCGAGAAAGCCCGCAAGGCTCAGCGCCTTTTTCATGTTAATCTCCAGATTTCCTTTGGCAACACAACGGCTTGATGCATGCGTTGGTTCCCTCTCATGGCAGAGATAGGCGCCTCGCGCGCAGGGACAAGCACCACCATCGCGCGAGGGACACGGAAAATTCACCCGAAACGCAAACGGGGCGCCCGAAGGCGCCCCGCTCAATGGGATGGCAATGGTCCGGATCAGGTCCGGTCGCGCTTGGCCAGGGTGCGCAGGCGCAGGGCGTTCAGCTTGATGAAGCCGGCTGCGTCCTTCTGGTCGTAGGCGCCGTGGTCGTCCTCGAAGGTGACCAGAGCGTCGGAATAGAGCGACTTCGGGCTTTCGCGGCCGGTGACGATGACGTTGCCCTTGTAGAGCTTCAGGGTCACTTCGCCTTCGACGTGTTCCTGGCTCTTGTCGATCAGGGCCTGCAGCATCTCGCGCTCCGGAGAGAACCAGAAGCCGAAGTAGATCAGCTCCGCATAACGCGGCATGATCTCGTCCTTCAGGTGGGCTGCACCCCGGTCGAGCGTGATGGATTCCATCGCGCGGTGTGCGGCCAGCAGGATCGTGCCGCCCGGGGTTTCGTAGACGCCGCGGCTCTTCATGCCGACGAAGCGGTTCTCGACCAGGTCGAGACGGCCGATGCCGTTGTCACGGCCATAGTCGTTCAGCTTGGCCAGCAGGTTTGCCGGGGACAGACGCTCACCGTTGATGGAGACCGCGTCACCGCGCTCGAAGCCGATCTTGATGATGGTCGGCTTGTCCGGAGCGGTTTCCGGAGAGATCGTGCGCATATGCACGTATTCCGGAGCCTCGACGGCCGGATCTTCCAGCACCTTGCCCTCGGACGAGGAGTGCAGCAGGTTGGCGTCGACGGAGAACGGAGCCTCGCCCTTCTTGTCCTTGGCAACCGGGATCTGGTGCTTCTCGGCGAAATCCAGCAGGTCGGTACGGGACTTGAAGGACCAGTCGCGCCAGGGGGCGATGATCTTGATGTCCGGGTTCAGCGCATAGGCGGACAGCTCGAAGCGGACCTGGTCGTTGCCCTTGCCGGTCGCGCCATGGGCGATGGCATCGGCACCGGTCTTCTTGGCGATCTCGATCAGGTGCTTGGAGATCAGCGGACGGGCGATCGACGTGCCGAGCAGATAGACGCCTTCATAGACGGCGTTGGCGCGGAACATCGGGAACACGAAGTCACGGACGAATTCTTCACGAACGTCTTCGATGAAGATTTCCTTGATGCCGAGCATCTCGGCCTTCTTGCGTGCCGGTTCCAGTTCCTCGCCCTGGCCCAGGTCGGCGGTGAAGGTCACCACTTCGGCGCCCAGCTCGGTCTGCAGCCACTTCAGGATGATGGAGGTGTCGAGGCCGCCGGAATAGGCAAGCACGACCTTCTTGATGTCACCATGTGCCATGGGAATTCGGTCCGTTCGAGATCAGATGGGGGCGTCGGGCGCCCCTCGTGAAAGTTCGGCGCAATTTAGCTGCACTGGCGCGCGGCGCAAGGGGCGAATGGACGAAATTGCGCCGGTTCTGCCGGCGATGCGACGGCTTACCTCACCCGGCACGAGGCCCTGGGAGCCCATGCCCTCGCTTTGCGCAAGGGCAGTTGCAGGGGATCGGAAATGGCAGCCGGACACCATGGGCGGTGCCCGGTCTCAGGCCGTCACCCTCAGGCGGTCACCGGCTGGCGCGCGCCGTAAGAGGCGAGGAAGACATTCACCGTATCTTCGAGGATCGCGGCAAACTCCGTTTCCGAAATCATCCGCTCCCGGAAGATCTGCGGATAGAAGGCCCGTTCCTTGATCATGCCGAGGAACTGCTCTGCGGCCACGATGGTGTTGGGAATGGAAAGCTTGCCGGCCCGTACACCGCCTTCCAGGAAGCTGGCGACGATGCGTACCAGATCCATGCGGCGGTTGAGCTTGGCCGTGAGATCGGGGGCGCGCAGCACCTCACCGAGCAGCATGCGCACCATGCTCAGCATTTCGGCATCCAGAAGCAGCTTGCCCTGGGCCCAGCCGAGCCGCAGCAGCTCGTCCTTGGCCGGCTTGTCCGCGTCGAACTCGATGCACAGATTGGCCTTCAGCTTCTCGAACAGGCAGGCATTGATCTGCTGGAACAGGGCTTCCTTGCTCTCGAAGTGATTGTAGACCGTGCGCTTGGAGACCTGCGCCCGTTCCGAAATCCGGTCCATGCTTGCGCCAAGGAAACCCTTTTCCTTGAACTCTGCAATCGCCGCGTCGAGAATTTGCCTGTTCTTCTGTTCTGCCAGTGCCATGCGCCAGATCCGTCTCCAGTTCGAGGAGGATCCCGCAAGACGTAAACCACCACGTCTACGGTTTCATTGCTCCCAGTCTTCAGGTCAACTCCCATGACCTGAATTGGATGCCTCCCATCCGCGCTCACTCTACATGAAACGGTCTGAATAGCAAATTGTAACCAGAGTGTAATTTCGGCAGTTTCGCAAGCATTTGCAATTATCTAGGGCAATTGCCCTTTTCGACGAATGCTTGCCGGGGCGAAACGAAACCTTTCCCTCACGTCAGAGTTAGGGAAAATTTGCCCCGAACCCGACGGGACAGCGCCGCTCCGGTGCCGTCCCATCAATGCCGCAGTGCGGTAAACCTATGAGTTGCGCTCTCTCATCCGCACCACGGCGGCACAGACGACCCCGAAGATGAGATGCCCGACAAGCGATGCCCAGGTAAGCGGAATGAACCCGAGGAAGACAGGCAGACCGGCGATCAGATGCGCCATGACGTAGAGCGCGAAGATCCACAGCCCCACACCAAAGCCGAGACCGACCACCCACCACGGCAGGAAGGGGGTGATGACCCGGGCAATGGGACGGGCGACGAACAGATAGCCCAGCGGATAGGCAACGATCCCGACGAAGCCGTGGATCAGCTCGGCGACGAACCGGCTGCCGAGCCCGAAGACCGATTGCACCAGACCGGCCGGCTCAAGCGGCCCACCGACCCAGAGTGGCGTGAGCAGGCGCGCCCAGACCTCCCAGGCGATGTCGGCCGCAAGACCCGCGACCACGGCGGTGATCAGGGTGCGCACCACGAGGGGCGGGAACAGGGAAGCATGGGGGTCTGCGGCATGGGACAGGGACATCACAGGGTCTCCTCAACCGGCCGCCGATCGGCCGACGTCGTGAGAATGCACCCACTCGCCCCTCCGCACAAATCACGGTTCGCTCAGCCAAAGACACGCTTTCCTCACGGAAAAGGGGACCACCCTCACGCGAGAGTGATCCCCTGATCAAAGGCTCGGCAAGGCCGCAGGCCGACGGATGGTCAGGCAGCGGTGCCGGCGGCGGTGGCCGCGTCGCGATCCTTCTTGCGCATGCGCTCGGAGGCCGACTTCAGCTGGCCGCAGGCGGCAAAGATGTCGCGGCCGCGCGGCGTGCGGATCGGCGAGGCGTAACCGGCCCGGTTGACGATATCGGCGAATTCCTCGATCCGCTCCCAGTCGGAGCAGGCATATTGCGAGCCCGGCCAGGGGTTGAAGGGGATCAGGTTGATCTTCGCCGGAATCCCCTTCAGCAGACGCACCAGCTCCAGCGCGTCCTGATTGCTGTCGTTGATGTCCTTCAGCATCACATATTCGAAGGTGATGCGCTTGGCATTGGACAGGCCCGGATAGTTGCGGCAGGCGTCGAGAAGCTCCTTGATCGGCCACTTCTTGTTGATCGGCACCAGGATATCCCGGTCCTCGTCACGCACCGCATGCAGGGAGATGGCGAGCATGCAGCCGATCTCGTCGCCGGTGCGGAAGATTTCCGGCACGACGCCCGAGGTCGACAGGGTAATGCGGCGCTTCGACAGGGACAGGCCGTCCCCATCGGAGGCGATCAGCAGCGCCTTCTTGACGTTCTCGAAATTGTAGAGCGGCTCGCCCATGCCCATCATCACGATGTTGGTCACCATGCGGCCTTCGCTCGGCACGATCGCGCCCTGGGGCGTGGTCGCGTCGGGGAAGTCGCCGAGCCGGTCACGGGCCATCAGCACCTGAGCGAGGATCTCTTCCGACGTCAGGTTGCGAACCATCTTCTGGGTGCCGGTGTGGCAGAAGGTGCAGGTCAGGGTGCAGCCTACCTGAGAGGAGACGCAAAGCGTGCCGCGCCCCTCTTCCGGAATGTAGACCGTCTCCACCTCGACCGGACGCCCGGCGCCGCGGGCGGGGAAGCGGAACAGCCACTTGCGGGTGCCATCGACGGAAATCTGCTCGTCGACCATTTCCGGACGGGCAATGGAGAAGACCTCGTCGAGCCGTGCCCGAAGATCCTTTGCCACATTGGTCATGTGCGAGAAGTCGGAGACGCCGCGCACATAGAGCCAGTGCCACAGCTGGGACGCACGCATGCGGCGCTGCTTTTCCGGCACATCCACCAGCGCCATCGCCTCGGCCAGCTCCTCGCGGCTCAGGCCGATGAGCGGCGGCTTGTCCTCGCTCATCACCTTGATCGGCTGAGGGGATGCCACGATGGTTTGCGCGTTGGGATTGTCCCGCGCGATGTCGAGCGTCGTCGCCATGTCTGTCTGATCCGTCCAGCGGCCGGCCTCGAACACCCGAGGGACCTGGCCGTCAAAAGTCGCGTTCCTGGTCTGCTGGCTCAAACCGGGCGGGTCGCCTCGCGCATCCGGAGCAACTGTCCGAAGCGTATCGGGAACCGCGTCGATCGGGCCTGCCGGCGCCCGGGCATGCCCGGCGCGTATGACCCCTGCCGCAAACGGCAAATGGCCGACCCAACGGTCAGCCTGTCTTCAGCTCGTCTGAAAACCACAAGCGCGGGGAAAAATCAAGGGATCCGCCCCGGTGCAGGCCGCATGGCTGCCATGACCGGACAAGCGAAGGGGCTCTCCCGCCGACCTACCGGCATGGAAAGCCCCTTCGGATCCGTCGCAGGGTCGCCTTACTTGCAGGCGTTTTCCGCGGTGGTGATCGCAGCGGTGATCCCCGACAGCGAGAAGGCGTAGCTGGTCTTGGTGCCGCGCTGGCTCTCGCCTTCCACGTTCATCTCGCGACCGGCCTTCATGGCGGCAATCAGTTGGGCCTCGGTGGCCGCATTGTCGATCCACGCGCCGTCGTTCTTGGAGAACATGTTGAATTTCTTGCCATCCACGTCCACCACGACCGGCGCACCATCCTTGAAGGGGTAGCCCACGAGGAAACTCGGCTCTTCCTTCACGCCTTCGCCCGGACGGGTCGACACGAAGAAGAACACATCGCCATGGTTACGATCGCCGGGCAGCATCTTCGTCGGAACGGAGAGCGCGTAACACACCTTGCCATTGCTGCCGGCATGGGCGAATGCGAACCAGTCCTTGTGCTTTTCCAAGAGCTTTGCGTCTTGGGCAGAAGCCGCTGCACCAGATACCAGAAGGCCGAGAAGGCCTGCCATCAGCGTTTTTGCTTGCATCATCTCCACACCGTTTAGGGTTGCGAATGCCTTGCACATTCTTGATAAAATGCCCTTCGGCACATAAACCTTGCTTTAAGGTTACTGGGCGTCGGTTACGAAAGGGTTGAGACGGAGGCCCTTTCGGCGCAATTCCCATCCGCAAATCACGCTGCCCGACGCGGCAACTCAAGAGCCACGCTGAAGCTATAAATTGGACGACAGTGTGGCATCCGCCCTTCCGAAATCCGCGCAAGCTGATAAGAAGGGCTGGCAAGCATGGAGTTGCACCCCGGTGTCGTCGTATCACTCAGAGCTGATCGTGAAGGTGGCCGAGTCCGCCGACAAGATCGCCTTTGCCGAACTCTTCGATCATTACGCCCCACGTCTCAAAGGCTTTCTCATGCAGAAAGGTGCCGAGGCTGCGCTGGCGGAAGAGATCGTGCAGGACGTGATGACCACCCTGTGGCGCAAGGCGCATCTCTTTGATCCCCGCAAGGCTTCCGCCAGCACATGGCTTTATCGCATCGCCCGCAACCGGCGCATCGACCTGCTGCGGCGCGACCGGTCCGACGAGATTGACGGGGAAGATCCGGCGCTCCAGCCCGAGGCCCCGGCCGATGTGTCCAGTGAGATGGATGCCCGCCTGCGCGAGGAACGGGTGCGCGAGGCGTTGCGCTCGCTGCCCCCCGAGCAGGAAGAGGTGATCCGGCTGGCCTTCTTCACCGATCTCAGCCACAGCGAGATCGCCGATCGCATCGGCCTGCCACTGGGCACCGTGAAGTCGCGCATACGCCTGGCCTTCAATCGGCTGCGCGCGACCCTGGAAGCCGACCGGGCCGTCGACGTCGACTGACCGACAGCCCGGAACTCCCCACTCTCAGGTGCCCGGAACGATCCGCCCGGTGCGCGAAATCGGACCGCCGTGCTTGTGCGGCTCGCGCAGGATGGTCGGCGCGCCGGCCGTCAGGGGCCGCTCGTGGTGCTTGCCGTGGACCCGGTGCCGGTCATACATGACAATCGCCCCGGCGGTGGCCACGTTGATGCAGAACTTGGTCGGGATCTTGATCACGTGATCGCACCGCGCCAGCATCTGCGGTGACAGGGAGCCCCGCTCCGGACCGAGAATATAGGCCGCCTGCAACGGATGGCCGAAGCTCGGCAGGTCGATGGCGTCGTCGGTCAGCTCCACTCCCACAAGCTGGCAGCCCTTGGGCAGATCCATCTCGTCGACCGAGTTCCAGGAAAACAGCGGCAGATGGCCGGGGCTCTTGGACGTGTCGGACTTCGGTGACCGGCCCAGCGCCTTGTCCGCATCGACAGTGAAGAAGAAATTGGCGCCGAAAGCGTGCGCCGAACGCATCAGGTTGCCCAGGTTCATCCGTTTGGACAGTCCTTCCGCGCCTACGGCAAAATATCCGCGCATCGCGTTCCGAGCTCCTTGTTGTCATGTCTTGGGGTGTGACGCTTCTTAAGCGGCACCCCGCCACAGGGCAACCCCTCCTACGACTTAAGCGCAAACCGCAGCTGCTTTCCGGATGTCGGGCGCCGTGTTACCAATTCGCAGAATCGACGATGGAAGACTTGAGAGCACGAGGTCGAACTCCGTTGAAAGCCTGTCTCTGCACTGCCTTCGGGCCCGCCTCCACCCTGACCATCGCGGACCTTCCCGACCCCACCCCGGGGGCTGGCGAGGTTCTCGTCCGGGTTCATGCCCTGGCGCTGAATTTCGCCGACACGCTCATCATCCAGGGCAAGTATCAGCATCGCCCGGAGCCGCCATTCATTCCCGCCGGTGAATTTGCAGGCGTTGTGGAAGCCGTCGGGCCGGGCGTCGAAAGCCTCGCCCCCGGCGACCGGGTCATGGGCTACCGGCCCTATGGTGCGGCCTGCGAACTGGTCATCTCCGACGAGGACAGCCTGATCGAGTTGCCCGACGGCCTCGACTTCACGATGGCGGCCGGACTGACGGTGACCTATGGCACGACCCTTCATGCCTTGCGTGACCGAGGCGAGCTGAAACCGGGCGAGCGGGTCGCCGTCCTGGGAGCTTCCGGCGGGGTCGGTCAGGCGGCCGTGGAAATTGCCACGCTGATGGGCGGAGAGGTGATCGCCTGCGCCTCATCCCGGGAGAAGCTGGACTATGCCCGCACCCTGGGGGCGCGCCACACCGTCGACTACTCGACGGAGGACCTGAAGACCGCCCTGAAGACCCTAACCGCCGGCGAGGGCGTCGATGTGGTCTATGATGCCATCGGCGGCGATTATGCCGAGCAGGCGCTGCGCGCCACCGGGTGGCTGGGCCGTTATCTGGTGATCGGCTTTGCAGCCGGAGAGATCCCCCGCCTGCCCCTCAACATCATCATGCTCAAGGGCTGCGACGTGCGCGGTGTCTTCTGGGGCGAGGCCATCGTACGCAATCCGGAAGGTCACCGCGCCAACATGGAGCAGATCCTCTCCTGGGTGCAGGACGGCAGCCTGAAGCCGCACATCCATGCCATCTACCCGCTGGACCGCATTGCCGAAGGCCTGACCGAGCTCTCCGAACGCCGGGTGCGCGGCAAGGTGATCATCACTGTCTAGAGGGAGCCGCCTCCGGCTCCCGGAGCCTCACGCCTCAAACACGGCGATGACAGGCGCGTGGTCGGAGGGCTTCTCCCAGCCGCGTGCATCCCGCAGTACGGAGGTCGAGCGCATCGCCCCTTCAAGGGGCTGCGACACCCAGACGTGATCCAGACGCCGGCCCTTGTCGGCGGCCGACCAGTCCTTCGCGCGATAGCTCCACCAAGTGTAGAGCTTTTCGTCCATGGGCAGGAAGCGGCGCATCATGTCGATCCAGCCGCCGCTCTCGCGCAGCTCTTCGAAGAGCGCACATTCCAGCGGCGTATGGGAGACCACCTTGAGCAGCGCCTTGTGGGACCAGACGTCATGCTCGTAAGGGGCGATGTTCAGGTCTCCGACCAGCACGGCCGGGCGCGCGGTCTCTTCCCCCTTCAGCCAGCCCTTCATCTCGGCCAGGAAGTCGAGCTTGTGCCGGAACTTCGGGTTGATCTCCGGATCCGGCTCGTCGCCCCCTGCCGGCACGTACAAATTATGCACGCGCAGTGGCGCTCCGGCGAACTCCACGTCCACACCCAGGTGACGGCTGTCGCCCATGTCGCAGAAGCCGCGCTTCTCGACATTGGTCAGCGGCCGCTTCGAGACTGTCGCGACCCCGTGATAGCCCTTCTGGCCATGGATCTCGATATGCTCATAACCGGCCTTGCGCAGGGCGCCGAAGGGGAAGTTCGCGTCCGGGCACTTGGTCTCCTGCAGGCAGAGCACATCCGGCTGCACCTCTTCGAGGAACTTCTCGACGATCGGCATGCGCAGGCGCACGGAGTTGATGTTCCAGGTGGCAAGGGTCAGGCGGTCGGACATGAGGTCTCTCGTGCGTCGGATCGGAAACGGGCGAAGCTCGCAGACCCCGGCAATGAGCGGAGCCGCTTCACTCCTTAAAGCCTTGCCCCCCCCTGCGCCAGACCCGGCACGGCAAAAGATGTCCTCTTTTCATTAGGGGCCCCCTCGTCAAACCAATGCCCCTTTTCCATGTTCACTCTTTCGCGATCTCCACGAAGCATTAGGACTTTTGCGGCAGGTTCCGGCCGAACCTTAGTCCTCTCTTAACCAAGCGAGCGCTGTCTTGATCGAAATACTCCGCCAGGTCTGCACAATGGCCGGACTGCTGCTTCTATCTGCCTGTTCCGCCTTTGATTTTCCGGATCCGACCCCCGAGGACTATGCGATCCACGGCATCGACATCTCGAAATACCAGGGCGAAGTTGACTGGGACGCCGCACGTCAGGGCGGGGTCGCCTTCGCCTGGATCAAGGCGACCGAAGGGGGCGACCACTTCGACGAGAAGTTCCTTACCAACTGGTATGGGGCCAAGATGGCCGGCGTTCCACGCGGGGCCTATCACTTCTACTATTTCTGCCGTCCGGTGGAGGAACAGGTCGCCTGGGTGAAGCAGATCGTCCCGCAGGACCCTCAGGCGCTGCCGCTGGTCCTCGACATGGAGTGGAATGGCCATTCCAAGACCTGCCGGATCCAGCCTCCGCGCGAACAGATCCTCCGCGACATGGCCTATTTCCTCGACGAGATCGAGAGACACTATGGCAAGCGCCCGGTGATCTACTCCTCCGTCGACTTCCACCGCGACCGGCTGGTCGGGGCCTTCCAGGACGAACAGTTCTGGCTGCGTTCGGTGGCCGCCCACCCGAGCCGCGTCTATCACCATCGGCCTGACTGGTACTTCTGGCAGTACACCGCCGAAGGACGCGTGCCCGGCATCAAGGGCAACGTGGACCGCAACACCTTCTTCGGCACCAAGTCGCAGTTCCGCGACTGGCTGCAGGGGGAGGATCTGGATCGCTGAGATCCGGTACATGAGCCTTCAGGTGGCGGTGTCCTCACCGGCGTCGCCACCTTTCCCGGCCCCGTCACCGGCACCATCACCGGCCCCTTCCCCCTCGAAGCCGATCAGCAGGCCGGAGAGCGCCGCATTCAGTGCCGCTCGCTGGTCCGGATCCAGCGCCGCCACGAGCCGAGCCTGCGTGGCCACATGCGCCGTGACCGCACGATCGATGAGCGCCATCCCCTCCGGCGTCAGGCAGATCAGGAAACCCCGGCCATCGGTCGGGCTCTTGCGCCGCTCCACCAGCCCCGTCTTGACCAGCTGGTCGATCCGGTTGGTCATCGTGCCCGAGGTGATCATCATCATGGCCGCCAGGTCCGTCGGCGACAGGGCATGCGGCGGCCCCGCCCGAAGCAGCGTGGCCAGCAGGTCGAAACTCGCGGCGTTCAATCCGAATTCGGCAAAGGTCTGGTCCATGGCCCGGGCCATGTGATTGCGCACCCGCGCCATGCGGCCGATGAGCTCCATCGGCGCGGTGTCCAGGTCCGGGCGCTGGCGCGCCCACTGCTCAACAATTCGATCGACGGCATCCATGAGAAAACCGATGCCCGAGATTTATCTTGACGTCAAGACAAACAGAACTATCTTGACCTCAAGATAAATCGCTCGGCAGGACCGTCATGCCCTTCTCGAAAGATCTGCTGCCCACCGCGCTCGCGCCGATGATCTGGGGCAGTTCCTACATCACCGCGACGACATTTCTGCCGCACGTCGATCCTGTCATCGTGGCCTTCCTGCGGGCGCTGCCGGCCGGGCTCTTGATCCTGGTCCTGACGCGGACCCTCCCGCAAGGGATCTGGTGGCTGCGGATCCTGATCCTCGGTTTCCTGAATTTCACCCTGTTCTTCGTCTGCATGTTCAAGGCCGCCTATCTTCTGCCCGGAGGCATCGCCGCCGTGGTCGGCGCCATCCAGCCGCTCATCGTGGTCGGTCTGTCAGGCGTTCTGCTGGGGGCGCAGGTGCGGCTCGTACAGGTCTTCGCGGCCCTGCTGGGCATCGCAGGCGTGGCGCTGCTGGTGCTCTCTCCCGAGGCGCGGCTCGACCCGTTCGGCCTCGCGGCGGGCCTTCTGGGTGCGGTCTCCATGGCCTGCGGCACGGTCTTCACCCGCAAGTGGCAGCCGCCCGTCTCTCCGCTGACCTTCGCCGGCTGGCAGATGACCGCCGGCGGACTGATGCTCGGTCCGGTCGTGTGGCTGATGGACGTGCCTTTGCCGCCCGCCTCGCTCGACACCGTCATCGGCTTCGGCTGGCTGTGCATCGTCGGCGGCGTTTTCGCCTACGCCCTGTGGTTCCGGGGGATCGGCCGGCTGGGCGCGCAGATCGCAGCGCCCCTTGGCTTCCTGAGCCCGCTCAGCGCGGTGCTGCTGGGATGGCTGTTCAGGGCCGAAGCCCTGAACGCCCTGCAGGTCGCCGGCGTGGCCACCGTGCTCGTCAGTGTGCTTTTGGGGTCGGCACCAGCGAATAGCTGGTCGTCGTGGAGGAAACCGGTACCGCCGACTGGGACCCCTGCGGCGCGGCCATGATCAGCGACCAGAACACCTTGTGCTTGGCATTGGCCGAATAGGCGGTCGCAATGCCGAAGCGGGTGGCCCGGGCATCAAGCATCACCGCATTGTGCTTGGGACTTTCGCGCCAGCCGGAGAAGGCCTCCGCCAGGGTGCGGTAGCCGCCGCTCACATTGTTGGTCGCATCCGTGTTGCCCTGACCGATCCCGGCAAGCAGGTCCGGCAGGCGGTTGCCGGGCTCCAGCGACGCATTCACGCTTCCCGCATTGGCCATGGCCCGGGCCTGGGCCTGGGCCAGCTGCATCAGCGCCGGATCGGCCATGATCAGTCCCAGACCATTGTTGGCCCGGTAGTTGGAAATCATTGCCGCCGCGGACTGGCTGTCCACCACCGCATTCACCCGCGCCATGTCATCGTAAAAGGGCGGCGCCTTGGGCTCGGACACGCAGGCGGCCAGCATCAGCACGAGCGCCGTGCCGACAATGCCCCCGGTCATCCCGGCGGACAGTCCCCGCACGAGCCCGCGCGCCACGCCCCGCTGCCGCTGCGCGCCATGGCGCTTGTTGCCGGTCACGGTCTCCCGCATGCGGATCGGCTCCGCCTTCAAGTCTTCCGACATTCCTGTAAAACCCCTTGCCGCCTGCCAGGCGTACCTCCTTGAGGCGCGACTCGCCGGTAGGTCCATCCCACAAGGCTTCGAAGCGGATCAGGGTGAAAGTGAGGCGAGACGGCCTCCACACTGAAATTTATTCCGAAGTCCCTTCCCCACCGAGGCGCGGAAGATCGACCCTGTTTTACACATCGGGGCTTTCACAGGGCGACAGAAGTCCAGTTCGAAAAAGATGCTACTTAGCTGAAATTCAACTCAAGATTTCATGTCATATCGTTATTTCTACCTAATTGCCGCTTATCGATTGGTTCACCAAACCACCCTATTACTTTAGGGCAGTGTCAATGGTCCCGGCTCGGCTCCGGAAGATCAAAGCCGATGGAAGCCCCCATGTCCGAGACCGAACCTCGAAAGATCCGCGTCATCATCGCCGATGACTCCACCACCGTCTGCAAGTTCATCGCTCGCGCGCTCCTGGCAACAGGACGGGACTTCGAGATCACGCTTGCCCACGACGGCAAGACCGCCGTCCAATGCCTGAGCCGCTCGTCCTTCGACATCGCATTTCTCGACATCAACATGCCGCAACTGAGCGGTGTCGAGGTGATGGCCGCGATCCACGTGATGGGCTCAAAGACCTTCGCCATCTCCATGTCCGACCGCCTGAGCGCCGCATCGGAGGACAAGCTAAAAACCTTCGGCGCCTATGACTTCCTCTCCAAGCCCTTCAACAATGGTCAGGTTCTTCAGATTGTCGAGACCTTCGAAGCGATCCAGCAGACCTATGACGTGCTGCTCGTCGATGATTCCGCCACCGTGCGACGTATCGTCAGCAAGGTCCTGCAGAAGAGCATCTTCAACCTGACAATCCATGAGGCCGAAGATGGCCGGGCGGCGATCGAGAGCGTGAAGGCGAACCGCTTCCGTATCGTCTTTACTGATTTCAACATGCCGGGAATGGACGGAATCGAGCTGGCCGAACGCCTTGCAGCCTACACCAGCGACGCCAATGTGATCCTGATGTCCACCGAGATGAATGCAACCCTTGACCAGGCGGCCGAGCGCGTTGGGGCGAAGGCGTTCCTGCGCAAGCCGTTCTACCCGGCGGATGTCGACACGATACTGCACCACGTCTTCGGCCTGCGGCATGCCCATTTCTCAAAGCAGGTGCGAACCTTCGCAATGACCTGACACCGCCCTGGCCTTGCGCAAAAAAGATCCGGCCTGCGAGGAGAGGCCGGATCTTCAGGGGGAAGCGTCGGGCAGGACGTTTCCGGGAGGTCCGGGCGGTCGGCTGCCGATCCGCCCGGGAAGTCTCAGCGCTTGCAGGCCGCAAGCACGTCTTCATAGGTGCGCAGACCCGTGCTCGGCGCGCAGACCAGCACGGACATGTTGCCCGGAGCGTGCTGGTTCTTCCACATCTTGGTATGGGCCTTGGGGATCTGGTCCCAGGGGAACACTTCCGACATGTAGGGGTCGATCCGCCGCTCGATCATCAGCTTGTTGGCCGCAGAGGCCTGCTTCAGATGAGCGAAATGCGAGCCCTGCAGACGCTTCTGGTGCATCCACATGTAGCGGACGTCGAAGGTGCAATTGAAGCCGGATGTACCCGCGCAAATGACGACCATGCCGCCCTTCTTGCAGACCAGCGTCGAGACCGGGAAGGTCGCCTCGCCGGGATGCTCGAAGACGATGTCGACGTTGTTGCCCTTGCCGGTGATGTCCCAGATCGCCTTGCCGAACTTGCGCGCCTCGGCGAACCACTCCTTGTATTCCGGCGTGTTCACCTTGGGCAGCTGACCCCAGCAATTGAAGTCCTTCCGGTTGATCACGCCCTTGGCGCCCAGCCCCAAGACGAAGTCGCGCTTGTCCTCGTCGGAGATCACGCCGATGGCATTGGCCCCGGCCGTGGTGATCAGCTGGATCGCATAGGAGCCCAGCCCCCCGGAGGCGCCCCAGACCAGCACGTTCTGGCCCGGCTTCAGCTCATGGGGATGGTGCCCAAACAGCATGCGATAGGCGGTGGCCAGCGTCAGCGTGTAGCAGGCGCTTTCCTCCCAGGTCAGGTGCTTGGGTCGCGGCATGAGCTGCTGGGCCTGAACGCGGGTGAACTGGGCAAAGGACCCGTCCGGCGTCTCGTAGCCCCAGATGCGCTGGGAGGTGGAGAACATCGGATCACCGCCGTTGCACTCCTCGTCGTCGCCGTCATCCTGGTTGCAGTGAACCACGACCTCGTCGCCGACCTTCCAGCGCTTCACCTTGTCACCCACGGCCCAGACGATGCCCGAGGCATCGGAGCCGGCGATGTGATAGGGCGCGCCATGACCGTCGAAGGGGCTGATCGGCTCGCCGAGGCCGGCCCAGATGCCGTTGTAGTTGACCCCGGCCGCCATGACGAGAACCAGCACTTCGTTGCTGTCCAGCGTCCAGGTCGGCACGACTTCCAGCTGCATGGCCTGCTCCGGCGGGCCATGACGCTCGCGCCGGATGGTCCAGGCATACATGTTCTTCGGCACATGGCCGAGCGGGGGAATTTCCCCCAGTTCATAGAGGTCCTTCACCGGCGCCGTCTCCGCCGGGACAGGGGTGTTTTCGTTCGATGCGGCCGCGTCCACGGACATGGTCTTGATCTCCTCCCTTGAGGGCGGACCCCTGACGTTTACGTCAAGTGCCTGATACTGCAACGCAAAATGCAATTCGGCTCATGGGCCGCCTTTGCGCAACTATCCTGCGAAAAACGCGGCGCATCTATACGACTATTGCTTAACTTGCCTTTGCCGTCATTATTCTTTTTGCATCGCATATAAAAAGCCTTTGCCAAAAGGCGCGACCGGCAACACTCTTTGAGGAGAGGAGCAAGGCCGGAAACGCGACGCGGCTCCCCCGGCGGCCGGGAGGATTGCCGAGAGGCTGCATGGAGGAGAACGAGACATGACCGCATCCGATCAGACCGGATCCGCCCCCGCAAAGGCCCAGCGCGACAAGCCCTGGATCTTCCGCACCTATGCAGGTCACTCGACCGCCGCCGATTCCAACGCGCTCTACCGGTCCAACCTGGCCAAGGGTCAGACCGGCCTCTCCGTCGCCTTCGACCTTCCCACCCAGACCGGCTATGACCCGGACGATGGGCTGGCCCGCGGCGAAGTCGGCAAGGTCGGCGTGCCGGTCTCCCATCTGGGCGACATGCGCACCCTCTTCAGCGACATTCCGCTCGAGCGGATGAACACCTCCATGACCATCAACGCCACGGCCCCCTGGCTGCTGGCGCTCTATGTGGCCGCCGCCGATGAACAAGGCGCCGACCGTGCCCTGCTGTCGGGGACCACCCAGAACGACATCATCAAGGAATATCTGTCGCGCGGGACCTATGTCTTCCCGCCCGCGCCCTCCCTGCGGCTCACCACCGATGTGATCGCCTGGACCTACACGAACATGCCCAAGTGGAACCCCATGAACGTGTGCTCCTATCACCTGCAGGAGGCCGGTGCGACGCCGGTTCAGGAACTGTCCTTCGCGCTGGCCACCGCCATCGCCATCCTCGACGGGCTGAAGGCCGGCGGCGCGATTCCGGAGGCAGACTTCCCCGTCGCCGTCGGCCGCATCTCCTTCTTCGTCAATGCGGGCCTCAAGTTCATAACCGAGATGTGCAAGATGCGCGCCTTCACCGAGCTGTGGGACGAGATCTGCCGCGAGCGCTATGGGGTGGAAGACGAGAAATACCGCCGCTTCCGCTATGGGGTTCAGGTCAACTCTCTCGGCCTGACCGAGCCGCAGCCGGAAAACAACGTCTACCGCATCCTGATCGAGATGCTGGCCGTCGTCCTGTCGAAGAACGCCCGCGCCCGCGCCGTGCAGCTGCCCGCCTGGAACGAGGCGCTCGGCCTGCCGCGCCCCTTCGACCAGCAGTGGTCCCTGCGCATGCAGCAGATCCTCGCCTATGAGACCGACCTGCTCGACTATGGCGACATCTTCGAGGGTTCGAGCGAGATCGCGGCCCGTGTGGAAGAGCTCAAGACCCAGGCGCGCGAAGAGCTGGCCCGCATCGATGCCATGGGCGGCGCCGTGGCGGCCATCGACAGCAGCTACATGAAGCGTCAGCTCGTGGAAGCCAATTCGACCCGCCTGGCCGGGATCGAAAGCGGCGAACAGATCGTCGTCGGCGTGAACCGCTGGACCGAAAGCGAACCCTCGCCCCTGGCTGCCGGTGAAGATGGCGGCATCCTCACCGTGCCCGAGCATGTGGAGGAAGAGGCGGTCGAGCGGATCAAGGCCTGGCGCGCCCAGCGCGACAGTGCCGCAGTCGAAGCCGCACTGATCGATCTGGAAGCTGCCGCCCGCGAAGGCCGCAACATCATGGAACCCTCCATCGCCGCCGCAAAGGCTGGGGTGACGACCGGCGAATGGGGCACCGTGCTGCGCCGGGTCTTTGGCGAATATCGCGCCCCCACCGGTGTCGGCCAGGCGGTTCGCGACGACGCGGACGACCTCGCTCCCATCCGCGCCGAGGTGAACGCGCTGTCGACCCGTCTGGGCCGCCGCCTGAAATTCCTCGTCGGCAAGCCGGGACTGGACGGACACTCCAACGGCGCCGAGCAGATCGCCGTACGCGCCCGCGACTGCGGCATGGAGGTTGTCTACGAAGGCATTCGCCTGACCCCGGCCCAGATCGTCAATGCGGCGATCGAGGAAGACGTCCACGTCATCGGACTGTCGATCCTGTCTGGCTCCCACCTCGCTCTCGTGCGCGACGTGATGGATCGCCTGCGCAAGGACAAGGCCGACGACATTCCCGTCGTGGTCGGTGGCATCATCCCGACCGAGGACGCTGCTACCCTGAAGGCCATGGGCGTCGCCGCCGTCTACACGCCGAAGGACTTCCAGCTCACCGACATCATGGCCGACGTGGTCCGGATTGTCGGCGACCGGGCAGAACAGGCGGCGTGACGGCACTTTAAAACCAGGCGCACATCGTTTCCGTCGTCATTCCCGCGCCGGCGGGAATCCTGCACCCCGATGATGACGGCTTGAGCACAACGCCAGCGTCACGGTTTACTGGATGCTCGGGACAGGCCCGAGGATGACGATCGAGAGCCAGAGAATCGAGAAAAGCATGACCAAGACCAACACCGGCAATTTCTTTGAAGACTTCGAGGTCGGCCAGGTGATCCGCCATGCCACGCCGCGCACGGTGACCACCGGCGACGTGGCGCTCTACACCGCGCTCTACGGGCCACGCTTCGCCGTCCAGTCCTCCGATGCCTTCGCCGAGGGCCTGGGCTATGATCGCGCGCCAATCGACGACCTGCTGACCTTCCACATCGTCTTCGGCAAGACCGTCCCCGACATCTCCCTCAACGCGGTCGCCAATCTGGGCTATGCCGGCGGGCGCTTCCTCAGCCCCGTCTATCCGGGCGACACGCTCTCTGCCGTCTCCGAGGTCATTGGCAAGAAGGAAAACTCCAACGGCAAGACCGGCGTCGTCTATGTCCGCTCCACCGGCTACACGGCAGAAGGCACCGAGGTGCTGGACTACGTGCGCTGGGTCATGGTGAAGAAGCGCGACGAAAGCTCGCCGACCCCCGAAGCGGTGGTGCCCGAACTGCCCGAGAGCCTTGCCCCCGCGTCTCTCGGCAATGCGGTGCCGCTCCTCGACATGGACGGCTGGGACGCGGATCTTTCCGGCAGCCCCTTCCGTTTCGGCGACTATGAGGTTGGCGAAAGGATCGACCATGTGGACGGCATGACGGTGGAGGAGGCCGAGCATCAGCTTGCCACCCGCCTCTACCAGAACACCGCCAAGGTGCACTTCAACCTGCACACGGAAGGCCAGGGCCGTTTCGGCAAGCGCCTGATCTACGGCGGCCATGTCATCTCGCTGGCGCGCGCCCTCTCCTTCAACGGACTGGCCAGCGCATTCCACGTCACCGCGATCAACGGCGGGCGCCATGTGGCGCCGCTCTTCTCCGGGGACACGGTCTATGCCTGGTCACAGGTGCTCGACACTGCGGAGATCGAGGGGCGCGACGACGTGGGCGCCCTGCGCCTGCGCCTCGTGGCCACCAAGAACCGCCCCTGTGCGGACTTCCCCCTCTTCAAGGACGACGGCTCCTACGCTGAAGGCGTGATCCTCGACTTCGACTACTGGGCGCTGATGCCGAAATGACAGGGGCGGGGAGCCACGCAATTTCCTGAACCCGGAGCCGTCCCGGCCCTGAGCCGGGACCTCGTCCCTCACCCACTCCCCCAGCACCCCGCACAAAGGACTCCGGATCTGCGCTCACGCTCCGTCCGGGGAGGCCCGGGGGTCAGACGAGAGGGCAAGAGACCTGTGGACACCGAGTGCCCTTCCCCGACGGCCGTCCCGGCCCTGAGCCGGGACCTCGCCCCTCACCCCTTCGCCAGCGGATGGGCGCTCTGCACCAGTTCCGCCAGCCGTTCGTCCAGCACATGGGTGTAGATCTGCGTGGTGGAAATATCGGCGTGCCCCAGCAATTGCTGCACCACCCGGAGATCCGCACCGTTCTGCAACAGGTGGGAGGCGAAGGCGTGACGCAGCACGTGCGGCGACACCTTTGCCGGCTCAAGACCCGCCGAGATCGCCAGATCCTTCAGATCGCGACCAAAGGCCTGCCGGGTGAAATGACCGCTCGCGCCATAGGACGGGAAGAGCCAGGGACTTGTCGCAAAGGCCCCTTCCCGCGCCCGCAGCGCCACATAGTCGCGCATGGCCTGCTGCGCCGCACGCGACAGGGGCACGAGCCGTTCCTTGTTGCCCTTGCCGGTGATGGCGATCAGCCGCTCGTCGCGCCGTGCGGCGGAGACCGGCAGCGCGATCAGCTCGGACACCCGCAGGCCGGTGGCATAAAGAACCTCCAGCAGCGTGTAGGTGCGGCTGGCCTTGAGCGCAGCCCCCACACTCTCGTGCTCGACGCGGGCCGCCGCTTCCGCTCGGCCGATCAGCAGGTCGACCTCCGCAAGGCTCAGGACCTTGGGAAGGGCCTGCCGCTTCTTCGGGGCCGAGACGGTGCGCGTCGGGTCATCCTCGCGCACCCCATCCGCATAGAGAAACTTGAAATACTGCTTGAGAGCGGAGAGCCGCCTTGCCTGGGAAGTCGCAGCGAAGCCGCGCCCGGTCAGGTCGCCGAGATAGCCCGTCACATCGTCCCGGGTGGCCTTCGAAGGAGCCGTGCGGCCGAGAAACTCCGAAAAGTCTTCCAGATCCCGGCGATAGCTCGACAGGGTGTTTTCCGCCGCGCCGCGCTCGGCCGCCAGCATTTCCAGAAAGGCTTCGACCGTATGATCCACGCCTAAGGGACCTCCTGCAGGGATCCGGACGCCCTAGCGGCCGAACCCGTCCTTCTTCACGCGCACGACGATCTCCCGCTCGCCCGGATCGACCAGGTTGGCGAGAGTGAAGACCGCGCCGAAGCCCAGCCCTGCCAGAAGGGCAATCACCACGATCAGTCGTGTCAGCGTCGGCACGGTGCGCCTCGAAGGAAAAGAATCATCTGGGCGCAGTGTCCCGGCTTGGCAGCGAAGACGCAAGCGCCGGTCGCCCGCGACCGGGCAGGTCGCCTGAAACGCCACAGGGCCGAGAGTGAAATTCCCTCAAACTTTGCATGGCCTCCCCCGTGTGTTTTCGACGGAATATGTTACAAAGCCGCCATGATGACGGATAACCAAATTCTCCCTGCGGAACCGGCCGCTCAGGAGACGGGCGACCGCGCCGATGGGCCGCGCCTGTCCCGGGCCGAACTGCTTGAACGGCTCGGCACCCGCTCGATCGTGCTGGTGGGCATCATGGGCTGCGGCAAGTCCACGGTGGGGCGCCGCCTCGCCCAGCGCCTCAACCTGCGTTTCGTCGATGCGGACACGGAAATTCAGGAAGCCGCCAACATGACGATCCAGGAAATCTTCGCCGCCCATGGCGAAGCCTATTTCCGCTCCGGCGAGGAGCGCGTGATCGCCCGCCTGCTTCAGGAAGGCCCGCAGGTGCTGGCCACCGGCGGCGGCGCCTTCATGAGTGGCGCGACCCGCGACGCCATTGCCGAAAACGGCATTTCGGTCTGGCTCAACGCGGATTTCGACACGGTGATGGCCCGGGTGCGCAAGCGGTCCAACCGGCCGCTGCTGCAGACCCCCGATCCAGAAGGCACCATGCGCGAGCTGATGGCCAAGCGCTATCCGGTCTATGCCCGGGCAGACGCCGAGGTCCATTCGCGCGACGTGCCCCACGAAACCGTCGCCGAGGAGATCCAGGCTGCGGTCGAACAGGTGCTTCTCGCCGAAAGCCTTGCCCCGGCCGAGAGCTGAACGGCGCCCCGCACTCCCGAAGCCTCTCCCTGAACGCATTCTCCCGACAGGACCGTCCCATGAGCGACACCCTTGCCCCTGAAGCTGCCTCGTCCCAAGACCGCCGCACCGTGCGGGTGGAGCTGGGAGAGCGCAGCTAC
This sequence comes from Roseibium aestuarii, assembly GCF_008477545.1. Lineage (GTDB taxonomy): Bacteria > Pseudomonadota > Alphaproteobacteria > Rhizobiales > Stappiaceae > Roseibium > Roseibium aestuarii. The sequence goes on along the minus strand of NZ_VORA01000007.1, from coordinate 47,972 downwards.
GACATCCTCATCGGGTGCGGCCTGCTGGCGGAGGCTGGCGCGCACATCGCCGCCGTCCTGCCCAAGGCACGCGTGGCCATCATCACCGACGAAACGGTTGCCGGCCTTCACCTGAAGCCGCTTCAGGCGAGCCTCGATGCGGCAGGCATCGGCCATGTGACCTTCACCGTTCCGGCGGGGGAAAGCACCAAGCGCTTCGAGATCTTCGAACGCCTCGTCGACGATGTGCTGGCCGCCAGGCTGGAACGGGGAGACGCCATCGTCGCCCTCGGCGGCGGCGTGGTCGGTGACCTGTCGGGCTTTGTCGCGGCCTCCGTGCGCCGGGGCATGAAGTTCATCCAGATCCCCACCACCCTGCTGGCCCAGGTCGACAGTTCCGTGGGCGGCAAGACCGGCATCAATTCGCGCCACGGCAAGAACCTGATCGGCGCCTTCTATCAGCCGTCCCTCGTGCTGGCGGATACGGCAGTGCTCGACACCCTGCCCTTGCGCGATTTCCGCGCCGGCTATGCGGAAGTGGCCAAATATGGTCTGCTGGGGGACGAGCCCTTCTTCTCCTGGCTGGAAACCAACTGGCAGGCCGTCTTCGTCGGCGGTCCGGAGCGGGACGAGGCGGTTGCCCGGTCCTGCCAGGCCAAGGCGGACGTGGTTGCCGCTGACGAATTCGAGGGCGGACGCCGCGCCCTGCTCAATCTTGGCCACACCTTCGGCCATGCGCTGGAAAGCGCCGTCGACTATGCGACCGAGCGGCTGGTGCACGGAGAGGGCGTCTCCATCGGCATGATGCTCGCCCACGAGTTCTCCCATCGCCTCGGCCTTCTGCCGCAGGACGCGGTGGACCGTGTGGAAGCCCATCTGACCGAGGTCGGCCTGCCGATCCGCATCCAGGCCATTCCGGGCCAGATGCCGCCGGCGGAAACCCTCTTGGACATCATTGCCCAGGACAAGAAGGTGAGCCGGGGACAGCTGACCTTCATTCTGGTGCGCGCCATCGGCGACAGCTTCGTTGAAAAGGGCATCGACCGTACCCAAGTGCTGGAGTTCCTGAAGGAGAAACTCGACGCATGAGCGACGCAACCATCTGGCTGGCGATTGCCGCCATCTTCATCCTGCTAATCCTGTCCGGATTCTTTTCCGGATCCGAGACCGCGCTGACGGCGGCCTCGCGGGCCCGCATGCACCAGATGGAAAAGAACGGCGACAAGCGCGCGAGCCTCGTCTCCAGGCTCATTCTCGCCCGTGAAAGGCTGATCGGCGCCCTGCTGCTGGGCAACAACCTGGTCAACATCCTGGCTTCCGCGCTGGCGACCACGGTCTTCCTCGAACTCTTCGGCGACGCTGGCGTCGCCATGGCGACCCTGGTGATGACGGCCCTGGTGCTGATCTTCTCGGAAGTGCTGCCCAAGACCTGGGCCATCTCCAATCCGGAAAAATTTGCGCTGGTCGTTGCGCCGATCGTGCGCACCGTCGTGGCCCTCTTCGGCCCGATCATGGCGGCCGTCGAGGTTGTCGTGCGCCTTCTGCTGCGCATGGTCGGCGTGAATGTGGACGACGACACCTCCGTTCTCTCTGCCCATGAGGAACTGCGCGGCGCCGTGGACCTGCAGCACATGGAAGGCGGGCTGGCCAAGGGCGAGCGCGACCGTATCGGCGGCCTGCTGGATCTTGCAGAGCTGGAAGTCTCCGACGTCATGGTCCACCGGACCAACATGGTGGCGCTCAACGCCGACGAGGATCTGGAGAAGCTGGTGGATGCCGCCCTGGCGTCCCCCTACACCCGCCTGCCGCTCTGGCGCGGCGAGAGCGACAATTTCGTCGGCATCCTGCACGCCAAGGATCTTCTGCGCGCGCTCCATGCCGCCGGTGGCGACAGCGAGAAGCTGAAGATCGCCGACATCATCTCCGCTCCCTGGTTCGTGCCCGACACCACCAGCCTGCAGGATCAGCTCAACGCCTTTCTCAAGCACAAGGCCCACATCGCCCTCGTCGTCGACGAATATGGCGAGGTGATGGGTCTGGTAACGCTGGAGGACATTCTGGAAGAAATCGTCGGCGAGATTGCCGACGAGCATGACGTGGAACTGGAAGGCGTGCGCCCTCAGGCCGATGGGTCGGTGATCGTCGATGGCTCCGTGCCGATCCGCGATCTCAATCGCGCCACCGACTGGAACCTGCCCGACGACGAGGCGACCACGATCGCCGGTCTGGTCATCCACGAGGCGCGGATGATCCCGGAAGAGCGGCAGATCTTCACCTTCCACAACTTCCGCTTCACTGTCCTGCGGCGCGAGCGCAACCGCATCACCCGGCTGCGCATCCTGCCGCTCGATCAGGCCCATGCGGCCGCAGCGCGCGCCGCATCCGTGCCGCCGCCGGCAGCCGCACCCGCCATCGCGCCAAAAGCGTGACAGGGCGCAGCCCGAGCTTTACCCTCAGCCCTGATCGGCCACGCGGGCGGCGCGGGGATCCGGCTCTTCCGGTGCGCGGGCCTCGATGGCCAGCGCGTGCACGCCTCCTTCCAGCTCTGCAGCCAGAAGCTCGTTGACGGCCCGGTGCCGGTTCACCCGGCTCATGCCTGAGAAGGCACCGGCCACGATGCGGACGCGGAAGTGGGTTTCCCCGCCTTCGCGCCAGCCGCCATGGCCCTTGTGCCGATCGGATTCGTCGATCACCTCCAGCAGGGTCGGCTGGAAGGCGTCGGCGAGTTTGGTCTGGATGATGTGCTTGGTGCTCATGCGCCTGTTTTGGGCATCGCCTCGCAACCCGTCAAGCGGTCTTGCGACGGGCTCACCCACTCCGCTGCCATGTTGATGCCATATGGATCTCCCATGAAGACCGTCTGGCGCGCGAGGGACCTGTTCCTTCCGGGCCATTCAGGTCTTTTTCGCCGCAGCGGCCTTGCCCTCTTCGGCCTTCCGCCCCAAAACCCTGCCAACGCCTGAGCGTGCGGCATCCAAAAACTTCCGGGATAGGACAAGTCCCGGCTTGTCCCTCCCCCATGAGCGAACGATATTGAGCGCCATGAAACTGGACTCCAAAATCTTCGACAGCATTCGCGTGAAGCCGAACCGGGAACGGATCGAGGAAGATCTGCATCCGACGTGCGACCACCCGGGCTGCGATCGCCCCGCGCCGCACCGTGCGCCGAAGGGCCGCAACCGCGAGGGCCAGTATTTCCAGTTCTGCGTCGATCACGTGCGCGAATACAACAAGTCGTACAACTACTTCGCCGGAATGGGCGATGACGACGTGCGCGCCTATCAAAAGGATTCCCTCACCGGCCATCGTCCCACCTGGAAGATGGGCGTGAACCGGGATGCCGCAGAAGGCCCCGACGGATACGATCCGCGCGAACAGATGCGTCAGAATGCACACCAGCGTGCATCTTCCGCACGCCGACCGCGTCAACGGAAGGTACTTGCGCTTGAAAAGCGTTCGCTAGATGTGCTCAATCTACCGGAGACGGCTCGTGGCGACGAAATCAAGGCGCGCTACAAGGAGCTGGTAAAGCTGAACCACCCGGATGCCAACGGCGGTGATCGTTCCTTCGAGGACCGCCTGCGGGAAATCATTCAGGCCTACAATGTCCTGAAGAAAGCCGGTTTCTGTTAGCCCGCAGGGTCCTTGCGGGCATTCCCATGAAGACGTTCCTTGAGGCGCTGGCCTGAGGCAGCGGAGGATAGATGACTGAGATGACGCCCGTGGCTGAGAGCATGCCCGACACCAAGGTTTCCGTGGAAGAGGTGTTCGGCTTCAAGACGGACCTGATGGTTCCCGCGTTCTCAGCACCGTCCGAACACGTGCCGGAACGCGACCCGGACTACCTGTTCGACCGTGCCACGACCCTCGCCATTCTGGCGGGCTTTGCCCACAATCGCCGCGTGATGGTCACCGGCTATCACGGGACGGGCAAGTCCACCCACATCGAACAGGTCGCAGCACGCCTGAACTGGCCGTGCATCCGCATCAACCTGGACAGCCACGTCTCCCGTATCGATCTCGTCGGCAAGGATGCGATCGTGCTCAAGGACGGACTCCAGGTCACCGAATTCCGCGATGGCATCCTGCCCTGGGCCTATCAGCACAACGTGGCGCTGGTCTTCGACGAATATGACGCCGGCCGCCCGGACGTGATGTTCGTGATCCAGCGTATTCTGGAAAGCTCCGGTCGGCTGACCCTGCTCGACCAGTCCCGCGTGATCCGTCCTCACCCGGCCTTCCGCCTGTTCGCCACCGCCAACACCGTGGGCCTCGGCGACACCTCCGGCCTCTATCATGGCACCCAGCAGATCAACCAGGCCCAGATGGACCGCTGGTCGATCGTCACCACGCTGAACTACCTGCCCCATGACAACGAGGTGGACATTGTCCTGTCCAAGGCCAAGCACTATCAGGGTGCCGAGGGCCGCGCGACCGTCTCCAAGATGGTTCGCCTCGCCGACATGACCCGGAACGCATTCATCAACGGCGATCTGTCCACCGTGATGAGCCCGCGTACGGTGATCACCTGGGCGGAGAATGCGGAGATCTTCGGCGACACCGGCTTTGCCTTCCGCCTGACCTTCCTCAACAAGTGCGACGACATGGAACAGGCGCTGGTCGCCGAGTTCTATCAGCGCTGCTTCGGCGAGGAACTGCCCGAATCCGCCGCAAACATCGTGGTCAGCTGACATGAGGCCGGGGTCGGGATCCTGGCTTCGTTCGGCGGCATCCGCCGCGGTCCTGCTTCTGGCGGGCACCCTGGCGGCTCCCGCTGCCGACGTGACCCTGTACCGGATCAACGGTGCGGTGGACACGGCCAGCTATCCCGGCTTCGCCCGCGCCCTCGACGAGGCGGTCGACAGCATCATCGGGCTGAAGGTCTCCTTCGAACAGGTGGACAGCGGCCAGGACGACACGCTTCAGGCCTATGAGGACGGCGATCTCTTCGTCGCCTTCCTCCCCAGCCAGGACGAAGGCACGCAGGTCAGCAGCACCGGCGGATATGCCTATCAGCATGGCTTTTTCGTTTTCGATGGCTTTTTCCTCGTCAAGTACGGCGGCTTCAACCAGGGCATCAGCGCCCTCGTTCTTGAGCCCGTCGACGAGGCACAGGTCATTCTTTCGGGGGCACGGATCACCGACGTGACCGTGGACACCCTCGACCCGTCTGTTTTCAAGAGGTAAGCGCCATGGCCGGGCCGGGCAGCAACTCCAATCCGGGTGGACGGTCCACCCCGCCGAACGAACCCTTCAAGCAGTCTGTCGGGGGCACGGTGCGCGCCATCGCCGGCGACGGCGAGCTGGAGGTGATCTTCTCCGGTGACCGTCCGGGCCTGTCCGGAAACACCGTCCGCCTGCCCGAACCGTCCCGCAAGGTCACGGCCCGCGAGATCGCGATCACCCGCGGCCTCGGCGACAGCATGGCCCTGCGCAAGGCCTGCCATGATGCCAAGGTGCACGCCCGTCGCGCGCCGTCGGGCCCGGAAGCCCGCGCCATCTTCGAAGCCGTCGAACAGGCCCGCTGCGATGCCGTCGGCGCGAACCGCATGCCCGGGGTCGCCAGCAATCTGGCGGCAATGCTCGACGACAAGTACATGAAGGCCAACGCAGGCGCGGTTGTCAGCCGCGAGGAAGCCCCGCTGCACGAGGCCATTGCCCTGATGGTCCGCGAGCGCCTCACCGGCTCTCCGCCCCCGGAGGCTGCCACCAACCTGGTCAACCTGTGGCGCGACTGGATCGAGGAAAAGGCCGGCGAGGATCTCGACCGCCTCATTCCCCGCATTGAGGATCAGGATGCCTTCGCCCGGCAGATGCACAAACTGCTGAGCTCGCTGGACATGGGTGACGACCTGAGCGGCGAGGACGAGCACGACCAGCCGGATCAGTCCGAGGACAACGGCAACAACGACGAGTCCGAAACCGGCGCCGACAACGAGGAAAACGCCGGCGAGCAGGAAGCCTCTCCCCAGGACATGGAAATGACCGGCGAGGAGCAGGACGCCGGCGAACAGGACGGCGCAGACGCGGACATGGACGACCTCTCCGAGGAAGACATGGCCGACGGCTCCGAGGAAGCAGGCGAGATGGACCGGCGCGACATGCCGCTCTCCAATCGCCCCGCCGGACCGGACTACCGGGTCTTCACCACGAAGTTCGATGAGACCGTGGGCGCTGAAGAGCTCTGCGATTCCGCCGAACTGGACCGGCTGCGCGGGTTCCTCGACAAGCAGCTCGCCAATCTGGGCGGCGCGGTCGCCCGCCTTGCCAACCGGCTTCAGCGCAAGCTCATGGCCCAGCAGAACCGCTCCTGGGACTTCGATCTCGAGGAGGGCATCCTCGATACGGCACGGCTCACCCGCGCCATCACCGATCCCATGTCGCCGCTGGCCTTCAAGCAGGAGCAGGACACCAATTTCCGCGACACGGTGGTGACCCTGCTGCTCGACAATTCCGGCTCCATGCGCGGCCGCCCGATCACCGTGGCAGCCACCTGTGCCGACATTCTGGCGCGCACGCTGGAGCGTTGCGGCGTGAAGGTCGAGATCCTCGGCTTCACCACCAAGGCCTGGAAGGGCGGTCAGTCCCGCGAGGCCTGGCTGGCGGAAAACAAGCCCGCGTCCCCCGGACGCCTGAACGACCTGCGCCACATCATCTACAAGTCGGCGGATGCGCCCTGGCGCCGCGCCCGGCGCAACCTCGGCCTGATGATGCGCGAAGGCCTGCTGAAGGAGAACATCGACGGCGAGGCGCTGAAATGGGCCCACGACCGGCTGATGGCCCGGCCCGAGCAGCGCCGCATCCTGATGATGATCTCCGATGGCGCGCCGGTGGATGACTGCACCCTGTCGGTCAACCCGGGCAACTATCTGGAGCGTCACCTGCGTTATGTCATCGAGGACATCGAGACCCGCTCGCCGGTCGAACTCATTGCCATCGGAATCGGTCACGACGTGACCCGCTACTATCGCCGGGCCGTGACCATCGTGGATGCGGAAGAGCTTGCAGGCGCCATGACCGACCAGCTCGCCGATCTCTTCGACGATCAGGTTCAGGCAGCTCAGGCCGGACGCGGCAGACGCCGCGCAGGCGGCCGGCGCGCGGGCCGATAGCCCGGTGGCGATGAAGACCAGGCGACGCAGAGAGCGGCGCGCCAGAGCCCGTTGGGTCACGGCACTTGCCTCGCTCGCCCTCACCGGCGGCCTCGTGGGCGGGAGTTTCCTCGCCCATGGCACGGACGCTCCGCCCCCATCCGCCAAGCCAGACCGGTTCGTGCAGGCCACCTGCACCCCCATCGACAGCTTCGAGCGGGGGAGCGACAGCACCCGCTTCGGCCAGCTTACTTTCCTTGGCGGCTGCGTTCTGGGCACCAACTCGGCCCGCTTCGGAGGGTTGTCCGGCGTCGAGGTGACCGATCAGGGTAGCCGGCTTGTCGCCATCACCGACCGGGGCGTGCTGGTTCGCGCCAATCTGGTTCGCGATGGCGCGGGCCGGATCACAGCCCTCACCCGCCTGCGTCTGGACACGCTGCGCACGCCGGACGGCCGTCTGCTCGAACCCTCGGATCATCATGATCTGGAAGGGCTGGCCCTGTCGCCAACGCAGGCCTTCGTCTCGTCCGAGCGCAACCATGCCATCATGCCCCTGATCTGGCCCGCAGGCGAAGGGCGCGATGGGGCGGCACCGGCCGTCGGACCTGCCATCGGGCTTCCCCCGAGCCTGTCCCGTCTCGGCTACAACAAGGGACTGGAGGCGCTGGCGCTTGCCCCCGCATCAGGCCCGCTCGGACCGGTGCTTCTGGCGGTCGCCGAACAGGACCCCAAGGATCCGGGTATCCTTCCCGGCGCCTATCTGCAGGAAGGCCTGTGGAATCCGTTTCGCCTGCGCCGCAGCGATCGCTATGACGCCACCGACGCCGCCTTCCTGCCGAACGGCGACCTGCTGCTGCTGGAGCGCCGCTTCAACCTTCTCGATCTGATCGGCATGCGCCTGCGCCGTTTCCCGGCCGAAACCCTGAAGTCCGGCGGCGTCATCGAAGGCGACGTGCTGATCGAGGCCAATGCCAATTTCCAGATCGACAACATGGAAGGCCTGAGCGTCCATCAGGATGCCCAGGGCCGCACCATACTGACCCTCGTCAGCGACAACAATTTCAACGGCATCCAGCGCAGCCTCTTGCTGGAGTTCCGCCTGAACACCCGATAAGCTGGAAAAAGCGCAATCCTTCGGGAGATGTCCATGCTGACAGACATGAACCTGCCGCTCATCCTTCTGGCCTTCTTTCTCGCAGCCGGAAGCCCGGGCCCGGCCACCATGGCTGTTGCAGGAACCTCCATGGCCTCCGGCCGCAAGATGGGCATGACTCTGGCTCTCGGCGTTTTCTGCGGCTCGCTGACATGGTCCTTTTCCGCAGCCTTCGGCTTGGCCGCCATCATGATGGCCCATGCCTGGATCTTCGAGATCCTGCGCTATGTCGGGGCTGCCTACCTGCTTTATCTGGCCTTCGTGTCCGGCCGGGCAGCCTTCCTGAGCTCTGGCGTGGGCCTGTCTCCAGTGGTGATCACTGCTCCCGCAAAGGCCTTTCGCAAGGGGCTGGCGCTGCATTTGACCAACCCCAAGGCCATCCTGTTTTACGGCTCGGTCTACTCGGTCGGCCTTCCGCCGGAAACCACACCAGTCCAACTGGCCGTTGTCATGGGCTCTCTGGCCTTTTGCAGCTTCACGGTCTTCCTCGGCTACGGCTATCTCTTTTCCATCGACCGGGTGCGCCGGGGCTATGCCAAAACCGCCCGCGTCTTCAACGGCCTCTTCGCCATGCTCTTTGGCTTCGTCGGGGTGAGACTGCTGACGGCGCGGCTGGTCTGAGTTCGGGGCGAGAATCCTGAAAACTGAACCACCTCGGCTCACCGCCCCCGGATCTCCGCTTCGCTGCGTCCGGGGTGACGAAAGTTCAGGAAGTTCACCAGAACCGACGCCGCCCTCCACAAAATCCATCCGTCGTCATCCCGGCCAAGCGTTAGCGAGACCCGGGAATCCATTAAACAACGCCACTTGCCGGGAAAAAGACCGTCCCTACGGATACTGGATCCTCGGGTCAAGACCGAGGACGACGATAGCGAGCTCGGAGAGTGCGACCGCTTGAGCGCGAGCCGGAGCCCCGGGGTTCGGTGTCCCCGACCACAACAAAAAAAGGCGTCCCGGAGGACGCCTTTTTTCGAAACTCTGAAAGGATCCGGATCACGCCGTCCGGGCTGCGGGCAGCGGCGCGATCAGCGCCATCAGCACCCTGTAGGGGGCCAGCAGCAGCAGGGACACGAGGATCTTCACGCTGAAGTCACCCAGCGCCCAGGAGATCCAGCGCGGCGCTTCCGAGGCGAGGACACCGAAGAGGGGCGCAACTTCCGTCGCAAACTCATCGTGATATCCGAGCGTCGCGGAGAACACCGCCGCAAACGCGAGCCCGAAGAACAGCACCGTATCCACGACCGACCCGATCAGCGACGACACGATCGGCGCCTTCCACCAGGTTGCCCGGCGCAGGCGATCGAAGATCGTCACATCGAGCAGCTGTGCGACCAGGAAGGCCGAGCCGGAGGCAATCGCGATGCGCGGCGTGGCCAGCCAGACAGACAGCACCACAGCGACCACAAAGCCGGACAGCACCACCAGGCGCGCGGCATTCACCCCGAACCGGCGGTTCGTCAGATCCGTGACCAGAAAGGCCGCCGGATAGGTGAAGGCACCCCAGGTGAGGAGATCGGCCAGGTTGATGCCACCGAGCACCCCGTGCACGGGAAACTGCACAAGATAATTGGAGGCCACAACGACAGACGCCATCGCGAGGATCGCGATGGCGAGTCTGGCCACGGAAATGTTCCGAGAACCGTTCATTAATTCAAGTCCTTGTCGGGACCAGGCCTCAAGCGGCAGCAGCCTGCTGCTTCTTGATGGAAGCCTTGATCTGACGGGCCTTCGTGGAGAGGCCATCGTCGGAAGCCTTCATCAGATAGGCGTCCAGACCACCGCGGTGCTCGACCGAACGCAGAGCATGGGCAGAGATGCGCAGCTGGAAGGTTTCACCCAGCGATTCGCTCATCAGAGAGACCACGCACAGGTTCGGCAGGAAACGGCGGCGGGTCTTGTTGTTGGCGTGCGAGACGTTGTTACCCGTCATCACGTCCTTGCCGGAGAGTTCGCAACGGCGTGCCATGTTATCACCTTTTGTCTTCTGGCCGACCCGGAAACGGGAACGGCTGTTACAACCGGAAGGGAGCGGACCAAGGCCCGGCTACGGCATCTCCGGCTTTTGTACGGAAAAAGTTGGCCTGCTATACTGATCGCGAACGCCCCCGTCAAGGCTTGTTGGGCCAGGGAAGACGATTCCGCGAATTTCCTTCAAGCCGGCCCCGGCGTTAACGGGAGAGTTACCATAACAGCAAACAATTGCGGTGAAATCCGCGGGCTGATTTGCTGCCGGACCCTGTCGACACCGACCGGAACGAGCCGGCAATCTGACCGCAAGCAACCATTTTTTCAAGCGGACGCGTGCTTTTTTGCTAGAAGCGTCGGATGCGGGGGCGCATCGGCCGGCCGGGCCCTTGGGGCGGCGGCAGCCTGGAGGTAGGTATACGTGTCTGGATTCAAACCCTTTGGGAAGCGCCTGACGGCCACCCTCGCGACGCTGGCAACCCTGTGCGGTCTCGCCACCCTGGTCTCGCCGACACCTGCTCTTGCCAAGAAGGCCAGCGTGGGTGGTCTATATAATGTCTCCCTCGCCGGCTTCACCATCGGCCGGGCAAGCCTCGCGCTCGTGCTGCAGGGCAATGCCTACTCCGCCAAGGTCGGCCTGGAGCCTGCCGGCATCGGCACGCTCTTTTCCACCGGCAAGGGCAGCGCGACGGCCTCCGGCTGGCTGGTGGGCGACAAGGTTGTCCCCTCCAAGTATCAGATGGCGTCCCGCGCAGCCGACATCGACTTCTATGTGGCGCTCACCCAGGGCTCCGGCCACATTCGCTCCTTTGATGTCGCCCCCCAGTTCCGCCCCAACAAGGAACGCATCGAGGTCACCAACAAGCACCGCCGCAACGCGATGGATCCGCTGAGTGCCGCCCTTATGCCCGTCAGCGTCGGCAAGAGCGGGTTGAGCGAGCAGGCCTGCAAGCGCACCCTGCCGATCTTCGACGGCTGGACCCGGTTCGACATCAAGCTTTCCTTCAAGGAAATAAAGGACGTCTCCGGTCACGGCTACAATGGCCCGGTCGTCGTGTGCTCGGCCCGCTGGACCCCTGTCGCGGGTCATCGCCCCTCCAAGGATTCCGTCAAGCAGCTGACCCAGGCCAAGATGGAAACCTGGCTGGCCCCCGCCGGCCGCGAGGATGTGCTCATTCCCTATCGCATCTCGGTCGAAACCGAGACCGGCGAACTGGTTCTGGAAGCCAGCAAGCTGAACATCGAAGGTGCCTCGAGCGACCGCGCCGAGAACTGATCGACGGCGAATCATCCCGGCCTGATCCCTCTCGGAGGCAAGCTCACCCTTGCGTGGACAGGCGTCTCTTGCTAGAGCCCTGCGAAAGTCCGATTGTTTTGCTCGTTTCCCGCCGCGGAAACGGGCAGGATGCCAGAAGGCCGCCAGACGGCCTCGCCGCACGCGGTCTGTTCCAGGTATACGAGTACATGCACAGCTATTTGGATTTCGAAAAACCCGTCGCCGACATCGAAGGCAAGATCCAGGAACTCCGGGCGCTCGCCTCGGGTGGGGAAGCCGTTAATGTGGAAGACGAGATCGAGCGGCTGAAGGTCAAGTCCTCGCAAACCCTCAAGGACATCTACGCCAAGCTCACGCCCTGGCAGAAGACCCAGGTCGCCCGTCACCCGGACCGGCCCCACGCGCTGGACTATATCTCCGGCCTGATCGAGGACTTCACCCCGCTCGCCGGTGACCGCAAGTTCTCCGAGGACCATGCCCTGATCGCCGGCCTTGGCCGTTTCCGCGGTCAGTCGGTCGCGATCCTGGCCCAGGAAAAGGGACACGACACCCAGTCCCGCCTGAAACACAACTTCGGCATGGTGCGCCCTGAAGGCTATCGCAAGGCCGTGCGCATCATGGAAATGGCGGAACGCTTCGGCCTTCCGGTCATCACCCTGGTCGACACCGCCGGAGCCTATCCGGGCAAGGGCGCGGAAGAACGCGGCCAGTCCGAAGCCATCGCGCGCTCCACCGACAAGGGCCTTGGCCTCAGCACCCCGAACGTCTCCCTGGTCATCGGGGAAGGCGGCTCCGGCGGCGCCATTGCAATTGCGGCCAGCAACAAGGTCCTGATGCTGGAACACGCCATCTATTCGGTCATCTCGCCGGAAGGCGCAGCCTCCATCCTGTGGCGCGACAGCGCCCGGTCTCAGGACGCGGCCACCAACATGAAGATCACCGCTCAGGATCTGCGCCAGCTCGGCGTGATCGACGGCATCGTCGAGGAGCCGATCGGCGGCGCCCATCGGGCACGCGAGACGGTCATCTCCCGCGCCGGTGACGTGATCGAGAGCACCTTGGCCGAGCTGAGCAAGCTGGACGCGGCAGGCCTGCGCAAGCAGCGTCGCGAGAAGTTCCTCAAGATCGGCCGTTCGCTCGCCTGATCCGAAGACTCCCGCACCGCGGACATCACCGAAATGTGCAACGGGCCGTGTCCGGAAGGGCGCGGCCCCTTTGCCGTTCCGGGCCGTCTTGCCGTTCTTATGCCCCAATCGCGGCGCATGAGCCTGCGAACGAGGGGAGAACGCCAGACCGGCAGCGTGATGACCGGGAGACCTTGCCGGATCAACGAGATGCCGGCAGGCCGCGAACCGGACACGTCCTTGTCCCCCCCTCGTGCGTGCGGTAACCTCGCATCAACCATGACGTCCCTAAGCTGATCCGGTTTCGAACCCATGAGAAATCCGATGAGCTCACGGCCGGCCGGCGTTGGAGCAGAAGTCGGAACAGATTGATCGACATGAAGCAGATGCGTCCCTTCCAGAGCTTCCCCTTCCGCAGGATGGCAGCGGCCCTTGCCCTCGTGACGATGCTGGCCGGCTGCCAGGTGGATGAACTCGGCTATGGCCCCAAGGCCCAGCGCCCGGTGTCCCAAGAAATCGTCACCAAGATGAAGGCCCGCGACATGTCGGCGACGTCGCCGATCATGATCCGCATCTTCAAGGAAGAATCCGCTCTCGAAGTCTGGAAGCAGAAGCGCAACGGCCGCTACGAGCTGCTGGAAGAATTCGAGATCTGCAAGTGGTCCGGCGATCTGGGGCCGAAGTTCAAGGAAGGCGACCGTCAGGCCCCGGAAGGGTTCTACGAGATCACCCCCGGCCTGATGAACCCGAACTCCAACTATCACCTGGCCTTCAACCTGGGCTATCCGAATGCCTATGACCGGTCCCACGGGCGGACGGGTTCGCATCTGATGGTCCACGGCGCCTGCTCGTCCCGCGGCTGCTATGCCATGACCGACGAACAGGTTCAGGACATCTATGCCCTTGCCCGCGACAGCTTCAAGGGCGGCCAGCGCTCCTTCCAGGTGCAGGCCTTCCCCTTCCGCATGACGGCGGAGAACATGGCCCGTCACCGCGACAGCGAGCACCTGGAGTTCTGGAACATGCTCAAGGTCGGTTACGACCATTTCGAGCTGACCAAGGTGCCGCCGAAGGTCGATGTGTGCGAGAAGAAATATGTCTTCGACGCCACGCCGGTTCTCGCCAACGTGCCCTTCCAGGCCTCCGCGAAATGCCCGACCTATGAAGTGCCCCAGGCGCTTGCCTCGCTGCTCGCCGAAAAGCAGAGCAAGGACGAGGAGACCTATCAGGAGCTCGTCGCGAAGCTGGAAGCCCGAGAAGAGCGCCAGAAGCGCCGCGCCGAGCGCGAGACGGCCATTGCCCGCGCCTTTGGCGGCGGTCAGCCGGCCACAGAGGCAACCGCAACGGCATCAACCGAAACCTCGGTCGCAGCAACCACGGCGCCGGCTCCCGGACAGATCGCCGTGCCCGGCCCGACGGCCACCGGCCAGTCGCCGATCCAGGCGCCGACCGCCTCTCCGGTGGCAACCGCCTTTGCGGCTCAGCCCTCGGCAGCGAGCGGCAACACCCCGACCGGGTTCCTGAAGAAGTTCCTGCCCTTCGGCGCCGGTGCCAGCGCCGCCGAACCGGAAGCCCAGTTGACGGTCGATCCGGCAACCCTGACCGGCGTGCCGGAATCCAAGCCCCAATAAAAATCGGCGACACGCACCCGCAACTGTCAGGCCTGACCAGAGCGCTCCATGCGCAGGTCAGGCCCAGATCGCCATGCGCAGGCCCTTGCCGTCCCGCTCAAAGGGATCGGGGAAGGGTAGCGCCTCTCCTTTGACGATCCGCTGCGCCACCAGCCCGTTCACCGCCGCATCGAGCAGATCGTCGCGCCCCACGCCCTTCGGCCGGGCCGCGTCCAGGAACGCCTGACTGTAGCCGTGGGAAACCAGCAGCGCCGCGCGCTGGTCAAGACCCGGCCCATTGGCCGCACCCTTCACCTTCTTCGGCAGGCTCATGGGCGCGTCCCCGTTCAGCCGCCAGAAGGCCACCTCCGGATGCGCCTCATAGATCTGGGCCTCGCGCTGAGGCGTCATCAGCGCGTCGAGCTCCCGGATCTTCGGAAAGAGGTGAAAGCACTGCTTCGAGACCTTGCGCGGCGGCTCGGACGTGGCCAGCGCCACATCGCAGGCCGCACGGTAGTCGTCGCAGAAGACGGCGCCACGGGAGGGAACGGTGAAGACCGAGGATTGACGCGCACCGAGCAGCGGCCGCACGGCCTGTTCCGGCCCCCGGCCCTTCGGCGTCAGCCGGTCGGGCAGGCCGATGGGCATGTCGACGGCGATCACGGCCGGCGCCGGGTCCAGCTCCAGAAGATCCCGAAAATGCTCGACCCGCAGGGAGCGGGCCTCGGCAGGCCGGTCGAGGGGAAAGACAACGCAGATCCAGCCTTCCTTGCAGCCGTCGACACCGGCGACGAGGAGGGGCGGACCGCTGTCAGCCACGGCCCACCAGCTCCATCACCCGCCGGGTGGAAACCAGCGCCATGGGCTTGGCGACGGAGCCCTGCTCCTCGGCGAAGAGCAACTCGTCAGCCCCCTTCTTCACGCTGCGCGCCACCAGCTCGAAGGTGCTCGCCGCCGCGCGCACCAGCGCGGTCTCGTCGCTGGCCCCGGCCAGCAGCCAGGCCAGAAGCAGCCCGGACATGAGATCGCCCGTACCGTTGGGCGGATTGGGGACGGCGGCGTGCTCGGCCACGATGGCATGGCGACCGGTCACCAGAAGATTGGCAATGGAATTGCGCCGCAGCGCGGGCGAGGACGTCACCAGCACCCGGTCGGCCTTGAGCGAACGGGCCGCCGCAAGAGCCTGGGTCTCGCTGTCGATGGTACGTCCCGTCAGCCAGCCCAGCTCGAAGCTGTTGGGGGTCACGATGTCGGCCAGCGGCACCAGATGATCCCGGATCGCCTCCGCGGTCGCCTTGGGCACGTAAAGCCGGCCGGTTTCGCCCATGTGGTCGCCCATCACCGGGTCGCACACATGCAGCGCCTTCGGGTTGGCCTGTTTCACCGCACGGATCAGGGCAGCGACCGGTTCCGCCTGCGCCGGATCGCCCAGATAACCGGTCACGATGCCGCCGATCTCGCCCAGCTTCGGCGAGGCGATCAGATCCTCGACCAGCGCGGAGAATGTCTTCACATCCGCCGTGATCCGTGTGCCCGGCCCCTGCCCCGGATGCCAGGGCAGAAGAACGGTCGGCAGAAACCAGACCGGATGCCCCAGCCGCTCCAGCGCAAAGGTGATGCCGCGTCCGCTGATGCCCCCGCGCACGACCTGGGAGGTGATCACCAGGATCGCCGGTTTGGGTTCGGTGCCTGCCTGCTGGCCCGTCGTCATGTTGTCTGCCATCCCCGCTTGAAGACCCGGCCCGAAATCGGCCTCAGGCCACGTCGCTCGGCGAACCGCTGGCGGAAGCCCCCGCCCCGGTTGCCCCCTTAGCCCTGGGCTCCCTGGCCGAAGCGCTTCTCGATGTAGTCGAGGACCATCTGCTTGAACTCGTCGGCAATGCCCTCACCGCGCAGGGTGGTCACCTTCTCGCCGTCGATGAAGACCGGCGCGGACGGTGTCTCGCCCGTCCCCGGCAGGGAGATGCCGATGTCCGCGTGCTTGGATTCCCCCGGACCATTCACGATGCAGCCCATCACGGCCACGTTCAGCCCCTCGACGCCGGGATACTGTTCGCGCCACACCGGCATGGAGGTGCGGATGTGATCCTGAATGTCGCTGGCCAGTTCCTGGAACACGGTGGAGGTAGTGCGGCCGCAGCCCGGGCAGGCGGCGACCACGGGCACGAAGGCCCGGAAGCCCATGACCTGCAGCAGCTCCTGCGCCACCTGAACCTCGCGGGTACGATCCCCGCCCGGCTCCGGCGTCAGCGAGACGCGGATCGTGTCGCCGATGCCCTGCTGCAACAGGATGCCCATGGAGGCAGCCGAGGAAACGATGCCCTTGGTGCCCATGCCGGCCTCGGTCAGCCCCAGATGCAGCGCATAGTCGCAACGCCGCGCCAGATCCGCATAGACCGCGATCAGATCCTGCACCTGGCTGACCTTGGCCGAGAGGATGATCTTGTCCTTGCCCATGCCCAGGTCATGGGCCCGCTGGGCCGACAGCAGCCCGGACTGGATGATCGCCTCGCGCATGACCGCCGCCGCAGAGACCGGAGTGGCGCTGGCCGAATTCTCGTCCATGAGCTTGGTCAGAAGCTCCTGATCGAGCGACCCCCAGTTGACGCCGATCCGCACCGGCTTGTCGTGCTTGAGCGCCAGATCGATGATCTGGGAGAACTGGGTGTCCCGCTTGGCCTTGAAGCCCACGTTGCCCGGATTGATCCGGTACTTGTCGAGCGCCGCCGCGCAGTCGGGATAGTCGGTCAGCAGCTTGTGGCCGATGTAATGGAAATCGCCCACCAGCGGCACCGTCACGCCGATGCGGTCCAGACGCTCGCGGATGCGCGCCACCTGGGCAGCTGCCTCCGGCCGGTCCACGGTGATGCGGACGATCTCCGACCCGGCTCGCGCCAGCGCCGCCACCTGGGCGACGGTCGCATCCGCGTCGGCGGTATCCGTATTGGTCATGGATTGCACCACGATGGGAGCATCGCCCCCCACCGTCACCGAGCCAACCTTCACCGGCACGGAAACCCGGCGCGGCATCTGCTTTGCAAAATTGTCGATCATGAGGTGTGTCGGTCCACTGGAGATCCGCTGACGGTCCTTGGAGGGGCAGGACGCTTGTCCGCCCGGCCTGTCCTGCTTGATTAGAGCCCTTGCGCCCGATGGGCAATGGGGAAGGCCTCGAAGAGACAGAGGCGCGGCAACGCTGCCCTGCGGCAACGATCGGCCTACCGCCTCTGGACTTCCCTGAAAAGACTGTGATTATTTAGGATCTCTCGCAGTGATTGTCAGGATGACCCTTCGTGTTCAAGCGCATTTTTTTAGCCAGTTTCTATCTCGTGTTCCGCAATCTCGATGCGGTCTTCCGCGTCTGCGGCGCCTGGTTTGCCCTGCAGTTTGTGTTCATGCTGATGTTCGTCCTGTCCCTGCAGGGATTGGAGCCAGATCAGGGGCACACCGCCAATCCCCTGCTGTCGCTTGTCTTCATGGTGCTGACCCTCATTTCCTCGGCGTCCATCTCGGTCGCCTGGCACCGCTTCGCCCTGCTGGGTGAGGTTCCCGGGCTGATCCACCTGAAGCTCGGACGCATCGAGCTGAAGTTCATGGGCAAGATGCTGCTGATCGGCCTCATCGCCGTGGGCTTCCTCCTTCCGGCGATCACGATCTTCGTTCTGCTCTCAAGCTCGATGGAGAGCTTCTACGTCACAATCCCGCTTCTCCTCGCGGCCAGCTTCATCCTCAGCACCCTGCTCATGCGCTTCAACATCATTCTTCCTGCCACGGCAGTGGAACAGCCTCTTGGCCTCGGCGAAGCCTTTGCCATGGCAAAGGGCCTGGGCTGTCGAATGGCCCTCGCCCTGATCGCGCTGACGCTGCCGATTGCCCTCATCGGTGCCGGCATCGAGATCATCGCGGCCCTGGGAAGCGGCGGCGTCATCGGCCTCGGCATGCAGATCAAGTCGCTGATCCTCAATCTGCTGCTTCAGGTCATCACCACCGTGCTCGGAATTTCCGTCATCACCAACGGCTACCGGATCGCCCTCGAGCGCCAGTCTGGCGCCGGTGCCGGGGCCTGACCCCTTTCCGCACTGCAAAATCGTCTGGAACAAATCCGGGCCGCTTCCTAAAGTGAGGTCCGGATGCGCGCGCCGAACCTGGCGCGCGCCTTGAAGGTCCGGGAAGCCACAGGCTGCACCCGTCCGTTTCTTTGCTCTGCCTGGAGGAGGCATCATGCTGAAATCGAAAACCGCTCTCGTCACCGGCTCCACATCGGGCATCGGCCTCGCCTATGCCCGTGCCCTCGCCGAACAGGGCGCCAACGTGGTGATCAATGGCTTGGGTGATCCGGACCAGATCGAGGCCACCCGCGCCGGCATCGAGAAGGACTTCGGCGTGCGCTGCGTCTATTCCGCCGCCAACATGCTGAAGCCCGACGAGATCGCCACCATGGTGGCCAATGCGGAGAACGAATTCGACGGTCTGGACATCCTGATCAACAACGCCGGCATCCAGCATGTCTCCCCGGTCGAGGAGTTTCCGATCGAGAAGTGGGACCAGATCATCGCGATCAACCTCACCTCCGCCTTCCATTCCATCCGCGCTGCCGTGCCGGGCATGAAGAAGCGCCGCTGGGGCCGCATCATCAACACGGCCTCGGCCCATGCGCTGGTCGCCTCGCCCTACAAGTCCGCCTACGTCGCCGCCAAGCACGGCATCGCCGGCCTGACCAAGACGGTTGCGCTGGAACTGGCCGAGCACGGCGTGACCGTCAACGCGATCTGCCCGGCCTATGTCTGGACGCCCCTCGTCGAGGCGCAGATCCCCGACACCATGAAGGCGCGCAACATGACCGCCGAGGAGGTCAAGCGCGACGTCATGCTCCGCGCCCAGCCCACGAAGGAATTCGTGACCGTGGAACAGGTGGCAGCGCTCGCGATCTTCCTCTGCTCCGATGCCGCTTCGGCCATGACCGGCTCCATCCTGCCCGTCGACGGCGGCTGGACCGCCCAGTAAGCCGCCAGTGCCAGACCTTGACCTGCACCTCTGGAGGCCGCCCATCGGGCGGCCTCTCTTGCTTCCGATCATTAACCGCTTCCTAACCACGCCTCGCAGGCCGCCTTGCAGATTGCGAGGCAGGATTGGTTACTGAAGCCTGAAGAATTTCAATATATTGCGACAGATCGGCGGAAACGCCCCAAGCGCTGGTATCCGTGATCTGGCACACGAGTTGGCAAGGCTTTTGCGAGAGAGTAGGCACGCTGATTGTCAGGTTGTGCGTCGTCAGCGTTTGTGGATGGAAGGGGCGGACACCTGCGACCCCGTTCGCTCCTTCCCCTCCACTTGAGCGCCGCTTCCGCCGCGCCGCGCCAACCCTCCTCTCTCCAAAAACTCTGCGTGCCGATGGCCTGCAATCACGAAACGGTAAACCCGGCTTGTTAGGGTGCGACCTTGCGGTGATCCGTCGGCCCTTGACGCTGACCATCCACCGACCGACATCATGAGTGTGGCCTGGCGCAAGAGTCCGGGCCTATTACGCCCCGTGGCGCGAGGAGGAGAACATGGCAGACCGGTTCGCAGGAAACACCGCGTCCCGCATCGGGCTCGCGGTCGCACTGATCGGGCTCGCATGGCCCCTCACCGCCCGGGCGGGTGATGACGTGGCGATCGTCGACCGGATCATCGAGACCAACGGCTGCCCGTCCTGTGATCTGCGCTTGCTGCAATTGCGCGGTCTGGATCTGGACAAGGCGGACTTTTCCGGCGCCGTGCTGCGGGAAACCGATCTCAAGGAAACCGTCATCGTCAACAGTCGCTTTGTCGATGCCGACCTGCGGCGCGCCGAAATGGAGCGCGCCCGGCTGGATGGCAGCATCTTCTCCGGCGCCTCCATGCGCGGCACGGATCTCGAAAAGTCCAGCGCTCTGGGCGCGGACTTCTCCAATGCGGACATGCGCAACACCGACCTGAACGAGACGACCCTGACCGGCAGCCGCTTCGTGCGCTGCGACCTTCGCTGGGCCTCCCTGATCCGCTCGCAGATCGACGGATCGGACTTTTCCGGGGCCAAGATGGACGGGATCGACCTGGAACGCGCCAAGGCGGATGGCGCAAGGTTCACCGAAGCGCGACTGCGCAACGCCGATCTGGACCGGTTGTCGGCGCGCGGGGCGGATTTTCAGGGTGCTGACCTGACCGAGACGCGTCTCTCGAGCGCGGATCTCACGGACGCCAATCTCTCCGGCGCGGACCTGACGGGCGCGCTGCTGCGTCATACCCGTCTGGCGGGAGCGGATCTGACGGGCGTGAAGGGGCTCGACCCGTCGCGGGTGATCGGCGCCTGCGGCGATGCCTCCACGAAGATCGCCAAGGAAATCAGCCTCATGCCCTGCGAATGACCCGGCCAGACGCCTCATCCCCGGTCATACCCATGGGCTTGACCGGTCGACGCGGGCCTGATCGTCAGTCGAACAGGTTGAACGAGAACTTGTAGGACACGCCCAGACCGACGTGGAACTGGTTCTTCGACCCTGCATCCGCGATCGGGCTGTCCGCCGCATCACCGACGAGACGGTCGTAGCCCGCCTTCATGTGCAGGCGGGTCCGGTCCGTCAGGTCATAGCTGACCTGCGTTTCCAGACCGACAGACTTGAAGCCGCCCGACGGATCATAGGCCGAAAGCGCCCCGCCGCTGGCCGCAGCCTCGGCCGAAGTCACACCGAAATAGGTGTCCATGTAGCTGTCGGATGCCAGACCGATGCGCGGACCGGCACTCACTTCCAGCTTGTCGACCGGATAGAAGATCCCGTCAAAGCCAAGTTCACCCACCTGACCCGTATGACCGTTGAGCCCCTGTCGCGCCTGCGCGAAGACACGCAGGTGATCGGTGCGGAAGCCAGCACCCAAACCCAGTTCCAGCGCCCAGTCGACGGTCTTGGTACCGGCGAGATCCCGGTTGTCGGAGGCACTGCGTTCCCCCTGGAAGCCAAAGGACGGGTAGAAATAGATGCCCGTCTTGCGATTGCCTTCGACCACCTGCCCGACGCCGGGAAGATAAAACCGGCCGAAGGAAATGATCGGGAACGGCGAAAACGCATAGCTGTCGGAACCGTCATACCGGGGCGCCACTGCGCCGCCGATGCCCAGCTCGATCTCATACTGCTTGCGCTCCTGCGCTGCGGCAGGAGTGGCCAGCACGGTTGCAACGGCCACGGAGGCCAGCAAGGTGCGACCCGAGAGAAGGCAGGCATATGACATGACGGAAGGATCCCTGATCAGAAAGCGTTTTCTGCACTTGCGCGAGGGAGCCTATCACGGATCTGGCAAGCAATGGTTGCCTGGGACGACTTTTTGGCACCTGTTGCCGGGATGCATCAGCGCCGGAACACATCCTCTCACTGCCCCTCTTTTACCATGTCGTCAGACAGTTTCACCCCAATCGGCAACGCGGTTCTTGCGCATGACAGCGGCGAAAGCTACATCAGGACAACGAAAGACAGTCACTCACGCGGATAGGGTCTTATGCTTGCAATTCTCTCTGTCGTCCTGACGATTCTGGACCTCTATTCCTTCGTCATCATCGCCAGCGCCATCTTCTCCTGGCTTTATGCATTCAACGTCGTGAATCCGAGCAACCCGGTTGTCGCCACCATCGGCCAGACGCTCTACAATCTGACCGAACCGGTCCTGCGCCCCATTCGCCGCCGCATGCCGAACCTCGGCGGGGTCGACATCTCCCCCATCGTGCTGCTGCTGGCCATCATGCTGCTGAAAAACGTGATCCAGCTCTACATCATGCCTTACGTCTTCTGAGACGGCGACCAGATCCAGGGTAGCGGACATGAAAAAAGGACGGCGCGAGCCGTCCTTTCGTGTTTCTGGCCTTTCGCGCTTCTGGCGTGCCGGCAAGCCGATCAGGGCTCGAGGAGCCGCGCCTCTTCCGGCAGCATGATCGGAATGCCGTTGCGGATCGGATAGGCGAGCTTCGCCGCCCGGGAAATCAGCTCCTGCCGGCTGGCGTCATATTCGAGGGTCGTCTTTGTCAGCGGACAGACAAGAAGCTCCAGCAGCTTCCGGTCGATCTGACGCTGCGCCGGTTCGGCTTCGCCTTCGGTCATCATTTCTGCTCCAGATAAACGTGTCGCCCGGCGCCCCTCACTGGAGCGTCGTGCCGCCCTCTCCATTTTCATGGCGGGCCAGATCCATTTCCGTGATTGCAATGAGGGTTTCTGCCCGGGTGCGCAAGTCCCGCGCTTCCAGCAGAGCCTGCTTTTCCTGCGGTCCGTAGGGGCACATCATGCAGAGCGCGTTGACGAGAACTTCCGTTTCCGCCTCGGTCACGCTCTGCCAGTCCGCTTCCAACCCATTCGCATCCAGATAGGCGCGCAGCGCCCGCAGCAGACCCGTGCGATCGACCTCTTCCTCGCCCAGACCGGACTGAAGATCATGGGCGAAGGACACGTAATCGCATTCGACTTGACGAAAGGAGGTGATCGCCTCCATTTCGCGCGCCACGGCAAAGCGGGTCACCCCCTGAAGGGAGATGAGATAACGGCCGTCGCCCGTTTCCTGGAAGCTGGTGAGCCGTCCCACGCACCCGACAGGGCTGAGCGGCGGCTTTTCCATATCCATTGCCTGACGGGAAAACTGGGGCTGGATCATCCCGATCAGCCGATTTCCCGCCAGCGCCGCATCGATCATCGCGATATAGCGCGGCTCGAAGATGTTGAGCGGCAACTGGGTCCGCGGCAGCAGCAAGGCCCCCGACAGCGGGAACACGGGCAGGACCGGCGGAAGATCCGCGATGGTTTCGTAAATGGCGTTTCCTGCCTGCATGGTGCTCCTGTCCTGCGCTGGCGTCCCGACACATCCGGAACCGGTCAGGGGCCGGTTCCTCCGGCCCCATCTGGTCTATGTGTCGCCCGGATCGCGCGCGTCAAGAAAACAGGACGGCGGAAAGTTTCCGGCGCCCATAGGCACTGGCCGGATCCTTGAAGCCCCAGGCCTCGAAGAACTGCAGAAGCTGCTTGCGGCCGCCATCCTCGTTCCAGGTGCGGTCGCGGCGCACGATCTCGATCAGCTGGTCGACCGCAGCTTCCTTCTGATCCGCATCCGCCAGACCCAGGGCCAGATCCAGACGGGCCTGATGGTCGTCGGGATTCTGATCGACATGGTGCTGAAGTTCGATGAGCTTGCCGGAAACCCCGGCGGCCTGTTCGGCCAGCTCCAGCGCCGCCTTTGCGGCCAGATACTGCGCTCCACTGCGATTTTCCTCCGGGATCATGTCCAGCACTTCACGTGCCTTGGCCACTTCCTTCGCACCGAGGAAACACTGGGCATAGCCGGCCAGAGCCCGGGTGTTGTCCGGCTCCATCTGCATGGCCGCGCCGAAGAACTGGGAGGCATTGCCATAGTCGCGCTCGGCAAGCAGCGCCTCGCCTTCGTCTAGCATCTGGTCGAGCTGATTGACCGGGGCCGGTCCCGCCACCCGCTCGATGAAAGCCTTGATCTGGCCTTCCGGCAGGGCGCCCATGAACCCATCGACCGGCTGGCCGTCCTTGAAGGCGACCACGGCCGGGATGGACTGGATGCCCATCTGCCCGGCCACTTCCGGGCTTTCGTCGATGTTCATCTTGGCGAGCTTCACCGCGCCACCGGCGGCCTTCACCGCCCCTTCCAGCGCAGGCGTCAGCTGCCGACACGGGCCGCACCAGGGAGCCCAGAAGTCCACGAGGATGACCTGAGAGCGTGAGGCCTCCATGACATCCTTCATGAAGGTCTGGGTGGTCACATCAAAGACGAGGCCCTCGCCGGCCGACGCGGACCCGTTGCCGCCCTGCCCGCCTGCATTGCCGCCGCCCATCGCACCGCCCCCCATGGAGCCCCCGACGGACCCTCCGAGGCTGCCGCCGAAGCCGCCTCCAAGGGAACCGCCCATCGAATACCCGCCGTTGCTCATGCCATTGCCTCAAACTTGCAAAACCGGGACATTTCACCACGCGCGACCGGGCCGGAAATATCCCCTCTCTTGTCCCCTAACATGGCGATCGCGCTTGCCAATTACAAACCGCTTTCCCGTGACTGCTGGCTGACGGGCAAAATTTCCGGTTGATGACCGCAGGCCCGGATGAAGGCGAGGAGATCATCGCGCCGGATCGAGGTGGTCGCGTCATTCTGCAGCGGGTGATAGTTCAGGATCTCGTGGGTCATCATGGCCGCGTCGAGAACCGGCGTGACGGCGAGCGCCTCCCGGTCATTGATCAGCGAGAAGGGCGTGACCGACCCCGGCGTGACGCCCAGGGTCTCCATCAGCTGCTCCGCCTTGCCGAAGGACACCCGGCCCTGCGCCCCGATCACCTGATGGATCTGCTTCAGGTCGATCTCCGCATCCTGCAGCGCCACCACAAGGAAGAGCCGTCCCTTCTTGTCCTTGAGAAACAGATTCTTGGTGTGGCCGCCGGGAATGCGCTCGTGCAGGTCACCGCTTTCGGCAACGGTAAAGACCGGATCGTGGTCCACGGTGGTGACCGGGATGTCCAGATCGGCCAGAAACTGCAGGAGCTGTGCACGGGTCGCAGGCATGTCGGATCCTCCTGATGCCGGGAATTCGAAGGTGGCTCATCACCTCTCGTATCGCCTTTCGATGCTCTCCGAAAGGCTGCAAGCCTCGGAAAATGCCCGGAATTTCGCGGCACGCGCGGGGCATGCTCCAATCGATATCCACAAGGGTTCGAGATTTTTTCAAGCCTCGAAAATGCCAGTTGCAATCCGTCTCCGCATGGTCCATATACTGCGCACCTCGCTGAGGCGGGCGGCTTCCGGGCCGGCTGCGGATCAGCAATGCGGGTGTAGCTCAGGGGTAGAGCACAACCTTGCCAAGGTTGGGGTCGTGGGTTCGAATCCCATCGCCCGCTCCAATTTCCGCCGAAAGGCGAACCTTCCGAGGGTCTTCGGGACCCGCACCGGAAGCGCTTCTTCAAGAGAAGCAGATTTGGCAAGCCGCCGGTCACCCACTGGCGCTTCCGTTCTGAAACAGGGACAGCCGGATCACCCAAGCGGGTGTAGCTCAGGGGTAGAGCACAACCTTGCCAAGGTTGGGGTCGTGGGTTCGAATCCCATCGCCCGCTCCAGTTAAGCCGAAAGGCCTTGAAAGCCGAGCATCTCACGATGCTCGGCTTTTTCGTTTTGCGCTTCACTTTCCTCCGCCAGCACAGCAACGGTCTCTGGCCCTGCCTGACCGGTGCCGGTACCCCAATGCCTTCACACACGGGTTGCCTGGCCGCCCCGAGCCTCAAACCGACCGGACGACCGGACCGCCGGACAATCAGAGGACGATGGAGAGTTTGACAGCAGCCCCTCGCAGCGCCCATCCTCTCCGCGGAGGGCATGACAGGGGAGACCGGACGCGGCGGCTCTTCCCCGTTCCGCTGCGAGGAGAGACCCCGACATGCACAACGAGCATCGACTGACAGGTTCCGCAATCGACCCGCGTCCGGCGTACACCATCTTATCCGTGCATGAGGCGGCGCATGGACCTGCCCATGCAAAAGATCCGGCGTCCCAGTCCAGATCCAAGACGCTGCGCCGCAGTATCCTGTCTCTCGCCATCGTCGCTCCGGCCCTGCTCGCGGCCAGCCTCCTCCTCGCTACAAAGAGCGACGCGGCCGATGCGGCGGCCGGCAAGGCGCTTGCCCTGCAGTGGTGCGCCGCCTGCCATCTGGTGGCGGATGATCAGCCCCGCCAGAGCGACGCAAACCTTCCCGCCTTCCGCGACATCGCGGCCCGCGACGGTTTCAGCGAGGCGGCCCTCGCCGCGTTTCTGGGCGATCCCCATCCGAAAATGCCCGCCATGTCTCTGGGTAACCGGGAGATCGGTGATCTGGCCCGTTACATCGCCTCGCTTGCCCCCTGACGCCAAGCCCACACCAGGCCGGATCGTCTGGAGAACGTAAGCCGCCACCCTCCGGCTTGCGGGTCTGCACGACGCCCCCTAGAACAGGCCGCAAGCTCCACGCGCAAGCCGCATCTTGCCGACCCTCAGCCCAACCCGGTTCCGGGCTCCGCTGCGGCCCGTTCCGGAAAACCTGTGCCAGACCTTGCCCAGCCGCCCCAGGGCACGACCATGACCCAGCCCAAGCCTCACCCGGTGTCCCGATCGATGTCCACTTCTCAATCCGGCAGCCCCATTGCCTCGTCGGCCCCCTGCCCCTGCGGCTCGGGCAAAACATTTGCCGCATGCTGCGGCCCGCGCCTCGATGGCTCGGCCCCGGCCCCCACGGCGGAGGCCCTGATGCGGTCCCGCTACACGGCCTATGTCTGTCAGCGGATCGACTACCTGAAGGACACCCTTTGGCCGCGCCATCAGCCGGGCTTCGACCACGAGGCGACCGCCCGCTGGGCCGCGGAGAACCATTGGGCCGGCCTCACCGTCCTTCAGACGCAGGCCGGAACCGCCTCTGACCGGGACGGCCTCGTGCTCTTCGAGGCGCGCTTCCTCTCGGGCGGCAAGCTGGAGACTCACCGCGAACTCAGCCGCTTCCGCAAGAAGGCCGGGCGCTGGTTCTATGTGGAGGCGCTCGACGAAGCGGGCACCCCGGCCTGAGGCCCCAAACCGGTCTCCTGTTCGGCCCAGGCAGACCTGAATGAAAATCCGGCCCCCGCATGGGATTGGCGGACGCAGGGGCCGGGACAGGTCGGCGCGCTCCTCAAGCTGCGCAGGGGAGGCTCCCTCCGCACCACGCGCGGCCGACGCAAGAAGCACCATCGAAAGATGTTCGCTCTTTGTTCCATTGATTCCGCAAGTTCCCGCCCCTGTCAAGCTTCCTTTGGCGGCCTTTGAATGACCCTCGCGCTTTTGCGAATTCCCCTCACGCTCACGGCAGGATAGGGAGGTGAGGACCCTGCCCGCCGGCATGAAATCCTGCCGGCACGCTCCGCTTGCGGCTTATGCAGCCGCCAAAGCGCGACGCAACGTCAGGTCATCGACCATTTCTTAAGGCCCTCATGTCATAAATACGGGGTCCTTCACCCTGGAAACCACCCTTTTGCCCAGCCAGGCCCACTCCCCCTCCGGCAAGACCAGCGCCCCGCCGCCGCGCGACACCGGCGCCCCCATGCGGGCCGGGCGTGCGGCCCGTCTTTTCGCGCTCCTCAAGGGTGCAGGCCGAAACAGTGCAGGCCGAAGTAATGCAGGGACAGGTCAGGAGAGCTCCGGCGCGCCACGCATGGCCCTGGTGACCTTCGGCGTGCGTGTAGCGGGCGCCTTCCTCGCCTATCTGTCGCAGATCCTTCTGGCGCGCTGGATGGGCGCCCATGACTACGGCATCTACTCCCTTGCCTGGACCTGGATCATCGTGCTCGGGATCATGGCCTCGGCCGGGTTCTCCACCTCCGCCAACCGCTTCATTCCCGCCTATGACAAGGCCGGTGACCATGCGGGGCTGAAGGGCTTTCTGCGCGCCTCCTATCTGGTCTCCTTCGGGGTGGGCACGCTGATCGCGGCGGTGGGTGCAGCCGGCGTCTGGCTGGCCCGCGACCTGATCGAGCCCTATTACGTCGCGCCGATGATCCTGATCCTGGCGGCCCTGCCCCTGTTTTCCCTCGGCAACGTGCTGGACGGGGTGGCGCGCAGCTATGACTGGTCGCAACTGGCCATGTTCCCGACCTATATCTGGCGCCCCCTGCTGGTGCTGGCGCTGGTCGGGTTGCTGATTGTCGCAGGCCTCCCGGCCACGGCCTTCTGGGCGGCCGCCGTGGCCGTGGCTGCTACATGGGTGGTCGCGCTCTATCAGCTCGTCGTCATCGACCGGCGCCTGCGCCCGCGCATGACCTCGGTCACGCCGCGAGCAGAAATGCGCCTGTGGGTGGCGGTCTCCTTCCCCATGTTCCTGGTGGAAGGCATCCTCCAGCTCATCACCAGCGCCGATGTCATCATGGTGAGCTTCTGGCAGGATCCGCACGAAGTCGGCATCTACTTTGCCGCCTCAAGAACGCTTGCGCTGGTGCATTTCGTCTATTTCGCCGTGCGCGCCGCCTCCGCCCATCGCTATGCGGCCTTCATGCAAGATCCCCAGCCCCACCGGCTGGCAACCTATGTGCGCCAGACGAGCCACTGGACCTTCTGGCCATCGCTCGTCGTCGCCCTTGGCCTGCTGGCAACGGCCCCGCTGCTGCTGCGGCTCTTCGGCTCCGACTTTGCCTCCGGCTACCCGGTGCTGGCCGTGCTCGTGCTGGGTGTGCTGGCGCGTGCCTCCGTCGGCCCGGTCGATGCCCTGCTCACCATGAGCGGCCATCAGAAGGCCTGCGCCTGGATCTACGCGGCCACCTTCCTCATCAACGTGTGCTTCAATTTCCTGCTGATCCCGATGATCGGGCTCGTAGGCGCGGCCCTGGCCACCACGCTCTCCATCCTCTTCGAGGCCTTCTGCCTTGCTCTTGTCGCCAAGCGGCGGCTCGGCCTCGACACCTTCGTCTTCCACCTCATGCGCGCGCCCGCCTGCGCCTCGGTGACGATCGACCCGGCAACCGCCGTTTCGCTGGAAAATGCTGACGCGCTTCACGCCACCTCCATGGCGTTGGCCAACGACCCCGACGGCTCCGGCCTGAAGACCCTGGTGCTCGATCCGCAATCCCTGACGCCCGCGCAGATCGAGGCCTGGGAAGACCTTGCGGCCCGCGCCACGACCCCCAATCCCTTCTTCGGGCCGGACTTCGTGCCCGCGCTTCTCAACGGTCTCGCGCCGAAGGGGTCCCGCCTGGTCGTTGTCACGGATCGCGACGGAAAATGGCTGATGGCAGCCCCAGTCGGGCGGGTCAAGGCCGGGTTCCTGCTGCCCAGCGCCACGACGCTGGCCACCAACTACGGCCCCTTCGGCGCTCCTCTGACAGCCCCCGGCGCAAGCGCCGACACCGCCAGGGCCTTCCTTGACGGCGCCCGTCGCCTTGGCCCCTGCTCCGTGGTCACCCTGCCCTTCCTGCCCAGCGCCAGCCACCCCTGGCGGCTCTTCCACGCGCTGACAAGCTGGCGCGCGGAGGCCGATCCCCTGCAGGCCCGCGCGGCCCATGCGGCCGGTGCCGACGCGCCTGAAATGACAGGCCCTCAGGGCAAGAAGGCCAAGGAACTGCGCCGTCAGCTCCGCCGCCTGGAGGATCTGGGTCCCGTGCGCTTCGACAGCGTGGAGGGGGCGGAAGCCGCCGAACTCTTCGAGACCTTCCTGGATCTGGAAAGCGGCGGCTGGAAGGGGCGCCGTCAGTCGGCCATGGCCAGCCGGCCACCGCTGCACGCCTTTGCCCGGCGGATGATCGCCGGCCTCGCGGCACGCGGCGACCTGCGCATCGACACCCTCTCGCTTGCCGACCGACCCATCGCCATGATGGTCGTTCTCAAGCAGGGCCACGCGGCCTTCTCCTGGAAGATCGCCTATGACGAGGACTACGCCCGCTTCTCTCCCGGCGTTCACCTGACCCTCTACACCCGAGACCGCAATCTGGCGGATCCGGCGCTGCGGGCCGTGGACTCTCTCGCCATCCCGGGACATCCGATGATCGAGCCGCTCTGGCACGGACGGATGACCTATGCGCTGGTGCAGATGGAAGCCGGAGCCCTCTCGCGCCTCTATGGGGTCGCGCTGCGGGCCGACCGGGCGCTCTATGGCCTGGTCCGGAGCATTGCCCTCAAGCTGTTGAACCGTTAGGCGCTTTCGGCCGCCGCTTCACGCTCGGCGCGCGCCCGCAATTCCCGGCGGATGACCTTGCCGCTCGTCGTCAGCGGCAGGGCCTCCACAAACTCGATCTCGCGCGGATACTCGTGAGCCGACAGGCGGTTGCGCACATAGTCACGAATGTCGCCTTTCAGCTCTTCGCTCGCCACCTGCTCCGGCCCGAGCACCAGATAGGCCTTCACCACCTCGGTGCGGACCGGATCCGGCTTGCCGATCACCGCCGCCAGCGCCACCGCCGGATGGGTCAGAAGGCAATCCTCGATCTCGCCAGGCCCGATGCGATAGCCCGCCGAGGTGATCACGTCATCGTCGCGACCGACAAAGAAGACGTAGCCGTCCTCGTCCATCACGCCCTGATCGCCGGTGATCATCCAGTCACCGATGAACTTCTCCGCAGTCGCCTTGGGGTTGTTCCAGTATTCAAGGAACATCACCGGATCCGGACGCCGGATCGCGATCTGACCCTGTTCCCCCGCCGGCACGGGCCGGCCTTCCCCGTCGATCACCGCGACCTGGTGACCGGGGATGGCACGACCGATCGCCCCTGACCGGCTGACCCCGGCCGCACGACAGGACCCGAGCACCGCATTGCATTCGGTCTGGCCGTAGAACTCGTTGACCTCGAAGCCGAATTCGGCGGCGAACCAGTCATAGGCCTCGCGCCCAAGCATCTCTCCGGCCGAACCCACGCTGCGCCAGGTGAGATCGAACCGCTTCGCCGGATTGGGCACGGCGCGCATCATCTTGAGCGCAGTCGGGGGAATGAAAGCATTGCGCACACCCTGGCGCTCCAGGAAGCGGAAGGCCCATTCCGGATCGAACTTCTGCGCATCGCTCGACAGGACGGGAACCCCAAGGTGCAGCGCGGGAAACAGCGCATTCAGCAGCCCGCCGGCCCAGGCCCAGTCGGAAGGGGTCCACAGCAGGTCGCCCGCTTGCGGCATGAAATTCTGGGACATCTGGATGCCCGGAAGGTGGCCGAGCAGAACCCGGTGCCCATGGAGAACCCCTTTCGGATTTCCCGTGGTGCCGGAGGTATAGATCATCAGCGCGGGATCATCCGGCGTGCTGGGGCGGGTCTCGAACCGGTCGGAGCCGGCAGCCATCAGCTCCTCCAGTCCCGTTCGGCGCAACCCGCCTTCGCGGCCGACGCCACCGGGCCCGGCGACTAGCACCAACTCCAGCGCCGTCGCGCCCTCGCCCAGATCCGCGACCTTGGCAAGGCCCGCCTCGTCGCAGATCAGCACCCTTGCACCGGAATCCGCGAGCCGATAACGCAGGGCCTCAGGCCCGAAGAGAGCCGCCAGCGGCACGGCAATTGCGCCGGTCTTGTAGACAGCCAGATGGGCAATTGCCGTCTGCGGCGACTGGGGCAGCAGAAGCGCCACCCGGTCACCCACCTGCACCCCTTGCGCCACCAGCCCGTTGGCCAGCCGGTTGACGGCACGATTCAGCGCCCGATGGCTCCAGTCCGCCAGGCGCCCGTCGCCATGCACATGGCGGATGGCAAGGCGGTCCGGATCTTCGGCGGCCCAGCGGTCGCTGACGCTCGCCGCCATGTTGTACTGCACCGGCACCTTCCAGCGGAAGGTTGTCAGGAGATCGTCGTAGGTCGCGGCAGGCTGAAGCATGTCTGAAGCAGGGATCCGTTGATCGGGCGGGACGCGAGCCTATCCCCTCCCATGCTGCAGTGCAATGCAGGCGCTGCATCCCGCACGACGCAGCACCTTTGCCCGGGCGCGGGCTCCGTGGCCCCGCCGCTCCCAAACGGCCTTAACGGAAATTTGGGCTTCCCTTTTGCTCTCCGACTGAATAGAAGGCGGCCCGTTCGCTCCGCGAGGGCGAAAACCGGTCGCAGCCTACCCGGTTCCAGCGAAAACAAGGGTCACATATGAAAACACTCGTCATCTGCTCCGGCGGACTGGATTCCGTCACGCTTGCGCACAAGATCGCGCGTGAGCAGGAGCTCATCGGGCTCGTCTCCTTCGACTATGGCCAGCGCCACAGGAAGGAGCTGGAAAGCGCCCGAGCCTGCGCCGAAAGTCTCGGCGTTCCCTTCGATCTCGTCGACATTTCCAGTGTCGGCCGGCTGCTGTCCGGCTCGGCCCTGACCGACGACGTCACCGTGCCTGACGGCCACTATCAGGAAGAAACCATGCGCATCACCGTGGTGCCGAACCGCAATGCCATCATGATGAGCATCGCCTTCGGCATTGCAGCGTCCCGGGGCGCCGAAGCGGTGGCCGCCGCCGTTCACGGTGGCGACCACTTCATCTATCCCGATTGCCGCCCCGGCTTCGTCGATGCCTTCGAGACCATGCAGCGCCATGCGCTCGACGGCATGGGCGAGATCCGCTTCCTGGCGCCCTTCGTCTATCGCTCCAAGGCCGATATCGCCGCAGAAGCCGTGCGGCTGGGCGTCGACGTCGCAAGCACCTGGTCCTGCTACAAGGGCGGCGAGGTCCACTGCGGGCGCTGCGGCACCTGCGTGGAACGCCGCGAAGCCTTCCATCTGGCCCAGGCTCCGGATCCCACGCCCTATGCGGATCCGGATTACTGGAAGGAGGCCTGCCATGTTTAGGATCTGGAAGGAGTTCCATTTCTCGGCCTCCCATCAGCTCTTCGGCCTGGCCGAGGATCACCCCTGCGGCCGCCTGCATGGCCACAATTATGTGGTCGAGGTGGAGCTGGAGGCCGATGATCTGGATGACACCGGCTTTGTCCGCGACTATCGCGATCTCGGTCCCTTCAAGGCCTATCTCGATGACAGCCTCGATCATCGCCATCTCAATGATGTGCTGGGCGACGACGGGGTGACCGCCGAACGCATGGCCCGCCACTTTCACGACTGGTGCAAGACGCGCTGGCCGGAGGTGACCGCCGTGCGGGTGCGCGAGACCCCGAAGACCTGCGCCGAGTACCGTCCGCGCCAGTCCGCCGGAGCAGCCGCATGACCGCCCACACCCGCCCCGAGACCCTGATCCGCATCAGCGAGATCTTCGGCCCCACGATCCAGGGCGAAGGCGCCCTCATCGGCAAGCCGACCGTCTTCGTCCGCACCGGCGGCTGCGACTACCGCTGCGCCTGGTGCGACACGCTGCATGCGGTCGACAGCAGCCATCGCGACGAGTGGGAACCCATGTCGGCCGAGGCCATCCTCGCGCGCGTCCGCCAGCTTTCTGATGGCATCCCGCTCACCGTGTCGCTCTCCGGCGGCAACCCGGCGATCCAGCCCCTCGACACGCTCATCGAGCTGGGCAACCGGGCCGGCTACGAGTTCTGTCTCGAGACGCAGGGCTCGATTGCACGGGACTGGTTCGCCCGGCTCAACGTGCTGACCCTTAGCCCCAAGCCGCCCTCCAGCGGCATGGAGACCGACTGGTCCGAGCTGCGGCACTGCATCACGGCGGCCCGGTCCGGCGACACCCGCAGCCGTGGCCCCCTGATCGTGCTGAAGATGGTCGTGTTTGACGAGCAGGACTATCTCTTCGCCCGCAAGGTCGCGACGCTCTATCCCGATCTGCCAGTCTACCTGCAGCCGGGCAATCACACGCCGCCGCCCCTGAGCAAGGACGTGCCGGACGCGGACGCCCAGCCCCTCGACATGGCCGGCATCCTCGACCGCATGCGCTGGCTGGTCGAGCGGACCCTGCGCGACGGATGGCACGGCGCCACCGTTCTGCCGCAGCTTCACACCCTTCTCTGGGGCAATCTGCGCGGCATCTGAGCGCGCGCCTCACGCCCTGACCGGAGACACCACATCATGTCCGACAAGAGCATCTACGAAAACCTGACCCAGCTGGGCGCCAGCACTGCCCTGCCCCAGTCGCCGGGAGAAGCGATCCTGGAACGGGTTCCCAATCCGCAGGCCGGAACCGGCTATCTGGTGCGCTTCACGGCACCGGAATTCACCTCGCTTTGCCCGATCACCGGAGCGCCCGACTTCGCCCATCTGATGATCGACTATGTGCCCGGCGAGTGGCTGGTGGAAAGCAAGTCCCTGAAGCTGTTCCTCGGCTCCTTCCGCAACCACGGCGCCTTCCACGAGGATTGCACCGTGTCCATCGGCAAGCGGCTGGCGGATCTGCTGGAGCCCACCTGGTTGCGCATCGGCGGCTACTGGTATCCGCGCGGCGGCATTCCGATCGACGTTTTCTGGCAGACCGGCCCCCAACCGGCTGAGGTCTGGATTCCGGAACAGAACGTGCCGAATTACCGCGGGCGCGGCTGACCGCCCGAAGCCTCCACGGGCGGGACTTCGCAAAAGGTCCGGTGCAAGAGATCCATGATGGCGGACGCGCCATCATGGCTGATCCGGTAGAAGAGCACCCGATGCTCGCGCCGGGCCGAAACGATGCCCTCTTCCTTGAGGCGGGCCAGATGCTGGGACATGGACGTCTGGGAAATTCCCGTCGCGGCCACCAGCTCGCCCACGTTCATCTCTCCTTCGATAAGCCGGCAAAGGATCATCAGACGTTGCGGGTTCGCCAGCCCCTTGAGAAACCGGGCCGCCGCATCCGCATGAAGGGTCAGCTCGCCGGGTTCCGGCGTCTTTCCGTCTGTCTCGCTCATCTCGGATCCTTGTTGCACAGGAGGGGGGGCCGGGCCCGCCCCGGATGCGGCAGCACGTCGCGGCCGATCCCGCAGGCCCCCGCTTTTCATTTCAGATTTTCCTCATATGATAAAAACATGAAATGAAGAGGGGGTCCAGATGACCAAGGACTATCAGCAGATCATCAAGGATATCGGCGCCTACACCGGCGAACTGCGCAAGGCACAGCCTGAGGCCATTACCGGCTTCTATTCCATGGCCAAGGCAGCCACCGCCGACGGCGCCCTGTCGAAGAAGACAAAGGAACTCATGGCCCTGGCGATCGGCATCAGCCAGCGTTGCGACGGCTGCATCGGCTTTCACGTCAAGGCGCTGATCCAGCTCGGCACCACCCGCGAGGAACTGGCGGAAGCCCTGTCGCTTTGCGTCTACATGGGTGGCGGCCCCTCGCTGATGTATGCCGCCGACGCTCTGCGCGCCTACGATCAGTTTACCGAAGGCCAGGACTGAGCGAAGCGTCTGGCCTCTCAGACCAGCTTGAGCACTTCGGCCGCCACCACACGCGCCAGCACCGGCTGGGTGTCCGGGTCCAGATGGATCGCATCCACGGCGCTGGTGGCCACATGGCGGCCGGTGTCGAGGAAACCCGTGCCATAGGCGGCTGCGATCTGCGCA
The DNA here is from genome assembly GCF_008477545.1 of Roseibium aestuarii. GTDB lineage: Bacteria > Pseudomonadota > Alphaproteobacteria > Rhizobiales > Stappiaceae > Roseibium > Roseibium aestuarii. The sequence continues at coordinate 12,840 of NZ_VORA01000007.1, read as the reverse complement.
TAGACAGGCGCGAGGCGACGCGAGATCTCGCGGGTCGTCTCGCCCAGGAACTGGTCTTCGAAGCCTGTGCCGGTGAAGTCATTCGCCGGCGGCGGCGCCATCAGCAGGACCTTGGGCGCCGCGCCGTCCGGTCCGGCATCGCTGCGCGTCGCCAGCGCAATCAGCCGCTCCATGGAAAGGCCGATCTCCGTCGCCGACATGTTGAAGCGGCGCTTAAGATTGTTGGTCCCCAGCATGATCACCAGAATATCGATGGGCTTGTGGCTCTGCAGCACCGTCGCCAGATGCGCCAGCCCGTTCTTGTCGCCCATGACCGGATCCTCGAAGACCGTTGTCCGGCTGTTGAGCCCCTCCTCGACCACGTGAAATGCCGCGCCGAGCTCCTTCTGCAAAAGCCGGGTCCAGCGCACCTGATGCCCGTAGCGGCTCCGGTCCACCGGATTGAATCCCCAGGTGAGGCTGTCGCCGAAACAGACCACGGTCACCGGTTCTTTTTCATCGCGCATCTCGCTCTCCCTTTCGAGGCCAGACCCGACCCTTAGGCCGAAAGAGCCTGTGCGAAAAGCTCTTTTCCCGCCCAGCGCTGCGGAAAAGCCGGAAACGGGAAAGACCCTTGGTTAACAGGCGCTTTACCAAGGCCGCGCTACTGTGGTGGCCAATCTGCGTCTACCCACGCGTATCGAGTACCCGGGACTTTCATGACTGGCCTTTCCACGGACTACAAGCGCGGCGCCGCTCTGCCGAGCTCCAACCCCTTCCAGCGCCTCGCAAGCCTGCTCGACGGCATCACCCCGGCGCAGGCTCCGATCATCATGACCATCGGCGAGCCCCAGCACGACCTGCCCGGTTTCGTGAAGGAGATCCTCGCCGCGAATATTGCCGATTTCCGCCGCTATCCGCCGATCAACGGCACCCCGGACTTCCGCGCTGCCGTCGCCGACTGGCTCGAGCGCCGTTACGACCTGACCGGACTGGTTGACCGCGAGAACGGCATCCTGCCCCTGAACGGCTCGCGCGAAGGCCTGTCCTTCGGCGCCATTGCCGCCCGCGACCAGCTCAAGCCGGACGAAGCCGCTCCGGTCGTCCTGCTGCCCAACCCGTTCTATCAGACCTATGCGGCCGCCGCGCACATCGCCGATGCCCAGGCCGTGCTCCTCGACGCGAGGGCTGAGGACAATTTCCTGCCCCGTCTGGAAGATCTGGACCCCGCACTGCTCGACCAGGCCGTCGCCTTCTATGTGGCCTCGCCCACCAATCCGGAAGGCCATGTGGCGAGCCTCGACTACTGGACCCAGCTGATCCTTCTGGCCCGCAAGCACAACTTCATGCTCTTCGCCGACGAGTGCTATTCGGAGATCTACCGCGAGACCCCGCCCGCCGGTGCGCTGGAAGCCGCAAAGGCCCTCGCCGAACGCACGGGCAACGTGGACCCGGCCACGGTCTTCGACCGGATCGTCGTGCTCAACTCCCTGTCCAAGCGCTCGAACCTTGCCGGTCTGCGCTGCGGCTTTGCCGCCGGCGATCCGGCGTTCCTGTCGAAATGGGTCAAGTTCCGCGGGCTTGCCGCCCCTCAGGTTCCCATGCCGCATCAGGCGGTTGCCGCCCACGCCTATCGGGACGAGGCGCATGTCGAGGAAAACCGCCGCCTCTACAACGAGAAATACGCCATTGCGGAAGAGCTGCTCGGCCCGATCCTCGGAGCGGTGACCCCGGAGGCCGGCTTTTTCCTCTGGCTCGACACGTCCCGCTGGGGATCGTCTGAAGAGGTGGCTAGCTCGCTTTGGGCAGACACGGGCGTGAAGGTGCTGCCCGGTGCGTATCTCGCCTCCACCCAGGCGGACGGCACCAACCCGGGCCGAAACTACATTCGCATCGGGCTCTGTGCCCCGAAGGAGACCACCCGGACGGCCCTGACCCGTCTGGCCACTTGGCTGGGAGAGCGTGCATGAGACGAGCTTCGGTCGCAAACGACGGCAACCGCCGCACCACCGTCGATCTGCTCGATACCCAGAGCCCCCTGAAGCGCTTCCTCAAGCGCAATCTGGTGGGTCTCTGCGGTCTGAGCGTGATCGCGCTGGCGGCAGCACTCGCCGCGAGCCTTGCCACCTGGTCCGTGGAGGATCCGAGCTTCAACCACGCAACCGACGAAGCGGCCCGCAACGCCCTGGGCTGGCCCGGTGCTGCCATCGCCGACGTGTTGATGCAGTCCGTCGGCCTGGCCACCTCCGTCTTCCTGGTCCCCGTCGTCTTCTGGGGCTGGCGTCTGCTGTCCGGCCACAGCCTGAACCTGCGCCGCAAGCGCCTGGGCTACTGGATCGCCGGCACGCTGCTCGCCTCCGGCGCGCTCGCCGCCCTGCCGGTTCCCGAAAGCTGGCCCCTGCCCACCGGGCTCGGCGGCTTCATGGGCGACGGCATCCACACGGTCCCGGCGCTCCTGACCGGCAACCTGACCGAAGGGGCTGCGACCATCCTCGGCGCGCTGGGCCTCGGCCTGCCCGCAATCTTCTGCCTTGTGGTCGCCACCGGTGTCTTCGGACGTGCCGACCGGTCCGACGAAGTGGAACTGGCCAGCGCCAAGGCCGGCACCCGGATGCGTCCCTCCGGACACGGCTACACTCTTGACGACGATCTGGGCGACGATGACGAGGAAAGCGAGTCCCGTCTGGCACTCCTGGCGAGCGCCGGCCTCGGTCTGGCGGCCCACTGGTCCCTCATGGGTCTGTCGACCCTGCGCCGGGTCACCGGCCTCGGCGGCCGCAAGTCCCGCGACGACGAGTGGGACGAGGACGACGACGCCTACGAACTGGAAGACGAGCGCCACGCCTCCGCGCTCCAGAGCTTCCGCAAGACCCTTGCCCGCAAGCTCATGCCCGAGGATGACGACGGCCTGTCCGATTTCGTCGATCAGGGCCGCCGCCCCTCGCCGGCCTCCGTTCCCGCCACCCGCACCCGGGCGCGCCCTGCGGCCGCCCCGATCGCGGCCCCGCATGAAGACGAGGTCCCCTTTGGCGACGACGAGCCGCCCTTCGAGACCGATGCCTATGCGGACGCCGATGCGGACGAGTGGGACGAGGACGGACAGGAATTCGCGCCCGACGAGCTGATGAGCTCCAAGGGACGGGTTCCGAACCAGCCGCGCCAGCCCATCGGCATCGCGGCCCCGAGCGCCGGCCCGGCAGCTCATCTGGGTCAGCCCCAGAACGGCCGTGTCATTCCTCAGGCCCCGCGGCCGAAGGAAGGCAAGCGCGTTCAGGAAGAAAGCCAGCCGTCCCTGCTCGGTGCGCCGGAAGACTACGAGCTGCCGCCGCTGCGGCTGTTGGAAGAACCGAAGGTGGCCGGCAAGACCCCGGGCCTTTCCGCCGACGCCCTGGAACAGAATGCCCGCATTCTGGAAGGGGTTCTGGAAGACTTCGGCGTGCGCGGCGAGATCATCGAAGTGCGCCCCGGTCCGGTCGTGACGCTCTATGAACTGGAGCCCGCACCCGGCATCAAGTCTTCCCGCGTCATCGGTCTGGCCGACGACATCGCCCGTTCCATGAGCGCAATCTCCGCCCGCGTGGCCGTGATCCCGGGCAAGAACGCTATCGGCATCGAACTGCCCAACGCCCGCCGCGAGACGGTGTATCTGCGCGAGCTTCTGGCCGCCCAGGACTTCGAGAAGTCCAAGGCCAAGCTGGCGCTGGCGCTCGGCAAGACGATCAACGGCGAAAGCGTCGTGGCCGATCTGGCCCGCATGCCGCACCTGCTGGTCGCCGGCACCACCGGCTCGGGCAAGTCCGTGTCGATCAACACCATGATCCTGTCGCTGCTCTACCGGCTCACCCCGGACGAGTGCAAGATGATCATGATCGACCCGAAGATGCTCGAACTCTCCATCTATGACGGCATTCCCCACCTGCTGACCCCGGTCGTGACCGACCCGAAGAAGGCTGTGGTGGCGCTCAAGTGGACCGTCCGCGAGATGGAAGAGCGCTACAAGAAGATGTCGAAGATGGGCGTGCGCAACATCGACGGCTACAACACCCGCATCAAGCAGGCGATCGAGAAGGGCGAGAGCTTCTCCCGCACCGTCCAGACCGGCTTCGACCGCGAGACCGGCCAGCCGGTCTACGAGGAAGAGGAAATGCCGCTGGAAAAGATGCCCTTCATCGTCGTCATCGTCGACGAGATGGCCGACCTGATGATGGTGGCCGGCAAGGACATCGAAGGCGCCATCCAGCGTCTGGCCCAGATGGCCCGTGCCGCCGGCATCCACATCATCATGGCGACCCAGCGTCCGTCGGTGGACGTGATCACCGGTACGATCAAGGCCAACTTCCCGACCCGCATCTCCTTCCAGGTGACGTCGAAGATCGACAGCCGCACCATCCTGGGCGAAATGGGCGCCGAACAGCTGCTCGGCATGGGCGACATGCTCTACATGGCCGGCGGCGGCCGCACCCAGCGTGTCCACGGTCCCTTCGTCTCCGACGGCGAGGTCGAGGACATCGTCTCGCACCTGAAGGTCCAGGGCACGCCGCAGTATCTGGAGGCCGTGACCGAAGAGGATGAAGGCGGGGACAGCCCCTATGACGAGGGCGGCATGGGCGGCGGCGATGGCGACGACGGGAACGATCTCTACTATCGGGCCGTTGCCATAGTCCTGAGAGACAAGAAGGCCTCGACCTCCTATGTGCAGCGTCGCCTGTCGATCGGCTACAACCGCGCCGCTTCGCTCATCGAGCGGATGGAGCGGGAAGGCCTGATCAGCAGCGCGAACCATGCGGGCAAGCGCGAGATCCTCGTGCAGAACGGCAATGACGACGACCTGTGAGGGCCGTCGTCAAAGCTTTGCCACAAGCAGCGCCTAGGCAGAACGACATGTTGAGCGCCAAACCGGAGCGGAACGCATCCATGCGGAACAAGACCAAGCCGATGACCTTCCTGAAATCGACCTGGACGGCGGGTTCCCTCGCCCTTGCCATGACCCTCGCGGGCCTGACCCTCACCGGCGCGCCGGCGCCCGTTCGCGCCGAGACCGTCGCCCTGACCATGGAAGAGGCGGAGACCCTCGGCAGCGTCAACAAGTACTTCAACTCGATCAAGACCCTGGACGGGGACTTCATCCAGTTCGGCCCCGATGGCAGCCAGGCGGAAGGCAAGTTCTTCATGGCGCGTCCGGGCAAGGTGCGGTTCCACTACGCCGCCCCCTCCCCTCTCGACATCATCGCCGACGGAAAGTCCGTTTCGGTGCGCGACCGCAAGCTCGCCACCCAGGACATCTGGCCGCTGAGCCAGACGCCCCTGCGCTTCCTCCTGTCCGACGACCTGGATCTGCGCCGCGACACCAAGGTGACCGGCGTCACCGTGGAGCCGGACCTGATCACCGTGACGATCTCCGACACCACGACCTTCAACTCCGGCATCCTGACCCTGATCTTCGACGCCAATTCCTACGAGCTGAAGCAGTGGACCGTGAAGGACGCCCAGGGCTATGACACCACCGTCGCGATCTACAACGTGAAGCAGAACGGTCCGACGGACCCGTCCTGGTTCAAGATCGATTACCGCGAGAACGACCGCAAGGGTCCGCAGTGATCCCGGGAGCGGCACGTCCGTGAGAGACCAGCCGCTCTCCCTCGTCGCCAGGCTTCTGAGCGGGTTCTGCGCGCGCCACGGGCTGCGGCTTCATCTTGTCAGCGGCCTCGGCCAGGCCGGCATCATCGAGGGCCCGACCGGCCGCCGCCATGCCTTCGTCGGCACCCGCTTTGACCTGAACCCGCAAGGGGCCTGCGAACTGGCCCGCGACAAGGCCTATGCGGCCGAGTTCCTGAGCGATGCGGGCCTGCCCGTTCCCGCCCATCATCTCGTGCTGGCCACCGCCTATCGGCAGCATCTCTCCCGCACCCGCCCGGAGTACCAGTCCACCCTCTGGCAAGGCTTCGACGAGGCAAGGGCCTTCGCACGCGGCATCGGGTTTCCGGTTTATGTGAAGCCCAACACCGGCAGCGGCGGCCAGGATGTGGAATGCATCGGCTCGGAGACCGCGCTGACCCTTGCCCTCGCCCGCCTGTCCGAACACCACAGGACGCTGATGGTCCAGAAGGCTGTCGAGGGTCACGACCTCCGCCTTCTGTGCCTCGATGAGCGCATCCTCTGCGCCCTGATCCGCCGCCCGGCGACCGTGACCGGTGACGGGGAGAGCAGTCTGGCCACCCTGATCCGGCTGCATGCGGTCGAAGACGCAGATCGCGCCGACATGGAACGGCACCTGAGCGCGGCCGGTCTTCGCCCGGATCATGTGCCCCTCGCCGGCGAGCTCGTCCCCGTCCTGCCCATGGCCAACCTGTCGCGTGGTGGGCACGCCAGCTTCCGGCCCCTCGACCAGATCGCCATTCCGCTGCAAGAGGCAGCCCTCAGCGCCGGCCGGGTGCTGGGCCTGCGCTATTTCGCCGTAGACATGATCGCAGCGGATCCCGGCGATCCGCAGGCTGCCTTCCATCTGCTCGAGGTCAACGGAGCCCCCGGACTGGCAGAGCTGCACCGTCAGGACGAAACCGCGGCGGCCATGGTGAAAGAAATCTACGAGAGCGTGTTCACCGCGATCCTGAGGGACCTCGGGTCGCCCTGACGAGCACATCTCGCATCCGACTTCAGGAAATCGGGACGAGTCCCAACATTTCCTCGAGCCGGTTCCGGACGATCTTCTGCTCCTCCCCGGAGACCCGATCAAAACCGTGCCCTGTCGTCAGGCCCACCAGCGCCACCCGCTTGCTCAGCCGGTAGCGCGAGGCCGCATCCTCTGCGCATCCGTATTCGTCCCGTGACCCCTGGAACACGAGACAGGGTACCCTGAGGAATGCCAGATGGCGCGTGCGGCTGCATTGGGGTCCGTTGAGAGGGTGCTGAAACGGATAACCGAAACACGCGACACCCTTGAGCCCCTCAAAGGTCGGGACAAGCGTCGCGATCCGCGCCCCGCGCGAGTGACCAAGCAGCGCCACCTCACGACCCCGCCGGATTTGACGACACATCCGGCGCAGCTCGCGCGCATTGCGCCGCACGTCCTGATGCTCCGGACTGATCAGATCCAGAACCCCGGGATAGGACGGGCAGATCCGCCGCAAGATCGAATGAAGCCGCCGCCGCCACCAGCGGGCACGACGCAAGGGTTTCGGCACCGGGCGCACCGCGTCCGGATGAAACTGCAGGACCTCCACCCCGAGACCCGCAAGACGCTCCACCTCTTCTTGGACAAAACCGGGAAGAACCTGCGCCGACATGCGACTGGCGATCACAAGCACCCGTGTGCTGTCAGCGCCCCCATGAAGCCGCACCAGCGACGAGCCACCCGAACGGCAGACCTCTTCCATGAACGATCACCAAAACAATTATTAAAGCAAAGACTTGAACCAGAATTTCAGCCCCATCTCTGCGACGTGGCTCAAGCGACGTCAAGGGCCTCTCGATCATCATCCCAGGCCTGCGACCCGGCTGGCCTGGGTTGAGCGGCATCCTCGGACACGAAGTCCTGCACCAGCGGCGGACCAGCGGGTTGCATAGGTTGCGTGAAGAGCCCGAGCAGCAACATGCGCACCCACTCCAGCTCCGCAGGCTCGAGCTCTTCGAAGTCATGGGTGGTTGCCACCGGGACAAGCCGCATGGTCCGGGCAAGCGCATAGCGCGTGGAGACCTCGCCGGCGGGGCCATAGACATCCCGGCAGCCCTGCACCAGAACGGAAGGAACGGTCATCTTCGGCAAATGCCGCGTCCGGCTGATCTGCGGGCCGTTCTCCGGATTCTGAAAGGGATAGCCGAAGCCCATGAGCCCCGCCAGGCGCCGGGAAAAGGCCGGCCCCGCGAAACGATGCGCGCCCCGCGGGAATGGCCGAAGAGAATGACCTCCCGGTCGCCACGAATGCGAAGCACGGCCTTCCGCAGCTCGCGGGCATTGCGCTGGACGTCCAGCGCGTCGCGGCTCACCAGATCGAGAGGGCCCGGAAATTTCGGCGCCACCAGCTTGATGGGGAGATGCAGGGCCTTGCGCAGGTGCATTTTCAACCGCAAAGCCAGCGGCACGGGCCGCACCCGGTCCGGCTGGAAGAGAAGGATCTCATGGCCCGCCACGGCCAGATCTCCCAGAAGTCCGGCGAGAACATCTGGGAGTTCCCGCCGGGACTGGCGATGTGCGACGATGATCAACCGGCGGCTGCCCGGACAGGCATGCAGGACGCTGAGCGCTGAACCGCCGCTGCGGCAAGTTTCTTCCATGAGGGTGGCAACCGAAAGCTGTTAAAGGTCAATGGCTTGACCTTTATCTCGGGCCACTCTCTGCGCCTATTCCGCGCGCACGTCAACCACCACGCGTCCCTTCACCTGACCTTTCAGGATGGCCGCTCCGAGCTCTGGAAGCTCGGAAAGCGTTGCGGGCTGGATCATGGCTTCCAGGGTCGCCTTCGGCAGGTCCCGCGCGAGGCGGTCCCAGGCGCGCACCCGGTCCGCATGGGGCTTCAGCACGCTGTCGATTCCCAGAAGATTGACCCCGCGCAGAAGGAAGGGCACCACCGAGGCAGGCAAGCCCGCCCCGCCAGCCAGACCGACCGCCGCAACCGACGCGCCATATTTCATCTGGCCGAGCACTCGGGCCAGCATCGCGCCCCCCACCGCATCCACGCAGCCCGCCCAGGTCTCGCTTTCCAGCGGCCGCTTGACGGTTTCCGCCAGCTCCTCGCGCGCCACGATGCGGCGTGCCCCCAGGCCCCGCAGATAGGCTTCCGTGTCCGGCCGACCGGTCACCGCCGCCACCTCGTGACCCAGATGAGCCAGAATGGCGGTTGCGACCGAGCCCACCCCACCCGCAGCCCCCGTGACCAGGACAGGTCCGTGTCCGGGCGCGAGACCGTGGTCTTCAAGCGCCTGAATCGCAAGCATGGCGGTGAAGCCCGCCGTCCCGATGGCCATGGCCTCACGAGTGCTCAGTCCCTCGGGCAGTTTCACCAGCCAGTCGGCCATGACCCGCGCGGTTTCCGCATAGCCGCCCCAGCGGATTTCGCCCACCCGCCAACCGGTGAGCACGACCCGGTCACCCGGCTGATAGCGCGGGTCGCTCGACTGCTCCACGGTTCCGGCAAAATCGATCCCCGGCACATGAGGATAGGTCTTCACCAGCCCCCCGCCGGAGGTCAGACACAGGCCGTCCTTGTAATTGAGGTTCGAATATTCGACGCGGACGGTGACATCCCCCTCCGGGAGGCTCGCCTCCTCCAGCGTCCGCACCCGGGCCCGGGTCGAGCCATCTTCCAGCTTGTCGACGACAACCGCGCGAAATCCCATCAGATCCTCCCAACGTCTTGCGGCACCATGCTCACATCCTAGTGCGCTTGAGCTCAGGTTCCAGAGGCACGGCCTGCTCCTTTGGTCGGACTTTGCCACGCGCACACCACCGACGCTGGCCCAAACGCAAAGAAGCCGTTCTGGCGCACCAGAACGGCTTCTTTGGGAGGACCCGCGCCTCACCATTCGGGAGGTCTGCGGCGAGGTCTTTAAGATGCGTGTGACGGCTTACCGGAAGGAGCCGCGGTCGACCTGACGCATGCGGTATTCCAGATCGAAGCGATCGGTTGCCTGATTGAGATAGGCCGCCACGCGCTCCTGTTCGGTCGGGATATGGAAGGCGCTGCGCAGGCGCTTGAGCTGCTGAAACATGGTGTTGCCCTCTTCGGTCATTCTTGATGGACCTAACGTAATGGTGCGCCGCAACAAGAACAATTGTGCAATTGCGATATCAGCCCTGCAGCCGTTGCATGGGTTCCCGTCCCGCTGCCCGCAATCGTCAGCCCTCCTCAGCTCCGGCAAAGAGACAGGCTTCCACCAGGCCGCAAATCATATGACCCATCATGAGATGCAGTTCCTGGATATGCGGCGTATGCTGGGTCGGCGCCACGAGACAGAGATCGCAAGCCTCGGCAAGTGTCTGCCCGCCCTCTCCGGTGAACCCGATCACGGTCATCCCCAGCGCCTTGGCTCGGCCAACGGCCTTGAGGATGTTCGGAGAACGCCCCGAGGTGGAATAGACCATCAGGACATCGCCCGGTTTCCCAAGCGTTTCCACCTGCCGGGAGAACACCGTCTCGAAGCCGTAGTCGTTGCCCAGGGCTGTCAGGATCGAGCTGTCAGTGGTCAGGGCGATGGCGGGCAATCCGGGACGATCCGCGAGGAAACGTCCGACATATTCGGCGGCCATGTGCTGAGCTTCGGCGGAGCTCCCCCCGTTTCCCGCCAGAAGAAGCTTTCCACCGCCCCGAAGCGCCGCGCAGAGCACCTGCACGACTTCTGACATCCTGCCGCGCAAGGCAGGCTCCGCCTCCAGCGCCTCGACCATCCGGCGTCTCTGCCGAAGCTCCGACGCAATCCGTTCCTCAAGCTCCTGGTGCAAATCTCCCTCCCGCATGCCCGGGCCTGCTGGCCCGGTCCCTCGCCCCAGAAGATCTCGTTACGGCACGCGACGCAAGCCGGGAAATGCCCCCTGCCCGTGGCTCACAACCCGAGCTTCCGCCCCAGCCAGGAGATTTCGCGCCGAGCCCGCGCAACGAGCCTGTGGCGGAAGCTGGCTCTCTGAGCCGACAGACGCTCAATCAGGAACTCCGGACTGCACGGCAGAAGGCTGACCGGGTCGACGCAGCGCGTGTAGACGACAAGTGCAAGAAAGAGCAGCTCATCCACCGACCGGACCCTCGTGCGCTCGGGCGTCGGTGTCAGGTCCGTCGTCAGCCCCCAACCCGCATAGAATGGCGTCCCGTGCACGGTGACCGGCCGCCCCCGGATCAGCGCCTCGAACCCAGCCAGAGACGAGAAGGTCTCCACCCGGTCGCAGGCCTCGATGAGAGAGAGGATATCCGCATCACGGGCGACAAAATCCGCCAGCCCCGAGAGCTTCCGAGCGGAGAGCTTGCCCTTGCGCAGGCGACTTTCCACATCCGGATGGGGCTTGAAGACGATGAAGGCATCCGGCGCCTTGGCGCGCGCAGCCCGCAGCAGATCGAGATTGACGTTGGGGGTGGTGGCACAGGCAATCGTCGCCGAGCGCGACTTGCGGATGGCCGCGTCATCGGCAACCTGCCCCGGAACGAGAACGATCTCCCGGCCCTCAGGAAAGCGATAGGCCTGCCGGCGTCCCTGATTGTATTTCGTCACCCGGCTCGCGACCAATTGCTGCCTCAGGGCCGCCCCTCTCGCCCTGTCCTCTTCCGTGACCCGTGCCGACTGGAGCAGACGCTCCAGGTCGCAGCGAGCGGAGGGATCGTAGTAGATCCCCCTCCGGTCCACGGCGAGTGAAGCGCCGGGCGCAAGCCCGGCACCCAGCCCGACAGAGCGGATGAAGCCGTCCTCGATACGCAGAAGCGGGACACCGACCGCATCGCAGGTCGCCGCGACCGCCGCCGTCGCCTGGCTGGCCCAGACAAGCACCTGCCCATCTGACGCCTCTGCCCCGGAAACCGCCTGCTCCAGGGTGTCGCAAAACACCGCCGCGCCGCGAGGGCCCGCAAAATTGGCGGCAATGGAACGATGGTTCCAGTATTTGGCCCCGAAGACGAAGCTCTTGCGGTCATTGCGCCGGTAGGCTGCTTCCAGCAGACAGGCGATGTCCAGCGTCTCATGCGCCTCCAGTACTGCCCCGTCATAGGGCGAGATGGCACGGCCGTGGCGGACCATGATCCGGGCAAGTGCCTGACCGGAGAGAGTTGGAAGGTCGGAGAGGCCGGAGAGGTCGGACAACGTGGTGGGATCGAGCCCCTTGTCCGGCTCAGAAAAATCGATGCTAACGCGCAGACTGCGGCCCCACCTCTTCAACCTGTCGAACAGGGTCTCCCACCGCTGCGCATCGGCTTGCTCAGCAAGGCTGAACGGTTCATCGACGACCGATGCAACGATTCCCTTGAAGAACGCGCCGAGGCCCGCCCCACTATCGGCGACTGCCCGCTCAGAAACGGGCAAGACCAGCAGAAGCTGCGGCAGGCGCAAACAGGATACGCCGCACTCAGCAGCCCCGGCACTCGCCTCTGCAGCATCTTCACCGAGCCTGATCTGCTCATCAGAGACGCCAAGCAAAAGACTGACAGATTGACCAGACCTTTCGGCTCGCAGCAGAATCCGCCGCAACCGCGAAGGCCTTGTATGGACAACATCCCAACCCACCGGCGGTGCAGCGCCTGGGTGGGCCCCTGTCGTCGCTGCTGCCATCTTTGCTGCGAGCTTTCGGGTCGCGCCCAGCAGCCTCCGGTCCAGGCACATCAGCACACCGCCTGCCTCAGCCGCATCCGTCGTGCTCATGCTTGTGTGTCCGGGCAAACTCGTCTCGCGCAAGGCGCCTCATGGAAAGGGGTTCTGGCATCAGGCCAGGGCGGGACACTCAGCCTATCGCATCCGGACAAGCACACAAGTCCTGCGCAGGACACGGACGCACACCAGAGCACACCCCATACCGCAACGCTCCGACCCGCTTCCTCTTTTACTTCCCAGAAACGCAAGACAGCCCCGCTTTTGGCGAGGCTGATGGTATTCTTCTATATGGATTTTGGTTTGTGTCGCAGGATTTGTCATTTTTGCCCTTCTGCGTCGGGCTTTGCCCTCCTTGAGGGGGCCGGCGTGAGGATCTCGGCTGGATCCCGTTACCAAACAAAAAACCCGCCTTTTGGGCGGGTATTTTTGATTGGTTGCGGGAGCAGGATTTGAACCTGCGACCTTCAGGTTATGAGCCTGACGAGCTACCGGGCTGCTCCATCCCGCGTTATGTCGGAGGATTTGTTGAAGAGAATTGATTGCGTTTAGCAGGCCTGGCGGCGACCTACTCTCCCACACCTT
>NZ_VORA01000006.1 GCF_008477545.1 Roseibium aestuarii | reverse complement strand
GCCCCCTCAAGGAGGGCAAAGCCCGACGCAGAAGGGCAAAAATGACAAATCCTGCTCCCGCAACCAAAATCCATATAGAAGAATACCATCAGCCTCGCCAAAAGCAGGGCTGTCTTGCGTTTAGCCTTGGTGAAGGCAGCCCGTTCGGCTGGCGAAAGCTCCACCGGACCTTCCGCTCGTCCAGCCTCACCTCGTCAGGCTCATAACCTGAAGGGTGAGGGCGAATAGCCATTGATCCAGTGGATCAATGGCCGCCCGAACGGTTCAAATCCTGCTCCCGCAAACAAATAAAACAAACCGCCCAAAAGGCGGGTTTTTGCGTTTCTGGGGCAACGTCCGCAGACGGGAGGTGAGCCCGAGCACTTCCCGCCGAACGGGAGGTTTACCGCCCCCGACCAGTCAATCCACCGGCGGCCTCATCGCGTCTCCCCTGCGGAACACGCGGACTTGAGCGGTCTGCAGAGGGCAAAACGCACGCCTCCCCGGCCGCTGGTGCGAATAACTGCATTTCAAGATATCGGCAGAAAGGAATTGCCGTGCCTTGGGCGCAAATGGAATGGGGTTTCTTGAGAGAAGCGTGTGAATTCAGGAGATTGGAGCCAACGAAACATCCATTCCCCGGGGAAGAAACCTCCATGAAGAAGATCCTTCTAGCCGCTGTGTCCGCAGCTCTCCTGTTCGGTGCCGGCGCCTCCGCGCGCGCCGAACAGCCCTCCGAAATCCTCAATGTCTCCTATGACATTGCCCGTGAGCTTTATGCCACGATCAACCCGAAGTTCATCGCCCACTGGAAGGCCGAGGGCGGCCAGGACCTCGAGGTCAAGCAGTCCCACGCCGGCTCCTCCAAGCAGGCCCGCGCCATCATGCAGGGGCTGAAGGCCGATCTCGTCACCTTCAACCAGGTGCTCGATGTGCAGATCCTGGCCGACAAGGGCTTCGTCTCCAAGAACTGGCAGAAGGACCTGCCGAACAACGCTTCGCCTTATTATTCCCTGCCGGCCTTCCTGGTGCGCAAGGACAACCCGAAGGGCATCAAGGACTGGGACGATCTGGTCCGTGACGACGTGAAGCTGGTCTTCCCGAACCCGAAGACCTCGGGCAATGCCCGCTACACCTATCTGGCCGCCTATGCCTATGCGCTGGAGAAGTTCGGTGGCGACGACGCTGCTGCCCGTGACTTCGTCGGCAAGCTGCTGAAGAATGTCGCCGTCTTCGACACCGGCGGCCGCGGCGCCACGACCACCTTCGTCGAGCGTGGCATCGGCGACGTGCTGATCACCTTCGAGGCGGAAGTGGAGAACATCCGCAATGAATATGGCAAGGATGACTATGACCGCATCGTGCCGCCCATGTCCCTGCTGGCGGAGTTCCCGGTTGCGGTGGTCGAGAAGGTCGCCGAGGAGCGCGGCTCCCTCGAGGTCTCCAAGGCCTATCTGGATTATCTCTACTCCAAGGAAGGCCAGGAGATCATCGCTTCGTTCAACAACCGGGTGCATCACCCCGAGGTCGTTGCCGCCAATGCCGAGCGTTTCCCGGAGGTGCGACTGGTCACCGTCGAGGACGTGTTCGGCAGTTGGGAAAAGGCGAAGGAAACCCACTTCTCTGACGGCGGTGTGCTGGACCAGGTCTTCACCGCGCGCTAAGTCCCTGATGTCGTGAAGCGTGGCCCGAGGGGATGTGACCCCTCGGGCCTTTATGCCGTCCTGTTCCCGAGGAGCTTGCCCCGATGACCCACGTGCTGACGACAGGCCTCGTCCCCTCAGGCCCCACCCGCCGTGGCGCCCGGCGGGTGCTGCCCGGTTTCGGCCTGACCCTGGGCATCAGCCTGCTCTTCGTCGCGCTCATCATCCTGCTGCCTCTGTCGGGACTTGCCTTCCAGATGGCGCAGCTCGGCTTCCCGGACTACCTGAACATCATCCTCTCGGAGCGCACGCTGGCGGCCTTTTCCGTGACGATTTCGGCGGCAGCCCTCGCCACGGTCTTCAACGCCACCTTCGGTTTGCTGCTGGCCTGGGTGCTGGTGCGCTACGAGTTTCCCGGCAAGCGCCTGCTCGATGCGCTGGTGGACCTGCCCTTCGCCCTGCCGACGGCGGTGGCCGGCATCGCGCTCGTGGCGCTCTATGACAAGAGCGGCTGGATGGGCATGCTGCTTGAAGGCATGGGCCTGAAGGTCGCCTACACCTGGTGGGGCATCGCGCTCGCCATGATCTTCACCTCTGTGCCCTTCGGCGTGCGCACCGTGCAGCCGGTGATGGAAAGCCTGTCTCCGGATATGGAGGAGGCCGCCCGGACCCTTGGCGCCCGCGATCTGCAGATCTTCCGCCATGTGGGCTTCCCCCAGCTCTGGCCCAGCTTCATCACCGGCGCCTCCCTGGCATTTGCCCGCTCCCTCGGCGAGTTCGGCGCGGTGATCTTCATCGCCGGCAACATGCCCTTCGAGACGGAGATCGCATCGCTGCTGATCATGATCCGGCTGGAGGAATATGACTATCCGGCCGCCAGTGCGATTGCCGGCACGATCCTCGGTCTGGCGCTGGTCATCCTGATCCTTGCCAACATCGCGCAGGGCCGTGCCGCGCGCCACCTGAATGGAGGCAAGTGAGATGACCGCAGCGACCGTGACCCACGCCCCGCTCCATCCGCAGATCGCGGCCTTCCACCGGCGTCAGCGCCTGAAGCGTCTGGCGCTCATCCTGAGTGCCGCGGCCTTCGCCCTGCTGGTGATGGGCCTGCCGGTGATTGCCATCGTGGCGCGCGCCTTTCAGGAAGGACTTGCGGTCTACGCTGCCAATATCGTCGAGCCGGATACCCTGCACGCCATCGGGCTCACCGTGCTGACAGCCCTGATCGTCCTGCCGATCAACATCGTCTATGGCATCGCGGTTGCCTGGGCCATCACCCGCTTCCGCTTTCCGGGACGCCGCATCCTGCTGACGATCATCGAGCTGCCCTTCTCCATCTCGCCCATCGTCGCCGGCCTGTGCTACCTGCTGATCTATGGCGCCACGGGTCTGGTGGGCAGCTGGCTGGATGGATGGAACGTGCAGCTCATGTTCAACCTCACCGGCATCGTGCTGGTGTCGCTCTTTGTCACCTGCCCGTTCGTGGCGCGGGAACTCATCCCCCTGATGCAGGTCAGCGGACGGGATCAGGAAGAAGCGGCGCTGACCCTTGGCGCCAGCGGGTGGCAGACCTTCCGCCATGTTACCCTGCACAACATCCGCTGGGCGCTGCTTTATGGCGCGATCCTGGCCAATGCCCGGGTGATGGGGGAGTTCGGCGCGGTCAGTGTCGTCTCGGGAAACATCCGGGGCGAGACCATGACCCTGCCGCTGCAGGTGCAGCTTCTCTATGACGATTACAACGCCACCGGGGCCTTCGCGGCCGCAACGGTGCTCACCCTCATCGCGGTCATCACGCTCGTGCTGCGCTCCCTCATCGAGGCCCGCCATCCGCACGCATCCTGACCGCCGACAGACCAAGACCGGAGCTCGTGCCATGGCGCTGAACATCCAGGACGTCACCAAGTTCTATGGATCCAACAAGGTCCTCGATCAGGTGAACCTCACCATGCAGAAGGGTGAGTTCATCGCCCTGCTCGGGCCTTCCGGCTCGGGCAAGACCACGCTCCTGCGCATCATTGCCGGGCTCCAGTTCGCCGATGGCGGGCTGCTGAGCTTCGATGGCGAGGACATCACGGGCACGGAAGCACGCCTGCGCCGTTTCGGCATGGTGTTCCAGTCCTATGCCCTGTTCGAGCACATGACGGTGGCGGAAAACGTTGCCTTCGGCCTGAAGATGCGCCCGCGCGCCACCCGTCCGGCGCGGGCCGAGATCGGATCACGGGTGCAGGCCCTGCTGGAAATGGGCGAGATCGGCCAGCTGGCCGACCGTTATCCCAGCCAGCTTTCGGGCGGCCAACGCCAGCGCGTGGCGCTGGCCCGGGCGCTGGCCATCGAGCCGCGACTTCTCCTCCTCGACGAGCCCTTCAGCGCGCTCGACACCAAGGTGCGCAAGGGGCTGCGCGGGGCGCTGCGCGATCTGCAGAAGCGGGTCGGCATCGGCGCGATCCTCGTCACCCACGATCAGGAAGAAGCCTTCGAGATCGCCGACCGCATCGCGATCATGGCCGATGGGCGCATTGAGCAGTTCGACAAGCCGGAGAATATCCTCAAGGCTCCGGCCACGCCCTTCGTGGCGGAATTCCTCGAAGGCCTTGGCGCCTGGCAGAACGCTGGCGCCGGCATCTGAGGCAATACGGTTGCTGACCTGCGCTCAAGTACGGGTCAGCAGGGTCTTCAGGGCCCGCACCGTGGCGGCATCCGTCTGACGGGGGCTGGCCGTCTCAAACCCGAGAGCCCGCACCTTGCCCTCCGCCGGTGGTCGCGCGACGCCGCAGGACGCATGGATTTCACGCAAATTAAGCCGGCTCATAAAGGCGTCGGCGTTGCCCGGTCGAATGCCGCTACCCGGCATCACGATGATGCGGTCGCCGGCTCTTTCGAAGAGCGAGGCGATCTGGTCCAGGCCCTCGAGCGCGGAAGCGGCCCCTCCGGACGTGAGGATGCGCGAGAAACCCAGCGAAACGGCCTGCTCCAGGGCTTCTTCCATGTCGGGCACAAGATCGAAGGCGCGGTGCAGGGTCAGGTCGAGACCGGCTGCGTGTTCCGCCAGCGTCCGCAGGGTGGTTTCGTCGAGCGCTCCGTTCGCGAGATTGGCGCCTATCACCACGCCGGGCAGGCCGGCCGCACGAGCTTGGTCAATGTCCCGCTTCAGGCAGTCGATTTCCGCAGGCTCGTAGCAGAAGTCTCCCTCCCGGGGACGCAGAAGCGGATAGACCGGGACAGGGCTCGTCGCCGCCAGTGCCATGAACCCTGCCGACGGCGTGAGACCGCCCATGCCGAGGGCCGAGCAGAGCTCGATCCGGTCGGCCCCACCCTCAATGGCGGCCTTGAGCCCTTGCGCGGTGTCGACGCAGACTTCCAGCAGGATGGGTATGTCTTGCGAGGTCATGCGGAGATCCTTCAGGCAGTTGCCGGCTGCCGCCGGCCATCCAGAGTGAAGATCAGCACCGTTCCGGCCAGACCGGCCAGGCCGCCGAGCAGAGCGGTTCCCGAATAGTCAGACACAAGGGTGCCCAGTCCGAAGAGCAGGGCGCTCAGTCCCGCGCTCAGGAACATGTTGACCGAAATCAGCGAGCTGCCAAGGCCGGCGAGATCGGGAATGAGGCTCTGGAGATAGGTGATCGGCAGGCTGATGATCGCAGCAGCGCCCAGACCGCTCAGCAGCGACAGGGCATAGACCTGCCACGGCGCGGTGCATTGGCCGAGCAGGGCGAGATAGGCCACATAGAGCACGGTACCGATGCCGATGGTCAGGACCGGCCCGAGCTTCGGCTCCACATGGGCCCAGAAGACGATGAAGACGATTTCGAGCACGGCCACGATGCCGACGACGATCCCCACATCCCCGAGGGTGCCTCCCGCCACGTTGACGGTAATGAGCGGCAGCAGCGCGGCATTCACATGGAGGGTCGAAGTGATGAGCGCCACGCCGACGATCCGCACCAGAACCGCCGGTTTCAGGATCCGCATCAGCGAGGCGCTGAAGCGGACCACCGGCAGAAGGGAAATGTCCCCCCTCGGCACCGGTGGCAGGAACGCCTGAAACAGGACAAGGCAGACGCAGCACGCAAGCAGGGCGATCAGATAGGCCGGCAGCATGCTGGAGGCCCCGGAAAGGACAAGCCCCACCAGCCCGGGAACGAGGACCCAGGAAAGCGAGATCGTGGCGCGCACGGCCGAGTTGATCCGGCTGAGTTCCGCCGGCGGCAGGCCTTGCGAGAAGGCGCGCACATTGGCGAAGATCAGCGAGTTCAGCGCCCCGAAGATCGGCAGGAAGACCAGAGCGGCAATGAGAAAGGCCGTGGTGCTGGCCAGGAAGTAGATCAGCCCGTGGCCGAGAATGCCGACCAGGGTGACGGCGACCAGCGGCTTGCGGAACTCGCCGAGCCGGTCGGCGAGAATGCCGATCAACACGCTGGCGGACACGTTGATCACCGCCGCGATGAAGATGACGAGCGAATAGGTGGCGTCGCTCAGGCCCAGTTCCTGAATGGCGACAACCGATTGGAACGGGCCCGTCGCCGCTCCTGCGAAGCCGAAGAAGAAGATCGCAATCGCGCAGATCCGCACCGGCACATGGCGCCAGGCAGCCTGGAACATCTGGAACATTCAGGAACACCGAGAAAGAGGAAACCTGCCGGACGGATCCACCCGGCAGGTTAAGGGAAAGCGTTGGCGCGTCAGCCTTGCCATCGGGCGGAGAGCCGTGCCTCGGGCACATAGGCAAGGTTCTTGTCGAAGGGATAGGTCTGCTGCGGCCGGTGATGATTGGCGAGCCGTTCGATGTCCTGGTTGACGACCCCATCGGTCAGGGCCATCAGGTTCGGGTTCGCGATGGGGCTGAGGTCCGGCGAGAGATAGCCGGATTTCACCACGAGCATGGGCACTGACCTCGGGTCGAGGTCCAGCCGCTCGAAGTCCGAGAAGTTGTGATAGGGGCGCCGGCGTGCGGCCAGGACCACCGTGTTGCCGGCCACATCCACCACCGCCTGACGCTCGTCGCGCGGGCTCGTCGGGTCGTCATCCAGCCGCAGGACAGTGGCCTTGACCCGGACAGACACCCCGGCCGGATCGAGGCTCGCCCCGATCTGCAGATCCAGCGTCGCACCGGCCCCGGCGTCGAAACAGGCCTCGACGGCCGGCCGGTCCGTGATGCCGGCAAAGAGCACGTTCGTCATGCCCCGCTTCAGCACCTCTTGCAGAACATCGGCCCGGTCGCCCACGCCGCCGCCGGTCGGGTTGTCACCGGAATCCGCCAGGATCACCGGCGCGGTTCGGGTGGTCTGGGTCAGATCCAGCATGACATCGAGCGGACCGGTCACCGGGCCGAAGACGAACGCCTCGCGGGCAGCCCAGTAGGAGGCGGCAATCTCTTCGGCCACCTGGCATGCGGCGGCCCTGTCCGTGCCGGTCACCACGGCGCAGGCCGTGGCGCGGGGCTCGTCTGCCCAGACGTAACCGACCATCAGATTGGCATCGAGAATGCCATCCGCCGCGTCGTGCCGGCGCAAGGCGGCATAAAGCGCATCGGCCGGTGCATCCTCCGTCGAGGTGCGCTCACCGGGCCAGAGCACGGGCACCGGCGCCCAGGCCACCCCCGGCCGCGTGGCATCCCTGAGCGCGGTCAGCAGCATCGTGTAGGCGCGCAGCATCGTGGACCGGACGTCGATGTGCGGCGCGGTGCGATAGGCGGCGAAGATGTCGATCTGATCGATGATGGTCTGGCTGACATTGCCATGAAGATCATAGCTGACGGCAATCGGCAGATCCGGACCGACAACGGCCCGCACGGCGGAGATCCAGTCGCCTTCCGCGTCGAACATGCCGTCGACATGCATGGCACCGTGCATGGCAAGATAGACACCGTCCACCGGCAGGGCCGTCTTCAGACGATCGAGAAACTCCGCCTTGAAACCCTGATAGGTCTCAATGGCGACCGGGCCGCCGGGCACGGCGCGGGCATGGAGCAGCGGTTCCAGCTCGGGAACAGGCAGGTCCGCGCCGGGAGCCTTCAGGAAACTGAAATAGTCCGACGCAGGAAGCTCGTCCCCGCGCATGACGAAGAAATCCTCCGGTCGCATCAGGACCGGCGAATAGGTGCTGCATTCGGTGTGAATGCCGCCAACGGCGATACGCATGGGTCAGGTCCTTCAGAGCTTGGGGGCGTGGGGCGCAAGGGCGGCAAAGCGCAGCCAGTCCTTGTTCGCCTTCGGCGTCCAGCCCGCTTCGGCCACCGCGCATAGACGCGGGAACACCAGATGGTTGAAATAGTCGCGATTGAGGAAATGCTCGCACCAGATGCAGGCCTGTACCCCCTTCATGCGCGGCCGCAGCTCCTCGGGGAATGCGCCTTCGGCCTCATAGGCATAGGTGTGGGACGGCGGCACGGTGCCGGCCCAGCTTGCGCCCGGCTCCTGCCAGGCGGTGTCCTGAACCATGTCGAGGTAATAGGCCTGGCCGGGGGTCATGACCACATCATAGCCTTCGCGCGCCAGCTCGATGCCGACCTCCGGCTTTTCCCAGGCCATCAGTAGGGTGCCGTCCGCCGCAACGCCGCCCCCATGGGCCACTTCGTTCCAGCCGGCGAGCTTGCGTCCGCGCGCGCTGAGCAGCTCCTGAACCCGCTTCATGAAATACGATTGCAGGCCGAACGTGCCGTCCAGCCCCTCGCGCTCCATCAGGGCACGGGCGCGCGGGGAGGCGAGCCAGGAGCCGTTGGCCACTTCATCACCGCCGATATGGATGTACGGGCTCGGGAACAGCTCCACCATCTCGTCGAAGACCGTGGCCACGAAGTCATAGGTTTCCTCGATGGCGGGGTTCAGCGCATTGTTCGGGTAGCCCTGCACCGAGTGATAGCTGTCAGGGGCTTCCTGACCGTCCGAAAGCTCCTTGAGCACGGCAAGAGTCGCGGTGCTGTGGCCGGGAATGTCGATTTCCGGCACCACGTCTACGCCCAGACGGCCTGCATGGGCAACGATCGCGCGCACGTCCTCCTGGGAATAGAAGCCCGAGACCGGCTCCGCGCCGTTGCCGAGCTGGGGCAGCAGGATTTCGTCCGGTCCCCGCGTCGCGCCGACGGTGGTCAACTCCGGATAGGCCTTGATCTCGAGGCGCCATGCCTCGTCGTCGCTCAGGTGCCAGTGGAAGATGTTGAGCTTGAACCACGCCAGGATGTCGATGAGCCGGGTGACATCCGCCACGGGGAAGAACTGGCGGGAGACATCGAGATGACAGCCGCGCCAGTCGTAGCGCGGCGCATCCTCGATGCTGCCTTGCGCGGGGAAGGCGAAGGTATCCCGGTCGATCCGTGCCCCGTGCAGCAGTTGGGCCAGTGAGGTCAGGCCATATTGCAGGCCGGCGCGGTCGCCATAGGTCAGGGTCACCAGATCGGGCGTGAACTCCAGTCGAGACGCACTGGGGCGAAGCTCCGGCGAGGCGGCCAGGGCCAGCCGCCGACCACCCGGCACCGGGCTCAGGGCAAAGGGCACATGGGCAACCGAATGCAGCCGCTGGAACAGGGACTGGATGGTCTGGACGGAAAGGATCTCCTCCCGGGTTTCGCCACCTGCAAGATACAGGGCGACGGGCGCATCTCCACCTTCCGACAGGGCAAGGGTCTGCGGCCAGGGCTGCAGGAAATAGGGTTCGGTGACCTTGCCCTCCGGCAGCAGTTTCGGCGCCGGTTCGGACGGGCGCCCTTCCAGCATCAGGTCGCCGACAGCACAGGCGACATGGGCGCCGTCAGCCAGGGTGACATAGGCCGACTTCGCGCCATCCGTGCGGTGCACGGCTGGCCGGTGCAGCCCATCCACCATGAAGGTCCAGGACGCGCCGGGAGCAAGGACGAATCCTTCGGGCGCGGCGAATTCGTGAAAGTTGGCATTGCGACGGACAAAGCGGGCATTGGTCACCTGCCGCTGACCGGTCACCCGGGTCAGAGAGGTATAGGCGACCGTGAAGCTGGAGATCGCGTCGTCCGAAAGATTGTGCAGGGTGAAGGTGAAGCCGCCTGTCAGGTCCCCGGCAATCGGGTGCCAGCTGTTCTCGAGCACGAAAAGCGCTGAAGTCATGAAATACGTCCTCTGGAAATCGGCGTGTCAGGGTAGGAATGCCGGTCGAAGGGGGCACGTGCTGGAGCGCCCCCTTCGGGTTTCAGTAATTGTCGGACTGGCTGAAGGTGCGGGCGAGCTCTGCCTGGCCGGCGGTCAGGCCGCAGTCCACCGGCAGGCAGACGCCGGAGATGGCCCCCGCCAGCGGCCCCGCCAGAAAGGCGATGGCATTGGCCACGTCCGCCGGGTCAACGACACGCTGGAGCGGATACCAGCGCTTGGCTTCCTCAAAGACATTCGGGTTGGCCGCCGCGCGGGCTTCCCAGGCCTGGGTGCGCACGGTGCCCGGAGCCACCGCATTGCTGCGAATGCCGTATTTCCCGTATTCGACGGCAATCAGCTTGGTCAGATGGATCAGACCGGCCTTGGCCGCGCTGTAGGCGGGATGACCGAAGACGCCCATGCCATTGACCGAGGCCACGTTGACCACGGCACCGCGACAGGCCTTCAGATCCGCCTCGAGGGCCCGGAAGGTCAGCCAGGCTGCCTCCAGGTTCAGCGCGGTATCGGCCCGGAAGATCTCGGGCGTCGTGTCGCCCAGGCTCACGGCGCGGGCCGCGCCGGCATTGTTCACCAGGGTGGTGATCCGGCCGTGCTGGCGCGCAGCGGCAGCCATCGCCTCGCAGTCGGACGCAAGGGTCACATCGCAGCGGACGGGGTGGAAGTTCGGGTTGGCCGCGCAGGCCGCGGAAAGCGGGCCTTCGGCAATGTCGACCATGACGATGTGGTCGTGATCCTGGGAGAGGCGCTGGGCGATGGCAAGGCCGATGTCGCCCGCGGCCCCGGTGACGATGGCAACGGTTCCAGACATGGTGGGTCCTATGATGAAGGCGGGACCGAAACCGTTGGGAGTGGTCAGTCCCCGAGGAGCTGCCTGTCGTCTTCGTCGCGCCAGGCAACCAGTTGCTGCTTGATCTGGCGCAGGGAAACGGTTGCCTGCGCCTTGGTCTTGTAGGCCGTGAGGTTCGCCAGGATGTCGACCAGTGCCAGATAGGCAAAGCGGGTCGACGTCGGGCGGTAGATGTTGGTCCCCTCCGGCAGGTCGATGGTCAGAACATGATCTGCGGCCTTGGCCACCGGGCTGTCGGCCTGGGTGATGGCAATGGTCGTCGCACCGGCTTCCTGGGCAAGGGTGAAGACCTTGACCAGTTCCCGGTTGCGCCCGGAGAAGGACGAGCCGATGACCACGTCATTCTTCTGGGCCGCGGCGGCCATCATCATCTGCATGCCGTGGTCGGTGCAGGCGGTGACCCGAAGACCAAGGCGGAACAGGCGGTTCTGCATCTCGCCGGCGATCATCGAGGAATTGCCGCCCGAACCGAAGGCGTAGATCATCTGCGCCTCGGCCAGAATGGCGGCGATCTCCTCGGCCTTCACCGGATCGAAGGCGCGGTGGAAGAGGAACAGGGCGTTCTGCGCCTTGGTCACGATGTCTTCCGCCACATCCGCCGGTTCGGTGCTTTTGGCGGCCGGGTTGAGATAGCGCGCGCCGACAAAGGCCGTCTTGGCAAGGCGCACCTTGAAGTCCGCGAAGTTCTGGCACTCCAGGCGCCGGCAGAACCGGGTGACGGTGGGGGGAGAAACCTCCGCCCGTTCCGCCAGCTCGACGATGGAGGCATTCACGGCGAAGTCGAAGTCGTTCAGCAAGATCTCCGCAATGCGGCGTTCCGCCTGGGAGAGCTGATCGAGATCGTTTTGTAGTCTTGCCAGAATGTCCATCGGGTCCGTCCGCCTGTGCGTGTCAGCTCTTGGGCTTATACGCTACGCAGTCGATTTCCACCTTGCAATCGACCATCATCGAGGCCTGGACGCAGGCACGTGCCGGCGGGTTTTCCCCGAAATAGCCCTGATAGATCTTGTTGAAGGTCCAGAAGTCGCGCGGATCATCCAGCCAGACCCCGCAACGGACCACATCCGCCGTGGTGTATCCGGCCTCTTCCAGGATCGCGATCAGGTTCTCGATGGCCTTGTGGGTCTGCGGAATGATCCCGCCTTCGATCACTTCCCCATCCACCATGGCGACCTGGCCGGACACGTGCAGCCAGCCATCCGCCTCGACGGCGCGGGCGAAGGGCAGGCGTTGGCCACCGGCTCCGGACTTTTCGGCGCCGTATCGTTTAATGCTCATCTGTTGATCTCAGTGTGTGCAAATTATTTTCTTTACTGATTGACAATGAACCATGCAGAGCGGAATTTTGCTAGGATAATTCCTCGTGTATGAAAAAATTTTAGAAGGATAGAACATGCGGGACCCGTTCCTGAACCCCTTCCCGGCAGATGATGCGGCCCGTCATGCCATCTGGGAAATGCTCGTGCCCCGCGACATTGCAGCCTTCCTAGCCGCGGACTGGTCGATGGTCGAAGGGGATTTTATCCCCGAGGGGTTCCTGGCACTGAGCGGCAACAAGGCGGCCGATCCGGATGATTGGACACTGGCCTTCCCGTCGCTTGCCCACTACCGCGACGAGTGGCTGCGCCAGGCCCGCGATTTTGCCACCCTTGAGCTTGCCGAGGATGCCAGCGCGGCGATCCATGCGGCCACGCGGCTGGAGGAGATCGACGTTCAGGGCGACGTTGCGCTCGTCCGCAAGAAGTTCGATGGCGGGATCCGCAAGGCCGATGGCACTTTCGACGTGATGAACTGGCAGACCCTCTATTACTGCCGCCTTCACGAGGGGCGCTGGAAGATCTGCGGCTTCACCGGATATCTGCCCTACACCCCGGCCGCCAGGTAGTCCGTCTCCCTTCGCCCCCAATTCCAGGAACGCTCCCTTGAAGCTCTTCACCGCGGCCCTTGCGACCGAGACCAACACCTTCTCCCCGATCTGCATCGACAAGCAGGCCTTTGAGGCCTCGCTCTATGCGCCTCCGGGTCAGCATCCGGTGACGCCGACGCTCTGCACGGCGCCGATCACGGTCGGCCGTCGCGTCTGCGCGGAAAAGGGCTGGACCCTCGTGGAGGGCACGGCCACATGGGCCGACCCTGCTGGTCTGATCAACCGTCAGACCTATGAGGGGCTGCGCGACGAGATCCTGGATCAGCTGCGGGCCGCCATGCCCGTGGATGGTGTCGTGCTGGGGCTGCATGGCGCCATGGTCGCCGATGGTTATCTGGATCCGGAGGGCGACCTTCTCTCCCGCATTCGCGACATGGTAGGCCCCGATGTGCTGATCTGCGCCGAGCTGGACCCGCACAGCCACCTGACGGCAAAGCGGGTGGCGGCAGCCAACTTCCTCGTGGCGTTCAAGGAGTTTCCTCACACGGACTTCGTCGACCGGGCGGAGGATCTGTGGCGGATCGCGGTTGACGCCCTGGAAGGACGGGTGAAACCCGTCATGTCCGTCTTCGACTGCCGGATGATCGACGTGTTTCCGACCTCGCGCGATCCCATGCGCGGCTTTGTCGACCGGCTGCACAAGATCGAGCAGGCGGATGTGGACGTCCTCTCCCTGTCGGTGATCCACGGCTTCATGGCCGGGGATGTGCCGGAGATGGGCACGAAGGTGATTGCGGTTACCAACGATCGGCCGGAGAAGGGCGCGCTGCTGGCCCAGACCCTCGGCATGGAGCTTTTCGCCAACCGCGGTCGGCACATGATGCCGCAGCTTGGCGTCGACGACGCCGTATCGCAGGCCATGGCAGCGCCGACCGGCCCGGTGGTGATTGCCGACATGTGGGACAATCCCGGTGGCGGCACGGCGGGTGACGCCACCATCCTCACGGCGGAGCTCATGGCACGGGGCGCGGCAGGTGTCGCGGTCGGCACGATCTGGGATCCGATCTCCGTCCAGATCTGCTTCGCGGCCGGAGAGGGTGCAGAGATTCCCCTGCGCTTCGGCGCGAAGTCCGCACCCGGAACGGGCGATCCGATCGATGGCCGGGTCAAGGTGGTGAAGCTGGTTCGCGATGCCCAGATGCGCTTCGGAGAGAGCCTTGCCCCGTTTGGTGACGCGGCGCATGTCCAGCTGAACGGCATCGACATCATCCTGAATTCGGTGCGGGCGCAGAGCTTCGACCCGTCCCTGTTCTCGGTGATGGGGATCGACCCGACGACCCGGAAGATCCTGGTCATCAAGTCGACCAATCACTTCCACGCCTCCTTCAGCAAGATCGCCTCGGAGATCCTTTACTGTTCGGCGGGAACGCCCTATCCGAATTCACCGGCCCATACCCCTTACCGCCATGTCCGCCGCGACATCTGGCCGATGATGGAGAACCCCCATGGCACAGCAGCAGCCTGATCTGGCGCCCGACGACGCGCTCGTCGGCAAGCCTCTTTCGGCCCTCTCGACCCCGCAGCCGGTGATCGACGAGGCGCGCCTTGCCGCCAACATCGATCGGGTCCAGTCCTACATGGACGGGATCGGGAAGCGTTTCCGTCCGCATATCAAGACCCACAAGATCCCGGCGCTGGCGCGTCAGCAGGAGGCTGCGGGAGCTCTCGGCATCAACTGCCAGAAGATCACGGAAGCCGAGGTCTTCGCCGATGCGGGCTTCCAGGACATCCTGATCACCTTCAACATTCTCGGATCCGACAAGCTGGAGGCGCTGGGCGCCCTCAACGATCGGATCTCCGACCTGAAGGTGGTGGCCGACAGCGAGACGACCCTGCGGGGGCTCTCGGAGGCCTTTGCCGGCCACGCTCGGCCGCTGCAGGTTCTGGTGGAATGCGATACGGGCGGCGGTCGCTGTGGCGTGCAGTCCCCGGCCCAGGCGGTAAGTCTGGCCGAGGTCATTGTCGCGGCGCCGGGGCTCGTCTTTTCCGGGCTGCTGACCTATCCACGGGCCCATGGGGAGACGGAAACGGAAGCCTTCTTTGCCGAAGCGCTCGCAGCGCTCGCGGACAAGGGGATCGACTGCCCGATCCGCTCCAATGGCGGCACGCCGAGCCTGTTTGACGCTCACAAGGTGCCCTCGGCCACGGAACATCGGGCCGGAACCTATATCTACAGCGACCGGGCCATGGCACGCGCCGGGCATGGAACGCTGCAGGACTGCGCCATGCACATCCTGGCGACCGTGGTGTCACGTCCGACGGACACCCGTGCGGTGATCGATGCCGGATCCAAGGCACTGACCTCGGACCTGCTCGGCTTTCAGGATTTCGGGCATGTGGTGGAGGTTCCCGACGCGGTCATCACCGGTCTGTCGGAAGAACATGGCGTCCTTGACCTGAGCAACGTCTCGCCAGACGCGCGGCCGCAGATCGGCGACAGGATCCGGATCATTCCGAACCACACCTGCGTGGTGTCCAACCTCTTCGACCGGATGGTCTTCCATGAGGATGGGCTCATCACGCGCGTGCTTCCCGTCGCGGCCCGCGGCCGCGTCTGGTAAATCAAGCGGTCTTCACTTGTCCAAGAACGTCCCGCACCGGCCTCCGGTGCGGGATTTTTGCTGACGAGATCTGTCGTGGTAATCCCGGACGAGGGTGGCGACCGAAGATCCGGGATCGGAAAGCCATGGTCCTTGCCAGCGGTTTTCGCCCGCAGCAACACGTGCTGCGGGCATTTTCATGTCGTCAGGCCGACTGGGCGGCGAGTTGGGCCATGTCGATTTCATGGAGATCGGTGCGTCGTTCCAGCGCCTGATCGGCTCCATCGAAAAGATGGCAGTCGGCGGCGTTGAAGCCGATGGTCGACGGCGTGTCGACGCTCACATTCGCCGCCCCCGGCAGCATGGCGCTGAAGGGCTCGGCGCCGGTCGCCGTGGCATAGACGATCGTGTTCACGCCCAGCCGCTCGACCACGGTCGGCACCACGTCGAAACGGATGTCGCCCTTGCCGAGATGGATGTGCTCGGGACGGATCCCCAGCGTCAGGGTCTTGCCGATCAACCCGTTGCGCGGCTCCACCGGCACCATGATCGTCTGGCCCTCGCAGGTGACGGTCACGCCGTCCGGGCCGGCAGCGGTGCAGGTGGCCGGCAGGAAGTTCATCTTCGGATTGCCGATGAAGCCGGCCACAAACTTGTTCTGCGGCTTGTGATAGAGCTCCAGTGGCTTGCCGACCTGAGAGACGAAGCCACCGTTCAGCACCACGATCCGGTCCGCCATGGTCATGGCCTCGATCTGGTCGTGGGTGACGTAGATCATCGTCGCCGCCAGGTCGTGATGCATCTTGGTCAGTTCGATGCGCATGTCGGCGCGCAGCGCGGCGTCCAGGTTGGAGAGCGGCTCGTCGAAAAGGAAGATCTTGGGTTCGCGCACGATCGCGCGGCCAATGGCGACGCGCTGGCGCTGTCCGCCCGACAGGGCGCCGGGCTTCTGCTGCAGACGCTGGTCGAGCTGAAGCACCTTGGCGACGGCCTCCACCTTGGCGGTCAGTTCGGCCTCGGGCATCTTTTCCACGCGAAGGGGAAAGGCGATGTTCTCGAAGACCGTCATGTGCGGATAAAGCGCGTAGGACTGGAAGACCATGGCGATGCCGCGGTTGACCGGAGCCAGGTCGTTCACCTTCGCGCCGTCGATGACGATGTCGCCGGTTGTCGCGTCGTCCAGCCCCGCGATGATGCGGAGGAGGGTCGATTTCCCGCAGCCCGAAGGGCCGACGAAGACGACGAACTCCCCGTCCTGGATATCGAGCGTGACACCCTTGATGACCTTGATGTCACCGAAGGACTTGGTGACCTTGTTGAGATGGAGCTGTCCCAAGACTGACCTCATTCCTGGCACTGCCTGCAAGGGCAATGCACATCCACTGCGCGGCTCGCGAAGGGGTCGCCGCGGCCCGGAAGGACCGCGGCGACCCGTTGGCTTGCGTCTTACTTGTACTGCTCGAGGTCGGCGGCGGCCTTTTCAAGCGCGGCCTTCGGTTCGGCCGTGCCGGTCACGACAGACTGGACCATCTCGATGATGACGTCCTGGAAGCCCTTGTAGTCGGTGAAGAGCGGTTCCGGGCCGGCGTGGGCGATGCCGTCGATGAACGGCTTCCAGTACGGGTCCTTCTCGACGAAGGCATCCACCTGCGGCGACGGACGCAGCGGGGTCAGGCCAGCGCCGCCCTGCAGCTCGTATTCGCCCTGCGGGCCGGCAGAGGTGATGAACTTGGCGAATTCGATCGCCTTTTCCTCGACGCCGGTCCCCTTGAAGACGGCCAGGCTGTCCGTGATCAGCAGGGTGCCGGGGCCCTCGGCCGACGGGCCGAGCGGCAGGTTGGCAACGCCCCACTCCAGGCCGGCATCCTGTGCACGCACGGCGGCACCGGACGAGGACTGCAGCATGGCAACCTTGCCATCCAGCCAGATAGCGCGCATCTCGTTCTGCTCGTAGGCGGTCGGGCCTTCGACGGAATAGGGTGCGATCGCCTTGTAGGCTTCAAGCGCGGCCAGCACTTCCGGGCTGTTCATCACGATGTTGCCATCGGCGTCGATGATCTTGCCGTTGTTGGAATACACCCAGTGCAGGAACTGGTGCATGGTGTTGTCGAAGGTCTTTGCCGGAAGGCCATAGCCCGGGATGCCGGTCTTTTCCTTGATGATCTTGGCGAATTCGATCTCTTCGGCCCAGGTCTTCGGCGGGGTTTCCGGATCAAGACCAGCGTCCTTGAAGAGCTTCTTGTTCCAGTAGAAGGCCTTGGTGGAGAAGGCGATCGGCACGCCCCACTGGGTGCCGTCGAAGGTCACCGTGTCGACGATGTTCGGGTAGTAGGACGCCTTTTCCTCGTCGCTCATCGGCACTTCGACGATCAGGTCGTTCTCTGCGAACTGCTTCAGGGTGCGGGAGCCCACATAGGCCATGGCGACCGGGGAACCGGCTGCGGCCAGAGTGGTGGCCTTGTCCTGGCACTGGGCCCAGCCGACGACTTCCGGCGTCACGGTCCAGCCGTCGTTCGCGGCTTCCCATTCCTTGATGTACTTCTCGTGAATCGGGTCGATCTTGTCGCCGCAATAGATCCAGCTGATGTCCTCGGCCTGTGCAGCCGGAACGGCGAGCACGGACGTGCCGGCGAGGGCAAGCGCGCAAACGCCCAGTTTCAATGCTTTCATGGTCATGTCTTTTGTCCCTAACTCTGGTTGATCGTTCTTTTTTCTATTTGACCGCGCCAGCGGTAAGCCCGCTGACGAGATGGCGTTGCAGGAAGAAGATGACGATCATGGCCGGCGCGATGCCGACGAAGCTGGCGGCCATGAGCTCGTTCCAGATCACTTCCTGGCGGCCGAAATAGGCGAACAGCCCGATCGGCAATGGCATGTAGTCCGTCTTGGAATTGAAGGTCAGCGCGTAGATGAACTGCTGGGAATAGGCGTTGATGAAGGTGGTGATGGCGACCACCGTGATCCCCGGCATGGCGAGCGGCAGAATGACACGACGGAAGGTGTAGAGCCGGCTGGCACCATCCACATAGGCAGCTTCCTCCAGCTCCTTCGGGATGCGCAGCATGTAGGTCCGCAGCAGCCAGATGGCGGTCGGGATCAGGAAGGCGACGCCCGGCACGATCATCGCCCAGTAGGTGTTGAGCACGCCCATGGAGCGCATGAGCCGGAACAGGGGAATGATGAGAACTGCGCCGGAGAACATGTTGACAGCCAGAAACGCCCCCAGCAGCGGACCGCGTCCGGGGAAGCGGAAGCGGGCGAAGGCATAGGCGGCGGGCACCACCAGCATCAGCACCACGACGGTGGCGACGCCGGAGATGAAGAGCGAGTTGAAGACATAGCGGGCAAAGCCCGGCACGCTCTCCCACATGGTCGAATAGGCGGCAAAGGATCCGTGCTCCGGCCAGAACCGGTAAGGCGACGAAAAGAGCCGGCTGAGCGGCTTCAGCGACACCAGGAACCCTTCGACGAAGGGCGACAGCACGAAGATCAGGAACAGGGCAATCCCGCAGTAGATGCCGATGATCTCGTACCACTTGTACCGGTTGATCATGGGGGTCGAGGTGCTCATCGGGCGCTCTCCATGGAAATCCGGCTGGTGACGCGGAAGTAGGCGTAGCTGAAGATCGACAGGAAGATGCAGATCAGCACGGCGCGCGCAGCGCCTTCCCCGTACTTGTAGGAGCCGATTGCGGTCTTGTAGGTGTCGATGATCATGGTCGTCGTCGACCCGCTGGGCCCGCCCTGGGTCAGGATCCAGATGATGTCGAACGAATTGAACGTCGAGATCAGCGAGATCATGGACATGGTGATCAGGGCCGGCACGATGAGCGGCAGGGTGATGCGGCGGAACCGGTAGAAGCGGCCCGCACCATCGGTCCAGGCGGCTTCATAGAGGTCTTGCGGAACGGACTGGATGGCAGCCAGCATGTAGAGCGTCACCATCGGAACGCCGATCCACACGTCGGTGATAATCGTTGCCCAGAAGGCCGTTTCCCCATAGGCGAGGAAGGCGACCGGGCCATCCACCAGACCCCAGTTCTGCAGCAGGCCCGAGATCATCCCGAACTGACCGTTGTACATCCAGCCCCACATGAAGATGCCGATGGCCATCGGCACGATCCAGGGGGGCATGGTGAGGATGCGGAACAGGGCCCGTCCCGGCACGGCGGAGTTGAGCAGCAGCGCGCCGCAGGTGCCGATCACCATCTTCGTCAGCACCGAGAAGAAGGTCCAGATGAAGGTGCGCAGGATGACCCCGGCGAAGGTCTCGTTGAAGATCTTCTCGTAGTTCAGCCATCCCACATAGGCATAGGTCTTGCGGAGGGAGGCGTTGGTGAACGACAGGTGCACCGTGTCGATCAGCGGGTAGATCACGATGATCGAGATATAGAGGACAGCGGGCGCCAAAAGGAGCCAGGCGAAAAGAATGGCGCTCTTCTTGGCGTTCATCTGCCTCTCCTTACACGGCCGTCAGGGATGGAGCGGCGTGGGACACGCCATCTGCGGTGCCGTGCAGCGCGGCGTCGAAGCGGGCCCAGACTGGCTCCAGATCGACGACCTTGCGGGTCAGGCGGGCCTCGTCCATGGCCATAGCCAGGATGCCGGCTTCCAGGGCGTCCAGCGCCGAGACGGGCAGGGGAGCGCCATCCTTGATGTGGCGCATGACATCCTCGGCCATCTGCTCGTCCGCTCCATAGTGCTGGGACTTGTCGGAGGGCGCCTGATAGGTGTTGGCGATGACCTTGGCGTTGTCGTGGGCGCGGTGAACATCAAGGAAGCCGCGCACGAAATCGCCCTCGGCCATGCCCTTCGCGCCGATCACGCAGAAGCGGCGGAATTCGTCAGGCACATTGAGATTGGTGTGGAACGTCATGGATGCGCCGTTCTCGTACTCGACGATGGCGGTCTGGAAATCGACGATGTCGCCATCGCTGTCGAAGACCTTGTCGGAACCCAGCCAGCCGCTCGGCTTGCGATGATAGACCTCGAGGTCGTTGATCCCGGCCGTTTCCGGGGCATTTGTCGGCGTGAAGCTCTTGCGGCCGCCGAAGCTGGCAACGAAACGCGGTCTTGCGCCGACGACACCGTTGTAGAGATCCAGGTCGTGGCAGCATTTTTCCAGCATGAAGCCGCCGGCATATTTCTCGTAGCGGCGCCAGTCGCGCATGAAGAACGCGCCGTGATAGGGCTGGATGTGTTCCGAGGCCTCGATGGAGACCACGTCGCCAAGACGGCCGTCGGCCTGCGCCTGACGCAGGTCCTTGTAGAGCGGGGAATAGCGCAGGACGAGACCGACCAGCAGGCGGTCGTGACCATATTGATGAAGCAGTTCGGCCAGCGCGTAGCTCTGCTCCATCGTCATGACGATCGGTTTCTCGCTGAAGACGGTCAGCCCGGCTTCCAGACCAAGGCGGATGTGGTCGAGATGCATGTGGTTGGGCGACCCGATCATCAGCAGGTCCATCTGCTCGGATGCGATCAGCTCTTCGGGAGTGGCATAGGACGTGCCCGCCGGAATTCCGCCCTCGACCAGGCGGTCCATGCCTGCGGGATCAGGGTCGACATACCCAACAATCTGAAAGTCCGGGTCCATTTCTGCGAACACGTTGCCGAGATATCCCAGGCGGAATCCGAGACCGATGATGCCAACTCTCATTCCGTGAAGCCCTCTGAGCTTGTAAACTGTTTTCGTAAATTATTTTCTTCAGGTTGCGACAGTCTCATAAATTCGTCAATCAGCTTTCACGATAAATGTCATAATCTGAAAATTAATTACACAAACGCCCTCCTCGCGGGTGCTGCCTCGGCCGTTGTGACAGGCTTCTCACGACCTCTGAGGCGCCGTGTGACAGGCCCGTTTCAAATTGAAGTCCAAATCTAATACCAATGCAATACCAAAACGCCGGACTTTTAGATTTTGTTAGGATCCAGTCCGATCCTTTGACTGGCCGCTCTGGAATTTTCTGTGGTTTCGTGCGGGATTCGAGAGCTTGCTCCCAAGAGGCATGAAAAAAAATTCGACAAAATCAAAATTGGTATTTATTTGGTATCTAAAGCGGCGCGTCAAAACCCGCCACTCGCCCGTTTCCGAGGAAAGCCCTGCACCCCATGAGCAACTGTTCCAGTCTGGCCGGATTTCAGGACCGCTATGAGGGGCCTCTCTATGTGAGGTTGCGACTGGCGTTCGAAGCGGCCATTGATCAGGGAGAGTTGCTGCCCGGAGATGCACTGCCGCCGGAACGCGACATCAGTGAAGACTGCGGGGTGTCTCGTGTCACGGTTCGCAAGGCGATCGATCAGCTGGTCGAAGAGGGACGTCTCCTGCGCCGGCAGGGTTCAGGGACCTTCGTCGCCTCGCCGGTGAAGCGCATGGATCAGCCCCTGGCCCGCGCCACCACCTTTACCGAGGACATGGCGCGCCGGGGCATGGTGGCCTCCTCACGCTGGCTGGTGCGTGGCACGTTCCTGCCCAACTCCGACGAGATGATGGCCCTTGGACTGAGCGCCAACAGCCGAGTTGCGCGGTTGCACCGCCTCCGGCTGGCGGACGACATTCCGATGGCCATCGAATACGCCTCCCTGCCCGCCGACATTCTTCCCGATCCGGAGAAGGTCGAGAGCTCGCTCTACGCGCATCTCGAAGCCCGGCACTCCCGTCCGGTCCGCGCCATCCACCGCATTTCGGCGCATCTGCTCGAGGAGGCGGAGACCAGTCTCCTGGCCGTCCCTCCCGGATCCGCAACCCTGTGTGTTCAGCGTGTCGCCTATTCGCCCGAGGGACGGGTCATCGAAATGACCCGCACCCTCTATCGCAGCGATCTCTACGATCTGGTGGCCGAACAGACCATCGGGCCGGCCTGAGACCGCCAGACCTCCCTGCCCTGAACCTCATCGAACCGGGCAGGGGCTCCAGACCTGGAAGGCCAGTTCATGTCGACCTCTACCACGCTCAGCAGCATGAGCCGCGAAACCTGCGAGATCCCGCAGGCGCTTGAAAGGCTCGTGCGCGAGTCCGGCGAGGAGATGCGTGCTGCGGGGGCGGCCCTTCGCGCCCTCGACCCCTCGGTGATCGTCACCATTGCCCGCGGCACCTCGGACCATGCGGCCGGTTTCCTGAAATATGCCATCGAGCTCCAGACCGGCGTTCCCGTGGCGTCCCTCGGTCCGTCCCTCGCGTCGATCTACGGGCGGACGCTGAAGCTGAAGGGTGCGGCGGCGCTGGGCATTTCCCAGTCGGGCAAGAGCCCCGATATCGTCGCCCTGGCCGAGATGGCGCGGGCCAGCGGCGCCCTGTCCATCGCGCTGGTCAACACCATGCCGTCGCCTCTGGCCGATGCCTGCGAAAGGGCCATCGCCCTTCATGCCGGGCCGGAAAAGGCCATTGCGGCCACCAAGTCCTTCTTCAACTCCATTGCGGCGGGGCTCTTCATTCTGGCCGAGTGGACCGGAGACGCGGCTCTGTCGCAGGCCCTCGAGCGCCTGCCGGAGCAGGCGGAGGCGGCGCTGGCGCTGGACTGGTCGCCGTTGAGCGACCGGCTCGGAACGGCAAGCTCGCTCTATGTCCTGGGCCGGGGCCCCTCCCTCGCCATTGCAGGTGAGGCCGCGCTGAAGTGCAAGGAAACCTGCGAGCTCCACGCGGAGGCCTATTCGTCGGCGGAGGTTCTGCACGGGCCGGTCTCGCTGGTGGCCGAACGGTTCCCCGTCCTGCTCTTCTGCGCCCGCGATGAAGCCCGCGATGCCGTCCAGGACATCGCACGGCGCCTGGCGCTCAAGAGCTCGGAAGTCTTCATCAATGCAGACGGAGTGGGGTCGGCGCATGCGCTGCCTCGGGTCGAAGGGGCGCATCCGCTCACCGATGCCCTTCTCCAGATTATTCCCTATTACCGAATGGTCGAGCTCCTGTCGCGGGAGCGCAACCTGGATCCGGATGCTCCGGCGGCCCTGCAGAAGGTAACCGAAACCCTATGACCCAGCAGGCAGTCCAGAGTGCCGGACGGCAACGCCTGAGCGCAGCCCGGATCTTCGACGGATCAGGATGGCATGAGGATGCCGTGCTGACGATCGAGGGCGGGCGTGTCGTCTCGATCGACAACGCGGACCGTTCGGCGCAACAAGCGGACGTCGATGAAGTGCCGCCCGGAAGCATGATCGTTCCGGGCTTCGTTGATCTTCAGGTGAACGGTGGCGGCGGCGTTCTCTTCAACAATGCTCCGCATGTCGAGGGGATCGAGGCGATCTGTTTGGCCCACCGCACCTTCGGCACGACGGCCCTTCTGCCGACCCTGATCACCGACATGCCGCAGGTGACCGAGCGAGCCCTGGAAGCAGGCATTGCGGCGGCGCGATGCCGGACCCGCGGCTTCGCCGGGCTGCATCTTGAAGGCCCCCATCTCTCGGTGGCGCGCAAGGGCACTCATTCGCCGGCTCTCATTCGTCCGATGACCGCGCAGGACCTTTCCTGTCTGGTGGCGGCGGCGCGAGACCTGCCCCGCCTGGTGGTGACGCTCGCCCCGGAAAATGCCACGCCCGAGCAGGTGCATGACCTCGCACAGGCAGGTGTCATCGTCAGTCTCGGTCACAGTGACGCCGGGCTGGAGACCATTCGTGACTATGTCGCGGCAGGCGCCTCCATGGTCACCCATCTGTTCAATGCCATGAGCCCGTTGCGTCACCGCGATCCGGGTCTGGTCGGTGCGGCGCTGGGCCTCGGCGAGCTGAGCTGCGGCCTGATCGCCGACGGCCACCATGTGGACCCGCTGGCGATCCGGATCGCGCTCGATGCCAAGCGTGGCCCCGGCTCGGTGTTCCTCGTCACGGATGCCATGTCATCCATCGGGTCGAGCGAGACCTCGTTCCAGCTGAACGGTCGGGAAGTGTTCCGGAGGGAGGGGCGGCTGACGCTCGCGGACGGGACGCTGGCAGGGGCGGACATCGACATGATGTCCTGTGTGCGCTTCATGCGGGACGTGATCGGTCTGGATCTGGGCAGTGCCCTGAAACTGGCCACGGCAAATCCGGTAAGCGCTTGCGCCCTTGAAGGTCACGGCTCCCTGCAGCCGGGCGCGCGGGCCGATTTTCTCGTGATTTCCCCGGATCTGGACATTCGCGCCAGCGTCATCGGCGGGCAATGGCAGGATCTGGAAGGGTGCGACGCATGATCGTCTGTTTCGATATCGGCGGGACCACCATCAAGGGTGCCTATGCCCGCTCGCCGGAAACCCTCGAACCGCTGGAACGCGTCCCCACGCCCACGCGGGATTTCGAAGCCTTTGTCGACGCGATCCGCAAGACGGTGAATGCGGCGCCCGAGCGACCCACGGGCCTTGCCCTGTCCGTCGCGGCCATCGTCGACCCGGACACGCGCGGCATGATCGTCGCCAACATTCCCTGCATCAATGGCCGTGATCTGGAGCGTGAACTGGCAGCAAGCCTCCGCCTGCCTGTGGTCATCGCCAATGACGCCGACTGCTTTGCGCTTGCAGAGGCGACCTTCGGGGTCGGGCGGGGTCATGAAGTCGTGTTCGGTACTATTCTGGGGTCCGGCGTTGGTGGCGGTCTCGTGGTGCGCGGCGAGCTGGTCAATGAGGGTGGCGGCTATGCGGGAGAATGGGGCCATGGGCCGATTTCGGCGCAAATTGCCGGAACGCCACCGCGTGCAATTCCTAGGTTCAACTGCGGCTGCGGTCAGGTTGGCTGCATCGACTCCATCTGCAGCGCGCGGGGACTGGAGCGCCTCGACCACCATCTGCATGGCAGGGAGCTGACGAGTGTCGACATCATTGCGTCCTGGGAGGCGGGGGATCCCCGTTCTGCCGAGACCATCGATGTGCATGTGGATCTTCTGGCAAGCCCGCTGGCGGTTCTGGTGAATGTCACCGGAGCGTCGATCGTCCCCGTCGGCGGAGGCCTGTCGAATGCGAGGGGGCTGATCGCGAAGCTGGACGAAGTGACGCGCAGCCGGACCCTGCGCCGGTTCACGACCCCGCTCGTGGTGCCGGCCGAGCTGACCATTGAGCCTGGATTGATCGGCAGCGCCATTCTCGGCTTTCGCCGGTTGTGTCCGGTGGCGGCGGCCTGAATGAGGGCCTGAATGGCTCTCTGGATAACCGAAAGCCGGGCCTTGTGCCCGGCTTTCTCTTTGCCAGCGTTCTCTTTGTCTGTCTGGTGGCTCTTACTTCGAAGAGCCCTGATCGCGCGGCTTGGAGCCGGAATCTGGTTCCTGACCATAGAATGTGCCGCCAAGCTGGCCGCCGGCGCTGGTCTTGTCGGCCTTGTCGCGGATCTTTTCGGCTTCCTCGCGGATGTCGGTGCTGGACATGGGGTCCTCCTGTCGCGTGTGGGTCATGCCTGGAAAACAAGCCGACCCCGCATCTGGTTCCCTCGAGCGTGACGTTGCGGCTTCAGAGCCATCGGCTGACACCGCAGTTTTCCCCCGAAGAGGCGCGTTCCTCACTGGTAAATCTGGCAGGCTGCTCCATGTAGATGGCCCTGGGGTCGGCTTCTGTGGCACAGTCGCGGCAAGGTCGGCCCGTCGGGGTGATGCGTCCGGGTGTGAAGGCCGGGGCGCCATCGGCCATTTTCCCATCATTCAAGACCCGCCATCTGGGAGCATGACGTCATGAAAACCCGCGCCGCCGTTGCCTTCGAGGCCAAGAAGCCGCTGGAAATCGTCGAACTGGATCTGGAAGGCCCGAAGGCTTTCGAGGTTCTGGTGGAAATCAAGGCCACTGGCATCTGCCATACGGATGCTTACACGCTCGACGGCCTCGACAGCGAGGGTCTCTTTCCGAGCATCCTCGGCCATGAAGGCGCGGGTATCGTGCGCGAAGTGGGCAAGGGCGTCACCAGCCTGAAGCCGGGCGATCACGTGATCCCGCTCTACACACCCGAATGCCGCGAGTGCAAGAGCTGCCTGTCGCGCAAGACCAACCTCTGCACCTCGATCCGCGCCACCCAGGGCAAGGGCCTGATGCCGGACGGCACCACCCGTTTCTCCTACAAGGGCCAGCCAGTCTACCACTACATGGGCTGCTCGACCTTCTCCAACTTCACGGTCCTGCCGGAGATCGCCCTGGCGAAGATCCGCTCCGACGCGCCCTTCGACAAGGCCTGCTACATCGGCTGCGGCGTGACCACCGGCGTGGGGGCCGTGACCAACACCGCCAAGGTCGAGCCGGGCGCGAATGTGGTCGTCTTCGGCCTCGGCGGCATCGGCCTCAACGTGATTCAGGGCGCCCGCATGGTCGGTGCCGACAAGATCATCGGCGTCGACATCAATAATGAGAAGAAGAGCTGGGGCGAGCGCTTCGGCATGACCCATTTCGTCAATCCGACCGAGATTGATGGCGACATCGTCTCTCATTTGGTGGCGCTCACCGATGGCGGCGCGGATTACACCTTCGACTGCACCGGCAACACCACGGTGATGCGTCAGGCGCTGGAAGCCTGCCACCGCGGCTGGGGGGTCTCCACCGTCATCGGCGTGGCGGAAGCCGGCAAGGAAATCTCCACCCGTCCGTTCCAGCTGGTCACCGGCCGCGTCTGGCAGGGTTCGGCCTTCGGCGGTGCCCGTGGCCGCACGGACGTGCCGAAGATCGTCGACTGGTACATGGACGGCAAGATCGAGATCGACCCGATGATCACCCACGTCCTCACCCTGGACGAGATCAACAAGGGCTTCGACCTCATGCATGAAGGCAAGTCGATCCGCTCGGTGGTGGTGTTCTGATGCAGACGGTCTCCACCAACCGCAGTCACGGCGGCACGCAAGGGGTCTATTCCCATGCATCGCGCGAAACGGGGACGGAGATGACCTTCTCCGTCTTCGTGCCCGATCATGCTCCGGGCGAGAAGCTCCCGGTGGTCTGGTATCTCTCCGGCCTCACCTGCACCCATGCCAATGTCACCGAGAAGGGTGAATTCCGGGAGGCTTGCGCCGATCTCGGCCTGATCTTCGTGGCGCCCGACACCAGCCCGCGCGGCGAAGGTGTGCCGGACGACGGGGAAGGGGCCTATGACTTCGGCCTCGGTGCCGGCTTCTATGTGGATGCCACCGTCGACCCCTGGGCGAGGGCCTATCGCATGCGTTCCTATCTGGAGCGCGAACTGCCGGAGCTGATCGGTGCGGAATTCCCCGCCGACATGACCCGCCAGTCGATCATGGGCCACTCCATGGGCGGTCACGGCGCCCTGACCCTGGGCCTGCGCGATCCGGAGCGGTTCCGGGCGGTGTCGGCTTTCGCGCCCATCGTCTCGCCGATCAACTGCCCCTGGGGCGTCAAGGCCCTCTCCGGTTATCTGGGCGAGGACCGGGTGCTGTGGCGCCAGTATGACGCCTGCGCGCTGATCGAGGATGGCGCGCGCGTGCCGGACCTTCTTGTCGATCAGGGCACGGCGGATACCTTCCTGGACGGCCAGCTCAAGCCGGAGCTTCTGCGGGCCGCCTGCGAAAAGGCCGGACAGCCTCTCACCCTGCGCCTGCAGGAAGGCTATGACCACAGCTACTACTTCATCTCCTCCTTCATGGCGGATCACCTCGCCTGGCACGCGGAGCGCCTGGACGCGTAGAACACGGACCTTCCGGCGGTCGTTCTCGCGGGAAAGGCTGCCGAAAGGGTGCTGGATGCCGTATAAGGGATTTTCCGTAGCGGGTTACGACCCCTTTAGGCTTTCGGGTGATGATCCGGGCAGGGCGTCCAGGGCGCCAGACGTGACCACATAGAAGTGATGCCGTGATCGAAGGGCCGACGGGCCCCGCAGGAGCGGCAACGCATCCGGGGGAGGTGCGGCGAGACCGATGAGCAGGCAGGCACCCACAGGCACCCAGACGACATCAACCGTTCGCCGGCAGTCCATGCGCCAGCGGATCATCCTGCTTGTCGGGCTGAGCGTGCTGCTCACGGCGGTCGTCACCGGATCCCTTGCCTATGTGCGGATCCAGGGCGTCGTCCATGATCAGGGTGAAACCATTCTGGCCGGCGACACCCGTCTGGTTGCGGTGCGTTTCGAGCGTGCCTTTGCCTCCATTGCCAAGGATCTGCGCACCATTGCCGGAACGCCGCCCATTCGCGGCATTCAGCGCGCCATGGCCAACGGTGGCCGCGACCCGCTCGATGGCTCGGAACTTGATGACTGGCGTCATCGGCTCGAG
The DNA here is from genome assembly GCF_008477545.1 of Roseibium aestuarii. GTDB lineage: Bacteria > Pseudomonadota > Alphaproteobacteria > Rhizobiales > Stappiaceae > Roseibium > Roseibium aestuarii. Next base: position 131,928 of record NZ_VORA01000006.1, on the reverse strand, counting down.
ACGATCTTCACCGCGATCATGCGCTCCGATCCGAGCTACTTCCAGATCCGCTATATCGGGGTACAGGATGCCGGGCGGGAGCTCGTCCGCGTCGACCGGGTGGAAAACTGGTTGCGTCCGCAGACCGTGAGCGCCCTTCAGCAGAAGGGTGGCGAGGACTATTTCCTCAGAGCCATGGAAGCGCGCGTTGGTGACGTGGTATTTTCCGAACTCACGTTCAACCGCGAGTATGGGGTCCGCGATCCCCGGTTGATCCCCACCTTGCGCGCGATGCTTCCCATTGAATCTCCGAATGGCCAGCGGTTCGGCTTTCTGGTGATCAACATCGACTATCAGCGCATGCTCGATGCGAACTTCAGGGTCGTCGCGCCGCTTCACCAGACGATCGTGACCACCAGCACTGGCGATTATGTCATTCACACGCCGGAGGGGAGCAGCGCCGGCACGAGTGGTCTGGAAATGGGGGAAGCCTATTCCCGTCCGGTTCCCCCGATTGTCCGGCTTGTTGCCAATGGCCAGCAACCGGATGGCTTCTTCGAGTTTTCTGACGTCGTCGCTTACATGGTACACCTGCGCGAGCGTCCGGGGCTGCGTACTCCGCCGCTTGGCATCGTGCTTCAGGTGCCCAAGGCGGTCTTTGATGAGCCGTCGAACCTGACCCGACGTGACTTGCTGGTGGCGGGGTTCCTGACAACCCTTTTTTGCGTCGTGATGGCGACACTCGCCGCACGTCAGATGCTCGACCCGTTCAGGGTGCTGACGGACAGTTTCGCCGCCTCGTCTCAGGAGGATCTGCAACGACAGCTTCCCGTCGACCGGCCCGACGAGCTCGGCGACCTTGCCCGCGCGCTGCATGACCGTACGCAGAGGCTCATGGAAAGCGAGGTTCAGGCCGAGGTGATCCTGAACAACATGCTCGAGGGGGTGATCCTCTTCGATGGGGAAGGTGTAATCAGCAAGATCAACAGCTCGGCCGAGATGATCCTGGGCTTGCGGCCGTCGCAGGTTGTCGGTCAAACGGTCGACATGCTGTTCGACGAGGAGGCGCGACGACAGAATGCCAGCCTGCTGGTCGATCAGTCCGGTCAGTCGACGGTCGGTCGCGCGCGGGAGCTGGACTTCCTCAATGGCAGTGGGGATCGCATCCCTGTGGAGGTGTCGGTGGCCGTTCTGCACCTGCCCGGCCGCATCCGTTATTCTTGCGTGTTCCGGGACATAAGCCGCCGCCGTCAGGTGGATCGCATGAAGGCCGAATTTGTCTCCACCGTGAGCCACGAGTTGCGAACGCCGCTGACCTCGATCCGCGGCTCCCTGGATCTCGTTTCCGGCCTGTTGCCGAAGGAGTTTCCGGCCCAGCTGGCGCAGATGCTGGAGCTGGCGCGCAAGAATACCGAACGGCTGATCCTTCTCGTCAACGACATCCTCGATTTCGAACGTCTTCAGGCGAACCGCACCATCTTCCGTCCCGTGGTCTGCAAGGTGGAGGAGCTGCTGTCGCGCGCCCTCGACCTTCAGACCGGCATGGCGCAAGGGCGCAACATCGATCTTCGGCTTGCAGCGGAGCTTGATCCGGACCTCGCCATCGAGGTCGATCCGGACCGCTTCCAGCAGATCCTTGCCAACTTCCTGTCCAATGCGATCAAGTTCTCGCCCGAGGGAGGCGTGGTGGAAATCACGGTTACACAGGCAGGCAAGCGTCTGCGCATAGGTGTGCGCGATCAGGGCGTGGGCATTCCGGAGAGTTTCAGACCCTTTGTCTTCATGCCCTTCACCCAGGCGGACGGAACCTCCAGCCGGCAGGTCAGCGGCACGGGTCTCGGCCTGGCGATCACCAAGAAGCTGGCCGAGGGCATGGGTGGCGAAGTTGGTTTTGAAAGTGTCGAAGGCGAGGGAAGCGAATTCTGGGTGGCCTTCGACCGGTATCACGTCGTTCCGCAGGCCACCCTCGTGCCGACCGATGCCGAAGAAGCCCTCCTCGGGCTTCATGTGGAGGACGATCGCGACTTCGCCTCCGTCATGCGCGCGCTCCTGAGGGACACGTTGGTGTTGCACACGGCAACCTCCCTCGCCGAGGCCAGGCGCATGATCGCGGAAACGGCGTTCGACATCTACATCATCGACATCGGATTGCCCGACGGCAGCGCGCTCTCCCTTCTGGATGAGATCCCGGCGGACGACCCGCGCCCCGTCATCGTGGTGACGGCCCTTGATCAGCCCATCGAGGATGCGCGTGTGGATGTTCGCATCGTGAAGTCTCGGTTTTCCGACAAGGAGCTGATCCGGCACCTGCGCGAGCAAATCGCGCGTTACAGGGCGGCAAAGCCACCTGCGCCCCCTCGCTCAAACGTGCGGGGGCCGATGGCCTGAGTCCGGGGGCCTGAGTCCGGGCGGGCCGCTGTTGCCGAAAGCGGTTGAAAGGTTCAGCCGGTGCGGTTCATCAGCTCGCGCACTTCCTCGGCCAGGGTCATGGCCTGGAAGGGCTTCGGGATGACGCCCAGGATATCGTGGGACTTGAGCCGCGCGAGATCACTCTCCAGCGCTTTCGCCGTGACGAAGATGACCGGGATCTGCGCCGTGAGCGGATCGGCCTTGAGATGGCCGAAGGTGCTCGGACCATCAAGGCCGGGCATCATCACGTCCAGCAGGATCACGTCAGGCTGCCAGCTACGGGCAATATCGATCGCTTCGAGACCGGACCCGGCGCTGCGGGTCTCGAACGCCTCATTCAGCTGAAGGCACATTTCAGCGATGCGGCAGATATCCGGTTCATCGTCGACGTAAAGGGCTTTGGATACCATTCACACGCTCTGACAGGGGCTCCATGGCCCGAAAATGAGTAGTCCTACTTATCAGGCAAAGCCCGGATCGGCAATCGGCGGAATTGGCGAGATCATCGCAGTTCTGTGCAGGGTCGCCCTGTTCACATGCCTGATGGAGAGGACGTGCCGGCCAAACCCGAGTTGCTTTCAGCGTCATTGTGCACGGAAGCGGCATGAGGACGAGACCCTATCAAGCGGTTGACCAAAAAAACGTCTTGACCATTACATTGGCAGTTTCATACGCTTTCTTGACCAATTGGTCAGGTGCCGCGAGATCTCTTCAAGAGGGAACAATCCCCGTGATCCAGGCCCTGTACCCGCCGGAAAAACGCCAGAGCGCGAAAGGCGTTGCCTGGTTTCCGGCGTTCCGGTCTCAGAATCCAGAGGCCCGCTAGGGAAGCGGAGCCGACCGAAGGAGTAGGGGAATGGCTTTCAAGACTATCAAGGCTCTTGCTGCAACCGGCCTTCTGGCCGCCAGCTTTGCCAACGGTTCCGCGCTGGCTGCCGATGCGCTGACGCTGCAGCTCAAGTGGGTGACCCAGGGCCAGTTCGCCGGCTATTACGTGGCCAAGGACAAGGGCTTCTATGACGAGGAAGGCCTCGACGTCACCATCAAGCCGGGCGGCCCGGACATTGCTCCGCCGCAGGTCATCGTGGGCGGTGGCGCCGACGTGATCGTCGACTGGATGCCGTCTGCCCTCGCCTCGCGCGAAAAGGGTGTGCCGCTGGTCAACATCGCCCAGCCGTTCAAGAAATCCGGCATGATGCTCACCTGCCGGAAGGAAACCGGCATCACCAAGCCGGAAGACTTCAAGGGCAAGACCCTCGGCGTCTGGTTCTACGGCAACGAATATCCGTTCCTGTCCTGGATGAACCACCTGGGGATCTCCACCGAAGGCGGCGCTGACGGCGTGACCGTTCTGAAGCAGGGCTTCAACGTCGATCCGCTGCTCCAGAAGCAGGCAGACTGCATCTCCACCATGACCTACAACGAATACTGGCAGGTCATCGATGCGGGCATCTCTCCCGACGATCTGGTCGTCTTCAAGTATGAAGACCAGGGCGTCGCGACCCTGGAAGATGGCCTCTATGTCCTGGAAGACAGCCTCAAGGATGCCGCCAACGTCGACAAGTATGCCCGCTTCGTGCGTGCATCGATGAAGGGCTGGGCCTATGCAGCTGAAAACCCGGAAGAAGCTGCCGACATCGTGCTCGAAAATGACGCCACCGGCGCCCAGACCGAAGAGCATCAGGTCCGCATGGTTGGCGAGATCGTGAAGCTCGTGGATGGTTCCGACGGCAAGCTCGACATGGATGCCTACAAGCGGACCGTCGACACCCTGTTGTCCGGTGGTTCTGATCCGGTGATCACCAAGACCCCGGAAGGCGCGACCTCCACGGCCGTCACTGACGCCATGTAAGTAGTTGACCTGATATCTCGTGAAAATACCGCGAGACCGGGTCAAGTGATTGAGAATGAAAGAGAGTAAGGCGCCGTCTTCGGCGCCTTTCTTGTTTTGTTAACCGTGCCCCCATCGGCGTGCTTCCCTAGGGATCGTTCCGACTAGGATTGTTAATCGTTGTGCGGCCTGATGAAGCTTGGGAAGATTTCCCGGCTGTTTCAGCCGCAAAGATACGGCCCTAAGAAAAGCATCAAAAGTTCGGGAGCCTCGCCAGATGTCAAAAAGCTTGCGCCTTCATAGTCCTGCCGTATCTGCGATCCTGGTTGCGGTGATGGTGGCAATGGTCGGCGCAGCCTTTTATCTCGTGATCTCGGCAGTCTTCTCGTTCGAGCATCAGGCTGATAGCCGGGAAAAGGGCTCCGTCGATCGGGTGTTCGAGACGCACAAGAGCATCATTCTGAGCGAAGTGGAGCGCTACTCCGCCTCCAACAGTGCCTATCTCAACGTTGAGACGAACTATGACGGGGACTGGGTCGCACAGCGCTTCGGCCAGGACATGGCGGGCGACTATCCCCACGACGCCATTCTTCTGACCCGAGACGGCACGATTCCGGCCTTCGTCAACAGCAATGGCAAGATGCGCTCGGTGGATTTGCTGGCGGGTCTGGCTGAGAGCAACCTTCAGTCCCTTCTGCAGGAGATTCAGCGCACCTACCTGACGAAACTGGCCGTCACCGATGCAGGCATTCTCGAATTTATCGGGCGCCCCCGCGATGTGTCTGGCGTGACGGTCGAGAAGATCGGCGATCAGGTTGCACTCGTCGCCGCATCCGCCATCATTCCCGACCCCGGTGGAATCCCGGTCAAACGGGAGGCGCCGCATGTGGTTCTCGTCGTGCATCTGATGGACGATCTGCACATGCGGTCGATGGTGAAGTCTCTTGCGCTGAACCAGATCGAGGTGGTGGACGAGATCCCCGAGGGCTATCTCGGAACGCCGATCCTGAGCCGTGGTGGGCAGAGGGTTGCCTATTTCGCCTGGCAGCCGGTCAGCCGCGCGTCCACCGTGGTGCTCAGCCATGCCGTCCTCCTTGGGGGGGCGATCAGCCTGATCCTCGCTGCGATCCTCTTCATCCTTTATCAGAATTTCAAGACGTCGAACCAGCTCCGGGCCCGCGAGCGCGAGGCCCTGCACTCGGCGCATCACGACACCCTGACCGGCTTCTGCCGCCGGGCGCGCTTCTCCGAGCTCGTCGAGGCGCGGCTTGAGCCTTGCAAGGCCGAACAGGGACTGGCGACCCTCGCCTATATCGATCTCGACCTGCTCAAGGAGATCAATGACCAGCACGGTCATGTCTTCGGCGACAAGGTGCTGAGCCAGATGGCCACCCGCCTCGGTGCCTTCCTCCGCCCTACCGACATCGTCGGGCGCATCGGCGGCGACGAATTCCTCGTCTGGCTGGATCGCAGGGCGTCCACCGAGGATGTCCAGGCAGATATCGCCCAGATCTGCGAGAACCTGAACCAGCCGATGGACATCGAAGGCATCCGCATGAAGGTCGGCTGCTCCATCGGGGTCTCTGCCCAGCCCGTCTCCGAGGTGACCACCCTGTCGGACATTACCCGCCAGGCGGATCTCGCACTCCAGCGCTGCAAGAGCGAGGGCCGCCGCCAGTTCCGCTTCTATGATCCGAACATGGACAAGGCCCTGGAAGAGCGCCGCTTCATCCGCAACGGCCTCAAGCGCGCTCTCGAGCGCGACGAGTTCGAGCTCTTCTACCAGCCCATCGTCTCCGCCCAGGGAAGCCGCATGGTCTTCATGGAAGCCCTCATCCGCTGGCGCCATCCGGTGCGCGGTCTCATGCCGCCGGCCCTGTTCCTCACCGTGGCGGAAGAGGAAGGGATGATGACGGAGATCGGCGACTGGGTTCTGGAGCGTGCGGTGGCCGACATGTCGAAGCGCCCGGGCGTGGGGGTGTCGGTCAACGTCTGCCCGGCCCAGCTGCTCGACGAGGACTTCGCGATGAAGGTCGAAAACGTCCTGCAGAAATACGACTTCCCCCATGACCGGCTGATCCTGGAGATCACCGAGAGCATGATGATGGACCGCTCCGAGGAGATCCGCACGCTCTTCGTCGGCCTGGCGGAATCCGGCGTGGCCGTGGCCATCGACGATTTCGGCACCGGCTTCTCCAGCCTCAGCTCCCTGCACGAGTACCAGTTCCAGAAGCTCAAGATCGACCGCAGCTTCGTGGCTCGCATCGGCATGGACCGGGAAGCCGACACGATCATCCGCACCATGATCGGCCTCGCCAAGGTGCTGGGCATGTCCGTGGTGGCCGAAGGGGTCGAGACCGAGGAACAGCGCGCCTTCCTGGTTCGTTCCCAGTGCGATTTCCTGCAGGGTTACTTCTTCGGCAAGCCCGAACCGCTGCCCCGGGACGACCTGAACTGTCGCGCCATCGCCTGAGCTGACGCCTCACCTCGAAATACAAGAGCCCCGCCGGGTGGCCGGCGGGGCTCTTTTCATGTCTGTGAGCCGACGCGTTTATTCGGCGGCTTCGCGAACAGCCATCGGGTTGTTCGGATGGGTCGTCCAGTTGGCGTAATTCGGGTCCACCACCTTCTTGGTGCGCGGATCGATCTCGCCGGCGGGCATGGATTCCATCGTGATGCAGTTCTCGACCGGGCAGACGTTGACGCAGAGATTGCAGCCGACGCATTCCTCATCGATCACCTCGAAGTGGCGGGCGCCGTCGACCAGACTGGTGATCGCCTGGTGCGAGGTGTCCTCGCAGGCGATGTGGCAGCGGCCGCACTTGATGCAGAGATCCTGATCGATCTTCGCCTTGGTGATGTAGTTGAGGTTCAGGTGCTGCCAGTCGGAGCAGTTCGGCACGGCGCGCCCGACGAACTGGTCGAGCGAGCTGTAGCCGGCACTGTCCATCCAGTCGCTCAGACCCTCGATCATCTCCTCGACGATCTTGAACCCGTAGGTCATGGCCGCGGTGCAGACCTGCACCGTGCCAGCCCCCAGGGCCATGAACTCCGCCGCGTCGCGCCAGGTGGTCACGCCGCCGATGCCGGAAATCGGCAATCCGCGGGTGATCGGGTCCCGGGCAATCTCGGCCACCATGTTGAGGGCGATCGGCTTGACCGCCGGGCCGCAATAGCCGCCGTGGGCGCCCTTGCCGTCGATGGTGGGCGTCGGCGCCATGGCGTCCAGATCCACCCCGACAATGGAGTTGATCGTGTTGATGAGGGACACGGCGTCCGCACCGCCCGCATGGGCCGCCTGGGCAGGCTTGCGGATGTCGGTGATGTTCGGCGTCAGCTTGACGATCACCGGCATGCGGGTGTGCGTCTTGCACCAGCGGGTGACCATCTCGATGTATTCCGGCACCTGGCCCACGGCGGAGCCCATGCCGCGTTCGCTCATGCCATGCGGACAGCCGAAGTTGAGCTCCACCCCGTCGGCCTCGGTGTCTTCCACCTGCTTCAGGATGTTGATCCAGTTCTGCTCCTCGCAGGGCACCATGAGGGAGACGACCAGCGCCCGATCCTTCCAGTCCCGCTTCACCTGCTTGATCTCGCGCAGGTTCACCTCCAGCGGACGGTCGGTGATGAGCTCGATGTTGTTGAGCCCGATGAGCTGCCGGTCCTTGCCGTGGATGGCGCCGTAGCGCGGACCGTTGACGTTGACCACCGGGTCACCGTCCCCCAGCGTCTTCCAGACGACGCCGCCCCAGCCCGCCTTGAAGGCGCGCACCACGTTGTATTCCTTGTCCGTCGGCGGCGCAGACGCCAGCCAGAACGGGTTCGGGGACTTGATCCCGACGAAATTGCTTCTCAGATCAGCCATGACGGATCTCCGGTAAAAAGATTAAGCCATCAGGGCGCGGTGGATGCTTTCCGCCGCGACCTTGCCGTCTTCGACGGCAGCCACCGTCAGGTCTTCCCCACCGAGCACGCAGTCGCCGCCGGCCCAGACGTCGGCCAGGGAGGTCTTGCGCTCGTCGTCGACCACGATGCGGCCCCGCTCAATGTGGATGGCCTGGGCCGATCCGTTGAGGTCGGAGGCAACCAGCGTCTGCCCCACGGCCTTGAACACCATGTCCGCGGGCAGGGAGATGATCTCGCCGGTGCCGGAGAGCTTGCCGTCACTTTCCACGGTGCGTTCCAGCTCGATGGCGCTCACATGGCCGTTTTCGCCCTTGATCGCGTGCGGCTGGGCCCAGGTGAGGATCTTCACCCCGTTGGTTTGGGCCAAATGCTGTTCGTATTCCGAGGCATTCATCCGGTCCTGGCCGCGGCGATAGGCGATGGTCACCTCTTCCGCGCCCAGCAGGCGGGTCTGGACGGCGATGTCGACCGCCGTCATGCCGCCCCCGATGACCACCACGCGGCGGCCGACTGGCAGGGAGGAAAGATCGTCGGACTGGCGCAGGTCGGCAATGTAGTCGACCGCGTCGATCACGTTGTCCTTGTCCTCGCCTTCGAGGCCGAGAGCATTCACGCCGGCAAGGCCGATGCCGAGGAAGACCGCATCGAAGCGGCCGCGCAGGTCGGCCAGATCCAGGCCCTCGCCCAGGCGCTTGCCGGTTTCCACGGTGATGCCGCCGATGGAGAGGATGAAGTCCACTTCCCGGGCCGCGAAGTCATCGACCGACTTGTAGGAGGCGATGCCGTATTCGTTCAGGCCGCCCAGCTTCGCGCGGGCGTCGAACAGGGTGACGTCATGGCCATGAACCGCCAGACGGTGGGCGCAGGAGAGGCCGGCCGGGCCGGCGCCGACCACGGCGACCGTCTTGCCGGTCGGGGCGGCGCGCTCGAAGGGCGTCTTCTCGCGGGCATTCATGAAATGGTCGGTGGCATAGCGCTGCAATTCGCCGATCTTCACCGGCTTGCCTTCGGCCACTTCGCGCACGCAGACCTGCTCGCACAGGGTCTCGGTCGGGCAGACGCGGGCGCACATGCCGCCCAGGATGTTCTGCTCGAAGATGGTCTTGGCGGCGCCGATCTCGTTGCCGGTGGAAATCTGGCGGATGAAGAGGGGGATGTCGATGCTGGTCGGGCAGGCCTGCATGCAGGGCGCGTCGTAGCAGAAGTAGCAGCGGTCGGCCTCGACATAGGCCTCGTGCGGCTCGAGGCGCGGGTGCAGGTCGCTGAAGTTCTCAGCGTATTCTTCTGCACGCAGACGCCCGGACGCAACGTCAGGAGTGGCGTTCAACTCGGTCATTTCAGACCTCCGGAAGGAATGGCGATCATTTGTTCCCGCGCTCCCTTTCTTGACTTGAGGGAGCTGCAGTCTGGATTGGAGAAAAAATTGACCAATTAGTCAAATATTTTTATAAGCCCTTAGAAATATGAGTTTTTTTATCAGTTTTAAAACGTGAGCCAATTCATGGATTTATACTTGAAATAGGCAGTTTGATGAAAATTGCGCCAAGGGACCTTTCGGAGCATCCGCGCCCGAAATTCGGTGGTTTCCGAGGGGCTGATGCTGTCAAATCACCAACGCCCTCGACCCGGGATCCGCAAAAGAGGAGCGTCAGCGGACGTGTCATCAGACACGCCGTGAAGGGGCGTGGATTGGGGGCTTGGAGGCGGAGGAGAGGTGGAACCGGCCACGAAACATCGCGGCCCGGGCGAACCCGACCCGGCAGGATCGCTCAGGCCTCGCGGCGCACGGCTGACGGCGCAACCGTGAGCGCGAAATGTCAGCCCTTGCGGGAGGCGAGGGAGCGCGGCTCCATGGGACCGGCCTGCAGAAGGTTGGCGGGCAGCGTGGGTTCGAGCCAGCGATAGACAGTCAGAACGACGATCGAGACCGGCCAGAACAGGGAGGCCAGCGCAAAGAGTGCAAAGGCGGCACCGGCCCGGCGGGCAGGGGCCTCCGGCAGGCTGGCGGAAGCATCGGTCGGCTCCAACCCGGAGGAGAGATCCGGCTCCATCCCCTCGACGGCGATGCTGGCGCGGGTGTCATTTTCCCGCTCCAGCCGCTCAAAGGCCAGAAAGAGAAAGAAAAGGGACCCCACGGCGCCATAGGCGCCGAGCAGAAGGAACATCATGAAAAGCATCGTCTGAAATCCGCATCTTCCCAGCGTCTTAAAAGCCTCGAAACTGGGTTAACGAAGCGTAGCAGAGGGGGTTCCATGCCGCAAGATTGCGAAACACGAACAGCTCTTCCAGGACGTGCAGGGAGCGCCCGGACGCGCGGCCCGGGCTCAGGCTTTCAGGGTTCCGGGTGTCAGTCAGCCATCCAGAGCGCTGCGTTTTCCGCGTCCCGCTCGATGATCACGTGCTGATTGGCAAAGACCCGGTAGCCGTGGCTCCAGTTGCCGTCCGGCCAGCGGACGCGCACCTGCGCCCGTTCCGAGACCCCAAGCCCGAAATGCAGGAATCCGGCCTGTCCCGATGCATGGCCGCCACCGATCTGCACATCGCGAACGATGGTCCGGTTGCCGATCTTGACGCTGACCTTGGCGCCGACCCCGAAGAGGTTGGGCTTGCCGGGCTGGCGGATTTCCACGCCCAGCCAGTTGCCGAGGGGGCGCGGGGCGTCCCCGCTGCCACCGCCCACGTTGCGGAACACGCTGGCGGGGCCCGACCGGTTGACGACCACCAGATCCGGCAGGCCGTCCATGTTGAGATCGGCGATGCCCGCACCTCGTCCGCGCCGGTTCAGCGCAATGCCAGAGGTGTCGCCGGTTTCCACGAAGGTCTCGTCCCACTGGCCCAGCAGCAAGTTGTCCGGGTCATAGGCCGCGAAATCCGGCATGGCCTCCACATTGCCCTTGGCGATGAAGAGATCCCACAGCCCGTCGTTGTTGACGTCCTGGAATTCCGAGTGCCAGCCGGTGGAGGGGCGCAGGTCGTCGCCTGCATAGGGGCGATGGGCCGTGACACCCTTCTCGAAGGCAATGTCCGTATAGACCGGGACGGTCTCGTCCCCTTCGTCGTCCAGTGTCTGCAGCTTGGTGTCGCCCATGCTGGTCAGGGCATATTCCGGGAAGCCGTCGACGTTGAGGTCGATGGAGGCAATGCCCATGCCCCAGATCTTCAGGTGTCGCCAGCCATCGGATCGGCGATAGGGCCGGGGCGGACGGCCGGGCGAGACCGCCCAGAGCTGTTCCTCGCCGCCGCGATAATACTGCCGGTCGTTGGAGATCCGCAGGGCCGGTTCGCCAGAGCGGTTCCAGTCGGTGAAGAGCATGGACAGGGCGCAATAGCCGGGCGAGAGGCGGAACGGCTCGGAATAGTCCTGATGCTCGCCGCCCGAGGGGCGGAAGAGGAAATTGTCGTGGCAGGTGCCCCAGGGCGATCCGGGGGCCGACCGGTCCACATAGTTGCCCACGGCCAGCGTCGGATAGGTGGCGCCTGGTTCCCAGAGGGCCGAAAACGCCGTGCTCCATTCCCGGCCACCTTCAAAGCCGAGCGCACGATTGGCGACCTCGAAGCGGCAGGCGCCCTTGCCGCGCAGCAGCAGGTTCTCGCCCAGCCGCAGAACCACGAGGTCCATCACCCCGTCATTGTCGAAGTCGATCGGATAGGCGCCGAGCACCTTGTCCAGCCGGCTGGCTTCCACGCCGCTGTCGACCTTCTCGAATGTCAGCGCGCCGCCGGTCGGGCTCTGGTTGCGATAGAGGTCCGCCGGGTTGCTGCCACCGGCCATGAACAGGTCCGGGCGCCGGTCGCCATCGCAATCGAAGATGGCAACACCGCCGCCCACGAAGAACTCCCAGGGGCCTTCATAACGATGAGCAATGCCGGCGCTCTCGCCTTCTTCCACGAAATGGGGAACAGGCGTGATCGATGTGCGGCGCGGGGCCTCGTCGCTTCCGGCGGCCACCGCTGCGGGGGTGCCGAGAGTGGTCAGCAGCAGGCTGCCGGCCAGCGCGAGGGACAGTCCCCGGAAGCGGGATGCGGTGCCATGGGGCCGAGAGGTGGTCGACAGGGTCATTTGCCGATCTCCAGGGTTCTGAGGAAGGCAATGATCGACTGGCGGTCATCCTCGCCAAGGGCGGAATAGGCCTTGCGCGCCTCGGTCGCCTCGCCGCCATGGGCGTCGATCACGTCATGCAGGGTGGTCAGGTCGCCCCGATGGCCATAGGGCGCCGTGTTGCCGACCCCCCAGAGCTCCGCCGTGATGAACACGTCACGGGCGACGAAGCGCTGGCTCAGCAGCTCGTTGCCCAGGGTCTCGCGGGCCGCATCGGCGATCCGGTGCCGCTTCAGGTCCCCGAAGAGCGGCACCAGGGTGCGGCCCTGGTCATCCTTCGGCAGGGCCTTCACCCAGTCGAGGGTGGCAAGATCCAGCTTCAGCGGTGTCGCGACATCTTCCGGCCGCAGGGTGCCGGCGGTCTCGAAGGGATTGGGATCCTGGAAGATCAGGCTGTCGAGCGGCAGGCTCGGCCGGTGACATGTCGCGCAGCCGATGTCCGAAAAGAGCGTCTCTCCCCGGGCAGCCGCCGTCGACCAGACCTCAGGCAGATCTGTCTTGCGTCCGGGCGCGGGGAGCGTGGCCTGGAAGGCGACCAGAGCCGAGACCTGACCGACCGACAGTTCGTCGGCAATGGCGTCGCCGTCGAAATCATTGGTGCCCGTCCAGGCGGCGCCGAAGCGCTCGACGGGCTGGATGCCGGAATGCTGGTTCAGGGCATTGACCGAGAACTGGCGCAGGGAGCCGAAGACGCCCTTCTGGCCGAAGGGACGCAGGGTGAGGTCGCTGTCGATGCCGTCAAGCTTCGACACGTCGACGCGCCCGTCCGGCTCGGCGGTGATCTCACCGAAGGACACGCCCTTGGTTTCCAGCTTGCGGGTCACGGCCGCGCCGGACTTGCGGGCCTCGGTCACCACGTCGTGGCGCTGGGCCCGCAGATCTGCGGTCATTTCCCGGGCCAGAAGCTCGATCAGCCCGGCCCCCATCAGATGGGTGGTGCCGCGCTCGTTGGAGAATTGCGGGTCGGTGGTGTCGAAATCGGCGCTTTCGAAGCCTTCCGACACGAAGACATTGGCCGTGAAGTCGCCCGCGCCACCGGAAACCGGCATCGCATGGCAGCTCTGGCAGGAGTTGGCGTCGAGCCCCGACAGGCGCAGGAACATGTGCGAGGCCGCGCGCCGTCGCTTCGTCGGCACGATGGCCTGGGTAGCCTCCGGACGCCCCGCGCCATCGGCCTCGATGAAGCGGCCTTCGAAGAGATGCCGTCCCTTTTCGCTCAAGGCCTCGACGGAGAGCGACGGGTCACTGGCCAGCGCGTCATAGTCGATGGCTTCCGTCAGCACCCGCTCGTCCCACGGCCGGGCCGCCGGGTCCTCGGCGCGGGCACCCGAGGCAAGTGCAAGGGTCAGGACGGCAAGGGCCGGTCCGGCCGCACGCGGGGCCAGACGGCGAAGACGGGAAGCGCTCATCGGGTCAGTTCCTCGGCCATGGTTTCTTCTGCGGTGCTGCTGGCGGCGGTGCTCATGCCCGCGCCGCTGCCCAGCCCCCTGCCCTGGAAGGTCTGGTCGAGCCTCTCCATGCCGAGGGCGATCAGCCCGCGCCGGATGAAGTCCTCTTCCCAGGGCATCACGTCGATCACGAAGTTCTGCCGCAGATCCCGCACCAGCGCGGTCTCCAGACCCTTGCGCATGGCGTCTTCCATGAAGCTGTAGCCGCGGACGGCCGCACCCGTCAGCACGATGCGGGAGGGGTCGAGAATGGCAATCAGCCGCGCCAGGCCGTAGCCCAGCACCGTGCCCGCATCGGCAAAGGCCTTGAGCGCGGCCATGTCCCCGGCCTGTGCCTTCGTGATCAAATTGGCAAGACCTTCCACCCCCGCAACGATCTGGCGCGGATCCGTCGTTTCCGGCAGGCCCCGGGCGGAGCGCACCAGCGCATAGTCGGACAGATAGGCTTCCATGCAGCCGCGCTTGCCGCAGCGGCAAAGCGCGCCATTGGGAATGTGGTTGGCGTGACCGAATTCGGCCGCCGTGCCGCTGGCACCCGAGAACAGCCGATCGTTGATGTAGAGCCCCATGCCCACGCCATAGTCGAGCATGATCACGGCAAAGGTGCCGTTGTACTTCTCCGGCTCGATCCAGTTGAGCGCGGAGGTGATCATGTTCGTGTCGTTGGAGAGCCGGCAGTGGACGCCGAACGCCTGGGTCAGCGGCTCGATGATCGGGATCGCGCCTGAGGCGAAGGCCGGGCTCCAGCTCACCTGTCCGTGTTCCAGCTCTACCACGCCTTGGGCGGCGACGCCGATTTCCTGCAGCAGCTCCGGGTTGATGCCCGAGCGGCGGATGAGGGCGCGAATGCCGGTGATGAGATGGTCGGGGAAGGTCGTGGCATCCGCCGTGGCGCTGTCAAAGCCCAGCTGCTCGTGGTGGAAGCAGGTGCCGCCATAGTCGGCAAGCGCCATGTCGATCGTGTTGACCGTGATGCGCACCACGAGGATGCAGGCCGCCTGCGGGTTGATCTGCAGCAGCGAACGCGGACGTCCCCGGCTCTGGGGCGCCTTCTGCTCCGGTGCGTCCAGACCCTCGATGAGGCCCTGGTCCAGCAAATCGGAAGTGATTGCCGTGATGGTCGCAGGGCTCAGGCCCGTGATCTGTCCGAGATCGATCCGGGCCATGGGCCCGTTGCGGCGCAAGGCCTCCAGAATGTTGCTGCGATTTTGGCGCCTGATGTGATCCCGGTCCGCCTTCTTGCTCATCCCTCTCCGTGCGTCCTCAAGGTGTTTCCTCCAATATTGTTGCACCCGGATCCTGATGGTCCGATGGCGTCGTTCGGTGCGCCGATGCATGTTTTGTAAAACTATGTTGACAGGCCGCCCCGTTTTGAGCAACTTTTTTTCGGGCCACAAAAAAAATAATGATATAGGTGGTCATGTGGGGCTCTGAGAGGAGCCTCGACCAAAAACGAGATCAGGTGCCGTAACGAAAAGGCGGTACCGTCTGGAGGAAACATTATGCGCAAGATCGCAACCATTCTGGCGGGCGCCCTGCTCTCCGCCACTGCAATCAATGCCGCCGTCGCTGCCGACATCACCGTTGGCGTGAGCTGGTCCAACTTCCAGGAAGAACGCTGGAAGACCGACGAAGCTGCCATCAAGGCCAAGCTGGAAGAGATGGGCGCGAAGTACATCTCTGCTGACGCGCAGAGCTCTTCTGCCAAGCAGATTTCCGACGTGGAAGCCCTGATTGCCCAGGGTGCGAATGCGCTGATCATCCTCGCCCAGGACGCCCAGGCCATTGGCCCGGCTGTTCAGGCCGCTGCCGATGAAGGCATTCCGGTCGTGGGTTACGACCGCCTGATCGAAGACGCCCGCGCCTTCTACCTGACCTTCGACAACGTCGAAGTCGGCCGCATGCAGGCTCGCGAAGTCCTGAAGCAGGCGCCGGAAGGCAACTACGTCATGATCAAGGGCTCCCCGACCGACCCGAACGCAGACTTCCTGCGTGGCGGTCAGCAGGAAGTCCTGCAGGAAGCCATCGATGCCGGCAAGGTGAAGATCGTCGCCGAAGCCTACACCGACGGCTGGCTCCCGGCCAACGCTCAGCGCAACATGGAACAGATCCTGACCGCCAACAACAACAAGGTTGACGCGGTTGTGGCTTCCAACGACGGCACCGCCGGCGGCGCTGTCGCAGCTCTCGCAGCCCAGGGCATGGACGGCATTCCGGTGTCCGGTCAGGACGGCGATCACGCTGCTCTGAACCGCATCGCCAAGGGCACCCAGACCGTTTCCGTCTGGAAGGACGCTCGTGAGCTGGGCAAGGCCGCTGCCGAAATCGCAGTGACCCTGGCCGGTGGCGCCGAAATGACCGCCGTCGACGGTTCCAACGCCTGGACCTCTCCGTCCGGCACCGAGCTGACCGCTCGCTTCCTCGAGCCGGTTCCGGTCACCAAGGACAACCTGTCCGTCGTGGTCGATGCTGGCTGGATCACCAAGGAAGCCCTGTGCCAGGGCGTGTCCAACGGCCCGGCACCGTGCAACTAATCTGAAGCACACGTAAGATCTCTGCCCCGGCCACATGAGGGCCGGGGCAGTTCGTACTGGCCCCGTGGCAATGGCCATCGGCATACGAAAAGTCCGGATCATAAAAATAAGAAACGTGTGACTGGTCTCCAAACAGGAGTTTCCCGATGTCTGATGACACCCTGTCCGGGCCGAAAGCCCCGACAGCCCGCAATCTTTTCGCCGCGCTGCAGCTCGACACTCGTCTGCTCGGCATGATCGGCGCCTTTGTGGTGCTGTGCCTCGCCTTCAATTTCGTGACCGGCGGCAACTTCCTCACGCCCCGCAACATCTTCAACCTGACGATCCAGACGGTGTCCGTCGCGATCATGGCAACCGGCATGGTGTTCATCATCGTGACCCGTCACATTGATCTGTCGGTCGGGGCGCTGCTGGCCACCGTGTCCGCCATCATGGCGGTCACCCAGACCCAGTTCCTGCCGCAGGTGGTGGGCCTTGAGCTCGGTCATCCGCTGATCTGGGTCCTGGCCATCGTCGCGGGCGTCATCGCCGGCGTGATCATCGGCGCCTTCCAGGGCTGGATGGTCGGCTACCTCGGCATCCCCGCCTTCATCGTGACCCTCGGCGGTCTTCTGGTGTGGCGCAACGTCGCCTGGTTCATCACCGACGGCCAGACGATCGGCCCGCTCGACGAGACCTTCAAGATGCTTGGCGGCATCGACGGCACGCTCGGCGAGACCTGGTCCTGGGTTCTCGGCGTTCTCGCCGTTCTGGTTGCCGTGCTGCTGCAGTTCAACAACCGCAAGCGCGCCCAGTCCCACGACTTCCCCGTGAAGCCGCTGTGGGCGGAAGGCGTCATTGCCGTCGTCACCGTTGCCGCCATCCTCGGCTTCGTCGCCACGCTCAATGCCTATGAAATTCCGCTGCCGCGCCTGAAGCGCATGTTCGCGGATGCCGGCGAGACCCTGCCGGAAGGCCTGACCATGGGCTACGGCATTCCCTATTCCGTGCTCCTGCTGATCGCCGTTGCGGTCGCCATGACCGTGGTCGCGCAGCGCACCCGTCTCGGCCGCTACATCTTCGCCACCGGCGGCAACCCGGATGCAGCCGAACTGTCCGGCATCAACACCCGCTTCCTGACCGTGAAGATCTTCGCGATCATGGGCGGCCTGTGTGCTCTGGCCGGCGCCGTGGCGTCTGCCCGTCTCGGCTTCTCCACCAACGACATCGGCACCCTCGACGAACTGCGCGTGATTGCCGCGGCCGTCATCGGCGGCACCGCCCTGGCCGGCGGCGTGGGCACGATCTATGGCGCCATCCTCGGCGCGCTGATCATGCAGTCCCTGCAGTCGGGCATGGCCATGGTGGGCGTGGATGCCCCGCTCCAGAACATTGTCGTCGGCATCGTCCTCGTCTTCGCGGTCTTCGTCGACATCCTCTATCGCAAGCGCACGGGAGACTGATCCGATGGCTACTCCTCTCGTCGAAATGAAGGACATGTGCATCTCCTTCGGGGGCGTGCACGCCGTCGACCACGTGTCCGTCGATCTCTATCCGGGTGAAGTCGTGGGTCTGCTGGGCCACAACGGCGCTGGCAAGTCGACCCTGATCAAGATGCTCTCCGGCGCGTATCAGGCCGACAGCGGCGACATCCTGGTGGATGGCAAGAAGGTCAAGATCGAGAGCCCGCGGGATGCCCGCGCGCACAACATCGAGACGATCTACCAGACGCTGGCTCTCGCCGACAACCTGGATGCGGCTTCGAACCTCTTCCTCGGCCGTGAGCTGACCACGAAGCTCGGCTTCGTCGATGAGCACGCCATGGAAGCGGAAACCCGCAAGATCATGGGCAAGCTCAATCCGAACTTCAAGAAGTTCCACGCTCCCGTGAAGGCACTCTCCGGCGGTCAGCGCCAGTCGGTCGCCATTGCGCGCGCGGTCTACTTCAACGCCCGCATCCTGATCATGGATGAGCCGACCGCGGCTCTCGGCCCGCACGAGACCCAGATGGTCGCCGAGCTGATCAAGGAGCTGAAGGCCCAGGGCCTCGGCATCTTCCTGATCGACCACGACGTCCACCAGGTGAAGGCCCTGTGCGACCGCGCAGCCGTGATGAAGAACGGCAAGGTCGTTGGCATCGCCGACGTGAACAAGGTCTCTGCCGACGATCTTCTCGGCATGATCATCCTTGGCAAGTGTCCTCCGGGCGTGACCCCGGGACCGGGTGCCATCTCTGACGATGAGGCAGCTGCCTGAGGGCAGTTCGCCGCAGACAGCGGGGGGCCGGTTGACCGGTCCCCCCGTTCTGCGCTAGGGCACGTCGCACGGAATTTCTGGAGCCGGATCTGATCCGGCCCTTTTTCAGATCATTTTTGAGGAACGCACCTCATGTATATCGGTCTCGATATCGGCACCAGCTCGGTCAAGGCGATCCTGCTGTCCGAGGACCAGTCTCTCGTGGCTCAGGCCACCGCCGACCTGACGGTGGAGCGGCCCCATCCGCTGTGGTCCGAACAGGACCCGAAAAGCTGGTGGGTTGCCTGCCTGCAGACCATGGACGACATCGCCCGCAAGGCCCCGGCGGAAATGGCCGCCGTCAAGGGCATCGGCCTGTCCGGCCACATGCACGGGGCAACCCTGCTGGATGCGGCCAACGAACCGCTGCGCCCCTGCATCCTGTGGAACGACGGCCGCTCCGCCCGCCAGTGCGCCGAGCTGGAAGAGCGTGAACCGCGCTTCCTGACCCTGGGCGGCAACCGGGTCATGCCCGGCTTCACCGCGCCGAAGCTGCAGTGGGTGCGCGAGAACGAGCCGGAGATCTTCGCAAGGGTCGCCAAGGTTCTTCTGCCGAAGGACTACGTCCGCCTGTGCCTGACCGGTGAACACGTCGGCGACATGTCCGACAGCGCCGGCACCCTGTGGCTGGATGTGGCCAGGCGCGACTGGTCGGACGACCTTCTGGCCGCAACCGGCCTCACCCGCGATCACATGCCGCGCCTCGTGGAAGGCTCCGAGGTTTCCGGCACCCTGCTGCCGGAACTCTGCATTCGCTGGGGCATGGAGCGTGCGCCGGTTGTGGCCGGTGGCGGCGGCGACAACGCCGCTTCGGCCTGCGGCGTGGGCGCGGTCGAGCCGGGCACCGGCTTCGTCTCTCTCGGCACCTCGGGCGTGGTCTTCGTCACCAACGACAAGTTCTCTCCCAATGTGGAGAGTGCGGTCCATGCCTTCTGCCATGCGGTGCCCGGCACCTGGCACCAGATGGGCGTGATACTGTCGGCCACCGACAGCCTCAACTGGCTGGCCCGGACCCTCAACGTCACCCCGGCCGAGCTGACGGCGGAACTGGGCCCGGTCGACGGTCCGTCGGACGTGCTGTTCCTGCCCTATCTCGGCGGCGAACGCACCCCGCACAATGACGTGGACATTCGTGCCGGCTTCTTCGGCATCGGCCACGCGACCGAGCGCAAGCAGCTGACCCATGCGGTGCTCGACGGCGTTGCCTTCGCCCTGAAGGATTGCATGGCCGCCCTGGAGGCCGCAGGCACCCGCGCAACGCGCCTGACCGCCGTGGGCGGCGGCTCCCGGTCGCAGGTCTGGCTGGAGATCATCGCCAGCCTGCTGGACGTGACCATCGACGTTCCGGCCGACGGCGACTTCGGCGCCTCTCTCGGAGCCGCCCGTCTCGGCCAGGCCGCCGCGCTCGGCACCACCGACGGCATCTTCACCGCGCCGCCCATCCGGCATTCCATTGCTCCGCGCGCGGACCTCAAGGACACCTATGCCAGCGCCTATGCCCGCTGGAAAACCCTCTACCCGGCCCTGAAACAGGCCGGCTTCTAAGGAGCACCACCCAAATGAGCACCGGATTCTTCGGCGATATCGCCAAGATCGCCTATGAAGGCGCCGACAGCACCAACCCGCTGGCCTTCCGTTTCTACAACCCGGACGAGATCGTCATGGGCAAGCGCATGGAAGATCACATGCGCTTCGCCGTGGCCTACTGGCACAACTTCGCCTGGCCGGGCGGCGACCCGTTCGGCGGCCAGACCTTCGAGCGTCGCTGGTTCCCGGCCGACAGCATGGAGCTGTCCAAGCTCAAGGCCGACGTGGCCTTCGAGATGTTCACCACCCTCGGCGTACCCTACTACTGCTTCCATGACGCCGACGTGCGTCCGGAAGGAGAGACCCTCGCGGAAAACACCAGGAACCTGAACGAGATCGTCGATTACTTCGCCGAGAAGCAGGCCGCCACCGGCGTCAAGCTGCTCTGGGGCACGGCGAACCTCTTCTCGCACCGCCGCTACATGGCGGGCGCGGCCACCAACCCGAACCCGGACATCTTCGCCTTCGGCGCCGCGACCGTGAAGACCTGCATGGACGCGACCCACAAGCTGGGCGGCGAGAACTACGTTCTGTGGGGCGGCCGTGAGGGCTATGAAACCCTGCTTAACACCGACATGAAGCGCGAAGACGCCCAGCTGGGCCGCTTCCTCAACATGGTCGTCGAGTACAAGCACAAGATCGGTTTCAACGGCACGATCCTGATCGAGCCGAAGCCGCAGGAGCCGACCAAGCACCAGTACGACTATGACGTCGCGACGGTCTATGGCTTCCTGAAGCGTCACGGCCTGGAAAACGAAGTGAAGGTGAACATCGAGCAGGGGCACGCGATCCTGGCCGGTCACTCCTTCGAGCACGAGCTGGCGACCGCCAATGCTCTCGGCATCTTCGGGTCCATCGACATGAACCGCAACGACTACCAGTCCGGCTGGGACACCGACCAGTTCCCGAACAACGTTCCGGAAATGGCGCTGGCCTATTACGAGATCCTGAAGGGCGGCGGCTTCACCACCGGCGGCACCAACTTCGATGCAAAGCTGCGTCGTCAGTCCCTCGACCCGCAGGACCTGCTGATCGCCCACATCGGCGGCATGGACTGCTGCGCTCGCGGCCTGAAGGCTGCGGCCCGCATGCTGGAAGACGGCGTGATCACCTCCTTCGTCGAGGATCGCTATGCCGGCTGGAACGCACCGGAAGCCCAGAAGATGCTGAAGGGCGAAACCACCCTGGAAGAGATCGAGGCCCGCGTTCTGGCCGAGAACCTGACCCCGCAGCCGGTCTCCGGCCGTCAGGAATTCCTGGAAAACGTGGTCAACCGCTACGTCTGATCCGCAAGTTCCGGATCCCGGCCTGTCGCGCGTCGCCCCTTGTGGCGCGCGGCAGGTCCGCCTGCGCCCCGGCTGCGCGTCCGCGGGCCTCCGATTTTGCGCTGCCGCGCGGCTAAATTTCTCGCAAGTCTTTTCTTTTCCGGTTGTTCTTCCTAGGTTGGTGCCATGAATGACGCGCCGCACCTTGAGCCGGGCATGGCTCTCTTCCTCGATTTCGATGGCACCCTGGCCGAGCTTGCCGCCCGGCCGGAGGACGTGGCCGTTCCCTCCGCGCTGATCGCCACCCTGCGCCGCATCCAGACCGATCTGGACGGGGCGCTCGCGGTGGTCTCTGGCCGGCCGGTCGCCGAGATCGACGGGTTCCTGGCGCCGCTGCATCTGCCCGCTGCCGGCCTTCACGGGCTGGAGCATCGGGAGACCCTGGGCGCCCGCGTCCACAGGGCCGAAGAGGGGGCGGAGATCCGCCTGCTCAAGCAGCGCACCCGGGACAGCGGCTTGCTGGAACGCGGCATCTACTTCGAGGACAAGGGCCCGACGCTGGCGCTGCACTATCGCTCCCATCCGGATCTGGAACAGGAGCTGGCGGCCTTCGTCGAAGAGGCCCTGCAGGATCTGCCCGGCCTGCACCGGGTCAACGGCAAGATGGTGATCGAGGCGAAGCCCGATGCCTCCGACAAGGGTGTCGCCCTGCGGCACTTCATGGGGCAGATGCCCTTTGCCGGGCGCACGCCCGTCTTCATCGGTGACGACGTGACCGACGAGGACGGAATTGCCGCCGCCCAGGCCCTCGGGGGCTTCGGCATCAAGGTGGGCGAGGGCGACAGCTGCGCCCGCTATCGCCTGTCCGGGGTGGCGGCCGTTCACGCCTGGCTGGATCGCGCTTCTCTCAAGGTGGTTTGATTTTTCGGAGACTGGAACATGGGTTGGACGCCGCCTGTAAAGCTTGAGCCCTCGCTCGATCTCGCCATGATCGGCAACTGCTCCTATGCGGGGCTGATCGACCGGATGGGCGGCCTGGTCTGGTGCTGCCTGCCGCGCTTCGATGGCGATCCGGTCTTCCATTCCCTGCTGGGCACCCGAGGCGACGAGGGCGATGGCCGCTTTGCCATCGAGCTCGATGGCGCGGTGCGGTCCGAACAGGAATACGTGCCCAACACGGCCATCGTGAAGACCCGCATCTATGACCGGTCCGGCAATGCCATCGAGCTGACCGACTTCGCCCCCCGCTTCACCACCAAGGGGCGCATGTTCCGCCCCAATGCCCTGGTGCGGCGGGTGCGGACCCTCTCCGGTCATCCGCGCATCCGGGTCCGCTGCCGCCCGCGCTTTGCCTGGGGCCAGCGGGTGCCGGATGTCACCTTCGGGTCCAACCACATTCGCTGGGTCGGCAACGGCACGATCCTGCGCCTGACGACCAATGCCTCCATCACCTATGTGCGCGAGGAAACGCCGTTCCTGCTCGACGGTCCGCTCTCCTTCTATCTCGGCCCCGACGAGAGCCTGACGGACCATCCGGAAACGCTCTGCCGCGACTTCGAGGAGAACACCGAGCTGCACTGGCGCCACTGGACGCGCCGGCTTGGGCTTCCGCTGGAATATCAGGAAGCGGTGATCCGCGCCGCGATCACCCTCAAGCTCTGCACCTACGAGGAAACCGGCGCGATCATCGCCGCCGCCACCACCTCGATCCCGGAAGCCCACGGCACCCAGCGCAACTGGGACTACCGCTACTGCTGGATCCGCGACGCCTTCTTCGTGGTGCGGGCGCTCAACTCCCTCTCCGAAATGGAGACGATGGAGAACTACCTGCGCTACCTGAACAATGTGGTGGCGGTCACCGGCGGGGGCCACGTCCAGCCGCTCTTCGGAATCGGTCTGGAGGAAAAGCTGGTCGAAGGCTTCGTCGACCTGCCTGGCTATCGCGGCAATGGCCCGGTGCGCGTCGGCAATCAGGCCTACGAGCATTTCCAGCATGACGTCTATGGCCAGATCGTCCTTGCCGCTTCCCAGGCCTTCTTCGACAAGCGCCTGCTGCATCAGCCGGGCCTCGACGATTTCCGCCGGCTGGAGATGGTCGGCGAGCGCGCCTTTGCCATGCATGACCAGCCGGATGCGGGCATCTGGGAGTTGCGCACCCGGGCGCGCGTCCACACGTCGTCCTCGCTCATGTGCTGGGCGGCCTGCGACCGGCTGGCCAAGATCGCCAACCAGTTCGGCCTGACCGATCGGTCCCGGTTCTGGGCGGAACGGGCCGCCAGGGTGCATTCGACCATCTGCCAGCGCAGCTGGAATCCGGGCAAGAACGCCTTCGTGGAGAGCTTCGAGGGCAACGACCTGGATGCCAGCCTGCTGCTGATGGCGGAGGTCGGCTTCCTGCCGCCCAACGATCCCCGCTTCATCGCCACGGTCGACCGCATCGGCGAGACCCTGCGCCGCGGCAATCATCTCTTCCGCTACCATGCGGCGGATGACTTTGGTGCCCCTGAAAACGCCTTCAACATCTGCACCTTCTGGTACATCGACGCGCTGGCGCGCATTGGCCGGAAGGAAGAGGCCCGCGAGATCTACGAGACCATGCTGGCCTGCCGCAACCACGTTGGCCTGCTGTCCGAAGACACCACGCCCGCCACCGGCGAGCTCTGGGGCAACTTCCCCCAGACCTATTCGATGGTCGGTATCATCAACGGCGCCGTGCGCCTCAGCAAGGGCTGGGAAAGCGTCATCTGAGACCGGCGGCGGCAGGCATATGCCGCCGGCTCACCTCCCGGTGCGTCGCACGGGGGCGAGAGATCACAAACCTGGACTGGAGGGAAATTCATGGGCCGCCTTGTCGTCGTGTCAAACCGCGTGGGACCCCTGAAGGACACGGGGCGCGCCGGAGGACTGGCGGTGGCCCTCGTGGATGCCCTCACCAAGAGCGGTGGTGTCTGGTACGGATGGTCCGGAGAGATCTCGGAAGAGGGAACCTTCGGCGCCTTCAAGACCACGAAGACCCGCAAGGTCCAGATGGTCCAGCTCGACATGACCCAGGCCGACTACGACCTTTTCTACGCCGGCTATGCAAATCGAACCCTCTGGCCGGTCCTGCACTACCGGCTCGATCTCGCCGTGTTCGACCGGCGGTTCGAGCAGGGCTATCGCCATGTCAACGAGCGCTTTGCCACCCGGCTGCGGCCCCTGCTCGAGGCCGACGACATGGTCTGGGTGCATGACTATCACTTCCTGACCTTCGCCTCCCAGATGCGCGCCATGGAGGTGAACAACCCGCTCGCCTTCTTCCTTCACATTCCCTTCCCGGCGCCGGAGATCTTGGCCGCCCTGCCCAATGCCGGATCGATCGTCCGGTCCATGATGGCCTATGACCTGCTCGGCTTCCAGACGGCCCGCGACGCGGACAATTTCCGGCGCTTTGCCGTCGAGGAGCTGGGGGCAGACGAGCTGGGCGAGGGGAGGTTGCGGATGGCCGGCCGCGAGACGGTTGCCCGCTGCTATCCCATCGGCATCGATGCGGAAGCCTTCTCCAAATTCGCCATGACTCCAGACGCCCGGCGCAACATGGCGCGGCTCGAAAAGCTTCTGGGCGGGCGCCAGCAGATCATCGGCGTTGACCGGATCGACTATTCCAAGGGACTGCCCGAACGCTTCAGAGCCTTCGAACGGCTGCTGGAGGACTATCCGGAAAACCGCGGTCAGGTGTCGCTGATGCAGATCGCCCCGCCTTCCCGGGCGGAGCTGGACGCCTATATCGAGATCCGCCGCGAGCTGGACGAGCTGACCGGCCATGTGAACGGGCGCTTTGCCGATCTGGACTGGACGCCGATCCGCTTCCTCACCCGCTCCTTCCCGCGCCGGGCCCTTGCCGGCATCTACCGGGCCAGCCGCGTCTGTCTCGTCACCCCCTTGCGAGACGGCATGAACCTTGTCGCAAAGGAATACATCGCTGCCCAGCGGGCCGAGGATCCCGGCGTGCTCGTGCTGTCCCGCTTTGCGGGGGCGGCTGAGGGCATGAAGGAAGCCATCGTGGTCAATCCCCACTCGGCCGAGGACGTGGCCCTGGGCCTTCAGACCGCCATCACCATGCCTCTGGAAGAACGCCGCGACCGCTGGCAGATCCTGTTTGATCGCCTGTGCAAGGAGGATGCGGTCGCCTGGTCCGACGCGATCATGGCCGACCTGCGTCAGGTGAAGCGCTGATCCTGAGCTTGCGGGTCCTGTCCTGACCGCTTGCGGCCGCGCCGGCACCTGTCTGAGCAATAGAGAACCTCATCCCACACCCGGGCCCATTTCTTGCGCCAGGCAAAGGGCCGGCCGCAGGTGCGGCAGGTCTTCTGCGGCAGATGGGGTTTGCGATGCCCGCTCATGACCCCGCCCTCTCTGATTGGCGCGGCGTCTCGCCGGTCCCGAAGAGATCGAGCTGGTCCGGGGGCGACGCCGCGCGGCCTTTTCCCCTCGTGCTCTCTCCGCGCTTGCCCTGGCCGGTCATCGGAAGACCGGCGCGCCGCGACCCGTGCCGCGCCTGGATCCGGTCGGCGGTGGCGTGGAACCCACGGGCGCCTCTAAGGGCCCAGAGCGTCTGTCGCGCCTCCCGTGCGGCCGCCAGATGATCGACGATGGGCGCCGGATAGACCCGGTCCAGCACCTGCGCGGCATTGGGTGCCCGCCAGGGTTCATGCAGGAACGGTGTGGGGATCGCCGCCAGCTCGGGCACAAAGCGGCGGATGAAAAGCCCTTGCGGGTCCTGGTCCAGTCCCTGTTTCACCGGGTTGTAGATGCGGATGGTGTTGATGCCTGTCGTGCCGGACTGCATCTGCACCTGAGGCCAGTGGATACCCGGTTCGTAATCGGTGAACATCCGCGCCAGATGGGCGCCGGTCGACCGCCAGTCCAGCCACAGGTGATAGCTGGCCACCGCCATCAGCATGGCCCGCATGCGGAAGTTCATCCAGCCGGTCGCCCGAAGGGCGCGCATGCAGGCATCCACGAAGGGCAGCCCGGTCTCCCCGTTGCACCAAGCGGCCAGCCGCTGGGCATCGGGTTCACGCGGCCGCAGGCCCTCAAGCGCCGGGTGCAGGCAGCGCGTTTCGAGGTCCGGCTGGTCCTCCAGCTTCTGGATGAAATGGCAATGCCAGTGCAGACGGCCGGAGAAGGACGTCATGGCCTCGCCCCAGTCCCGGTCTCCGGCGGCCCGGGCTGCGGCCTCGCGGGTGCGGGTGGCCTGGGTCACTTCCCGCAGGGACAGGGTGCCGAAGGCAAGATGGGGCGAGATCCGCGAGCAGGCGTCAAAGGCTTCGAGCGGTGTCGACATGGCGCGGCGATAGGTCCGTCCACGCCGGGTCAGGAAGCTGTCGAGACAGACAAGACCGGCACGCCGTCCACCGGGCTGCCGCCCCTCGCAAGGATCGGTCGCCAGCCCCAGCCGGGTCTCGAGATCCCGCAGGCCGGGCAGGGCCTCTTGCCTCACGGGCGCGGGCAGAGGTGGCAAAGCGGGAGGCGGCAGCAGGGCGCCGCGCATCTCCTGTTCCCACCGGGCGGCCCAGCCGTCGCGGGATCGAAGCGCCCGATGCACCCCGGTCTGGCGCAATTCGGTGAAGGGAATGCCGGTTTCCCGGCACCAGCCGCGCACAGCAATGTCGCGGGCAAAGGTCCAGCCGTTGCCGGTCTCCTCATGGGCCCACAGGCCGCCGATCCGGTGGGTGGCGTGGAGCTCGGCCAGCACCTCGGGCATGGCGCCGAAGCGCAGGCAAAGCGGCTGGCCGAGGCGGCACAGCTCCCGGTCCAGCTCGGCGAGGCTTTCCAGCAGAAAGGCAAGCTGCCGGCCTGAGGCATCGCTCTGACGCCAGAGGTCCGGCTCGATCACGTAGAGTGGCAGCACCGGTCCCGTGCGGGTGGCAAGGGTCAGCGGCGCGTGATCGGCAACGCGCAGGTCACGCTTGAACCAGACGATCTGAAGAGGCTCTGCTTGCATGGGCTTCCGGGACGCGGACCGCCGGCATGGCCGGGCGGACGAGGGATCCTGAAAGTCCTTACGCAGGCGCGGGTCTGGCGGATGTCAGAGACCGTGAAAGAAGCTGCGGCCGTCCGGATCGCCCAGATCCTGAAGCCGTCCGGCGGCGATCCGGGCAAAGCGCAGGCTCACGGCCTTGCGGGTGGCGGCGGCAAGCTTGTGCTCGGGGGCCTCGCGCAGGATCTCCGCGCCGAACCCGTCGGCGACGATCAGCCCGGCGTCTTGAGGGAAGATCTCCAGCGGCATGTCCGGATGGGTGGCGAAATAGAGCCGGTCGCAATGCTGGCGGTAGTCCGGCCACTTGCTGTCCGCGCGGAAGTCGGCAACCGAGGACTTCACCTCCACGATGATCACTTCCCCCTTGGGGCCAAGGGCGATCAGGTCCGCCCGCCGGCCGGAGGCGAGGCTGAGCTCGGCAAGGCAGGCATAGTTCAGGCTGCGCAGCAACCTGCCCGTGCCGCGCCAGATCCTCAGGGCCATTTCGGACTGCCGTCCGTCCGTTAAGGGATCGTCCAGGACCAGCCGGTTGGACGGGGGGAACGCCTCGGAGTTCATTCCCTATTTGTTCCTTATATGTTCGTTTTTTGCAAGGGCCATCGCCAAATGTTTTAACAAGGTCGCGTAAAAACGAGGGAATTCGGTAAGTGCTTATGGCAAGCAATTCCGGCTCTCGGAAGTGAAATTCAGGAACTCTTTACGTGCAGGGCGAGACCGAGCGTTGCACCAAGGGCCACCATCTGGTCGTCGACCGGAAAGGTCGTGCAGGCGGCCTGAAGGGCGGCGCGCGCCCGAACCGGATCGCCGCTGTCGCGCAGGATCTCCACCCGGCGAAGCGGCAGCTTCTTGCGCCAGCGTTTCGGCAGGCCCTGCCAGACCGGATCGGCATCGATCTCCCGCTCCAGCAACTCCAGCCGGCACAGGGCCGCCTCGGTCTGCCCGGCGCGGGCCTCGAATTCGGCCGCAAGCGCCCGCATTCCCGGGTTCCTGTCGAACTCCGGCAGCGCGCTCAGCGTCTCGGGCGCGGGGCATTCGCCAGTGGCAAAGCGCTCGAAAAGCTGGCCGAAGTCCGTCAGCGCGGCAAGGGAGGGATGCAGGATCAGACCCTTCGACGCCAGCTCCGTCTCGGGATCGCGCTGGAAGGTTCCGGTGATCCTGCGGATCAGGTTGAGCGTGTAGAGATGGTCGTGGCTGCCATGGGTGGAGGCAAGGCAATGCAGCAGCGCCTGCGGCAGGAGATCTGCTGCGCGTGCGGCATTGAGCGCATCGGTGCCGTCGAAACAGCCGAAATAGAGCCGCAAGGTGCGGCGCGCCGTATCCGGATGGGCCTCCGGCAGATCATGGGCAAGACCGCTGGCCGTGACCCCGGCCGCCAGGCTGCGGGATCCCGGCCGCCCGAGGCACAGTTCGGTGCCGAAGGCATGGAGGTCTCCGTCGCCCCGGCGCAGGGCGGTGCGAAGGGCGCCATAGCCGCCCATCGACGAGCCATAATAGATGATCCGTGTCGGTGCCGTTCCCGGCCGAGAGCCCGGCCGGGCAAGGGCGTTCGACACCGCGGCGTCGATTGTCTCGTCGAGGCCGCGGTACCATCCGCCCGAAAGATCGTTCAGGAACAGGCAGCTGTGGCGGGTGCGCTGGAACAGGCGCTCAAGCCCGAACTTTCCCGCCGGAATGCGGACCTGGGAAAACACCACGACGAGAATGCCGCTGTCGCCGGGATGCCAGCGCTGGTCGAGCAAGATGGGGTCCGATCAGCCTTCCAGCCGGTGGGCCATGCCCGCCAGATTGTAACCGGCGCGGCCGGCGGCTTCCAGGATCTCGTCCGCCGGCAGGTTGCCGACCTTGCTGAGCGACCAGAGCATGGCGCAGCGCGTGCCGGAGCGGCAATAGGCGAAGACCGGCTTGGGCAGATCCGCCAGGGATTGGCCGAAGGTTTCCGCATCCTCGTTCAGCACCATGCCGGAAACGACCGGCTGGAACCGCACCTCGAGACCGGCGGCCTCTGCGGCGGCGGCAATCTCGTCAAAGCTCGGCTGACCCGGGTCCTCGTGGTCCGGCCGGTTGCAGATGAGCGACTTGTAGCCGAGCGCGGCAATCCGGGCGACATCATTCACGCTGATTTGCGGGCTGACGGTCAGCTCGTCATTGATCTGTCTGGCGTCCATGGGTCGGGTCCTTCCTTGGCGGTGCCCCTCAGGGGAAAGGTTTGTGTGCCACAGCCACGGGGGAGCGGCAAGGGGAGTGGGCCCTGCCGGTCAGGGCAGGGGATCGGGGATCGCGTCGGAGGGCTCCACGGCCAGAACCACCGTCTCGCCATTCGGCCGTTCCCGCTGCAGGGAGGTGCTGAGGCTCGACAGCGGGTTGTCCTTGGGTTCCGGCGTCTGCCGGTCGGTCTTCGGGCCGGAGAATTCGCCCATCGGCCGGATGATTTCCTCGTGCAGCACGGAGCCGGTATAGAGCGGCAGCAGCTGGCGCCCTTCAAGCACCGCATAGCGCGAGGGCCAGAGACGCATGACCCAGCGGCTGTCGGAGGGGGCTGCGCCCTCGTCCTTGCGGATCAGCGTCAGGGCCGGCTGGCGGCCGTTCTGGGTGCGCGGGAAGGCGGGAAGATCTTCGGCCGGGGTCTGCCCTTCCACGAAACCGGAGGCGCTGGAAAGTGTCCATTCGGGGGCCGGGCGCCAGCCTTCGCCAGCCAGCTTGTCGATCAGCCGCTTCGGGTCGCCGGCATATTGCATCACCAGCGGCTCCTTGGTCTCGCCGCTCAGCTCGATGCGCTGGGCCGGCAGCTGCGACCAGCCGAAACCGCGCCAGGTGCTGCCGGTCATGCGGATGATCTCGCTGCGCGGCGCATAGGTTTCCATGGCCGAGGGCAGGGCCCGCATCACGTGCCAGCTGCCGAAGAGCGCAAGCGAGGCAACGGTCATGCCTGCAAGCGTGATGCGGCCGAGCTTCTCGTTATGCACGGGAGAGAAGACGAAGGCGAAGGCGGCGACCATGGCGGTGCCGAACATCAGCCCGGCCAGCACGTCGGAGAGCCAGTGCGCGCCCAGATAGACCCGCGAGAAGGCCATGGCGATCACGTAGATCGCGGTGACAGTGAAGATCGAGGCCTTTGCCCAGCGGCTGCGGTCGTGGGCAATCAGCACCGCGCAGATGCCGAAGAGCACTGTGTTGAGTGTCGCGTGGCCGCTCGGGAAGGAGAACATCTGCGCGCCGGTGTAGAGATCCATTGGGCGGGAGCGTTCCAGCAGCGCCTTGATCAGCGGCACGAAGAGCGCCGTGCCGCCAATGGCAATCAGCACGCCCGTGGCCCGGCGCCAGGCCTTGCGCAGGAACAGATAGGCGATGATGACCGTGGCGACCAGCGTCACCACGATGCCATCGCCCAGCAGGGTGACGATCACCATCAGCTTGTCGCCGATGGGCGAGCGCAGGGAATCGAAGAGGTTCAGGATGGCCACGTCGGCGCGCACCATCGGCTCGCCGGGCGCGATCTCGCCCATGAACCAGAAGAACAGCGGCATGGTGACAAGCAGCAAGGCCGCCGAAAGCAGCATGCCCGTGGAGCGCGGATTTTCCGGATCCAGCGCCTCGGCGATCCAGCGCGAGACCCGGTCGGGCCGGCGCGCCAGCCACGACACCACCACTGAATGGGTGTTGGGGAAGAGCGGCATGATGATCAGGATCAGCCAGCGGCCGAGCATGATGGTGACGAAGGTGACGACGCAAAGCCCGCCGAGCACGAAGGCGAGCCGTCCGCTCACCTGCCCGATGGCTCCCAGCGCGGAACCGGCCAGAATGCCCGGTCCCAGATGCGCCAGTGCCCAGACGAAGGCAGAGGTCACGTTGATGATTGTGAAGCGGGTGGCGTTCATGCCCACCATTCCGGCGATGCCAGGGACGACCGACTTCACCCCCGGCACGAACCGGCCGATGAAGACGCTCTTGCCGCCGTGCTGGCGGAAGAACTCCTCGCCCCGGTCCATCAGGCTGGAATAGCGCGACAGGGGCCAGAGCTTGCGAACCTTGTCCTTGTAGAAGTAGCCGAACCAGTAGGACAGGGCGTCTCCCACCGTGGCGCCCAGGGTAGTCCAGATGAAGATCGAGACCGCGTCCAGCTTGCCCAGACCAATCAGGGTGCCGGCGCCCACAAGCACGACGGTGCTGGGCACCACCAGGCCGATGATGAACAGCGCCTCGCCCATGGCGGCGGCGAAGCAGATGAGACCGGCAAGCGCTGGATTGTCGCCGATGAAGCCAACGAGATTTTCAAAGATTGCAGTCAAGAAACCTGAACTCGCATCACAGGCCTGACGTCTCGACGAAGGAGAGGGCAGGCGGCTTCCGGGACATTGGCTAGCGCTTCATATAGGCGGAAGAGCGCGCGCTCAACAGGGGGGCGGAGCGGAACTTGTCGTTGTGTTTCCGATCCCGTTTCGGGCTTGCCGTCGCGCAGGTCCTCCCGTGATCCTGTTTGCGCGAGGATGGTGAAGGAACTTCTAAGGAAGAGATCGTTTTACCAGGCGGCCGGTTCCTGTCAGGATCCCTGCAGGACCGGCGTCCGAACCGTTTTTTGCCGCCGTTTGCCCCCGTTTCGAGGCGGCTCGGCCCGATCGGGATTGTGTTCACATGTTTGCATCCGCCGAATTGCCCCAGAAGCTCGACAAGAAGGATTTCCGCGAGCTGGAGCCGAAATTGCGCGAGCGGCTGCTGACGGCCCAGCTGGAAATGATCGAGCGGAAGAATTTCTCGGTCGTCATCCTGGTCGACGGGCTCGACGGCGCGGGCAAGGGCGAGTCCATTGCCCGGCTCTACGGCTGGATGGAAGCACGGCATCTGGTCTGCAATGCCTACAGCGAACCGACCGAGGAGGCGCGCCTTCATCCGCCCTTCTGGCGCTACTGGCGCGATCTGCCCGCCAAGGGTGAGACGGCGGTGGTCTTCGGCAGCTGGTATCAGCCCATCCTGCGCGACCGGATCTACGGCAAGCTGGATGACGACGGCTTCCAGCGGGCCCTGCATCAGGTGCGCCAGTTCGAGGAGATGCTGGCCAACGAGAACGTGCTCATCCTGAAATTCTGGTACGTGCTGCCCAGGGACGAGCAGAAGAAGCGCCTCAAGGCGATCGAGAAGAAAAGTGCCGCGCGCCACGTGCTGGCGGACTGGTCTACCTACAAGAACCGCGACAAGGCGGCGGAAGTCGGCGAGGACATCATCCTGGCCACCAGCAAGGGCTATGCGCCCTGGTTCGTGATCCCCTCCGAGGATCCGGAATATCGCGATGCCTCCCTGGCGCAGACCATCACCCAGTCGATCGAGTTGAAGCTGGCGGACGGGGAGCCGCGCGAGGTTGCCGCCCCCCCGGTGATCGGCGGGCTGGAGAAGCGCAGCGCCGTCGATGCCATCGATCTGACGGCGAAACTCGACAAGAAGGACTACGAGGAGCGCCGGCAGGCGCTGCAGGACAAGCTCTCCCGCATTTCGGACACCAAGGCCTTTGCCAAGCGCGGCATGGTTCTGGTGTTCCAGGGCAATGATGCGGCCGGCAAGGGCGGCGCCATCCGCCGGGTCATCCGGCCGCTGGATCCGCGCATCTATCAGGTTCACCCGATCTCCGCCCCGTCCGACGAGGAAAAGGCCCGGCCCTATCTCTGGCGGTTCTGGCGGCGGTTGCCACGGCGTGGTCATGTGGCGATCTTCGACCGCTCCTGGTACGAGCGGGTTCTCGTCGAGCGGGTGGAGGGGTTTGCCACCCACGAGGAATGGCTGCGGGCCTATGACGAGATCAACAGCTTCGAGGCGGAGCTCATCGAGTCCGGGCTCATCGTTTGCAAGTTCTGGCTGGCAATCAGCGCCGACGAACAGCTGCGCCGGTTCAAGGCGCGCGAGGAAACCGCCTACAAGCAGCACAAGATCACGGATGACGACTGGCGCAACCGGCTCAAGTGGGACCAATACGCCGTCGCCGCGGGCGACATGATCGACCGGACCTCGACCCGCATCGCGCCCTGGACCCTGATTTCGTCCGAGAGCAAGCACTGGGCCCGGGTGCAGGTCCTCCAGACGATCTGCGACCGTCTGGAAGAGGAGCTCTGAGTCCGGATCAGCCGTTCAGGCCGTCGCTGATGCAGGCGATGGCCGCCTCGACCCCGCCGCGCCCATGGGGCACGCCACAGCGGCCAAGCGCCAGCTCAAGGCACGCAAGGGTGCCAAGCAGCATCACGCCGTTGACGTGACCCATGTGGCCGATGCGCAGACCCTTGCCGGCCAGCTCGCCGATGGTGCCGCCGATGGTCACGCCGCAGGTCTCCCGGGCAAAGGCGCGCACCGCATTGGCGTCGCCTTCGTTGAAGCGCAACACCGAAACGCTGTCGGAGCGGGCTTCCGGCACGAGGATGTTCATCTCGATGGCCCCGGCTTCGCCCCAGACCTGCACGGCCGCGCGGGTCGCGTCGCCGAGCATCCGGTGCCGCTTCCACACGGCTTCCAGTCCTTCGGTCTCGATCAGCTCGAGGGCGGCGCGGAACGCGAAGAGCATCTGCACCGGCGGGGTGCCGCAGTATTTCTGGTAATGCTCCGGCCCGTCGCGGAAGGTCCAGTCGAAATAGTTGACCCGAAGATCCGCCGTCTTGTGGGCTTCCAGCGCGCGGGGACCGGCAGCGATGAAGGAAAGCCCCGGAGGCGTCATCAGACCCTTCTGGGAGCCGGTCAACGCCAGATCGACGCCCCAGGCGTCCATTTCGAAGGGCACGCAGCCCAGCGAGGCAATCAGGTCGACCATCAGCAGGGCCGGGTGTCCGGCCGCATCGAGAACGCGGCGAATGCCGGGAATGTCGTTCAGCACACCAGAGGCCGTGTCCACCTGCACCACGAGAATGGCCTTGATCGCATGGTCCGGATCACGGGACAGACGTTCGGCCAGCGCCTCCAGATCGACGGGCATGCGCCAGTCGCCGGGCATTACTTCCACGTCCAGTCCGGTGACGGTGGCGCCTTCGCCCCACACCGTGGCGAAACGCCCGGATTCCAGTACCAGAACCTTGTCGCCACGGCTCAGCGTGTTGGTCAGTGCCGCGTCCCAGGCGCCGTGTCCGTTGGAGATGTAGATGTAGGGCTTGCCGTCCGTGCGGAACATCCGCTTCAGACCGTCCAGGCAGACCTGAGTGGTCTCCATCAGCGGCCCTTCATAAATGTCCATCGCCGGCCGGTGCATGGCCCGCAGCACCTCGTCCGGCACATTGGTCGGACCGGGGATCATCAGGAATTCCTTGCCGTTGCGCAGCGTCATCAGGGCGAGCCTTAAGGTTGGTCCGGGGCCGTGGCCGGACGGGTCGACGAATTGCGCGCCACACTAGGGGAAGCATTTCCGGCGGAAAAGTCACATTTGGTGATGGGTTTGCAGCGGAAATTGATGATTTGCTGGGCGTGCCCAAGGATGGTGCGGCGGGCTTCTAACCCGGTCTGGGGATTAACGGCCGGGGGATGGAAAAACCGGTTTGGACAAAGGCCAAATCAGCCTATGCACAAGGGTTAAGGACCCGTTAACCTGTTTTCCGGCCATCGCCGGAGTTTTCCGGTGGCCATGTGTTTTCGGGCCGTCAGGGGTGCTGTCGCGAGCGCAGGCTCAAGCGACGCGCCGGCGGGGCCTTCAGACCTCCGGGGGGATGCCCCCATCC
Source organism: Roseibium aestuarii (assembly GCF_008477545.1). GTDB lineage: Bacteria > Pseudomonadota > Alphaproteobacteria > Rhizobiales > Stappiaceae > Roseibium > Roseibium aestuarii. The sequence continues at coordinate 96,898 of NZ_VORA01000006.1, read as the reverse complement.
ATCAATCGGTGCGGCAAGCGGACCCCGACATGATCGTGACCCACGTGGGACGAAGTCCTCTGCTTCTCTGCCTCCCCCATTCGGGAGAGCAGATCCATCCGGCCGTGGGCGGGCGCTTCAGCGCGACCGGCCGGTTGCAGACCGATCTTGCCTGGCGTCTGGACCATGTGATGGAGTTTGCCCGGGATCTGGATGCGACGGTGATCGTCCAGCCGGTGTCACGTCTGGTGATCGACGTGGATCAGGACCCGGACAAGCCGGAAGCCCGCAAGGCCATCCGGGTGGGCGAGGCCCTGTGCCCGGCCATGACCCTGGACCAGCGCCGGATCTACCGGGAGGGCGAAGGCCCGGGCCCGGTCGAGATGGAAGAGCGCCGACTTCTCTATCATGAGCCCTTCCACCGGGCGGTGGCCAGCCAGCTCAACCGCTTGCGGCAGGACCACGACACGGTGGTACTCTTCGATTGCCAGTCCACCCGCTCGCGCATCCGCGGTCTGCGGGACGAGCCGCTGCCGTCCTTCTGCATCGGAACCCGTCAGGATACGACCTGCGATCTCGGCCTGCGCCGCCGCTTCGAGCGCGCCGTGCGCGAGGCCAGCGACCAGACCGTCGACAGCAATCACCACGTTCACGGCGGCTATATCGTCTCCCGCTATGGCCAGCCGGAAGCCGGCATTCATGCCCTCACTCTCCAGGTGTCTCAGGCGAGCTATCTGCGCCATGAAAGCCCGCCCTTCGAGCCGGATCGCGGGCTTGTCACCCGCATGCGTCAGGTGCTGAGCGAGGCCATGACCTCCTGTGCGGACTGGGCCCGCACCCGGGACATCATGACGGCGGCCTCCCAATCCGAGGCGGCGCTGGGCTCCTCCTTCGGCAAGGTCTTCGATCAGCTGGCGGATCTCTCGGGTCATGGAGGCCTGGCCCCGCAGGGACGCGTGTCCCCGCGCGCGCCACTGGCACCCGTCGCCCTCGACCTCGGGTCTGATGATCTCGCCTGAACGAAAACGGCGCCGTGGGGCGCCGTTGGACTGCTGACGATCCTCACCGACACCGTTCCGGACGAAGGCAGGGCCTGAAGATCCGGGCCTGTGCCTAGACCACGTTGCGCTCGATCAGCGGAATGTTCTCGGCTAGGCGCTCCACCCGCAGGGGAGACAGGTCGAGCGTCTCATAGCCGCCGGTCATCACCAGTTCCGACAGGCCGCGCCCGATCGCCGGGCTCTGCTGCAATCCGTGACCGGAGAAGCCGAGGGCCATGAACAGGTTCTCCTGACCGGGCACCGACCCGACGAAGGCATTGTGGTCGAAGAGGTTCATGTCGTACTGGCCGGCCCAGGCCCGGCCGGGACGCAGGCTCTCGAAGGCAGGGACGCGTCCGGCCAGCGTCGGCCAAAGGGTTTCCTCGAACAGCGCCCAGTCGACCTCGAAATCGTCCGGAGCGACGTCCGGATCATTGGCATCGTCCGGCGCAATGCCGCAGATGAAGCCGCTCGGCCCTTCCGGGCGTGCATAGGCGCCGGTGGTGTCGATCAGCATGGGGAAATCATCGAGCGGCGCGCGGCATTCGAAGGTGAAGACGCAGCGCTTGCGGCGGCGGATCGGCACATCCAGCCCGATCTGGGCGCAGAGTTCGGCCCCGCCCGAGGCACCGGCGCAATTGACCAGGGTGCCGGCGCTGACGCTCTCGCCGGTCGAAAGTGTGACCAGCCAGCCCTCGCCGTCCCGGCGAATCGTCTCCGCCCGGGCAGAGACATAGTCCACCCCGAGCGAACGGGCCTTGCGGCGGAAGCCCTGCATCAGGCCGTAGCCGTCGAACCAGCCCTCGCCGGTGGTGCCGTGACAGCCGGCCGCCAGATCGCCGGTCTCCAGCCAGGGATATTTGCTCGCCAGCTGCGGGGCGCTGTACCAGGCGATGTCCGCGCCGAGCCGGGTCTGCAGCGCATGGTTCTCGCGCAGGATGTCGAGCTTGTCCGGGGTGGCGAGGAAGAGATAGCCGCCCTCTTTCAGCTCGATGAGGGGCGCTTCACCATCCACGCTCAGCAGATTGGCGGCGTCGCGCATGAAGGCGATGCCGTGGAGGGAGATCTCGATGTTGACGGCGCTGGAAAACTGCTGGCGGATCGAGGCGGCCGAGCGGGCCGAGGCGCAGACCTGATAGGTCGGATCGGCCTCGATGACCAGGATGCGGCCGGGAGCGTCGTCCCGTGAGGCCAGGTGATAGGCGAGGGACGAGCCGATGGCAGCTCCCCCGATGATGGCAACATCCGCAAGCCGTGTGGTCACGCTACTGATCCTTGAACGCAAACCGAGGGAGAAGAAAAAGGACGGAGGAACCGGGTGGTTCCTCCGCCAGGGGCAAAGCCGCGCTTAGAAGAAGGCCTGAAGGCCGGTCTGGGCGCGGCCCAGGATCAGGGCGTGCACGTCGTGGGTGCCCTCGTAGGTGTTCACCGTCTCGAGGTTCTGGGCGTGACGCATCACGTGATATTCTTCCTGGATGCCGTTGCCGCCGTGCATGTCACGGGCGATCCGGGCGATGTCCAGGGCCTTGCCGCAATTGTTGCGCTTGACGATGGAGATCATTTCCGGAGCCACCTGACCGGCGTCGAACAGACGGCCGACGCGCAGGGAGGCCTGCAGGCCCAGGGTGATTTCGGTCTGCATGTCGGCCAGCTTCTTCTGGAAGAGCTGGGTTTGTGCCAGCGGGCGGCCGAACTGCTCGCGGTCCAGACCGTACTGGCGGGCACGCATCCAGCAATCTTCGGCAGCGCCGAGCGCGCCCCAGGAAATGCCGTAGCGGGCGCGGTTGAGGCAACCGAACGGACCCTTCAGGCCGGACACGTTGGGCAGCAGGGCATCTTCACCCACTTCCACGTTGTCCATGACGATCTCGCCGGTGATGGAGGCGCGCAGGGAGAGCTTGCCGCCGATCTTCGGCGCGCTCAGACCCTTCATGCCCTTTTCCAGCACGAAGCCGCGGATCGCACCGTCATGGGCTTCCGACTTGGCCCAGACCACGAAGACGTCAGCGATCGGGGAGTTGGAGATCCACATCTTGGAGCCGGTGATGCGATAGCCGCCGTCGATCTTCTCGGCGCGGGTGCGCATGCCGGCCGGATCGGACCCGGCATCCGGCTCGGTCAGGCCGAAGCAGCCGACGAATTCGCCGGAGGCGAGCTTCGGCAGGTACTTCTGGCGCTGTTCCTCGGTGCCATAGGCATAGATCGGATACATGACCAGGGAGGACTGGACGCTCATCATCGAGCGGTAGCCGCTGTCGACCCGCTCCACTTCACGGGCGACGAGACCATAGGCGACATAGGAGGCGCCGGCGCAGCCATAGTCTTCCGGCAGAGTGACGCCCAGCAGGCCGAGCTCGCCCATCTCGTTGAAGATTTCCCGGTCGGTGCGCTCTTCGCGATAGGCGCTGATCACCCGCGGCAGCAGCTTTTCCTGCGCATAGGCGCGGGCGCTGTCCTGGATGAGCTGTTCATCCTCGGTGAGCTGGTCCCGCATGAAGAACGGATCCTGCCAGTTGAAGGTACCACCGCCGGCGGGCGAGGAAGTGTTGGAAGCGGTCATCGGGTCCTCCCGGGGACAATCTGAGTGATTACATATTGTCATAATGGGTGCAAAAAGACTTGCAAAAAAGAGAATTCTGATCCTCTATTCATGCCGATGTGGAATGAACACGGTGTGGCGAGTCCCGATCTTGGGGTCTGCCGCCGCCTTGGCGTCCGGGCCGTCCGGGCGCAAGGGGGTCGTGTCCCTTCCTCCCTGATCATTCCCCAAGCTTCCCGGTTCCCAGATGAAACGCGCCTTTGTCCCGCCCGCCGACGCCCTGATCGCTTTCGAGACCGCCGCGCGCCACGGCAGCTTCACCCGGGCGGCCGAAGAGCTTCATCTCACCCAGGGCGCCATCTCCAAGCAGGTTCGCCAGCTGGAGGACCGGCTCGGGGTCGAGCTCTTCCGCCGGGTGCGTCAGCGCATCGTCCTCACCGACGCCGGCCGCCTTTATCTGCACGAGATCCGCGGCCCCTTGATGGATCTGACCGCCGCAACCCGGCAGGTCATGTCCTACGCAGGCAGCGAGGACGTGCTCAATCTTGCGGTTCTGCCCACCTTCGGCACCCGCTGGCTCGCCCCGCGTCTGGGCGAGTTCCAGAAGCGCTTCCCCCGCGCCGGGCTGAACATCTCCGTGCGGCTCCAGCCTTTCGACTTCGAGGCAGAGGCCTTCGACGGGGCGATCCACCACGGCGATCCGGTCTGGGCCGGCGCCATTGCCGAGCCGCTCTTCGCGGAGGAAATGATCCCGGTGGCCTCCAGGGTCTTCCGCGACCGGCACAACATTTCCACCCCGGCGGACATGATCCGGGTGCCGCGCCTGCAGCTCTCCACCCGGCCTCTGGCATGGAAGCAGTGGTTCGACCTCGCCGGCGTGGAGGTGGAAACCGCCTTCCAGGGATCGCGTTTCGACGAATTCGGAATGATGTCGGAGGCCACCATCCATCATTTGGGCGCGGCGCTCCTGCCACGGTTCTTCGTCCGGCACGAGCTGGCCGCCGGCCGTCTGGTGAAGCTGTTCGACATCAAGGTAGCGCAACGCTCCGGATATTATTTTGTCTATCCCGAGAACCGGACCCTGCGTCCGGTCGTTTCCACCTTCAGAAACTGGCTGCTGGAGGAAGCGCGGACGGAAACCACCGATCCGGAGACCATGCTTCCCAGCTAGCGGCCGGAAGGCACCCGCAGGGAGGTCGCTGATGGCGACGACGAACACGACGCATTCGAGCTTGAGGATCATCCTGCACGGCAAGGCCGCAGGCCGGGAGGACGTGCGCCGGGCCGTGGAACGGGTGCGCCGCAAGGGCCATCCGGTCGAGGTTCGCGTTACCTGGGAAGCCGGCGACGCGGTGCGTCTGGCCCGTGAAGCGGTGGCCGAGGTCGCCCGTGGCGAGGCGCGGATCGATGTCCTTGTGGCAGCCGGTGGCGATGGCACCCTGAACGAGGTGGCTGCGGCCCTCCATGCGGCCGCCCCCGACGGCATTCCCTTCGACGTGGCAGTCCTGCCGCTCGGCACGGCCAATGACTTCGCCCGCTCGATTGACCTCAACCCGGACGATATCGGCGAATGTCTCTGGCTCGCCGCGCGCGGTCAGGCGCGTCCCCTCGACATCGGTCAGGTGTCCTGGAACGACAACCGGCACCATTTCGTCAACGTGGCCACCGGCGGCTTCGGTGCCCGCGTGACGGCCGAAACCGACCCGCGCCTGAAGAAGCTCTTCGGCGGGCTTTCCTATCTCTTCGCCGGATTGCAGAGGATGGGGGAGCTGACGGCCTCTTCCGCCCGCATCACCGCCGACGGGTTCGAATGGGAGGGAAGTTTCATCGCGCTGGCGCTCGGCAACGGCCGCCAGGCGGGGGGCGGCGTCCAGCTTTGCCCCGAGGCACGCTTTGACGACGGCCTGCTCGATCTCGCTCTTCTGCCCGTACCGGAGAGCGGCGACGTAAGCGAACTCTTCGGCCATCTGGTCGAAGGCGGCACCGAGGGCTTGCGGTCGCGCATGATCACCCACCGGGCGGCGTCCTTCCGCCTGGAGGGCGAGGAAGAGATGCAGCTGAACCTCGATGGAGAGCCGGTGCGCGCGCCTCTCTTCCAGGTCGAGGTGCGCCCGGGGGCGCTGTCCTTCCGACGGCCCTGAGGGATCCTGGCGGCGTGCGGGCGCGCTGGCCGGCACGGCGCGTGCCGGCAAACGGCACGATTGCGTTCCACCTCTTCGAGGCTCTCCCGACCTCCTGTATTGGCTTGTCCAACGCCACACACTTCGCCCGCGATGGCGGGCACCGGGAGGACAAACATGCCGGGTCAGAACAGCACCAAGTCGTCGCCATCCCTGTCCGTTTCGGGCAGCAAACAGGCCGTTGCCACCATGACCGCGGGCGGCGCACTTCTGGCGCGGCTCAAGACCCTGGGCGTGGACTATATCTTCGCCAATTCCGGCACGGATTTTCCGCCGATCATCGAAGGTCTGGCGGAAGCCCGCGCCAAGCATGTGGATCTTCCACAGGCACTGATCATGCCCCATGAGCATGCGGCCATGGGCATGGCCCATGGCTACTACTTCGCCACCGGCAAGGCCCAGGCGGTGATGGCCCACACCAACGTCGGGCTGGCCAATTGCGCCATCGGTGCCATCAATGCGGCAACCGATCACGTGCCCGTCCTGCTCTTCTCCGGCCGTACCCCGGTGGTCGAGCGGGATCGCCTCGGCGCGCGCACCGTGCCCATCGGCTGGGGGCAGGAGATGCGCGATCAGGCGGCACTCGTGCGCGAGGCCTCCAAGTGGGACTATGAACTGCGCTTCCCCGAACAGGTGGCCGAAATGGCCGATCGGGCCTATGCCATCGCGACCTCGGCCCCGCGCGGTCCCGTCTACATGAGCCTGCCGCGCGAGGTGCTTTGCGAGCCCTGTCCGGTGTCCGAGCTGGACCCCGCGCCGACCATGGCCGCGGCACAGGTCGGCATTCACGCCGGCGCCATTGCCGAGGCAGCCCGGCTGATCGCCACCGCGGAAAAGCCGCTGATCATCGCGCAGCGCGGCACCGGCTCGACGGAAGCCTTCGCGGCCTTCTCGCAGCTGGTCGACGACTGGGGCATTCCGGTGTCCCAGTACTGGGCGGTCCAGCTCGCTCTGCCCACCCGCCATCCCATGAACCTCGGCGCGGATCTCGAGCCCTATCTGTCCGAAGCGGATGTGATCGTCGTCCTCGACTGCCTCGCCCCCTGGTCGCCGGACGTGCACAAGCTGAAGGACGGCGCCAAGGTCATCCAGATCGGCCAGAACCCCCTTCATTCCCGCTTCCCGATCCGCAATTTCCGCTCTGACCTGACCATCATGGCCGACACCGCCGATGCGGTGCTGGCGCTCGGCGAGGCGCTCGCCCCCCATGCTGCCGCAACCGCAGAAAAGCGGGCGTCCCGCCGGGCGTCTGTCGCGGCCCATACGATACGACTTCTCGCCAAGGTCGATGCCGCCGCAGAGGCCGGGGCCCGCGACCCGATGACCAAGGCCTATGTGGCCCGCTGCCTCTCCGATGCGATCGAAGGCAAGGCCGCCACGGTGCTCTCCGAGCTCGGCTGCCCCATGGCGCAGCTGGACCTGAAGGACCACGGCACCTGGTTCCAGGAGCCCCACTCCGGCGGGCTGGGCTGGTCCTTCCCCTGTGCGCTCGGCGTTCAGCTGGCGGATCGCGACAGGCTCGTTGTCGCCACCCTGGGCGATGGCTCCTACATGTTCGCCAACCCCACCGCCTGCCATCAGATCGCCGAAAGCCTTGGGCTTCCGGTCCTGCTGTTGGTGCTCAACAATTCCGAGTGGGGCGCGGTGCGCCAGTCGGTCACGGGCATCTATCCGCAGGGCTATGCGGCGCGCTCCAACGACATGCCGCTGGTCGATCTCTCACCGAGCCCGGACTTCACCAAGGTGGCCGAGGCGAGCCGTGCCTGGACCGCCAAGGTCAGCGATCCGGTCGAATTGCCTGCCGTTCTTGCCCGTGCCATTGCCCATATCGAGGAAAATCGCACACAGGCACTGGTGGAGATCACCATCGGCGGGTAGGTCTTGGGGCAGATGGGCGCGGTCTGACCGACCGGCCAAGACAAGGTCTGCCGAGATGAGCTATCCCCTGCGCGATCAGTATCACCGCGCCCGCAAGGCGCTGGGCCGTGGCCTCAACAGGCTCTGGCCCAGCGGAGATTTTGCAGCACTTGCCGTGCCGCTGATGCGGGCCACGCGGCCGAACGAAGATGATGCCGGTCCGGCCATCCTGCCCGATCAGGCAAGGCAGTATCTCGCGGACCGCAGGGGCAAGACCGAAGAAGAGGCTGTCTACCGCTTGTCGGTTCCCGTGACCGTGGATCCCAAGATGGGGATCCTCTTCCACCGGGGTCGGGTGCTGTGGGGATCGAGCGACCAACCGGAGCGCGAGCGCAATCCGCGATTCTTCTCCCATCTGCGCAAGCCGGGCAGGGTCCTGTCCGAGGCGGTGCTGCTGCACCATGTGCATGGTGACAACTACTTCCACTTCTTCCTTTATGTGCTGAGCAAGGCAGCCGTGGCCGAGTTCGCAGGCATTCCGGACACGATCCCCCTTCTCGTTCCAGAAGGCACGGCGCGGACCGGGTTCTTCAAGCGGGCGGTGGAGGCCGGCGTCTTCGGCAAGCGCCAGCTGATCGTGCAGGGCAAGCGCGAGGTGGTGCGGGTGGAGACGGCCCATGTGGTCCGGGTCTGGTTCAATGATCGGCGGTATCACGGCTGGATTGCCGAGCGACTGCGCCCGGAGGCGCCGTCGGGAAGCCGGCGCCTGTTCGTGCTGCGTGGGGCGAATGCCGCCAACGGCCGTCAGTTCCGCAATCAGGACAAGGTGAGCGCCCTGGCGCAGGCCTACGGTTTCGAGCTGGTGGATCCGGCGGGCCTCGATCTGGTTCAGCAGGCGGCACTCTTCTCGACAGCCGGAGTGCTGCTCGGCGCCCATGGCGCCGGGCTGACGAACCTGATCTTCCGTGCCGGCGCGCCCTGCCACATCATCGAACTCTTCAGCCCCACCATGGGCTCCCCGCAATACTACATGCTGGCCAGGGAACTGGGCTTCACCTACGAGAGCCAGATGACACTGGCCCCCGAGGGACGTGGCTTCACGGCGACAACCGAAGTCGACCTGGCAGAGCTGGAACGGGCGCTGAAGGCACTTCCCGCCGTCTGATCCGGCTCAGCGATAATTCTTCAGGTTCGGCGTCGGCACGCCGTGCAGGAAGCGGCCGCGATGACGGTATTCCAGCGGATGCAGCACGTCGGCGCAGATCGCCGACCAGGGCAGCGGATAGCGGGACGGGCCTTCTCCCGGGAGGGGATGTCCCGGGGCGTCGCGGGGATCACGCGCCGGGTGAAGGCGCAAGGCGTCCGAGACCAGATCGAGCCGGAAGTGGATCTGCCGCATCCATTCCGCGGTGAAGGCCGTGTGGTGACGGAAGATATAGGCGCCATTGCCAATCAGATATCTGCGGCAATGGCGCAGCCAGCGATGTCGCAGACCGTTGGCGCGTGCGCTCGTCGGTTGGTCCAGATAATAGGATTGGCCGTGCAACGGATGCCGGTGAAAATGAGAAATCCATTTGCCGCGCTGTTCCGGATAGCCGATCGCGAAGGCATTCAAGTTCGCGTCCAGCCTTTCAAATGCCGGCAGCCAGCTTTCTCGGGTTTCCTTCACATCGGAATAACCACCCCCGTGGTGATGCATGAAATAGGCGCGCAGATAATCCGACTTGTGCACGGCGCTCAGCAGGTCAAAGGCCGGATGCAATGGCGCATCAGGCACGATCCAGTTGCTCAGCGTCTCCGGGGTCACCAGATGAACGGAGCAACCGGCGTTGTGCAGTGTCGCGGCACATCTTTTCCGGTCATCGGACATGGGGTTGTCGCCGGTCCAGAAGGTGAAGAGCCGGCGCGGAACCGCTCCCGCCGCTCGCGCGGACCGGTTGTCAGCGTCCGTCGATGACATCGTAATATCCATTTTGCGCCGACCGCAGGCCGAGCCAGTTTCCTGTGCCGCGGGCGATCTTCAGCCGGCTGCGATGATAGAGCCGGCGGGTCTTCGGCAGACCCGTCCACATCAGCGCGCCGAACAACACGACACCGATTGACCCGGCGAGGATTCGGCGAAGACCCTTGATCGAGAATTTCAGGAAGCTGCGACCATAGCCCTTCCGCAGGATGCCGACCTGCACATGGGCCGCCGCACTGGATCTGGCCCAGGCGTAGATCCGCTGGGGCTGGACCCGGCTGGCTGGAACGTCTTCCTCGACCACGGCGGATGGTGTCCAGATGATCTTGTAACCCAGCCCATGGGCGCGCTCGAAGAAATCCAGATCCTCGTAGCCATAGAGAAAGACTTCGTTGAAACGCAGGGATGTCGGCTCCTCGAGGAGGCTTGCATCAAAGACGACATTTCCGGTGTTGGAGCGGGTCAGAACCGTTCCTTCCGGCTGGGTTTCGGGAACATAGCCCGGCCACCACTCGGGCGGTTGCTGCTCATAGTGGGGCACGACCGGACCACGGCTGATCCTGCCGCCGTGCCGCGCCAGAGAGGCAAGATGCCGCGCGATCCAGTCCGGATGAGCTTCCTCGTCGTCGTCGATCAGCGCGATCCAGTCATACCCGCGCCCGGTCGCCTCGGTGAGCGTGCGGTTGCGCGCAAAGGGAATGCCGCGCCGGGGCTCCTGCGCGTAATGAACAGTGACCGGTGCGGATGCCGCGAAGGCTTTCACCGCCTCGCGCGAATGAGGCACCTTGTCATTTTCCACCACATGCACCTCGAGCGAGACGTGATCGGGAACCTGCTGCGCGGCAAGCGAGGCCAGACAGCGCAGGAGCATCTGCGGTCGGCCTGCCGTGCAAACAAGAATGCCGATCTTGAGGGGGCGGTCGTTCATGTGGGTCTGCTCATCATGGAGTGGGACAGTCGATCTTCTGTCTAGCCGACGCGGGCGGCGCTGGCCAGAAGCGCGTCATAGCGCGCCGCAACGGCGGCAATGCCGAGGGTGGCCTCTGCGTGGGTTCGAGCGTGCTGGCCCAGTTCCTGCCTGTGAGGGTCATTCTCGATCAGGCCGAGCAAGGCGTGTCGCAACCGGTCCTTGAAGTCAGGGGCGCTCGGGTTGTCCAGAAGCAGCGCGGCATCTCCAGCCGCCTCGAGGGTCCCGCCCTGGGCCGTGGCAATGGTGGCGCAGCCACAGGCCATGGCCTCCACGACGGCTCTGGGAAAACCCTCCCGCACGATGGACGGGAGTGCGGCGATTGACGCGCGCGCAAGCGTGTCCCGCACCTCGGTCGAGGGCAGATTGCGGCGGATGCGGATGCCGCTCTTGCGCGCGGCGAGGGCCTCCAGCCTGTCCGCAAAGGCCTCTTCCGCCTCCGTCTGGACGCCGAGAACCAGCTCAAGCCCCCAGCCACTTGCCGCAGGGTGTTTCGAGAGGTCGGTGAAGGCATTGATCAGCGGGAGCAATCCCTTGTCCTCGCGGGCACGGCCCACATAGGCAATGGTCCGGTCCTTCTCGGAGGGGGCCCACACCTGCATGTCGACGCCATTCACAATCACAGTGGTCCGGCCTGCGAGACCAGGGAACTGGGTGAGGAACCGGTCTTCGATGAAGTCGGAGACAAAGACGATGAGAGACAGGCGCCGGAACAGGCGGCTCTTCAGCCAGCGTGAAAGGCCGGAGCGCTTTTCCTTCAGGAGCCCGTGCCGATGCAGGATGACCGGTGTTCCCGCCAGTTGCCTTGCAAGCGCTGCCGCCGTCTCCGGATGCTGGTGCACCACGATCACGTCCGGCTGAAGGTGCCGCAGGGCCCTTGCATAGCCGCGGGTCAGGTCTTTCTGGCTCGTGCCGTCAACGGCCTGGAAGGCGACGCCGGGAAAGGGGATCGCAACCGCTTCGCCGAGCACCGTGGTGCTGTCGCGGAACCGGCTGTGGCTCAGCAGGTCGCGGGTAACCAGGTCGATGGACGTGGCACCCTCTGGGCCGAAATGCATGCCGCGCGGCAGGACAATGGCGATCTTCATGGGAGCTCCAGAGTTCCGGCAGCCCACTGTCGGGCAGTCCCGTGTCTGACGGGTTCTAGCCCGAGGTCCACGCGCCGTCCACCTTGGCCGGGCAGCTGGCGGGCCCAACGAAGACCTTACCTCTGGATTTCGCGCTCCTCCTCCTCGTCCCCGTCGGGGATGGCTAGGGAAACGGTACCGCCGACCACCTTTGCGCTGGTCGAGACGGTCGTTCCGACGACGCTGGCCGTCGTTCCCACCACCGCGCCTCCCACGGCCATGACGGCGCAACCGGACAGGGGGAGAGCGGCACCAAGCAGGCAGGCGGCAACACAGAAGCGGAGCATGAGGACTTTCTCGACTGGGAGGCAGGTTCCGCGACTTAACCCCAAAAACCTTTGCAAAGAATGACGAGGGGTCTTCCGTCCTGCCCCCGGCACCGGCCTGACCGGCAAGCCTTGGCCGCCGTTCGGGCAAGGGCGCGGCGACGCTCCACAGATGACCTTTGGGCAGGTCGGCCCGGTGTGTCCGGGTGAGACGGCGCGCAGGGGTGAAGCCCATGTTGCTTCTGGACAAAGCCGGCTTTCGCGACAAGGCTTGGCGCAGACCTTCGGGCGCAGTGCCGTCCGCAAGGCGCCTGATCCCTGATCAGGGCAGGAGAATGATTGGCAGCCCGCCAAATGGGGCTGCTCTTGGGAGGAATTTTCGGAATGAAGCTGGAAGGTGCATGCGCCCTGGTAACGGGCGCCGGATCGGGACTTGGCGAGGCAACGGCGCGGCTTCTGGCTGCTCAGGGCGCCAGGGTCGGTGTCCTCGACGTGAATGCGGAAGCTGCGGCCCGGATCGCAGGCGAGATCGGGGGCGTGGCGCTTGTCGCCGATGTGGCCGATGAGGACCAGGTCACCCGGGCAATGGACACGCTCGAGGCCGAAGGCGGCCCCCTGCGGGTGCTGGTGAACTGCGCCGGCGTGGGCACGCCGGGCCGCATCGTGGGCAAGGACGGTCCCCTCGCGCTGGCGACCTTCGAGCGGGTGCTGCGGGTCAATCTTGTCGGCACGTTCAACATGATGCGCCTTGCCGTGGCGCGCATGCAGAACCACGAGCCCGTGGCCGAGACCGGGGCAGACCAGTCCCGCGGCGTCATCGTCAACACGGCGTCCGTGGCGGCCTTCGACGGGCAGGTCGGGCAGGCAGCCTATTCCGCCTCAAAGGGCGGCGTGGCAGCCATGACCCTGCCGGCAGCGCGCGAATTGTCCCGCTTTGGTATCCGCGTCAACACCATCGCCCCGGGCATCTTCCTGACCCCGCTTCTCGCCATCCTGCCGGAGGAAAGCCGCCAGTCCCTGTCGGCCAGCATTCCCTATCCGGCGCGTCTGGGCGATCCGGCCGAATTCGCCGATCTGGTCCGCTTCATGGTGGAGAACCAGTACCTGAACGGCGAGGTCATCCGCCTTGACGGCGCCGTCCGCATGGCCCCGCGCTGAGATCCGATCAGATTTCGGGAAAGATGGATGCCGGGCCGCACCGCCCGGCATCTGCCGTCCGGTCAGAGGAACAGTCTTTGACTCATCGGCTCATCTTGACCGGGAGGAGGGTGCGCTGGCCTTGAAAGCTCGCGACTGAACGCATGCGTCCGAAGGACAGGCTGATGCCCGGGTTGCCAGCCTCTGATCATGCAAATATCTATCGGCTTTCGTGAAGCGAGAAGGACACTGAGGAAAAGACGGGAGGCCTGGTCGGCCTAGAAGGAATGGGCAGGCGTTTTGTGCTCCGACATGTGCTACGGCCGCTTTTTCATTCGAGCAAGCTGTTGTAAAACAATGGCTTGGAGCTTTTATTGGCGCACCCGACAGGATTCGAACCTGTGACCTCTGCCTTCGGAGGGCAGCACTCTATCCAGCTGAGCTACGGGTGCTTGGGCCGTGCATCCGGAAGGAACCGGGCGGACAGGTGCCCCTGATAGCGCAAGACGGTCGGGCCTTCAATTGCTTTCTTGCCCTTTTGGACAGGTTCCGCCACGCAGCCCTGAGCCCTGAGCCCTGAGCCCTGAGCCCTGAGCCCTGAGCCCTGAGCCCTGAGCCCTGAGCCCTGAGCCCTGAGCCCTGAGCCCAAGCCCTGAGCCTTTAGGCGAGGGGAGTGATCCGGTAGCGGGGCGGAGAGGGGGCAATCGCGATGCCGTCGGCAGCGGGGGGGCAGATCCGCGGCGTCGTTCCCGGCGTAACATCGCTGAAGATCACTCCGGCCCTGCAGGCGGTACCTGTCCTCTATGCCGATGCGAACACCCCGAGCGCCTCGGCGCGCGGGCGCCACATGACAAGAGGACCGCCCGTCAAAAGATCCGCCGCCATGCTCGACCGGTGCCGGTGATCGGCCCGCATTCTCTCGCTGTCGTCTGTTCGGCGCGCCATCTGCTTGGAGGTTTCCGTCTGCCCATGCCCGTTCGCCGTCTCCTCCCCGTCCTTGCCGATCAGCTGACCCGGCAATTGCCCAGCCTGCGCGGGGGCCGCAAGGACAGCGACCGCATTCTGATGATGGAGGTGAGCGAGGAGACCACCTATGTGCCGCATCACCGCAAGAAGATCGCCTTCCTCCTGTCGGCCATGCGCCATTTCGCGGCGGAGCTGCGCGCCGATGGCTGGCAGGTCGACTATGTGACCCTTGATGATCCGCAGAACACGGGAAGCTTTTCCGGAGAGGTGAAGCGGGCCTGCGACCGGCTGGAACCCGAGGAGGTCCATGTGACCTTTCCCGGAGAGTGGCGCGTGCTGCAGGCCATGCGCGCCTGGGAGGTTGAGGCCGGCTGTCCGGTGGTGATCATCGAGGACGACCGGTTTCTCTGTTCGCGGGCGGAGTTCGCCGACTGGGCGGAAGGGCGCAAGCAGTTGCGCATGGAATATTTCTACCGCGACATGCGCCGCCGCACGGGCCTGCTCATGGAGGGGGACGAGCCCGCTGGCGGGCGCTGGAACTTCGATGCGGAAAACCGCAAGGCGGCTGATCCGGACCTGTTCATGCCCCGTCCGTCCCGGTTCGAGCCGGACGCCGTGACCCGCGACGTGCTCGACATGGTCGCCGACCGCTTCCCCGGTGGCTTCGGCGATCTGGAGCCCTTCTGGTTCGCCGTGACGCGAGATCAGGCGGAAACGGCCTTCGAGGCCTTTCTCGACAAGGCGCTCCCCTCCTTCGGGGATTATCAGGACGCCATGCTGCAGGGCCAGCCCTTCCTCTATCACGCGGTCGTCTCGCCCTATCTCAATGCGGGTCTGCTGGATCCGCTCGAAATGTGCCGCAAGGCCGAGGCGGCCTATCGCTCCGGCCACGCACCGCTCAATGCGGTGGAGGGCTTCATTCGGCAGATCATTGGCTGGCGGGAATATGTGCGCGGCATCTACTGGCTGAAGATGCCGGAATATCGGGAGCGCAATGCCCTTGGCGCGAACAGGAACCTTCCCGACTTCTACTGGAGCGGGGAGACGGACATGGCCTGTGTTGCGGCGGCCGTGAGGCAGACCCGCCGGGAGGCCTACGCCCACCATATCCAGCGCCTGATGGTGACGGGCAACTTCGCGCTTCTGGCGGGCGTGGATCCGCACCAGGTGCATGAGTGGTATCTCGCGGTCTATGCGGATGCCTTCGAATGGGTGGAGCTGCCCAACACCCTGGGCATGAGCCAGTTTGCCGATGGCGGGTTGCTCGGATCCAAGCCCTATGCGGCTGGCGGCAACTACATCCATCGCCAGTCGGACTATTGCACTGGCTGCGCCTACTCGGTGAAGCGAAAGACAGGCGAGGGAGCCTGCCCGTTTACGCCGCTCTACTGGCATTTCCTAGACCGCCACCGGGAGCGGCTGAAGGGCAACATGCGCCTTTCCCAGATCTATCGCACCTGGGACCGGATGGACGCCGCCACCCGCGAGGCCTATCTCGAGACCGCGCAGGCCTATCTCGACCGCATCGATGCGGGCAGGCGGGTTTGACGGTGAAGACCTGACCAAGAAAAAAGCGCGGGTCGCAACCCGCGCTTGAAGTCAAAGTGCACGTGGCCCCATCGACCACCTGCAAAGAATACATCCGGTTGAAACACATGTCATTACATGCACCCATTTTATTTTTTGATTTTAGGGTGATGCTTCGATCAATTTCGGGTTGTCGGGCGGCCTGACCGGTTGCGGTGCCTGATTCGCTCTACGGAAGGTAGGGTGAGGCCTCCTGCGGGTGATTTTCCGGGATCTGGCGGGTGCGCGCACCGTGCCGTGCGAATTGGCGTCTCCTGTGCGCGGAAGGGTGCGCCTTCCTCAAGGTCATGATGTGTCTGCTTTATTTAAAATTTGAAGCAATTTTGTTAACTTGTTGTTAACCAGAGTAAATCATTGGGCTGTGGGAACAGCAGCGGCAGCAGAGAAAACGCGCCGGAATGTGCTAGTACTCGTATTTATACACATGGTGCCTGCCCTGTAATTTGTATTCGGCACTGTTCGTCACAAGTAATAGTTGGAAGGGATGGTCTGATGAGAGTCAGACGGCAATATGCTTTGGGGCGGACAGGTCAACGTCCTCGCCCCGACGCAGAGTTGTTGCAAGTCGTCTATGCGTCCCTTCTGGAAGGGTTCGCGGAAGCTGCCGCCATTGTCAGCCGTTCCGGCGACGTGGTGGCCACGAACCGCGCCTTTCTCGAGGTCTTTTCCCGTCCGCCCGAGACGGGGCAGGTGCTGGCGCTTTCCGACCTGTTCCATCCGGCCTCCGAGCAGCTGCTGGCAGGCCCCTTGGGCGATGTCGCGGCTGGCGCCTCCCGGAGCCTCGATGGCCTGCTCACCACCCGCGATGGCCATGTGGTGGCCCTTGGCGCCGACATGCGCCCGGTGCCGGCCGTTCCCGCCGACACCCGCCTCATCCTTCTCCAGCTTCGTGCAGGCCTCTGGTCCGGCCAGGTGGTGGCGCAGACTGCCGCCGAGGATGCGACCCCTGATGTACACCATCGCAAGGACGTGATGTCTCCGGCAGGTCAGCCGCCGGCCGGGGTCTTCCCGGATCGCATGATGTCCTTCCCGGCTGACGAGCCGGCGTCGGTGAGCGCCCGGCGCCTTGCCGAGGAAACCGGCGCGGAAGTGGCGTCCGAAACCCTGGCAGAGGCCTTGGCCCTGACCCGGAAGGGCAGCGGCCAGACGCTCTATCTGCGCACCCATCCGGTGCTTTCCGTTGCCCGCGACGGTCTGCGCTTTGGGGCCCTGCCGGAAGAGCAGGGCGTCGAGGTCCGCTTCTTCTGTGCTGCCAAGGCCGAAGGCCCTGCGTCGTCCGCCACCGTTTGGGCCGCCATTCGGTCCGATGTGGCCGATCCGGTGGAAGTGGCCGAGATCCGGCGTCTCGCCTATCAGGACATCGTCACGGGTCTCGCCAACCGGCGGGCCTTCCAGCGGGATCTCGAAAGGGAAATGACGGCACGGACCGGAACCAGCCAGGGAGGGGTGATCGCGGTGCTCTGTGTGGATCTGGACGAGTTCAAGAAGATCAATGACCTGGCGGGCCACGCCTGCGGCGACGAGATGCTGCGTCTGGTGGCCGGATGCCTGACCCGCCGCATGGGCGAACGCGGAACCGCAGCCCGCACCGGCGGCGATGAATTTGCGGCAACCGTCTTCGTGTCCGGCGAGGAGGAGGCCCTGGAGCTGAGCCGCCGCCTGCGGGACGATCTGGCCGCCCTGACCCTGCCCCGCAACGGGCGCATCTTCTCCATCACCGGGTCCATCGGTGTCAGCCTCTTCGATCCGGCGCAGGCTTCTGGCGAGGAACTTGCAGCCGATCTGATCCATCATGCCGATACCCTGTGCCTGAAGGGCAAGCGTCAGGGCGGCGGCACATGCCTGGTGGAATGGCATCAGCCCGATCTCGATCCGGATCCCGACCGGGTGTCGCTGCAGACGGCCGCCCTGGCGGAACGTCTTGCGCCGGCCTGGGGCGCGGCCGATGGCAGCCAGACCGGATCGGTTCAGGATGGCGAGGATCTCGGGGATCTGAAACTCGAAGAGCTCGAGCTTCATGCCATGCCTCTGGTTCGGCTGACGGATCTGAAGCCGCTGGGGCAGGAGGTCCTTCTGCGCCACCGGGAGGGCGACGATCGCCTCACCCCCAGCCAGCTCATCGCTCTGGCCGACCGGCGCGGATGGCTGGCCCAGGTGGACACCTGGATCATGGATCAGGTCATCGATCTGGCCCTTGCCCATGCGGACCGCAGCCTCATCGGGCTCAACGTGTCGGCGGCGGCTGCCACCGGGTCCGGCCTGCGCGAGCTGCTGCGCGCCCGTCTTCAGGGCAATCCGCTGCTGGCCGGCCGTCTCAGCGTGGAAATTTCCGAACGGGATCTGCTGCGCGAACCGGAAGGGATAGGCAGCTTCCTGACCATTTGCGCCGATCTCGGCATTCATACGGTGCTCGACGATTTCACCGGAAACTGGGTGGCCATGGACCGGCTTGTGGCCCTGCGGTTCTCCGCGGTGAAGGTCAATCCGGTCATGACCCGTCCGGCTGTCCATGATGCCCGCAAGCTGTCCCTGCTGCGCTGTCTGGTGACCTCGCTCAAGGATCTCGGCATTCGCGGCATCGCCAAGCACCTGCAGAGCGCGGACGAGCTGGAGGCCATGCGTCAGGCCGGCTTCTGGGGCGGACAGGGCTTCCATATCGGTGCCGCCCGGCCCTGGTCCGGCGGCCCCGTGGGTCAGCTCCATGGCTGACAGCCCAGGCCCCTCCCCACCATAGGGAACGGCATGGATTCCCGGCACAAGGCCGGGAATGACGGACGGTTAGGCCTTCAGACAAACCCTCGCCTTTGTCGTCCCAGCCTTGTGCCGAAACCAAGGGTTCAGATACGACAAGGCCGCCCCTTGGGCGGCCTTTCGTGCTTGGTGCTGGCCCGGATCAGATGTCCAGGTTGGCGACCGACAGGGCGTTGTCCTGGATGAACTCGCGGCGCGGGTCCACTTCGTCGCCCATGAGCTTTGTGAAGATGTCGTCCGCGTCGTCGGCTTCGCGGATCTTCACCTGCAGCAGGGAGCGGACATTCGGGTCCAGCGTGGTTTCCCAGAGCTGTTCCGGGTTCATTTCGCCCAGACCTTTATAGCGCTGCAGCGAGATGCCCTTCTGGCCGAAGGAGAAGACCTGGGACAGGAGCGAGCGCGGGCCACGGATTTCCGTGTTGGTGTCCTTGCGGCGCAGAACGGCAGCCTTGCCGTAGATTTCCTGCAGATGCTTGGCCTGGTTGTCGAGGCGGCGGGCATCGGAGGAGCCGAGCAGCGCCGGGTCGATGATGGCCACTTCCTCCACGCCGCGCACGGTGCGCTTGAACACCAGGCTGCCGTCTTCCCGGGCTTCCCCGGTCCAGCCCTTCTCGAATTCATCCGCCAGGATGTCGAGACGGCGGGCGATATAGGCCGCGGCTTCCTTCGCCTTGTCGGCGTCGTGAAGAACCTCTTCGTTCAGCGCGCCGGCGATGGCGGCCTGCTCGACCACATCCCGGTTGTAGCGGGTGTGCAGTCCGTCGAAGATGCCGGAAATCGTCCGGGCCTGCTCCACCACCTGGCGCAGGTCCTCGCTCATGCGGACTTCGCCGCTGGCAAGGGTCAGGGAGGTGTCTTCAAGGCCTGTCGAGATCAGGTAGTTCTCAAGGGCGTTCTGGTCCTTGAGATACTGCTCGGACTGGCCGCGCTTCACCTTGTAGAGCGGCGGCTGGGCAATATAGATGTAGCCGTTCTCGATCAGCTGCGGCATCTGACGGAAGAAGAAGGTCAGAAGCAGGGTGCGGATGTGGGCGCCGTCCACGTCAGCATCGGTCATGATGATGATCTTGTGGTAGCGCAGCTTCTCGATGTTGAACTCTTCCTTGCCGATCCCGGTGCCGAGCGCCGTGATCAGGGTGCCGATTTCGTTCGACGACAGCATCTTGTCGAAGCGGGCGCGTTCCACGTTGAGGATCTTGCCGCGCAGCGGCAGAACGGCCTGGTTCTCGCGGTGACGGCCCTGCTTGGCGGAGCCGCCTGCGGAGTCACCCTCGACGAGGAACAGTTCGGCCTTGGAAGCATCGCGCTCCTGGCAGTCGGCCAGCTTGCCGGGCAGGGAGGCGATGTCCAGCGCGCCCTTGCGGCGCGTCAGCTCGCGCGCCTTGCGGGCGGCTTCACGGGCACTGGCGGCTTCCACCACCTTGGAGACGATGGACCGCGCCGGTGCCGGGTTTTCTTCCAGCCATTCGGCCAGGGCGGTTGCAACCAGGTTCTCGACCACCGGGCGCACTTCGGAGGAGACCAGCTTGTCCTTCGTCTGGGACGAGAACTTCGGGTCCGGCACCTTGACGGAAAGAACGCAGGTCAGGCCCTCGCGGCAGTCGTCGCCGGTCGGCGAGACCTTTTCCTTCTTCAGCAGGCCGGACGTGTCCGCATAGCCGGTGATCTGGCGGGTCAGGGCGGCGCGGAAGCCGGCCAGATGGGTGCCGCCGTCACGCTGCGGAATGTTGTTGGTGAAGCACAGAACCTGCTCGTGGTAGCTGTCGTTCCACCACATGGCCACTTCGACGGTGATCCCGTCGCGTTCCGCCTGAACCGTGATCGGCTGTTCGATCAGCGGGTGCTTGGCCCGGTCGAGATAGCGCACGAAGGCTTCCAGCCCGCCCTCGTAGAACAGCTCCTCGACCCGCTCGTCGGCGCCGCGCTTGTCCGACAGGCGGATGCGCACGCCGGAGTTCAGGAAGGCCAGTTCCCGCAGCCGGTGCTCCAGGGTGGCGAAATCGAATTCGGTCTTGGTGAAGGTCTCGGGCGAGGGCAGGAAGGTGACTTCCGTGCCCTTCTTGCCGTTGGACGGCCCGACCACTTCGAGCGGCGCCACGGCATCGCCATGGCTGAAGCGCATGAAGTGTTCCTTGTCGTTGCGCCAGATCCGCAGATCGAGCCGCACCGACAGGGCGTTCACCACCGAGACACCCACCCCGTGCAGACCGCCGGACACCTTGTAGGAGTTCTGGTCGAACTTACCGCCCGCATGAAGCTGGGTCATGATGACCTCGGCTGCGGACACCCCTTCCTCCGGATGGAGGTCGGTGGGAATGCCGCGCCCGTTGTCGGTCACCGTCACGGAGCCATCCGCGTTGAGCGTCACGGTCACCCGGTCCGCATGTCCTGCAAGGGCTTCGTCGATCGCGTTGTCGACCACCTCGTAGACCATGTGGTGCAGGCCGGAACCATCGTCCGTGTCACCGATGTACATCCCCGGGCGCTTGCGGACAGCGTCCAGCCCCTTCAGGACCTTGATGGAATCCGCGCCGTATTCGGACGACGGGGCAGCATCGGCGGAGGGGGTTTGTTCGGGCGTGGAGGTGTCGCTCATGCGAATCAGTCACTCATGGCTCTTGTGAAGTAAACACCCGTTATAAGGGGTTGGACCAAGGGTTCAACCACGCAAAAGTGGCGGGGGTATGAGCGCCCGGAAAATGGTGGAAAACCCCGCGTTTGAGCGGTGTTTTCAGGGTGTGTCGCCGGTCTCTCGGGCGCCTGGCAGAGACAGCGCCCGGGCCCCTTGCGCGGTGATGGCGAAGATCTCGCTTTCGACGGGCAGCGCCTCGAAGAGCGCCGCATCGGTTCCGGTCATGAACACCTGTCCGCCCAGGCGCAGCAGCCGGTCGAAGAGCGCCTTGCGCCGGCCGGGATCGAGATGGGCCGCGACCTCGTCGAGGAGCAGGACGGGCGCCCGCCCGGTGACACGCGCCGTCAGGTCCGCATGGGCCAGAACCAGCCCGATCAGCAGGGCCTTCTGCTCGCCGGTGGAGCTTTGGGCCGCAGGCATGCCCTTGGCCCGGTGCAGCACGGTCAGGTCGCTCAGATGCGGTCCGAAGAGGGTCCGCCCGGCGGCGCGATCGCGGGCGCGGCCCTCGGCGAGCGCCTGCATGTAAAGCGCTTCCGCATCGCTTGCAGGGAGACCCGCGAACCGGCTCTCGAACTCGCCCTCGAGCCCCAGCACCGCCTGCGGGAAGGATGCGGGCGCGGGCGCGTCGGGGGCGGCTGCTTCCGGCTCCGGTTCCTGATCGTCGAGCGTGGCGCTGAGCAGGCGCACGGTTTCGGCCCGGGCCAGCGACACGGCCATGCCCAGCTCCGCCACCTGCCGCTCGAGCGCGGTCAGCACCTGTGCCGACGCGCCTTGCTCCAGCCCCCGGTTGCGCTGGCGCAGCGCCTTTTCGAAGTCGGTGACCATGCGCCCGTGGGCGGGATTGAGGGAGAGCGTCAGCCGGTCGAGAAACCGCCGGCGGTCACCGGCAGGGCCGATGAAGAGCCCGTCCATGGCGGGCACCAGCCAGAGCACCCGCATGTAGTCGAGCAGCGCTTCCGAGGTCCGCGCCTCTTCTCCGTCGATGCGCACCCGCCGACCGGCCTCCTGCGGGCCGAGGCCCGTGCCGATCCGGTGCTCGTAGCCGTCTTGTTCCAGCCGGGCGGCAAGGCTCCAGCCGCCGGGCCCATCGACGCGCGACAGGGTACCGAGCGCGGCCCGGCGCAGGCCACGGCCGGCGGTCAGCAGGGAGATGGCTTCAAGGATATTGGTCTTTCCGATCCCGTTGTTGCCGACAAAGGCAACCAGCGGCCGGGAAAAGACGAGGTCCAGGCCGCGATAGTTTCGGAAATCGGTGAGGGTCAGGCGGGTCAGCATGCCCCTGCTCCGGTCTTGCGGCAGGATGAGGCCCGGGCGCCGACCGGAGCGGATCTCCGGTCGGCGGCAGGCAATGTCAGACGCGCATCGGCATGAGGACGAACAGGCATTCGTCGACGGTGCTGTCGCGGATCAGGGTCGGCGAGCCGGAATCCGCCAGACGGAACAAGGCCGTATCGCTCGTCAGCTGGTTCGCGATATCGAGCAGGTAGCGGGAGTTGAAGCCGATTTCCATCGGATCCGCATCATACTCGACCATCAGCTCTTCGGTCGCGCTGCCGGAGTCCGGGTTGTTCACGGTCAGGATCATGCGGCCGTCGGTCAGCGACAGCTTCACGGCACGGCCGCGCTCGGAGGAAATGGTCGACACGCGGTCGACAGCTTCCTTGAACTCGTCCCGGTCGACTCGCAGCTCCTTGTCGTTGCCCTGGGGGATCACCCGGCCGTAGTCCGGGAAGGTGCCGTCGATGAGCTTCGAGGTCAGTACGATATTGGCGGTGACGATGCGGATCTTCGTGTCGGACAGTTCGATCTGCACATCGGCATCCGGCGCTTCCAGCAGCTTCTGGATCTCGCCCACGGTCTTGCGCGGCACGATGATGCCCGGCATGCCCATGGCGCCGGACGGGGCGGCCACTTCGGCCTGCGCCAGACGGTGACCATCGGTGGCAACGGCACGGAAGCGGCTGCCTTCCGGCGTGTCCACCGTGTGCATGAAAATGCCGTTCAGGTAGTAGCGGGTCTCCTCGGTGGAGATCGCGAACTGGGTCGTGTCGATCAGCTTGCGGATGTCGCCTGCGGTCAGGCTGAAGGCGTGGCTGAAGTCGCTGGCCGTCAGATCCGGGAAGTCGGTCTCCGGCAGCATCTGCAGGGAGAACTTCGAGCGGCCGGCGCGGATCTCGAGCGTGGCGAAGTCGCTGGTCGTTTCCAGAACAACCTGGGAGCCGTCGGGCAGCTTGCGCACGATGTCATAGATCATGTGCGCCGGGACGGTTGTGGCGCCGGGGCGCTCGACCATGGCCGGAACGGTCTCCTGAACTTCCAGGTCCAGGTCGGTGGCTTTCAGCTTCAGCGACCCGCCCTCTGCCCGCAGCAGCACGTTCGAGAGGATCGGAATGGTGTTCCGGCGCTCGACAACCCGGTGCACATGGGTCAGGGACTTGAGGAGGTCGGTCCGCTCGAGGGTCGCTTTCATGCTTTCGTCCGTACTCATGGAGGGCCGGGAAACCGGCTCGTGAAAATGACGATGTTCCGGATCGGGAACGGGGGGAAGACACTGCCCTTTTGTCCGCCCAAATGCAAGAGGGCGCCCCGAAGGACGCCCTCTGATTTCTTGGCTCTTTCCCGCTTTTCTTAAGCGTCGAGCATGCGCTTCAGCAGCTCCAGCTCCTGCGACAGGCCGGTGTCGGTGCGCGCCATCTCCTCGATCTTGCGCACGGCGTGCAGAACCGTGGTGTGATCCCGGTTTCCGAAGCGGCGTCCGATCTCCGGAAGGGAGCGCGGGGTCATCACCTTGGCCAGATACATGGCGATCTGGCGCGGACGCACGATGGTGCGGGTCCGGCGGGCAGACAGCAGATCGGCCTTGGTCACGTTGTAGTGCTTCGAGACGACCCGCTGGATGTCCTCGATCTTCACCCGGCGCGGTTCGCTGGTGCGGATCAGGTCGCGGAGCGTCATCTCCGCCATGTCCTGGGTGATCGGCTGGTTGGTCAGCTGATTGTGGGCAATCAGCCGGTTCAGCGCGCCTTCCAGGTCACGGCCCGAGGACACCACGTGGCGTGCCACGTAATCCAGAACCCCTTCCGGAACCTCGAAGTTCGAATAGGTCCGCTGCGCCTGGGTGACGCGGGTGGTCAGGATGTTGCGGCGCAGGTTGAAGTCCGGCTCCTGGATGCCGACCACGAGACCGCCGGATAGACGCGAGCGAACCCGGTCGTCCAGGGTGTCCAGTTCGGAGGGAGCCCGGTCTGCGGCTACGATCACCTGACGGGCACCGTCGATGAGGGCGTTCAGGGTGTGGCAGAATTCCTGCTGCACCTGCTTGCCATGGAGAAACTGCATGTCGTCGATCAGGAGGAGATCGATGGTGCGCAGGGTTTCCTTGAAGGCAAGCGCCGACTGAGCCTTCAGCGCCGCGACGAAGCGGTACATGAAGTGCTCGGCCGTCAGATAGAGCACCTTGCGACCGGATCCGCGCACCTTCGCGGCGACCGCCTGCATCAGGTGGGTCTTGCCCAAGCCGACAGCGGCATGGAGATAGAGCGGGTTGAAGGTCACCGGGCTGCCGGAAGCAACCTGACGGGCGGCGGCCAGCGCCAGACCGTTGGAGTCGCCCTCGACGAAGGTCTCAAAGGTGTATTTCGGGTCCAGGGCTGCACCCTGGAAGACATCACGGGACGCCTCCAGGCTGGAGTCCGGACGGCCAACGCCAACGGCTGCGGTCGCAGCCTGGGCATCGACGACCGGATGGGAGGTCGTGAAGCCTTCGAGGCGCGTGTCGCCGCTGACCTTCGGGCGCTTGGGAGCAGCCAGGGTCTTTGCAGCCGGCGGTGCGATGGGACGCGGGCGCATGGCGCCACGCACGGTCAGCTCGATGCGGTGCACACCCTCGCACTCGCCCTTCCAGAGGC
Source organism: Roseibium aestuarii (assembly GCF_008477545.1). Classification (GTDB taxonomy): domain Bacteria; phylum Pseudomonadota; class Alphaproteobacteria; order Rhizobiales; family Stappiaceae; genus Roseibium; species Roseibium aestuarii. The sequence continues at coordinate 71,999 of NZ_VORA01000006.1, read as the reverse complement.
CGACCAGCTGATCGTTGTAATGGGATTGGATCCACTGCTTGAGAAAGCGGGTCGGGACAGACAGACGGACGGTGCCGTCGCTGTGATCCTCGAGATCCACACGTGCAAACCAGCTGGAGAAGACGTCTTCTCCAAGTTCAGCGCGGAGCCGCTTTTTCACACGGTTCCAGTGTTCAGAGCCAATTGCCTCCTGAACCTGCATTGTCTTCCGCCTCCTGTTATCGGAGCGATCCGCCACAGCCGCTCGTCTTTGCCCATGCCACATTCGTGGCTCTTATTGCGTCCCACGTGAGTTGGGACTGTTTGTCTTGCGTCGCCCCGGTGGGGGCGCGGTCATGTGCGTTTGCAAGCCGTGACCGGATCCTGCCTTGCGGCGGATCTGGCCGGCGTGGTCCGGGAAACCCCGGTCGGGTCTTGCAAATTTGGTTCCTCGACGGGGGCAAGCCCTGGGCTTGCGTCACTGCCGTTTGCGGAAATCGACCAGGCGGTTAGGGTCCCGTCTTTGGACATCGGGCGCCGCCGGTTGGAGCGGCACAAAATGTCGATCGGGGCCGTCAGGTCAAGTCCTTTCTCGGCGTTTTTTTCACCCGGCGCAAAATTCCTCAAGTCTGTCAGCCACGTGGCGTTTGCAAATTTCCTGCTTGACGCAAGGGCCATGTCCGGCGTGGTCGCGTCCTTCCTGTCCGAGGACAGATTGTTGCCATGTTTCAAAGACCTCCGGCCATCGGAAGCCCCGGCATGCAGGGGCTTCACCCAGGGCTGGGCGGCTGCCGTCGCATCATATCTGGCACAGCCAGCCGCGGGCGCAACGAGCCCATGTCCGGAGATTTCAGAGACGTGGCACACGGATCCCCCCATGGAGCACACGCTATAGCATGCTCCAGTAAAAACCGCAGACGAATTAAAGAAGAAAAACGCGAAACCGTCGGTATTTATCTCAGATCAACAAATACGTTTTCGTATTCATTATCTAAGTGTCTGGCTGAATTCGTAGCGTGATGATGATTGGAATTTATCATGACTACCCCAGATCTTATTTGATGCTTTTTGCCGGTCTCGCTTGCCGCCCAACCGATGTTTTAAACATATACAGGGGGGTAGGGGGCAGCAAGCGCATGTCCTGAACAAATCCTTAGCAGGCATGCTTTGGACGTTACGTAAGTTTGACAGGTGGAGCCTGTTTGCGCCTGCGAAATCCCTTGGTGCTTAACGACTTTTGCGCCCGGCTGTCCTGCTCATGCGATAAGCTGTGGTGGCGAAAAAAAATCGAGCCGTTTCCGCTTGACAGGGGTCGAATCCGCAAACCTTCCGCATGACCCTCCCGACATATGGGTAAGGCCTTGAAAGATAAGAGGAAAGTCTGCCAAATTTGAGCCTCGGGAAAACTTCGTAAAGGCAGCATTTCGCGCCGAAAATTTACCTTGGCAAAATTGCGCGGCAAACAAAAAACCCGGCCAGAGGCCGGGTTTTTCAGATCGCATGCATGTGCGAAGAGACTGGCTTAGGCGCTCAGTGCCTTCACGCGGGCGCTCAGACGAGACACCTTGCGAGATGCGGTGTTGCCATGCATCACGCCCTTGCCGGCAGCGCGCATGATTTCCGGTTGAGCAGCCTTCAGTGCCTCGTTAGCGGCAGCCTGGTCGCCGGAAGCAATAGCTTCTTCGACTTTACGCAGGTAGGTCCGCACGCGGCTCCGACGAGCTTTGTTCGTGGCCGTCCGGCGGGCAATCTTGCGGGCCGCCTTCTTGGCCGAGGGAGTGTTGGCCATGGGCTCAATCCTGATCCAAGGTGGAACTTTCGTTCAGTTGAAGGTCGAAACGGCTGTCCCTGAGGAGCAAGGCTGTTCCGATGAAAAACAGCGGCAGCGAAACGATCGCCACCGGTTGGGCGCTGCTTATAGTCGGGGTTCAGACGCCCGTCAACGGCAAAGCGCAAGGTTCTGAGTCATTTGTTGGAGAATTGCGGCTTCCGCTTCTCCACGAAGGCGGCCATGCCTTCCTTCTGGTCCTCGGTCGCGAACATCGAATGGAACACCCGGCGCTCGAAGCGCAGACCTTCGGTCAGCGTCGTCTCATAGGAGCGGTTGACGCTTTCCTTGGTCATCATGGCGATGGGCAGGGAGAAACCGGCGATCTTGTCCGCCGCCTTCAGGGCCTCGGTCATCAGATCGTCGGCAGGCACCACCCGGGCCACAAGGCCGCTGCGTTCGGCTTCCTCCGCATCCATCATGCGCCCGGTCAGGCACAGGTCCATGGCCTTGGACTTGCCCACCAGACGGGTGAGGCGCTGGGTGCCGCCAGCCCCCGGCATGACGCCCAGGGTGATTTCCGGCTGACCGAACTTGGCGTTGTCGGCCGCGATGATGAAGTCGCACATCATGGCCAGCTCGCAGCCGCCCCCGAGCGCATAGCCGGCCACCGCCGCGATGATCGGCTTGCGGGTCCGCGACACCTGTTCCCACTTGGTGATGAAGTCGCCCAGATAGGCGTCCATGTAGGTGAGCTCGGACATTTCCTTGATGTCCGCCCCGGCGGCAAAGGCCTTCTCGGAGCCGGTCAGCACGATGCAGCCGATCTTGTCGTCGCCCTCGAACTGGGTGAGCGCCTGGTTCACCTCGTCGATCAGCGGCGTGCAGAGCGCGTTCAGCGCCTGCGGACGGTCCAGGGTGATGACCCCGACGCGGCCCTTGCTCTCGACGCGGATATGCTCGTAACCCATGATTGCTTCCCCTCGGATCCTCTTGCGCCGTCTCCGGAACGTCCGGAGCGAACGCATTTTTCCCTACAAGGCCTAGCCGAACGCCCAAAGGGATGCAACCGGATCACCGCTGGCAGGAGGGGCAGTAGAAGGTCGAACGTCCCGACTGGACGATGCGGCTCACGGTGCCGCCGCAGCCGGGCTTGCGGCAGGGCTCGCCTTCCCGGTCATAGACGTTGAAACGGTGCTGGAAATAGCCCAGCGTGCCATCCGCCTGGCGATGGTCCCTGAGGCTTGAACCGCCCGCCTCGATCGCCTCGTTCAGCGTGTCGCGGATATGTCCGGCGAGCGCCGTCGTCCGCTCCGTTGCCTTGCCGGATTTCGAGGCGATGGTGCCGGCCTTGCGGGTCGGGCTCAGTCCGGCGCGCCACAGGGCCTCGCAGACATAGATGTTGCCGAGCCCGGCAATCAGCTTCTGATCGAGCAGCGCGGCCTTGAGAGGGGCGGCCTTGCCCGCGAAGAGGCGCGAGATGGTGCCCCCATCCAGCGCGTTGCCCAGCGGCTCCAGGCCCATGGCCGCAAACAGCGGATGGGAGGCCAGGCCGCCGCGCTCGACCAGCGTCATGAAGCCGAAGCGGCGCGGGTCATTGTAGATGACCCGGGTGCTCTGGCCGGACGGCGCGCTGAGGCGAAACACCACGTGGTCGTGCTTTTCGTCCTTGCCGCGCGGAATGGCGAAGGCGCCGGGCATCAGCGGATCCGGATCCGAGGTCTCGATGCGGAAGGATCCGGACATGCCCAGGTGCATGACCAGAACGTCCCCGCCTTCCACATCGGCCAGAAGATATTTTGCCCGGCGGGACAGGGCCTCCACGCGGCGGCCTTCCAGCCGTGCGACGAAGTCCGTGGGGAAGGGGAAGCGCAGGTCCGGGCGCCGTTGCTCGACCTGCGTCACAAGCGCGCCCTCGAAGCTGGGCTGGAGACCGCGCCGGACCGTTTCGACTTCGGGCAATTCTGGCATGGATCGGTGTTCCTGGGCTGGCAAGACAGGGCGGAACATAGTCACGCCCGCCGGGTTGTTCTATGGTCCCGTGGCCGAATTTCGTCTCGCGTGCTTGCAATTTGCAGGCGGGCGGTGTGAAAAGCGGCCAGACAGCGACATATAGGAGCAGGCCTCTTCGGCCCCAGCCGTCCGTTCGCATTCAAGGAGACCTCGAGACATGGCGCAAGATCAGGCTTCTGCCCGTACGTCGTCCAGCCGCGCGCCGGAGGACATGCCCACCAGCTTCGGCTTCACCACCGTGGCGGAAGGCCAGAAGCAGGGCATGGTCAACGACGTCTTCCACAAGGTGGCGGAGCGCTATGACCTGATGAACGACCTCATGTCCGGTGGCCTGCACCGGGTGTGGAAGGACGCCATGGTCTCCGTGCTGGCGCCGCCCAAGACCCCGGCCCGCGAATGGACCCTGCTGGATGTGGCCGGCGGCACCGGAGACATTTCCACCAAGGTGGTGCGCCGCTCCAACAACGCGGTGAAGGCGGTCGTCTGCGACATCAACAATTCCATGCTGAATGTCGGTCAGGATCGGGCGGACAAGGCGGGCCTCAGCGAGCTGATCCGCTTTTCCCAGGGCAATGCGGAAGATCTGCCCTTCCCGGACAAGACCTTCGACGCCTACACGATCGCCTTCGGCATCCGCAACGTGCCGGACATCCCCAAGGCCCTGCGCGAGGCGCACCGGGTTCTGAAGCGGGGAGGGCGGTTCCTCTGCCTGGAATTCTCCGAGGTCGACGTGCCTCTGCTCGACAAGGTCTATGACGCCTTCTCCTTCAAGGCGATCCCGCCCATGGGCCAGGTGATCACCGGCGACGGCGAACCCTACCGCTATCTCGTCGAAAGCATTCGCAAGTTCCCCCATCAGGAGCGCTTCGCCGAGATGATCCGCGAGGCCGGCTTCGAGCGGGTGACCTATCGCAACTACACCGGTGGCATCGCCGCCCTTCATTCCGGCTGGAAATTCTGATCCATGGGCTTTGCGGTAATGCCGTTGCTCCGCCTTGCCAGGGCGGGGTTCGTGATGGCCCGGGAGGGCGTCTTCGGTCTGGCAAGTCTGCCCGACCTGCCCGCCGGTCCGCGCCTGGCGATTGGCGCCGCGCGCCTGCTGGAGCGCCGGTCCGTGCGCGACAAGAGCGCCGACCTGCGCCTGTCCGACGCGCTCAACCGCCTCGGCCCCTCCTATGTGAAGCTCGGCCAGTTCCTCGCCACCCGTGCCGACGTGGTCGGGAAGGAAGCGGCGAAGGAGCTTTCCGCCCTGCAGGACCGTCTGCCGGCCTTTGACCACGAAGCCGCCCGTCGCGCCGTGGCCGAGGCTCTCGGTCAGCCGGTGGAAGCGATCTACGAAAGCTTCGAACCGGCGGTTGCTGCCGCCTCCATCGCCCAGGTGCATCCGGCCACCCTGCGGGACCGGGACGGCACCCTGAGAAAGGTGGCCGTGAAGGTGCTGCGCCCCAATGTGCAGCGCCGCTTCCAGCGCGACCTCCAGAGCTTCTACATGGTGGCCCGTCTGGTGGAGCGTTTCCACGCGCCTTCACGGCGTCTGCGCCCGGTGGCGGTGGTCGACACGCTCGCCCAGTCGGTGGCCATGGAAATGGATTTCCGCCTCGAGGCTGCCGCCCTGTCCGAGATGGGCGAGAACACGGCTCAGGATCCCGGCTTCCGCGTTCCCTCCGTCGACTGGCTGCGCACCGCCAAGGGCGTGCTGACCATGGAATGGATCGACGGCCGCAAGCTGTCCGACGTGGAAGGCCTGTTTGACGACGGTCAGGACCTCGAGCGTCTGGGCGACACTGTCATCCAGAGCTTCCTGCGCCACACCCTGCGCGACGGCTTCTTCCATGCGGACATGCATCAGGGCAACCTGTTTGCGGAAACCGACGGAACGCTGGTGGCCGTCGATTTCGGCATCACCGGCCGCCTGTCTCCGCGCGAGCGCCGCTTCCTGGCCGAGATCCTCTACGGCTTCATCACCCGCAACTATCGCCGGGTCGCCGAGGTGCATTTCGAGGCCGGTTACGTTCCGGCCCATCAGGACGTGGACATGTTCGCCCAGGCGATCCGCGCCATCGGCGAGCCGATCCACGGTCACGATGCCTCGGAAATCTCCATGGCGCGGCTGCTCACCCAGCTTTTCGAGGTCACCGAACTCTTCGAGATGCGCACCCAGACCCAGCTGATCATGCTGCAGAAAACCATGGTCGTGGTGGAAGGGGTGGCCCGCACGCTCAATCCGCGCCTCGACATGTGGAAGACTGCCGAGCCTGTGGTCGGCGACTGGATCCGCGAGAACCTCGGTCCGGTCGGCAAGCTGCGCGACACCGGCAATCTGGTGGGCTCGATGTTCCGCATCGCCAACGACCTGCCGATCTTTGCCGACCGCATCGGCCGCATGTCGTCGGAAATGGAGCGCATGGTCGAACAGGGCCTGCGTTTCGATGCGGAAACCGCCGAGGCCATCGGCAAGGCCGAAGCCCGCCACACCCGCTCCGGCCGCCTCGCTCTCTGGATCATCGCCGCCGCCATGGTGGCCATTGCGGCAGGCATGTGGGCCTGAACCCTCACCCGTCGCTGCGCTCCGACCTCTCCCGGTCTCGGGAGAGGTGATTACCGTTACGCTCTTGCAGTGCTCTCCGCTTCAAGCAGTACTTGGGGTCAAGCTGCAGAGAGCGCCGTTTGAAGAAAACGACCTTTGCCAGACACCTTCGTCGCAATGCCACCGATGCGGAGCAGCTGCTCTGGTATCATTTGCGAAACCGCGGCCTGAATGGATGGAAATTCAGGTGCCAGGTTCCCGTTGGGCCATATGTCGCTGACTTCGTCTGCAAGGAAGCCGAGCTGGTCGTGGAACTCGACGGGGGGCATCATTCTCTTCAAGCAGATCAGGATGCGGCACGAACGCTTTTTCTGGAGAGCGTCGGCTTTCGGGTTGTGAGGTTCTGGAACAATCAGGTCTTGCAGGAAACGCAGGCCGTCCTCGAAATAATCCTGCTTCAGTGCGATGCGCCGATGACACCAGCGGAGCGGCATGCACCAGGTCACCTCTCCCGAGATCGGGAGAGGTCGGAGCGCAGCGACGGGTGAGGGTTTTACGTCGCCCTCGTCACCCGCCTCAGTGTCAGATTGATCCGTCCGCCATTTTTCAGCAGCGTTGAGGAGCCGGGCAGGATCCGGTCGATGCCGTGATAGGCGAGGCGGGCTTCGCCGCCGAGAACCACAACATCGCCCGAGGCCAGCCGGAAGGACGACGTCTTGCCGCCCCGCGTGGTGCCGCCGACGCGGAAGGTGGCCGTGTCCCCGAGGGAGACCGACACCACGGGCGCATCGAACGTCTCCTCGTCCCGGTCCTGATGCATTCCCATCTTCGCTGTGGTCTCATAATAGTTGATGAGACAGGCCTCCGGCTCCGGAGCGTCGGGCGCCACCTCCCGCCACAGGTCCAGAAGCACGGGCGGGATCCCGGGCCACGGGGTTCCGGTGACCGGATGGGTCGCCTGATAGCGGTAGCCGTTGACGTTCGACACCCAGCCGAGCGCGCCGCAATTGCTCATCCGCACGGAAAACGGCTTGGCCGTGCGCGGCATCACCGGCCGGAAGAGGGGGGCTTTTGCGAGAATGCCGCGCAGATCCGCCACGAGCGCCTCCTGGGCAGCGCGATCAAAGCGGCCGGGGATGAGGCGCAGACCTTCAGGCAGAGTTGCCGGCAGGCTCTCCGGCCGGGGTGGTGTCGGTGCGGGCATGGCATCACCTCTGGATAACGGCGGGAGCGGTATCGTGCGTTCCCCTTGGTAACCACTTTGAAACCCGGCCGTCCGATGACTGGATGCTCCGCAAAACCCGCGGATCCCCGTCTTGCAGCCGCAGGATCATCCACCTATATAGCGATCAACGCGCTCGTCGCGAGTGTTCGAAGGCCTGCTTCGGACAATCCATGAAGAGGAGCCGGATTGATGCCGAAACGGGTCTTTCCGGTTTGCTAGAAAGAGAGGCTTAAAATGGCAAAGGTCATTGGTATCGACCTCGGCACGACCAACTCGTGCGTCGCCGTCATGGACGGCAAGACTGCAAAAGTCATCGAGAATGCTGAAGGCGCCCGCACCACCCCGTCGATGGTGGCATTCACCGAAGACGGTGAGCGTCTGACCGGTCAGCCGGCCAAGCGCCAGGCAGTGACCAACCCCACGAACACCCTGTTCGCCGTGAAGCGCCTGATTGGCCGTCGGTTCGATGATCCGACCGTTGCCAAGGACAAGAAGCTCGTCCCGTTCGAGATCGTCAAGGCCGACAACGGCGATGCATGGGTTCAGGCTCATGACGAGAAGTACTCACCGTCCCAGGTGTCTGCCTTCATCCTGCAGAAGATGAAGGAAACCGCCGAGAGCTATCTCGGCGAGACCGTGACCCAGGCGGTGATCACCGTTCCGGCCTACTTCAACGATGCTCAGCGTCAGGCCACCAAGGATGCCGGCAAGATCGCCGGTCTTGAAGTCCTGCGCATCATCAACGAACCGACCGCAGCTGCTCTGGCCTATGGCCTGGAGAAGAACGACGGCAAGACCATCGCCGTCTATGACCTTGGCGGCGGCACCTTCGACGTGTCCATCCTCGAAATCGGCGATGGCGTCTTCGAAGTGAAGTCCACCAACGGTGACACGTTCCTCGGCGGTGAAGACTTCGACATGGTTCTGGTCGACTACCTGGCTTCCGAGTTCAAGAAGGAACAGGGCATCGATCTGAAGAACGACAAGCTGGCCCTGCAGCGTCTGAAGGAAGCTGCGGAAAAGGCGAAGATCGAGCTGTCGTCCTCGTCCCAGACCGAAATCAACCTGCCGTTCATCACGGCGGATGCGACCGGTCCGAAGCACCTGACCCTGAAGCTGACCCGCGCCAAGTTCGAAAGCCTGGTCGACGATCTGGTCAAGCGCACCATCGAGCCGATGAAGGCCGCCCTCAAGGATGCGGGCCTCGCAGCCGGCGAAGTGGACGAAGTGGTTCTGGTCGGCGGCATGACCCGCATGCCGAAGATCCAGGAAACCGTGAAGACCTTCTTCGGCAAGGAGCCGCACAAGGGCGTGAACCCGGACGAAGTGGTGGCCATGGGTGCTGCCATTCAGGCCGGCGTTCTGCAGGGTGACGTCAAGGATGTCCTGCTGCTCGACGTGACCCCGCTGTCGCTCGGCATCGAGACCCTCGGTGGCGTCTTCACCCGTCTGATCGATCGCAACACGACGATCCCGACGAAGAAGAGCCAGGTCTTCTCGACCGCCGAAGACAACCAGACGGCCGTGACCATCAACGTGTTCCAGGGTGAACGCGAAATGGCTGCGGACAACAAGTCGCTCGGTCGCTTCGACCTGACCGGCCTGCCGCCCGCACCGCGCGGCGTGCCGCAGATCGAGGTCACCTTCGACATCGACGCCAACGGCATCGTCAACGTGTCCGCCAAGGACAAGGGCACTGGCAAGGAACAGCAGATCCGCATCCAGGCCTCCGGTGGTCTGTCCGACGCTGACATCGAGAAGATGATCAAGGACGCTGAAGCCAACGCCGAAGCCGACAAGCGCCGCAAGGAACTGGTGGAAGCCAAGAACCAGGGTGAATCCCTGGTCCATTCCACCGAGAAGTCCCTGAAGGACTACGGTGACAAGGTGTCCGCCGACGAGAAGGGTGCCATCGAGACCGCGCTGGAAAGCCTGAAGGCCGCCCTGCAGACGGAAGACCTCGAAGACATCCAGACCAAGACCCAGACCCTCATGGAAGCGTCCATGAAGCTGGGCCAGGCGATGTACGAAGCGGCCCAGGCCGAAGCGGAAGCCGGTGAGGCCTCCGAGGAAGCCAAGGACGACGACGTGGTCGACGCCGACTTCGAGGAAGTCAAGGACGACGACAAGAAGTCCTGATCGCTGAGATGAAACAGGTCCGGCCTCGCATCCTTCACGGGATGCGGGGCCGGATCGTGCCGGCCGCGGCATCTCCTGCCCCTGTCGTGCCCCCTTCGCGCTGATGCGCGCAAGGCGCGGAACGCAGACAGGGCACGACATGGAGCGGTTGCCGCCCTTTTGGGTCCGGCCCCAAGACGAGTGACCGAGAATGGCCAAGCGCGATTTCTACGAGGTACTGGGCGTCACCCGCGATGCGGATGAAAAGACGCTGAAGAGCGCCTATCGAAAGATGGCGATGAAATACCATCCCGACCGAAATCCGGGGGATGCGGAGGCCGAAAACAGCTTCAAGGAAGCCAACGAGGCCTATGATACCCTGAAGGACCCCCAGAAGCGCGCGGCCTATGACCGGTTCGGTCACGCAGCCTTCGAGAATGGCGGTTTCGGCGGTGGCGGTGGCGGACATGGCGCCGATTTCTCCTCCACCATGTCCGATATCTTCGAAGAATTCTTCGGCATGGGCGGCGGACGCCGGTCCGGTGGCCGCGAGCGCGGCGCGGACCTGCGCTACAACCTCGACATCACCCTGGAAGAAGCCTTCCACGGCAAGACCGTCGAGATCGAGGTTCCGACCAGCATCACCTGCGATGCCTGCACGGGTTCGGGCGCCAAGCCCGGCACCAGCCCCACCACCTGCCGCACTTGCGGTGGCGCGGGTCGGGTCCGGGCGGCTCAGGGCTTCTTCACGCTTGAACGCACCTGCCCCACCTGTCAGGGCAAGGGCCAGGTCATCAGCGACCCCTGCGACAAGTGCGCAGGCGCCGGCCGCGTGACCCAGGAACGCACCCTGTCGGTCAACATCCCGGCCGGGATCGAGGACGGCACACGCATTCGTCTCGCCGGTGAGGGCGAGGCCGGATTGCGCGGTGGCCCGGCGGGCGATCTCTACATCTTCCTGTCGCTCAAGCCGCACAGCATCTTCCAGCGTGACGGAGCCGATCTCTATTGCCGCGTGCCGATTTCCATGACCACCGCGGCGCTCGGCGGCGAGTTCGAGGTGCCGAACCTTGATGGCGGCACGAGCCGGGTGAAGGTTCCCGACGGCACCCAGACCGGCAAGCAGTTCCGCTTGCGCTCCAAGGGCATGCCGGTCATGCGCTCCAGCCAGATGGGCGACATGTACGTCCAGGTGACCGTGGAGACCCCGTCCAACCTGACCAAGCGCCAGCGCGAACTTCTGGCCGAGTTCGAGAAGGAAGGAACCGGCGAGAACCATCCGGAATCCGCCGGCTTCTTCTCCAAGGTCAAGGACTTCATCGAGAACCTCGGAAACTGACCCGGCCGGCGCGCATCCTGCGACGGATGCGTCTGTCTGCCTGATCTTGCGGCTTGCGTTTGCGCCGTCCTCCACCCACCTTAAGCGCGGTGAGGAGGACGGTGCGAATGAAGCAATTGCGTCAGTCTGGTTTGAAGAAATGGAAGTCGGACCGCATGGCCATGGTCCGCGACAAGGCGGCCGACGAGCTGCGGTTCTTCCGAACCTGGCTTGAAAGCCCGCTGAAAACCGGCGCGGTCAGCCCCTCCGGCCCGGAACTGGCCCACGCCATGGCCCAGTATCTCCATCCCCATTCCGGCGCGCCCGTTCTCGAACTCGGTCCGGGAACCGGCGTCGTCACCGAAGCAATTCTGAAGCGCGGCGTTCAGCCCCGCGACCTTCACCTCATCGAATACAGTTCCGAATTCTGCCGTCTGCTTCAGGCCCGGTTTCCGGGCGTGCAGATCGTCGAGGGAGATGCCTACGGGCTCCGTGTCACCCTCGCGCGCAACGGCATCGAGCCCGGCACGGTGCAGGGCATCGTGTCCAGCCTGCCCCTGCTGACCCGCCCCGAGCGCGAGCGCATCGCGCTTCTCGACGCGGCTCTGGCTCATATGGCCCCCGGCGCCCCGTTCATCCAGTTCTCCTATGGCCTCGCGCCCCCGATCAAGCCGGTAGACCCCTCGATCTCCGTCACCATCTCGCCGTGGATCTGGCGCAACCTTCCCCCCGCGCGCGTCTTTGTCTATCGGCGGCTTCTTGCCTGACCCCGCGCTGCCCGACGCCATGAAAGGGATAGACACTCCATGAGACAGACCAGAATTCTCAGCTTCTCCGGCTCCATTCGCGCGGGCTCCTATAACACCCGGCTGGCCGGGCTGGTGACCAAGAAACTCGCGCTCGCCGATGCGGAGGCCACTTGGATCTCCCTCAAGGACTATCCGCTGCCCCTCTATGACGCGGATCTGGAACAGGACAAGGGCGTGCCCGAGAATGCCTTCCGCCTGAAGCGCCTGTTTCAGGCCCAGGACGGCATCTTCATCGCCTGTCCCGAGTATAATGCCGCCATGACCCCGATCCTGAAGAACACGCTCGACTGGATCAGCCGCGCCAATGGCCCGGGGGAACCGGCGACTGCGGCCTTCCGCCGTCCGGTCTTTGCCCTGGGCTCCGCGTCTCCGGGTGGATTTGGCGGCATGCGCGGGCTCATCGGCACGCGCACGGTGTTGGAAGTGGGGCTGGGTGCCCTGGTGCTGCCGCGCATGGTGAGCATCGCCCGCGCGGACAAGGCCTTCGACACGGCCGGAGAGCTCACCGATGAGGGCCTCTCTGCCCAGCTGGACGGGCTTGTGGAGACGCTTCTCGACCATGCCCGGCGGCTCAACGCCGCACGCTGAAACGCGCCTGCGCGGATGCGTCCGCTTGGAAAAACCCGCAATGGGGCTTACATAGGGCGCAACCCGGCGCGGCCTCGAGATCGGACGTCCATCGTCTGCGGGCGCGCGCGAAACACAAGACATGTCAATGAAAAGAGAGGCGTCGATGAGCGAGACTCAAGGACCCGCAAGCTGGCACGGCACCACCATCCTGACTGTCCGCAAGGGCGGCAAGGTCGTCATCGCCGGCGACGGACAGGTGTCGCTCGGCGCGACCGTGATCAAGCACACTGCCCGCAAGGTGCGCCCGCTCGGCCGTGGCGAGGTGATCGCCGGTTTTGCCGGCGCGACCGCTGACGCCTTCACCCTGCTCGAGCGCCTCGAGGCGAAGCTGGAGCAATATCCCGGGCAGCTGATGCGCGCCTGCGTCGAGCTGGCCAAGGACTGGCGCACCGATCGCTATCTGCGCAAGCTGGAAGCCATGATGATCGTGGCCGACAAGGACGTGACCCTGGTGCTGACCGGCAATGGTGACGTGCTGGAGCCGGAAGGCGGCGTCATGGGCATCGGATCGGGCGGACATTATGCCCTCGCGGCCGCCCGCGCCCTGGTGGATACGGACGCCGATGCGGAGCAGATCGCCCGCAAGGCCATGGCGATTGCCGCCGAAATCTGCGTCTATACCAACGGCAACGTTCTGATTGAAACTCTGGAGAGCACCACTTGAGTGACGCATCGCCCGCCTCGCACATTGCGGATTCAGCCCCTCTCGCCCCTGATCGTCTTCAGGCCGCCGTGGATGCAGGCATTCTGACCGAGCATCAGGCCGACCGGCTGGTGGAGTTCTGGGCCGCCGGAGAGGCTGCCTCTGCGGATGTCAGCGCGCTCGACGTGTCCTATGCCGACCGGGAAGAGGTCCGCTTCGTGCGCGGCTTCCACGACATCTTCATCAGCATCGGTCTGGTGATCCTCATGCTCGGCCTGTTCTACGGCCTGCAGGACGTGGTGCCGGCCTGGGGCATTGCCGGGGTCTGCGCGGCCGCAACCTGGGCGCTCGCCGAGGTCTTTGCCCGGCGCATGCGGCTTGCTCTGCCGTCCTTCCTGCTCAGTGTCGCCTTCACGCCCTTCTTCTTCGCCGCCTGCTTCGGCCTCGTGGTCCATCAGGACCTGACGCTGGCCGATCCGGGTCGGTGGCTGCACGAGCACGAGGGTCTCTTCGTCATTCCCATGATCCTCGTGGTGATCGCGGGCTCCGTGCTCTTCTACCGGCGCTTCAAGGTTCCCGTCGGCATCGCCTCCATCACGGCCGGCTGCCTCTTCCTCGGCGCCGTCATTGTCGAGACCGTGGTGCCCGGACTGATTGCCAGCTGGAACTCCCTGTTCTTCCTGGTTCTTGGCCTGCTCACCTTCGCGCTTGCCATGGTCTTCGATGCCCGTGACCCGGGCCGGGTGACCCTGAATTCCGACAAGGCCTTCTGGCTGCATCTGATGGCCGCGCCGCTGATCGTGCATTCGGTTCTGGATCTCATGTCCGGCGTCGCCGGAGCGGAGACCTCCGCCTATTACACTGCGGTCATCGTCCTGTTCCTCGTTCTGGCGGTCATCGCGCTGGTGGTCGACCGCCGTGCGTTGCTGGTTTCGGCCCTCAGCTATCTCGGCTTTGCCATCGGCTATCTGATCGCAGAGACCAGCGTGTCCTCCGAGGCGACCTTTGCGGTCACCCTGGTCGTGCTTGGCGCCGTGATCCTGTTCGTCGGCTCCGGCTGGCACCAGTTGCGCCGCCTTCTGCTGCGGCCACTGGCCGGGTCCCCCTTGCTGGCCTATGTGCCCGCCCCCAATTGAGCGTTGAGCACAGCTCTGCTCCGACTGAATGAAAGACGTGAGATGACCGACTTTTCGCCCCGCGAAATCGTATCCGAACTCGACCGCTACATTGTCGGCCAGAAGGACGCCAAGCGCGCCGTGGCCATTGCCCTGCGCAACCGCTGGCGGCGCCAGCAGCTGGAAGGCCAGATGCGCGAGGAGGTTCTGCCGAAGAACATTCTCATGATCGGCCCGACCGGCGTTGGCAAGACGGAGATTTCCCGCCGTCTGGCCCGCCTCGCCAATGCGCCCTTCGCCAAGGTGGAAGCCACCAAGTTCACCGAGGTCGGCTATGTGGGCCGCGACGTGGAACAGATCATCCGCGATCTGGTGGAAGCCGGCATTTCCATGGTCCGCAGTCAGCAGCGCGAGGCCGTGAAGGCCAAGGCCCATCTGCAGGCCGAGGAACGCGTGCTCGACGCCCTGGTCGGCAAGACCGCCAGCCCGGCGACCCGCGACAGCTTCCGCAAGAAGCTGCGCGACGGCGAGATGAACGACAAGGAAATCGAGATCGAGGTCCGCGCCCAGGCGTCCATGCCCAGCTTCGACATGCCGGGCATGCCCGGCGGCAGCATCGGCGTGATGAACATGTCCGATCTTCTCGGCAAGGCCTTCGGCGGCCAGACCAAGACGAAGCGCGTCACCGTGAAGGACTCCTACGCCCTGCTGATCGATCAGGAATCCGACAAGCTACTGGATGATGACAAGATCATTCAGGAAGCCATTTCCCGGGTCGAGAACGCAGGCATCGTCTTCCTCGACGAGATCGACAAGATCTGTGCCCGCGAAGGCCGGTCCGGCGCCGATGTCTCCCGCGAGGGCGTGCAGCGCGACCTGCTGCCGCTGATCGAGGGCACGGTGGTTTCCACCAAGCATGGCCCGGTCAAGACCGACCACATTCTCTTCATCGCCTCCGGCGCCTTCCACGTGGCCAAGCCTTCGGACCTGCTGCCCGAACTTCAGGGCCGCCTGCCGATCCGCGTGGAGCTGAAGCCCCTGACGAAGGAAGACTTCAAGGCGATCCTGACCGAGCCGGAAGCCAGCCTGATCAAGCAGTATGTGGCCCTGCTGAAGACGGAAGAGGTGGAGCTGGTCTTCACCGATGACGCCATCGAGGAGATTGCTTCCGTTGCCGTGGACCTCAATTCCACCATCGAGAACATCGGCGCCCGCCGCCTGCAGACGGTGATGGAACGCATCCTCGACGAGATCTCCTTCGTCGCCCCCGACAAGCCGGGCGAGGTGGTCACCATTGATGCCGCCCATGTGCGGGAAAACATCGGCGAGCTGGCGAAGAACGTGGATCTCTCCCGGTTCATTCTCTAATCTCCCGATCAATCGAGGCAGCCGGAGGCAGCACGCAAGATGGTAGCGATCCGCAAGAGCAACGAGGAAGGCCACCGCCGCAAGTTCCTGGTCATCGTGGACGACACCCCGGAATGTGACCGGGCCATCGTCTATGCGGCCAAGCGCGCCGCGCGCACCGGTGGCGTGGTGCTGCTCATGTTCGTCATCGCCCAGGGCGACTTCCAGCACTGGCTGGGCGTGGAAGACATCATGCGGGCCGAGGCGCAGGAAACCGCGGATCGCACCCTGGCCCGGGCGGCCGAGCGGGTGCGGGCCGTGGCGCGCACCGAGCCGGAATGCATCACCCGCGAGGGCAACACCTCCGAGGTGATCCTCGACGTCATCGAGCAGGATTCCGACATCGCGATCCTGGTTCTGGCGGCTGGCCTGAGCAAGGACGGCCCGGGCCCTCTCGTGTCCTCGATTGCCGGCAAGGCCTCGGGCAGCTTCCCGATCCCCGTGACGATCGTGCCCGGCACCCTCGACGACGAGTCCATCGCGGCGCTCGCCTGAGCGATCGCAGCCTCCGTGACCTGGTGCCGGGACTTGGCCCCCCCCCGGACTTGGACCCCAAGGACTTGGCGAAGGGAACCATGTTTCCCATATGACCCTTAGAAAGACACCGGCGGAGGTTCCATTCCCCGCCGGGCTGGGATAAATCTATCGCCAGATACCGATGAGTGGCGCCCCTGAGCGCCCATCCGATTGCGAGAGTTCGACCATGTTCATCCAGACCGAGGCGACGCCGAACCCGGCGACCCTGAAGTTCCTGCCCGGCCGCGTCGTCCTGCCGGAAGGCACCTATGACTTCCGCTCCGCCGCAGAAGCCGGGGCGTCCCCGCTGGCGGAAAAGCTCTTCGCCGTTCCGGGCGTGGCTGCCGTTTTCTTCGGCCATGACTTCATCACCGTGACCAAGGATGACACCGACTGGCAGCACATGAAGCCGGCCATCCTCGGCGCGATCATGGAGCAGTTCATGTCCGGTCAGCCGGTCATGGCCACCGCGACTGCCGGCGAGGACACCGAGGAAGGCGAATTCTTCGATGCCGCCGACGAGGAAACCGTCACCGTGATCAAGGACCTCATCGAGACCCGCGTGCGTCCGGCCGTGGCTCAGGATGGCGGCGACATCACCTTCAAGGGCTTCCGTGACGGGATCGTCTACCTGTCCATGCGCGGCGCCTGTGCCGGCTGCCCGTCGTCCACGGCGACCCTGCAGCACGGCATCCAGAACCTGCTGCGCCATTTCGTTCCGGAAGTCGAGGAAGTTCGCCCGATCTGATCGGGTCCGCTTCTCGACACCCTGACACCAGCAAGACATCCCCGCCCTCGTGCGGGGATTTCCTGTTTCCGGGCTGGGGTGCTCGCGAATAGATCCCCTCGCATTCTTGGCAAGGGTGCGTCTCCGGCGCCACTCGATCTCCCGAACGGCCCAGAAATCAATCGCAACCCTTGGGGTAAGTCGAAAGCGCATCTCGACAGGACCGGCCCCGGCGTCTACTTCGGTTGATCATGCGTATTCTGGCAATCGACACCGCTCTGGCCAATTGTGCCGTCGCCGTCCTCGACACGGAGGCCGACGGGGCAGCACCTGTTGTCGTGTCCGAGGAGATCGGCCGTGGCCATGCCGAAAGGCTGATGGACA
This sequence comes from Roseibium aestuarii, assembly GCF_008477545.1. Classification (GTDB taxonomy): domain Bacteria; phylum Pseudomonadota; class Alphaproteobacteria; order Rhizobiales; family Stappiaceae; genus Roseibium; species Roseibium aestuarii. Next base: position 54,820 of record NZ_VORA01000006.1, on the reverse strand, counting down.
TGATTGCCGAGGCCATGGCGGAAGCCTCCTGCGTCTTCTCTGCCCTGGACCGGATCGCGGTGACCACGGGTCCGGGCAGCTTCACCGGCATGCGCGTCGGCCTCTCCGTTGCCCGGGGCTTCGGTCTGGTGCTCGGCATGCCCGTGGTCGGCATCACGACCCTTTCGGCCCTGGCCGCGCCCCATCTGGAGGCCGCCACGACGCCGCTTTACGTGGCGCTCGAAGGCAAGGGCGACGAGGTCTACGGCCAGCTCTTTGGCGTCGATGGCATTGCCCTCTCCGCCCCTGAAGTGCGCCGCATGCAGGACCTCGCCGCGTTTCTGCCGGCCGATGTCCGCCTTGCTGGCGCCATCGCGCCGCGCATTGCGGAGGTGACAGGACTCGGTCCGGAGCGGGTGATCAGCGATGCGGCCTATCCGGATGTGCGCGACGTGGCGCAGCTTGGCCTGAGCGCCAATCCCCAGACCGACCTGCCCGTGCCGCTCTATCTTCGCCCGCCCGATGCGGCACCTCAGAAGCAGGGGAAGATCGCGCGCCAATGATTTTCTCCTGGCCCCGTTCCCAGCCTCCGGTGGTTGAGCCGGCCGACAGCGAGGATTTCGCCCCGCTCGCCGACATTCATGCGGCCTGTTTTGCCCACGGCTGGGACGCTGACGAGCTGCACCGCATGGCCGAAGAGCCGGGCGCCTTCTGCCTGGTGGCCCGTGTGCCCGGCCTGCTCCGGTCGTCCCGTCTCAAGGGCTTTGTCCTGATCCGCGCCGTGGCGGGAGAGGCCGAGGTTCTGACCCTTGCCGTCGACCCGGCCTGTCGCGGGCGTGGGCTCGGAAAGACCCTGATGAAGCAGGCACTCTTCCGCCTCTATTCCGACCGCTGCGAAACCCTGTTTCTCGAGGTCGATGCCGCCAATCTTCCCGCTGTTGCGCTTTACAAGGCGCTCGGATTTCGCAAAGTGGGGGAACGCAAGGGCTATTACAGCGCCGGTGACGGGGATGGAACGGCGCTTGTCATGCGCGTCGATCTTCGCTAATCGCCTGAGCGGCGGCGGCGCAGGGCGCGCTCAGGGACGGATGGAAGGATCGACGACCCCATGACCGAGACGCGGCAGACAGCGCTGGAGGAGTTTTGCGCGGCCAAGGGCCTGCGCATGACCGAGCAGCGCCGGGTCATCGCGGCGGTTCTGGAAGAGGCCTCGGAAGATCATCCGGATGTCGAGGAGCTCTACCGCCGCGCGGTCGCCATCGATCCGCGCATTTCCATCTCCACCGTCTACCGCACCGTGAAGCTCTTCGAGGACGCGGGCATGATCGAGCGTCACGATTTTCGCGACGGTCGCTCCCGTTACGAGACGGTGCCCGACGAGCATCACGATCACCTCATCGATCTGCGCTCTGGCCAGGTCATCGAGTTCCGCAGCGAGGAAATCGAGCTCCTTCAGGAAGCCATCGCCCGCAGTCTCGGCTACAAGCTGGTGGATCACCGCCTGGAGCTTTACGCCGTGCCGCTGAATGCGCCGGATGTCGCGGCCTCCGAAAAACCGGGGAGCGAGGATGAGGCGAGCTAGGGCCGTCGTCACCATTCTGGGTCTGACGATCGTCACCTGCGCGCTGATCCCGCCGCAGTGGCTTGCGATGAAGCTCGGCCTGCCGGTACAGCGCAGGCTCCCCCATCTCTGGCATCTGGCGGCCACCCGCCTTCTCGGCATGCGCATCCGCCAGTCCGGCCGGCCCGAGGCCGGGCGCCCGCTTCTGGTCGTGTCCAATCACGCCTCCTGGGTGGACATCACGGTCATCGGCTCCCTGATGCCCCTGTCCTTCATCGCCAAGTCCGAAGTGGCCGGCTGGCCGATCTTCGGCCTCTTCGCCCGCCTTCAGCGCACGGTCTTCGTCAATCGCACCCGCCGCACCGAGACGGGGCAGGTCACCGGAGAGATCGCCGAGCGCATGGCCGGAGGCGATGCCATGGTGCTCTTCGCCGAGGGCACCTCGAACGACGGCAACGGCGTGCTGCCCTTCCGCTCCGCCCTTCTGGGCGCCGCCACACGCGCCGTGGGCGAAAAGGGCGGGGTCTGGGTCCAGCCCCTGTCTGTCGCCTATGTCTCCCTGCACGGGGTGCCGATGGGGCGCCAGTTCCGGCCTCATGTGGCCTGGTATGGCGACATGGAGATGGCCGGTCACCTCTGGGGGGTGCTGACCCGTGGTCCCATGGATATCCGCATCACCTGGGGCGAGCCGGTGCGCGTTGACGGGACGACGGACCGCAAGGCCCTGACCCGCCAGATGGAAGACAGCGTGCGCGCCATGACGGTCGACGCCCTTGTCGAGGGCTGGCACGCGCCCCGCGAAACGCGCCTCCCGCAGCCGGACCCGGCAGTCGACGAGGAGGTTCCGGCCTTGCCGCCCGCTCTCGTCTTCTCAAGCCCGGCAAAAGAGGTTAAAGCTGGCGCCTGAAACACGAGGCAGAGCCGGACGGGACCAGATGCCTGTCGTGCCATGGCGCTCCATCGCGCGACCGTTCCCGGTCGTCCGCGCGGACCCGGTGTCCGTGCCGTGCGGAGCGCCCCTGCCGGACAATGCAAACCGAGAGATGACGGGACGCCAGCCGTTGTTGCGGGCGTCGGAGGGATGCCGCCCGCAACCGGCGGCAACGAGGACGGAATGACGCATCAGCAGGAACTGGCTCCGGGCCCGGACCACGAGGACGCCGCCGCCGCGTCGGCGACCGCGCCGAAGAAGGTGTTCATGCGCACCTATGGCTGCCAGATGAATGTCTATGACAGCGAGCGTATGACCGATGTTCTCGGCTCGGAAGGCTTTGCGCCCACCGAGACCCTCGAGGATGCGGATCTGGTGATCCTCAACACCTGCCACATTCGCGAGAAGGCCGCCGAAAAGGTCTATTCGGAGCTCGGCCGCATCCGCAAGATCAAGGAAGAGCGCGCCCTGCACGGCAAGGACACGATGATCGGCGTCGCCGGTTGCGTGGCCCAGGCCGAAGGACGCGAGCTGACCCGCCGTGCGCCCGTGGTGGATCTGGTGATCGGACCGCAGAGCTATCATCAGCTGCCGGCCCTGCTGAAGCAGGCGGGCAAGGGGGGCCGGATCGTCGAGACCGAATTCGACATCGACGCCAAGTTCCGCCACCTGTCGGATGCGGCGGCCCGGTCCGCGCAACCTGCTGCGCCGCGGCGCGCCCCCACGGCCTTCCTGACCGTGCAGGAAGGCTGCGACAAGTTCTGCACCTTCTGCGTGGTGCCCTATACCCGTGGCGCCGAAGTGTCCCGCTCGGTGGAGCAGATCCTGGCCGAAGCCAGCCAGCTGGTCGCTGCCGGTGTGCGCGAGCTGACGCTGCTCGGCCAGAACGTCAACGCCTGGCACGGCGAAGGCGCGGACGGCAAGGCCTGGGGCTTCGGGCGTCTGCTGCGCCGGCTCGCGGAGATCGACGGGCTGGAGCGCCTGCGCTACACCACCAGTCACCCGCGCGACATGGATGACGACCTGATCAGCGCCCATCGTGACTTGCGGCAGCTCATGCCCTATCTGCATCTGCCGGTGCAGGCCGGATCCGACCGGATCCTGGCGGCGATGAACCGCAAGCACACCCGGGACGACTATTTCCGTCTTGTCGACCGGATCCGCGCCGTGGCCCCGGAAATCGCCCTCTCTGGCGACTTCATCGTCGGCTTCCCCGGCGAAACGGATGCGGATTTCGAGGACACGATGGATCTGGTGCGCCGGGTCGAATATGGCTCCGCCTTCACCTTCAAGTACAGCCAGCGCCCGGGAACGCCCGGCGACCTGATGGACGGACAGGTGGACGAGGACGTGAAGACCCAGCGTCTGCACGCCCTGCAGGAGCTCATCACCGCCCAGCAGACGGGGTTCAACGCCTCGCGTCTGGGCATGACCTTCGGGGTTCTCTTCGAGCGCAAGGGCAAGCGCCCCGGCCAGCTCGTGGGCAAATCCCCGTGGTTGCAGGCCGTTCAGGCCGATGCGCCGGACGAGATGATCGGCACCGTACAACCGGTGGAAATCGTCGAGATCGGCCGGAATTCCCTGTTCGGTCGCCTGAAGGCCGGGCAAGATGAAAGTGCCGGAGCGTGATCCGGTCCATCGAGGAGGCGGCATTTGACGCGTGAGCCCCAAGCTGCGGCATCTGACCTGACGCATATCGTACTTGCGTTTGAAGACAACAGGCTGATCGGCGATCTGTTCGGTCAATTCGACCAGAACCTCGCGCTCATCGAACAGAAACTCGGCATCGACGCCATCGCCCGCGGAAATCAGGTGACCCTCAAGGGGTCCGCCGCAGGCTGCTCCCAGGCGCGTGCCGCATTGGAAGCCCTTTATCAGCGTCTCCAGCAGGGGCACGAGATCCATCCGGGCGACGTGGATGGCGCGCTGCGCATGGCGGCTTCCGCCGAGGCGCAGCTGACGCTGCCGACCCTGGAGCCGCGCTCGCGCCTTGCTTTCGCGCAGATCTCCACCCGCCGCAAGACCGTGGTCGCCCGCACCGCCACTCAGGATGCCTACATCCGGGCGATGGACCGGGCCGACCTGATCTTCGGCACCGGACCTGCCGGCACCGGCAAGACCTATCTGGCGGTTGCCTATGCCGCCGCCCTCATCGAGCGCGGCGATGTCAGCCGCCTGATCCTGTCCCGTCCGGCGGTGGAAGCCGGCGAACGCCTCGGCTTCCTGCCCGGCGACATGAAGGAAAAGGTCGATCCCTACCTGCGTCCGCTCTATGACGCGCTCTACGACATGATGCCGCCGGAAAAGGTCGAACGCGGCCTGGCCTCGGGCATGATCGAGGTGGCGCCGCTTGCCTTCATGCGCGGCCGCACCCTGTCCGATGCGGTGGTCCTGCTCGACGAGGCGCAGAACACCACCTCCATGCAGATGAAGATGTTCCTCACCCGTCTGGGCGAGGGCTCGAAGATGATCGTCACCGGCGACCCCAGCCAGGTCGACCTTCCCGTGGGCCAGACGTCCGGCCTGCGCGAGGCTCTCGGACTGCTCGACGGGGTCGAGGGCGTGGCGACCGTCCGCTTCACCGAAACCGACGTGGTGCGTCATGAGCTTGTCGCGCGCATCGTGACCGCTTATGACAACGCGTCGCGCGAAGCCTCTCAGGCGCGCGAACGCCGCTTTGCGGACCGGATGGAGCGAAACGAGCGCACCCGGCGGCCGGCTTCGAACCTGGAGCAGGCCCTGGAACCGGAAGACAGCTGAGAGCGCATTGGAAAGACGAGACCATGACTGCGCCTGAACCGGCAGGATCTGCGGATCTGCCGGAGGATTTCGCCATAGACATCACCCTCTCCGTGGAAGGGTGGCCCGAGGAGGACGCCCTGCGCGCGCTCTGCACCACGGCGCTGGGCGCAGCCTTTCGCGAAGCGGCCCTGGAGGCCGTCGACGGATCGGAGGTCTCGCTCGTCTTCACCGATGACGCGGCGATCCGCGAGCTGAACCGTGACTGGCGCGAGAAGGACAAGCCGACCAACGTGCTGTCCTTCCCCGGCAGTGATCCGGACGGCGAGCTCTATGGCCCGCTTCTCGGCGACATTGTTTTCGCCCTTGAGACGGTGCAGCGGGAAGCGGACGAGATGGAGATTGAATTCTCCGCTCACCTCACCCATCTGGTGGTTCACGGAATTCTTCACCTTTTCGACTATGATCATCAGGATGATGAAGAAGCCGAACTGATGGAAGGCTTGGAGCGGCGCATTCTTGCCTCCCTGGGAATTGCCGACCCTTATGCCGACCGGCCGCTTGAGGCGGATCCGGAGTGAAGGTCTTCAGGCCCTTGTTTGATCTAGAAAGTCTGTTTGTAGAACGATGATGATGATGGTTTCCGAAAGCGGGCGAAGCGAGGCAGCGGCCTCCGGTGGCGCTCCGGCCGCGAAGTCGCAGGACGAAGATCCGCAACCGAGTAGGCCGCGGCAGAAGGGTGCGCTGATCCAGCGCTTCAAGGCCCTCCTGTTCCCGCGGCATGCCACGGCCTCCCTCCGGGAGAACCTCCAGAACGAGCTCGCCCGCGAAAGCGACGGCGACACGGTCTTTTCCGCCGAGGAGCGCATGCTGCTTGGCAACATCCTGCGCCTGCGGGAGCTGCGCGTGGATGACGTGATGATCCCGCGCGCCGATATCGATGCGGTCGAGGCCAGCACCACCCTCGGGCGGCTCATGGAGCTGTTCCAGGAATCCGGGCACTCCCGCATGCCGGTCTATGTCGAGACCCTCGACGATCCGCGCGGCATGGTCCACATCAAGGATCTCATGGCCTATATCGCCGAGCATGGCGAGCGTTCCTGTCGGCCGATGGTCAATGGTGCCGCCGAATTGCCGGAGGCCGAGACCATGGCCGAAGCCGGTGACAACTCCCAGGAAATGGATCTTTCCGGCGTCGATCTGACCCGGTCCCTCAAGGACGTGGGTCTCATCCGCCAGCTTCTTTTTGTTCCCCCGTCCATGCCGGCCACGGATCTGATGGCCAAGATGCAGGCGGACCGGATCCAGATGGCGCTGGTCATTGACGAATACGGCGGCACCGACGGTCTGATCTCCCTTGAAGATCTGGTCGAGACGGTAGTGGGCGACATCGAAGACGAGCACGACGAGGACGAGGAAGCCATGATGCAGCCCGTCTCCGACGGCATCTGGGTTGCCGATCCGCGTCTGCCGCTCGAGGAGCTCGGCAAGGGACTGGGCACGGATCTTTCCGGATCCGAGGCCAGCGAGGACGTCGATACGCTCGGCGGGTTGCTCTATGTCTCCATCGGCCGGGTGCCGGTGCGCGGCGAGCTGCTGCATGTGCCCGATGTGCCCGGCTTCGAGTTCGAGATCCTTGACGCCGACCCGCGGCGCATCAAGCGCCTGCGCATCCGTCGTCGTCGGCCCGAGGTCCGCGTCGCCGATCAGCGTCGCCGCGCCAAGCGCCCGGAAGGCAGCCCGGCTGCCGAGGAGACCGCGCCGGAAGCCTGAGCGCCTTGCGCAAGGGAAACGCAGCTTGACCGGGGGGAGGCGGCTTGTCACCCTCCGTTTCAGGCCGAATCGCACGGGATTTCCGTCACATGAGTGGACCTTTCGCCGCCTTGAGCGCGGTGCCGAACGCCTGTCTTCTTGCTTGGGGGGGGCGCCGTCGGCTCTATGCGGTTGTGGCGGGCGTGGTCGCGGCCCTGTCGCTGCCGCCGGTGGATCTGTCGGTCCTCCTGCTGCTGGCCATTCCCGGCCTGGTCTGGCTTCTGGACGGCGCCCTGAGTGACAGCGATCTCACACGGCGCCAGCGGATGCTTCGTGGCTTTTCCGTCGGCTGGTTCTTCGGCTTCGGCTATTTCCTGGCAGGGCTCTGGTGGGTCGGATCGGCCTTTCTCGTCGATGGCGACCGCTATGCCTGGCTGATGCCTTTCGCCGTGACCGCCATGCCCGTCGGGCTGGCCCTGTTCCATGGCGCGGCTCTGGCTCTCGCGGCGCTTTTCTGGACGCCGGGCGGAAGCCGCATTCTCGTTCTGGCGATCACGCTCTCCCTGTCGGACTGGCTGCGCGGCCACGTGCTGACGGGCTTTCCCTGGAACAGCTTCGGCTATGGGGTCGCGGGCAGTCTCGAACTCTCCCAGACCGCCAGCCTTGTCGGTCTTTACGGGTTGGGGCTGCTGGTCCTGCTGATCGCTGCTGCCCCGGCCCTGTTGACGGGCGAGCTCAAGACGCGCTGGCGCGGCTTCGGCGCGGCGACCCTGCTTCTCGTCGCAATGGGCGTCTTCGGCCTCTGGCGCCTGCATGCTGTCGAGGAGCCGGGCCTCTCCGACCTCGACGTGCGCATCGTCCAGCCGGCCATTCCGCAGGACGAGAAATGGGTGCCTGAAAACCGCGACCGCGTCTTTTCCTCCTATCTGGACCTGTCGTCACGGCCTCTGGGCGAGGGCGCGCGCGTGGGGGCCGAGCGCCTGATCATTTGGCCCGAGAGCGCGGTGCCCTTTCTGCTGACCCGCACGCCGACCGCGCTGGTGGCCATCTCCGCGCTGCTGCACGGGGAGAACCAGCTGGCAACCGGCGCCATCCGGCTGGAGCAGGGCGAGACCCCGGAGGCCTCGCGCTATTACAACAGCCTCTATCTCTTCGATCCCGACGGAGAGATCAGCGGAGCCTACGACAAGCTCCACCTCGTGCCCTTCGGCGAGTATCTTCCCCTGTCGGAGATCTTCGAGGCCCTCGGCATTTCCCGGCTGGTGCAGGGACCGGGCGTCTTCGAGCCCGGCTTCGCGCGCATGCCGCTGACCCTGCGTTCGGGCAAGACCCTTCTGCCGCTGATCTGCTACGAGGCCATCTTCCCCAATGAGCTTGCGATGGAAGGTGGACGCCCGGATCTGATCCTTAACGTGACCAATGATGCGTGGTTCGGGCACACGGCCGGCCCCTATCAGCATCTTGCCCAGGCGCGCCTTCGGGCCATCGAGCAAGGCTTGCCGCTTGTGCGGGCGGCCAACACTGGCATCTCGGCGGTTGTGGACGCAAAGGGACGTTTCGTTACGCGGCTTGAACTGGGAGAGCGCGCGGTTGCAGACGCAGCAGTCCCCAAGGCTTTGCAGGGTACAGTTTACACGCGTCTAGGTAGTATCATTTACGCGATCCTACTGATTCTTCTTGCAATATTGGCATCTTACTACCGTTACAACCCGTACTCGCGTAAAAATTGATCTTTCGCCTTGGGTTTGTCTATTTCACATGCTACAACCGATTTGCCGCTGTGGATAGCGTCTGCACAGCGAACGGGCAGGAGCAGATGGGGCGGCTCCAGTCCGACCGGTGATGTGAGGCACTCTGGTCGGGCGCTTGTTCGCGAAAGGCCAACCAATCGCGCAAAGCGAGAAGACAAAGAAAGATCAGTGTCCGATGCCCAGTAAGAAGGCTCCCAATCCCATTGATATCCATGTCGGCAGCCGCGTTCGCCTGCGCCGCATGATGCTTGGCATGTCCCAGGAAAAGCTCGGTGAAAGCCTCGGCATCACCTTCCAGCAGATCCAGAAATACGAGAAGGGCACGAACCGCGTCGGTGCGAGCCGTCTCCAGCATATCGCAACCATCCTCAAGGTTCCGGTCGCCTTCTTCTTCGAGGATGCACCCGGCACGCCCGATGAAGTCGATGGTTTTGCGGAGATGCAGCCCACGTCCTATGTGGTCGACTTCCTGTCGTCTTCCGAAGGGCTCTCGCTCAACAAGGCCTTTGTGCGCATTGAGGACCCGAAGGTCCGCCGCCGCGTGGTCGATCTGGTGCGCGCGCTCGCCGGCGACGAATGAGATACGGTATGACCGAGCGGTAATCGGTTGACGTGTCATAAAACTTCTTAGATTGATGTGGCAGGAGCGGCGAGGAACTTCGCCGCTCCTGCCTTGTTTTTTCCCAGAAGGACGATAGCCAATGGCCCGTCAGGACTACCTCTTCACGTCGGAGTCCGTCTCCGAAGGTCACCCGGACAAGGTATGCGATCGCATTTCCGATGCCGTGGTGGACGCCTATCTCTCCCGCATGCCCGAAGCCCGTGTGGCCTGTGAAACCCTCGCGACGACCAATCGCGTGGTGATCGCCGGTGAAACCCGCGGCCCGGCAGAGATCACCAAGGACTACATCGCCCATCTCGCCCGCATGGCCATCAAGGACATCGGCTACGAGCAGGACGGATTCCATTGGGAAACCTGCGACATCTCGGTGCATCTCCATGCCCAGTCCGCGCACATCGCCCAGGGCGTTGATGCGGCCGACAACAAGGACGAGGGTGCGGGCGATCAGGGCATCATGTTCGGGTATGCCTGCCGTGAGACCGAAGAGCTCATGCCGGCGCCGATCCTCTATTCGCACAAGATCCTGAAGCGCCTGGCCGAGGTCCGCAAGTCGGGCCAGGAGCCGGTGCTCGGCCCCGATGCCAAGAGCCAGGTGACCGTGCGCTACGCCGGTGGCAAGCCGGTGGGCGTCACCTCCATCGTTCTCTCCACCCAGCATCTGGACGCCAGCCTGACGTCCGCCGACGTGCGCGCCATTGTTGAGCCCTACATCCGCGAGAGCCTGCCCGAGGGCTGGATCGACGCCGGAACCGTCTGGCACGTCAATCCGACCGGGGCCTTCGTCATCGGTGGTCCGGACGGTGATGCCGGCCTGACCGGCCGCAAGATCATCGTCGACACCTATGGCGGGGCTGCCCCCCATGGCGGCGGCGCCTTCTCCGGCAAGGATCCCACCAAGGTGGACCGGTCCGCAGCCTATGCCGCCCGCTACCTGGCCAAGAACGTGGTCGCTGCCGAGCTGGCCGAGCGCTGCACCATCCAGCTCTCCTACGCCATCGGCGTGGCCGATCCGCTGTCGGTCTATGTGGACCTGCACGGCACCGGCCAGTGCGATGAGGCGAAGCTGGAAAAGGGCCTGCGCGATGTCATGGGCCTCAGCCCGCGCGGCATTCGCCAGCATCTGCAGCTGAACAACCCGATCTACGAACGCACCTCCGCCTATGGCCACTTCGGCCGGACGCCGGATGCGGACGGCGGCTTCTCCTGGGAGAAGACGGATCTGGTTGACGCACTGCGGTCGATTGCGGGATAAGGCCCGCCAACCGGACCCAACCCAGAATGAAGAGTGACGCCGGCCCGGACATCCCGTTGGCCGGCGTTGCCGTTTGAGAAGATCATGACCGACCGTTACGAAGGCTCCTTCTTCGGCCGCCGCAAGGGCAAGCCCCTCAGCCCGCGCCGCACCGACCTGATGGAAAACCTCCTGCCGCGCCTGGCGCTGGACCTGAGCCAACCCGCACCCGCCGACCTGCGCGACCTGTTCGATGCGCCCGTCGAGACCGTGTGCCTGGAAGTCGGCTTCGGCGGCGGCGAGCATCTGCTGCACCGGGCCCGCGAGAACCCGACCGTCGGCTATATCGGGATCGAACCCTTCGTGGGCTCCATGGCCAAGGTGGTCGCCGCCCTGGAGGAAGAGGGGCTGGGCAACGTGCGTCTTTATGATGACGACGCGGTCAACGTGCTCGACTGGCTGCCCGAAGCCAGCCTCGACATGGCCTATCAGCTATACCCGGATCCCTGGCCGAAGAAGCGCCACTGGAAGCGCCGCTTCATCAACGAGCAGAACCTTGAGCGTTATGCCCGCGCCGTGAAGCCGGGAGCGGAATTCCGCTTTGCCAGCGACATCGACACCTACGTGGACTGGACCCTGCGCCACATCCGCGATCACGGCGGCTTCCGCTGGACCGCGACGCGCGCGGCCGACTGGAAGAGCCCCTGGGCCAACTGGCCCGGCACCCGCTATGAGGGCAAGGCCCTGCGCGAGGGCCGCGTTCCCCGCTATCTGACGTTCCTGCGGGTCTGAGCCGCTCGGGTCGACCGGCATCGCTCACCGGTGGCGGTGCCTGGCCGAAAATGGGCTGGGGCCACGGGGGGAGCCGGGTGGAATGGCCCGGGTGACGGGGCGGTTCTTGCGCCCTCCGCGGCGATGAATTGCCCTTGGCCCTTGCCATGGACCCGTCTTTGCCTGTATACAGCCCGTGTTTCATCTCAAACGGCTGGTTGGCGGTATGAGGGTGGGCCCGGAAGGGACCCGCTCTTTTTTGCTTCGCCCCTTCGGCGAATGAGGTGGATCCGGACAGCATCGAGGCTGTCAGCAAGGAGTTTGAGCGTGAGCCAACACGAAGCACGCATTGTTGTCGAACAGGGGCTTGAAGCCCGCATTGCCGCCATTGTCGAGCCGGTCATCGAAGATCTGGGCTACCGACTGGTGCGCATCAAGGTCAGCGCGGCCAACGGGTGCACGCTGCAGATCATGGCCGAACGGCCGGACGGCACCATGACCGTCGAGGATTGCGAAACCATCAGCCGCGGCGTGTCGCCGGCGCTGGACGTGGATGATCCGATCACCCGTGCCTACCACCTGGAAGTGTCCTCTCCGGGCATCGACCGGCCGCTGGTGCGTGCAGGCGATTTTGATCGCTGGTCCGGCCACGTGCTGAAGGTCGAGATGGATGTCATGCAGGAAGGCCGCAAGCGCTTCCGCGGCATCCTGCTGGGCGTGAAGGACAATGCGGCGCTGGTGCGCCTGCAGGACGTTCGCGAGGGAGATGAGGACACGGTGGCCCTGCCGCTTGCCGATATCGGCGAAGCCAAGCTGGTGCTGACCGACGATCTCATCACCGCCGCCCTTCAGGCGGAAAAGGCTGCCCTGGCAGCCCGCGAAGATGACGACATGGATGACGGGGACAACAAGCCCAACTGAGCGGAAACAAGCTCGGGCTTTTGACGACAACGCGCAGCCAGCCAATGAGACGTGCTGCGCGAGAGGAGTGGATTGAATGGCTATCAGCGCGAACCGGCTGGAACTGCTTCAGATCGCTGACGCGGTTGCTCGGGAAAAGTCGATCGACCGCAACATCGTGATCGCCGCCATGGAGGATGCGATCCAGAAGGCCGCCCGGTCCCGTTATGGTACCGAGACGGAAGTGCGCGCCGAGATCAACGCCAAGACCGGCGAGATCCGTTTGCAGCGCCTTCTTCAGGTGGTCGAGCAGGTGGAGAACATCTCCACCGAGATCTCCCTGGAAGATGCGCAGGCGCGCAATCCGGAAGCCAACTACGGCGACTTCATCGCCGAGCCCCTGCCGCCGCTGGACTTCGGCCGTATCGCCGCCCAGTCCGCCAAGCAGGTCATCGTGCAGAAGGTTCGTGAAGCCGAGCGCGACCGCCAGTTCGACGAGTTCAAGGATCGTGTCGGCGAAGTCATCAACGGTGTGGTCAAGCGCGCCGAATATGGCAACGTCATCGTCGATCTCGGCCGTGGCGAAGGCATTGTCCGTCGCGACGAGCTGATCCCGCGTGAACTCTTCCGCACCGGCGACCGCATCCGCGCCTATATCTATGACGTGCGTCGCGAACAGCGCGGCCCGCAGATCTTCCTGTCGCGTACTCATCCGCAGTTCATGGCCAAGCTCTTTGCCCAGGAAGTGCCGGAAATCTATGATGGCGTGATCGAGATCCGTGCCGTTGCCCGTGACCCGGGCTCGCGCGCCAAGATCGCCGTGATCTCCAAGGACAGCTCGATCGATCCGGTCGGCGCCTGCGTCGGTATGCGCGGCTCCCGCGTTCAGGCCGTTGTCGGCGAACTGCAGGGCGAGAAGATCGACATCATCCCCTTCAACGAGGATCCGGCAACCTTCATCGTCAACGCGCTGCAGCCGGCCGAAGTGGCCAAGGTGGTGCTTGACGAAGACGCCGAGCGCATCGAAGTGGTGGTTCCCGACGAGCAGCTGTCGCTGGCCATCGGCCGTCGCGGTCAGAACGTGCGTCTGGCCTCCCAGCTGACCGGCTGGGCCATCGACATCATGACCGAGCAGGAAGAAAGCGACCGCCGTCAGAAGGAATTCGTCGAGCGTTCCAACCTGTTCATGGAATCCCTCAACGTCGACGAGATGGTCGGCCAGCTGCTGGCCACCGAAGGCTTTGCCTCCGTCGAGGAAGTGGCCTATGTGGACCTCGAGGAAATCGCCGACATCGAAGGCTTCGACGAGGAAACCGCAGAAGAGATCCAGGCCCGTGCCCGCGACTTCCTGGAAGAACAGGAAGCCAAGCTGGACGAAGAGCGCCGCGAACTCGGCGTCGCCGACGAGCTGAAGTCGATTGACGGCCTGACCACCGCCATGCTTGTTGCCCTCGGCAAGGACGGCATCAAGTCCGTCGAGGACCTGGCCGGTTGCGCCGCCGACGATCTGATCGGCTGGACCGAGCGCAAGGACGGCGAAGTCAAGCGCTTCGAAGGCGCCCTGACGGGCTACGAACTGTCTCGCGCCGATGCGGAAGCAATGGTCATGGCCGCGCGCGTTGCCGCCGGCTGGATCGATGCCTCCGAACTGGAAGCCGAGGAAGAACTGGAAGAAGACCTCGAGGACGAGGCTGGTGATGACGCGGGCGAAGACGCCGGCGAAACCACTGGCGTGATCCTCAACGGTTGATGACAGGGCCCGCGCCGTCCCCGACGGCCGGCGCGGACCACCCATGCTGGAGTAGATGCAGGTGCCCAGGAAGAACGAGCCGACCGAACGGCAATGTGCCGTATCCCGGACGGTCTATCCCGTGGATCGCCTGCTGCGCTTCGTGCTCGGTCCGGACGATCAGGTCGTCCCGGATCTGAAGCGCAGCCTCCCGGGGCGCGGCGTATGGCTTCTGGCCGCCCGCTCCGTGGTCGAGACTGCGGAAAAGGACCGGCGTAAGGTGTTTGGCCGGGGCTTCAAGGGCGAGGCGCGGGTCGAACCGGGCCTGGCCGATCAGGTTGATCGCCTCATGGAAACGGCGGCCTTGGGCGCCCTGTCCATGGTGCGCAAGGCGGGGGAGCTGACGACCGGCTTCTCCAAGGTCGAGGCAGCGCTGCGGCGCGACCCGGTCGTCGGACTGATCCACGCGGCAGACGCCGCCGAGGATGGCATTCGCAAGCTGTCGGCCGTGGCCGCGGCTCGCACTGAGACTGCAAACGGGCTGCAAATCGTCCGTTTGTTCGATTCGACTCAATTGGATTTGGCATTGGGTCGTTCAAATGTGATACATGCTGCACTGCTGGCGGGGCCGGCGAGCAGAAACTTCCTATCGCGTGTAAGCGAACTGGAAGCATTTCGCTCCAACTCCGCCCTTGAAATGACAGGCAACGCAGACGGTGCAGTTGCGCAGGACTGAAGGCAATATGAGCGATACAAAAAATCCAGGCGACAAGACGATCAGTGTTGAGCGAAAGACGCTCGGCCTCAAGCGGGGCGGCGGTGGCGACCAGGGAACGGTGCGCCAGTCCTTCTCGCATGGCCGGTCGAAGGCTGTCGTCGTGGAGAAGAAGAAGCGCCGTGTTGTGGTGCCGGGCCAGGAGCCCAAGCCGGAGCAGCCGCCGCTTCAGACCCAGCGGCTGGACAAGCCGTCCGAGGTCGCTCCGCGCAAGCCGCAGCCCGATGCAGCGCGCCGTCAGGCCCAGCAGCGCGGCAAGGGCGGCAACGTCCTTCGCACCCTGACCAAGGAAGAAGCCGCAGCGCGTGCAATCGCGCTGAAGGCCGCCCAGGAACGGGAAGTCGTCGAGCGCAAGCAGCGCGAGGAAGAGGAAAAGCGTCAGGCTGAACTGGCGAAGATCCGCGCCGCCGAAGAGGCAGAGCGTCTCCAGCGCGAAGAAGCAGAACGCAAGGTCCGCGAAGCCGAAGAAGCCAAGCGCGCCGCCGAGGAAGCTGCGCGGCCGAAGCCGGCTGTCGAGGCCGCTCCGGCGGTTGCTCCGGCTGCTGAAGCCGATGCTGGCGAAACTGCCGCTGCCGCTGCTGCCCGCAAGGCCAATCCGAAGCAGGTCGCGGCCCGCGTCGGCAAGGAACAGGCTCAGGCCCGTGCCGGCGAGACCGAGGAAGAAGAACGTGCCAAGGCCGGTCTTCGCACGGTCAAGCGTCCGAAGGCCGCTCCGGCCCCGGCTCGCCCCCGCACCACCGAAGAGAGCCGTCGCCGCTCCAAGCTGACGATCTCCGCCGCAACCGGTGGTGACGAGCAGCGTGCCCGGTCTCTGGCCTCCATGCGCCGTCGTCAGGAAAAGGCGAAGCGTGGCCAGCAGCAGGTCGTCCGCGAGAAGATTTCCCGTGAAGTCATCCTGCCGGAAGCCATCACCATCCAGGAACTGGCAAACCGCATGGCGGAACGTGCCGTCGACGTGATCAAGCTTCTCATGAAGCAGGGTCAGATGATGAAGATCAACGACGTCATCGATGCCGACACCGCCGAGCTGATTGCCTCCGAACTGGGTCACACCGTCAAGCGCGTCTCCGAAGCCGACGTGGAAGAAGGCCTGTTCTCCGAAGCCGATGCTCCGGAAACCCTGCTGCCGCGTCCGCCGGTCGTCACCATCATGGGTCACGTCGACCACGGCAAGACCTCGCTGCTGGATGCGATCCGCAATGCCAAGGTTGTCTCCGGCGAAGCCGGTGGCATCACCCAGCATATCGGCGCCTATCAGGTCGAGCAGAACGGCAACAAGATCACCTTCATCGATACCCCGGGTCACGCGGCCTTCAGCCAGATGCGTGCCCGTGGGGCCAAGTCGACGGATATCGTGGTCCTGGTCGTGGCCGCCGATGACGGCGTCAAGCCGCAGACCAAGGAAGCGATTGCCCACGCCAAGGCAGCCGACGTGCCGATCATTGTTGCCATCAACAAGATGGACAAGCCCTCGGCCGACCCGAACCGCGTCCGCACCGAACTGCTGAACGACTCCATCGTGGTCGAAGGCATGGGCGGCGACGTGATCGACGTCGAAGTCTCCGCCAAGGCCGGCACGAACCTCGACAAGCTGCTGGAAATGATCCTGCTGCAGGCCGAAGTTCTCGAGCTCAAGGCCAACCCGAACCGTACCGCCGAAGGCATCGTGGTCGAAGCCCAGCTGGATCGCGGCCGTGGCCCGGTTGCCACCGTCCTGGTCCAGAAGGGCACCCTGAAGCCGGGCGACATCGTCGTCGCCGGGGCCGAATGGGGCCGTGTCCGCGCCATGCTCGACGAGGATGGAAAGCAGGTCCAGTCCGCCGATCCGTCCAAGCCGGTCGAGATCCTCGGCTTCCAGGGCACCCCTGCTGCCGGTGACATGGTCGCCGTGGTCGAGAACGAAGCCCGCGCCCGTGAGATCGTTGACTACCGTCAGCGCCAGATCCGCGAGAAGGCCTCCGTGGTTGCCTCCGGCGCCCGTGGCTCGCTCGAGCAGATGATGAACCGTCTGCAGGAGAAGGGCCGGAAGGAATTCCCGCTGGTCCTCAAGGCCGACGTGCAGGGTTCTGCGGAAGCCATCGTGCATGCCCTCAACGAACTGGGCACCGACGAAGTCAGCGCCCGCATCCTGATGTCCGGCGTCGGCGGGATCACCGAGAGCGACATCACGCTCGCGGCGGCTTCCAAGGCTCCGATCATCGGCTTCAACGTCCGTGCCAACAAGCAGGCCCGCGAAGCGGCTCAGCGCGAAGGCATCGAACTGCGCTACTACAACATCATCTACGATCTGGTGGATGACGTTAAGGCAGCCATGTCCGGCCTGCTCTCGCCAGAACTGCGCGAGACCTTCCTCGGCAATGCGGAGATCCGCGAGATCTTCAACATCACCAAGGTGGGCAAGGTCGCCGGCTGTCTGGTTACCGAAGGCGTGGTGGAACGCGGTGCCAACGTGCGCCTCATCCGCGACGATGTTGTCATCCACGAAGGTCAGCTGGGCACGCTCAAGCGCTTCAAGGACGAGGTCAAGTCCGTCGAATCCGGTCAGGAGTGCGGCATGAACTTCGTCAACTACCAGGACATGCGTCCGGGCGACATCATCGAGTGCTTCCGGGTCGAGAAGATCGCCCGCACGCTCTGACGAGCACACTCGCACGACGAAACACGCCCGCCGGCGCCGCTCCCTGGGGGAGGGGCGCCGGCGGCTTGCATTTGCGCATGGCGCCGCATCCGGCCGGCCACCGCAGACGACAGGACCGAAGACCACATGGCACGTACTCCAGGACAGGGCGCCAAGGCGCCGTCGCAGCGCCAGCTCCGCGTGGGCGAGCTCGTCCGCAAGGAACTTTCCGATATCCTGACCCGTGGCGGGCTCAATGACCCCGACCTCGACGGGATCATCGTCACCATTCCCGAAGTCCGCATGACCCCGGATCTCAAGCTCGCGACCTGCTTCGTCATGCCGCTGGGCGGGGGCGACGGCGACAAGGTGGTCAAGGCACTGACCCGCTGCGCGAAGTTCCTGCGCGGCTCGGTGTCCCGGCGCATCACCATGAAATACATGCCCGACCTGCGCTTCATTCTCGACACCCGCTTCGACGACGCCTCCCGCATCGATCAGCTGCTCCACTCCTCCGGCGTGGCGCGCGATCTGGATGCGGATGACGAGACCGGCGACGAGGAGTGATGCTGGCGTGCTGCACGCGGCGCGTCATCCCTGCGCAGGCAGGGATCCAGTAAACAGGAACGCTGGCGATCAGGCACGCAGGCCGGGGTTACTGGATCCCGGTCTTGCCGCTTTGGCGCCAAACCGGGATGACGATCGAAGGTCCCCGGGTTGAACACCACCGGACAGATCCATGGCGAAACGGCAACAACAGAAGAAGCGTCCCCGCAACACCATCAATGGATGGCTCGTGCTCGACAAGCCCTACGGCATCACCTCCAACGATGCCCTTGGCAAGATCAAGCGGATCCTGTCCCCGGCGAAGGTCGGCCACGCGGGCACGCTCGATCCGCGTGCCTCCGGCTGCCTGCCGCTGGCGTTCGGTGAAGCGACCAAGACCGTCTCCCTCGTCATGGACGGGCGCAAGATCTACCGTTTCGAGGTGACCTGGGGCACCCAGACATCCACGGACGATACGGAAGGCGAGGTGATCGCAACCTCCGATGTGCGCCCGGACGAGACAGCGATCCGCGAGATCCTCGGCGAGTTCGTCGGCACCATCATGCAGGTTCCGCCGATCTTCTCCGCCATCAAGGTGGACGGCGAGCGCGCCTATGACCTTGCCCGTGACGGCGAGGAAGTGGAGCTGGAGGCCCGCCCCATCGACGTGCATCGTCTCGATCTCGTGGCCTGCCCGTCGCCCGACAAGGCGGTGTTCGAGGCCGAATGCGGCAAGGGTACCTATGTGCGCGCGCTTGCCCGCGACATGGGCCAGCGTCTGGGAACCTGCGGTCACGTGACCGAGCTGCGCCGTCTTCTTGTCGGCCCGTTCGGCGAGGAGGACATGGTCACCCTCGAAGAGCTTCAGGAAGCCGTCGAGGAACTGGAAGAGGGTGCGGGCGTCGAGGCTCTGGTCGAGGAATTCATCCTGCCGGTCCGCGAGGCCCTGGAACATGTCCGCGAACTGCCCGTCAGCCTGGACGATGCCGGCAAGATCCGCCAGGGCATGGCGATCCTGCTGCGTGGCCGCGACGCGCCGCTGAACGCCGACGAGGTCTTCGCCTCCCATGCCGGGGTGCCGGTGGCCATCGGTTCCATCGAGAAGGGCCGCTTCCAGCCCGCCCGCGTCTTTAACCTTTGAGACAGGCTGCGCGGGGCCCCTGGCCGGGGCGCCGCGAAAAAGCTGGATCTCCCGGCGGTTTTCCGTCATAACACCCGCTCATTGGGCCGGAGATCCGGCCCTTTGCTTTCCCGCAGAACCTTTGCTGGACGACATCTCGGCTCTGGTGACGGGGAAAGAGGCTCAGACGAGCCACAAGAACCGCCGGCTTTCGGGCCGGCTGCATAACTTTGAAAGGACATGCGATGTCGATTACTGCAGAGCGCAAGGCCGCACTGATCAAGGAATACGCCACCAAGGAAGGCGACACCGGTTCTCCGGAAGTCCAGGTGGCCGTTCTGACCGAGCGGATCAACAACCTGACTGGCCACTTCAAGTCTCACGACAAGGACAACCACTCCCGTCGTGGCCTGCTGAAGATGGTTGCTCAGCGCCGTTCCCAGCTGGACTACCTCAAGTCCAAGAGCGAAGAGCGCTACCAGACCCTGATCCAGCGCCTCGGCATTCGTCGCTAAGACCGGATCTTCTGAACGCGGTGGGTGGATTTGCCCGCCGCGTTTTACTATTAGAGAACACGTGACTGGTCATGGGGCAGGATTGCCGGCCACTCTCGATGTGAAACGGATCTCCGGATCCCTCGAGAGTTGCCCGTCGTCTTGCCCGTGGCTCGTCGCTCCGGCAACCGGCCCATACGGGGCCGACCGGACCTGATCCCGGAACCGTTCGTGGTCCCGGGACCAAGCTGTAAGGACAGACAATGTTTGATATCCATCGTGTGGAAGTCGAGTGGGGCGGTCGTCCTCTCGTCCTCGAAACGGGCAAGGTTGCCCGTCAGGCTGACGGCGCCGTCATGGCGACCTACGGCGAAACCAAGGTTCTCGCCACCGTCGTCTCCGCGAAGTCGCCGAAGCCGGGCCAGGACTTCTTCCCGCTGACCGTCAACTACCAGGAAAAGGCTTTCGCAGCCGGCAAGATCCCGGGTGGCTACTTCAAGCGTGAAGGCCGTCCGAGCGAGCACGAGACCCTCACGTCTCGCCTGATCGACCGTCCGATCCGTCCGCTCTTCGCCGACGGCTACAAGAACGACACCCAGGTGATCGTCACGGTCCTGTCCCACGACATGGAAAACGCTCCGGACGTCCTGGCCATGGTTGCGGCTTCCGCTGCCCTGACCATCTCCGGCGTTCCGTTCATGGGCCCGATCGGCGGCGCCCGCGTCGGTTACATCAACGGCGAATACGTGCTGAACCCGGCCGTTGACGACATGGCCGAGTCCGCTCTGGACCTGATCGTGGCCGGTACCACCGAAGCCGTTCTGATGGTGGAATCCGAAGCCAAGGAACTGGACGAAGACACGATGCTCGGCGCCGTGATGTTCGGTCACCGTGGCTTCCAGCCGGTCATCGATGCCATCATCAAGCTGGCCGAGACCGCTGCCAAGGAACCGCGCGAGCTGAACCTGCCGGATCACTCCGCTCTCTTTGCCAAGGTCAAGGAAATCGCAGGCGAAGACCTGAAGGCGGCCTACAAGATCACCGCCAAGACCGAGCGCAAGAACGCTGTCGACGCCGCCAAGGCGAAGGTCGTCGAGGCCCTGATCACCAACGCAGCCGAAGGCACCGCGCCGGAAGGCACCGTTCTGGGCGAGCAGTTCAAGAAGCTCGAAGCCGAGATCGTTCGCGGCGGCATCCTGGACACCGGTTTGCGCATCGACGGCCGTGACCTGTCCACCGTGCGTCAGATCACCTCGGAAGTCGGCATCCTGCCGCGCGCCCATGGCTCGTCCCTGTTCACCCGTGGTGAAACCCAGGGCCTCGTGGTTGCCACCCTCGGTACCGGCGAAGACGAGCAGTTCGTGGATGCGCTGGAAGGCACCTACAAGTCCCATTTCATGCTGCACTACAACTTCCCGCCCTACTCGGTCGGTGAAACGGGCCGCATGGGCTCCCCCGGGCGCCGCGAAATCGGTCACGGCAAGCTGGCATGGCGCGCCATCAACCCGATGCTGCCGGCCAAGCACGACTTCCCCTACACCCTGCGTGTTGTCTCCGAGATCACCGAATCCAACGGTTCGTCCTCCATGGCAACCGTCTGCGGCACCTCGCTCGCCCTCATGGACGCCGGCGTTCCGCTGAAGGCTCCGGTGGCCGGCATCGCCATGGGTCTGATCAAGGAAGGCGATCGCTTCGCCGTCCTGTCCGACATCCTGGGTGATGAAGATCACCTCGGCGACATGGACTTCAAGGTGGCCGGTTCCGCCAATGGCGTGACCTCGCTGCAGATGGACATCAAGATCGACGGCATCACCGAAGAGATCATGAAGGTCGCCCTGGCTCAGGCGCGTGACGGCCGTATCCACATCCTCGGCGAAATGGCCAACGCGATCACCGAAGCTCGCTCCGAGCTGGGTGAACACGCACCGCGCATCGAAGTGATGAAGATCCCGGTCGACAAGATCCGTGAAGTCATCGGTTCCGGCGGCAAGGTCATCCGCGAGATCGTGGAAAAGACCGGCGCCAAGGTGAACATCGAGGACGACGGCACCGTCAAGATCGCCTCTTCCGACGGCAAGGCCATCAAGGCCGCCGTCAACTGGATCAACTCCATTGCCGCCGAGCCGGAAGTGGGCGTGATCTACGAAGGCACCGTCGTGAAGTGCGTCGATTTCGGCGCCTTCGTGAACTTCTTCGGCGCCAAGGACGGTCTGGTCCACATCTCCCAGCTCGCTCCCAAGAAGGTGGCCAAGGTCACCGACGTGGTGAATGAAGGCGACAAGGTCTGGGTCAAGCTGATGGGCTTCGACGAGCGTGGCAAGGTTCGCCTGTCCATGAAGGTCGTCGACCAGGAAACCGGCAAGGAAATCGAGAAGACCGAGGAGTAATCCCGGTTCTCGGCATCTGAACGGATTAAAGGGCGGAGACACATGTCTCCGCCCTTTTCTTTTGGGCGCAAGCCGGTGTAATCCGTTTGTCCGAAAGGGGTTGCGTCGTTGCGCGATCCGGGGATGATCAGGCAACCCTCAAGCGACATGGGATTGGGTATGAGCGATATGCGCCTTGTGGTCGTTGGCGCGGCCGGCCGGATGGGACGGGCCCTTGTGCGGGCCGTGACGGAAACCCCGGGGGCCGTTCTGGTCGCCGCAGTGGAGCGGGACGGCAGCGATTCCCTCGACCGGGACGCGGGGGAGCTGGCCGGCGTCGGGCCGCTCGGCGTCGCGATCACGGCTGATGCCGCAGCCGCCTTCGGCAAGGGCGAGGCCGTTCTGGATTTCACCGCACCTCAGGCGTCTCTCCAGTTTGCCGCCCTCGCGGCCCGTGCGGGCATCGCCCATATCATCGGCACCACCGGCTGGGCCGCCGGTGAGGACGCGCCCCTGCACGAGGCGGCAAGGTCCGTGGCGCTCGTCAAGTCCGGCAACATGAGCCTCGGCGTCAATCTTCTGGCTGCACTGGTGAAGAAGGCCGCAAGGGCGCTGGACGAGGACTTCGATATCGAGGTGCTGGAAATGCACCACAAGCACAAGGTGGATGCGCCCTCGGGCACCGCGCTGCTGCTCGGACAGGCGGCGGCCGACGGACGCGACATCGACCTGGAGGCCCGCTCCGTGCGGTCCCGCGATGGCATCACCGGCGCGCGCACCGCGGGCGACATCGGCTTTGCCACCCTGCGCGGCGGCTCGGTGATCGGCGAACACTCCGTGATCTTTGCCGGCGAAGGAGAGCGCATCGAGCTCATCCACCGGGCCGAGGATCGCCAGCTTTTTGCCAAGGGTGCCGTCAAGGCGGCGCTCTGGGCCCGCAAGCAGGGCCCCGGTTTCTACTCCATGGCCGATGTTCTCGGCCTGAATGACTGATTGAATTTGCGAGGAGATACGACCATGGAACGCCTTCTGGTGCTTGTCCGTCACGGTCAGAGCGAATGGAATCTGAAGAACCTCTTCACCGGCTGGAAGGATCCGGACCTGACGGCACAGGGCGTTGCTGAGGCCCAGTCCGCCGGCCGGCAGCTGAAGGACATGAAGCTGACTTTCGACCTCGCCTACACCTCGGCCCTGTCCCGCGCCCAGAAGACCCTTGCCCTGATCCTCGAGGAACTGGGCCAGCAGGATCTGGAGACCATCCGCGACCAGGCGCTCAACGAACGCGACTACGGCGACATCACCGGCATGAACAAGGACGAGGCCCGCGAGAAGTTCGGTGAGGAGCAGGTCCACATCTGGCGCCGCTCCTATGACGTTCCGCCTCCGGGCGGCGAGAGCCTGAAGATGACCGCCGAGCGCGTGCTGCCCTATTATCGCGCCGAGATCCTGCCGCAGGTCCTGGCTGGCAAGCGCACCATCGTCGCCGCTCACGGCAACTCCCTGCGCTCCCTGATCATGGAACTGGAAAAGCTGACCCCGGATGAGATCCTGAAGCGGGAACTCGGCACCGGCACCCCGGTGATCTACCACCTGGACGAAGACGGCAACGTCACCAGCAAGGAAGACCTGGCCGACTGAGGCTTTCAAGGTTCGATCTTCAGAAAGGCGGCACCGCAAGGCGCCGCCTTTTTTGTGTTTGGGAGGTGCAGCGGGTCGGCGCTCCCGTATCCCTCCCGGTCATCCTCACTTGCTCGGGGATCCACTCGCCGGTCTCCTCGCCCGCACCTTTCAGCCGTCATCCTCGGCCCTGTGCCGAGGATCCAGAACTTCTGAAGGCAACTGCGCGGGGGTACTCGGGTCCTGCATCCCCGCCTGCGCGGGGATGAGGAGAGTGGCGTGTTGGTTCAGCGGAGCAGGGCCCGAGAACGAAAAAAGGCGGCCCGGGGTCCGGACCGCCTTTGCACTCGAGGCTCGGAAGTCCTCAGAACTTGAAACCGGCCTGCGTCGCGGCCTGGCTGAGCGGCCGTTCCGGGCGTGCACCCACATGGGTGATCACGTTGGAGGCGCAGAGGCAGCCGAGTTCGGCACAGGTCGCCAGATCGAGGCCGCGGGCCATGCCGAAGAGGAAACCGGAGGCAAAGAGATCGCCGGCCCCCGTCAGGTCGACCACGTCGGAGACGGCCCGCGCGGGCACTTCCAGCACCTCGTCGCCGGTGATGACCATGGCGCCCTTCTCGCCCAGGGTCAGCGCGGTCAGCGCCCCGCTGCGGGAGGCGGCCATGACGGCGCTGTCCAGATCGGAGGTCTCGTAGAGCGCCTTGATCTCATGCTCGTTGGCGAACATCAGGTCGACCGTGCGGTCGTTCAGCATGCCGATGAACTCGGCGCGGTAGCGATCGACGCAGAAGCTGTCGGACAGGGTGATGCCGACCTTGCGGTCGTTGGCATGGGCGATGCGGGCGGCTTCCAGGAAGGCCTTCTTGGCTTCTTCCGGATCCCACAGATAGCCCTCCATGTACGTCACCGCCGAGGCCGCGACCACATCCGCATCCACGTCGGCCGGGCCGAAGCGGGTGCAGGCGCCCAGATAGGTGTTCATGGTGCGCTCGCCGTCCGGCGTGATCAGGATCATGGAGCGGGCAGTCGGGATCTCGCCGATCAGGCGGGGCGTGTCGAAATGCACGCCGGTGCCCACCATGTCATGGGCGTAGCTGTCGCCCAGCTCGTCATCGGCCACCTTGCCGAAGAAGGCCGGCTTGCCGCCCAGCGAGGCGATGCCGGCCGCCGTGTTGCCGGCGCTGCCGCCGGAAATGCGCACGGTCTGGCCCATCTTGCCATAGAGGCGGACGGCCTCGTCCGTGTCGATCAGGCGCATCGAGCCCTTGATCAGGTTCTCGCGGGAGAGGAAGTCCTCTTCCACATGGGCGAACACGTCGCAGATGGCGTTGCCGATGCAGAGGGCGTCGAAGCGCAGGTCGGTCATGGGGCTCAAGGTCTCTTCGGTCGGAAGGGGGTCAGTTGGAAGCGGCCGGGCGCAGGGCGCGGTTGGCTTCCGGTTCACGGATCTTCTCGCGGAACGGGCTGGCGCAATAGACGCCGAGCATCTTCAGCTCGGCGCAGTAGAACCGCAGCTCCTCGAGCGCCAGCGCAACGCTCGGATCATCGGGATGGCCTTCCACATCCGCATAGAACATGGAGGCGAAGAACTGGCCTTCCAGCTGATAGCTTTCCAGCTTGGTGATGTTCACCCCGTTGGTGGCAAAGCCGCCGAGCGCCTTGTAGAGCGCGGCCGGAACGTTGCGCACCCGGAAGATGAAGGTGGTGATGATCGGCTGGCCGGTGTTGGCGGCCAGGCGGTCTTCCGGCGACAGGATGAGGAAGCGGGTGGTGTTGTGGGCGGCGTCTTCCACGTCGCGCTTCAGGATGTCGAGACCGTAGATGTCGGCGGCAAGTCCCGGCGCCAGCGCTGCAGCACTCAGGTCGCCTGCCTCGGCGACCTGGCGGGCGGAACCTGCCGTGTCGGCGCCCACGATGGCCTTCAGCCCCAGGTCGCGGATGATGTTGCGGCACTGCCCGAGCGCCATCACGTGGCTCTGCACGCTCTTCAGGCCTTCGAGGGTCGCCCCCTTCGGTGCCATCAGCTGGAAGCGGATCGGCAGGAAATACTCGCCGATGATGTGCAGGCTGGAACGCGGCAGCAGATAGTGGATGTCGGCCACCCGGCCGGCGACGGAGTTCTCGACCGGGATCATGCCCAGGTCCGCCTCGCCGTTTTCCATGGCGGTGAAGCAGTCTTCAAAGGTCGCGCAGGGAATGGCCTCGTAGTCCGGATAGACATTCTGGCAGGCCATGTGGGAATTGGCCCCGATTTCGCCCTGGAAGACGATCTTCTTTCTGTCGCTCATCACTTGTGTCCTGTGGCCCGGTTCCGGGCTGTCCTGTCCTTGTGGGTCTGGTCCGGCGCGGTCTCAGGCCTTGGCAAAGGCCGCGCGCACCCGTTCCAGGTCTTCCGGCGTGTTCACATCCATCGGTGCACTGTCGACCACCTCCACGTCAATGCGCATTCCCGCCTCCAGCGCCCGCAGCTGCTCCAGCTTCTCGCGCAGTTCCAGCGGAGAGGGCGGAAGGGACACGAAGCGCTCCAGCGCATCGCGGCGATAGGCGTAGACGCCGATGTGCTGGTAGAGCGGCCCGTCGCCCGAGGGCGCGGTGGCGCGGGTGAAGTAGAGCGCGCGGTGGCGCCGGCCTCCGAGCGGGCTCGCGACGGTCTTCACGAAGCTCGGATCGTCCCGGAAGCGCGGGTCGCGGATCTCCGTCATGATGGTGCCGATGGCCACGTCCGGATCTTGGAGCGGCGCAAAGGCAGCGCGGGCGGCCTCCGGCTCGATCAGCGGCACATCCCCCTGAAGATTGAGCACCACGTCATGGGCGCGGTTCGGGTCCAGCAGGTTGGCGGCTTCGTGGATCCGGTCCGAACCGGACGCATGGTCGGGAGAGGTCATCACCACTTCCGCCCCATGCGCGCGTGCAGCGGCGGCGATCTCCTCGTGGTCGCAGGCAATCGCCACGCGGCCCAGTTCGGCGGCCATGGCTTGTTCCCACACGCGCACGATCATCGGCTTGCCGCAGATGTCGGCGAGCGGCTTGCGCGGAAGGCGTGTGGCGGCCATGCGGGCCGGAATGAGAACAAGCGGCGAAATCAACGGCATCTCCTGAAAGAATAGCCTTCGACCGGCCGCGTGAATGCGGCCGATTGTCATAGGCCTCGTCCTTTTATACCTATGGACAGAGAGGTCAAAAAATTTGTAGGGTCCGGCAACTATCTAAAAAGCTTGGCGGGTCCGGATGCGCATTGAGTCGGGCCTGAACGCGCATGAGCTTGAGGCCGGAGAGAGGAGCCGGGAAGTATGGATTCCTTCACGCTGAACAAGGCCGCGGGGGCGGTTCTGATGGTTCTGATCCTGACGATGGGTGTCGGCATCGTGTCCGACATCATCTTCGAAACGGAAGAGCCGGAAACGCCTGGTTACGCGATTGCCGTTGCCACCGAAGAGGGCGGTGCAGGGGCAGAGACCGCAGAAGCGGCCACCGAGGAGCCCATTGCCGTTCGTCTGGCCTCCGCATCGGCTGCCGATGGCGAGAAGGTCGCGAAGAAATGCGCCGCCTGCCACGACTTCAGCCAGGGTGGCGCCAACAAGGTTGGTCCGGCACTCTGGGGCGTCGTCGGTCGCAAGCCGGCCTCCCATGAGGGCTTCGCCTATTCCGCCGGCATGGTCGCCTTTGGCGAGCAGAACCCGGAGTGGAGCTTCGACCATCTGGACGCCTTCATCCTGAAGCCGAAGGACCATGTGCCGGGAACGAGCATGGGTTTTGCGGGCTTGAAGAAGCCTGAAGAACGCGCCGATCTGATCGCCTATCTGCGCGAACAGGCTGACAGTCCGGTGCCGCTTCCGGAAGCCACTGCGACCGCTCAGTAAAATCACCAAGGGTATTGTTGCGTAAGCCTTTTTCGCAACAATTGAGACGCAGAAAGACCACGCTTTTAACGGGCGTGGTCTTTTGTATTTTACCAATGTTAAGACCTTTGCACCAACAATGGACGCTACGTAATCGCCTGTTCGAGGTACAGACGAGGGGAGCGCCATGACCCGGCTCCAGAACTGGTATTCCAAACATCCCGTCCGCGGCCCTGCAATCATTGCGTCTTTGATCGCAGCTGTGTTGTCGCTCGGGTTGACGTTGCATGTCGCCAGTCTGGTGTCGGGAAGTCTTGTCGCTCAGCAGCGGCAGAGCGTCCTTGGCCAATTGTCCCAGATGAAGGCGCGCCTCGAAGGCCGCCTGCTCGAGGCGGTCGCATTGGGGGAAGGGTTTCGCAGCTACATCAGCCGCCATCCGGAGTTGTCGCAGGAAGACTTCGAGTTTCTTGGCGCCAATCTGGTGGAAGACAATCCGAACATCCGCTCCCTCGGCGTCGCGCCCGACAATGTCATCAGGTTCGTCTATCCGGCGAACGAGGTGAACAGCCGCGCCATCGGCCTCGACTATCGCAAGGTGGAAGCCCAGTGGCCGGATATCGAACGGGCCATGACCCAGCGCTCGACGGTTGTCTCCGGGCCGATCAATCTGGTGCAGGGCGGTCGCGGCCTTCTGGTCCGCATCCCCATCTACACCCCGCATGAGGGACGCCGCGAGATTGGCCAGTGGCCTTATTGGGGCGTGGCGACGCTCGTGCTCGACATTGAGCGGATCCTCAAGTCGGCGGATCTGATCAATCTTCCGTCGGGGCTGGAGATCGAGTTGGCCCGCGATGCGAGCGGCGGGATCTCCGCGGAGAATGCTCACATTGCAGGCACGGTGCTGGATGCCGCAGAGGGTCTCGTCACCCTGTCGATCGATGTCCCCGGTGGTTCCGGCTGGATCCTCAAGGCGCGCACCCAAGGTGGCTGGAAGACAACCGGCGCCGCCGTGTTCTGGGTTGGCGGGATCGGTCTCCTCCTGTCGGGCCTGATCGCGGGTCTGGTCTTCCTCGTGATTTACGAACTGCAGAAGGTCCGCAGTCTCGCCCTGAACGACCCGCTCACCGGACTGCCCAATCGGCGCCAGATCGAAAGCCGCATGCAGGGACTGGTCGAGGGATCCCGCAAGTCCAGTCAGGCCTTCGACATCTTCTTTGTCGATCTCGACGGGTTCAAGGCCGTGAATGACACTCATGGCCACGAGGTCGGCGATGAATTGCTCATGGAAGTGGGGCAGCGCCTGCGCCGGCTGACCCGGAATGACGACATGGTCGCTCGCATCGGCGGCGACGAATTCATCGTCCTTGTGGTCGGCTCCCTCAAGGCCGCCGACCGGGAAGCCTTCCGCAAGCGTATCGAGGGAGCTCTGCATGACCGGGTGGACCTGTCTTCCGTCGAACTCGACATGAAGGCCAGCGTGGGGACCGCAAGCTATCCGGAAGATGCACGCACCATCATCGAGTTGCGCCGGACCGCAGACGCGCGCATGTATCACGAGAAATCCCGCAAGCGGTCTTCCAGCACCAATGCGCGCACGCCTCTTGCCGCACTGGAAACGAAGGAACAGCGCAAGATCAATGCGTGAGGGCGTTCACCGCTCCCGTCGAGAACCCCGTTCAGGACCGAGGCCGCCTCTGTGGGCGGCCTTGTCTGTTTGTGGGGTGAATATAGATATTTCATGGTTATAATTGACAATATTATCGTTGCAACTTGCATATATTAGCTCTTGCAGTCTGATTTATTCCGATAATATAGATTTAAGCAAATTACGATCTAATCCTTACTGTTGATTTTTGCAGTGATTTGGAGGAGAGATCTTGCGGCAGGTATTTCGCCTTTTTCCGGGTCGAACAAGCAGTGGAGTGGTTCCCGCGTCCCTGGCCGCAACTCTTTGCCTGATCTGCGGGCTCTGGGTGACCAGCTACGTGGGGTCATTGGTGGATTCCTCTGACAGTGCACGGGCTCGCAACACCCTTCAGCGGCAGGTTCTCGAGGCAGAGGCACGCCTTCAGGGGCGGGTGCGCGAGATCATGTCCCTTGGACAGGGGCTGGAGGCCTATCTCGCGGTCGATCCGGAGATCGACCGTGCGCGGTTCGAGACTTTCACCGAGCGGCTGCTGCAGGGGCATGACGAGATCCTGTCCCTTCACCTGTCGCGCGGTGCAAGGGTCGCATTCAGCTATCCACGCGGGGCCGAGCCCTTCGTCCTCGGAGAGAATCTGGACGCCAATCCGGACATGTATGTCACCCTTGAGGCTGCGCGGGAAAGCAGTCGCAGCTTCCTTTCGGATGCCCGCGAGTTGCGGTCCGGCGATCGGGGCATCATGGTCGAGGTTCCGATCCATCTGCCGCTGGGCCAGTCTGTGGCCGCGCGCCGTGACCGGGTGGAGGGCACATCGGTCTTCTGGGGTCTTGCCAGCTTCCTTGTCGACGAGAGCCAGCTCTTCCAGACCCTTCAGCTTTCCGTGGAGCCCGACACCCATGTTCTTCGGGTCGAGCGGGCAGACACCCCGCCGCGGCCGCTCGAAGAGGACTTTCCCGGCGACATGAAACTGGCCACCGAGGTGGCGCGGATCTCCGTCAGTCTGCCGACTCTCGCTCCGTGGGACATTGTCATGTACCGCTTGCGCCCGGATGCGGGTCAGATCCCCGTCGGCGCGATGATGGCGCACTTCTTCGGAATTGCCGCAACGCTTCTTATCTCCGTGCTGAGCTTCTTCCTTGTTCATGAGGTCTTCCAGGTCAGGGGGCTGGCCCTGCACGACACCCTGACCGGGCTGGCCAATCGCCGGCTGCTGGAAGAGCGCATCAACCAGCTGAGCCGCATGGTCGAGCGGGAGGGGCGCGGCTATGACCTGTTCTATCTGGATCTCGACGGGTTCAAGCCCATCAACGACACCTACGGACATGAGATCGGCGACCTGGTGCTGCGCGAAGTCGCCCGGCGCCTCTCCGTGGAGATCCGGAATTCCGATACGGCGGCGCGCATCGGCGGCGACGAATTCGTGATCCTCACCTGCAACCGCATGGAGGACGAGGCCCGGCTCATGTTCGTCGAACGTCTGCGCAGTGCGATCCGCGCCCCTATCGCAGCGGGAGCCGGAAGCCTCTCTGTCGATGTGTCGATCGGCATGTCGCGCTATCCGGAGGATGGGCTGACGGCCCAGGAGATCCTGCGCTCCGCCGACCAGGCCATGTATCTGCGCAAGGGCGAAAAGTCCCGTCCGCGCCCCAAGCCGACATCACCGACATCGCGCGGCAGAGGCGGGTCGACCCTCTCCGCCACGGCCCTTCAGCCGGTCAAGGTCGGCGTTCCCAGCGAAAAGCCTTCATGTTAAATTTCCGTCATCTAGCCTTGGGCGGGCTGGCGAGCGCCCCAATCCTCTCCTAGTATGAAGGGGTCGGAAGGATCGATGAATCGACCCTCCGGCACGAGCTGTCGCGTCTTACGAAATTTGGAGAGTTGCATGGCCCAGGTTCATTCCGGTCGCTTGATCGCGCGTCTGAAGCGCACGGGAGACATGGGGGCTGCGGGACTGCGAACACTTCTTCTTGCCGGGGGGCTCGGACTGGGGCTCGGGCTTGCCGGTCCGGTGATGGCGCAAGGTGCGGCCTCGCCGGAATGGCACCACGCCACGGCCCTGACCGGCACGCCGAAATATGGTCCCGACGTCAAGCATTTCGACTATGTGAACCCGGACGCTCCCAAGGGCGGCCGCGTGCGCCTGTCGACCAGCGGCGGCTTCGACACCTTCAATCCGGTCCTGCCCAAGGGCAACCCGGCGCCGGGCGTTCTTCTCGTCTACGAAAACCTGATGACCTCCTCGCTGGACGAGCTCGACATCAGCGCCATGTACGGCCAGATCGCCGAGGCCATGCGCTATCCGGACGACTTTTCCTGGGTGGAATACCGCATCAACTCCAAGGCTCGCTGGCACGACGGGGAACCCATCACCACCGATGACGTGATCTGGTCGTTCGAGAAGTCCATCGAGCTCAGCCCGCGCGACAAGTTCTACTATCAGAACGTCAAGAGCGTTACCTCGCCGGAGGCGGGCGTCGTTCGTTTCGAATTCGACACGAGCAACAATCGCGAGTTGCCCCATATCGTCGGCCAGCTGACCATTCTGCCGAAACACTGGTGGGAAGGCACCAATGCCAAGGGCGAGACGCGGGACATCGCCTCCGGCCTGCAGGAAGCGCCGATGGGCTCCGGACCGTATCGGGTGAAGGATTTCGAGTTCAACCGCTCGGTCACCTATGAGCGCGTTGCCGACTACTGGGGTGCCGATCTTCCGGCAAATGTGGGCACGAACAATTTCGACGAGATCCGCTACGACAGCTACCGCGACAATGACGTGATGCTGGAAGCCTTCAAGGGCGACCAGTTCGACTGGCGCACAGAGAACATCGCCAAGAACTGGGCAACCGCCTATGACATTGATGCGGTGAAGCAGGGGCGCATCGTGCTGGAAACCTTCCCCGATCATGGCTCGGGCATCATGCAGGCCTTCGTGCCCAACCTGCGCCGCGAGAAGTTCCAGGACCCGCGCGTGCGGGAGGCGATCAATCTCGCCTTCGACTTCGAGAGCCTGAACCGCACGGCCTTCTTCGGCCAGTACAAGCGCATCAACTCCTATTTCGCTGGTACCGAGCTGGCCCATTCCGGCCTGCCCACCGGCAAGGAGCTGGAGATCCTGGAAAGCGTGAAGGATCTGGTGCCTGCCGACGTCTTCACCACCGAATACGAGAACCCGGTGGGCGGATCGCCCCAGGCGGTTCGCTCCAACCTGCGCAAGGCCCTGAAGCTGCTGCAGGAAGCCGGCTGGAAGCTGGACGGCAAGAAGCTGGTCAATGCCAAGACGGGCGAGCCCTTCACCATCGAGTATCTGGCCTCCGACCCGACCGCGGAGCGCACCGTCCTGCCGCTGGCGGACAATCTCAAGCTGATCGGCATCGAGCTGAACCTGCGCGTTCTCGATACGCCGCAATATATCAATCGCATCCGGTCGCGCGACTTCGACATGGCCACCCTCCTGTGGGGGCAGAGCCTGTCGCCGGGCAACGAGCAGCGCAACTACTGGGGCTCCGGTTCGGCCGATCTGGAGCAGTCGCAGAACTATGCCGGGATCAAGGACAAGGGCATCGACGCCCTGATCGACCGGATCATCTTCGCCGAGGATCGGGAAACGCTGGTCGCGTCCACCCGGGCGCTGGACCGGGTGCTGGTGCACCATCACTACGTGATCCCCCAGTGGTATCTCGACTATGACCGCACCGCCCGCTGGGACCGGTTCGGTCATCCCGAGAAAATTCCGGAATACACGCCGGGCTTCCCCACGATCTGGTGGTATGACGAGGCCAAGGCCGCCAAGACCGGGG
The DNA here is from genome assembly GCF_008477545.1 of Roseibium aestuarii. Lineage (GTDB taxonomy): Bacteria > Pseudomonadota > Alphaproteobacteria > Rhizobiales > Stappiaceae > Roseibium > Roseibium aestuarii. The sequence goes on along the minus strand of NZ_VORA01000006.1, from coordinate 22,038 downwards.
CGCCGAAATGACCGGCGCCGCCAGCGGGTGCGGACCCGACCGTCCCGGTGAACCGGAGAACGGCGGCCCCTCCCGCCGCCGGGTCCTTCAGCTTTCGGCAGCCGCGCTCGGCGCCTCTGCCTTCGGGGGCTGGGGGCTTTCGGGGCTGGGTGGCATCGATGCGGCCCGGGCCGCTGACGGAGCCATGCCGGCCATCGGGCCGCGTCACGGCCTCTCTGTTTTCGGAGAACTGAAGCACGGCGCGGATTTTTCCGCCTTCACCTATGTGAACCCGGACGCTCCCAAGGGCGGCAAGCTGATGTTCCGCCCCGGGGGCTGGAGCTACAATCAGAACCCGCAGACCTTCAACACGCTGAACACCCTGACACTCAAGGGCGACGCGCCACCACTGATGGAGATCTGTTTCGACAGTCTGATGGTGCGGGCTTATGACGAGCCGGACGCGGTCTACGGTCTGATCGCCCGCTCCGTCGAGGTGTCGGAAGACGGCAACACCTACACCTTCAATCTGCGCCCGGAAGCGCGTTTCCACGACAAGTCGCCCATCACGGCGGAGGACGTGGCCTTCTCCATGATGCTGCTGAAGGAGAAGGGGCACCCCCAGCTGCGGCAGGTCCTCGCCAGCCTCGACAAGGCCGTCGCCCTCAATCCCGGCCGGGTGGAGCTGGTCTTCTCCGGCACCCAGGGGCGCCAGACGCCGCTTCTGGTTTCCGTGCTGCCCGTGGTGTCCAAGGCCTATTACACCACCTACGACTTCGAGCAGTCGAGCCTGACCCCGCCGCTGGTCTCCGGCCCCTACAAGGTCGGCGACCGGGCGGTCGGGCGCTACATCGAATATGACCGGGTGAAGGATTACTGGGCCAAGGACCTGCCGGTCATGGCGGGTCAGAACAACTTCGACACGATCCGCGTGGAGTTCTTCCGCGACCATCAGGTCGCCTTCGAGGCCTTCAAGAAGGGCGACATCACCTTCCACGAGGAGTTCTATTCCAAGCTCTGGGCCACCGGCTACGACTTCCCCGCCCTGAACGAGGGCAAGGTGGTGCGCAAGACCTTCCCGGATGACCGGCCGGCGGGCGCCCAGGGCTGGTTCCTCAACACCAGGCGCGACAAGTTCGCGGATCCCCGGGTCCGTGAGGCGATCGGTCTGGCTTTCGATTTCGAATGGTCGAACAAGTCCCTCTTCTACGGCCTCTATGAGCGCACCCGGTCCTTCTTCGAGAACTCGGACATGATGGCGACCGGCCTGCCCTCCGAGGCGGAGCTGGCGTTGCTGGAGCCGTTCCGCGCAGAGCTTCCCGAGGCGGTCTTTGCCGAGGCCTGGATGCCGCCGGTGAGCGATGGCAGCGGCACGGACCGCAAGCTGCTGGCCCGCGCCCTGAAGCTCTTGGGCGAGGCGGGCTATCGTAAGGACGGCACCCGTCTGGTGAACGGCAAGGGAGAGCAGCTCTCCTTCGAGTTCCTGTCGAATTCGCCCTCCTTCGAACGCATTGTGCTGCCCTATATCCAGAACCTGGAACGGCTCGGCATCGCGGCGACCTTCCGGGTGGTGGATCCAGCCCAGTATCAGTCGCGGGTGAACGATTTCGATTTCGACATCGTCTCCAGCCGCTTTGCCCTGACGGCAACCCCCGGCGAGGACGTCAAGCAGCTCTGGAGTTCCGAGGCGGCCCGCACGCCGGGAACGCGCAATCTGGCAGGCATCGACAGTCCTGCGGTGGATGCGCTGATCGCAGGAATGACGGGCGCCGCCTCGCGCGAGGAGCTTCTCACCGCGACACGCGCCCTCGATCGGGTGCTGCGGCTGGGGCACTACTGGGTGCCGCAGTGGACGAAGTCCATTCACACCGTGGCCATCTGGGACATGTTCGGCTATCCGGAAACCCTGCCGGCCTATGACGTTTTCCCGGTGGCCACCACATGGTGGATCGAGCCGGACAAGGCGAAGGCGCTCGGCAAGGCCGGGTAGCCCCCAGACACCAAGAGACAAGAGCAAAGCTGCATGGGCGCTTACATTCTGCGACGTCTGCTCCTCATGATCCCGACCCTGATCGGCATCATGGCGGTGAATTTCTTCATCATTCAATTCGCGCCCGGCGGACCGGTGGAGCGGGTGATCGCCCAGCTCCAGGGAAATGACGTGTCCGCCACCGCGCGCATCTCTGGCGGCAGCTCCGACATGGCACCCGGCGCCGACAGCGTCGGCACCATGGATGGGGTTTCCTCCAAGTATCGCGGCGCGCAAGGGCTGGATCCCGAATTCATCAAGGAGCTGGAGGCGCAATTCGGCTTCGACAAGCCGCCGCTCGAACGCTTTGTCGGCATGATGTGGGACTACGCGCGCTTCGACTTCGGCGAGAGCTATTTCCGCGACATCAGCATCCTCGAGCTGATCAAGGAGAAGATGCCGGTTTCCATCTCCCTCGGTCTCTGGATGACGCTGATTTCCTATGCGATTTCCATTCCGCTGGGGATCCGCAAGGCGGTTTCCGACGGCTCGACCTTCGATGTCTGGACTTCGGCCGTGGTGGTGGTGGCCTATGCCATCCCGAGCTTCCTCTTCGCGGTTCTGCTCATCGTGCTCTTTGCCGGGGGCTCGTTCCTCGATCTCTTCCCCTTGCGCGGTCTGACCTCGGAAAACTGGGAGAGCCTCTCCTGGCCCATGCGCATCGTCGACTATTTCTGGCATCTGGCCCTGCCCCTGACGGCCATGGCCCTGTCTGCCTTTGCCACCACGACGCTGCTGACAAAGAATTCCTTCCTCGACGAGATCCGCAAGCAATATGTGGTGACCGCCCGGGCCAAGGGTCTGAGCGAGCGCAAGGTGCTTTACGGTCACGTCTTCCGCAACGCGATGCTGATCGTGGTGGCGGGATTCCCGGGCGCGTTCATCTCCGCCTTCTTTGCCGGCTCCCTGCTCATCGAGACGGTGTTCTCTCTCGACGGTCTCGGGCTGCTCGGCTTTGAATCCGTCATCAATCGCGATTACGCGGTGGTCTTCGCCACCCTCTACATCTTCTCCCTCATGGGCCTGCTGGTAACCCTTCTGTCCGACCTGACCTACACCTGGATCGATCCGCGGATCGACTTCGAAAGCCGGGAGGTCTGACCATGGACAGCACCGCAACTCCTGCGCCCATGAACTCGTCTCCTGTCCCGGTCGAGCGGCATCGCCTGTCGCCGATCAACCGCCGCCGCCTCGCCAACTTCCAGGCCAACCGGCGTGGCGTCTGGTCGCTCTGGATCTTCCTCGTTCTCTTCGGCCTCAGCCTCCTCGCCGAGGTGCTGGTCAGCGACAAGCCGATCCTCGTCAGCTACAAGGGCGAGCTGCTGGCGCCGGTTCTGGTGGACTATCCGGAAGAGAAGTTCGGCGGCTTCCTCGCCGTGACCGACTATCGCGATCCCTTCATCCAGGAGGAGATCGGCGCCAATGGCTGGATGCTCTGGCCGCCGGTGCGGTACTCCTATCGGACGGTGAACAACGAGATCCCGGTGCCGGCCCCCGCACCGCCCTCCTGGTCCATGGACAAGGAGACCCGTTGCGCCCAGTACCCGGAAGGGGCGAACGATCCCAATTGCGTCGTCGGCAACTGGAACTGGCTCGGCACGGATGATCAGGGCCGCGATGTTCTGGCGCGTCTGGTCTATGGCTTCCGCATCTCGGTCATCTTCGGCCTCACGCTCACCGTGGCCTCGTCCTTCATCGGCATCGCGGCCGGTGCGGTTCAGGGCTATTACGGCGGCTGGGTCGATCTGCTGTTCCAGCGCTTCATCGAGATCTGGTCGGCGATTCCGACCCTCTATCTGATCCTGATCGTCTCCTCGGTGCTCATCCCCGGCTTCTGGACCCTCTTCGGCATCCTGCTGGCCTTCTCCTGGCTGGCGCTGGTGGGCGTGGTTCGGGCGGAGTTCCTGCGCGGCCGCAACTTCGAATATATCTCCGCCGCCCGGGCGCTGGGCGTGTCCAACCTCACCATCATGTGGCGCCATCTGCTGCCCAATGCCATGGTGGCCACGCTGACCTTCCTGCCCTTCATCCTGAACGGCTCGATCTCCACCCTCACGGCGCTGGACTTCCTCGGCTTTGGCCTGCCTCCCGGCTCGCCGTCGCTCGGAGAGCTGCTGGCCCAGGGCAAGAACAACCTTCAGGCGCCCTGGCTCGGCATCACCGGCTTCATCGTCATCTCGCTCATGCTGTCCCTGCTGATCTTCATCGGCGAGGCGGTGCGTGATGCCTTCGACCCGCGCAAGAGCTTCCGTTGAAAGGGCGATCCATGAGTGACGAGACCTCCATGACCGCCAAGACCCCGCAGGATCAACCGCTGCTGGATGTGCGCGACCTTTCCGTGGCCTTCGGCGAGGGCGAGACCCGCAGCCTTGCCGTGAACCGCATCTCCTTCTCCATCCGCAAGGGAGAGACCCTGGCGCTGGTGGGCGAGAGCGGCTCGGGCAAGTCCGTCTCCGCATTGTCCGTGCTGAAACTCCTGCCCTATCCGCCGGCCTCCCATCCGACCGGCCAGATCCTGTTTCAGGGCAAGGATCTTCTGACCGCCGGCGACACGGCCATCCGCAAGGTGCGCGGCAACAAGATCTCCATGATCTTCCAGGAGCCGATGACCTCGCTCAATCCGCTGCATACGGTGGAGCGCCAGATCGCCGAGGTGCTGAAGATCCACCGCGGCATGGGCGAGCGCCAGGCGCGCGAGCGGGTGATCGACCTTCTGACCAAGGTGGGCATTCCCGAGCCGGAAACCCGGCTCGGCTCCTATCCGCACCAGCTTTCCGGCGGGCAGCGCCAGCGCGTGATGATCGCCATGGCGCTGGCCAACGAGCCGGACCTGCTGATTGCCGATGAGCCGACCACCGCGCTCGACGTGACGGTGCAGGCCCAGATCCTGAAGCTGCTGAAGGACCTGCAGCGCCAAGAAGGCATGGCGATGCTCTTCATCACCCATGACCTCGGCATCGTGCGCAAGTTCGCCGACCGGGTCTGCGTGATGACGAAGGGCGAGATCGTCGAGAGCGGCCCGGTGGCCGAGATCTTCGCCAATCCTCAACATGAATACACCCGCCACCTGCTGGCGGCCGAACCCAAGGGCAGCCCCCCGGCCCATGACGACAGCGCACCGGTCGTGGTCCGAGCCGAAGACCTCAAGGTCTGGTTCCCGATCCGGCGCGGTTTCCTGCGGCGCACGGTCGGCCACGTGAAGGCGGTCGACGGCATCGACGTCACGGTGCGTGAAGGTCAGACGCTGGGCATCGTGGGAGAGAGCGGCTCGGGCAAGACCACTCTGGGTCTCGCCATCCTGCGCATGATTTCCTCCACTGGCCGCATCGCCTTCAAGGGCGCGGACATTCAGGGCCTTGGCTGGAAGGACATGCGCCCGCTGCGCCGGGACATGCAGATCGTCTTCCAGGACCCGTTCGGCGCGCTCAGTCCACGCATGTCCGTCGCCGATATCGTGGGAGAAGGGCTCGCTGTCCATTTCCCGGGCATCACCGCCGAGGAGCGCGACACCCGCGTGGCCCGCGCGCTGGAAGAGGTCGGCCTCGATGCCGCCACCCGCTTCCGCTATCCGCATGAATTCTCCGGCGGCCAGCGTCAGCGTATCTCGATTGCCCGGGCCATGGTGCTGGAGCCGAAATTCGTGATGCTCGACGAGCCGACCTCGGCCCTCGACATGAGCGTGCAGGCTCAGGTGGTCGATCTCCTGCGCGATCTGCAGAAGAAGCATGGCCTCGCCTATCTCTTCATTTCCCACGACCTCAAGGTGGTCCGTGCGCTGGCCAACGAGGTGGTGGTGATGAAGTCGGGCAAGGTGGTGGAACAGGGTCAGGCCCACGAGATCTTCGAGGCGCCGAAGACCGATTATACCAAGGCTCTGATGGCGGCCGCCTTCCGCATCGAGACCGCTCCGGAGGGGGTGGTCAGCGCATAAGGCAATCCGCAGATGCTCAGGAAAACCTCTCCCGGGTTTGGGAGAGGTCGATCCGCAAGGATCGGGTGAGGGCTGACGCTCACCGCTCCGGCGGGGTCCAGTCCTCCGGCAGCACCTCGGCGTGGCGTAGCCGCAGCAGCAGTCCCAGCGCCACCCCGACGCCGATAGCGACCGTCAGGTCCACCACAACCGTCAGCACAAGGGTCACCAGCAGCAGGATCCTGTCGGTCCAGGGCTCGGCCAGATAGCCGGCCCATTTGTGCGGTTCGCTCATGTTCCAGGCGGTCATGATCAGCACCGCCGCCATGGCGGGCAGGGCGAGATAGCCGGCGAGCGGTGCGGCCACCAGCATCACGATCAGGATGACGAGCGCGTGCACCATGCCCGCGACGGGGGTCTTGCCGCCTGCCCGGATGTTCGTTGCCGTGCGCGCGATGGCGCCGGTGACCGGCAATCCGCCGAAGAGGGATGAGGCGATGTTGCCCGCCCCTTGCGCCAGCAGCTCCGCATTGGGCCGGTGGTGACCGTCGATCATCCGATCGGCGACAAGCGCCGACAGGAGGGACTCCACCCCGGCCAGAAAGGCGATGACCACGGCAGACGGAAAGAGCTCGATGACCCGCGCCAGCGAGAGATCAGGCAGGTGGGGCGCGGGCAGGGACGAGGGCAGGGCGCCGAAGCGGGTCGCAATCGTGTCGACGGGCAGTCCGCCGAGAACCACGGCAAGCGAGCCGATGGCGACGGCGACGATCAGCCCGGGAAGCTTCGGCGCCAGCCGCCGGAACAGGATGATCAGCCCGAGAGAGAGCAACGCCACCGTGAGCGTGGACGGATTCGCGGTGTCCCGCGCGGCCCACAGCACCGGGATCTTCTCCAGAAAGTCCGCCGGCAGGTTGCTGACATCCAGCCCCAGAAAATCCTTGAGCTGGCTCGAGGCGATGATGATGGCGATGCCGATGGTGAAGCCGTTGACGACCGCTTCCGGCACATGGGAAATCAGCCGGCCGATGCGGAAGAACCCGGCAATCAGGAGCAGGATCCCGGCCATGAAGGTCGCCAGAACCAGTCCGGAAAGCCCGTGGCTGGCAATCACCCCGTAGACCACGACGATGAAGGCCCCGGTCGGCCCGCCGATCTGCACCCGGCTGCCGCCAAGCGCCGAGATGAAGAAGCCGCCGACGATGGCCGTGACGAGGCCGGTGCCCGGATCCGCGCCGGACGCGATGGCGATCGCCAGGCTCAGCGGCAGCGCCACCATCGCGACGGTGATGCCGGCAGCAAGGTCGGACAGGAAAAGAGACCATGAGTAGGTTCTCATGGTGGTCAGAAGCTTGGGCTGTCTCACGGGCCGAGACCATCCGGGGAGGGAAGGAAGGTTCTCATTCTCCGCCCCGCAAGCCGCTCATGGCAAGACAATTCCAGCTCTTTGCGCTGATTTCCGAGAGGACACAGCGCCTAAGCGACGCCGTCTCAAGGCTGAACCACGGTCAGGCGAAGGCGCTGGACATGGCAGCAAGGGGTTGCGGGGCACCCTCACGCTCCTCTTCGGCGGAGGGCGCGCTGTTGGTGAAATAGGTGTTGGTCCCGAAGGTCTTCACGGGTTTCAGTCCCAGCTCCTTGAGCTTGGCGATGGCCTTGTCCCGGTCGTCCAGAAGTTCGACGAGAAGATGCACCCGGTTTCGGGAGAGGATCTCCCGCATGCCTGAGAAGACGAGGGCTTCGGCCCCTTCCACGTCCACCTTCACGAAGAGGGTCTCTCCGCTCAGCGGCATGAAATCGTCGAGGCGGCGCATGGCACAGAGCAGCCGGTCGCTGTAGCTCCACTTCGCATCCATGCGGTCCGGCGTCAGGGTGGAGACGTCGGTGGCGCGTGGATCGAGGAAGAGCTCGCCCTCACCGTTCCGGTCGCTGGCGGCCACGTTCCAGGCCCGGATCTGCCGGTGCAGGTCATTGAGGACGATATTGGCGGCAAGCTGGCCGAAGACCTTGCGATTGGGCTCGAAGGCCTCGACCCGGGGCACGCCGGCGCGGGCCGCCATCAGCGAATAGCTGCCCCAGTTGGCGCCCACATCCAGAAAGACGGTCACCTTTTCCCGACGGATCAGGTCGGCGATGAAGTCAAGCGTGTCATAGTCATAGGTGTAGCCCGCGAAGAGTTCGCGGGAGGTCGGCTCCGTGGCATTCAGGAGCAGGTAGCCGTGACGCCCATGGCGAAACAGGAAAAAATGCCGGGTGCGCTTCACGAAGGACTTGAGAAGCCGGCGATAGCGCGCGGTCAGTCTGGGAAAATTCATCACGCGCAAGATCCTGCCTGAAATGACTTTACGTCAATTTGCACAGGGTCCGCGCGGCGCTTTGCAAGACGGACGCGTTGGGGTGTGGATCATCCCACCCAGCAGGTGGGGTAATAGCCGTTCTTCTCCTGATCCCGGCCGATGGACCGGCGGGTCTTGAAGCCGATCAGTCCGTCGGTGCCGCCCACATCATGGCCCTTGGCCTCCAGCGCCTTCTGCAGGTTTCGCACGGCGCCACGGGTGGTGTCCTTCGTTGGCTTCCAACCTTGAATGAAACCCGCATCGGACCCGTAGCGGTCTGCCAGATGGCCAACGAAAAGCGCGTAGGTATCGCTCTCGTTATAGGCCTTGAGCACGTAGAAGTTTTCCGTGGCGATGAAGGCCGGACCGTAGCGGCCCGCCGGCATCAGGATGTTGCCGGCCAGGGGCAGTTCTCCCGCCGGGAAGGGCTTGCCATTCGCCCGTGTCACCCCGGCGCGCACCCATTCGGCGATCGGGCGACGGTTGTCCGGGCCCTCCTCGGCGCAGGAGATGGTCTGGGGGATCACCGCCTCGTAGCCCCAGTCCCGTCCGCGCTGCCACCCGTGTTCCGACAGGTAGTGGGCGATGGAGGCCATCGTATCGACGTCGGAGGTCCAAATGTTGCGGTGCCCGTCCCCATCGAAGTCGACGGCGTATTTCAGGAAGTTGCTCGGCATGAATTGCGGCTGACCGAGGGCCCCGCCCCAGGAGCTCTTCAGACCCTTGCGAGAGATGTCTCCGTTCTGCAGGATCTTCAGCGCCGCCACCAGTTCGTCGCGGAAATAGTCCCGGCGCTCGCCCATATAGGCACGTGTGGCCAGAACCCGCAGCGCGTCATGGGGGATTTTCGCCCCGCCATAGCCGGATTCCCGCGCCCAGATTGCCAGGATGATCCGCGCCGGAACCCCGTAGCGCGCCTCGATCTGGCTCAGCGCCGCCCCATGCTTCTTCATCAGCGCCCGGCCGGGCCCCGCCAGTGCGTTGAACTGGCTCTCCTTGAAGTAGCCTGCGGGTTTGCGGAATTCGGCCTGGAAGTTGATCTCCGGCGCCTTGCCCTTGCCACCGGGCCCAACGAGCCCGGGAAGCGAGGTGTCCGGGCTCATGCCGGCAAAGGCCGCCTCCAGAGTGGCCGCGCTGATCCCCGAACTGCGCGCGAGCGGCGCCACCTCGGCATCGAGGAACCTGCGGAACCCGGCATCCTGGGCTTGTGCCGAGGTTGCGGCGAGGCCTGTGAAAGACAGCACGGCAATCCGGCGCAGGGCCTTGCAAAGGCGAGGGGACAACATGGGGCAGTGCTCCTGATTCTGATGTTGGCTCAGCCTAGCACAGGCACCGGCCGGGGCAGACGGGCACCGCGAGAGCTCACGCGTAGCGGCCTTCGTACCATCCCGTGATCAGGTGATGGGCAATGGAGAGCGCCGGCGGAATGCGGTCGCCCGCCGGATGGGTGCCGTCGATCATCTGTCCCACTTCCGCCCGGTCGCACCAGCGGCAGGCTTCCAGCTCATTGGCGTCCATGGCGATCTCGGTTCCCGTGGCATGGCCGATGCAGCCGAGCATCAGGTTGGCGGGGAAGGGCCAGGGCTGGTTGGCGAGAATGCGCACATCGCCGACCGGAATGCCGGCCTCTTCCATGGTTTCCCGTTGCACCGCCTGCTCGATGGTCTCGCCCGGCTCCATGAAGCCTGCCAGCGTGGTGAAGACGCCGGTGGCCAGCCGCGGCGGGCGGCCAAGCAGCAGCTTGTCGCCATCGGTGACGAGCATGATCACCACCGGGTCGGTGCGCGGGAAATGCTGACCGCCGCAGGAGGAACATTCGCGCCGGTAACCCGCATCGCGCATGTCGGATTGCTTGCCGCAGCGGGCGCAGAACAGATGGCTCTTGTGCCAGTGCAGCATGGCGCGGGCCTGGGCGAGCGCGCTCAGATCCGGTTCACTCACCAGCCGCTTGAGCGCCAGCGTCCGCAGGTCCATGCCGAAACAGCCCTCCAGCGTGGCCGTGTCGTCTTCCGACATCTCCAGGGCGCCGGCAAACAGCGGCGCGGTTCCATCCGGCATTTGCCCCAGGAACACCAGCTCCTCGCGAGACGCGCCAAGGGACAGGGCAGCCTCGAGCGTGTGGCCGATGAGCGGCGGTTCGCCGGAGCGCAGCACGATCTGGCTGGAGGTGCAAAGCACGACCCGCGCGTCCTCGGCGGTCAGACGGGCCTCGAGCCAGGCCGCGTCGCTGCGGTGCTCCGAGCAGCGGTCCAGCGGATTGTCGCAAAAACTCATGGCGGGGAAGATGGAAGTGTCGACGGCGGTCATGGGCGATCCGGAACAGGGAGGCAGCGGAATCATCCGCTCGGAAAAGGGAGAGAAGAGAAACGGGAGAAGCGTCGGCCTTCAGAGGGCAATCGCGTCGCGCAGCCGTTCGATCAGCCGCGTGTCCGCATTGTCTTCATAGGCCACGGCCGGCACCGCGCCCCAGATCGGACCGGGCCAGGCGGCATCTCCCTGGAAGCGGCCCACCACGTGGACATGCAGCTGGGACACCACATTGCCGAGCGCGCCCACATTGATCTTGTCGCAGCCGCTGACCGATTTCAGCGCTTCGCTCACGGCGGCGATCTCGCGCATCAGCTGCAACCGGTCCTCCGGCTCCAGATCGATGATCTCGATCATGTCATTGCGCCGGGGGATCAGCATCAGCCAGGGATAATTCGCATCCTTCATGAGCCGCACCGCGCAGAGCGGCAGATCGGTCACGGGCAGGCTGTCGCCCTCGAGCCGGGGCGTCATGGAAAAGGAAGGCTGGGCGGGCATGGGCATGGAAGCGTCCTGCAAGGCTGAGGTGGGGCCGACTATAGTCCGTCGGTCCGGCAAATCCAGTCTTCGCGCAAGCCAGCCCTCGCAAGCGAGGACGAAGCCAGGAGGCGGTCTGCCGTGCTCGGGAACAAACTTGGCAAGCCCTCTTGCCAAGACCCACCCTCATGCTGATATAAGGCCCTCGGGAGGTTGGTGGTGGACGAACCACTCGCCAACCGGGTCAGGTCCGGAAGGAAGCAGCCCTAACGAGATTCGGTACGGGTCATCGTGCCAGCCTCCCACCCTCACTTCAGATCATGGATCTGAAGACGAAGGACATGAAGAGCCAGAGCGCCGTCGGATTTCCGCGGCGCTTTTTGCTTTTTGAGGCTCGGCTTTCAGGCCTGCCGGCGGGACAGCCGGCGCGCATTGGCGCGCACGCGCTTGGCGAAGGGCGCCATGGCGGCGGCGGCCAGCGCTTCTCCGGCCCGCGCTTGAGCGGTCGGTTGCCGCCCGAAGGCGATGTCGTGAAACGCCGCCAGCCCCTGCCGGGCAAGGGCCAGATTGAAGGCGGTTGCGCCTTCTACGGACGCGCTCGCCTTTTCCATGACCATGCGGTTCATCTCCGCGCCATCCTGCGCCTTGCCGGTCAGGGCGGCGGTGGCCATCGCGCCACAGCGCATTCCGATGACGAGCGGAGCCTGGAACCAGAGGCTGGCCATGTCTCCGGCGAGAGTGCGTCTGGGTGCCATGAGGGGTCTCCATGCAGGGGGGCTGTCAAGGGAACCCGCGCTGGGGCAGCCGGTTCCGGCGCTGGGCTGCCGTTCACAGAAAAACTTGCAAAAGCCCGTCCCACTCGGGAAAAAAATGAGTATGGTGCGCTCATGGATGACACTGGCTTTCCGCAGCACGGCGCCGATCCGGCGGCCGCGCTGACGACCGATCACAGCATGGGCAAACCGGCGTCGCGCGACAGCGCCTACCGGGTGCTGGCGCGCAAGTACCGCCCGGAGACCTTCGAGGATCTGGTCGGGCAGGAGCCCATGGTCCAGACCCTGGAAAACGCCTTCGACACGGGCCGCATCGCGCAGGCCTGGATGCTGACCGGCGTGCGCGGCGTGGGCAAGACGACGACCGCCCGCATTCTGGCCCGGGGCCTGAATTACGAAGTGCCTGGCGTCATCGACCGTCCGACCGTGCGGCTGGAGCAGGAGGGCACCCACTGCCGGGCCATCATGGAGGGCCGTCATGTCGATGTGATCGAGATGGACGCCGCCTCCCATACGGGCATCAACGACATTCGCGAGATCACCGAAGCAGCGCGCTATCGTCCGGCGACGGCCCGCTACAAGGTCTACATCATCGACGAAGTGCACATGCTCTCCAACGCGGCCTTCAACGGCCTGCTGAAGACGCTGGAAGAGCCGCCGGAACATGTGAAGTTCATCTTCGCCACCACCGAGATCCGCAAGGTGCCGGTGACCGTGCTCTCCCGGTGCCAGCGCTTCGACCTGCGCCGCATCGAACAGCCCAAGCTGGTCGGTCTTCTGCGCCGCATCTCCGATGCGGAATCCATCTCCATCTCCGACGAGGCCCTGACGCTGATCGCCCGCGCCGGGGAGGGCTCGGCCCGTGACAGCCTTTCGCTCCTCGATCAGGCCATGGCTCATGGTCAGGGCGAGATCGGCGCCGACGACGTGCGCCAGATGCTGGGTCTCGCCGACCGCGCCCGGGTGATCGATCTCTTCGGCCATCTGGTGTCCGGCAACCTCGCCGCTGCCATGGACGAACTGGCGCAACAATATGCGGTGGGCGCCGATCCGGCGATTGTCCTCACCGATCTGGCGGACTTCACCCATCTTGTGACTCGCATGAAGGTGGTGCCCCAGGCCGGCGACGAGGTCTCCGTGACCGAGACCGAGCGGCTGCGCGGGCGGGAATTTGCCGAGAAGCTCTCCATGCGCCTGCTGTCGCGGGCCTGGCAGATCCTGCTCAAGGGCATCCAGGAAGTTCAGGCCGCCCCCAAGCCGCTTGCTGCGGCGGACATGGTTCTCGTGCGCCTCGCCTATTCGGCCGACCTGCCCGACCCGTCCGACCTGCTCAACCAGCTGCGCAATGGCACGCTTGTGCCCGGTGGTCCCTCTGGTGGCCCGTCCGGTGGTGGCGGCTCTGGCGGCGGAGGCGGATCGGGCCCGTCCGGTTCCGGACTTCAGGCCTATGGCACTCACGGGGCGCCCTCTGGCGGCTCTGGCGGCCCGACGGCCATGCTGCAGGGGGCACAGGCTCAGCCGCGCCCGCAGCTCTCCGCCATTCAGGGTGGCCTGCCCCAGGGCGCGCCGCGCGTTGCCGCGCGCCCCATGCCCGGCAATGCGCCCCAGCCCGTTGCGGCACCCGCCGTCGGACTGTCCAACCTGCGCGACTGCGCGGCCCTGGCTTCCGAGAAGCGCGACATCATGATGAAGGTGGCGATCAACCGCCACATGCGGCTCGTCAAGTTCGAGCCCGGCCGGATCGAGATCCAGCCGACCGAGGATGCCCAGCCGGACATCGCAGGGGAATTCGGCCGCAAGCTGACCGAATGGACCGGCATGCGCTGGGTGGTGGTGGTCAGCCAGTCCCCCGGCCGCCCGACGATCCACGAGGAGGAGGAGGCCAACCAGCAGCAGCTCCTCTCCGACGCCAAGGCGCACCCGACTGTCGCTGCCCTGCTCAGCCAGTTCCCCGGCGCGCGCATTGTCGACATCCGGGTGCATGAGGAAGAAGAGGAGGAGGCCGGTCTGGTCGATCCGCTTCTCTCCGAGGCGCTGGGCGACGATGATCTGGACGAAGCCTGACCGGCTCCCGATATAGGGACCAGACAGTGGCACCTGACATAGGGAATTGTCACCGGCCGCCCGCTGCACTAAGGCAGGGGCAGAGACCGGACCCGGCCCCTTCGCGGGGCCGACCGCAAACACACAGACCCACAGCATGGAGACGGGGATCATGGACTTCCTCAAGATGATGAAGCAGGCCAAGCAGATGCAGGAAAAGATGGGCGACCTGCAGCAGGCCTTTGCCGAGATCGAGACCGAAGGCACCGCCGGTGGCGGCCTGGTCAAGATCACCATCGCCGGCAAGGGCGAGATCCGCTCCCTCAAGATCGACCCGTCTCTCTTCAAGGAAGAGGACGTGGAGATCCTGGAAGACCTGATCATCGCCGCCCACACGGAAGCCCGCGTCAAGGCCGAGACTCAGATGCAGGAAAAGACCCAGGAGCTGATGAGCGGCATGGGCCTTCCCGCAGGCATGAAGCTGCCGTTCTGAGTCTTGATTGACACCCCTCATCCGCCCCTCCGGGGCACCTTCTCCCCTTGAAGAGGCGAAGGGGACAGGCCGAAAGGCATGCGCCAATCAACCTCTCCCCGGCGGGGGAGAGGTCGGACCGCGAGGTCCGGGTGAGGGCGGATTTCCGAATGTGAAGATGTGAAACGATGGCGCAGAACAAAGTTGTCGGTCCTGAAATCGAGCGCCTGATCCAGCTGCTCGCCCGCCTGCCCGGGCTCGGGCCGCGCTCGGCGCGCCGTGCGGCGCTTCAGCTCATCAAGAAGAAGGAGCAGCTGCTCGTTCCGCTGGCCGAGGCCATGGGCGTGGCGGTGGCGAAGGTCGGCGTCTGCGACACCTGCGGCACCGTGGACACCACCAACCCTTGCGCCATCTGTGCCGACCCGAAGCGTGACCGCTCGGTTCTGGTGGTGGTGGAAGACGTGGCCGATCTCTGGGCCCTGGAACGGGCGGCGGCCATCAACGCGCCCTATCACGTGCTCGGCGGCACCCTGTCGCCGCTCGACGGCGTGGGGCCGGAAGACCTCAACATCGAGAGCCTGGTCGAGCGCTGCCGGTCGGGAGAGGTCGCCGAGGTGATCCTCGCGATCAACGCCACCGTCGAGGGTCAGACCACGGCCCATTACATCATGGACCGGCTGACCGGTCTCGACGTCAACGTCACCCGCCTTGCCCATGGCGTGCCGGTGGGCGGCGAACTCGACTATCTCGACGAGGGCACGCTTGCCCAAGCCCTGAAGGCCCGCACTCGGGTCTGACACGTCCAGCACGCCGGACCCGCGCAGACACCCGCCTCATTCACAACTGTTCCGTGCCACGACCGGCGCCACGCAGACCGGGTATTGCCTGTGGCCTCTCGATCAGAAATATTTTGACATCATACATGTCAATCTGACATGACTAATGTCATGATGAAGCATGACGATCTTTACAAGATTATCTGGATGTCGCGCCCGCTGATGCAGGCGGCCGAGACGCTGGTGGAGCAGGGGCTCCAGGGCACCGGCCTGACCGTGAGGGCGCGCGCCGTCCTCGAGATCCTGCTGAGGCACGGCAGCCTGAGTGTGCCGGACATTGCCGTTCATCTGGAGATCAAGCGGCAATACGTGCAGGTGATGGTCAATGAAACGCTGGCAGAAGGCCTGACCCGGAAACAGGACAACCCGAGGCACAGGGCCTCGCCGCTCATCGCCCTGACCGGCAAGGGAGAGCAGCTGATTGCGCGGGTCACGGAGCGCGAGCTCGAGATCGTCGCGGCGCTCGGTGCCGAGCTGAATCCGGATGAGGTCCGGACGACGTTGCAGGTGACCTCGGCGCTCCTGCAGAAGATGAAGACCGCCGTGAAGGAGGAACGCGAATGATCTGGCTCCTTGTTGCGGCTCCCGTGGTCGCGGTCTTCCTCTGGCTCGCCAATGGCATCCGGCTGATCGGAAGGGTGAGCCGGGGCGAGCGGATCGGCGAAAGGTCTGGCAGGGCGCTGCTGCTGATCGACCTGCAGGCCGTCTTCTGGGCCGGCCGCGCCTACAGCGACGCGAGCAAGGCACGGGCGCAAGCGGCGGTCCTGGCGGAAGTTGCCGCGGCAAGGGCCAGCGGAACGCCGGTCATCGCGGTTCGCCAGGAATGGTCGATCCCGTCAACGCGGGTTCTGGCTCGCCTGGTGATGAAGGGGCAGGCCATCGCGGGAACGTCGGGCACAGATCTGGCCGCGCCCTTCAAGGCCGCGCCGGACCACATCCTGATCAAGCGCGTGCAGGACGCCTTTGAAACAGGAGAGCTCGACCGGCTTCTGGCCAGCCTGAACGTCGGGACCCTCCGCATCTGCGGGCTGGACGCGTGCTATTGCGTCGCCCGGACGGCCCAGGCGGGCCTCGCGCGAGGTTTCCAGGTCGAGCTTGCAAGCGAGGCCATTCTGGCGACCGACGAGACCGCCCGGCAGAAGGCGTTCAAGCAACTGGCTGCTGAGGGCGCGACTGTCCTCTAGCCTGCCCCACGTGGCCATGAGCTGGGCGTCGGGGGATCAGGGCTGCGGGGATCCGTGCTGCCGGGTCAGATCCGGGCCCGGGCCGGCCTTGCATCGACCGCCCATCTTCCCTATCTCGAGGAGACGCGCCACCAATTGTCGAAAGTCACCATGTTCCCCGCAGCTTCCCGTGCCATGTCCCAGGTTTTCGAAGCCCCGTTCCGGGCGATCTTCCTGAAGATGCTGGGCCTGACCCTCGGCATCCTGCTGGCCATCTGGGTCGGGCTGCAGGGCGTCCTCGCCGGCTTCGTCGAGCTGCCTTACGGCTGGATGGAAACGGTTCTGGCCCTGCTGACCGGCATCGGCGCGATCTTTGTCCTCGGCTTCCTTATCGCCCCGGTTTCCGCCCTGCTCGCAGGTCTTTTCCAGGACGAGATTGCCGATCTGGTCGAGACGCGGGATTACCCGAACGACCGGCCCGGCCGCGCCATGGCCTTCATTCCCTCCATCCTGATGGCGATCCGCTTCACCGGCGTGGTGATCCTGGGCAATATCTTTGCCCTGTTCCTGCTGCTCATTCCCGGGGTCAACCTGGTCGCCTTCTTCCTCGTCAACGGCTACCTGCTCGGACGCGAGTTCTTCGAATTCGCCGCGACCCGCTTCATGCCGGTGGCCGAGGCCAAGGCCCTGCGCCGGGCGCGCAGCGGCACCGTCTTCATGGGCGGACTGGTGATCGCGGGCGTTCTGGCCGTTCCGATCCTCAATCTCGTGACGCCAATCTTCGCCACCATCTTCATGATGCATCTCTTCAAGCGCATGAAGGCAGGTCAGGCGATCTGACCCGACCATCACCTTGACTTGACCGAGCATGAAACTTTGTCGGCACGTATAACCTTTTGCCGGGATCAATCGGTTTAAATGGTCGATGCCGGTGGCCGTCCTGTCCAATGCGCTGAAAAATCGGCTTTCCGGCACAAATCTCGTTTAGATTTCCCCCATACGATGCTTTGACGAATGGAGACGTTGGCGCTAGAACGCTTCTAGACAACGCCTTGAGAAGGTTACGTTTACGTCAGCGTAAACTGGCGTCGTACGGGAGAGATTTCCATGTCGAATGCCGACCTGCGGGGCAACCGCCCCCTGTCGCCCCATCTTCAGATCTACAAGCTGATCCTGACGATGGTCATGTCGATTCTTCACCGCATCACCGGTGGAGCACTTTATTTCGGGACGCTTCTTTTGGCCTGGTGGCTGATCGCAGCCGCTGCGGGTCCGGAGTATTTCGAGTTCGTGAACGGGATCTACGGGTCGATCATCGGCCGCCTGATCCTCTTCGGGTTCACCTGGGCTCTGGTTCATCACATGCTCGGCGGCCTGCGCCACTTCATCTGGGACATGGGAGCCGGCTTTGGACGCGAAGCCCGCGAATGGCTGGCCCGCGCCACGATCATCGGCTCGGTCACCCTGACCCTGGTCCTCTGGATCATCGGCTACATGGTCCGCTGAGGGAGAACATCATGTCTGATATGCGCACCCCTCTTGCCAAGGTCCGCGGCCTTGGCTCTGCAAAGGATGGCACGGATCACTTCTGGAAGCAGCGCGTCACCGCTGTCGCCAACGTGTTCCTCATCTCCGCCTTCGTCATTCTGGTGATCTCCCTTCAGGGCGGTTCCTATGAGGACGTGGTGAGCTGCCTGAGCAATCCGCTGGTCTCGATCCTTCTGCTGCTGGTCATCCTCTCGGGCATCTTCCACATGAAGCTCGGCATGCAGGTGATCATCGAGGATTACGTCCACGGCGACGGCATCAAGTTCCTCACCCTGATGGCCAACACGTTCTTCTGCACGGTCGTTGGTCTCGGCTGCATCTTTGCAGTGCTCAAAATTGGCTTTGGAGGCTGACCCTGATGGCCAAGACGTATGAATTCGTCGATCACACCTATGATGTGGTGGTGGTCGGCGCCGGCGGCGCAGGTCTGCGCGCGACCCTCGGCATGGCCGAGCAGGGTCTGCGGACGGCTTGCATCACCAAGGTCTTCCCGACCCGTTCCCACACCGTTGCCGCCCAGGGTGGCATCGCCGCGTCGCTCAAGAACATGACGCCGGACAGCTGGGAATGGCACATGTACGACACGGTGAAGGGGTCCGACTGGCTCGGCGACACCGACGCCATGGAATACCTGGCCCGTGAAGCGCCCAAGGCCGTCTACGAGCTGGAACATTACGGCGTGCCGTTCTCGCGCACCGAAGATGGCCGCATCTATCAGCGCCCCTTCGGCGGCCACATGCAGAACTTCGGCGAAGGCCCCCCCGTGCAGCGCACCTGTGCCGCTGCCGACCGGACCGGTCACGCCATCCTGCACACGCTCTATGGCCAGTCCCTGCGCCACAATGCGGAATTCTACATCGAGTATTTCGCACTGGACCTGATCATGTCGGAAGACGGCGTGTGTCAGGGCGTGATCGCCTGGAACCTGGACGACGGCACCATCCACCGCTTCGCGGCCAAGATGGTCGTGCTCGCTACCGGTGGTTACGGCCGCGCCTACTTCTCCGCCACCTCTGCCCACACCTGCACCGGTGACGGCGGCGGCATGGTGGCCCGTGCGGGCCTGCCGCTCCAGGACATGGAGTTCGTGCAGTTCCACCCGACCGGCATCTACGGCTCCGGCTGTCTGATCACCGAAGGCGCACGCGGCGAAGGCGGCTATCTCGTCAACTCCGAAGGCGAGCGCTTCATGGAGCGTTACGCCCCGTCCGCCAAGGACCTCGCGTCCCGCGACGTGGTGTCCCGCTGCATGACGCTGGAAATCCGCGAAGGCCGCGGCGTCGGCAAGAACAAGGACCACATCTTCCTGCATCTGGATCACCTGGATCCGGCCCTGCTGGCAGAGCGTCTCCCGGGCATCTCCGAAAGCGCGAAGATCTTCGCCGGCGTGGATGTCACCAAGGAGCCGATCCCGGTCCTGCCGACCGTGCACTACAACATGGGCGGCATTCCGACCAACTACTGGGGCGAAGTGCTCAACGCCGACAGCGCCAATCCGAACCGCATCCAGCCGGGCCTCATGGCCGTGGGTGAGGCCGGTTGCGCCTCCGTGCATGGCGCCAACCGTCTGGGTTCCAACTCCCTCATCGACCTTGTGGTCTTCGGCCGCGCGGCCGCGATCCGGGCCCGTGAGGTGGTTGATCCGAACGAAGCCACTCCGAAGCCGAGCGAAGCCTCCTGCGAGAAGATCATGGATCGCTTCGACCGCCTGCGTCACGCCAGCGGCTCCACGCCGACGGCTGACCTGCGCCTGAAGATGCAGAAGGCCATGCAGGAAGACGCAGCCGTCTTCCGCACCCAGGAAAGCCTGGAGCAGGGCTGCAAGCGTCTGTCCACCATCTGGGGCGAGCTGAAGGACATCAAGGTCACCGACCGGTCGATGATCTGGAACTCCGACCTGGTGGAAACCCTCGAGCTGGAAAACCTGATGGCCAACGCCATCACCACCGTCTACGGCGCCGAAGCCCGCAAGGAGTCCCGCGGGGCCCATGCGCGCGAGGACTACAAGGACGGTCCGCTCGGCGGTCGTAACGACGACGAATGGCGCAAGCACACCCTCGCATGGGTCAATGAGGCCGGTGACGTGAAGCTGGACTACCGTCCGGTCGTCCTCGATCCGCTGACCAAATACGAGGACGGCGGCATCGACCCGAAGAAGATCGCGCCCAAGGCGCGCGTCTACTAAGGAGCAAGGCGCCCGGTGAGCATGACGGCGACCCTGACGGATGTGACCAGTCCCTTCGGCACCTATCGTGCCGAAGGTCTGGTCAAGGCGGCCTGGCGGCTGGCGGATCGGCACGATCTGTCCGCCTCCCTGCGCAAGCGCATCCGCTCTCTCGTCGCCCGCTTCTTCGCCGGGCCCTATGACACGGAAGCCGAAGGGCTGAAGTTCCGCATCTATCCGGGTGCGAATTACGACGATCGCAAGATCCTGGCCAAGGGCCGTCTGCCCGAGCGGGCGGAGCACAAGCTTCTGGCCGCTCATCTTTCCACGGGCACCTGCTTCGTGGATGTGGGCGCCAACATCGGCAGCTATTCCCTCTTCGCCGCCTCGCGCGGGGCAGAGGTTCTGGCGGTCGAGGCCAACCCGGAAACGGCGGCGAAGTTGCGCTTCAATGCGGCGGCCAACGGGTTCTCCGGCGTCATCCGCATCGCGGAGACGGCGGTGGGGGCCGAGGCCGGTGAACTGGACCTGTGGTCCGAGCCGTCCAATTGCGGCTTTGCGACCCTGGTGCCCGACCTCACCACCGGCGAATGGGCCGGCGACTGGCGCCCCACCCGGGTTCCGGTCCGCCCCCTGGCCGATGTGGTGGTGCAGGCCGGGTTGACCCGGATCGACGTGATGAAGGTGGATGTGGAAGGCTTCGAGGACCGCGTCCTCCTGCCGTTCCTGAAGTCTTCCCCGCGGGACCTCTGGCCCCGTGTCATACTGCTTGAAACCAATTGCCGGTCCCACTGGGCCGAGGATTGCCTGGCGCTTCTGCCGGCCCTCGGTTACGGGAACGCCGGTGAAACCGACGACAACACGGTCTTCGCGCTGACGTAAGTCACCAGACCGTTTCGAACGCGGCCCGGACGCGACACCAGGGCCCAAATGCGGAGCGAAGAAAAATGGTTCAGCTGACGCTTCCCCGGAACTCCCAGGTGACGGAAGGCAAGGTATGGGACAAGCCCGCCGGCGCGACCAACCTGCGTGAATACCGGATCTACCGCTGGAACCCGGATGACGGACGCAATCCCCGGGTCGACACCTATTTCGTCGATCTCGACGACTGCGGTCCGATGGTTCTCGACGGGCTCATCTACATCAAGAACAACATCGACCCGACCCTGACCTTCCGGCGGTCCTGCCGCGAGGGGATCTGCGGGTCCTGCGCGATGAACATCGACGGCACCAACACCCTGGCCTGCACCAAGGGCATGGAAGAAGTGGCCGGCGACGTGGTCAAGATCTATCCGCTGCCGCACATGCCGGTGGTCAAGGATCTGGTGCCGGATCTCACCCGCTTCTACGCCCAGCACCGCTCCATCGAGCCCTGGCTGCAGACGACGACCCCGGAACCGGAAAAGGAATGGCGCCAGTCTCACGAGGATCGCCAGAAGCTGGACGGCCTCTACGAGTGCATTCTCTGCGCCTGCTGCTCCACCTCCTGCCCGAGCTACTGGTGGAACGGCGATCGTTACCTCGGCCCGGCCATCCTGCTGCAGGCCTATCGCTGGCTCATCGACAGCCGCGACGAAGCCACCGGCGAGCGTCTGGACAACCTGGAAGATCCCTTCCGCCTCTACCGCTGCCACACCATCATGAACTGCTCGCAAGCCTGCCCCAAGGGTCTGAACCCGGCCAAGGCTATTGCCGAGATCAAGAAGATGCTGGTCGAGCGCCGCGTCTGACCTTTGTCAGACCGCCCGAAGACGCAAGAAGCCGCCCCGAAAGGGCGGCTTTTTTGTTGCCTGGCGTGCGGCCCGCGCCCCTTCTCATGAGCACGCTTATCACATGAACCTTCGTCCTGAGGCGGCACCTCGTACCCTGCCGAAGGATGGCCCCTCCGCCCCAAGCTCATCGCCGGCCGTCCCGGACCTGATCCGGGACCTCTCACCTGTGCTGCCGTCATCAACTCTGTTTAGCGAGGTCGTCCCTGATCCTTGCGTTGAGGATGACGAT
>NZ_VORA01000005.1 GCF_008477545.1 Roseibium aestuarii | reverse complement strand
CAGGCTTATACGCACCCACCCCAAAACCGTCAACGCCAAAAAATCCACCAAACCACAATTTTCAGATCCACCCCCACACCCCCTGTGAACAACGCAGACATCTCCACAGCCTCAAACCCCGAAATCCTCCCGTATTCCAGACATTTCAACAGCATCCTAACAAACGTTAACCAAACAAAGCAGCATCACAGCGCCTCCCGCACCCGGCCCGCCGGGCCGATCCGGCCAGCCAAACTCCTGCGCTGCGGCGCTCTCCTGCCCGTCCCGCACCCACCCGGCCGCCCAGCCACAGGCAGCCTGCGGCCACCTCAAGGAACCCTCTGCCCCCTCCCACGTTGAGACAGCAAGCAAACGGACAGGAGGCCGTGCGTCTCGCAACCGGCCAGACATATCGTCAGCCGCACGCATGATGGCCCCGGAATGCGACGCCCCCTCGCCCTTCTGTCCCCGTGACTATCGCCACCGGCAAGAGAACCGATCGACCGGACCCGGTCCTGCCAGGCAACCTCAGGAGAGACCCCATGAGAGATGAGGCGCATACCTCCTCCCAGTCCCGTGCCGGGACCGGACTGCCCCTCGGCACCTTGATCTGTGAGCTTCTCGGCGAGATCAGCACCCTGCTGCGCGGCGAGATCCGCCTGGCTCAGGCCGAAATGAAGCGGGAGGCGGTCAAGCTGCGCTCTGCGGGCCTCTGGTTCGCCGCCGCCGGCTTCTTCGCCTTCTCGGCCTTCCTCGCCCTGCTCGCCAGCGCCCATTATGCGCTGATCGCCGCCGGCCTGCCGCCCTATGCAGCGGCCGGCGCCATCGGCGTGATCGCCATTCTGGGAGCCGGGCTCAGCGCCTGGGCCGGCGTGTCCCGCCTGAAGTCCCTGAACTCCCCCTTGGAACGCACCGCACACCAGACCGCTCAGGATGTGCGCATGATCAAGGAGAGCCTCTGATGTCCACGTCGCATGGGTCGATGTCGCATGGATCGATCGTGACCGCTCACCGTCCGCTTCGACCGGAAAAGCTCGCCGAGACACCCCAGATCGCCCGCATCGAAGCGGATCTGGATCTCAAGCGTCAGCGCATCGCCGGGCTCGTCGACGAGCTTGCCGATCGTCTGAGCCCCTCGCGCCTTGCGCAGGAAGGACTCTCGCGCAGCCTCCAGTCCGGCCCTGTGCGAAAGGCCGCGTCCGTGGCGCGCGAGACCTATGCGCAGAACCCGGTTGCCGTGGGCCTCGCCGCCCTCGCGCTCGGTTATGTCCTCTATCAGGGCACCGTGACCTACCTGGATCAGCAGGACGAGAGACTGGACCCGGATGGTGAGGCGACGGACAGCCTCTCCGGATGACCTTGCGGGCCCGGACCCTCGCGCAGGCTCGGATCCTGTAGCAGGAGACGCCAACCTGCAGCCAACGAGATTTTCAAGGAGCGCCGAAAACAAAAATTCGGCGCTCTTTCTTTTTGTCGCAACCGCGTGGAACGCTCGCAAGCAGACGCGCGTTTACGGAGCGGAACAACGAGGTAACGCCATGACCCAATTCAATGCGAATACGGCTCCGGATCCTCAGGAAGATCTGAAGAGCCTCAGGAAGACCGCACAACGCGAGGCAAGTGTTCTTGGAGACCGCTTGAAGGCAGAGGCCTATAACTTCCTGCGCCAGAAGCAGGATGAAACGGCGTCCTCCTTCCGGCAGGCCGCTCAGGCCCTCCGGGACAGCCAGACCGGCGCTGACGGCACGGACGCCAACCGGGCGATCTCGGCCTTTGCCGGCCCCGTCGCCGACACGATCGAGAGCTCTGCAGAGCGTCTCCAGTCTCTGGAACCGGAAGAAGCCCTGCGCAAGATGCATCAGGTGGCACGGGCAAATCCCGCAGCCGTAGCCCTTGGCGCCGTCGCCGTCGGCTTCATCGCCGCCCGGTTCCTCAGCGCTTCTGCCCCTGCATCCACCCCGAACACCCGCACCGCCGCCCCTGGCGCCGTGATGACCAAGGAGGATTTTTGACATGACCAAGTCCGCAACCCCGCTGAAGTCCACCGGCAAGCCCGCCGGCGCGACCGCCATCAAGACCGCCAGCGAAAAGAACGAGGCAAGCCGCGAACGGGCCGATGAGTCCAAGGCCCCGCCGGTCGCCGGCACCCCCGCTCACGAGCGCGAGCAGACCGGCGCTGACGAGAAGGGCGCCCTCGACA
The DNA here is from genome assembly GCF_008477545.1 of Roseibium aestuarii. Taxonomy (GTDB): domain Bacteria; phylum Pseudomonadota; class Alphaproteobacteria; order Rhizobiales; family Stappiaceae; genus Roseibium; species Roseibium aestuarii. Next base: position 241,658 of record NZ_VORA01000005.1, on the reverse strand, counting down.
AGGCGCGCAGCCAGACCGCCCAGGCCGTGCGCCAGGTGAGCGATGCTGCCTCCTCCACCCGCAAGCGCGCGGCTGAAGTGACCGGGCAGATGGCCGAACAGGCGTCTGCACGTCTCCACTCGGCGCGCTCCACCCTGGAAGAAAGCTACGAGACCGGCACCGCCCGCGCCCGTGAAGCGTATGACACCACCACCCGCCGTGCTGCCGACTTTGCCCGCGAGCATCCCTTCGCCCTGGGCGCAATGGGACTGGTGGCCGGCTTCGCCCTCGGCGCCCTTCTGCCGCGCACCTCTCGCGAGGACCGCGCCTTTGGCGAGCGTCGTGACACCCTGCTGCACAAGGCTGCCCGCACTGGCGAGGAAGCCCTCCGTCAGGGCCGCGTGAAGGCCGAGGAAACCCTGCGCACCCTGCGCGAGGACGACGGCATGACCGACGAGGAGCGCCTGGAAGAAGGTCTCGAAGATACCTTCCCCGCCAGCGATCCGGTTGCCGCTACGTCGATCACCGGCTTCGGTGTTCAGCGCAACTGATCCGTCTCGGTGACGTGACACAAGAAGACCCCGTGGGCAGCGCAGGCCGTCCGCGGGGTCTTTGTGCGTCTGCACGCAGACCGCGCCCCAACGGCCCGCGCTCTGGGGGCCGCACTGGGGGACACCCGGAGAAAAGAAGGATCCGGCATGAAAAGGCCGGCGCTGCGGCCGGCCTCAGACGTCATGAACGAGAAGCGGAGAAAGCGGATCGCACGCACTCACGCTGATGCGGAGGCGGCCCGTCCCTCCGGCAAGGCGCCCAGCAGATCGAGGAAATCACCGCCCAGCCGTTTTGCCTCCAGCGCCTCGATGAAGCTCGACGACCACCAGGCCACATCCTCCTCCTCGACCCGCGCAAGCATCGGCCGGTGCCGCGCGATACGCTCCTCCCGCGGCATCAGCAGCGCTTCGGCGATCACCCGCGCCATCTGGGCCGGATCGTAAGGGTTGGCGATCAGCGCCGTTTCACCCAGCTGCTCGAAGGCCCCGGCAAAGGACGACAGCACCAGCACTCCCGGATCGTCCGGATCCTGGGCCGCCACATATTCCTTTGCCACCAGGTTCATGCCATCGGCGAGAGGCGTCACCAGTCCCACGTCCGCCTGGGCGAACAGCCCGGCGAGCTGATCGCGCGGAATGCCCCGGTTGAGATACTGGATCGGAGTGTAGTTGATGTCGCTGTAGCGGCCGTTGACCGCGCCGGACAACTGCTCCAGCTCCTCGCGGATCTCCCGATAGGCGGTCACATCCTCGCGGGTGGGAGAGGCAATCTGCAACAGGCTTACCGCGCCGCGCAGATCGGCTTCCTGCTCCAGCAGCTTGCCGAAGGCGCGCAGGCGGTGGGGCAGGCCCTTGGAATAGTCGAGCCGCTCGGCCCCGATGATCCACTTGCGCGAACGGGGCGCAAGCCGCGCCTCCGACCGCTGCGCCATCTCGCGGAAACCTGCCACCTCGATGCCAATGGGAAAGCTCTTGATCTCCACCATGCGGCTGCCGAAGCGAATGCTGCCATCCATGAGGAACTGGCTTTCCGGGAACTGGCGGAAGACATCCATCGCCGAGGCCACGTCGCGCCGGGTCTGAAGACCGACGAGATCATAATCGGAGAGCCAGTCCACCAGATCCCGGGCTCCTGTCAGGGCGAACACATTCGACGCAGTCGGGAAGGGAATGTGGAGGAAGAAGCCGATGGCGTTCTGCAGGCCCTCTGCCCGCAGGGCGGCGGCCAGAGGCAAGTGATGATAGTCATGCACCCAGATCAGGTCGTCGGGCTCCACCATCTTCGCCAGCGACCGTGCTAGCCGGCGGTTCACCTCTTCATAGGCCTTCCTGTAGCGGGGCTGCTGGTCGATCAGCTCGGTGCGTCCATGGCAGAGCGGCCAGAGTACGGAATTGGCATATCCCAGATAGTAATCGTCATAGAGGCGGTCGGGCATGCACACGGCCGCCCGGTCGAAGGGCGCCCCGTCGAGGGTGATCACCCCCTCACCGGCGTCTGTCGCCCCGTCGATCGGCTCGCCCTCGGGCTGCACGCCGACCCACAGCCCCCCGCGCCGTGCCATCGCATCCTCCAGTGCAACCACCAGCCCGCCCGAAGGGTTGGAACCCAGCGGAATTCGATTGGAAACGATGACTAGTCGGCCCATGGGACGCCCCCGCAAACTTTTGAAAACATGAAGATCCAGAAGGGCGAACGAGAGTTCACCCACGAGGAAACGCCGCAGTGCAGCATCGGTTCCCCAAGATGAGTCAGCAAAAAGGTCTTTGGGTCATCATGAAATCGGAACGCCTGCCGCGAAGGAACCTTCTGGCATCTGCCGCATTTTCAGTCCAAGCCGTCAGGAGAACATGACCTGAACTTTCCATCGAACAAGACATCACGAGAGGAGTGAGACCTTGACCTATCAGGATCCCACCCGGACCGAGATCCGCAAGCCCGCACAGTCGGCCCGACAGGGACGAGCCGGCAGACCCGTTCTGGCGGTTCTGGTTGCCGCGCTGCTTCTGGCGGTCGGTGCCTTTGCGGTGCTCGCCCTGATCAACAGCGGCGAGGACATGGCAACCCTCGGCGCCATCGAAACCCCGGCGCAGCCCGCCGCCCAGTGAGGATCAGCCCAATGCGGATCAGGGGCGACCGGTGAGCACCGTCTCACACGGCGTCGCCCGATCTCCGGCAGGCAGCGCGCCATCCCCACGACTGAATGAACAAGACTGAAAGGAAGACAACCATGGCCAAGGCTCAGGTTCTCGACGTCACCCCCAAACCTAAGGAAAAGCTCAAGACGGGCATCGACACCCAGTCCCGTGAGAAGATCGCCAAGCATCTCTCCGTCGCGCTGGCCCGAACCTACATCCTGGTGGTGAAGTCGCACCTCTATCACTGGAACGTGGTCGGCCCGCTGTTCAAGTCGATCCATGATCTGACCGAAGCGCATTACGAGGACATGTTCGCAGCAGCCGATGTGATCGCGGAGCGCATCCGCGCCCTCGGCTATCAGGCCCCGGTCGACGCCGGTGATTTCGGCATCTCCCTCGCCGATGTGCTGCCCAAGGGCAAGATGCCGAGCGCGGCCGACATGATCAGCGATCTTGTGAGCGATCACGAGGCGATCTCGGCCCAGTTCCGCGACATTGCCGGCTTTGCCGGAGATGCGGATGACCTGGTCACCGAGGACATGCTGACCGCTCGTATCGCCTTCCACGAGCAGGCGTCGTGGATGCTCCGCGCCCTTCTCGCCGAATGATCAGATGACATGTCGACGGGATGGCGAATCGCAGGCCGCCCTCCCGTCACATGACGTGTCAGATGATATGCGCGATCAGATGGAGGAATGCCGACGCACAACCTGACCCCTTTTGGAACACAAGACCATGACACATCCGAAGACCTATGCGGGTTTCCGCACCCCCAGTGCGATCCTGCTTGACAGCACCCTGGGCCTTCAGGACAAGCGCACCGCCCTGATGGGCTGGCGCCGACGCCTTGAGGGCGCACAGGCGACCTCCTACCCGGTCTCCGCACACACGCCCGATCTGCTGGAAGAAATCGACCAGACCCTTGCCCGGCTGAACCGGGCAACGATGCGCTCCAACTAGGCAGCAATCATCCGGTTCACGACGAGACACACCTGTCTCCGCTGCGAACCAAACCTTCCCTCCCCCGCACCGTCATCAGACGATCACTCACTGCACTGCGGCTGGCCCCAGAGGCCAGCCCGGTGAGGGAGGGGCGTTGCCCGACGGGACTTGCGCGGCCGTGACGCTGCCTCGCGCCAGCCTGATACCGGGATCAGAAGGCCACGACAGCCGTATCCGGGAAGGTGATCGTGCACCGCACGCCGTCCCGTTCGAACGACAGATCCACATCGCCACCGAGAGACGGCCCCACGGAGTTGCGCAGGAGAATGCAGCCGAACCCGGTTGCCGAGGGTGCTGCCACCTCTGGCCCGCCCACTTCTTCCCAGGTCACGCGCACCACCCCCTGGTCGCGGGTCCAGTGCACCTTAACCCGGCCCGCATCGGTGGAAAGAGCTCCATACTTGGCCGCGTTGGTGATCAGCTCGTGGAAGCCGAGGCCGAGATTCTGCGCCGCATCGGCGGAAACCTTCACATCCTCCCCTTCCAGCTCCAGCTGGCCGCCGTCCGGATCGATGGCCTGCGAGAAATGGACCTTGAGCAGATCCCTCAGGCTCGCCCCATACCAGGAATGCGACACCAGCAGGTCGTGAGAGGCGGCAATTGCCCGCAGCCGCGAGGAGAATCGCTCGACGAAATCTTCCTTGCCCGCGGAGCGCGCCGCCGTCTGCCGCGCCATGGCCTGGATCACCGCCAGCAGGTTCTTCGACCGATGGGTCAGCTCGCGCATGACGAGGCGCATCTGCTGCTCGTTGCGGCGCTTGTGGGTCAGATCCACCGCCGTCCCGATCAGCCCGACGATGTCCCCGTCCGGTCCCTTCTTCGGCTCCAGCCGGATGCTGTAGTAGCGCGGCTGGTCCTTCAGCCGGATATCCGCATCCAGAACCTCGATCGTGCCCTCTGTCAGCACCTTCTGCTTCGCCGTGACGATGGTCAGCTGTTCCTCGTCGCTGAGGATCTCGCGATCACTGCGTCCGATGAAATAGTCCAGATCGGCCCCGGCCGGCGGATTGACCACGTGGGTGTAGACCAGATCCCTGTCCTGTTCGAAGACAGTGATCAGGGAACCGTCAAGCGCCGTTTCGAAGCGCTCGTTGGCCTCTGCCAGCTGGGAGGCGAGCGAGGCCAGACGCACCTCGAAGAGGTTCTTCTCGGTCATGTCGATGATCGTGCCGAGCAACCCGTCGACGTCCCCGGTGGCATCGAAGGTCGGCTTCACGTTCAGTTCGATATAGACCGGCCCCTCTTCGAGCATGTCGATTGCCAGGAAGGTGGAGGCCGGCTCGCCGGTCGCCAGCACCCGGCGTTTCAGCGCCATGGTCTGCTCGGCGGTCGCCGCATCGACAACCTCGAAATCCTTCTTGCCGATCAGGTCCTTCGCCTCCAGCCCGAAACGCGGATTGTGCACCCACGTGTATTCCAGGTCAGCGGACTGGGTGTAGACTGTGATATTCGAGCCGCTCAGCGCCATTTCGAACAGGGTGTTGACCCGGTTCAGCTCGCGCGAGCGGTCATCGACCTTTTCCGCCAGCTGGCGGTTCAGATCCTGCAGCTTGAGATTGATTTCCGCCAGATGGTTGGGCGACGGCAGCGCGAGCAGCTTCGGTATAAGCGGCCAGATGGCAATCGCCGTGATGACCGAGACCAGCGCGGTTACAGCCTTGACCAGTCCCTGGAACCCGTATGCCGGAACCCAGAGAACGAAGAGAGCCGTCAGGTGGGTCAAGGAGCAAGCGATGATGAAGGCCGCAAACAGCATGGCCATCTTCCGCGCATCTGAATTCAGATCCTTGCGCTGACGCAGGAAATTCAGGACGGCCACAGGGATGGAGATATAGGCGATCGCAATCAGGGCATCGGAGACCGCGTGCAGCGCCACCAGATCGGGGCGCCACAGCAGACAATAGCCGTGGGGCATGAAACTCGCGGCCCCGAAAAGATAGTCAAGGATTTCCGACATCAGACCGTCCATTTGCCCGGAACCCGGGCAGCCGCCGCGCGGTGCCCGCTCCCCGGCCTCGTGCATGCGACGGTCCGGAGGAGAGAATTGCATGATGCGCACAAACGCTCGGTGCGCGGAAAACGTTCCAGTTTAAACCCGGAACAATTTAAGGAACTGCGAAGCATGCCACCCGTTCTTCTTGTGTAAATGCCAACCCTCGAAGGAGACAGGTCATGAACTGGAATCAGGTTGAAGGTAACTGGAAGCAGCTTGTCGGCCAGGCCCAGGCCCGTTGGGGAAAACTGACCGGTGATGAACTTGAAAGCGTCAAGGGTCGCCAGAAGGAACTGGCTGGCCTCATTCAGGAACGTTACGGCAAGACGGAAGAAGAAGCTACCCGTGAGCTCGATGACTGGATGGCCAGCATCAATCACAAGCTGTCCTGACCGACAGGTGCACTGAGGGCGCCCGCCGAGGGCGCCCACGGGCATTTCATCAGTGAAACCCTCGATCGGCGCCAGACGCCGATTTTTTTGTAGCCCCAGCAAAGAGACGACCCGCCCCGTCGAACGGCACAGGTCGCACAAATTCCGGTCTAGAAGAGACTGTCTCATGCCAGACCGTTGACCGCTTCCAGTTCCACGGCGACCACCTCGTCTTCTTCGTCTTCCTTCACGCTGACCGCAGCCGCCTGGAGCAGCAGCATCAGAGGAACGGCCAGAAGCGCGCCCGTCGGCCCCCACAGCCACAGCCAGAAGGCGAGCGACAGGACCACGAAGAGCGGCTCGATCAGGAGGTAGCGGCCGAGCACGGCCGGCGTGACGAAATTGGCTTCCATCAGATTGATGACGAAGAAGACCACCGCAGGCGCCAGGGAGGCAAGCAGACCGCCGTCCTGCAGAAGGCCTGCGCCAACCAGCAGGAGGGTCACGATCATCGGACCGATATAGGGCACGAAGTTCAGCAGCCCCGCCAGTCCGCCCCAGAACCACGCATTGGGAAGCCCGATCAGGAAGAGCGCGAGACCGACCACAAGACCGAGGCCCAGATTGATGAAGGTGACGGCCGCCAGATAGATCGAAACCGAACTTTCCGCATGATCGAGGAAACGGCGCAGACGGGTGGCCCAGGGGCGGCCTGCCCGGTCCTTCTCGCGCAACCGCTGCATCAGCCGCTGGCGCGAGGCGAGCAGGAAGAACAGCGACCCGACAAAGATCACGAGCTGCCCCGCGGTGGCAGGCACCCCGGTCATGATGGACGTGAGGAAGTCGGGCAGCCCCATGGCGGCGCCATCGCCCCCCGTCGCGTCGATACCGGTCGTCTCCTGAACAGCGTCCTTCACATCCTCGAGCTTGAGCAGCAGAGCCCGCAGCTCGAAGAGCTTGAAGCGCAATGCCTGCCAGATTTCCGGCAGGCTTGCCGACCATTGCTCGAAGGGAAGAAAGCTCAGGCGGACGATGGCCGCTGCCGTCAGCAGAAAGAGGCCAACGACCACCGACGCGGAAGCGGTGGGGGGCAGTCCGAGGCGCTCGAGGCGCATCTGCGGCGCCCCGAGCAGCAGGGAAATGAGAAAGGCGCTGACGATCGGCACCAGAAGCGTCTGGGCATAACCGGCAGCACCGACGCCGAGGATCACCAGGATCCCGAACAGCGCCAGCTGCGAGGACGGGGACAGACGCGAGATCGTCGTTCCCGTCCAGACCGAGGGATTGCTGCCAGGTGAAGCAGTCATGTCACATCTCCCCGAGCGCCTGAGAGCAGGGCGACTGCCGCGCTCGCAGGCAGGGCCGGGTTGTGTGTCAGGCCGCGATGGACGCGGTCGAGTTGAAGAACAGGGCCTGGGAGATCGCCGCCTTGACCGTGTTCGGATCAAAGGGCTTGGTGATCAGGAAGGTCGGCTCCGGACGCTCGCCGGTCAGCAGACGCTCCGGGAAGGACGTGATGAAGATCACCGGCACCGTCAGATCGGACAGGATGTTCTTCACCGCATCGATGCCGGAGGAGCCATCGGCCAGCTGGATGTCGGCGAGCACGAGACCCGGCTTGTCCTTCTGCGCAGCCTGCACGGCTTCGGACGCCGTGCGCGCCACGGCCGTGACCCGGTGGCCCAGACCATCGACGATGTCGGCAAGGTCCATGGAGATCAGCGGCTCATCCTCGATGATCAGGACCTGGGTACGGGTCTGTTCGTCGATGTCGGCGATGGCCGAGGAAATGAGCTCGCGCACTTCCGCCTCGGTCTTGCCGACGATATGCGCCGCTTCATCGGCACGGAACCCTTCGAGAGTCGTCAGCAGGAGGGTCTGGCGGCTTTCCGGAGTCATGGACGCCAGGCGCTGCTGCGCCGTCTGCTCGAAGACGGACACACCTCCATCGGCCTGGCCCGGAGAAGAGATGCTGGTGCCGTTCCAAAGCACATGGAACAGACGATAAAGACCGATCTTGGCCCCGTTCGTCATTTCGAAGCAGGAGGGGTCGGCAACGAGAGCCTGGAGGCAGGCCCGCACGTAGGTATCACCGCTCGACTGGGAGCCGGCGAGCGCACGGGCGTAACGACGTAAATAGGGAAGGTGAGGAGCAATTTCCTGAGAAAGACTGCCAGACATGTTTTAAATTCCTTTTTCCGTCCAGTGCGATCTCTTGGTGGACCGTACCCGCGCATTCATGGCGCTGACGGGTAAATCTCCTGCGCCAAAAAAAGTTCCAGCACCCCGGAACTTTTTTTTGGGCTCCGAGTTTCCCCTCCAAGCAAGGCTGGAAAAGACCCCCGATGAGAAGTGGGTCAAGGAGCAAGAATGGTTCAGAATGTGAAAGCAGGAAAGCCGCGGTTCTCGGATGGAGCGGCTGCCCCAGGTCAGGTGGGAAAGACCAAGGAAGACTGGATCGGAAACCAGTTCCGACGCATCTATGATGAAGCGCTGGACGACGACATTCCCGACGACATGATGTCCCTGCTGGAGCAGCTTGACGGCATCTCTCTTCCTTCCGCCGAGAGCGATGACAACACGTCTTCCACCCCCGGTGAGGAGACCTCCAAGTGAGCGAAGCGTCCTTCAAGAAGGCACTGGTCGAGGCGATCCCGTCTCTGCGCGCCTTTGCCCGTTCTCTGTCGGGGAACCGGGACAGGGCGGACGACCTCGTGCAGGAAACCCTCGCCAAGGCCATTGCCAACCGCGAGCGCTACACACCCGGCACCAATCTGAAGGCGTGGCTGATCACCATCCTGCGCAATCAGTATTACACGGAAGGCCGCAAGCGGAAGCGCGAGGTTGCCGACAGTGACGGCGATCATGCCGCAACGCTCACCGCCATCCCTCAGCAGAACGGTCACCTGGAGCTCACCGACTTTTTGAGCGCCCTGCAGTGCCTGCCCGAGGACCAGCGCGAAGCGCTCATCCTCATCGGCGCGAGTGGCTTCTCCTATGAGGAAGCTGCTGCCATGCTCGACACCCGTGTCGGCACCGTGAAGAGCCGGGTGTCCCGAGCCCGTGCCCGCCTCGAGGAGCTGATGTCCGGTTCGCCCGACTTCGTCCGAGACGATGCGGCCATCCAGGCCTCGACAGACATGCTGAACCGCGCGCTCAACGCGTGACCTGATGGCTGCCGGATATCTTGCCGGCAGCCGTTTTTTTCAGGGCGGACCGACCCTGGGCCGCCCAATCCCCGGGATCGTCGAAGCGAGATGCTCTACAGCGACAATGGCCTCACGGCACGGCTCTCGCGGCTGACCCGCGGCTTTCTTTTCATTCCGCTGTCTCTGGCCATCTCCGGAGCTGCCCTCGCCATCGCCACCAACATGATGGGTGCGCCGGGCAAGTTCTTGTCCGAGTTGCCCTATCTTGGCTTCCTCGACATCGATGCGGAAGGCGCGCGCGCCGTCCTCTCGACCGTCGCCGGTGCCATGATGTCGGTCATCAGCCTTGTCTATTCCCTGACGCTGGTGGTCTTCACCCTCGCGGCCGGCAACATCGCGCCACGCCTGCTGGAGACCTTCGCCAACAACCGGGTCAACCAGGTGACCATCGGACTTCTGGGGGCGACGTTCCTCTATTCCCTGATCTGCCTCTATCAGGTGCACGAGGACACGTCGGCCAGGCTCGCCGTCGCCATCGCCATCCTGCTTTCCGCCACCAGCGTGTTCTGGCTGATCTATTTCGTCAACGACGTGGCCGGCAGGATCATGGTCGACAACGAGATCGGCCGGATCCAGAAGTCCCTGCGCCGCGCCATCGACAAGGTACTCTCCGACGAACCGCGAGAGAGCGCCGATGACGAAAAGGCAATCCCGAAGACAAAGGGACGGCCGCTGACCATCGACCGCAGCGGCTACATCACCGCCATCGATGCCCGCAGCCTTGCCCGCCATGCCGCCGCTTGCGACGGGTTCGTGGAGGTGCTCGTCAAACCCGGCCATTTCGTCATTGCCGATCAGCCGGTCGCCCGCCTCTATCTTCCCGAGCCTGAGGAAGGTGAGCGAAACCGCAATCCGCGCGGACGTGACGCGGAAGAGCTTTCCGAGGCTTTCTGCCGGAACCTGCGCTCTGCCTTCATCACCGATTATGCCCGCGCCCCGGACGGAGATCTGCAGTTCGCGGTTCACCTGAGCGTCGAGATCGCCCTGCGCGCGCTCTCGCCCGGCGTGAATGATTCCTACACCGCGATCAGCGCCATCGATCATCTTTCGGCGTCCCTGTCGCAGATCCTGCGGCGCGGCGCCCCCTCCTCCCTTGTGCTGGACGAGAAGAAAACCCCTCGGGTCTGGCTCGAGACCCTGCATCTGGAAGACGTGCTGGCCGCAGCCCTCAATCCGCTGCGCCAGAACGCCTGCGGCAACGTGCTCGTCACCATCCGCCTGCTCAATGCCATCGCCCGCATGAGCCTGGTGACCCGGCCGGAATATCGTCCGCTGCTGCAGCAGCACCTGGCCAATATCGTCAGCGACAGCCGCCGCAAGATCGACAGCCGCATCGACCGGCAAGCCGTCGCGCGTGCTGGCCACGCGGCCCGCAAGGCTGTCAGCAACCGGAGCGCTGAAGACACCTGAATCGCCCGAATTTCTCCGGGCAACAAAAAAGGCCACCTCAACGAGGTGGCCTTTTTTCAGGATGGGACTTGAAGAGCGCCGGATCAGGCGCGGCCGCGGATGGCATGGGCCAGGGCGGAGATGATGAACAGGGCGATGGCGACGAAGAAGATCAGCTTCGCGATGCCGACGGCCGTTCCTGCGATCCCGCCGAAACCAAGAGCAGCGGCAACAAGAGCGACGACAAGAAAAAGAAGAGCCCAAGAAAGCATGATGTTTACTCCCGAAATGTTCCAGATGACAAAATAACAATCTGGCAAGATCGAAGTTCCCACAGTTTGGACAGATTTTTCTGCTTCGGCCTTTCCGAGCGGAAAACAGCCATTTTTCAGTGCATCCGCGTGCGCATCTACGGGCGACGTCAGAAATTTGTCCGGCCACCGGGAACCGGATCGGCCCCCGCGCCGTTTTCAGGACAAATCGCGGGTCTGCAGCGGACCCGGTTGTCAGGTGGAAACGTGGATCGCACCCGACAACGTCTTCTGGGGACCCGAGAGGCCCGGCATCGTCCGGGAGCATCCGCCGGGCACTCGCCGTCCACGACATGCAGGAGAATTCATCATGGAATATGGCCTTATCGGTCTGCTCGTCCTGATCGCCGACATCTACGCGATCATCAAGATCCTCGGCAGCTCCGCCTCCACCGGTGCAAAGCTGCTCTGGATCCTGGGGATCCTGATCTTCCCGGTGGTCGGCTTCATCGTCTGGCTGCTGGCCGGCCCGAAGGGCTCCTCCCCGCACCTGGCGTAAATCGAAGTCCGCCCGAATATAAAACTGGAGAGAGCCGCGCAAAAGCGCGGCTTTTTCTTTTTGATCAAAAATCTTTTTCGATTTTTTTGAAGTCTCTCGGAACCGGATACTTGCGAGATCATTTTCCAACCAGACGCACCGACGTCCCCAAGACTTTGGTGTCGCAAAGCAAACTCAGGAGGAACTTCTCATGCTTCGCAAGATTCTCACCACCACCGCTCTGGTCACTGCCCTGTCCGTTCCGGCCTTCGCAGCCGACACCACGGATACCAAGAAGCCGATGGATGCCCAGGCTCCGGCTGCGCAGACCGAAACCATGGCCGGCGCCAAGAAGGATCCGTCCCTCTATGTGTTCGAGGTCCGCACCCTGGCTCAGGAAGCCACCCGCGGCTACCTCGCGTCCAACCTGATCGGCAAGTATGTCTATGCCTCCGCCGCTGAAGATGCCGACTCGATCGGCGACATCAACGACATCGTCATCGGCGAAGACGGCACCATCCAGGCCGTGATCCTCGGCGCTGGCGGCTTCCTCGGTGTCGGCGAGAAGGACGTGGCCCTCGACTTCAACCGTCTGGCCATGCACGAAACCGGCGACAACGAGTTCCGCGTCACTTCTGACGTGACCAAGGAAGAGCTGGAAGGTGCGGCAGAATACTCCCGTCCGGATTATGTTCCGGAGTGGATGAGCCTGAGCGCCATCAAGGACGGCGCCAAGGAAACCTACGACAGCGCTGCCAAGTCCACTGCCGAAGCCTATGAAAGCGCCAAGGCTTCCATGACCGAGACCGGTGAGAAGGTCGAAGGCGAAATGGACAAGACCGCTGCCGCAGTCGACGCCAACGTCAACGGCAACCCGGACGCTTCTGCCGAAGCCGAATGGATGAAGGACAAGGTCGCCGTGGAAACCGGCACCCTGGAAGCTGACGAGCTGATCGGCGCCACCGTCTATGACGTCACCTACGACTCCGTCGGTGAAGTCGGCGACGTGATCCTGACCGCTGACGGCCAGATCGAAGCCGCTGTGGTGGATGCCGGCGGGTTCCTCGGTATCGGTGAAAAGGAAGTCTCCATCGACTTCTCCAAGGTCACCATCTTCCGTGAAGCGGACGGCGACGACCTCTATGTGAAGACCATGCTCACCGAGGAAGAGCTGAACAACGCTCCGGAATATGTCGAGCCGGAAAACAAGTAATCCGGACAGAGTCTGAGGGAGATAAATGCCCCTCTCCCAGGCCCGGATGCAGAAAGGTCCCGTCCCACCCGGCGGGGCCTTTTTCCGTTCTGGACGCGCGCACCCCTCAAGGCCGTCCGATCACTCCAGACCGCCCATCCTGCCCCGCCGGGACAGGGACTGGAGCAGGTCGAGGAAGTTCTGGCTCACCGGGGTGAGCCTGCGATCCGCCAGCTTCACCACCGAATAGGGTGCGAGCGCGATCTCGTGCTCCACCTTCAGCGGCACCAGTGCGCCGCCCGGGCCCGAGCGCGCAGCCCCGGCAAGGGCGGGGTTCGCAACGAGGAATTCAGCCACGGGCCGCGCCACCGCCGTCACCGCATTGCTCTGGCTCACCGCTACCAGCATCAGCAGCACCGAGCTGGTGCTGAGCACCTTGGCCGGATAGGCAATGCCCCTGCGGCGCATGTACCCCTCCACCGCGACCCGCAGCATCGACCCTTCCGGCTGCATCACCCAGTCGAAGGCTGTGCAATCCTCCAGGGTCACGCTGTCGCGGCGGGTCAGCGGATGCTCCGCCCTCGCCACCAGCGCAATGGGCTCCTCATCCAGATACTCCGCATCATAGGCCCTCGGGTTCACGGTGTCGGGCACACGCCCGATGAAGAAGTCGATGCGCCCCGCATCGAGCGCCTGCGTCAGCTGGTCGCTCGTGTTGACCTCCACATGCACCTGAACGCCCGGATGGGTCACCCGTGTCTGCCGGATCGCGGGCAGCACGTATTCCAGGGCAGCCCCCGTCACCGCCCCCACCGCGACACTGCCCGTAAGGCCGGTCTTGAGGTTCTCGATCTCCCGCGCGGCCTCGTCCAGCTCACGCAGCACCATCTGCGCGCGATCGGCCAGGCTCTCCCCGAAGAGGGTCAGCATCATGCCGCGACCGGACCGTTCCGCCAGTTTCACGCCCGTGATCTGTTCCGCCTCCGACAGGAGACGGGAGGCGGCGGGCTGCGATGTCGCCAGAATGTCGGCGGCGCGGCTCAGGGAACCGCTCTGCCGCAGCACCTGCAACAGGCGCAGATGATTGAGCCGGAGGCCCCGCTTCAGATAGCGGCCCTCGATTTCCCGTTCCCAGCTGGCCGGCATGTCCCCTCCCGGAATCTGAACAAGATCTGAAGATCATATCATTTGCGATATCCAATGATCCATAAATAGAATTTGTTTGGTATGTAAAATTTTCCTAGCGTCGGCCCGTTCCTGACGTTGCTGTCTCTGCACCCGATGCTGAGGCGCCTGAACCGGGCCCGAGGAGGACACGGGGCAGCGCATGGGAGCACGAGGGAAGCGATCCTTGACGGTCGCCCCTGTCCAATGGGAGGAAATCATGAAGTTTCTCAAGGCGGCCGCTGCCGCTCTCGCTCTTTCTGTGTCTTTCGCAGGCGTCTCTGCCTATGCTGACGGCCTCGTCGGCATCTCCATGCCCACCAAGTCGTCTGCCCGCTGGATCTCCGACGGCAACTCCATGGTCGAGCAGTTCAAGGCCGCTGGCTATGAAACCGACCTGCAGTATGCCGAAGACGACATCCCGAACCAGCTCGCCCAGATCGAGAACATGATCACCAAGGGCGTGGACGTTCTGGTGATCGCCGCCATCGACGGCACCACCCTGTCCAACGCGCTGGAAAACGCCGCAGCAGCCGGCATCAAGGTCATCGCCTATGACCGCCTGATCCGTGACAGCGGCGACGTCGACTATTACGCCACCTTCGACAACTTCAAGGTCGGCGTGCAGCAGGCCTCGTCCCTGGTGGCCGGTCTGGAAGAGCGCTTCCCCGACGTGTCCCCCTGGAACGTGGAACTCTTCGGCGGCTCCCCGGACGACAACAACGCCTACTTCTTCTACAACGGCGCCATGTCCGTCCTTCAGCCGCTGATCGATTCCGGCAAGGTTGCCGTCGTTTCCGGCCAGATGGGCATGGACAAGGTCGGCACCCTGCGCTGGGACGGTGCCGTCGCCCAGGCCCGCATGGACAACCTTCTGTCCGCCAACTACACCGACAAGCAGGTCCACGGCGTTCTGTCGCCCTATGACGGCCTGTCCATCGGCATCCTGTCCTCCCTCAAGGGCGTGGGCTACGGCTCCGGCGACATGAAGATGCCGATCGTCTCCGGTCAGGACGCCGAAGTTCCGTCCGTCAAGTCCATCCTGGCGGGCGAGCAATACTCCACCGTCTTCAAGGACACCCGCGAACTGGCCCGCGTCACCGTGGGCATGGTTGACGCCGTTCTCGGCGGCGGCGAGCCGGAAATCAACGACACCACCACCTACGACAATGGCGTGAAGGTCGTTCCGTCCTACCTGCTGGAGCCCGTCTCCGTTGACGCCTCCAACTGGGAAAAGATCCTCGTCGGCAGCGGTTACTACACCGCCGATCAGGTCAAGTAAGGCTTTTCTCCCAAGCCTCGGCGGGGGATCTCCCGGGTCTCCCGCCTCTTTTCTTCATGCAGCCGACTGACGCGAGCCCTCTCCGCAAGACGCAAGAGAGGCTCGCGTCCCTTCCCGACCGCAGATGCCCCGGACACGACACGGGCGCCTTTCGGCAGGTCGGGACCAGACGGGTCCGCGCAGGGCTTGGCCCGCGCCAGGAAGCGAAGACCACATATCATGACCCCGATTTTGGAAATGCGCCGCATCACCAAGACCTTCCCGGGCGTGAAGGCGCTCGACACCGTCAATCTGACGGTGAACGAAGGCGAAATCCACGCAATCTGCGGCGAGAACGGTGCGGGCAAGTCGACCCTCATGAAGGTGCTGTCCGGGGTCTATCCCTTCGGCACCTATGACGGCGACATCGTCTATCAAGGCGAGACCGCTCAGTTCCGCAACATCCGCGACACGGAAGAGCGCGGCATCATCATCATTCACCAGGAGCTGGCCCTCGTGCCGCAGCTCTCCATTGCCGAGAACATCTTCCTTGGCAACGAGCGCGCCCGCAACGGGGTGATCGACTGGCGCGAGACCAACCGGCGCACGGAAGAGCTGCTGGCCAAGGTCGGCCTGTCCGAGCCGCCCACCACCAAGGTGGACAGCATCGGCGTCGGCAAGCAGCAGCTCGTCGAGATCGCCAAGGCCCTGTCGAAGAACGTCAAGCTGCTGATCCTCGACGAGCCCACCGCCGCCCTTCAGGAAAACGACAGCCGCAAGCTGCTGGACCTGATGCTGGAGCTGAAGGCGCAAGGGGTCACCTGCATCATCATCTCCCACAAGCTGAACGAGGTGCGCTACGTCGCCGACCGGGTCACCGTGATCCGCGACGGCATGACCGTGCACAGCATGGACGCAAAAGAGGGCCTCAGCGAGGACGAGATCGTGCGCCACATGGTGGGCCGCGACATGACCCACCGCTACCCCGAACATGCCCGCACGCCCGGCGACATGCTGCTCGAGGTCCGCGACTGGAATGTCTGGCACCCGGAGCACACCGACCGGCAGGTCATCCGCGATGCGGCCATGAATGTGCGCGCCGGCGAGGTTGTCGGCATCGCGGGCCTCATGGGCTCGGGCCGCACCGAACTGGCCATGTCCATCTTCGGCCGCTCCTACGGCCGCAACATCTCGGGCCAGGTCTCCCTGCGCGGCCAGCCCATCGACGTCAGCACGGTCGACCGGGCCATCGGCTCGGGGCTCGCCTATGTCACCGAGGATCGCAAGACCCTCGGGCTGATCCTGGAGGAAACGATCCGTTTCAACACCACGCTCGCCAATCTCGAGGGTGTGTCGAAGGGCGGCGTTCTGAAGCGCAACGAGGAAACCCGCGTGGCGGAGCGCTACCGCGAGGCGCTGGCCATCCGCACCCCGTCCGTCTTCCAGAAGGCGATGAACCTGTCCGGCGGCAACCAGCAGAAGGTGGTCCTGGCCAAGTGGCTCTTCACCGAGCCGGACGTGCTGATCCTGGACGAGCCGACCCGCGGCATCGACGTGGGCGCCAAATACGAAATCTACACGATCATCAACGAGCTGGCGGCAGAAGGAAAGGGCGTGATCATGATCTCGTCCGAGATGCCCGAGCTGCTCGGCATGTGCGATCGCATCTATGTCATGAACGAAGGGGAGCTGGTCGGCGAGCTGAGTGCGGCCGAGGCGAACCAGGAGCGCATCATGTCGCTCATCGTGAACGAATGAGAGAGTGAACCATGAACTCCGCAACCAGTGAAGCCTCCGGCCACACGACCACCAAGGGCCGCTCCCTCGGAGCTTATCTGTCCTCCCACCTGCGGGAATACGGACTGCTTCTCGCCCTCATCGTGGTGATGGTCTTCTTCCAGGTGGTGACCGACGGAACCCTGCTGAAGGCCGTCAACATCACCAACCTGCTGCTGCAGAACTCCTACATCATCATCATGGCGCTCGGTATGCTGATCGTCATCGTCTCGGGCAACATCGACCTCTCGGTCGGCTCGGTCATGGGCTTCATCGGCGCCCTCGCCGCCGTGATGACCGTCGATCTCGGCCAGTCCACCGGCGTGACGATCCTGACTTGTCTCATCATCGGCGGCATCATCGGCGCGGCCCAGGGCTACTGGGTCGCCTACTGGAAGATCCCGTCCTTCATCGTGACGCTGGCCGGCATGCTCGTCTTCCGCGGCCTGTCGCTCTGGCTGCTCGAAGGCCAGTCCGTCGGCCCCTTCCCCAAGGAATTCCAGCTGATCGCCAACGGCTTCGTGCCGGACGTGCTGCCCGCCGGCATCGGCGCCTTCTTCGCAGAGCTCTTCGACGTCCGCAAGATCAACGGCCTGAGCCTCCTGGCCGGTGTCGTGGCCGCCGCCCTGGTGATCTGGGTCAGCAAGCGCCAGCGTGACCAGAACCGGGCCTATGGCATCGAGGGAGATCCGGCTGCCCTCTTCTGGGGCCGCACCCTGGTCATCGCCGCCGCCCTCATCTTCATCATGTTCAAGCTGGCCCAGTTCCGCGGCCTGCCGAACGTGCTGATCACCATGGGCGTGCTCACCCTGATCTATGCCTTCATCACCGAAAGCACCACGGTCGGCCGCCGCATCTATGCGCTCGGCGGCAACCAGAAGGCCGCCAAGCTGTCGGGCATCAAGACCGAGCGGCTCACTTTCCTGGCCTTCACCAACATGGGCGTTCTGGCCGCAGCTGCCGGCCTCGTCTTCGCCGCCCGCCTCAACACCGCAACTCCCAAGGCCGGCTTCGGCCTGGAGCTGGACGTGATTGCCGCCGTCTTCATCGGTGGCGCCTCCACCGCCGGCGGCGTGGGCACCATCATCGGCGCCGTGGTCGGCGCCTTCCTGATGGGCGTGCTCAACAACGGCATGTCGATCATGGGCATCGGCATCGACTACCAGCAGATGATCAAAGGCCTGGTGCTTCTCGCCGCCGTGATCTTCGACGTCTACAACAAGAACAAGTCCGCCTGATCCGCGGTCTCACGAGGAAACGAACATGCTTCTCTCCCAGATCAAGCGTGCGGACGGGACGACGGCCGTCGTCACCCGAGAAGGCACCGAGGCCTATGTGGTCAACGGCGTCGCGTCGGTCTACGACCTGGCTCTCGACTGCATCCGTTCGGGCAAGTCCATTGCCGCCCGCATCGGCGAGCTCGGGGTCGGCGAGGCCGTGGACCTTGCCGCAGCGGCCGAGGAAGGCCGCCTTCTGCTGCCGATCATGCCGCCGGATCCGGCGCACCTGCACCTCACCGGCACCGGTCTCACCCATCTCGGCTCCGCCTCCACCCGCAACTCCATGCATGTGAAGTCGAAGGACGCCGAGGCCGAGATCACCGACAGCATGCGCATGTTCCAGATCGGCCTGGAAGGCGGCAAGGCCGAGAACGGCAAGGCCGGGGCCCAGCCGGAATGGTTCTACAAGGGCAACGGCCATTGCGCCGTGCCGACGGGTGCGGCCCTCGTCTCCCCCACCTTCGCCAAGGATGGCGGCGAGGAACCGGAAATCGCCGGGATCTACGTGATCGGCGACGATGGCACCCCCTACCGGATCGGCTTTGCCCTGGCGAACGAGTTCTCCGACCACGTGACGGAAAAGGTGAACTACCTCTATCTCGCCCATTCCAAGCTGCGCCCGGCCGCCTTCGGCCCGGAGATCCTGGTGGGCGACCTGCCGCAGAACATCGAGGGCACCTCGCGAATCCTGCGCGACGGCCAGACCCTCTGGGAAAAGCCCTTCGTCTCGGGCGAGGCGAACATGTCCTATTCCCTCAACAATCTGGAACACCATCACTTCAAGTATGACGTGTTCCGCAAGGCTGGCGACGTCCACGTGCACATGTTCGGCACGGCGACCCTCTCCTTCGCCGACAAGATCCAGACCCGGGACGGCGACATCTTCGAGATCTCCGCAGATCCCTTCGGCCTGCCCCTGAAGAACACCCTCAGCTTCCGCCCGAAGGAGGGCCCGGAAGACCTGACCACGGTGAAGACCCTCTGACACGTGCGGCAGGCGGAGCCATGCCTCCGCCGCCCTCTCTCCGGAAGAGATCCATGACCCACAAGAAAGCTCAATGGCCGCGCCGTCTGCGCTCGCAGGAATGGTTCGAAGGCACCGAGAAGGACCAGATCTATCACCGGTCCTGGATGCGCAATCAGGGCCTGCCGGCAGACCTGTTCGATGGCCGCCCCGTCATCGGCATCTGCAACACCTGGTCCGAGCTGACCCCCTGCAACGCCCATCTGCGCGATCTGGCCCAGCGGGTGAAGCACGGCATTTACGAAGCCGGCGGCCTGCCGGTCGAGTTTCCGGTGTTCTCGCCCGGTGAAAGCTCGCTCCGCCCCACGGCGATGATGTTCCGCAACCTCTGCGCCATGGGCGTGGAAGAGGCCCTGCGCGGCAACCCCATCGACGGGGTCGTGCTCATGGTCGGCTGCGACAAGACCACCCCGGCCCTGCTCATGGGCGCCGCCTCCGTCGACATTCCCGCCATCGCCGTCACCGGCGGCCCGATGCTCAACGGCAAGTGGCGCGGTCAGGACATCGGCTCCGGCACCGCGCTCTGGCAGTTCTCCGAGATGGTGAAGTCCGGCGAGCTGACCACCGACGACTTCCTGGAGGCAGAGCAGGCCATGTCCCGCTCGCCCGGCTCCTGCAACACCATGGGCACCGCCTCCTCCATGGCCTGCATGGCCGAAGCCCTCGGCATGGCGCTCTCCGGCAACGCGGCCATCCCGGCCGTCGACAGCCGCCGCCGGGTGATGGCCCATCTCACCGGCCGCCGCATCGTCGACATGGTCAAGGAGGATCTCAAGCCCTCCGACATCATGACCCGGCAGGCCTTCGAGAATGCCATCCGCACCAATGCGGCCATCGGCGGGTCCACCAACGCGGTGGTGCATCTGCTGGCCATGGCCAACCGCGCCGGCGTGGACCTGACCCTCGACGACTGGGACCGGCTCGGCCGCGACATCCCGACGATCGTCAACCTCATGCCCTCGGGCAAGTATCTGATGGAAGAGTTCTTCTATGCCGGCGGCCTGCCCGTGGTGCTGAAGAACCTGCTGGATGCCGGCCATCTCCATGGCGATGCGGTCACCGTTTCGGGCAAGTCCATCGCGGAAGAAGTGGCCCCGGCCCGCAACTGGAACGAGGACGTCATCCTGCCGGCCGACAAGGCCCTGACCTCCTCCGGCGGCATCGCGGTTCTGCGCGGCAACCTGGCCCCCAAGGGCGCGGTGCTCAAGCCCTCGGCCGCCTCGGCCCACCTGATGCAGCACAAGGGCCGCGCCGTGGTCTTCGAGGACATCGACGACTACAAGGCCCGCATCAACGACGAGGCTCTCGACATTGACGAGACCTGCATCATGGTCATGAAGAACTGCGGCCCGCGCGGCTATCCGGGAATGGCCGAAGTCGGCAACATGGGCCTTCCCCCGAAGGTCCTGCGCAAGGGCATCAAGGACATGATCCGCATTTCCGATGCGCGCATGTCCGGCACCGCCTATGGCACGGTCATCCTGCACACGGCCCCGGAAGCCGCCGTCGGCGGTCCTCTGGCCGTGGTGAAGTCCGGCGACATGATCGAGGTCGACGTGGCCAACCGCCGCCTGCATCTCGACATCCCGCAGGAAGAACTCGACCGGCGTCTGGCCGAATGGCAGCCGACCATCGAGCGGCCGACCTCCGGCTATGCCAGCCTCTATTATGACCACGTGCTGGGGGCCGACGAAGGCGCCGATTTCGACTTCCTGCGCGGAGGTCGCGGCAATGCGGTTGCCCGCGAAGCCCATTGAAGCTAGCACCTAGTCCCTGATGCTCCCCTCCCCCACCCGGGGGAGGGGTCAACCATTCCGGATCCTGAGACCCATGACCGCCACGAAGATCGCGATCGTCGGCCTTGGCAAGATCGCCAAGGACCAGCACCTGCCCTCCATCGCCCGCAGCGACGCCTTCACCCTTGCCGCCGTTGCCAGCCGCAGCGCGTCCGGCCTGGACGTCCCGACCTACGAGGATCTGGAAGATCTGCTGAAAGCCCAGCCGGATATCACGGCCGTCGCGCTCTGCGTTCCGCCGCAGGTGCGCTACGAGCTTGCCCGTCTGGCGCTGGACTACAAGAAGGACGTGCTTCTCGAAAAGCCGCCCGGAGCAACGCTGGCCGAAGTGCACGACCTGATGCGCCTGGCCGAGGCAAACGGCTGCGTGCTCTATGCCACCTGGCACTCGCGCCATGCCAAGGGCGTGGCCGGCGTCAAGGACTGGCTCTCCACCCGCACGCCGGTTTCCGGCCGCATCACCTGGCGCGAGGACGTGAAGCACTGGCATCCCGGTCAGGCCTGGATCTGGCAGGCCGGCGGCGTCGGCGTCTTCGATCCGGGTATCAACGCCCTGTCGATCCTGACCGAGATCATGCCCGTCGACCTGCATGTCACGGCCGCCGAACTCACCTTCCCGGAAAACTGCGAGACGCCGATTGCCGCCGACATCGACTTCAGGGGTCCGGATGGCTTCACCCTGAAGGCCGACTTCGACTGGCGCCAGACCGGCAAGCAGACCTGGGACATCGAGATCGTCACCAAGGACGGAACGGTCGTCCTGCAGGACGGTGGTGCGACAGTTCTGATCGACGGCAAGTCGGTTTCGGCCGATGAAGCCCTTGCGTCGGAATACGACGGCATCTACGCCCATTTCGCAGAGCTGCTTGCCACGCGCGGCAGCGATGTCGACCTCTCCCCCCTGGTCCACGTGGCCGATGCATTCATGCTCGGCAAGCGGGTGACCACCGAAGCCTTTCATGATGAGCAGTGATCCGACACAAGCCTTGACCCGGAGCGCTCCCGCCGGGAGCGCCGTCATTCCAGGTGCCATCAGCTGGATCGCGGTCGACTGGGGAACCAGTCGCCTGCGTGTCTTTGCCATGGACGCAAACGACCGTCCGATCGCCAGCGCCTCCTCCGACAAGGGCATGGGCCAGCTCTCCCGCGACGCCTTCGAAGAGGCACTCGCCGAGCTGGTCTCCGGCTGGCTCGCCGATGGCCCCAGACCCATGATCGCCTGCGGCATGGTCGGGGCCCGTCAGGGGTGGATCGAGGCAGCTTACGGCCCGGTTCCGGGTCCGGCGCTTTCTGAGACCGGTCTGGTGCGCGCGCCTGCCACCGACCCGGCCCTTGCCCTGCGCATCCTTCCCGGTCTGGCCCAGCAGGAACCGGCAGATGTCATGCGCGGCGAGGAAACCCAGATCGCCGGCTTCCTGTCCGCACACCCCGGCTTCGACGGTCTGCTCTGCCTGCCCGGCACCCATTCCAAATGGGCGCGACTGAAGGACGATCAGGTCCTGTCCTTCCGCACCTACATGACCGGCGAGATGTTCGCCCTTCTCTCCGGCCATTCGGTGCTGCGCCACTCGCTCGCGGCCGCCGCCGACATGTCCGAGACCTCCGGCTCCCGATTCGTCGAAGGGCTGGACAGGGCGCGCGCCCTTCGCGGCAATCTCTCCGCCGATCTCTTCTCCATCCGTGCCCGGGGGCTCCTGCAGGGGTTCACCCCCGTCGAGGCCTTCGACTATCTCTCGGGCCTGTTGCTGGGCGCCGAACTCACCGCCGCTGCCGAGACCGATGCAGACCTGCCCGTCGCACTGATCGGCTCCGGTCCGCTCGGCGCGCGCTACCGTCAGGCACTCGGCCATTTCGGCAGGGATGCTGCGATGATGGACACCACCGACGCCACCCTGGCCGGCCTCACCGCCGCCTGTCACACCCTGAAGGAGGCCGGTGAATGGCCCGCAATCTGATCGCCATCCTGCGGGGCCTGACCCCGGAGCAGTCCCTCGACGTCGCCGACATTCTCGTCGAGGCCGGCTTCTCCCTCATCGAGGTGCCACTCAACTCGCCCGATCCCCTCGTCAGCATCGGCCGGATCGCCGCGAAATACGGCGCGCAAGCCACCATCGGCGCAGGCACGGTTCTGACCACCGCCCAGGTCCAGTCGGTCAAGGACGCCGGCGGCACGCTGGTCGTCTCGCCCGATGCCAATGTGGAGGTGATCCGTGCCACCAAGGCCGCCGGCATGCTCTCCTATCCCGGCATCATGACGCCGACCGAAGCCTTCGCCGCCCTTCATGCGGGCGCGGACGGGCTGAAGCTCTTCCCCTCCTCCGTCCTCGGCCTCGGCGGCTTCAAGGCGCTCAGCGCCGTCCTGCCCGCAGGCACCCGCTGCTATGCGGTCGGCGGCATCAGCCCGGACAACATGAAGGAGTGGCTGGACGCAGGCATCAGGGGCTTCGGCATCGGCTCGGACCTGTTCAAGCCCGGCTACAGCCTGGACGACATCAAGGCCCGCGCAACCAGTCTGGTCGCCGCCTATGACAAGGCCGTCGGCTAGGCGATAGACGGCCACCGGGGAGGAATGACATGACCGCAGAGATCTTCGACGACCGCGCCTGCTTTCTGGGAGAGGGGCCGCTCTGGCACCCGGGGCGGCAGCAGCTCTTCTGGTTTGACATCATCAACCGGAAGCTCCTGAGCCGAAAAGGCGACACGGCCCTGGAATGGGACATGGGCGAACACGCCTCCGCCGCGGCCATCGTCGATGAGCGGCGCCTGCTGATCGCCTCGGAGAGCGGCCTGTCCCTTTTCGATGCGGACACGGGGGCCCGCGAGGCCTACATGCCACTCGAAGCCGACAATCCGGTCACCCGCTCCAATGACAGCCGGGTCGACCCCCACGGCGGCTTCTGGATCGGCACCATGGGCAAGTCCGCCGAGAGCGGCGCTGGCAGCTACTGGCGGCTCTACAAGGGCGAGTTGCGCCAGCTCTGCGGCGGCATCACCATTCCCAATGCCACCTGCTTCCTGCCCGACGGCTCCGAAGCCTTCTTCTCGGATACCGCCCTGGGGCTCGTCTGGCGGCAGAAGCTCGATGGCGACGGCTGGCCGGTGGCGGAGCGCGAGATCTATCTCGATCTCAAGGCCGAAGGGCTGAACCCGGACGGCGCGGTGATCGACGCCGAAGGTCTGTTCTGGAACGCCCAGTGGGGGGCCTCCCGTCTGGCAGCCTATGACAGGGACGGCAAGTTCGTGCGCACCCTGGACCTGCCGGCGGCCCATGTCACCTGCCCGGCCTTCGGCGGTGCGGATCTCACCGATCTCTATTGCACCTCCGCACAGGAAGGCCTGAGCGCCGAGGATCTCGCCGCCCAGCCCCATGCAGGCAAGACCTTCGTGCTGCGCGAGGGCATTCGCGGTCTGGCGGAAACCCCCGTCAGGCTCTGAAGCCGCAACACTCTGATGCCGCTGCGCGCCCTCACGCGGGGGCGCGCGCCTCTCCCAGATCGTTCCAGACCTCTTGGCCGGAGATCAGGCCCTCGGCCGTCAACTCGAAGCGGTCGGTGAAGCGGATGCCGGAAAAGGGCGTGCCGTCGGTCCACACGCCCGAGAGGGTTCCCCGGCACGACACCACAGGCCCCGCCGCTCCCATCGAGACATCGAACCCCTCGAAGCTCTTGTCGATTTGCGCATAGCGGGTCGCCCCCCAGGCGACCATGTCCGCCAGCGCGGTGAACCGCCGGCCGCCGGGAAACACCATTTCGGCCCCGGGGGCGAGACAGGCCTGCGCTCCGGCCAGATCCCGCGCGCTCATCAGCCCCAGGAACGTCTGCACCGCCTCCACCGGATCGGCCACCGCCCGGCCGGGCTGACGGGTCTCGCCGCCGCGCATGTAATTCTCCGGCGCAACCTCTTCTGTGGCCACGATCACCGCATCCTTTGGCGCATCGATCACCAGGCGCACCGCATCCGTCAGGGCCTGCCCCAACCGGCGCCGCACCTGCGCCCCATATCCCTCGATCAGCAGAACCCGAACCACCGGCATGACGTCCCTCCGTTTTTTCCGGAACCATCGGAATTGACATAATGGCATACTGTTATACCATTTGAACATCCAAGGGGAGAGTGCCGCCGATGACGAACGGAAATCAGGCTGACATCACTGGGGGAGCCAAGGCTCCTGCGGCGCGCCTGAATCCGACCGGGCCCGTTCCGCTCTACCACCAGATCTTCCTCATCCTGCGCAACCAGATCTATGGCGGGGATCTCGCTGCCGGCCAGCTCGTGCCAAGCGAACAGGATCTCTCCATCGAATTCGGCGTCTCGCGCATCACCGCCAAGCGTGCCCTCAACGAACTTGCGGATGCCGGACTGGTGATCCGCGAGCGCGGCCGGGGAACCCGGGTTCTGCAGCGCCCGCCGTCTCCGGCCGTTACCTCCTCCATCGAGGGCTGGCTGGAGAATGTCTCGCTGATGGGTCTGTCCACCGAGGCGACGGTGCTCGAGTTCACCTATCTGCCCGCCAGCGAGGACATCGCCCACGCCCTCGACCTTGCCACCGGCGACGAGGTGCAGCGCGCGGTGCGCGTACGTCGCCTCAACGGCGAGCCCATGTCCTATCTGGTCACCTATGTTCCCGCCGATATCGGCCGCGACTACGACCACGAGGACCTCAACCGCATCCCGCTGCTGCACCTTCTCGAGCGCGCGGGCGTCGAGGTCGAATCCGCCCGTCAGACCATCACCGCAACGCTGGCCGACACCGATGTCGCCGCAGCCCTGGAGACCCACCCGGGAAATCCGCTGATCGAGGTGCGCCGCGTCGTGCGCGACCGCCACGAGCGTCCGGTCGAATACATCCGCGCCCTCTACCGGCCGGATCTCTACCATTTCGAATTGTCCATGCGTCGCATCACCGAAGACGGCGATGCCCGCTGGACGACAACAAGCTCCGCCCCCATCCCGGCAGGGGGCGGATAACAGCTACCAGGGGAACCGGGTCAATCCGACGCTGCCGCGGCAGCCAGATCGGGAGGTATTTGAGATGACAGGAATTTCGAAGAACGGAGGCCTTGGCCGCCGTCAGTTTCTCGCCACCACCGGGGCAGCTGCCCTCGGTCTCGGTGTCACCGGTTTTCCCGCAGTGCTGCGGGCCCAGGCCGCTCCGGTCAAGATCGGCCTGATTCACCCGGTGTCCGGCTTCATCGCCTTCTCCGGCACCCAGTGCCGTGAAGGCGCCCTGATGGCCATCGCCGACATCAACGCCGCCGGCGGCATCAAGTCGATGGGCGGCGCCATGGTCGAAGCCGTTCTGGCCGACAGCCAGGGCAAGCCGGAAATCGGCGCGGCCGAAGTCACCAAGATGGTCGACGCAGGCGTCGCCGGCATCGTCGCCGGCTACTCTTCCGCAATCTCGCTGGCGACCTCCCAGGAAGCCGCCAAGTCCAACACCCCGCACGTGGTGGACGTCGGTGTGGCCGACAACATCGTCAACCGCGGCCTGAAGAACACGTTCCGCTTCAGCCCGGGCTACGGCGCCTGCGCAGCGTCTGCCGTCGATGGCCTGAACGCCATCAACCAGGCCTCCGCCTCCCCCGCCAAGACGGCCATGATCATCCATGAGGAATCCGTCTTCGGCACCGGCACCGCAAACCTGCTGGCCGAGCGTCTGCCGCTCATCGGCATCGAGGTTCAGGACGTCATCAAGCACGCGAACCCGACCCGCGACTTCACCAACATCGTGCTGCAGATCAAGTCCAACAAGCCGGACCTGATCATCCCGGCCAACTACTACAATGAGTATGTGCTGCTCGCCCGCACCATGCGCCAGCAGCGCATCGAGGCCAAGGGCATCTACTCCGTGCTTGGCGGCGCAGCGTCGAACTACAAGTTCGTCAACGAGTTCCCGGAAGCTGCGGACCTCATCATGGATTGCAACCACTGGTTCAACCCGAAGTCCGAAGTGGCCCTGCAGCGCAAGGCCGCAGCCGAAGCCAAGGGCCTCGTCTACACCTACGAAGTCTTCCTGGCCTACAACGCGGTCCTCGGCCTCGTCGACGCCATCGAGCGCGCCGGGTCCACGGACAAGGAAGCCGTCAACGACGCGCTGGCCAACTCCACCCTGGACATGTCCTTCATGCCCTACAACGAGACCATGATGGTCGACGGCCAGAACACCGGCGCGGCCCCCGTGATCACGCAGGTTCAGAAGGGCGACATCGCGGTGATCTCGCCGGCCGACTTCGCCTCCGCCGAGCCGGTCTTCCCGATCAGCGGCTGATTTCGCGCACAAGACAAATGACCGCCGGGGCATCGTACCCCGGCGGCACCCTCTTCCAGATAGCGACAAGACCATGCCAGATCTCGCGATCGTCCTGCCGTCCGTGCTGAACGGACTGACGACGGGTGCGCTCTATGCCCTGGTCGCCCTCGGGCTGACCCTCATCTACGGCGTATTGCACATCATCAACTTTGCCCACGGCGCGCTGCTGATGCTGGCGCTCTATGCGGTATTCTTCCTCAATGTCAGCTTCGGGGTCGATCCCTATCTGGCGCTCTTCATCGTGCCGCCGCTGATGTTCGCCCTCGGCTATGGTCTGCAGCGTCTGGTCATCACCAAGGCCAGCCACGGCCGCGACGAGAACATCCTGCTCGTCACCCTGGGCCTGTCGATCATCATCGAAAACCTCGCCCTGATGGTCTTCAAGTCCGACACGCGGATCATCGACACCCCCTATTCCTTCGAGGTGTTCGAGATCTTCGGCACCTTCTTGCCCCAGCCGAAGGTCTATGCCTTCATCGGCGCCATAGTCACGGCCGCCGCCTTCTGGCTGGTGATCAGCAAGACCGACCTCGGCCGCGCCATCCGCGCGCTCGCCAAGGAGCCCAAGGGCGCCCGCCTGGTCGGCATCAACGTCAATCACGTCTTCGCCATGAGCTACGGTCTGGGCATCGCCTGCCTGGGCGTCGCCGCCTGCCTGCTCCTGCCGAGCTACTACGTCAGCCCCCACGTGGGTCAGGGCTTCGTGCTCGTCGCCTTCACCATCGTGGTGCTGGGTGGCATGGGTTCCTTCGTCGGTGCGCTCATCGGCGGTCTGATCATCGGTGTGGTCGAAGCTCTCGGCGGCCTCTTCCTCGGCGAGAGCCTCGGCCAGATCGGCATCTTCCTGATCTTCATCGTCGTGCTGATCTTCCGCCCGACCGGCCTGCTCGGACACAAGGTGTAAGACCATGAAGCAGCTTGTCCTCCTCCTCGTCCTCTTCGCCGCACTCGCCCTCGTACCCGCCTTCGTCGGATCCGACTTCTGGATGAACCTGATCATCATGGTCATCTATGCCGCCCTGCTCGGTCAGGCCTGGAACATCCTCGGCGGTTATGGCGGCCAGTTCTCCTTCGGCCATGCGGCCTTCTTCGGAACCGGCGCCTACACGATCGCGGTGCTTCAGGTGCAATACGGCATCAACCCGTGGGTCGGCCTCGTCGCCGGCGGCCTTCTGGCCGCAGCCGTGGCCGGTTTCATCGGCTTCGCCACCTTCCGCTATGGCCTGAAGGGCTCCTATTTCGCCCTCATCACCCTGGCCTTTGCCGAGGTGCTGCGCATCCTGTCCAACTCCGTGCCCTTCACCGGCGCCGGTGTCGGCCTGCTGATCGACCTGGATCCTTCGGCTGCCAACCTTCAGTTCGCCACCAAGGCCGGCTATTTCTGGCTTCTGCTGACCATAACCTTCGCCGCCTTCCTGACGGCCTGGTGGCTCGGCAACTCCCGCTTCGGCGCCCAGCTCATGGCCGTGCGCGACAACGAGGATGCGGCCCGTGCCCTCGGCGTGGATCCGTTCCGGGTTAAGATGTCGGCCTTCCTGATGTCCGGCATGTTCTCCGGGCTCGCCGGCACCTTCTATGCCCAGTACTTCCTCTATCTCGACCCGTCGATCGCCTATGGCTCCGCGGTGTCCGTCGAAAGCCTTCTGGTCCCCATCGTCGGCGGCCTGGGCACACTCTTCGGTCCGCTCTTCGGCGCCGTCGCCCTGCACACCCTGTCGGAAGTCACCCGCGAGCTCATCGGCGACCTGCCGGGCGCGAGCCTGGTGCTCTACGGCGTGCTGCTGGTGCTGGTGATCCTGTTCTCTCCCCGCGGTCTCGCCGGACTGGTGACCGCCCTCGGCCTGCGCCGCGCCGCCGCGCGCGCCGGCAAGAAGGAGACCCGCGCATGACCGACGCCCCCATGCTCCAGGTCAAGGGCATCAGCAAGAGCTTCGGCGGGCTGAAGGCCTCCAACAACGTCCACATGAGCGTTCCCAAGGGCAAGATCACCTCGCTGATCGGTCCCAACGGCGCCGGCAAGACGACCCTCTTCGCGCTGATCACCGGCTTCCACAAGCCGGACAGCGGAACGGTCTCCTTCCTGGGCGAGACCATCACCGGCCTGGCGCCCCAGAAGATCGCCCAGCGGGGCATGATCCGGACCTTCCAGATCGTGCAGCCCTTCCGCGGCCAGACCGTGCGCGAGAACATCGCCGTCGGCGCCCACCTGAAGATCCGCTCCCGCTCGCAGGCCCTTGCCAAGGCAGAAGCGGTTGCCACCCGGGTCGGCCTCGGCGATCGGCTGGACCAGGACGCCGCCTCCCTGACCGTTGCCGGCCGAAAGCGGCTGGAAGTGGCCCGGGCGCTCGCGACCGATCCGACCATGATCCTCTTCGACGAGGTGCTCGCCGGTCTCAATCCCTCGGAGATCCGCGACATCATCCCCGTGATCCGCTCCCTCAAGGACGACGGCATCACCATCCTTCTGATCGAGCATGTCATGCAGGCCGTCATGAGCCTTTCCGAATACACCTGGGTCCTGAACCAAGGCACGCTGATCGCGGAAGGCATCCCGGCCGACGTGGTCCGCGATCCGGAAGTGATCGAGGCCTATCTCGGCAAGGGCATGGCTGAACGCATGGCCGCCCAGTCCGCAGCCTCGGAGACTTCCCATGCTTGAGATCCGCAACCTGCGCGGCGGCTATGGCACCGTCGAGGTGCTGCGCGGCGTCTCCCTCGACATTCAGGCGGGCGAGATCGTCGCCCTGCTCGGCTCCAACGGCGTCGGCAAGACCACCGTGTCCTCCCTTCTCTCCGGGCTGATGAAACCCTGGGGCGGCGAGATCCTCTTCCAGGGCGAGACCATCTCCGGCCTGAGTTCTGAGGCCATCGTCGACCGGGGCCTCATCCACGTGCCGGAAGGCCGCCACATCTTCCCGAACCTCTCCATCCGGGAAAACCTCGAGCTCGGCGCCTACCGCCGCGCCCGCAAGAACCGCTCCGCCAACCTGGAGAAGGTGACAACCACCTTCCCCCGCCTGAAGGAGCGTTTCGACCAGAAGGCCGGCACCCTGTCCGGCGGTGAACAGCAGATGCTCGCCATCGGACGCGGGATGATGGCCGAGCCCGAGCTGCTGATCCTCGACGAACCCTCCATCGGCCTTTCCCCTCTGCTGGTGGAAGAGATGTTCACCCTGATCGGCGCGCTGAACGCCGGCGGGTT
This sequence comes from Roseibium aestuarii, assembly GCF_008477545.1. GTDB lineage: Bacteria > Pseudomonadota > Alphaproteobacteria > Rhizobiales > Stappiaceae > Roseibium > Roseibium aestuarii. Next base: position 211,234 of record NZ_VORA01000005.1, on the reverse strand, counting down.
GCCGGTCCTTCTGGTGGAACAGAACGTGCTGCAATCCATGGAAATCGCCTCGCGCGCCTTCGTCATGGAAAACGGCCTGATCTCCCTCTCCGGCCCCACGGCCGACCTGATGAACGATCCGGAGCTCAAGCGCTCCTATCTCGGACTGTCGTGACCCCATGACCACGCCCACAACACTTGCCCAGAAGATCCTGGCCCGCGCCAGCGGTCGCAGCCATGTTGCGCCCGGCGAGGTGGTGACCTGCGCCGTGGATCTCGCCATGATCCACGACAGCGGCGGCCCCCGCCGTGTCGAACCCATCCTCCAAGACCTTGGCGTCGGTCTCTTCGACCGCAACAAGGTCGTGCTCATCTCCGACCATTTCGTCCCCGGCGACACGGACGAGGGTGCCCGCATCCTCGAACTCACCCGCGCGTGGGCGAAGGAGCGTCAGGTCGCCTTCCATGACGGCGAAGGCATCTGCCATGTGGTCCTGCCCGAAAAGGGCCACCTGAAGCCCGGCATGCTGGTGGTCGGCGGCGACAGCCATTCGCCCACCGGCGGCGCCTTCGGGGCCTACATGTTCGGGGTCGGGGCCACGGAAATGGCCGGCGTTCTCGCCACCGGCGAGATCTGGCTCAAGGTGCCCCAGACCATTCTCATCGAATGGCAGAACCGCCTGAGCGACGGCGTCACCGCCAAGGACATCATGCTGGCCCTGTGCGGCAAACTCGGCATGGACGGCGGCCAGTATCAGGCGGTCGAATACACCGGCGAGGCCATCCGCGCCCTGTCCATGCAGGAACGCATGACGCTCTCCAACATGGCGGCCGAACTCGGCGGTCAGGCAGGCCTCATCGCCCCCGACGAGACGACGATCGCTTTCCTGGAAAAGGCCGGAGCCGATCTCGGCAGTCTTGACTGGGCGTCGCTCAAGACCGACGCGGACGCCCCCGTGCTCAGCCATCATGTCTTTGATGCGGCAAGCCTCGTGCCCCAGGTCGCAGCGCCCCATTCACCGGCCAACTCCGGACCGGTGACCGATGCCCCCGGCACGCCGATCCAGGTGGCCTATCTCGGCGCCTGCACCGGCGCGAAATACGAGGATCTGAAGAACGCCGCAGCGATCCTGAAGGGCAAGACGGTGGCCAGCGGCGTGGAGCTTCTGGTCGCCCCCTCCTCCGCACAGGATCAGTCGCGTGCGGCCCGCGACGGCATTCTCGGCACCCTCGAGGAGGCCGGTGCCAAGCTGCTGCCCAACGCCTGCGGCATCTGCGCCGGCTATGGCGCCCACCGGCTGGGAGAGGATGTCACCTGCATCTCCTCCACCGCCCGCAACTTCAAGGGCCGCATGGGGGCCAATTCCTCGAAGGTCTGGCTCGGCTCACCCTTCACGGTGGCAGCCTCCGCGGTAACCGGCCGGATCTCCGACCCCCGTCCGTTCCTGAGCGAGGGAGCCGCTCGATGAGTGCCCGCCTCTTCCTTTTCGGCGACGACATCGACACCGACCAACTGGCCCCGGGCCAGTACATGAAGGGCGGCATCGACGAACTCACGGCCCATTGCCTGGAGGGCGTGCGTCCCGACTTCGCAGGCTCTGTCCGGTCGGGCGACATCCTCGTCGCCGGCAAGAACTTCGGCATGGGCTCCTCGCGCGAACAGGCCGCGGAAGCCCTGAAGAAACTCGGACTGGCCGCGGTCATCGCCCGGTCCTTCGCAGGCATCTTCTATCGCAATGCCATCAATCTGGGTCTGCCGGTGCTCATCGCCCCGAACCTGCCCGACCTTGAGGACGGCGCCTCCGCCGCCCTCGATCTTGACGCGGGAACCCTGACGCTTGTCGACAGCGGCCAGGTCATCTCCCTCGAACCCCTTCCGGAAAACTTGAAGGCCCTGCTCGCCGATGGCGGGCTGGTGCCTCACCTGAAAAAGCGCTTCTCCAGGGAGCGCCACAAGGAGCACGGACAATGTGCCTGAAAAAACGACTGGGAGACGACGCCATCCTGCTGGCGCCCGGCATCTATGATCCCCTCACGGGTCTGATTGCCGAGCAGTCCGGCGCGGAAGCCGTCTATCTCTCCGGCGCCTCCATCGCCTACACCCGCTTCGGCAGCCCCGACATCGGGCTGGTCTCCATGGCGGAAGTGGCCGACACCATCGCCGCCGTCCGCGACCGCATCTCCCTGCCCATCGTGGTGGATGCGGACAACGGCTTCGGCAACGCGCTGAATGTTCAGCGCACGGTGCGCACCTTCGAGCGCATGGGCGCGAACGCCCTGCAGCTGGAAGACCAGACCATGCCCAAGCGCTGCGGCCATCTGGACGGCAAGTCCCTGGTCAGCCTCGAGGAAATGGCAGGCAAGATCCGCGCTGCCGTGGATGCCCGCGCCAGCGAGGAGACGCTGATCATCGGTCGCACCGACGCGATTGCCGTCGAAGGCTTCGCGGCCGCCGTCGAGCGCGCCGAAGCCTATGTGGAGGCTGGCGCCGACATGCTCTTCATCGAGGCGCCCCAGACCCTCGAGCAGATGCAGGACATCGTCGCCCGCTTCGCCGGTCGCGTGCCGCTGATGGCCAACATGGTCGAGGGCGGCAAGACCCCGATCGTCAACGCCGGCGAACTGGAAGCCCTCGGCTTCTCCTTCGTGATCTTCCCCGGCGGAGTGGTGCGCGCCCTCGCGGCCACCGCCCGCGCCTATTACGCCAACCTGCTGGCCAATGGCTCGAACGAAGCCTTCCGTGACCGGATGCTCGACTTCGCCGGCCTCAACGACCTCATCGGCACGCCTGCCCTGCTGGAGCACGGCCGCCAGTACGACAAGGGAGCCGACTGATGGCTATCGATCCCGTAACGCTCGCCATTCTCAAGGGCCGGCTGGAACAGATCGCCGACGAGATGGACGCGACGCTTTTCCGCTCCGCCTTCAACCCGATCATCGCCGAAGCGCACGACGCCTCCCACGGCATCTATGACGCGCTCACCGGCGACACCCTCGTCCAGGGCAAGTCGGGCCTGCCGATCTTCGTCGGCGTCATGGCCTTTGCCGTGAAGGCAGTCATCGACAAGGCCGCCACCCAGGGCGGTCTGAACGAAGGCGATGTCTGGATCTTCAACGATCCTTATGTCGGTGGCACGCATCTCTCCGACTTCCGCCTGGTGAAGCCGATCTTCCGCGATGGCAAGCTCTTCTGCTTCCTCGCCTCCGTCGGCCACTGGCACGACGTGGGCGGCAACGTGCCGGGCAACTACAACCCGGCGGCGACCGAATGCTTCCAGGAAGGCATGCTCATCCCGCCGGTCAAGCTCTTCTCCAAGGGCGAATTCCGTCAGGACGTGGTGGACATCCTCTCCGCCAACACCCGCCTGCCCCTGTCCCTCTATGGTGACCTCAACGGCCAGATCAACGCGCTGGACCTTGGCGAGAAGCGCATGCAGGCGCTGCTCGACGAAGTGGGCGATGCGACGCTGGCCGAGACGCTGGCCGAGCTGAAGACCCGCGCCGCCGACATGATGCGCGCCCAGATCCGCGAGCTTCCCGAGGGCACCGTTTCGGCGGAAGACTTCCTCGACAATGACGGCATCAAGGACCAGCCGCTGAAGATCGCCCTCGACCTGACGATCCGCGACGGTCGCATGGTGATGGACTTCTCGCGCTCGTCCGCCGCCTGCGCCGGTCCGGTGAACATCTCGCGGGCCACCACCATTTCCGCCTGCTACGTGGCGCTCAAGCATGTCTTCGGCGACGTGCCGGCCAACGCGGGTGTTCTGGAGCCGGTCGACTTCGTCATCGACGACGACAGCCTCCTGTCGGTCAAGGCGCCCAAGCCCGTCGGCGGCTACACGGAAACCATCATGCGTCTCATCGACGTGGTGTTCCAGGCCATCGCCCAACTTGCCCCTGAAGATGCCATGGCGCCTGCCTATGGCACCATCAACGCCCTGTCTCTGGCCGGCCACCGCGCCGACGGCAAGCGCTGGGTCATGTTCTCCTTCTTCGGCGGCGGCCACGGGGCCCATGCCGGCGGCGACGGTCTCAACCACGGCAACGCGCCGATTTCCACGGCGACCATTCCGCCGCTGGAAATCCTCGAGAGTGCCTATCCGGTCCGCTTCACCCAGTGGGCCCTGCGCCCCGACAGTGGCGGCCCCGGCACCACCCGTGGCGGCCTGGGCGCCACCTACGAGATCGAGCTGCTGGAACAGGAAGCCGACGTCTTCCTCTTCGGCGAACGCGGCCGCTATGCACCGAAGGGCATTCTCGGCGGCGGCAACGCGGCCCTGAACAGCTTCACCTACGAGCAGACCGACGGCGACCACACCCCGCCCATGGCCTCCAAGATGCTGGGCATCCACATCAATCGCGGCCAGCGCCTGAAGCTGGAAACGCCGGGTGGCGGCGGTTACGGCAGCCCGCTCGCCCGTGATCCGGAAGCCGTCGCCCGCGATCTGGCCCTCGGCTACATCACGGCGGAAGCCGCCGTGCGCGACTACGGCGTCGTCCTTGCCGCCGATGGCACCATCGATCTTTCCCGCACTGAAGAAATGCGCCGCCAGGAGGCAGCAGAATGAAAAAACCGGCTTATGTCATCGGCGTCGACGTTGGCGGAACCTTCACCGACGTGTTCATTCTGGACGAGGCCAACGGCACTGTAACCACCACCAAGGTCCCCTCCACCCGTGGCGACCAGTCCAAGGGCTTCATCGAGGGCATCTCCCGCAAGGTGGACGATTTCTCCGAAATCTCCACCGTGGTTCACGGCACCACTGTCGGCACCAACGCACTTCTTGAGCGCAAGGGGGCCCGCACCGGCATCATCACCACGGAAGGCTTCAAGGACGTGCTGGAGATGCGCCGCCGCGACCGGCCGACCACCTGGGGCCTGAAGGGCAGCTTCACCCCCGTGGTCGACCGCCCCGACCGGGTGGAAGTCTCCGAGCGCGTGCTGGCGGACGGGTCCGTCCTGCGCGTTGTGGACGAGGAAGAAGTCAAGGCCCAGGCCCGGGCTCTGGCCGACAGCGGCTGCGATGCGGTCTGCGTCTTCTTCATCAACGGCTATGCCAACAACGACAACGAGCGCCGCGCGGTGGAAGCCGTCCGCTCGGTCTGGCCCAATGCCTATGTGACCGCCGCTACGGAAATCCTGCCGGAGATCCGCGAGTTCGAGCGTCTGTCCACGGCAACGCTCAATGCCTATCTCCAGCCCGCCGTCGCCTCCTATCTCGACCGGCTGGAAAACGGCCTGAAGGCGCAGGGCTTCCTCGGTGACATCCTGATCGTGCAGTCGAATGGCGGCGTCATGTCCATCGATACCGCCAAGCGCTATCCGGTCCGCACGGCGCTTTCCGGCCCGGCAGCGGGCGTGATCGCGGCGACCGCCATCGCGGAGGCTGCCGGCTTCCCGAACATCATCACCTGCGACATGGGCGGCACCTCCTTCGACGTGTCCCTGGTGGCCGGTGGCGAAGCAGCCCTTGCCGCCCAGACCGCCATCGACTTCGGAATGGTCGTCCGCACGCCCATGATCGAGATCACCACGATCGGCGCCGGCGGCGGCTCCATCGCCGGCCTCGACAAGTCCGGCCTGCTGCAGGTGGGCCCGGAGTCTGCGGGGTCCGATCCCGGCCCGGTCTGCTACGGCCTCGGCAACACGCGCCCCACGGTCACCGACGCCAATCTGGTGCTCGGCCGCATCAACCCGGACCGCCCCATCGGCGGCAAGCTCGACCGTCTGGACATCGAGGCTTCGCGCCGCGCCATCGACGAGCACATCGCCACCCCGCTGGGCCTGTCCATCGAGGATGCCGCAGAGGCGATCCTCAAGATGGCCAACGCCAAGATGGCCGGGGCCATCCGCCTCGTCTCCATCGAGAAGGGTCACGACCCGGCGCAGTTCGCGGCCATGCCCTTCGGCGGCGGCGGCTCCCTGCACACCGGCGCCCTGATCAAGGAAGTCGGCCTTGGCTCCGCCCTGGTCCCGCGCTTCCCCGGTGTCACGTCCGCCCTGGGGTGTGTGGTCGCCGACATGCGCCACGACAAGGTGCAGACGGTCAACAAGCTGCTCGATCAGCTGAACGCCGCCGCTCTCGGCATGGAAATGGAAGCGGTTGCCGCAGAGACCGAAGAGCTGCTCGGCACCGCCGGCGTCTCCTTCGCCGGTGTCGACCGGGTCTATGAGCTGGACATGCTCTATCTCGGCCAGACCCACACGGTCACCGTCGCCCTCGACATGCCGAAGGACGGCCTGACCACGGACGCGATCCGCTCCGCCTTCGAGACGGCCTATTCCGCCCAGTTCGGCCGCCTGCTCGACGGCATCCCGATGCGCGTGATGAACTACCGCATCGCCGTCATCGGCCGCCGCCCCGGTCTGGACATGGCGCTGTTTGCCCCCACCGACGGCAAGCCCGCCGATCAGTGCAAGACCGGCTCGCGCACCGTCTATGTGGACGGCCAGTCCTACGAGGCCACCGTCTACGAGCGGCTGTCTCTGGAGATCGGCGCCCGCGTCGACGGCCCGGCCATCCTGGAACAGGCGGACACGACCATCTTCGTCGATCCGGGCCTCTACGGCGAGGTCGACCGTTTCGGCAACCTGATCATCAAGCCGGTGAAGTAAGCCATGGATCTCAGCGCCATCGATCCGGCCCGCACGGGTCTCCTCATCGTCGACCTGCAGAACGACTTTCTCGATCCGAAGGGTGCCTATGGACGCGGCGGTCAGAAGAGCGACGACATCGCGGCCCTCCCCGCGCGGGTTCTGCCCGTGGCCGAGGCGCTGCGCGAAAAGGGCGGCTGGGTGATTTCCACCCAGTTCACCCTGGTTCCGGGCAAGGGGGGAGAGCCTTTCATCTCTCCCCACCTCAAGGAGCTTCGCCCCTTCCTGGCCAAGGGCGACTTCTGCCCCGGCGCCTGGGGTCACCAGCTGGTCGACCTGCTGCAACCGGCCGACCTGACCGTGGAGAAGGTGGCCTATTCCGCCTTCTTCATGACGCGCCTGGAATGGGTGCTGAAGAAGGCCGGCATCGACACGCTGCTGGTCTGCGGCATCGTCACCAACGGCGGCGTCGCCTCCACCGTGCGTGACGCTCATGTGCGCGACTTCAAGACCGTCGTCCTCTCCGACGGTTGCGCCGCCTTCAGCCGCGAGACCCACGAAAGGTCCATCGGCGATCTCTCCACCGTGTCGAAAACCATGACCTGCGCCGAGGCACAGGCCTGGATCGAAGGACTCTAGACAGATGCAGCAGCCATTGGACGCCCGTGTGGTGGAAGGACGGCCAGACCACGTGGATCTGGAAACCGATGTGCTGATCTTAGGTGCGGGTGCCTGCGGCCTGGTCGCAGCCCTCAAGGCGGCAGCCGCCGGCGCAGAGACGATCGTGCTCGAACGCGATCCCGTGCCGGCCGGCTCCACCGCCATGTCCTCGGGGTTCATTCCAGCTCCGGGGACCCGTTTCCAGGAAGCCATCGGCGTCACCGACGACACGCCGGCCCGCTTCCTTGACGATATCCAGGAGAAGGCAAAGCGCCGGTCCCAGCCGGTGATTGCCGATCTCGCCACCCGGACCATCGCGCCCGCCCTCGAATGGCTGGCCGATGAGGCCGGGCTGGAGTGGATCGTCCTCGACGACTTCCTCTATCCGGGTCACACCCGCCATCGCATGCATGCGGTGCCAGAAAAGACCGGAGAGGCCCTCATGGGCCGCCTGCAACAGGCCGTGGAAGCTGCCGGCATTCCCGTCGTCACCGATGCCTTCTGCGACACGCTCTACCGGGATGCACCCGGTCACATCGACGCGGTGGCCCTCCTGCGCCCCGACGGATCGCGGGAGATCATCCGCGCGAAAGCCGTGGTGCTGGCCTGCAATGGCTATGGCGGCAACCCGGATCTCGTCGCCCGGCACATCCCGGAGATGGCCGACGGTCTCTATTATGGCCACGAGGGCAACACCGGCAGTGCCCTGCTCTGGGGCGAGGAGATGCAGGCGCAGACCGCCCATCTCACCGCCTATCAGGGGCACGGGTCGCTGGCCCATCCTCACGGCATCCTGATTTCGTGGGCGCTGATGATGGAAGGCGGCATTCAGGTCAATCTGGCGGGCCAGCGCTTCTCCAACGAGCATGGCGGTTATTCGGAACAGGCGGTCAACGTGCTCGCCCAGCCCGATGGCGTCGCCTGGAACGTCTATGACCAGCGCCTGCACGACTTCGCCATGAGCTTCCCCGATTACCAGCAGGCCTTCCAGGCCGGTGCGGTAAGGGTGGCGCAGGATGTCAGCAGTCTGGCGGCCACACTTCAGGTGCCAGAGGCGGCCCTGAGCGAAACGCTGGCGGAGGTGGAACGGCTGTCGAAGGCGGAGACGAAGGAAGACGCGACAGACCGGTTCGGTCGGTCGTTTGCCGGTCACAAGGGCTTTTCGACACCCTTCCATGCGGTGAAGGTCACCGGTGCCCTGTTCCATACGCAGGGTGGACTGCTCGTCGACGACACCGCGCGCGTCCTGCAGGCTGATGGTGAGCCCTTCACCAACCTGCTGGCGGGCGGCGGCGCCGCGTGCGGCGTCTCCGGGCCGGAAGTCTCCGGCTATCTGTCAGGCAACGGACTGCTGACGGCGGTCTCTCTCGGCTTCGTCGCCGGCACCACCGCGGCCCGTCTGGCCGGGGCAAGCTAGCCCCCGGACCTTGCCCTCACTCTCGGTCGATCCGGCGTTCAGCGCCGGGTCCGTCCTCAGGGCGGTCCTAAGTGCACTTCTCAGGCGCTGACCACCGCGAGATCGCGGAGCATGGCGTTGCGCGACGAACGCTCCACCGGCGCGGAGGCCTGAACGGTGCCACGCTCGCGCGCCACAACCTTCAGCTTCACCGGCAGGTCGGACTTGAGCATGTAGCCGATGTAGCGCGTGCTCTCGATGGCATCATAGCCGAGCCGGTTCCGCAGCTTCTTGCGCAGTTTCGACACGTGGCTTTCGACCACGCATTCGTCCACCGCATCATTGGTCACCCCATAGACCGCATTGAACAGCTGCGCCTTGGTGACCCGGCGGCCCATGTTGCGGGCGAAATACTCCAGGATGCGGCGCTCGCGGCGCGGCAGGACCATCACCTCGCCCCCGATGATCGGGTCGCGGCCATCAAAAAACACCTCGATGGCTCCGGTGCTGACATTCTCCGTCTCGGCCATCATGCGGCGGCGGATCGCTCCGACACGCGCCAGGATCTCCTTGACGTGCACCGGCTTGCGCAGCACGTCGTCGGCTCCCGCCGAAAACAGCTCCAGGGTGCTGTCGAGTTGCGTCCGCTCCTCCAGATAGAGGACGGGAGCGTCCTTGCACTGGCGGCGGATCACTTCGGGAAACCGCAGGCGATCCTCGCCCTCACCGAGGAGAAATCCCTCGACGGCTTCCAGATCGGCCTCGGCCGCCACACTCAGCCAGTCCTCGAGCTCACCGGCCTGAAGCTCCAGGCTGGCGAACCCCTCTCGTTCAAAGGCGGATGCGTAACCTGCGGTCACGATCGGCCGGTCATCAACAATCACAAACACTAGCCCACTCCAGCAATCGTAAGAAACATCCGGAGATTTAGAGCTACGATGAAAATGGAGACGGATCAACGAGATGGAAGATTTTCAGGTGTCTTTTCCGGCTTTTGGTGAAAGGACTTGTAAGGTGTAAGTAAGTCATTTTCAGAAAAGCTGACAATATATTTTCAACTCTTCAAATATAAATTCAATTCAAATTTTACTAGATTTATGAATACGTTATAATATTGACTTATGACAATGTTCAATACTGAAATCAAGCCCCTTCGGACACTCTTTTCCGGCAAAGGAAATTCACCCCTTCGCCCCGCATCCTGACGCCGGGACACCAACCCCGTCAGCCAGAACAGGAGCAGGCTGGGTCAGCCCCCGTCGGAGAGGGAACGCGCCAGATCGGCAAAGGGGTCGCCGCGGTCCGAACTTGCCGCCGTCTGCCGCATGGCCTCGTAGAGCCGGGGCACCAGATGGCAGGCCTTGTCGAGGGCCGCATTGCCGCCGGCCTGATAGCCGCCCAGCATCCGCAGGTCCTTCGTCTCCTCATACTCGGAGATCAGCCCGCGCAGCCGCAGGATCAGTTCCCGCTGCTCAGGCGTCCAGGCCCGGTGCGAGAGACGGGAGGTGGAGCGCAGGATATCGACCGGCGGATAGCGCCCGGCCTCGGCGATCTTGCGATCCAGAACGAGATGCCCGTCGAGCTGACCGCGCATGGCATCCGCCACCGGGTCGTTGTGGTCATCCCCGTCCACCAGAACCGAGAAGATCGCCGTGATTGCGCCCTCCCCCTTCATCCCCGGCCCGGCCCGTTCCAGAAGCTGGGCCAGTTCGCTGAAGACGCTGGGCGTATAGCCGCGCGACACGGGCGGCTCACCGGCGGCCATCGCCACCTCGCGAGTGGCATGGGCAAAGCGGGTCGCGCTATCGACGATCAACAGCACCGACTGGCCGAGCGCCCGGAAATATTCAGCCACGCTCATGGCGGTCTTGGGCGCCAGCTTGCGCATCATGGCGCTCTCGTCGCCGGTCGCGGTCACGACCACCGACCGGTCGAGTGCGGGCCCCAGGGTCTCGTCGATGAATTCGCGCACCTCCCGGCCGCGTTCGCCAACCAGGCAGACAACCACCGTATCGAAGGCCCCGAACCCCGCGAGCATGCCGAGCAGGGTCGACTTGCCCACGCCGGATCCGGCGAAGATGCCGATGCGCTGTCCGACGCAAAGCGGCGTGAAGAGATCGATCACCCGCACGCCCGTGCGCACGCCCTGCTCCACCCGGTTGCGATCCATCGCCCGTGGCGGGGTCTTGTCGAGCAGGCAGGCATCCGGCCCGAAGACGAGCGGACCCCGGTCATCCACCGGCCGGCCGAGCGCATTGATCACCCGCCCCCTCCAGCTCTCGTGCGGATGGATGGTCAGCCCGCCGGTACGGTGGGCCCGGCAGCCGATGACGATGTCGCCCGTCCGCTCGAAGGGTTTGATCACCACATCGTCCTCGTCGAGCACGATCACCTCGCCGCGCCGCGCGCCGCGTGCGCCCTCCAGCGTCACCAGATCGCCGAGACAGGCAAAGCGGGAAAGACCGGAAACCCGCACCGAATCCGCCGAGACATGGGTCACCCGGCCGCTGATCCGCACCGGACCGATCTCCTTGCGCGCCGCATTCAGCGCCGCGGCCATGGATTTCAGACGGTTCATGACCCGGCCCCTTGCAGATGCCGGGCCTGAAGCGCCGCCAGCACGTCGAGGGGAAGGATATTGGCGCCATGGCGGCCAAGGCTTTCCACCGCCGCCTGCGGGTCAACCCGGGCTTCAGGCGCTTCATCTGCCGATACGTCACGAACAGGAGGCAGGGGCGCGCCCGCGCGGGCCACATCCAGACCGAGGAACGGCCCGGACGGCGACCTCAAAGCGCTCACGTCCTGCGGACGCGCGGTCGGTGTCGGCGGCGTGTCGCCCCAGGGCAGGTCCGCCGACGAACTCTGCGAGGGGATCGGCTCGGCTCCCGCGGCCTCACTGGCCTGAGACGTCTCGGAACCACCGCCTTGCGGAGCGGCAGTTGCCAGCCGGCCGTCCATCGCCTCTTCCGCGATGGTGACGCCGGTCATGACCACCATGCCGAGGGGACCGCCAAGCAGGCCGTAGAGCATGTTGCCGCCTGCCCGGGCACCGGACGAAATCTCGTCGCCGGTTAGCGCCCGATAGACATGGGAGACGCCGGGAATATGTTGCAGCGGATTGATCACGTCGAGAAACTCGGAAAAGCCGCTCGCCTTGGCCCCCGAAGCGGGTTGCTGCATCGACACCGTAGCGGTCGCGGTCGTGCCCGCAGGCCCCTCGCCGGAGCCGATCCCGCCCAGCGCGGTCAGGCTCATGAGTTTGCTCCAAGCTCGCGGATGGCGGTCTGCTGCGCCTCGCCGCTGGCATCGATCATCTTGGTCACGCCCTCGAAGGCGCGGGTGATCATGATGAGCTTGGTCATTTCCCGAATCGGGTTGACGTTGGCCCCTTCCACGTAGCCCTGACGGATCGCCGTCCGGGTAAACTCCTGCACTGGGGTTGCCGGCAGGTCCGGCACCACGCCGGAATTCTCCTGACGCACGAGCTTCGTTGCCGGATCGATCTCGAAGACCCCGATCGCCGCCACCTGGTCTTCGCCCTGACGCACTTCGCCCGACTGGGAGACGAGCGGCGGACCGGCTTCCGGATCAAGCTGGATCGGCAACCCGCCCGCATCGAGGATCGGATGACCGTTGACGCTGCGCAGCGTTCCCTCCGCATCCATGCGCAAGCGGCCGTCGCGGGTGTAGACCACCCCCTGCGGCGTCCGCAGGGCAAACCACGCCTCGCCATCAATGGCCAGATCGAGGGGATTGTCGGTCTGCTCGATGGCGCCCCCCTGACGCGAAATATATTCGGTGCCGGCGGAGGCAAAGCTGACCGGATCCTGAGCGGCCTTGGAGACCAGCTCGGAGAACTTGATCTCGTCGGCGCGATAGCCGGCGGTGTTCATGTTGGCCACGTTGCGCGACACGGTCTCGAGCCGGTTGGACAGGGCGACCTGCGCGGACAGGGCAACATAGAGCGCGGATTCCATGGGTCATGACCCTCCGAATTTCAGCTTCTGGATGGAGGCGAGCAGGTTCTCGCCGATGGTGACGGTCTGCTGACCCGAGGTGAGGATGGTCAGGGCCGGAGACGTCGCAGCGGCGGTGCCGTTCTCCAGGTCGTAGAGCGTGCTGAACCGTTGCAGCAGATCGTCCAGATACTCGGGGTCCTTCAGCTTCTCGAAGTCGATCCGCTCGCTGATATAGGCCGCCTGCTTGTCCAGATCGGCCATGGCAAAGGACTCCGGCAAGCCCAGCGCGGTATAGATCGTCTGGGCCAGGGCCCGGTCGGCCAGGATGTCATAGGCGCTGTCGATCCCCTCCGCCTTGCGGGCGAAATAGAGCGCCAGGCGCACACCCTCGTTCGACGCTCCCTCGCTCTCCTCCAGCGTCTGGCGCTTGTAGGCCTCCACGACCCCTTCCTGCGCGCGGGAGAAGACGGTGGCCGTCTCGCCGTATCGGGCGAAGTTGAAGGTGGTCACGAAGTCCTTGTAGCGGGTGTCCGCCAGCTTGTTGGCGAAGGAGTTGCGATCGTCGATCCCCTCCTCCAGCGCCTTGCGCATGAAGGCCTTGGCATAGGTCATGTCGCCGAGGCCGGACGCCTTCATGGCATAGGCATAGACCCGGTCGTCGGCGAGGAACTCGTCGATGCTGTCGATGTCGCCAATGCGCGAGAGATAATATTCGGTCTCCCGCTCGACCATCGGCTGCTGGGCGACCAGATCGATGGAGCGGGTCATGTCCCGGGTCACGAGCTGGTATTGAAGCAGGGTACTGATCATCGTCCGCCTCATGCAGGATCAGGTGAAACTCGAGGCCCAGAGTAGGGCCGCCAAGCTTGCGCGGACCTGTCGCCCGCCTCCCCTTCAACTGGCCAGCTTCAGGCAAGTCTCGTCTCCCATGCTCCCCGTCATCAACCGTGACACCAAGCGTCGGGAGCTCAAAGGTGACCATTCTCCTCGGCCTGATCATTGCAGGCGTCTCACTGATCGGTGGCTTCGCCGCCCTGGGCGGCAAGGTGGCCGTTCTCTGGCAACCCTGGGAAGTCGTGATCATCGTCGGCGTGGCGCTCGGCACCTTCGTCGTCGCCAACCCGTTCAAGGCCATCGTCGACACAGGCGCCGCCTGCAGCGAAGCCCTGCGCAATGCAGTGCCCGTCAAGCGCGACTATCTCGATGTGCTCGCCCTTCTCTATGGCCTGATGCGCGAATTGCGCGCCAAGGGCCGCAACGAGGTGGAGCCCCATATCGAGGATCCGCACGGCTCGGCGATCTTCCAGAACTTCCCGTCTGTCCTGCGGGACAAGCGCCTGACCACCTTCATCTGCGACTATTTCCGCCTGCTCATCGTCGGCAATGCCCGGGCGCACGAGATCGAGGCCCTCATCGACGAGGAGCTGCACACGATCCACCGCGACCAGATGAAGCCCTATGCGGCCCTCACCTCCCTGGCAGAAGCCTTCCCGGCCATCGGCATCGTCGCCGCCGTACTCGGGGTGATCAAGGCCATGGGCGCCATCGACCAGTCGCCCCAGCTGCTCGGCGCCCTCATCGGCGCGGCCCTCGTCGGCACCTTCCTCGGCATCTTCCTGTCCTATGCACTGGTCGGCCCCATCGCCCACAAGGTGAAGACCGTCCGCGACGCCCGCCTGCGCCCCTACATCGTGGTCAAGCAGAGCCTGCTTGCCTTCATCAATGGAGCAGCGCCCCAGATCGCCCTGGAGCATGGCCGCAAGACCATCTCCTCCTATGACCGCCCGACCATCGACGAGGTGGAGCAGGAGACCATGAGCGTCTCTGCCGCGGCCGAGAATGTCTCCGACATCCGCCAGAAGGGAGCCGCGTGATCCCATGCTGACCACCGCCACCGCCAATTCGGCCGCCCACGCCTCCGACCGGGCCGCGATCACCGACCGGCTTCTCGATGCCGCAGGCATCTCCGTCGACCGGCTGCCCATGCTGCCCGTGGTCTTCGACCGCATGGCCCGTGTCATGGCCGATGCCCTGCGCCAGAAGTCGGCCTCGCCGTCCTACATCTCGGTGAGCTGCATCGAGAACGACCGCATCGGCGACATCCTCGACGAGTTCGAATCCAATGCCCTGGTCGCCGTGCTCTATTCGGCCGAATGGGACGCCCGCGTGCTGGTCGGTTTCGACCGCGACTTCATCTTCACCCTCGCCGAGGTGCTCTTCGGCGGCGACGGCACCGAACCGCCCATCGACGAGGAGCGCAACTTCTCCAACATCGAGACCCGGCTCGCCCGCACCGTCTTCGATGTGGCCGCCCGGGCGCTGGAGGAATCCTTCGAGCCCATCGCCCGCACCTCGCTGAAGCTGGAACGCATCGAGAGCCGCATGGACTTCGCCATCGTCGGCCGGCGCAACAATCCGGCGGTCGTCGCCCGCCTGCTGCTTCAGGCGATCGGTCGTGGCGGCGAGGTCTTCGTGATCATGCCGCACTCGACCCTCAACCCCCTGCGCCAGCGCCTGTCCCAGGTGCTCGCCGGCGAGATGTCGACCCGCGACAAGCAGTGGACCCAGCACTTCCACAACGAGATCCAGCGCACCGAAGTGAGGCTGGAGGCCATCCTCGAGGAACGGGAAATGACCCTGGCGGACATCGCCAGCCTTCAGGTCGGCCAGATGATCGAACTGCAGGCGACCGTCCGCAGTCCGGTGACCCTGTCCTGCAACCAACAGCCGATCTTCACCTGCCAGCTGGGCCAGCTCAACGGCTCCTACACGCTGCAGATCGAGGACCTGATTAATGACGAAAAGGATCTGATCGATGATCTCCGCAATCGTTGACGGCGTGCTCCTGCTGGCCCTGCTGGCCACCACCTTGCGCATGCTGACCATGCACCGGGAGCTCAAGCGCCTGGGCTCCTATCACGCCGATTACCAGCGCATCTTCGACCAGACGGCCCTGGCGCTGGACGGGATCGAGGTTTCCATCGAGGAGTTCAACGTCAAGGGCACCCAGGTGCTCAACGCCCTCGGCTCCCGCATGAACGATGCCCGCGACCTGATCGCCGAGATCGACGGCCTGACCCGGGAGGCCAAGCGCCAGCAATCGGTGCTGAAGGCCGAGCTGAAGGAGCTCTCCCGCCTGACCGCCCGCGAGGCAAGCCCGGCCAGCTTCGACACGCCCCAGGCCGCCCGCGAGGCGGAAGCCGCCCAGGGCGACGGCAAGCGCCGCAACCGCTTCCTCAAGACCGAGACCATCGCGGAAACGGGCGTTCCCGAGACCGAGACCTCTGCTGCCGCCCCCGCCCCCAAGGCGCCGCGCGTCCACCGCATCGAGGAAGGCGCGGCCAGCCCCTTCCGCTCCATTTCCCTGTCCCAGAAGGATGATCTGTGATGAACACCACCATCGACCATGACGACAACGCCCCCAAGGGCGAAGGCGCCCACCGCATCCAGTCCGCCGATCTGAACGCCACCTTCGCCAAGGTGGAAGAGCCGGGCCAGGGCTCAGCCCAGCGCGGCAACGGCCTGGGCGAAGGGGATCATCTGGGCGACGAGCGCAACCTCGACACGATCCTCGGCATTCCGGTCAATATCCAGGTCGTGCTCGGCTCGGCCACCATGCTGGTCTCCAACCTGCTCAAGCTCGGGCGCGGTGCGGTCATTCCGCTCAACCACCGGGTCGGCGAACCCATCGACATCGTTGTCAACGGCCGGGTGATCGCCCGCGGCGAAGTGGTCGTCGTGGAGGATGACAATTCCCGCTTCGGCGTCTCCCTGACGGAAATCATCAGCGCCCAGTCCGGAGCCATCGAGGCCTGAGCCGGCGCATTAGCGACAAGGACCGTCTGACCCCATGAATGCCATCGCCCCCATCACCACGAACCTTCCGGCGAAGCCCCTCAGCGGGGTGGAGCGGGTCGCTGCCCTGCTCCTGTCGCTGGGCAAGGCGAACTCCTCCCGGCTGCTGCAGCATTTCGACCAGGAGGAGATCCGCCGGATCACCGTGGCCGCCGCCCAGCTGCGCAACATTCCGCCTGCGGAGATCGAGCAGCTGGCGGAGGACTTCATCGCCCAGTTCGCCAATGGCGTGACCCTCTACGGGTCGCCCAACGAGGTGGAGAAGATGCTGGAGGGCGTGCTGCCCGAGGATCAGCTGGCGGACATCATGTCGGACGTGCTCGGCAACTCCAACCGCTCCATCTGGGACCGGCTGGCGACCGTCTCCGAGAGCGTCTTCGCCAATTACCTGCTCAAGGAACATCCGCAGACGGCGGCCCTGATGCTGACCAAGATCAAACCCTCGACCGCCGCCAAGGTGCTCACCCAGATCAACGCTCCGTTGCGCAACCAGCTCGTGCGGCGGATGCTGTCGATCAAGGCCGTGGTGCCGGAAATCATGCGGGACATCGAGAAGACCATGCACGAGGACTTCATGTCCAACCTCTCGGGCACCCTGGAGGCGGACTCCTACGCCCGCATGGCCGACATCCTGAACAAGATGGACCGCGACCACATGGAGGATGCGCTGGAGAGCCTGAACGAGGTGCGGCCGAAGACGGCGGAGATGCTGAAGGGCCTGCTCTTCACCTTCGACGACATCATCAAGCTCAACGCGCGCACCCGCATGGCGATCTTCGACCAGATCCCGACCGACCGCATCGTCATTGCCCTCAAGGGCACGGATGGCGGGTTCCGGGAGGTCATCCTGTCGTCGCTCACCTCGCGCAGCCGGCGCATCGTGGAACACGAACTGGCCGGCGGCGAGCCCGCGGCCCAGCGCGACGTTCTGGAAGCACGCAGCACCATCACCAACCTGGCCCTGGAAATGGCAAGCCGCGGCGAGATCGAACTCAACCCCAAGCAGGACGACGGCGCCTTCCTGAAATGAACCCGGCCGGACCGGGCGCGCCGGAGAGGAGCCGGCCGCGCCGGGAACGGCCCGCCTGAGGAGCCCCGATGGCAGAAGACGTCGACAAGGACAGCAAGACAGAGGAGCCCACGGAGAAGAAGATCCAGGACGCACTCGAGAAGGGCAACACCCCTGTCTCGCGCGAGGTTCCGGTCTTTGCCTCCTTCGTGGCGGTGCTTCTGATCGGCAGTTTCATCCTCACGTCGAGCACCGTGACCCTGGTGTCCACCCTGAGGCAACTGCTTGCGAACTCTGGAGGATACGGACTTGGAAATGGCGCTGACGCATTGTTGCTGTCCCACGCGGTCTCGCTCGAGATCGGCCGGTTTCTCGCGCCCATCGTCCTGGCGCTGGCAGGAGCAGGCCTTGCGGCCTCGTTCCTGCAGAACCAGCCCCGCCTCGTCCCCCACCGCATCAAGCCGGATCTCTCCAAGCTCTCGCTTGCGCAAGGATGGCAGCGCATCTTCGGGGTTCAGGGCCTTGTCGAGTTTCTCAAGGCCCTCTTCAAGTTCACGACGGTCAGCACCGTCGCCTTCTACCAGTTTCGTGGCCAGCAAGCGGGGTTGATCAACGTCATGTTTTCCGATCCCAGCACCCTGCCCGAAGTGATCCTGCAGATCAGCATGAAGCTGGTCTCCGGCGTCTGCATCGTCACCATCCTGCTCGTCAGCGCGGACATTCTCTGGTCCCGCAGCCACTGGCGGGCCAAGCTGCGCATGAGCAAGCAGGAGATCAAGGACGAGTTCAAGCAGATGGAGGGCGACCCCATCGTCAAGGCCCGCCAGCGCTCGCTGGCCCGCGACCGGGCGCGCAACCGGATGATGTCCGCCGTGCCCCAGGCCACCATGGTGATCGCCAACCCGACCCACTTCGCCGTCGCCCTGCGCTACGATCCCGACACGGCACCGGCGCCCATCGTCGTGGCCAAGGGTCAGGACCTCATCGCCCTGAAGATCAGGCAGATCGCCGAGGAAAACGAGATCCCGGTCATCGAGGACCGCGCCCTTGCCCGATCTCTCTATGCCGCGACCGAACTGGAGCAGGTGATCCCTCCGCAATTCTATCGGGTGGTCGCCGAAATTATTTGTTATGTGTACTCGCGTAGTAAGTCAGTCGCTGTATAATTTGGCGCATCCGAAAGCGAGACGCGATGCACGACAAACTCGAGACAACTGCTGTAGAAACCGTGACAAAGAGCGTGGAAGAGATCCGCAAACAGGCGATCGTCGATGCGCTGGGAGGCTTCATCGAGGAGCTGAAGCTCGTCGATGTTCTCGACTTCCTCGCCTATGTCCGCATGGACAAGCACGACAACATCGCCGATCTCGTCAGCTCTGCGGCAGAGCTCTCGTTCCGCGAAGGCACCCTGCGCTACGCCATGTCCGCCAGCGCCAGCGTCGACTGGGACAGGGCTCCGGAAATCTCGCTCAATCTCGAGTTCTTCAACGACGGTCTCTGGCTCTATTTCACCTTGGTCCTCGGCGCGCCCGACAACCGGGTGCTCGTCGACTATATCGAGACCTCCCCGCGTGAGGAGGGCGATACGCCCCCCGCTCCCGGCGCCCTTGCCGGCCTTGCCACAGACAGCCTGACCCGCCGCCTGCTCGACGCCCTGCGCGACGCCCGCATCAGCCGCTGAACCTGTCCCCCCCATTCGCCGCAGCTCTCTTCCCGGCTCCTGCCAGCCGGCAAAGGCTCGCGGACCTGTCCGGTTGCCTGAAAATTCGCACTCCTGACACCCGCACCCGCACGCCTGCCACCCGCGTGGCCGATCCCTCGCCCATGAAAAAGACCCGCATCCTGAGGGGGCAGGATACGGGTCGAGGGAGGAAGGCGCCTGGCGCCCTCCGGGGCAACTGACCGGCGCACCGGTCAATGGGAAATCACATCGTCCTTGTCGAAGTAGTTGAGCTCCTCGACCAGCACGTCGCGCACCACCTCCTTGCCGAGGCGGGCATTGGCCGCCCCCTTCAGATGCTCGGACAGCTTGGCCAGGTCGTAGCGGCGCAGGTCGTGGAAATCGAGCCGCTCATCCGCATAGAGAAAGCGGAAGGCCTCATCGACCAGGAAGGGATGCGGCGGCACGGAGAGGCTGCGCAGCACGTCCCCGTCCGCCGTGAACACCAGCTTGGCGACCACATAGCCCTGCAGGGCCCCATCGGCGATGATCGGCACATTGACCGGCGGAACGCTCTCGTAGTCGAGACCGCCCATCGCCGCCTCGTGACCGCCGCCGCCCCCGATCACCCCCGGCGGCTGGGTCGCCAGCCAGGACACGGTGGCATAGCTGGCGCCCAGCGTCGCCACGGGCATCCAGACGCCGACGAGCAGGAGCCTAAGCATCACTGCGCCCCGTGCTTGCCGGCAGGCTCGCCTTCACGCCGGCGGGCAGAGCCGCGCGCACACCCTGGGGCGCATAGGTGCCGTCGCTGTCGGCCGCCAGCAGCGTGCGGGCCAGAAGATCGGTGATCTCCTGCACCGCCTGCATGTGCCGGTCGAGCAGGGTCATGTTCTCGCTCAGCGCCCTGCGCAGATCGCGCAGGCGCTCCTCCACCAGCCCATCCTTTCGGCCGCGCGGCAGGGACGCATGCAGGCGCGACAGATCCAGCAGGACCTGGCTCTTGCGGTGCTCGAAACTCTTGAGATCCCGGTGCCGGCCGGCGCGCAGGCAGGCGGTTTCCGCCTCCACCGCATCGGTTGCCCGGCGCAGCGCAACCGAGAAGGCCGCCAGATGGGCGATCTCCGAGGCCGCATCGGCGGTCCCGCCCGCCGTTGTCACCATCTGTGTGCTCATGCCTTCTTCTGCTCCTTCAGACTGTCGGTAATGAAGCTGGCCAGACCCACGCCGCCACTGGCGGCAATCTGGTTGCCGAGCTGCTCGGCCAGCATGGATTTCCAGATCTCGCCGGTGCTGCCCTCGCCGAAGACCTCTTCGGCATCATCGGGCAGCATCACCTCGACGAACTGTTGCAGGACCATGGCCTCGAACTTCCGCGCCGGCGAAGAGGCATCGCTTTCGCCCGCCCGGCCGACGGCCTCGAACCCCTGATCGATGCGCCGCCCGACGATGGAGGTCTGCACCCCGCCCGACGACGAGAACAAGGCCCCGAACCCGTTGTCCGAGACCCCTTTCAGCGTGTCGGCAAAGGCAAGTTGCGCGCTGCCCGGGGGCGCCAGGCGCGCCAGCTTGCGGACGGCCTGACCGTGCTGGACGGGATCCGCCGCCTTCAGCACGTCGACCACGAGGTCGGACGGAGGGGAAATGGCCATCGGAGTCTCCTGCAAGGCAATGGGGCAAAGAGGACCGGCCCCAGCGGACCGGATTGCCGCCGATGCTAAAGCCCGTGCCTTGCGGCGGGCTTGCGTCCCGGGCGGCCGAACATCTGGTCCACCAGCTCGTCGAGAAGCTGCTCGTCCTCCTTGCGGGCGAGCGCCACCATCATGCCGGTCAGCCTGTCCTTCATGGCCTGCTGCATCTGGCGCTGGCGGGCATATTCCTGGGCCACCTTCGCCTGGGCGCGCGCCAGCTTCTCCCGCTCCTCGGCAATCGACTTGAGACGGCGGGAGGCGTTGGCGATGAACCGGTCATGGCCGACGAGATCTCCACCGGCCAGCACCTCGAGGATGCGCTGCTCGCGCACCATCAGGTCGAGGTCCTGCACCTCCAGCTTCTGCAGCATCCATTCGGAAAGCTGACAGACCTGAGCCATGTGTTTCAGGATGCGGTTGACTTCCGCTTTCGTCTTTTTCATGGATCACCCCGTCTTGAGCCAGGTGGCATAGCCATCGAGAAACAGCAGGATGCCTTCCGCACCGAGGAGGAACAGGAGGTACATGCCTCCCGCGATGACGAAGGGCATGGCAATGAAATAGACCGGGATCTGCGGCGTCAGCTTGTTGACGAGACCGACCGCCAGATTGACCACCACCGTGTAGACCACGAAGGGACTGGTCACCCGCAGCGCCAGAACGAAGGCCGCCGTGAGCTGATCCGTCAGCCGCGCAAGTCCCGCCGCCGCCTCCAGCCCCTCGCCCGGCGGCAGGGTGGAATAGGAGACGGCGAGCGCGCGAACGAGCTCCAGATGCTGGTCGGTGATGAAGATCATCGCGGTCGCGCTCAAGGTGATGAGATTGGCCAGAGACGGCAGCGCCTCTCCCCCTTCCACCGGAACGCCGGGCATGTTGGACAGGCCGATGGCCATGGAGACGAAGGTCGCCAGCGTTTCCAGCGCCGCCAGCAGCACCCGCCCCAGCAGGCCAATGAAGAACCCCACCAGAAGCTCGGCAAGGATCAGCCGCGCGAGGGTCGCAAGCTCCAGATCCGGCAACACCGCACGCACCTGCGGCACGAGCGACGGCGAAAGCGCCAGCGTCACGGCGATCGCCACGAACAGGCGGATCTGCATGGCAATGCGCGCGCTTGCAAAGCCCGGAATGATCATCAGGCAGGTGCCGACCCGGCAGAAGACGAGAAAGGTGGCGATCAGCACCTCCGGTCCGAACTGGGCCGTGATGAACCCCGCCCCTGTCACGACACGCTGCCGATCTGGCGGATATCGACACCCCGGGCGATTTCCAGATGGGAAAGCACCGGAAGGGTCGGGAACATGCGTTCCACGATCATGCGCACATAGGGCCGGGCTTCCGGGGCCGCGACAATGGCAAAGCGCATGCCGTCGCGCATGTGGGTCTTCACCGCCCGGCTGAGATCGGCGCCGAAGTCTTCCACCTGCTGGGGCTCGATGTCGAACTCGATCACGTCGCCCTTGTTGTCGCGCTTCAGGCTCTGGTGGAAGGCGAGATCCCAGCGGTTGCCGAGGCGCAGCACGTTGAGCGGCCCGCCCTCTGCCAGATCGCCGCAGATCTGCTGGGCGATGCGCATGCGCACATGCTCCACCACCTGCTCGGAGCGCCGCACATGGGGCACGATCTCGGCCACCGCCTCCAGGATCAGATGCAGGTTGCGGATCGACACCCGCTCCGCCAGCAGCAGCTTCAGCACCGCCTGCAGACCGGAATAGGACGTGTGCGCCGGGCAGATGTCGTCCAGCAGCTTGCGGTATTCCGGCTCCAGCCGGTCGAAGAGGTTGCGCATGTCCTTGTAGGACAGGAGTTGCGGCAGGTTGTTGCGGATGACCTCCGACAGATGTGTCAGGATCACCGTGTTGTTGTCCGCCGGCTGCATGTTGCGCCGGACCAGCTCGTCCTTGTAGGCCGACGGCACCCAGTAGGCCGGCATGCCGAAGGCGGGTTCGCGGGTCTCGTCGCCGGGCACCGGCAGGCTCTGGCCCTGGTCGGTCAGCACCAGAAGCTCGCCTACCTTCACCTCCTGCGCCGCCACGATCGTGCCATGCACCTTGATCTGATAGCTCTTGGGCGCCAGCGTCAGACTGTCCGTCACCCGGATGTCCGGCACCACGAAGCCATATTGCTCGGCGAACTTGCGGCGCATCTTGCCCACCCGGCGCGACAGTTCGCCGTGATTGGTCATCATCTGGCTGGCGAGCTGCTTGCCGAGCACCAGCTCGATCTCCGCCGTCTTGAGGGACTCCTTGACCGAGTCCCGCTGCTCCGCCTTGCGCGCCTCTTCCTTGGCGCTCGCGGTGGCCTCTTCGGCCCGCTTCAGCGCCGCCAGCTTGCGCGGAATGGCATAGCCGGTGAAGCCCATGATCCCGCCCAGCAGCGCGAAGGGCAGGAAGGGAAGGCCCGGCATCAGGGCAAAGACCCCCATCAGGATCGAGGCCACGAAAAGCGCGCGGGGGTAGTTGCCGAGCTGACCCAGAACCGCCTTGTCGGCCGAGCCGCGGGTGCCGCCCTTGGAGACCAGAAGACCGGCCGCCAGCGACACCACCAGCGCCGGGATCTGGGACACCAGACCGTCGCCCACGGACAGCTTGGTGAAGACATCCGCCGCGTCCGCTGGCGTCATGCCGTGGCGGGTGACGCCGATGATCATGCCCCCGAGCACGTTGACGGCTGTGATGATCAGGCCGGCAATCGCGTCGCCACGCACGAATTTCGACGCCCCGTCCATGGCGCCGAAGAAGGAACTCTCCTCCTCCAGCTCGCTGCGGCGGCGCTGCGCTTCCTTGTCGTTGATGAGGCCCGCGTTCAGGTCCGCGTCAATCGCCATCTGCTTGCCGGGAATGGCATCCAGCGTGAAGCGGGCCCCCACTTCGGCGATACGGGTCGCGCCCTTGGTGATGACGAGGAAGTTCACCGTGACGAGGATCGCGAAGACGATCAGGCCGATGACGAAATCGCCGCTCATCACGAAGTTGGAGAAGCCGTTGATGATGTAGCCCGCCGCATCCAGTCCCTCGTGCCCATTGGCCAGGATCACGCGCGTGGTCGCGATGTTGAGCGACAGGCGCAGCATGGTGGCGATCAGCAGGACCGTCGGGAAGGACGAGAATTCCAGCGGCTTGTGGATCCACAGGGCCACCATCAGGATCAGCACCGAAAGCGCGATGGACAGGGCCAGGCCGATGTCGATCAGGAAGGTCGGGATCGGCAGGAAGAGAACCGCCAGGATCAGCACGATGCCGATGGCGAAGCCGACGTCGCGACGGCTTTCCGTCGGCGAGGCGGCACCCGGGGCGAGAGTGGTTTCGGTCATGTCGGATCCCTGCTCGGGTCGCGTGGAGGACCGGCTCGGCGCCGGTCCGCGATGAAGGTCCGCTCACGCTAGGGGCCGAAGCTTGCGCCGGGATGGTGTGGCCTCCGGCCCGGCCGGACCTAGAACCCGTTTTCCACCCGGCTGTAGACCAGCAGGGTCAGGGCATGGATCTGCCCTCCGATGAAGGGACCGGCGATGACGATCATCAGCAGGATCGCCACGATCTTCGGAATGAAGGTCAGGGTGATTTCCTGCACCTGGGTAAGGGCCTGCAACAGGGCGATGACCAGCCCGACCACCATCGCGGGAAGGATGGCCGGGGCCGATCCCACGATGATGGTCCAGATGGCGCTGCGCACCAGATCAAGGGCGTCGACTTCATTCATGGTGTCACCGGCGCGGCTCAGGAGATCTTCACGCCGGAGCCGAGCAGGATGCCCTTGCCGTTGTCGAGGCCCAGAAGCGTGCCGTCGTCATAGACCTCCACCGAGGTGACGATGCCCGTGGTACCGCTGGCATCGGTCGCCGTGCGCCCGATCAGATCGTCCACCTGGCCGAAGGACATGTTCGCCAGCATCGTCTCCAGCTTCTTGTTGGTCTCGATCGACTGCTCGACATTCGAGAAGCTGGCGAGCTGGGCGAGCTGCTCGGTGGAATCCACCGGATCGGTGGGGTCCTGGTGCTTCATCTGCTCCATCATCAGGGTCAGGAAGGCGTTGTAGTCGAGGGTCAGCTGCTGCTGCGCCGCCGAGCTGACGGAGGTGCCGCTTTCAGTCACGGCGGAAACTGCGGATACGCTCATGGCTCGGGCTCCTTCAGACCGCTTCCAGATAGATCGGGGGCTGCGGCGCACTGCGCGTCCCGCGTCGGCTGTCGCTGCGCGGCGCCTTCGCTGCGCAACGGGTCACGTCGGCGGGAAAGGGCTCCGCCTCCTCGTGGGCGTAATGGGTGCGCACCAGCTTCATCGCCTCGAACCAGCGCCCGCCCTCGATCAGCCCCTCGATCTCGTCAAGCCCGGCCCGCAGGGCGGCCGAGCCGGTCTGGTCGCGCAGCACGCCGACCATGGCGCAGGCAAAGTCCTGCATCATTCCGGCAGAGGCCGGATCCATGACCATGGATTGCAGCAGGAAATAGATCTGGCGCAGCGGTGTCGTCGCCTGCTCCCGCTGCATGACATGGGCTTCCAGCAGGAACACCGCGTCATTGAGCAACTCGATGGAGGTCTTCCGGTCGACCCGGATCACCGCTCCGTTGAGAAACAGCCGTTCGCCGGCCTTCAGTCCGATCTTCATGCTTCGGCTCCCCGTAGACTGTCGCGGATGATGGTGTTGATCTCGATGAGCGCCGCGAAGCTGGTGACCTCGCCCTGACGCACGCGCTCGGCCTCCTGCAGCACCCAGATCCCGATGGAAATCAGGTTGGCCCGCAGCTCCTTGGGCAGCTCGTTGGCATTGTCGCCCAGGCTTTCGAGGAAATAGGCCCAGAGCCGGCGCAGGTTGAACAGGGCCTCCACGGCCTCTCGCGACTGGGTCCCCCGGGCTTCGGCGCGCATCAGCATGGCAAGCACCAGCTCCACGGCTTCCGCCTCGTTGGTTCGCTCGTCCAGGCAGATCTCGTCCATGGTTTCGGCGTAGGAGTGACTGTACATGGCACCTCACTTGACTTTGACAGGCAGTCGCAGGCAGGGCCCGCCGGCGCGGGCCGGCCGATCAGATGTAGTTCAGGATGCTGAGCTGCTGGATCCGCGCACTGATGGCGTAGGTGGTTTCCAGCTGGGTCAGGGCGGTGTTCAGCCGCACGGAGGTTTCCTCCAGATTGACCAGCTCCAGCGCGTTGATGCGTTCATTCAGGATGTCGGTCTGGATCGACAGGCGTTCGCTGGCCAGCGTCACCCGCTCCTGCGCGGTGCCCAGACTCCCCATCTCGCTCACCACCCCGGCAATCGCCGAGCCCAGCAGCGCGATGGCCTTGTCGACCACCACCTTCTGGGTCTCCTTGTTGAGGGCCGTGTTCCCGAGGTCCGACATCATCGTGTAGACCTGCGCCAGCTCCCGGAACGGATCCTCGTTGGCACTGACGGAGCTGTTCAGGGTCTCGCTGGTGGAGATGCGGCTGACCGTCGTCTCGTCGGTGGCGCTGGACCAGGTCGTGCCCCAGGCGGGATCGGCAAAGAGCGCCGCGAAAGGCCCGTCCAGATAGGTCTGCATCGCCGCCGCCGAAATGCCAGACACGCCAGCATTGGTCTGGTCGAAGCCGAAGGCACCGAGGAAGGCCGCATCGGCGGCGATCTTGTTCGGCTGGGCCGGGTCGGAATAATCCGCCACCGGTGCCACGTCGCTGTTGAGACCGGCGAACAGATAGCTGCCGTTGAGCTGGGTATTGAGCCGCGACGTCAGCAGGTCGAGCCCGCCGATGGCCTCGGACCGGGCCAGCGCCGCACTGCCGTCGCTGTCGCGCACCGCGATCAGCGTGGCGAGGAAATCCTGCGCATTGGCGAGCATGTCTCCCAGCGCCGCCTGCGACACGTCGAGGCGCGACGCCGTCAGGGCATTGGTGTCGGAAATCGCGTTGAGGAACGAGAACTCGGCGCGCAGCGTCACCGCTTCTCCGGTCCGGCTGCCCAGGTCCAACCCCACATCCGCCTTGCGGCCGGAGGAGAGCTCCACCTGCAGCCGGTCCACGAGAGCGGTCTGGCGCATCATCTGGCTGCGGGCCGTATCGGCCAGCGACAGGGTCGAGACAAAGGTGGTCTTCATGGCTGGTTACCTCGCGGCTGAAAGAAGGTCGTCGAGCATGTTGTCGACGGCGGAAATGAGTTTGGCGGCGGCCGCATAGGCGCGCTCGAGCTCCAGGAGACGGGTCATTTCCTCGTCGATGTTGACGCCCGTCTCGTTGCCGAGGCTTTCAGCCGTCCGGGCCACGATCACCGACTGCACCTCGAGATTGTCCGTCACGGTCTGGCGCCGGGCCTCCATCCAGCTGACGGAGGAAGCGGAGAAGCCGGAGAGACTGTCGGTCGGGTCGAGTTCCACCGTGCTGTCGAAGACCATCGGCGCTTCCAGCTTTTCCAGAAGCTCCTGCAGGCGGGCGGAAAAGCCCGCGTTATCGGCCGGGTTGTAGTCGTAGTTGGGGTCGAGCGGATCCGAGATGCCGCCGTCGCGCAGCAGGTCCAGATCACCGCCCTGATCCGGATCCGCATTGGCGTTGATCCGGATGTCGCTGGCCAGCCCGACCGAAAGGGTCGCCGTTGCCGGCACCGCCGGTCCGCCGCTCCAGGTGAAGAGACCTGCCTGATCTGGATTGACCGCCGTCTGGTCCGCTTCCGCGAAGGCTTCGATCAGCCCGCGGGCGATCTCGTCGAGCTGGCTTTGATAGGTCGGAGCGGCCTCGTCCCGGAGCATGGCCAGCCCGGAAAGGCGGCCCGAGGAAATCGGCATGACCGCATTGTCACCGATGACCGGAACCCCGTCGATATAGACCGCCGCTCCCACCGTGGAGGCGGTGAAGGTGTTGGTGGCAGCAAAGGTCACGGGCCGGGCCGTGGTCTCGAACAGGGTCACCCCGCTGTCCGTGTAGACCGCGACACCGCCGTCCCCCTGGGAGAGCGTCGTGATGCCGATCTCCTCCGACAGGGACAGAAGCACCTGATCCCGGCTGTCCAGCGCATCGGTCACGTCGGCCCCGCTCTGGGTGCCGCGTACGATCACCGAGTTCAGCGCCTCCAGCTGGCCCAGCAGCTTGTTGATCTGGTCGACGCTGTCGGCAATGGCCGCATCCGCATCCGCCCGCACACCCTGCACGGTCTCGCTCGCCTGGTTCAGGCTCAGCGCCATGTCCCTGGCCGCGGACAAAAGGTCCTGGGCGAGGATCGTGTCATTGGGATCGGAGGCCGCCGTCTGCAGCGCCGTCTTCAACACGCCGAGCTGGGCGGCCGGCGACAGCTCCAGCTCCGTGTCGCCCACCGTGGTCGCCATCGTGGTCAGCCCGTCGAGCAGCGCCTGCTGGGCGGTGCCGACGGAGGTGGAGCGCAGCAGCGTGGCATAGAGCCCCGCGTCCGTCGTGCGGGAGATCCCGTCCACCCGCACCCCGCCCGGCTGACCGCTGGAGCTGGTGACCGTGGACAGCATGACGGACTTGCGCGTGTAGCCCGCGTCCTGGGCTCCCGCCACATTGCGCGACACGGTGGCCATCTGGGTTTGGCGCGCGCTCAGGGCCGATTGGGCAACCTGCAGGGCAACAGACAGAGACATCGCTTCTACTCGTCATTCAGGAGGGCAAGGGTCCTCAGCGGACCAGGTTCACCAGTTCTTCCAGCAGGTCGGAGCCCGCCTTGAAGACCTTCGAATTCGCGCTGTAGCCACGCTGGGATTCGATCATGTTCGTGAGTTCGGAGGCGAGATCGACGTTGGATCCCTCCAGCGCACCCACCACCAGATCGCCAAGGCCGCCCTCGCCGGGGAAGCCCACCCGCACGTCGCCGGAGTCGTTCGACATGCGATAGAGATTGCCCGAGAGCGGGGTCAGCTTGTCGGGGCTGGGCACATCCGCCAGCGGGATCTGGTAGATCGCGCGCCGATCGCCATTGGCGTAGAGCGCATAGAGCGTGCCGTCGTCGCCGAACTCCACCGTTTCCACCGCGCTCGGCGCGTTGCCGTTGGCGTCCACCTCGGTGACGGTGAAATCCGCCGCCAGATAGGTCGCGCCGCTCAGATCGATGTCGAAGGTCTGGCCATTGGGCACCGTCAGGGTGATGTCCGTCGGGCTGGCCGCTGTAAGGTCGCCGGTGGTCACGTCGAAGGTCAGGGTCTGGGTCGAGAGCGCCGGCGTCGAATAGGAGAACCCGCCGCCCGCCGCCGCATCGGCCGCGTTGTAGATCGTGACTTCCCAGTCGCTGTCGGCGGCCGTCTCCGTCATCTTGGAGTAGTAGATGTCCAGGGTCAGCTCATTGCCGAGATTGTCGTAGACAACCATGGAGGTCTTGGCCGTGTAGCTGGCCGTCGGCGAGTTGGTCGACGGCAGATCCGCAGCGGGCACCAGCGCCGCCCCTTCGGGCACGTTCGCCCAGAGCTTGCCGGAACTCGTCGGCACCGCCTCAAGCTGGCTCTGGGAGATGTTGACCGCTTCCATCCCGCCCAGACCGTTGGCGACCGGCGCGGGCGCGGCCCCGTTGGTCACCGGATAGCCTTGCAGGTAGTAACCGGCGGAATTGACCAGGAAGCCTTCCCCGTCCGGCACGAAGGCGCCGGCACGCGTCAGGGCCGGGTTCAGACCCTCCTTGTTCGCGACCACGAAGAACCCGTTTCCGTCGACAGCCAGATTGAGGCTGGACGTGGTGTAGCTCAGCGCCCCCTGCTCGGAGATGGCATAGAGGGTCTTGGCCTCCACCCCGCCGGAATTGTAGGTGCCGGCCCCCTGGGACAGGATCATGGAGGAGAATTCGGTCTGGGCGCGCTTGTAGCCCGTCGTACTCGAATTCGCGATGTTGTCCGCCACGGTGCCGAGCTTGCTCGACTGGGCATTCATGCCGGAAACGCCGGTCCGCATTACGCCATAGAGACCCATGGAATTTCTCCCGGATTAGGAAATCATCTGGGAGCCATCCAACAGGCAGAAACTTGCGCGAGGCTGTCGCCAGCCGAAAAAGCTGAATTATTTCAATTATTTGTTTTTACTAAAATTTTAACGATCGACCCCGCGAAGGACCATCGCCCCGCGTCAGCTGCAAAAGCGGCGCGAGGCGTCCGTCCACTTGCCGAAGCCGGTGGCCACCATGTTGGTGATCACCCGGCACACATAGCGCTTCTGCGCCGGATCGTTGTTCGGCCCCGCGTGATAGCGCGCGACCGCCATGGTCCAGGAGCCCTGGCTCACCCGCAACTCCTTCAGGAAGCGGGCGGCATAGCGAACGTTGGCCCGCGGGGTCAGCATCTCGCGCACAGAGTGGAACTTCTCGCCGTGATAATGCAGGTTGATCTGCATGCAGCCCACGTCGATCAGCTTGCGGCCGGAACGGCGGGCGCTCATCACGTCCTGCTCGGCAGCCCCCGCGCTCGGCGGAAACAACGGCTTGCCCTCGATGTTGAGGGCGTAAGGATAAAGCGAGGCGCGCCGGCCGGTCTCAGTCAGACCGACCGCATAAAGCACGCCGAGCGGCACCTCATAGAGCCTTGCGGCCTCCACCATCTCGCTCTCGCAGGCATTCTGGATCTCGGCCCGGGCGTTGCCGCCCGGCACGAGACTAGAGATAGAGGCCGCCAGCGCGGCGATCAGAACCGGTTTCATGACCCTGTCTCCCTGAGACTTCGTGAATGTCATCTGCGGCGCTCCCGTCCGGACTGCGGCTCCATGGCCCGTCCGCGCCCCCGTCCGCATCCTGGCGTCCGGCCTGCTCGCCGGAGTGACCGGCCGAGCCGCCGGCCCATTGCCCGCCCGTGTGACCCGAAAAGCCGTTCTGCTGGGCGGAGCCATCCGCGGCGCCGCCTTGCGCGGTGGCACTCGCCGCCGCACCGGTCATCCGGCTGTCGGCCACCTGAATGGTCACGCTGTCGGACTTGTAGCCCGTGGCCTTCAGCATCTGGTCCAGCAGCTTCTGGTCCTGGCGCAGCATCTCCGCCGTCGCCTCCCGGGCCGTCTGGATCACCACCTCGACCCGGTCCGCCACCATGCGCAGCTGCACCTTCACGCTGCCCAGTTCCACCGGCTGAAGCTGGATCTCCAGCGTCTTGAGGATCGGCCCCTCGGTACGGGTCGGCAGGTCGAAGGACCGCAGGAAGCTGGAGCCCTTGAGGCTGTCGATGATCTGCTCGCCGATCTGCTGCACCGGAGACAGGCGCAGCGTCGGCGCGAAATGGGTTTCCTGCCGCACGACCTTGATGGTGCCGGCGATCTGCCGCGACAGCTCTCCGTCCGGATCCGCAGCGCCGGGACGGCTCGCCGCCCTGACCTCTTCCGGTTCCACGGCGAAGGCGTCGAAGGGATTGGCCTTGCTCTCCTCCGCAGTCGTGCTTGTCTGGGGGCTGGAGGCTGCACCAGACTGCGGCGGCGTCTGCCCGGCGCCTTGCGCCTGGGGAGATGCCGTTCCTTGCGCTGCCGCACCCCCAGCCATCCGGCCTTCGCCCTTGGTGAAGGAGGCTGCACTGGCCGGGTCTGCAGCAGCAGGCGCCCCGGCCCCGGTCAGGGTCAGCACGTCGCCCGCATGGGCGGCGGTCATGCGGGCCTCGCCCCCATCCAGCGCACCTTCCAGCCTCCCGGCCAGCGTCCCGTCCAGCGTCCCGGCACTGCCCGGCAGCAGCCCTCCGGCCGATCCGGGGCCGGGGAGTCCTGCCGTCGCTGATCCGGCCGCCCCTGCCTGTCCGGCAAGGCTGGCCAGAAGAGACGCGAGACTGTCCGCGTCCTCGCTCACCGCCGCCTGGGTGGGTGCGGCCGGGGCATCAGCCTGAACCGCCGCCTCGCCATCGCCGCCTGTGAGGGATTTCAGCAGGCTGCGGAAGGGGGAGCGGGCGGGATCCTGATCGGCAGGATCCTCTCCCCGCGACCGGGGCGCGTCGCTGCGGACCGGTCGGGCCCCTTGCAGGAGTTCAACGGGAGATCCGGCCATTCCTATCCTCCGACCTTCTGAATCTGTGCGTTGGTCTTTTCGATGAGGTCTTCCACCTCGGTCATTCCGGGCCTCACCCAATCCGCCGACTTCGGCGCCAGAAGCGTCTCGTAGACATCCATCTCGCCGATCACGTGCCCCGGGGGCGTGGGGAAATGGCGCACCGAGTTGACCACCGCGAAGATGGCCCGCATCAGCTCCCGCTCCTCAGCGGTGAGGAGGTCCTTGTCGATGGACCACAGCATGTCGCGGGTGACCTTGATGTTCTCGATCTCGAGCAGGGAGCCCGCCCGGTAGAGCTTGAAGAGCATCTCCTCGTGGGAGCCGTCGATCGCCAGCTTCAGGCCCTCGGCGCTGGCCTTGTCCACCACCAGCCGCTCACCGTTGAGCAACCCGGTCCGCGCCAGCCGCAGATAGAGCTCGCGCCGTGTATCCGCGTCGAACTCCATCAGCAGCCCTTCGATCAGCGCGAATTTCTCCGCATTGCGTCCGAAGCCCAGCGCGTCGAGCGACAGGGCGAAGCGCCGCCGGAAATCACCGGCATAGATGGAGTCCCGGTAGCGCCGCAGATAACGGATCGCCAGCGACTGAAACCGCTCGATGTCGCCGACCTTGCCCGAGACGAAGATCTCCCGGCGCAGGGCCGCCTCTTCCACCAGGCTGCCCGGCATGAGCAGGCGCGCCAGGGTGAGAGCCTCCAGCGCGGCCTGCGGATCCTCCCGCAAGATGGCCGCCGCCTTGATCAGCGCCACATGGCCGCCGAGCGCCGGCGGCAGGGCGGCGATGTCGACACCCTCCAGGGCGACCACCACATCGCTCTCCCGGCCCTCCACATAGGCGAGCGCCGCCTGCAACAGGGCCGGTTCGACCGCAGGTGCCGGGGAAAGGCTCGTCAACCGCCGCAGCACGGCCGGATGACCGCCGCTCAGCACATGAATGATCGCCGCCCGGGCGTTGCGCGGGTCCTGCCAGGCTTCCGCCGGCAACCGGGTAAAGCGGGCGTCCATGTCCAGAAGCAGCACCCGCTGGGCCGCCACGGCCTGGCTGTTGCCTTCCGCCACCTGCCCCTGCAGCTCCTGCAGGGTGCGGACCATTTCATAGGGCTGGGTTTCGAACGACTGGGCACTGGCGCCGCCACAGACCAGCATGGCGAGCAGCATCAGCCCGCCCAAGACAGACCGGGTCATCAGTCTTCCTTCCGCAAGAGGATTTCCACCCGGCGGTTCACCGCCGCATAAGGGTCGGAGGCCAGCCGCAGGTCGCGATCCGCATAGCCCTCCACCCGTTCGAACCGGGCCGCCGGAATGCCGCCGCGCTCCAGCATGTAGAGCGCCATGCGGGCCCGCGCGCTGGAGAGCTGCCAGTTGTCGCCGGTCTTCGAGCGGTAGGGTCGCCCATCCGTGTGGCCCTTGATCACGATCGCCCCCGCATCGCTTTTCAGCACGCCCGCAATTTCCTGCAGCAGGCGCACCAGCTCCGGACGCGGCTCCGAGGAACCGATGGCAAACATGCCGAAGTCCTGG
The DNA here is from genome assembly GCF_008477545.1 of Roseibium aestuarii. Lineage (GTDB taxonomy): Bacteria > Pseudomonadota > Alphaproteobacteria > Rhizobiales > Stappiaceae > Roseibium > Roseibium aestuarii. The sequence continues at coordinate 177,997 of NZ_VORA01000005.1, read as the reverse complement.
TCATCGGTCAGCGAGATCAGCACCCCATCCTCCACCTGGGCGACGGCAATGTGGCGGGCGGTTTCCTCCAGCGGCGTGCCTGAGAAGCGTTCCAGAACCCCGGCCACCTGTTCCTGCAGGGCCGCTGCCTCGGGTGCGTCAGCCACTTCGGCCGTCGCCGGGTCCACGAGAGCCTCAGCGGTGACCACCTGTGACGGCGGCGTGGCCGTCTCAGGCATGGCGTTCGGGGCAGTCGGAGGCGCAGCCGCCGCGATCTCCCGGTGCACCGGGAAGGCCGGATCGGCCAGATCCTCTGCCGCTTGTGTCGACGCTGCGACGGCCGGGCCGGATCCGGCCACATCGACCGCCGCCACCGAAGTCGACCCTTGTGACGGCGCGTCGCGTCCCTCCCCCTTCTGGGGCGGCAGCGGCACGGCAACGATCTCGGTGCGGGCCATCACGCCCTTGCCGTCCTCGGCCGTTTCGGCAGCACCGGCTGCGGCCTCGCTCTGCGCGCCGCGTTCCTCGAAGCCAAGCATCCGGTTTGGCAGGAACTGCCAGTACATGGGATCGAACGGATCCCGGAAGGCCTCGCCGCCCCGGGCGCCCGCCTCGCGGGACTGGCCCGCGCCGATGGCGGTCGGCAACTCCCCCTGACCGGGATCGAGCTGCACGGCGGACGCCAGGCTTTCCAGCACCGCATAGGGGTCGGCCAGCAGATCGGTCTCCGAGAAGGTCGCGGCAAAGGTGCCGGCCCGTCCCTGACCGGCGGCCGTCTCTCCGGACTTGGCCTCCGCACTGCCCGACGGGCCGGCCTCCGAAGACCGGGTGCCCGTTCCGGGCGCCTTGGCGCCGCTCGGCGCATTGGCCCCGTCGTCCTGGGTGTCGCCGGGCACGTTCGGATCGTTCAGCCCCTTCTGGTGCGGCGCCGTGGAGGCGAGGCGCACCGGGTTGAAATACTGGGCGACGCCGCGCCGCACGCTGTCGTCGGTCACGTTGATCAGCCACATCACGAGGAAGAAGGCCATCATCGCGGTCATGAAATCCGCATAGGCGATCTTCCAGACCCCGTGTCCGTGGGCCTCCTCGTCCCAGCCGCCGCGGCGGCGGACGATGACGATCTCGCCGGGTATCTCCTGGGTCATGCCCGTTCCCTTTCCTCGTCGAGCTGGGCCTTCCAGGCCGCGAACTGGGTTTCGATCACCGTCGAGCCGAGGCTGGCGCGCAGCTCGGTCTCGTGGCTGGGCTCAAAGGCGACGGTGGCCGCAAGGGGGCCGAGCCGGTCCCGCACCCGTGCAAGCATGGCCTCCGGCCCGCGCAGGGTGAGCGTGCGCGCCTGTGCATCGAGCAGCATGTGGCGAATGGCGCCCGCGAACCCGTCTAGCAGGGCGAGCAGCACCGACTGGCGCACGAAGGGCTCCAGAATGTCGGCAATCGCGTCGCCGAGCCGGGCTTCCAGCTCGACGAAGGCTTCCTCGAGCTGGGCCGCAAGCTGCTCGCCGGCGGTTTCATCAAGACGGCGCTTCAGGTTGGCGATGGTCTTCTCGTGATCCTCGATGAGCCGCTCCTTCTCGGCCTCGAACCGGTCGCGGAGCTTCAGCTCCCCGTCCACCTGTCCGCGCTCGAAGGCCTGGCGCACCTTGGCCTCCCAGGCCTCCCGCTCGCTTTCGCGCTCGCGCGGGACGATCACTTCCACCAGCAGGTCGCCGCCGTCGGCCTGGTCAGTCCCGGCAAAGACGGGAATATGTGCCGCAAGGGACCGGGTCATCCGACGCGCTCCTCTTCATAGAGCCAGCCCCGCAGGATGGCGGCGGACTGGTCCTCGTTATATTCGAGCAGCGCTTCCAGCTTCTTCAGCGGCGACTGGTTCATCTTGTTGGACATGTCTTCCAGCATGCCCGAATGGTCGGCCCGGCCCGGCAGACGCTGATCGCCATAGGCCCCGCCATAGCCTTCCGCACCGTCCATGCCGTCCTGCTCGACCATGTCCAGCATCGGCGCGATGTCGGCCTTGGGCTGGTGCACGAGGGAGGCCACGGCCGGACGCAGGCCGAACCAGATAACCATGCCCGCCACCGCCAGGATCGCGACCGCGTTGATGATGTTGCCGGACTGGCGCAGCAGATATTCGGTCACACTCAGCGGCGGGATCGGCTCCATGTCGCGGCCACCATTGAGGAAGTCGACCATGGAGACCTTCACGTGGTCGCCGCGGGTGGAATCCACCCCGGCGGAGGAAGAAGCCAGTTCCTGGATCTCGGTCAGCTGGGCATCGATCTGGGCCTGGGTCGGCTCACCGCCGAGGCTCTGCACCAGACGGGACCGGTCCACGAGCACGGCAATCGACAGGCGCTCCACCTTGTAGCCATCCTGGCTGGTCTCGATCCGGGTGGAGGAGATCTCGTAGTTGACGGTTTCCTCCCGGCGCTGGTTCTCCTCGCTGGAGCGTTCGCCGTTCTCGGCAGTGACCGTTTCCTCAGGCAGGTTCTGCTCAACCGTGGTGGGAGATTCGACGCTGGAATTCTGCGAGTTCTCGTTCTCGCGGATGCTGCGCACCGACCGCTCCACCCGGCTTTCCGGATCGAAGATCGTCTCGGCAATGTGCTTGCGGTCCATGTTGAGATCGGCCGCCACGCTCACCTCGAAACTGTCGAGCCCCAGATAGGGCGAGAGCGTGCGCCGGATGTTTTCCGAAATCCGGTTGCTGACGGCAGTCTCCAGCGACGCAAGCTGGCCGGCAGAGGCCTTGGCCGGGTCCTTGCCCGCCGCCAGGATGCCGCCGGTGGTGTCCAGCACCGTCACCTTGTCAGCCACCATGCCCGGCACGGAGGCCGCGACCATGTGGCGGATGGCGTCCGCCGTGCGGATGTCGTCGGGCAGGTCGGAGCGGATCACGACGGAGGCAGACGGCGGCTGCTGGTCACGCCGGAAGGAGCCCTTCTCGGGCATGACGATATGCACCCGCGCGGCCCGCACCCCCTGCATCAGCTGGATGGTCCGGGCCAGTTCGCCCTCCAGCGCCCGCACCCGCGTCACCTCCTGCATGAAGGATGTCAGGCCCAGGGAGCCGAGATCGTCGAAGAGCTCGTAACCGGCCTCCGCACCGCGCGGCAGGCCCTTTTCGGCCAGCAGCATGCGCGCCTTGGCCGTGTTGCCATGGCTGACCATGACGGAGGTTCCGTCCGAGCTGATGTCGTAGGAGATGCCGGCATCCTGGAGGGCGGCGCCGATGCGCGTCACATCCTCGCCTTCCAGCCCGGTGTAGAGCACGGCCTGTTCGGGCCGGCTGAGATAATAGGCGCCGAGGCCCACCGTGAGAATGGTGGTCAGGCCCACCAGAGCCAGCGCGATCAGGCGCTTGGCACCGAGTTCCTGCAGGTTCGCCAGAAGTCTTTCGGCATGTTCGCGGCCAGGCATTCCGCACCCCTTCGTCAGAGATCCTTGTTGCCCCGACTATCGGCGGACCAGCTTGCGTGAGGATTGCGTGGACGCCGCAGCCCCGGAATGAGACGCGCGCGCCAGCAACCGGGGCCGGAATGCAGAAAGGCCGCGCACCTGGCGCGGCCTTTCCCGATCCTGAATTCAGGAGAAAGGATCTTATCGGAACAGCGAGAGGATGTTCTGGCTGTTGGAGTTGGCGATCGACAGCGCCTGGATGCCGAGCTGCTGCTGAACCTGCAGAGCCTGGAGGCGGGTCGATTCCTGGTTCATGTCAGCGTCCACCAGCTGGCCGACACCGCGGTCGATGGCATCCGTCAGAGCCGTCACGAAGTCCTTCTGCAGGTCAACGCGCTTCTTAACGGAACCCAGCAGGGTTGCGGCATCGGTGATGTCCCCGAGCGCCTCGTCCACGTCGGCGATCATGCCCTCGAGCGAGGTCAGGTCGGCGGCGGAGTCGGTCAGAGCGGAGATGTCGATGGTGTCCACCGTGTTGCCGTTCGTCAGGGTCTTGTCGAGGATGCCGGACTGGTCGGCAGCATCGAACAGTTCGGTCGCGGTGATATCAACGGCAATCGTGTCGATCGAGATGGAGCCACCCGAACGGGTGAAGGAACCGACGATCGTCTTGGTTGCGTTGTAGGCCGCGTCGCTGGAGTCCACCGAGAGCCAGTTCTCGCCGTTGAAGACGGAAGAATCGGCGACGGTCTGCAGCTGACCCTGAAGTTCCGTGATGTCGGACTGGATCTTGGCACGATCGACACCCGGCTGACGGGCAGCGACCAGCTTGGCCTTGATCTCGTCCACCACGTCCACGGTGCTTTCCATGGCGGTGTACATCACGTCCACGGTGGCGGCACCCAGACCGAGAGCGTCTTCAACGGCGGACAGGGCCAGGTTGTCGGAACGCATCGTGGTTGCAATGGACCAGTAGGCGGCGTTGTCGGACGCCGTGGACACACGGTAACCAGTGGAGATGCGGTTCTGAACTTCAGCCATGTTCTTGTTGGTGGCGTTCAGGGTCTGCAATGCGGTCATCGCAGAGGCGTTGGTCATCAGGCTAGACATGATATGTCCCTTTCAAGGTTAGGATTTGACGGGGACATTCCGGACTTTCACCGGACCGGCGGGAGCGGCGTCATGCCTTTGGATCCGTCTCTGTGCTGGGATCCAACCCACCGTGGTCATCAGACTGGCATCCCTTGCTTGCGCGAGGCTTGCCAGCCCGAATTCGAATTCAGAAGAACGACCGCACCAGCGACCCGACCAGCAGGTTCCAGCCGTCGATCAGCACGAAGAACAGCGCCTTGAAGGGCAGCGAGATCACCGTCGGCGGCAGCATCATCATGCCCATGGACATGGTGATGGTCGCCACGATCATGTCGATCACCAGGAACGGCAGCGCGATCAGGAAGCCGATCTCGAAGCCGCGGCGCAGTTCCGAGACCATGAAGGCCGGGATCAGCACCCTGAGCTCCACCTCTTCCGGCGAGCCTGCCTCCGTCTCCGTCACCCGGCCCAGCGCCAGATCGTCGAAGAGCACCAGATCCTGCTCGCGCACCTGCGCCAGCATGAAGTCCCGGAACGGCTCGGTGATCCGCTCGAAGGCCTGTTCTTCGGTGATCTCGTTCTTCATCAGCGGCGTGATGCCGTTCTTCCAGGCCGCATCGAAGGTCGGCCCCATGACGTAGAAGGTCATGAACAGCGCCAGCGAGATGAGGATGAGATTGCCCGGCGTCGTCTGCAGCCCGATACCGCTGCGCAGGAACGAGAAGGCGATGGCAAAGCGGGTGAAGCTCGTCACCATGATCAGGATGCCCGGTGCAACGGACAGCACCGTCAGCAGGGCTATGACCTGGACGATCCGGCCCGTAGCGGACCCTTCGCCCTCGGGCAGAAGGGCCGAGAGATCGGGCACCTGGGCCTGCGCCGCAACGCTCGACAGGACCAGCAGGACAAGAGCCGGAAGAAGGCAGGGGAGAAGACGCTTCACTGGATCACCAGGGTCTGGAGGATGACTTCACTGACCGCACCTTGCGAACGCAGCCGCGCCCGTTCGTTGAGGTCCTCGCGCAGGTGCTGCAGCCCGACCGCACCTTCGAGCTGGGCGAGACGCAGGCTGTGGAGATAGGCCAGAAGATCCTCCTCCACATGGGCGGTGAGCAGATCCACGTCGTCGACCTCCGCCCCGGAGAGCACCAGCACCCCTTCCACCCGCACCCAGGCATCGCCCGGCGCGTCGAGGTTGGTCACCAGCGGCCGCATCTTCACGATGCGCTGATTGGTCTGATAGCCATCCGCATGGAGCGCGGGGCCGGAGCCGGCCTGTGCCGGGTTCGGCATCTGCCCCTGCTGCAAGGTCTGCACCATGTGGGCCGCCAGCATGGCGCCGGAAGCGACCGACAGCAGGGTCATCAGGAAGAAGACGACCCAGAAGCCGGACCGGCTCTCCTCTTTGCCGCGCGCGGCTGTGCCCGCACGGCCGGGTTCGGATGTCACGAGGCTGAAAGCCATGGCTGCGATCTCCTGCCTTGAGCCTCAGAAGGGCGTCACGATGTCATAGACCTGCTGGCCCCAGCCGGGCTGCTGGACTTCGGACAACCGGCCCCGCCCGCCATAGGAGACGCGAGCCTCGGCGATCTTGTCGTAGGGAATGGTGTTGTCGCTGCCGATGTCGCGGGGCCGCACGATGCCGCGCACCTCGACCACCCGCATCTCGTAATTCACCCGCATTTCCTGGGAACCGGCGATGATGAGATTGCCGTTGGGCAGGCGTTCCACCACCACGGCGGCGATGGAGAACTCCACGTTCTCCGACCGGTCGATCGAGCCCTTGCCAATGGAGGAAGAACCGCTGTCCGCACCGAAGGTGGCGTCGCCGGAAATGCTCTCCCCATCCACGCCGGCGGAGAAGTCGCCGCCGAAGCCGAGCGACGACACGCGGCTGCGGTCGGAGGTGTTGTCGAGGGAGGCCCGGTCGTTGATCGCGATCTTCACGGTCACCACGTCCCCCACCCGCCGGGCGCGCGGATCGGAGAAGAAATTCTCCCGCTCCGTATCCCACATGGAGTTGTAGTCCGTGGTCTTTCCAGGCCCGAAGGTGTTGAGCGGATAGGCGGCGCGCGGCTGGTTCGCCAGCCCGTAGCCGACCGGGCTCATCTCGGGCGCACGGCCGACTTCCTTGAGCTGGCCGGCACAGGCGCAAAGGCCGAGCGGCAGAAGCAGGATCAAGAGACGCATCACATGCCTCCCTTGCCGGCCGGATCGGAGAAGCCAACCATCGCCTGAGTGAGCTGGGCGGCCCGCGCCGGATCCATCTCGTCGAGGATCTCACTCGCCACCCGCGGCTTGAGCTTCAGCAGCACGCCTGTGGCCGTGTCGTCATCGGTGGTGGAAAGCTGGGCGGCGGCCGCATCCGGGCGCATGCGCGAGACGATGTTGACCACATGGCCCTCGACCTCTGCCAGCAGCTTGGCCCGCTTCTCGACCCATTGCTCGAATTCGGCGCGCTTGCGTTCCAGCAGAGCGACCTGCGCCTGCACCTTGGTCTCCAGCGACAGGAGCTTCCAGGTCTGCCAGGCGATCCGCGCCTCTTCCGCCGACTGGGCGATGTTCTTGCAATAGAGCTCCACGTCGCTCGGCTGTTCGGCCCCTTGGGTTTCGGGGGTCGTGCGCACCAGTTTTGGCGCCGGGTCGGACTGGGGCTTGGCCCGTGGCTGCTCGGCCTGCGCGCCCTGCCCGGCGATCATCAGCAGGACGCTGCCGGCAAGCATGACGCGGACACCGGATCGGGCCGGACGGAAGTTTGGCATGGGACGATCGTCCTTCTCTGACATCTCTTGGCGCAGAGTGGACGGACGGGCTTGCGCGAGGCTGGCGGCCCGGAGAGACCCGACCCGCGCATTGTCTCAAGGCGCCAAAACGCATCCACCCCGCCCGGCGGAGCTGACGGGCGAGGCGGACGCAAGGCGGCGATGGAACGCGGGCTACTGAACCACCAGCTCCGCCTGGAGGGCTCCCGCCGACTTGATCGCCTGGAGAATGGCGATGATGCCGGTGGGCTTGAGGCCGATGCGGTTGAGACCGCGCACCAGGGTCGGCAGGTCGGTGCCGCCCACCAGCGCCAGTTGCCCGCCACTCTGGGCGGCCGTGATCGACGTATTGGGCACCGCCACGGTCTGTCCGTTGGAGAAGGGCAGCGGCTGGGAGACCTCCGGCGTCTCGGTAATCCGGACCGTCAGATTGCCATGGGTAATGGCGACCGTGGTGATCTGCACGTCGCGGCCGATGACCACCGTGCCGGTGCGCTCGTCCACCACCACCCGTGCCACCTGGTCCGGGCTCACCCGCAGACTTTCGATTTCCGCGATGAAGCGGGTCAGGCTGATCTTGCCCGGCGGGACGAGATCCACCGTGCGATAGTCACGCTCCTTGGCAACCGTCACCCCGTAGCGCTCGCGGGAATGCCGGTTGATCGTGTCGGTGATGCGCACGGCGGTGACGAAATCCGGGTTCTTGAGTTCCAGCACCAGATCCGGAATGCGGGCGAAGGTCGCCGGCAGGTCGCGCTCGATCAGCGCGCCATTGGGAACGCGCCCTCCGGTCGGAATGCCTTGGCTCAGGCTCTCCGCCTGGCCTTCCTCGGCAAAGCCGGAGACGGCGATTGCACCTTGCGCAACCGCATAGACACTGCCATCCGCCCCGAGCAGCGGCGTGGCGATCAGCGTGCCGCCGGCCAGCGACGTCGCATCCCCGAGCGAGGCGATGCTCACGTCGATCCGCGACCCCTTGCCGATGAAGGGCGGCATGTTGGCGGTCACCACCACGGCGGCCACGTTGCGGGTCCGCAGGCGGTTTTCCCGCACGTTGACGCCCAGGCTGTCGAGCATGGATTGCAGCGACTGTTCGGTGAAGGGCGCATTGCGCAGGCTGTCGCCCGACCCCTTCAGCCCGACCACGAGGCCGTAGCCGACAAGCTGGTTCTCGCGCACGCCCTGAAGCGAGGCGATGTCCTTGATGCGGACCATCGCCTGGGCGCGCACCGGACCCATGAGGCCGATGCACAGCGCGATGATCCCCGCCAGCAGAATGAGCAATGGGCGCATGAAATCAGTTCTCCACCTCGATGGCCCCGTCGCTGCGGACCTTCCCCGACACGACCACGCCGCTGTCCACGTTGCGCACCCGCACCATTTCGCCGATGCCGCCGCTTTCCAGCACTTCCACCTGCATCAGGATGAAGAGACCCTGTTCCCGGAAGACCAGCCGCCCCATCTCGCCCCGCCGCACGAGTTGCAGGGGCTCCACGGCGGACAGCGGGATCGGCTGACCGGGCAGAAGCGTGCGCCGCGCCACCATGCCGACCACCTGGGACCGGTGCGGCGCCACGGCGAACTGGCGGGCCGTGCGCAGCGAGAAGCTGCGCTCGATCAGATCCAGATCCGTCAGGGTCGACCCGGGCTGGATCACCGCCCGCGGTACGGGCAGCTTGACGCCCGCGTTCGATCCCGCGGCCTGCGCCAGCCCCGCTCCTGCAAGAACAAGTGCGGCGCCAAGGGCCAGTCGTCTGGTCAGACGGGTCATGATGCTGCTCCCCGGATCACGGCCTATCGAATGCCGTTGGTGACGGTTCCGGCCATGTCGTCGGCCGCCTTGATCACCTTGGAATTCATCTCGTAGCCCCGCTGGGCGGCGATCAGTTCGGTGATTTCCTTCACCGGATCCACGTTGGAGGCTTCCTTGTAGCCCTGGCGGATGATGCCAAAGCCCGGATCCCCCGCGACCCCGTCGACGGGGGCACCCGACGCCGGCGTCTCGCGGAACAGGTTGCCGCCGACCGGCTCCAGCCCCACGTCATTGGCGAAGTTGGCGAGCGACAGGCGGCCGAGCTGGCGCGGTTCCAGTTCGCCGTCGAGCTGGGCGAAGACCTCGCCGCTCTCGTTGATGACGATCTTGATGGTCTCCGGCGGGAACAGGATCGCTGGTTCCACCCCATAGCCATCGACGGTCACCAGACGGCCGTCCGCATTCTTGTTGAAGGTCCCGGCACGGGTGTAGAGCACCTCGTTGTCCGGCCCCGTCACCTGGAACCAGCCCCGGCCATCGAGTGCCACGTCGAGCTGGTTGCCAGTGTTGGTGAGCGAACCTTGGGCATGCAGCTTGCGGATGCCGGAGGTTTTCACCCCGAGCCCCAGCTGCGCCCCTTCCGGCACCGGATCCTCGCCGCCCCGGTTCGGCACGCCCTGGAGGCGCTCGGCTTGATACAGCAGGTCGGAAAACTCCGCCTGGGCGCGCTTGAAGGCGGTGGTGTTCATGTTGGCGATGTTGTTGGCGATCACTTCGACATTGAGCTGCTGGGCGCTCATGCCGGTCGCCGCAATGGCAAGGGCTTTCATGCGGATCTCCTGAAGGGTGCGGCGAGGTCAGATCGCCATGCGGCTGATTTCCTGGTAGGCCTGAACGACCTTGTCGCGGATGGCGATAGCGGTCTGCAGGCTCTGTTCGGCGGCCATGACCGCCTCGACGACCTGCTGCACGGAGGCCTGGCCATCGACCCCGGCGATCGAGGTGGCTTCGCCCTCCTTCAGCCGGTTGATCGCGTCCTGGGACACGCTCGCCATCATCTGGGAGAAACTGGCATCCCCTGCCGCCTCCGGTCCGAAGGCACTGTCGGCCGCTGCGGGAGAGGCGACGTAGCGGGTGGTCGAGACCTTGCCGGTAAGGTCGCCGGAGACCGAGCTGAGGCCGGAAATCTGGTCGATCATGACTTACTCCTTCAAGAGGCTGATCTGGCGCAGGACCATGTCGCGCGCCTGGGTCATCAGTTTCAGGTTGGCCTCGTAGGACCGGTTGGTCTCGCGCATGTCGGCGAGCTCCATCAGCACGTTGACGTTGGGCATCTTCACGTAGCCGTCCTCGTCCGCCGCCGGGTGGCCCGGGTCGTACTCGACGGTGAAGGGCGCCTTGTCGACGCCGATGTCCTTGACCTTCACCAGATCGGCGCCCAGAGCCCGGTTCATCTCGCTCTCGAAGGTGATGGTCTTGCGGGAATAGGGATCGTCGCCTGCGGTCTGACCGGTGGACCGGGCATTCGCCAGGTTCTCCGACACGACCCGAAGGCGCTCGGACTGCGCCTTGAGCCCGGAGGACGAGATCTGCATGGCTGCGGAAAGCGGATCGCTCATGGTCTCACCTATCTCACGCTCTTGAGGTACATGCGGTGGAAGGACTGGGCGATGGAGGTGTTGAGCGTGTGGGCGCGGGTGATCTCGCCCGCCTTCATCATCTCCTGCTCCAGGCTGACCGAATTGCCCGAATGGCTGACGGTCCAGCTTTCTGCCTTGCGCACCTTGGAGGCCTCGGGCATCCGCCCGCCGCCAGCCAGATGCGCCTCGTTGGTGGCGACCATTTCCAGCCGCGTCTTGTCCAGCACGGAAACGAAAGGCTCCACGTCCCGGGCCGAATATCCGGGCGTGTTCGCATTGGCGACATTCTGGGCCACCGCCGACTGGCGCACCGACAGCCAGCCATTGCTCTGGGAGAGCATCTTGCTCAGATAGACAGGTTCCATGGGGACCCTCCGACAATCTTCATGCCAGAAGATCTAGGCCTTGAGCCTTGCGTCAGGCTGGCGTCACGGCCCGGCCGGGCACGGCAACCCCAGCGCGCGCCACACACTCTCAGTACTTACCAAAGATTGAGCGCCATTTGGATGAGCAGGTAATTTGACCAATTGAACAAATTACGATCACCTTCCTGATCCGCCTGTATTGTGGGCAGGGATCGTTTGTGATCAAAATCCGGGGTTGAGTCTCTCCAGGGGGTTTCCATGAAGATTTCCGATTTCGCACGCGGCGCCCTGCGCCACTCGCGGCGTACGGTTCTGGCTGCTGGCCTCGGCCTTGTCGCCACCGCCGCTGTCGGCCTGCCGTCTGCCTTTGCCAAGGACAAGCCGCTGAAGGTCGCGGCCATCTACACCGTTCCGGTGGAACAGCAGTGGGTGAGCCGCATCCACAAGGCGCTGACCGCTGCCCAGGAACGGGGCGACGTGACCTATGTCTATTCCGAGAACACCGCCAACACCGACTATGAGCGCGTGATGCGCGAATATGCCGAGCAGGGCATGGATCTGGTCGTCGGCGAGGCCTTCGCCGTGGAACGCGCCGCCCGCAAGGTCGCCGCCGAATATCCGGACACCGCCTTCCTGATGGGCTCGTCCTTCGGCCCGTCCAAGCCGAACTTCTCGGTCTTCGACAACTTCATCCATGAACCGTCCTACCTGACGGGCATGATCGCCGGCGCCACCACCAAGTCGAATGTCATCGGCATGGTCGGCGGCTACGCCATTCCGGAAGTGAACCGCCTGATGAACGCCTTCATGGAAGGCGCCCTGTCGGTCAACCCGGACGTGAAGTTCCTCGTGACCTTCATCAACTCCTGGTACGACCCCCCGAAGGCCAAGGAATCCGCTTTTGCCATGATCGACAAGGGCGCGGACGTACTCTACGCCGAGCGTTTCGGCGTGTCTGACGCGGCCAAGGAAAAGGGCGTGCTGGCCATCGGCAACGTCATCGACACCTCCGCCGACTATCCGGGCACCATCCTGGCCTCGTCCCTGTGGCACATGGAGCCGACCATCGACAAGGCGATCGAAGCCGTTGCCGGCGACAGCTTCGAACCCGCCGACTACGGCTCCTATTCCTACATGACCTACGGTGGCGGCTCCTTCGTCGCGGACGAAAGCCTCGTCGCACCGGAAGCTCTCGCAGCTGCCAAGGCCAAGGAACAGGAAATCCTCGACGGTCTCTTCCGGGTCAACGTCAACGACGGCGAACCCAAGTCGACCATGTAATCGACAAGCTCCGGCACCGGGGAGGGTCGTCCTCCCCGGTGCCTCTTGCGTCTCGACCGGCCCACCGGTTTTCCGTCATGCCATGACAGACCATGGCAGCCATGTCTTTGCCGCCCCTCAGGAAAAGCCTGTGACTTGTCGCGGCATAACGGCATGGATTGCAGGTTTCGGCCCTGCAATGACGCCCCGGTCAGGGTAAGAGTGTCCGGACATGACACCCTCTTGATCCGGGAACCGCCGACCATGCCAAGCGCCCCCACGGTCCTTCAGCTCGATCAGATCACCAAGCGCTTCGGCAGCTTCACGGCCAATGACGCGGTGTCCCTTTCCCTGAAGAAGGGCGAGATCCTCGCGCTTCTCGGCGAGAACGGCGCGGGCAAGACCACCCTGATGAACATCCTCTTCGGCCATTATGTCGCCGACGAAGGCACGGTCAGCGTGGCGGACCGCAGCTCCGGGGCGCTCACCGAACTGCCCCCGGGCCAGCCCCACGCGGCGCTCGAAGCCGGCGTCGGCATGGTGCACCAGCACTTCACCCTGGCCGAAAACCTCTCCGCTCTCGACAACATCCTCCTCGGCACAGAGCCGCTGTTCTCCGCCCGCTCGGCCCGCGCCAAGGGGCGCGCCCGACTGGTGGATCTGATGCAGCGCTCCGGCCTGACGGTGGATCTGGATGCCCGCATCTCGACCCTGTCGGTCGGCGAGAAGCAGCGCGTGGAGATCCTCAAGGCCCTCTACCGGGACGCCCGTGTCCTCGTGCTCGACGAGCCGACCGCCGTGCTGACCCCGCAGGAAAGCGACACCCTTTTCGAGACCTTGAAGACCCTGGCAGCCGAAGGCCTCGCCATCATCTTCATCTCCCACAAGCTGGACGAGGTGATCGCCTCCTCCGACCGGATCGCCGTGCTGCGCCTCGGCAAGCTCGTCGCCGACCAGCCGACCGCAGGCAGCACCAAGCTGCAACTGGCCGAGCTGATGGTCGGTCAGACTGTGACGCTCAGCTCGCGCCCCGAACAGGCGGCTGGCCGCGTCCTGCTCACCCTGCAGGGTGCCAGCGCCGGAGACGGCCGCGCCGCCATCCACGACATCGACCTGGCGCTGAACTCGGGCGAGATCCTCGGCATCGCCGGGGTGTCCGGCAACGGACAGGCAACCCTGGCCCGCCTGCTGTCGGGGCTGGAGCCCCTGCGCAAGGGCAGCCTCACCCTGGAAGAGCGGGACCTGGGCCGGACCCTTCACGGCCAGTCCGCCCGCACCATGATCGAGGCAGGCTTTGCCCGCATCCCCGAGGACCGGCACAAGGACGGCATCGTCGGTGCCATGTCCATCGCCGAGAACCTTGCCATCGAGACCATCCGCGCACCGCAGAACCAGCGCTTCGGCTTCCTGAAGTTCGGCGCGATTGCCGAGCGGGCCCGCGCGGCCATCAAGGCCTATGACATCCGCTGTCAGGGCGAAAGGGCCGCCGCGCGCCTGCTGTCGGGGGGCAACATCCAGAAGATCGTCCTGGCCCGCACCCTGGAAGCCAACCCGAAGGTGGTGCTTGCGGCCCAGCCCTCCCGCGGCCTCGACGTGGGGGCGACGGCGGATGTCCACCGCCGCCTGCTCGATGCCCGCGCCCGCGGCGCCGGTGTCATCCTGATTTCCGAGGACCTGGACGAGCTGATGCGCCTGTCCGACCGGATCGCCGTCATCCATCGCGGCCGTCTCGGCCCGGCGGAGGCGACCGAAACCCTCGACCGTTCGACCCTCGGCCTGCGCATGGCCGGCCATGACCACGCCGCTGACGCGGGAGAAGCCGCATGATCCGTTTCGAACCCCGCGAACCGGCGAGCCTGCCGCGCCTCATCCTGATCCCGGTGGCCGCCGCCCTGATCGCCCTGCTGCTCGCGGCCCTTCCCATCTCCGCCGCCGGCGTCAATGTGCTGGAAGCCTACGGCCTCATGGGCAAGGGTGCCTTCGGCTCGCTCTTCTCCTTCACCGAGATGCTGACCCGCGCCACCCCGCTGATCCTGACCGGACTGGCCGCAGCCCTCGCCTTCCGCGCCAAGCTGTGGAACATCGGCGCCGAGGGCCAGCTTTATGCCGGCGCGCTGGCCGCCGTTGCGGTCGGCACCGGCTGGATCGACGCACCGGGCGTCATCCTGCTGCCGCTCGTGGTCTTCGCCGGCGCGCTCGCCGGCGGCGCGGTCATGCTGGGCCCCACCCTGCTCAAGACCCGTCTCGGCGTGGACGAGGTAGTCACCACCCTGCTCCTCAATTTCGTCATCCTGCTCTTCGTCCAGATGATGCTGGAAGGCCCGATGCAAGATCCGATGGGCATGGGCTGGCCCCAGTCCGAGCCGATCCTCGATCAGGCCATCTTGCCCAAGCTCATGGACCGCATGCGCATCCACGGCGGACTGATCATCGCGCTCGCCGCCGCCCTCGCCATCCACATCCTGCTCAAGCGCACGGTCTGGGGCTTCGAGATCCGCGCCGTTGGCGAGAACGCCAGCGCCGCCGCCCATGCGGGCCTGCCGGTGCGCGCCACCTTCATCCGCGTCGGCCTTCTGTCCGGCGCGCTGGCAGGCCTTGCCGGTGTCGGCGAGGTCGCGGGCCTGAAGGGCTATCTGACGGCGGATCTCTCCCCCGGCTTCGGCTATTCCGGCATCGTCGTTGCCATGCTGGCGGGCCTCAACCCGATCGGCGTGGTCGTCGCGGCCCTCTTCATCGCCAGCATCTTCGTCGGCGCCGACAGCATGTCCCGGGCCACGGGGGTCTCCAACTATCTGGCGGACCTGATCGTCGCCATGGCGCTGATCAGCGTCCTGGTCTCCGGCCTGTTCCTGCGCTTCCGCATCAAGTTCATCCGCCCGCACGCGGCCGCCGCCTCCACTCAGGCAGCCTCTCAGGAGACCAAGTGATGGATTTCCTCGACATCTTCCTAAACGCCAATTTCTGGGCGGCGTCCTTGCGCATCGCCACACCGCTGATCTTCGGCGTCATCGGCGCGCTGGTCTGCGAACGTGCGGGCGTGCTCAATCTGGGCATCGAGGGCATCTTCACGGCCGGCGCCATGGCCGGCTGGATGGCCGTCTGGCTCGGCGCGGGTCTCTGGGGCGGTGTGGCTGTCGCGGCCCTCGCGGGCGCCTTCTTCGGACTTATCCACGCGATCCTCACCGTGCCTCTCGGCCTGTCCCAGCATGTGTCGGGCATCGGGGTGACGCTCTTTGCCACATCCTTGAGCTATTTCGTCTACCGCACGGCCCTGCCCGATGTCTCGTCTCCGCCGCGCATCGAGCCCTTCAAGCCGCTGGACATTCCGGGTCTCTCCGACCTGCCCTTCATCGGGCCGGCCCTCTTCCAGCAGACGGCGCTGACCTTCCTCGCGCTCTTCGTGGTGGCGGCCACCGCCTTCGTGCTCTATCGCACGCCGCTGGGCCTCGCGATCCGCGCCGTCGGCGACAACCCGTCTGCCGTCGAAAGCCAGGGCCTGTCCGTCTATGGCATCCGCATCGGCGCGGTGGTCGCGGGCTCCGCGCTCATGGCCCTCGGCGGTGCCTTCCTCACCATGTCCGCCTTTGACGCCTTCTTCTTCGGCATGGTCAACGGCCGGGGCTGGATCTGCATCGCGCTGACGGTCTTCGCCTCCTGGCGGCCGGGCAAGGCACTCCTCGGCGCCCTGCTCTTCGGCGCCTTCGACGCCTTCCAGGTGCGCCTGCAGACGGATGTCGGCAGCTTCATTCCCGGCCAGGTCTTCCTGATGATGCCCTATATCCTGTCCATCGCGGCGCTCATCCTGGTCGCCCGCAAGGCCGACTACCCCCGCGCCCTGCTGGTTCCCTATTTCCGCGGCCAACGCTGAGAGATCCGTTCATGTCCCTCGACCTTCTCATCAAGAACGCCACCCTTCCCGACGGCCGCAAGGGCCAGGACATCGCCTGCGCGGGCGGCCGGATCACCGCCATCGAGCCCGGCATCACCGCTGAGGCCGAGCGCATCATCAACGCCGAGGGCAAGCTGGTTTCGCCGCCCTTTGTCGACAGCCATTTCCACATGGACGCGACCCTGTCCCTCGGCCTGCCGCGCATGAATGTCAGCGGCACCCTGCTGGAAGGCATCGCGCTCTGGGGCGAGCTGAAGCCGTTGCTGACCGTGGACGCCGTGGTCGAACGCGCGCTGAAATACTGCGATCTCGCCGTCTCCCAGGGGCTTCTCGCCATTCGCACCCATGTGGATGTCTGCGACGACAAGCTGACCGGCGTGGAAGCCCTGCTCGATGTGCGCGAGAAGGTGAAGGATTACATCGACCTGCAGCTTGTCGCCTTCCCCCAGGATGGCCTCTACCGCTCGGCCACGGCCGAGAAGAACCTGCTCAGGGCCCTCGACATGGGTGTTGATGTGGTCGGCGGCATTCCCCATTTCGAACGCACCATGGAAGACGGCGCCCGGTCCGTCCGGCGCCTGTGCGAGATTGCCGCCGAGCGCGGGCTGCGGCTCGATCTTCACTGCGACGAGAGCGACGATCCCCTGTCCCGCCACATCGAGACGCTGGCCTATGAGACCCAGCGCCTCGGGTTGCAGGGCCGCACGGCGGGCTCCCACCTCACCTCGATGCACTCCATGGACAATTACTATGTCTCCAAGCTGCTGCCGCTGATCGCCGAAGCCGGCGTTCACGCCATCGCCAACCCGCTGATCAACATCACTCTGCAGGGCCGTCACGACACCTATCCGAAGCGCCGGGGACAGACCCGGGTGCCGGAGATGAAGGCCTATGGCATCAACGTCTCCTTCGGCCATGACTGCGTGATGGACCCCTGGTACAGCCAGGGCTCGGGCGACATGCTGGAAGTCGCCAGCATGGGCTTCCATGTGGCCCAGATGACCAGCCGCGCCGACATCCGCTATGCCTTCGACTGCGTGACCAGCCATCCGGCCCGGGCGATGGGTCTGGAAGGCTATGGTCTGGAAAAGGGTTGCAAGGCCGACATGGTGCTGCTTCAGGCCGCCGATACCATCGAGGCCATCCGCCTGAAGGCGACCCGTCTCGCGGTGATCAAGGGGGGCCGCGTCATCAGCGAAACCGCGCCGCGCATTGCCCGCCTGTCCCTGCCCGGCCGCCCCGCCGAGGTCGATCCGGCAAGCTATGCTCCCGTCGAGGCGAACTGAGAAAAAGCCGGTTTACCCACCGCAGCGAAATTGAAATGGCGCCCCTTGGCGAAGG
Source organism: Roseibium aestuarii (assembly GCF_008477545.1). Taxonomy (GTDB): domain Bacteria; phylum Pseudomonadota; class Alphaproteobacteria; order Rhizobiales; family Stappiaceae; genus Roseibium; species Roseibium aestuarii. The sequence goes on along the minus strand of NZ_VORA01000005.1, from coordinate 160,520 downwards.
GCAGCAAGCCGTCTATGAATGCAGAGAATTTGGCTCATGTTTGTTTGCCCCTTCCGGCACGGCCTGAGCCGCCCTCTCCTGCCTTGTCCGGTCCGTGAGGTCCTCTCTCGCCCGGCCACGGCCCGCACCGCCATGCCCGACCGGCTCCTGTCCTGTTCACGGGAGGCGATCCGGCAGCAGCCAACCGAACGGACAAGAGCAGCCGTGCCCGGCAGCGACGACGCCATCGATTTCAGCGACTTCACGGACGGACTGTTTCACGGCGCTGCGTCTCATCTGGTCGACCGTTTCCTGCTGGCGCCCGGCGTCTCCGGCGGCCGGCTCTGCTCGGCGCTGCTCGATCCGGCCAGCATGACCGCGATCCTCGAGGATTATGCCGCTGCCCGCTTCCCCAACTCGGATCGCCGCTCCTCGGCCTCCATGTGGGCCCAGTGGTATTTCGGCTTCCTCATCCCGCCGCTGCTGCTGCTCGCCTCGGCCGCCGACAGTCTCGTGCCCCACGAGCCGGAGCATCTGCGCGTGCTTCTCGACGGCGAACATCAGCCGCTCAAGTTCCTCCTGACGGACCCGCACGGCCAGGCCGCCCCCCGCGAGGCGGATGCCTTCGCCCGCATGGAGCTTTTTGTCGAGCGCCACCTGTCGCCGCTGGTCTTCTCCCTGTCCGCCCGTTCCGGCGTATCGGCCAAGGTCTTCTGGATGAGCGCGGCCGTGGTGATCGACTACACCAGCGACGTCTTCCTCAAGCCCGGCCAGAGGAGCTTCAAGCCCCTGACCGAGGAGCGCCTTCTGCCCAACGGCAACCGCAACCCGCTCTTCGGGCCCTACCGGCCGTCCGGGTCCGAGGCGACCCGCACCCGGCGCGTCTGCTGCATGCGTTACAATCTGGAAGGCATCGAGCGCTGCCCGGACTGTCCGCTCATGCCGGGCACTGCCCGCGCCCGCACCGAACGCCCGGGCCTCATTTCCCAGACCGCCGGCGCCCTGCTCGACCCCAACGGCTGAGGCTTGAACCGTCCCGGGTCACTTGATGCCAGCGCGCATGAAGCTCTGGACGAACTGGCGCTGGAACAGCAGGAAGGCGATCAGCAGCGGCCCGGAGGTCATCAGCGTCGCCGCATTGATCACAGACCAGTCGATGCCGCTGTCGATGGCGGAAAACACGCTCAGACCCACGGTCACCGGCCGGGTTTCTTCCGAGTTGGTGACGATCAGCGGCCACAGGAAGTTGTTCCAGTGATGGCTCACCGACACCAGCCCGTAGGCAAGATAGGTGGGCTTGGCGAGCGGGATGTAGACCCGCCACAGGATGCCCAGCGCCGAGGAGCCCTCCACCCGCGCCGCCTCGTCCAGCTCGCGCGGAACGGTGAGGAAGGTCTGGCGCAGCAGGAAGATGCCGAAGCCCGAGGCCACATAGGGCAATGCGATGGCCGGGATCGTGTCCACCAGATCGAGCAGCCGCATGGTCTGGTAGTTCTCGACGATCAGGATGTCGGGCATCACCAGCAGCTGCAGCAGCACGAGCGTGAAGAGCAGGCCGCGGCCGGGAAACTCGAACCGGGCAAAGGCATAAGCCGCCAGCGTGCAGAGGAAGAACTGGCAGGCCAGGATCAGGCTCACCAGCAGGGTGGTGTTGAGGAAATAGCGCGCAAAGGGGGCTGCCGCCCAGGCCCGCTGGAAATTCTCGAAGGTCAGCGGCGCGGTCAGGACGAAGCGCGCCTCATAGGCTGCCGGATGGATCGCCGTCCACACCGCATAGGCCAGCGGCAGGATCCAGAGGATGGCCAGCGCCCAGGCGGCGAGGGTGTTCAGCACCCGGTCATAGGTGAGCGAGCCGCGCATCATTTGTAGTGCACCTTGCGGTCGAAGAGGAAGAACTGTCCGATGGCCAGCAGGCAGAGCAGGACCAGCAGCGCCACGGTCAGCGTGGCCGCATAGCCGGTTTCCCAGAACTTGAAGGCGATCTCGTAGATGTAGAAGAGCAGCACGGCGGACGCATTGTCCGGGCCGCCGTCGGTCAGGATGAAGATGTGGTCCACCAGGCGGAAGCTGTTGATCACCGCGTTGATAGAGACAAACAGCGTCGTCGGCATCAGGAGCGGGAAGGTGATGCGCCAGAAGATGGTCCAGCCATTGGCCCCTTCCACCCGCGCGGCTTCCACCAGCGAGACGGGCATGGCCTGAAGCGCAGCGAGATAGAAGATCATGAAGAAGCCGGCCTCCTTCCAGATCGTCACCACGATGACCGCATTCAGCGCCGTGTCCGGGCTGCCGAGCCAGTTGGTGGAGGACCAGCCGAACAGGCCGCCGAAGAGCTGGTCGAAGAGACCGAAGCCGGGCGTGTAGAAGAAGAGCCAGATGTTGGCGACCGCGATCAGCGGCAGCACAGTGGGCGTGAAGAAGGCCATGCGGGCAAAGCCGCGCCCGGGCAGGCGCCCGTTCACCCACAGCGCCATGACGAGCGCCAGGCCGACGGAGGCCGGAATGGTCCCCATCGCGAACCAGAGATTGTTGCCGAGCACCTTCCAGAACACAGGATCGCCGATCATGCGCTCGTAATTGTCGAGGCCGATGAACTTCGCCGCCCGCTTGCCGCGCGGCGTGGAGTAGAAGGAATTGATCAGGCTGTTGACCGCCGGAATGTGGGTAAAGGCAAAGAGAAACACCATCGCCGGCAGCAACAGCAGCCAGCCGGTCACCCAGTCCCGTTTCAGTTTCCACGCCCGCATGGCTTGTCCTGCTCTCTCTAACATTCGTCACCCCGGCCGCGAGCCGGAAGCGGTGAGCCACGACCCACCCTCATTTCCCGTCATCCCCGGCTTGACCGGGGATCCAATCCCCTTCTCCACCAGGAACCCGCAGCGAAACCCACCGCGAGTCGATCCCCGCGCGGAGGCAGGGAAGAAGCAGAAACCGGGCGGCACGGGCCGCCCGGTTTCCGGAGTGATTAGCGGTATTCGGCGAGGACAGCGTCAGCCTGGGTCTGAGCTTCCTTCAGCGCCTCTTCCGGGGTCTTCTGACCGGTGATGGCAGCGGCCAGGGCATCGTTGAAGAAGCCGGTCACGCGCTGGTTCTGGTAGGTGGACAGTTCGGCCTTGGCGAATTCGAGCTGGTCGCGGGCCACGAGAACCTGCGGGAACTCAGCCGCATAGGTCTTCATGGCTTCGGTTTCCCAGGTCTCGGCGCGCGGGGCGACATAGCCGGTGGCCATGGTCCACTTGGCAGACTGGGCCGGAGCGGTGATCCACTGGACGAAGTCCACGGCTGCATCCAGCTGTTCGTCGGAAGCGCCCTTGAACAGGTAGAAGTTGCCGCCGCCGGTCGGAGCGCCGCGCTGTTCCTTCTCCGGCAGCATCGCCACGCCGAAGTCGAACGGAGCGTTCGTCTTGATGTTGGTCAGGTTGCCGGTGGTGGTCAGGATGATGGCGCTTTCCCCTTCGAAGAACGCCTTCGGCGTTGCACCCCATTCGATGATGCCCGGAGCCATCACGCCGTGCTTGGCGGACAGGTCGACGAAATACTGCAGGGCCTCAACAACCTTCGGATCGTCGAAGCTGGTCTTGTTGCCTTCCGCATTGGCCAGCGTCACGCCGTTGGAGATGGCGAAGCCCTGGAACGTCCAGTAGGGGAAGCCGGAGGACGGAATGCGCACGCCCCACTGGGTGACGTTGCCGTTGGCATCCTTCTTGGTCAGCTTCTTTCCGAATTCGACCAGCTCGTCCCAGGAAGCCGGAGCGACTTCCGGATCGAGGCCGGCAGCCTTGAAGGCTTCCTTGTTCCAGTAGAGCACCGGGGTGGAGCGCTGGAACGGAATGCCGTAGGTCTTGCCGCCGGTCTGGCTGTTTTCCATGAAGGACGGATAGAAGCCGGCAAGCCAGGCCTTTTCCTCATCGGTGGTCAGATAGTCGTCGAAGGGGACGACCAGATCTTCGTCGATAAGGGTGTACATGTCGGCGGAGAGCACGACGGAGAGCTGCGGAGCATTGCCGCCGCGCGACGCGGTGATGACCTTGGCGACCGTGTCCTGATAGGAGCCGGAATAGACAGCGTCGATCTTCACGTCCGGATGGTTGGCCATGTACTCGTCGGTCATGCCCTGGATGACTTCGGCAGCACCACCGCCTACGGCGACGGGGAAGTAGAACTGCAGGTCGACGGCCTGAGCAGACGCCCAGGTCGAGAAGGTCAGAGCCGTCGTGGCAACGGCCTTCAGAAGAGTGGATTTCAGCATCACGAAACGTCCCTCGTTAAGGTCACCTGCGCGCATGGTTCGCCCCCGCCCGCAGCTTCTGCGCATGTCCGCACAGTTCAGTTGGATTGCCGCGGCAATCCGGTCTCGACGACCCCGCCCTCCCGGCGTCGGCCGGTCGCGGGATCGAAAACATGGAGGTCATCCGGCCCATGGCCGAAGGCGAGCAGGGTTCCCGGCGCGGGCATGTCCTGGCCCGGCAGGCGCGCCTGCACCAGGGCACCGTCCACATCCAGATCCACCAGCGTGTCGGAACCCAGATATTCCACCGAGCGCACGACACCGCGCACCGGGCCGCTCGCATCCAGGATCAGCGCCTCGGGCCGCACTCCGATCATGTCGTCGGACCGGGTGCCCCTTGGCAGGGCCTCCACCGGCAGGGCGGAGGCGGGAATGAGGTTCATGGGCGGCGTGCCGATGAAGCGGGCGGCAAACATCGTCGCCGGCCGGGCATAGAGCGTGCGCGGATCCGCCACCTGTTCGATGCGGCCACCGTTGAGCAGCACCACCTGGTCGGCCATGGTGATGGCCTCGACCTGATCGTGGGTTACATAGACCATGGTGAAGCCGAGCTGCTGCTGCAGGGCGCGGATCTCCACCCGCATCTCATGGCGCAGTTTCGCATCCAGGTTGGAGAGCGGCTCATCCATCAGGCAGACCGGCTTCTCGGCGATGATCGCCCGGCCCAGGGCCACCCGCTGCTGCTGGCCGCCGGAAAGCTGGCCCGGCTTGCGCTCCAGCAGGGCTTCCAGCCCCAGAACCGACGCGACGGTCTGCAGACGGCGCTGCCGCTCCGCGCGCGACACCTTGCGCACCTTCAGACCGAAGGTGATGTTCTCGGCCACGCTCAGATGCGGAAACAGCGCATAGGACTGGAACACCATGGAAAGATTGCGCTGCGCCACGCCGACGCGGGTCACGTCCCGGTCGCCGATGAGAATGCGGCCGTCGGTGGTCTCCTCCAGCCCGGCGATCATGCGCAGGGTGGTGGACTTGCCGCAGCCCGAAGGCCCGAGCAGCACCGTGAAGGAACCGGCCGGCACGATCAGGTTCACGTCATCGGCGGCCAGCCCCGTTCCGTAGGACTTGCTGACATGTTCGAGGCGGATTTCCTGCCCAGCCACCCGGACGTCTGCGATCCCGCTCATGCCGCGTCTCCCGTCCGCTCGACAAGCACCGTCTCGGTGCCCGAAGCCGCGAGCATCTGCGCCACCGCGTCCGGCAGCGGCCGGTCACTGATCACATGGGAGACGTCGCTGATGTGGCCGGCACGCACATAGGCGGGCCGTGTGAACTTGGTATGGTCCAGAACCAGGAAGGACTGGCGGCAATTGGCGAGGATCGACTGGCGGGCCGCCGCTTCTTCCTCGTGGAAGTCGAGCAGCGTGCCGTCCTCGTCCACCCCGGCCACCCCGAAGATGCCGATGTCGACCTTGTAGCGGGAGAAGAACTCCTCGGCCGCCGAGCCAAGCACGTCCCGGTCCCCGGCGCGCAGGCGTCCGCCGGCAATCGTCACCTGGAAGGAAGCGTGGTTCGAGGCGGAAAAGGCCACGTTGAGATTGTTGGTGAAGATGCGCAGGTCCCGGTGGGTGCCGAGCGCCTGCATGATGATCTCCGGCGTGGTGCCGATGGAGAACGCCAGAGACTGCCCGTTGCGGATCAGCCCGGCAGCAGTCGCCGCGATCTCGCGCTTGGCATCCAGGTTCAGGATCTTGCGGGTGTTGTAATGAATGTTGCCGGGCGGCACTTCCACCCCGCCATGGGTGCGCCGCAGGATGCCCAGCTCGCACAGGCCATTCACATCCCGGCGAATGGTCTGGGTCGTGACCTCGAACCGCTCCGCCAGATCCTCCACCGATGCGAAACCGGATTTCTGCACCAGATCCGCGATCTCGGCCTGTCGGCCGGAGATGTCCGTCTGTCTTGCCATGCCCGCGCCAACCCCTGCGACAACTCTCAAGAAGCTGTGCGCCGGGGCCGGGGTCGGACCCTCGTGTTCGTCCTCGGCTCCAGCGCACGAGAACGTCTATAGGGTTTTCATATGAACCTAATTCGTCGTTCATATGAACGTATCATGACAGCGCAACGCGCCTCCCATGCGCCCCTCCCCGCGCCACTTGCGCGAGAAGGAGAGCCTCTTGATCAGCGGTGACGGAAGGAGATGCCGGCCTCGTCGAAGAGATGCAGCTTGGCCGGATCAGCCTTCAGCCGCACCCTTGTGCCCTTCTTCACCGGATGAATGCCGGGCAGCTTGGCAATCGTCCCCGCGCCCCCATTGGCGCCCTTCAGATAGAGCACCGTGGTCTCGCCCAGCGCCTCGACCAGATCCACCTCGGCCTCGATCAGCGCATCCTCCGCCTCGGTCAGCACCAGATCCTCCGGCCGCACGCCCAGCCGCACCGGCCGTGCCTGATCGGACGCTTGCGACGCGATGGGCACCACCACCGCCGGACCGTCCGCGCGGCCGACCGTCGTCTGCGTTCCGGTCGCCGTCACGGTGGCGTCCAGCAGGTTCATGGCCGGAGAGCCGATGAACTGCGCAACGAAGACATTGCGCGGGTTCTCGTAAAGCTCCAGCGGCGCACCCACCTGCTCGATATTGCCCCCGTTCAGCACCACGATCCGGTCCGCCAGGGTCATGGCCTCCACCTGGTCGTGGGTCACGTAGATCATTGTGCTGTCGGGCATGCTCTCCTTCAGATGCGCGATCTCGATACGCGTCGCCACCCGCAGGGCCGCATCCAGATTGGACAGGGGCTCGTCGAAGAGGAACACCTTCGGATCGCGCACGATGGCCCGGCCGATGGCCACCCGCTGGCGCTGACCGCCGGAGAGCGCCTTGGGCAGCCGGTCAAGATAGGGCTCGAGCTGCAGGATCCGCGCCGCCTTGGACACCGCTGCCTCGATCTCCGCCTTGGGCTTCTTCGCGATCTTCATGCCGAAGGCCATGTTGTCGCGCACGCTCATGTGCGGATAGAGCGCATAGGTCTGGAACACCATGGCGATGCCCCGCTGGGCGGGCGGCACGTCGTTCATCCGCTCGTCATCGATGGAAAGATCCCCGGCGGTGATCGTCTCCAGCCCGGCGATCATGCGCAGCAGCGTGGATTTCCCGCAGCCCGAAGGCCCGACGAAGACGATCAGCTCGCCGGTCTCGATCTCCAGGTTGATGCCGCGCAACACCTCCACCCGGCCATAGGACTTGCCCACCTCTTTCAGGGAAACCGAGCTCATGCGTCTTGCTCCGAAATGCGTGTCTGGTTGGATTTGCGTCTCATGTCATTTCACCGATCCGGCCAGCAGCCCGCGCACCAGATAGCGCTGCAAGGCAAAGAACACGGCAAGCGGCACGGCGATCGAGACGAAGGCCGAGGCGGTGAGGATCTCCCAGTTGCCCCCGCGCGAGCCCAGCAGCTCGCGCAGGCGACCGGTCATCACCAGCTGCTCCTCGTTGTTGCCGAGGAACACGGTGGCGACCAGCAGGTCGTTCCACACCCACAGGAACTGGAAAATGGCGAAGGAGGCGAGGGCCGGGAAGGAAAGCGGCAGCACGATCTTGACGAAGATCTCGAAGTCGGAGGCCCCATCGACCCGCGCGCTCTCGATGATCTCCTTCGGCAGACCCTTGATGTAGTTGCGCAGCAGATAGATGGCGAGCGGCAGGCCGAAGCCCGTGTGGGCCAGCCAGATGCCGACATAGCTCTTGCCGATGCCGATGTCCGTATAGAGCCGCAGCAGCGGGATCAGCGACATTTGCAGCGGAACCACGATCAGCCCGACCACCATGGCCACCAGGAAGGTCCGTCCCGGAAAGCGCATCCAGGCCAGAGCATAGCCGGCAAAGGCAGCGATCAGGATCGGGATGATCGTGGCCGGAATGGTCACGGTCAGCGTGTTGATGAAGGACCGGCCGATGCCTTCCGAGAGCAGCACCGTGCGGTAGTTGTCGAGGGTGAAGAGCGGCGGCTCCAGCACGGTGACGAAGAGGCGCTGGCCACGCTTGCCGGTCATGGGCTGATCCGCCTCGATGCGGAAGTCGCCGGTCTCCGTCACGCTCACCCGCTCGCCGTCCTTCAGCACGGCGGTCTCGCCGACGGCAAAGGCGGAGGGATCCTGGCTCGACACCCCGAAGGCGCTGACCGCACCGGCCCCGCCGCCGTCGAAGACATTGCCGGTGATCACGTGAAAGGCGCCCTCCTGCCGCTGGGCGCCCTTGTCATCAGGCGCGGGCGCGCGCACCACCAGATTGCGCTCGGTCGAGGTCAGCGAGGTCCACCAGCCGGAGACCGACAGCTGGTCCTTGTCGCGGAACGAGGACACCAGCAGACCGAAGGTCGGCAGGGTCCACAGCACCACCAGCAGGACAACGGAGAGATGAACGGCCCAGATGAGGGCGGGCTTGCGGCCGGCGATACCTTCCATGGTCGTCCTCACGCGTCCTTCTGCGCTTCGCGAATGTTCCAGATCATGATCGGCACCACGAGGGCCATGATCACCAGGGCGATGGTCGCCGCCCGGCCGAAGTCGAGGCCGCGGAACATCCAGTCGAACATGAAGTTGGCCAGAACCTGCGTCCCCCACTGGCCATTGGTCATGGCCAGCACGATGTCGAAGACCTTGAGCACCAGGATGGTGATCGTGGTCCAGACCACGGCGATGGTGCCCCAGATCTGCGGCACCTTGATCTTCAGGAAGATCTGCAGCGGATTGGCCCCGTCAAGCACCGCCGCCTCCACGGTTTCTTCCGGGATGCCGCGCAGCGCCGCCGAGAGGATGACCATGGCAAAGCCCGTCTGGATCCAGATCAGGATGACCATCAGGAAGAAGTTGTTCCAGAACGGCAGGGCGATCCAGGCCTGCGGCGCACCGCCCAGCGCCACGACAATGGCGTTCAGCAGGCCGATCTGCTCCACGTCCGCCGCCCGCACGTCATAGATGAACTTCCAGATGACCGAGGCGCCGATGAAGGAGATCGCCATGGGCATGAAGATCAGCGACTTGGCGATGTTGCCCCAGGCGATCCGGTCTGTCAGGGCGGCAGCGATCAGACCAAAGAAGGTGGAGGCGGCAGGCACCACCACCAGCCACAGCAGGTTGTTGCGGATGCTCTCGCGGAAGCCGTCATCGCCGAAGAGCCAGACATAATTGTCGAGCCCGACAAACTCCTCGCCGGTCCGCCCGTGCAGGGAGAGCCAGATGGAATTGAGCACCGGATAGACCAGATAGACGGTGAGGATGATCACCGCCGGCCCGAGAAAGAGCCAGGGGCGGATGAGGTTGGCGCGGCGGATATTGGCCGCCGCATGGGCGGACCGGGCCGGAAACACCAGATCCAGCAGCCGGTTGCTGCCCCAGAAATAAAGGGCACAGGCCCCCACCCCCAGCGCCATCGAGCCGAGGGCGACAAGCAGCTGTTCCATCCGGACCTCCCCGAACCGGGCGATCCCCCTCGCCCGTGTGGTTGTTGTCTCAAGAGTGTGCCATTTGCACGGGCCTGTCAAAAACGCGCCGAAGTGGCTCCGGCGCGTTCTCGTGTCGTCGGATGGCGATTTACTTGATCGCGTCCCAGGCCTTCTGGATGTCGGCACCGACTTCCGCCGCCGGCTTGCCGCCCACATAGTCGACCATGCCGGTCCAGAACGCACCGGCACCGATGGCACCCGGCATCAGGTCGGACCCGTCGAAGCGGAAGGTCGTGGCCGAGAGCAGGATCTCGCCGAGACCCTTCAGCGTGTCATCCGCATAGGCGTCCGGGTTCACACCCTTGTGCGGGGTCAGGAAGCCGGACTGGGCCATCCACACTTCGTGGGCGATCGGGCTCTTGAGGAACTCGATCAGGGCACGGGCTTCCGGGCTGTCCTTGGTGATGGAGAACACGGTGCCGGCCCCCAGAACGGGCTGGCCGAGATCCTTGCCCGCATAGGCCGGGAAGTAGAAGAAGTCCGCATCCACGCCCATTTCCGTGCCTTCCGGGAAGAAGGACGGGATGAACGAGGCCTGACGGTGCATGTAGCAGGCCGGCGGCGAGGCGAAGAGCCCCTTCGGGCTGTCGCGGAAGTCGGTCGCGGCCACGGCGCTCGGCGTGTCGACGAATTTCGGATTGTTGGCGAACCAGCCGAATTCCTCGATGGCAGCCACCACCTTCGGATCGTCGAACTTCAGCTCATTGGCGACCCAGGCATCGTAATCCGCCGGGGACTGGGTCCGCAGCATCATGTCTTCCACCCAGTCGGTCCCGGGCCAGCCGGTGGCCCCGCCGGACCCCAGACCGATGCACCAGGGCGTGCCGCCGTCGGCGACGATCTTTTCCGTCAGCGCCTTCAGCTCTTCCATCGTGGTCGGGACTTCATAGCCCGCGTCCTCGAAATTGTCCGGCACATACCAGACCAGCGACTTCACGTCGGCCTTGTAGAAGAAGCCGTAGAGATCTTCCTTGCCGTCCTTGCCGGCGAAGGTGCCCAGATCCACCCAGGACTGACCGGCCGCGTAGTTTTCCTTCACCCAGCCGGCGGTCTCCTCGCCCAGCGGCGTCAGGAAGCCCTTGGCGGCCAGATCCCGCGCCAGACCGGGCTGCGGGAAGATGGCAATGTTGGGGGCCGAACCGGCCTGGGTGTCGATGACGATCTGCTGTTCGAAACTGTCTGAGCCCGAGTACTGGACGTCGATCCCCGTCGCTTCCTCGAAATAGGCCATGGTGCGTTCCACCAGATCCTTGTCCGGGCCAAGCCACGGGCCGAACAGGGTGACGGTCTTGCCCGAGAAATCCTGCTTCTTCAGCTCTTCATAGCTTGCCCAGTTGAAGCGGGGATCCTCACCCGGCTTGAACAGGAGTTCTGCCTGCGCAGCGCCGGCGGTCAGGGCCAGCAGAGCGGCGCCGCTCAGCAATTGCTTGATCATCTGTCGTCCTCCCACGAACGGTTTTCAAACGTCTCGGCCGAATTCGGAGGGTCTGGTCCTCTGGCACCAATCCGTCATCCCCAAGGAAGACGCTTGATCCAAACCGCTTTGAATTCTTCGTCACCATGTCGCTGCCCGGGAAACTTGTCAAGCAATCCGGCCTCAAAGTATTCTTGCCGCTCATGTCGCATCGCACACCGTGCCGGCGACCCAAACCGATTTGGAAGTGGAGTCCTCCAGGGTGAACCTCAAGCAGCTGGCCGAAGCCCTGTCCCTGTCCCAGACCACGGTCAGCCGCGCGCTCAACGGCTATCCGGAAGTCAGCGAGGAGACCCGCAAGCGCGTGGAGGAGACCGCCCGGCGTCTGGGCTATGCGCCCAACAGTCAGGCGCGCAGGCTGGCCACCGGCCGCTCCATGGCCATCGGCCACGTCATCCCCGTCTCCCTGCACGAGATGATGAACCCGGTCTTCATGGAATTCATCGCCGGCGCCGGCCAGACCTATGCCCGCTTCGGCTATGACATGATCCTCACCGTCGTGCCCGACGCCCAGGTCGGTGCCGCCTATCGGGAGATCGCGGTGCGCAAGAAGGCGGATGCGGTGATGATCCACGGTCCCCGCCTCGACGACCACCGCCACGAGATCCTGCAGGAGCTGAAAATCCCCTTCCTGATCCACGGCCGCATTCCCGGCCGCGAAAACGACCTCTCCTGGATCGACATGAACAACGGCAGCGCCTTCGAGACGGCCACCGACCTGCTGCTCGATCTCGGGCATCGGCGGATCGCCCTGCTGAACGGTCTGGAGGACATGGATTTCGCCGCGCGCCGGCGCCGCGGTTTCGAGAGGGCCCACGCCCACAGAAACCTGACAGCGGATCCGGCGCTCATGCGCCAGGCCGACATGACCGAGCCCTATGGCGCAAGCTCCGCCCACGCGCTGCTCGATCTTCCGGAGCCGCCCACCGCCTTCCTCGTCTCAAGCATGATCACCGCCATCGGCGTGTCCCGGGCCATTTCCGAGCGCGGGCTGAAGATGGGCCGGGACGTGTCGGTCATCACCCATGACGACGCCCTGTCCTTCCTGCCCAACACCGGCGACAAGCCGATCTTCACCTGCACGCGCTCCTCTGTGCGCTATGCCGGCGAGCGGGCAGCCGAACTTCTGATCGATCAGGTGATGCCGCACCCGGACAAGCCGGTGCACGAATATCTCAAGGCGGAGCTGATCATCGGCCACTCCACCGGCCCGGCGCCGAAGGCGTAGCGCCCGCTCCGGCAGTTGCCGTCAGGTAACGCCATCCTCGCCCGCCCCGGCGTTGCCGTCAGGCGACGCCGTCCTCGCCAGCATGCGCCGCCACAATGGCACGCAGCCCTTGCAGGAAGTCCCGTTGCAGGCGGGTCGGCTGCCAGTTGGCCCGTGTCGTCAGACCGATCGGCCGGGCAGAGCCCGTTAGCGGCACCGGCAGCACCTTCAGCAGCCCGGCCTTGAGTTCGAGCTGGATCTGGCGCGGCGAGACGATGGTCAGATAGTCGGTCTCGATCAGAATGCCGCGCAGGGCCACAAGCGACCCGGTCTCGATGCAGCCCCGCGTCTCGCGCGGCAGGGCGCCCGATTGCACCAGACTGTCGAAGAGCCGGCGGGTCGGCGTTTCCGGGCGCGGCAGAACCCAGGGAAACTCCTGCAGGTCGGTGAGGGAAATCTGGTTCCGCTGCAGCAGAGGGTGGCTGGCCCGCGCCACCACGGCCAGCTGGTCCTGAAACAGCGCTTCCTGCACCAGGCTCGCCGTGGCAAGCTCCGGCCGCAGGGCCCCGAGCAACATGTCGATGGCCCCGCTCTCCAGCGCCTGGATCAGGTCCTCGAACGTCCCGTCCAGGATGCTGATGGTCGCATCCGGATAGAGTTGCGACAGGGCGACCGCGGCTTCCGGCACGATCTGCGCGCGCACCAGCGGCAGGGTGCCCACCACGACCTTCCCGTCATAGGCGCCCTCATGCTCGCGCACCTCGTCGAAGGTGCTGTCCAGCTCCTTCAGCGCCAGATTGGCGATCCGGGCGAGATCCTGCCCGCCTTCGGTCAGGTGCATGCCCTTGACGCCGCCGACGAAGAGCTTGGCGTCGACAATGCCCTCCAGCTCGCGCGCCGCCCGCTGCACGTTCGGCTCGGTCTGCCCAAGGAACCGGGCAGCGCCGGAGAAGCTCCCCATGCGACCCACCGCCGACACAGCGCGGATGTGCGAAATGGTCAGGTGGTTTTCCAGCGCGATCTCCCGCTCCATCGCCGCCCCGCGCCAGCGGCGCAGGTTCGTGTGGGAATAGCCGCGAATGAGATCGAGAAGACGCCGGGTCCGGCGGGCCACGATCAGCCCGCGCTCGGTGGCATAGACCCCGTTGCCGCGCCGCTCGAGCAGCTTGCCGCCGAACAGCCCGTTGAGGCGGCTGACCGCCTGGCTGGCCGCCGGCTGGGAGATCAGCAGCGTCTCGGCCGCAGCCGTCAGCGACCCCAGCCGCTCCGCCGCCTCCAGCAGGCGCAGATGCCGCAGGTTCGGGTAGAGGGGCCCGCTTTCCGGACCCGTTGCCGCGGCTGCGCCCATCGCCGGATCCGTCACGCTGCCCCCCGAAGGGATCTGCCCACTGCCTGAGCGGCCTGTGCCCATGCTCATTTCCTCGCTTCCGACGCGGGACGCCCGTGCGTCTTCGCCTGTCTTCAGGACCAGTAGAGCCGAACTGGATTGTCGACCAGCAGCTTGCGTTGCAGCTCGGCAGTCGGGGCAATCACGGGGATGCGGTCGACCAGCAGCCCGTCGTCCGGCAGATGGCTCTTCATGTTCGGATGCGGCCAGTCGGTACCCCACAGAACCCTGTCCGGGAACCGCTCCACCAGAAGCCGGGCAAAGGGCGCCACGTCGTTATAGGGCGCGCCTGTCACGGTCAGACGCTCGGGGCAACCGACCTTCACCCAGAATGTCTCGTCCTCCATCAGGCGGACGAACCGCTGGAAGCCTTCGCTCTCCACACCGGCTGCAACGTCCGGGCGGCCCATATGGTCGACCACCACCGTTACCGGCAAACTCTTGAGGAAGGGTGTCAGCTCTTCCAGCTCCGGTGCCTCGAAATAGACCACCACGTGCCAGCCGAGTTTCGCGACCCTTTCCGCCATGCGCAGATAGGCGTCCTTCGGGCCCGGATCGACCAGACGCTTCACGAAGTTGAAGCGAATGCCGCGCACGCCCAGCCGGTCCATGTCCGAAAGCGCCTCGTCGCTGATCGCCGGATCGACCACCGCAATGCCGCGGCTGTTGTCCGGATCCGCCCTCAGGGCATCGAGCAGCGCCGCGTTGTCTCGCCCGTGACAGCTCGCCTGAACGATCACATTGCGCGAGAAGCCGAGGTGCTTTCGCAGGGCGAAGAGCATCTCCTTCGGCGCGTCGGTGGGCGTGTACTTGCGCTCCGGCGCATAGGGAAAGACGTCCCCCGGGCCGAACACGTGGCAATGGGCATCCACCGCCCCTTCCGGGGCCACGAACGCCGGCTTCGACGGGTCAGGATGCCAGGTTTGCGGATCGATGGTCATGGGTCTTCCAGCTTGTCCAGATGGGCAGGGCGACGAGGATCAGCCCGGCCGCCTTCGCGGCGAAGCTGACCGGATCGGCCTGATCGAGAATGAGGGAATAGGTGAAGAGCGCCGCCGCAAGCCAGAAGCTGCCGATCGACACCTTCGACAGAGGCCTGATGAACCAGCCGACCATCGCCGTTCCGGCGGCAAAGGTCGCGCCGACGGCGCCGATGGTCGACAGGATGATGTCCAGGGTCGAGCCGATGAGCAGGAGCCCCGGCGCATAGACGAAGAAGAACGGCGCCACCACCTTGACGAAGCCGAGGCGCATGGCCTCCACCGCCGTCTCGTTGGGCTCGGAGCCGGCAATCGACGCCCCCGCATAAGCCGCCAGCGCCACGGGCGGCGTGATGGCCGAGAGCAGCCCGTAGTAGAAGATGAACATGTGCGCCGCGATGGGCGGCAGGCCGAATTTCTCCAGCGCCGGGGCAATCAGAATGGCGAGCAGCAGATAGGCGGCCGACGTCGGCATGCCCAGCCCGAGCACAAAGGACGCCAGCATGGTCAGCGCCAGAACCAGGAACAGGCTGCTGCCCCCGAAGTCGAGGATCATGGCCGAGACCTTCAGCGCCATACCGGTCAGGGTCAGCACCCCGATCAGCATGCCGGCAATCGCAACCGCCGCCACCACCGGCAGCACGTTGCGCACGGTTTCCACCATCACATCGAGCAGGGCCACCGGGGTCAGTCGGGTCTCCTTCGAGAAGGACGAGATGACAAGCGCAGAGATCAGGCACAGCACGGCCGATTTCGCCGGCGTGTAGCCATAGGCCAGGAACCCGATCAGCGCGACCAGCGGCAGAAGCATGTAGCCGCGACCGGCGAGCACCGCCCGCAGGGACGGCACGTCGGAGCCATCCGAGCGGCTCATGTTGAACTTGCCCGCCTCCAGCCGCACGGCGAGAAGCAGCGCGAAGACATAGAGCAGCGCCGGTATCAGCGCCGCCGCCGCGATGGTCGCATAGGGGGTCTGGGTGATCTCCGCCATCAGGAACGCGGCGGCCCCCATCACGGGCGGCATGATCTGACCGGCGGACGACGCTGCGGCCTCGATGGCAGCCGCCACCTTGGGGCGATATCCGGTGCGCTTCATCAGCGGGATCGTGAAGGTGCCCGTGGTCACGACGCCCGCGACCGCCGATCCGTTGATCGAGGAGAACATGGTGGAAGAGACCACGGCGGTCAGCGCCGGTCCGCCCTGGATCCGGCCCGTCAGCGCATGGGCCAGATCGACGAAGACCTGACCAAGGCCCGTGCGCAGCAGCAAGGTGCCGAGCAGCGAGAACAGCAGGATATATTGCGCGGCCACCCCCATCGGCAGGCCGAAGAGCCCTTCCGTCTTCAGGAAGAGATTGGAGGCCACCCGGCCGATCTTGTAGCCCCCATGGCCATAGACCCCGGGGATCAGGTCCCCGAAGAAGGCATAGGCAAGAGCCGCCACGCCAAGACCCACCATCACCCAGCCGATGGTGAACCGGGCCAGCACCAGCGCCGCCACGGCGCTCAGCGCGAAGAGATAGATGTCCCACTGTCCGGCGATTCCGCCGCTGCGGATGATGGACATGTAGTTGAGGTAGAGATACGGCCCCGGGATCAGGATCAGCAGCGCCAGCACATAGAGAAGCAGGCGACTGATCTGCAGCCGCCTCTGTGCGGCCACGATGAAGAGACCGGTCGAGGTCAGCAGCGAGAAGAACAGTGAGCGCATGAGCAGCGCCGTCAGGCTGCCGAACCAGGCCGCGTGGATGACCAGCGCCGTCGCCGCCAGTGCGAGGGCCGCGACGATGATGCAGAGCAGACGATGCTCGACCCGCGAGAGCGAGCCTTCAGGGAGAAATTTCCAGAGTTCGGCCACGGACAGGGATCCCAGAAGTGGCGGCGGGGCCGGCCCCGCCCGGAAAGCCGTCGCCCGGTCGCGGCCGAAGCCGGTCGAACGGGGCACGGAGCGATGACAGGGGCGCCGTAGCGCCCCGTCAGGCTTCAGGTCACTTGCCGTCGAAGTAGCGCTGCGCGCCCTCGTGCAGCGGGATCGGCGTCTTGGTCGCCTTTTCCAGCGAGATCGCCTTGGCCGCCGGGTGAACGGCCGCCACATCGCCGAGATTGTCGAAGAGCGTCTTGGTGATCTGATAGATCAGATCCGGATCCGCATCGGCTGCGGCAAACAGGATCGCCGGGTCACCGACCGCAGCCACCGGAGCATCCGCCCCCTTGTAGACACCGCCGCGGATCTCGACGAGTTCGTAGAACGGATACTTATCGATCAGGGCACCCATCTTGTCGCCATTCACCGGCACCAGCGTCATGTCCATGGTGGTGGTGAGCTCGATGAACGCGGACGCCGGAACGCCGGCGAGAATGATGGAGCCGTCCAGATTGCCGTTCTTGATGGAATCCGTTGCCTCGTTATAGGACAGATACGAGAGGTTCGAAGGCGTCAGAGCGCCGGATGCCTCCAGAACCCGCTCCGCAAAGACGGCCGAGTTGGAGCCCGGAGGCCCGACGGAAATCTTCTTGTCGGCCAGATCCTCGATGGAGGTGACGCCGCTTGCGGTCGTCGCCGCGATCTGCAGATAGGCCGGATAGAGATAGGCGATGGCGGCCACGTTCTGCGCGGCATCGAACGTTCCTTCGCCCTGCTTGCCCTCATAGAGCGTGGAGGCGCTGGAGAAACCGATGGTCATTTCGCCTGCGGAGACCCGCAGCACATTCTCGACCGAAGCGCCGGTGACTTCCGCATTGGCGGTGACGCCATCGAGCTTCTTGTTCAGGATGTCGGCCATGCCGGCGCCGATGGCGTAGAACACGCCCCCCGTGCCGCCGGTGCCGATGGACACGCGGGTTTCGGCCTGCGCCGGAGCGCTGACGGCAAGCGCGAGCGCCCCGGTTGCGATGAGCTTTCTGATCATTGGTACTCCTCCCATGTTAGCCGGATCAGATGAGAACGGTGCCTGGCTAGACGAACACCGTCCCGTCGAAGAGTTTGCGCGCGGTCCTCAGAACCCCTGCGGACACCAGCGTTCCCGTGTCGTCGAGGCGGGCCAGAACGGAGAATTCCCCCGTCGGATGTTCGACCGAAAGCGTCTTGCTCTCGCCGTCGGGCACCCGCGCCAGAGCCTGCGCCGGACCGTCCTCCAGCAGGCAGGCGGTGGCCACGCTGACGGCCCCCAGCACGCCGATGGCGGCATGGCAGCGATGGGGAATGAAGGTGCGCGTGGAAATGCAACCGGCCTCGGGCGCGCTGACGAGCGTCATCTTCGGCACGGACTTCTCGCTCACATCGCCGAGATTCATCAGCGGGCCGGCCTTGAGGCGGATCGCCTCGACCCGGCGGCGCAGCTCGCCGTTGGCCTCCAGCTCCTTCGGGGCCTCCCGCCCCGTGATGCCGAAGTCGGCCGCATTCAGGATGACGCAGGGCATGCCGTTGTCGATGAGCGTGACCGGCACGCCGTCAATCACGTCGACCGCATTGCCAGTGGGCAGCAGGGCGCCGCAGGTCGAGCCTGCCGTATCCTCGAAGACGATGGAGATCGGCGCGGAACTGCCCGGCACCCCGTCGATCCGCGCATCCCCCGCATAGGTCACCCGGCCGCCGGGCGTCGCCACGCTGGCGGTGGCCAGCTGGCCGGTGTTTTCCATGAAGATGCGCACGTCGGTCACCCCGTCGCGAGCGGCAACGAGACCGCGCTCCAGGGCAAAGGGACCGACGGCGGCAAGGATGTTGCCGCAGTTCTGGCTGTCGGCGACCACCGCCTGATCGACGAAGACCTGCAGGAACAGATAGTCCACATCGACGCCGGGCCGGGTGGACGCCTTGACCACCGCAACCTTGGAGGTCAGGGGATCCGCCCCACCCATGCCATCGATCTGGCGCGGATCGGGGGACCCCATGACCTTGAGCAGAAGGGCGTCGCGCTCCGCCGGATCCTCGGGCAGATCCTCGGCCAGGAAATACCCGCCCTTGGAGGTGCCGCCGCGCATCCACATGCAGCGGATGCCGGTGTCATGATCCGGACCGGAACGCAGCGCCTCAGACATATTTCAGCCCCTTCTCGGCCAGCCGCTCGCGCATGCCGTAGAGATCGAGACCCAGCTCGCCGGCGGCCAGACGCTGGCGCTTTTCCTCTTCCGCGGCCATGCGGGCCTGCGCCTTCTTCAGCACGTCCTCGGCCTCTTCGCGCAACACCACGCAGACCCCGTCGTCATCGGCGACCAGAATATCGCCCGGACGGACATAGGCCCCGGCGCAGACCACGGGCACGTTCACCGAGCCGATGGTCTCCTTCACCGTGCCCTGGGCGAAGACTGCCTTGGACCAGACGGGGAAGTTCATCGCCCGCAGGTCGCGCACGTCGCGCACGCCCGCATCGATGATCAGCCCCATGCCCCCGCGCGCCTGCATGGACGTGGCCAGCAGATCGCCGAAATAGCCGTCCTCGCAGGGGCTGGTCGGGGCAAGCACCAGAATGTCCCCGGCCTGCACCTGCTCGATGGCCACATGCACCATCCAGTTGTCGCCCGGAGGCGCGGAGATCGTCACGGCAGAGGCCGCCAGCTGGGCACCCGGAATGATCGGGCGCATGTAGGAGGCCAGAAGCCCCTTGCGCCCCTGCGCTTCATGGACGGTGGCCACACCGGCCTCCCCCAGCGCCTTGATCACGGCCGGATCAGCCCGTTCGATGTTCTGCACGACGACGCCGCCCATGGCAGGTCTCTCCTCTTAAAGTTCGTCAACGGTGCGCGGATAGACCGACTGGAAGCCTTCCGCATATTTGCAGGCGCGCCCGCCGGACTGGCCGCCGGAATTGCGCTGGAAGTGGTTTCCGCGATTCTCGGCCACGTTGCGATAGTAGTGCCAGAGGTGCTCCTGCCCCTGCATGCACTGGATGGCCGCCCACTTCTTCTCCCAGACGGAGGTGATGTCGAGGAACGTGTCCGGCTTCCAGTTCATCTGCTCGGACTGATGCGGCTCGAACAGATAGACCTGCGGCGCGCCGAGGATCTTCTGCCCCGGATTGTGGCCCCAGGCCTGGGCGATGGCCCGGCATTCCAGGGTCCACTGCGACACATACATGTGGTCGGTGTTGTAGGGGTCCCACTGGGAGTGCGACATCATGAAGGACGGCTGCACTTCGCGCATGACGTCGACCAGCCGGTCCTTGGCTTCGCGGGTCATGTCGAGCGGATAGTCGCCGAGGTCGAAGAAGCGGATGTCCTTGACGCCGAGAGCCTGGGCAGCAGCCTCGGCTTCCTTGCGGCGCTCGGTCTTCACCGTCTCAAGGGTCATGCCCTCCTTCTTCCAGAGCTTGGCGCTCTCGCCACGCTCGCCATAGGACAGGCAGACGACGGTGACGTCATAGCCCCGTTCCTCGTGCAGGGCGATGGCGCCACCACAGCGCCAGACGAAGTCAGCGGAATGGGCGCTGACGATGAGTGCGGTCTTCCTGGACATCTCTTCGTGTCTCCAAACCTTAGTGATCTACCGGCGGCGTGCCGTGCGTGTGGAAGCTCTCGATGGTCTTGAGACCCCAGGCCTGACCCTTCATGCGGTCGGTCTGGGTCCAGCACACCGGCTCCCAGTCCGGCTGCAGGATCAGGCGGGCGCCGGCATTGGCGACCTCGACGCGGTTGCCGGCCGGCTCCCAGACGTAGAGGAAGAAGGTGCCCTGCACCGCGTGCTTGTGCGGCCCGGTCTCGATGAAGACGCCGTTCTCAAGGAAGATGTCGGCCGCCCGCAGCACGTCTTCGCGCTGGTCCACCGCATAGGTCACATGGTGGAACCGGCCCTTGGTGCCCGTATGGTCTTCCGTGTAGGCGATGTCATAGGTCTTGTTGTTGACCGTGAACCAGCAGCCACCCAGGCGGCCATTGTCGAGCTGGATGTATTCGGTGACCCGGGAGCCCAGCGCCTTGGGCATCCATTCGCGGATCTTCGACACGTCGCTGGCCAGCAGGTTCAGGTGGTCGATGCGGCGCACGGCGGCACCCCGGCCGTGATAGCGCTGCGCGATGTTCTTCAGCGCGGCCTTTTCGCCCTCCGGCGCCACATACTTGCGGGTCTCGTAATAGACCTCGAAGATGTGCCCGTCCGGATCGGTGAAGCGATAGGCCCGTCCGTGACCCATGTCGCCCTCGACCCAGCCGATGCCGCAGCCCAGCTCCTCGATGGCCTTCACCCGGCGATCCAGGGCAGCCTCCGAGGTGCAGCGATAGCCGATGTGCCCGACGCCCGTGGTCTCGGAGCGGGTCAGCTTCAGCGAGTGGAATTCATAATCGTCGAAGCCGCGCAGATAGGCGGAGGTCTCGTCGCGACCGCTTTCGGTCAGACCATAGACGTTGACGAAGAAGTCGAGGCTTTCCTCGAACTTGTTGGTGAGCAACTCGACGTGCGCCAGATGGGCGACATCGTAACAGGGTTCTCCGGACATCTCGATCCTCCGCATTGGCCGGTCAGCTCAGGGAGAAGTCGCAAGTGGACGCAGCCAGCCGCTCACGGTCCGGCCGGGGCCATGGACTGTGGGCGCAGGCGCAAGGCAATCGCCTCCGCGTCCGGTTTCCTCACCTGATCTTGTTTTGACCCGAACCTAGAGGAGGGCCCGGGCGGCCACAAATCAATGCCGCCCCCCAGGTCATAACTTCTGCTATCAGACCAAGAAAATCCTATATGCGTCAGAGTGCCGCAAACGCAGGGTTACAGCCACTCTTGTGACCGACGCCTTATCCGATTTCAGGCAAGCGACGGATCGACCATACGGCGCGGATCGACGATCCGGTCGAAATCCTCGGCAGAGACATAGCCCAGTTCAAGAGAGATCTCGCGCAGGGTCTTGCCCTGGGCATGGGCCCTCTTTGCCACTTCGGCGGCCCGGTCATACCCGATCACCGGGGACAGGGCCGTCACCAGCATGAGCGACCGCTCCACATAGTCCGCCAGCTGAGGTTCGTTGGCCTCCATCCCCTCCACCAGGAAGCGGAGGAAATTGCCGCAGCCATCGGCCATGATCCGCGCCGACTGGAGCACCGCGTTGATCATCACCGGCTTGTAAACATTCATCTCCAGATGCCCCCCGCTCGACGCCATCCCGACGGTCACGTCATTGCCCATGACCTGCACGGCGATCATGGCTAGCGCCTCGCACTGGGTCGGATTGACCTTGCCCGGCATGATCGACGACCCCGGCTCGTTCTCCGGAAGGATCAGTTCGTTGAGCCCGCAGCGCGGGCCGCAGGCCAGCAGCCGGATGTCATTGGCGATCTTGAAGAGCGACGCGGCAAGGGACTTGTAGGCCCCGTGCAGCATGACAAGCGCATTGTGCGCCCCCTGGGTCGCGAACTTGTTGGGCGCCGTGACAAAGGGCAGCCCGGTGAGATCGGCCACGTGAGCGGCGGAGCGCACCGCGAACTCCGGGTGAGTGTTGATCCCCGTTCCAACGGCCGTGCCGCCGAGGGTGAGCTTCAGCACATCCTTCAGCGCGAAGTCGATCCGCGCCAGATCCTCGTCCAGCATCGCCACATAGCCCGACATCTCCTGGCCCAGCGTCAGCGGCGTGGCGTCCTGCAAGTGGGTGCGGCCGATCTTGATCAGATCCGCCCAGGCCTCCGCCTTCGCCGCCAGCCCGTCCCTCAGCGCGCGCACCGCAGGCAGAAGCCGGCGTTCGGCCTGAAGGGCTGCGGCCATGTGCATGGCGGTCGGATAGGTGTCGTTGGAAGACTGGGACATGTTGACGTGATCATTCGGGTGCACCGGATCCTTCGACCCCATCTCGCCGCCCGCCATCTCGATGGCCCGGTTCGAGATCACCTCGTTCACGTTCATGTTGGTCTGGGTGCCGCTTCCGGTCATCCAGACGAAAAGCGGGAAATGATCGTCCAGCGCGCCGGAGGCCACCTCCTGCGACGCGGCATCGATGAGCGCGAAGAGCGGCTCGGGCAGCAGGCCCAGATCCCGGTTGGTGCGCGCGGCGGCCTGTTTCAGCAGCCCATAGGCATGGATGAGCTCGTCGGGAACCCTGTCCGTGCCGACCGTGAAATAGGTCAGCGAGCGCTGGGTCTGCGCGCCCCAGTAGCGGGAGGCTTCCACCTCGATGGCACCCATGCCATCGGTTTCGCGGCGTGTTGCGGTCGTCATCTCTCGATCCTTCCTTGTCCCTGGGTCTGCCATGGGGTCTGCCGCGCACCCGCGCCCGACCCGCCGAAGGAACGGATCGTCAGGGTCAGACGTGCGGCAGCCGGCTGACGAAGAAGACTTCGTCCATCCGGTCCCGCGCCTCTTCCCGGCAGCGGCGCATCAGCGTTTCTGCAAGCTCGGCATCCCGCGCCTCCACGGCCGACAGAATGTCCCTGCAGACCTCCGCCATCAAGGGTGGCTTGCCCATCAGCCGCAGGAGGACGAGACGCCCACGGTGCAGCTGATCGAACAGTGCTTCGAGCAGGATGGAAAGGCGCCGGTTGGTGCCAAGCCCCACGATCAGACGACGGAAGTCGAGCTCGGCATCGGCCCAGGCATCGATATCCTCGTCCAGCTCCGCCTGGTGCATCGCCGCCACCGTGTCGCGCAGCGGGGCCAGCAGACCCTCATCCAGTTGCTGGTCCTCGAAGCAAAGCCTGCGCAGGGCGAGAGGTTCCAGCACACAGAGAATATCGTAGATGTCCTGCATGTCCTGCCGGCTCATGCCCTTGACCCGGGCCCCACGGCGCGGCACCAGATCCACCAGCCCGTCGGCCTCCAGCCGGATCAGCGCCTCGCGCACCGGCGTGCGACTCATGCCCAGCCGCTCCGCGATCTCCGGCTCCGGCGCCTGGAACCCCGGAGGCAGCTCGCTGTTCAGGATGTCCTGCTTCAGACGTTCATACGCATTGTTCACGCGTGTGGGCTTGGGCGACACCGGCATAGAACACGAGATCCCTGAACTTCGGGTGGCTACGGACATGCAAAGGCCGCCTCGGTCATAATGGTAAATTTGCCAAGGCCAACCTTAAGAAAGGGTTGTGACCGGAAAATGGTTACCTAGTCTTAAATTTTTCATTCGCATTTTATCTATCTCCGTTTTTCCGCAGAGGTCAGCAGGACCTGCCAGAAATCGGATGCGCTGCACGCGCAGTAACTCCATGAACTTTCGAGAAGAATTCGGCAGCCCAAAAGTGGCCGACCACTGGCCCCGCAGATGCCCTCGACAAACGTTAGATCCCGAATCTTACTTATAGATACAATTTACAATACATGACGAACTTGCAAAAAGACGCAGCGTTAATCTCAAGAAGGGTCGCATGAATACGCTTCCTTAACTATAATATCAAAGCATAGGCTCGACTGTTTTCGGAGTTTGTCGATGCCCAGACCCTTTGCACATTCGGTAACCGGGATGGTCCGCCTTGGCCTGCCCTTCGCGACCGCCCTTGCACTCGGCACGGCCGTGGCCTCGTCACCTGCGGCCGCCGAAAGCCTGCAGGAGGCCATGGGCTGGGCCTATGCCGCAAATCCCGGACTGAAGGCAGAGCAATCGCGCTATCAGGCCACCACCCAGGGGGTTGCCACCGCCCGGTCTCGCTTCCTGCCCACGGTGAACGGCAGCTTCACCGCCGAACACAATGCCTTCGACAGCCTGCGCAACGGAACCAGTGACCGCTCCGCCTTCTACAGTGTCGGGATCACCGCCACCCAGCCCCTGTTCCAGGGCTTCTCGGCCGTGCACCGGCTCAATCAGGCCCATGAGGAATCCAATTCCGGCCGCAACCAGCTGCTCAATGCCGAGCAGACCCTGCTCTTCAACACCGCCGATGCCTATCTCCAGGTCATGCGTGACCGCACCATCCTGTCCCTCCAGCGCGACTATGTCGGCATCGTCCAGCAGGAAGTCACGGCCGCCCAGGCCCGCTACAAGTCCGGCGACGCCACCCGCACCGACGTCGAACAGGCCAGCGCCCGTCTGGCGGAAGCCCAGGGCAACCGGGATCTGGCCATGGGCGAACTGGAGGGCTCGCTGGCCCTCTACGAGCGCCTCACCGGCAAGGAACCGGGCAAGCTCGGCTGGCCGGCCATTCCGCCCCACATCTCGCCCGCGACCCTCGACAACGCCATCGAGGTGGCGCTGGCCCAGAACCCGGCGATTCGCGCCGCCATTTCCGATGCCCGCGCCGCCCGCTATGCCGCCCGCGCTGCCGTGGGCGACATGCTGCCCAACGTGCAGCTGGAAAGCACCTGGAGCAACGGCTTCCGGGGCAATCTGGCCGAGCGCGACGAGGAGGACTTCCGCTTCGGCCTGCGGGTGACCGCCCCCCTCTTCGCCGGCGGCCGCAACGTGTCCGCCGTCCGCGCCACCAGCT
Source organism: Roseibium aestuarii (assembly GCF_008477545.1). Classification (GTDB taxonomy): domain Bacteria; phylum Pseudomonadota; class Alphaproteobacteria; order Rhizobiales; family Stappiaceae; genus Roseibium; species Roseibium aestuarii. The sequence goes on along the minus strand of NZ_VORA01000005.1, from coordinate 135,441 downwards.
ACACCGCCTCCCAGCAGGAATACGCGCTGGAGGACATCCGCCTGACCATCCGCGAGAGCATCATTCGCGCCTACAAGCAGGAGCGCACGGCCAGCTCCCGGGCAGAGGCGGCCAAGCGGGCGATCGCCTCCAATGCCTCGGCAGTCAACGGGCTCAAGGTGGAATATGACGGCGGCCAGCGCTCTCTGCTCGATGTGCTCAACGGGCAGCGGGAGCTGATCAATTCCAAGGTCGCCCAGGTGCGCACCCGCTACGACCTTGAGGTCGCGCGGTTCTTCCTTCTGGCCTCCATGGGCCGGCTCGATCCGTCCCACTTCGGCATCACCGAGGACCGCCCGCCCGAGCAGCGCCGCCTCGTGCCCCAGCTGGCGAACTGGGACCTGCGCCTTGCACCGTCGGAGACCGACATGGCCGCCTCCCAGCAGCAGACCGCGAGTTTCCTCGACACCCTCTCCATGCCCGCCCTGCGCAGCTCCCTCGCACCCGAGACCACGACCGGCAGCCAGTAGCCGGAAGGCAAGAGTACACCACTCCAGTCCCCGCCTTCGCGCTCCCCCGTCGTTCTCGGCCTCGTGCCGAGAATCCAGCCTTCTGACGATACCGCACTGCCCGCAGGATGCTCGAGACAGGCCCGAGCATGACCAAAGGAGAGGGCCGCGAGACAAACGAGAGCAAACGGAAAAAGGCACCACCGCCCGCCTCCCCCTCACCATCGTCATCAACTCTGTTTTTTGAAGTCGTCTCTGATCCCGGCGTCGAAGAGGGTCCGGGGCGCCAAGGTCGGCTTGCCGCTCACCCCATTGCTCCCGCGCAAGGCATAAGCGCCATTTACCTCTCCCGGGACAGGGAGAGGTCGACGCAACGCGTCGGGTGAGGGCCGACAAGGCCGTCGGTCTTGTCGCAGCGCATATGGGGAGGATGACCTCAACCCTCACCCGGACTTTTCAGTCCGACCTCTCCCAGGCTTGGGAGAGGTAACTTGCGCCTCTTGTTACGCAAGACTGTGCACCAGACGATTTGCCTTCGTCTCCCCGGACGAAGGCAAGGCCTGAGATCCGGGGCCGGTGAGCCACGACATTGGATAGCCAGGAAGAAAGGTCCCACCCCCGCCTTCGCACCCCTCCATCATTCTCGGCCTCGTGCCGAAAATCCAGCCTTCTGACGATACCGCACTGCCCGCAGGATGCTCGAGACAGGCCCGAGCATGCCCAAAGGAGAGCGTCCGTAGGACGCAGACCCGGCTGCGTCAGGAACCAGCGCCCCTCACCGCGCCATGAAAAAGGGCGGCCCCGAAGGACCGCCCTGTCTCCTGCATCCGATCCGCTCGCCCTAGAACTGGATGCTCTCGATCTCCGTGAAATCGATGCGCGAACCATCGGCCAGATCGATGTAGCCGGCGGCGTCATCGCTCAGCGAGATCTCGCCATTGACCATGTCGACGCCGGTGATGGAGCCGTCGGTCACCGTCACGCTCCAGTCGGACCCGTAGGTGCCGAGCGCCTGCGCTCCGTCATTCAGGTCGATCATGTCGATCCAGCTTGCACCGGCGCCGCCGTGGATCGTGTCGTCGCCATCCCCCATCTGGTAGAGGAAGGTGTCCGACCCGTCGCCACCATAAAGCGTGTCGTCGCGGGTGCCGCCGACGATCAGATCGTCGCCCGCATGGCCATAGATCGTGTCCTGACCGCTCAGGCCATAGATCTGGTCGTCTCCCGTCGAGCCGTGCAGGGTGTCATTGCCCCCCACCGTCAGATCCACATCCGTGTAGAGGATCTGCTCGAAAGTGTAGGTCGATCCAAGTCCGAGGGTCGAGGCATCCGCCGTCAGCACCACCTGGTCGAACAGAACGCCGGTGTCGATGTTGATCGTGTCCATGCCAGATCCGGTGCCGGAGAAGCTGCCGCTGCCGACCAGAACCCCGTCATCATAGATCTCCCAGGAGCCGCGCTCGGTGCCGATGCCCAGTAGCCCGGAGTAGAGATCGGACACCTCGAAGGACACGCTCGAAATGTCCCGGTCAAAATCGAAGCTCAGCGCCCCCGACACGCCAGTCAGGGCGTTGTAGGTCAGATCCCCCGTGTCAGCGAGAAGCTGGGCGGCCGCGTCAAGCGTCGCCAGACCGTCGTTCACATCGAGCAGCGACGTCAGGGTGATGTCCCCGTTCAGGATCTGCCCGACGGAAACATCCACGCCTTCGAACAGGGTCAGATCATCGGCCAGGTTCAGCGCCGTCGTATCACCCACATGGATGAACTCTTCCGTACCCATGATCGGCGATCCGTCATCGAGATCGATGACGCGGATCTCGATCACTTCCGTGTCGGAAAGGCCGCCGCTGTCGGTTGCCGTCACCGTCACGGTCACCGACGGTTCGCTTTCATAGTCAAGCGCGATGCCGTCCTTGAGCTTCAGCAGATAGGCGCCATCGCTGACAACCACCTCGAAGCGACTGTCAGAGAGCGTGAACGTGTGCGTGTCGCCCGCATCCGGATCGACGACCGAAAGGGCGACGAGCCCCTCGCCTTCCCGGTTTTCGGCCACCGTGATGTCGCTCACGTCCACGAGCGACACGCTGTCGATCTGCGTGCCCTTGTAGTTGTCGGTGCCCACTTCCTCGAAGCGCAGCCGGTCGGTGCCGTCGCCTGCCCCGCCGGTCACCTCGAAGGCATAGCTCTGCCAGTCGGAACTGGTGGCCAGCGGCGCGATTTCCGCCACCAGCACACCGCCCCAAAACACCCGGACGACCGCATCCCCAACCTCGCCGCGATGACGCAGGTCGAAGCTCAGGCGATAGGTTTCGCCATCGGCGAGACCCTGCACGTCCTGATAGGCGTAGCCATTGTTCGAGGCATTGGCCAGATCGAGGCGATAATCCCCGTCCGTGGTGCCGAGATTGTTGTCCCAGCCGCTCGAATGAATGTCCGCTTCCGTGCTCCAGCCATTGACGATGGCACTGCCGTACCAGCGGCTGTTGCCATAACCGCTTTCCTGACCGGAGGACTGGAACTGCTCGAAGCTGCCGTTGACGATGTAGTTGTGAGAGCCCACCGGATCGCCGACGACCAGATCCGGCGCCTCGTTCACATCCCCCACATTGATGGTGAAGCTGCGCGAGGAGGTCGACCCGTCGCTGGACGTCGCGGTGACCAGAAGATCGATGCTCGGCGTCGTTTCGAAGTCGAGATCCACGCCGTCCGCCAGAGTGATCTCCCCGGTGTTCGCATCGATGACGAAACGCGTGTCGGTGATGGAATAGGTCACCGTGTCGCTCGCGTCCGGATCCTGGGCGAAGGCCGTGATCCCGACGACCGTTCCGCCTGCCGAGCCTTCCGCGATGAGATTGGCCGAGGCATCCACATCGCTCAACGGACCGATGGCGAACTCGTTCACATCGGTGATGTTGACGGTGAACGTCTCCGTGACGCTTGACCCGTCGCTCGAGGTGGCCGTGACCTCGATGTCGATGGACGACGTGGCTTCCGCATCAAGAACGGCCCCGTCCGCCACCGTGATCACCCCGGTATTGGCATCGATGACAAAGCGCGTGTCGGTGATGGAATAGGTCACCGTGTCGGTGCCATCCTGATCCTCGGCAAAGGCCGTAATGCCGACGACCGTTCCGCCCGCCGAATTCTCCGCCACCACATTCGCGCTGGCATCGACATCCGTCAGCGGGCCGATCGCCCATTCGTTCACGTCCCTCACCTCGATCTGGATGGTTTCCGCGTCCGACAATCCGCCGCTGTCGGTCACGGTCACAATCACGGTGACGCTCTGCTCGGTCTCGTAGTCGAATGCCTGATCGTCCTTCAGCTTGAGCATGTAACCCGACCCCGTCGCGACCACCTCGAACCGGTCGTCGGAGACGGTGAAGCTGTGGCTGTCGCCATCATCCGGATCGACCACGGACAGCGCCACGATCTCCGCACCGGCATATTCCTCCGCCACCGAGATGGTCGATCCGGACTGGATCGACACGCTGTCGATCAAGGTGCCGGCCAGATTGTTCGTCCCGATTTCCACGAAGGTCAGCGTGTTGGTGCCATCCCCCGCGCCGCCGACCACGTTGAAGGTGAAGGTTTGCCAGTCCACGCCCGTCACGGCCGGGTCGATGGTCGCCAGCAACTCGCCATTCCAGTAGATCTCGGCCACGCTTTCGCCAATGGCGCCACGGCTCTTCAGATCCATGCTCAGCTCATAGACATGTCCGTCCAGCTGGCCTTCGATCGTCTGGGAGATCGTGCCGTTCTGGCGCGCCGAGAGATCCAGGTGATGGGACCCGTCGGTTGCCCCGAAATTGTAGTGACCGCTCTGGTGCACATCCACATTGGTGTAGCTGTCCCAGCCCTCGATGCTGTCCGGGTTCTCGTACCAGCCCTGCCCCGGCGTGCCGTCGAGCATGCCGGCAAAGACTTCGAAACTGCCATTCACCAGGAATTCCTGGCCGGACATTTCCGCGTTGACCACCAGGTCCGGCGCCTCGTTCACGTCGGTGATGGTGACCGTGAAGGTCTCCGTCGCCGTCGAGCCGTCGGACGACGTGGCCGTCACCTCCAGATCCACGGTCGGCGTCGCCTCGTGGTCGAAGGACACCCCGTCGGCCACGGTCACGACGCCCGTGGTCGGATCAATCACGAAGCGGGCATCGGTGATCGAATAGGTCACCGTGTCGACCGCATCCGGGTCGCTGGCGAAGGCGGTAATGCCGACATACTCGCCGCCGGTGCCATTCTCGGCCACCGCATTCACACCCGTATCCGTGTCGACGACCGTACTGATATCCTCGTTCACGTCGCTCACGTTGATGGTGAAGATCGCCGAGGAGCTCGAGCCATCGGTGGAGGTTGCCGTCACCTCCAGATCGATGGTCGGCGTTGCCTCGAAATCGATCTCCGCCCCGTCCGCGACGGTGACCACACCGGTGTTCGGGTCAATCACGAAGCGCGCGTCGGTGATCGAATAGGTCACAGTATCGCCCGGGTTCGGATCATTGGCGAAGGCCGTCAGGCCCACCACTGTGCCACCGGCGGAATTCTCCGCCACCGTGTTGGCACTCGCATCCACATCCGACACCGGACCGACCGGCTCGGAGATCTCGATGTCGAAGCTCTGGGTGGACGAGGACCCGTCCGTCGAGGTTGCCGTCACCGTCACGGTGACCGTCGGTTCCACATTGGCATCGAAGACCGCGCCATCGGCAACGGTCACCACACCGGTCGTCGGATCAATGACAAAACGGGCGTCATCGATGGAATAGGACACCGTGTCACTGACATCCTGATCCGAGGCCAAGGCCGTCAAACCGGTGTTCGTGCCGCCGGTCGCGGAGGCGCTGATCCGGTTCGCCGTCCCGTCCACATCGCTGACCGGGCCGATGGCAAACTCGTTCTCATCCGAGATGGTGATCGTGAAGGTCGCCTGAGAGGTCGAACCATCCGTGGACGTCGCCGTCACCACCAGATCGATGCTCGAGGTCGTCTCCGCATCCAGCACCGCCCCATCGGCAACCGTCACCACGCCCGTATTCGGGTCGATGTCGAAGCGGGTGTCGGTGATGGAATAGGTCACCGTATCCGTCGCATCCGCATCCTCAGCGAAGGCCGTGATGCCCACAACCGTCCCACCGGCAGAGTTCTCGGCAACCGTGTTTTCCGTCCCGTCCACGTCGGACACAGGACCGATGGCAAACTCGTTCTCGTCGGAAATGGTGATCGTGAAGGTCGCCTGAGAGGTCGAGCCATCCGTGGACGTCGCCGTCACAACCAGATCGATGCTCGAGGTCGTCTCCGCATCCAGCACCGCCCCATCGGCAACCGTCACGACACCCGTGGTCGGGTCGATGTCGAAGCGCGTGTCGGTGATGGAATAGGTCACCGTATCGGTCGCATCCGCATCCTCGGCGAAGGCGGTGATGCCGACCGCCGTGCCCCCGGCGGAATTCTCGGCGACCGTGTTCTCGGTCCCGTCCACATCCGTGACCGGGCCGATGGCAAACTCGTTCTCATCCGAGATGGTGATCGTGAAGGTCGCCTGAGAGGTCGAACCATCCGTGGACGTGGCCGTCACCACCAGATCGATGCTCGAGGTCGTCTCCGCATCCAGCACGGTCCCATCGGCGACCGTCACCACGCCCGTGGTCGGATCGATGACGAAGCGCGTGTCGGTGATGGAATAGGTCACCGTATCGGTCGCATCCGCATCCTCGGCGAAGGCGGTGATGCCGACCACCGTGCCCCCGGCAGAGTTCTCGGCGACCGTGTTCTCGCTCCCGTCCACATCGCTGACCGGGCCGATGGCAAACTCGTTCTCATCCGAGATGGTGATCGTGAAGGTCGCCTGAGAGGTCGAACCATCCGTGGACGTCGCCGTCACCACCAGATCGATGCTCGAGGTCGTCTCCGCATCCAGCACCGCCCCATCGGCAACCGTCACCACGCCCGTATTCGGGTCGATGTCGAAGCGGGTGTCGGTGATGGAATAGGTCACCGTATCCGTCGCATCCGCATCCTCAGCGAAGGCGGTGATGCCCACAACCGTCCCACCGGCAGAGTTCTCGGCGACCGTGTTCTCGGTCCCGTCCACATCGCTGACCGGGCCGATGGCAAACTCGTTCTCATCCGAGATGGTGATCGTGAAGGTCGCCTGAGAGGTCGAACCATCCGTGGACGTCGCCGTCACCACCAGATCGATGCTCGAGGTCGTCTCCGCATCCAGCACCGCCCCATCGGCAACCGTCACCACGCCCGTATTCGGGTCGATGACGAAGCGGGTGTCCGTGATGGAATAGGTCACCGTATCCGTCGCATCGGCATCCGTCGCAAAGGCCGTGATGCCGACCACCGTGCCCCCGGCGGAATTCTCGGCCACCGCATTGGCAGTCCCGTCCACATCCGTGACCGGGCCGATGGCAAACTCGTTCTCATCCGAGATGGTGATCGTGAAGGTCGCCTGAGAGGTCGAACCATCCGTGGACGTCGCCGTCACCACCAGATCGATGCTCGAGGTCGTCTCCGCATCCAGCACCGCCCCATCGGCAACCGTCACCACACCCGTGGTCGGGTCGATGACGAAGCGGGTATCGGTGATGGAATAGGTCACCGTATCCGTCGCATCGGCGTCCTCGGCGAAGGCCGTGATGCCGACCACCGTGCCCCCGGCGGAGTTCTCGGCAACCGTGTTCTCGGTCCCATCCACGTCGGACACAGGACCAATCGCAAACTCGTTCTCATCCGAGATGGTGATGGTGAAGGTCGCCTGAGAGGTCGAACCATCCGTCGACGTGGCCGTCACCACCAGGTCGATGCTCGAGGTCGTCTCCGCATCCAGCACCGCCCCGTCGGCCACCGTCACCACACCCGTGGTCGGATCGATGACGAAGCGCGTGTCGGTGATGGAATAGGTCACCGTATCGGTCGCATCCGCATCCTCGGCGAAGGCCGTGATGCCGACCACCGTGCCACCGGCGGAATTCTCGGCGACCGTATTCTCGGTCCCGTCCACATCCGTGACCGGGCCAATCGCAAACTCGTTCTCATCCGAGATGGTGATCGTGAAGGTCGCCTGAGAGGTCGAGCCATCCGTCGAGGTTGCCGTCACCACCAGATCGATGCTCGAGGTCGTCTCCGCATCCAGCACCGCCCCATCGGCAACCGTCACGACACCCGTGGTCGGGTCGATGTCGAAGCGCGTGTCGGTGATGGAATAGGTCACCGTATCGGTCGCATCCGCATCCTCGGCGAAGGCGGTGATGCCGACCGCCGTGCCCCCGGCGGAATTCTCGGCGACCGTGTTCTCGGTCCCGTCCACATCCGTGACCGGGCCCACATCGAACTCATCCACATCGGTGACCGTGAAGACGAAGGTTTCCGTCGACTGGGAGCCATCCGTCGAGGTGGCCGTCACCACGACCGTGATGCTGCCTTCCGTCTCGGCGTCGAAGACCGCGCCCTCGGCAACCGTAACCACGCCTGTGGTCGGGTCGATGTCGAAACGCGGGTCGTCGATCGCATAGGTGACGCTGTCGGAGATATCCGGGTCGTCGGCGAAGGCGGTCAGCCCGGTGGCACTGCCGGCAGCCGCGTCCTCGGCGAAGCTGTTGGCGCTCGCATCCGTGTCGGAGACGGGGCCCACATCGGCCTCGTCCGCATCGCCCACGGTGAAGACGAAGGTCTGCGAGGAGCTGGACCCGTCGGACGATGTGGCCGTGACAATGACGCTCACGCTGCCTTCGGTTTCCGCGTCGAACTCCGCCCCTTCGGCGATGGTCACCAGACCCGTTGTCGGATCGATGGCGAAGCGCGGATCATCGATGGTGTAGATCACCGTGTCGCCATCCGGATCGACGGCGAGCGCCGTCAGCCCGACAACCGTGCCTGCAGGGGCATCCTCGGAAAACGCATTGGCCGTGTCATCCACGTCGACCACGTCGCCGATCACGCTGTTCACCGCCGGATCGCCATCAGGCACGCCGCCGCCGCCGGCACCCGGCCCGGCCTCGCCGCCCTCGGCGGAGGCGCCGTCACCGCCCAGATCGAACTGGGGCAGTCCGTCGCCTTCCGGCGCCGCGTTCAGGCCGACCCCGGCCGTGGCATCGCCCGCATCGGCGGCCGTTGCCTCGATACCGCCGTTGAGCTCCAGAGGTGCCTGGCCATCGCCCGTGCCCCCGCCGCTCACATCGGCCGAGCCGTCGAGCGTCGCATCGCCGGCCGGTGCGGCCTGGGCCTCCGAGCCGGCCTCCTCCGCCTGGATGACCTCGCCGCCCTCGTCATCCAGCGGCACCTGCTGGAACAGGTTGGAAACGGTCGCTTCCGACGAGTCCCCCTCGGTGAGCGAGACGCTGTAGTCGTTGGTTTCCGTCGCCCGATACGGGTCGGCAGACTGGGCGCCGGTACGCGCCACGTCGTCCGAGACGACCGGCCCGCCGGTCTGCGAAGAGGGTTCCGTCGAGGATGCGGACACCGTCGTGTTGGTCGTGGTGGACGTTGCGGCAGCCGGATCGGTGTCAGTGTTGCTCAACGGACTTCTCCTGAGGCGGAATATTCATTCCAATATTTGCGCAGTTACGCGCAAACGCCAAGAGATGTACCCTTGTAATAAATATCCATAAATTGCGCAAAACAGTGGACTGGGTAAATTTTTACATAAAGCGAGATAAACGATCAGGAAAGAAATTGATGCTCTGATGAGATTTCGGAGGCGATCTATGAGTATATATCGTAATTTATCTCTACGTAATTTTACACTCCCCAAGATCAGAGTCACCGCATCCCAGACCGGCGAGGTTATTGAGACTCCTGGCCTTCCCTGGTCGGTCCTCAGCGCCTCCGCGCTCACGGTCCTGCTCGGCCTGGCCCTGCCTCTCACCATCCTTCAGGTTTACGACCGGGTGCTGCCCAACAAGTCGACGGACACCCTGCTGGTTCTGGCCATCGGTGTCGTGGCGGTGCTGTTTCTGGACGCGACCCTCAAGATCATGCGCGGCTTTGTCGTTTCCTGGCTCGCGGCGAGCTTCAGCCACAAGGCCCACATGGAGGCCATGCGGCGGATCCTCTACGCCCGCTCGGAAACCCGCGCCCGCATGAGCGTCTCGCGCCAGATCGAGGAGCTGAAGGCGCTGCAATCGCTCGCGGATCACTATGCCAGCCCCTCCCGGCTTCTCGTGATCGACCTGCCCGCCAGCCTGATCTTCCTGGCCCTTCTCTTCGTCATCGGCGGACCGATCGGCTTCGTGCCCATCGCGCTCATCCTCGTTTTCACCCTGCTCACCTCCTCCATCAACGGCAGGCTGCAGGGACTGGTCGAAAGCCGGGCCCAGCTCGATCAGCGCAAGTACGACTTCCTGCTGGAAGTTCTGGCCGGCCTCACCACCATCAAGGCCATGGCCCTGGAGCCGATGATCATGCGCCGCTTCGAGCGCCTTCAGCGCACCGTCTCCGAGGAAGGGCAGAATTACATCGAGTGGTCCAACAACGCCCGCGACATCTCCACCCTCTTCACCGGCCTGACGACCGTCTTCATCGTCGCCGTGGGGGCGGTCCTCGTCATTCACGAGCAGCTCAGCATCGGCGCGGTCGCCGCCTGCACGCTTCTCGCCGGTCAGGTGATGCAGCCCCTGCTGCGTGGCGTGAACTACTGGACCGACATGCAGCGCATCAATCACGACCACCGGGAGGCAAGCCGCCTGTTCGAGCTGCCGCCGGAAGACGCCTATCCCGAGACCGCCGCAGCGATCGAGGGCCATATCACCCTTCAGCGCGTGTCCTGCGAAGGCAAGAGCGGCGTCCCCCTCGACCTGTCCGACAGCGAGATCCGCATCGAGGCCTGCGAGACCGTGGCTCTGGCCGGCCCCGACGGCTCGGGCCGTTCGGCTCTGCTGCGCCTCATCAGCGGCGACATGCAGCCCACCTCCGGCAAGGTGCTGATCGATGATCTGGACCTCTTCGGCGACGACCACCAGAGCCTGCGCCGGCGCATCGCCTATGTGGGCCAGGAAGCGCAGGTCTTCACCGGCACCATCCTGCAGAACCTCACCCTCTTCGGCTCCCGCGCCGATCCGAACAAGGCCCGCCTCGCCGCGGACCTGATCGGGCTGGAACGCGACATCCACCTGCTGCCCCAGGGCTATGACACCATGCTGGGCGCCGGTCTGGACGAGAACCTCACCGCTTCCTTCCTGCAGCGCATTGCCATCGCCCGCGCGCTTGCCTCCGAACCGGAGATCCTGCTGCTCGACAATGCCAATGGCGTGCTCGACATGCCGGGCGAAGCCGGGTTGCTGCAGGGCCTGACGCGCATCAAGGGTCAGCTGACCATCTTGCTCGCCAGCCACCGCCCCTCCTTCCGGGCCATAGCCGACCGGGAGATCCGCCTGGAACGCGGCCGCCTGGCGCCGCCGCCGGCCGACAAACCGGCTGGAATGCCGAGGACGGACGACTCCGGACAGCCTGGCGCTCAGGGTCCCACCCTGCCCCCCTCCCTCACCATGTCCATGAGCGGAGCCTCAACCGCATCGGGCTATTACGCCCCGCCCCGGAAGGAGCGCTGAGCCATGTCCATCAGTGCCTTTTCCGAACCGCAGATGACCCGTGACACGACCGGCCCACGCCGCGCCGTGGCCGACCTCGACCTGCGCCTGCACCAGAGAACCGGCGGCAAGGAGGGTGAAAGCACACCGGCGGAAAACTGTCTGCTGCCCCTTCTGCGCGCCCTGAAGTGGGACGGGCTGGAGCGACACCTCTTCGAGGCGCTTCCCCATCTCGAGCCCGTCGCCAGCATTTACGGCCTTCGGGCAATCCTAGCGCGGCTGAACTACGCGACCACACCCTCGCGCAAGTCGCCCGGCGCCCTCACGCCGGAGTATTTCCCCTGCCTCTTCGAGACGGAGGACGACATTCTCGTTCTTCTGGGCAAGACCGAAGCGGGGGATCTTCTCGCCTACAGCGGACGCAGCAAGGCAGAGCAGTGCCTGCCCTCGGGTGGCAAGCTCCGCGGCACGCTCTACCTGATGTCGGACAACGCCCAGACCTTCAAGAGCCAGGCCCAGTTCAAGCACTGGTCCTCGCGTCTGGCACACCAGTTCCGCGGCACGCTGGCGAAGCTGTTCCTGATCGGCCTGCTGAGCAACTTCCTGGCGCTCGCCCTGCCCATCTTCACCATGACCATCTACGACAAGGCGATGGGTGCCAAGTCCATGTCGGTGCTGGTGACCCTGCTGATCGGCATCCTGCTGATCTTCGCCCTTGACGCCCTGACCAAGCACACGAAGTCGCGCCTGCAGGCCTATTTCGGCACGCGCCTCGACAACGTGATCACCAATTCCACCTTCCGGCACTTCCTGCACATGCCCCTGCCGGTCACCTCTAACGCCCCCATCGGCGCCCAGATCACCCGCCTGCGCCAGTTCGACGGGGTGCGCGAGATCTTTCACAGCAACCTGGCCAATGCGCTGATCAACCTGCCCTTCTCGGCGATCTTCATCGTCGCCCTGGCGATCATCGGCGGCACCTTGTCCCTGCTGCCGGCTGGTCTTCTCTTCGGCTATGTGCTGGCGGGCTATTTCCTCGTGCCGCGCATGAAACGGGCCATTGCCGTGACCGGGGAAGCCAAGTCGCGCCTGCAGAACATCACCGTCGAAAGCCTGACCAAGAACCGGGCCATCCGCAGCCTGTCGGCCAATGACGTGTGGCTGGAGAAATACCGGACGATCTATTCCGACTTCGCCCAGAAGAACCTGCGCACCCGCCACCTCTCGGCAATCATCCAGATCCTGTCCCAGACCATGATGACCTCCTGCGGGGTGGCGGTTCTCGCCTTCGGGGCCATACGGGTCCTCGATGGCCAGATGACCGCCGGTGCGCTGATCGCCGTGATGGCCCTGTCCTGGCGCTCTCTCAACCCCATGCATCAGGCTTTCCTCAGCCTCACACAGCTCGGTCAGGTGCAGCAGACCATCGAGCGTATCGACGGCCTGTTCCGCGTGCCGCTAGAGCGCGAACCCGGTGCCCTGCCCAGCCTGCAGCGCTCGCTCCAGGGCACCTTGCGCGTCTCCGGCCTGTTGCTGCGCTATCCCACCCGTCAGGAACCGGCACTGAAGAACCTGTCGCTGGAAATCCCCAAGGGCGAGGTTCTGGCGATCACCGGCCCCAGCGGATCGGGCAAGTCCTCCCTGCTCAAGGCGATCCTCGGGCTCTATCCCACCCAGATGGGCGCGATCCTCGTCGACAACCTGGACATCCGCCAGCTCGACCCGGGCGAATGGCGCTATTGCATCGGCTATGCGCCCGACGAGTTCGACTTCTTCTATGGCACGGTGGCCCAGAACCTGCGCATGGCCGATCCCCAGGCCGACGACGCCCAGGTGCTGGAGGTGTTCAAGGACTTCGGGCTGCACAACTATCCCGACTTCCTGCCCGAAGGTCTGGAAACCCGCCTGACCGGCACCCTGATGCAGGCCATGCCCGACAACCTGAAGCAGCTCATGCTTCTGGCCCGCACCTTCCTGCGCCCGGCGCCGATCTACCTGCTCGACAATCCGGGCAGCAGCCTCGATCAGGCCGGCGACAAGCTGCTGGTGGAGAAGATCGAGAAGATGCGCGGCACCGCCACCGTGATCATGACCACCTACCGGCCGAGCCACATGCGGCTCGCCGACAAGGTCGCCTATCTGCAGAACGGCCAGCTGACCATCTATGGACCGCCCGACGAGGTCCTTGACGACATCATGAGCCGCTAGGCCAGAGACGACGCGAAAGAGGACATCAGCAGATGACCCAGAAGAAGACCGCCCTGCAGCAGGCCATGTATGGCTCGGTGAACCTGCCTCTGGAACTGGAGGACGGCGCGCCACCCCAGATCTATTCCCGCCTGCTCTACGGCCTGACGCTGACCACGGTCACCCTGCTCGTCTGGGCCTCCATCGGCGAGATCCGCGAAGTGGCCAACACGGTCGGCGACATCAAGCCCACCGGCAACATCATGGCCGTCGAACATCTGGAAGGCGGCATCGTGCAGGAACTCATGGTGCGCGAGGGCGACTTCGTGACCGCCGGCCAGCCGCTCGCCCGGCTGGAGAAGGAAGACACCACCGCAGAGCTTGCCCGCATCGAGAGCCGCATGCGCTACCTCGCCCTGGAGGAAGAACGCCTTCAGGCCCAGGAATATGACGAGGGGGTCAAGGTCGGGCTGCGGCTGCAATCCTCCTTGAACGAGCTGAGCGACCAGCAGCGCGACGCGTTGCGGGCAAACCGTCAGGCCCTTTCCGACGAACAGGCCGGCCTTGCCGCCCGCGTCGCCCAGAAACAGGCGGAGATCGCCAGCCTGCAGATGCAGATCACCCTGCAGGATGCCCAGGTCGATCTGGAACGGCAGAAGTTCGAGATTCAGGAAGGTCTGCTCAAGGACGGCTTCACCTCCCGCCGCCGCTATCTCGATGCCCAGACCGAATATCAGCGCGCGCTGCTGAACCGTCAGCAGACCGCCGGCAATCTGGAGACCGCCCGCGAGATGTTGGCCGAAGCCCAGGCGGGCCTCGCGCAGGCAGGAGCCGTGGTCAACCGCGACGTCGCCGACGAACGGGCCCGCATCGCCCAGGAGCGCAACGAGCTGACCCAGGAGGCCGCCAAGCTGAAGGACCGGCAGAGCCGCCTCTTCGTCAAGGCGCCCATCGACGGCTACATCCAGCTGGTCGGACAGTCCGGTCGCGGCGCGGTGGTCAATCCCGGCGATCTCATCGCCGAGATCGTGCCCATCAGCGAGCAGCTCGTCGCCGAGGTGAAGGTCGATCCGAAGGACATCGGCCACATCGAGGTCGGCCACGAGGCCGAGATCACTATCACCAGCTATGACCCCAATATCCAGGGCACGATCAAGGGTCAGGTGGAGACCATCTCCGCCTCCAGCTTCGAGAACGAGAAAGGCGAATACTACTTCAAGGCCATCGTTGCCTTCACGGGCAACACCATCGGCGAGGGCGCGAACCAGCGCCCCGTCCGCCCCGGCATGCAGGTCAACGCCCAGATCGTCACCGGATCCAAGTCGATCCTGCGCTATCTGCTGCACCCGGTCACCCGCGCCATGCGCACGATCTTCACGGAACGCTGACGCCAGATCAGCCCCCCAGATCGGCCTGCAAGGTCAGCCCCATCGACCGGAAGAGAAAAACCCCCGGAAACGAACGGTCGACAGACCTTCCTTTCCGGGGGTTTTTCATGTCAGCGGTCCGGACGTCCGGCCCGGTCAGTGGGTGTTCGGCGTCACCATGGCCGAGATCGTGCTCTGCAGGCTGACCGACCCGATCGGCCGGCCCGTCTTGTCCAGAACGTTCGCCCGGTCCTGACCGGTTTCGGCAAAGAGCTTGGCCGCATCTTCCAGCAGCATGCGCTGGCGCAGCTCCGGTGCCCCTTCCACGATCTCGCCCCGATCCATGATCGTGTCGACGAAGATCACCCGGGCCCGGTTCACTTCCTGAACGAAGTTGGAGATGTATTCATCGGCCGGACGCAGCACGATTTCCTGCCCCGTGCCCTGCTGGATCACCGCGCCGTCCCGCAGGATGGCGATGCGATCCCCCAGGCGCAGAGCCTCGTCCAGATCGTGGGTGATGAAGACGATGGTCTTGCGCAGTTCCGCCTGAAGGTCGAGCAGCACCGACTGCATGTCGACCCGGATCAGCGGATCGAGGGCCGAGAAGGCCTCGTCCATGAGCAGGATGTCCGCGTCATTGGTCAGCGCCCGGGCCAGACCCACACGCTGCTGCATGCCGCCTGACAGCTGGTTGGGATAGTGGTCCTCGAAGCCTTCGAGGCCCACCCGGGCGATCCAGCGCGCAGCCGCCTTGCGGGCGGTGCGCCGGTTCACGCCCTGGATTTCCAGACCATAGACCGTGTTCTCGATCACCGTCCGATGGGGCAGGAGCGCGAATTTCTGGAACACCATCGCCGTCTTGTGACGCCGGAATTCCCGCAGCTCCTTCGCGTTCATCGCGCAGACGTCCTGATCCCCGTAGAGCACCTCGCCCGCGGTGGGATCGATCAGCCGGTTGATGT
This sequence comes from Roseibium aestuarii, assembly GCF_008477545.1. Lineage (GTDB taxonomy): Bacteria > Pseudomonadota > Alphaproteobacteria > Rhizobiales > Stappiaceae > Roseibium > Roseibium aestuarii. The sequence goes on along the minus strand of NZ_VORA01000005.1, from coordinate 119,899 downwards.
GGCGGATCAGCGTGGACTTGCCTGAGCCCGACAGCCCCATCACCACCTGGATCTGCCCGCCGGGCATGGAGATGTTGATGTCGTTCAGGCCCAGCACGTGATTGTGCTTCTCGTTGAGCTCGGTCTTGGACATGCCGCCCTTGACCTTCTCCACCATCTCCGCTCCGTTGGGACCGAAGATCTTGTAGAGGTTGCGGATCTCGACGCCATGTGCCACCCGCTCCTCCTCGCTCGCCCCGTTGGCGAGAGCTGCATCAGCCATGGATCACCTCCGAGTGTTTCTGCAGGCGCTTGCCATAGGCCTGGGTGGCGCGGTCGAAGATGATGGCGATGGCAACGATGGCCAGACCGTTCATGACACCCATGGTGAAATACTGGTTGTTGATGGCCTGGAGCACCGGCTGGCCGAGGCCCTTCACGCCGATCATCGAGGCGACCACCACCATGGCGAGCGACATCATGATGCACTGGTTGATCCCGGCCATGATCGTCGGCAGGGCCAGCGGCAGCTGCACCTTGCTCAGCTTCTGGAAGCTCGACGAGCCGAAGGCATCAGCCGCTTCCAGCACCGCCGGATCGACGAGCCGGATGCCCAGGTTGGTCAGGCGGATCATCGGCGGAATGGCATAGACCACCACGGCGATCACGCCGGGCACCTTGCCCAGGCCGAAGATCATCACCACGGGAATGAGATAGACGAAGCTCGGCATGGTCTGCATGAGATCGAGGATCGGATTGATGATCCCCTGCATGCGGTCCGAACGCGCCATGGCGATACCGATGGGAATGCCGATGATCACCGCAACCATCGTGCAGACCGTCACCACCGCGATGGTGCGCATGGTGTCTTCCCACATGCCGAAATAGCCGATGGCCAGCAGGGCGAGCGTGGCGCCCGCCGCGATCCTGACATTGCGGCTGAGGAGGAAGACGATGCCGACGATGCCGATGAGGACCAGCGGCCAGGGGCTTTCGATAAGCAGATGTTCGAGCCAGACGAGAAAGTCCTCGAGCGGCTCGAAGGCCCGTTCGAGGGTCGGCCCATAGGCGCGCGTGAATTCGCGGAAGGCGCCGTCGATGGTCAGGCGCAGATCGCGCAGATCCCGGCGGCCGAGGGACGGAAATTCGATCCAGTCCATATTGTTTTTCCTGACGTTCCGGATGAGACGGACAGGCAACCGGGGCAAGAGGCTCCGGCTGCGGGCTTGGGCAGGTGCGGGGCGCAGCTCAGGCGCCCCGCAGCGTCAGATCAGAGCGAAGCCTTGATCTTCTCGGCGACCTCGGTGGAGACCCACTGGGTCCACACGTCCTCGAAGTTTTCCAGGAAGTAGTAGGCGCCATCCTCGTTGGTGGCCTGATTTTCGGTCATCCAGGCCAGGACCTTGTTGCAGGTCTCGTTGCGCCAGGCGCGCGCCTTGGCGTAATCGACCGCCACACCGGCCTTCTCGACGAAGCTCGGGGACAGGACCGTGAAGACTTCGGACTTCACCCATGAGTTCTTCTTCGGGTCGGTACAGTCGGCGACCACCGTGCAGCGGTTCCACTCTTCGTTGTCATGCTCGACGCCGAAGTCCAGCAGGGTCATCTCGTACTTGCCGAGAATGGCGGTCGGCGCCCAGTAGTAGCCCAGCCAGCCTTCCTTGCGCTCGAAAGCGCGAGCGATGGAGCCGTCAAGACCGGCAGCAGAGCCGGAGTCCACCAGCTCGAAGCCCGCGTCCGGACCGCCATAGGCGTTGAACAGGTTGGCCGTGGTGATCTGGCAGTTCCAGCCTGCCGGGCAGTTGAAGAAAGCACCCTTGCTTTCGTCTTCGGCGCCCGGGAAGAGTTCCGGATGCTTGAACGCGTCCTCGACGGTCTTGATCCCGTGTTCTTCGGCCAGGTACTTCGGCACCCACCAGCCTTCGACGCCACCATCCAGCAGCACTTCGCCGCCGATCACCAGGGTGCCTTCGGCCACGGCCTTGTCCAGCGGCTCGCGGAACGCGTTGATCCAGAGCTCGGGCGCCATGTCCGGCTCGCCCTTCTCGCTCATGGAGGTGAAGGTCGGCATGGTGTCGCCGGTGACCAGCTCGACCTTGCAGCCGTAGCCCTCTTCCAGAATGATCTTGTCAATCTGCGCGATAACGCCAGCGGAAGCCCAGTTCATCTCGGCCACGGTCACGGTGCCGCAGTCTTCGGCAGCCATTGCACCGGACGCCCCCATGGACAGGGTCGCCGCAGCCGCGGCCAGGAACAGTTTCTTCATCTGATTTCTCCTCAGCAGTCGATTTTCAGGACAACAGCAGGCCCGCTCTGGAAACAACTTTATGTCATCCAGACAGGCTTGTTGTTATTTGGGAAAAAGAGGTGTCGGATCGAGAGCCTCTGCCGGTTCAGGGGAACGTATTCCCGATAGACAGGGCTGTCTTCAGAACAGCAAGTCCCCCATGGCAAACCGATCCAGAATTTTCAGGTATGCGAACGCCGAGCTCGTTCATTCTGATGAGTATTTTCGGCATCAAAATCGCATCTGATGGATTGGAACAATACACTATGAGAGCCTGTTTTCAATACCTTGAATGACTTACCTGAATCTGGAGCCCTCATCGGCGGCCGAAATTTGAACGCAAGAGCGCCCGATTGGTTCCGAAATTGTGGCGGAATTCTGCGCTCTTTCGGGAGGCCGTCAGCGCATGCCGGCCCCATCGCCTTGACGTGTCAGCAGATTTGCGGGCACACAATCAGTCCCGATCCGCTTCGGGTCGCCCTCCAGCCATCGATGAGTGCCATGCCCTCCTGTTTCCATCTCGCCTACCACGTCACCGATCTGGACGCGGCCCGCGCCTTCTATGGCGGCGTGCTGGGCTGCGCCGAGGGACGCTCCACGCAGACCTGGGTCGACTTCGACTTCTTCGGCCATCAGATATCGCTGCATCTCGGTGAACCCTTCAAGACAACCAACACCGGCAAGGTGGGCGATCACATGGTCCCCATGCCCCATCTGGGCGTGATCCTGGATCTGGCGAGTTTCAACGCCCTCGCCGCACGGCTTGAAGAGGCCGGAATTGCCTTCGAGTTTCCGCCCATGACCCGCTTTGCCGGCAAACCCGGCGAACAGCGCACCATGTTCTTCCGCGATCCCTCCGGCAATCCGATCGAGGTCAAGGGTTTTGCCGACACCAGCGGGATCTTCGCAGCATGAGCACCTCCCGCCCCTCTCTCCCCGTCCTGCCCCTGCTGGCCCGCCGTCCGGAACACCGGGACGAGACCTGGACCAGCGCCCTCACCGAGGCTTTCGAAGGCACGGCCATCGTGCGCGCCTTCGAGGACCTGAGCGCCGAGGAACGCGCCCTGGCCGAGGTCGCCATCGTCGCCAATCCGGACCCGGCCCAGCTCGACACCCTGCCGCGGCTGAAATGGGTGCACAGCCTCTGGGCCGGCGTGGAGCGTCTGGTCGAAGAGCTGCAGCGCCCGGATCTGGAGATCGTGCGCCTGTCCGACCCGAACATGGCCGACATCATGGCCGAGGCGGTCCTTGCCTGGACCCTCTATCTGCACCGCGACATGCCCGCCTATGCGCGCCAGCAGCGCAAGACCATCTGGCAGGATCTGGACTATGTGCCGGCCGGCGAGCGCCGCGTCACCCTGCTCGGCCTCGGCTATCTCGGCTCCGTCGCCGCCGCCCGCCTGCTCGCCCAGGGCTTTCAGGTCCAGGGCTGGAGCCGCAGCCCCAAGGACATTCCCGGCGTCGCCTGCCATTCCGGGGCCGACGGCCTGCGCGAGGTGCTCTCCCGCACCGACATCGCCGTGATGCTGATGCCCCTGACGCCGGACACCCGCGGCATCCTGAACGACGAGACCTTGGGCCTCATGCCCCGCGGCGCGCAGCTCATCAACTTCGCCCGCGGCCCGCTCATCGACGATGCCGCCCTGTTGCGCGCCCTCGACAGCGGCCAGATCGGCCACGCGGTGCTCGACGTCTTCGCCCGCGAGCCCTTAGGCGCGGCCGATCCCTACTGGCAGCATCCCTCCGTCACCGTTCTGCCCCACATTTCCGGACCAACGACGCGGGCCTCCTCGGCCGCGGTGGTGGCGCAAAACATCCGCACCTGGTGGGCAACCGGCACCCTTCCCGCCAGCCGGGTGGACCGGACACGGGGCTACTGATCCGCCAATGACGGATCGAACCTGACGGATTGAGTGTGACGGGTGCCATGTGACGTGAGCAATGTGACGGATCGGACACCCGCCTCACGCAGGGGCATTGCACGCCTGTCATGAAAGGGGTTTATGGAGCCGTCTCCGTCATTTCGCGGACGATCCATGCGAGGCCCCTTTCATGACTGACCTGCCAATTGTCGGCGCCGCCCTCACCCTGCCCGGCCTGAAGACCCACCTCGATCTCATCCTGGAGAAGAACCGGGATCTGGAGATCCAGGATTTCATCTCCGCCGACCTGCTGGACGGGGACTGGCGTCCGCGCGTCGACGAGATCCGGGCGCTGCTGCCCCCCTACACGGGTCGCCTCGGCATCCACGGTCCGTTCTGGGGCTTCTCCATCGCCAGCCCCGATCCGGCCATCCGTGCCGTCGTGACCCGCCGCCTGCTGCAGGGTCTGGAAATCTGCGAAGCGCTCGGGGCCACCCAGATGGTCATCCACAGCCCCTTCACCACCTGGGGCGCCCACAATGCCCCCTTCTTCGATCCGGGCAACGCCCGGGCGATCGCCCTTTGCCATGAGACCCTTGCCGATCCCGTGCGCCGCGCCAGCGACATCGGCTGCGAACTGGTGATCGAGAACATCGAGGACCGCAACCCGGGTGACCGGGTGGCACTCGCCGCAAGCTTCGACACCCCGGTGGTCGGCGTCTCCCTCGACACGGGTCACGCCCACTATGCCCATGGCGCCACGGGCGCTCCGCCGGTCGACGCCCATGTGCTGGCCGCCGGCAACCTGCTGCGCCACGTGCATCTTCAGGACGCCGACGGCTATGCGGACCGGCACTGGTCCCTCGGTCTGGGCACGGTCAATTTCCCGGCGATCTTCGCCGCCCTCACCCGCCTGACGAGCCAGCCGCGCCTGATCCTCGAACTGCGCGACCAGAACGACGTCCCCCGCTCCATCCGCCACCTCGAGAACCTCGGCCTCGCCCAGTAACGCTCAAGGCCCGGAACGTCGCGCGCCACCACGCCCCCTTCTCCCCGGCCCCTCCGGCGCCCCCTCTCGATCGTCGTCCTCGGGCTCGTCCCGAGGATCCAGAACCCGGGCCCGACAACACCCTCTCCTCCGTCATCCCCATACCCCTCTCCTCCGTCATCCCCGCGAAGGCGGGGATCCAGTACTCACCACCCTCAGAGACCGGAAAAGACCATCAGCGCAGCCGGTTACCGGATCCCTGCCTGCGCAGGGATGACAAGAGAAGGGCCCTGGAACACGTCAAGGAACGGAGCGACGCGAGCCCCTCTCCTCAGTTCAGAAAATCGGTGATCACCGCCGTGCCGGGAGGGGTGGGGCCGTTCATCGCCTTGAGTTCGGCACTGGCGCCGGAAAGTCCGATCTCCCGCGAGACCATGGGCGACAGGTCCACCTCGCCGCGCTCGATCAGCTCCAGCAGCGAGGGATATTTCCAGCTCGGCATGCCGCGCGAGCCGAAGAGCGCCAGGTTCTTCATGTAGACCGCGTTCATGTTGAGTTCCATGCGCGCCGTCTTGCCCACCGGCATGCCCACCTGAATGTGCCGCCCGAGCTGGCCCAGACATTCGATCGAGGCATTGGCGGTGGCCGTGACCCCGAGCGCTTCCATGGACACCTGCGCCCCGCCGCCGGTGATCTCGCGGATCGCTTCGGCCGCGTTGACCTCTGACGCGTTGACGGCAGCCTCCGCCCCGAGCTTCAGGGCCAGTTCCAGCTTCTCGGCCACGATGTCGACGGCGATGACCCGCGCGCCCAAAGCCTTGCCCAGCACCACGGCGGCCAGACCGATGCCGCCGGTGCCATGCACCGCCAGCCACTCGCCCGGGCGCAGCGCCGCCCGGTCGGTCAGCGCATGCCAGGAGGTGGTCACCCGGCACCCGAGCCCGGCGGCGAGCCGGGGCGACAGGCTGTCGGGCAGGCGCACCAGATTGTGATCAAAGGGCACGGCCACATATTCCGCGTAGGCGCCCTGACAGGTGAAGCCCGGCGCCACCTGGTCCGGGCAGGTCTGGGAGACGCCCATCTTGCAGGCCTGGCAGCGGCCGCAGGCAAGAATGAAGGGCGCGATCAGCTTGTCGCCCACCTTGTAGCTGGCCAGCCGTCCGGCCTCGACCACCTCGCCGCAATATTCATGACCGAGGATCGCCCCCGGCTTCACCCGGGGATGTTCCCCCGACCAGCCGTGATGGTCCGACCGGCAGACCCCGCAGGCCGAAACTTTCAGCACCACGCCCGTATCCGGGCAGGCCGGATCGGCAACGGTTTCCAGAGACAGATCTTCGTTGAAAGCGCGAATGACCGCAGCACGCATGTGGTTCCTCCCTTGCACCCTTCTCCTCAAAAGGGCTTTGGAAACAACATGAAGGCTGAAGAGCGCGCTGCATAGGGGGCCAACGCGCAAACTGTCTCAACGTCAGGCACCGGCAAGGGCCGCTCACACCTTGGGAAACACCGTCGAGCGCTTCACCGTGCCATAGGCAAAGCTGGTGTCGATGGCCGCCACCCCTTCGATATTGTGCAGCTGGTTGCGCACGAACTGCTCGTAGTCCTTCAGGCTCTTCACCAGAACCCGCAGCAGATAGTCCGCCTCGCCGGTCATCACGTAGCAGTCCTGAATCGCATCCAGGGTTCGCACCTTCTGCTCGAAGGCCGAGACGCTAGCCTTGGAATGCCGCTCCAGCCGGATGCGCACGAAGGCGGTGATCGGCAGACCATAGGCTTCCTCGTCGACGATGGCCGTATAGCCCCGGATCACCCCGCTGTCTTCCAGCAGCCGCACCCGCCGCAAGCAGGGCGAGGGCGACAGGGACACCCGCTCGGAAAGATCCTGATTGGAGAGCCGCCCCTCTTCCTGCAGGGCCCAGATGATCTGCCGGTCCTTCGCATCCATGTCGCGCACTCCCTTTGACGAGCCCCGGAACGGACTTCGCAAACCTGCCCCAAAAATCCGAAAAATTGGCAGAACCTGCCAATATGTCATTCAATTGTGGCAGAGATAGCAAGAACTGGCTTGAAGGAGAAGGATAATCTGCCGCCTCGCCCGCCCCTTGCATGGCGGCGTTTCAGGAAGGCAGAACCATGTCCCACGCGACCCTCGACACCCCGCTCGTCACCTCCCTGGCCACCAGCCTGGACACCGGCCTGGACAGCTCGGCACACCGTGTCCGGTGGCACGAGACCCCGGCGGCGGGCTATGCGGTTCTCAGCGTGGTCGTGCTCATCTGGGCTGCCTTCGCCCTCACCATGCGCGCCATCGGCGCCTCGGCGCTCACCACCGCCGATGTGGCCCTGATCCGCTTTGCCGTGCCGGTCATCTGCCTGGCGCCGCTGCTGCCGCGTGCGGTCACGGCCTTCCGCCGCATCCGCCTGCGCGACGCAGCCATGGTGCTGCTGGGCGGCGTGCCCTTCTTCTTCGTCGCCTCGGCGGGCGCCGCCGCCACCTCGGCTGCCCATGTGGGCGCGCTGGTGGCCGGCACCTCGCCCCTGTCGGTCGCCCTCATCGGCCTGCTGGTGGAACGGCGCGCCATCACCCGGGCGCAAGCCCGCGGACTGGCGCTGATCGCCCTCGGCGTGCTGGGTCTCGTGCTTGGTCAGGGCCTCACCCTGTCGGGCGCAAGCCTCGGTGGCATGGGCCTGCTGCTCGCCGCCAGCCTGATCTGGGGCGTCTACACCACCGGCCTGCGCCGCACCGGCTTGGACCCGGTGTCCAATGGCCTGCTGGTGGCCGTGGGGTCGCTTCTGGTCCAGATCCCGCTGATGCTGAGCGGCCTTGTCGACAGCCACCTCTCCACCATCACCTTCCACAGCGCCCTGCCCTTCCTGCTGATCCAGGGCCTCGGCGTCGGCGTCATCTCCACCATCGGCTATGCCTTCGCGATCTCCCGCCTGGGTGCCGCCCGCAGCGCCACGGTGGGCTCGCTCGCCCCGGCCCTGGCCGCCCTCCTCGCGGTGCCCCTGCTGGGCGAAAGCCTGGGCCTCGCCACCTTCGTCGCCATCCTCGTCATGTCCGCCGGCGTGGTTCTGGCCAACCGGAGCTGACGCCGCCAAGGCACCGCCCCGAACGGATCCGCCTGTCCGGGGCTGCGGCAGACACTTAGCTGACCATCAAAGTTTTTCTTGCGCCAGGAGCAGACCCGGTCAATACTTAGCAACATGTCTAAGCATGATCCCGATCTCTCCCTGCTCTTCCATGCCCTGGCCGACCCGACCCGGCGCGCCATGCTGTCCCGGCTGGCCGAGCGCCCGTGCCCGGTCACCGAACTGGCAGCACCCACGGGGCTCAGCCTGCCGACGGTCATGCGCCATCTCGGCGTGCTGGAAGACGCCGGCCTGATCACATCCGCCAAGGACGGACGGGTGCGCACCTGCGCCCTCGTGCCGGAGGCCCTGACCCCAGCGAGAACCTGGCTCGACGAGCAGCGCGCCCTGTGGAGCGCCCGACTTGACCGGTTCGAGGCACTGGTGAACCAGACCATGAAGGAGCAAGAGGAATGACGCAGCAGTCCGCCGCCGTGGAGGCTCTCTCCTCCGAACGCTTCGCTACCCTGACCCTCGAACGGGACTTCGCCGCCCCGGCCTCCGTGGTCTGGCAGATCTGGACCTCCCCGGCTGCCCGGCTGCTCTGGGCGCCACCCTATCCTGCTGTCACCGTGGACTTTCTGGAGGCCGACACCCGTGTTGGCGGGCGCGAAGTGTCGCGCTGCTCGGCCGAGGGCCATCCGGACATGCTCTGCGACGTCCGCTGGCTCGATCTCGCCCCGGAGCTCCGCAGCATCAGCTCCGAAGTCATGACCTGCGACGGGGTGATCCAGTCTGCGGCCCTGATTACAGCGGATCTCCAGGCCCGGGATACGGGCACCCGTCTGACCCTGACCATCCAGATCTCCGCCCTCGACAGCGAGATGACCGGCGGCTACCGGGCCGGCTATGGTGCTTGCCTCGGCAACATGGCAAGCATGGCCGATCGCACCATGATCCTCCAGCGGCGGATCCCGGCACCACGGGACATCGTCTGGGGCACCTGGGTCAATCCGGACACCCTGCCCCAATGGTGGGGCCCGGACGGGTTTTCCTGCCGCACCACCCGGATCGACCTGAGCACCGGCGGAGAATGGCTCTTCGACATGATCGGCCCGGACGGCACGGTCTACCCCAATCATCATCTCTACACGCTTGTCAGCGCCCCGGACCTGCTGAGCTACACGCTGCTCTGGGGGGAAAACGGCCCGAAACACGCCGACGCCTGGGCATCCTTCGAGGCCCAGCCCGACGGCTCGACACGCGTCACCCTGGGCATGATCTTCACCACCGAGGCCGAGTATCAGACGGCCAGGGGCTTCGGCGCGGTCGAACTGGGGCACCAGACCCTCGCCAAGCTGGAAGCATTCATTGCTGCCACTTGAGCCTCGGCGCCGAAGCCGGGCGACCGCCGGGGCCGCTCCACCGTCACGCCGAACGAGAGCACGTTTCGTTTCAACCCCATGATGAGCCACCACACAGCAAAAAAGGCCGGGCGATGCCCGGCCTTTCGCGTGGTCGACGACCGATGATGCGGATCAGACCGTGTTCATCGCCCAGGGGCCGTGGTAGCCCTTGCCGTCCTTGTCCGTCCGCTCGAAGCCATGGGCGCCGAAGAAGTCGCGCTGGCCCTGCAACATGTTGGCGGTGGAGCGTTCGGTGCGCATGATGTCGAAATAGGACAGCGCGGCGGAGAGGGCCGGAACGGCCAGGCCGTTGAGCGCGCCCAGCGCCACCACCTTGCGCAGCGCGCCGTGGGTTTCCTTCAGCTTCTCCGCGAAGAACGGCGCCAGCATCAGGTTGCGCTCCGGGTCTTCGCCCAGCGCTTCCGACATGTCGTTCAGCATGGCCGAGCGGATGATGCAGCCCTGACGCCAGATCCTTGCGATCTCCGGCAGGGGCATGGACCAGCCATACTGCCTGGCGGCTTCCAGGATCAGGCCGAAGCCCTGCGCGTAGCAGATGATCTTGCCCGCCACCAGCGCGGCTTCCAGATCCTTCGCCGAGACCGCATCGCCCAGCACCTTGCCCGGTGCCGCGCCGAAGGCCGCCTGGCCTGCCTTGCGCTCGCCCAGACGCGCCGACATGTTGCGCGCCGCCACTGCAGCCTCGATGGCCGACGCCGGTGTGCCCAGCATCAGCGCCTCGATGGCGGTCCAGCGGCCCGTGCCCTTCTGGCCGGCCGTATCGAGAATGATGTCGAGCATCGGCTTGCCGGTGTCCGGGTCTGCCGTGCCGGCTACCTTGTGGGAGATCTCGATCAGATAGGACTGGAGGATGCCCTCGTTCCACGCGCCAAAGACCTTGGAAATCTCGGAAGCATCGAGGCCCAGCCCGTCACGCATCACGCCATAGACTTCGGCGATCATCTGCATGTCGGCATATTCGATGCCATTGTGGACGGTCTTGACCAGATGGCCCGCACCGGCCTCGCCCAGGTGGGCAGCACAGGGCGTGCCCTCGTGCTTGGCGGAGATGGCTTCAAGAATGTGACCGACCTGCTCCCAGGCGCTCTTCGGGCCGCCGGCCATGATGGAGGGGCCGAATCGTGCCCCTTCCTCGCCACCGGACACGCCGATCCCCATGAAGCGCGGGCTGTCGGCGGTTACTGCCGCATCGCGCCGGTTGGTCTCGTGGTAATTGGCGTTGCCCGCGTCAATGATCAGGTCATCCGCGTCGAGCAGGGGCTTCAGCGCCTCGATCTGCGCATCGACCGCCTCGCCCGCCGGAACCATCAGGATGATCGCACGGGGCTTGGCGATGGCCTGGACGAACTCTTCCAGGGTCTTGGTCGGCACCAGATTGGCGGCCAGATCACCGGCCTTGGCGTGGAAGGTCTCGGTCTTTTCGACGGTGCGGTTCCAGACCGCGATGCGGAAGCCGTTCTCGGCAATGTTGAGAGCCAGATTGCCCCCCATGGTGCCAAGTCCGATCAAGCCGATCTCGGCCGTCTTCGTCACTGCCTCGGACACGTGCTGCCTCCTGTTCGGGAATTTCAATGGATTTGATGGGGTCTGATAGCCCAAAGCCCCGGCGTCGGCCAGTGCAAAATCGACCCGTCACCTGCCGTCCGCCCGCGTGCTGGCAAAGCTTGCAAGCGGCCTTCGCGCCCGGCTTGCAAAAACTGTCATGAAAGCCTGCTAGGTCCACCCACAGCCGCACGTCCCCGGCGGCGCAAGGATCACAAGGACCTTACGAGATGAAGAAGCTTCTGATTGCGGCCACGCTCCTCGCCGCCACCGCAGGCCAGACCCTCGCCGCCGATGGCAAGCTGGTGCTCTATACCTCCCAGCCCAACGCCGACGCCCAGGCAACCGTTGATGCCTTCAAGGCCGCCAACCCGGGCGTGGACGTGGAATGGGTGCGCGACGGCACCACCAAGATCATGGCCAAGCTGCGCGCCGAATTCGAAGCCGGCAGCCCCCAGCCGGACGTGCTTCTCATCGCCGACACGGTCACCATGGAAAGCCTGAAGGCCGAAGGCCGTCTGATGGCGCACGAGGCAGCCGACGTCTCCGCCTATGATCCGGCGCTGATGGACAAGGACAAGACCTACTTCTCCACCAAGCTGATCACGACCGGCATCATGTACAACACCAGCGCGCCCATGAAGCCGACCTCCTACAAGGATCTGCTCAAGCCGGAAGCAAAGGACAAGATCGTGATGGCCTCGCCGCTCACCTCCGGCGCCGCCACCATCCACATGACCGCCCTCACCGGCCGCGATGATCTGGGCTGGGCCTATTATGAAGGCCTCGCCGATCAGGGGGCCATTGCCCAGGGCGGCAATGGCGGCGTCTACAAGGCGATTGCCGGTGGCGAGAAGCTCTATGGCTTCGTCGTCGACTTCCTGCCCATCCGCGAGAAGCTGAACGGTGCACCGGTCGAGTTCGTCTTCCCCGAGGAAGGCGTCTCCGCCGTCAGCGAGCCGGTCGCGATCCTCTCCACCGCGAAGAACCCGGACGCGGCCAAGGCCTTCGTCGACTTCCTGATCTCCACCGAAGGCCAGAAGCTCGCCGCCACCATGGGTTACCTGCCCGCCGACCCGAGCGTTCCGGCGCCGGACGGCTTCCCCGCCCGCGACAAGATCAAGCTGCTCGACTTCGACCCGAAGGCCGCCCTTGAAAACGACGCGGCCGACAAGATGAAGTTCACCGAGATCTTCGGCGGCTGAGACCGGTCCTGATCCCGATCGACGGCACGGGCACGCCCCGTGCCGTCGGTCTTTCTGCGCCGTTCCGGAGATCTCCCTCTCCCGCGTCATCCGGGGCTCCTCCTCACTCGTCATCCCGCGCCCCTTATCGTTCGTCATCCCGCGCCCCTCCTCCCTCGTCATCCCGGCCTTGAGCCGGGAACGGAGAGCCCGAGTGGTCAGCCGGATCGAAAAGCACAACGCTCCCTTGTCCAGACATTGGCTCCGCTCATGCTCGCCGTCCTCCGCAACGCCATCTTTCGTGCCGACCGCCTGACCCTGGTCTTGCTCGTGCTGGCCCTGACGGCGCTCTGCGGTCTGCCGCTGGCGCTGCTCTTCCGGCTGGGGATCGCGCCTGATGGCGTTCCGGACATCACGCCCCTGATCGAGGCCCTGGGCAGCCGCTCGGTGCAAAAGGCCCTGTGGAACTCGCTGGAAACCAGCGCCCTTGCCAGTCTTCTGGCGGTGCTGACAGGCACGGCCCTGGCGCTGGTCATCGGCCTGACGGATGTGCGCGCCAAGGGCGTGCTTGTCTTCCTCGTGCTGCTGCCCATGATGATCCCGCCCCATGTGACGGCGATTGCCTGGATCCAGGCTCTGGGCCCCGCAAGCCCGGTGCTGCGCGCGCTCGGTCTGGCGCCGGAGATCGGTGCCACCCATCCGCTCTATTCCCGCGCCGGCCTCGTCCTGCTGCTCGGCCTTCAGGCCGCCCCGCTGGTCTTTCTTCTGGTGCGCGCCGCCTTGCGGGCCTTCCCGCGCGAGCTCTCCGACGCGGCGCGGGTCTCCGGCGCCAGCGCCACCCGCATGCTCCTGCGCATCACCCTGCCGCTTCTCGCCCCCGCCCTGCTCGGCAGCCTTGCGCTCGCCTTCGTCGCCTCGCTCGGCAACTTCGGCATCAATGCCCTCATCGGCGTTCCGGCCCGCATCCCCACCCTGCCGCTGCTCATCTGGCAGCGTCTGGCGAGCTTCGGCCCGGATGTCCTGCCCAATGTGGCGGTTCTGTCGGTGATCCTCGGCCTCGTCACCCTGGTCGCCCTCTGGGCGCAAAGCCTCCTGCAGGGCCGCATGCGCAGCCAGCTGATCGGCCTGCCCCAGGCCCCGCTGGCCATTGCGCTGGGGCGCCGCCGCCTCGCCGTGGAAGGGCTGCTCTGGGCCTTCATCGCCTGCATTCTGGTGCTCCCCGCCGCCTCGCTTCTGGCCACGGCGCTGGTGCGCACCTACGGCGTGGCGCTTGGACCGAGCAGCCTCACCTGGGACAATTTCGCCGAGGTGCTGTGGCGCCAGTCCGTCACCCTGCGCGCCTTCGGCAATTCCACCCTGCTTGGGGCGCTGGCTGCGGCGGGCATCGCGGCGCTCTCGCTGCCGCTCGCCTATTTCCTCACCGCCCGCAGCGCCTTCGCCCGGCGGCTTGCGGCCCTTGGCGCCTGGCAGGCAGAAATCGCCTATGCGGTGCCGGGCCTCGTCATGTCGGTTGCCTTCATCCTCGCCCTGATTCGTCCTCTTCCCGTGTTGAACGTCTCGCTCTACGGCACGCTCTGGATCATCCTGCTGGCCTATGTCGCCTGTTTCATGGCGGTGGGGCTGAAGCCGGTCATCGCCGCCTTCCTGCAGATGGATCGCTCGCTGGAAGATGCCGCCCGCGTCTCGGGCGCGGGTTTCGGACGCCGGCTGCGCAAGGTCTTCGCGCCCCTCGTGGCGCCGTCTGCCGCCTCGGGCGCCATTCTGGTCTTCCTCACCGCCTATAACGAGGTGACCGTCTCCGCCCTGCTCTGGTCCACCGGCACGGAAACCATCGGCACCACCATCTTCAACTACGAGGATGGCGGCTACACCACGCTCGCCGCTGCCATGTCGGTCGTCGTCGTGCTGGCCACGGTGGTGATCATGATCGCCATGAACGGTCTGGCCCGAAAGGTCCCCGCCGGAACCATCCCCTGGCGGGATTGAAGCGCGGCGTCGTTGGACGACCTCACCGCGGCAGAAGCCAGCCGCCAGTGACCTTAAGGGCCAGCGTGTCTCCGATCCGGGCCCGTTGCGGCAGGTTGACGAGCAGCGGCGCATCAAGCCCCTCCACACGGACCAGCGCTTCGAAGACACCGCCGCGATAGGTGACACGGGCCACGCGCCCCGCGAGATCCGACGCCTCGCCCGCCACGGCCAGATGCTCCGGCCGCAGCATCAGTCGCGCCGGACCGGCCGCAACCTCCGCCCCGCAGGCCACCTCGACCTGACGCTTGCCCAGCAGCACCAGCGCCCTTGGCCCGCGAACCGCCTGCACGGTCACGTTCAACCGGCTGCTGCGGCCGATGAAGCCGGCCACCCGCTCGTCGCAGGGGCGGTCATAAAGCTCCTCCGGCGTGCCCGCCTGCAGCACCCGCCCCGCCCACATCACCGCCATCCGGTCGGCAAGCGCCATGGCCTCGCGCTGGTCATGAGTGATGAACAGGGTCGTCGCCCCGCTGCGCTGGTGGAAGGCGGCAAGTTCCTCTTCCATCGCGGCCCGCAGATGCGGATCGAGATTGGCGAGCGGCTCGTCCATCAGCACCGTCCGCGCCCCCTGCGCCAGACAGCGCGCAAGCGCCACCCGCTGGCGCTGCCCGCCCGACAGATCCGCCGGCTTGCGCCCGGCATGGGCGGAAAGCTCCACCGTCTCCAGACAGGTCGCGACCCGTCCCTCGACCATAGACCGCGACGCACCGGCGCTTTCCAGCGGAAAGGCGACGTTCTGCGCCACGCTCATGTGCGGCCACAGGGCATAGGACTGGAAGACCACGCCCACGTTGCGCCGCTCCGGCGGCACATGCAGGCCGGGCCCCGCCACCTGCTCGCCGCCCAGCGAAATCGCCCCCTCATCCAGCGGCTCCAGCCCCGCGATGGCGCGCAGCAAGGTCGACTTGCCGCAGCCAGAGGGGCCAAGCACCACGAAGAATTCCCCCTCCGCGACGGAGAGACTGACATCGTCAAGGGCGGGATGAGACCCGAAGAGCTTTCGGGCGGCAGAGACCAGAATGGACATGCCGCTCCCTTACCCGGCTTCTGTGACAGGCACATGATGGATCAGGGCGCAACGGCAAGGCGTGCAGGATCGCCAGGAGGGGAAGCAAGCACAGATCAGGAAAGCGTGGCACTCTCAGCCTGGCGCTGGCGAAGCATCTCGATCCCGCGCATGACCCGTGCGAGTACGAAGTCGTAGGATCTTTTCGTGGCATAGGCGAGCACGATGGACCCGAGCGCCACGCAAATGAAAGCCACGCCATCTGAGACAGGTGGCAACTTCCGAACGACAAGCGAGATCGCAATCGGGTGACAGAGATAGATGTACAGCGCGAGGCTTCCGATCCAGGTCAGAACCTGAAACAGGGCTCGTGGAACCGGCATCCGCACGCGCCAGAGCACCGCCTGAAGACCGAGCATGCAGAACATCACGGGCCCCACCGGCAGGTCGCGCCACTCCAAGATCCAGATCAGGATCATGAGACCGGTGACCAGAAGCCTTTGTGCCCATGTCCTCGCAAACCAGGCACACCAACCGAACGTCACCAACTCGAATGCGCCGGCCGGATGCCTGAAGCGATCCGTGAAACTCGCCTGATCCAACCCGAGAAGAAAGACAACCGATGCGGCAACTCCGATTGCAACCACGCCTGCTAAAAACGGCCTTGCGAAGATGAAATTTCTCGCTGGCCGAACTGAAAAGATGATCGCGACAAGCAATATGACCTGCACATACGCGCTGACGAACCAGTATGGCTCCGGATCCGCCAGATCATGTCCGAAATTCGCGGTCAGCAGGAACATCTCAGGAGGCAAGGGACGGCGCAGAAGCGCAGTTCCTGTAATGAGTATATAATAGATGGTGAGGATCGGAAGCAGCATCGTCACCAGCATTCGCATGATCTTGCCTCGCGACAGGGGCGCAAACTGAAACCGTGCCAGAGAATATCCGATGAGCACCGTCAGGAGATAGGCACCACCGCCAGAAGGCCACTCGGTCGCGTGGAGCGCGATCACGGCCAACGCGGCAAAGACGCGCATGAGGACATCTGCATTGAGCTGGACGAGTACAAGATGCCACGCAAGCCCCCTGGCTTGCGACGGTGCAGACATTTCGAGCGCAACGATGTCGGAAAGAGGAACGTCTTCCCAGCCGTCAGGCAACTGAACACCGGACTCGGAAAAATGCAGTTGAACGGTCAGGAATCCCAGACTGTCTCCCCCGCTCTCGCGGAAGCTGAGTGACAGGTCCGGGTAGCGATCCCTGAGGATCTGCCGCAAGAGGGAAAGGGTATCCTGCTGCACGGGCCGCGGCGCCTTGCTCGCCCGTTTTGCAAGCGCCTGATAATCGACCTTCCCGGACGCAAGCACCGGCACCGTCTCAAGCGCCAGTCCGTTGACGAGCATCTGAGGAAGCCCATACCGCTGCGACACCTCCCGTGCCAGCGCCTCGGCAGCTCCTTGTGACCGGTCAAGCAGAAAAAGCGTCAAACCGGACTGGTCAGTGCCAACGGCATACGCCTTGTGACCGGCATCTCGAAGGCTCGCTTCAACCTCATCCAGGCCGATACGCAGCCCATGCAGTTTGAGAAAACGGGCGGAACGCCCGAGAATGCGGAAATACCCACTTTCCAGACGTTCGGCGATATCCCCGGTCATGAGCTGGGGTGGGCCGGCAGGCTCGCGCAGCTCATCCCGTGACCTGGCATAGCCCAGCATTACGCCGGGGCCTTCGAAAACCAGCTCACCAGCGCAGCCTATCTCCTCGATGTCCCGACCGTCCTGATCGATCAGCTTGAACTGCCCTCCAGGGATCGCCCGGCCAATGCACCCAGCATGATCGAGGGCGTCCTCCGGTGGCAGATAAGCCATACGTGGCCCAGCCTCCGTCTGGCCATACATGATGAAAAGCCGCCACCCCTCCTGCTTCGCCTGAGCCGCAAACTTGCGCACAAGTTGAAGATCCAGCCGTCCACCGGCCTGGGTCACATATCGGAGGCCGGGAACCGCCGAAGCGGACCACTTTGCAGCATCGAGCATTTCAAACTGGGTTGGAACCATCGCAACGGAGGTCGCCCGGGCCTCGGCGGCCAGGCTCCAGAAAACCGGCTCGGTCACAGAAGCCTCTGTCAGCACGAGCGAACCGCCGCACAAGGCCTGTACGTTCAGAACCGACATTCCATAGGAATAATGAAAGGGCAATGCGGTGATCGCGCGGTCGTCACCTTTCACGCCCAGATACTCGGCGATCGCAGTCGCATTGCTCCGCAAATTCTCACGCGACAGCCGCACAAGCTTGGCCGCACCCGTGGTTCCGGAGGTCGACAGCATCACCGCCAGATCCGGATGCATCTCCACGGGTTCGGGATCACTGGCTCGGAGGCACCAGCGCCCCGAAGTCACCGTGACGATAAGATTCGGTCGATAGGTTCTGACAATATCGCCGTCTACATCAGCTTGCCCGCGAGCCACCAGTATGATTGGCCAACCGGCCCTGAGTGCAGCAAGATAGGCAACAACGGCGCCAACCTCATTGCTCGCCTCCAGGAGAATCAGCGGCCGGAAGGAGAAAAGCTCATCCACTTCGGCGCTGAAGCGGTCCATTTCCCCAATCACATCGCCCCAAGAAAACTCGTGACCCTGGGTCACGAGAGCCGGAGCGCGAAGCGGCTCCACCGATGGTGCTTGAAAAACTGGAAACATGAGGACCGGTCAAAGCTCACGAAATGAACGAGCGAAACGAAAGCAACGAAATTGGTTCAGGCTCAAAACGCGCTCAGAACCATGTAAAATCGAATATTTGATAGTTTTATCAAGGCGGACTGCTCTTGTATAGAAGAACGACGGTGCCCTTTGCGGATTGGTTAAGTCCACAGAGGGCACTATGCCAGGTCAAATGGTTGGCCTTCGCACTTGATACCGAAAGGCCATTCCGTGTCCTCCATGCCCTCGTCTGCAAAAGCCTCTCTCGCCCTTTATCTCCTCGGATTTGCCGCGCTTGCCACGGTGCTTGTCGCGGCGGTGGATTATTTCCAGATCCAGAGCAACGCGGGGCTGAGCATCGCCCAGCTCTTTCTGGAAGGCGGTTTCTGCATGATGGCCCTGACGCTGCTCGGCGATCGCAAGGCCGTGCTGAAGAGCGATCCGAAGAGCGGCCAGCGCATCATCATGCGCTACGTCTTCCTGATCGGGTTTCCGGCCGTCATCGCTCCGGTGATCGTTCTGGTCCTGCTGCTTGTGCTGGGAGCGGGCCATCTGCTGCAATTGCAGATCTCGGCCCTGGCGCTGAGCGTGCTCGCCGGGCTCGTCTATTTCGCCATGATGGTGCTGGCGGGCCTCTGCCTGCCCGGCGCCCTGCAGCAGCCGGCGGACAGCCTGCGCACCGGCTTCGCCCGCAGCCGTCGCCAGATCGGCGCGACCCTGCCGCGCCTGCTCTTCTTCATGGCCCCCTTCGCGGTTGCCGCCTTCGCGCTCTCCGTGCTGCTGGTGGTCACCGGCGTGATCGGCTCGGCCCCGGCCGGCGATCTCTACCGCGCTGCGGGCGAACTGGGCGGCATCTTCGTGGTCAAGTTGCTCTCCGGCCTCTCCATCCTCGGCTTCTGCGCCACGGTGCTCGCCGCCCACGACAAGGATCTCGAGGAGGGCCACCCGGCCTGAACGGCGCAGCCGCCTCCATTGCGGCGGGTCACCGGCGTCACCTTCGAGAGGCTGTCCCCCTCCTGCACTGTCCCTCCACCGTCATTCCGGACGAAGGCTGCAAGCCGGAGATCCGGGATCGGTGAGCCCAAGGCCTCTCTGTGGCTCACCGGTCCCGGCTCAAGGCCGGGATGACGGTGGTGAGGGTACTATCGCGAGCTTCCCCCCGCGCTCCGCGCCGTCCCGGACTGATCCGGGACCAACCCTTCTCGCGAAGATTCATGTGCGCGTTGCTTGCGAGGTCCCGGATCTCCGCTCCCGCTGCGTCCGGGACGGCGGAGCGGTCGCTGCGGAAGCGTTCATTGGCTCTTCCGCGTCCTCAACTCTGTTTTTGGGCCTTCACCCGGAGACGCTGTCCTCTCTGGCAATGTCCCTCCACCGTCATCCCCGGCTCGACCGGGGAGCCTGTGTCCCCATCGGCACGGCGAGACCTAGGGGAATGGGGTGAGGCGGGCGCCTGATCAGGCACCTGAGGCTCCGCAAGCGAGTAGATCCCCGGCTCGACCGGGGATGACGGGTGGTGTGTCTGGCGCTGGCGCGACACCCTGCGGCCGGCAGGGGCCGGGAGAGCCCCCCAATCATAACAGCAACCAGAACGAACACCCCGGACGAGAGCAAGGCCCGAAGATCAGGGGCCAATGAGCTCGCTCGCGCGGGATGACCCGCGCAAGGCTTTATGCTTCCATCACAATCAAGAAAGGCCGGGCATCCGTGATGCCCGGCCTTCGTGTTGTGTCGGTTCGAAGAGGTTTACTTCTTGCCCCGGTTCATGGCTGCGGCGAGGGCAGCCGCCATGGCGCTGTTGCCGCCGCCCGAGCTGTCGCCACCGGACCGGTTGCCGCCATCGCGCCCGCCTCCATCGCGCCCGCCCCCACGCGGACCATTGCCGCCAGGGCCCCGGCCATTGCCGGGACCACGTCCTCCCGGGCCGCGATCATCGCGGCGGGTCTCGGCGGCGCGTTCCCGCTGGCCCTGATAGTCGACGGCCGATTTCATGGTCATGGAGATGCGCTTGCGCTTCACGTCCACTTCCAGAACCGTCACCTTCACGATGTCGCCGGCCTTCACCACCTTGTGCGGATCGTCGACGAACTTGTCGGACAGCTGCGACACGTGCACCAGCCCGTCCTGATGCACGCCCACATCCACGAAGGCGCCGAAATTGGTCACGTTGGTGACCGTGCCTTCCAGCTTCATACCGGGCTTCAGGTCGGAAATCTCTTCCACCCCGTCCTGCAGGGCGGCGGTCTTGAACTCGGGGCGCGGATCCCGGCCGGGCTTTTCCAGCTCCTTGAAGATGTCCTTCACCGTCGGCAGGCCGAAGGTCTCGTCGGTGAATTCCTTCGGGTCCAGCGCATTGAGCACGGAGGCCTCACCCATGATCTGGCGCAGGTCGCGGCCACAGGCCTTCACGATGCGCTTGGCCACCGGATAGGCCTCCGGGTGCACGGAGGAGGCATCGAGCGGCTCGTCCCCGTCGGCGATGCGCAGGAAGCCGGCGCAGAGCTCGAAGGCCTTGGCGCCCAGACGCGGCACGTCCTTGAGCTGACGGCGGTTGGTGAAGCGGCCGATGCTTTCCCGGTGTTCCACCACGGCGCGCGCCAGACTGTCCGACAAGCCGGAGATCCGCGACAGCAGCGCCTGGGACGCCGTGTTGAGATCGACGCCCACCGCGTTCACCGCATCTTCCACGACCGCATCCAGAGCACGGGCCAGCTTCGTCTGGTTGACGTCATGCTGATACTGGCCGACGCCGATGGACTTGGGCTCGATCTTCACCAGCTCCGCCAGCGGATCCTGCAGGCGCCGGGCGATGGAGGCCGCCCCGCGTAAGGAAACGTCCACATCCGGCATTTCCTTGGCCGCCAGTTCAGACGCCGAATAGACCGAGGCCCCGGCCTCGTTGACGATCACCTTGATCGGGCGGCTGGCCGGCGGGATCTCGGCCAGCACGTCGGCGGCCAGACGGTCCGTCTCGCGGCTCGCCGTGCCGTTGCCGATGGCGATCAGCCCCACCTTGTGCCGGGCGATCAGCGCCAGCAGCGCCATGCGCGCCCCGGCCACGTCATTGCGCGGCTGGAAGGGATAGACGGTCGCCGTGTCGATCAGCTTGCCCGTCTCGTCCACCACCGCCACCTTGACCCCGGTGCGGATGCCCGGGTCGAGGCCCAGCGTCGCCTTGGAGCCGGCGGGCGCTGCCAGAAGCAGGTCCTTCAGGTTCCTGGCGAACACGTCGATGGCGGCCTCTTCCGCCTTGTCGCGCAAGCCGCCCATCAGGTCCAGTTCCAGATGCAGCGCCAGCTTCACCTTCCAGGCCCAGCGCGCCACATCCATCAGCCACTTGTCGCCCGGCCGCCCCTTGTCGGCGATGCCATAGGTGTCGGCGACCATCTTTTCCGCAGGCTTCACCGGCGAGACGTCATCCGCATCCACGGTCAGGTCGACGGAAATGACCCCTTCGTTGCGGCCGCGGAACAGGGCCAGCGCCCGGTGACTGGGGATCTTCGACAGGGGTTCAGAATAGTCGAAATAATCGGCGAATTTCGCGCCCTTCTCGGCCTGCCCGTCGATGAGCTTCGCCTGAACGACGCCCTTCTCGGCCACATGGGACCGCAGGCGCCCCACAAGCGCGGCGTTTTCCGCAAAGCGTTCCATCAGGATCTGCCGCGCCCCATCGAGGGCTGCCTTCGTGTCCTCGACGCCCTTGTCGGCGGCGATGAAGGCGCCCGCCTCCGCTTCCGGATCCTTCATCGGATCGGACAGAAGCAGATCGGCCAGCGGCTCCAGCCCGGCTTCGCGGGCAATCTGCGCCTTGGTGCGGCGCTTCTTCTTGTAAGGGAGATAGAGATCTTCCAGCACCGCCTTGGTGTCGGCCAGCGCGATGGCCTTGGCCAGCTCGTCCGTCAGCTTGCCCTGTTCATCGATGGACTTGACGATTGCGCCGCGCCGGTCCTCCAGCTCGCGCAGATAGATCAGCCGCTCTTCCAGCTTGCGCAGCTGGGTGTCATCCAGTCCGCCGGTCGCTTCCTTGCGGTAGCGGGCGATGAAGGGAACGGTCGAGCCCTCGTCCAGCAGGGCGACGGTGGCACTCACCTGCGCGGGCTGGCACCCGATCTCGTCGGCAATGCGCCGGGCGATGCGGATGGCCACATCCGTCGGCAAGGCGGAGGCTTTCGTGGCGGAAGAGGTTCCGGAGGCGGCAGACAGGATCTCGGACATGGGGCTGTTTCCATCGGACTATATCGGGTCGCGACGATAGTGCCGCAAGACGAGGCGATAAAGCGTCAAACCTCCGAGATCCACGGGGAAAGCCGAGACACCTCTCCTGAAATTGCCGTTTCGTGCCACGTCGCTCAGAGATAGAGGGTGACGCCCTGATAGACAGCAAGGCCGATGATCAGGCATCCGACAAGCCCGCCAAGCAGACGCCGCGGGACGATGCGAACGATATAGCCGGCGAAGGGCGCGGCCAGAACACCGCCGAGCACAAGCCCGGCAACAGCGGACCCAAGGTGAGCCAGACCCGAGATTTCATCGGTCGCGCCCAAGACCACGCTCAAGATGAAGGTGGCAGAGATCGCCACTGTCACGAAGAACTCGGCCAGGTTCACGGTCCCGACCACGTAGCGCGGCTCGCCGCCTGCCCCGAGCAGGCTGCTGGACACAACCGGCCCCCAGCCGCCACCCCCAACCGCATCGACGAAGCCACCGGTGAGCCCAACGGGCGCGACCAGTCGGCCCGGCAGCGGCCTGGGTTCGGGAAAGCGGAAGACACGTGACAACACCACCAGCCCCATGACACCCAGATAGGCGATCACATAGGGCCGGATCGCTTCACCATCGACCGACACCAGCAGAAACGCGCCCAGCACACCGCCCAGCAGGCCCGCAGGCACCAGCGTCAGCAGCGCCGTGGTCGAAGTCAGCCCATAGGCCATGCCCAGCGCTCCGTCGACCATTTGGGCGAGAAAGCCAATGCCGGTGAAGATCAGAAATTCCCAGATGTCGACCATGACAGAGCTCCAGAGAGGGTGGCTGGAGTCTATGCCTTTTCCCGCAGGTCCCGCAGGGACGTTTCATCTCCGCCATGCAAGGCCGGAGAAATAGATTTTCGAAGATTGTCGATTGCCTGCTCGAATTTGGCGAGTGTCTGAAAGCCGCGTTCCCGGATCCCCCCGGCGCCTCTCGCCGCCCGGGGCGTTCCCTTCCGGAAACGCCCCGAACCAATGCCAGGTCTTCAAGCCTTGAACGGCTCGTCAGGCTGGCAGATAGGCCTGACCGACGGCCTGAGCCGTCGCGGAGGGATCCGCCTGAAACTGGCCATGGAGCTGCGAAGAGGCCACGTCCGGAAAGACCGAGTCCTCTCCCTGTTCGAGGGCGTCGAGGATCGCCTTCACCACCGCCTCCGGCGAGGTCTTGTCCGTATCAAAACCCGCAGCCATGTCCGTGTCCACCGGTCCGGGGTAGACGCCGAGCACCTGCGTCGCCTGACCTGCCAATTGCGCCCGCAGGCCCTGGGTCAGCGAATGAACCGCCGCCTTGGAAGCGCTGTAGGTTCCGAGCACGGGAAAATTCACGTAGGACGCGATCGACCCGAGATTGATGATAGCCCCGCCCCCGTTGGCCTTGAGAACCGGGGCAAAGGCACGCGACAGGCGCAGCGGGCCGATATAGTTCGTCTCCATTTCCTCCCGTGCGCTTTCCACGGCGTCCTCTGCGGTGAAGCTGGAGAACGCAGCGGTTCCCGCATTGTTGATCAGAAGGGAGATATCGCCGGCGCGTGCCACCGCATCGGCCACATCCTGCTCGCGTGTCACATCCAGCGTCAGGGGAACCACCCGGTCGCCGTGGTCGGCCACCAGAGGGGCCAGGCTATGTGTATTGCGGGCCGCCGCATAGACCTTGACCGCACCCCGCGCCAGCAGCCCAGTCACGAAGGCCTTGCCGATCCCCCGGTTAGCGCCAGTGACCAGTGCCGTACTTCCTTTAATTACACCCATGTTCTTGCTCCTCTGGGATGAGTGAAACTATTTAAGTACCGATTGGTATTTTAATAGCGAGCTTGAAACCATCCTTCAAGCGAATAAAATACCGGTAAGTACGAAAACCATCACATTCCCGTCAGGAGACCCCATGCCCAGAGGGCGACCGCGCAAGATCGAACCGGAAGACGCCCTGAAAGCGGCCATGCGCTGCTTCTGGTCCAAGGGCTATGAAGCCACATCCATGTCCGATCTCGTTGCGGCCACCGGCATGGCAAAACCCGGGATCTACGCGAATTTCGGCGACAAGGAGCAGCTCTATCAAAGAGCCCTCGGCCATTATGTGGAGGAGCTGTACCATCCGATTGTAGAAGAGCTCGCCACACCCGGCACGTCCCTGCGCCAGGATCTCAGGCAGGCGCTCGAAAAGATCCTCCACTCCATCAAGGGCAGCGGACTGCCGATGGGCTGCTTTGTGCTGAACAGTACCTTTGAATGCCGGGAGGGAGCACCCGCGATCGGTCAGCGGCTGCAAGAGCTGAACATGGAGCGCAGGGATGCCTTTCTCAGGCGGTTACTGCGGGCGCGGGATGAAGGAGACCTTCCTGCGAGCGCCGATCCGGAGCCTCTGGCGAATTATTTCGCCGGGCAGTCCGCAGCGCTCAGCGTCATGGCCCAGTCCGGCCTTCCGCTGAAAGATCTCGAAGCCATGATCGAGGTCTCGCTTACCGTCCTTCCCGCAGGATCCGGAGAGACAGGCAACCCCTGAGCGCGCCAGCCAGAGACCAGGCGGCCTTTTTCAGCCACGGCTGATCGGGTCACGCCACCCGGCTGGCGGCCAGAAGCTGATAGAAATTATGCGCCGGAACCGGCCGGTGCCAGAGATAGCCCTGACCGTAGTCGCAGTCGAGCTCGCTCAAAAGGGCAGCGGCGGCCGCATCCTCCACGCCCTCGGCCACCGTCTTCAGCCCAAGCCCCTGGGCCATGGCGAGGATGGCCCGCACCAGAATCTGCTTTTCCGGATCCTGCGCCATGTCGCGCACGAAGGACTGGTCGATCTTCAGGCACTTGATCGGGAAGCGAGACAGATAGCTCATGGCGGAATAACCCGTGCCGAAGTCGTCGATGGTGATCATCAGCCCCATCTCCGCCAGGGCCTCCAGCAGCTCGACCGTTTCCTCCAGATCCGCAAGCAGCAGGCTTTCGGTGATCTCCAGTTCCAACCATTGCGCCCGGCAGCCGCTGTCTTCCAACACACGTCGCACGTCGCACAGGAAGCCACCATGCAGCAGCTGCTTGGGCGAGACGTTGACGGCGACGACAAAGCGCGGCCGGCCGGGACCATTGCAACGCACCGCCATGTCGCAGGCCTGCGCCAGCATCTGGTTGCCGATCTGCAGGATCAGCCCCGTTTCCTCCGCCACGGGAATGAAGTCGGCAGGGCTGATCATCCCCTTGTCCGGGTGCATCCAGCGGCACAGGGCTTCCGCCCCCGCAATGCGTCCTGTCTTCAGGTCCCGCTTGGCCTGAAAATACGCATGGAACTGGCCTTCCGCGAGCCCCATCTTCATCATCGCTTCCATGGCAAAGCGATTGTCCACCCGTTCGCTCAGTTCCGGCTTGTAGACGTGAAGCGCGCCGCCGCCCGATGTCTTGGCCTCGTAGAGCGCCATGTCGGCAAAGCGGTAGAGTGCCGCCTCGGACTCCGTGTCCCCGGGGCCATAGGCCATGCCGCAGCTGGCCAGCAGCTGGAACGTCCGCCCCTCGATGGTCATCGGCGTACTCACGTTACGCAAGCAGGCCCGCACGAAAGCCTCCGTCTCCGCTCCGCCCGGCTGATCGGTCAGGATGACGAAGAACTCGTCGCCACTCAGGCGACCGACGGAATGGCTGTCACCCACGGCGCTCTCCAGCCGTCTGGCGAATTCCATCAGAACCATGTCGCCCGCCAGATGCCCGAGGCTGTCGTTGACGGTCTTGAACCGGTCCAGATCGAAGATCAGCAGGGCACATTGCCGGCCATCATCCAGCGCCCTGTCGATGGCCGCCCGCAGCAGCTCCACAAAGCGCGCCCGGTTGGCCAGCCCCGTCAGGCTGTCCGTGTAGGCCAGCATGCTCAGCTGGGCGCGCAGCTCGTGGCGCTGGCGCTCATGTTCCTGGAAGGTCTGCATGGCCTGGGCCATGCGGCCGAGCTCGTCCCGCCGGGTCTGGCCCTGAATGGTGAACTCCACATTGCCGCGGGCGAGCTGGCGCATGTTGGCAGTCAGCTGGCTGAGCGGCCGGGTCATGTTCTGGATGATCGCATGGGCGACCAGCATCACCACGGAGCCACTGAGGGTCAGGTAGAAGACGAACTTGATCAGGCTGTTCCAGTAGGCCGCCTCCACGTCGTCCAGATAGACAGCCGAGCCGATCACCCATCCCCAGGGGGCATAATGCTGCGACCAGGACGCCTTGGGAACGCCCCGGGTGACGACCCCGTTCAGCTCGCGCGCGCCCTTGTAGTAAGTGACCCCGCCACCGGCCAGCGCCAGACGGATCATGGACTTGGTCTGGGCAGACTCCCAGGCGCTCGATCCTTCGGCAAAGAGCTGGCTGCTGACGACGCGAATGCCCTGCTCGGTAAAGACGAAGACCCGCGCCCCATTGTCGAAGACCATGGAACGGATCGCATCCCGGGCGCGGATCTGGGCCTCTTCAAGCGTGAGGCTTCCCTCCTCCGCCTTCATCCGGTTGACTTCGGCAATCGACCAGGCACTCTCCACCTGGGCCCGCACCTTGTCCAGATGGCCCTGTTTCAGGGTGTCATTGAGAACGTTGACCCCATAGATCCCCACTCCCAGCAGGAACGTCAGGACGATCCAGATCGGCAGATAGATCTTCAGTTTGACCGGCAGGTCATCGAGCATGGATCAGTCGTTTTGGTCTTGGGTCATGCGGGCACGTTCCTCATCGGCACATTGCCGGAGGGGACTTAACGTAAGGTTGCACGACTCATCAGGGAAACTGCGTAGGGGGCGTAATAGCCTCTGCAAAATTTTTATGCCCCCGCTGAAACTTTCCCCGAACCCCTCCCGTAACTGCCCGTGATTGCCCCGGACCGCACCGGACGGCGGCATCTGTCCACCGGCCCTTATGGCCCGGGCATCATCGAACCCAAGAGGAGAAGACCATGACCATTTCCGTGAAGTCCATCGTTCGCGCCACCGTCGCCGCCTCCGCGCTGACCCTGGCCGCCGCTGCCTATGCCGAAACGACCAAGGAAGTGGGCGGCGCGCCCATGTATCCCTCCAAGAACATCGTCGAGAACGCCGTGAACTCGGCCGACCACACCACCCTGGTCGCCGCCGTGAAGGCCGCAGGCCTTGTCGACACCCTCGCCGGCGAAGGCCCCTTCACCGTCTTCGCGCCGACCAATGACGCCTTCGCCGCCCTGCCCGCCGGCACGGTCGAAACCCTGCTGAAGCCGGAAAACAAGGACCAGCTCACCGAGATCCTGACCTGCCACGTGGTGGCGGCCGACGTGATGTCCGAAGCCCTGGTGAAGATGATTGCCGATGACGGCGGCGCCCACCCGGTCAAGACCGTCGGCGGCTGCACCTTCACCGCCAAGCTGATGGATGGCAAGGTCGTGATCGAGGACGGCAAGGGCCAGACCGCGACCGTCACCATCGCCGACGTGGACCAGTCCAACGGCGTCATTCATGTCATCGACACGGTTCTTCTCCCGGCGTCCTGAGGCCGCTGACCCGCTCCCGCCGGCCTCCCGCTGAGGCCGGCCTCGGGCGCGCGGCTCTCCGCCCCCCAACCGCGCGCCCGCCCCACACCCCGACATGACAATAGCCCCGCCGGATCGCTCCGGCGGGGCTTTCTTGTGAGAATGGACTGTCGTCTCGGCCCTTACGCCAACGGCCCCAATTCCAAAGACCCTCACTCCACCGGAATGAGCTTGCCGGAATAGACCAGCGGTCCCGTGGGACCTGGCACCGGCGACCCGCCGAGGGGCTCGAGGGTGATGGCGATCAGCGGATTGGCGCCGGTCAGAACCTCGCCGGACCGGGCCACCAGCCGGGTCACGTCCAGACCCGCCTCGACGATGCCGAGCGACAGGGGCTGCGGCTGGCCATCCTCGATGTACCAGACCTCCAGGCTCTTGTCGGGCGGGGTCTCGGCCGCAACGCTGCGCACCTCCACCACCCCGGCCACCGGATCCACATTCACCAGCAGGGCCGGCAGGTCGCCGTCCCGGTTGACGACGGCCACATAGCGCTGTGGTGCTGGCGCGGAAATTCCGAGCCGTTCCAGCAGGAACGGCGGCGGTGCGCTGGCCACGAGCGCGGCAAGACAGGCCGCCAGCGCCCCGGCGGACACGGTGGCCCGCCGCCAGAACCGGGCGCGCCGCTGCCAGGCTTCGAGGGAAATCAGTCTTGCGGTCTCGCCCATCCCGGCACCGTCCCCGGAGCTGCGCCCGGAGCTCCGGTTTGAAACCCCTTGCGGCCCCAGGGCGTCCAGCGTGTTCACATGGGCCTCGATCCGGCGCCAGATCTCGTCGGGCACAGGCTCGGGCGGCACCGCCTCGTCCAGCGGCAGAAACCGTTCGCGCCAGTCATTGACCTGCTTGCGGAAGGCGGCGTCGGTGAGCATCAGGCGCTCGGCCCGGGCCTGCTCCTCCGCCGTCAGGGTTCCCAGAACATATTCTCCGGCCAGAGCCTCGCGGTCCTGGCCGCGGATTTCTGCATCGCTCATGCGCGCTGTCCATTCGTCATCCGTCCGGGGAGCCTCGCCCTGTGGAAGGGTCGGGGCCTCTCCCCTCGCCGCCCCTAGAGGCCGCGTTCCATGCAGGCCTTCAGCCGCTGCAAGCCGCGCCGCAGCCAGGTCTTCACCGTCGCCTCCGGACGCCCGGTCGCCTGCCCCAGCTCCGCCCGGGAATATCCGTCGCAATAGGCCAGGATGACACAGCGGCGCTGCACGTCATCCAGTTCCTTCAGGCAGCCGCGCAGGGTCTGCCGGTCCGCCGGGTCCAGCCGCGAGACCAGAGGATCGGCGATCTGTTCCAGCGCGTCTTCATCCTCCACCACCAGACGGGACGGCGCCCGGCGGCGCAGCGCGTCGATGGCGGTGTTGCGGGCGACAGCCACCAGCCAGGTCACCGGCCGGCTCTGGCCCGCGTCATAGGTCCCCGCATTCTGCCAGACCTTGATGTAGGTCTCCTGCAAGGCGTCGCTCGCCAGATCCCTGTCCTTGAGGATACGCAGGATGATGCCGAAAAGTTTCGCGCTCGTCGCGCTGTAGAGAGACTTGAACGCATGCCGGTCCTGCGCCGCCACCTGGCGCAGCAATCCGCCGAGATCGGCAAGTTCCATCGTGTGGGACAAGGGCCTATCCTCCCGCTGCCGCCGCCGTCCCGGAAGGGTCTTCCGGTCGCGGCGATCACAAGTACGGGTTGATACGCACCGTCTCCCCAGGCGGATCAGCGCACCACGGTGATGCGCTCCGCCGCGCGGGTCACGGCGGTATAGAGCCAGCGCTCGCGATGTTCGCGGAAGGCATAGCTCTCGTCGAAGAGCACGATGTCGTTCCACTGCGAGCCCTGGGACTTGTGCACGGTCAGCGCATAGCCATAGTCGAACTCGTCCGCCTTGCGCCGGATGGCATAGGGGATCTGTTCCGCCCCGTCCTCGAACATGGCCGGCAGCACCTTCACCTTCACCAGCGTCTTGGCGCCCAGATCCTCTTCCGGCACCACGTCGAAGCGCAGGGTGTTGCCGCGCGGCTGGCGCAGGCGCTTCACCGACCACAGCCCGCCGTTCAGCAGGCCCTTGGTCTTGTCGTTGCGCAGGCAGACCAGCTTGTCGCCCACCGCCGGCATGGGCGTGGTGAAGCCCTTCAGCTCGCGGATCCGGCCGTTGTAGAGCCGCCGCGTGCGGTTGGTGCCCACCAGCACCTGATCGCTCGACAGGATCTGGTCCTTGTCGATCTCGTTGCGGCGGATCACCTTGCTCTCGCCATAGGTGCCATAGGTCAGGCTGCCGCCCTCGCGAATGTCCATGGAAAGCCGGACGATCGGATTGTCCTGGGCCTGGCGGTGCACTTCCGTCAGCATCACGTCGGGCTCGGCTTCGGTGAAATAGCCGCCGCCCTTCACCGGCGGCAGCTGTGCCGGATCGCCCAGCACCAGCACCGGCGTGCCGAAGGACAGGAGATCGCGCCCCAGCTCTTCATCCACCATGGAACATTCGTCGATGATGATGAGCTTGGCCGTCGCCGCATCGCTGTCGCGCTTGATGGCGAACTGCGGGCCGCTGTCATCCTCGTCGTCGTCCAGATCTTCCTCTTCCTTGGCCGAGCGCGGACGATAGATCAGGGAATGGATGGTGCCGGCATTCTCGCAGCCCTTCTGCCGCAGCACATGGGCCGCCTTGCCGGTAAACGCGCCGAAACACACGTCCCCGTCGATGCCTTCGGCCAGATGGCGGGCGAGCGTCGTCTTGCCCGTGCCCGCATAACCGAACAGCCGGAAGACCTGCTTGTCCCCCCGCTTGAACCAGGCGGAAACGTCCGAAAGCGCCTTGTCCTGTTCCGGCGACCAGCTCATGCAATGATTCCCGTTTCGTTCTATTCCCCGGCTTCATACCGGGTTTTGCCGCCCGAGGCTACGCCTGCGGGCAAGAGCTTGCACCGCCCCTTGCAGCATTTCCCATCTGATCGCGCAAAATGTCTGGCAGGCGCGCACCGTGACGCTAAGATCCGGCAACGACGCGGAGACATGGTCATGGCCCTGAAGATCCTGCCCGGCACGGCTGCGGGCGACATCCTTGCCTGCGAGCAGGGCCTGAGCTTCTGGGGCGGGGTGGATCCCGGCACCGGGCGGGTGATCGATGCGCATCACCCCCTGCACGGCCAGTGCCTGACCGGGCGGATCCTCATGCTGCCCACCTCGCGCGGATCCTGCACCGGCTCCGGCGTTCTGCTGCAGCTCCTGCGCGCCGGGCTCGGCCCCGCCGCCCTGATTTTCCGCGAGCCGGAAGACGTGCTCACCCTCGGCGCGCTGGTCGGGCGGCATGTCTTCGGCCTCACCCTGCCCGTCCTGCGCCTCGACGCATCCAGCTTTGATCGTCTGGCCCGCGCCACCCGCGCCGAAATCGGCGAGACCATGCTCCGGGCCGATGGCCATGAAACCACGGCTCTCGACCTCCCGCTTGTTCCGCTCGACGCAACGCGGCTCCAGCTTTCCCCCGCGGACGAGGCGCGGCTAGCCGGAGAGAGCGGGGAGGCCGCCGCCCTCGCCCAGCGCATCCTGCGCGACATGGCCCTCATCCAGGGCGCCGAGACGCTTCTGGACATCACCCGCGTCCACATCGACGGCTGCCTTCTGGCCAGCGAAGCCCTGCTCGACGTGGCCGAGGTCTTCGCTGGTCTGGGCGCCAGGGTCACCGTGCCCACCACCATGAATTCCATTTCCGTCGATCACGACAACTGGCGCAGTCAGGGCACGCCGGAAGACTTCGGCCGCAAGGCCGCCCGCCTTGCCGATGCCTATCTGCGCATGGGCGCAGCCGGCAGCTTCACCTGCGCCCCCTATCTGCTCGAAAGCGTGCCGGAGTTCGGCGAGCCGATCGCCTGGGCGGAATCCAACGCGGTCATCTATGCCAACAGCGTGCTCGGCGCCCGCACGCCCAAGCACCCGGACTTTCTCGATCTCAGCATGGCGCTGACCGGCCGGGCGCCGGCCGCCGGGGTCTATCTGGACGGCAACCGCGCCGCCCGCCGCCTCCTGCGGGTGGAGCTGCCCGCCACGGGTGCAGCCGGGGTGCCCGTGGTCGATGATGCCTTCTGGCCTCTGCTCGGCTATGTGACCGGCCTCAAGGCCCCGGACCGCATCCCCCTGCTCACCGGGCTCGAGCGGCTCGCCCCCTCCGCCGACGACCTCAAGGCGTTGTGTGCGGCCTTCGGCACCACCTCCGCCGCCCCCATGCTGCATGTGGCAGGTCACACGCCCGAGTCCGATCAGATCGATCCGCAAGCCGATAGCGAGGAGATCACCCTCGCGGATCTTCTGGCCGCATGGACCGGCTTCAATCCCGCCGGAGCGCCGGTTCCGGTCGATCTGGTCGCCTTCGGCAGCCCGCATTTCTCGCTGGAAGAATGCCGCAATCTGGCCCGTCTCATGGACGGCCGCACATGTCATCCCGGCATCACCGCGCTTGTCACCCTCGGCCGTGGCACCCTGGCGCAGGCGCAGGCCGAAGGGCTGGTGGAGCGCCTGAGCGCGGCCGGTGTCACCCTGGTGCAGGACCTGTGCTGGTGCTCGATTTCCGAGCCGGTCTTCCCGCCCGCCGCGCGCACCGTCATGACCAATTCCGGCAAATATGCCCATTACGGCCCCGGCCTCTCCGGCCGCGACCTGCGCTTCGGATCCCTTTCCGCCTGCGCCGACGCCGCCGTGACCGGCCAGACCCCGGGCGCCCCGCCCTTCTGGCTTGACCCCGCCCGCTGATCCGCAGATCCGGCGTCAGGTCAAGGACAGGAAGGCGATGCGCCCGAGATCCGTTGACCGGAGGCCGGTCAGTGCTCCAGCATTTCCGACACGATCTCCGCGCCGCTCAGCGCGGAGGGGTAATAGGTCGGCCAGTTGGTGACTTCCTCCAGCAGCGCGGCCCGGTCATCGCCCCAGTAGAGGTGATAATGATCCGCCGCACTCGGCGAGATCTTGTGATCGCTGAACTGGACGAAGCCCGGTGCCCCGGCATCGCCCTCCACCTTGCGGAAGATGTAGCGCACGCCCCGATTGCCCTTCTTGTAGGTCAGCACCTCGAACCCGTCCGCCGCATAGGTCGCGCTCAGCGCCATGGCCTTGCTGTGGAAGGTGAAGCGGTCTCCGTCGATCACGATCCGGTCCACGTCGGTGGCATAGCCCGTGTCGTAATAGGCCCGGTACTCGTCAGCACTCATGCTGCCGTGCTCGGCCTTGTGCGCCATCACCGGATCCAGCGTTCCGTCGAGCAGATAGGGATGGACGGACTGCCAGTCGCCCTGCCAGTCGGCAAGCGTGCGCGGCTGGATCTGGCTGTCCTCGAAATAACCCTTGTAGATCTGGCGTTCGCTGTCGCTCTGGCCGTGGCTGTGGCCCTGATGAGTGCCATGGGTGTGGGCGGCGTCCTTCGCCCCATCCGCAAGGGCGGGCGCGGTGAGGCCGGCAGCGAGGACAAGGGCGAGAAGGGAAGGAAGGGGGGAACGGTTCATGCGGTGCAATCCTGTACGAAGACCGTGAGGTCGGAGCGAATCGTAACGTTATTACATTACATTCTCTCCGTAACGCCTTCCCGCCCCTTTTGGGAAGCCCCTCCCGTAAACTTATCCCCGTCCGTCCGCTCTGCCTTACACTGGCGCCGTTCCTGCCATCACGGGGCCGAGACCGGACCGACCGTTCGCGGTGGCAGAAACCGGAAGCCGGATGCGCGTCCCCGCCTAACGGACCGGGAACACGCATCGGCGCAGATCGCGGATCGGCAGAGGTCGGGGACCATCTCCGGCAGCTTGCAGGGTCGCATGTCGGGAAGAGGTGACGGGGCAACGGGCTCCGTCCGCAAGGGTCCGCCCGCAGGCCACGGTTGCGCATGGCTCATGCCTGTCGCGTTCCCTGGCCGCCCTAGGGCCGTGCTGTGGCAGACCTTGCTCTCGTCCCGGACGATCGCGCGCCTGGGGAACGGCTTTCGGGCAGGCGCTCGCTCTTGCCACGCCTCCCCTCCTCCTGCTCACTCCCGGCAAGGTCCGGGCGCCTGCCATCCCGTGGCATGCTGCAAACCGAAAACGAAAAAACGCCGGAGGTTTCCCTCGCGGCGCTTGTCGTGCTGGCAGGTGGCCTTGCAGATGCTCTGGCCCCGCTCCGGCCTGTGCCCGGACTATTTTCCGGCTTCGCCCTTCACCCAATAGCCCGAAGGCTTGATCCAGGCCGGGTTGATGCCGCGCTCGTCCAGAACATGGGCCTTGAGCGCCTGGGCCACGGCGGCCTCCGCCGCAATCCAGATGAAGGTGCGCGGGCCGATCTCCAGCGCCCGCACCGCCTGGAGGAAGGGGGCAATCTCCGCCGCCTGATCTTCCGGGCGGTGGAGCCACTGGCACGTGACCTCCGCCGCGCTGTCGAACTGCTGCTCGTCTTCCGCGCCGGGCACACCGGCAATCACGGTGATGCGCGTGCCCGCCGGAGCTTCTTCCACCTTGCGACCGATGGCCGGCAGGGCGGTTTCGTCACCGATCAGCAGCCACTCGGAGATGTCGCCATGCACCACGCGCGAGCCGCGCGGACCGCCGACCACCAGCGTGTCGCCGACCTGCGCCTCCAGCGCCCAGGCCGTCGCCGGGCCCGCATCATGCAGGGCAAAGTC
The DNA here is from genome assembly GCF_008477545.1 of Roseibium aestuarii. GTDB lineage: Bacteria > Pseudomonadota > Alphaproteobacteria > Rhizobiales > Stappiaceae > Roseibium > Roseibium aestuarii. The sequence continues at coordinate 85,459 of NZ_VORA01000005.1, read as the reverse complement.
GAGCACCAGCTCGCGCGCCGCCACATCGAAACGCCGGGGCGTGTAGCTGCGCCGTTCCAGCACATCCTCTCCGTCCGGTCCCGGCACAGTGAGGAACAGCTTCACGTTGTCATCGAACCCGGGGCTCTGGAAGTCGCTGAGATCCTCGCCCGTCAGGGTGATCCGCAGCATGTGAGGCGTGAAGAGCTCGTGGGCGGAAACGGTCAGCTCCCGCCGCTTCAGCTCGATGGAAATCCGCTCGCTGCGCGGGAGAGACAGATCAACGTCAGGCGAAATTTCCGAGGCAGAGTGGGGCATGTCACGTCCTTGTTGAGCATCTGCATCAAATATGATGAAAAAACTCATGTTTCAAGGAAGGACTTGTAATCAGACGTCACAGACGAAAAGCGGAACCAAGGATTGGTCCCGCCTTCCAGTCATGCAGTGCAGATATCTGGCCTTGAACGACACACTGTCGACAGGCCTATTTGCAGGTCTTTGTTACTCGTGCAAGCTCAGACTTTGACTTGCTCAAGACATAGGGAATCTTGCCTTTGGAAAGGCGAAAGGGGTCGCCCTTGCAACTGCTGACGGTCATTTCCATGAAACCGGACATCGGCCGGCATTTCCAGGATCCCATCTTCTTACCAGTGGTCGGATCCGTCACCTTATCGGAGTACCAAAAACAGATCTTGTTACTACTCATCTTCCAGCTCCCAGTAACCGGCCGCCTGTTACCCGGGTACCAAAGATAAGACCGCCCGTCGGGGGCATAGTATTCAACCTGGGGCCCATGCGCCTTGTTGTAGACAACAATCGTCCTTCTGGACATGCTACCCGCAGCAGAGGCCTGCCCGGCAAAAAGAACCAGAATGGAAAGAATGAAGGGAGTAAGGATACGACTGAAATTCACCACAATCTCCGACAATATGAAAACCACAATTAATTTAAGTGCATTAGAATTAATTGCAATCAGAGATTAAGGCCGTGCGGTTGTGCAGAAACGCCCCGCCCCCCGCTCGCCACAGGGGCCTCGGCAGCATCATGCGCCATCCAGTCTCGCAGATCGTCATTGGCACAGCCGTGGAACTGGTCCGCTCTGATCCGCCGCTCAAGGCCGCGGATAGCGCTTCACGCCCGTGCCGGTCACCGAGAAGCCGGTCATGTAGGGATCGCGCTCATCCAGGGTGATGATGCTGGTTCCCGTCTTCACCGCCCAGCCCTTGATGGTGGGGATGATGCCGCGCTTCGTGCCCACCAGCACCTCTTCCTTCACCCCGCCCTCGAACAGCGATCCGATAACGCTTTCATGGGTGAAGCTGTCGCCCACCTTCAACAGGCCCTTGCCATGCAGCTGCGCCATGCGGGCCGAGGTGCCGGTGCCGCAGGGGCTGCGATCGATGGCCTTGTCGCCATAAAAGACCGCATTGCGTGCATCGGCTTCCGGCTGGGTCGCCGGTCCGGTCCACTGCAGATGGGTGATGCCCCGGATGCCCGGATTGACCGGATGCACCATCTCGTAGGCTTCGTTGAGCAGGGTCCTGAGCTTCGGGCTCACCTGCACCAGCGTGTCCACGTCCACGGTGCCAACCCCGGCGAAATTCTCCTGCGGCTCGAAGATCGCGTAGAAATTGCCGCCATAGGCCACGTCGAAGGTCAGCCGTCCGAAATGCGGGCAGTCGATCTCCAGACCCTCGGCCGCCAGGAAGGACGGCACGTTGGTCAGCTTGACGGAGGCGACATACTCCCCGTCCATCTCGTATTCGGCAAGCACCAGTCCTGCCGGTGTTTCCAGCCGCGCCACACCCGGCGTCTGCGGGGTCAGGAGCCCCTCCTCGATCGCCATGGTCACCGTGCCGATGGTGCCATGCCCGCACATGGGCAGGCAGCCGGAGGTCTCGATGTAGAGCACGCCCACATCATAGTCGTCCGACGACGGCGGATAGAGGATCGAGCCCGACATCATGTCGTGGCCGCGCGGCTCGAACATCAGCCCGGTGCGGATCCAGTCATAGGCGGCGATGAACTTCTGCCGCCGCTCGAACATGGAAGTCGCCTCGATGCGCGGTCCGCCCCCGGCCACCAGACGCACCGGATTGCCGCAAGTGTGACCATCGACGCAGAAGAACGTGTGGCGGGCCATGACAGGTAAACTCCGGGCTCTAGAAGCGGGTCGCGCTGAAGGGAGAAGGATCGACGGCGGGCGTCTCGTTGAAGATCATCGCGGTCAGCATTTCCGCGGTGGTGGCGGCTTCCGTCAGGCCGTGATGGGCATGGCCGAAACCATAGAGGATATGCGGGCTTGCCGAAGACGGCCCGATCACAGGCAGGCTGTCGGGCATGGAGGGGCGGAAGCCCATCCAGCGCTTGCCGGTGGACGCATCGAGCTTCGGATAGATGGTCTTCGCCTTGGCGATCATCGCATCCACCCGGCCCCAGTTGGGCGGCAGGTCCAGCCCGCCGAATTCCACCGCGCCGCCGATGCGCAGGCCGGTCTCCAGCGGCGACAGCACGAAGCCATGGCCCGGCAGCATGATGAAGTTGGTCACGCTCACCCCAGGCTGCGGCACGGTGATGTTGTAGCCCCGCTCCGTGTCGAGCGGCACCGCATCCCCCAGCTGCGCGGTCAGCTTCTTGGACCAGGCCCCGCAGGCAATGACGAGCTTCTCGACACCGCGCACGGTTCCATCGACCAGGCGAAGCTCCGCGCCGTTGGCCGTGGCCGAGACACCGGACACGCTGGCCACCTCGAAGGTCACCCCTTGCGCCGCCAGCCAGTCGGCCAGCGACAGGCACAGCTTCTTCGGGTCGTCCATCTGCGCCCAGCCGGGCAGGAAACCGCCGCCGACGATATTCGCCGTCAGGTCAGGCTCCATGTCGCGGATCTGATCGCCGGTCAGCTCGCGCACCTCGATGCCGTGGTCGCGCTGCTGGGCCCAGGTCGCCCGATAGGCCTCGAACTTGGCCCGGTTGTCGAAGATTTCCAGGCAGCCGTTGCGGCGCACCTGATTGTGGGTGCCGGTCAGCTTCCACACCCGCTCCCAGGCGGGCAGCGCGGAGCCGTTCAGCGCCGCCAGCGCCACGGTGCTGCGCGCCACCTGATCCTTGCCGGACGCCGCCAGGAAGCGGATCATCCAGGGCAGGATCTTCAGCGCATAGGCCGGGCGCACGGTCAGCGGCCCGAGCGGATCCATCAGCCACTTCAGCGCATCCTTCCAGATGCCCGGCGAGGCGAGAGGCGACACATCGGTCCAGGCGATGCCGCCCGCGTTGCCCTGACTGGCACCCGCGGCCGGACCTTCCCGATCGATGATCGTAACGCTTGCACCGCGGCTGACCAGAACGGAGGCGGTGGCGAGGCCGACAATGCCGGCCCCGACGATGGTGACGTTGGGCTTGCTCATGATCCTCAGAAGGACGGCAGTTCGGGCCGCTTGGCAAGAGCAGAGGTGATCACGGCCTCGACGCGGGCGCGCTCGGCACCCGACAGCGGCTGGCGTGGCGCACGGCAGCGGTCATTGGAACCGATGGCGTGGACTTCGGCCAGCTTGATGTTCTGCACCAGGTTGGTGGAGACATCGAGGTCGAGCAGCGGACGGAACCAGCGATAGATGTCCAGCGCCTCGGCCATGCGGCCCTGCTGCACCAGCTCATAGATCGCGACCGTTTCCCGCGGGAAGGCGACCACGAGACCGGCCACCCAGCCGATGGCACCCATGGCCAGGCTTTCCAGCGCCAGGTTGTCGACGCCGGTGAAGATGTCGAACCGGTCACCGAAGCGGTTGATCACATCGGTCACCCGGCGGATGTCGTCGGTGGATTCCTTCATGGCCACCACATGCTTCTCGCCGGCCAGCTCCTCGAACATGTCGAGAGAGATATCCACACCGTAGGCAACCGGGTTATTGTAGATCATCGACGGCAGACCAGCGGCATTCACCACGGTCTTCAGATGAGCGATGGTCTCGTGCGGCGCGGACTTGTAGGGCACGCCCGGCAGCACCATCAGGCCGGCGGCACCGGCAGCAGCCGCTGCTTCAGCGGCCTTGGCGGCGCGCCTGGTAGAGCTTTCGCAAACGGTCATCAGCACCGGCTTGTCGCCGGCCACGCTCTTGGCGAGCTTCAGCAGCTCGAGCTTCTCTTCCGGCTCCAGCGCCATGGCTTCGCCCAGCGAACCGCAGAGGATCATGCCGTGGCAGCCGGCCTCGAACTGCAGCGCGAAGCAGCGTTCGTTTTCGGCCAGATCCAGCGTGTCGGCTTCGGTGAACTTGGTGGTGACTGCGGGGAATACGCCCTTCCACATGACGGGAGACCTTCTTCTGACTGGTTTTGCAAGTGTCTGTCGCGGAGCCCGCACCGGAAACAGACCGGCCGCACCCCTTCAGGTGAGGCTCACGATGCGCTTCCGCCCATCACTTGTCAACACGTGATATATCAGACATATTCAAATGCGGATTTGCCCTGCGGCACGTCGCGGGCTATCGCTTGCGCGCCATCACCGGAGACCGCCCATGAGCGAAGATCAGAGTCTGGCGGAAAGCGCCTATCGCCGTCTGGAAGAGGACATCGTCACCCTGCGCCTGCAGCCCGGCGAGGCCCTGACAGAAGCGCGCCTGACGAAGGAACTCGACATGGGCCGCACCCCGATCCGCGAGGCGATCCAGCGCCTGAGCTGGGAGGGTCTGGTCACCATCCGCCCGCGCCTGGGCATCGTCATCTCCGAGCTCAACCCCGGCGACTACACCCGCGTGATGGACGCGCGCCATCCGCTGGAGGTGCTGCTGACCACCAGTGCGGCCCGGCTCGCCAGCCGGGAAGAGCGCCAGAAACTGCATGATTGTGCCGCCGCCATGCGCGATGCGGCCTCGGCCAACGATACCATCGGCTTCCTGCGTCTCGACAAGATCTTCGACGAGATCGTGGCGGTGGCCGCCTGCAATCCCTTCGCGGCCAAGGCGGTCGCGCCGCTGCAGACCCTCAGCCGCAGGTTCTGGTACCGCTACTGGGGCGAGAGCAACCTGATCGCCGCCGCCACCGGCCATCTGGAACTGATGCAGGCGATCGAGAGCGGAGACGAGACGGTCGCCCGCACCATGGCGGACGACCTCATGCGCTACATGCGCCGTCAGGCGGCGTCTCTTGTGGCCGAAGTGACCCCGCCGCGGCCTGTGTAGGATCGTCTCGGCCGGATCAGGCGAAGCGGTGCCGGGTACGGTTGGCGAAGGCCACGAGTGACAGCATCACCGGCACTTCCACCAGCACGCCGACGACGGTCGCCAGCGCCGCCCCCGAATTGAGGCCGAAGAGACTGATGGCCACGGCCACGGCCAGTTCGAAGAAATTCGAGGTGCCGATGAGGGCGGCCGGCGCGGCGGTTGCAAACGGCACCCGCCACACATAGCCCCACAGATAGGCGACGGCGAAAATGCCGTAGCTCTGCACCAGCAGGGGCACCGCGATCAGGCCGATCACCGCCGGATCCTCGACGATGGTCCCCGCCTGGAAGCCGAAGAGCAGCACGACGGTCGCCAGCAGCCCCATCACGGAGAAGGGCTTCACCTTGCCGGTGAAGGCGGCGATCCGCTCGTGATCCCCGTTCCGGTCCAGGGACTTGCGGGTGAAATAGCCGGCCGCCAGCGGAATGATGACATAAAGCAGCACCGAGAAGAGCAGCGTTTCCCAGGGCACGACGATATCCGTCACCCCCAGCAGGAAGGCCGCGATCGGCGCGAAGGCAAAGACCATGATGATGTCGTTGATGGAGACCTGCACCAGCGTGTAGTTCGCATCCCCGCGCACCAGCTGGCTCCAGACGAAGACCATCGCCGTGCAGGGCGCGACCCCGAGCAGGATCATGCCCGCGATATATTCCTTGGCGTCTTCCGGCGAGACAAGCCCGGCAAAGACATGCTCGAAGAACAGGATGCCGAGTGCGGCCATGGTGAAGGGCTTGATCAGCCAATTGATCACCAGCGTGATGCACAGGCCCTTCGGCTTGCGCCCCACATCCTTCAGGGAGGCGAAGTCCACATTGACCATCATCGGGTAGATCATCACCCAGATGAACACCGCCACCACCAGATTGACGTTGGCATATTCCATCGCGGCAATGGCGGAGAAGGCCCCCGGCACGAGGAGCCCCAGACCGACGCCAGCGCCGATGCACAGGGCAACCCAGACGGAAAGATAACGCTCGAACAGTCCGAGCGGGGAGGTATCAGCTGCGGTCACGGTCGGTCTCCGGCAGGCCTCCGCGCGGGAGGCATCAGGTCTTGAAACGGGTGATGGGCGGACGAGCGAAGGGAGCGAAAACGGATCAGCCGGCCTTGCTGCCGCAGGCGAACAGGTTGAGCAGCGGCCCGCACTGGTCCGGTCGGCCGCCACAGCAATCCTGCAGCAGATAGGCGACAAGCTCCTGCATGGTCGTCAGATCCGCGCGATAGATGATGGAGCGCCCGTCCCGTTCCGCCCGGATCAGGCCGGAGCGGGTGAGCACCCCCAGATGGGTCGACAGGGTATTGGCCCTGACACCCAGCCCCTCCGACACGGCTCCGGCGGTCAAGCCCTCCGGGCCCGCCTCCACCAGCAGGCGGAACACATCCAGCCGCGTTTCCTGCCCCAGCGCCGCCAGGGCCTCAAGTGCGTTTTCCTTTTGCATAATTCGAGAATAGTCGAATTATCGAAACAGGCAAGAGAAAACTGCCCCCGTCTCCACCCCCACCCTCGGACCCTCTTTCGTCCTCGTCCTCACCACCGTTATGTTCGCCCTCTCCTTCGCCCCCTCTCCTCCGTCCTCCTCCCCTCTCGGTCGTCATCCTCGGCCCTGTGCCGAGGATCCGGCAACCAGCGACGCGGGTTGCCGAAAAAGGAAGCAGCCTCAGCCGGTTACTGGATTCCTGCCTGCGCAGGGATGACGGCAGGAAAGGCAGCCCGAATGCCGAGGGCAGCATTCGACGGCGGCACCGCGCCTTACTCGCCACCGCCCGACCTGCGTTCCCGTGCCCCTCCCCTGAAACGAAAAAAGGCGGAGCCTTGCGGCTCCGCCTTCTCGTGATCTCGTTAAAGCCGGGCGCCTCAGGCGACCTTTTTCGCGAGCCGTGCCTTGATGCTGTCCACATCGGCGTTCGGCGTCGCGGCAAACAGCGTGCGCGTATACTCGTGCTTCGGATCGCCGAAGACCTCGTCGCGGGTGCCGTATTCCACCACTTCGCCGAAATACATCACCATCACCTTGTCCGCGAGATAGCGCACCACGGACAGATCGTGCGAGATGAAGATGTAGGTCAGGCCCATCTCGTCCTGCAGGTCCTTGAGCAGATTGAGGATCTGCGCCTGCACGGAAAGGTCGAGCGCCGAGACCGGCTCGTCGAGAACCAGCAGCTTCGGCTTCATCATGATGGCCCGGGCGATGGCGATGCGCTGTCGCTGACCACCGGAGAACATGTGCGGATAGCGGCCGTAATGCTCCGGCTGGAGACCTACCTTCGTGAGCATTTCCAGCGCCAGATCCCGCCGCTCGGCAGCCGGCATGCTGGTGTTGAGCAGCAGCGGCTCTTCCAGCACGTGGCCGATCTTCTGGCGCGGGTTCAGCGAGCCATAGGGGTTCTGGAAGACGATCTGCACCTTCTGGCGCATGTCCTTCGAGATCCCGGTCTTGGCGATGTCGATCGGCAAGCCGTCGATCTCGATGGAGCCGGAGGTCTGGGCATCGATCATCGTCAGCATGCGGGCAAGGGTGGACTTGCCGCAACCGGATTCCCCGACGATCGCCAGGGTCGAGCCCCGCTCCACGTCGAAGCTCACGCCCTTCACGGCGGTGAACTTGCCGGGCTTCTTGAACAGTCCGCCCTTGATGTCATAGGTGCGATAGAGATCGCGCACCTTCAGAATGGTGTCGCTCATCAGAAGCCTCCTGCGCCGACAAAGTCGCTGACCGTCGGCAGACGGTCGCCCGTGGCATTTTCCGGCAGGGCGGAAAGCAGCGCGCGGGTATAGGCGTGCTGCGGGTTTTCGAACAGGGAGAGGACATCCGCCTCTTCCATCTTGTTGCCCTTGTACTGCACGATCACCCGGTCGGCGGTCTCGGCCACGACACCCATGTCATGGGTGATCATGATGAGGCCCATGCCGCTGTCCTGCTGCAGCTTCACCAGCAGATCCAGGATCTGCTTCTGGATCGTCACGTCGAGCGCGGTGGTCGGCTCGTCGGCGATCAGCAGCTTCGGCGCACAGGCAATCGCCATGGCGATCATCACGCGCTGGCACTGGCCGCCCGACATCTGGTGCGGGAAGGCGCTGACGCGCTCTTCGGGCTTGGGCAGGCCCACGGCCTTCATCAGCTCGATGACCCGCGCCTTGCGCTCGCGGCGGCCCAGCGTGGTGTGGGCTTTCAGGGTTTCTTCCAGCTGGTGCCCGACCGTGAAGCACGGGTTCAGGCTGGCGATCGGCTCCTGGAAGATCATCGAGATGTCTTTGCCGATGACCTTGCGACGTTCCTTGGCCGACAGGGTTCGAAGGTCGCGACCCTCAAATTCCATCTTGTCGGCAGTGATCGTCGCCGTGTCCGGCAGAAGACCCATCACGGCGAGCATGGCCACGGACTTGCCCGAACCGGACTCGCCCACGATGGCCAGCACTTCGCCGGCTTCCACGGTATAGTCGACGCCATCGAGAGCCTTGAACGGACCCTTGGCGGTGGCAAACTCGACCTTCAGGTTGCGAATTTCAAGAAGCGGCATGGGCTTAGCTCCTCTTCAGCTTCGGATCGAGGGCATCGCGCAGACCGTCGCCCACCAAGTTGATCGCCAGCACGGTGATCAGGATGGCCAGGCCCGGGAAGGTCACGACCCACCAGGCGCGCAGGATGAACTCGCGGGCTTCCGCAAGCATCGTGCCCCATTCCGGAGTGGGCGGCTGGGCACCCATGCCCAGGAAGCCGAGGGCTGCCGCATCGAGAATGGCGTTGGAGAAGGACAGGGTTGCCTGAACGATCAGGGGCGCCAGACAGTTCGGCAGGATGGTCTTGAACATCAGGCGCAGGTGGCCGGCACCGGCCACGCGGGCGGCGACCACATAGTCCCGGTTCACTTCCGCCAGCACCGCCGCACGGGTCAGACGCACGAAATGCGGCTGCAGCACGATGGCAATGGCGATCATCGCATTCACCAGGCCCGGGCCGAGGATGGCGACGAGCACCAGCGCCAGCAGCAGGGACGGGAAGGCCAGGATGATGTCCATCACGCGCATGATCAGCGTGTCGACCCACCCGCGGGCGTAACCGGCCACCAGACCGATGACAATGCCGCCGACCAGAGCAATGGTCACGACAACCACGCCGATGAAGAGCGAGAAACGCGAACCGAAGATCAGGCGCGAAAGGATGTCGCGGCCGACCGCATCCGTTCCCAGCGGGAAGGCGAAGCTGCCGCCGTCCTGCCAGAAGGGCGGCTGCAGAAGGGCGTCGCGGTACTGGACGTCCGGGTCATGGGGCGCAACCAGCGGCGCGAGGAGCGCCACGGCGACGAGCACGGCAAAGACGACAAGGCCGATCACGGCCCCCTTGTTCTGGGAGAAGTAGTACCAGAACTCGGTCAGCATGGCCTTGGTGGCGTTGCGGCTCTCGCGCTCGAGCACGGTTTCCGTCGCCAGCTCCGTAGAAGTTGATTTTGTCATTCTTGTTCTTCCCCGCGTCAGTTGTGACGGATGCGCGGATTGATCAGACCATAGAGCAGGTCCACGATCAGGTTCACGACCATGATGATGCCGGCGATCAGCAGAAGTCCGCCCTGCACCACGAAATAGTCACGGCGCGAAATGCTGTCGACCAGCCACTTGCCGATGCCCGGCCAGGAGAAGATGGTCTCCGTGAGGATGGCCCCCGCCAGCAGCACCCCGACCTGCAGGCCGATGGTGGTGATGACCGGAATGAGCGCATTGCGCAGGGCATGCAGGCCGATGACGCGGGCCGGCGACAGGCCCTTGGCCCGCGCGGTGCGCACATAGTCTTCACCAAGCACCTCGAGCATGGCCGACCGGGTCTGGCGGGCAATCACCGCCAGCGGAATGGTCGCCAGAACGATCGAGGGCAGGATCAGGTGGCTGAGCGCCGAGGCGAAGGCACCCTTTTCCCCAGACAGCAGGCTGTCGATCAGCATGAAGCCGGTCACCTGCGGGAAGAAATACATCAGCGAGATGCGGCCCGAGACGGGCGTCCACTGCAGGATGCCGGAGAAGAGGATGATGAGCAGCAGGCCCCACCAGAAGATCGGCATGGAATACCCGACGAGCGCGGTGCCCATGATGGCCTGGTCGGCGGCCGAGCCACGCTTCACGGCGGCGAAGATGCCGGCCGGAATGCCCAGGCAGATGGCGATGATGATGGCGCAGAGCGACAGTTCGACCGTGGCCGGGAACAGCGTCAGGAACTCCACGAGCACCGGCTTCTTCGAAGCGAAGGACACCCCGAGGTCACCGTGGAAGATGTTGATGACATAGTCGAAGTACTGCTGCCACCAGGGTTTGTCGAAGCCCATCTGGGCCATGAGCTGAGCCTTGCGCTCGGGGTCCATGCCCCGTTCGCCGGCGAGAAGATCGAGCGGGTCGCCCGGCAGCAGCCGGATGAACCAGAACGCGACGAGCGTCACCCCAAAGAAGGTCGGGATCAGCAGGCCGAGACGGCCGATGAGAAAGCGAAACATTTTTGGGTTCCGGATACGAAGAACCAGCGAGACTCGTCAGATTTACCTAGAGTCTCAGCCGGCCGCAAAAGGAAGAACGCCGGCGAGGAAGCCTCGCCGGCGTCTGAGGTGGGAGCGCTTTTACTCCGCGATGTCCACGCCGTCAAACCAGTGGCCACCCAGCGGGTCCATGACATAGCCGGACACCTTGGAGGACATGGGCATGAAGACGGTGGAGTGAGCGATGGTCGCCCACGGAGCTTCCCGCTTGAAGACAACCTGAGCTTCTTCATAAAGCTTGGTGCGCTCTTCCTTGCTGGAAACGACCTTGGCCTTCTGGATCAGGGCTTCGAACTCGTCGTTGCACCACTGTGCACGGTTGGAACCGCCCACACCGTCGCAGCCGAGCAGAACGGCCAGGAAGTTGTCCGGGTCGCCGTTGTCACCGGTCCAGCCGAGCAGGACGGCGCCGTCGCGGTCTTCGGCCTTGGAACGGGACAGGTATTCACCCCATTCGTAGGACACGATTTCCACGTTCACGCCGATCTTGCCGAAATCGGCCTGCATGACTTCAGCCATACGACGGGCGTTCGGGTTGTACGGACGCTGAACCGGCATGGCCCAGATCTTCATGGACAGGTCGGTGACGCCGGCGTCGGCGAGCATCTTCTTGGCCAGTTCCGGATCGAAGGCATCGTCTTCGACAGCGTCGTTATAGGACCACATGGTGGGCGGGATCGGGTTCTTGGCGGCAACGCCCGAACCCTGGAACACGGCGTCCAGAATGGCCTGCTTGTTGATGGCGTGGTTCAGCGCCTTGCGGACTTCCGGCTTGTCGAACGGAGCCTGCTTGGTGTTGTAGGCCAGGTAGCCAACGTTCAGACCCTGCTGTTCCATCATGGTCAGCGAGCTGTCAGCCTGGATGTCGGCGATGTCGGCCGGTGCCGGGTACGGCATCACGTGGCATTCGCCAGCCTTCAGCTTCTGCAGGCGAACGGCTGCATCCGGGGTGATCGCGAAGATCAGGTTGTCGACCGGCTGCTTGCCACCCCAGTAGTCAGCGAAGGCTGCGTAGCGGATGACGGCGTCCTTCTGGTAGCCGACGAAGGAGAACGGACCGGTGCCGACCGGCTCCTGGTTCAGCATTTCCATCTTGCCGGCGGAAGCCAGGGCATCGGCATATTCGGCGGACATGATGGACGCGAAGTCCATGGCCAGGTTCGCCAGCATCGGAGCTTCCGGACGCTTCAGCACGAACTTGACGGTGTAATCGTCAACCTTGACCATGTCCTGGATGAGGTCCGGCATGGACATGCCGTTGAAGTATTCCCAGGAAGCGCCTGCGGTGTACTCGTACCAGGGGCTCGTTGCGTCCTGCTGACGCTTGAACGAGAAGATCACGTCATCGGCGTTGAAGTCGCGCGACGGCGTGAAGAAGCTGGTGGTGTGGAACTTGACGCCCTTGCGCAGGTTGAAGGTGTATTCCAGCCCGTCTTCGGAAACTTCCCAGCTCTCGGCGAGGCCCGGCTGCACTTCGGTGGTGCCGCGCTTGAATTCGACGAGACGGTTGTAGATCGGCTTGGAAGAAGCGTCGAAAGTGGTGCCGGCGGTGTAGAGCGCGGCATCAAAGCCTTCCGGAGACCCTTCGGAGCAATAGACCAGGGTCTTGGCGGATGCGCCGGAGGCGGCGATCACGGCAAGGCTGGCACCGAGAAGGGTGGCCTTCAGCGACTTAGTGATATTCATCAAACTGTTCTCCCCTTGATGAAGCTCCCCGGAGGCCGAATTCGGAAAAACGGCAGTTCTCTGCCCGGGGCATGCCAAACTAAGTCCGTTTTTTCGCCTAAATCAATAGGCGAAACATTCCTAAATTTACGGATTCAGGGAATTTTTATTATCAGGGAGAGCGTGATCGGGAAATTCGCTAAGGGGTTAATTTTGCGATTACGCAAAACCATTTCCAAGTTGAAGATATTTCAGAGACTGAAAAATACTTCACAGACCTTTCAGTCCGCCAATCTTGTCCAGGTTCCGGACAGGTCTTCCGGAACCTGGACCAAGTTGTTTCAACGATGTGGCCAGTCCGGTCAGACCAGCGCTCCACGGGTCCGGCGCACCGCATCCTGCCAGCCACCGAGAAGCCTTGTTCTCACATCTGTGCTCATCTCCGGAAGGAATCGGCGATCCAGACGCCAGTGGGCGGAGAATTCTTCCATGCCGGGCCAGACCCCGACATGCTGGCCCGCCAGCCAGGCGGCCCCCAGGGCGGTGGTCTCCAGAACCTTCGGCCGGTCGACCGGGGCATCCAGGATGTCGGCGAGGAACTGCATGGTCCAGTCGGACGCGGTCATGCCGCCGTCGACCCGCAGCACGGTTTCCCCGCTCGACGCCCAGTCCGACTGCATCGCCGAGATCAGGTCGCGGGTCTGATAGCCCACGCTTTCCAGCGCCGCCCTTGCGAAATCCGCCGGCCCGCTGTCACGGGTCAGGCCGAAGACCGCACCGCGCGCTTCCGGATCCCAGTAGGGCGCCCCCAGGCCGACGAAGGCCGGCACCAGATAGAGCCGGTCCCGCCCGGCGGCCTGTTCGGCCAGCGCCTGGGTCTCGCCGGCCTTGGAAATGATCCCGAGCCCGTCGCGCAGCCACTGCACCGCAGCGCCAGCCACGAAGATCGAGCCCTCGAGCGCATAGGTCGACTGGCCGTTGAGCCGGTAGGCCACGGTGGTGAGCAGGCGGTTCTGCGAGGCCACCGGCTGGGTGCCCGTATTGATCAGCGCAAAGCAGCCCGTACCATAGGTCGACTTGACCATGCCCGGCTTGAAGCAGGCCTGACCCACAGTCGCCGCCTGCTGGTCGCCGGCAACCCCTCGGATCGGAATTTCCGCGCCGAAGAGATCCGCCCGCGCCATGCCGAAGTCATCGGCGCTGTCCAGCACCTCGGGCAGCATCGCGACCGGAACATCGAGAAGACCGCAGAGCTCCGCGTCCCAGCGGTTCTCATGGATGTTGAAGAGCAGGGTGCGCGACGCATTCGTCGCATCGGTGACATGGCGCGCCCCGTCGGTGAGGTTCCAGATCAGCCAGCTGTCCACCGTGCCGAAGGCCAGTTCGCCGGCCTCGGCCCGGGCGCGGGCACCCTCCACATTGTCGAGGACCCAGGCGAGCTTCGTGCCGGAAAAATAGGGGTCAAGCAGCAGGCCGGTGCGGCTCGTGAACAGGGCCTCGTGACCAGCGGCCCGCAGGCTTTCGCACAGGGCCGCACTGCGCCGATCCTGCCAGACGATCGCCCGGTAGACGGGCTTGCCGGTCTTGCGGTCCCAGACGACCACCGTCTCGCGCTGATTGGTGATGCCGATCGCGGAAATGTCGGCCGCGCTCAGGCCGGCCTTGTCGAGCGCTGCGCGGCAGACCCGGACCGTGCTCTGCCACAGATCATCCGGCTCGTGTTCAACCCAGCCCGACTTCGGAAAATGCTGGGTGAACTCCTCCTGTCCGACCCCGCACACATCCATGTCCCGATCGAAGACGATCGCGCGGCTGGAGGTCGTGCCCTGGTCGATTGCCAGAATGTGCCCCGCCATGAATTCCTCCCCTGTCATGCACCGGATACCGGGCCCTTCCCGGCCCGGCTCCGCTCTTGTTGCTGGTTCAAGTTATGCGGCGTCCACCCGCGTGGCGGCAAGCCGCTCCTCCACATATTCCTGTAGCGCGCCGGCCTCCTCCACCGTGAGACGCAGGCCGAGCTTGGTCCGTCGCCACAGGATGTCCTCGGCGCTGCGCGCCCATTCCCGGTCCATCAGCCAGTGCACTTCGCGGGCATGCAGCGTCGCCCCGAAGTCCCGGCCCAGATCCGCCACGGCCCGCGCATCGCCCAGCACCCGCCAGGCGTCGAGCCCGTAGAGCCGGACCAGCCGCTCCGCATGGGCCTCGCCCAGGAACGGATAGGCCGCACGAAGGCCGTCTCCCAGATCGCCACGCGCGTCGACGGAGAAATCGCCTCCCGGCAGCGGCACGTCCCCGGTCCAGCTGCAATCCTCGACTGGGATCGCGGAGCCGAGACGCGCCATCGCCTCCTCGGCCAGCTTGCGATAGGTCGTGATCTTGCCGCCATAGACCGAGAGCAGCGGTGTCCGCCCCTTGTCGGTCTCCAGATCGAGCACGTAGTCGCGCGTCGCGGCCTTGGCGTCCTCGGCGCCATCATCCACCAGCGGGCGCACACCGGAGAAGCTGTGCACCACATCCTCCGGGCGCACCGGCCGGCGCAGATACTCGCTGACCGCCCGGCAGAGGTAATCGGTCTCGTCCTGCGAGATCCGCACCTGGCTCAGGTCTCCGCCGTGATCCACGTCGGTGGTGCCGACGAGGGTGAAGTCCTGCTCGTAGGGAATGGCAAAGACGATCCGGCCATCGCCATTCTGGAAGATGAAGCAACGGTCATGCGCAAACAGGCGCGGCACCACGATATGGCTCCCGCGCACCAGGCGAATGCCCTTGCCCGCACCGGTCGATGACATCTCGCCTGCCATGCGGTCGACCCAGGGTCCCGCCGCGTTGACCAGGGCCCGCGCCAGCACCTCGCGACGCTCTCCGGTCACGGCGTCTTCCAGGACGATCCGCCAGCGTTCCCCGTCCCGTTTCGCGCTCACGCAACGCGTCCGGGTGAGAATGCGCGCCCCGCGATCGGCCGCGTCCCGGGCGTTGAGCACCACAAGGCGCGCGTCATCGACCCAGCAGTCGGAATATTCGAACCCGAAACGAAACCCCGGCTTCAGTCCCCCCGCGAGCGTCCCCTTGTCGAGGCGCACCCTGCGGGTGGCCGGCAGCCGCTCGCGGCCGCCCAGATGGTCATAGAGGAAGAGCCCGAGACGCAGGAACCAGGCCGGCCGCAGGCCCTTGTGATGGGGAAGGACGAAACGCAGGGGCCATGCGATATGCGGCGCGATCTGCCAGAGAACCTCGCGTTCCTTCAGGGCTTTCCGCACCAGAGAGAACTCGTGATACTCGAGATAGCGCAGGCCGCCGTGGATCAGTTTGGTCGAGGCAGACGAGGTGGCGCCCGCCAGGTCGCCCATCTCCACGAGAAGGGTAGAAAGGCCACGGCCCGCCGCGTCGCGCGCAATCCCGGTTCCGTTGATGCCCCCGCCGATCACCACGAGATCGTATTCGGCTGTCATGACGTCTGAGCTCCTGAGCAAGGTGTGACCGGGGTCTTCCCGGCTCCTCCACCGGTCCGTTACCGGACCTGTCCCCCCTCGGGCCGGAGCCTATTACGAAAATATCCGAAATTCAAATCATGCGCAGCGAACAAAAACGAAAGGCGGCCACGGGGCCGCCTTTCCTGGGTTTTCGGATCTGATCAGAAGCGGATCAATCCTCGTCCTGATCCGGAATGTCGATGTCCGGCTTGTCCTGGGCCCCGGTCGGGCCCTCCGCGCCGTCATCGTCATCGGGCGTGGACGCCATCCGCGAGCCGCTCTGATCCACCACGGTGGACGGCGCCGAATGGTACATCACCTGCGGGAAAGGGATCTCAATGCCGCGCTCGTCAAAGACCTCCTTCACGAACTCGTTGTAAGCGCGACCGGTGGACCACTGGTCCCCCGGCAAGGTCTTGATCCGCACGCGCAGATTGACGGAACTGTCGGCAAAGGCTGTCACCCCGTGCATCTCCAGATCATCGAGGATCTTCGGCGCGAAGTCCGCCTCCGCACGCAGCCGGTCGAAGGCTTCCTGAAGCGCGGCCTTCGCCTTCTTGATGTCCGTGTCATAGGACACGCCGATCACCGCCACATGGTAGGCGAAGTCGCGCATGAAGTTGGACACCGTGTCGACCGAGGAGAACGGCACGATATGGGTCGTGCCATCGATGTCGCGCAGGCGCACCGACCGCACGGTCAGCCGCTCCACCACACCGGTGGTGCCGCCGACGGTGACCACATCGCCTTCGTTGATCGCATTCTCGATCTGGATGAAGGCCCCTGTGATGATGTCCTTCACCAGCGTCTGGGCACCGAAGGAGATGGCCAGACCGACGACCCCGGCACCGGCGATGAGCGGGCCGATGTCGACGCCGATCTCCGCCAGCGCCAGCAGGCTGGCCATCACCAGGATGACCACCGTGAAGGCATTGCGGAACAACTGGAACAGGGTGCGCACCCGCGCCGTGACCACATAGCCCGCGTGTTCGCGCAGGCGCAGGTCGATCCAGGCCATCACCGCCAGCCAGATGCAGAAGGAGACCACCACCACGAGGAAGGCGGAGAAATAGCGGCCGATGAAGAGCTGACCCGCGTCGCTGCTCACCCAGCTGACGAAGGGCACCGCACCCCAGACATCAAGCAGCAGCAGCACCGCCGTCACGAAGACGAGGAAGCGGAAGATCTTCAGGATCCGCGGCACGAAGGCATTGACCCGCCCCTGCAGGGCCGGAAGCTTGGTGCGCACCTCTTCCGGCAGGCGGATGCCGCCGGTGATCGCCCGGGTGACGATGGCGGAGAACAGGAAGCCCGCCCCGACGATCAGCACCGAAAGGAGCGTGGAGCGCATGGTGATGGTGAAGGCATCCAGCGGCCGGGACAGCCAGATGAAGAACACCACCAGCACATAGACCGAGGCCAGAAGGTCCCAGATGCGCGAGACGAAGAGCATCGCGCGGCTGCTCAGCTCGCCGGACAGGGTTTCCGCATAGGCGCGAATGCCACGGCGTACCGGCGCACGGTTGGCCCGGATGAGCAGCAGCAGATAGATGAAGACCGCGAAGACGATCAGGAACTTGACCGTGTTTCCAACCGCAAAGGAAATGCTCACGTTGGCGATCGGCACGGCCAGCATCACCCCGTAACCGAGCCAGAGCGTGACGCCGATCAATCGGCGGCACCAGTATTTTGCGGTCTCGTCGCTCACCGGCAGAAGGCGCAGGGCGCCGCGCACAGGGGCGAAGATCATCCGCAGGCCGATGGCAAAGAGATGGGTCAGGAAGAAGGCGTTGAGGGCGAAAGTCTGAAACTGGGTCAGGTGCTCGGAGAAGCCGAGCCCCTCATACAGCGCAACGGCGCCGGCAGCCAGCGCGCCCAGGACAAGTGTCAGACCGTCGAGAAGGAGGAACGGCACCACATATTTCAGGCGCCACAGGAAATGCCCCCGGCTGGAAGCCGGAGCCAGCCGACGGTACAGCAGACCGACCAGCCGCTGAAGCAACCAGAAGACCACCGTAGCCGTGGCGATGATCTCCACCACCTGCCACAGGGACTCGGTCAGGCGCGACCAGCGCAGGGACACATCCCCGTTGGCGATGACCTCAAAGCCGCGCAGGAAATGCCGCACACGCTCGACCACCACCATCGTCTCATCGACGAGGATGCCCGTATACTTGCCGAGCTGCACCGCCAGCGGAACGGAGGCCGCGGTCTCTTCCGCAGGCGTGTCGGCCGCCTCCCCTGCCGTGTCGCCGGACGCCGGAGCGGACGGATCGGTATTGGCCGGGGCCGCAGTCTCGGCCGAGGCCGGAGCCCCCGTCTCTCGTGCCTTCAGCGTCTCGATCAGCGCCGCACGGCCTGCCGGATCTTCCAGCAGGCGGATGAGCGCATCGGCCGCATCCGCAGAGCTGGCCGCATCCGTCGCCTCACCGGAGGCGGCACTGGAAGAGGTTGCCTCGACCTTGTCCTGCGACGCCTTGCTCGACGCGCTCGACATCAGGGCGTTCAGCGGAATCCCCTGGGCATGGAGAGCCTGAGGCGCGACGATCAAAAGGGTGAGAAGAAGGGTGGCAAGGGCGGGAAGCAGGCGCTTTCGCAACATCCGGAGGTCCTGGGCAAATTCATCGGCTTGGCGGCCTTGTTGCCGCCTCTGTCGCGCCCGTCGGGAGACAGGCGCAGTCGGGCAGATAGAGCAAGACCCTCGTGAGGCAACGTTCCAAGAACGCTCTCGGTTCCCCGCAACCAAAGCAGTTTTTGCAGCGAAAATGAAGAAGGCGGCCGAAGCCGCCTTCCGGAAGTCATGTGTTTTCCGCAGTCAGCGGCGGGTTCCGTTGTCCAGAACCGGGGTCGCCGCATCGTCCTTGAGCGCTGCCGGTAGCATCTCCTGCAGGAAGCCCTGATAGGCGACCGGTCGCAGGAAGCGCTCGATGGCCTTGGTGCCGACCGAGGTGGAGCGCACGTCAGTGGACGCCGGATAGGGACCGCCGTGCATCATCGCATGGCAGACCTCGACACCGGTCGGATAGGCGTTGCGGATCATCCGGCCGACCTTGCGCTCAACCACCGGAAGAAGCGGATGCACCGCCTCGAGATCGGCGTCCTCCATGATGAAGGTCGCGGTCAGCTGGCCTTCCAGCGCGGCGGCAACACGGGCGACTTCATCCGCATTGGCGCATTTCACGATCACCGCGGCCGGGCCGAAGACCTCGTCATGCAGATCCGGGTTTTCCAGCCAGACGGCAGCCGTCGTCTCGAAGACCACCGGAGCCACATCGCAGCCTGCGCCCTGGGTGCCGCTGACCTTCACCTCCACCACGCCGGAGGCCTGACGGGCCTCGATGGCAGAACGATAGGCCTTGGCAATGCCGGCGGTCAGCATGGTCTGGGCCGGAACGCCGCCCAGCGCGTCGCAGGCGCTGGCGGTGAAGGTGGCCAGATCCGGACCGTCGAGCGCGATCACCAGACCCGGGTTGGTGCAGAACTGGCCGACGCCCATGGTCAGGGACTGGGCCCAGCCCTTGCCGATCTCATCAGCCCGGGCGGCAAGGGCCGCCGGCATCAGGAAGGTCGGGTTGATCGACCCGAGCTCGCCATAGAAGGGGATCGGCTCGGGGCGGGACACCGCCAGATCGAAGAGGGCGCGACCGCCCCGCAGCGAGCCGGTGAAGCCGACGGCCTTGATCAGCGGATGCTTGACCAGTGCGGAACCGGACTCGATGCTGGCGCCCTGCACCAGACCGAAGGTACCCTTGGGCATGCCGGTCTTCTCGATGGCGGCGCGGATCGCTTCGGCGACGATTTCGGCGGTGCCCGCATGGGCCGGATGACCCTTCACCACGACCGGGCAGCCAGCCGCCAGAGCGGAGGCGGTGTCACCGCCGGCGGTGGAAAAGGCCAGCGGGAAGTTGGACGCGCCGAAGACGCCGACCGGGCCGATGGCCTTCAGCACCAGGCGGATGTCCGGGCGCGGCAGCGGCTGGCGGTCGGGCATGGCGCGATCGATGCGCGCGTCGAAGCAGGAACCGTCCTCGATCCAGTCGGCAAACAGCTTGAGCTGTCCGGTGGTGCGGCCGCGCTCGCCGTTGAGCCGCATGGCGGGAAGCGCGGTTTCCTTGCCCGCAACCTCGGTCAGCTGCTCGCCGCGGGCCTCGATCTCCTCGGCGATGGCGCGCAGAAACGCGGCGCGCTCGGCCGGCGTCGTGGCGCTGAAGGCCGGGAAGGCGCGCTCGGCGGCTTCTGCGGCAAGCGCGACGGTGGCGGCATCCGCGTCGCAGACCTGCGCCTGCAGAACCTCACCCGTGGCCGGAGCAACGGTCTGGAAGACCCCGCCGCCTGCAACCCATTCCCCGTCGATCAGATGCTTGCCGGTCAGCATGACGCAACCTCCATAGTCGATAACTGAAAGTAGACGGCTCCTCACCCCGACCAGAGGCAGGTCGCCAAATCCGAATGCTGCATAGGGAGTTTCATGTGCAGAGACGGATTGCAAGGTGCGTACCTCAAAATACTGACAGAATTACGGGTAACGTTCCCTTTAGTTTGAATGTCTAATTTGACGAGATTGAAGCGTTGGCGGGAACGCTCTCGGGGACAGGAATGCTGACATCGCTGAAGAAGCTCTCAAGGAGTGCTCCGCCGGAGGTCTGGGGAGAGATCCTTCTGGACGTTACCGGTCTGGTGATGCGCAGCAGCACGCCCATGTCCGAGCGCGAGCGCGTGCTCTTCGGCGAGATCATCCGCCTGCTCTATGACCGGTCCGAGCAGAAGGACAAGCTGCGCCTGTCCCGCAAGATCTCCCGCTATGCCGGCACACCGGCGCCCCTCGCCCGCCATCTCGCCGAGGAACCGATCATCATTGCCCAGCCCGTGCTGGAACATTGCCCGGTCTTTTCCCAGCGCGATCTCCTGGAAATGGCCCAGACCCTCGAGGATCCCTATCTTCAGTTCCTGGCCCGCCGCCGGGATCTGGGCGAGCCGGTCTCCGATGTGCTCGCCCATCGCGGCACCCGCACGGTTCAGCGGCTTCTGGCCGGGAACCGGCACATCCACCTGTCCCCCGCGACGCTGCGCTTTCTCGTGGAGCAGGCGGTCAGCGACGCGGTGCTGCGCGAGGACCTGACCCTGCGCCCGGACCTGACCCCCGGCGTCTGCAAGAAGCTGCTTCCCCAGGTCGACAAGGCCGGCAAGCAGCGCCTTCTCGCCATGATCGAGGGGGTGATGGGCAAGGACGAGCTGGAAGCGCTCGTCCGCCTGCGCGAGCTCCGCCGCAAGCACGGCAGCAAGCTGGACGTGCCGGACCCAAAGGCCCTCTGGCTCTATGCCCAGAAGGAGGACATCCCCCTCGACGACCTGATCCAGCTGCTGCTCCAGGACAACCGGCTGCCGCTCACAACCGACCTGCTGGCCTATCTGGCACGGATGAACCAGTCGGATGTGCGCAACGGCATCTTCCGGGGCAACGCCCGCCTGATCATCGACATCGCCCACAGCCTGGACCTCAGCGAGCGTACCTTTGCCGCACTCGCCCGCAGCCGCTGCCAGGCCCTGAAGATCCCCCTCACCCAGGCGGTGGGATGGATCGAAGCCTATCGCGACCGGGAAAAGGATGCCGTCCCCCGCCATCCGCGCCGCGGCGATGGCAGCTTCTCGGCCCGTCGGCCAATCAAGCCGCGCCGCCGCCGCACCTTGCGCGCCTCGCCTCTCTGAGGTGCCGGATGACGCTAGCTCACTCCTTGCAGAGCTGCGCCGCAACCGCTGTCCCCAGCGCCGCGATCCCGTAGAACCAGAGCCCCGGCAGAACGCTGGCCGCCGCCAGTCCCGAGGTCTTGGCCGCAAAGACCACCAGCGCGACCACCATCACGTCCAGCATGGACCACTTGCTCAGGCCCGAGAGCAGGACAAGCGAGCGGCTTTGCCGCCCGGCGAGCAGAACCACATGCAGCAACAGGATCTTGCAGGCCGGCAGGAGCAGGGAGAACGTGCCCACCAGAAGGGCCAGCCCCATTTCCCCGTCGATCCACAGGCCATGCAGCATGCCGATCAGGGAGGGACGTTCCTGGAAGAAATACAGCCGGTCGAACCGCAGCAGAGGCAGGGTGATGCCCAGCGCGAAGGCGAAGGTGGAAACCGGCAGAAGAAGGGAAAGAAGCAATCGCATGAAGGGCCGTCGGCGCGCGGATCGGAAGGGATCCGGGACCCTAGCACAGATCTGCCGGGGAAGAAGCCGAGGCCGCAGACTGTGCCATTCGGAATGGCACTTCAGGCGCCATCAGCGCCTGAAGGAGGTCGGGTCTGCAAGGACCGGAAAGGGTCAGGAGAATTGAACGCGGGGAGCGTTAC
Source organism: Roseibium aestuarii (assembly GCF_008477545.1). GTDB lineage: Bacteria > Pseudomonadota > Alphaproteobacteria > Rhizobiales > Stappiaceae > Roseibium > Roseibium aestuarii. Next base: position 63,270 of record NZ_VORA01000005.1, on the reverse strand, counting down.
TTCAGGGCGTGGGCCCGGCCGGCGATCTCGTCCATCTGGTCCTGCTCGGCCAGTTCCTGAGCGGTGCGCTCGCGCTGCTGGTCACGTTCTTCCAGCTGCTCGAACTTCTTCAGCTCCTCGATCGCCTCGTTGAGCTCGTCACGCGCCCGCTCCAGCTGATCATTCAGCTCATGGGCGGAATTGCGAAGATTGTCCCGGCGGGTCGCAGCGGCCTTGGCGAAGGTCGGATAGGCGAAGTGGCTGACATCGGTGATCCCGACGCGCTCCTGTTCGCTCTTGATCTGGTCATCCAGTTCGTCGGCCATGCGGTTGAATTCCGCAATCATGCTTTCGATCTGGCTGAGCTGACGACGCTTGTCGTCGACCTGGAAACGCTTCAGCCGAATGAGACTCTCACGGGTTTTCATCACTCAATACTCCCCTTGCCGGATCACATTATCCCGGAGTCATTTCCAAAAGGTTGGCAAGACGCGAATAACCCTCTTCCAGGGAAGTGGCCTCGTCTTTCCATTGAGTGAGGAAGGTTTCGAGCGGCTCGTGCCGGCGGATTGCCTCGTCCACTGTCGGGTCCGAGCCCTTGCGATAGGCGCCCAGCCGGATCAGCTCCTCCATGTCGGAGAAGGTCGCCATCAGCTGCTTGGCCTTGCGCAGGACCGGCAGCTGCGCCTCGGGCACGCAGCGCGGCATGGTGCGCGAGACCGACTTCAGCACGTTGATGGCCGGATAGCGCCCCCGCTCGGCAATGGCGCGCTCCATCACGATATGGCCGTCCAGAATGCCACGCACCGCATCGGCCACCGGCTCGTTATGATTGTCGCCTTCCACCAGAACCGTGAAGAGCCCGGTGATCATGCCCTTGCCGACCTTGCCGGGCCCGGCCCGCTCCAGCAGGCGCGGCAGCTCGGTGAAGACGGTGGGTGTATAACCCTTGGAAGTGGGCGGCTCGCCGACGGACAGGCCGATCTCTCGCTGGGCCATGGCAAAGCGGGTAATGCTGTCCATCATGCACAGGACGCTCTGGCCATCGTCGCGGAAATGCTCGGCCACGGTCATGGCGAGATAGGCGGCCTGCCGGCGCATGAGCACGCTCTCATCGGAAGTGGCGACCACCACCACGGAACGGGCCAGCCCCTCCTCGCCCAGATCGTCCTCGATGAATTCCTGCACCTCGCGGCCACGTTCGCCGATCAGCCCGATCACGGAGACGTCGCAGTCGGTGTTGCGCGCCAGCATCGACATGAGCACGGACTTGCCCACGCCCGATCCGGCGAAAATGCCCATGCGTTGCCCCTCGCAACAGGTGACGAAGGTGTTGAGCGCGCGCACGCCCAGATCGATCGGCCCGCCAACCCGTGAACGCTCGGAAGCCGGCGGAGGGTTGGTTCTCAATTTGCGAGGCGAACCGCCACCGGGAAGATCTCCTTTACCATCGATCGGTTCCCCAAGGGCATTGATGACCCGCCCAAGCCATTGATTGGACGGATGAACCACGCTCTCACGTGCCGTGACCGTCGCCTTGCAACCCATCCGCACCCCCTCCAGGTTGGAAAAGGGCATGCACAGGGCATGGCCATCGCGGAAGCCGACCACCTCCGCGGGAACGGGAGGATTGCCCTCCCCGCTGTCGATCATGAGTCGCGAACCGACGCTCATTTCGTGCACGGGACCGGCAATTTCGACCAGGAGACCCTGCACGGCAGCCACCCGACCGTAGATTTCGGTCGCCATCAGCGAATCAATCTCGGCAAAAAGTGACTTCACCTAAAATTCTCCGCTCAGTTTCGCCACGTTGGTAACCGATCGTTTACATCTCTGCTTAATCTTAATGAAGGGATCGTTGACAGGCGAGAGCCTTTGAAGGGTCGACAACGGCTTTTTGAAAACGAATCTGAAAGGAGTCACTTAACGGGGCTTCTTAAAGTGGAGCCTTAACTCGCTAGATAGGCAGTTTTTGCCTATGTCTCAGTGGGTTAGTGCTTGTGCACAGATTCGTTAACAGAGAGCTTGCCGCTACGGATTAGATTTTGTTAACCATAACTCAATTAGCTTTGAGTCGGGGTTAAGGCAGTCCTTCGTAGCAGGCACCGACAACAGCCGTTGCGACTTGCCCAGGAAAGGCAACACAAGGGGATTGGCATGCGTGTATTGTTGATTGAGGATGACAGCGCTACAGCACAAAGCATTGAGCTGATGCTGAAGTCTGAGAATTTCAACGTCTACACGACAGATCTTGGCGAGGAAGGCATCGACCTCGGCAAGCTGTACGATTATGACATCATTATGCTGGACCTCAACCTGCCGGACATGTCCGGGTATGAGGTTCTGCGCACACTCCGAGTTTCCAAGGTCAAGACGCCGATCCTGATCCTCTCCGGCAACGCCGGCATCGAGGACAAGGTTCGCGGCCTGGGCTTCGGCGCCGACGACTACATGACCAAGCCGTTCCACAAGGACGAGCTGGTGGCCCGCATCCATGCGATCGTGCGCCGCTCCAAGGGTCATGCCCAGTCCGTCATCGTGACCGGAGACCTGAAGGTCAACCTGGACACCAAGACCGTCGAGGTCGGTGGCCAGCGCGTGCACCTGACCGGCAAGGAGTACCAGATGCTGGAGCTCCTTTCCCTGCGCAAGGGCACGACCCTGACGAAGGAAATGTTCCTGAACCACCTCTACGGTGGCATGGACGAGCCGGAACTGAAGATCATCGACGTGTTCATCTGCAAGCTGCGCAAGAAGCTGGCAGCCGCCACGTCGGGCAAGAACTACATCGAGACCGTCTGGGGCCGCGGCTACGTGCTGCGCGAACCGGAAATCGAAGCCGCGGCCTGAGCCGCGCCTCGAGACGTCTGCAGGACCCCCGCCGTTGTGCGGGGGTTTTTTGTTGCCCTCGGCACGAATAAATATGGGGCCGACGGCCGCAGCCGTCAGCCCCGCTTCCTTGTCCTGTCTGGCTCAGAGATCGAGCTGATAGGTCTCCGGAACATAGCGGAAGCCGCTGTCGCGGGCCTCGACGAAGCCCACCGCCGGGAACGGCATGTGATAGCCGATGAAGGGGATCCGGTCCGTGGCCAGCATGTCGAGCACCTTCCGGCGCGTCGCGGCAGCCGCCGCCTTGTCCATGTCGAACCGCACTTCCCAGTCCGGATAGCCGAGCGACCAGACATAGTGATTGGCGGTGTCAGCGGCGAGCAGAAGCTGCTGGCCATCGCTCTCGACCATATAGACCATGTGGCCGGGCGTGTGCCCGAAGGCGGCGATGGCGGTGATGCCGCTGACGACCGAGCCGCCGTCCTCCAAGAAGGTTATCTTGTCGGCCAGGGGCTTCACCTTGGTGGCAAAGGGCTTGGCGCCGCCGTTCTGCTCCGGATCCTGCGCCGACCAGGCGTCGAACTCCTTGGCGCCGGTCACGTAGCGCGCATTCGGGAAGGTCAGACCGCCCTCGCCGCTCAAGCCGTTCACGTGGTCGCCGTGCATGTGGGTCAGAACCACGGTCGTCACATCCCCGGCGGAATAGCCTGCGGCTTCGAGAGCCAGAACCAGATTGCCGCGGCCCGGACGGGCGGCTTCGCCGTTGCCGGTGTCGAAGAGGATCACCTCGGAGCCGGTGTTGATCACGGTCGGCGTGAAGAAGTTCTTGAACTTGTCGAGCGGCAGGAAATTCGCCGTCGTGACCTCGGTGAACTCCTCGGCCGGAACATTCATGGCGAAGGTCTTCTGCGGCTCTTCGAACACGGCCGCGCCGTCCAGCAGCGTCAGGACCTCAAAGGAGCCCACCTGATAGCGCGCGAAAGGCAGGGCAACTCCACCCGCCTCGGCAGCGCCCTCGGCGGCCTGTGCGCTTCGCAGACCACCCAGCGGCGACATCCCGGTGGCGGCCATCCCCCCACCCAGGGCCAGAGCGCCCAGGGCTGCACGGCGCGACATTTCGATCTTCACGGATCCCATCGTCATGCTCTCCTTGTTGTGCGGACCGGACGGACCTCTTCCGTCCGGATCGTCCCGGGAGAACATGGGGCAGCATCCCATCAGGAAAAGCCCTTAAGGAACCGGTTGCTGGCCATGGTTTTCACGATTTCGCGAGCCCTGCGTGATCGCGCGGAATGGCGGTGTCTCCCCTTCCTGCCATGCCTGCTCCGGACATGCGAAAGCCGGCCACGCAGGGCCGGCTTTGCGAGGGGATCAGAAGGCGCGCCGAGCTGTCAGCGCGTGCCGAGGCTCGAGGCGGCAAAGGCCGGACGGGACACCGTGGCGCTTGCCCCTGAGGGCTTGCGCTGAAACAGGCCGCGCTTTTCCGGCACCGGCTTGAAGGCATCGGTCAGCCCGACCACGGTCTCCGCCGCACCGAGCACCAGATACCCGTCTTCCGGGATCATCTTGGCCAGCCGGTTCAGGACCTCGATCTTGGTCGGCTGGTCGAAATAGATCAGCACGTTGCGGCAGAAGAGAATGTCGAACTCTCCCAGATGGTTGAAGTTCTCCAGCAGGTTCAGCTGACGCCACTCGACCATGGCGCGCAGCGCCGGCGAGATCTGCCACATATCGCCCTTCTGCTCGAAATACTTCAGCAGCATCTGGATCGGCAGGCCGCGCTGAACCTCGAACTGGCTGTAGAGACCGGCCTTGGCCTTCTCCAGCACTTCCTGGGACAGGTCGGTGCCGATGATCCGGGTCCGCCAGCCGCCGAGCTTTGCGGCCGCTTCCTTGATGCAGATCGCCAGCGAATAGGGCTCCTGCCCCGTCGAGGCGGCCGCACACCAGATCTTCAGCGTCCGCTGCGAGGCCCGGCTCTGCAGAAGAGCCGGCAGCATGGTTTCGTTGAAGTGCTCGAAGGGCGTCTTGTCGCGGAAAAAGAAGGATTCGTTCGTCGTCATGGCTTCGACGACATCCGTCTCCAGCTTCCGGTTGCCCGGCCGCTGCAAGGTCTGGATCAGGTTGCTCAACGTTTCGAGCTTGGCGTTGCGTGCAATCGGCAGCAGCCGGCTCTCGACCAGGTACTGCTTGTCATTCGACAGCACGAGCCCGGATCGTTCCTTGAGAAACTTCTTCAGGAACTCGAACTCACTGGCATTCATCGCGTGTTCCCCTTGAGCACCCGAACAATCTTGGGACCGATCTCGTCCAGCGGCAGGACATCGCTGCACATCCCGGTATTGGCCGCAGCACCCGGCATGCCCCACACCACGCTGGACGCTTCGTCCTGGGTGATGATGCTGCCGCCGCCTGCGGCGATGGTCTTCACCCCATCGGCGCCGTCATGACCCATGCCGGTCAGGATGAGGCCGAGGGTTGCCGAGCCGTAGATCTTGGCGACGCTGTCGAACAGCGGGTCGACCGCGGGCTTGCAGAAATTCACCGGCGCGCCATCCGTCAGACGGATCTTCACGGCGCCGCCGTCCTTCTCCAGGATCATGTGCTTGCCGCCCGGCGCCACATAGATCTCGCCCGGACGCAGCACGTCGCCATCAGCCCCTTCCTTGGAGGGGCGTAGGGCCGCCTTGCCCACATGCTCGGCCAGAATGGCCGTGAAGGTGGGGGGCATGTGCTGGGTGATGACCACCGGCACCTCATGCAGAGAGGATCCGATGTCCTTCATCACCTTCTGCAGGGCCTGGGGGCCACCGGTCGAGGATCCGATCGCCAGAATGCGCGGACGCACGCTGGAATAGGGACGCAGCTTGAAGGTCTTCCCTGCAGCAGGCGCAATGGCAGGCGTGCGCAGCGGCGCGGCAGCCAGACGCCCAACCGGCGCTTGGGAGCTGACCCGGCCTGCATTCGTCTCCGCACGCATGCTGCGGGCGGGGCCCCGCATGCGGCGGGCGCGCTGGCCGAGCGCCTTGACCTTCTCGATGAGTTCGCGACGGAAATCGACGGAGGTGGTGACCTCGGAATTGGACTCCGGCTTCGGCACATAGTCCGCCGCACCGAGCGACAGGGCCTTGAGGCTGATCTCCGCATTGCGGCGGGTCAGGGTCGAGGCCATGATCACCACGAGATCCCGCTTCTTGGCCAGCATGAGCGGCAGGGCCGTCATGCCGTCCATTTCCGGCATCTCGATGTCCAGGACCACGACGTCCGGATTGCTCTTCTCGATATCGTCGACCGCCAGCTTGCCGTTCCGGTGGGAACTGACAACCTGCAGGCTTTCATCCGCGTCGAGCCAACGGCTGAGCAGACCGCGGATCACCACCGCGTCATCGACGACCATAACCTTGATGGGGTCAGCGCTGGGTGTCGACCCAGTCGTATAGTTCGTTTGTGCAACAGCCATCAGCCGGATCCATATCTAATTCTTGACGGCATGAAGATTTCAGATGAGGCCAACTTCCTGGAACTTGGCTTCGACAATCTCCCGATCGAACGGCTTCATGATGTATTCGTTGGCGCCGGCGCGGATGGCGCGAGCGATATGGGCCACGTCGTTCTCGGTCGTGCAGAACACGACGACGGGACGTTCGCCGCCTTCCTCGTTGCGCAGGCTGGTCAGGAACTCAAGTCCGTCCATGACCGGCATGTTCCAGTCCAGCAGGATGGCGTCCGGCATGGACTTGCGGCAATGGTCGAGAGCCTGCTGCCCGTCTTCGGCTTCGGCGATCTCGAAGTTCATGTCTTCGAGAATGCGGCGGGCGACTTTACGGATGACGCTCGAGTCATCAACAACAAGACACTGTTTCATTTAGGTTTCTCCCCTTGAGACCTGATCAGGCTGCAGCCATCGGCTCGGTGAACATCGCACCCAGAAGACGTGCCACGTCCAGGATGACCATCAGTCGGCCGTCGAGGCGGTGCACGCCGCCGGAGATCTCGGCCCAGCGCTTGTCGAGGTTGGACGGGTTCGGTTCGGCAGAGCTGGCCGGAAGGTTCAGAACCTCTCCGACGCTGTCGATCATCAGGCCGTAGGATTCCTGCTTGTACTCGATGCCGACGGCCATCATCTGGCCTTCCTTCAGCGGCGGAAGGTGAAGGCGACGACGCATGTTGATGGCGGTGACGATCCGGCCGCGCAGGTTCAGGACACCGGCCACTTCCGGCGCGGAGAGCGGCACGCGAGTGACGCTTTCCGGCACGAAGACGTCATGCACCTGGGAGATCGGCAGACCGAAGAGCTGGCCGCCGATCAACACGGTGACATACTGGATGGTGTCACCGCTGGTGTTGGCCACGGATGTATCCAGCGAGGTCATGCAGCAACTCCCATTTCTCCGGAGAACACGTCTTTCAGGGCGGCAATCAGGCCCGGACGGTCAAACTTTGCGACATAGTCATCGAACCCGGCCTGACGGCCCCGCTCGATGGACGCCGGCGTCACCATGGCCGACAGGGCCAGAACCGGCAGGTTGCGGAAGCGCGGATCCCGGCGCAGGGCTTCGCAGAACTCGAAGCCGTTCATTTCCGGCATCTCGATGTCGCTGACCACGGCCTGGTACTTGCCGCCGTCTTCCAGCAGCTCGAGCGCGGCAGTCGCGGAGGAGCAGGTGGTGACGTCGTAACCGGCAGCCTTCAGGACCGGCGTCAGCATGTTGCGGAAGAACGAGCTGTCGTCGACGAAGAGGATCTTCTTCGTGAGCGCCTGGATGTCCATTTCCTTGCGCATGAACCAGTCTTCGAAGGCCTGCGGCAGGTAGTAGCCCAGATCCAGGATTTCGGTCGCACGGTCTTTGATGACCGCAGAACCGAGCACGCCCGGACGGTCGGAACCGACCTCGATGTTCATGTTGTCCTCGACGATGTCGACGATCTCGTCGACCACGAGGCCCATGGAGCGGCCGCTGTCGGAGAACACCAGCATCGGCTGGGTGCCTTCGATTTTGTGCTGGTCGCCGGCGTTGACATAGACCAGCGGCATCAGCGCACCGCGGTACTGCACCAGGTCGCGGCCGTTGGAGCGCTCGATCTTGGAAACCTCGAACTCTTCCAGACGGGTAACCAGCGACAGCGGCACCGCCTTGGGTTCCGGCGCACCGGCACGGAACAGCAGCAGCGAAATGGTCGAGTTGCTGGTCAGAGCCTTGCGGGCCTGATCGTCGTTCTCGTCTTCCAGCTGCTCTGCAACCGAGCTGGAGGCGTGGCTTGCCATGGCGCTCGCAACCCCGTTCGGGTCGATGATCATGATCACCGAGCCGTCACCCAGAATGGTGTTGCCGGAGAACATGGTCAGGTTGCGCAGCATGGTGGACATGGGCTTGACCACGATTTCTTCCGTATGGAAGACACCGTCGACCACGACGCCGAAGGTCTGGCTGCCGACCTGCATGACAACGATGAAGCCGTTGTCGTCGTCGATCGCCTTTTCCGCGTCCGCACCTTCATAGATGCCGAGCAGCTGGGACAGATGCACCAGCGGCAGCAGCTTGTTGCGCAGGCGCAGGACCGGCGTGTCCTTGATCCGCTCGATGCGGTGTTCGGAGTTGGTCTGCACGCGCACCAGCTCCACCACCGACAGCTGCGGGATCGCGAAGCGGTCGCCGCTGGCCTCGACGATCAGCGTCGAGACGATGGCCAGCGTCAGCGGGATCTTGATGATGAAGGACGTGCCCTTGCCCTGGGTAGAGCGCAGGTCGACCGTACCACCGATCAGCTCGATGTTGTTGCGCACCACGTCCATGCCGACACCGCGGCCGGAGACGCTGGTGACCTTGGCAGCCGTGGAGAAGCCCGCAGCGAAGATGTACTTGTGGATCTGCGCGTCCGACATCTTGTCGACTTCGGATTCGGACGCGAGACCGCGTTCGATCACCTTGGCCTTGATCTTGTCGACGTCCAGACCCTTACCGTCATCGCGCACTTCGATGATGATGTGGCCGCCTTCATGATAGGCAGCAAGGGTGATGGTGCCCTTGTCCGGCTTGCCGGCAGCGCGGCGGTCGGCGGGCATTTCCAGGCCGTGGTCGGCCGAATTGCGGACCATGTGGGTCAGCGGATCCTTGATCATCTCAAGGACCTGGCGATCCAGTTCGGTCTCGGCGCCGATCATTTCAAGTTCGATCGGCTTTTCCAGTTCCTGGCTCAGGTCACGCACGATGCGCGGCAGCTTCTGCCAGGCATTGCCGATCGGCTGCATGCGGGTGGCCATGACGCCTTCCTGCAGCTCGGCCGTCACGTTGGACAGGCGCTGCAGCGGAACCTTGAATTCGCTGTCTTCGTGGCGACGGACGATTTCCAGCAGCTGGTTGCGGGTCAGCACCAGCTCGGACACCATGGTCATCAGGTGTTCGAGAGTATCGACCGCCACGCGGATGGACTGGTTGGAAACCGACGGGCCCTTCTTCTCTTCCGACTTTTCCTGATCACCTGCTTCCAGGCGTTCAGTGCGGGAAGAGCGCGGCTTGGCAGCCGGCTTGGCTTCGGCGACAGGCGCCGGTTCGGCCTCTGCAACAGGCTCGGGAGCCGGTGCGGGGGCAGGGGCGGCAGCTTCGGCGGCGTCATCCACTTCGACGGCGGTTTCGCGGAAAGCCCGCTCCAGCTCGTCGAGAGACACTTCACCGGGACGCAGCGGGCGCTCGAGGGTCTGCTCGGCAGCGACTTCGACCACCGGCTCTTCCACGACCGGCGCCTTGGGCGCGTTCGGGTTGACGGCGCCGGCATCGGTCGACATGCGCTCGAGTTCGGAGATCAGGTCGCTGTCGTCGCCCTGCGGCTCTTCACCTTCGGCCTGTTCCAGGTCGGCGATGATTTCCTTGATCCGGTCGATCGACGACAGGATGAGCGACACCGCTTCCGGCGTGACGGGCACACCCTCGCGGAACTTGCCCATCAGCGTCTCGGCAGCGTGAGCAATACCCTCCAGACGGGGAAGACCGAGGAAGCCGCAGGTGCCCTTGATCGTGTGCACCAGACGGAAAATGTTGTCGAGGATCGTCGCGTTGTTCGGCTCTTGCTCGAACTTCACGAGCTCAACGTCTACGACATCGAGGCTTTCGTTCGTCTCGGTAATAAATTCCCTGAGGAGGTCGTCCATGGCCTGCTCTCACCCGACTGTTACTAAAAACTACCGTCCTTGCGGGCGGCTGGACTGTCGTCCATGGGGCAGAGTGGGCCGAAACAGTTAAGATACGCTGAAGCAGAAAGACCTTTGGGAAGTTGGATTTCACTCAGGCCGTGCGGCCGTAATCCTAACGATTTCCTCATCTTTTGAGATATTGAGGCGCATGCCGCATTCCCGCGCGAGTAGAACTGCGTAGATCGGCTGAACCGAGTGCGCATCAACACGCTCAGGCTCTTCGCCGGAAAGAATATCCGCCATACCAAGAGGAATACGCGGGTTGATGCCCTTGGACTCAAGCGTAAAGGTCGGCGACGCTGCTTCGCCGGTCATGCTCACGGTGATGGTGCCGCCGCGCGGGATGCACTGGTTGGCGATCAGGATCAGGTTGAGCAGAAGCTTGACCAGGTTCTTCGGCATGTAGGCGCGCTGCAGCTCCCACACGAGGTCCGACTTCTCGTTCTCCATGAAGCCCATCGCGACCGACTGGGCATCGCCGAGATCGATCTCCATGCCGGCCGATCCCGCAGCCCCGAAGGCCAGGCGCGCGAACTGCAGCTTGGCCGAGGCCTGACGGGCACTCTTGCGGATCAGGTCCATGGCGAATTCGCGCATATCCTCCGCCGGATCCTCGTCCAGGACTTCCAGACCGTTGGTAATGGCCCCGACCGGCGAGATGATGTCGTGACACACGCGGCTTGCGACCAGCGCGGACAGGTCCATGGCGGAAAGTTCTTTGAGTTCAGGCATGGCGCGTCAGGGCTCTTCTGGATGCGGGTCGTCTGGGACGATTCGGTTAACCATGTTCAGGGATACATTGACAAGAGCCCCCTGCCAAGCCGCGCAGCCCCCTCACCGTCCGGCCTGACACCCCACGCGCGCCGCATGTTCCTGCGCGGCGGCCATGTTGGCCTCCGGATTGGCGAGGAAGAGAAAACGGTTCACATCCGAATGGAAGAGCAGCAGCTGATTGCGATAGATCGCGAAGATCGTGGGATTTCCGGCTGACGCAAACCCCAAGGCCAGAGAATGGGCCGCACAGCCCGCAAAGGCAGGCGCATAAGTGGTTGGCGAGGCTTCAAAAGCCGCACGATTGCCCTGATTGACGAAGACCCAGCGCGCCCCCGCCCAATAGAGCTCGTACTGCCGCTTTCCCGCCCGCGGCCGCTTGTCGACGAAATAGGCCACCGGATCCCGCCCGCCCAGCGCATATCCGCTGATCGGATCGGGGACAAAAAGCTGGGGACGGGCCCGGGCCGAAGACCCTGCGTCGGCGAGGACCAGGGCAAGGGTCGCCAGCAGCCACAGGATTGTCTCAATTCTTGGCGACTTTTTCATTGCTTCGACCCGGTTGTCCTGATTCCCTGTAGGCGATTCGTCTGTCCTCTTGCACAGTCTACCAAATCGGACGGGGAAACAGATCGATCCGGTTGATGGTCATGTGGCACCGCCTGCGGACCGGACGTCCGGTCGATCGGAAGCCGTCCGGCTGTCCTTCCCTGTGCCCTGCTTCGAGTTTGCGTTCCGGAAACGTCCCTTTACAACAAAACGCGAGACCAACGATGCTCCGCACCCTCAAGGCCCTGGTTGCCGCCGCCGTGATCTCCCTCTCTGCCGCCATGTCTGCCGCCCTGGCGCCTGCGGCTCACGCCCAGAACGCCGGCTCCACGACCTATTCCTCCGACGAGATCATCAACACCGGCCACAAGTTCTTCGGCTCCGTGTCCGGCGGACTGGCCTCGGTGATCGAGAAGGCCTTTTCCCAATATGGTGAGCCCAACGGCTACATTCTCGGCGAGGAAGGCTCCGGAGCGATCGTGGCCGGCGCGCGCTATGGCGAAGGCAGCCTCTACACGCGCAACGCCGGCACCCACAAGATCTTCTGGCAGGGCCCGTCCCTGGGCTGGGACTTCGGCGGTGATGGCGCCCGCGTCATGATGCTCGTCTACAATCTGCCCTCGGTGAACGCGATCCACACCCGCTATGTCGGCGTGAATGGCTCGGCCTATCTGGTCGGCGGCGTGGGCATGACCGTTCTGGCCGCCAACAATGTGGTGGTCGTCCCGGTCCGCTCCGGTGTGGGCGCCCGTCTCGGCGTCAACGTGGGCTACCTCAAGTTCACGCCCAAGCCGACCTGGAACCCGTTCTGATCCGCCACGGGCGGGCCCGTTCCGCCCGCAGCCGCCGGTGCGGACCGGTTGCGTGCGGTCTTGGCCTCGGGCTCGGGCTCGGTTAATGATGGAAGGCAGAGAGTAGCCTTTCCGGACGACGGAGTTCGACCTTGATCGAAGCTGGAATGTTTGTAGCGCTCGGCTTTTGCGTCGCGGTCCTGCTCGGGCTGGCGATCATGCCTGCCTTCTACAAGCGCGCGGTGCGGCTGACCCGCGACGCCATTCTGGCCGTCAATCCGGCGTCCTACGCCGAAGTGCGCGCCGCTCAGGATTTCGAACGCGCCCAGCATGCCCTCGCCCTGCGCAAGGTGGAGCGGGCGCTGGACCACGAGCGGGAGGTTGCGACCCGTGAGCGCGCCGAGGCCGGCCGACTGAGGGCCTTGGCCGAGACCCTGTCGCGGGATCTGGAAGAGACGGGCAACAAGCTGAAAAAGCAGAAGAAGCGCAAGGGCGACGACACCGAAGCCGTTCCGGACACCGGGACCGCCGACCAGACCGCGCTGGCGGATCTCCGGCAGCGCCTCGACGAGACGGAAGAGGCCCTTGCCCGCACCCAGGCCGATCTCGATCTGGCACGCCTGCGCGACGGCGGCGACGATGCCGACTGGAAGCCGGCCACCGACACCATGACCCTGGCGACGATCACCGGACTGGAATCCCAGATCGCCACCCTGAAGGGGCGTCTGGCGGCCTATGAACAGGGCCAGACACCGGACGAGACGCATTCCATCGAGGATGTGGCGGAGCTGGCCGAGGCCCGCGCCTGGGCGAGCCGACTGGAAGCGGATCTGGTGGACGCGGAAGCCCGCTACATTTCCGCTCAGGCCGAAGTCACCCGCCTCGCCGTCCAGCTGGAACAGAGCACAGCCCCGGCAGACGAGCAGCAGCAGACCCTGCAGCGCGACCTCAAGTGGGCCGACAATGAGACCGCCCGCCTGACCGCCCTGGTGCGCGAGAGGGAGCGCGCCTTGAAGCGCACCACCTCCAAGCTGCAGCGCCTGCGCGCAGACCTCAAGCGCAGTCCGGAACTGGCGGGTCTCCGGGCCGATCTCCTGGCCCTCAGCCGCGGACTTCTGGAGCAGAAGACCGGGCCGCAGACCTCCTCTGCGCCCGAGCCGACACCCGTCGTCGAGGCCCCGGTGCTCGCCTCCGCCAGCTCCCTACTCGGCCGGATCGTCAAGGCCAGCATCGCCAATGCCCCGGATCAGGCAACCACCGCCTCCACCGAGACGGCAGAGAACGGTGCGGTGTCTGACATGGCAGCTAGCCCCGCAGCTCCCGAGAAGACCGGTGGCCGCTCGAAGGCCAAGAGCGTCGCCTGATCAGTCCTGCTTCAGGACCGGCACCTTGCCGTCAAGACCGGAAAACGGCCCCTTGCGCCCTGCCGCCTCATAGGCTGCCGCCAGCGCCAGCGTCTCACCGTCTGCCCGTGGGCGCCCGATGATCTGCACCCCCATGGGCAGCCCTTCGGCGGACAGACCTGCAGGAACGGCGGCGACCGGCAGCCCCACCAGGCTCGCCGCAATGACCACTTCCATCCAGCGGTGATAGGTATCCATGCGCCGTCCGGCGATCTCCTCCGGCCAGCGGGCGTGGACATCGAAGGGGAAGACCTGAGCACTGGGCAACACCAGGGCGTCGAACCGGTCGAACAGCCTCACGAGACACTCGAACCAGCGGCTGCGAATGTCCGTAGCCCGGGCCACGTCATCGAGCGTGATGCGACGGCGGTTCTCCAGCTCCCACAGGGCCTGCGGGCCAAGCATCGCGAGCTTCTCCGCATCCTCTGCCAGCGGCAGCAGACGGAAGCCGGTCGAGAAGGAGCGCAGCACCGTCCAGGAGAACCAGAGGTCCGCCATGTCGAACTCCGGCACCAGGTCCTCCACCTCGACGCCAGCGGCGGCGAAGATCGCCCGCCCCTGATCGCAAGTCTCCAGGATGCCCGGCTCCATCGGCAGATAGCCGCCCAGATCCCCCAGCCAGGCAACCCGCGCGCGTTGCCCTCCCGCCGCGCAGTCCTTCAGCGCCGCAAGGGGTCCATCAAGGCAGAGAGGATCGAACCGGTCGGCGCCGGACATGGTGTCGAGCAGGGCCGCCATGTCGGCAACCGTGCGCCCCATCGGCCCGGAGGTCGCGAGTTGCGAGAAATAGAGATCCTTCGCGCCCGGGTTCGGAATGCGCCCGTAGCTCGGACGGAAGCCATAGACCCCGTTGAACGCCGCCGGATTGCGCAAGGACCCCATCATGTCGCTGCCATCGGCGACGGGCAGGAGACCGAGGCTGAGCGCCACGGCTGCCCCGCCGCTCGACCCGCCCGCGCTGCGCGTCGTGTCGAAGGCATTGCGCGCCGGGCCGAAGACCCGGTTGGTGGTGTGGGAGCCGAAGCCCATCTCCGGCGTGTTGGTCTTGCCGATCAGGATCGCCCCTGCGGCGCGGATCCGCGCCACATGCAGCTCATCCCGGGTGGAGACATGATCCTTGTAGAGCAGCGAGCCCCAGGTGCAGGGCAAGCCCGCCGCCTCGGACAGGTCCTTGATGGCAAAGGGGAAGCCGTGAAGCCACCCGCGCGAGCGTCCGTCCGCCAGCTCCGCGTCGGCTCGGCCGGCCTCGGCAAGAAGCTCTTCCCGCGGACGCAGGCTGACGATGGCATTGTGAGCCGGATTGACGGCGTCGATCCGCTCGAGCGCGGCCTCCATGACCTGTGTGCAGGTCAGACGGCGCTCATGAAGGGCAGCGGACAGACCGAGGGCGGGCAGGTCGAGCGATTGCGAAGCTGAAATGGTCATGAGATCCCGGCAAGGCCAGAGGAAGGGGGCGTGGAGCCCCGAGCCTAGCCAATGCCGGAAGCCGGTTCAAGAAACCCGGCACGAGGGAAAGGGAGCGCGAGACAGGTCGCGCTCCCGCCTGTCTCACGGATTGCGGGCGGCAAGCTGGTTGCGGATGTCGATCAGCACGTCGAGCTCGGTCGGCGCGGCAGGCTTGGCGGGTGCTTCCGGCTCGGGCTTGGCTTCGACCTCGTCCCGGATCTTGTTCACGGCCTTCACCAGCATGAAGACCACGAAGGAGATGATGAGGAAGTTGATGCAGGCGGTCAGAAACGCGCCATAGGCGAAGATGGCAGCCCCGCTGTCCCGGGCAGCATCGAGCCCCGCACCCGCCGGCACGTCGCCCGACAGGACCACATACATGGAGGTGAAGTCGATGCCGCCGATGATCAGACCGATGATCGGATTGATCAGGTCGTTCACAAGGCTCTGGACAATGGCGGTGAAGGCCGCGCCGATGATGATCCCGACGGCGAGATCCATCACGTTGCCCTTGGCGATGAAATTGCGGAATTCCTTGAGCATGATGAAGGCCCCCTGATGCCGAGGCCGGATGTCGGCCCCTGATCCTCCTTCATGCCCTCCCTCCGCACGTTCCGCAACGTCGAATCCACCAGAATCTGCGCAAGACACGCAAGGGAACACCCGGCTGCAGAGCAAACGCGCGCATGCGATCAGCGATCGTAAAGGCAGGAAGACGAAGTGGGAAAGGAGGCCGAATGACAGGGCGCAGGCTTGATCGAGCCGCAGCTTTGCACCTGATCTTCGGGGGAGAAGAATGGTACGCCCAAGGGGAATCGAACCCCTGTTTTCGCCGTGAAAGGGCGACGTCCTAACCGCTAGACGATGGGCGCATCCGAGGTCGAGAACTTTGTCTCAACCCGATGAGCGGGGATATAAATTGCCTTCCCGGACCGCGCAACCCCAAAATCACGAAAAATCGAAACCGGCCTGTTCATAACTTTTTCGGGCGCGGAAATTCGCGGATTTTCGGGCCATGATGACAGCAGAAAAGTTATTCACAGGCGAGGTCAGACGATGAAATGCGAAGCCGTGATCCGCGACGGGATCGATGCCGGGCGCTGCGACTACACAGGTGCATGTCATTGCGGGGCCGTGCGTTTTCGCGTCAGGCTGAGCCAGGGCCTTGCCACCGCGCGCCGCTGCAACTGCTCCTATTGCCGGATGCGCGGCGCCGTGGCCGTCTCTGCAGCGCTTGCCGATTTCGAGATCCTGGAAGGGGCGGAGAAGCTCACGCTCTATCAGTTCAACACGGGCGCTGCGAAACACCATTTCTGCGCCGTCTGCGGGATCTACACACATCACCAGCGCCGGTCGGACCCGACCCAGTTCGGCATCAACGCCGCCTGTCTGGAGGGTCTCAGCCCCTTCGACTTTGCCGAGGTCCCCGTGACCGAGGGGGTCAATCACCCCAATGACGCGAAGGGCAAGGATCGCTCGCCCTTCGCCGGCATGCTGAGCTATCGCGATCTTTAACGGTTGAGGAACCGGGTCTTGCCGAGAACCTCGCCGCTCGACGGATCCGCATAGACGATCATCCGGCTGCCTTCGTCCTCGACGAGAAGCACCAGCCGTCCCTCGCTCAGGGAGACCTGAAGCACCTGGCCCGCACCGCCAAGGGAAATGGTGGATGCAATGGCATCGCGCGAGGCACTGTCGTCAGCGGCATTGATCTTGTAGAAGATTGCTGCGAAGACGGCGATGAAACCCGCGAACATCACCAGGGACGATCCGGCAAGCAGCCGTTTCAGCTTGGTCTGAATGCGCAGGGTCGCCGGATCAAGCGGCGCGTCGTCCGCCTGCTGGCCATTGAAATCAGGTTGTGTCATGAACGAGATGTCTCCAGAAGACCGCGGCGAGGAGCTGTCGGACTTCGCTTACAAGGTTGCTGCGGACGATGCCGGCAAGCGGCTCGATGCCGTTCTGGCCGGCCAGCTCGACACCATCAGCCGAAATCGGGTCCAGGCCCTGATCAAGGCCGGCGAAGTGACCGTGAATGGCGGCAAGATAGTTGAGGCCAAATACCGGGTCAACGAAGGGGACGAGCTGGTTCTCGTCCTGCCCGAGCCCGAGGACGCCGATCCCCAGCCCGAGGACATTCCGATCACCGTGGTCTACGAGGACGAGCATCTGATCGTCGTCGACAAGCCTGCCGGTCTCGTCGTCCATCCGGGCGCCGGCAACTGGACCGGCACCCTGGTCAACGCGCTGCTGCACCATTGCGGCGACAGCCTGGCCGGCATCGGCGGGGTCAAGCGCCCGGGCATCGTGCACCGCATCGACAAGGACACCAGCGGCCTGCTGGTGGTCGCCAAGACCGACCTCGCCCATCAGGGCCTTTCCGCCCAGTTCGCCGACCACGGCCGGACCGGCCCGCTGGAACGGGCTTATTCCGCCCTCGTCTGGGGTGCGCCGGCGAGCCTGAAGGGCACCATCGACGCCAACCTGGCCCGCTCCAATGCCAACCGTCTGAAGATCGCCGTCGTCAAGACCAGCGGCCGCCACGCCATCACCCACTGGCAGGTGAAGGAGCGTTACGGCCCTGAGGACGAACCGCCGCTGGCCTCCCTGATAGAATGCCGCCTGGAAACCGGACGCACCCACCAGATCCGCGTTCACATGGCCCATATCGGGCATCCGCTGATCGGCGACGACGATTATGGCGCGGGCTACAAGACCAAGGTCAACCGTCTGGATGAACCGCTGAAATCCACGGTCGCCGGCTTCTCCCGTCAGGCGCTCCATGCGGGGCTGCTCGCCTTCGAGCATCCGGCCACCGGTGAGACCATGCGCTTCGAGAGCGATTATCCCGCTGATTTCGCGGAACTTCTCGAGACATTACGAAAATTTTAGACCGCGTGATCGGCCCGAACCCCTGCAATTTGCGCTAGGGCACTTATATTAGGGGTTCGCGGGCCGTGAGGAACGGCCGCGAGTGTCTTGCGTTTGCCTCGCAAACCGGACGGGATCCGTGCCGACAGGGCGGATCTCTCCGACAAGGAGCAAACGAATTCATTCGGGTGAAAGGGGGCGCATTTCATGGCCCAGAACGTACCGACACTGGTAGCCGGCGAGGGTGGGCTCAGCCGCTATCTTGACGAGATCCGCAAGTTTCCCATGCTCCAGCCGCAGGAAGAGTACATGCTCGCCAAGCGCTACAAGGAGCATGACGATCCGGAAGCTGCCGAGAAGCTCGTGACTTCCCACCTCCGTCTCGTGGCGAAGATCGCCATGGGCTATCGCGGCTATGGCCTGCCCATCGGCGAGGTCGTGTCCGAAGGCAACGTCGGCCTGATGCAGGCCGTCAAGCGCTTCGAGCCCGACAAAGGCTTCCGCCTGGCAACCTATGCCATGTGGTGGATCAAGGCCGCCATTCAGGAATACATCCTGCGCTCGTGGTCCCTCGTGAAGATGGGCACCACCGCCAATCAGAAGCGCCTCTTCTTCAACCTGCGCCGCCTCAAGGGCAAGATTCAGGCGCTGGAAGAGGGCGATCTGAAGCCGGACCAGGTGCGGGAAATCGCCACCAAGCTCGGGGTGAGCGAAGAGGAAGTCATCTCGATGAACCGCCGTCTGGGCGGGGATGCGAGCCTCAACGCCCCGATCCGCGCCGAAGCGGATGCGGGCGAGTGGCAGGACTGGCTCGTCGACGAAAATGACAGCCAGGAAGAACTGCTCGCCAACCAGGAAGAGCTGGACATGCGCCGCCAGATGCTGGCCAGCGCCATGGATGTTCTGAACGAGCGCGAACGCCGCATCTTTGAGGCGCGCCGCCTCTCTGAAGACCCGATGACGCTTGAGGACCTCTCCGGCGAATTCGGCGTCAGCCGCGAGCGCGTGCGCCAGATCGAGGTCCGCGCCTTCGAGAAGGTGCAGAAGGCGGTTCAATCCAGCGCCCGCGAAATGGGCGCAAGCCCGGCCTGATCGCCGGGCGCGAACTTCCCAAAAAACGAGTCCTTGACGACCCCGCAGCACAACCCCGCTGCGGGGTCTTCTGTTTCCGTCTCCCCGTCCGGAAATCTGTCGCAATGGGAGCCGCCCCCTCGACAGCCCCGGCCTTGCAAGCCCGTCACCGGCCCCCTACCCTGTCGCCCGCATGGACGACGCGACCCGCGACGGGATGGAAGGGGCCTTGAAGGGCATGGCTGCGGTCTGGAAACACATCCTGTCGAAACGGGCGCTGATTGCCGTCACCTCGGTGACGCTCCTGACCGTCCTCACCCTGCTGCGCGCCGCCGATCCGGAATTCCTCGCCTCCGTTCGCGAGCTGACCTTCGACAGCTACCAGCGTCTCGCCCCGCGCGACTATGGCGATCCGCCGGTACGCATCGTCGACATCGACGAGGAAACCCTCAACGCCTTCGGCCAGTGGCCCTGGCCGCGCACGCGCCTGGCGGAAATGACGCGGATCCTCAACGAGCTGGGGGCGGCGGCCATCGCCTTTGACGTGATCTTCTCCGAGCCCGACCGCTCCTCGCCCCCCAATATCGCCAAGACCATTCAGTTCGAGAACAAGGTGCACGAGGAGTTCATCATCGGCACCCTCTCGTCGCTTGCCGACAATGATGCCGCCTTTGCAGAGGCCATCGCCGAAGCCCCGGTGGTGCTGGGCTTCGCCACCGTCGGCAAGGCGACGGGCCGCGCGCCGCAGCCCAAGGCCTCCTTCGCCCATGCGGGCACCGATCCGGTCACCTTCCTGAAGCCGGAGCCCGCCCTTCTCCCCGCCCTCGACATGCTGGAAGCCCGGGCCAGCGGCACCGGCAGTGTGTCCCTGTCTTCTGCCGACACGCGCGGCATCGTGCGGCGTATTCCGCTGATCCTTTCGGACGGGGAAAGGCTCTATCCGAGCCTCGCGGCCGAAACCCTGCGTGTGGCCCAGGGCGCGAGCAGCATCATCGTTCGCTCCACCGGGGCCTCGGGACAGGTGGACAGCGGCGCCGACGCCGTCACCGCCGTGAAGATCGGCGCCTATGAAGTGCCCACCACGGCGGATGGGGAGTTCTGGGTCCGCTACGACACGGACCGCCCGGAGCGCTATCTCTCCGCACGCCATCTCTTCGATCCTGCCTTGCGCGATCAGGTGCGCCCCTGGGTCGAGGGGCAAATCGTGCTGGTCGGAACCTCCGCGGTCGGTCTTCTCGACATTCGCGCCACGGCCCTCGGTCAGGTGGTTCCCGGCGTCTCGATCCATGCCCAGGCGCTGGAGCAGATCCTGCAAGAGGTCTACATCAGCCGCCCCGACTGGGCGGATGGGGCGGAAACCCTCGTCACCTTCGTCGTCGGGTCGCTGGTCATCTTCGCCTTTCCGGCCCTCGGCTCCATCGGCACCGCCCTGCTCGGCGCCGCCATCGCCACGCTCCTCATGGGCGGCTCGGCCCTGCTCTTCTTCGAGGAAGGGCTGCTGATCGACCCGGTCTATCCGAACATCGCCGCCTTCCTGGTCTTTGCCACGGCCACCGCCATTCTCTACGTGATCACCGAGCGGGAGAAACGCTTCGTCCGGCAGGCCTTCGGCCAGTATCTGTCGCCCCATCTGGTCAACCAGCTGGAGAGCTCGCCGGAGCAGCTGGTGCTGGGCGGCGACCTGCGCGACATGACCATCCTCTTCATGGACGTGCGCGGCTTCACGCCCATTTCCGAGCAGCTCACGCCGCAGGAACTGGTCAGCTTCCTCAACACCCTGCTCTCGCCCCTCTCGGACGTAATCCTGAGCAAGGACGGCACCATCGACAAGTATATCGGCGACAGCATCATGGCCTTCTGGAACGCGCCGCTGCTCCAGACCGATCATCCGCGTCTCGCCTGCCGCGCGGGTCTGGCCATGCTGGAACGGCTCGACGCCCTGAACCGGGACGACGGCTTCGGTTTCCGCGCCCGGGGTTTCAAGGTCCAGAGCGTGCAGATCGGCATCGGCATCAACACCGGCGAGGCCTGTGTCGGCAACATGGGCTCGGACCAGCGCTTCAACTATTCGGTCATCGGCGATGCGGTGAATGTGGCCTCGCGCATCGAATCCAGCTGCAAGGAGGCGGGCGCCGACCTGCTCGTCTCCGCCGCCACCCGAGACGCCGTGCCCGACTTCGCCTATCTGGAAGCCCGCGAGATCCCGCTGAAAGGCAAGAGCGAGCCCGTCCGCCTCTTCGCGCTGATCGGCGACGAGACCCTCGCCGCCCAGCCTCCCTTCCAGGAGTTGTCCCATACCCATCAGGCCATGATCGACGCCTGGCGCGAAGGCCGCGCCGAGGATGCCCGCGCGCATCTCGACACCTGCCGGACCCTGGCACCCGAGCGGCTGACGGGCTTCTACGGCCAGTTCGCCCGCGCCTTTGCCACGACCGACGTCGACCGATCCCCGGCGCTTGCCCCTCTCGCCGAAACCTGAAGACAAAAGAGGCGGGGCAACCCGTCCGGTCGCCCCGCCTCGAAAGTCCTGTCGCCTGGAATCGGTGAGCCGTCAGCGCAGCGTGGTCGCGTAGGTCTCGACCGGAACGGCGGTCTTGATCAGACCCGCTTCCAGCAGGAAATCGGCGAAGCGCTCGTAGCGGCCCTTGTCGAGTGCCGCCGGGCTCTTGGCAAAGCGCGGCAGCGTGTCGGCCCAGGCGCGCTCGTTGAGCTCGTCCTTGAGGTTCGGATAGGTCTCCACAAAGGCGTCCCAGGCCGCATCCGGATGATTGGTCAGATAGATGGTCGCTGCCTCGATGGCCGCCAGGAACTTCGGCAGGCGCGGATCGTCCAGCTTGTCCTTGTGGGCCAGATAGATCAGCTCGTCATAGACAGGCACGCCGTTTTCCTCCGGATAGAACGCAAGGCCCGCATGACCTTCCAGCTCGAGCTGGGTCAGTTCGAAATTGCGATAGCCGCCGATGACCGCATCCACCTGACCGGAGAGCAGCGCCGGCGACAGGGCGAAGTTGACGTTGATGAGCTCCACGTCATCCAGGGTCAATCCGGCCTTCTTCAGCATGGCGCCCAGCATGGCATCCTCGAAGCCGGAGACGGAGAAGCCGATCTTCTTGCCCTTCAGGTCGGGAAGTTCCTTCACCGGACCATCCTTCAGGACGATCAGGCTGTTGAGCGGCGTGGCGACCAGCGTGCCGATGCGCACGACCGGCAGACCTTCCTCGATCTGGGCATTGAGGGTCTGCTGATAGGACACGGCAATGTCGCCCTGTCCGGCGGCAAGCAGCTTCGGCGGCATGGCCGGATCGGCCGGCTCCACCAGCTCCACATCCAGCCCTTCGGCCGCGAAGAAGCCCTTGGCGACGGCGGTGACCAGCGGGGCATGGTCCGGGTTGACGAACCAGTCGAGCAGGACGGTCAGCTTTTCATTGGCCTGAGCCGTGCCGGCAAGCGGCAGTCCGGCCACCAGAAGCCCGGCCGCAAGGGTCAGGGATTTCAGAAGTTTCATGGGTTTCCTCCTAGGGACGTGGCAGGTCAGGTCTCCGCCTGCCAGTGAACGAGGCGGCGGGTCGAGCGGTCGACCACGGCGCGCAGGACAAGAACCATCAGGGCCAGCAGGATCAGGGCGGCGAACATCACGTCCGTCTGCATCCGCGCGTTGCTCTGAAGCATGATGAAGGCGAGCCCGCCCTTGGCGCCGACCCACTCGCCGACAATGGCGCCGATGGGGGCGAAGACGGCGGCAATCCGGATACCGGAAGCCAGCGCCGGCAGAGCGGCGGGCAGGCGGAACAGACGCAGCTCGGTGAAGCGGGAGACCCGATAGAGCCGGGCCAGATCGACCAGCCCCGCGTCCATGCGCGTCAACCCGTCATAAAAGGCCGAGGTCACGGCGAAGAAGATCACCAGCACGGCCATGACGATCTTGGAGGCAAGACCAAACCCCAGCCACAGCACGAGAATAGGGGCGATGGCGAAGACCGGCAGCGCCTGAGTGACAAGAATAGCAGGCAGAAGCCCCCGGCGCACCAGAGGCGAGACCCAGAGAAGCAGAGCCACGACGATCCCGGCTGCAACGCCGAAGACGAAGCCGAGCAGCGTCTCGCCCAGGGTCAGTGCCGCATGGTGCAGCAGGAAGTCCCACCGCTGCGCGAAGGCGCTCAGAACCCTTGCCGGTGACGGCAGCATGAAGGGCGGCAACGCGAAGAGACGCACGATGCCGTCCCAGAGCGCGACGAACAGCCCAAGCCCGAGGGCGAAACGACCAAGGCGGACAAGAAGATGCTTCATGTCGGCACCCCGTCGCGACGTCGCACGAGGGTCGAGCGCAAGAGCGCGGGCCGGCTGCGCCCCTGCGGGAGGCGGGCACAATGAAGGCAAGGCACGGCCACAGGCCGTCTGAACTGGCGAACCAGCATGAAAGGATCTCCCGTCCCCGCGGGCCGCAAGGCAACCGCTGGCTTTGACACTGGAGATCCGGGAAGAGGCTAAGGTTTCCGTCCCTTCGCCGGCATGACCCGGATCAGGTTCTAAGGGTTCGGCTTGCGCCATCTCAGCCCCGCCGCAGCGGAACACCCCTCGGACCGGGTCGGACATTGCCCGAGCGGAAGCCAAAAGGCAACCCCCGCCCGACCGCGCGACGCACTGCCCCCACGCCGTGACCGGGGCCGTGACCGGGGCCGTGACGGGACGCTCGAACGAAAAAGGGCGGCGCACACGGCACCGCCCCTTTCAAACTTCCGAATGCACCGGCTGGTCCGGCCTACTGCCCCGTCCAGGCGGAAATGGCCTGATTGACCGCATCGGTGCCCGCAGCCCCCTTCTCGAGGGTGAGGATGCCGCGCTTGCCGTTTTCATAGAGCATGGGAATGTCGATCCAGGCCCGTTCGCGCAGAAGGGCAAGGTTGCGATCCCGCTCGCTGTCGATGCTCGACAGGGCGATCCAGAAATAGCCCGGCGAGACCTTCACCGAGGCACCGACGAGCGCATCGCCACGCGCCTCTTCGGTCGGCTTCATCACAAGGCCCGGCACGTTGACCACGTCGCCCGCCGGGAAGTCCTTCGGGAACTCGTATTTCAGCTCGACCAGATGGCTGGCGGGAAGGGAACTGTCGTCATTCGGCTTGATGCGCATGGAGACGGTGACGTTCCGGTCGGGGATATCGACCTTCGCGGTCAGAACCTTGTAGGCCTTGCCTTCGAGGCTCGTGTCCGTGTCCAGCGCCCAGACCACATTGCCCTGGGAGGCCGTGCCCGCGCCATTGTTCACGTCACCCTCTTCATAGAGGATCGAGCGCTGGCTTTCTCCCGCAGTCTCCGTGGGCACCACGGAGGCGGCATTGCCCGGTTCCACGGGCTGCACCGGCGCGGTCTCCGCATCGGATGCGGTCGCAAGGGCGCCGAGATCATCGGGGGCCGCCTCATCCAGGGCCGCGCCGTCCTGTCCCTGCTCTTCCGTCAGGGGCAGGCTCGGAATGGTCGTGGACATGCTGGTGCCCTGGCCCGGAACGATGGGCTGGGTCGTCACGGACCTCGCATCGGCAGCAACCGCCGGCTGACCGCTCTCGTCCAGAAGACGATCCTCGATCTTGGCGCTGTCGGCGGCATCCGCCGGCGTCTCGTCGCTCGGCGCCTCCGGTTCGGCAGTGCCGGCAACCGGCGCCGTGTCGACAACGATCGGGCCGACCTCTTCGCCACCCCCGAACATCGCAGCCACCATGTCCTTCTGGGAATAGAGCACACCGCCCGCGCCGAGCACGATCAGGACCAGAAGCCCGATCAGACCGAAGGAGGCCCCGCCGGACTTGCCCCGGCCGCCGGACAGCCGGTCGGAAGCCCGCTCGCCACGCCGGTCGCGCTTGGACTTGCGCGGCGCGGCCACCGGTACCGCAGGGGCGGTGGTCTCGTAATCCGTATTGTCCTCGCCGTCCCAGTCAGTCTCGGGGCCGTCATCCAGACCGCTGTCCTGATCCAGGTCCTCGTCATCCTGTGCGGACGACCAGCTGGGCTCCGACCTTGCGGTCGAAACGGAGGGCGCGGCATCTGCGGCCGTGGGCCGTGCCCCCAGGTTCGGCTCCTGACGGCTGGCGCCGAAGGACGGTTCGCTGCGGGGTGTCTCGAGGGTGGACGCGCGGGTCGCGCGCGGGTCGGCCGGGGCGGCAGCCGGCTCGCTCGGCGGGGTCGTCAGACCGGCGGAGGCACTCGCCGGAGCGGCAGAAGCGGAAGGAGACGGCGCCGCAGCAGCAGGGGACGCAGCGGGCGCGGAAGGAGCGGGAGCAGCAGGCGCCGGGGTGGCAGACGCACCGGCCGACCCTGCGGGCGCGGGACGGGCGGAAAGGCCAAGGGTCGCACGGGCGGCTTCGGCTTCAACCTTGCGGATCGCCTCTTCCAGACGCAGCTGTTCAGCCGTGATCTCGGAGGGCGAGAGAGCCGGTTCGTAACTCTTGAGCTGGTTGACGATCGCATTGCGCGCACGGCTGTAGACGCTGCGTCGGGCAGCGCCCGTGTTCTCCGGCAGCGACTCGATCGTCCGTTTCAGAATGGAATAATAGTCAGCCATCTTCCCGCCCGTTGACTCAAGTCCGTCTGCTGCGCCGGATCAAGTCCTGTCATGTTCATCAAGGCTTATACCAAGTTAACTTCCAGGCGAACCCCTTGTTTGCACGAGGCCCTTTGAAACCTGTCCGCGACTGTGACGCCGGAACGGAAACCGGGAAAGCTTGGCATGAGTCGTGAGAACCCCGAAAGCGCCAATTCGTTGCCAGCAAGACGCAAACTGCCCTTGCGGCACAGACAAAAACGGCGGCCCCGCAGATCCGAAGCCGCCGAAAGAGCCGGGAGCCGACCGCCAAACGCGGCCAGATCCCGTTTTATTATAAGGAGTTAGTCCTGGAAGGGGTTCTGCACCAGGATGGTGTCTTCCCGTTCCGGGCTGGTGGAGAGCAGAGCCACCGGAGCCCCGATCAGTTCTTCCACCTGACGGACATACTTGATCGCCTGTGCCGGCAGATCGGCCCAGGAGCGTGCGCCCTCTGTGGATTCCTTCCAGCCGGGAAGGGTCTCGTAGATCGGCTTCACCCGCTCCTGCGCGCCTTGGGAGGCCGGCAGGTAATCGATTCGCTCGCCGTCCAGTTCATAGGCGACGCAGATCTTGATCTCGTCCAGGCCGTCGAGCACGTCCAGCTTGGTCAGGGCAATGCCGCTGATGCCCGAGGTGCAGACCGTCTGGCGCACCAGAACCGCATCGAACCAGCCGCAGCGGCGCTTGCGGCCCGTGACGGTGCCGAATTCGTGACCGCGGGTGCCGAGGAAGTCACCGACTTCATTCTGCTGCTCGGTCGGGAACGGACCTTCGCCCACGCGGGTGGTGTAGGCCTTGGTGATGCCGAGCACATAGTCGATGGCGGTCGGGCCGAGGCCGCTGCCCGAGGCGGCCTGACCGGCCACCGTGTTGGACGAGGTCACGAAGGGATAGGTGCCGTGGTCGATGTCCAGAAGCGCGCCCTGGGCGCCTTCGAACAGGATCCGCTTGCCATCCTTGCGCTCGCCGTCCAGCAGCTTCCACACGGAATCCATGAAGGGCAGAACCTGATCGGCGACGCTGGTCAGCTCTTCGTAGATCACGTCCGCAGAGACTTCTTCCTGATCGAGACCGCGACGCAGGGCGTTGTGGTGAGCCAGCAGGCGCTCCACCTTGCCGCGCAGGGTGTCCAGGTTCTTCAGGTCCATCAGGCGGATCGACCGGCGGCCGACCTTGTCTTCGTAAGCCGGGCCGATGCCACGCTTGGTGGTGCCGATCTTGGTGCCCGTGCTGGAGTTTTCGCGAAGCGCGTCCAGCTCACGGTGCAGCGACAGGATCAGGGTGACGTTCTCGGCAATGCGCAGGTTTTCCGGGGTCACGACGACGCCCTGAGCCTTCAGCTTCTCGACTTCGGCGACAAAGGCATGCGGGTCGAGGACCACGCCGTTGCCGATCACCGACATCTTGCCACGCACGACGCCCGACGGCAGCAGGGAGAGCTTGTAGCTCGTGCCGTCGATCACCAGCGTGTGACCGGCGTTGTGTCCGCCCTGGAAGCGAACGATGACATCGGCCTGTTCCGACAACCAGTCGACAATCTTGCCTTTGCCTTCATCCCCCCACTGAGACCCGACAACAACCACATTGGCCATGGACTTTATGCCCTCCTGAAACGGCAACCTGCGCCCCGGCATGACGAGGGGCGCGAATACAGACAGCCGCAGAGCCCGAAGACCCACGGCAAACGCGGCGGACTATAGCCACTCGCCCCCCAACATGCGAGCCCAAAACCGCGATTTTCCTGCGCCGGTTCCCCCCCCTTTTGCGCAGGGCTGCGGAACGAGCCTCCCGCGCAAGGCGGCGCATGGGCGGCACAGGGTCGGGGCCGGTTCGGCATGCCCCGCCGCGCACCCCTGACAGGACTGCCAAGTCCCCACGCGCGGCTCGTCTTTCGGGTGTCCTTGGGCCCCGCGTCCTGATAGAGCCTTTGCGTCGTCCGGCAAACCGTCCGACCACGACCTGCCTCATGTCCCCGGAGAGGACCCGGATGTCCCTGCTCAACTGGCTAATGCTTCTTTTCCTTGGCTCCATCTGGGGCGGCTCTTTCGTCGTCGCGAAGGTCGCCGTGGCGGAAATCCCGCCTCTGGTGCTTGTCTTCCTGCGCGTCCTGCTGGCCGGCGCCGTTCTCCATCTGGTGCTGCGCGCCCGGGGTCTGCGCTTTCCCACCGACCGCAGGACCCTGCGCGACTTTGCCGTGATGGGCCTGCTGAACAACGCCATCCCCTTCTCGCTCCTCTTCCTCGGTCAGACGGCGATCTCCGCCTCCCTCGCCTCGATCCTGAACGCCACGACCCCGATCTTCGCCTTTCTCGTCGCCGCGCTGTGGCTTGGGCACGAGCCGGTCCGCCTGCACCGAATCGCCGGCGTGCTCGTCGGGCTCGGGGGCATTGCCGTGCTGCTCTCCTCCAGCCTGACGGGTCTTGCCCATGATCCGGTCTGGGCGCAGCTGGCTTGTCTTGGAGCGGCCGTGTCCTATGGCCTCAGCGCCTCCTGGGGGCGCCGGTTCCGGGGCATGCCGCCTCTCGTCACCGCCACGGGACAGATGACGGCCTCGACCGTGATCATGGCACCGGTGGCGCTGATCAGCGGGCTGTCCTGGACGCCCCTGGAAACCTCCCTGACCGCCTGGGGCTGCGTGCTCGCCCTCGCCCTGATCGCAACCGCCTTCGCCTATCTGCTGTTCTTCCGGGTTCTGGCCAGCGCCGGCGCAACCAACGCCTCTGTCGTCACCATGATCGTTCCGGCCGTGGCCGTGATCCTGGGCGCGCTGTTGCTGGGCGAAAGCCTGACGCTCACGCAGACCGGCGGCCTCGGGCTGCTGTTGGCCGGACTGGTCGTCCTCGACGGCCGGCTCTTCACCCGGAAGACACCTGTCCCCACGTCCTTAGGTGCCTGAGGCCGCCTTGTCGCAGGGCGGAGCGTTTGCGGAGAGGTCACCACATGGATTGCAGCAGCAAGGGCTGCAAGGACGGAGGAGAGTGCGGTGGCGCACCGACGCAACACCCTTAGATCCTGGCACTGCTGATCGTCTCGTCACCCCTGCGAAGGCAGGGGTCCAGTAACCGGCTGAGGCGTCCAACTTTTCTGAAAACACAGGCCGGGGAGTACTGGATCCTCGGGTCAAGCCCGAGGACGACGAAGGAGAGAGGGCCCGTGCGGAGGGGCGGCACGAGGCCACCCCTTCCCGAGAAATCAACGTGTGTGCGGCGCCCTCAGAGACCGAGGCCGTTGCGCGCCTCCGCATAGGCCCAGTCGAGCCAGGGCATGAGGGCTTCCACATCGGCCGCCTGAACCGTGGCCCCGGTCCAGATCCGCAGACCCGCCGGCGCATCCCGGTAGCTGCCGATGTCATGGGCAACGCCTTCCTTGTCGAGGAGGGCGGCCATGCGCTTGGCAAAGCCTGCCTGGGCCTTCTCGTCGAGAGCCGTGATCGCCGGATCCACCACCCGCAGGCAGACCGAAGTGTTCGACCGGGTGGCCGGATCGACCGCCAGGAACTCGATCCAGTCGCGGCTGACGACCCAGTCGGAAATGATGGCGAGGTTAGCGTCTGCCCGGCCGCACAGGGCCTTGAGGCCACCGATCTCCTGCGCCCACTTCAGCGCATCGAGATAGTCCTCCACGCAGAGCATGGAGGGCGTGTTGATAGTTTCGCCCTCGAAGATGCCCTCGATCAGCTTGCCGCCCTTGGTCAGGCGGAAGATCTTCGGCATCGGCCAGGCCGGCTTGTAGCTCTCCAGACGCTCGACCGCACGCGGGCTCAGGATCAGCATGCCGTGAGCCGCCTCCCCGCCAAGCGCCTTCTGCCAGGAGAAGGTCACCACATCGAGCTTTTCGAAGGCGAGATCCTGCGCGAAGGCGGCAGAGGTCGCATCGCAGATGGTCAGGCCGTCCCGGTCCGCCGGGATCCAGTCGCCATTCGGCACGCGCACGCCCGAGGTCGTGCCGTTCCAGGTGAAGACCACGTCATGGGAGAAATCGATCTGGCCGAGATCCGGCAGCTCACCATAGGGAGCCTCGATCCGGCGGGTGCCATCCAGCCTCAGCTGGGACAGGACATCGGAAACCCAGGTCGCGCCGAAACTCTCCCAGGCGACCATGTCGACCGGGCGCGCGCCCAACAGCGACCACAGGGCCATCTCCACCGCGCCGGTGTCCGAAGCGGGCACGATGCCGATGCGATAATCGGACGGCACCTGAAGCACCTCACGGGTCCGGTTGATCGCCTCTTCCAGCTTCACCTTGCCGACCGGGGCCCGATGGGACCGGCCGAGCGGCGCATCCGCCAGCGCCTCCAGAGACCAGCCCGGACGCTTGGAGCAGGGGCCGGACGAGAAGTTCGGGTTGGCGGGACGAAGGGAAGGCTTGGTGCAAGCGGCGGTCATCGATTACCCCTTGAAGACGCAAAAAGGGTCCGTTGCCACGGACCCTGATCCCGATATTCCCCTCCCGTGCCGCCGTCAATGGCCGAACACCGCCAACCCGGCCACGAACACGGGAACATTGTCCCCCAGCACAAAAAAGGCCGGCGCAAGGCCGGCCTTCTTCGAGCATCTCCGCGGGGATGCGGATCAGAAATTGCTGCTGATCGCCTGCGGCGCGTAATAGACCGGCGCACCGCCGAAGTTGTAGCGCAGGCCGAGACGAACCTCGTGGGCCACCAGATCGTCCCACTTCGCGCGGGTTCCGCCGGTGCCGACGCCCGTGTGACGCACGGTCTTGGCCATGCCGAGATTGCGGTACTGATAGCCCGCGTCGATGGTCCAGTTCGGGTTGATGTCATAGGCCGCACCGGCCATGAGCGCCCAGGCCAGGTTCCACTCACCGTTGGTGCCGGAGTAGTTGACCGTGCCGGTGGAACCCGGGTTGATCGAATAGGCGTTGGAGGCACGCACATAGGAAGCACCGATACCGGCACCGACATAAGGCGTGATGTTGTACCAGGTGCCCAGATCGACGTAGCCGTTGAACATCACGGTCCAGACGTCGATATCCGCACCTTCGGTCGACAGGTTACCCGTGCAGAGCCCGCAGAAGGCATAACCCTTGGCGCTCGACGGGGTCTCGTAGTCAACCGTCAGATCGGAGCGGAAATACTCGTTGAAGCGGTAGCCGACACCGACGCCGATGTTCACCGCATCGTCCATGCTCTCGCGCACATAGCGCAGGTCACCGATGACCCCATCGCGGAAGCTGCCCGACGGATCACCATAGACCTTGTAGCCGATGTCGCCGCGCAGGTACCAGCCGCCCACGGCCGGGATCTGCGGAACATGTTCGATGACCGGCTCAGGCAGGTCGGCAGCAAATGCGGAGGTCGCGCAGGCAACGGCGACGACAGCCATCGACAGGCGCTTGAAGAATTGTCCCATGTCCTCGTCCCTAATGAAAAAGGCCCGCGCAAGACATCGCAGCCTCGATTGAGATGAGATCACCATGGTCAAAAATAATTAATCTCGACTTAACCGTATTTCTTAACCGAGATTTTTTACGTTAATGAAGAGTTAAAGGTAAATCCAAAATTAACAAAAAAGAACTCCCGCCTGTCATTTTGCAAGACGACAGGCGGGAGACTGAAATTTCCAAGAGGAAGGCGAGGATTTCACGCAGCGGAGCGTGCGACCACTTCGGCGATGTCGTTGACCACCTTGTGCACCAGGGTCTCATCGTCCCCTTCGGCCATGACGCGGATCAGCGGCTCCGTGCCCGACGCCCGGATGACCAGACGACCGGAGGTGCCCAGACGGTCCTCCCCTTCCCGGATCGCTTCCTTCACCGGCTGGGTTTCGAGCGGCGAACCGCCCGCGTAGCGCACGTTCTTCAGGAGCTGCGGCACCGGATCGAAGCGGCGGCAGACCTCGGACACCGGACGGTTCTGGTCCTTGACGCAAGCCAGCACCTGCAGGGCCGCGATCAGCCCGTCACCCGTGGTCGCGAAATCGGACAGGACGATGTGGCCGGACTGCTCGCCGCCCACGTTGAAGCCGTGGCTGCGCATGTGCTCGACCACATAGCGGTCGCCCACCTTGGTGCGGGCCAGCGACAGGCCGAGATCGCCAAGGTAGCGCTCGAGCCCGAGGTTCGACATGACGGTGGCGACGATGCCCGGCTGGGACAGGCGCCCGGCGGACTGCCAGGACTGGGCGACGACGGCCATGAGCTGGTCGCCATCAATCACCTGACCGTTCTCGTCGACGATGATGACCCGATCCGCATCCCCGTCCAGCGCGATGCCGATGTCGGCGCGCACTTCATGCACCTTGCGCGACAGGGCTTCCGGCGCGGTCGAACCGCAATCCTTGTTGATGTTGAACCCGTCCGGGGTGACGCCCATGGTCACCACATCGGCGCCGAGTTCCCACAGGGCCTCCGGCGCCACCTTGTAGGCCGCGCCATTGGCGCAATCGAGCACGACCCGCAGGCCTTCGAGGCTCATTTCGCGCGGCAGGGTGCGCTTGGCGAATTCGATGTAGCGCTGCTGAGCACCTTCGATGCGCTTGGCCCGACCCAGCTCCTGGGAGGCGGCAAGCCGCGGCGCGAGATCGCTTTCCAGCAGGCTCTCGATTTCCAGCTCGATCGCATCGCTGAGCTTGAACCCGTCCGGCCCGAAGAACTTGATGCCGTTGTCATAGAAGGGATTGTGGCTGGCGGAAATCATGACGCCGAGATCCGCCCGAAGCGAGCGGGTCAGCATGGCGACCGACGGCGTCGGCATCGGGCCGAGCAGGAAGACATCCATCCCCACCGAGGTGAACCCGGCGACCAGCGCATTTTCCAGCATGTAGCCGGACAGGCGCGTGTCCTTGCCGATCACCACCCGGTGACGGTGACCGCCATTCTTGAAGGACAGGCCGGCAGCCATGCCCACCTTGAGGGCCAGTTCGGCGGTCATGGGCGGGGTGTTGGCACGGCCTCTGATGCCGTCGGTTCCGAAGAACTTGCGCATGGGTGTTCGATGCTCTCGAAATCTGGTCGGATGATCTGCGTTCAGTGTCTTTTAACGCAAGTCTTGCCAGCAGAAGGTTCAAAAATTGTGATCAAGTGTTACGGAAAACTGCCGATGCGGAAAGGAGCAGCACGAAGCCCCGCTCTCCCATGAAAAAGGGGCGCCCGGAGGCGCCCCTTGATCGATCGGATCGGACCCTTGTTCCGTCAGGCCTGCGGCTGGGGCGACATGCCGCCGGGGGCCTCGTCGCCGCCGCGCTTGACGCCGGCAGAGGGAACGGCGGAGGAACGGCCTACCGGCTGGTCGTCGTCGCTGTCGCGCACCGGCGGCTTGCCTTCGAGCAGGTTCTTGATCTCGTCACCGGAGAGCGTCTCGTATTCCAGAAGCCCGCGGGCGATGACATGCAGCTCTTCCTCGTTCTCGGTCAGGATCTTCTTCGCGGTCTCATAGCCCTGATTGACGAAGGACTTGATCTCCGCGTCGACCATCTTCTGGGTTTCGTCCGAGACGTGCTGGTTCTTGGCAACCGAGTGACCGAGGAAGACCTCTTCCTGGTTCTCGCCATAGAGCAGCGGGCCGAGCTTGTCGGACATGCCGAACTGGGTCGCCATGGCACGCGCCAGCTTCGTGGCCATCTGGATGTCGCCAGTCGCGCCGGAGGTCACCTTCTCGTAGCCGAAGATCATTTCCTCGGCGACGCGGCCACCCATGGCCACCGCAAGGTCGGCCTTGCACTTGGCGCGGGTGAGAGACACCTGGTCCTTTTCCGGCAGGCGCATCACCATGCCCAGGGCGCGGCCGCGCGGGATGATGGTGGCCTTGTGGATCGGATCGGACGCAGCCTGATGCAGGGCGACCAGGGCATGGCCGGCCTCGTGATAGGCGGTGAGCTTCTTTTCCTCTTCGGACATGACGAGGGTGCGGCGCTCGGCGCCCATCATCACCTTGTCCTTGGCGTCCTCGAACTCCTGCATGGTGACCAGACGCTTGGAGCGGCGGGCGGCCAGAAGGGCAGCTTCGTTGACGAGGTTCATCAGGTCGGCGCCGGAGAAGCCCGGGGTGCCGCGGGCAAGGGTCTTCACGTTGACATCCGGTGCCAGCGGAACCTTGCGCATGTGAACCTTGAGGATCTTCTCGCGACCGGTGATGTCCGGGTTCGGCACCACGATCTGACGGTCGAAACGGCCCGGACGCAGAAGAGCCGGGTCCAGAACGTCAGGACGGTTGGTCGCCGCGATGATGATGATGCCTTCGTTCGGCTCGAACCCGTCCATCTCCACCAGCAGCTGGTTGAGGGTCTGTTCGCGCTCGTCGTTGCCACCGCCGAGACCGGCGCCACGATGGCGACCGACCGCGTCGATTTCATCGATGAAGATGATGCAGGGCGCGTTCTTCTTGGCCTGTTCGAACATGTCACGGACACGGGACGCACCCACACCGACGAACATTTCGACGAAATCGGAACCGGAGATGGTGAAGAAGGGAACGTTGGCTTCACCAGCCACGGCACGGGCCGTCAGCGTCTTGCCGGTACCCGGAGGGCCGACGAGAAGCACGCCGCGCGGAATGCGGCCGCCGAGGCGCTGGAACTTCTGCGGATCACGCAGGAATTCCACGATCTCCTGCAGGTCTTCCTTGGCTTCGTCGATGCCGGCCACGTCCTCGAAGGTCACGCGGCCATGCGCTTCGGTCAGAAGTTTGGCCTTGGACTTGCCGAAGCCCATGGCCTTGCCGCCGGAGCCCTGCATCTGGCGCATCACGAAGATCCAGATGCCGAGGATGATCAGCATCGGCAGCCAGGAGATCAGAGCGCCGACGAGGGAGAAATTGTCTGACGGCGGACGGGCGTTGACCACCACATCCTTCGTCCGCAGCGTTTCCACGAACTGGGCGTTGCCGGGAGCGTAGGACTGGAACGGACGACCACTGACATAGGCGCCGGTGATCTGCTGCCCCTGGATGGTGACTTCCTTGACCTCTCCCCGTTCAACCTGATCCATGAACTGGGAGAAGGGCACCTCATCGTTCGCGCTGCGCTGCCCCGGGCTCTGGAAGAGCTGGAAGAGAGCAAACAGCAGGAAGGCGATGATCACCCAGAGGGCGAAGTTGCGAAAATTAGCGTTCATTTCGTTCCCTTGACCGCCTCGTTACCTGAACCGTCCGGGACGGCTACTCGTGCGGATACTGACTTGGCCTCAAGATAGGTCGCAAAACCCCCTGTGCCAAGGCAGTGCGCCATTCTTGCGCATCCCGGCTGACTTTTTTCTTAAAGAGCTCTGTTCAGTCTTCGCTTTTCTGCCGAGGATTTGAGCAAATACACCCGCAACGCCCCGGCTCACCGGTCAAAGCGGCTCGAAGCCGCAAGCCCTGTGACCTTCGGCCACGTCCAGCCCCACAATCTGAACCACGCGATCCCCACGCCACACGGCGGGCGCGCGACCGAAAGCGGCCTTTCCGCCCCAGGCGCGCAGGTGATCTGCATCCGGCATCAGGCCACCATCCTTCGGCGCCAGATGCCAGGGCCCGAGGCACAGCGGCTCCGCACACGGATCGTCTCCGCTAGCCTCAGCCTCGATCCGGTAACGGTTGTCCCAGGTCACCCGTTCCAGGGCATCGAGACGGATCACCGGGGCCTGAGCGGCGTCGCGGCCGGGCTCCGGCCACAGGCGCAGAACCGCGCCATCCCGCCAGATCACGCAGCCTCCCAGGCTGGACCGGCAGCCGTCCTCGGCCCGCAGGCGCTCGTCCAGACCCTCAAGGCGGGACAGCCGCGCCGGGTGCGCCCTGCCCTGCGCCACCTGATGGCGACCCAGATCCCGCAGCAGGGTGCCCAGCAGCCGCAGCCGCACCTCTTCGGGCAGATCGGTAAAGACGGCCCAGGGAAGACGCATCGGTCCGCCCAGATGCCGTTCCACATGCGCCGCACGCAGATCCTGAACCCACCGGTCGAGGGCTTCGGCCGCGCGCCCCATGCGTCGGGCCGTCTGCAGGATGCGGGACGTGTCCAGCCCCTCGCACGCCAGCTCTTCCGCCAGCTGGCGCAGGCGCACCCGCTTGAAGGCCACGTTGCTGTTGCTCGGATCCTCGCGCCAGCCCTGTCCGCGCACCCGCAAGGTGGCAAGCAGACGGGACTTGGGTACACCGAGCAGCGGCCGCAGGACCGGCACCCGCACCAGACCGTCGGTTTCGACGCTCGCCATGCCGGCCAGACCATAGACCCCGCTGCCACGGGTCAGGCGATCGAGAAAGGTTTCCACCTGATCATCCCGGTGGTGGGCAAGAACCAGCCCCTCGAGCCCTTGAGCCCCGAGAGCGTGGTTCAGAAGTTCGTAGCGCGCCTGACGGGCAAGCGCCTGAAGATTGCCGGCGCCAGGGGCCGGCCGGCCGGTATCCCAGAGAAGGGTCTGATGCGGCAGACCGAGCCGCTCGCAGAGCCCGGCAACCTCGGCCGCTTCCACCGCGCTTTCCGGCCGCAGGCCATGATCCACGGTGAAGACCACCAGCCGCCCGGGCCAGCCCGTCGCCACGCGCCAGTCATCGACGAGCCGCAAGAGGGCAACGCTGTCCGGCCCGCCGGACACGCCGAGCGCCAGGGACGAGAAGGCGCTCAGAGGCGCCAGCAGCCCGTCCCGTTCACGGTCATTGATCGGAAGGTCATCCTGCGCGCCGCGCTCAGGAACACTGGGCACGCCGACGCTCGTCCTGAGCCTGCTGCAACACGGCCGGAGCCGCGCCGGGGAATTTGGTCAGGAGCTCGGAATAGGTCGCGCAGGCGGCTTCCCGCTCACCCAGACCGTTGAGGGACATGCCGAGCTTGAGCAGGCTGTCGGAGCGCTTGTCGCTCTGCGGATAATTCGTATAGGCCTGCAGGAAGGCGTCGGCCGCATCCCGGTAATTGCGCTGGGACAGGAGGCTTTCGCCCAGCCAGAACTGCGCATTGCCGGCCAGCGGATGATCCGGATAAAGGGCGACGAACGAGCGGAAGGCTTCGGCCGCCGCATCGTACTTGCCGGCCACGGCGAGCCCGTAGGCCTGATCATATTCGGCGCGCGGGTCGCCCGCAGTGGCCAGACCGGCAATCGCATCACCGCTGGCCGCCGTGCCCGGATCCTGCGGCAAGGCGAGCGGATCACCCGATCCGCCGGCAAGGGCGCCAAGATCGATCGGGCCGGTGCCCGGACCGGCAGCAGCACCGGGGGTGCCGTATCCGCCGGAGGCAGACCAGTCAGCATCGCCACCACCTGCCCCGTCCGGCAGGGTGCCGAGGGTCTGGGGAGGGGTCCCCAGAGCCGCGGTGTCGGAGGCTCCCCCATGGCTGTCCATGGGGGTTTCCAGGCTTGAACGGTTGGACGGCTGGGCAGCCCCTGCGGGCGCTCCGCCTTCCAGCTGCTGGAAGCGATACTCGTTGTCTTCCTGCATGCGGCGCAGCTGGTCCTGCAGCTCGCGCACCTGATAGGTCATCTGCTCGATCTGACCGTTGAGGGCACGGATCGTTTCCTCAAGCTGATCGATGCGCACGCTCGAATCGTCGTTCTTACGGCCGAAGAGCTGGGCTTCCGCCGAAACGCTCAGTCCACCCATCAGCAGACCGGCCACAAGGAGGACTGCAATCCTCCGCAAAGCTTTCATACTCACCCTCCTGGTCGTCGCCCGAGCGGAGAACATCTCCGCTTCGCCCCTTGCATGAAGCAGGGTTAGCACAGGGCGCGGCGACTTCGGCCAAATTTTGGCATCGACCTGCAATTTTGCCAAAACGGCCCGTTCCACGAAAAAGGACCGGGAAGCGACGCTCCCCGGCCCGGCAACCTGTGATCCTGAAACCGGATCGAACTCAGTTGGTGGCGTTGTCCAGCACGGTCACGCCGCGGCGGTTCTGGGACCAGCAGCTGTTGTCGTTGCAGACGGCGACCGGACGTTCCTTGCCGTAGGAAATCGTCTTCACCCGGTTCGCGGCCACGCCGCGGGACACCAGATAGTCGCGGGCAGCCTGGGCACGACGCGCGCCAAGCGCGATGTTGTACTGGCGGGTGCCACGTTCGTCCGCATGACCTTCCACGGTGATCGTGTACTGGGAATAGCGGTTCAGCCACTGGGCCTGCAGGTCGAGAACGCCCTGGGCCTGAGACGTGAGCGTGGACTGGTCTTCCTCGAAGAAGACGCGGTCGCCGACGTTCACGATGAAGTCCTGGCCGGAGCCAGGGGTGGCATTGTTCTGGCCGTTCAGGCCATCCGGCCCGGTCTGGGCGCAAGCGGCGACCAGCAGGACCAGGCCGAGCACGGCCAGGGCCTTCAGGCCACGCAGAGTATTCGCAACAAGTACCATTTTCGAAGTCTCCTAACCCCAGCACCTGTTCAAGGTGAACAGATCCTATAGGAAGCTGGTTAATGCCTGATTGGCAAACAGGGTTAACCGGAGCTTAAACGCCCCGGTTCCCTGCCTTGCCCGGATGTGTTAGTCGATGAGCGGCGACCAGGACGGGTCCGACGCGAAGGCCGGGGTCACGAGACGCTGTTCATTGTAGCCGGTGAGATCGACGGTCCAGACCTGCGGACCACCGTTGGCTCCCGGCGTATCACGGAAGAACACGAGGACGCGGCCGTTGGGCGACCAGGCCGGACCTTCGTTGTGATAGCCCTCGGTGAGGATGCGCTCGCCTTTCCCGTCCGGCTTCATCACCCCGATCATGAAGCGGCCCTGATGCTGCTTGGTGAAGGCGATCAGGTCACCGCGCGGCGACCACACCGGCGTGGAATAGCGGCCCGGGCCGAAGGAAATGCGCTGCTGGTTCGATCCGTCCGCATTCATCACATAGAGCTGCTGGGTGCCGCCACGGTCGGATTCGAACACGATCTGGCTACCGTCCGGAGAATAGGACGGGCTGGTGTCGATCGCGGCCGAGTTGGTCAGGCGCGTGGTGCTGCGGCTGCGCAGATCCATCGTGAAGATGTTGGCGTTGCCGCCCTGCTGCAGGCTCATCACCACCTGCTGGCCCGTGGGCGAGAAGCGCGGTGCAAAGGTCATGCCCGGGAAGTTGCCCACGATCTCGCGCTGGCCGGTCTCGATGTTGAGCAGATAGACGCTCGGCTCGGACCCGGCATAGGACATGTAGGTGATTTCCTGGGTCGTCGGCGAGAAGCGCGGCGTCAGCACCAGGTCATCGCCCCGAGTCAGGTAGCGCACGTTCGCACCGTCCTGGTCCATGATGGCCAGACGCTTCACGCGCTTGTCCTTCGGCCCGGTCTCGTCCACATAGACGATGCGCGTGTCGAAATAGCCCTTCTCACCGGTCAGACGCTCATAGATGGCGTCGGCGATGATGTGGGACAGGCGGCGCCAGTTTTCCGGCGTCGTGAAGAACTGCTGACCCAGAAGCTGCTCGGACGCGAACACGTCCCACAGGCGGAATTCGGCACGCAGGCGGCCGTCCGGCTGGGCGGTCACGGTGCCGGTCACCAAAGCCTGGGCCGAGATCACACGCCAGTCGCCAAAGCGCGGCGTGGTGTTCACACCCATGTTCTGCTGGATGAAGCTCGCCGGATCGAGGGGATTGAACAGGCCCGACCGCTTCAGGTCGGCGGCAATCACCTGGGTCATCTCCTGCGCCACGCGCGCGTCCCCGCCTTCGGCCGAGAAGGACGGCAGCGCGATCGGCAGAGGCTCGACATTGCCCCCGCGTACGTCGATTTCCACCAGGGCGTAAGCGGGCCGGAGGGCGAGAAGAAGCGTCCCCAGACCGAAAAGGAGATGTCGCAAATATCTGACCATCATCATGTCAAACCGATCTTTCCTGCGGGTATTGCGTGTCGAGGACCGGCAACACCCGGCCCGGCGCCAGGGCTTTCGCCGACGCCTGTTTTCTAACCATTCGGCGACAAAGTCGGCCGCATTGTGTTCCAACCGTTCGGACCATCATATTTCTCGGCCGGAAGGATGGAAAAGCCCCCTTCCGCCTCGACCCGATAGACCGCGCGCACCGCAGAGGACGCCAGCGCCTGGAAGCGCGGGTCCGAATGCGAGTTGCGCACCACCGGCGCGCCGGTCAGGCGGCCGTCCGGAGTGAGCGAGAACTCGAGCACCACCTTCAGGTCGTCCGGGTACTGGTCCGGCATGCGGTTCCACTTCTCCCGGATCATCTGGGCGATGATGTCCTTCTCGTTTGCCGTCAGGCCGGCATGATCCACCCCGGTACGCGATCCGGCGGAAGCCGGCTGCTGGGAGGTCGTGCTGTTGGCCAGCGCCTGCTCCACCTTGTCCAGAAGATCCGGACGCTCGGTCGGTTCCACCACTTCCTTCGGCTTTTCCGGTTGGCGCACGGGCGGCTTCGGCTTGGTCTTGGGCACCGCGTTGGTCGGCACCTTCGGCGCTTCGGGCTGCGGCGCCGGATCCGGCTGGGGTGCAGGCGCGGGCGTTTCTGCCGGTGCCGGTTCGGGCTCTGCCGCAGGGGCCGGTTCAGGCTCCGGTGCGGGCGCGGGCTCGGGGGCGGCTTCCGGCGCAGGCGCGGGTTCCGGCGTCGGTTCCGGTTCGGGAGCAGGCGGCGGCGTGGGCTCGGGCTGCGGCTCGGGCGGCAGCGGCTTTTCCGACACCTTCTCCGCCGGCTTGTCCACCGGCTGCGGCGCATCCACCGGCTTTTCCGTCGGCTTCGTGGCGGGAATCTCGCGGATTTCCGCGTCCTTCTCGCCCTTCTGCACGTTGGTCAGCTCGGAAACGGAAATCAGATCGAGGGGAATCGATTCAACCTGCGGCGCGTCAAAGCTGTCCACATCCGGAAAGGCGATAAGCCCCCAGAGCAGCAAGGCCAGATGGCCGGTGACGGACGCGATAAGACCTGCCCGCATGGCGGATCACTTGTCCCGTTCTTCCAGAGTGACGAGACCGAGCCGTTTGAACCCGGCCGCGTTGATCCGCCCCATGAGTTTCATCACGGTGCCATAATCCGCATCGCGGTCGCCGCGCACATAGATGCGTTCCTCGTAGCCGTTGGCCGCGATGGCCTGCAGCTTCGGGACCACCTCGTCAATGGCGATCTCGGTGTCCTGGATATAGATCTGGCCTTCCGCATTCACCGAAATGGTGATCGGCTCGTTGTCGCCCTCCAGCGCGCCCGCCTTGGTTTCGGGCAGCTCGATGGGAACACCGACCGTCAGAAGCGGTGCGGCGACCATGAAGATGATGAGCAGCACCAGCATCACGTCCACGAAGGGCGTGACGTTGATCTCGCTCATGGGCTGGACGCGCTTCCGGCGCCGCCCGCGACGGCCGCCTCCGGCCGCACCAGTTCCTGCACTCATGCCCATGGGATCAGCGCCTTTCGTCGATCTGGCGGGACAGGATTGCGGAGAATTCGTCGGCAAAGCCTTCCATCCGCGAGACCGTCTTGGCCACGTCGGCGGAGAGCTTGTTGTAGGCGATCACCGCCGGGATGGCCGCAAGCAGGCCGAGCGCGGTGGCAAAGAGCGCTTCCGCGATGCCCGGCGCAACGACCGCAAGGCTGGTGTTCTGGGAGGCCGCAATGGCCTGGAAGGCGGTCATGATGCCCCAGACCGTGCCGAACAGGCCGATGAAGGGACCGGCCGCGCCGACGGTGGCGAGGATCAGCAGCTTGCTTTCCAGCCGCTCGGATTCACGCGCCAGCGTGACGTCCATGACCTTGTCGATGCGCTGCTGCAGGCTGGCAATCGCCGGCCGAGCGCCCTCGTGGCTGCGCTTCCATTCCCGCATGGCCGCAACGAACACGGCAGCCATGCCCTGATTCGTCCGGTTCTGAAGGGTGCCA
Organism: Roseibium aestuarii; assembly: GCF_008477545.1. Classification (GTDB taxonomy): domain Bacteria; phylum Pseudomonadota; class Alphaproteobacteria; order Rhizobiales; family Stappiaceae; genus Roseibium; species Roseibium aestuarii. The sequence continues at coordinate 22,074 of NZ_VORA01000005.1, read as the reverse complement.
TAGAGATCCTCCAGCGACTGGCCGGACCAGAAGACGGTCTCGAACCGGTTCATCTGCCGGGCGATCTTGTTGAAGAGCAGCGTCTTGTCGATGATGATGGCCCAGCACCAGATGGAGGCCATGATCAATCCCAGCATGACCAGCTTGACGACGATGTGCGCCTTCAGGAACAGGTCGAAAAAACTCACCGTATCAGCCATGAAACCGGGACCCCTTGGTCAATTCAAATCAGTCTTCGTCGCGAGCCGGATCCGTCACGCCCTGGCCGGGGCCAGACGGGTCTGGTCTCCAGTTCTGCGCCGTCGCCTGAACGAACGCACGTCTTCGCACTTGAGGAGATCTGTCTCCTTTGAAGGCTGAATTTGGCGAAACTGGGACCGTCGGCCGGGTTTGATCCGGCTTTCAAGAAAATCTATTAAGGTTAAGGACACATTAAGAATTTTGCGGCGCACCAGCTCAATTCAGAGCTGAATTCACCCCTGTCGCATCTGACGAGGGTCACCCAGGTCCAGGACCACGCGGCCGCCCGGGTCGATCAGCGAGGCAGCAGGGCGCTCAGCCGCTCGGCAAGACGCTGGGGCAGGCGCATCGGCCGCCCTTCGCCGGAGATCACCGCCACTTCCACATCCGCTGAGACCAACAGGTCCGCGCCCCGGTGGATTGTCTGGGCCAGGGTGATGCGCGCCCCCCGGAAGGCCGTCAGGCGCGTCTGCACCTCGAGCACGTCATCGATGGTGGCGGGCCGGACGAATTCTAGCCCCATCCGGCGCACGGCGAAGGCGATCCCGCCCGCGCCTTCCTTCAGCAGCTCGGCGTGATGGATGCCCGCAAGACGCAGGAAATCCGACCGGCCGCGCTCGAAGAACCGCACATAGGTGGCGTGATAGACGATGCCGGTGAAATCCGTGTCTTCGTAATAGACCCGGACACCCAGCCGGTGACACCCATCCTCCAGCCGTCCGGACAGGCCGGGCCAGGACATCTCGGGGACTTGCGTGTCGCTCATGAAGGTCTCCGGTCTCGTCGTCAGGCGCGTGCCTGCCCGATCGGTGCTGCCCAGTCAGTCTGGCACAGTCAGTCTGGCCCAGTCAGTCCTGTTCGGTGAAGAGCCCGGGCTGGGCGGAGGGCGCGCTGTTGGGCACGGCCAGTCCCAGATGGTCGAAGGCCAGCGGCGTCAGCACCCGTCCGCGCGGAGTGCGCTGCAGGAAGCCGTTCTGGATCAGATAGGGCTCGACGATTTCCTCGATCGCGTCCCGCGGCTCCGACAGGGCCGCTGCAATCGTCTCGATGCCCACTGGCCCGCCGCCAAAATTCACGGCGATCTGCTGCAGGTAGCGCCGGTCGAGACTGTCGAGCCCGGCCCCATCCACCTCAAGCTGGCTGAGCGCCCGGTCGGCAAGCGCCCGGTCCACCGTGTCCACGCCGGAGAAGACGGCGAAGTCCCGCACCCGCCGCAGCAGGCGCCCTGCGATGCGCGGCGTGCCGCGGGACCGCTTGGCGATCTCGCGCGCCCCGTCTTCGGCCATGCCGATGCCGAGAATGCGCGCCCCGCGGTTGACGATGTGTTCCAGTTCCGGAACTGTGTAGAATTGCAGCCGCACCGGAATGCCGAACCGGTCGCGCAGCGGCGTCGTCAGCAGGCCGAGACGGGTCGTCGCCGCAACCAGCGTGAACTTGGCCAGATCGATCTTCACCGAGCGAGCCGCCGGCCCCTCCCCGATGATCAGGTCGAGCTGGTAATCCTCCATCGCCGGATAGAGCACTTCCTCCACCGCCGGATTGAGCCGGTGGATTTCGTCGATGAAGAGAACGTCCCGCTCTTCCAGATTGGTGAGCAGCGCGGCCAGATCCCCGGCCTTGGCGATCACCGGGCCGGAGGTGGCACGGAAGTTCACGCCAAGCTCTCGGGCCATGATCTGGGCGAGCGTTGTCTTGCCGAGCCCCGGAGGGCCAACGAAGAGCACGTGATCAAGGGCTTCCTGCCGCGCCTTGGCCGCGCCGATGAAGACCTTGAGATTGGCGCGCGCCTGGGCTTGGCCGACGAAGTCGTCCAGCGCCTGGGGGCGCATGGTGGTGTCGATCTCGTCGCCCCGGATCTCCGGGCTCACGATGCGCGGCTCATCCGACATTGGACACCACCGCGATCAGCAGGCCGATCAGGCCGAAGCAATAGAAGACCTTGGCCAGCGAGAAGAGCCAGAACTGACGGCGAACGAAGGGATCGTCGCTTTCGATCTGGCGTCCCTTGATGGCAAACGGCCGGTCGCCGACCCGCTGGGAGAACCAGTGATCGAGCATGAAGATGCCGCCGAAGGCCAGAATGACAAAGACGACGCCGATGATGGCATAGGCAAGGGCGATCACTGTGCCAGCTCCTTGAGGCCGAGACGGATGAGGGTTTCGGTCGAGGCGTCCTCGCCGGCGGACTGGGCAGCGCGCGCCACGGCGGCCGCCGCCTGCGGCTGACCGTAGCCCAGATTGGTGAGGGCCGACACGGCTTCCGCCACCGGACGGCCCGCCACGTTGTCGGCCACCGACTGGGACACGGCGATCGTGCCCGCATCGATGCTGGCAAAGCCCGGAGCCTTGTCCTTCAGCTCGGCCAGAATGCGCTCCGCCACCCGCTTGCCGACACCCGGCGCCCGCGAGATCGTGGCCTTGTCGCCGAGCGCGATGGCATTGGCGATTTCCGAGGCCTTGAGGATGCCGAGCACCGCCAGCGCCACCTTGGCGCCAACCCCCTGCACCGTCATCAGCAGACGGAACCACTCGCGCTCCGCCTCGTCGGAGAAGCCGTAGAGCCGGATCATGTCCTCGCGCACCAGCGTCTCGATGCTGAGCACGGCAGCCTCTCCGGCCCGCGGCAGATGCTGCAGGATACGCGAGGGGCAATGCACCTGATAGCCGACCCCATGCACGTCGAGGATCACGTAGTCCTCGCCATAGCTGTCGATGGTGCCCTTGAGTTTTCCGATCATGCCTGCTGTCCGCTCACGCGGCCCCCAACTGGGCCAGACGGCCGCTGTTCGTGTTGCGATGATGCGCGTGACAGATGGCAATGGCCAGCGCGTCGGCGGCGTCGTCCGTGTCGAACACGGCCTTGGGCATCAGCACCTTCACCATGACGCGGATCTGTTCCTTCTCCGCATGCCCGGTGCCGACGACCGTCTTCTTCACCAGGTTCGGCGCATATTCCGAGACCGGCACCCGCGCAAGGGCCGGCACCAGCAGGGCAACCCCACGAGCCTGCCCCAGTTTCAGGGTCGCGCCCGCGTCCTTGTTGACGAAGGTCAGCTCCACGGCGGCCTCGGCCGGCTGGTGCAGCTCCACCACGCGGGTCAGGCCATCGTGAAGCTGGACCAGCCGCTCGGCCAGGCTCAACTTGTTGTCGGAGGTCACGGTCCCGGACGCCACGAAGCTCAGACGATTGCCCGTCACCTCGATCAGCCCCCATCCCGTCCGCCGCAAGCCCGGATCAATGCCGAGCACTCGAATCGGATGCATCATAGAACAAAGCGGTAACAAAACTTCCGCGTTGACGCCAGCACAAGCCCCGGCTACGCAGGAAACAACCTTCTCTTTTCCAGTGCGGACGCCCCGCGGACCCCATGTTCGACCTGTTTGCCACCACCTCTGCGGGAACCATGGCGTTCCTCTGCGCGGTCCTGTTCATCGCGGGCTGCGTGCGGGGATTCGCGGGCTTCGGGGCCGGCATGATCTACATGCCCGTGGCCACCGCCCTGCTCTATCCGCCCACTGCGGCCGCCGGCTTCCTGGTGCTCGACTTCGTGGTTGCCATGCCGCTCGTCATCAAGGCCCTGCGCCTCTGCGACTGGCGGACGATCATCCCGGCGGTCGTCGCCTCCATGATCTTCGTCCATGTGGGCACCTGGCTGATTGCCACCCTCGACGTGCTCATGCTGCGCTGGTTGATCTTTGCGATTGTCGCCGGTGTTCTGGTGCTGCTTGTCTCCGGCTGGCGCTATCACCGCCAGCCCTCGACACCCGTGTCCTTCGGCGTCGGCGCGGTTGCCGGCGTGCTGGGCGGGGTCAGCCAGGTCGCCGGCCCGCCAGTCGTCGCCTTCTGGCTGTCGAGCGCGAAGGAACCGGCGATCGTCCGCGCCAATCTCATCGTCTTCTTTGCCGTTTCCAGCATCGGCACCGTCTTCGCCTACTGGCTGCGCGACTTCTTCACCCTCGATGTGGCAAGGCTCTTGGTCACCGGCATTCCCGCCTATGGGCTGGGCCTTTTCCTCGGCTCCACCGGCTTCCGAACCGCCGACCCGAAATTCTACCGGGTCATCGCCTACAGCCTGATCGCCATCGCGGCGGTCACCTCCATGCCCGCGATGGACGGCCTCCTGCGCTAGGGTCCTCAGCGCTGGTCGAGCGTCTTCTGCCATTTGGCGACCTTGGTCGACACCAGCCGTTCCAGATCGCGCTTGAAGGCCTCTTCGCTCTCGCTCGCCTGGGCGAGCACCGCCAGCGCCACGATGATCACGTCGACCGCTTCCTCGCGCACATCGGCGAGATCGAGACCCTTGTAGGCCGATCCCGGCGCTCCGGTGGCCGACAGCACCGCCTGCGCCACCTCGCCCGCCTCCTCGCACAGCTTCAGCGCCCGCTCCTGCAGGGTCTTGGTGTCATTGGCGGTCAGCTCGAAGAGATTGTCGATCATGCGGGTCCTGCGGGGCTCGAAGGGCGGAGGGTCATCTCTGCCCCCACGGCGCCGCGAGCGCAAGCCTCCCGGTCCTCAAGGCGCTCCTCGCTGTCACCTTTGCCTCCCCCGCACGCCCGCCCCACAAACAAAAACCCCGGCACGATGGCCGGGGCTTTCAGAAGCGGACGAAACAGCCTCAGGCGAGGGCGGCTTCGTCGATGTCGCAGTTGGCGTAGACGTTCTGGACGTCGTCGTCTTCTTCCAGCATGTCCAGCAGCTTGATCATGCCGGGAGCCTTTTCGGCGTCGACCGGCGTCAGGTTCTGCGGCTTCCAGATGATCTTGACGGTCTCGGCTTCGCCGAAGCTGGCTTCCAGAGCCTTGGCAACCTCGTTCAGATCCTCGAAGGCGGTGTAGATGGTGTGACCGTCTTCGTCGCTCACCACATCTTCGGCACCTGCTTCGATGGCGGCTTCGAGCACCGCATCCGCGTCGCCAATCTGCGGCTTGTAGGTGACTTCGCCGACCCGGTCGAACATGAAGGACACGGAGCCGGTTTCACCCAGAGACCCGCCGCACTTGGTGAAATAGGAGCGGATGTTGGAAGCAGAGCGGTTGCGGTTGTCGGTCAGGGCCTCGACCACGACGGCAACGCCATTCGGGCCGTAACCCTCGTAGCGGACTTCCTCGTAGTTGTCGCCTTCACCAGCCTGCGACTTGTTGATCGCGCGCTGGATGTTGTCCTTCGGCATGGACTGGGCCTTCGCGTTCTGGATGGCCAGACGCAGGCGCGGGTTGGCATCGGCATCCGGGCCGCCGACCTTGGCTGCCACGGTGATTTCCTTGGACAGCTTGGAAAACATTTTCGAACGGATCGCATCCTGGCGACCCTTGCGATGCATGATGTTCTTGAACTGTGAATGTCCTGCCATGGCTCTTCTCGGCTCTTGCGCATAGGTGTCGGAAAGTTGCGATGCTTATAGGCAAAGCCGCGGACAAAATCCAGCGCCCCGCGCAAGCAACGGGAGGCGCGCCTGTCCGCGTCTGCCTTGCGGTCAGCTCCAGAACGGAGGCAGAACCGGATCGAGCCGTCCACCGATGCGAACCGGCGCCACCTTGAGCGCCAGGCCGGTGCGGTCGTCGGTCTCCACCGCCACGCCGCAGATCGTTGCGTCGCCGCCGGCCGGAGTGAAGCGCCCGCCGGGGATCTTGCGCAGGAAGCGGTTCACTGGCTCGTCCTTTTCCATGCCGAGCACGCTGTCATAGTCGCCGCACATGCCCGCATCGGACATATAGGCGGTGCCATGGGTCAGGATCTGGTGGTCGGCGGTTGGCACGTGGGTGTGGGTGCCGACCACGAGCGACACGCGGCCATCAAGGAAATGCCCCATGGCCTGCTTCTCGCTGGTGGCTTCTGCATGCATGTCGATGATGATCGCATCGGCCACCTGGCCGAGAGGGCAATCATTGACCACCCGGTCGATCACGGCAAACGGATCGTCGAGCGGGTCCATGTAGACCCGGCCCATCACATTGGCGACCATCACCTGGGCCCCATTGCGGGCGGTGAAGAGATGCGCTCCCCGGCCGGGCGTGCCCTTGGGATAGTTCACCGGTCGCAGCAGGCGGTCCTGCCGCTCGATATAGACGAGCGTGTCGCGCTGGTCCCAGGAGTGATTTCCGAGCGTCACCACATCGGCGCCCGCATCCAGAACATCCTGCAGGATCTGTTCGGTGATGCCGAAGCCGGAGGCGGAGTTCTCGCCATTGACCACGACGAAGTCGAGCTGATGATCCTCGATCAGCCCCGGAAGCTGGTCAATGACAGCGGTGCGACCGGTCCGTCCGACCAGATCGCCGAGAAAAAGAAGCTTCATGGGGCCTCGAGCAGTTTCAGAAACGGCGGAACCCGGCCTCGGTCAGGATGCCATCCAGCGGCCGGTCATGCGGCTCGGCCGGAACCCGGTCCACCTCCTGTGCCTCGAACGCAAGTCCGATGCAGGTCCGTCGGCGGTCCCTTTCCAGCGCGGCCAGCGCCTTGTCATAGTGGCCCTTACCATAGCCGATCCGGTTTCCAAAGCTGTCAAAGGCGGCAAGCGGCATGAGAAGCACGTCCGGCGTCACCTGCTCCGCGTCGGGACCGGGCGCCTGGGTGCCGAAGCCCGCGGGCTGCAGCGTCGCCCCCCGTTCCAGCACCCGGAACAGCAGGTGCGGCTCGGACACGACAGGCAGGCAGAGCCGGTGCCCCCGCTCGCGCAGCGCCGACATCAGGGGGCGGGGATCGATTTCATCACGGATGGGCCAGAAGCCCGCGACCATGCAGCCGGGCGCAAGCTCCAGCGCCGCCACGTGTTCGGCAAGGGTCAGCCCGGCCTCGATGCGCAGCAGCGGATCCATGGCGGCCCGCCGGAGAAGGGCATCCTGGCGGAGCCTGTCCTTCAGCGCAGCCAGCGTTTCCATGGAAAACCATCCGGACGAAAAGAAAGGGGAAAAGGAAGGACAGCCACCCGACCGTTGGAAGATGCAATCCCGGAGAACCTACTGTGTAGGTGGGCGCCGTGTGCAACAGACCACGGTCCGAAGCGGGGACAGCTCCCGAAGGAATGCGTAAGGCCCCGGGGAATAAGTTTCCTGACGTATCGGGCAGCCGCAAGTCCCATATAATCCTCCTGCGCGGCCCTGACCAGCCCCCGCCGCATCGTGAGCTGCGGAAGGGCGCGGGAAAATTTTTCCCCGACACAAGAAAAAAGAGCCAGACACAAGGTGTCCGGCTCAAAGAGTCTATGGAAACCGGTGCGGGTACCAGCTTCCCGTCGGGCAACGGCAAAAACACCGTCAATGTCTAGCACTTCAAAATAAAATGACTCGATAGAAATATCTTGATCAAACAGTCAGGTTCTTGCCACGATCCTGACAGGTTCCACACCCCCCATTTGGGGAATGAACCGGAAGAGGATCCGCAGGTGTCACAATTATGCGACACCGTCTTGAACCAAACTCGGGAGACGCAGGGTGAAAGTGGGGTGCGGGGAAGAGGCGCTCGTGGAGGCCATGTTCGAGGCCGCGATCCACCCGGAGCTCTGGCCGGACATCCTGACGGCCGTCTCCGACCACGTAGCCGGCGGCCCATTCAACGTCCTGTGCCTAGGCAATGCGGATGAGCGCCCTCTCTTCGACTGCTTTGTCCGCGGCGACCGGCAAGGCTACGAGACCTATCTCTCCGATTACATCCTGATCGACCCGCGCATTCCCCGGCTGGAACAGGCGCCCGTCGGCAAGGTCCTGCTCGAGCATGATGTCCTCAGCGAGGCCGAACTGCGAACCGACGTCGCCTACAACGAATGCCTCTCCCGCTGGGGCATGCGCAATCTCGCCCAGGGCAACCTGTCGAGCGGCGACGTCTTCACCGGCTTCGCCCTGGCACCGCGCAACGACCGGAACCCCTTCACCTCCGAGCAGGTTGCCGCGATCTCCAGACTGATGACGCCCCTGCGCCAGGCCACGCGCGTCACCGTGGCGAGCCTGGAATTGCAGCAGCAGCGGCGGACCCTGGGCGACCTCTGGTCCCTCTCGGGCAAGGGCGTTCTCATTCTCGACCGCCACGGAGCCGTGCTCTTCGCCAACCGGCTGGCAGAAGAGCATATGCGCGGCGGCACCCTGCTGAGCCACACAGGTCATCTGAGCTTCGCCGATCCGGCCGCCCAGCGCCGCTGGCGCAAGCAGCTGGATCTTCTCGCCGGAGACAAGGCACCCCGTTTCTCGGAGTTTCTGACGCCCTGCTTCCAGCAGCCCTGTGATCTGGCGGTGCGCGTCATCATCGACCCGGCCCTACCCTCCCGGCTTGCTCCGGTGTCGCGCGGCCGGATCCTCTTGCTGATCACGCCCATGACCAACACGCTGGACCTCTCGGATCAGGAGGTCCGCCGGTTTGCACAGCTCTTCTCGATCTCCCCGGCCGAATGCCGTGCGATCGGGGCAATTGCCCGAGGCGAAACGCTTGATGATCTGGCCCGCTGCCATGGGGTGAGCGAGGATACGGTGCGCAAGCAGCTGAAATCCGCCATGGGCAAGTGCGGCGTCTCTTCCCAGAAGGCGTTGATCTCACGGCTAGAACGCTTCTGTTTCCTGAGCCGGGCCTTGTGAGGAAGGCGTGGTCGGGTCAGGTGGGCTTGAGGCTGCGCGAGACGCTCTGGGCGAGCCCCTCGATGCGGGCTGCGACCTGTTCCAGCGCCGCTGCTGTTTCCGCCTCGCGGGCGCGCAGCCCGTCTTTGCCCGACTGGGCATCGCGGCGCAGCTCGGCAAGCTCCCGCTCCAGGTTGGCGACGCGCTTTTCCATCTCCACCAGCTGGTCGGTGGCCATGATGCCGGCCATCACCGTGAGACGCTGGTCGCCGATCTCGCCGAAGGACCCCTTGAGGTCCGAGATCCATCCGTCGAAGCGGTCGGCAAGTGCATAGAGACGCTCCTCCTCCCCTGCATCGCAGGCCATGCGGAAGGAGCGGCCGTTGATCGTGACGTTGATCTGCACCATGAGCGGACCGTCAGCCTCCGTGCACGTTGAGAACGCCGCGGATGGTCTCCATGGCGGTCACCAGACGGCGGGACACGTCCCGGTTCGCATCGCTCAGGCGATCAGCGCGCGCCTGCACATGGTCGAGCCGGTTGGCCAGATCGGACCGGTCTTCGCTCAGGCGCTGCAGGTCTTCCTGGAGGGAGGACAGGGAATGGTCGGCCTTGAGGCGCCGATCAACAGCCCCCTCCAGACCGTCCACGGCCTTGATCAACCTGTCCAGGGCCGACTCGATCGAGAGCTCGGCTTGAAAACCCGTATCCGCCATATCCGTCCATGTTCCATCTGCGGGCCGCTTGCGCAGGTCGAATGCACAGGCATTGCAGGGGGGCCTCAGGCCGACGAGCCTACAGAAAAAAGCTCCCTGCGGGAAATTGTTCGGGCGACCGACATGCCTCGGTCCCCCGATCCTGAAAAGTTTTCAATCAAACGAGGGCTGTCGATCACTTGCCCGAAGGGCCGAGTGCCTCATTCCGCCGCGCCTCCGAAGATTAGGCAAGGGGTCTTCTTCCCGTCAATGGCGACCTGTCCAGAATCCTCAATTCCCTTTTTGACAAGGCTCAACGCGTGCCGCACCCGCGCGCGCTTTATTGACTCACACAAGGTTCCTGATATTTGTCGGGCGCCTTTCCGCCTTGAGGCCCCGTCTGGCCGCACCCAAGGCGAACCGACGTCCACGGCATCGCGCCGCACAAGCCACGGAACATACATGACCGATCTCGACAAACATCAGCGCATGGCAAATGCAATCCGCTTCCTTGCCATCGACGCGGTGGAAAAAGCCAAGTCCGGCCACCCGGGCCTGCCCATGGGTGCCGCGGACATTGCGACGGTCCTCTTCACCCAGTTCCTTAAGTTCGATCCGACCGCCCCGGACTGGGCGGACCGCGACCGCTTCGTGCTCTCCGCCGGCCACGGCTCCATGCTCCTCTACAGCCTGCTCTATCTCCTGGGCTACGAGGACTTCTCCCTGGACGAGCTGAAGAACTTCCGCCAGCTGGGCGCCCGCACCGCCGGTCACCCGGAATTCGGCCATGGCGCCGGCATCGAGACCACCACCGGCCCGCTCGGCCAGGGTCTTGGCACCGCCGTGGGCATGGCCATTGCCGAGAAGCTGCAGGAAAGCCGCTTCGGCAAGGACCTGGTGGATCACTTCACCTATGTGCTGGCCGGCGACGGCTGCCTGATGGAAGGCATCAGCCAGGAAGCCCTGTCCATGGCAGGCCACCTGAAGCTGAACAAGCTCATCGTCATCTGGGACGATAACGGCATCTCCATCGACGGCGCCGTGAGCCTGACCGACAGCACCGATCAGGTCGCACGCTTCGCCGCATCCGGCTGGAACACCCTGTCCGTCGACGGTCATGACCCGGCAGCCATCGCCGCCGCCCTGCGTCAGGCCCAGGCCAGCGACCGCCCGACCCTGATCGCCGCCAAGACCACCATCGGCTTCGGCGCACCGAAGAAGGCCGGCACCAACGGCGTTCACGGCTCTCCGCTGGGCGCGGACGAGATCGCCGGCACCCGTGCGGCCCTCAACTGGACCTACGAGCCCTTCGAGATCCCGAGCGACATTCTCGACGCCTGGCGCATTGCCGGCCTGCGCTCTGCCCATGCCCACAAGGACTGGCAGAAGCGCTTCGCGGCCGTCGACGCCGAAACCCGCGCCGAGTTCGAGCGCCGCAACCGCGGCGACCTGCCGGCCGGCTTCGAAAAGGCCGTGCTCGACTACAAGAAGCAGCTGGCCGAAGACCAGCCGAAGATGGCCACCCGCAAGGCCTCCGAAGCGGTCCTCACCGTGCTAAACGAAGTGGTGCCGGAAACCATCGGCGGCTCCGCCGACCTGACCGGCTCCAACAACACCAAGACCAAGCAGACCGCGCCGGTCACCCCGGACGATTTCTCCGGCCGCTACATCCACTACGGCATCCGTGAACATGGCATGGCCGCAGCCATGAACGGCATGGCGCTGCATGGCGGCGTGATCCCCTATGCCGGCGGCTTCCTGATCTTCTCCGATTACTGCCGTCCGTCCCTGCGCCTGGCCGCCCTGATGGGCCAGCGCGTCATCCACGTGATGACCCATGACAGCATCGGCCTCGGCGAAGATGGCCCGACCCACCAGCCAGTCGAGCACTATGCCGCCCTGCGCGCCATTCCGAACATGAACTTCTTCCGTCCGGCAGACATCACGGAAACCCTGGAATGCTGGCAGCTGGCCCTGGAAACCCAGGACAAGCCGTCCATCCTCGCCCTGACCCGCCAAGACCTGCCGTCCCAGCGCAAGTCCTTCGAGGAAGACAACCTCTGCGCCCGCGGCGCCTATGTGCTGGTCGACAGCGACGATGATGCGGCCGTGACGATCTTCGCCTCCGGTTCGGAAGTCGAGATCGCCGTGGAAGCCCATGGCGAACTGAAGGCAGCCGGCATCGCGGCCCGCGTCATCTCCGTGCCGAGCTTCGAGCTCTTCGAAGCCCAGTCGGACGACTACAAGGCCTCCATCCTGGGCAAGAGCCCGGTCAAGATCGCCGTGGAAGCCGGCATCCGCATGGGCTGGGACCGGTTCATCGGCTCCGACGGCATCTTCATCGGCATGACCGGCTTCGGCGCCAGCGCCCCCGCCAAGGTGCTCTACGAACACTTCGGCATCACGCCGAAGGCTGTGGTGGCCGCAGCCCGGGCCAAGCTCGGCGCGGATCCCAAGTAAAATTGATTTAAAAGGCACCGCCGCCCGGAATACCTTCCGGGCGGCGGTTTTCGAATGAACCCAAAAGGCGTATTCACTCGCAATCTCAATTCGCTGAGACAGGGCGCCACCGTCGGCGCCAAGACAACTTCGGGGAGTTAAACATGGTAACCAAGGTTGCAATCAACGGCTTCGGACGCATCGGCCGCAACGTGCTGCGCGCGATCGTCGAATCCGGCCGCACCGACATCGAAGTGGTCGGCATCAACGACCTCGGCCCGGTGGAAACCAACGCCCACCTGCTGCGCTATGACAGCGTGCACGGCCGCTTCCCGGCTGAAGTGACCGTCAGCGGCGACACCATCACCATCGACGGCGGCAAGCCGATCAAGGTGACCGCGATCCGCGACCCCAAGGACCTGCCGTGGGGCGACCTCGGTGTTGACGTTGCCATGGAATGCACCGGCATCTTCACCGCCAAGGACAAGGCCTCCGCACACCTGGCCGCTGGCGCCAAGCGCGTGCTGGTCTCCGCTCCGGCCGACGGCGCCGACAAGACCATCGTCTTCGGCGTGAACGACAAGTCCCTGACGAAGGACGACCTGGTCGTTTCCAACGCCTCCTGCACCACCAACTGCCTCTCTCCGGTCGCCTATGTGCTGAACAAGGCCGTCGGCATCGAGAAGGGCTTCATGACCACGATCCACTCCTACACGGGTGACCAGCCGACCCTGGACACCATGCACAAGGATCTGTATCGCGCCCGTGCAGCCGCCATGTCCATGATCCCGACCTCCACCGGCGCCGCCAAGGCCGTCGGTCTGGTGCTGCCGGAACTGAAGGGCAAGCTCGACGGCGTCGCCATCCGCGTTCCGACCCCGAACGTCTCCGTGGTAGACCTGAACTTCATCGCCTCCCGCGAGACCTCCGTGGAAGAGATCAACGCTGCCATCAAGGCTGCCGCTGACGGCGAACTGAAGGGCATCCTGGGCTACACCGAGGACCAGCTGGTTTCCGTGGACTTCAACCACAACAGCCACTCCTCGATCTTCCACATGGACCAGACCAAGGTCATGGAAGGCACCTTCGTCCGTATCCTGACCTGGTACGACAACGAGTGGGGCTTCTCCAACCGCATGTCCGACACCGCTGTCGCCATGGCCAAGCTCATCTGAGCATGATCGGGACCACCATCCTGACCTGATCCATCCGGGGCGGACACGGGAAACCGGATCCGCCCCGTTTCGTTTGTCCGGGCCGCGCTGCCCTGCCTTTTTGCGCCCGCCCGCCGAGCCCTCACGGAGATCCCATGACTTTCAAGACCCTCGACGATCTCGCCGACATCAAGGCCAAGCGCGTCCTGCTGCGCGTCGACCTCAACGTGCCCATGGATGACGCGGGCAAGGTGACCGATGCCACCCGCATCGAGCGCGTGCTGCCGACGATCCAGGAACTGTCCGCCAAGGGCGCCAAGGTGATCCTGCTGGCTCACTTCGGCCGTCCGAAGGGCGAGCGCGTCGCCTCCATGTCCCTGGAGCCGGTTGCCCAGGCGCTGGCCGACTATCTGCTCCAGCCGGTCGACTTCGCCGACGACTGCATCGGCACCTCCGCCGAAGAGGCCATCGAGGCCCTGTCCGAGGGCGACGTGCTGCTTCTGGAGAACACCCGCTTTCACAAGGGTGAGGAGAAGAACGACGCCGAGTTCGCCAAGGCCCTTGCCGCTCTGGGCGACATCTACGTGAATGACGCCTTCTCCGCCGCCCACCGCGCCCATGGCTCCACGGAAGGCGTCGCCCGCCTGCTGCCGTCCTATGCCGGCCGCACCATGCAGGCCGAGCTGGAAGCCCTCGCTGCTGCCCTCTCCACCCCGGTTCGCCCGGTGCTGGCCGTCGTGGGCGGCGCCAAGGTCTCCTCGAAGATCGACCTGCTGGAAAACCTCGTGTCCAAGGTCGACATGCTGGTGATCGGCGGCGGCATGGCCAACACCTTCCTGGCCGCCCAGGGTCTGGATGTGGGCAAGTCGCTCTGCGAGCATGACCTTGCCGACACCGCCCGCAAGATCACCGCTGCCGCCGAAAAGGCCGGCTGCAAGATCATCCTGCCGACCGACGCCGTGGTCGCCCGCGAGTTCAAGGCAAATGCCGCCAGCGAGACCGTCGCCGTCGACGCCGTGCCGGCCGACGCCATGATCCTCGACGCCGGTGCAGCTTCCGTCGACGCCGTGAAGGCGTCCATCGCCGACGCCGCGACCCTGGTCTGGAACGGTCCGCTGGGCGCTTTCGAGATCGCCCCCTTCGACATGGCGACCGTTGCCGCCGCCAGGTTTGCCGCAGAGCAGACCACGGCCGGCAAGCTGAAGTCCGTCGCAGGCGGAGGTGACACCGTCGCCGCCCTCAATCATGCGGGCGCGGCCGAAAGCTTTTCCTACGTTTCCACCGCAGGCGGAGCCTTCCTCGAATGGCTTGAGGGCAAGGAACTGCCCGGCGTGAAAGCTCTCGAGATTTAAAAAATTTAAAAGCCCGGCCCCGCGCCGGGCTTTTTGTTTCGGACTGGATTTATTTTCCCGTCCGAATTAAAGATATCCCGAATTTGGCGCAACTAATTGCAATTTAATTGATTTAGATCGCGGGCGCAGATCTTCCAAATGGCTAGTCTTTTGCTAGAACCATTGCGAAATTCGCGTCCTGCAACCGCGACGGGGCGTTTCCTGCGCTCCAACCTGATTTCGCCTCTGACCTACGGGAGACTGTCATGGCTCGCATCACCCTGCGCCAACTGCTCGATCACGCCGCCGAGCACGACTATGGCGTGCCGGCCTTCAACATCAACAACATGGAACAGGCGCTCGCCATCATGGCCGCTGCCGACCAGACCGATTCTCCCGTGATCATCCAGGCCTCGCGCGGCGCCCGTTCCTATGCCCACGACATCATGCTGAAGCACATGATGGACGCGGTCTGCGAGATCTATCCGCACATCCCGGTCTGCGTGCATCTGGACCACGGCAATGAGCCCGCCACCTGTATGACCGCCATCCAGGCCGGCTTTACCTCCGTCATGATGGACGGCTCCCTCGAGGCCGACGGCAAGACCCCGGGCAGCTGGGACTACAACGTCGGCGTGACGAAGACCGTGACCGACATGGCCCATCTGGGCGGCATCTCCGTGGAAGGCGAGCTCGGCGTGCTCGGTTCCCTGGAAACCGGCATGGGGGACAAGGAAGACGGCCATGGCGCGGAAGGCGTGCTCAGCCACGACCAGCTGCTGACCGACCCGGAAGAAGCGGTGAAATTCGTCCGCGAGACCAAGGTCGACGCGCTCGCCATCGCCATGGGCACCTCCCACGGCGCCTACAAGTTCACCCGCAAGCCGGACGGCGAGATCCTCGCCATGCACGTGATCGAGGAAATCCACCGCCGCCTGCCGGAAACCCATCTGGTCATGCACGGCTCGTCCTCCGTTCCGCAGGACCTGCAGGAAATCATCAACAAGTACGGCGGTGAAATGCCCCAGACCTGGGGCGTTCCGGTCGAGGAAATCCAGCGCGGCATCAAGAACGGCGTGCGCAAGATCAACATCGACACGGACAACCGCATGGCCATGACCGGCCAGATCCGCAAGATCCTGACCGAGAACCCGGGCGAGTTCGATCCGCGCAAGTACATGAAGCCGGCCCGCGATGCGATGCAGAAGCTCTGCGTCGAGCGTCTGGAAGCCTTCAACACCGCCGGCAAGGCCTCGAAGATCGGCCGCATCATCACGCTGGCCGAAATGGCCGCCCTCTACAAGAAGGGCAGCCTGGATCCGAAGATCGCCTGATCCGGCGCGTCTCGCCAGACCCAGACACCGAAAGGATCGGCCCCGTGCCGGTCCTTTTGCGTTTCAGGACTGGCACCAGCCTGCACCATGACGGGTCGTACAGACGGAACCACCCAGGCTCACCGATCCCGGATCTCCACTGCACTGCATCCGGGATGACGTCGGAGAGGCAAAAAACGCTTCCGCACCGGCCTTTCCGCCGTCCCGGACGCAGCGCAAGCGGAGATCCGGGACGGCGCGGAGCGCGGGGGGCTGCTCGCGAGAGTACCCTCCCCATCGTCATCCCGGCCTTGAGCCGGCAATCCAGACTGGATGCTCGACACGAGGCCGAGCAGGACGGCGGGCGGAGCGCGCGGGACACTGGCACGGTCTGCAGAGCACCGTCCCTGTGCAGAGAGTGGGAGCCCGTCCCCATGCGCGGATGAACCGATGCACCCTGCCCGAGCCCCATTCACCACTTCTGCAAAGAAGTCACTTGCGCCGCTCTTTCGCCCCGATTAGGGACAATAGATCCGAGCGCCCGCCCTCCGGCGGCAGCGCACCCGAGCCTATTTCAGTCTGGAAGATCCGCCCCGTGAACCGCCCTCGCCTCTTTCTCGTGACCCCGCCCGCCTTTGACCTGGACACCTTCGTGCCCAGCCTCGAGGCCGCCCTGAGCGGAGGCGACGTGGCCTGCGTGCTGATCTATCGCCCCGACACCGACGGCCGCACCCTGCAGACGATCGCGGAGCGCCTCGTGCCGATCATCCAAGGCGCCGGCGCGGCCGCCCTGATCTACAACGATACGCAGGTCGCAGGCCGCTGCGGCGCCGATGGCGCCCATGTGGACACCTCTCTTGAAGACCTGAAGCTGGCGGTCGAAAGCCTTCAGCCTGCCAAGATCGTTGGCGGTGGCGGCACCAAGCTGAAGCACGACGACATGGAATGGGCCGAGACCGGGATCGATTATCTCTTCATCGGCCGGCTCGACCTCGAAGAAAAGCCCGAGCCCCACGACAAGACCCTGTCCAAAGCCCAGTGGTGGGCGGAGCTCTTCGAGACCCCCTGCGTGGCGCTTGCCGGCTCCGACATCGAGAGCGTCGATGCGGCCGCCGCCACCGTCGCCGATTTCGTTGCGGTGAAGGACGCGGTCTGGACCCACGCGGACGGCCCGGCCGCAGCCGTGGCCCGCGCCAACGCGATCCTCGACAGCCACGAATTCCCGGACGCGGAATGACCATGTCGGCCGGCGGAGACAGGATGCTGCGTCGCGTCGCATCTTCGGGCAAATTGTCCGTCCTTGCGATGACGATGGCCTTCACCTGCCTGCCGGCTGTCGCGCAGGAACAGGCTGGCACCGGCGCGTCCACGCCCGACACGCCGTCGACGTCCATTGTCACCACCGCCGAAGCCCCGCCCAAGACCGCCCGCCCGCTGGCCGAAGGCGAACTTCCCAGCACGGTGATGGTGCCCCCGCCGCCGGGCGATCTCTCCGGCATCGATCCGCTGGACCTGGCCTATGGCGCCTTCCAGCGCGGCTGGTTCATGACCACGGCCGTGCGCGCCAAGCCCCTGGCCGATGGGGGCATCCCCCAGGCGCAGACGCTGATGGGCGTTCTCTATCAGGCAGGGTTGGGACTGAAGAAAGACATGACCAAGGCCGCCGCCTGGTACGCCAAGGCTGCCGAAGCCGAGGACATCACCGCCACCGAACAGCTCGCCCAGCTCTATCTGCTGGGCGAGGGCGTGCCGGCTGACAAGTCGAAGGCTGCCGACCTGTTCGAGAAGGTCGCGGCGACGGGCAACCCCGCCGCCATGTACAATCTCGCCCTGATCTATCAGGAGGGCGTCGGACGCCCGCAGGACGTGACGAAGGCCCTCACCCTTCTGCGCCAGGCCGCCGAAGGCAACCATCCGGACGCCCAGTACAATCTCGGCCTGTCCTATCTCCAGGCCGCCGAGGAGGACAAGTCCGACGCGGATGCGGAAACCCTGCGCCAGGGCGCCTTCTGGCTGGGCCGTGCCGCCCGGCGCGGTCACGTGGAGGCACAGGTCTATTACGGCATCCTGCGCTTCCAGGGCCGCGGGGTGGAGCCGGACGAGCGCGAGGCCGCCGACTGGTTCGAGCGCGCCGCCCAGTCCGGCAACGCGGTTGCCATGAACCGGCTCGCCCGGTGCTTTGCCGCAGGCCGCGGCCGCGACCCCGATCCGGTGGAGGCGGTGCGCTGGCACTTCCTCGCCAGGACCCTCGGCGTGAACGACGAAGCCCTGGACAAGCTGGCCGCCTCCCTCGACGAGGACACCCGCAAGGAGGCTGAACGCATGGCCCTGCAGTTTTCCGCGCCCGGCCAGAAGCTGCCGGAGACTGCGTCCCGCTAGGCACACGGGAAGAGCCTCTTCACCACAGCTGACGTGCGGGGACGGCGGTTTTTCTTTTTTGCTTGAAAGCTGCCAGCATTTGTGTAGGACAGGCCGCACACTGGTTTCGCGCGGCCGCTGTTTGCGTGTGCTGCCCGGCGCGTCTCCGAAAATCTGTCATTTTCTCTATCGCAATCGGTCGTTCCATGAAAATCAACGGTAACGAAATCAAGCCGGGTAACGTTCTGCAGCATCAGGACACCCTCTGGGCCGTCGTCAAGACCCAGCACGTGAAGCCGGGTAAGGGCGGCGCTTTCGCTCAGGTCGAGCTGAAGAACCTCCTCGACGGCCGCAAGCTGAACGAGCGTTTCCGCTCGGAAGACAAGGTCGAGCGCGTCCGCCTGGAGCAGAAGGACTTCCAGTACCTCTACACCCAGGAAGACCAGCTGGTGTTCATGGACACCGAGACCTACGAGCAGCTGGAACTCCAGGCCGATTTCGTCGGCGACCGCGCCGCCTTCCTGCAGGACGGCATGATGGTCACCGTGGAAATGCATGAAGAGCGTCCGATCGGCATCAGCCTGCCGCAGTTCGTGACCCTTCAGATCACCGAGGCCGATGCCGTGGTGAAGGGCCAGACCCAGTCTTCTTCCTACAAGCCGGCCGTTCTGGAAAATGGCGTGCGCGTTCTCGTTCCCCCGTTCATCACTTCGGGTGAAAAGATCGTCGTCGACACCGGCACCATCGAATACGTGAAGCGCGCCGACTGAGGCTGCCGCTTTTCCTGACTTCAACTTCCGGCCCGGCGCCCCTGAAAAGAGGCGTCGGGCCCAAGAATTTCGGCGAGAACAATGGCCCGTACAGCAATCCTCAATGTCATGGTTCAGGCCGCCACCAAGGCTGGCCGCAGCCTCATCCGTGATTTCGGTGAGGTCGAAAACCTTCAGGTGTCGCGCAAGGGGCCGGGGGACTTCGTCTCGGCGGCCGACCGTCGCGCCGAAGACATCATTCGCGCCGAACTGATCAAGGCCCGTCCGAACTTCGGTCTGGTCATGGAAGAAAGCGGCGTCATCGAAGGCACCGACGGTCAGCACCGCTGGCACGTTGACCCGCTCGACGGCACCACCAACTTCCTGCACGGCATTCCGATCTTCGCCAGCTCCATCGCGCTCGAGCGTCAGGGCCAGATCGTCGCCGCCGTGATCTTCAACCCGGTCATGGACGAGCTCTACACCGCCGAGAAGGGCCGTGGCGCCTTCCTGAACGACCGCCGCCTGCGCGTGGCCGGCCGCTCCGAGCTGCCGGAAATGGTCTTCGGCACCGGCCTGCCCTTCATCGGCAAGGGCGACCATGGCCGCGCCCTGAAGGAGCTGCGCCACTTCATGCCGGAAGTTGCCGGCATCCGCCGCTGCGGCGCGGCATCCCTGGACCTCGCCTGGACCGCCTCGGGTCGTCTCGACGGCTACTGGGAACACGACCTCAATTCCTGGGACATCGCGGCAGGCACCCTGCTGGTCAAGGAAGCCGGCGGCTGGGTCTCCGACCCGGACGGCAAGCAGGGCTTCCTGGAAAGCGGTTCCGTGGTCGCGGGCAACGAATATGCCCACCACCACATCCTGCGCCTGCTGAAGGAAGCGCGCGGCTGAGGGTTCTCACCCCTTTCGCAGCCCGATTGATGCCTTGCGACGCCCCGGATTTCCGGGGCGTTTTGCTGTCCGGCCCTGTGTGACATTTCAAACAGTTAACTTTAACGGTTCCCAAGCCTCCGAAAATCACGCTATCAATCTGTGACCGTTCCACGAGGCGATTGATTGGCGACCATGTCACGCGACTACGACCCCTACAGCCTGTCCAGCCCCCGGGCCTACCTGTCCTTCATGATCATCTTCCTGGTGATCGTGGCCTTCATAGCCTTCATCCTGAACCGGCAGATTTCCGAAGCCTTCATGAGCAATCCGGGCCTCAACGGCCTGATCGTGCTCGTCGCGGCCTTCGGCGTCCTGCTGCTTTTCGGCCGTGTCATCCGCCTGTTCCCGGAGATCTCGTGGGTCAACAGCTTCCGGCTGGGCGACCCGGCCTTCGAACGCCGCACCCCTGTCCTGCTCGCCCCCATGGCGACCCTTCTGGGCAACAAGGTCGGCGAGATGGCCCTGACCCCGACCACCGCCCGCTCGATCCTGGAATCGATCGGCATGCGCCTGGACGAAAGCCGCGAGATCTCGCGCTATCTCACCGGCCTGCTGGTCTTCCTCGGCCTGCTCGGCACCTTCTGGGGCCTGCTCCAGACGGTCAGCGCCGTAGGCGCCACCATCCAGAACCTCAACGTGGGATCGGGCGATGCCAACGTGATCTTCGAGGATCTCAAGGCCGGGCTCGAGGCGCCGCTGTCGGGCATGGGCACCGCCTTCTCGTCCTCGCTCTTCGGCCTCACCGGCTCGCTCATCCTCGGCTTCCTCGACCTTCAGGCCGGCCAGGCACAGAACCGCTTCTACACCGAGCTGGAAGACTGGCTCTCCACGGTGACCGACATCGAACCGGAGGATCCCTTCATCGATCCGGCCACCGCCTCCACCACCCAGCAGATCCAGGCCTCCATCGCCCTCTTGCAGAAATCTGTCGAGGAAGGTGGCAACCGGGCCTCCACCCAGGCCATGGCCAATCTGGCCGAGGGCATTCAGGGCCTCGTCAAGCATGTGCGCTCCGAGCAGCAGATGATGCGGGAATGGGCCGAGGGCCAGAGCGCCCAGCAGAAGCGGGTGGAAGACCTGCTCGCCTCCATCGCCGCCGCCTTCGACCGGGCCAAGGAGTAATCCATGGCCGGATACCGCCGCCGCCGGAGAGCCCAGGACACCGACTACTGGCCGGGCTTCGTGGATGCCATGGCGACGCTTCTGCTCGTCATCATCTTCCTGTTGTCGATCTTCATGCTGGCGCAGTTCTTCCTGTCCCAGCAGCTGTCCGGCCGCGACACGGTGCTGAACCGGCTGAATGCCCAAATCAGCGAACTGACCGAGCTCCTTGCCCTGGAACGGGCGAGCAATTCCGAGCTCGAGGACACCATCGCCGGGCTCCAGTCCAGCCTGTCGTCGGCGACCGACGAACGGGACCGGCTGCTCGGCCTGCTCGACACCCAGTCCGGTGCGGTGGACGCAGCCGGAGGACGGGCTGCCCAGCTTGAAAACCTGCTCGATGACGAGAAGCAGGTGTCCCGCCGAGCCCTTGCCCAGGTGGAGCTCCTGAACCAGCAGATCTCCGCCCTGCGCCGCCAGCTTGCCGCCGCCAATGCCGCGCTCGAGGCCTCCGAGGCCAAGGAGAGCGAGAGCCAGGCCAAGATCGCCAGCCTCGGCAAGCGCCTGAACGCCGCCCTCGTGCAGCGGGTGCAGGAACTCTCCCGCTACCGCTCCGATTTCTTCGGCCGCCTGCGGGAAATCCTGTCCCAGCGCTCCGACATCCGCGTGGTCGGCGACCGCTTCGTCTTCCAGTCCGAGGTTCTCTTCGACAGCGGGTCGGAGGAGATCAACCCGGCCGGTCAGGGCGAACTCGACAAGCTGGCCGAAGCGATCCTCGAACTCAGCCGGCAGATCCCGGAAGAGATCAACTGGGTGCTGCGCGTCGACGGCCACACGGACGCCCGCCCCCTCTCCGGCACCGGCCGCCTGCGCAACAACTGGGAACTCTCCGCCGCCCGCGCCATCTCCGTCGTGCGCTACCTGATCGACAAGGGCGTCGACCCAAAGCGCCTCGTCGCCGCCGGCTTCGGAGAATTCCAGCCGCTTGAAGACGGCGACACCCCGGAAACCAACGCCAAGAACCGCCGCATCGAACTGAAACTCACGGAGCGCTGATCGGCGACGCGTCATCCCTGCGCAGGCAGGGATCCAGTAACCGGCTGAGGCTGCTGCCTTTTTCGACAACGCGCGCCGATGGATACTGGATCCCGGGTCAAGCCCGGGATTGTTCGTTTTGGATGCTGTTATGATGGGGGTGCTCTCCCGGCTGTCTT
>NZ_VORA01000004.1 GCF_008477545.1 Roseibium aestuarii | reverse complement strand
GCATGGGCTACCGCCTTGCGGCAGGCCTCTTCACGGCGGCGGAAGTCGGCGCGCCGCACAAGCGCGAGCGGCTCTTCATCCTCGCCATCCGCGAAGGAGACGAGCTGGCCGACCCCGCGCGCCTGCTCTGGCATCCGGTCGAGTGGCGGGAACAGGACGGAACTGCTGCGGCTCTGGCCGACGCCCCGTGCAAGCGCCAACGAGAACCGGCAGACGAAACCGACACCGTCGCAGGCCGCTGGCCAGCACGGGATGAACCTTGCGACGACGGCCGCGCTCTGGCCGACCCCGCAGATCGACAGCTTTCGCAGCCGAGGTGGCGACAGGCGCGACGAGAAGGGTCTGGACCGGATGGCGCGGGATTGGCCGACGCCGATGGCAACGGACGGAAACAAGCCGAGCGCGGGCAATCGCCGGACGGCAGATCTTACCCATGCCAGTCAGATGTGGATGACGCCGACGGCACGGGATCACAAGGACGGGGCTACGACGCTGGCGAACACCCCGGTGAACGGCCTGCTTGGCCGCCAGGTCCTGGTGACGCCGATGGCTGGGAGCGATACCTCCGAGCCACGCCGGACCTTGAACCCGCTGTTCGTCGAGGCGCTGATGGGCTGGCCCACCGGGTGGACCGGCTTCGCCTCTGTGGCAACGGCGTGGTCCCACTGGTTGCGGCGCATGCGCTGCGAACTCTGGCGGCTGAACTGCTGGCCGATGGATGAGGCAGCGGCATGAAGCAGTCCCGCCTCATGTCGCTGGTCGAGTCCGTCGCAAACGTGGCGGTCGGCTACGGCGTCGCCGTCGTGACGCAGATCCTGATCTTCCCGGTCTTCGGGCTGCACACGACGCTGGCGCAGAACCTGAAGATGGGCGCCATCTTCACCATCGTGTCGATCGCGCGGTCCTTCGCCCTGCGGCGGGTGTTCGAGGCCATTCGGATGCGGAACGCCAAATGATCGACCGCCGCCCCGGAGGGACGGCGGCCATCGACTTGTCGGGGTCCGGTGCGTCAGGCGGCAGGGAGCTTGTACACGCGCCCCCGGTTCTCGACCTTCTCCGAGGTCACTTCGAGCCCGAGTTTCTTCTTCAGCGCCCCGGCCATCGCGCCACGCACCGTGTGCGACTGCCAGCCCGTCGCGGCCATGATCTCCTCGATGGTCGCGCCGTCCGGCGCGCGCAGCATGGCGATCAGCGTGGCCTGCTTGGTGCCCTCGCGCGGCGTGCGCGTCTTGGGCGCAGCCTTCGGTTCGGTGGGGGCCTCCGGCGCAGGCTCCTCGGAAGGCGCGTCCGTCGCGCCCACAGGCGCGGGGTTCGCGTCCTCGGGCTCGATGCCGATGGCGGCGAGGCCTGCGTCGGTGGCGACCAGCGTGACGCCGTGGCCGTCTCCGGTGTCGCGCCAGACGGGCTCGCCCTTGCGCGTGTCGACGTCGACCTCTTCGAGGAAGCCCTTGGCGAGCATCGCGCCGACCACCTTGGCGGCGGCTCCGCCGCGCAGGCTTTCAGGCAGCGGCAGGGCGATGTGGTCTTCGCGCTGTGCGGCGGCGCTGAGAATGATGGCTTGGGTATCGGAAAGCTTGGTCATGGGGTCGTCTCCGTGTTCGGGCCCGCGTCATGCGGCGCCTTCTACGACCCCGAGCCGCGCAGGGCGCGCGGCGGGAGTTCCGGCGTTGCCGGAGATCAGCGGGCGTGTTCGCCCTCTCCGAAGGCGCTGTCGGTGATGCGCTTCAGGAGGCTGGCGTAGTGTTCGAGGGTGCCGACCATCGCCCAGCCCGCCTCGTCGGGGGCGCAGTTGAAATGGTCGTCGCTGAGCGCCTGCAGGCGGGCGAGCATCTCGTCGATCTCGGCTTTCTTGCCGATGAAGGCGGCGAGTGCCGCCTCCTTGTTCCGGCGCGCCTTCTCGGCGCGGAGTTCGTGGCGCGGGGTGGTGATCGGGTTCAGGCGGGTGGTCATCGTGGTGGCTCCGTGGTGAGTTGCATCGTCTTTCTGAAAGGACGTTCGCTCCGGTGCGCAGGCTTATCAACTAGATAAGCACATGATCTTGAATGATAATCGGAGCCGTTGATGCAGGGCATGAGCGAGCGCCAGTACGCGGCGCATGTCGGGCTGTCGCGGGGCGCGATCCAGAAGGCGAAGGCGGCCGAGCGACTGGTCCTCTATCCCGACGGCAGCATCAACGCGGCCGCGAGCAACGCGCGGCGCGCCGAGACGACCGACCCGTCGAAGACGAGGAAGCCGCCCGCGCCGAAGCTGAAGCCCGTCCCCGAGGCTGCCGTGGCTGCCGTCGGCGACACACTCCGAGAACAGGGTCTGGCGATGCCGGCGGTCGGCGGCGGCACGACCTTCCTGCAGGCCAAGACCGCGAACGAGGTGCTGAAGGCGCAGGAGCGGCGCATCCGGCTCCAGAAGCTGAAGGGGGAGTTGATCGAGCGGGCCCGCGCGCTGGCGCTGGTGTTCCGGCTGGCGCGGGAGGAACGGGACGCATGGGTGACCTGGCCTGCGCGCGCGGCGGCGCTGATGGCGGCCGAGCTATCGGCGGCATCCAGCGACGCGACGGGTCAGCAGATCACCATGGAGCCAGCCGCGATGCAGAAGGTGCTGGAGAAACATGTACGCGCCCACCTCGACGAACTCGCCGAGGTCCGGCCCGACTTCAGGTGATGATGACGCACTGACGGACTTCGACGGCGCGGGCGAGATCCTGCGCGCCTGGGGCAGCGGGTTGCGGCCCGACCCGGACCTGACCGTCTCGGAATGGGCGGACCGGCACCGGATGCTCTCGGGCCGCGCCTCGGCCGAGCCCGGGCGATACCGCACGGTCCGCACGCCCTACATGCGCGAGATCATGGACCGGCTTTCGCCCGGCGATCCCACGCAGCGCATCGTGTTCATGAAGGCGGCGCAGGTCGGCGCGACCGAGGCGGGCAACAACTGGATCGGGTTCGCAATCCACCAGGCGCCGGGGCCGATGCTGGCGGTCCAGCCGACCGTGGAACTGGCCAAGCGCAACTCGCGCCAGCGGATCGACCCGCTGATCGACGAGAGCCCCGAGCTGCGGGAGCGGGTCAAACCCGCGCGCTCGCGCGACGCCGGCAACACGATGCTGTCCAAGGAGTTCGCGGGCGGCATCCTGATCATGACGGGGGCCAACTCGGCGGTCGGGCTGCGGTCCACACCGGCGCGGTACATCTTCCTCGACGAAGTCGACGCCTATCCCGCCTCGGCCGACGAGGAGGGCGATCCGGTCACGCTGGCCGAGGCCCGGTCGCTGACCTTCGCGCACCGGCGCAAGGTGCTGCTAGTCTCGACGCCCACGATCCGGGGGCTGAGCCGGATCGAGCGCGAGTACGAGGCCAGCGACCAGCGCCGGTTCTTCGTGCCGTGCCCGCATTGCGGCGCGATGCAGTGGCTGAAGTTCGACCGGCTGCGCTGGCAGAAGGGCCGCCCGGAGACGGCGAAGTATCATTGCGAGGGCTGCGAGACGCCCATCGCGGAACACCACAAGACGGCCATGCTGGAGGGCGGCGAATGGCGCGCGACCGCCACGGCCGCCGATCCGACCACGGTCGGGTATCACCTCTCGGCGCTCTATTCGCCGATCGGCTGGCTGAGCTGGGAGCGGATCGTGCGGGCTTGGGACGCGGCGCAGGGGTCGGACGAGGCGATCAAGGCGTTCCGCAATACGATCCTCGGCGAGACCTGGGTCGAGACCGGCGAAGCTCCGGACTGGCAGCGGCTCTACGACCGCCGCGAGCGCTGGACATCTGGCACAGTGCCTGCTGGCGGGCTGTTCCTGACCGCAGGCGCCGACGTCCAGAAGGACCGGATCGAGGTCGATATCTGGGCATGGGGGCGTGGGCTCGAAAGCTGGCTCGTCGATCATGTCGTCATCGAGGGCGGTCCCGAGCGGCACGACGCGTGGTCAGAGCTGACCGCGCTGCTCGACCGGTCCTGGCCGCATGAACGCGGCGCGCATCTGCGCATCGCGCGGCTCGCCATCGATACGGGCTACGAGGCCCCGGCGGTCTATTCCTGGTCGCGAGCGCAGGGGTTCGCGCAGGTGTCGCCGGTCAAGGGCGTCGAGGGGTTCAACCGCTCGAGCCCGGTGTCGGGGCCGACCTTCGTCGACGCGACCGAGGGCGGCAAACGTCTGCGGCGCGGGGCGCGGCTCTGGACCGTGGCGGTGTCGACCTTCAAGGCCGAGACCTACCGGTTCCTGCGGCTGGCACGTCCGACCGAAGAAGAGACGGCCGATGGGGCGGCATTCCCGCCCGGCTCTGTGCATCTGCCGCATTGGGTCGAGAACGAATGGCTGAAGCAGTTCGTCGCCGAGCAGCTGGTGACGGTGCGCACGAAGCGCGGCTTCGCCCGGCTGGAATGGCAGAAGCTGCGTGAACGCAACGAGGCGCTGGACTGCCGGGTCTACGCCCGCGCCGCCGCCTGGATCGCCGGCGCGGATCGCTGGCCCGACGAGAAATGGCGCGACCTCGAGGATCAGCTCGGGGCGGCCCCCACCGACACCGATCCCGCCGGACAGATCAACCGGCCGGGACAGGCCCCGCAGGGCAAGCGCCGCTCCGACTGGCTCGGGCGGCGCGGAGGATGGTTCTGAAGATGACCGACTGGACGGAAACCGAGCTCTCGGCGCTGCGCCGGGCCTATGCCAGCGGCACGACCCGGGTCAGCTATGACGGCAAGTCGGTGGACTATGGCTCGGCCGAGGATCTGTTGGCCCGCATCCGGACCATCGAGCGCGCCATCGCCGGGACCACGCGGCCGCTGCCGGTAGCCGGGCTCGCGGGCTTCTCGCGCGGGGATCGCTGATGTCGGCGACCTGGTTCGACCACGCCATCGCCACGGTGGCACCGCGCATGGCGGCCCGCCGCGTGATGGCGCGGCAGGCCTTCGAGACCCTGACGCGGGGCTATGACGGCGCCGCGCGCGGGCGGCGGACCGAGGGCTGGCGGGCGCCGGGATCCTCCGCCGACACCGAGATCGGCGTCGCCGGGGCGCTCTTGCGCGACCGGATGCGCGATCTGGTGCGCAACAACCCGCATGCGGCCAAGGCCGTGGCGGTGCTGGTGAACAACATCATCGGCGCGGGCATCATGCCCCGCGCCGCCAGCGGCGACGACAAGCTCGATCGGAAGGTCGATGCCCTGTTCGAACGCTGGACGGCGGAGTGCGACGCCGATGGCCAGCTCGACTTCTACGGGCTGCAGACGCTGATCTGCCGGGAGATGGTCGAGGCGGGCGAAGTTCTGGTGCGCCGCCGTCTGCGGCGATCCTCGGACGGGCTCCCGGTGCCGCTGCAATTGCAGGTTCTGGAGGCCGACTTCCTCGACGCCACGAAATCCGGCGCCATCGGCGCGGGGCGACTGGTCCAGGGGATCGAGTTCGATCCGGTCGGCAAGCGCCGGGCCTATTGGCTCCATTCCGAACATCCGGGCGATGCCTATGGCGCCTTGCAGAACGGGTTGCAGAGCCGCCCGGTCCCCGCGACCGAGATCGCCCATGTCTACGAGAAGCAGCGCACGCAGGCGCGCGGCGTTCCCTGGGGCGCGCCGGTGATCCGCAGTCTGCGTGATCTCGACGATTACGAGGTGGCGGAACTCGTCCGCAAGAAGACCGAGGCCTGCGTCACCGCCATCGTCTTCGGTGACGACGAGGCGCAGCAGGGCATCGCGCCCTCCGTGGTCGATGCCGACGGGAACCGGGTCGAGCAGTTCGAGCCGGGGCTGATCGCCTATGCCCGCGGCGGCAAGGACATCCGGTTCAACCAGCCCTCCGCCACCGGGGGCTACGGCGAGTACAAGCGGGCGAGCCTGCACACGATCTCGGCCGGGTTCCGCGTGCCCTACGAGCTGCTGACCGGCGATCTCAGCCAGGTCAACTATTCCTCGATCCGGGCGGGGCTCGTGGAGTTCCGCCGCCAGATCGACGCCGTGCAGTGGCAGCTCTTCATCCCGATGTTCTGCGCGCCGGTGTGGCGCTGGTTCACAGAAGCCGCATGGGCCGCGGGCCAGATCCCGTCGCCGACGGTCCCGGTCGAATGGTCGCCGCCGAAGTTCGAGGCGGTCGATCCGCAGAAGGATGCGATGGCGAACCTGCTGTCGATCCGCTCGGGCACCATGACGCTGGCCGAGG
The DNA here is from genome assembly GCF_008477545.1 of Roseibium aestuarii. Lineage (GTDB taxonomy): Bacteria > Pseudomonadota > Alphaproteobacteria > Rhizobiales > Stappiaceae > Roseibium > Roseibium aestuarii. The sequence continues at coordinate 240,303 of NZ_VORA01000004.1, read as the reverse complement.
TGATCGCGCGGCAGGGCCGCAACCCGGACGCGGTGCTGGCCGAGATCGCAGCGACCAACGCCAAGCTGGATGCGCTGGGGCTGGTGCTCGACAGCGATCCGCGCCGTGTCACAAAAACCGGCAGCGCCCAGACGAGCGATCCGACGACCGATCCCGCCGACAACGAACCGGATACCGACGACTCCTCCGCCGACGCGGAAACAGACCCGGCGCAGGCCGACCAACAGGACTGACCCCATGGACACGATGATCGAACTGCCGGCCATGCGCCGGTCGGCGGAGCTTGCGCCGAACACCGCCGATGCCGACAGCCGCACCGTCGAGGTGGTCTGGTCGGCGGGGGCCCGCGTCCGCCGCGCGACCTTCTTCGGCGAGCCCTATGACGAGGAACTGAGCCTCGACCCCGCCCATGTCCGGCTCGAGCGGCTGAACGCGGGTGCGCCTTTCCTGAAGGTGCACGAACTCGACACGCTCGACGCGGTGATCGGCTCGGTCGTGCCGGGCTCGGCGCGAATCGAGGACGGGCGCGGTATCGCGCTGGTCCGGATCAGCGAGCGCGCCGATGTCGAGCCGATCTGGCGCGACATCCAGGCCGGGCACATCCGCGCCGTCTCCATCGGCTACCAGGTCCACCGCTTCGAGGTCTCGAAGCCCGAGGCCGCCCGCGAGCTTTGGCGCGCGGTGGACTGGACCCCATTCGAGGTCTCCGCCGTCGCGGTCGGCGCCGACCCCGCCGCCGGTTTCCGCGCCCAGCATCCTCTTCACGACTGCGTCCTCCACCGCCGGGACGCCCCCACACCGCAAGGAGCACCCCCGATGACGGACAAGACCCAGACCACGGCGAGCGACGCCGCAACCCCCACCAACACCCAGCCGACCGCGCCGGTCGAAACCGAGGACACCCCCATGACCGAGCCGAAAGCGGCTGCGCCCGACCCGAAGGTCGCCGCCAGTGAAACCCGCGCGCAGCCGAAGCTTCAGACGACCGACACTCCCGCAGCGCCCGACACCGAAGCGGTCGCCACCCGCGCGCGCGAGGCCGAGCGCGACCGCGTCTCGACCATCTACGATCTGGCCGGTCGCCTGAACCTCGAGCGCGGCTTTGCCGAGGACCTGGTCAAGCGCGGCGTCAGCGTGGACGAGTCCCGCCGCCTGATCCTCGATCAGGTCGCCGCCAAGTCCGACGAGACCCGGACCTTCCCGCATGTCTCGGTCCCCCTCGGCGGCCGTGACGAGCGCATCACCCGCCGGGACGCGGTGGCGAACGCGCTGCTGCACCGCTACAGCCCGACACTGTTCCAGCTGGAGGACGCCGCCCGGCAGTATCGCGGCATGACCCTGCTGGAGCTCGCCCGCGAAAGCCTCGGCAATGCCGGGGTGAACACCCGCGGCCTGTCGCGTGACGAGGTGGCGACGCGGGCCCTGCACTCGACCTCGGACTTCCCCGAGATCCTCTCGGCCGTCACCAACAAGACCCTGCGGCAGGCCTACGAGGCCTATCCCCGCACCTTCATGCTGTTCTGCCGCCAGGTGCTCGCCACCGACTTCAAGGCGATGCACCGGGTGCAGCTCGGCGAGGCACCGCAGCTTCTCGAGGTCGGCGAGAGCGGCGAGTTCAAGCGCGGCACGCTCGGGGAGTCGAAGGAGAGCTACAAGGTGAAGACCTATGGCCGGGTGGTCGCGATCACCCGCCAGACGCTGATCAACGACGATCTCGACGCCTTCACCCGGATCCCGGCGATGTACGGCAACTCCATCGCCCAGCTGGAGTCGGACGTGGTCTGGGGCATCATCACCGCGAACCCTGCGATGGCCGACGGCAACGCGCTGTTCCACAGCACGCACAAGAACCTCGCCGGGACTGGCGCGGCGCTCGATGTGACAAGTGTCGGTGCGGCACGGGCTGCGATGGCGAAGCAAACGGGTCTCGACAAGAAGACCGTGCTGAACGTGCGGCCCGCCTTCCTGATCGTGCCCGCCTCGCTGGAACTGAAGGCCGAGCAGCTGGTCGCCCAGAACCTGGTGCCTGCCCAGAGCGGCAACGTCGTGCCGCAGTCGATCCGGACGCTCGCGCCGATCAGCGAACCGCGGCTCGACGCCGCCAGCGAGACCGCCTGGTATCTGGCGGCCAGCCCGAACCAGATCGACACCATCGAGTACGCTTATCTTGAGGGCCAGCAGGGTGCGTATATCGAGACCCGCAACGGATTCGATGTCGACGGTGTCGAGATCAAGTGCCGCCTCGACTTCGGCGCGAAGGCCATCGACTGGCGCGGCCTCTACAAGAACCCGGGCGCGTAACCAGCACCCCAACATGCTGAACCCTGAAATGCGGGCGGTCCCATCGGGCCGCCCTTCGTCATTCCAAAAGGATCCTCCCCATGAAAAACTACGTCCAGCCCGGCAACACCATCACCCTCACCGCGCCCTATGCCGTAGCCTCCGGCGATGGCCTGCTTGTCGGCTCCATCTTCGGCGTCGCCGCCGGGGACGCCGCCCTCGGCGAGCCCGTCGAGACCGCGCTCGTCGGCGTGTTCGACATCACCAAGGCAGGCTCCCAGGCCTGGACCGTGGGCGCCAAGGTCTATTGGGACGACACCAACAAGCGCTGCACCACGGTCGCGACAGACAACACTCTCATCGGCGTGGCGGTTGAGGCGGTGGCGAGCGGCGCGGGCGACACCATCGGCCGGGTTCGGTTGAACGCGACGTTCTGATGAGCGCCTTCGCCGCCGCCGTCGGCGCGCTCTTCGCCGATCCGAACGTCGGCCGGGATGCGGTCTACATCGCCGATGGCGGCGCGCCCGTTCTGGTGCGCGTCGTCGCCCGGCGCGCGGATGCCATCACCGACTTCGGCGATGCGCGGCTCTGGTCCGTGACAACGAGGATCGACCTGCGCGTGGCCGAGGTGGCGAACCCGCGCCCCGGCGACCGCATCGAGATCGATGGCGACGCCTTCCTCATTCAGGGTGAGCCCGTTCGCGATCGTGAGCGGCTGGTCTGGACTGTCGATCTGAGGCCCGCGTGAAACTGAAGGTCGACATCGATCCCGACATCGTCGCGATGATGGCGGCCGAGGTCGCGGCGGGCGAACGCGCCGTGACCGCCGCCATGCGCGAGGCCGGTACCGGATTGAAGTCGGCGTGGCGATTGCAGATCACCGGCGCGGGGCTTGGCACACGGCTCGCCAACTCGATCCGGAGCCAGAACTTCCCGAGGTCGGGCGAGAGCCTCGACGCGGCAGCTCTCGTCTGGTCCAAGGCTCCGGTAATCATCGGCGCGCATGACACGGGGCCGCTGATCCGCTCGAAGAATGGGTTCTGGCTGGCGATCCCGCTGCCCGCCGCAGGCAAGTCCCTGCGCGGCGGCCGGATCACCCCCGGCGAATGGGAACGGCGACGCGGGCTGCGCCTGCGCTTCGTATATCGCCGGACGGGTCCGAGCCTGCTGGTGGCCGAGGGCCGCCTGAACACGAAGGGCCAGGCAGTGGTGTCGCGCTCAAAGACCGGACGCGGCAAGGTCACCGCCCCGATCTTCCTGCTGGTGCCGCAGGTCAAGCTGCCGAAGAGGCTGGATCTGGCGCGGGACGCGGACCGGGCGTTTGACAGCGTGCCGGGGCTGATCGTGGCGAATTGGTTGGAGGAGCGGATTTGAAAACAAGCGGGTGCGCGGAGGGCCCCGAGGGTCCTCCGCGCCGTTCTTAGCCGCGGGGCGGGAAAGGGTCGTTTCCGTAGCTATTGCGCTCGCGGATCCGACCGTCACGCCCGTGGATCAGAACTTCGCTCTGCTGGTTTCGCGCAATCTCGGTGGCCCGGTCGATTGCCTCAGCCTGCGTGTCGTAGCGCGCCGTGTCGCGGCTGTTGCCGGCGCCGAGAACTGCCCAGCCGTCCTCGCGCCGAACCACGTGCTGGTTCTTGCCTGCCATGCCCATCACCTCCTTTCGGTGGCATGGCCATGATGTGGTGTGCGGTAGTCGAACGTTCAAGTAAGAATTTGACGTTATAGTGCGATCAGCCTATCTTGTCCCCACGTGGGGGCCGGGAGAAGCCCGACACGCACACCGAGGAACCCATCATGAACCGCACCGAAATGTCTCGTCGACTGAGGGAGGCACGAGAACTCGCATCAATCAGTCAGGCCGACGCTGCCGAAGCGCTTGGCCTTCCCCGCACGGCCGTCACTCAGATCGAAGGAGGGAACCGCGCAGTGTCCACCATGGAACTTGCGCGCCTAGCGGATCTCTATCGTCGCCCTGTCAGTTGGTTTCTCGCGGACGTGCCGGACGCCGAAGAAGATGTCGTCGTGGCGCTGCATCGAATTGCCCCCGGGCTCGACGCAGATCCGGAGGTGCGGATCGAGGTGGACCGCTGCGTGCAAATCTGCCGCGAAGGTGTCAGCCTGGAGATCTTGCTGGGGCGCGAGGAGCGTGATGGGCCACCAGCATATCGTGAGCCCGTGCCGAGATCGACCGGGGAAGCTGTCGCTCAGGGCGAGCGTGTGGCTGAGCAGGAACGAAGGCGACTTGAGCTTGGAAGCGCCCCGATTGCCGACGTGACGGAATTGCTCGGCGATCAGGGAATTTGGGCATCGGTCGTCGATCTCCCGCACACCATGTCTGGCTTGTTCCTGCATCATCCGAGCATCGGCATGGCAGTGCTCGTGAATTCGGGCCATGTACGCGCCCGCCAGCGCTTCTCGCTGGCGCACGAGTACGCGCACGCCCTCATGGATCGGAACAGGGTCGTCGGCGTCAGCAGCGCGGACAACAGCCGCGAAAGGATCGAACAGCGCGCGAATGCTTTCGCCGCCGCCTTCCTGCTTCCCGAAGCGGGCCTCGAAGAGGAACTGCGCCAGCTCGGGAAGGGCCAACCGGCGCGCACCGATCAGATCGTCTTCGATGTTGCGACCGGCGGCAGCATTCAGGGCCAGCTGCGTCCGGCGCCGCGCTCCCAGACGATCGGCTTTCAGGACGTCGCTTTCATCGCGCACAGGTTTGGAGTGAGCTATCAGGCGGCGGTCTATCGTCTGAAGAGCCTTCGCTACATCAATCAACCGGAGAGCGTCCTGCTTCTGTCATCCGAGCAGGAGGAGGCCGGGAGAGACTATCTGCGCGCATTGGACCTGTTCGAGGATCTCGAGGAGCCGGTGAGTGGCAAGAGAGGAACCCGTGAGCTTCGGGGCCGCGTGGCTCATCTGGCGCTCGAGGCGTATCGGCTCGGCGAAATCTCCCGTGGACGACTTCTCGATGTGGGCAAGAGCGTCGGCGTTGACGGGCGCAAGCTGCTTGAGCTTGCGGAAGCAGCGCGAGCCGAATGACGCCCACAATGCCTGCGCCGCCACCCATTCTCCTCGTTACAGACACGTCTGTGCTGGTGAACTTCCTCCGGATTGACCGGATGGATCTCATCCGGGATTTGTCTACACAGTTCCTGGTCACAGACCATGCTGCTGGCGAAATAACCGATGTGTATTTGGACCAGCTGGCCCGCTTCGAAGCCGCGGTTGCCGCAGGATGCTGCGAAGTCTGCCGCGTGGAGGACGACGCTGCCTTGGAGATGTTCGGGCAACTGACTGGCACGCAACGCCTCGGCATCGGTGAAAGCGCCACCATCGCACACGCCATTTCGATCGGCGCCGGTCTCGCACTGGACGACAGGCGCGCAGCGAACGAAGCGCGTCGCATCAATGGCGGTCTCGTGGTTCTCGGGACCGTCGACCTGACAGTTCAGATGATTGTCGAAGGCCTTCTGACCATCGAGGAGGCCGACGCCATCAAGGACGACTGGGCAGCGAACCACCGGTTCAGACTGAAGATCGCAAGCTTCGGCGACCTTCTCTGACCTTTTTGTCGGTTCCACACGAAGACGGAAACATGCCCACTCCTCGCGAAACCATCCTCGTGGCGCTGCACGCGCGGCTCTCGGAGCTACCCGCGACCGCGCTCCGCGGCGACGTGCTGCCCGAGCGCGTGCCCGCCGAGGGCCTGCTGATCCTGCGCGACGGCGAGCCGGGCGAGCCCGAGGTGACGCTCTCGCCGCTACGCTACCACTACCAGCATCGCGCCGAGATCGAGGCGGTCGTGCAGGGCCCCGACCGTGACGCCGCCTTCGACACGCTCACCGCCAGCATCGGCGCCGCGCTCGCCGCCGACCGCACGCTGGGCGGCCTCTGCGACTGGATCGAGGCCGAAGCGCCGCGCCCGGTCGATCTGCCGGTCGAGGGCGCGGCCAGCCTAAAGGCCGCGGTGCTCCCGGTGGTGCTGCACTATTCCACGGCCGACCCGCTGACCTGACCCCTACAACCCGAGGAGAACACCATGGCACGAGCCCAGGGGGCGCGGGCGCTGATGGCGCTTGCGTTCGAGACGACCTATGGAACGCCGCCGGCGAGCGGCTTCACCCGCATGCCCTTTGCCAGCACCTCGCTGGGGGCGGAGCAGCCGCTGCTGAACTCGGAGCTTCTCGGGTACGGCCGCGATCCGCTGGCGCCGATCAAGGACGCGGTGACGGCGGACGGTGATGTCGTGGTGCCGCTCGACGCCGAGGCCTTCGGCTTCTGGCTGAAGGCGGCCTTCGGCGCGCCGACGACCACGGGCGCAGAGGCGCCCTACAGCCACGAATTCCAGTCGGGGTCCTGGACGCTGCCCTCGATGTCGATCGAGACCGGCATGCCGGAGGTGCCGCGATACGCGATGTATTCCGGCTGCGTGCTCGACCAGATCACCTGGCAGATGCAGCGTTCGGGGCTCCTGACCGCCACCGCGCGGTTGGTGGCGCAGGGAGAGACGGTGGGCACCACGACCAGCGCCGGAACGCCCGCCGCGCTGGAGCTGAAGCGCTTCGGCCATTTCAACGGGTCGATCACCCGGAACGGGACCGCCCTCGGCAATGTGGTCTCGGCCGAGATCACCTATGCCAACAACCTCGACCGGATCGAGACCATCCGCTCGGACGGGCGCATCGACGGGGCGGACCCGTCCATCGCCGCGCTGACTGGCCGGATCGAGGTTCGGTTCGCCGACCAGACGCTTGTGACGCAGGCGATCAATGGCGAGGCCTGCGAGATGGAATTCGCCTACGTCCTGCCGTCGGGCGAGAGCTTCACCTTCACCGTGCACGCCGTCTACCTGCCGCGCCCGCGCATCGAGATTTCCGGGCCGCAGGGCGTGCAGGCCACCTTCGACTGGCAGGCCGCTCGCGACAGCGTCGTCGGACGGATGTGCACGGCGACCCTCGTGAATGAAGTGGAGAGGTATTGATGCTCACGCTCGACCTGACCAACGCCCCTCGCTGGCATGACCTTGCCCCTGGCGTCCGGGTGCAGCTGCGCCCGCTGACCACGGCGCTGATGGTGGCGACGCGCAGCGATCCTGCCGTCGAGGCCGTGCCTGAGGAGGCCTCGGACGAGGAGCGCGCCGTCGCCTTCGCCAAGGCGCTGGCACGACGAGCGGTGCTCGCGTGGGAGGGCATCGGCGACGCCGACGGCAACGCTATCGACCCCAGCCCCGAGGCCATCGACGCGCTGCTCGACGTCTGGCCGATCTTCGAGGCCTTCCAGCTAACCTACGTCTCGAAGGGCCTGCTGCTGGAACAGGAAAAAAACGTCTCCGCGCTCTCGCCGAATGGTCCTTCGGCGGGGGCGAGCGATACTGCGAAGCCTGCGCGCAAGCCTGCCCGGACTGCCCGGCGCGGCTGAACCGTCCGGAAACGCCGGAGGGTTGGCAGGTCTGGGACCTGGTCGGCCGCCTCGGCGGCCAACTGCGTGTGTTGCCCGGCGCGGTGATCGGCTGGGACATGTCGGCGGCGCTGGCGCTCGGTGACGCGCTCGGCGTGCCCCCGCTCGCAATGGCAGAACTGCTGCCCGTGATCGAGGCGGTGATGGTGGCCAAGCTCAACGAACAGATGGAACAGTCCCATGGCTGAGAAGAGAGTCAGCGTCCGCCTCGCGGCCGTGGGTGGACGGCAGGTGCGCGCCGAGCTGGAAGGTGTCGGCGAAGCCGGGTCGCGCGGCTTCGGACGGCTGAGCCGGGAGATGGAGGCGGCGAACGCCCGGCTCGCGGCTTTCTCGCGCCGAGTGCGCGTGGCGGCTGCAGCTGCGGTCGCTGCCGCCACGGCTGCCGGCGTGGCGATGATCCGCTCCGGGCTGCAGACCGTCGATGCGCAGGCGAAGCTGGCGCAGTCGCTGGGGACCACGGTCGCCTCGATCCAGACGCTGGAGCGCGCGGGCGAGCTGGCGGGCGTTTCCATGTCCGGCATTGAGCAGGCGACGAAGGACCTGACCCGCCGTCTCAGCCAGGCGGCCGCCGGGACCGGTCCCGCCGCCGACGCGCTCGACCGGCTGGGGCTCTCGGCCAACGAGCTGATCGCGCTGCCGCTGGACCAGCGTGTGGGTGCGATCAACGCCGCCATCGAGAGCTTCGTGCCCGTCGCCGAGCGCGCCGCTGTCGCGGGTCAGCTCTTCGGCGAGGAAGGCTCCATCGCCATGTCGCGGATCGACACCGCGACGCTGCGCCAGGCGACGGAGGACGTGCTTGCCTTCGGCGTCGTCGTCTCCGAGCAGGACGCCGACCAGATCGAGCGGACGAACGATGCAATCTCCCGGCTGGGGCTGATCTGGCGCGGGCTGTCGAACCAGCTGGCGGTCGCAGCAGCCCCCGCGCTGGAAGCGGTCGCCAACGCCATGGCGGCTGTCGCCAGCCGCAGCGGGCCGCTCGGCATCGCGATCCGCGGCCTCTTCGACAATATCGGTCGCCTGGCCACCTATGCCGCCACCTTCGCGGCCTTCCTCGCGGGACGTTGGGTGGCTGGCATGGCCGCCGCGGCGCTCTCCGTGCGCGGCCTCGCCACGGCGCTCGTCGTCCTGCGTGGGGCGCTCATCCGCACCGGCATCGGCGCGCTGATCGTCGGCGCGGGCGAGCTTGTCTTCCAGTTCACCCGTCTCGTCTCCGGCGTGGGCGGGTTCGGTGAGGCGATGTCGCTCCTGAAGGACGTCGCGGTCGAGGTCTGGGAACGCATCAAGATGGGCGCTGCTGCAGCGGGTGCAGCCGCCACGGCGATGTTCTTCGACCTGAAGGCCGATGCGGCGTCGGGCATGCAGAGCGCCATCGAGAGCGTGGTGGGCTTCGGCAACACGGCTGCGAACACGTTCGAGGGCGCCTACGAGGCGATCAAGGCGATCTGGGGCCTTCTGCCCGCCGCGATTGGCGACCTCGCGTTTCAGGCGGCCAACAGCCTGGTCGACGGCGTCGAGGCGATGCTGAACGGCGTGGTCTCCCGCATCAACGGATTCATCGGCGGCATCAACCAGGGGCTGGAAGCGCTCGGGTCGGAGCGGCGCATCTCGCTGGTGCCCGACCTCGACCTCGGCGAGATCGAGAACCGCTTCTCGGGCGCGGCCAGTGCTGCGACGTCGGCGGCGCAGGCGGCCTTCGACCGGGCCTTCGAGGACAATCCGCTCTCCGCGCCCGATCTCGGCCTGACCGAGGCGGCCGCCCGCGCGCTCGAGTCCGCGAATGTCTATCGGGGCGCCGCGCGTGATCTGGCCGAAGGGGCCCGTGCGCCCCTCGAAAGCTGGCAGGCGCTGCGGGATGCGGTGCGGGGCACCGATGAGGCGAGCGCGGATGCGCTGACCGAGGCCACCGGCGCGGCGGAGCGGCTGGAGACGGTGCTCGGCGATGCCGGACGCGCCGCGACAGGTGCAGGCGCGGCGGCCGGGGCTGCCGCCGCTGCGGCGGAGCCCGCAACCGAGGCGGCGGTCACCGGTTGGCGGGCGGTCACAACGGCGCTGTCGGACTACGCCAGCAAGGCGCGCGAGATCGGCGGCGATATCGGCCAGAGCCTCGTCGGCGCCTTCCAGTCGGCGGAGAACGCGGTGGGCCAGTTCGTGAAGACCGGCAAGCTGAACTTCCGCGATCTCGTCACCTCGCTCTTGGCCGATCTCGCCCAGCTTGCGGCGCGGCGGTTCATCCTCGGGCCGATCGCCAATGCGCTCTCCGGTGTCTTCGCTGGTGCGGGCGGGATCTTCGCCAACGTCCTGCATGCGGGCGGGATGGTCGGGTCCGCTGGGCCGTCACGCATCGTCCCGGCGATGGCCTTCGCCGCTGCGCCCCGGATGCATGGCGGCGGCATGGCGGGGCTGCGCCATGACGAGGTGCCCGCGATCCTGCAACGCGGCGAGCGGGTGCTGTCGCGGCGGGAGGCCCAGACCTACGGCGCGGGCGGCAGCGTCAACGTCACCATCATGGCCCGCGACGCCGAGAGCTTCCGGCAATCCCGCACGCAGGTCGCGGCCGACATTGCCCGCGCCGTGTCGCTCGGGCGGAGAGGCATGTAATGGCGTTTCACGAGGTCCGGTTTCCCGACAACATCAGTCGCGGCGCGCGGGGTGGGCCGGAACGGCGCACGCAAATCGTCGAGCTCGCCTCGGGCGACGAGGAACGCAACGCCAGTTGGGCCAACTCGCGCCGCCGTTACGATGTGGCCTACGGCATCCGCCGCGCGGACGATCTGGCGGCCGTGGTCGCCTTCTTCGAGGCGCGGAATGGTCGCCTCCATGGCTTCCGCTTCAAGGACTGGGGCGACCACAAGTCCTGCCTGCCTTCGGGCACACCAGCGCCGACCGATCAGGCGATCGGCAACGGCGACGGCACGACGACCGCCTTCCAGCTGGTCAAGCGCTACGCCTCCGGGGCGCAATCCTGGACGCGCACCATTGCCAAACCAGTGACCGGAACCGTGGGCATCGCGCTGGCGGGCGTCGAGCAGCTGTCCGGCTGGTCGGTCGACACCACGACCGGCGTCGTCACCTTCAGCGCGGCGCCGGGCTCCGGCGTCGCGATCACCGTGGGCTTCGAATTCGACGTACCGGTCCGTTTCGACACCGACGTGCTCGACGTGACGCTCGACCTCGAGCGGCTCGGCTCGATCACCTCCATCCCGCTTCTGGAACTGCGCCGATGAAGTCCCTTGCTCCCGCCCTGCAGGCCCATCTCGACGAGGGCACGACGACGCTCGCCTGGTGCTGGCGGATTACCCGGGCCGATGGCGTGACCTTCGGCTTCACCGACCACGACCGGACGCTGAGCTTCGACGGCACCGACTTTGAACCCGAGAGCGGGCTGACGGCTTCCGAGGTGCGCTCCGGCTCCGACCTGTCCGTCGACGCGCAGGACGCCGAGGGCGTGCTGACCTCGGACCGGATCACCGAATCCGACATCCTCGACGGCCGCTGGGACAATGCCGAGGTCGAGGTCTGGCGCTTGAACTGGGCGGACACCGGCCAGCGCGTGTTGATGCGGCGCGGGGCCATCGGCCAGATCCGGCGTGGGCGGCTGGCCTTCGTCGCCGAGGTGCGCTCGCTCGCGCATGTGCTGGGCCAGACGGTCGGCCGGACTTTCCAGGCGACCTGCGACGCCGCGCTCGGCGATGCGCGCTGCGGCGTCGATCTGGAAGACCCCGCCTACAAGGGCTCGGGTGTCGTCATCGATCTCTTGCGCGACCGGGCATTCACCGCCTCGGGCCTCGGCGGCTTCGCCTCCGGCTGGTTCAGCTTCGGCACGCTGGACTGGACGAGCGGCGCGAACGCGGGACGACGCACCGAGGTGCTGGGCCATGACGTAGCGGACGGCATCGCCGTGCTGACGCTGCTCGAGGCGCCGGTGCGCGCGATCGCCGAAGACGATGCCTTCACCATCCGTGCGGGTTGCGACAAGCGCATGGAGACGTGCGGCGCAAAATTCGCCAACACGGCAAACTTCCGCGGTTTCCCGCACATCCCCGGCCAGGATGCCGTCCTGCGCTACGCCACCAAGGATGGCGGGCACGAGGGAGGCGTGCTGTGACGCAACCCCTCGCATCGGCCGATCCCGCCCGCGTCATCGCCATCGCGCGGTCCTGGCTCGGCACGCCGTACCACGACCAGGCCAGCTTGCGCGGCGTCGGCTGCGACTGCCTCGGGCTCGCGCGGGGCATCTGGCGCGAGATCGTCGGCCTCGAGCCGTTCCCGATCCCGCCCTACAGCCGCGACTGGGGCGAGACCGGGCCGCGCGAGGTGCTGGCCGAGGGCGCGCGGCGCATGATGATCGAGGTGTCGCCTGCCGAGGCCAGTCCTGGCGCGCTGGTGCTCTTCCGCATGAAGCCCCGCGCCATCGCCAAGCATGTCGGGATCCTGACCGGCCCCGACAGCTTCCTCCACGCCTACGAGCGGCTCGGCGTGATCGAGGAACCGCTCACGCAATCCTGGCGGCGGCGCATCGCCTTCGCCTTCCTTTTCCCGCAACGCTGAGTTCCGACCATGGCCACCCTCGTTCTCGGCGCCGCTGGCGCCGCCATTGGCGGCAGCATCGGCGGCGCAATCCTCGGCGTCAGTGCCGCAACGATCGGCGGCTTCATCGGCTCCAGCATCGGCTCGGTGGTCGACAGCTGGATCATCTCGTCGCTGGCGCCCACCCAGCGCATCGAGGGCGCGAGGCTCGACACGCTGCGCATCACCTCGGCCACCGAAGGCGCAGTCATCCCCCGGCTCTACGGCCGGATGCGCATGGGCGGCAACATCATCTGGGCGACGGATTTCCGCGAGGAGACGAAGACCACCACGCAGGGCGGCGGCAAGGGCGGCGGGGGCGGCAAGGTCAAGACGACCGAGTATCTGTACTACGCCAGCTTCGCCGTGGCGCTCTGCGAGGGACCGATCACCGGCATCGGCCGCATCTGGGCTGACGGCAAGCCGATGGACCTCTCCGGCGTCACCTGGCGCTGGTATCCGGGCGACGAGGCGCAGACGGCGGACCCGTTCATCGCGGCGAAGATGGGTGCGGCCAGCACGCCTGCCTATCGCGGCACCGCGTATGTCGTCTTCGAGGAGCTGGCGCTCTCGACCTACGGCAACCGCCTGCCACAGCTCTCCTTCGAGGTGTTCCGCCCGCTCGCCGATCCCGACACCGCCGAGGGGCTGACCCGCGCCGTCACCATGATCCCCGCCTCGGGCGAGTTCACCTATGCGACGCAGGCGATCCGCAAGACCGATGGCGGCGCGACGGTGCCCGAGAACCTGAACGCGCTGGCCGACTCCACCGACATGGTGGAGGCGCTGGACCGGCTGCAGGCCATGGCCCCGGCGGTCGAGAGCGTCAGCCTCGTCGTGGCATGGTTCGGCGACGATCTGCGCGCGGGCTCCTGCAAGGTCCGGCCGGGCGTCGAGGTGTCCGCCAAGTCGACCACGCCCGCCAGCTGGTCGGTGAACGGCGTGAGCCGCGCCAACGCCTTCCTCGTCAGCCGCGATGACCAGGATCGCCCGGTCTATGGCGGCACCCCGTCCGACTTCGCGGTGGTGCAGGCGATCCGGGAGATGAAGGCCCGCGGGCTGCGCGTCACTTTCTACCCGTTCATCCTGATGGACGTCCCTCCCGGCAACAGCCTGCCGAACCCGTATTCCGACAACGCCGCCGAGATCGGTCAGCCCGCGTTCCCCTGGCGCGGCCGGATCACCTGTTCTCCCGCTGCGGGTTTCGCGGGGTCCGTGGACAAGACCGCAACGGCCGCAAGCCAGGTCGCGGCGCTGTTCGGCGCGGCCACGCCCGCGAGCTTCAGCGTCTCGGGCGAGAGCGTCAGCTGGACCGGCACGCCCGGCGACTGGGGCCTGCGCCGCATGGTGCTGCACTACGCCCATCTCTGTGCCGCAGCGGGCGGGGTCGATGCGTTCCTCATCGGTACCGAGATGCCGGGGCTGACCACGATCCGCTCGGGCGCCAACAGCTATCCCGCCGTGCAGGCCTATCGGGATCTGCTCGCTGATGTGCGGTCCATCCTCGGGTCCGGGACGAGGATCGGCTACGCGGCGGACTGGAGCGAGTATTTCGGGCACCAGCCAGGCGACGGATCGGGCGACGTATTCTTCCACCTCGATCCGCTCTGGGCCGATCCGGAGATCGATTTCGTCGGCATCGACAACTACATGCCGCTGTCGGATTGGCGCGACGGGTTCGAACATGCGGACGCGGCCGAGGGCTGGCCCGCGATCTACGACCGCGCCTACCTGCAGGGGAACATTGCGGGCGGGGAAGGCTTCGACTGGTTCTACGCCAGCGCGGCGGATCGCTCCGCGCAGGTACGCACCCCGATCACCGATGGTGCGGCGAGCAAGCCGTGGGTCTTCCGCTACAAGGATCTGCGGGCCTGGTGGTCGAACGCGCATTACGACCGTCCGGGCGGAGTGGAAAGCGGGACGCCGACGGCATGGGCGCCGGAGTCGAAGCCGATCTGGTTCACTGAGCTCGGCTGTCCCGCCATCGATCGGGGGACGAACCAGCCCAACGTCTTCTTCGACCCGAAGTCGTCGGAGAGCTTTACGCCGCATTTCTCGCGGGGCTGGCGGGACGACGCCATCCAGCGCGCCTATCTCGAGGCGACGTATCTCTGGTGGGGTGAGGCTGCGAACAACCCGGTGTCCTCGGTCTACGGTGGGCGGATGGTGCATGTGCCCGAATGCGCCGCCTGGACTTTGGACGCACGGCCCTATCCGTTCTTTCCGGCGCTGACCGACGTCTGGACGGACGGCGCGAACTGGCGGCTCGGCCACTGGCTGACGGGGCGGCTCGGCGCGGTGTCGTTGGCCGCGCTCGTCCGCCACCTCTGCCTGCGCGCCGGGCTGCCCGAGGACCGCATCGACGTCACCGGCCTCTGGGGCGCGGTCGAAGGCTACGCCATCACCGCACTCGAGAGCCCGCGGGCATCGATCACCACGCTGTCGCGGCATTTCGGCTTCGATGCCGTCGAGACCGAGGGCGTGATCCGCTTCGTCATGCGTGGGCGAGCCTCCGTCGCCACCCTCGCACCCGACGATCTGGTCGCCGCCCGCGAGGGCGACGTGCTGGAGCTGACGCGCGGCCAGGAAACCGAACTGCCGCAGGCGCTGAAATGGCAGGTCGCCCGTGCCGACGAAGATTACGACGCGGCCCTCGTCGAGGCGCGACGGATCACCGTGGACACGACCCGGATCGCGTCCGAGTCGTTCCCCATGGCGGTCCCGCCCGAGGAAGCCGAGCGGCGCTGCCGCCGCGCGCTGATGGAGGCGTGGGTTGGGCGTGAGACGGCGGCGTTCCGACTGCCGCCATCGCGCCTCGCGCTGGATCCGGCTGACGCGATCCGGCTCCAGCACGATGGGCGGCTGATCGATCTGCGGCTCGTCTCCATCGCCGACGCCGAGGCGCGCGGCATCGAGGCGGTCCGCCAGGACCGGGCGACCCACGATCTGCCACCCGGCGATCCCCGCGCGGCGTCGCTGAGGCGGGCGGTAGTGTTCGGCGCGCCCGATGCGGTGCTGATGGACCTGCCGCAGCTGACCGAGGACCAGCCCGCGCATCGGCCGCTGGTCGCTGCGCACGCGGTTCCCTGGCCGGGCGAGATGGCGGTGTTCCGCAGTCCCTCGACCGATGGCTTCGAGATGTTGACCACGTTCGGCAGTCGCGCCCGGCTCGGAGCTCTGGTCTCGGACTTCTACGCGGGCCCCACGTCGCGCTTCGACCTCGGCAATGCGCTGGTGGTCGATCTGCTGACCGGCACGCTGGAGAGCGTCACGGACCTGACCCTCTTGAGCGGAGCGAACGCGCTTGCCATAGAGAGCGCGCCCGGCGTCTGGGAGATCGTCCAGGCGGGCGCGGCCGAGCTGCTCGCGCCCGGCCGGTATCGCCTGACCCGGCTGTTGCGCGGCCAGCGCGGCACGGAAGGCGCCATGGGCAATCCCGCGCCCGTCGGCGCTCGGGTAGTGGTGCTCGACGACAGCCTCGCCTCGCTGCCCATCGCCGAGGCCGATCTCGGCATCCCGTGGAACTGGCGAGTCGGCCCGGCGAGCCGTCCGGTCAGCGACGAGACCTATGTCGCGCAGTCCTTCACCCCAGATGGCGTCGGGCTGCGGCCGTTCTCCGGTGCCCATGTCGAGCAGCCATGGCGCACGCCGCGCACTGTCGGGGACCTGGCCATCCGCTGGACGCGCCGGTCCCGGGCACTCGCGGCCGACAGCTGGGGCGGGCTCGAGGTGCCGCTGGCCGAGGAGCTCGAAGCCTACGAGGTGGAGATCCTCGACGGCCTTGCTGTGAAGCGGGTGCTGAGCACGGCCACCACCAGCGCCGTGTACACCGCCGCCCAGCAGACCGCTGACTGGGGCGCACCGCTCGGCCCTGGCGACACGCTCGGTATCCGCATCTTCCAGCTCTCCGCCCTCGTCGGGCGGGGCGCGCCCAAGACCGCCACGCTCACGTTCTGAAGGCTTTCCCATGTCCGACGCCACCACCCATCTCCTGCTGCCCTACATCCTCGCGGCGCAGGCCCAGAAGCACGTCACCCACAACGAGGCGCTGCGGATCCTCGACGGGCTCGTGCAGCTTTCCGTCCTCGACCGGAACCTGACCGCGCCGCCGGGGTCCCCCGCAGATGGCGACCGTTACATCGTTGGCTCGGGCGCGACGGGCGACTGGGCGGGGTGGGACCTGAACGTCGCGCTCTGGACCGACGGGGCCTGGCTGCGCCTGCCGCCGCGCACCGGCTGGCGGGCGTGGGTCGAGGACGACGGACTGCTGCTGGTCTACGACGGCGCGGGTTGGGTCGGGACCACACCGGACGTGCTGCAGAACCTCGCGCTGCTCGGGATCGGCACCACGGCCGACGCCTCGAACCCGTTCTCGGCCAAGCTGAATGCCGCGCTCTGGACGGCGAAGACCGCGGCCGAGGGTGGCACCGGCGATCTGTTCTACACCATGAACAAGGAGGCCGCAGGCGACGATCTCGGCCTCACGCTGCAGACCGGCTTCGTGACCAAGGCGCTGGTGGGGCTATTCGGCTCCGACCGCTTCCGGCTGGCGGTCTCGGCCGATGGCAGCACCTTCTTCGACGGACTCAGCGTCGACAACGCCAACGGCATCGTCGACCAGCCCCGGCTGCCGCGCTTCAAGGCGTACACGAACTACGACAATTACGTCGGCATCGGGACCTGGACGAAGATCGGCCTCAACAATACCGACTACAACGATCAGGGGGCGTTCGACGCCACGAACAACCGCTTCGTGGCGCCAGTCGACGGCACCTACCTCTTTGGCGCGACGCTCATGTACAAGGTCAACGCCAGCACCACGGCCCGCATGCGCGGGCGGCTGGTGCTGAATGGCACGACCGAAATCCGCGGCTCCCTCGGCGAAATCTCTGCCACCCATGTCTCGCTCGCCACTGCCATCTGGCTGCAGACCGTGGTCTCGCTGACCGCTGGCGATACCGTCGAGCTGCAGGGGTACTTCCGGGTCGCGGACGGCTACTTCGCCGCCGATCACACGTCTTTCTGGGGCTGCAAGATCGGCTGAGCGGCGGAAGGAGGATCCGATGACACCACCCCGATCCGAGGGCTTCGTGCGCATGCCCGACGCCGATTTCGAGGCGATCCTGACCCGGGCGGCGGAGGAAGGCGCGAAGCGTGCGCTCGCCGATGTCGGCCTCGACGGCGACGAGGCCGCGCTCGACATCCGCGATCTGCGCTCCCTGGTCGACTGCATCCGCCTGGTGCGCCGCACCGCGATGCAGACGGCCGTTCGCATGATCACCACCGGAGTCATGCTGGCGCTGCTCGCGGGCATCGCCATCAAGCTGAAGATCTTCGGCGGCGGTCCGTAGCCGCTCACCATTCCCTTTCATCAGCCCAACCGCACCCGCCCTCGTGGCGGGTTTTTTCGTTTCGGAGGACCCCATGACGACGACCTTCCACAGCCATTGGCGCGACGTGCCGGAGAGCGGCTGGCGCTGGCCTAATTTCAGCCCGGCCGAGATCGCCTGCCGCGGCACCGGCAAGCTGCTCATCAACGAAGCGGCGCTCGACAAGCTTCAATCGCTGCGCGACCGATTGGGCAAGCCGCTGGTCGTCCGCTCGGCCTATCGCAGCCCCGAGCACAACCGTGCCGTCGGCGGCGCGACCCGGTCGAAGCACATGGAGGGCGCCGCCTTCGACATCGCCATGGCGAACCACGACCCGGTGGCGTTCGAGGCGGCTGCGCGCGAGGTTGGGTTCCTCGGGTTCGGCTTCTACCCGCGGTCGGGCTTCATCCATGTCGACCTCGGCCCCGCGCGTCAGTGGGGCGAGCGGTTCCCGGTCCGGGAGACCGCATTCGCAGCGGAGACGCCGCCCGCGCGCGAGGTGCTGGCCGAAAGCCGCACCATGAAGGGCGGCGGGGCGGCGGGTGTCGCGACAGTCGGCGCGGCCGGGGTGGAAATCGCGCAGAGCGTCCTCGCTGAGACCCAATCCGCAATCCTGCCGCTGGTGCCGTATCTCGACACGCTGCGCTGGATGCTCATCGCCGTGGCACTCGGCGGGATCGCGGTCACGATCTACGCTCGGCTCGATGACTGGAAGCGGGGGCGGCGGTGATCTCCGGGCTCCTCACCACGCTCGCCGGTTCGGCATGGGCGCGCGCGACGCTTCGCTACGGCGTCACCGCCCTCGCGATCCTGCTGTTCCTGCTGGCCCTGCGCCGCTCCGGGGAGCGAGCGGGACGCCTGGCCGAGCGCCTTGAAACCACGGAGAAGGCCAATGACGTGCAACGCCAGATGCTGGAAGCAGCGGCTCGCCGCCCTCGCGATCGTAACGAGCTTGCTCAGCGGCTGCGCGACGGTTCGTTCTGAGTACGACAGGCTCGCGACGTGCCCGCCTGTGGTCGAGTATGGCCGGGAGTTTCAAACGCGGGCGGCCGACGAGCTGGTTCTGTTGCCGAAGGGGTCCGCCATCGCGGAGATGCTGGCGGACTACGGCGTGATGCGGGAGCAAGCTCTGTCGTGCCGCTAACGCATAACCCTCTATAGCCCTAACAGCGTGCGCAGCCGTAGCTCAATATCCGCGGAGTCGATGCCTTTCTCTTCAGTGGTCGTCACGAGGATTCCTGCGTCTCCTTCTCCCTCTTCTTCCGGCAACACCCCCTGAGAGCGATACCAATCCAGCTTCGCTAGCCACCGACGTCGATATGCCGGCTCAGACAGCAGCCCAAGGTGCTCCAGAAAGACACGCCGACCAGTCTCAGCGTCTTCGATCGTGAAGTCAGGATATCGAACGCTGCCGTCCTGCCCGGTAAACGGTTGTTCGTACGCGTACGTGATCCCAAGACCGTGAAGTAGATTGGCAATAATCACCTCCGATTTTGAGCGCACCAGCTCGCCGCGGGTGGTGCGGTGAATGAGGCCCTCTTCGAGGAAGGACCCGACATACTCGACAGGCTTGGGATCGGAAAACAGATTGGTCAGCCGACGGGCGGTCTCGGAATGCTCGGATAAAGACAGCTTCAGGAGTGCTCTAAGGTCGCCTTGGTGAAAGAGGACGACCTCTTCACGTTGGCGCGTCAGTGCCGTGTAGAGCAGTTCACGTGACAGAAGCCGGCAGGGATTCGGGATAACGATGAAAGTCGTACCAAATTCGCTGCCCTGGGCCTTATGGATAGTCAATGCATAAGCGAGTTCCAAAGGCGCGTCGCCTTCATCGCCGAAATCACCGCTTCCAAAACCAAATTTGAAACCGAGCTGCGAAGAGAATTCGACTTCAATCTTCCAGGGGAGCCCTTTCGGTTTCCAACTTCTCCCCTTGAACTGGCCCACAACGATTCCGATCTCGCCGTTGGCGAGATCGGCCTTCTCCATTTTTGGATACACGTCATACCGCCTCGCGTTGGCGACATTGATCACTTTGTCGCCGTAAAGGACGCCTTGTGCGCCCAACGGCTTGCAGGTCTTTCGCTCCCAATATTTTTCTGGCTCGGCCCAAGCACGCGCTTGCCGTCGGAAGGACTTCTGAAGCCATCTATTCAAACCGTCTACTCCGGTCTCGCCAGCGCGCACCGGTGACAGTATCTGCCAAGATTCAGCGTCGGCGCCTCCACCACGTCGGCGTTCGATGCCCTCGGGGTCTTCTTCCGAACGTGACAGGTTGAAGTAGATCGCCTCATTGTATGGTCTGCCGCCCAGGCTAATCTCGAAAGCGGCGTCCTCCCGCTCGTCGTCAAAGCCTTGCCTGTGCGAAATGGCCCTCGTCGCCACCTTGATTTCGGCAAGAAGCTTCGTCTGGAGATCGGTGTCGCCTTCCCAGCGAACAGCTCTGATGCCAGTCGACTTGCCGCTGGCCAGACGATCCCAGGCCTCATCAGCTCCGGGATCGGGAGCCTCTCCCCCAAACCACCGCGACAAGATGATGTCGTCACGAGCCGCTGGCAGCTCTCCTGCCGCAACCGAATGCTCGGTCTGACGACGAACGATCTTCAGTTCTGCATATCCGGCCGGTGCTTGGCTATTTGCGTTGGCATGGTTGTCCTTCAAGTAGCGGACGATATCGACAAAAGGACGGCCTGCACCGATTGGCGGGAGTTGCCTCGGATCGCCCACCAAAATCAGTCGCTCGACGGCTGTTGTCTCTATCGCATCAAGGGTGGCCGACAACTGGTCTTCTGTCAGCATCGAGCACTCATCGATGACGACAGTCTTGAAGCCCCGCTCGCGGTTTGCGTCGTCGGTAATGCGGTAGGATCCGGTAAGCGGATCATAGCGTCCGAGTGCCAACAAAAATTGCGCGAGTGTGTAGGCCTGCGCATTGTTGGCCCGCTTCTGCATCTGAACCCGCGCTTTGCCGGTTGGGGCGAGCAGGAGGACCCCACCGGCGGCGACCGAAGGCATCGACAGGAGGGCAGTCAACAGGCTCGTCTTGCCGGTCCCAGCAGGCCCGATCAAAACCGAAAACCGAGACCGGTAGATCTCACCTAGCGCATTGGCTTTTTCGACCCGCGCAAGCTCTTCCGTCTCGGGGTCTTTCGCGTCGGCAAACGGCGGAAGCTGCTGATCGATTAGGGCTCGCCAATCGTGCTCCCCGGCATGTCGCTTGCCCGCGAGGCGCCGTTTCACACGTGCTGAGATGATGTCGCGTGCCTGAGAAAACTTCTGGAGTTGCCATGCCGGCTTGCCATCAGCCATCTTTGCGATGACGAGCCTTGCCTTCAAGAACGGGTCAAATGCGTCGATCCAATCGGCGCCGATCGCGCATTGTGGCGAAATGTCGAGATCGCGGACCCGTTGCACCAGCCAAGATTGAGGTAGTAGCGTGTGCCCCTCGGTCGCGGCTCGATCAAGCGTGTTGATCATTAAGGCCCGGCCGCGACGGGGATCAATGGCTTCCGAGCAGCGAGAGGGATCAGGTACAGGCACCGATGCCGCAACCGTCGCTTCGGGGAACAATCCGCGATCGACCACTGAAGCAGAGATCGGGTCTATACGTCCGCGGTCGTCTTCGAAGCAAAGATACGGGTTTGCCAGAATTTCTGCGTCAGACGCCGTAATGCCTGCTCTTTTGCGTTCTTCGGTTACGAACCATCGGCTCGCCTGATCGGCAGTGATCTCGAACCTGGCGAGGAGCTTCAGCAGCGCCCGCCGTTCTGGCTTCAGGCTGTCCCAGAGTTTTGCCGCCGTTGAACCGATTGTCGCTGCCAAATCGGGAGTGAGTATGTTCGGCTCGTGAAGCACCTTTTCGACAAGCGGCCAAGGATCGCGCACCTCCTGAGATCCGTCTGCATGCAGCTCTTGACCAATGGCGTGGGCGACGAGGGTGCCGTGAGTCAATCCGAACGCTGTGAGCGCGGAGCCAAGCCCGGGAAAGGCACCCCGAAGGCGCCAGATTCGGTTGAGCTGAGTGTCGACCCAGCCCCGAGCGGCAGACCAGTTGCCAGGCACCACCTTTTCCAGCCGCTCCAATAGCGACGCGCAGGCGAGCAGAACCGTGATCGCCTGGTCATGTGTCACATGCTCGGCACCCATCGAGAAAGCGTCCCAGTGTTCTTCGGGTGCGTGGAGGACAAGACTGGACAAATCGATGCTCGGGTCTTTTGCGGCCAGATCGATCAGGTCGTGGTAGGGAAGGAGAAAGCCGTCCTTGATCTCTGGCCGGATCGAGTGGTGCAGATTGCGCTCCCACAAGACACAGCGCATCGCATCCGACGGTGCGCCCTTCTCGTAAATGTACTCGACGGAGGGGTCGACCTTGAGAACTCGACCTACACCGACAATGACCCGCCGCCCGTCATCCGTCAGCGGCGTGCGCTTTGCGTAGAAGAATATAAGGGACTCCTCGGGTGTGATGGCGCCGAAGAACGTGTCGAGCATCGCAAGCTGGTTCTGGCGTTCCTGAACCCAGAGCTTATCGAATTCGAGGTCTGGCTCGAATTCGGGTCGGAAGTTGATTTTATAGGCCTTGGCCCGGTCGGGGATTCCGTCGTCCGAATTCTTCATCATCCAGGCGAAGGGAACAGCCGCCGCCGAGAAGGCCGCATGATGAAATCCGCTTTCCTGAAAATGCTTGTATCTGGGATCGTGGCTATACGGGTGGCGGACCCTACGCGTATAACCAAAGGGTGCCATAAACGCTCCGCGTTCTGCGGCGCATGCCGGTAGCCGAACGCCCTCAGTATCCCAATTGGCTCCCGCAACACTCGTTTCGAAATCGTCATCCTTGGTTTCCGCCACTCTTGGCAGGATCAAGCAGGATGTGTTTCCCCGAGGATTGGCGCAGATCTTACCCGCCCAACGACTGTCGTGCCATGGCACTCGTACAGAAACGTGCATGGTGGGCAAGCGTCTTGCTCCGGCGATCATTGGCATTCCTTCCTGCAGGGCACTCGCGCGCTGCTTCAAGTATCAAAAAAGCGCCTGCAGAAGTGATAGGCGAGCCGGTCTTTGAAATTAATGATGTTGTCTTCAACGGTCATGATCTCGCAATGACTGGTACCGCCGTTCGCCGGTCCTCTGAGGCCCCGACCAACCATCTGCATGTAGAGTACGGGGCTGAAGACCGGTCTTGAGATCAGGACCATGTCAGCCTTTGGAGCATCGAAGCCGGTAGTCAGGACGCTGTGATTGCAGATTACCCGTAGATCGCCGGCACGGAACCGTCGTGTGAAATGCTGCCTCGCAAGCCGGTCCGTCTGACCGCTGACAGCGGCTGCAGGGCAACCAGCAAGATGGAGTCTCGCCGCAAGGTACTGCGCGTGCGCGACAGAGTTGGCGAACAGGAGGATGGACTCCGCCTTGCTGTTCACGATGGCATCGATGATCAGATCATTCCTATCTGAATCTTCACCCATCCGGTCCACGACGCTGTCGGGAAGTTCTCCAAAGGTATCGACGTGCTCCTGTTCGCGCTCGGTCAGTGTAATCGGCCTGTCGTAGCGAAGTGGGCGATAGCTCCGGTCCGCGAGCACCCCCATTTCGGAGAGCTTGTCGTGAAGGCCAGCCTGGTCGGACGGAAACCAGCGACGGTCAAAACGCGCTGCAAGCCGTTCCGACTCGTCCTCGTTGTACCCGCGCCATGGCGTAGCACTTAGGCCCAGAACGGGCGCTTCACGCTCGCGCGCTCGCTCGCTGCCGACCTGAACATCAAGCCAACGCAAAAGGTCCGTGTAGCTAGAGGTTATCGCGTGATGGCACTCATCGATGATGATGATCCCGGATTGGGCGACCCATGCCAGTTCGGGACGACCACTACGGCTGTTCAAGGTCTGGATGCTCGCAATTACCACGGTTGGTTCATCGCCTTCCGGCGGCGAAGGGTTTCGCTGACCGCCCCATAGCCGCACGATGCGGAGGTCTTCGCCGGGCTCCCCCACATTGACCCAGAGCTGGCGAAAGCACTGGACTGCCTGCTCGCACAGCTCATCAGTCTGAGCTATCCAGAGTGCAGTTCGACGCCCATTGCCCTGCAAGACCAGCCGCACGACAGCCTCAGCAGCGACGCGCGTCTTGCCGCCGCCTGTGGGCAGGCTGACCACAGCTCGGCGGCGACCTGCGCCTGTGTTTAGAAGCGCGCCAATGCTCGTCAGGATGTCTTCCTGGTAGTCGTGGAGTGGTGGCAGGTGAATTGGCCCACTGACGGACAGTTCTGCGTCTCTGCGGCCTCCGACCGAGGCGGCAAACTCGATCGGAAAGCCAAGCTCTTGCACAAAGACCCGAGCTTGTTCCCCACCCCAACGTTTAGGAGGCGCAAGCCCCCTAAGCTCAAGTGCATCTCTCAGTCTGCTGAGCAACGTCGGTCCGTGGACCGCCAGCGCCAACCGGGCGAGGTTCTCCGGATCGACATGTTTCTCTACGGCTTGACGGGTAGCAGGGGTCAGAGTTCCGAGCAGGGTCTCGATGTCACCACCAATCGCTTTCAGCAATCTGAGCTCAAGCGACTTCTCATCTCGAACTGCCTTTCGCGCCTCGTCTGACCTGCGATCCATTATTCGGGAAAGGATTTCTTCCAGATCTGCGCCATCTTGAATGATCCCATGGCGCGCGAGGCAGCGAAGCAGCAGTTCAACACCTTCCTTCCAGCCGCGACTGCCGAACTGCTCACGGTCGATGAGGAATGCGCCGTCGGCGTCCATACCGACTGTCACCGCTCGCCTGAAAGGCCCGACACTTTCTTCAAGGCCGCTGACCCAGACGGCCGGGATCGTTCCCAACACCTCGGAGTCTTCCTGCGCTGCAGCCAACTCCGGGAAAAGGTCGAGGAGGTGCGACGGCGCCGATAGACGCTTCTCGAATGAGATCGACGGCCCGGCGCCAAGCTCCATCGCGCCGGCTGCCACCCATGCCGAAGCCACATCCTCGGACAACAAGATTATCCTGCCATCGTCGAGATCGTGCCCGACGCTCTCATCGGCGGTCACATAGATTTCCGACAGCGGGAGAGCGCCGTCGGCGCTGGGCAAGGTGCCTGGAATGGCACCGTCAGCATGTGCCGTCTCCCACACCGGCCGCAGAGCCTTGAAGTCCTTTTTTCTCTCCGAAACTGAAGTGAAGACTTGCTCCCAGAAACGCGCGGTTGCCTCACGCGTGAGTTTGGCCCTGCGCCAGGCGAAGCGAGATCCCAAGTCCGTCTCAGCATCTCTGGCGCGGAAAAAGCCTTCAACAGCCTTGAACCCCTGGACTTCAGCCTCAGCCAGGATGTCAGCAAGTTCGGGGGGGATGCACTTTAGCGGCACTACGAGGTTGCCGACGCGTATGCGTCCATGCTCCGTCAGCCAGAAATAGGCCGGATGCGGTGCCGTCACCTTCGGGTAGGCGTCCGCACGTGTCGGATGTACGATCGTCACCTTAGACGCATTTTCGGCAAATTGCGCGATCTCTCCCAGCAGCATCCGACTCAGCTGTGCGGAACTTGCCGTAGGCAGCACCGGAAGCAGCCGCCACCCTGACGGCATGCGGATCGAGTAGCTCGAGAACTTGGGTAAGTATCGCGGCGTGCTTCCGGAGTGCTCCCTGCAAATCTCATCGAAGCCGGGGCTCAACAAGCGGAGATAGTCTTTGAAGTCCGGATCGTCGCGGTCCGCGGACTCCTCGATACTGGGGAACTCCGACAGCCAGTCCGATGGGACTGTGGTTTCGATCTGCTGCCGAAATTGCGGGTCCATGGCATGATCCTCGGGAAATCCCGATGGAGTCTGCCGTACGATCAACAGGCTCCGGCTTGTCCAAATTCCGGATACTGCGCGGAATTTGATTCGCTCCGGATCAAGCTCATCAATGTATTCCTGCCTCGCTTCCTGAGGCGCAGAGGCGATGTTGTGCCAGAAGTTCTCCCAGTCTTCCGGCCCATCCGAGACCTCCGCGGTCGTCAGCGAGGCTTCGAGAATGTCGGACCACGAGGCAGATTCCAGTTCGGTCACATTCATCAGATTGACGAGGATTTCTCGGGCCTCATCGTCCGAAGAAATTCCATCGGCAACTGCTAGAAAGCCTGCGGGCGGTGTGGATCCGAATACAATCACTGCTTCCGAAGGAGTGGCCAGCCCCCCATCGGCGGTGGGTATCAGGCGTGCTTCGGGAACGCTGAACAGTCCGTGGGTGAACTTGTCCTGCAAGAGGCTGCCGACGAACGAAAGCGCCTGTTTTGCTAATGGAAGATCGGTGTTCGCTATGCAGTTGAGCCATTTGGCGGCGGGCGACTTCGCCAGGACCCGCATGTCCCGGCGCTTTGCTTCCGTGACGAGGGCATTCAACCGCGATAGCCTTGCCTCGGTCGAATAGCAGTCTGGATGCAGGTAACTCTCCCGCGCATCCGCACTCGCAAGGCCAGCCCACGATCTGCAGATCTCCGTGTCCTCAACGAAATGCCGCAGGAGCTGGCTTGGACTGCGCGGGATGCCATTCACGTCAGCCAACACTTCAGACGAAACGATCTGGTCCCAGAGAGACCGAATGAGTGGCACGGCGATTTCGTCCTGCCGTTCCGGTTGACGCGGGAACGCACTTACGGCGGCCCCACAGTCCTCGGGTGTCGACAGCGCCGTGAGAGAGCCACTTATCAGGTCGGCCGCGGCTTGCATGATCGCTTCGTTCCATGGACCTCGGATCAGGTTGGTCCTGTCACTGTTGAGTTTCCACGGTGCGTTGAGGATGCCCGAAGTGCGGCTTTGCGTTTCTGTCGGGAAGAACGCCCAGAAGCGACCAGCTTGTTCGCGACCACCGACCGGCACCGCCCACGATAGTGGAACTTGTTCCCTCGCCTGGATGTGTGTTGCGTCGGAGCGCGCGGCGGGGCTGTCGACCTTTACCGACGCCTCGAAGACCTTCCATCGGGCCTCGTTGGTTCCGTCGCTCACAACCGCGAGCCCGTCTTCAAGCCGCTTGGTCAAGAGACGGGGTGCAGCACCTTCCACTTCCAGCTCGAGGGAGATTGCCGAGGGCAGGAATAGCAGAAACTCGGCCGGGAAATCTGCAATCTCCTGGCTCAGTCGCTCGAACGCGGTCTCATCCGCAATTTCCGCTGAAACGACGGTGGTTGCCCAGTTCCATCTGCTCGCTTCTGATAGCGGGCTACTTTCGGCGGCGGGATCAAGCACCTCGGCAAGCCGCATGCCGGGCGCGGGGGCATCCTTGGCAAGACCAAGATGTCGACGAATCCGATCACGGCAGGCTTCGGGGTCGAAGCGCAGACCTACAGATCTGGATGTCAGGTCAACGCGACCGCCCAGCTTGAGCAGCGACTTGAACCCGATACCAAACCGTCCAATCTGATTGCCGCGCTTGGGGGAGCTGCGGGCATTAAGAAGCGCCACAATTCCCGGTTCATCCAGGGCGGCGCCGGTATTGGCTGCCTCCAACCGATTGGGGGAGAGACGGACATGGATCCGCCCTTGGGGCTCCGCGGCCTCGAGGATCGCGTCGGCAGCGTTCTGCACCAGTTCGTACAACTGTCGATAGGCGTATCCGCCTGACAGGACTTCGTTCTCGGTCTCGAAATGCTCGGCCGCGTCACGCGGCTGTGCTTCGTAGGCCTTAAGGCGCTTCTGGCATTCCTCATGAACGAACTCTGCCAGTTGCTTTAGATCGGATTCCTGGTTGCGAACATCCATGCACGCCTCAAATACCTTAATGGAAACGTCTGCGTAGGCTGTTCCCGCACGCCCTCACCCTTTTTGGCAGACTAGCCGTGAGAGATGGGGAGCGGCAACAGATTACGAGAGCATCGCCTCCCTCGTTCAGCGACGCAGGTGTCGAGAGCGACGCCATTCATGCAGTGAGGTATCGCGGGGCCCGGACCGTTTGTATATAAATCAATGGCTTATACTGGAGAAGGTTGGTTTACAGGCCCATCCCCTCCGCCATTCTTATTTTCAAGCCTTTGATTTTATCAGGCTTTTCCGGGCCTCGATTTTCCGCCCCCACACTCAGCCCCGCACGGCAACTGTTTTCCCTACGCCCAAGCCATGTGGCCGCGCCAGCCAGGCCGGCCGCTGCCTCGGACACGCCATTCGACGCCCAGCGCCTCACGGGTCCTGACACAGATCCCGGTCATTGCCGCGCATCCAGCGCACAGGAGAGACCCCAGCGCACAGGAGAGACCGCAGCAACCAGCCCGGCGTCATGGACTTCGTGAGCTGGTCGCAAATATTCAGCTGCGCCATGCAAAATCCGCGGCAACCCGGCATGGCTTGTCGACCCTAAACCCGAATAGATCCTGCAAAAACCAGTTGCGGCCTTCGTAGAGTATTTGCGCAGGCGTCGGTTGCAAGACGCGCGGGATCAGTTAAGTCTGTCCGCAACTTGATTGACACGGAATCAGGCATGAAGGTCGAGACCACATCTGGCTCAGTTGCACGTCCGCGGCGCACGCAAGCCGAACGCTCGCAGGAAACGCGCGAGAAAGTCTGCGAAGCAACGCTGCAGGCTCTCCTGGAGGTGGGCTACGAGCAGATCTCGACAACTCTGATCGCGCGCAGGGCGCGCGTTTCGCGCGGCGCCCTCACCCATCAGTTTCCAACCCGCAATGACATGCTGGTGGCAGCTTTCGAAAAGCTGATCGGCGAATGGCGCGACGGCTATCCCTTCGGACTGGATCCGGCAAAGGATCAGCTGTCTGTCGACGAGCTCATTGACGCGCTGTGGACCAACATCTTCTCGGATGGGCGCTACATCGCCGCCATGGAGCTGATGCTGGCCGCCCGGCAGGACAATGAGCTCGGCCACGTCCTGCGGGACATACTCGTGACCTGGATCCGCAAGCGCGACCGGATCACGGTTCAGCTGGTCGGCGGAAATCCGGATGATGCGGAAGCCGATCTGAAGGTGCAGCTGCACCTTTCGGTTCTGCGCGGGATCGCGATGCACCAGAGCTTCGACGCCGACCCCAAGACCGCCAGTCAGCTGATCGATCTCTGGAAACGGATCGCAAGCAAGATCTGATCAAGGGTGCCCCGGATGCTCCCCTGGGCTGCCCCTGGCCCCCATGGCCTCGCCCCCCGGGGCCGGCCCGGCATTTGTCCGGCTCCCTGACATTCAGCGCCATTACCAAAAACTATTTTGTCTCAAGGGCCTGGTGACGCAGAAGCAAGGCTTGCCGGATTTTTTTGCCGGCAAAGGGATAATTTTTGGGCACTCCGGATATTGAATTACGAACAGTTCTGATTGCATGATACGAACAATCCTGTTTGTATGTTGCCGCAGTGACGGTCGTGGCGGCGAAAGAGCAGGCACGTGAGGGACGTCTGTGATGTGCGCGCCAAAAGGATAACCGGATGAGGATCAAAACGCTTCCTTGCACTGTCGCGGCCCCGGGCCGTGGTGCGACACCAACCTGCGTCGCAGCAGGCGAGGCGCTGTCCCGCGCATATCTCAAGCAGTCCTGAGGCTCGAGTGATCCGCTCTCATCAAGCCCCGGGACATTGCCCGATCCCTGAACGGTTCCCTTGCGTGTGCTGCGGAACCCGCCTCTGCCCGCGTCCGGACCGGCTGGTTGCTGCCCGACGTGATCGCTCCCCGGTGGTGCAAGACCGAAGTGAAACGCATCGCGCAGTGCCGCTCCCCGCGCTGATCTGACCCCAAGATGGAAGAATGAAATGACGACGCTGCTGATTAGGAACGCTCGTATCGTGGACGGGACCTCCCCGGAACCGACCGATCCGATGCATATCGCGATCGAGGATGGGCGGATCCGCGAGGTCGCTCCCGAGATTTCCTTCAAGGCCGAGGAAGAACTGGACCTGAAGGGCCTGACGGTCATGCCCGGCCTGATCGACTGCCACGTCCACACCATCGCCTCCACAGCCAATCTCGGTCTCAATGCCGCTCTTCCCTCCTCGCTGGTCGCTGCCCGGGCCTCCACGCTGATGAGAAACATGATCATGCGCGGCTTTACCACCGTTCGTGATCTTGGCGGCGCCGACCGTGGGCTGCAGCAGGCGGTGGAAGAAGGACATTTTCTTGCCCCGCGCCTGGTCATCTGCGGCAAGGCCCTGTCCCAGACGGGCGGTCATACGGATTATCGCGGCCCCTACGACAACCGTGACGTTTCCTGGTACGCGCAAGCGCTCGGCACCCTGGGCCGGCTCTGTGACGGCAAGACGGAGCTCATGCGCGCCGCGCGTGAAGAACTCAAGGGTGGCGCCCAGTTCATCAAGGTCATGGCTGATGGCGGCGTGTCGTCGCCCTCCGATCCCATCGGATATCTGGTCTTTTCGGTCGAAGAACTCACGGCACTCGTGGAAGTCGCCAATGGCTTCGGTACCTATGTTTCTGCCCATCTGTACGACGACCGGGCAATTGTCCGCGCGCTCGATTGCGGCATCACCTGCATCGAACACGGCAACCTCATCGGTGATGACACCATCCTTCGCGTGGCCCGCGAAGGCGCTGTCGTCGTTCCGACGAACATCACCTACGACCTTTTGGCCCGCAAGGGCGCCGAGTTCGGCCTGCCGCCGGAATCGGTCGCCAAGGTCGCGGACGTGCGCGAGGCCGGCCTGGAGCGTCTCGTCAAGCTGCATGAAGCCGGCGTGACCATGGGCTATGGCTCCGACCTCCTGGGGGGAATGCAGACCGAACAGTCCGGCGAATTCCCTCTGCGCGGCCGATACATCCCCGCCGACGCGGTCATCCGTTCTGCCACGGTCGATGCGGCAAAGGTGCTGCGAATGGAAGGCGAGATCGGCACGATTGTTCCCGGCGCCCATGCCGACATCATCGCGGTTGACGGGAACCCCCTGAAAAACCTGGACCTTCTGACCAATCAGGGTGCCCACATGCCTCTGATCATGAAGGGCGGGAACGCCATAAAGAAAGCCGCAAATCTCTGAGCACCGGCCAATAGAAGACTTCCCTAGCGGGGGCCCCATAACACCCGCTGACCAATCCTGAGAGGACACATGAAAAAGTTTCTGATGACCACCCTGCTGGCAGGCATGATGACGACGCCGGCACTCGCCAAGGACTTCATTGTCAACACCTTCTATGATGCGCAGCATCCGCTGGCCAAATACGGCTATGTCGAATGGGCCGAGATCGTGAAGGACCTGTCGAAGGGAGACCTCAACCCGCAGGTCTTTACCGGTACTGTCCTGCTGGCCCCGCGTGCAGCGCTGCAGGGTATCCGCGACAACGTCGTTCAGGTCGGTCATCACGCAGCCATCTACACCCCGTCCGACCTGCCGGTCGCAAACGCGGTGCAGGAACTGGGCTTCAACTATTCCGATCCGGTCGCAGCCATCTTCGCCGTTGCGGACTTTTCCCTGCACAACGCCACCCAGCAGGCCGAATGGGAGCAACAGGGCGTCGTGTACCTCGGCGCCTATGCAACCCCGCCCTACATCCTCATGTGCTCCAAGCCGGTGCGCAATCTGGAAGAACTGAAGGGCAAGCGCATCCGTACCGCCGGGTCCGCCGTCTCCGCATGGGTCGAAGAGGCCGGTGGCATCCCGGTCAACGTTCCATCTTCGGAAATGTACACCGGCATGGAGCGTGGCACGCTGGACTGCGCCACCAATGCTGCCAATGACCTGGTCGATCGTTCGCTTCTGGAAGTGGCGAAATACACCACCCTGCTGCCGACCGGCATGTACTGGTCCGGGCCGAACTGGGGCTACAACCCGAGCTTCTGGGCAAGCCTGAGCCCTGAAGAGCGCAAGGTCCTGATGGAAGCATCCGCCCGCTCCATGGCCCGCCTCATCATCAAGTATACCGCCCAGGCAGACGCGGCCCTCGAAACGGCAACCGCAAAGGGTGGCGAAGTCTTCGAGCCGGAAGCTGATCTCAAGGCCTCGGTCGAGGCTTTCCGCGCGAAGACCCTGGAAGGCATCTACGACAAGACAACCACGACCTACGGCCTTTCCAATGCCCATGAGGTTATCGATGGCTTCACCGCCACGATGGACAAGTGGACCAAACTGCTGGCCGACGTGGACCTCACGGATGAGGACGCGCTGACCAGCCTTGCCATGTCCGAGATCTACGGCGACATCGATCCGGCCGCCTACGGCGTCAAGTAACCCCCGTTGACAGAGCAGGGGCCGAGAGGCCCCTGCTCTCCCGGGCACAAAGGAGGTGCCGCGATGCACGCCCTAATCCGCTGGATCAACAATGCCGTCATGGCATTTGCCTGCCTCTTCGGGGTCCTGATGATGGCCCATATCACGGTGGATGTGGTGGTCCGCTTCTTCTTCGGCGGTCAGTTGATCGGCACGCTGGAGATCGTGTCGTTCTATTACATGGTCATCATCGTCTTCCTTTGCCTCGGCTTCGTGGAGCTGCGTGGCGAGCATATCCGCGTCGATCTCTTCGCCCAGATGATGCCGAAGGCCATTCAGCTCGCGCTCTATGTTTTCGCCTGCCTTCTCGGACTGATCTTCTTCGGCCTCCTGTTCTGGCAATCGACCCGTGACGCGATCAGCTCAACGGGACGCGCCGAAGAGGCCATGAGCAACTTCACCTTCTACATCTGGCCGGCCCGCTGGGCCCTGCCTGTGGGCTTCGGCGCTGTCTGGTTGGCCGTTCTGTCCAATCTCCTGAAATCCCTGGCAGAGCGACGCGCGCTGTGATCGCCGAGAGAGGATCCACCCTATGAGCAATCTCGATATCGGGATCATCGGAACCATCGTTGCGCTGGTCCTGATCGCGGTGCGCGTGCCGATCGGCCTGTCCCTCGGCCTTGTCTCCATTGTTGGCATCGCGCAGATGTTCAACATGAATGTCGCCTGGGGCATGATTTCGGCCACGCCCTTCGATTATGTCGGGCAGTGGGAACTGTCGGCCGCGCCGATGTTTCTGCTGATGGGCTTCCTGTGCTCCGCGACCGACATGACACGCGGGCTCTTCCTGTCCCTGCGCCTCTATCTCGCGCGCCTGCCGGGAGGTCTTGCGATCACTTCGGTCGGTGCCTGTGCCTTTTTCGCGGCCGCCTCCGGCTCTTCCGTTGCAACCGCCTCCGCCATGTCGCGCATGGCGGTGCCCGAAATGCTGAAGCAGGGGTATGATCGGGGTCTTGCAACCGGCACCATCGCAGCCTCCGGCACGCTCGGTTCACTGATCCCTCCGTCGGTCCTTCTGATCCTGTACGGCGTCTATGCCCAGGTCTCTGTCGGCCAGCTCTTCATGGCGGGCTTCATTCCCGGAATCCTGTCGGCCCTGATCTACATGGCCATGATCATCACCCGGGTGAAGCTGAACCCCTCTCTGGCCGGCGAAACCCCGCCCCCACCCAGCGAGGAGGAGCGCCGCGCCGCCCTGCGCGATGTCTGGCCCCTTCCCACGCTGATCCTTCTGGTGCTGGGCGGCATCTTCTCCGGTGCCTTCTCGCCCACGGAAGCCGGGGCACTCGGCGCCTTCTTTGCCGGCGTGATCGGTGCCGTGCGCGGCAAGCTGACCCGCGCCGCCATCATCGAGGCCGTGACCCAGGCCGTGATTTCGACCGGCTCGATCTTCATCATCCTGATCGGCTCGTTGTTCTTCACCCGGTTCCTCGCCCTCTCGGGTTTGCCCATGGCCTTCTCGAACGCGATCCTGTCGGTGTCAGACCAGACCTGGTGGATCCTGCTGGCGGTCGCCATCATCTATCTCGTGCTGGGAATGCTGATCGACTCCATCGGCCTGCTCCTCCTGACGCTCCCGATCCTGGTGCCGCTGGTTCAGGCCACGGGCATCGATGCGATCTGGTTCGGCATCATCATCGTGAAGCTTCTGGAAATCGGGCTGGTCACCCCGCCGATCGGTCTCAACGTCTACATGATCAACGGCGCGTTGAACAACGCCGTCTCCCTGCCGGAGATCTTCAAGGGGGTCTGGTGGTTCATCGTGATGGACGTGGTGACGCTGCTGATCCTGATCCTGTTCCCGGCGATCACCCTCTGGCTGCCATCCATGGCCAACTGACGACCACGAACACGGCGGCGAGATCCTGTCTCGCCGCCTTTTTTGCATGGCCTTGCAAATCAACGAAGGATAGAGCGTCCCGGCAACCTCGTGCATGACCGGCGGAGAGAATGTTCCCGGGCCGGGAGAGATCAGACGGACCAAGTGGAAATATCAAAAAATCCAAATAGCTATCGGAGCCGCTCCCTGCTCTGACCGCGCCTTTCAGCACGCCTGTGCAACCGGTTGCAGAGCCAAACGTGATCATCGACCTATTGTATTTTTTGGGTGCTCAGCTATTTGAGGACGCATGGTCATGCATACGCGACAGTTTTACAGGCTTGCAGCAACGCTTCTCCTCGCGTTTGCGCTGGTTTTTGTCGCGCGTGCTCCGATGCAGCATCAAATGGCACAAGCCGCCGAGATGGGCTCCACCATGGCAGACATGCCATGCGACGAGATGGCTGGCCATGCATCCCACTCTGCGGGGGATGAAACACAAAGTCACGATCAGGCCGGGCCCGACACCTGCTGCGGCGGTGCACTTTGCACCGGCTACACACTGACCACGGACGTGATTGTTCTTGCGCCCGTTCTCCAGACCCTGAGCTATCTGCAATCTCAGCCGAAAACGCTCCGCGTTGCCGATATCGGCCTTCCCAAACGTCCTCCCCGCTACCTCTGACAACGTCTGCTCGCCCTTCGCCGCGAGCATTTGGTGTTGATCTGACCGTCGGCCCGCCGCCGACGGCAACTCAGAGGTTATCATGCGTGGACGCTACGCCGCGCTCAGCATTCTCGCTCTTGCCAGTGGCGTGGCAGGCGGGGTGTTTCTTGAGCGCCTGTACCTGAATCCTTCCGACCAATCTGCTTCCGGAGAAGCCGAAATTCTCTATTGGGTCGCCCCGATGGACCCGAATTTCCGCAGACCCGGCCCCGGCAAGTCGCCGATGGGCATGGATCTGATCCCGGTCTATGCCGGACAGGAACCCTCTGGCGATCCGGCGGAAGTCACGCTTTCCGCCGCCGAAATCAATGCCATTGGCGTTCGCACGGCCCTGGCGCAGGTGAGCGAGGTTTCCCGCAAGATCGAAACTGTCGGCTTCGTCGGATATGACGAGCACCTGACAAGCCATGTGCACACCCGCGTCGACGGCTGGATCGAGACCCTGAATGTTCGAGCGGTCGGCGATGAGGTCAAGAAGGGCCAGGTGCTGTTCGAGCTGTTCTCTCCCGAGTTCAGCGTGGCCAGCTTCGACTTCGTCCGCTCCTTGCAGAATGCCAACGGACTGACCCTGGAATCCGCGCGCAACAAGCTGCGCAGCCACGGGGCGTCGGAAGCGCAGATCGCCGAGATCGAACGGAGCGGTCAACCTGCCCGCAGCATCCAGATCGTCGCCCCGCGCGACGGCGTGGTGATTGCCCTCAATGCGGCCGACGGCATGTTCCTTCAGCCGGGCACCCAGGCGATGTCGATCACCGACATTGAAGAAGTCTGGCTGATTGTCGACGTGTTCGAGCGCGATATCGCACGGCTGACCGAGGACATGAGTGCAATCGCCCGCTTTGAACATCTGCCGGGTCAGAGCTTTACCGGCAAGATCGACTATATCTATCCCGAACTGGACGCAAAGACCCGCACCCTTCCCGTTCGCCTGCGCTTCCCCAACACGGATGAAAAGCTGCGACCGAACATGTTCGGTACGGTTACCCTTGTGCCCAACGAGACACGGACGGCCATCACCGTCCCGTCAGAAGCGATCATTCGCACAGGCTCGGCCGAACGCGTGATCATCAAGACAGGCACCGGCACGTTTAAGCCGCGCCTGATCACCACGGGTCTGCGTGACAATTTCGGTGAAGGCGGTCGCACGGAAGTCATCCAGGGCCTAGCCGTTGGCGAAGAGGTTGTCGCCTCGGCTCAGTTCCTCATCGACAGTGAAAGTGCGTTGAGCGCCGGGCTGATGCGGATGGCGCCGACCGACGAAGCGCCTGCCAGGGGAACTGGCGAGCTGATCGCCCTGGATCGGACAAACCGCATGGCAACGATCCGACATGAGGCGCTGGCAAGCCTCGACTGGCCGGCCATGACCTCCTGCTTCCCCATCAAGGCTGACGTGGCTCTCGACAGGCTCTCCGAGGGGCAGAAGGTTGCCTTCCGAGCCGTGCGCGGGGCTGACGGAGTGCTGGGTCTGATCGAGCTGGGCAGCGATGATGGTATCGCAGCGACGGGTCAGGGTCTGGTTCTCGGTATCACGCCAGATGGAAAGCTCTCCATGGACCACGGCCCCATCGCGGACCTCGGATGGCCCGCCATGAAGATGGATCTCGAGGTCGCCGGCGTGGACACCGCATCCGTGCCACTGGATGTGCCGGTGGAATTCGATCTTTCAAAGGCCGAGGACGGCATGTTCACCATCGTAGCCGTTCGCAAGGCCGGCGGAACTGAACCCTCGAAATCGGCGATGGAGACGGAACAACCTGCGGCCGCTGCGCCAATCGTGGTGTCCGGCAAGGTCGATGCCATTGACGCCGCAAGCCGCAAGGCGACGATCACCCACAGAGCGATTGCAGAGATCGGCATGCCGCGTATGACGATGGCGTTTGATCTGGTCGACGGTCTCGACCCGACAACCTTGCCGCTGGGCAAAGACGCCAGGCTGACCTTCGAACGCCCGGACGGCCTGACGATGGTTCTCGCAAAGGTCGAGCCGGTCACCCCTCCAATGGAAGTGCGTGGCACGATCAACGCCATCGACGACGCGACGCGACAGGCCAACATCACTCACGGCCCGATGACCGATATCGGCATGCCCGGCATGACGATGGATTTCGCCATCGATCCGTCGATTTCGGTCTCCGACCTGCCGCTCAACCGTGAGATGACGCTGCAACTGCGGCGCAATCCGGACTTCTCCATGACCCTCGTCGGGGTCCGGTCCGAGGGAGCCATGTGATGATCGCTGCCATCATTCGGGCCTCCATCGCCAACCGGGTCATCATGCTGGCGCTTGCCGCGATGATGGCGGTCGCCGGTGTCTGGGCGGTGCGGGACACGCCGGTCGATGCCATCCCGGATCTCTCCGACGTTCAGGTCATCGTGCGCACCCCCTATCCGGGTCAGGC
Source organism: Roseibium aestuarii (assembly GCF_008477545.1). Lineage (GTDB taxonomy): Bacteria > Pseudomonadota > Alphaproteobacteria > Rhizobiales > Stappiaceae > Roseibium > Roseibium aestuarii. Next base: position 203,524 of record NZ_VORA01000004.1, on the reverse strand, counting down.
GCCGCAGGTGGTCGAGGACCAGATCACCTTCCCGCTCGCCAGCGCCATGCTGGCGGTGCCCGGTGCCAGCGATGTGCGTGGCTTTTCCTTCTTCGGCGACAGCTATGTCTATATCGTCTTTGAAGACGGCACGGACCTCTACTGGGCGCGAACACGCGTTCTGGAATACCTCGGCCAGATCACGGCAAACCTGCCTGAAGGCGTCTCCCCGCAACTTGGGCCGGACGCGACAGGCGTCGGCTGGATCTACCAGTATTCCCTGATTGACCGCAGCGGCAATCACGATCTCGCACAGTTGCGGGCACTTCAGGACTGGTTCCTGAAGTACGAGCTGCAAACGGTCGAGGGGGTGTCCGAAGTTGCCACCATCGGCGGCATGGTCAAGCAGTATCAGGTCGTCGTCGACCCGAACAAGCTGCGCGCCTATGAGATCACGCTGGCCCAGATCCGCAATGCCATCCAGTCAGCAAACCGGGAAACCGGTGGCAGCGTGATAGAGATGGGCGAAGCGGAATTCATGGTCCGCTCGACGGGTTATGTCGATGAGCTTGCGGACCTCGCCAAGGCCCCCTTGATGATGAACGAGCGAGGGGCTGCGATCACCCTGGGCGACATCGCCGACATTCGGCTCGGGCCCGAGATGCGGCGCGGTGTCGGCGATTTCAATGGCGAGGGAGATGCCGTTGGCGGTGTCGTGATCCTGCGTTGGGGAGGCAATGCGCTCGCCACAATCAAGGCCGTCGAGGCCCGCATCGAGGAATTGCGCAGCAGCCTTCCCGAAGGAATTGAGCTTGTCACCACCTATGACCGCTCTGGCGTCATCGAGCGGGCCATCGACAACCTTCAGAAGAAGCTGACTGAGGAGTTCATCGTCGTCGTTCTGGTGTGTGCGGCCTTCCTGCTGCACCTGCGCTCATCCCTGGTCATCCTCCTGTCGCTTCCCCTTGGCATCGCCTGCGCCTTCATCGTCATGAAGCTTCAGGGCGTGAATGCCAACATCATGTCGCTCGGCGGCATTGCCATTGCCATCGGCGCGATGGTCGATGCGGCGATCGTGATGATAGAGGCCATGCACCGGCGTCTGGAACACGAGAAACTGACGAACGAGAACCGTTGGCGGATTGTCGCGGAATGCGCCTCTGAAGTGGGGCCAGCGCTGTTTTTCTCGCTCGCCATCATCACCGTCAGCTTCATGCCGGTCTTCGTGCTGGAGAGCCAGGAAGGGCGGCTGTTCAAGCCGCTGGCCTTTACCAAGACCTATGCGATGGCAGCGGCCGCCATCCTGTCGATCACGCTTGTTCCCGTGCTGATGGGATACTTCGTGCGCGGGCGGATCCTGCCGGAGAACAAGAACCCGCTGAACCGGCTGGTCATCTGGCTCTATCGCCCGTTTCTGGACGCGGCCATTGCCTGGCCCTGGGCAACGACCCTGCTTGCGGCCGTGCTGGTGGCTTCCATGTGGTGGCCACTCCAGCGCATCGGCACAGAATTCATGCCGGAGCTCAACGAAGGCGACTTCCTGTACATGCCCTCGCTCTATCCTGGCGTCTCCATCGGCAAGGCACGGGAGGTGCTGCAACAGTCCGACCGGCTGATCGCCACGGTGCCCGAGGTTCTGACCGTACACGGCAAACTGGGCCGCGCGGACACGGCAACCGATCCCGCTCCACTCACCATGATCGAGACGACCATCCAGCTGAAACCACAGTCAGAATGGCGCCCCGGCATGACCATGGAAGGCATTCGGAACGCGCTCGACAAGGCAGTCCAGATCCCTGGCGTGACGAACGTCTGGATCCAGCCGATCAAGAACCGGATCGACATGCTGGCGACCGGCATCAAGACCCCCGTCGGGGTCAAGATTACCGGCGCGGACCTCCGCGTCATCGAGCGGATTGGCGTCCAAATCGAGGCCGCCGTTGCCAATATCGACGGGACCGCCTCGGCCTATGCGGAACGGCCTGTCGGCGGGCGGTTCATCGAGATCGACGTGAACCGGGATGCGGCGGCCCGCTACATGATGAGCGTGCGCGACATCCAGGACGTGGTGCAGACCGCTATCGGAGGCATGCAGGTTTCCGAATCCGTCGAGGGGCTGGAACGGTTCCCGATCAACCTGCGCTATCCGCAGGACTGGCGGAACAGCCCGGAGCGTCTGCGCGACCTGCCGGTGGTGACGCCCTCCGGTGCCCACATTCCGCTGGGCGCGCTGGCCGACGTGAAGGTGGTGGACGGTCCGGGCATGATCCGCTCGGAAAATGCCCGCCGCACCGGCTTCGTCTTCATCGACATCGCCGGGCGCGACCTGGGCGGCTACGTGGATGAAGCCCGGCAGGTGGTGGCGCAGGAGATCGACCTGCCCCCCGGCTACTCGGTCTCCTGGTCCGGTCAGTATGAGTATATCGAACGGATGCAGGAACGGCTGAAGCTGGTGGCTCCGGCCACGCTGCTGATCATCACCCTGATGCTCTTCATGACCTTCAACCGGGTCATCGAGGTCGGCATCATCCTGGCCGCCCTACCCGTGGCCCTCGCAGGAGGGGTCTGGTTCCTCTGGTACCTCGAATTCGACATGTCGGTGGCGGTCATCGTCGGCTTCATCGCCCTCGCCGGGGTGGCCGTGGAAACCGCCATCGTGATGCTTCTCTACCTGAATCTCGCCTGGGAGAAGCGAAAGAAACTGGCCGTGAGCGAGGCCCGCGAAGTCACCCTTCAGGATGTCGAGGACGTCGTCTTCGAGGGGGCCCTGCTTCGCGTGCGGCCCAAGGTCATGACCGTGGCGACGATCTTCGCCGGGCTGATCCCCATCATGTATGGCGAGGGAACCGGCTCGGAGATCATGCAGCGGATCGCAGCCCCCATGGTGGGCGGCATGGCCACGGCCACGTTACTCACCCTCTTCGTCATTCCAGCGATCTTCGTGATCTGGAAGCGCCTTGCCCTGCCCCGGGTCAACCGGGAGCTGAAGGCGGGTGTCCCCGCCGCGGGACTGGCCATGCCGGCCGAGTGAACCTTGACCCAACTCAACAAGTGAGAGGACTACCCATGAAAACCCTTGCCCTTGCAGCGATCCTGAGTTTTGCGGCTCTGCCGGCCGCGCTTGCCCAATCCTCCCACGGGATGGATCATTCCTCCATGCACATGGAGCCGAAGCAGATGGAAGGCGCCGTTCATGCCAAGGCGGTGATCAATTCGATCGGTGACGGCACCGTCAACGTGAGCCATGATCCGATTCCGGAGATCGGCTGGCCGGCCATGACGATGGACATGCCGCTTCTGGCGGATGCCCGGATGATGGGAGACGTGAAGGAAGGCGACAGTGTCACGATCATGCTGATGAAAGGCGATGACGGCATGTACGCGATCGGCGCCATCATGCCGAACTGACACCGCCGGGACCGCCGCCCCGGCTGATGCCACGGCGGCGGTCCTCCCTCTCACTTCCCCCAACCAGACAGGCCATCGGCCTGAGAAGAAAGGTTTGACCATGACGACCGTCCGGCCCCTGCGCCCCGCCAACCTGACGCGCGCCATCGCCCTCGCCGTCACCATCGCGTCTCCGCTTGCAATCGTCCCTGCGACAACCGCGCAGGCCCATTCGAGCAAGGAGTCCACGACGCCGGCTGATGGGGCAACGGTGACCGCCACACCGCACCTGATCGCCATCGGGTTCAATGCCCCGATGCGCATCACCATGCTTCGCCTCACCGATGGGAACGACACGGAATTTCCCGTGACCCGGTCCGACAACATGGAGCCGGTGACGCGCTTCGAGGCGGTGCCCCCAGCCATGCCAGCCGGCGCCTACACGGTGGAATGGCGCGGCCTCTCTTCAGACGGTCACGCCATGAGCGGCCGCTTTTCCTTCACTATTGCCAACTGATGAGCCCCGGCGATGCTGCACCTGGTTGCTTCCGATGGCCTGACCGTGTTGTCCATCATCGTGAAGGCTCTGGCCTACGCAACGACGCTGATCAGCGCGGGAAGCATCCTGATCGCCTGCATGCTCTCGTCCCTGAGCGAAGATGACCGCCGTCATCTGGCGCGCCTTGCCGGTGGCCTGGCGTTCGTTGCCGCCATCGCAACGACCCTGCGCATCCCCTTGCGGGCAAGTTTCCTGATGGGGGGCGCCCTCGAGGGGACCTTCGATCCCATGATGCTGGCAATGGTTGCCGAGAGCCCGCTGGGAACGAGCGTCGCAGTGCGACTGGCGGGTCTTGGCCTGATCCTGCCAGCGCTTCTCCCGCACCGCTGGACATGGCCGGTCGCCTGCCTCGGGGCCTTCATTGCCTGCGCGTCCTTCTCCCTGCGCGGCCACGCGATGAACGAGCCGAGACTTCTGCTCGGTCTGCTTGTCACGCTGCATATGCTTTGTCTGGCCTTCTGGCTTGGGGCATTCGCACCCTTGCTTCGCCTCAACCGGGAGGCGCACGCCGACCGGCTCGGCCCGGTCGCGGAGGAATTCGGGCGTAAGGCGCTCTGGGCCGTCGGCGGTCTCGCGTGTGCCGGTGGCGCGGTCCTGTGGATCTTCGGCGGCTCCGACCTGCGGTTCTTCCTGAGCCCCTACGGACAGCTGCTCCTGGTGAAGCTCATGCTCTTTGCGGGTGTGCTTGCTCTCGCCGCAGTCAACAAGATTCGCCTGACGCCTGCCATCCTTGCCGGAAACCGGTCGGCGCGCGCAAAACTGAGGGTCTCCGTACGCCTCGAAGCGGCCCTCATCCTCGCGATCCTGCTGACGACCGCCGCAGTCACAACCGTCACCTCACCGGGTTGAGCAGGGTTTGCAAAGCTGTCCTGTGTTGCCCAGAGCCTTGATCTCCGATCGGGATCCGGGATGCAAACCTCCCCCTGCCGGGGCCATGGCGCTCCAATCTGTTGTCTCCACTGTCGTTGCAATCGGGGCGGGTCAACCCTGCTTCAGCCAGTGCGCATGACCGGCGCTGTCGATCACCCTTGCCCTGGTGCCGGGGTTTTCCGCAAGGACCTTCAGAAGATGGGCGGGAGGCATCACGAGCGCCGCGGTGGAGAGGCCATCGGCAAGGGCTGCTGACGGGGCGATGACGCTGACGGCCCGCAGCCGAGACGCTGTCGCAGGGCGGCCGGTGCGCGGATCCAGCACATGGCCGGCACCCAGCGGCCCGCCCGAAAGATCGCCGGCCACGCTCGAACTGGCGACGGCGAGATCAACGAGACGGATGGTTTCACCCTCTGAGCGGTCATGATCGGGAGACAGACGCACCGGCCATCCTTCATCACCGGCGTGCAACGCGCCGTCCATTGCCGAGCCGCTGGCCCGGATCTCTCCCATGTCCACGACAATGTCCGACAGGCCCTCGCGCCGAAGGAGATCGGTCACCCGGTCGGTGACATAGCCTTGGGCGATTCCGTTCAGGGTCAGGCCCATGCGAGGGCGCGCGAACCGAATGCGCGACGGCTCAAAAGAGACCCGGTCGAAGCCGATCAGGGTACGCAGTTGTTCAAGGCGCTCCTTATCAAGGGTCGTCCCGGTTGAGGCTGCCTCCGCATAGGCGGTCCACAGAGGCTGGACCGTCGGATCGAAGAGCCCGTCGCTCTGCCGGTAGAGCCTGTCGCAGAGGGACAGCAGGTTGAGCAGCTCGAGTGGAGGAGCCGGCAGGTCGCCGGTCCGGTTGAGCCGCACCAGCGCACTCTCCGGTCGATAGAGGCTGAAGATATCCTCCAGCCGGTCCAGCTCCCTCTCGACCTTGCGGAAGATCCGCTGCGCTGCCACGCCGTCGCCGCCGCGCAGGTGCAGCTCAGCAGGGGCGCCGAGCGCAATTCCCTTCCAACGCCAGATGGGGGCCGCGGGCTCTGGGATCCCGGCCCACCCAGCCGATGTCAACGCGCTGCCTGCCAGGGCACAGGCCGCGATGCGAAGAAACCGGCGGCGGCTTGGTCTCATGTCGACCATCAGAGATTCTCCATTTCGTGTGCAGGCGCGTGAAGGCGTCCAGGCAGGCCCGCCGACCGTCTTTCCTGAGAGGAGACTGCCGGGGGCGGCACGGCGACAGCACCGGAAGTCCCTTGCGGACCGGTCACATCGACGACCGGCGCCAGAACGTAAGCGTCCGGGATCTCTGTGAGCCGGACCACGCGCCCGCCCCGGTCACGAACAAGGGCGTCTGCCGCCTCCCGGGTGCCGAAGGGAATGGCCTCGGGCGCGCCCATGCCGCCCAGCTGACGGCTTTCGATGACGAACCAGGCGTCGTCCGCGAGGATCCAGTTATCCGGACCGGGCTCTGCCCAGTTCTTCGCCACCGCCATGTCATTCACATAGATCGCGATATAGTCCCGGGGCTCTTCCGGAAGCCGGGTGAAGGCGACCGCGTCGCGCACCTGCGTGAACCAGAGCGGCGCGGGATTTCCGGCGAGATGGATCTGCGCCTTCGGCCCGTCATGCTCGAGGACACCCATCTGGCAATAATGGCCGGCCGCCTCGACGGTCAGGGTCACCGGCGCGGGACGCGCGACGACGGCCTCTTCCTGACACGCGGAAAGAAGCGGAAGAAGGACAGATGCGGCCAGGGCCGCAAGAGATCTGGTGATCATGGGACGATCCTCCGGACCATAAGGACGGCAAGGCAGAGGGTTGCTGCGGCTACGGACAGGATGGACGCAAGCGCCAGTTCCGGCGCAAACGGCAGGCTGTCGGCCACCCCGGCCATGCCGCCGACCAGGTCGCTGGCGCCGAGAGCCGCAAGATTGAAGAGCCGGAACGCGTCGGCCGGATTGAGCAGAAGCGCGACCGGGAAGACACTGGGCGAGAGGCTGTCTACGGCACCGCTGACCAGAAGGCCGAGCAGAGCCAGATCGTAGAGCACCACAAGGGCGAGCCAGGCCACGATGGCCAGCGCGGCCGCCGTGCTCGCCTGACGCACGGAGGCGCTCAGCACATAGCCGATGGCGAGAAAAGCCAGGCCGAGCAGGGTGGACGTGCCGATCAGCCGGGCAAAGTCCAGCAAACCCGCCATTTCCCCTTCCCCACTGCTCCAGAGCAGGGCCGCTGTGAGACCGTAACCGATGCCAAGGGACAGGGAGAGCACACAGAAGTGACCGACGCACTTGCCAAGCAGGAACTCCGCCCGCGACAGGGGCGAGGACAGGAGAAGGAGCAGCGTGCCCCGATCAATTTCGCCAGCCACCGCGTCGAAGGCGAGAAGCAGGGCGATCAGCGGCACCAGATAGACGGAGAGGCTGGCCAGCGAGGCCACCGTCACCGTCATCCGGTCGATCCCGAGCGGACCGGCCGGGGCCGAGCCCAAGAGAGCCAGCGCGAGAGAGAACCCCGCCAGAATGAAGGTGGCAAGCACGATCCAGCGATTGCGCATGCCGATGCGCAGTTCCAGAGCGGCGACGGTCAGGATACGCCCGAGCATGTTCAGGCTCCCTTGTGCTGTGAGGCGGCGCGACCGGTGTCGGTCGTGGCGATGCGGGAAAAGTGGCGATAGACATCGTCCAGGCTCGGGTCATGAACATCGAGGTCCTGCACCAGGTCTCCCAGAGCGGCGATCTGCGCGAGGCGGCCGATCTTCTCTGCCGGAGTGCACAGGAGCTCGACCGAACGCCCGTTGACGCGCTCGCCGCCCAGCCGGCTGGCGACTTCGGTCACCGTCTCCTCCCCGGCACGGACCTTGAGGCGGATGGGCAGACCGGCGGCGCGACGCAGATTGGCCAGCGTATCATCGGCGACCATCTGCCCGGCGGAGAGAATGAGGATACGGTCGGTGCGGGCCTCCACCTCTGTCAGCGCATGGGACGACAGGAGGACCGTTGCCCCTTCCGCCGCCACTTCCTCGACGAGTGCATAGAAATCCTGGCGCGAGATGGGGTCGAGACCGCTCGTGGGCTCGTCGAGCAGAACCAGACCCGGCCGACCGATGAGGGCCTGAGCCAGACCCAGCCTCTGACGCATGCCCTTCGAATAGGTGCCCAGACGACGGTCTGCGGCCTCCGCCAGGCCGACCCGGTCGAGCAGGGAAAGCGCCTTGCGCGGCGCTTCGCCCTTGAGCCTTGCGTAGAAGCGGATCACCTCTGCTCCGGTCAGGTTCTTCTGGAACGCCACCGCCTCCGGCAGGAAGGCAGTGGCGCATCGGGCCGCCCGCGAGCCGGGGCGATGTCCGAGCACCGCGATCTCGCCGCAGTCGGGGTCCAGGAACCCGAGGATCATCTTGAAAAGGGTGGTCTTGCCCGCACCATTGTGACCGAGCAGGGCGACACGCTCGCCCGGTTGCAGGGCAAAGCTCACATCGCGAATGATGGCGCGACGGTCGAAACTCCTGTCGACCCCCGCCACACACAGGGCCGGTGTCATGACGCACCTCCGTTTTCGTGGGTCATCTGCCTGTCGACGCCGGCATCGCGCGCCTGTGCGGCTGGCGGATGCATGAGCGGCGCGCGATCGATGATGCCGCCGGGCATCAGGGCGGGAAACTGGGACTGGGTCCAGCGCAGGAGCTGGACCGCGGGGCTGCCCAGAAGCAGCTTCGCCGAAGGCTGGGTCCAGAGGATCTGGTCCATCAGGTCGTTGGGGCGGTAGGCGGTCTCGGCGATGCCATCGCCATTGGTGTCGAAGGCCGCGTGATCGCTCCAGTAATTGCCGCGCCCGCCCGCGCTCCAGTCCAGATCCCGGGTCCCGACATATTTGACCTGGGTTCGGTTGCCGAGGAAGGCATTGCCGACAAAGAGATTGTCGGCCGACCCGGCGGTGAAGTGAATGCCGATGGGGCAGCGTTCGAACCGGTTGCCACGCACCTGGTTCTTGTTCGCATTGTACATGAAGAGGCATTTCTCGCCGCCTTCGCGGACGAGGTTGTCCTCCACGACCGAAAGATTGGCGTAATTGAGCATGAGACCATGCTGACGATCGCCGACGGATTCGTTGCCGCGGATGGTCAGCCGGTCGGAAAACATGAGGGCATAGCCGATGTCATTGCCGATGGAGACATTCCCCTCGATGACCCCGTCATTGCCGTGCATGTAGTGAATGGCGAAGCGCAGCTTCTCGAAACGGTTGGCGCGAAACGTGTCGTCAGAACTGGTGTTGACGAAAATCCCGTCCCGGCCATAGCGGATGGTGTTGCCTTCCGCGATCAGGCCCGGCGCATTCCAGACGTAGATCCCGTTGCCGCGTTCGTTGACCCGCAGATCCTGCCGGCCTTCGATCAGGTTGCCGAAGACCCGCGTGTCGATCGCGCCGTGAACGTCCACGCCGACCAGATTGTCGAGCAGCCGATTGTCGCGCACCACCGCGCCCCGGACGCCCTTGAGCAGCCGGACCGCAGCATCGTTGAATTCGTGGGAGAGACCCGACCCGCGGATGGTGAGACCGGTCACGGTCACAGTGTCCGCGGCAATGGTCACCACGCTGCCCTCCCCCGAGCCGACCAGAACGGCCTGGCCACCGCCGTCGAGAACGAGAGACCGGTCGATGACGACCGGCCCGGAATGGGTGCCGGGCGCAAGCCGGAGATGGTCTCCGGCTTGCGCGGTCATGATGGCATGAGCGAGCGCTCCCGGCTCTGCGGGCACCTGCAGCTCGGCCGAGTGTGCCGGGTGCAACCAGAGTGCTCCGACCATCCAGACTGCGAGTTGCCGGACGAACCCGGCCTTGCGGGAGCGTCTCATCGTCAGGCTCCCCGGGGCTCGACGAACATGCGGCCGCGCATTTCCATGTGCAGCGCATGGCAGAACCACTGGCAGTAGAACCAGTGAACGCCGGGACGCTCGGCGATAAAGGTCACGGAGGCGGTCGCCTGCGGAGCGACTTCCATGGCCACGCCGTGGTTCGACATGCAGAACCCGTGGGTCAGATCGTCAATGTCATCGAGGTTGGTGACATAGACCGTGACCTCGTCCCCCTGCTTGACCGTGAATTTCTCCAGGCCGAAGGTCGGGGCGACCGACCACATGTAGACGCGCACCTTGTTGCCGTCGCGAATGACCGTGCAATCGCTTTCGAGGTCGACCCCATCGGCCTTGGCCTGGGCAACCGCGTCGGCGAACATCGGGTCGTCCCGCTTCCAGGCGGTCGCCGGGTTCACCTTGGAGCGATGGACGATGATGCTGTCATGGGGCTCGGCAAAGGTCGGACCGTCATGCACCACCTTCATCTCGTCGCTGCTGATGTCGATGAGCTGCTCGTTCTCGGGCTTCAGCGGACCGACGTTGAGGAACCGGTCCTTGGAGAACTTGTTCATCGAGATCAGCCACTTGCCGTCCGCCTCGGAGGTTTCCCCCATCGAGGTGGAGTTGTGGCCGGGCTGGTACTGCACGTCGACCTTGGAGATGATCGGGTCAACGGCTTCACCGGCATAGGCGCGGATCGCCTTGTCGATGTTCCACTTCACGACCTGGCTGTCGAGGAACAGGGTGGTGAAGGCGTTGCCCTGACCGTCGAAGGCGGTGTGAAGCGGGCCGAGACCGAGTTGCGGCTCGCCCACGACTGCGGACCGCGGGTCCGCATTGTCGGAGAAGAGCGCATCGAGCTTGGTCACGTCGATGATGGAGACCGTCGGCGACAGCTTGCCGTTGATGACGATATGCTGCTTGTCCGGCGCGGCGTTCACCCCGTGCGGGCTGTTCGGGATCGGGATGTAGCGGGTGTATTTCTGGTCCTTGCCCTTGCGGCCGTCGACCACCTTGACGCCGTTCAGCTCCTGGAAGTCGCCGGCCGCGATGCCCTTCTCGATTTCCTTGATGTTGAACACGACGACATGGTCCAGCTCGCTGGCGGTCATTTCGGCCAGGTTCATGCCGTTTTCGGAATTGTAGCTGGTGGAGAAGGCATAGTTGCCCTGGTAGTCGCAATCGACGTTGTCCAGGTTGCCGGTCACGATCACCTGCCACGCCACTTCCATCTTGTCCCCGTCGATGGCGGAGAAGATGTTCACGTACTGGGAGGGATCGTCCAGGATCTTGCCATCGTTGACGAGGGGGGCCTCGTGCTCGGAGTTGGCGAAGACATAGCCGGTGCGCGGGTATTTCTGCGGGCGCATGCCATGGATGTCATGGGCGTTCGGGATCTCGATGATCTTGTCGCACTTCATGACGTCGCAGCGGACGCGGGCAACGCGGGTGTTGGCCTTGTCGTTCATGAAGAGATAGCGACCATCGTAGGTACCTTCCGTGAAGGACATGTGCGGATGGTGCAGGTCGCCGTTGTCGTAGGTCACCTTGCCCTGAACCGCCAGCATGGCCTTCGTCTCTTCGGTGAGGCCTTCGGTCAGGATCTTCAGGGATTCATTGGTCTGCCCCCAGCCGGTGGCGGAGCAGCGGTTGAAGACCGGAACGCGCATCAGCTCGCGCATGGACGGGATGCCCAGGATGCGCAGCTCGCCCGACTGACCGGAAGACCAGAAGCCGTAATATTCGTCCAGCTCGCCCGGGGCGAGTTCGTTCTTCGCGCCACCTTCGGCCGCGCGGGCCGGCAAGCTGCCATAGGCCAGGGCGCCCATGCCACCGACGAGCGCTGCCCCCGCTGTGCCGCCGAGCAGACCACGGCGGGACACACCCTTCTTTTCCGTCTCATGTTCCATGACAATACTCCTCTGAATGATCCCTATTGGGCCGGAGCCGCAGCCGAAGTGGCATCGCGGGGTTCCGGTCTGGAGAGACCCGTCTGCACCTCGAAGCGCTTGCGCTTGGCGAGTTTCTTGATGCAAACGGGACATTTCTGATCGTGCTGGTACAGAACCTGGCAATGCAGGCAGTTCAGGCACTCGTTGGGATTGATGTGACCTTCGGGATGGATGGCCTGGACCATGCACTCCTTGGCGCAGCGCTGGCACGGATTGCCGCAGTCGCGGTAGCGCTTGAGCCAGTCGAACATGCGCAGCCTTGCCGGGATCGCCAGCGCCGCGCCGAGCGGGCAGAGATAGCGGCAGTAGAAGCGCTCGACGAAGAGGCCGGCCAGAAGCAGCGCCCCCGCGAAGGCAACGAAGGGCCAGCTTCTCTGAAACTTCAGGATGATCGCCGTCTTGAAGGGCTCGACCTCGGCGTAATGTTCCGCCACATCGAGGGAATAGAGCGACAGACCGAAGAGACCGAGGAAGATCATGTACTTGATCGGCCACATCCGCTCGTGCAGACCCCAGGGCAGTTCCCATTGGGGGATGCGGCAGAGCTTCGCCAGACGGTTGCTCAGTTCCTGAAGCGCGCCGAAGGGGCAAAGCCAGCCGCAATAGGCGCCTCGACCCCAGAAGAGGAGCGCGGCTGCGACGGCGAACCAGAGCAGGAAGACCAGCGGATCCATCAGGAAGGCATCCCAGCTGAACTCGCCCGTCACCGCCGCGAAGAAGGCGAGAACGTTGACCACCGAGAGCTGCGCATTCTCGATCCAGCCCAGCCAGACCAGCGTGAAGGCAAGAAACCCGATGCGGAACCAGAAGGTGAAGCGCTCGTTCCGGGTCACCTGCATCTGGAAGAAGAAGACCAGGGTGAGCACGGCGAGGGCCCCGGCGAGCACGAGGACGTCGCTCTTGCGGTCGTGCCAGATACGCTTCCAGAGCATCTGGCGAGCGTCCGTATCGTCGCTGGCCTGAAGATCGGGACCGCTTGCGGAAGCCGAAGCTGCCGGCGCGCTGACCACCGGTTGCAGATACTGCTCGGGCAGACGGTAGCCGAGGTCGAAGGTCAGGAAGACCTTGTCGATGGCCCCGACCTGACGCTGGACCAGGAGCTGCAGCCTGAAATCCTGGGCCGGATCAAATCCGCTTTCGGCCGGAATGACGAAGAGGTCCATTTCGGTGAAAGACGGAGCCCCTTCGGCAAGCACACCCCCGATGCGGGCATGCTGACGATCATGGAAGCGGACGGAAATATCGTTCTGGATCAGCTGGATGCGATCAAAGATCCCGCCCCGCACATAGCCCGATCCCTTGAAGGAGTAGCGCCCGCGCGCCAGCACGGCGACAGCGTGATCCCCCTCCTTGAGGCGCCCCTTCAGATTGGCGTATTCGGCTTCTCCCAGAAGCGACAACCCAATCGAGGGTACGTCGAGCAGCGCCATGTAGAGATCAATGAAAGGCTCGGTCTCCGCGCCCTTCTCGGGCCGCGCGATGGCCCGCTCGTCCCCCTGGACCCGGAAGGCTTCGTTGATCTGACCGATATCCAGCGACAGCCGCCGCACGGACCCGTCGCCCGTCAGGGTCATCCAGTCTTCGGTCGCAGTCCGCGCCGGATCGATGGCACGGGCGGGACCGGTTGCAGCCGCGTCATCGGAAAGACCCCCGAGACCGAGCCTGCGGGCAATCTTCAGACCGCCCCGGACGATCGTGTCGTCGATGACCATGATCGTGACCGTGGCGCCGGAGATGATGTCGAGGTCGTGAGCGGTTCCCGCGTCGGCCTGGGCCTCACGCTTGAGATCGAGCCCCTTGTAGCCCTCGGTAACGGCGCGGATTTCGCTGTCCGGAATGCCGATCAGCACGATCGGCTCGGAATGCTTGACCAAGTGGACACCCGTCAGAACCGCGTCCGGGCCGATGCCAACCAGCGTGTGGATGGGCTTGCCGGAATATCCGGTCGTTGAAACCACATCGGAGGTCAGGAAAACCCAGCCGACGGTCTCCCCACCCTTGAGGGCGGGAACGGCGGGCACATCCTCGCGCAGGGCGCCGTAGGTCTCGGCACCCGGCACGATGTCGGCAACAGGCACCTTGTCGAGAAAGGAGGAGAGCAGCGGTTCGGCTATCGCCGCACCAGACGATCCGGCAAGGCTCGCAACAAGACTGACAAGGAATGCGAGCCAGATGGCGAACCGTGTTCTCCCGCTCGCCCTCGCACCGGCTCGGCCTCCGCCGGCTGCCTCCCTCTTCCGCATACCCATATCCACGTTCCAGACTTGCGGCCAAGCGGCCCTGCAAGCCGGCCGCCCGAAGCCGGGAGGGCCCGCCCGCATGCCTGCCGGCATATTTCGAAGGTCGGAACGATGCTGCCCACGCGTCCTGTGGGGGACGCGGCGCCTGGTCCCGATGGGTGGGACGATAGGTATGTGTGACAGGCCGAACGTTGTTCTGGGACAAACAACTCACGGACTGCCGTTCCGGAATATATTGAAAAGATGCGCCGATCAGGACCGCGGTAAGCGATCGCCTTCGGCCTGATCGATGAGGTTCCGGATGTGGCAGGCAAAAGCCCAGGTGGCGGGGAGCCCCAGAACCAGCCCTCCCGCGAGGGCCTGAGCCGGGGAGAGGACCGGCCAGCCGATCCAGCTCAGGATCAGCGAGGCGAAGAACAGGTTCACCCCCGCCGCTCCCGCCGCGAAGGGATAGATGCCGGCGAGAAGTTTCCAGCCGGGCCGGGTTCTCATCGTCTGGCCACCAGCCAGTGCACCGCCAGCAGGGCAAGCACCAGACCGAGGGACGCAGCAAGGAACCACATCTCCGCCGTTCCTGTCTGCGCATTGGGAACGGGCCGCGAGAAGGCGGCGGCAAGGGCTGCGCGGGTGGGCAGCAGGGCAGTCAGGGCGAGCACTGCCGCCCCCAATGGCACGGCCTTCATCTCAATTCTCCTCGATCAGCGTGGTGTAGATCCTGGGCAGGGCCCTGATCAGACGGGCAGGGTCCGGCAGAAGCGTGAAGCCGGCCCGGCCGAAGATGCGGGCGAACCAGTCCTGCCCGTCCGCATCCACGACGATGCCGTGGACGGACTGCCCGGCCTGGCGCGCCTCGCGCACAGCCATGCGGCTGTCCTCGATGCCGTAAATTCCTTCATAGTGGTCGAGATCGTTCGGCTTTCCGTCCGTCAGCACGAGAAGCAGCTTGCGCGCTGCCTTCTCCTCGTTCAGCCGCGCCGACACATGCCGGATGGCCGTGCCGAGCCGGGTGTAATGTCCCGGCCTCAGGGACGCGATCCGGTCCCGCACCTCTTCCATCATGCGCTGGTCGAACATCTTGCAGCGGGACAGGAACACCCGGTCTCGGCGCAGGGACGAGAACCCCCATACGCCCACCCGGTCGCCTGCGGTCTCGATGCCGGCGGTGAGCGCCAGCAGGGCCTCGCGTGCGGTGTCGATTATGGACCTGTCTCCGATGACCGCCTCGGTCGAACGGGAGCAGTCCATCAGGATCGCCACGGCGAGATCGCGCTCCACGGACTTGGCCTGCCTGTAGATCCGGTCCTGACTTTCGCCGGTCGTGCGCAGGGCGACCCGGCTCGCGACCACCTGATCGAGGTCCAGCTCGGCCCCGTCGACCTGACGCGGCAGCACGACGCGCCCGGGATGCAGAGCCTCGAATTGCCGGCGCACCCGTTCGACGAGGGCGGGATTGGCCTTCGGGTCGTGGCAGGGCTGCCCCGAGGCGTCCGCTTCCAGAACCCGGCATTGGTCGGGCAGGTAAGCGCGTGCACGATGATCCCACTCCGGATAGAGCAGGCCCTCGGACAGCCGTTCGTGCTCGGCATCCTGCGGCGACAGGTCGAGGTGCAGGCGCAGACGGGTCGCGGCCTTCTTGTCCTGCTGCGAGAGGACGAGATCATCCTGATCTTCCGCCGCCTTGGCCGCATTGTCCTCGTCGTCGTCTTCCACCGGACGATGCAGGTTGAGGCTCTCGACCCAGCTCAGGATGGCCTCGAACCGATAGACAATGAAACTGTCCCGACGGTTTGTCTGGTCGCGGTTCTCGCGGCGGGCCATCTTCCTGGTCGTGGTGGCCGCACCCGGAGGCGCCTGACCAGGGTCGTCGGGACAGGCCCCCGCGACGGCCGACCTGCCACCGAGGCGCGGCCAGATGGGGATGTCGGGGGGCGATTGGTAGGATCCGGACGACCTGATGTCCTTCAGATCCAGATGCTCCAGCACGTCGGCCCTCGCGGTCTGGGGCGCATCCCCGCCAAGCGCGTGCCGAACCAATTCGCAAAGGGCGACCTCGTCCGCGCCATGGGGATCGGGCCGCCACAGATCGAGAAGCTCCCGTTTCAGCTCGACATAGGCCTTGAGCAGGCCCGGACATGCAGCGACCACCTGCGCGGTCGCGCGCCCGAGCGCGCGGACCTGCGCCACGTCGGCCGCCAGCGGATCCTCCGGCCAGAGCGGCAGCTGCTCGGTGCGGGCTGCCAGCGCAGCGATCCAGAGATAGGCGGCCCGGTTCAACCCGGCGGAGGAGAAGGTATCGATCCGCGCCGGCAGGTGGAGCCGGCTTCCGTCGAAACGGGCCGGGGTCACCATCTGCCGGGAATCGCCAAGCCGGTGCGCCACGCTCAGGCGGTGACGAGCGGGCACCGGAACCGCCTCGCAGATTTCGATCCCCCCTTCACCACCGAGCGCCCGAAAGAGCACGGCAACGCTGGTCCGGACCTGATCGAGATGGACGGCTTCAGCCTCGTTCCCACGCTCGGCAGCCAGGCGGCTTGCCCAGTCGTGCCACAGATTGCCGACCGCCTCCTCGGGTTCCAGCAGATCGAGGGGATTGAACATGGCCACCTCCTAGCCGTAGACCGAGGCGATCAGGTCCCGCAGGGCCTGCTGCACGTCGGGTTCATCGGTCATGGGCTCGATCACGGCGGCCTCGAGCGCCCGATCGACGGACAGTCCGCCTGCGATCAGCGTGGCCGCATAGATCAGAAGGCGCGTGGAGACCCCCTCTTCCAGATCCATGCCCGAGAGAGTCCGGATGCGCCCCGCGAGCCGCACCAGAACCGCCACGCGGTCGTCCGAAAGGCCGCTCTCGCGTGCGACGACCGCGGTTTCCGTGGCCGGATCCGGGAAGGTGAAGCCGATGGACAGGAAGCGCTGGCGCGTGGAGGGCTTCAGACGCTTCAGAATGTTCTGGTAGCCCGGGTTGTAGCTGGCAACCAGCATGAACTCCGGCGGCGCCTGGAGCAGCTCTCCCGTGCGGTCGATGGGAAGGACGCGCCGGTTGTCCGTCAGCGGATGGAGAACCACCGTGACGTCCTTGCGGGCTTCCACCACCTCGTCGAGATAGCAGATTGCCCCTTCCCGGACGGCCCTCGTAAGAGGTCCGTCCACCCATTCGGTTTCGCCCCCACGCAGCAGGTAGCGACCGATCAGATCCGCCGCCGACAGGTCGTCATGGCAGGCGACGGTGTAGAGGGGCCGGCCAAGGCGTGCGGCCATGTGCTCGACAAACCGGGTTTTCCCGCAGCCGGTCGGCCCCTTCAGAAGAAGGGGCAAACCATTGGTGTAAGCGGTTTCGAAGAGCGTGCACTCATTCCCGACGGGTCGATAGAACGGCACGTCGGTACGATGCAGGGGCGAGGGGATGGCGTTCATGCTGCACCTCCCTCCGGAGCCTGTTCGGCCTTGCCCTGGGCGACGAGTTCACGACCCGGCACAAGCAGGCTGTAGATGAACAGGAGAGCCCCCAGAACCACCGCGACCCCGGCGCCGAAGCGCATCATGTAGAAGAGGTCGAGCTGGCTCTGCACGTCCATGTAATAGTCGCCCATCACCCGCTGCAGATGGGTCTGGATCGTGCCGGCGAAGGTGAGAACGAAGGTCATGAAGGCCACGCCCCCGGTCATGAGCCAGAAGCTGGCCATGTTGAGGACCTGATTGTAGGGCTCCCGCCCGCGCAGGACCGGCATGGCATAGGTGAAGATCGCCAGGTTCAGGGCGACATAGGCGCCATAGAACGCCAGGTGCCCGTGGGCTGCCGTCACCTGAGTGCCGTGGGTGTAGTAGTTGACCCCGTGCAGGGTGTGCAGGAAGCCCCAGACACCCGCGCCAAAGAAGGCAACCGTCGACGAACCGAGCGACCACAGGAGCGCGGCCTTGTTGGGATGGTTGCGACGGCCCTTCCAGACCATGAGAAAGGCAAAGCTCATCATGGCGAAGAACGGGGCGACTTCCAGCGTCGAGAAGATGGAGCCGATCCACTGCCAATAGGCCGGCAGACCGATCCAGTAGAAGTGGTGACCGGTTCCCAGAATGCCCGAGAACAGGGCGGTGGCCACGATCACATAGAGCCACTTCTCGATGACTTCCCGGTCGACACCGGTCAGCTTCAGAAGCAGGAAGGCCAGGATCGCGGCCATCACCAGTTCCCAGGTGCCTTCCACCCACAGATGGACAATGAACCACCAGTACATCTTGTCGAGGCTGAGGTTCGAGGGATTGATGAAGGCAAAGATCCACAGCAGCGACAGCATCCACAGCCCCATGAGGAGCACGTTGGTGATTGCCGTCTTGCGCCCGGCCAGAACGGTCAGCGAGATGTTGACGAGGAAGATCACCGCCGCGACGAGAATGCCGAGCTTGACCCACAGGGGCTGTTCGAGAAACTCGCGGCCACCGTGGATGCCGACCAGATAACTGACCACGGCGCCCAGCGTGCCCACCACGAGGATCGCCAGCTGGATCCAGGCCAGTTTCACCGAATAGAGCTCACGCTCGCTTTCCTCGGGCACCAGATAGTAGGCGGCACCGAAGAACCCGAGCAGCAACCACACGATCAGTGAGTTGGTGTGGAGCATGCGGATGACATTGAAGGGCAGAAGCTCCGACAACGTGTTTGGAGAGACGTAGATCCAGCCTGCGAGCAGACCGCCCAGCACCTGGATCGCGAACAGGGCCATCGCCACGAGAAAATAGGCGAGAGCGACCTTCTGGGATGCGTATTTCATGATGAACCTCCCTCAGCCCGCGTCATTCGGCGGCCAGTCCTGGGTATCGGTGTGATCCGCCCAGCGCAGGAACTCGGCCAGGCCGCGCATTTCCTCGTCCGTGATGTCGAAGGAGGGCATCTGGCGACGGCCTTCGATGCCTGAGGGCTGCGCCTTCATCCAGGCGTCGAGGGTTTCGTAGGCGCCCTGCGGATCGTCATAGACGCCCCAGCGGGTCATCACGTTGCCCAGCTCGGGCGCGAAATACGCCCCCTCGCCATGCAGCGTGTGGCAGTTGATGCAGCTGTGTCGCTCCCAGACCTCCTTGCCGAGCTTCACCTCGTCGGTGAGCGGCAGATCGGACGTCGAGGTCGACACGACGTAGTTGTGACTTTGGATTGTGAGGACCACGAACACCGCCACGAAGAAGAGAGATCCCCCGTAGAAAACGTTCCTGGCCCGCGACTTTGTTAGGATCTCTGACATGAGCCGGTCCCATCTTGAGTTGCGGACCGGCAAAACCTAGGGGCTTGCGTTGCGTCAGATGTTGTTCAAGCACAAAGACCGCAGCGATTTGTCATGGGAAGGATGGGCGGCAGGAGGGGAGAAAACCGGAGACCCGCAGAACGGGTCCGTACCCATGAGGTTGAGCGCATGTTCCCATCCCCGACCCCAGAGCCTTGCGCAGGCTGTATCGACGATCCGGCGATGACGCTGGCGTGCCTCTTTGCCCGCTGGCCGGAGACACCGGGCGTCTTCATCCGCCGCCAGATGCTGTGCTACGGCTGTCCCGTGGCCCGGTTCCACACCGTGCTGGATGCCGTGGCGGAGTATGGTCTGGAAGAAGCCGAATTCCGTGCCGAGTTGCGCATGGCCGCAGAGCCGGGAGAGACCTTCTCCCGAACAGACCCGACGGGATGACCGCCGCTCCGGTCTAGGCGATGGCGTCGCTCAACAGCACCAGCTGATGAGGCTGGGTGACGACAATGTGGCGGCGGGTGCTCGCGACGATGCCCTGTTTCTGCCAGGCGCTCAGCAGGCGGCTGACCGTATGCAGGGTCGTGCCCGTCATCTCCGAGATGTTCTGGCGCGTGACCGGGAACGCAATCTCGATGCCCTGGTCCGTCTTGCGGCCCGACTGGTTCACCATGCGCAAGAGTGCAGAGGCGAGGCGTTGCTCGACGGCCTTGGTGGCCAGTTCGACCACCTGATCATGAAGCCCCTGCATGCGCTCGCCGACGACCTTGTAGGTCTCGGTCGCGAAGCCTTCGTATTTCTCCGCGAACTCGTGCCAGTGTCGGCGTGGCCAGCACAGGGAGATGCTTTCGACCGCCGCCGTCGCGGTGGCCGGATAGGTGTCGCGGCCAAGAGCCGGAGCAATCCCGAAGAGCTGACCGGAAGCGATGTGCAGCACGATGATCTGATCTCCGGCGGGCGTGTTGCGGGTCACGCGAATGTAGCCATCAAGCAGAAGGAAGAAGCGATCCGCAGCGAGGCCCTCCTCGAAGATGGTCTCGCCCTCCTCGTAACGCCGGACCGTCGCCAGATCCAGGATCTCGCGGATCTGGCTGCGCTCCAGCTTCCGGAATGGGGGAATGCCCGTGAGAAGGCTCTCGTCGATTCTGCTCATAACCCCACCCGAGTTTGCTTTTGCTCAAAGAGCGCAGAGCTTTCTTACCGCATAACCGTTCGCGAAGACAAACACTGGCATTTCAGAAAGGAACATCAGATGTTTAAGCGTACGTGCCTGGCAGTTGCCGCCCTTTGCCTCCTCAGCGGCGGCGCCTTCGCCGAAACCTTCGAAGTGAAGATGCTCAACAAGGGCGAATCCGGATCGATGGTGTTCGAACCCAGCTTCATCGCTGCGCAGCCGGGTGACACGATCCACTTTGTCGCGACCGACAAGGGCCACAATGTGGAAAGCATCAAGGACATGATCCCGGAAGGGGTCGAGGCCTTCAAGAGCAAGATGAACAAGGACTTCGAGCTGGTGGTCGAGAAGGTGGGTGCCTATGGCGTGAAGTGCACGCCGCACTACGGCATGGGCATGGTTGCGCTGATCAAGGTCGGTGATGCGGACCTGGAAGCCGCAAAGGCCGTCAAGCAGACCGGAAAGGCCAAGGCCCGTTTCGAAGAGATCTTCGCCAAGGCCAACTGATCTCGCGCAGACTTTTTGCGAACAGGGAAGCGGCTTCGGAGACGGAGCCGCTTCTTTCGTTGTCACGCTGCTGTTGGCGAACACATAAGGCCGGCCGGCAGACGATGGCACCGGCGGCAGGTCGATCAGAGATGCGAAATCACTCGTCGCGCACGAGGCGGAAGCCGACGAAGTCCGGTGGCACGCCCGCCGCACAGCCTCCGACCTTGGGATTGCGGACAAGATCCACCACAACGGCGCGATGGCGCCCCTCCGCGATGTGAGCACCGCAGAAGCTCGTGTCTCCGAGCTTCGTTTCGCGATCTGCGGAGACGACCACGCTTTCCACGCAGCTGGAGGTCCATTCCCAGACATTGCCGCCCAGATCCATCAGCCCTGCGGAATTCGCCCCGAAGGCCCCGAGAGGCTGAGGGCCGGTCACCATATCCTGTCGGCTTTCGACATTCCGGCGATAGGCTGCAAGCCAGCGCTGCGCCGGATCGAGGCCCTGGTCCACATCGAGGGCGTCATCGACAAACCGCTCCACGGCGGCGCGCTGCCACTCGACATCATCGGGCAGGCGCCAGACGATGCCCGTCTGGCGCGAGTACCAGTCGGCGAAATCCCTCGCGTCGTACCAGTTCACACCTGTCTGCGGCAGGCGTCCCTGCGGGTCGTCTTCAGAGTAAGGAGACGTCGGGGCCGGCATCCCCTCGGCCGCCGTGCAGGCCGACGCCAGCACACAGCGGGCATACTGGGCCCGGCTGACCTGAAAACGCATGATCTGAAGCGGCTTTTCCGCCCGCACCCTTTCCAGCGGCGGGTCGATCAGCTTGCCGTAGAGCCGGTATTTCGCTGCAGGACGGTAGGCGAACTCTCCTGCCGGGATGGTCACGGTCTCCGCAAGAGGCTCGCTGGTCGGCCGGGACAACCGGGGCGCGGCAATGATGGCCATCGAACCGGCAGACAGCGCCAGGAGCGCGAAGACTTCCAGGGCAACTTTTCTTCTCATCACCAGTCCTCCTCACATTCGAGCGGGCCCTTGATGCGAAGGGGGAAGGCGTGCGAGCGCCTCCCCCCTTCCTGTCGTTTCGCAACCTTACGCCTTGCCTCACGGCAGGGCGGTCTTGCCTTCGTGGGCGGCGTCGAAGGCTACGGGCGCGGTCACCTGTTCCATCAGGTCATTGTTCCACTTGCCCTCCACCAGCACGTGGGCGGTGGCGCCGAGGTTCACGGCCTCGATGAGGTTGTGATTGACGTAGGCATAGACACCCGGCTGCAGGAACTCGTAGAGCGCCGCACCGGCCGAACCGCCGCGAATGAACCAGGTTTCCATGTCGCGCACCGGCGGGTTGTTGAACTTGCCGTGTTCCCAGACAAGGTCGCCGTGGCCACCGATCAGATGCGGACGGCTGTCCCGATTGGCCTGGCTATGCACGAAGAGGACCTTTTCGCCCTGATTGGCCTTGAGGGCGTTGTCGCCGGTCAGGGCGCCGACCTTGCCGTTGAAGACCACGTGGCTCGGAATGAGTCCGTTCATGACTTCGAGCGTGTCGGCATAACTGTCGCCCGGATCCTCGAAGCGCTTGTAATTGCCGTCTTCGTCCTTCGGCACGTAGAAGTCGTTCTCGCCGATGTAGAAGACCCGGTCGTAGCGCACCGGATTGCCTTCCGGGTCGCGCAGCCCGTTGCGCGGCAGGATCATGATGCAGCCGGACATGCCGGACACCACGTGCCAGGGGATCATCGGGCCGCCGGGAGCGCAATGATAGACGAAGGTGCCGGGGCGGGTTGCCTTGAAGCGCAGCGTCGTCTTCTCACCCGGATTGACCAGGGTCAGCGACCCGCCACCGAGCGCGCCGGTGGCGGAGTGGAAGTCGATGTTGTGCTGCATCTGGTTCTCGTGACTGTTGTAGAGCGTCAGCTCCACATAGTCGCCCTCATGCACGATCATCATCGGACCGGGGACCGACCCATGGAAGGTCATCGCCTGAAGATAGGCATCGTCCGCGATCTGGATTTCCTTCTCGACGATCTTCATCTCGAATTCGACGATGCGCGGCTCTTCGGGGGCTTCCTGCTCATGCTCATGCACGAAGGGCGGCCGCACCAGCTTGTGCTTGACCCGCTTGAGCTTCGAAAGATCTGCGGGAGGGGCCATGGACGTGTCCATGATCTCTTCGGACTGGGCAGCCTTGATGACGAAGGGAACGGCGGCGAGACCGGCGGCTCCCATCAGTGTGGCTCTACGGGTAAGCATCTTGTGTCTCCTTTCGATTGAGACCTCTTGGAAGAGCGTCGAGGCGGACCATAGGCAGAGTTGCAGAGCCCAACGTTGCGCCAGAGCAAGGTTCGTGCTGGCAGCGGCGCGCGCTCCTGGCGACAGGTGCGAGACCTGAGTTTGTGCGGCGACAAGGACCGGACCGGGAGAGACGGGATAAGCCTTCCGGAGATGCCAGACCGATCCGTCGTGGAGCGACGGCCGATCGCCCTGGCGCGCGATCCTTCCTCCCAAGCCGGAGCCTCCCGATGCATGACCATGTCGCCCCCGAAGCCGTTCAGCCTCCGCTCTGGCTCTCGCTCGGCTTGCGGCCCTTCTTCTTCCTCGGCGCCCTTGCCATGGCCGGTTCGGTGCTGATCTGGATCCCGGTCCTTCTCGGGGGCGTGAACCTCCCGACCTTTTTCTCCCCGCGCGACTGGCACATCCACACCCTGCTGTTCGGCGGCGTTCCAGCGATCGTTGCGGGCTTTGCCCTGACGGCGGTGAGCAACTGGACCGGCCGTCCCCCGGTCTCCGGAACGCCCTTGCTCCTGCTGATCCTGGCTTGGTGCATCGGGCGGGTGGCGGTCTCCACCTCCGCCCTCATCGGCCCTGTTCTTGCCGTCCCGCTCGACCTGCTCTTCCCGCTCTCCCTGTCTCTCGTTTTCGGCCGGGAGGTGGTCAAGAGCGGAAACCTGAGGAACCTGCGGATCGTCGCCCTCGTGGCCCTGCTGGGCGCCTGCAACCTCGCATTTCATCTGGAAAGCCTGCTCACCGGCTCCGCCGACCATGCGACGCGCGCCGGTGTGTCGATCGTCCTGGTCATGATCATGGTGATCGGCGGGCGCATCATCCCTGCCTTCACCCGCAACTGGCTGAAACGGGAGGGCCATCTGCACCTTCCGCCGGACTTCGGCAAGGGGGATGCGGCGTCGCTTGTCGTCTCTCTGGCAGCGCTCGTTCTCTGGTCTGCGGTGGCTGGTTCGCCCGAGGTGCCCTTGGTCCTTGCGCTTGCCGGCGGCCTCAACATCTGGCGGCTGTCGCGCTGGTGCGGACTTCATACGACGCGCGAGCCGCTGCTTCTGATCCTCCACCTGGCCTTTGCCACCATTCCCTTCGGGTTCCTCGCGCTCGCCGTCTCGACGATGACGGATGCGATCCCTGCTGCTTCCGCCCTGCACATCTGGACCGCAGGCACGATCGGTCTGATGACCCTTGCCGTGATGACACGCGCCAGCCGCGGCCATTCAGGCCAGCCCCTGACGGCGGGACGTCTCGATATCGCGATCTTCTGCTGCATCGTACTTGGCACCATCGCCAGAGTGTTCGCACCGCTGGCGGACACGGGCATGATGCATGCCCTTCAGGCCGCTGCGGGACTTTGGGCCGGAGGCTACCTGCTCTTCGCCATCGGCTATTTCCCGGTGTTGTTCCGGACCCGATGACCAATCGGCCCCTTTGACGGCCGAAACCGATGGGGCCGCCCGGCCCAGAATGAAAAAAGTTCTCTTCCTCGGGAACCAAACCGCAACTCGCGAATTGGTTCGGAATTGGTCACAAATCCGCACCCGGGCGCGCCTCGGGAAGGAGAGGCAGACGGCATCAGGCTGAAGAGATGCCGGAGCGTTCGTGACCAGAGGAACAGGGGCGAGAGAACATGGCACGCGCGACATATATCGACCGGCATTTACGGCGAAGGGCTGCTCCGTCGTGGCAGGCTCCCATCAGGTTCTAGCGTCCAGCCCTCGTCCGCCGACCAGCCTCCTCGTGGTCGGCCTGACCGGATCCGGTTCCCTGAGCCGCCCCTCTCCTGCTCCCGCAACGCCCCCGAGCCCATGACCCGCGGCAGGGTGCCGATTTCTCCAGAATGTGAGCCCCATGCACCGGAAAAGCGCCGCAGTCACCGCGAAGGGCCGCCTTGGCCTTGAACCCACGGTCATCATCGGACTGGCCGTCGCAGTCCTCTTCTTCATCGTCAGCACGGTCGTCGCGGTGCACATCACCCGCCTCCTGCGCCAGAGCAACGAGGATGTGGTTCAGACCCATCGGGTGATCGTCGCCATCGACCTGCTGATGGCGGATGTCCAGGACGCGGAGACGGGACAGCGCGGATATCTGCTCACCGGTGATGACAGCTATCTGACGCCCTATTACCGGGCCGTCTCCCAGGTCCAGTCCCGGCTGGCACAGGTCGACGAACTGATACCGCTGCAAAGCGCTCAACGCCCGCGCTTCGACGAGCTTCGGGGCTACGTCGCCTCCAAGTTCCGCGAGATGGACAAGACCCTCGAGGTCTACAAGACCGAAGGTCAGGCCGCCGCCCTTGCGATCATCAACACCGATCGCGGCAGGGCAGACATGGACGCCGTCCGCCGGCTCATAGGTGAGCTTCGCGACGCCGAAACCAACGCGCGGTCCGAGCAGATCGCCGAGATGAACAGTGCCTATGCGGTGGCCTTCGTCACCAGCCTGCTGTCGGGGGGCCTGGGCATCGGCCTGACGCTCATTGTCGGCGCCATGCTGCGCAACGCCTCCATGGCGCGGCGACGGGAACAGTGGATGCAGGACGCACAGGTGGGTCTGGCCTCCGTCGTCATCGGCGAACAATCGACCCGTGAGGTGGGCGAGAACATCCTGCGCTTCCTCACGAGCTATCTCGGCGCGGTTGCCGGGGCGATCTATGTGGAGGACGAGGGCAAGTACAGCCTTGCCGCCGTCCACGGGGTTCCTGCGGACGCCAATCTGCCGGGCTATTTCGGACAGAGCGACAGCCTGTTCTCCCATGTGCTGCAGGATCACAGGCCGATTGCTGTGGGCGAAGTGCCGGATGGCTACATCACCTTCGGCTCCGGCCTCGGACAGCAGAAGCCACGCTATCTGACCCTTGCACCGGCGATTTCCGATGGGGAGGTCAAGGCCGTCTTCGAACTCGGCTTCCTGCTGCCGATTGGCGACCACGTGCTTTCACTTCTGGAACAGACATCGGGAACCATTGCCGCCGCCATCGGCTCTGCCGAGTTCCGCACCCAGTTGCAGAAGCTGCTGCGCGAGACCCAGCGCCAGGCCGAAGAGCTGCAGGTGCAGGGCGAGGAACTGCGCGTTTCCAACGAAGAGCTGGAAGAGCAGGGCCGTGCGCTGAAGGAATCCCAGGCGCGTCTGGAGCAGCAGCAGGTGGAGCTGGAACAGACCAACAGCCAGCTGGAAGAACAGACCCAGGAGCTGGAACGCCAGCGCGACGATCTGGAACGGGCGAATGATGCCATCGTCCAGAAGGCGCGCGAGGTGGAGCAGGCCAGCCGCTACAAATCGGACTTCCTGGCGAACATGTCCCACGAGCTGCGCACACCGCTCAATTCGTCGCTGATCCTCGCCAAGCTTCTGGCCGACAATCCGGACGAGAACCTGACGCCGGAACAGGTGAAATATGCCCAGACCATCCAGTCGTCGGGCAACGACCTGCTCAATCTCATCAACGACATCCTGGACCTGTCCAAGATCGAGGCCGGCCACGTGGAGATCCACCCGGAGCCGGTGTCGATCGAGCGCATGACCAGTTCGATCCGCCAGCTCTTCGATCCGCTGGCCGACACCAAGGGACTCTCCTTCTCGCTCGATGTGGCCGAGGATGTGGTGCCGGTGCTGGAAACCGATCCGCAGCGGCTGGAACAGGTGCTGAAGAACCTGATCGCCAATGCCATCAAGTTTACCGAAAAAGGCGGCGTGACCTTGAGTGTACGCCCCTTGAGCGACAACCAGATCGCCATGTCGGTGACGGACACCGGCATCGGCATTGCCGAAGAACAGCAACAGCGGATCTTCGAGGCCTTCCACCAGGCCGATGGCACGATCAGCCGCAAGTTCGGCGGCACGGGGCTCGGCCTGTCGATCTCGCGCGAGCTGGTCCGCCTGCTGGGCGGCACGCTCCATCTCA
This sequence comes from Roseibium aestuarii, assembly GCF_008477545.1. Taxonomy (GTDB): domain Bacteria; phylum Pseudomonadota; class Alphaproteobacteria; order Rhizobiales; family Stappiaceae; genus Roseibium; species Roseibium aestuarii. Next base: position 176,617 of record NZ_VORA01000004.1, on the reverse strand, counting down.
AGAGCACGCCGGGCAAGGGCAGCACGTTCACGGTCGTCCTGCCGCAGATCTTCACGCCCGGCGCCGTGCGCGTTCCGGCGCCCGATATCCAGACGCTGGCCGAGAGTGTCGGATCCGCTCCGGCGAGCCCCATGGGCCTCTCACTCGGCGACCCGCTCGGGACGGCGATCCCCCGACCGGCGTCCGCTCCGTCCCGGCCGGCCAGCGCGCCGCCCCGGTCCCTTGGGATCATCGAGGATGACCGGCACCTCACTGACGAGACCTCGCGCAAGCTGCTGATCATCGAGGACGACCAGTCCTTCGCCCTGATCCTGCGCGATCTTGCCCGGGAGCTGAATTTCCGCGCGATTGTCGCCGGCACGGCGCAGGAAGCGCTCGACCTTGCCCGCGAGCAGATGCCCAGCGCCATCGTGCTGGACGTGGGCCTGCCGGACCAGTCGGGGCTCTCGGTCCTCGACCGGCTGAAGCGGGACGTGCGCACCAGCCACATCCCGATCCACATCGTCTCGGCCGAGGATTATGCGGAGCGCGCCCTGTCGCTGGGCGCCGTCGGTTATGCCCTGAAGCCCGTGCAACGGGATCAGCTTGTCGACGTGCTGAAGTCGCTTGATGCCAAGATCTCTCAGAATGTCCGCCGCGTGCTGATCGTCGAGGACAACGAGGTCCAGCGCGACGCCATGAGCAAGCTCATCAGCTCCCATGACGTGGAAACCATCGGCGCGGGTACCGCCGCAGAATGCCTGTCGCTCCTGCGCGAGCAGACCTTCGACTGCATGGTGCTGGATCTGTCCCTGCCCGATGCCTCCGGCTATGCCCTGCTGGAGACCATCAGCGAGGACCACGCCCACTCCTTCCCGCCCGTCATCGTCTACACGGGCCGCGTGCTGACGGCGGAAGAGGAGCAGAAGCTGCGGCGCTACTCCAAGTCCATCATCATCAAGGGTGCCAAGTCGCCCGAGCGTCTGCTGGACGAAGTGACCCTCTTCCTGCACCAGGTGGTCTCCGAGCTGCCCGACGAGCAGCAGAAGATGATCCGCAAGGCGCGCAACCGCGATGCCCTGCTGGAAGGGCGCCGGATCCTGATCGTGGAAGACGACGTTCGCAACGTCTATGCGCTTACCAACATTCTCGAACCGCGCGGTGCCATCGTGGAGATTGCCCGCAACGGCGAGGAAGCGCTGCAAAAGCTGGAGGCTGTCCAGTCCGAGCCGGATCGCCGCATCGATCTGGTGCTGATGGACGTGATGATGCCGGTGATGGACGGCCTCACGGCCACCCGCCTGATCCGCAACAACCCGGCCTGGAAGAAGCTGCCCGTGATTACCCTGACCGCCAAGGCCATGCCCGATGACCAGCAGCGCTGCATCGAGGCCGGCGCCAATGACTACATGGCCAAGCCCCTCGACGTGGAGAAGCTCCTGTCGCTCGTGCGCGTGTGGATGCCCTGATGACCGGAACGTTCGAAAGGATCGAGGACGTCGAGATCCGGCTGCTGCTGGAAGCCCTCTATCACCGCTATCACTACGACTTCCGCAACTATGCCATGTCGTCCATCCGGCGGCGGCTGCGTCAGGCGCGGGAGGACTTTGGCCTGGCGACCATCACCGCCATCCAGGAAAAGGTGCTGCATGATCCCGACATGCTGCCCCAGCTGCTGCGCTATCTGACGGTCCAGGTCAGCGAGATGTTCCGCGACCCGAGCTACTTCCGGGCGATCCGGGAGAAGGTGGTGCCGCATCTGCGCACCTATCCCTCGCTCAAGGTCTGGATCGCCGGCTGCAGCACGGGCGAGGAACTCTATTCCTTCGTGATCCTGTTCCGGGAGGAAGGGCTCGAGGACCGGACGATCTTCTATGCGACGGACATCAGCCCGGAGGCCCTGACCCAGGCGGAAGCCGGGATCTATGACGTGGACCGGATGCGGCTCTTCACCGAGAACCATCGCAATGCGGGGGGCAAGACCTCGCTCTCGGACTATTATCACAGCGGCTACAACCAGTGCATTCTGGACAAGAGCCTGCGGCGGAACGTCGTCTTTTCCGACCACAGCCTGGTCACGGATCAGGTGTTCGGCGAAATGCATTTCGTCTCCTGCCGGAATGTGATGATCTATTTCGACAGGGCGCTGCAGGACCGGGCTATCGGGCTGTTTCGCGACGCCCTGCCGCGCAACGGCTTCCTCGGGCTCGGCGCGAAGGAAACCCTTCGCTTTTCCGAGCATGCGGACTCCTTCAGGGAGTTCGTGCGGGAGGAGAAGATCTATCAGAGGACAGAGAAATGTCCGACCTGACCCCGTCTGCCGTCATCATCGGAGCCTCTGCGGGAGCGCTTGATGCGCTGACCGAGATCCTTCCGGCGCTGCCGGCAGACTATCCCCTGCCCGTCTTCGTGGTGGTCCATGTGCCGCCGGACAAGCGCAGCGTTCTGGCCGATATCTTCGCCGCGCGCTGCGCCCTTCCCGTTATCGAGGCGGAGGACAAGGAGCCGGTGCAGTCGGGGGTCATCTATTTCGCCCCGCCGAACTATCACCTGCTTCTGGAAGATACAGGCAGCATCGCCCTGACGACTGAGGAAGAAGTCCTGTTCTCCCGTCCCTCCATCGACGTGGCCTTCGAGAGTGCGGCCGAGGCATGGGGCAGCAATCTCATCGGCGTGGTGCTCACCGGCGCCAATCACGACGGATCGAGAGGGCTCGCGACCATCCTGCGCGGCGGCGGCACCGCCCTGGTGCAGACCCCCGAGGGCGCCTATGCGCGCGCCATGCCCGAGGCTGCCATCGCGGCCTGCCCGCAAGCCAAGGTGCTGTCTCTGTCCGGGATCACCGATTACCTGTTGAGTGCTCCGCGATGACAACACCGGTCAAATTCCTTCTTGTCGACGACCTGGCAGAGAACCTGCTCTCGCTGGAGGCGCTGCTGCGCCGCGATGACCTGGAGCTTCTCAAGGCGCGGTCCGGCGACGAAGCGCTGGAGCTGCTCCTGCATCATGACGTGGCACTGGCCCTGATCGACGTGCAGATGCCGGGGCTCAACGGGTTCGAGCTGGCGGAACTGATGCGCGGCAACGAGCGCACCCGCCGGATCCCCATCATCTTCGTCACCGCCGGCAGCCACAGTTCGGAGCGGCGGTTCCAGGGCTACGAGGCGGGCGCCGTGGACTTCATCCAGAAGCCCATAGAGCCGGACATCCTGCGCAGCAAGGCCGAGGTCTTCTTCGAGATCTACCGCCAGCGCCAGCTGATTGCCGAGCAGCGCGACGCGCTTCAGGCGCTCACCGAAGAGCTGAAGATCGCCGACCGGCGCAAGGACGAGTTCCTGGCGGTTCTGGCGCACGAGCTGCGCAACCCGCTCGCCGCCCTGCAGGGGGGCATGAAGCTGTTGCTGCGCAAGCCCGATGGACCGGACGCACCGACCATCGCCGACCTCATGCGTTACCAGATGTCCCACATCGTGCATCTGGTGGACGATCTTCTGGACATTTCCCGCATCACCAAGGGCAAGATCACCCTGCGGCGCGCCCGGTTCGACCTGCGCGACGCGGTGAATGCGGCCATCGAGATGACGCGCCCGATCATCGACAGCAAGGGCCATGTGCTCACGGTGAACCTGCCGGACCGGCCGGCCGAGCTTGTGGCCGATCAGGTGCGCATCACCCAGTGCATCGCCAACCTGCTGAACAACTCCGCCAAATACACTCCCGATAGCGGACACATCGACCTGACCGTGACCGTGAGCGAGCAGCGGCTGCAAATCACCGTGGTCGACAACGGACTTGGCCTGACGCCGGAATCCTCCAGTGCCGTGTTCCGCATGTTCGAGCAGGTGGAAGGCCATCTGATCCACGCCCGTGGCGGGCTGGGCATCGGGCTGGCGCTGGTCAAGCAGCTGGTGGAGCTGCATGACGGACGGATCACCGTGGACAGCGAAGGTCCCAGCCGCGGCTGCACCTTCACCATCACCCTGCCCCGCACCTTCGACGAGAGCTAGGCGCGGACGCCACCCGCTAGTGGCCGACCTTGGCCAGAACATCCGCCTTGAGGAACCGTTCGATCACCAGCATGAAGCCGATCGAGGGAACCAGAAGCAGAAGTGCCGTGATCGAGGCGATCTGGTAGTTGCCCTCCATAGCCGCCGTGAAGAGCAGCAACGGCATGGTGGTGATGTCGGGAACGCCCACGAAATAGGTGCCCGTGAACTCGTCGAGGGAGATGAGGAATACGAAGATGGCGCTGGCCATGACACCGGGCAATGCGAGAGGCAATGTCACCGTGCGGAACACCGTGAATGGTGTCGCTCCCATGTTCGATGCAGCCTCTTCGAGCTGGGGATCGACCGCTGCGAAGGCCGCGGCAGCGATCCAGACCGAGAAGACCATTCCCTGCAGCGCGTGCACGAGAACGACGCCGAGGAATGTGCCATTGAGGCCGAGAGTGTAGAAGATCCGCGCGATGTTCATGTGAACCGCAAGCGACGGGAACGCCTGCGGCAGCAGGAAGACCAGCAGGAAGAGAACACGCAGCGGCAGGCGTCCGCGCCCCAGGGCAAGGCCTGCCGGAATGGCGATCGCAAGAGACACGGCCACGGTCATCATCGCGATGACCACCGAATTGAGCAGCGACGCAAAGGCATTGCCCTGCGGCCGGAAGACACGCTCCCAGAACGAGAAGCCGAAGGCCTGCGGCAGCTTTGCCGGAAAATACCATTGCTCGGTGAAGGCCCAGAGCAGGATGTTCGAGATCGGGCCGAAGATCGCCGAAGCCAGAAGAGCAAGGGCCAGGCCGACGAGGCCGGAGCGCAGGAGTGAGGTCATCGGGCATGTGCTCCGCGTTCGCGCAGTTCCTTGCGCAGGTAGACCCACGTCACGCAGGCGGTCATGAGATAGGCGATGAAGCCAAGGGCATTGGCCACGCCATAATCGCCATAGGCATTGATCCGCCAGGCCATGTCGACCGTCAGCATGGTCGGCTGCTGGGCGTTGATCATCATCGGCACCGAAAGCACCGACATCATGGTCACATAGCTGAGGATGAGCCCCACCATGAGGGTCTGGGCGACCTGCGGGACCACGATGCCGAAGAGAATGCGCCCGCGCCGGGCGCCAAGATTCTGAGCGGCCTCGATCATGGATCGGTCAAGGGACGCCATCGCGCCGGCGACCAAGAGCGTGACGAAGGGTGTCTGTTTCCAGACAAATGTGATCACAATTCCGCGCCAGTCGAGAAAGCTCGCGGTCTGGAACGGGGTCAGCAGGCCCAGTTCGACCAGGGCGTTGTTCATCATGCCGTTCTTGGCAAGGAAGGTCCGCATCACCTGCGCGGCGACAACGAAGGGAATGAAGAGCGGCCAGCGATAAAGCCAGCGCAAGAGGGCCACGGCCCAAGGGATGCGGCCGAGGGTCAAATAGCCGGCGATCGCGATGGAAAAGATCCCGATCAGGACCGTCGACAGGGTAACGATGACCAGGGAAAACAGGATGTCGGCGGAGTAGAACTCCCAAGCCTTGGCGAAGTTGCCAAGCCCCCAGCGGTCAGCCTCTTCCTCGCGGAAGGCCCAGATGAGGGAATAGCCGAGAGGCAGGAGGAACAGGGTTGCCATCAGGGCCAATGCAGGCCCGACGAGCACCAGGGAAGCCTTGCGTGAAATCATCGTCAGTGTCCGGAAGAGGATCGCGGGGCGATTGCCGCCCCGCGGCCCGGGCCTCAGTTGGAGACCTTGGTTTCGTACTGTTCCAGCAGGTCGGAGAAATAGGCTCCGAGCGGGAAGGGCTTGGCCTTGGCGGCCAGATCTTCCGGCGACACGTCGGTGAAGAGCTTGTCCCAGGATGCCTGATCGAGAATGCCCTCGAGGTGCTTGGCGTCGATGCCCGGGTACCAGTTGAACTTCTTCACGATGCCCTCGGCCTGGACTTCCGGGGACGTCGCCAGTTCGATGAACTTGCGGGCGGCTTCGGCATGGGCGGCCTTGGCGGGGATCGCGTAGTAGTAGGGCTGGCCCGGCATGCCCGGTTCCGGCAGCATGAGCTTCAGGTTCGGGTTCAGGCGGCCATCGGCCTGCCAGGTGTAGAACATGTCGACCCAGACCGGACCCATGACGATTTCGCCTCGGTTCAGCATGTCCAGGGTGCCGGCATTGCCCGGGGTGAAGGTGACGGTCTGGTTGAAGGCCTTGAGGTCGGCGAAGGCCTGATCCCAGCCGGCTTCGTCGGCCTTGTCATAGGGACCGTCGATCAGCTTGGCGGCGTCGCCACCGAAGGCGTAGATCCAGGCAGTGGCGAAAGCGACGCCGGACATGCCGTTCTTGATGCCGTTATAGCCGAAGGCGCCCGGATGGGCAGAGGCCCAAGCCTTGATCTCCTCAAGGCTCTGCGGCACCTGCTCGACCATGTCCGGGTTGTAGGCAATCGCCGTCTGGGACGAGAACATCGGCATGACGAAGCCATCGACGTCGGTGCCCAGAGCCTTGCGGGAGACGTCGGAGGTGACCATGTCACCGGTCTTGATGTCGGAGCGGTACTTCTGCAGCAGGCCGGCCTCGACCATTTCCGCGGTCTTGAGCTGGTTGACGACGATCACGTCGGTATCCCAGACATCCTGATCCTTCTGGGCGCTCAGCTTTTCCAGAATGGCCTGGCTGCCGGCGTCGCCGGGGCCGGTACCCACGGCCTGGACGGTCCAGCCCGGGTTATGCTCGGTGAAGAGCGGGCCCAGATAGTCGGTCACGTAGTCGACCATGTTCTGGCTGCCGCCGGTGGCGACATAAAGGGTCTCGGCATGCGCCGCGCCGGTGGTGACCAGCGCCATCGCGACCGAGGCGAAAAGCTTTGCAATTTTAGGTGCCATGGTGTTTCTCCGAAGAGTTCAGAGGTGTCATGCGGCGTGAGCTGCCGCCTCTTGCCCGGTCACGGTCGTCTGGGATCTTGCAGGAAACAGACATAAGGCCGTGGCCGGGATACATGCCTCGACGACAGCGCCGATGGGCATTTTCCGGGGGGCATCGACGAGAATGCGATGCGCTCCGATTTCGATTTCGTGGCGATAGACCGAGCCGAGATAGGCTTGCTGGCGAACCTGCCCGCGCAAGCGCAGATCCGGCTCCGGCGCCCTGTCCTGCATCGACCGCGAGACGGGGTCGAAGCTCGCGGCATCGGCCCGAAAGATCAGGTCCGCCGAGCCGCTGCGAATGGCTTGAGGGATGTGCATGGCGTCCGGGGCCAGACGCAGGGTCTTCCCGTCCGGCAGGCGCAGGTCGCCTTCGACTGTCACCCCCACCGGCAGGGTGTTTTCCGCGCCCATGAAGCGGGCGACATAAGCGTTGTCCGGCCGGTGATAGACCTGTTCCGGCGTGCCCGCCTGGGCGATCTCGCCCTTGTTCAGGATGACCACCCGGTCGGCCATGGACATGGCTTCCTCCCGGTCGTGGGTCACGAGGATCGTGGTCAGGCCCAGACGCTGCTGGAGAGCGCGGATCTCGTGGCGCATGGTTGCGCGGATACCTGCATCGAGATTGGACAGAGGCTCGTCGAGAAGGAGAACGGGCGGGGAAACGGCAAGGGCGCGCGCAAGCGCCACCCGCTGCTTCTGACCACCGGACAGCGCGGCAATCCGGCGGGCGGTCAGGCCCTCCAATCCAACCAGTGCCGCCATTTCCGCTACCCGGTCGCGGATCCGCTCCTTCGACCACCCCCGCAGCTTGAGCCCGTAGGCGATGTTCTCGGCAACGCTCATGTGGGGCCACAGGGCATAGGACTGGAACATCATCGCCATGCCGCGCCCCTCCGGCGGGGTCTGGCTGAGGTCGCGTCCATCGAGAAGGATCTCGCCGCGACGCACGGGAACGAAGCCCGCCAGCGCCCGCAACAGGGTCGTCTTGCCACAGCCGGACGCCCCCAGGAGCGCGATGAACTCCCCTGCTGCGACATCCAGCGAAAGTCCGGAGATCACGTCAGCCCTCTCATAGCCGAGGTGCAGATCTTTCAGGGCGATACCGGATCCAAGGGCGGGAGATTTGCCTTCCTGGGGCATGGGGCGACCAATCATTCTGTGACACGTTCATAAAGCTGCTACACAAGTTGTGCACACGTGTTCACATACCGGCCTCCCATGACACCGTTATGACGCCAGCAAGAAGGAATGCAGACAATATGGCGCAAGACACACCTGTCCAGCCGCGACCGCACCGGGTCACCGCCGCCGATGTCGCCCACCAGGCGGGGGTGTCGCGATCTGCCGTGTCGCGCGCCTTCACACCGGGGGCCTATCTGCATCAGGACAAGCGGGAACACATCCTCAAGGTCGCAGCAGAGCTCGGTTACCGTCCGAATGCGCTGGCGGCCGTGCTTCAGGGAAAGGGCCGCTCCCATCTGGTCGCCATCGTCACCGGAAGCCTCGAGAACTTCTACGATAGCGAGATCCTGTCGCGCCTGGTTCAGCAGCTCATTGCCCAGGGAAAATGGCCGGTCGTCCTTGGAGGCGACGATGTGCCGGAGGCTGACGTGATGGCCGTGCTCGGGTTTCCGCTCGATGCGATGATCGTGCGCGGGGGATCCGTGCCGGACGAGGTGGTGGACCACTGCGCCAAGCTGCAGATCCCCATGATCGTCTCCGGCCGCATTCTCGATCATCCTGGGATCGATTCCGTGTGTTGCGAGAGCGAACAGGGTGCGGCGCTGGCGGTGCAGGCGCTGGTCGAAAAGGGGCGCCGTCGCATCGCCTATCTCGGTGGTCAGGCGGATCTGAGTTCCGAGCGCGAGCGGCGGGCCGGCTTTCTTTCGGCCATGGCAGCGGCGGGACTCGCGCCAGTTGCCCTGACGACCGGCAACTACAGCTATGACGGCGGGCTTGAAAGCACACGCTCCCTGCTGGAGCAGCATCCCGAGATCGACGGACTGTTTTGCGCCAATGATGCGATGGCCCTGGGCGCCCTTGCTGTGGCAACCGGTGAAATGAAACGCCGAGTCCCCGAGACGCTCTCGATCATCGGCTTTGACGACATCGCGCTGGCCCGGTGGCCGAGCTTCGGTCTGACCACAATCCGCAATGACATCGAGGAAACCGTGTCGCAAATGATGCGCCTGCTCGCGCGCCGGCTCGACACCCCTTCGGCTCCCGCCGAGCTTGTCCGCATCCGGCCGGAATTCGTTCCTCGGCTGACTCACTGAGCTCCATCGGGTCCGCCCCTAAAGGAAGTTCGCGACAAGTGATCACAAATCAGCGTAACCTGAGCCATCTCTTCCAGGCTGGAGTAGGGCTTGAGCGTGTCTGTCGACAATCTGAACGAGTGGCTGCAAGAGCGGCCCGAGGTGGAAACCGTCTTCGCCTGCGTGTGTGACCTGAACGGCACCCTGCGCGGCAAGCGCCTGCCGGTGGAGCAGGCCGCGAAGATCCTCGGGGGCGGGTTGCGCATGCCCCTGTCGATCTTGAACGTCGACATCTGGGGCGAGGACGTGGAGCGCAACGAGCTGGTCTTCGAGACGGGCGATGCAGACGGCATCTGCGAATTCACCGGACGGCCGATCGTGCTCATCAGCTGGACCAACCGGCCGTCGGCTCTGGCCATGCTGTGGATGCGCGAGGAAAACGGCGATCCCTTTGCCGGCGATCCGCGCCGCGCGCTGGCCCGGGTGGTCGAACGCTACAAGGCACTCGGCCTGACCCCGGTGGTGGCGACCGAGCTGGAATTCTATCTCTACGACCCGAGCGGCACCCAGCCGGAGCCCCCCTGCTCGCCGATCACCCAGAAGCGGCTCGGCTCGGATGGGGCGCTGTCCCTCGACGAGCTGCAACACTTCGACGAGTTCCTCGACGACGTCTATGACGCCTGCGCCGAACAGGGCATTCCCGCCGATGCGGCGATTTCGGAGAACGGCGCCGGCCAGTTCGAAATCAACATGATGCACGTGGACGATGCGCTGAAGGCCGCTGACGACGCGGTTCTCTTCAAGCGGCTTGTGCGCGGCATTGCCCGCAAGCACGGGCTGGCGGCAACCTTCATGGCCAAACCCTATGGCGTGCGCTCGGGCAGCGGCTTCCACGTGCATTTCTCGCTGGTGGACGAGAACGGCGTGAACCTCTTCGACAATGGCGGCGACGAAGGAACGCCGCTGATGCTGAACGCGGTGGCGGGCCTGCTGGCCACCATGCAGGAAAACACCCTGACCTTTGCCCCGCACGAGAACTCCTATCGCCGACTGCTGCCCGGGGCCCATGCGCCGACCAGCGTCGCCTGGGGATATGAAAACCGGACGGCGGCCATCCGCATTCCCGGCGGCAGCCCGAAGGCCCGGCGCATCGAGCACCGGGTCGCCGGCGCGGACGCCAACCCCTATCTGGTTCTGGCCAGCATTCTGGGTGGGGCGCTCATTGGCATCGAGCGCAAGATGGAGCCCGAAGCCCCGATCACGGGCGACGCCTATTCCATGAAGCTCGACCACCTGCCGCTCGACTGGGCGACCGCGATCGAGGCCTTCCGGCGGGGCAAGAACGTCAAGGACATCTACTCGAAGCGCCTGCAGACGATGCTCGTGGAAAGCAAGATCCAGGAACTGCAGCGCTTTGCCCGGCACGTGACCGACTTCGAGTATGACACCTATCTGGAGGTCGTGTGATGGCGCGACAGGACTTTGCCGCAACCGGCATCACCCCCCATACCTCGAGCTATTACGCGGCGAGTGCCAACCCCTCGCCCGAGCGTCCGGCCCTTTCCGGCGACCATGAGATCGACATCTGCATCGTGGGGGCCGGCTACAGCGGTCTGTCGACCGGCCTGCATCTGGTGGAGAAGGGCTACAAGGTCGCCATCATCGAGGCAGCCCGCGTCGGCTGGGGCGCCTCGGGGCGCAATGGCGGCCAGATCGTCAACGGCCTGAACGCCAGTCTGCAGACGATCCGCAAGCGCTATGGCGCCGACACGGCGACTTTCGTGGCCGGTCTCGTCCAGGAAGGCGGCGAGATCATCCGCGAGCGCATCAAGACCTATAACATCCAGTGCGACCTGAAGGAGGGCAACGTCTTTGCCGCCTTCACCGGCGCCCACATGCGCGACCTGGAAGAGCGGGTGAAGCTGTGGGAAAGCTACGGCATCAAGAACCAGGAGATGCTCGACAAGGACCAGCTGCGGCGGCACATCAACTCGGACGTCTATGCGGGCGGCGTGATCGACCACTCGGGCGGGCACATGCATCCGCTGAACCTGGCGCTCGGGGAGGCTGCGGCCTTCGAGAGCCTGGGCGGCACGATCTATGAGAACACGGTGGTCACGTCCGTCGACACGGATGCCCCCCGGCCCGTGGTGCGCACGCGCGGCGGCACGATGACCTGCAAGACGCTGGTGCTCTGCGGCAACGCCTATCTGGGCCACGTGGTGCCCGCGCTGGAGAGCCGGGTCATGCCCGTCTCCACCCAGATGCTGGCCACGGAGCCGCTGGGCGATGCCCGCGCCCATGACCTGCTGCCGACGGATGTCTGCGTGGAGGACGTGCGCTACATCCTCGACTATTACCGCCTGTCCGGCGACAAGCGGCTGATCTTCGGCGGCGGCCTGGTCTATGGCGGCACGGATCCGCACGACATCAAGGCAAAGATCCTGCCGAACCTGCACAAGGTGTTCCCGCAGCTGAAGTCGGTGAAGATCGACTATGCCTGGAGCGGCAACTTCGCGCTGTCCTTCTCGCGGGTGCCGCAGATGGGCCGCCTGGGAGACAACACCTATTTCGCCCATGGCTACAGTGGTCACGGGGTGACGGGCTCGCACACCTTCGGCCGCATTCTGGCCGAGGCGATCAGCGGCGACCGTACCCGCTTCGACGTGTTCGAGAAGGTGCCGTGGTTCCCCTTCCCCGGCGGACGCATGTTCCGGGTGCCCTACTCGGTCGTCGGCTCCTGGTGGTACGCCCTGCGCGACCGGCTGGGTGTCTGATCAGGTCCGGCCGCCACAGCGGATCGAGATGAAAACGGGCGCCCAAGGGCGCCCGTGAAGTTTGAAAAACCTTTCCATCGTCATCCCGGAAGAATGGCGAAGCCGGAGATCCGGAATGACGACCTGATAGGGCGGCGTCTGGTAGCACTGCCTTGCGAATCGGGAAGCGGCGTTACCTCTCCCAAGCTGGGAGAGGTCGGACTGACAAGTCCGGGTGAGGGTTGAAACCATCATCCCCGCATGCTCCGGAACATTACCACGCCCTTGTCGATCCTCACCCGACGCGTTGCGTCGACCGCTCCCGATCCCGGGAGAGGTAAATTTCGCCGTGCCTTCTCCTGACGGAGGCGAGCTCCCCCAGCCGTGTTCGAGTCCGCCAGCCCTCAGCATTGCAGCATCCGAAATACCATCCGATAATCGGAGTTGAGGACCCAAAAAAGGGGCATACCGACTGTCGAGGACCTCGGGCGCCATTGGGCCCCCGCTGCCAATCAGATGCTCTTAACTTACTCCGCCACGCAATCGGCGAAGTAATGCACCTGGCCGTCGGCGCCGACTTCCTGGACGAGGCCGTGGATGTCGGTCTCGAAGCCCGGGCATTCGCGAGCGAATTCCCGGTTGAACTTCAGATACTCGACAATGCGCTTGTTGAAGACCTCGCCCGGGATGAGCAGCGGAATGCCCGGCGGGTAAGGGGTGACAAGGCTGGTGGTGATGCGGCCTTCCAGTTCGTCGATCGGCACGCGCTGGGTGGTGCGCCGGGCGATGTGGGAGAAGGCGTCGGAGGGCTTCATGGCCGGCTGAAGGTCGCTCAGATACATCTCGGTGGAGAGGATCGCCACGTCATACTTGGCATAGAGCGCATGGACGTGCTGGCAGAGATCGCGCAGGCCCATCTGCTCGTAGCGCGGATGCTTGGCGCAGAATTCCGGCATGGTCCGCCACAGGGGATGGTTCTTGTCGTAATCGTCCTTGAACTGCTGCAGCGCGGCCAGCAGCGTGTTCCAGCGGCCCTTGGTGATGCCGATGGTGAACATGATGAAGAACGAGTAGAGCCCGGTCTTCTCGACAACCACCCCATGCTCGGCCAGGTATTTCGACACGATGGAGGCCGGAATGCCGGTTTCCTCGAAGCGGCCATCCAGGTTCAGGCCCGGGGTGATGATGGTGGCCTTGATCGGGTCGAGCATGTTGAAGCCCGGCGCCATGTCGCCGAAGCCATGCCAGCTGTCCTCGCCATCGCGCTGGACGCCTTCGCTGTCGGTGCGGCGCAGGACCCAGTCCTTGTTGCGGCCGATGCCTTCCTCCTCCAGCTCGTCCGGACCCCAGACCTGGAACCACCAGTCGTCCTTGCCGAACTCCGCGTCCACCTTGCGCATGGCGCGGCGGAAATCGAGGGCCTCGAGAATGGATTCCTCCACCAGCGCCGTGCCGCCGGGGGGCTCCATCATGGCCGCAGCCACATCGCACGAGGCGATGATGGAATATTGCGGGCTGGTGGAGGTGTGCATCAGGTAGGATTCGTTGAAGAGATGCCGGTCGAGCTTGGTGTTCTCGCTGTCCTGCACCAGCACGTGGCTGGCCTGGCTGATGCCGGCCAGCAGCTTGTGGATCGACTGGGTGGCGTAGGTCACCGATTCCTTGGTGCGGCCCCGCTTGCGGCCCATGGCATGGTAGCTGCCATAGAACGGGTGGAAGGAGGCGTGCGGCAGCCAGGCCTCATCGAAGTGGAGATTGTCGACATAACCGTCGAGCAGGCCCTTGATGGTCTCGGTGTTGTAGAGCACCCCGTCATAGGTGGACTGGGTCAGGGTCATGATGCGCGGCTTGACCGTGTCGGCATCCACCCCTTCCAGCAACGGGTTGGCGCGGATCTTCGCCTTGATGCTTTCCACCTCGAACTCGGCATGGGGGATCGGCCCGATGATGCCGTAGTGATTGCGGGTCGGCTTCAGGAAGACCGGCACCGCTCCGGTCATGATGATCGAGTGCAGGATCGACTTGTGGCAGTTGCGGTCGACAACGACCACATCGCCCGGTGCCACCGTGTGGTGCCAGACCATCTTGTTGGAGGTCGAGGTGCCGTTGGTGACGAAGAAGCAGTGGTCGGCGTTGAAGATGCGGGCCGCGTTGCGCTCGGAGGCACCGATGGCACCGTTGTGATCGAGCAGCTGACCGAGCTCCTCCACCGCGTTGCAGACGTCGGCGCGCAGCATGTTTTCACCGTAGAACTGGTGATACATCTGGCCGATGGGCGACTTCAGGAAGGCCACGCCGCCGGAGTGACCCGGGCAGTGCCAGGAATAGGACCCGTCCTCGGCATAGTCGAGCAGCGCCTTGAAGAAGGGCGGCTGGATGCTCTCCAGATAGCTCTTGGCTTCGCGGATGATGTGGCGCGCGACGAATTCCGGCGTGTCCTCGAAGGCGTGGATGAAACCATGCAGCTCGCGCAGGATGTCGTTCGGCAGGTGGCGGGAGGTCTTGGTCTCGCCATAGACGTAGATCGGCACGTCGGCGTTCTTCCAGCGCACTTCCTCGATGAAGCTGCGCAGGTTGACCACGGCCGGATCCAGATCCGGGCCGGAGGTGAACTCCTCGTCGTCGATGGAGAGAACGAAGGCGCTGGCGCGCGACTGCTGCTGGGCGAACTGCGACAGATCCCCGTAGCTCGTCACCCCGAGAACCTCGAACCCCTCTGCCTCGATCGCCTGGGCCATCGCCCGGATGCCCAGACCGGAGGAATTCTCGGAGCGAAAGTCTTCGTCGATGATGACAATGGGGAAACGAAATTTCATCGCGTTATCCTAATGGGAACGGGGCAGAAGGGACAAGGCACGTGCGTCGGTTGCCGCCGCGCCCCTGTAGAGCATCGCGAGGCGCATGTCTCTCCCGCGTCGGGCCCAATCTAACGTTTTCGGCGGGGCATGCAATTGCCCAACAAGACCATGGACCTGTCACAGGGATGCGACAGCACTCACTTCCTGTTTCCAAGTCGAAACGACAAGGCCCGGTTCCATGGGGAGAACCGGGCCTTGAGGATTTCAGCTGCGAAGGAACCTGCTCAGATGAGCCCGGTCACCGACATGAGCTCCGTCATGGTGGCGCGGAATCGAGGTTCGATGCGCTCGCGCTCCACATGGGTGCCCGAGCGGACGACCTGACGTCCCCGCACCCAGAGCCCGTCGGGACGCAGTGCCGTGCCGAAGATCCAGCGATCCATCAGCCGGTCGCGCTGCAGCCAGGGTTCGCGCGCGGTGTCAAAGGCAAGGAAGGTGGCCGGTGCCCCTGCCCCCAGATCGGTGCTGACCCCAAGGGCCGCACTGCCGCCGGCGCGGGCGCCCTGATAGAGCTCTCGACCGGTCGAGGCGCCCTGACGGGCAATGACGGCTCGATTGTGATGGGTCAGACGCTGGGAATACTCCAACTGACGCAACTCGTCGGGAATGCTGATGGAGACGTTGGAATCCGTTCCGATGCCGAAGGAGCCGCCCTGCTCGAAAACCGCGCGGCTGCGTGAAATGCCATCGCCCAGATTGCCCTCGGTGATCGGGCAAAGGCCCATGTGCACCCCGGCTGCAAGCAGGCCTTCGAGCTCCGCTTCGGTCAGGTGGGTGGCGTGGATGAAGCACCAGCGATCATCGAGAGGCGCGTTCTGAAGCAGCCATTCGGCCGGACGCAGGCCCGACCAGGCCACGCAGTCGTCCACTTCCTTGATCTGCTCGGCCACATGCATATGCACCGGCGCGCCGTCGGCCATGGCCAGCACCTGTTCCAGCTCGGCAGGCGTGACGGCCCGCAGGCTGTGGGGGGCCACGCCGACGTTCACACCAGCTCGTGACGCTGCCAGGGCGCGGCACCGCTCCAGGATCCGCGCGAAGCCATCGGGATCGCAGATGAAGCGGCGCTGTCCTTCCACCGGCGGCAGGCCGCCAAAGGTCGAGTGGGCATAGAAGGACGGCAGAAGGGTGAGACCGATGCCGGTCGCCTCAGCGGCGGCCACCAGCCGTTCCGACATCTCGCCGATCTCCGCATAGGGACGGCCGTCCCGGTCATGGTGGAGATAGTGGAACTCGCCCACCTGGACGAAGCCCGCCTCCAGCATTTCCATGTAGAGCTGCGTGGCAACGGCCTCCATCTGGTCCGGATCCATGGCCAGGGCAAAGCGGTACATGACATCGCGCCAGGTCCAGAACGTGTCCGTGCCGGAGCCGCGGGTTTCTGCCAGACCGGACATGGCCCGCTGGAAGGCATGGCTGTGATGATTGCTCATGGCCGGCAGCAGATGGTCGACACGCTGGTCGCCTTCGGCCGGCGCAACGCCGCTCTCGATGCCGGTGATGATCCCGTCCTGAACGGAGATGCGGGTGTCCTCGGCCCATCCCTCGGCCAGAAGGGCCTGACGGGCGTGGAACGTCTCGACGGTCATTTGGAGGATTTCCTCAAGGTGCGGCCGGTTGCCGATTGGGGCCGGCCGGTTCTGTTGTCTGTCTCGCAATGGGGCGGGCCAAGGCTGGCGCCTTGGGCCTTACGCGCTCTTGCCCGCCAGGCGGAGGGCTGCGGCCTCGATCTCCGACAGCATCCGTGCCAGCACGGGGCGCAGGGAGGCCGCCTTCTCGGGATCGTAGTCATAGGGCAGGCTCTCGCTTGCCAGATGGGTGGACTGGGCCAGTTCCAGCTGGATGGCGTGGACGCCGTCTTCCGGCTTGCCGTAGTGACGGGTGGTCCAGCCGCCGCGGAAGCGGCCGTTCAGCACGTGGCTGAAGCCGGAGGCCTTCGCCACCTCGACAGCGACGGATTCGATGGCCGCGTCACAGGTCAGGCCACCGTCGGTACCGAGGTTCAGGGCCGGCAGGACACCCTCGAAAAGGAACGGGATCTTCGACCGGATGGAATGACAGTCGAAGAGAACGGCCACCCCGTGCTCTGCCTTGACCCGGGCGATCTCTGCCTCGATGGCCGCATGATAGGGACGGTGGAACCCGGCGATGCGTTCGGCAATGTCGGTGTCGGTCGGCGCTTCGCCGTCGCGCCAGATCGGCACGTCGTCGAAGTCGGTCAGGGGCACGAGGGACGTGGTGTTCTGGCCCGGATAGAGACTGTGGCCGGAGGGATCCCGGTTGGCGTCGATGACATAACGGCTGAAGGTCGCCCGCACCACGGTCGCTTCGGGCAGCAGATCCTCATAGAGCCGGTGGATGTGCCAGTCGGTGTCCCCGACGGTGCGGCCATGGGCGTTGAGCCGGGCTGCAATGTCCTGCGGCACATGGGTGCCAGTGTGGGGCATGCCCAGAATTACGGGCGAGGACCCGCGGCGGATCTCGAAGGGGGCGGACGGCGACGGATGATCGGTCATGAGATGGGTCCTGTGACGGTCGGCTTGTGCGGCGCGAGGGCTCGGCGGTGCAACCCGCAAAGCCCCGGCACGCTCAATGGCTCAGGATGCACTTCAGGAAGGTGCGGGTGCGTTCCTGCTTCGGGTTGGAGAACACGTCTTCCGGCTTGCCGTGCTCGATGATGGTTCCGTCCATTACCAGAACCTCATCGGCCACTTCCCGTGCGAAGCCCATTTCGTGGGTGACGACGATCATGGTCATGCCTTCGGCGGCCAGCGCCTTCATGACCTGAAGCACCTCGCCGACCAGTTCGGGGTCGAGAGCCGACGTCGGCTCGTCGAAGAGCATGACCCGGGGCTCCATCGCCAGCGCCCGGGCGATGGCCACGCGCTGCTTCTGACCGCCCGACAGCTGGGCCGGATAGGCGGACGCGCGTTCCTTCAACCCGACCTTGTCCAGCAGGGACAGGGCAAGCTCGTCGGAGGCCTTGGCGGACATACCGCGCAACTTGCGCGGACCGATGGAGACATTCTCGAGAACGGAGAGATGCGGGAAGAGATTGAACCCCTGGAAGACCATGCCGACCTGCATGCGCAGGGCGTTGAGCTCCCGGTCGGGCAGCATCTTGCCGTCGACCACCAGATCCTTGTCGCAAATGCGGATGGAGCCGCGCTGGGGCACTTCCAGACAGTTGCAGCACCGCAGCAGGGTGCTCTTGCCGGAGCCGGAGGGACCGATGACGACCACCACCTGAGACGGCATCACATCGAGGGAGATGTCGCGCAGGACGTTGAAGTCGCCGAAATCCTTGCCGAGGTCGCGGATCTCGAGGATCGGGCGGATATCGGACGTCGTCATTGCACCATTCCTCCCACGCGCAGGCGCTTTTCGATGAGCCGCAGGGTCTGTCCGGCCAGGGTGGTCAGGACCAGATAGATGAGGGCCACGGCGATGTAGACTTCCAGCGAGCGGTAGCTGACCGAGATGATCTTCTGCCCCTCGTGCATCAGGTCCGAGATGGTCAGCAGGGACACGAGAGCGGAGTTCTTGATGAGGGCGATGAATTCGTTGCCCAGCGGCGGCACCATGCGCAGCACCGCCTGAGGCAGGATGATGTAGCGCATGGCATGGGCATAGGACATGCCCATGGAGCGGGCGGCTTCCATCTGGCCCCGGTCGATGGACTGGATCGCGCCGCGCACCACCTCGGAGACATAGGAGCCGGAATAGAGCCCGAGACCGATCACGCCGCAGACAAAGGCAGGCAGCAGGATGTCGAACTGGGGAAGGCCGAAGAACAGCAGGAAGAGCTGAACCAGCAGGGGCGTTCCCCGAAAGAACAGGACGTAGGCGGAGGCCGTGCCGTAGAGAATGCGCTTGCCCGGATCGAGGCGGGCCATGCCCACGCACAGACCCACGATGATGCTCAGGACGAGCGATGCCACGGTGATCTCCACGGTGACAGACGCACCGTGAAGAAGGTCAGGCCAGCCTCGCCAGACCGGCGAGAAATCCAGTTCCATCGGAGAACTCCTGTTATTCTTGCGTTCGAGGGCTTACTTGACGCCGCCGAACCACTTGCTGACCAGGGCATCATAGGTGCCGTCGGCCTTGATGGCGTCGAGCGCCGCGTTCAGTTCTGCGGTCAGGTCGGCCAGGTCCTTGCGCACGGCGATGCCGTATTCCTCGGTGGTGACCTGCTTGGGCAGCACGTGCACCGCGTCGTTCTTGCTGGCGAAGAGCAGGGCAGCCGGCTTGCCGGTCACGGCAGCATCCACGCGGCCGGTCAGCAGCAGGTTGAACATTTCTTCGTTCTTCTCGACTTCGACGAGCTGAGCTTCCGGATAATGTTCCTTCAGATAGGCCACGGACTTGGTGCCGACCTGGACGGAAACCTTCTTGCCCTTGAGGTCTTCCGGACCGGTGATGGAGGCATCATCGGCCTTGCCGAGGACCACGAGACCGCCCGGATAGTAGGAATTGGTGAAGTCAACGACCTTCTTGCGCTCGTCGGTGATGTAGATGGCGGAAACCGCCACATCGAAACGCTTGGCGACGAGGCCCGGGATCAGGCCCTTGAAGTCGATCTGCGTCCAGTTGACCTGACGGCCCATCTTGGCAGCCAGGGCTTCGACCATTTCCACGTCAAAGCCGGTGCGGACGTTGTTGTCGAAATATTCGAAGGGCGGGAAGGTGGCGTCGGTCGCGACGTTGAGGGTCTTGGTATCCTGGGCCTGAGCGGCACCTGCCAGCGACAGGGCACACACGACGCCGAGGGCGAGTTTCTTGATCATCTTCATTGACTGTTCCCATTCTGGTTCTGGTTCTGGTTCTGGTTATCGATGCTCTCGGCGAGACGCCGAGTGATATCCGCCGCAGCCTTGACGGTTGCCGCGACAAATTCCTGTGTCCTTGTGCCCACGCGCACGACCGGCGCCATGAGGCTGAGGCCGCAGACCAGCCGGCCGGCGCTGTCGAAGACGGGAGCGCTCACGCCCCAGACGCCCATGTCGACCTCGCTCTCGCTCTGGGCATGACCCTGGGCGCGGATGGAAGCCAGCTCGGCCTCGAGCGCTTCCAGGGCATCGCGACGGAGCGCGCCCTGCTGCACGAGGCGGCGGACGACTTCGGGCTGATAGGCAAGAAGCAGCTTGGCGGAGGCCCCTGCCCGCAGCGGCTGGGAGCGCCCCTTGGCGAAGGAACAGCGGAGCGACTGGGAGCTTTCCACCATCTCGACGCAGACCACATCGGTCGCCACTGCCTGCATCAGGCCGACGCTCTCCTGAGTCGTCTCGGAGAGGGCGACCATGACCGGGCGGGCGATGGCGGAGATCAGCTGCAGACCGTCGAAGCTCTGACCGATGCGCCAGCAGGCAGGCCCAGGCGCAAAGCCCCCATCGCGACCCATGTCCGCCACCAGATCATATTGCTTGAGGAGTGCGATGTGCCGGTAGACCGAGGAGACGGGTACGTCCAGCTGCTGGGCAAGCTCTGCCGCCGTCATGGCGCGCGGCGAGCTGGTGATGGCAATGAGAGCGTCGAGGACGCGTTCGGCAGCGGACATCTTGAATTCTCATTTTTCGAGAATTGTTTTCTTCATTTTTAATAATTGATCACTCTGTAACCCCTGTCAATATTTCAGGCAGATGCACGCAGGCGCCGGGTGTCTCAGCACGGCGCAATCCGCTGTCTCCGCAGCGTCAAAGGGCGGGAAAAAACTTTGCCAGATGGCCTGCAGGATGGCTTCTGGAGCGCCTTGAGTGAGCGCTTCGCGAGCTAGCGCAAAGGCATGATCTGGCGCAGAAGGGCGCGGCAGGCTTCGGGCACCGGCTCGATCAGGGGCACAGTGCAGGTGGAGCCGAGCTCACGGGCGGCGCGCGCCAGCGGACCGCCGCCGATGACGATTGCCCCGGCGTCGGTGGCCCCGAGCGCGCGCCTGATCGTCTTCGCCAGAGCCTCCCGCAACCGCTCCGGAGCCGCCATCACCTCGGCAAGCGACCCTTCGGTGAGAAAGGTTCCGCAGAGCTGGCGCCCCACGCCATAGGCTTGCGCCCGCGCCGTGATCGGCGCGACGAGATCAGGAGTGGTGGTGACGATGGCAAAGCGGCGGCCACCCGCCGCCGCGGCGCGCATGCCGGCCTCTGCAATCCCCACCACGGGGACGCTCAGGCGCTCGCGAAGACGCTGAAGCCCCGGATCGCCGAAGGCAGAGACGATCGCGCCGGCACAGTTGCCCTCAAGCTCCGCCACCAGCCCTGCGACCACGTCTCCGGCCGCCGCCAGTTCCGCCGGGGTCGAGATGATCGGCGGGCCGGAGGGCGCGGTCAGGCCGACGAGCTCGAAACTGCCTTCCCCCGCCTGCACCTCGCGGGCGATCCCCACCATCGCCTGGGTGGTCGCCGCACTGGTGTTAGGATTGATCAGGACGATCCTGCGCTCAGGCGCTGATGCCCCGCCCGGCGCTCCGCCCCTCACCCCGCCCGGCGCCACCTCAGGTCCCCGGCTTGACCAGCAGCCCGTACTGGTCCGGCTGGCGGTGCTTCTCGAAGCTGAAGATGTTGTCCTGGATCTCGCGGCAGCGGTCGAGATCGCAATCGGCGACGGCGACCTCGTCGCCCCGCGTGAGGCAACGGGCAACGATCTCGCCCGTGGGCGCGATGATGCAACTGCCGCCGATCAGCTCGCAGCCCTCTTCCAGCCCGGCCTTCGCAACGCCGACCACCCATGTCCCGTTCTGATAGGCCCCTGCCTGCAGACACAGATGGTTGTGAAAGTCCTGCAGATGGTCATGCTCGGGTGCGGGAGGATAATGCTGCGGCGTGTTGTAGCCGATCAGCACCAGCTCCGCGTTCTGCAGACCGAGCATGCGGAATGTTTCGGGCCAGCGCCGGTCGTTGCAGATGGCGCTGCCGATGCGCCCGCCGAGAGCGTCCGCGACGGGGAAGCCCAGATCCCCAACCTCGAAGTAGCGCTTTTCCAGATGCTGGAAGGGACGCCACGCCTCATGGTCCCGGTGACCGGGCAGATGGATCTTGCGGTATTTCAGCAGGATCTCGCCTTGAGAGGAGACCAGAACCGACGTGTTGAAGCGCCGGATCCGCCCTTCCCCTTCCCGCACCAGCTCCGCATAACCGAAGCTGAAGGCCACCCCCAGTTCTGCGGCCGCGCGGAACAGCGGGGCGGTCTCGTCCGAGGGCATTTCCGTCTCGAAAAAGGCGTCGACCTCGGTCTGGTCTTCGATGTACCAGCGCGGAAAGAACGTGGTCAGGGCTAGTTCCGGATAGACGACAAGCTCCGCGCCGCGCGCATTTGCTGCGCGCATCAGGGCAGTCATGCGTTCGACTACCTGCGCGCGGGTCTCGGTGCGGGCGATGGGGCCCAGCTGGGCAGCGGCAATCCTGAGGCTTCGGGTCACGGCAGGGGCTCCGGGTTCTGGGAAACGGCTGGTTGATGCGGCACGGGTGCGCCGACGATCTGATGGTAAAGTTCAGCGTCCGTGGCCCCTTCCGTGCCGAAGACCAGCACCCGCGATTGGGGCGTGAGGCCGAAGGCCGTGGCCGAGGCTCCGGACAGGAGGGGGGAAATCGTCAGACAGGCCGCCAACCCCGCGACGGCGGATTCCCCGGCGACCAGCGCGGGATCGCCGTCGACACCTTCGGCCAGCAGACGCATGAGGGCGACGGCAGCCTCGTCGCAGACCGCGACCGCGCCATCGGCGGCTGTGCACAGGATCTCCCAGGCGAGCTCGGAGACCTCTCCGCAGGCAAGACCCGCCATCAACGTGTCGAGCGCCCCGTGAACGGGGACAGGGTGGCCCGCCCGCAAACTCTCGACCCAACAGGCGGCGCGATCAGGATCGGCCAGCACGATGACGGGACGGGCAGCGCCAAACCGGCGCCAGAGGTGTGCGGCGACCGCAGCCGCCATGCCGCCGACGCCCGTCTGCAGGAAGACATGGGTCGGAGGACTGTCCGCCCCCCAACGCGCTTCCCACTGGGCAAGGGCCTCGTGCGCCATGATCTCGTAGCCCTGCATCACATCCTTCGGGATGTCGCGATAGCCCGGATAGGACGTATCCGAGACCACGACCCATCCCTCTTCGGACGCCCGTCTCTGGGCCTCGCGAACGCTGTCGTCATAGGTGCCCGGGGTGCGGACGACCTGCGCGCCAAACGCCTCGATCGCTGCCTTGCGGCCTTCGCTCACGGTTTCGTGGATGAAGATGACGCAGGCAGAGCCGAAGGTCCGGGCTCCCCAGGCGACCGAGCGACCGTGATTGCCATCCGTCGCGCAACAGACCGTGAGGCCCGCCGCATGGAGGCGCATCCGGTCCGCGTCGTCCGGGGCAATTCCGGCGGCCTGCGCCGAGCGGCGAAGCACCTGCCAGACGGCATAGGCGCCACCCAGGGCCTTGAAGCTGCCGAGGCCGAAGCGTGCGCCTTCATCCTTGTAGGCGAGCCGGGCAAGACCGGCCTGCCGGGCGAGACCGGCAAGCTCGACCAGAGGGGTCGGCGCATAGCCTGGCCAGGAAGACACCGCCGCCAGCGCCCGGGCGAAGGCCTCGTCATTCAGGATCTCTTGCTGAATCGGGCCATAGAGACAGGCGGGATCTGCGGCCGCGTTGATCACCTGATCCGCAAGTGCGGGCAGCGCGATCATCAGAGGGTCTCCGACAGGGCGCCGGCGAGGGCAAGCAGATCCTGATCGGCACCGCGCGAGCCGATCAGGGAAAGGCCGACCGGGGCACCGTCGACCCGAGCACCGGGGACGGTGAGCTCCGGATAGCCATTCAGCCCGGCAATGCAGGTGTGCTGCATGATGGCGGCACGGAAGACGCCCAGATCCTCCTGTGAGGCCGCGCGCAGCGGGGCAGGACCGGGCGACGTGGGCATGACAAGAACAGTGCCTGCGCCCAGCAGCGCGTCCATGTCGGCGCGGATGCTGGCCTGAACGGCCTTGGCCTGTGCCACCTGCAGGTCGGTAATGGCACGCGCGATCTCGATCCGGTCGCCGACGCCCGGCCCGAAGGTGGGCGACGTGCTCTCGACCCACGCGCCCAGCGCTTCCCAGACTTCGCGCGCCTGGATGATGCGGAAGGCCTCATACCAGCCGGCAAGATCCGGCTGGGGCAGCGGGGTCGTCACGGCCGGCCCGACCAACGCTTCCAGACGGGAGAGCATGGGGGCCAGCGCCTCGCGAACGGAGGGCGCCACGCTGTCCCAGACCGTCGCGGGCGCCCAGAGACGTGTCGGGGCCACGCCCTTCCCGGCCTCGATGCCGAGTGCGGCGCCGACGCGTGCAAAGACCGACCAGTCGGCGGCGAACCAGCCCGGCACATCGAAGCCGATCGCCAGCGGCAGGATCCCTTGTGCCGACAGGCGTCCATGGGTCGGCCGCAATCCGTAGAGACCGCAGAAAGAGGCCGGTGCGCGCACGGAGCCGCCCGTGTCCGTTCCCAGGGCAAAGTCCACCAGCCCGGCCGCCACGGCAGAGGCAGACCCGGACGAAGAGCCGCCCGGCACCCGGTCGGGCGCGGCGGAATTGACCGGCGTTCCGTAATAATGATTGGCGCCGATGATGCTGTAGGCGATTTCGTCCATGTGCACGAAACCGGCAAGGGATGCGCCCGCGTCCAGCAGGGTCTGCACCACCGGCGCGGTGAGGGTGGAAGGCCCGTGGCTTGTCTTCCAGTCCGGCGTCCCGTTGCCGGCGACGCGACCGGCGAGCTCGTAATTGTCCTTGGCGGCAAAGGTCAGGCCATCGAGCGCCCCGGCCCCGGAGTGCAGCGGCGTGTCGAGGATTTCGGAGAAGGCGGCAACGGTATCGGCGATCATGGGTCCTCGCAGGGGCTGGGGGCTGGGGGCTTGGGTTGGGGCTGGGCAGGAGCAACGGAAAGGCGGCAGTCTCGGATTTGATCAGCCGCCGAGGGAAAGGTCGATATCGCAGCGCAGAGCCGCGAGACGGATGTGGTTGCGCAGGGCCGCACAGGCGGCCGGAATGTCGCCGGCCGCCAGATGGGTGACGATTTCGGCATGCTCCCGAGCCGTGTCGCCAATGCGCTCCACCAGCACCATGGGCACCCATTGGCTGTCCTGCATCACCTTGGCCAGGTGACGCCGGATGTCGCGGTAGAGCCGGTTCGGGCAGGCCTCGAACAGGAGATCGTGAAAGAGCGTGTCCTGTTCGGCGGCAGCGACTGCATCCCCGATGGCGGCAGCATTGACGAGGGCTTGAACGGAAGCCTCCAGTTGCGCCAGCCGCCGGGCATCGACAACCGCGAGCGCGAGAGCCGAGGGCTCGAAATCGGCGCGGAAGCGATAGACGTCGCGCAGGTCGTAGCCTTTCTCGAACGGCCAGAAGTCGGCGGGGCGCCCGTCCGAGGTCGAGGACACGAAGATGCCGCGCCGCTGCTCGATGCGCACTAGTCCCAGGGTTTCCAGCATGGACAGCCCCTCGCGCACGGAAGGGCGCGAGACCCCGAGAAGAACGCTGAGCTCGCGCTGGGACGGCAAGGGATCGCCGGCGGAAAGACCCGCGTCGCGAATATGCCCTTGCACCCAGCGCGCAACGCGGGCGGGCACAGATGCTTCGTCGGCTGACAAATTCTCAAGCACCGGGACAACGGGCTGGGAACGGGCGGGGTCTGGCGCGATCTTAGTCACTTTTGCTCAATAAATCGTCTTGCATAGAAATTGACCGGAAAATACGGTCATCTGGTCAGGCCAGATGAAAGTCATAGCCTGAGCGCCAAATCAAAAGCAAGAACCAAGCAAAAATTGAGTTTCGACGAATTCAGACGATGAAGGCCGGCCGGTTTTCGCGAACGGCAACTCATGCCGATACTCGAATACTTTGTCTCTTCGTCGCACCCCGAGACCTCTCTTCTCAGGGATATCGGGTTTCATTCAGGGGGAACGCGTCCGGAGGATGGTTCGACTGGCGCGCGGCCCGAGGCATGGCCATGCGCGGCCAGGTGTTTTGAAGAAGGACGATTGCAATGGCATTCAGGAAATTCCGGGGGGCAGCCCTCGCCGCCCTTTCCCTCGCAGCCCTCGCGGGCGCATCGCTGGACGCACTGGCGGCCGGCACCCTGCGCGTGGGCATGACCGCCTCCGACATTCCGCTGACCACCGGCCAGACCGACCAGGGCGGCGAAGGCATGCGCTTCATGGGCTATACGGTCTATGACAGCCTTGTCGAATGGGACATGACCAGCGCCGACAAGCCTTCCGTCCTGACCCCCGGTCTTGCGACCGAATGGGCCGTCGACGCCGAGGACAAGACCAAGTGGGTCTTCAAGATCCGCGAAGGGGTCAAGTTCCACGACGGCAGCGCCTTCACCGCCCATGACGTCGTCTGGAACTTCGAAAAGCTGCTGAACCCGGACAGCGAGCAGTATGATCCGCGCCAGTCCGCCCAGGGCAAGTCGCGCATTCCGGCCGTCGCCTCCTACAAGGCCGTCGACGACACCACGCTGGAAATCATCACCAAGGAGCCGGACGCCACCCTGCCCTACCAGCTCGCCTGGATCCTGATGTCCTCCAAGGCCAACTGGGAAGCCCATGGCAAGAACTGGGAAGAAGTGGCCAAGGAACCGTCCGGTACGGGCCCGTGGAAGCTCTCCAGCTTCGTGCCGCGCGAACGCGCCGAAATGGTGCCGAACGCCGACTACTGGGATGAAACCCGCATCCCGAAGCTCGACAAGATGGTGCTGATGCCGCTGCCCGAGCCGAATGCACGCACCGCGGCCCTGCTGTCCGGTCAGGTCGACTGGATCGAGGCGCCGGCTCCGGACACCATTCCGGCCCTCACCGGCAATGGCTTCGAGATCGTCTCCAACGCCTATCCGCACAACTGGACCTGGCATCTCTCCCGCCTGGAAGGGTCGCCGTGGAACGACATCCGCGTCCGCAAGGCGGCGAACCTCGCCATCGACCGGGAAGGCCTGAAGGAACTGCTCGGCGGTCTGGCCGTGCCGGCCAAGGGCTTCCTGCCGCCCTCCAGCCAGTGGTTCGGCAACCCGACCTTCGAAGTGAAGTATGATCCGGAAGCAGCGCTCGCGCTGATGAAGGAAGCCGGCTACGGCCCCGAGAACCCGCTGAAGGTGAAGGCGCTGATCTCGCCCTCCGGCTCCGGCCAGATGCTTCCGCTGCCCATGAACGAATATGTGCAGCAGAGCCTCGCCGAAGTGGGCATCGAGGTCGAGTTCATGGTGGTCGAGTGGAACCAGATGATCAATCTGTGGCGCGCTGGTGCTGCGGATCCGAGCGTCGACGGCTCCCAGTCCATCAACTTCACCTACTTCATCCAGGATCCGTTTACCGGTCTGATCCGCCACCTGTCCTGCGACCTGATCGCGCCCAATGGCACCAACTGGGGTCATTATTGCGACGACGAGATGCAGGACCTGTTCAAGCAGATCAAGACCACCTTCGATCCGGAAGCTCAGGATGGAGTGCTGCGCAAGACCCACGAGAAGTACGTCAACGACGCGCTCTTCCTGATGGTCACCCACGACGTTGCCCCGCGCGCCATGAGCGCCAAGGTCAAGGGCTTCGTGCAGGCGCAGAACTGGTACCAGAACTTCTCCGGCATCACGATCGAGGAATAAGCCTCAACGGGTCCGCGGCGGGGAGACCTTCCGCGGACCTTTCCTTTCCGGGCACCGATCCGCCCGCCGACCGGCTGCCAGCCAGCTCAGCCCCGCGCCGGTGCCTTGCCGGCCCAGCCACTCTCAGGACCAGCGGTCTCCATGTTCGCCTATCTCGTTCGCCGCCTGATCTACGTGCTGCCCGTCGCCATCGGCGTCAGCATCATCTGTTTCCTGCTCGTGCATATTGCCCCGGGCGATCCGCTGACGGCCATCATGCCCGTGGATGCGACCCAGGAGGAGCAGGCGGCCATGCGCGCCGCTTATGGTCTCGACAAGCCGCTCCCCGTGCAATACGCGATCTGGGTGGGCAAGGCAGTCACCGGGGACCTGGGCAAGTCGATTGCCACCGGACGCCCCGTCGCCGACGAGGTCTTCGCTGCGGTCAAGAACTCGCTGCTGCTCGCCTTCACCGCCAGCGTGATCGCCTTCCCCATCGGTCTCTTCCTCGGCTTCGTCGCGGGCTATTTCCGCGACACGCTGATCGACCGGGCGGTGACGGCCTTTGCGATCACCGGCGTGTCGGTGCCTAACTACTGGCTCGGCATTGTGCTGGTGATCATCTTCTCCGTGACCCTCGGCTGGCTGCCGTCCATGGGCGCCGGCCCTGGCGGCTCCGGTGCCTGGGCCTGGGACTTTGCCCATATCAAGCACCTGATCCTTCCTTCCGTGACGCTGGCCGTGGTGCCGATCGGCATTGTTGCCCGGACGGTGCGGGCGCTCGTCGGGGACATCTTCTCTATGGACTTCGTTCAGGCGCTTCAGGCCAAGGGCATGCGCCCGCTGGACGTGCTGCGCCACGTCATCCGCAACGCGGCACCCACGGCGCTCTCGGTCATGGGCCTGCAGCTCGGCTATCTGCTCGGCGGCTCCATCCTGATCGAGACGGTCTTCAACTGGCCGGGCTCCGGCTTCCTGCTGTCCAACGCCATCTTCCAGCGTGACCTGCCCCTGCTGCAGGGGACCATCCTCGTGCTGGCCCTGTTCTTTGTGACGATGAACCTGATCGTCGACGTGGCGCAGGCCGCCATCGATCCGCGCATCAAGAGGTCCTGACCATGACGCTTACCGCCGATCAGGCCGATCTCGCCGAACCGGTGCGCAAGGCACCTGGCTACTGGAGCGGCGTGTTCCGCCGCTTCCTCAAGGATCCGGTCGCCGTCACCTGCACCGTCATCGTGCTGCTGCTGATCCTCGCCGCGATCTTCGCCCCCTATCTCGGTCTCAACGACCCGTACAAGGCCAGCATGATCAAGCGCCTGAAGCCCATCGGCTATCCGGGCTTCCCGCTGGGCACCGACGAGCAGGGCCGCGACATGCTGGCCCGCCTCATCTATGGCGGGCGGCTGACCCTGTTCGTCGGGCTCGTTCCCGTGGTTCTGGCCTTCGTCTTCGGCTCCACCCTCGGGCTGATCGCGGGCTATGTGGGCGGCTGGGTCAACACGGTGATCATGCGCACGGTGGACATCTTCTTCGCCTTCCCTTCCGTGCTTCTGGCCATTGCCATTTCCAGCGCGCTGGGAGCAGGCATCGTCAACTCGCTCGTGTCCCTCACCATCGTCTTCATTCCACCCATCGCCCGTGTGGCGGAAAGCGCGACGGCGAGTGTCCGCTCGCTCGATTATATCGATGCGGCACGGGCGTCCGGCGGCGGCGCGCTCACCATCGTGCGGGTGCATGTGCTGGGCAACGTTCTGGGCCCGATCTTCGTCTATGCCACCAGCCTGACGAGCGTCTGCATGATCCTGGCCGCCGGCTTGTCGTTCCTGGGCATCGGCGTGCGCCCGCCCGAGCCGGAATGGGGGCTCATGCTCAACACCCTGCGCACGGCCATCTACGTCAATCCCTGGGTCGCCGCCCTTCCCGGCCTGATGATCTTCATCACGTCCCTCTGCCTGAACCTTCTCAGCGACGGTCTCCGGAGTGCCATGAATGTCAAAGACTGAGACCGATACGACACCCGCTGCCGATCGCGGCGGACCGCATCAGCCACTGATCATCGCCAGCGGCCTGAAGAAGCACTTCCCCGTGCGCTCCGGCCTGCTGAACCGGCAGACCGCGACGGTCCACGCCGTCGACGGCGTGTCCTTCGAGGTGAAGAAGGGCGAGACGCTCGGCATCGTGGGCGAAAGCGGCTGCGGCAAGTCCACCACCGCCCGCCTGCTCATCGGCCTGATCGAGCTGGACGATGGCTCGATCATCTTCGACGGCGACAAGCTGGGCTCGGACATCTCGCTGAAGGAGCTGCGCCGTGGCGTGCAGATGGTGTTCCAGGACAGCTATGCCTCGCTCAATCCGCGGCTGACGATCCTCGATTCCGTTGCCTTCGGACCAAAACTCCACGGGCTGAAGGACCCGGCCGGGATCGCCCGCAACCTGCTCGGGCGCGTGGGGCTCGATCCGGACCGCTTTGCCCATCGCTATCCGCACGAGCTTTCCGGCGGCCAGCGACAGCGGGTCAACATCGCTCGTGCGCTTGCCATGTCGCCGCGGCTGGTGATCCTGGACGAGGCGGTCTCCGCGCTCGACAAGTCGGTCGAGGCACAGGTGCTCAACCTGCTCAATGACCTGCGCGAGGAGCTGGGCCTCACCTATGTGTTCATCTCCCACGACCTCAACGTGGTGCGCTACATCTCCGACCGGGTGCTGGTGATGTATCTGGGTGAAGTCGTGGAAGTCGGGCCGGTGGAGTCGATCTACGAGACCCAGGCCCATCCCTACACGGCCTCTCTCTTTGCCGCGATGCCCTCCATGGATCCGGACAATCGCACCGAAGAACCGCCGCTCGCCGGAGATCCGCCCAACCCGATCAACCCGCCGAGCGGCTGCCGCTTCCACACCCGCTGCCGCTTTGCGGAAGGGGTCTGCGCCAGCCGCAAGCCGAAGCTCGCGACCATCGGCGGCGATGCGGACCATCTGGCGGCCTGCCACATGCATGACGCCGCCTCCGGTCATTCCCTTGCCCTGAAGGAGGCTGCCGAATGAGCGCCACTCCTCTCGTCGATTTCGATCACCTGAAGGTCCGTTTCAAGGGCGACCGCACGGTGCATGCGATCAACGGTCTGACGCTGAGCCTGGGCCAGGGCGAGATGCTGGGACTGCTGGGGGAATCCGGCTCGGGCAAGAGCGTGACGCTCAAGACCCTGCTGCGGCTTCTGCCGCCCAAGCGCACGGAGATCGAGGGCTCGATCCGGGTGAACGGCACGGACATCATGTCGCTTTCCGGGCGCAAGCTCTCGGCCTTCCGGGGCAGCCAGGTCTCGATGATCTTCCAGGAACCGGCGCTGGCGCTCGACCCGGTCTACACGATCGGCGATCAGATTGCCGAGACCGTCATGCGTCACAAGGGGATCAGCAAGACGGCCGCCATGGACGTGGCCCTCGACATGCTGACCCGGGTGCGCATCCCCTCGCCCGAGCGGCGTCTGAAGGCCTATCCGCACGAGATGTCGGGCGGCATGCGGCAGCGGGCGATGATCGCCCTGGCGCTTTCCTGCCGCCCCAAGCTGCTGCTGGCCGACGAACCGACCACTGCCCTTGATGCGACCGTTCAGATCCAGATCCTGCTGCTGCTACGCGAGCTGCAGAAGGAATTCGGAATGGGGGTGATCTTCGTCACCCATGACATCGGCGTGGCCGTTGAAGTCTCGGACCGGATCGCGGTGATGTATGCGGGCAATCTGGTCGAAACCGGCACCACGCGCGACGTGATCAAGAACCCGCGGCATCCCTATACGCGCGGGCTGCTTGCGGCCAATCTCCATGGCGCGGTGAAGGGCGCGCGTCTCGATGCCATTCCCGGGTCGCCGCCCGCCCTGGAAACCCCGCCCACCGCCTGCTCCTTCGCGCCGCGCTGCGCTCATGTCCGCCCCGCCTGCCTTGCCGGCCTGCCGCCGGTCGCAGACCTCGGCAACGGTCACACGGCCGCCTGCGTGCTTGCGGCGGAACACGCATCCCAGGAGCTGAAATCTGCGTGATTGGACATTGCGCGCGAAAGATGAAATGCCGTGAATTGCCCGCCCTGATCATTGCCCAGGCGGCATTTCGAGACAGCGAACACAGATTGGAACAGTAGCCGTCAAATATTCATGGTTAACGGATCACTAAGAGCTTGACGAGCGCCCCGGATATAGGAGATTTGCGATATTTCCGTAAGGTACCCTTTGACGGGGAGCGTCGAAATGATGAGCAATTTCTTCAAGAATTTCAGACTTCTGGCGATCGCAGGCCTTGCACTGGTTGCAGCAGCCAGCGCAAGCCAGGCCAGCACTATTGCAACTTTTTACAATGACGTTTCAAACTCGGCGACGGCGCGCTTCACGCTGACCGCGACGCAGGACAATGCGTTCGAGGTTCTGGTCAACCTGTCCGGCGTGTTCGACTCCACCGCCGCTCTGCTTGGGACTGTCTTCACCGTTCATCCGCCCAACGAGGAGAACGAGTTGAACTTCGTCAACGCCAACCTCCAGACCGGCAGCACCGCCTTCAGCGGTGGGACCAAGGACAACGGCGTCGGCAGCATCTTCTCGACCACGGCGGAATACCTCCTGCTCAAGATCGGTGGCGGCAAGACCTACAACATGGCCATGATCCACAATCTGAGCGGTGGCCAGCTGGATCTGACCTTCACGCAGCTGACGGAGCACAGCGGCCTGAGCCACATCACGGCCTTCGGCAATGTGACTGCGGTTCCGCTGCCCGCTGGCGCCCTTCTCGGGCTTGCCGGGCTCGGCGGTCTGGCGCTCGTCGGCCGTCGCCGCAAGGCTGCTGCCGCCTGAGCACGCAAGGCTCTCCACGAATGACGAAACCCGGCGGACTGTTCCGCCGGGTTTTTCTTATGCCACTGCGACCAGGTGCCCCGCGCCCACGTCCTGATAGCGGACGCGACTGACACTCTCACCAATCGGCACCACCGGCGAGGGGATCTCGCCCTGGGGCACATCGAACACGGCACGGCGGCGCGCCGGATCAGGGATCGGCACGGCGGACATGAGACGGCGCGTATAGGGATGCTGCGGGTTCTCGAAGATCTGGCGCCGCGTGCCGATCTCGACGATCTGCCCGAGATACATCACCGCGACCCGATGGGAGACCTGCTCCACGACGGTCATATCGTGGGAGATGAAGAGATAGGCGAGCCCCAGCTCGTCCTGAAGCTCCTTCAGGAGGTCGAGGACCTGGGCTTGCACGGACACGTCGAGGGCTGAAACGCTCTCGTCGGCAATGATCGCCTTGGGCGAGAGGGCAAGTGCGCGGGCAATGCAGATGCGCTGGCGCTGGCCGCCGGAGAACTCGTGCGGATGCCGCTTCATCTGGTCCGGGGTGAGGCCCACGCGGCGGAAAAGACCGGCCACCCGGTCCTGCAGCTCCTGCCCGCTTGCGAGACCATGGATCACCAGCGGCTCGCCGACCAGGTCGCCGACGGTCATGCGCGGATCGAGGGAGGCATAAGGGTCCTGGAACACCATCTGCAGATTGCGGCGATAGGCCCGGTCGCCGGCGGCGGTGCGGGCGCGTAAGACGTGCTCGCCGCAAACCCGGATCGACCCTTCCCAGGGCACCAGGTTCATCAGCGCCTTGCCGATGGTGGACTTGCCGCAGCCGCTTTCCCCGACGAGCCCCAGGGTCTCACCCCGGTGCAGATCGAAGCTGATGCCCTCGACCGCATGGACCCGTGAGACAACGCGGTTCAGCACCCCGCCGCGCAGGTCGAAGCGCACGGTCAGGTCATCGACCTCAAGAACCTTGGCGGCAGCGGCGGTCCCGGCATGGGCATTGACCGGATCGACCCCGGCAAGCGCGCCCAGCTTGGGCACGGCGGCGAGAAGTTCTTCCGTATAGGCGGCCTCGGGCGCGGCGAAGAGCGGGCGGACGAGGTTGTCCTCCACGATCTTGCCGTGCTGCATGACGATGACCCGGTCGGCCATTTCGGCGACCACGCCCATGTCATGGGTGATGAGGATGATGGCGGTGCCGGTTTCCTTCTGCAGGTCGCGCATGAGCTGCAGGATCTGCGCCTGAATGGTCACGTCGAGCGCCGTGGTCGGCTCGTCGGCAATCAGCACCTTGGGATGACAGGCGAGCGCCATGGCGATCATCACGCGCTGGCGCATGCCGCCGGAGAGCTCGTGGGGATACTGGGTCATGCGGCGCTCGGGCTCGGACAGGCGCACGGCCTTGAGAGCCTCCAGCGCCCGGGCATCCGCCTCGCGCCGGGAGAGCGGCTCATGGGCCAGCACCGCCTCGCGCACCTGGCGCCCGATGGTCAGCACCGGATTGAGCGAGGTCATGGGCTCCTGGAAGATCATGGCGATCTCGCTGCCACGAATGGTCCGCATCTCGGCTTCGGGCAGCGTGGTCAGATCGCGCCCCTCGAGATGGATGGAGCCGCCGACCACCTTCGCCATCGGCTCGGGCAGAAGGCCCATGATGGAGAGAGCGGTCATGGACTTGCCGGAGCCGGATTCCCCGGCGACGCAGATGGTTTCGCCCTCATGCAGGTCGAAACTCAGACCATCGACCACGATCTTGCGGCCCTGAGGGGTCGCCACGGCGGTCTGGAGCCCGGACACGCCGAGCACGACCCTGGAGGATCGCTCGGAGAGCGAAGACGGGACGGCAGGCTCGGGCGGCAGGGTCGACATGGCAAATCCGGAAAGTGACGGGAAAAAATGGCCGGACCGAAGCCCGGCCAGTTGGGGTTAGTTCAGGACGACCTTCGGGAAGTAGAAGGAAACGACCCAGTTCGGCATGTCCACGATCTCGGAGATCCGCAGATCGCCACAGACGGAACACAGCATGTAGGCCTCGACCGCGCTGTAGTTGTAGCGAGCGCAGAGGAGGTCGATCATGTTGGAGACGGCAGCCTGAGCTCCGGCGTAGAGATCCGTGCCAATGCCGGTGGTCACTTCGTAGCCCATCTCGTCCAGGTGACGGGTCACCGGGCCGGGGGTTTCGAAGCGCGGCATCTTCAGGTTCTCGCCCTTGATCAGGTCCAGCTCCACGACAACGTTCATCGGGCTTTCGATGGCCGTTCCGCAGACTTCCCCGTCCCCCTGGGCGGCGTGGGTATCGCCGATGGAGAACAGGGCGCCCGCCACTTCCACCGGCAGGTAGAGCGTGGTGCCGGCCGCAAGATCGCGGATGTCGAGGTTGCCGCCGACCCGCCGGGGCGGGACGATGGAATGCAGGCCGGCCTCGGCCGGAGCGACCCCGATGGTGCCGGCGAAGGGCTTGAGCGGAACCTTGCCGAAGGGCGCATAGGCCGAGGTCCCCAGCTTGTCCTTGTCATAGGACCAGACATGCAGGGCCGGTTCCTTGAACTGGTCCGCCAGCAGGCCGAAGCCGGGAATGTTGGCGGTCCAGCCGAAGCCGGAGGGCTTGAACTCGTGAATCTTGACCACGAGGGAATCCCCCGGCTCGGCCCCATCCACATAGATGGGGCCATTGACCGGATTGATCTTGCCGAAGTCCATGTCGGCCACGTCCTGGACCGTGCTCTGCGGGGTCAGCTGACCGGCGGAGCTGTCGAGACACTCGAATTCCAGAACCGTGCCCGGCGTCACCTTCTGGGCCGGGACAAGCGAGTTGTCCCAGCCGAAATGGTGTTGTGCCGAGTGGATGGTATAGGCGGCTGCCTTGCAGTTACTGCACATCTTTCGCCCAGACGTAGTCGTAGTTGACGGGAATGTGGACCGGATCGACGAAGATGGCGTCGGGGCCACCCAGCCGCTCGGACCGCATGGTGAAGCGCTGCTCGTGGAAGACCGGAGCCCAGGGCGCGTCGTCCATCACGGAGATGAAGATCTTGCGCCACAGTTCCTCACGCTCGGCCTTCTTGGCCGGGTCGGTGATGCTGTCGGCTTCGGTCGCCAGCTTGTCCAGGTCCTCGTTGCAGTACCAGGACCAGTTCCAGCCGCCCTGAACGGCGCCGGAACAACCGAGGATCGGGCCGTAGAAGTTGGACGGATCCGGGAAGTCGGCGATCCAGGCCATGCCGCCGGACCAGATCATCGGGGCCTGATCGGCTTCGCCGCCGGCCGCGATCACGTTGGCCTGAGCCAGCGCCTTGATCTCGACCTTGATGCCGATGGCGGCGAGATCGGCCTGGATGGACTGGGCAATGCGCGGGTTCGGGTCGGTGTTGTAGACGTAGAGTTCGGTTTCGAACCCGTCGCCGAGACCGGCCTTGGCCAGCAGGGTCTTGGCCCCTTCCGGATCGTACTTGTAGCCTTCGTAGGCCGTGTCGTAGCCCGGCATGGACGGCGGCAGCGGCTGGTTTGCAGCCACGGCGCGGCCATTGATGATGCGGATCACCCGGTCCTTATTGATGGCCATGTTCACGGCCTGACGGACTTCCAGCTTGTCGAAGGGGGGCATCTTCACGTTCATCGTGACATAGCCGGTGTGCAGCTGGCCGCCCTCGATGATCAGGTCCTTGTACTGGGGATCCTGGGTCACTTCGAGGAACTTCGCCGGCGGAATGCCGTCACCGGGAATGTCGGCTTCGCCGCGCTGCAGGCGCAGCAGGGCCACCACCGGCTCCTGGCCGACCTCGAAGGTGATCTGGTCGAGCTTCGGCACGCCGGCGCGCCAGTAGGCTTCGTTGCGCTTGAAGATCAGGTGCTGGCCGAGGGTCCAGTCTTCCAGGGAGAAGGCGCCGGTGCCGACCGGATGCTTGCCGAAATCGGCACCCCACTTCTCGACTTCTTCCTTCGGGACGATGGAGGAGAAGTTGATGGCCATTACATGCAGGAATGTCGCATCCGGGCGGGACAGCTCGATCTTCACCGTGTAGGGATCGACGACGGTGACGCCTTCCAGGCTCTCGGTCTCGCCGGCGGCAACCGCATCGAAGCCCTTGATGGAGCCGAAGAAGCCGGCGCCGGGGCTCTGGGTCTTCGGGTTGGTGACGCGGTCGAGGGAGTATTTCACGTCTTCCGCGGTCATCTCGCGGCCGTTGTGGAACTTCACGCCTTCGCGCAGCTTGAAGGTGAAGACGGTGCCATCCTCGGAGATGGTGTAGTCCTCGGCCAGATCCTTCATCAGGTTGGTCGTGCCGGGCTCATAGTCCATCAGGCCGTCGAACAGGCTCTTGATCATGGACCAGTTCTGCCAGTCGTAGCCGATGGCCGGGTCGAGGGTGGAGACGTCATCCTTGTAGGTGACGACCATGGAGCCACCCTGCTTGATGTCGTCGGCGTGGGCCGGCGTCATGGCGGTGGCGGCGAGCAGAGCGGTTGCTCCTGCCAGAAGGGCCTTCTTCATTTCAAATACCTCCGGTTCGGTGTCTGTGGTCCGGTGCGCTCTTGTTCGGGTGCTTGCCGGCCCGGGGTTGCGCCTCAGCGCAGCTTGATCCTGGGATCAATGAGGGGAGCGACCAGATCGGCGAGGAAGTTGCCGAGGACGATCGCGAAGGCGGACACGAGGGTGACGCCCATGATGATGGGAATGTCGACGCGCTGAATGGCCTGCCAAGCGAGCTGGCCGATGCCCGGCCAGCCGAACACGCTCTCCACCACGACGATGCCACTCATGAAGAGGCCGATGTCGATGCCGATCATGGCGATGATGGGCAAGAGCGCGTTGGGCAACGCGTGGCCGAAGAGAACCTGCCAGCGCTTCAGGCCCTTGGCGCGGGCCGTGCGGATGAAGTCCTGGCGCAGAACGTCGATCATCGACGAGCGCATCATGCGGGAGTACCAGCCGGCCCCCAGGAACCCGAGGGTCAGCGAGGGCAGGACCATGTGCATGAAGGTGCCGTAGCCGCCGATCGGGAACCAGCCCAGCTTCACCGCGAAGACATAAAGCAGCAGGATGCCGATCACGAATTGCGGCGAGGAGACCCCGACGAAGGACAGCACCATGAGCGAGGTGTCGGTGGGCGTGTTGCGCCGGAGCGCCGCCACGAGCCCCATGGTGAGGCCGATGAGCAGCTCGCAGACAATGGCCCCGACCATGAGCAGCAGGGTTGCGGGCAGGCGCGAGGCGATCAGCTCGCCCACTTCCGTCTTCTGCAGATAGGAGCGGCCGAGATCGCCCTGAACGAGGCCAGACAGATAGCGGAAATACTGCTCGTAGAAGGGCAGGTTCAGGCCCAGCTGCTCACGGATGTTCTCGACCGTCTGGGTGGTCGCCGAGCGGCCCGCGATCTGCCGCGCCGGGTCGGCCGGGATCAGATAGAGCAGCACGAAGGTGAAGAAGGAGATGCCGAGCAGGATCAGGAGCGACTGCAGGGCGCGGCGCAGGACGTAGCTGCCCATGGGTCAGTGCCTCCCCTTCTGGGTCGGGTCGAGCACCTCGCGCAGGGCGTCGCCGAGCAGGTTGAAGCCGAGAGCCAGCGCGATGATCGCAAGCCCGGGGAAGAAGACGAGCCAGGGCGCGGAGGTGAAGTAGGTCTGGTTCTCGTAGATGATGTTGCCCCAGGAGGGGGTGGGCGGCTGCACGCCGATGCCGAGATAGCTCAGCGTCGCCTCCAGCAGCACCGTGGTCGAAATGCCGAGTGTTCCGAAGACCAGAATGGACGACAGCAGGTGTGGCAGGATGTGGCGGAAGAGGATGCGGAAGGTCCCGGCCCCCATGGAGCGCTCGGCGGTGATGAACTCGCGCTCGGACAGGGAGCGGGTCTCCGTATAGACCACGCGCGCCATCTGCACCCAGTTCACCATGGCGATCACCATGGCCACGATCCAGAGCGACGGACGGAAGAGAGCGGCCAGGGTGATCGCGAGCAGCAGGGCGGGGAAGGCCATCATCAGATCGGTGAAGCGCATGAGCACGGTCTCGACCCAGCCCCGGAAGAAGCCGGCCAGAATGCCGACCGATGCGCCGACCAGAGCGGCAACTCCGTTGGCCACCACGCCGATGATGAGCGAGGTCTGCGCCCCGTAGATCAGGCGGGACAGCAGGTCACGCCCCAGAAGGTCGGTCCCGAGCCAGAAGGTGGCGCCGGGCGGAAGTGGCGCGCCTTCCAGGGTCAGGCCCTCGAAGAACTGTTCGTTCGGATCAAATGGCGCGACCCAGGGCGCGAAGAGCGCGGCACCGACGATGACGGCGATGAGAACGAGGGCAAAGAGGGCGAGCTTTCGCGTCAGAAGACGCGCGAAGGCTCCCTTCTCCACCTCTTGCGCCGGTGCTTGTGTCACGGCGATTTCGACCACGCTCATTCCCTTCCCCGCTTGATTTCCGAATTGCGTCCGCGGGCCTGATCCACCAGCGCATCCGCGGCATCCTCGATCGACACCCGGCCCGTCATGGCCAGGGACCTGAGGTGGCCGTAGGCCTCTTCCGATCCGCACTTGTGCACGTCCATGAGGAAGAGCACCGCCTCCACCACGTTGGGCCGGCGCGCGAGCCTGGATTCCAGATCGGAAATCCGGTTCACGGATTCCCAGTGGGTCTGGAAGGACCGGACCGCCACCACGAGAGCGCCGAAGACGCCCGTCGAGCCGACCGGCTTGCTGAGGTGTGCTCCGGCACCGCGCTGGATCGCCCATTCCACCCGGCCCGGCGCTTCCGAGCCGATGAGGGCGACCATGGGCATGGGCAGCTCGGACTGGGGCCAGGGGAACTGCTCCTCGTGACCCATGTCCGCATCGAAGAGTACGATGTCCGCGTCGCGATGCTCGGCTGCCAGGGCAGGCCAGGCGCAGGTCACCACCATGCCGAGCCGCTCCAGCTGCCGGGTCAGCCGGTCGAGATCCGTGTGGGGCCGGTGCAGCACGACGGCGTGCAGGCCGCGGAAATTCGGTGTCTTGAAGGCCTTCAGTCTCATTTGACCACCCTCAGAAAGCTGCGGCCGGGCTCGTCCGGCTCCTTCCCCGAGCGCATGGGCGCGGCGAAATCGCGTTCCTGACGCTCCGCATTCAGGTTGACCAGATAGGGGTCGGGCGCGAGGCGGCGGGCCTGCGGATTGAGCATGCGGAAACCGGCCTTCACATCTCCCAGAGCCTCGGCGCTTTCCACCACCCCGATGAAGGGCGTGAGCGTGGCATGCTGGGTGGAGCGGTCGATCGTCAAATCGCCGACGGGTGTCGGCAGGGGCAGGGTCGGCAGGATGTCGCGAACGATGTCCGGATCCGGCGAGCCGCAGGTCTGGATTGCCTGAGCCAAGGCCCAGACCGCCTGATAGGGCCCGGTGAACATGGCCGACACACCGCGCGAGCGCCCGCGCAGCGCGTGCATCCGCTGAACGAACTCCCGGTTCTTCGGGTAGGCCGCGCTCTCGAAATAGGAGGCGGTGGAGATGACCCCTTCGGCCGCCTTGCCGATGATCGGCAGCTCGGCTTCTGTCAGGTTGCAGCTCAGCACCGGCATCACGTCGGCACTGAAGGCCGGATCCGCCTCGCCCAGACGGCGCAGGGCACGCAGGAAGGCGTAGCTGCTGTCCCCGATCAGATTGTTGAAGATGAAGTCCGGCCGGGTGTCGCAGATCTCGGCGATCAGATGGTCGATCTCCACATCGCCCAGCGCCACATAGCGCTCGCCCAGCACGGCGCCATCCTCGGCGGCCAGCAGCTCGCGGGCGATGCGGTTCATCTCCCAGCCCCAGATGTAGTTGGAACCGAGCAGGAAGGCGCGCTTGCCGTAATGGGGCAGGATCTGTGCAAAGAGCGGCACCACGTTCTGGTTCGGGCAGGCGCCGGAATAGATCACCCGGTCATGGCTCTCGAACCCTTCATAGGGCACGGAATACCAGAGCAGGCCCTGATGGCGCTCCAGCACGGGCAGCAGTTCCTTGCGGCTCCAGGAGGTCTGACAGCCGATGATGTGGCGGCACCTGTCCTGACCCAGCATGCGGTTCGCGAGCACGGCGTATTGCTCGGCGCGGCAGGCAGGGTCGGCGGCGACCGCCTCGAAGGTGAAGTCGAAGAGGTCGGAGGCATTCACTTCCGCGATGGCGGTCATCGCGCCCTCGTGGCCCTCACGGCCAATCACCGAGTAGGACCCGGTGCTGGAAAATAAAACGCCGATCGGAATGACCCTGTCCGTCATGTCCCGCCTCTCCGGCCCGATGAGGCGGATCGGGATCCGCCGGACATCAGGCATAAAAAAACCCCGACCCGCTGCCCGGTGGGGGCACGCGAAAGATCGGGGCGCAATTGCCGTGCGGCACGTGAGGCCGCTATGTAATAATCAGCATCGCGAAGCCCGCCAGAATTGTCAATGTTGCGCACGCACAAAGAATCGCCACGCCCAAGGGTCGTGCAGTGCCGCGACGACCACCCGTGGCTTGCATCCTCCGGAAGGGGCGGAAAAACCCCCCGGCAGGTCATGCGCCCGGTCGGATTGAGAAACCCGCAGGATTTCCGCCCGTCGCCGAACGGGAGCCGCGACAGGCGCTTCCTCACCCTGCGCCTCGCTCAAAAAATAAGCAATAATGCCTAGAATCGCAGCAGGGTCTTTTGCCGGCGTATCAGGGACGAGGGGCCGGTGTCAGGCGCCACCACAGAAATGCTGGCTGTCGCCGAGCACCCAGTCGCGGCGGGCATCCACGTCGAGCGTGTAGTAGAGAACCCCGCGCGTGTCGCCTTCCGGACAGTCATGCGGCCGGCTCACGAGGCAGAGAACAACACGGTGACCGGCCTGCGCCTCATCGAGACCCACCCGATCA
This sequence comes from Roseibium aestuarii, assembly GCF_008477545.1. GTDB lineage: Bacteria > Pseudomonadota > Alphaproteobacteria > Rhizobiales > Stappiaceae > Roseibium > Roseibium aestuarii. Next base: position 135,610 of record NZ_VORA01000004.1, on the reverse strand, counting down.
TAGGACACCTGCCAGATCTCGTTCTCATAGCGGATGGCCGTACCCTCGCTCTCGTTCTCCCAGCTGGCGGGCGCACCGAACCGGGTCGTGACTTCGGCAATGCGGGTCAGGGCACATTGGCCAACGACTTGCGGGGCGCGTTGAAGCCAGGCTGAGCGCGACCGGAGCGCATCCTCGGCAAGCCCCTGCGCCTTGGCCGCCACCAGCGCCTCGGCGTAACGGTCGATCCAGCGGGCGACCTTGCCTTCCATCACATCCAGATAGGTGGTGTAAGCGCGGCTCATCACCCCGGCCAGACAGGCGCGGTCCTCGCCGCAGAGCGCCCGGTCGGAGAGAAAGCGCCGGGCGACCTCGTCCCGGTGCAGGAACTCGCCCTGATAGGTGCCATAGGCTTCGGCGGCCGTCCGGTCGATCGCAGAGAGCAGGGGATCGGCGCAGATGGCCCTCTCGTCCGGGGTCGCGGCCCGGGCGCAATCGAAGGAGGGGCCGGCACGGAACGGATCGGCCGTCGCCTCCCCCGCCTGCACGGGCGCGGCCCAGACCAGCGACGCAAGGACCAGCGCCGCAAGGGGCAGCAGGCGGATCGCTCCGCGCATCGGCATCCACATCGTCATGTGCTCCCCTTCCATGGTCTCTCGACTGGTCCCCGGCTCTTGCCCGGCCAAGCCGCCCGCCGCATCAATCCCGTTACGGCTTGGCGATTTCGACAGTAATACCAAGCGCATTTGTTCCCTGAAAGCAAAGATGTCTCAAAACCGACTGCCGCTTGCGAGGAGGAGCAACTGCTGTAGACTGGTTCACGCTAGGGAGGCTTCAAGTGATTGTCCCGCCGGAGCTTGGAGGAGCGCACGGCGACCCAGAACAATCACTGGGCAGGGAATGTCGACATCCGACGGTTGGAGGACCGGAGGGCGTTCATGTTCCGCAATACCTGCCCGCCGTTTCTCCTTCCTGGCCGAATGGGAGGAAAACATGAAACAGCTTGCAACGCGCAGACAGGCTCTGCGGAGCCTTGCCGGCGCCGGTGCCGCCGGTGCTGCAACCCTTGCCGCCCCGCACATTGCCTCGGCACAGGCGCAGACGACCACCTGGAAGATCCAGACCAGCTGGCCCGGTGGCGCCGGTCTCCAGATCTTCAAGGACTGGTGTGCGACCATCGTCGAGAAGACCGGGGGCGAACTCGCCTTCCAGCCCTTCGGCGCCAATGACGTGGTGGGGGACTTCCAGCTCTTCGACGCGGTGAAGAACGGCGTGCTGGACGCGGTGAACCCCTTCACCATCTACGCACAGGGGATCATTCCCGCCGCCACCTTCCTGACCTCGATCCCGCTGGGCCTGCGCAACCCGCATGAGTTCGACGTCTTCTACTACGGGCTGGGCGGTCTCGAGATTGCCCGCGAGCTCTATGCGGCCCAGGGCATGCATTTCGTCGGCCCCGTGCATCACGGTCCGAACATCATCCACTCCAAGGTGCCGATCCGCTCCATCGATGACTTCCGTGGCCGCAAGATGCGTCTGCCGGGCGGCATGGTGGCCGAAGTCTTCAGCGAGCTGGGCGCGGAAACCACCGTTCTTCCGGGATCTGAAATCTTCCCGGCGCTGGAAAAGGGCACCATCGACGTGGCCGACTATGTGGGCCCGGCGGTGAACTACGCCCTCGGCTTCTCCCAGGTGACCAAATACATCTCCATGGGCCCTCCGGGCTTCATGTCCCTCTACCAGCCGGTGGACATCATGGACATCACCGTGGGCATGGGCGCCTGGAACAAGCTCAGCCCGCAGATGCAGCAGTTCGTGGAAATGGAAACCCACGTCTACTCCGACATGCATCACGCGGCGATCCAGAAGGCAGACCAGGAAGCCTGGGCCAAGTTCGAGGCCGACGGCACCGAGATCACCCGCCTCAGCCAGGACGACGTGGAGCTGATGACCGAGGTCGCCGTGCCGATCTGGTTCAACTACGCGAACCGCGACAAGGACAGCGCCCGGGTCTTCAAGATCCAGCTGGACTACATGATGTCCGGGTCGCTCGGCTACGTCTCGCCCGAGCTGGTCGAAGGACTCGAGCTCAAGCTCTGATCACGTTCCTTTTGCGCCCCAGCGCGCCCGGGGACCGCGGGCCCGCGCAGGCAACTGCGCGGGCCCCATTCGCCTCGGACGCCCGCTCCTACCCTTAGGGAAGCCAGAGGCATGCCTCATATCGATTTCACCCTGCCGCACTGGGCCTACTGGCTCGGCCTGATCATCTTTCCGATCATTGCCGCCAGTCTCGCCAAGCGGCCCAAGCCGAAAGAGCGGCGCTATTCGCTCGTGCTCGGCTATTTCATTCTGGTGACCGGCGGGATTCTCGGCCTTCACCGTCTTTACGTGAAAAGCATGATCGGGTTGGTCTACATCCCGGTCTTCATCGTCATTCTCTATGCCAATTCCCAGGGCCATGACGCCCGGTCCGTCTATTCTGACAACGCCAATCTGGTGCGTCAGGCCGAGCGGGTGCTGGAGCGCGAGAGCGAGCGGGTGAAGACCGCCGAGGCCGACCTTCCGTCGCTTCAGGCCGCCGTTCAGGCCGCCGAACAGGGATCCATGGCCGCGCGGCGGGCCGACCGGGACCTGCGCCGTGCCGAACAGCGCATCGAACAGGGCCGGGAACGGGTGAGCGAGGCCGAAGGCGACCTAACGGCCGCCCGCCCCCTGCTGGAAACCAGCGAGGCGGATCTGGCCAAGTGGTCGAATGTTGCGAAATACGCCTTCTGGCTGCTGATGGCCGGCGTGCTGATCGACATCTTCCTGCTTCCCGGGCTTGTTCGCCGGGCCAATGACAACATTCCGCCCGAGCGTGCGCTCACGCCGGAGGAGCTGAAGCTCAAGGAAATCGAGGCGGCGGAACGCCAGGAGGACAGCCGCTTCGTCTCGACCGGCTGGACGGGCAAGCTCGACAAGCTCTCGCTTTATTGCGGTGAGTTCGTCAGCTACTGGGCGGTGATCGCGGTGATCGTCTATTATTTCGAAGTCATGAGCCGCTATGTCTTCGGCAGCCCGACCAACTGGGCCCATGAAGCCATGTATCTCATGTTCGGGATGCAGTATCTGATCGCCGGGGCCTATGCGGCGCTGACGGAAGCCCATGTGCGGGTGGACATCTTCTATGCACCGCTGTCGAAGCGCCGCAAGGCGCTCGTCGACCTGCTGACCTCGGTCTTCTTCTTCATCTTCGCCGGCACCCTGCTCGTCACGTCGTGGATCTTTGCCTTCGACGCGATCGCCGTGCCGACCGGCAATTCCGTAATCTCCGACTGGGCCCGCGGCTCCATGAGCTTCGGCGACATGATCGCCTCGCTCAATCTGGCGCAGTGGACCGATCCGAACATCCGCTGGGGCGAGATCAGCTTCAACGAATGGGAAGTGCCGCTGTGGCCCATGAAGTGGGTCATGGTTCTGGGCGGCCTGCTGCTGGTGCTGCAGGGTATCTCGAAATTCGCGCAGGATCTCCGCGCGCTGACGGAGAAGGCTTGAGCCGATGGGACTTGATATCGGAATCGAGTGGCTGACACTCATCATGTTCGGCTCGCTGCTCGTCCTGCTCATGGCAGGCCTGCCGCTGGCCTTCGTCACGGGGGGGCTCGCGTGTGTCTTCCTGTTCATCCTCGGCGACGAGAGGGCGCTCAACATCGTCCCCTCGCGCATCTTCCCGCTGATGACCAACTATCAACTCTCGGCGATCCCGCTCTTCATCTTCATGGCCTCCATGCTGGAGCGAGCGGGCATCATCAACGAGATGTTCGACGTCATCTACAAGGTGCTGGGCGGCGTGAAGGGCGGCCTTGCGGCGGCGACGATCATCGCCTCGACCGTTCTGGCGGCAATGGTGGGCGTGATCGGCGCGGCCGTGGTCACCATGGGCATCATCGCCCTGCCCGCCATGCTCAAGCGCGGCTATGACCCGAAGATCGCGATGGGATCGATCATGGCCGGCGGAACGCTGGGCATCCTCATCCCGCCGTCGATCCTGGCGATCATCTATGCGGTGGTGGCGGAACAGTCGGTGGGCGAGCTCTTCATCGGCGCCGTCGTTCCCGGCCTGCTGCTGTCGGGCATGTATATCGTCTACGTGATCGTGATGAGCTACATCGACCCGAAGAAGGGCCCGCCGATCCCGCTGGAGGAGCGCGTCTCGACCCGGGAGAAGATCCGCCTGATGTCGGGCATGTCCGCCCCGATCGCGCTGATCGCCATCGTGCTGGGGGTGATCTTCACCGGTGTGGCGACCCCTGTGGAAGCCGCCGGCATCGGAACCTTCGGTGCCATCATCGTGGCGGCGATCCACCGCAATCTCGACTGGCAGACCCTGCGGGAAGCCTCGATCACCACCCTCAAGGCCTCGGCCATGGTGATCTGGATCATGTTCGGCGCGACGATCTTCGTCGGGCTCTACGTGCTCGAGGGCGGCCAGCAGTTCGTGCAAGGGGCGCTGGAAGCCACGGGCCTCGGCCCCTGGGGCATCCTGATCATCATGCAGATCGTGCTGATCATCCTCGGCATGTTCCTGGACTGGGTCGGCATCCTGCTGCTCTGCGTGCCGATCTTCGTGCCGATCATCAAGGCGCTCGGCGCCCAGGCCTTCGGCCTCGACAGCCCGGACGACCTGGTGCTGTGGTTCGGGGTGCTCTACCTGGTCAATATGCAGATGAGCTTCCTGTCACCGCCCTTCGGCTATGCGCTCTTCTATCTGCGCGGCGTGGCCCCGGCCGACATCCCCATGTCGGACATCTTCAAGTCCGCCCTGCCCTTCCTCGGGCTGCAGGTCATGGGGTTGGTGCTCTGCATGCTCTTCCCCGAGATCGTGACTTGGCTGCCAAGGCTGGTCTACGGCTGACACGATCATGAGCAACAAGAACAAGGCCCGGGAGCAATTCCGGGCCTTGTCGCGTTTCGGGGAGGGTCGCCAACCTTTCCCTGCCCTCAGCCCCCGGACAGCGCCGCGACCGGGTCCAGACGCGAGGCGTTGCGGGCCGGGAGATAGCCGAAGACGATGCCGATGAGGCTGGAGACGGCGACGGCCCAGATCATGGAGTCCGTCGAGTAAATGAGCCGGAAGCTGGAGCCGAGCAGCGAGAAGGCATAGCCGAAAGCCAGCGCCAGCAGGATGCCCAGAACGCCGCCGACGAGACAGACCAGAACGGCCTCTATCAGGAACTGCTGGAGGATGTCGCCGCGCCGCGCGCCCACCGCCATGCGCACGCCGATTTCCGACACGCGCTCGGAGACCGTGACCAGCATGATGTTCATGACGCCAATGCCCCCGACGAAGAGCGAGATCACCGCAATGGCCGCGATCAGCAGCGCCAGCGTCTGGGTGGTGGCCGTGATGGTCTCGCGGATGTCATCCGTGTTGAGAATGAAGAAGTCCTTCGTGCCATGGCGCAGGGTGAGGAACTCGGTCACCGCCGTTTCCGCCAGATCGCTGTCCACCTCGTCGGAGACCCGCACCGTGATGCTGCGCAGGCTCAGGTCGCCGAGCATTCGGGTCTGCAGGGTCGTGTAGGGGACATAGACCGCGAGGTTCTGGCTGCCGCCAAAGCCCCCCTGCTGGGTTTCCACCACGCCGATCACCCGAGCCGGCATGTCTCCGAGGAAAATCGTCGCCCCGAGGGCCAGTGACGCATCATCGGCGAAGAGGGCGGCAAGGGTGTTCTCGTCGATCACGGCGTCGAGGGCGCGGCTGCGCACGGAGGACCGGTCGAAGAAGCTTCCGGCCAGAAGCCTCGAGCCCTTGGCGGCGAAATAGCCCTCCCCCACCCCGGAGATCTGGGCGGACGCCTCCTCGCCGCGGTAGCGCGCGGTGCGGCTGGTCGAGACCGTCGGCGTGACGGCTGCCACATAGGGCTGACGGGCGAGCTGTTCCGCGTCGCCCACGGACAGGGTGGTGATCTTGCCGGACCGCACGTCGCCGTAACTCTTGCCCGGGAAGATTTCGAGCGTATTCGTGCCGAGGCTCGAAATATTCTCCAGCACCTTTTCCTGAGACCCGGTGCCGAGCGCAACCACGCAGACGACGGATGCAATGCCGATGATGATGCCCAGCATGGTGAGCAGGGCACGCACCCGATGGGCCTGCATGGAGCGCAGGGCCATGCGGAAGGACTCCGAGACCTGCTCGATCCGGCGCCGGAAGCCACCGCCCGAAGAGACGCTGGGCTCAGACCCGCTCGGGCCGATGTCCGCCTCGGTCTCAAGCAAACGCGCGTCGGCAGAGACCGGGTTGGGAAGGTCGGACTGGATGCGCCCGTCCTTGATCTCGACGATGCGTTCCGCCATGGCGGCAACGCCCGCGTCGTGGGTGACGAGAATGATGGTGCGGCCGGAGGCATGCAGCTCCTTCAGCACGGCCAGCACCTCCTCGCCACTGCGGCTGTCGAGCGCGCCGGTCGGCTCGTCGGCCAGGATGATATCGCCGCCGTTCATCAGAGCCCGCGCGATGGACACGCGCTGCTGCTGTCCACCAGAGAGCTGGGTCGGCCGGTGATGGGTGCGATCTCCCAGACCGAGACGCTCCAGCAACGCGGCTGCCCGGGACTGGCGATCGGAAAGGCTGCGGCCAGCATAGATCGCCGGCATCTCGACGTTTTCCAGGGCCGTCAATTCATTCAGCAGGTGATAGCGCTGGAAGATGAAGCCGAAATGCTCCCTTCGCAGACGCGCCAGCTCGTCCGCCTCCAGATCCGCCGTCTCGGCCCCTTCCACCCGGTAGCTGCCCCGGCTTGCCCGGTCGAGACAGCCGAGGATGTTCATGAGGGTGGACTTGCCCGATCCGGACTGACCGATGATGGCAACGAACTCTCCGCGCCGGATGTCCAGGTCGATGTCGGAAAGAACCTCAACCTCGCCATCGCCAGAGGGAAACGCCCGGCCGATGCCACGCAGGGTCAGCAATGGTATTTCGTCTGTCGGCTGGGTCAGGATTTCGTGCGATCCCATGGCAGCGCCCTCACAGACCCATGGGCGGCGGGCCCATGCGGCCCGAAGATGCGGCAGCGCCAGTGCCCGAAGCCTGTCCGGTGACGATCCGTTCGCCCTCGGAAATGCCGGAGCGGATTTCCACGTTGATCTTGTCGTCGAGGCCGGTCTCTACCTCGCGCGGTTCAACCGAGCCGGAGGCGGTGACCACGCTCACAGTGGGACGGGCCAATCCCGCGCCCTTCTGCACGGCAGATGTGGGCACGAGCACCACGTCCCGCGCCTCGCCGAGAATGATCTCCACCTCGGCGGTCATGTAGGTGCGCAGGTGTCCGTCCGGATTGGCGATATGGAAGATGCCGTTGTAGTAGATCGCAGACGTGTCGGAAGATGAGGACGATGACGACGAGATCGCGCTGTCGGACGTGATGCTCTCCGGCGCCGGCTCGATGCTTTCCAGCGTGCTTTCGTAAGCCTTGTCCGGCTCGCCGATGATGGAGAAACGGACCTTCTGACCGGGTTTCACCTGCACCACGTCGGCCTCGGAAATTTCGGCGCGAACGGTCATGGTCGTCAGATCGCCGAGCACCACGAGGGTGGGGGCGGACTGGGCCGCATTCACGGTCTGCCCCTCCTGATTGACGATGGCCAGAACCGTGCCAGCCATGGGCGCGGTGATGCGCGTGTAGCCCAGATTGGCCTGTGCGGTCTCCACAGACACCTGAGCCGACTGGACCTGCGCTTCGAGGGCCGCGATCTGAGCCTCTGTCACCTTCACGTCGGCCTCGGCACTTTCCAGATCCGCAACGGAGGTGGCCCGTTGATCCGAAAGGGTCCTCTCGCGCTCCAGAACCTTGCGCGCCAGCTGCAGGTCGGCCTGCTTTTCGACGAGCTGCGCGCGGACCTGGGCGAGCGCGGCCTCGGCCGTGCGCAGGTCGTTGGTCTGGGTCGTGCTGTCGATCTCCGCGATAAGATCGCCGGCAGCGACCTCATCCCCCAGAGCGACGTGCACGGCGGTGATGCGCCCCGACACCTGGGCGCCCACGGCGACGAGACTGCGGGGCTTGAGGATGCCGGTGGCCAGAACCGTCTGTTCGAGCGTGCCAATCCGCGCGGTGGAGATCATCAGTCCGGAGAGGGGATCCTGCGGCGAGAGGGTGCCGGAGCGCCAGAGAGCAAGAGCGCCGACGATCACCGCGCCAAGGGTGATCAGGAGCCAGCGCAAGCCCCGCTTGCCGGGTCGGCGACCCGATTTCACTTCAGCCATTCAATCCGTTCTTTCCTGCTGGCACCCTGTGACCCGGTCTGCGGAAACCCACCGCGCCTCGCCGGTCCCGGGTCGCCCGAACCCTGGGGCAAACCCTCGAGCGGGAGACCGGTTCGACGCCGCGCGCGCACCAGGCGAAAAAAATCATTATTCTTTTCGCTCCACCGGGCGGCACATCCTGCCGGGTCGATCATCAGCTATTTACGTTGTTGCGCGCGAACCGCAACACGCCAGTTGTATCGTCCCCGTCGCAAGACCGGCACGGGAAACATGCGGACATGATTTGCCGCAAAACACCCAAATTTCCTCGTCTTTTCAGGGTCACCGCTGGCTCTTGCAGGGCCTGATCGTTCTTCACGCCATTGTGAAAACTCTGGAAAGAGGTCCGCTCCTCACGTTCTGCCCTGTCGCCGGAACTCATTTAAGTTTAAATGCTTTATTAACCCTGACGTCATGCCTCTTCGTTCCCTTTCTTGCGACGACCTTTGCCCCTTATGTCCTCCTGCGCACTCCGACACATCGCCGCAAGGAACGAAGAGTACAATACGCACTCAATACATAATTACGTCTTTATGTATGCGGCATTTTATCAATTCATTATCCAACATAGGCATATATTTCCTACAACTCGGCAATATTTTCCTAGTAAATCTCAAAAAATTACTTCATTTTCTGCGCCTGATTTCTTTCTAGCCCCCGTTGAAAGTGTGGAAGCGGATCCATCAAGGCCCGCAATGTCACTTTCGCGAGGGATCCCCGTATGGGTATCGCCAACACGTCCATGGCTCACGCCGAAGTCGCTCAGGTCGACCCTGCAGCGGCACCGCACGCGAACGGGCGCGACGTTGCGAATGCTGTTCCGCACCGTCTTTCAGCAACCGATTGGCGCCGCATGACCGACGACGAGCTTCTTGTCCGGATCAAGACCGGCGACGAGGACGCCTTCCGCCAGCTCGTCGAGCGGCACGTGGATCGCGGCTATGCGGTCGCGGTGCGCATCCTGCACAACGGCACGGATGCGGAAGACGTGGTGCAGGACGCCTTCCTGCAGCTCTGGACGAAGCGCGAGAAGTGGGAAACCGGCCGGGCGAAGTTCTCCACCTGGCTCTACCGGGTCGTCACCAACCGCTGCATCGACCAGCTGCGCCGTCCGAAAGTGGAGGTCATGGACGATCTCCCCGAGCTGCAGGACGAAAGCAGCGACCAGATGGAGATGCTGGAACGGCAAGAAGCGAGCGATCTTCTGAACCAGGCCATCCAGGACCTTCCCGAGCATCAGCGCATTGCCCTGGTGCTCTCCTACACGGAGAATCTCAGTAACGCGGAAGTCGCGGAAATCATGGAAACATCGGTGTCCGCGGTCGAAGCTCTGCTCAAGAGGGCAAGACAGAAACTACGGCATTTGCTGCGAAATCACGGCGGCGAGATACTGGCGATGTTTACAAACAGTTAAGCATAGCCCGCAATTCCACATCTATAATACCGCCTGATTTGGGCAACTCCTCTCGTTGTAACGACAGGTGCGCGGATTCCCGTGCCTGAACCACGCCTGTGTATGGGGCGTGGCCCCGTTAGTTACTGGAGTGGATAATGCCTGTTATCTCGACGAACACCGCAGCGAACACGGCCGTTCGCTACCTGAACATGAACTCCGCCGACCAGTCCGCGTCGCTCGCCAAGCTGGCCTCGGGTTCGCGTATCACCACTGCGTCCGATGATGCGGCAGGTCTGGCCATTGCCACCAAGCTGTCCTCCGACGTGACTGCCCTGGAGCAGGCCGCGACCAACGCCTCCCACGGTATCTCCATTCTGCAGACCGCTGACGCGGGTGCATCCAACACCGCCGACATCCTCGAGCGCATGAAGACCCTGGCGTCCCAGGCGGCTTCCGGCACCGTGACCGACACCGAGCGCACCTACATCCAGGCTGAATTCGAAGAGCTGATGGAGGAAATCGACGATATCTCCACGGCAACCCGTTACAACGGCCAGTCCCTGCTCGACGGCACCTCCGACTTCTCCGACGACACGGTGAAAACCGCAGCGGAAGTGACCACCAGCATCACCGGCGCCGCCAAGACCACCGAAGGCGGATCCGGCACCGCTGCCGTGCTGTCCACCTCGCTGAACGCGGCCATCACCGTCGATGCAAGCTCGACCTTCACCTTCGACGTGAACGGTGAAACCGTCAGCCTGACCGCCGACGGCTCCGGCAACATCGCCCTGCAGGACGTGGTCGACGGCATCAACGCCGTGAGCGCCGACTCCGGCGTGACCGCAGCCCTCAACGCCGGCAAGCTGGAACTGACCAGCACTGCAACCGGTGCTGCTGCTGCCATCACCATCGACAACGCTGGCGGCACCACCTCCACCGTTGCAGCTGACATCACCCTGCTCGGCATCACCGACACCGGCTCCGACGACACCGAAACCGTTAACGGCTCCGACACGCTGTTCACCCTCGCTGCCAGCGAGACCGTCTCCTTCGACGTCAACGGCACCAAGGTGGAACTGACCGGCGCATCCGGCGGCACCGACTACACTGCGGCCTCTCTGGCAACCGACATCCAGGCTGCCCTGACCGCTGCCGGCGTCACCGACGTGACCGTGGCAACCGGCACCAACGGCGGCCTGGAGTTCACCTCCTCTGCCAAGGGCGCAGCTGCTACCATCACCATCGACAACTTCACCGGCAACATCGACGGTTCGTCCGATGCCTTCGTCGTCTCCGACCTGGGCCTGACCGAGACCGCCGCTGGCGAAGTGACTGCGGCCGGTGAAAGCGATGCCTTCACCCTGACCGCCGGTCAGGTCGTTTCCTTCGACGTCAACGACGTCAAGGTCTCGTTCGGCAGCGCCGACAGCACCGCAGCGGCCACCTTCTCGGCTGCTGACGTTGCCTCCGCCATCACGACGGCTCTGGCCGACGCGGGCAAGTACGATCTTAAGGCTTCCGTGGACGCAACCACCGGCGAAGTGAGCATCGCGTCTCGCGCCACCGGCGAAAAGGCCACCGTCACGATCGACAACTTCACCGGCACGACCGATGGTTCCACCGCCTTCAGCGCGACGACCCTCGGCATGACCGCCACCACCGACACGGGCACCGAAACCGCCGCAACCACCACCGGTGCAGACGTTGTCGTGGGCTCCGACTACACCGACACGATCACCCTGACGATCCAGTCCCTGACCACCTCGGCTCTGGGCATCGACAAGCTGAACGTTGCGACCCAGGCTGGTGCAGAAGAAGCTCTTGCCGTGCTCGACAGCGCGATCAACACCGTGTCCCAGGCTCGCGCCGAAATGGGTGCCACCGTGTCCCGCCTCGAGTATCGCTCGACCCAGCTGGAATCCAGCATCGAGAACCTGGAAGCCGCCAAGTCCGCCATCTCGGACGTGGACATCGCTTCCGAACAGGCTTCTCTCTCCGCATCTGCCGTGAAGGTGCAGGCCGCAGTGGCCGCTGCTTCCCAGGCAAACCAGATGCCGCAGAACCTGCTGAAGCTGCTGAACTAAGCTGACTGACCCGGGCTGCGGACACGCGTTCGCAGCCCGGCCCTCAAAATAAATTTCGGCCCCTCTCTGGAGTTCAGTTCCTCTCCCATCCATCTCGCACCCGGACAAGGGCAGTCCGTGCGGCAGGAATTGCCGGGAGAATGACAGTGATCGAACGGAAGATGGCCAAGGTGATCGGCAGGAACTGCCGCCTCACCGAAAATGCGGAAAGTTACTTAATCCTTACCTTAACAAGTAGTTAACAAGGGTTAACGGCTCCCCATTTTTATTAACGCCTGAAACCGGCACCTGCCCCCGTTGTATCGCCGAGCAAGAAAGCTGGCGCGTCGATCGCGCGCTTCTCGAGCATGGCCCCTATCGATACTGGAGTGGACAATGCCTGTTATTTCGACGAACACCGCAGCGAACACGGCCGTTCGCTACCTGAACATGAACTCCGCCGAGCAGTCGGACTCCCTCGCCAAGCTGGCTTCGGGTTCGCGCATCACCACCGCATCCGATGATGCGGCGGGCCTCGCCATTGCCACCAAGCTGTCCTCCGACGTGACCGCCCTGGAGCAGGCCGCGACCAACGCCTCTCACGGTATCTCCATTCTGCAGACCGCCGATGCCGGCGCCTCGAACGTTTCGGACATCCTGGAACGCATGAAGACCCTGGCGTCCCAGGCGGCTTCCGGCACCGTGACCGATACCGAGCGTGCCTACATCCAGGCTGAATTCGAACAGCTGATGGAGGAAATCGACGATATCTCGACCTCCACCCGCTACAACGGCCAGTCCCTGCTCGATGGCACCTCCGACTTCGCGGACGACACAATCCTGACCGCAGCCGAAGTCTCCACCAGCATTTCCGGCGCGGCAAAGACCGTTGAAGGCTCCTCCGGCGCTTCTGCCGCCGTGCTGACCACCTCGCTCAACGCGGCGATTACCGTCGATGCGAGCTCGACGTTTGCTTTCGACGTGAACGGCGAAACCATTACCCTCACCGCCGATGGCTCGGGCAACATTGCCCTGCAGGATGTGGTTGACGGCATCAACGCCAAGACCGCCGACTCCGGCGTGTCTGCTGCCATCAACGCAGGCGGCAACCTGGAGCTGACCAGCACCGCGACCGGCGCTGCAGCTGCAATCACGATCGACAATGCCGGCGGCACCACCTCCACCGTTGCATCCGACATCACCCTGCTCGGCATCACCGATACCGGTTCCGATGACACCGAAACCGTCAACGGCTCCGACACGCTCTTCACCCTGGCAGCCAGTGCGACCATCTCCTTCGACGTCAACGGCACCACTGTCAGCCTGACAGGCCCGACCGGCGGCAAGGACTACACCGCAGCCAACCTGCTGACCGACCTTCAGACCGCCATGACCGACGCCGGCGTCACCGACGTGACCGTGGCCCTCGGCAGCAACGGTGGCCTGGAATTCACCTCCACGGCGACGGGCACTTCTGCCTCCGTCACCATCGACAACTTCACCGGCAACATCGACGGCACGTCCGACGCCTTCGTCGCGTCCGATCTGGGCCTCGTCGAAACCGCCGCTGGCGAAGTGACCGCGACCGGTGAAAGCGATGCCTTCACCCTGACCGCCGGCCAGGTCGTGTCCTTCGACGTCAACGACGTCAAGGTGACCCTGGGCAGCGCCGACAGCACGGCAGCGACGACCTTCTCGGCCTCCGACATTGCAACGGCGATCAACACCGCCCTGCTGGAAGCCGGCAACTACGATCTGAGCGCGAAGGTGGATACCGCCACGGGCGAAGTGAACATCACCTCGCGCGACCTTGGCGCCAAGGCCGAAGTGACGATCGACAACTTCACCGGCACGACCGATGGCACCGCCGCATTCACTGCGACGACCCTCGGCATGACCACCACCACCGACACGGGCACGGAAACGGCGGTCAACACCTCCGGCTCCAAGACCGTCGTCGGCTCCAACTACACCGACACGATCACCCTGACGATCGCCTCGCTGACCACCGGGTCTCTGGGTATCGACGAGCTGAACGTGTCGACCCAGGATGGTGCAGGCGAAGCCCTGGCTGTTCTGGACATGGCCATCGACAAGGTCTCCAACGTGCGTGCCGAAATGGGCGCCACCGTGTCGCGGCTCGAATACCGTTCCACCCAGCTGGAAACCAGCATCGAGAACCTGGAAGCGTCCGAGTCCGCCATTGCGGACGTGGACATCGCCTCCGAGCAGGCTCGCCTTTCCGCCGCAAGCGTGAAGGTGCAGGCTGCCGTGGCCGCCGCTTCCCAGGCCAACAAGATGCCGGAAAACCTGCTGAAACTGCTGCAGTAATCTGACACCGGATCCGGGCCGCACACAGGTGCGGTCCGGTCCCTCATCTGAAGGCAAGGCTCTGCGATGGCGACCACGGATAGCACCACGTCCACGACGACGGCGAGCAGCAGCTACACCTACTCCTCCTATTCCTCTTCGTCCTCCTCGTCGTCGACCGATCTCGACTGGAGCGCGCTTGTCGAAGCAGCCGTCGCCCAGAAGACCACCAAGGCCGACACGATCGACACCAAGATCGAGCAGAACGAAGCCAAGATTGCCGCCTATCAGGAGATGCAGACGCTCCTCCAGGCGATTGCCAGTGCCGCCGGCAGCATCCGCGGCACGGAAAACAGTCTGACCGCCAACGACGACGCCTTTTCCCTGCGCGAGGCCTATCTGACCGGTTACGGCGACGTGAACGCGGAATCCGCCGTGGTCGTCACCGTGGACGCGGATGCGGAGCTCACCAGCTACGATCTGGAGATCAAGCAGCTGGCGACCGCCCAGAAGGTGGCGGGCTCCACCTATGCGGACAAGACGACCGACCTCGGGCTGACCGGCACCTTCACCATCGGGCTGGAGGACATGGAGCAGGTCACCGTCGAGGTCGATGACGACATGACGCTTGCGGAGATCGCCGAGGCGATCAACCTGACCACCGACGAGAGCGGCGTCAGCGCCTCGGTTCTGGAGGTGGCGAATGGCGACTTCCGCCTGATCCTGAGCGCCTCTCAAACAGGGCAGCAGATCCAGATCACGGACACCTCAGGCAGCGGGCTGGGCCAGAGCCTCGGCCTGACCGATGTGGACGGGAACTGGGTCAATGAGCTGCAGGAAGCCAAGAATTCCATCGTCACCATTGACGGCATCGAGATCACCCGCTCGACCAACACGCTGGACGACGTGATCGAGGGCGTGACCTTCACGCTCTATCAGGAGACCGAGAACGACGCGACGATCAACGTCGAGATCTCCAACGACCTGACGAGCATCAAGTCCGCCATCACCAACCTGGTGGAAGCCTACAACGCCTATCGCGAATGGGCGCTGACCCAGGCGGAGACCGCCACGGCCGGCGGCGCGTCGAGCGACGCGATCCTCTTCGGCGACGCCACCCTGCGCTCGGTCAACACCGCCGTGGCCGAAGCCCTGTCGACGGTGATCGACAAGGAGTCCATGGCGATGCTCGGCCTGAGCTACGACGAGAGCAACTATCTGGAGCTGGACGAAGACACGCTCAACTCGGCCCTGCTGCAGAACCTGGACGAAGTGGAGAAGCTGATCAGCTTCACCATGACCAAGGATTCCAAGGACATCGCCCTGCTGTCACGCAATGCCAGCATGCCGGCCTCCCTGTCCCTCGACATCGAGGTGGACGCAGACGGGGCCGTGAGCCGCATTCTCGTGGACGGCAAGGAGGGCATGTTCGAGGTCAGCGGCTCCCGTATCAAGGGAGTGGAAGGGACCGAATACGAAGGGATCACCTTCGTCTTCACCGGCGACACCAGTCAGACCGTCAACATGACCTTCTCTTCGGGCATCCTGGAGAAGCTCTATTCGGCGGTGAACAAGTATTCCGATGCGAGTGACAGCATTCTCACCAATCTCGTCACCAGCCTGACCGAGACCAACGAGGATCTGGAGGAAGAAGCCAGCGACATCCGCTCCAAGGCCGAGACCTACCGCAGCAACCTCACCCTTCTCTACGCAGAGTATCAGGCGCAGATCGACGCCGCCCAATCCAGTCTCGACTATCTCGAGGCTCTCCTGAATGCCGGAGACGACTAATCATGAGTTATGCGTTGAACCAGGCGATTTCCGCCTATCGTCAAGCCACGACCACCGTTCCGCCGACGGCCGCCGTGACCCTGCTTCTGGATGAAGTGCTGAACGCCATCGCGCTGGCCGCCAAGCACACCCGGAACAAGGAATTCGAGGAAGCCTTCCTGCGCACCAACCGCGCGATGGGCATTCTCCAGGGCCTGCGTCAGAACCTCGACATGGATGCGGGCGGGGAAGTCGCCAAGCAGATGCTGGCCATGTATTCCGCCAACATCCGCGCCCTTTCGGCCGTGACCGGCAAGAAGGACGCCACCGAGCGCTATGCCAAGCTGGCGAGCGGCCTGATTGTATACCGTAATGCATGGGCCGAAATGACGACCCTGAGCCAGCGATCCGAGGAGGCTTTGCTCAACGACATCTACGGCATCGGTAATATTTCCGATATTGGCTGACCAGTAGACAGGAAATATTCAGACATGTACCCTTACCGCACCTTCCGTTGGGGGATTCGCATGTCTGCTTCCGATCGGGCAATGACACTTGAGGATTTTTCCGACGCCCTGGATGATCTGGGGCCGGATCTTTCCGCATGGTCGCCCAACGAGAGGAAGCGCGCCGAAACCCTGCTCCAGGGCGACCCGGAAGCGCAATTCCTTCACTCAGAAGCAGAGCGCCTGCAGATGATCCTGACGCTTGCTCCACGCCCCCGCGCACCGCGCGGGCTCGTGGATCGCATCTGTGCGTCCGCCCGAAGCGCCAAGCCCTGATCTTGCCGCTTCGGGCGCCTGCGCCCCGCCCTGCTTCCCTTTTTCCGCTTATCCCCGATAAAGATCTCGCAGGCAGCCCGGGCACCCGACGCTCGTGCTGACCTCAGCGCGCAGCGAGCTGCCTCCACCCGGATCTCCGACGCCTCCCTCAGGCTCCCGCGAAGCGCGCACCCTTCCCCCCCCCCCGAGCAAGCCTGTCCTCATGTGAGGGGACCGAGCGCGTCCCGATACGCTGTCGGCACCACCTCCATTTCCCGTGCGGCGCCGCCTCCACTTCCCATGGGGCATCGCGACCGCATCCTGACGACGCCCGCACAGCATGCGGGGCGTCTCTTACCCCCGGGCAGGCCCGATTTTCCTGCCCGGTTTTTTTTGCCTAGGTCTTTGTGTGCGAAGTGTTTCCAGAGCTGAAAACCGGCTGCTTTCCGCGCTTTCCGCAGACGCAATTTGCAACACTTCCCGGCAAGAAGTAACAGGCATGTTTTGCCTAGTTTTTCTTATATTTTTGACCGCCTGATTAGCGGAACTCACCCGTTTGTCTTTACAGGACGGAGTAGTCAACGTGCCGCACGGCGCATCCTGACAAGCTCCACATCCCTCGTAAAGCCGAAAAGGTGTTGTCGTGACCATCTCTACTGTCAATTCAGCAGCAACTACGACAACGTCTTCGTCGACGTCTTCGACGCAACAAGCAAGCCTTGGCATCAGCAGCTCTGACTTCCTGTCCCTGATGGTCGAACAGCTGATGAACCAGAATCCGCTGGATCCGACGGATACGGATTCCTACCTCGACAAGCTGGTCAGCTACGCGAGCTACGACACTCAGGTTTCCATCAGCGAAGACCTGCAGAACGTGGTCGACAACATCACCACGACGCTGGCCGCGAACGGCATCGGCTACGTGGGCATGACCGTCGAGGCCAAGGGCAGCACCAACACCCTCGAAGATGGCGCCGCCAGCTGGAACTACACCCTGAACAGCAACGCCGAGAGCGTGAAGATCAAGGTGCTCAACGAGTCCGGCGTCGTCGTCTACAGCGAGACCGGCTCCACCAGCGCGGGTGCCCATTCCTTCACCTGGGACGGCGTGACCTCCAGCGGCGAGCAGATGGCCGACGGCGGCACCTACACCATCCAGATCGATGCCACCGACAGCGACGGCGACGACGTCGACGGCTTCACGACCGTGATCGGCGTGGTGACCGGCGTCGACTACTCCGGCGGCGAGGCCGTCCTGAACATCGGCGACGCGGAAGTCGCCATCGACAACATCCTCAGCGTTCACACTTCATAAGGTTCTTCAGTCATGAGCTTGATGGGCGCCATTAACTCGGCCATTTCCTCCCTCCATGCCAACAGCCAGGCACTGGCCAACGTTTCGGACAACCTCGCGAACTCCAATACGACCGCCTACAAGACCACGGGCACCAGCTTCTCCAGCCTTGTTGCCGGCTCCGCGAACAGCTCCAGCGGCGGCGTGATCTCGACCAGCAAGGCCAACGTGACCGAGCAGGGTCTTCTGACCGCCACCAGCAGCGCGACCGACCTGGCAATCGAAGGCGACGGCTTCTTCGTCGTGACCGACGGCACCAATGCCTATTACACCCGGAACGGCGAGTTCGAGGTGGACGAGGACGGCTACCTGACGAACGGCGACTATTTCCTGATGGGCTGGGCAACGGATGATGCCGGCAACATCAAGGGCGGCACGACCGAGGATTCGCTGGCAACGATCGACATCGACTCGATCCAGAGCTCGGTGGATGCAACGACCCACGTGGACATGCAGGCCAATCTGCCGGCAAACGCGGTTGCCACCTCCACCACCAACACTGCCGCGGAGATCGCGACCGGCCTGAGCACGGACATTGCCGCAACCAGCGGCGACACCCTGTCCTTCGACATAAACGGCACCACGATCACCGCGACCGCCAGCGCGTCGAACACGATCACCGTGGCCGACCTGGTTGCCGCCATCAACGGGTCCAGCGCCACCACTGGCGTCTCTGCCTCGACCAACACGGATGGCGAGCTGGTTCTCTCCTCCACCGCGACCGGTTCTGCGGCGACCTTCACCGTCGACAACGTGACCGGCTCGGGCTCGCTCGCTGCGGCCGATCTGAGCACGCTGGGCATTTCCGGCACCGGCACGGCGACGGGGACGACCACCGTGACCCCGGGCGACTCCTACGAGACCACCGTCGAAGTCTATGACAGCCTCGGCACCTCGGCGACGGTCACCGTGACCTGGACCAAGACCGCCGAAAACGCCTGGGAAATGTCCTTCTCCGACGCGGTGAATGACGCGGGCAAGGTCATCGGTACGGTGTCCACCGGCACGATCCAAGTGGCGTTCAACGAGAACGGCACGCTGGCCTCGACCACCCCGGCCAATCCGGCGATTCAGATCACCGGCTGGACCACGGGCGCCGCCGACAGCGACATCGACTTCGGCCTGGGCACGGCTGGTAGCGATGACGGCCTGACCCAGTATTCCTCCGACGAGGACGACCTGCAGATCGAGATCCAGTCCATCACCCAGGACGGTCTGGCCTACGGCAATCTCTCCTCGATCGAGATCAGCGACGACGGCTCCGTCACCGCCTTCTTCGACAATGGCGAGGAGCGTGTGATCTACAAGATCGCGGTCGCGACCTTCGCCAATTCCAACGGCCTGACGGAAAAGAGCGATGGCATCTACGCCCGCTCCTCCAGCTCCGGCAACAGCACGCTGCACGTGGCCGGCATGGGCGGCGCAGGCACCATCAACGGCGGCTATCTGGAAGCCAGCACCGTGGACACCTCCAAGGAGTTCTCCTCGATGCTCTCCGCCCAGCAGGCCTATTCCGCCTCGTCCCAGATCATGTCCACCGCCAGCGACATGTTCGACAAGCTGCTTGATGCGGTCCGCTGATGAGTGACGAGAACCGTCTGCCCCAGCACATGGCGACCCTGCGCCGGCTGACCTCCGAGATGCACCGTCTCGAGGCATCGGCGGACGAGCCGACCAAGAAGCTCCGGATGCTGCTGCTCAAGCGGGATTTCGAGGACCTTCTGAAGGAGATGCGCGCGGCGCAGGAAGAGGTGGCCGTCACGATCGCCCGTTCTTCCGCGTCGGCGCGCGTCGCCAGCGCCTATGTGACCCAGGCCGCCTTCCTGGCGCGCAACCAACGTTCCTGAACCCGTCCGGAAGACCCGTGGAGACAGCCATGAAAGTGAACCTGACCCCCGAGATGATCGCCCAGCTGGACGGTTCGGTGATGCGCATGATCGGCGTCGCGACCGAGCTGACGGCGGTGGCCGAGGAAGAGAACCGGCGGATCGAGGCCGGCGGCAAGGCCGAGATCGAGGACCTTCTGCTGCGCAAGCGCGAGCTGGTCGGTGAATACGAGAAGTGGATCAAGGCCATGGCGCAGCAGCAGCAGGTGCTGATGCATGCCAACCCGACCCTGTTCAGCGAGCTTCTCGACTGCAATCGCACCCTGTCCAAGGCGCTGGCCGAGAACAAGGAAGTGCTGAAGAAGGCGATGACCGTGAACAAGCGTCGCGTCGAGGTGATCATGCAGGCCATCCGCGCCGAAAGCGCGGCTCCGACGGCCTATGCCAAGAATGGCCGCTTCACCGCCCACTCGATCTATTCCACGTCGCTGCGCCCGGCGCGCGAAATCTGACGCCTGCCCCTGAGGCCCGGACCCCCCGCACATGACGACGCTCAACACCTCTGCCGCGATTGCCAGCTCCTCGCTGTCTGCCATCCAGGTGCAGCTGAGCGTTGCTTCTGCCAACATCGCCAATGCGGACACGGAAGGCTATACCG
Source organism: Roseibium aestuarii (assembly GCF_008477545.1). Classification (GTDB taxonomy): domain Bacteria; phylum Pseudomonadota; class Alphaproteobacteria; order Rhizobiales; family Stappiaceae; genus Roseibium; species Roseibium aestuarii. The sequence continues at coordinate 115,212 of NZ_VORA01000004.1, read as the reverse complement.
CCAAGAAGGCGTCGGCTTCTTCCACCAGCACGGCAGGTGTCGGCACCGGGGTCGAGGTCGCGGCGATCGTCTCCAAGGTCAGCACCCTGCTGATTTCGCAGCTGTCCTCCGCAACGTCGGAGACGGCGGCCGCGGAAAAGCTGGCGAACTATCTCGACCAGCTGCAGACCGCCATGGGCAAGACCACAAGCGACGACGAGACCGGCACGTCGCTCGGCAACAAGATCGCCCAGGTGGAGACCGCCCTCGCGGCTCTGGTCAACACGCCGGAATCCACGTCGCTGGCCAGTGAGGTGGTCACGCAGCTGGAAGAGCTGACCTCGGCGATCACGTCCCTGTCGGGAACCGTGCAGGATCTGCGGGAGAACGCGGATTCCGAGATCGCGGATGCCGTCGATGCGGCCAACCAGCTGATCACCAAGATCGACGGCCTGAACACGGAGATCATCTCCGCCAAGGCCCGGGGCGCGAGCACCGCCGATCTGGAGGACCAGCGCAACCAGGCGCTGGTGCAGCTGTCGGAATTCATCGAGGTCCAGAGCTATTCCGGCTCCGACGGCTCGATGAAGGTCTACGCGACCTCGGGCCAGGTTCTGGTGGGCAACAGCGCCCATCTTCTGTCGTTCAAGGAAGCCAGCTCCGTCACCGCCAATGATGTGCGCGACGGCACGAGCGGCCTGTCCGCCGTGACCATTGACGGCGTGGACATCACCGACCGCCTGTCCGCCGGCTCCATCGCGGCGCTGATCGACCTGCGCGACGACACGCTGCCGGGCGTGCAGGACATGCTGGACGAACTCAGCGGGAACCTGATCTCCGCCTTCAACGCCGTGCAGCCGGGTCTGCTGACCGGAACGGACGCGACGAACATCGGCGTGAGCGCGACGTTCCGGGACAACCCGGGCTCGCTCCTGACCGACAGCACGGGCACCCTGTCGATCTCTCAGATGGCGGAGAGCTTCCTGTCCGCCGCCCAGGGCGACCGGACCTTCGATGCGGCCGGCACCCTTTCGACCCGCACCACGGACTTTGCCAGCTACGCGACGGAGATCCTGTCCAGCGTGGTAAGTGATGCGACCGCTGCCACCTCCCGTCTGGAAGTCACCCGGACGGAACTGACCACCGTCACCTCCACCATCACCTCCCTCTACGGGGTGAACGTGGACGAGGAGACGGCCACCCTCTCGTCGCTCGAACAGCTCTACTCGATGGCCTCGCAGATCCTTGCGATCATCCAGGACATGTTCGACGACCTGATGGCCGCAGTCCAGTAAGTGTCCGGGAGCTCCACGTCATGGTAATGCGCGTCTCGACCTTCGGCCAGACCTCGACCGTTCTGGCAAATGCCCTCAACACCCAGGCCAAGCTGGCGCAAAAGCAGCTGCAGCAGTCGAGCGGCCTGCTGGCGACCGACTATGCCGGGCTTGGCACCTCCGCCGGGGCTGTGGTCGACATGGAAGTCTCCGTGGCCCGCGCCAAGGCGACCATCAGCGCGGCGGAGACGATCCTGACCCGCGTCGAGGAACAGCACGCGGTTCTGGGCTCCATGTCCGACATCCTGACCGAGATGCGCACGGAGATTTCCTCCGTGCTGTCATCGGTGGATACGGATGCGCTGCAAATGGCGGCCAAGGAGATGCTGGAGGAGTTTACCGCGCTCCTGAACTCCCAGTATCAGGGCCGGTATCTGTTTGCGGGCAGCGACACGAGTGTGCAGCCGGTCGACACCTCGGCGCTTGCGGTGACGGATCTCGCCACGCCGGACACGAGCTACTATCTCGGCGACGGGGTGCTGCAGACGGCCTATCTGTCCGAAGACAGGACGCTGACCTACGGGGTGACGGCGGACAACACCGCCTTCGAGGAAGCCCTGCGCGCCCTCTCCTACATGGTCACCGCCGATCCGCTGGACACGGCCGACCTGGAAGCGCTCAACGACCTGATCGTCTCGGCGCAGGACGGTGTCATCGCGCTGCAGAGCTCGATGGGCTACAAGGCGGCGAGCCTTGAAAGCCTGATCGAGGCGCAGAGCGAATATGTCGCTGCGGTGGAAGGTCTGGTGACCGATCTGACTTCGGTCGACGTGGCGCAGGTGGCCGTGGATGCGGCCAACTACAAGACGCAGCTCGAGGCGAGCTATTCCGCCCTCGGCACCCTGACCTCCCTCTCCCTGCTCGACTACCTGCGCTAGGCGACCGTCTCGCGAGGCGGCGCAGACACCGCGGGCCTGCGGGTACCGCGGGCGTTCAGCTCTGGCGGAAGAGCCGCGCGACCTCGCGGATGCCGCTGGTGGCCTTGTCGACCTTCCGGGTCGCATCCGACACCTGGTTGATGCTGGACGAAATGGCCATCACCCCTTCGGACGCGAAATGCATGTTCTCCGAGATCTCGCGGGTGACGGAGGACTGTTCGCCCATCGCCGAGGAGATGCTGGTCGAGATCTCGCTGATGTCGCGAATGACCTCCATGATCTCGTTGATCGCCTCATCGGCCTGGGTGGAGGAATTCTGCACCGAGGAGATCTGCTGGGAAATGCGCTCCGTGGCGCGGGCCGTCTGGGAGGCGAGGTTCTTGACCTCGGAGGCCACGACCGCGAACCCCTTTCCGGCCTCGCCGGCGCGCGCGGCCTCGATGGTCGCGTTGAGGGCGAGAAGATTGGTCTGATCGGCGATGCTCTCGATGAGCTCGATCACTTCCCCGATCTGCTGGGCGTCCTCCGCGAGGCCATCCATGATCTTCATGGTGCGCTCGGCGGAGGTCACGGCCTTGGCGGCAATCGCCATGGCCTGGCCGACCTGACGGGTGATTTCCTCCACGGAGGCGACCATTTCCTCGGCGGCTGCGGCCACCGTCTGGACAGATGTGGAGGCGCGGCCGGAGGCTTCCGCCACATTGGCGGCCTGGGCGCTGGCGTCGGAAAGGGAGTGGGCGACGTCGTCGAGATCGGTTTCGATCTGCAGGCCGGCGGCATCCAGGCGCTGACGGCGGAGGATGCGATCGGTGATGTCGGAGGCGAATTTCACCACCTTGAAGGGCTTGCCATTCGCGTCAAGGATCGGGTTGTAGCTCGCCTGGATCCAGATGTCGCGACCGCCCTTGCCGACCCGGTGGAAGATGCCCGAGTGATATTCACCGCGACGCAGCTTGTCCCAGAATTCCTTGTACTCGCGGCTGTCCGCCTCGCCCTGCTTCAGGAAGATCGCATGCTTGCGCCCGACGACCTCCTCGCGGGCATATCCCATGGCAGACAGGAAATTCTGGTTGGCGTCGAGAATGGTCGCATCGAGACCAAAGGCAATCACGGCCTGTGACCGCTCCAGAGCGGCCAGCATGCCCTCGCGTTCCATGGTGCGGCGCTTCTCGGCGGTGATGTCGGTGGCAACCTTGACGACCCGGTCCACCTTGCCGCCGCGTCCGAGCACCGGGGTGTAGGTCGCCTGAAGCCAGATCTCCTCGCCGGATTTGCGCAGACGCGGAATCTCGCCGGAAATGGACTCACCTGCCTTCAGCCGGTCCCAGAAGCGGCGGTATTCGGCCGTGTTGCGGATCTCCTCCGGCACGAAGATGGCATGGTGACGCCCCTTGATGTCGGCAAGCGAGTAGCCGACGGCCTTGAGGAAGTTCTCGTTCGCATCAACGATAGTGCCATCTGGCAGGAATTCGATGAGTGCCTGCGAGCGCAGGATTGCCTGATAGATCGCTTTCCTAGCGCCGTTGAAGAAAGGTGCCATCGTCGCGTGAACCCTCGTTCGGAATCGTCTCCGAGAAATAGCGTTCAAGCGTTTACATTCGGTATCCCGGACCCTCGGAAAGACGGCCCGGAATCCCCTTACGTAGTTTGCCCGAAAAGGGCCCGCTCAGCGGTCAGGCCTTCGGCGTCTTGACCTGATAGACCTGCGCCTCACCAGGGAAGGCGCGGGTGCGGACGTCTTCGGCGTAGGAGCGGACCGCATTCTCGATCGCATCGCCGAGACCGCCATAGACCTTGACGAATTTCGGCGGTGTCGGGTTGAGGCCGAGCATGTCTTCCAGGACAAGGATCTGGCCGTCGCATTCGGCGGAGGCGCCGATGCCGATGGTCGGAATGGAGATGGCCTTGGTGATGCGGGCGGCCAGCGGCTCGACCATGCCTTCCAGAACCACGGCGAAGGCGCCCGCCTCGGCAACGGCCCGGGCATCCTGTTCATGGCGATCCCAGCTCGCCTCATCCCGGCCCTGGGTCTTGAACCCGCCCATCACGTGGGTGGACTGGGGGGTCAGGCCGATGTGGGCCATCACGGGAATGCCGCGCTCGGTGAGAAAGCGGATGGTCTCGGCCATGCGTTCGCCGCCTTCCAGCTTCACCGCGCCGCACTGGGTTTCCTTCATGATCTGCGCCGCATTGCGGAAGGCGACCGAGGGGCTTTCCTCATAGGTGCCAAACGGCATGTCGACCACGACAAGGGCGCGCTGGGTGCCCCGGACCACGGCCTTGCCATGCATGATCATCAGTTCGAGGCTGACGCCAACGGTGGATTCCATGCCGTGCATGACCATGCCGAGGCTGTCACCGACCAGAATGAAATCCGCATAGCGGTCAACGATGGCTGCCGTATGGGCGTGATAGGAGGTGAGGGAGACGATCGGCTCGCCGCCCTTGCGTTGCGCGATCTGCGGAACGGTGATGCGACGGATGGCTTTTTGCGTGCTCATGGATCTGTCCTCTTCAGGATTATATATCCGGGCGGGGCCGCGAGGGCCTGACGCCCGTGAAGGTCAGCGGCTGGCGGACCCGGGCTCGACGACGCGCTGATCGATCAGGAGTACCTGGCCGAACCGCACCGCCAGCAGGATCACGATGGCCTGGCGCAGGGGACCGGTGGCCGGTTGGAGGCTGCGGGCATCCAGCAGGTCGACGGTCTCGACCTTGCCCAGCGCACAGCCCGACAAGATGGCGCGGACCGTGGCCTCCAGAGCCTCGACGGTGACGCCAGGTTCGCGCCGCGCCTGCTCCTCGGCCGCGTCAAGCGCCGCGTTCAGCACCGGGGCGGCTGCCCGCTCTGCGGGGGTCAGGCGCACGTTGCGCGAGGACATGGCAAGACCGTCGGTCTCGCGCACGGTGGGGTGACCGACGATCTCGATGGGGAAATCGAGATCCCGCACCATCTGACGGATCAGGGCAAGCTGCTGGAAGTCCTTCTCACCGAAGACGGCGACATCGGGCTGAACGATGTGGAACAGCTTGGTGACAACGGTGGAAACGCCGCGGAAATGTCCGGGGCGCAGGGCCCCCTGCAGGATGCCGGAAAGCTCGGGCACCTCCACGAAGGTGCCGCCCGCATGGCCGTACATCTCGTCTGCATCCGGGGTGAAGACAAGCGCCACGCCTTCCTTCTCCAGAAGCTCGAGATCCCGTTCGAGGGCGCGCGGATAGGTGGACAGGTCTTCGTTGGGTCCGAACTGGGTGGGATTGACGAAGATGGAGACCGCCACCCGGTCGCACCTCAGGGCCGCTTCGCGCACGAGCGACAGGTGCCCCTCGTGGAGAAAGCCCATGGTGGGCACGAAGGCCAGCGTCTCACCCTGACGCCGCCACTCCCGGACCGCATTGCGCGTGTCCGCCCTGGTCGTGCAAACGAGCATTTTCCTGACCCTGTTTCTTTCGGCCCGGCATTGCGGACCCTGTTTCCGGGGCCCGGGGGCCCCATGATTTTGCGCCTACTTACGGCAAGGCGACAGCAGGGTCCAGTGGGCGCGGCTCAACACTTCGGCGGGTTTGCCCCTCGCGCCGGGTAGCAATCGAACGCCCGGCCACGGCGACCCACGCCCGCAGGACGGCGCGCGAGGCATCCCGGCAGGCATTTCATATCCTCAAGCTATGAAAGCTGCTTGTTTCATAGAAATGAAATAAGCACGATCCAGTCTCGGTCGCGCGCCCGACTTGTCCTCGCGCGGGCCGCCCTTTCCGCCGGTTTCTCCGGCCCTCAGGAGTTTCTGCATGTCTCGAGCAAGCTACGATCTCGCCGTCGTGGGCGCGGGTATCGTGGGTCTGGCCCATGCGCTCGCTGCCGCGCGGCTGGGCAAGAAGGTCATCGTCATCGACCGGGACGCGGCCGCCAATGGCGCTTCGATCCGCAACTTCGGCTTCGTGACCGTGACAGGTCAGCAGTCCGGGGATTGCTGGCAGAAGGCCTGGCGCTCGCGGCAGGTCTGGGAAGAGGTCGCCGGCCCGGCGGGCATCCGCGTGCTGCATCAGGGTCTCACCATGACCGCGCGCCACCCGGAATCCGAAGCGGTAATCGATGCGTTTCTCAAGACCGAGATGGGGGCGGCCTGCCGCCGCCTGACGCCGACCGAAGCCCTGGAGCACGCGCCGCGCCTGCGCGCTGACCAGATCACCGCGGCCCTCTATTCTCCCCACGAGGTGCGGGTGGAATCCCGCGAGGCGCTGCCGCGGCTGGCCGCCTGGCTGGAAGCCGCTCATGGGGTGACGTTCCAGTGGCAAACCAGCGTGCAGGCCGTGGAAACGCCCCGTGTCGCGACCTCGCGCGGCGACATTCACGCCGAGGCGGTGGTGGTCTGTCCCGGAGACGACGCCGTCTCGCTGATGGCGGATCGCATCGCCCCCTATGGCGCCACGCGCTGCAAGCTGCAGATGCTGCGCGTGACCCCGGAGAAGCCCATGACCCTGGGCTCGGCGGTCATGTCCGATCTCGGACTTGCCCGCTATCTCGGCTATGCCGAGCTTCCCGAGGCGGAACCGCTGAAGGCCCTGCTTGACCGGGAACAGGCCGCCGAGCGCGCCAATGGCATCCATCTCATCGTCGTTCAGTCGGACGACGGGTCTCTCGTGGTCGGCGACAGCCACCACTATGGCCCCACGCCCGACCCCTTCGGCTCGCGGGAGGTCGACGATCTCATCCTGGCCGAAATGGACCGGGTTCTGGACCTCGGCCCCTACAGCGTCAGCGAACGCTGGATCGGCACCTATGCCAGCGCCCCGGACCGGTGGCGCTTCACCGATGCGCCGGACCCGGCCACCCGCATCGTGGTGGTCACCGCAGGCTGCGGCGCTTCCACGGCCTTTGCCATCGGCGAGGAAACCATCGCCGAGCTCTATCAGAAGGATCTGCCCCAATGACCACTTTCAAGGCTGTCGTCTTCGACTGGGCCGGAACCATGATCGACTTCGGGTCCTTCGCCCCGATGGGCGTTTTCGTGAAGGCCTTCGAACGGTTTGGCATCACAGCGACCATCGCCCAGGCCCGTGCCCCCATGGGGGCGCCGAAGTGGAACCACATCCGGGCCATGATGGACGATCCGGACATCGCGGCCCAGTGGACCGCCCGCTACGGCGCAGCACCCACCGATGCGGACGTGGACAAGGTCTATGAGATCTTCGTTCCCATGAACGAGGAGGTCGTCGCCGATTTCGCCGAGCTGGTGCCGGGAGCCGCCGAGCTGGTGACCTGGCTGCGTGCCCGCGGCATGAAGATCGGATCCACCACGGGCTACACCCGCTCGATCATGGAGCGCGTTCTGCCGGTGGCCGCCGCCCAAGGCTACGAGCCGGACAATCTGATCTGTGCCGACGACCTGAGCGAGGGGCGTCCCGGCCCCCTCGGCATGTACCAGTGTTTCGTGGATCTCGGGGTCTATCCGCCCGCTGCCGTGCTGAAGGTGGATGACACGGCGCCCGGCATCGCCGAAGGTGTGGCTGCAGGGTGCCCGACCGTGGGCGTCGCCCTTTCGGGCAACACCGTGGGCAAGACCCCGGCGGAGCTTGCGGCCCTGTCGGCAGAGGAAATCGACGTGCTGCGCCAGAAGGCAACAGCCGAGCTGAAGGCGGCCGGCGCCGATTTCGTGATCGACACCGTGGCCGACCTGCCCGCCCTGATCGAAAAACTGGAGGCGCGATGAGCCGTCGCCCGAATATCCTCTTCATCACCGCCGACCAGTGGCGGGGAGACTGCCTGAGCAGCGCCGGCCACCCGCAGGTGCGCACGCCGAACACGGATGCGCTCGCCCGCAGCGGCAGCCGGTTTGCCCGCCATCATGCGGCAACCGCCCCCTGCTCTCCGGCGCGCGCCTCGCTCTATACCGGTCTCTACCAGATGAACCACCGGGTGCTGTGGAACGGGTCGCCGCTCGATGACCGGTTCGACAACATTGGGCGGGCCGCACGCCGGGCAGGCTATCTGCCCACTCTCTTCGGTTACACCGACACCTCTCCGGACCCGCGCTGCCACCATCCGGCCGATCCGGTCCTCACCACCTATGAGGGGATCCTGCCGGGGTTCGTCGCCGGGCAACTCCTGCTCGAGGATGACAAGACCTGGCTGAGCTGGTTGCGCAAGCGCGGCTTCAGGTCAGAACAGCTCGCGCGCATCCATCACGTGGCGCCGGAAGAGGGCGAGCGGATCTCGCGCAACCCGACGGTCTATGGCGCCGACGAGACGCCAACGGCCTTCCTGACGGACGCGTTCCTGTCCTGGCTCGGCGAGCAGGAAACCGGCACACCGTGGTTTGCCCATGTCTCGTTCCTGCGCCCCCATCCGCCGATCTGCGTGCCGGAACCCTACAACCGCATGTATGACGCCGAGGAGGGCCCGGCCTTTGCCGGACCGCCCACGCCGGATCAGGAGGCCCTGGCCCATCCGCTTCAGGCGGCCCTGCTCTCGACCATGGGCCTGAAGTCTCACATCCCGGGTGCCGAGGGCCTGGTGCGGGATCTGGACCGGCGGGACATAGCGCGGCTGCGAGCGCTCTATTACGGCATGATTTCGGAAGTGGACGACCAGATCGGACGCCTGATGGCAGGTCTGGACGCGTCGGGAATGGCCGGGGACACGCTCGTGATCCTCACCTCCGACCATGCGGAAATGATGGGCGACCACTTCATGCTCGGCAAGGGCGGCTATCTGGAGCAGAGCTACCACGTTCCCCTCATCATCCGGGGACCGGGGATGGCCGAGGGCCAGGTGATCGACCGGTTCACCTCGGCCGTGGACCTGTTCCCGACGCTTGTCGACCTACTGGACGTTTCGCCCCTGCATCAACCGGACGGACGCAGTCTGCGTCCCTTCCTGAATGGCGACACGCCGTCAGACTGGCGGGATTACGCCCTGTGGGAATTCAGCTTCCGCCACATGGAGGTTGCGAGCGAGGTTCCGGCTGGCGAAGAGCCCGCCCGGGGTAAGAGCCTCATCAGCTTGCGAACGGACGACTGGCAGTACGTCCATTCTCCGGGAACGCCGGACCTGTTCCTGACACCCGGCGCCTCCGGGCGTCCCTCGGTGACCCCTCTGGAGGATGTGCCGCTGCATGTGCGGCTCGAAGCGCTGGAGCGACTGCTGGCCCTGCGCATGTGTCATCAGGACGAAACCCTGTGCCACAGCATGGTGTGGGCCTATCACGCGGATCGATAGGAAGCACGCGGGATACGGGAACCCGGGTCGGCCACGGCTGACCCGGATCCTTCAGATCACCCAGCCGTCGGGCTCGCAACCCGGCTTCCAGGAGATGGCCAGCACCTCGCTGCCGGTGCCGCGATAGGTCAGGGTGTCGAAGGCAATGTCGCGAGCAATGGCGATGCCACGTCCGTGGGGCTTGCGGGAGGCGATATCCCTCTTGGAGTAGCGGGCGAAATCGAAGCCGTCCCCCTGATCCGCCACCAGTACCTCGAAGCGGTTCGGGAGCTCGGTGAAGGTCAGGGTCGCGCGCCGGTCCCGGAAGACCGGCAGGCGCAGTCGCTGGGCGACCTCCGCGTGCAGTCCGTCCCGGCCCAGAAGCACGGTCTTTTCTTCATAGGTGATGCCGAGGTTGCCATGCTCGATGGCATTGGCGAGAAGTTCCCAGAGACCCATCTCGGCGGTTTCCGGCGCGGCAAAGCGATGGGAGAGCACCTCGGCGGCGACAACCGCCTCTTCCATGGTGCGCAGATTCAGGCTGAAGTGATCCGGCGCCGTCGCAAGGCGGGATCGCAGCTCTTCATCGCTCCAGATTCGGGGCGCGGGTACCGCGACCTCCGGAGTCAGCAGCGGGGGAAACACGTTCGGGGAACCCGCGAGATCAGCCACCCGAGGGGTCCCTCCACTGCGCGAAGACCAGGGTGAGATCATCCTCAAGCCCGTCGGGCGCGACTTCGATCAGGTGGCGCACAAGGGTCGCGGTGCGACCCGTCAGGCCTTCGGAAAAGCCGTCGAGGGTCTGCACCAGACGCTCCGGCGTGAAGAGAGGATCTTCCGCGCTGGGAGTTTCGGTCAGCGCATCGGAATAGGCCAACATGCAATCCCCGGGGCCGAAATCAAGCCGGGCCTCCCCGAACTCGGCGCGGCGGGAAATGCCCAGTGGCATGCCGGAAATATCCACGAGGGCATGATGGCCGCTCCGCCCGACGACTGGCTGCGGCGCACCGCCCGAGGCGATGCGAAGAGCCCCTGCGCCAAAGTCGAGATCGCAGCAGAGCACCGTCGCGAAATGGCCGGGAGACAGGACTTCGCAGAGGAAGCTGTTCAAGGCGCTGAGCCACTGCGCCGGATCCATGTCCGGCTCCTGGCTGCTGGTGCGCATGAAGGTGTTGAGGCGGAAGGTATTCAGGGCCGACCGCACGCCGTGGCCGGTGAAGTCGGCGGTCCACAGTCGCAGGCAGTCCGGGCCAATGGGAAACACGTCCCAGATGTCCCCTGCCAGCCCCTGGCAGGGCTCGCTGTGCCATGCGAAACGAACGGGATGGTCCTGCTCCAGCCGCGCAATGGCGGCATCGGAGGGCAGCAGCTCCATCTGCATCGCCTTGGCAGCCTCCAGCTCCTCGCGCATCTGGGTGCGATAGGCCTTGAGACTCTCGATCAGGCGGATACGCTCCAGATGCACGATCAGCCGGCTGTACAGCTCGCGCGCGTTGAGCGGCTTGTTGATCAGATCGGAAGCCCCCGCCTCGAAGACGTCCCCGCGCAGGGCCGGCGTGTCCGCCGAGGTCTGCACAATGATCGGTGTCTCCCGGAAAAGCGGGTTCTGACGCAACTCCCGGCACAGGTCGAAGCCGGTCTTCACGGGCATGAAGAGATCGGTGATGATCACTTCCGGGCGCCAATGCAAGGCGATGGCCACCCCTTCCCCCCCATCGGCCGCAAGACGCACGTTCTCGAACCCGTAATTCACGAGAATGGCGTTGATCGTCTTGCGCGCGAAGCTGCTGTCCTCGACCACCAGGATGCGCGCGTCCCCCAGACGCCGAATGCCGAGGTCGCCCAGCCGCGTGGTCGATCGCGGACCCTGGGGATCACTTGGCGGGGTCAGGGGAGGAATCATGTGCACTTACTCGTCGGCAGGATGCGGGACGACGGTCATGATCTTGTCGAACCGGGAAAGGTCGAGGATCTTCCGTACCTGGCCGCGAACGTTGCGCACCTCGATCTTCCAGCCATGGTTCTCCGAATTGTCCGAGGCGATCACCAGCATGCCGAGACCCGCGGAATCGATGGAGGACAGCTCGCTCAGATCGAAGACGCAATTGCGCACCTGCGCGGCGTTGATCTGCTCGATCAGCTGCCGGAAGGCGCCATTGTCCTGGTATTTCAACTGGCCGCTCAGCCAGGCCGTAAACTGATCGCCGCTCTGTTCTGTCCGCAATTCCATCAGGCTCTCCTAGAACAATTCGATATCGTCGTCATCGTCGGCAGCGCTGCTTGCAGGTGCCTCCGGCCGATCCTCCACGTGGAGGCCAAGCTGGCGGTGGTAGGTATCGCGGAGTTCTCCGAGCTTGAAGACCCCTGCAATTTCCCGGGCGACTGCCGCCTGGAAATCGGGACCAAGTTCGCCGATGGGCGTGCCTTCCAGCGCCGCCGCGTCGCGGGTGATGGTCATCATGCGATCGATGGCATCGTTCACAGCTTCGAGCCGCTGCTTCAGCCGGTCCTGGAACTGCAGCTCCACGATGGAGCTGTTGATCTCCGCTTCTACCTGTCTGCTTGCTTCCGCACTGCGCGCGAGCGCCTGTTCCACTGCCTCTCCCTGAGCCATAAAGCTCCGGGTCATCAGCTTCAGCCGCGAATGCGCGTCGATATTCTCCTCCGAAAGATCGACGGTGGCAATTTCCTTGATGATTTCATATCCACCCTCCAGCCCCTGGGTGACCTGGGTGGTGTGCTCGCGAAGGTCCGTGGAGAGCTCGTTCACCGAGGCCGCCAGAGCCCGTACCTCTTCCGCCACCACCTTGAAGCCGCGCCCTGCCTCTCCGGCCCGGGCCGCCTCGATCTTGGCATTGAGGGCGAGCAGATGGGTCTGCTTGTTGATCCGGTCGATCTCGGCAATGCTCTCCTGCATGCTGTCGAGCACCTTGAACATGTCGTCCAGGGTGTAGGACATCTTGACCCCGCGGGATGACAGGAAAACCACCTTCCGGAAGAAATCCTCCAGCCCGGCCATGAGCTCTTCCGCCAGGGTCTGGGTGCCGATGCGGTCGTTCTCGACCTTCACGAAGAGCACTTCCTCCGAAAGGGACTGGACGACCTGCGTCAGATCGCGGGCAGAGGTCGCCATGTGGCGGAAGCGGGAGGAAAGACTTCCGGCCGTGTCTTCCACATCGCGGGAGGCGTGGTTGATCTCCTCCATCAGGAAATGCAGGGTCTTTTCCTGAACGGCATTGAGTTCGATCAGACGCGAGCGCTCGTCGAGTTCGGCGGCCAGATCAGCGATCGAGGTGTCGACCGCCTCCGCCACGGCCGGATCGGGGTCCGCGATCAGATCGCCGCCGGGCTCGTCTGCGGGCAGGTCCGCCTCACGCTCCGCATCGTCTCCGTCCTCGAAGAGGAACAGGTCCACATCGTCCAGATTTGCTGCTTCGGCCTGACTACTCGTCACCATATCGGCCCCCATGAAGCGACGCTTGCGTCGCGATTATATGCGTACGGCCCGGCTGCCCTTGGCAGCACAGGCTTCGAGAATGGCTTGCGCCACACCGCCGAGCGGCACCTGGCGCTCCACGGCTCCGAGTTCGAAGGCGACGCGCGGCATGCCATAGACCACGCAGGTCGCCTCGTTCTGACCGATGGTGGCACCTCCTGCCTGGCGGATGGCCTTCAGTCCTTCCGCCCCATCGCGGCCCATGCCTGTGAGGATCGCGCCGACGGCGTTGACCCCCACATTGCGTGCGGCCGAGTGGAAGAGAACATCCACCGACGGACAGTGGCCACTAACCGGATCCGTGCCGCCGACCCGGCAGACGTAATTGGCGCCGGATCGCTCCACCGTGAGGTGCTGGTTGCCCGGCGCCAGATAGGCATGGCCCGGCAGCATGCGTTCGCCGCCGCGCGCCTCGGCAATGCGCACGGCGCAGATACTGTCGAGGCGGGAGGCGAATTTCGCCGTGAAGGACGCCGGCATGTGCTGGGTGATGGCGATGGCCGGGGCGTCACCCGGCATCAGGCGCAGCACGTCGGCCAGCGCTTCCACGCCGCCGGTCGAGGCGCCGATGCAAATGATGCATTCCGTCGTCTTGTAGTGGCCGCTGAAACTCGCAGGCCGCGCCACCTCGGCCGCGCGCTCGCGGGAGCGGACGCGGGCACCGGCTGCCGCCTTGATCTTGGCCAGCAGCTCGGCCTGCAGGAGCGGAAAGGAATCGCGCAGCCCGATGGTGGGTTTCGCCACGATATCCACGGCGCCCAGCTCCATGGCGCGCAGAGCGGCTTCGGCGCCCTTCTGGGTCAGGGAGGACACCATGACCACCGGCATGGGCCGCAGGGTCATGATCTTCTCCAGAAAGTTCAGCCCGTCCATGCGCGGCATTTCAACATCCAGGGTCAGCACGTCCGGATTGAGTTCCTTGATCATGGTGCGGGCGAAGAGCGGATCGGAGGCCGAGCCGATCACCTCCACCTCCGGGTCCGCTGACAGCATCTCCGTCAGCATCTGCCGGACCAGGGCGCTGTCATCGACGATCAGGACACGAATGCGACGGGACATGGCGCGATCTCCTCAGAACAGCTCGATGGTGCCGTCGAGCGGCCGGGTTTCGAGGGTGCGGGCGTATTTCTGCTCCTCCCGCAGCACGGCATCCTTCGGGGTGGTGCGAATGTAGTTCTGGCGCACCTGGCCCGTGGCGGGCCGATAGAAGACCCTCCGTCCCTGGTTGCCACCAAAGTCATGGGCCGCAAGGCGCAAGCCTTCCGAGTTCAGGTAGCCGATCAGAAACGCGACGTTCTTGCGGCCGACGCCCGACTGGTGGAAGCCCAGATCGGCGCCACCGAAGGCCTTGATCTCCAGATCCTCGCGGCGGCATCCCGACTTGAGCACCTCGTTGATGAGCGCCTCCATCGCATAGTTACCGTAGCGCATGGCGGCTTCCTCGCCGTTCCAGGTGCCGGTCTCGCTGAAGGGCAGCATGAAGTGGTTCATGCCGCCGAAGCCTGTGCGCGGATCGCGAATGCAGGCGGAGACACAGGAGCCAAGCACGGTCATGAGCACGAGATCCGGCCGCAAGACGGACCGGCTTTCCCCCGGCAGAACGCGCACGCGCCGGGAAATGTCGACCTGCTCCAGCCGGAAGGAGGCCGTGTCATCAGCAGGTCCGGTCAAACCGTCAGGTACCGGCATCAGCATGGCCCCGCCTTCCGGTAGATCGTCTTGCCCATGGGCTCGAACAGGTGTCGCTGCTCCAGAATTGTCTCGGAGTGGCCGATGTAGAGCCAGCCACCGGGCACGAGGGCGTCGTGATAGCGCTCCAGCAGGCGCGCCTTGGTCGGACCGTCGAAATAGATCATCACGTTGCGGCAGAAGATCACGTTGAACTTGCCGCGCATGGGCCAGGGGCCGAGCAGGTTGAGCTGCTTGAAGACGATCATCTCCCGCAGGGCGGGCTTCATCTGGATCTCGCCGGTGCCGCGCACAGGCGTCGTCCAGCGCGTGACCTGTCCCTTGCTGAGCCCGTCCGCATCCTTGAGCATGTAACGGCCGGCCGATCCGCGGGCGACCATATCCGTGTCGAGGTCGCTCGCGAGAATGCGGAAGTCGTGATAGCGCAGGGCCTCGCAATGCTCACCCATGGTCATGGCGATGGAATAGGGTTCCTCGCCGGAGGAGCAGCCCGCCGACCAGATGCGGAAGCGGCTGCGGCCACGGGTCTTTGCCAGATGCGCGCGGGTCGTCTGCGCCAGATGCTCGAAGTGATGTCCCTCCCGGAAGAAACGGGTCAGGTTCGTCGTGATGGCATTGATGAGCTTGCCCAGTTCCGCCGAGCCACCGGGCTTTTCCAGCAGCTCGCAATAGGACTTGAAGGTGCTCAGGCCGAGTTCGCGCAGGCGACGGACAAGGCGGGAATAGACCATGTCCTGCTTGTGGTCGGCCAGCACGATGCCGGTGTTGCGGCGGACCAGATCGGCCAGATAATCGAAATCACTTTTCTCGAACCGGAACTCGCGATCAGTGCGCTGGTTCGTCTCAACGGATGCAAGCATTTGCTTTTACTGACGCTCCTTTAGAGGCAATGGTCCGGGGATGTCCCGGACCAGAGCTCCTTGGGTGAAAAATTCCGTCCGTTCAGAATTCCTTCCAGTCATCGTCCTCCACGGCAGCGGCCAGATCCTGCTGGAGAGCCAGGGCTCCCGAGCTTGACGGGCGGGATCGCGAGGTCGCCGGCGCCGGGCCTGACGGCTTGCGCGGAGCGGGGCGTGAAGAAGATCCTCCGCCGCCACCTCGGCCGGAGGCTGCTGCGCGCTGATGCCCGCCCGCCATGGCCGCGCTGGTGCGGAAGAAGGCCATGCGCTGGGTCATGTTCTCCGCCTGGCTCTGCAGCATGCGGCAAGCGGCGGCATTCTCTTCCACCAGCGAGGAGTTCTGCTGGGTCATCTCGTCCATCTGGCTGACGGCCCGGTTGATTTCCTCGACGCCGGTTGCCTGTTCGCGGCTAGCGGCGGCGATTTCGGAGACGATATCGGCGACCTTCTTCACCGAGTTGACGATCTCGTCCAGGGTCTCGCCTGTGTTGTTGACGAGGCCCACCCCGTCGTTCACCTGGCTGCCGCTTTCGACGATCAGCTCCTTGATGTCCTTGGCGGCTTCCGACGACCGCTGTGCCAGGGAGCGCACCTCGGAGGCCACGACCGCGAAGCCCTTGCCCGCATCGCCGGCACGGGCCGCTTCCACGGCAGCGTTCAGGGCCAGCAGGTTGGTCTGGAAGGCGATCTCGTCGATGACCCCGATGATGTCAGAGATCTTCTGGGACGAGGCCTCGATCCGACTCATGGCGTTGACAGCCCGAGTGACGACCTCACCGCCGCGGGTCGCAACCTGGCTGGCGTTCGCGACCAGCTGGTCGGCCTGCTGGGCATTTTCCGCGTTCTGGCGGATGGTTGCCGCCATCTGCTCCATGGAGGCTGAGGTTTCCTCGAGGCTGGAGGCCTGCTGCTCGGTGCGCTGCGACAGGTCCGTGGTGCCCGAGGTGATCTCCGCAGAGGCGTTGCTCACCTCGTTCGCACCGCTGGCCACCTCGGTCACGATTTCCGCCAGACGATCCGCCGTGTCGTTCAGGTTGTTCTTCAGTTCCTCGAACATGCCCTGGTAGGAGGCGGTGACACGCACGGTTAGATCCCCCTCGGACAGGGCGCGCAGCTTGTCGTTCACGTCGTCCAGCGCGGTGGCCGTGGTGGAGCACAGGTTGTTGATGGCCTGGCTGAGGCGCAGGATGAAGTCGGCCTTGCCTTCCAGCGGGATGGACATGCGCAGGTTGCCGTTCGCGGCCGCGGCGACGAGTTCGGAAATCTCCCGCTCGACCCGCTTTTCCTCGGTGATGTCGGACCACTCGACCACGGCTCCCAGCCGGTTGCCCTTGTCGTCGGTCACCGGGTTGGCGATCAGGCCGAACTCGCGACCGGCGACGGCGATCTGCGTGCGGAAGGTGCTGTTGAGCCGCTCCAGCAGGGAACGCTGATGGGCCGGGTTCTTGTGGAAGATGTCGATGTTGGTGCCGATCAGCTTGCTCACGTCGAAGCCGGAGAATTCCTTGCGCAGGTCCTGCTCTGCGTTCTTCAGCATCGCGGTGACGGACTTGTTCATGTAGGCGATATGCCCGTTGGTGCCGGCCACCATCACGTTTGTGGTGCAGTTGTCGAGGGCCACCTTGATGCGGGTGTTGACGATGATCTGCTCCTCGGCATCCTTGGCCGCCATGCGGAACCCGTCGATCTCGGCAGCCAGGTCGCCCAGTTCGTCGGAGCGTTCCAGATAGGGGATCTCGGTGTCGAGCTCGCCATCGGCGACACGCTTCGTTGCATCCGTCAGGCGCACCAGGGGAATGGCGACCCCGCGCCCGACCAGAAGCGCGAAACTGATTGCCAGGCCCAGCGCCACAAGGCTTGCCACAATGCTGATCACAAAGGCGATGAAGCCAGTGCTCTGCCCGGAGGTCGCCGTCGCGTCAGTCGTGGTCAGCACTGACGTCATGAGCGCATCGAACTGGCTTTCGATGTCGCTCGTGATCGCAGGAAGCTCTTCGGCGATCTGACGTTCGAACCGGGCTTCCATCTCGGCGGCCTGACTGGAGACCTCGCCGTAGGCGGTCATCTGCCCGGAAACCTGGGACGCGCGGGTCTTGACCAGAAGGTCGCTGCTCGAGGCCAGACCGCTGACGATCAGCTCACCCTTGGCCAGGGCTTCCTTGGCCTGTCCGAGGCCGGTGGTGTCGCCGGAGGCGACGGCAGCCATGGCCAGACGGTTGCCCAGGGAGAAGGTCTCGCGCAGGCTGTCCGCCTGCGCCTGCAAGGTCTTGTCGCTACCCCGGTTGATCGCATCGATGGTCAGGTTGATCTGCTCGGACAGCGACGCCTGCATCGGACGCAAGCGTTCTTCGAGCAGCTGTGCGCGCTGTCCCTTGAGCTGATGCGCCTCTTCGTAGGTCACCGCATAAGCGTGAATGTCGTCCTTGATGGTCTTGAGGGTCGCTGCCAGGCCGATCTTGTCGGCAGCGGCTGCTTCTTCCACCTTGGCGGTGAGTGCCTCGATTTCCGCAGCTGTCTCATTTTCCGGGTTGTACTCCGGACGCATCAATCGGACGAGGCCCGTTCCGCGCAGCCCCAGGAACTCCTGCTGGATGTGCGCCATCTCGCCTTCCAGATGGGCCGCGCCCGCCAGCTGGGTGAGGGCCCCGCTGGTCTGCTGGTAGTTGAAGATGGCCAGGCCACCGACGGCAACCATCGCCGCGATCAGCAGGCCGGAGGTCAGGTTCACCTTCTTCCGGATTGTCATTGTGGCCCGTTTTTCCGAGCCGGCTGAATTCTTCGCGTCACTCGACTTCATGGCTGTCTCCTGGCCCCTTCGTAGGGGGATTTCCGGTCATTCGGCCCGCGCGGACCCGGTTGATGGCCCGGCCCGCGAGCCGGCTCGATTACTGAAAGAGTTCCCTGAGGGACAAGACGACGACCATCCCGTGGTCGGCATTGATGATGCCGCTGAGATAGGCCTCGCTGCCCGTTCGATCGTTGTCGGGCACGCCCTTGATCTCCGCCGGCTCGACGGTGAGGATGTCGGACACCGCATCCACCAGAATGCCGAAGGTCCGTTCGCCCACATTGACGATGATGACCACGTGCATCGGCGTCGTTTCCGTCATTCCCTGGCCGAAGCGGCTGCGCAGATCCATGATGGGCACGATGGCGCCGCGCAGGTTCAGGACGCCAAGCACATGGGCGGGCTGGTTGGGCAGCGGCGTTGTGTCCGTCCAGCCCTTGATCTCTCGCACCGCCATGATGTCGATGGCGTATTCGTCGTCGCCGAGGGTAAAGCTGATGAACTGGCAGGGCTCTGGCGCCGTATCGGCGCTGGCGTGACCAGACCCCATCGCGATGGCGGCGGAGGCGTCTGCCTGCGCTGCGTGCATGTCGGTCTGCATGGGCTGGGCTCTCCTTCTGGATCTATTCGGCTGCGACCAAGGCGGCGGGGCCCGGGTCCGGCGGCAGACGGCCGCTGGATACGTCCGCCCGCATGATGGCGAGTTGCTCGATGTCGAGGATCAGCGCGACCTTGCCGTTGCCGAGAATGGTCGCGCCCGAGATCCCTTCCACCGGATCGAAATTGTCGTTGAGGCTCTTGATCACGATCTGCTGCTGGCCGATCAGCTCGTCCACCACGATGCCGACCTTGCCGCCGCCGGCCACCTCGACCAGCACGACGAGGCCGCGCGCCGGGTCGTGCACCGCATCGGGCACATGGAAGAGGTCGCAGAGCTTGATGATGCGGATGAACTCGCCCCGGATGGAGACCAGCTGGGTGCGATCATCCAGGAAGCGAAGCTGGGTGGGATCGGGCCGGAAGGACTCCACGATGGAGGTGATCGGCAGGATGTAGCGCTGGTTGCCCACGGCAACGATCATGCCGTCGAGCACCGCTAGGGTGAGCGGGATGAGCAGGTTGAACCGTGTCCCGCGCGCGGGGTGCGAGGTCACCTGAATGCGGCCGCCGATGCCCATGATGTTGCGCCGGACCACGTCCATGCCGACGCCACGGCCGGAAATGTCGGTCACCTGATCGGCGGTGGAGAAGCCCGGGGCAAAGATCAGCTCGTCGATCTCGTGGTCGCTCAGCACCGCGTCGGCGGGCACGATGCCCTTTTCCATCGCCTTGCGCAGGACCCGTTCCCGGTTGATGCCCGCGCCATCATCCGACACGCTGATGACGATGTTGCCGCCGACATGGGCTGCAGACAGCTCGATCGTGCCTTCCTCGGGCTTGCCCACAGCGACCCGGTCGGCTGGCATTTCCATGCCATGGTCGATGGAGTTGCGGATCATGTGGGTGAGCGGGTCGGCCAGTTCCTCGATGATGGTCTTGTCGACCTCGGTATGTTCACCGGACATGCGCAGGTTGATCTTCTTGCCGAGCTTGCCGGACAGATCGCGCACCAGGCGGGGCATGCGCGCGAAGACCGACTTCACCGGCTGCATGCGGATGGCCATCACGCATTCCTGCAGCTCGCGGGTGAGCGCGGCGAGCGCCTCCTGTCCGGCGATGGGCTGGCGGCCGAGATAGTCGGCAAGTTCGCCCAGCTCCTGCGAGAGCATGGCCTGGGTGATGACCAGTTCGCCGACGGTGTTGACCAGACGATCGATGCGGTTGAGCTCGACCCGGATGGAAGACGCGGCGGCCGGCTTTGACGCAGGAGCGCCGGCGGCGGCCGCCGCAGGAGCGCGAGCAGCTCCGACCGGAGGTGCCGGTGCCGGTTGCCCGCCCTCGGCCTGCGCCATGCCTGCTTCCGGAGCGGAATCGCTTTCCAGAGGCTCGAACAGGCCGAAGCCGTCCTCTTCCTCCTGCGAGGTCGTCGCCCTGGGCGTGCGGCCGGTCACATCCTCGATGTCTATGGAGCAGGTGTCGTCGACGAATTCGAAGACCTCCTGGATATCCTGCCGGGTGCAGGTGCTCTCCAGGGTGAAGACCCAGCCCAGATAGGAGAGCTCCGGATCCATGCGGCGCAGGGTGGGCAGAGCATCCGAATTGCAGCGGACAATCAGATCCCCAAGGCCCTGCAGTTCGCGGATCAGGAGAAGGGGTTCGGTGGCGTTCTTGAAGAGATCCGGACCCGGGGCCAGCGTGATCTGCCAGCTGCGCGGTCCGTTCGGCTCGACGTCCGCCGCGCTGGCGGGTCCGACCGCGGCCGCTGCTGCGGAGGCGACTGCGGCAGCGCCGCCGCCCTCGTCCATCACCTCGGCGATCTCGGCGAGGATCGGGGCGGTGAAGTCTGCCGCGACCTCGCGCTCTTCCTGTGCCGCGGTGACAAGTTCGGCGAGGATATCGCCACCCCGGATCAGCACGTCCGCGATGTGGGGAGACTGCTCGATCTGGCCATCGCGCAGCTTGTCGAGAAGGGCCTCGAAGGAATGGGTGAAGGTGACCAGCCGCGTGAAGCCGAAGGCCCCTGCCCCGGCCTTGATGGAGTGGGCCGCGCGGAAGACCGCATTCAGCCCCTCCACATCCAGGGCTTCCTCCTGAAGCTGGGTCAGATGGACTTCCAGATCCGCGAGGATCTCGTTGCACTCTTCGAAGAAGGTGACCCGAAACCGCTCGAAGTCCGATCCAGAGGAGCCGTCACTGCTCATGTTCCGCTATCCCGCTTTCCTGGTGTCACATGCGCGCCGGCTTCAGGGGCAGACCTTGTTGACCACCGCCAGAAGCTTGTCCGGCGCGAAGGGCTTGACGATCCAACCCGTGGCGCCGGCCGCCCGCCCACTCGCCTTCTTGTCCTCGCCGCCTTCCGTGGTGAGGATCAAGATGGGGGTGGAGCGAAACTCCGGCTTGGCCCGCAACTCCTTCACGAGGGTCACGCCATCCATGTTCGGCATGTTGATGTCGGTGATCACCACATCCACGGTCTGGCCCTTGAGCACGGAGAGGGCATGCATCCCGTCTTCGGCCTCCAGAACCTCGAACCCGGCGCCCTTCAGCGTGAAGGCCACCATGTCCCGCATGGTCTTGCTGTCATCCACCGTCAAAGCCCGCTTGGCCATGTGCTACTCACTCCCAACTGGTCACGTCCTGCGAGAGGCCGAGGTCCGCAAAGCACTTCCGGAAACCGGGCCCCATGTTGCGCACCTGCATGTGCCCGCCCGCTGCCGAAACCTCACGCGAGGCCGCGACAAGGATCTGCGCCACGACGGTGCCGCAGCGCTCCACCTCGCCCGCATCCAGCAGGAGGACCGGCTCGTTCATCTTTTCGATCAGTGCCGCGTGTATGCGCGCTGCAGCCGTCAGATCGCACTGTCCCGGCAAGACATAAGTCGAAGCATCATTGGAATTTCTTGCAGTATCCATTGCCCCCGATCTTTCATCTTTCTCCACAGCAAGCATTTACCAACACACTCAGGCGCAACACCTTAAGTAAGGATGAACATATAATATAGTTAACAATATATTAATCAGATGTAATTGAAGATTACTTCAGTAGATCGTAGCCTATTTTCTCCGGAACTATACTTCGACGGATTCATGAGACCCAATTTCAATTGCTTCACATTCGAAGAGCGGGAATTTTACCACTGGAGATTGAGAGTCATCCCGACAACGCGCGACTTTGGTTCACGCAGTTCATGAATGTATCTGACAGTTGTGCTGATCCGAGGCGCGTCAGAACCACGTCTGACCCACGTCAGAAATACGCATTCGCAAATGATGCAGGGGTCGCCGGGACAAGTATTGTGGCACTAGTTCGCCGGGTGTCTCGGACAAGTGCGCCTCTTCAATCACGGTGAATGGCCGGTTAAAGGCGCGTGATTCTCTCTCCCGGACAGGCGGGCGATGCCCATCCGGGTCGAGGACCGAGAGGTCTCAGGGAGATCTGGACAGGCGTCTGAGGGCGCCTAGATGCGCCCGTCATAGGCGCGGGAGGGAATGCGGCAGGCCAGCAGGGTGAAGCCGTCCCGGATCAGGGCCTCTGCCGCCTCCTGTCTCAGGGTCGAGGCATCCTCCACCCAGACCCCGTGGCCGCCATAGGCGCGCGCGATGGCCGGGAAGTCGGTCTCGCCGAAATCGACGCCCGCATTGGGACGGTTCGATCCGCGCTGCTTCAGCTCGATGAGCGACAGGGACCGGTCGACGAGAACGCAGATGATCACCGGCAAGCCGAGATCCCGGAGGGTGGAGAGCTCGCCCAGCCCCATTTCCAGCCCTGCATCCCCGACAAAGGCAATGACCGGCGCGGCCTTTGCGTCCGCATGGCGGTGGCCGATAGCCAGAGGCACGGCACAGCCCATGGTGCAGAGCGCCGAGGACTGGAGCAGGCCGCGCGGGTGCGGGCAGGTCCAGATCTGGCTGAGAAGAATGCGATGGGCGCCGCTGTCGGCCGTGGCAACCGTTTCCGGCGGCAGGGCCTGACGCAGGGTGTGAAACACCGTGGCCGGCCCCCAGCCGGTGCTCTCGGGCTGAAAGTCCGCGCGCAGGGCGGCGCGGGCCTTGCGCCACTCCCCCTCCGGCCAGGACGGCGTGGTCGCGGCACGGGCGCCCGCCAAGGCCGAAAGCGTTTCAGCAACACCGGCGCGCAGGGTGCAGGTCACATCATGCATGCCATGGGTGCGCAGGACGGGCGCGATCTCGACGACGGGCGTGGCCGCCGGCCAGGGCGCACGCCAGTTGATGCGCATCTCGATCGGGTCATAGCCCGCCAGCAGGATGCAGTCGGACTGGGCCAGCAGCGGCAGAAGGTGACGGTCTGCCCGGGGCGACAGGCCGGCACCCCCCAGCGCCAGGTCCGCCCCCTCGTCCATCAGTCCCTTGCCCTTGTAGCTGGTGATCAGCGGCACCTGGAACGTCTCGCAGAAGGCGGTAATCGCAGGTCCCGCACCCTCGTTCACTGCATCTACCCCGGCGATCATCACCGGACGGCTGGCGCGCGCGAAGATCTCTGCCGCGCGGGCCAGATCCTGTCCGGCAGGCGCGGACAGGACCGGCGCGTAGCCGGCCTCGCCGCGCAGGAAAACCGGCTCGTCGGTCAGGCCCTCTGCCACGCTGATCGGCACGTCGATGTGAACCGGGCCCGGCTGCCCATCAAGGGCGATCGCCATGGCCTTGTCCATCATCGCCGACAGCGCGCCTGCGCGGGCCGAGAAACTGGCCTTCACGATGGGGCGCAGCAGGGCCTGATGATCGAACACCTGATGGGTGTAGGTTTCCGCCTCCGCCCCGTCGACGCAGCCGGTCAGGAAGATCAGCGGCACCCGGTCCTGCCAGGCATTGGCGACCACATTGACCGCATTGGCGACACCGGGCCCGAGGGTTGCGAGCAACACGCTGACCCGGCCCGTGGCATGCCAGGCTCCCTCGCCCATGAAACCGCCGGCATTCTCGTGCTTGACCAGCGTGAAGCGCAGCCCGGCGCAGGTCAGCGCCTCGAGAAGGGCGAGAACCTCCCCACCCGGCATGCCATAGACCTCGCGCACCCCTGCATCGGCCAGCTTGGCGGCGATCACGTCGGCGCCCTTGCGCTCTGCGGCGGCATCGAGGAGAGGCAGGGTCATGTCACGGAATCCTTGGGAAGCACAGGGTCAGAGGTCACAGGTTGGGCGATCCGGCGAGCGCGATCACGCCGGCGGCATCCAGCCGGGAGAGCGTGTCGTCGTCAAGGCCGAGATGGCGGGAGAGAACGTAACGCGTGTCTTCGCCCAGAC
This sequence comes from Roseibium aestuarii, assembly GCF_008477545.1. Taxonomy (GTDB): domain Bacteria; phylum Pseudomonadota; class Alphaproteobacteria; order Rhizobiales; family Stappiaceae; genus Roseibium; species Roseibium aestuarii. The sequence continues at coordinate 91,093 of NZ_VORA01000004.1, read as the reverse complement.
GCGGGGGGCTTGAGCGATAGGTGACCGGCGTGCGAGACAGGTTGAGCGGCGAGCCGATGAGATCCACCGTCCCGCTGTCGGGATGCGGCAGAGTGATGCGCATGCCGCGCGCCATGACCTGCGGATCGGCGAAGGTCTGGGCGAGATCGTTCACCGGACCGCAGGGCACGCCCAGCGCCTCCAGCCCCAAGATCCAATCGGCCGCGGAGCGGGTGATCGTGAGCCGGCGCAGGAGCGGGATCAGCTCCGCCCGGTTGCGGACCCGGTCGGCGTTGGTGATGAAGCGCGGATCGCCGGCCAGGTCGGCGCAATCCGCAAGGGCACAGAAGCGGGCGAACTGATCGTCATTGCCGACGGCCAGGATGAAGTCGCCATCGCTGGCCGGAAAGGTCTCATAGGGCACGATCGTGGGATGGCCATTGCCCAGACGCCCCGGCACCTTGCCGGACACGAGATAACCGACGCCCTGATTGATGAGCCAGGAGACCTGGCTGTCCAGAAGCGCCACATCCACATGCTGACCCTTGCCCGAGGTCGTCCGCTCGTGGAGGGCCGCCAGAATGCCGGTCAGCGCATACATGCCGCACATGACATCGGCGATGCCGACGCCAGCCTTCACGGGGCGTCCCCCCTCCTCGTCGGGCAGGCCGGTGAGGGACATGATGCCGCCCATGCCCTGGATCAGGAAGTCATAGCCGGCGCGATGGGCATAGGGGCCGGTCTGGCCGAAGCCGGATATGGAGCAATAGATCAGCCGGGGGTTGAGCGCGGCGAGAGTGTCGTAGTCCAGCCCGCGCCGCTTCAGATCCCCGACCTTGAAGTTCTCGACCAGGATATCCGCCTCAAGCGCGAGCTTGCGGATCAGCTCCTGCCCCTGCGCGCTGGCAAGATCGATGGCGACAGAGGCCTTGTTGCGGTTGGACGAGAGGTAATAGGCGCTTTCCGCCGTGTCCTGGCCGTCCCGGTCCTTCAGGAAGGGCGGGCCCCAGCCACGGGTGTCATCGCCCCGGCCCGGACGCTCGACCTTGATGACCTCCGCCCCGAGATCGCCCAGGATCTGGGTGCAGGTGGGCCCGGCCAGAATGCGCGAGAGATCGAGCACGACAAGCCCGGTGAGCGGGCCGGAGGCCGGTGCCGGGTCTGGTTGTGCGGAAGAAGAGGCAAGCGGCACGGAGGGCGGATCCTGACAAGAAGCGAAACAGGTCCAGCCAATCCGTTTCCCGCGCGCCGGTCAAGGCGGGGGCCTTCACGGCGCGCGGTTATGCGCTCACCAATTCGTCAGCGCCACGTCATCGCTCCCCTTGCGGGAACACCGAAGAAGAGCGCCGGTCAGGCGAAGTCGGTCGACTGCACGCGGGTCACGCCCGCCTCGCTCATGGTCGACCAGGCGGCCTCGAGCGAGCCGTTGAGATCGATGGCACGGCAGGCATCCTCGATGACCGAGACGACAAGACCCGCCGCGCGGGCATCGATGGCCGACCAGGCCACGCAGAAGTCGGTCGCCAGACCACAGGCATAGACCTCGGTCAGACCCCGCTCCTGCAGGTAGCCGGTGAGGCCGGTGCGGGTGGTCTTGTCCGCATTCAGGAAGGTGGAATAGCTGTCCACTTCGGAGTGATAGCCCTTGCGGATGATGAGCTGGGCGTGGGGGATGTCGAGCCCGGGAGCAAGGGCAGCGTCCTGGGTGCCCTGCACGCAATGATCTGGCCAGAGCACCTGCGTACCGTAATCAAGCTCCACCGTCTCGAAGGGGGCCTTGCCCTCGTGGTTGGAGGCGAAGCTCGTGTGATCGGCCGTGTGCCAGTCCTGGGTCAGCACCACATTGGCGAATTTCGACGAAAGGGCGTTGATGATCGGCACCACCTGATCGCCCTCGCTGACGGGAAGGGTTCCGCCGGGCAGGAAGCAGTTCTGCACGTCGATCACCAGCAGCACCGCATTGGGGCCGGGCGTTATGGTTCCGGCCGCAAGAGCCTTGCCCAGCGGACCGAGCAGCGCACTTGCGCCCGCAGCCGCACCAAGGCCCAGAAGACCACGCCGGTTCATGGAAAAATCGAATTGGCTCATGAGCTTATCCCCGATTGAAGGTTCCTTTCAGGGTAAGCGAGGCCGTCACCGTGCAGAAGGCGATATTGGCGGCAGGACTTGCCGCAGGAAGGGGCAGATCGCCCCGCAATTCGGGAGGCTCTGGCCGGAGATGCCCAATCCTTGATCTGGTCAGCAGGCCGAGCTGCGGGATGGCGCGGCAGCCCCCACGCGATCCGGCGCGCAGGCGCTCGCCGGGGCGGAAGAGGCGGGCTGGGTCCAGCCCCGGTCGCGCTCCAGGTTTCGCCAGGCGCGCTTCAGCCATTCCGCTCGCACCGAATGGCCGCCGTCATGCAGGCAGAGCTCCAGCCGCCCCGAAGCCATCGCCCAGGCGGTGCAGGAAAGACCCGGTTCGCCATGGCTCTCGCCCCTGTCGAGGCTGCGGCCCTCGGCACGGAGCCAGACCATGAGGCTCTCGTAGACGTCGCCCTGCTTGAACCGCCCACCGCCGAGATAACGGCCCGCCAGCGGCACCACCTCATCCGTGGTGCCGTGGGTATGATAGAGATAGGGCGCGGGTCCGGCGCAGTGATCGGGCAAGGGCTCCCAGAAGGCGCCGGCAATGGGTGCGTAGCCGGCAAAGCGATCCGGCTTCTGGCAAGCGAGCGCCCAGGTCATGAAGGCGCCTGACGAAAAGCCGGAGAGCAGGATCTTCGACCGGTCGACGGGAAACCGCCCGGTCAGATCGGCAAGAACCGCGTCAAAAAAGGCCGGCTCGTCACGCAAGGCGCGAGGGGCATTCGGGAAGGACCAGGTTCCCTGAAGGCCCTCCACCGCCACGAAGGCGACACCGAGCTCATCGGCCAGCGCCTGAAACGAGCGATTGCGGATCTCGTTGAGCCCGTTGCCGCGATGGCCATGGAGGAAGACGATGGCGCCAACGCGACCGCCCGGCTGGCGTTTCGATGCGGCCTCGTGCCCCGGCTCGGGCATGTGAACGTAATAGCGGCCCGCTCGCAGCTCGCAGGCGATTTCGCCTCCGCAAGGAGTGACTGGCGCAGCGCCCGTTTCGGCCCGGGCGCCCGATGCCGCCCCGAGAACCGGAGCAGCAAGGCAGAGCAGCAGCGCCGCCAGATACGGCAGCCGTTTAAGGATGCTCCGGATCACGATTGTCAGGCCAGCAGTGGACACGGGATCTCTCCTCCCCCCTGTTCGCAGCGGCGTCGTCAACGCCCCTGCAAACACATAGGCGCCTCCCCCACCCGAGGCGAGGCCCTTCGGCAGATCCCCGGGGGCTCGGCCGGTCACGATGCGGTGTTCAGCTCCACTCCCCTTCGGTCGGAATGGCGATGGTGCGTCCGCAATGCTTGCAGTGAACCGCGTCCGGGTCATGACGGCTCAGCCCGCAATCGGGACAGGGGTAATGCACCTTGTTGGGGCGGAAGATCGTCTGCACCAGACGCAGGAACAAGGCGACGCCGAAGATCATGATGATCACGGTCATCAGCCGACCTGCGGTGTCGCTCATGGTGATGTCACCGAAGCCAGTGGTGGTGAGCGTGGTGACCGTGAAATAGAGCGCGTCGAGATAGGTGTTGATGTCCGGGTTCAGATCGTTCTCGACCACGTAGACAATGGCGGTCACCACGAAGACGAAGACCACGAGATTGATCGCGGACTGGATGATCTCCTCTCGCACCCGGAACCAGGGAGACGCCTCGCGCAGCTCCTTTAGCAGATGGTAGGAACGCAGCAGCCGCAGCATGCGCACAACCCGCAGGAACGCCATGTTTTCCACGAAGACAGGAGCAAGCAGGGACGCGATCACCGCGATGTCCATGATGCCGGTAAAGCTGAAGAGCTCGCGCCAGGGCCGGGGCTCTGCCAGAAGGCGCGCCGCGAAATCCAGACCGAGCACCGCTGCCACCACGAAATCGATGGCGTGATTGTGATGCTCCGGATCGATCATCGACGAGACAACGAAATAGGCGATCGTGGCCACGTCGAAGACGAGCATGCCATAGCGCCAGTAGCGGGATTGGCGACTGTCGCCGAAATAGAGCGTGCGCAGGCGGGCACGCAGGGTCGCTGTCAGATTTGTCATGGGCGCAGGATGGCAAAAGCTTGCGGAAGTGCAAGCCCCTGATTGAGCCGCACCGGCGGCGCACCACGGGCCGCCCCCCCGGACACGCTTGAACGCACATTCGCCCGAACGCCCGCGTTTGCATACAATCGGGCTGGCGCAAATATTAACGATTGCCTAAATACGGATCCTGAAGGGCCGTTTCGGGCCGCTTCAGGCTACTGGGGCAGGAGTTGGGATCATGTCGGATCTGCAATCGAAGACAGTCTTCATCACGGGCGCAAGCCGGGGCATCGGCGAAGCTGCCGCCCGCGTCTTTGCCGAGCGCGGGGCCAATGTGGTTCTCACCGCCCGCAGCACCGGCGACATCACCCGCATTGCCAGCGAGATCACCTCCGCTGGCGGTCAGGCGCTGGCCATCAGCCTGGACGTGACGGATGCCGCCGCCGTGCAGGCCGCCATCCGCCAGACCGTCGACCGGTTCGGCGCACTGGATGTGGTCATCAACAATGCCGGCGTGATTGATCCGATCGCGCGCCTGGAGGATGCGGATCCGGCGGCCTGGGGCAAGGTGATCGACATCAACGTGAAGGGTGTGCTGAACGTGATCCGCCACGCCATCGCCCCGATGAAGGCACATGGCGGCGGTACCATCATCAACATCTCCTCGGGGGCTGCGACCGGCGCGCTGGAAGGCTGGAGCCACTATTGCGCCTCCAAGGCCGCTGTCCTGTCGCTGACCAAATGCGCGCATCTGGAGCTCATCGACGACCACATCCGCGTTCTGGGCCTGAGCCCGGGAACGGTTGCCACCGACATGCAGGTTGCCATCAAGGCTTCGGGCATCAACCCGGTCAGCCAGCTGGACCCGAACGTCCATATTCCCGCGCGCTGGGTGGGCGAGGCACTGGCTTGGCTGAGCGGCCCGGCGGGCGACCGCTATGTGGGCATCGACTGCTCCCTGCGCGACGAAGGCGTGCGCCGGGCCGTTGGCCTCATCGCCTGATCTTCTCGCTCCTCGTCCAAGCTCGGGCGAGGAGCCTAGCCAAAACACAAGAAGGCCGCTTTCGCGGCCTTCCCATGAGGTCCGATCGACCCCTTGTCCGGATGACATCCCGGCACCAGCTCACGACGTCAGAGGCTGCTCCGACGTCCTTCCCAGGTGCCCAGACACAAGGGCCAAACTCGGGAACTCACTAGACATGGGCACACCTCCTTTCAGCTGTTGAAGACCCGATGATGCTACGCCCGTTCGGCGTGGACGTAAATCGTCAAGTCTGCCGGGAGATGCCTCAGGGAAGAGGCCCCGTCGCGCGGGCGGCAATCGCCGCAAAGATCATGTCCAGTTCCGCTGCGAGATCCTTCAGCGGCTCGCCGCCCTCCTCCAGATAGGGCGAGAAGACATGGCTCGGCATCTTGTAGGCAAGGGTCGAACTGCCATCGTCATTTTCCATCAAATAGAGCCGGATCGGAGCCTCGATGCCGGCGGAAAGCGACGCATCCAGCATGCGCCGGGCGTAGTCGTTGCGGAAGACGCCCAGAACCTCGTTGCCGGGAATGGTCACGCCTGCCCCGCGCGCGCCATCAGAGGCGCTGGCCCGGGTGACGAGACCCATCCGCTCGGCCTTGATCGCCTCCTTCACCCGGTGGGAGAGGACTTCGAAGGGATCTTCGCTGCGGACCACCTGCCATCCAGCGCGGGGGCCAAGCTCCGACGCCTGGAGAGGCCGCAACGCGAGCAGCTGGACGCAAAGCAGCGCCAGCGTCACCAGAAGCGCCAGCCGAAGGAGTGCGGGATCTTGAGCCGGGAGAGCGATCGTTCGGTGGGCGGGCATGGGGGAGATCTCCTCTGGGCTCTGGCAAGTGCGGATCATGGGGCGAAGACAGGACGAAGGCGCATCCCGATCAGGCTTCCGGCCCAGGCGAAGACCAGCCAGAGCCAGCCATGCAGGGAGCCGGAGAGCACGCCACCCAGATAGGCGCCGATGTTGCAGCCGTAGGCGAGACGCGCGCCATAGCCCATGAGCAGGCCACCGATCACTGCGGACAGGGCGTCCTTCGGGTGGAGATGCCGAACGGGGGCGAATTTTCCGGCAAGCCCGGAAGCCAGAAGCGCGCCCAGGATGATGCCGAAGTTCATGAGACTGGTGCCGTCTTGCAGCAGATTGCGGCTGAGGGCGGTCTGCCCCTGCCAATAGGGCCAGGTTTCGACCGGGACGCCGAAAGCGGCCAGCGTCTTTGCACCCCACAGGGCGAAGGCCGAGGTGATGCCCCATGGCCGCCCCAGCACGAGAAGGGTGGCGATGCCGACGAATGCGAGAGCGACGGCTCCAGCCTCGAAGGACCAGGGGCCGCGCAGAAGAGAGTGCGGGGTGACTTCCCTCTCGAGCGCACCATGGGCGCGCCGTTCCACCCACACGGAAAGCAATGCGAGACCGGACAGTGCCGCGGTCGTCGCCAGCATCGCCTGCGGCGTGCCGAGCGCCTGCGCGAACGCCACAGGCGGCAGGGCCGGAAGGCCGTTCCACCAGGGCAGGTGCGCGGTGGCCCAGACCGAGCCGGCGATAAAGGCGATCAGCGTGACGACCATGCGCGTGGAGCCGCCGCCCACGGTGAAGAGCGTGCCCGAGGCACAGCCGCCGCCAAGCTGCATGCCGATGCCGAAGAGCGTGGCGCCAAGGGCTGCGGCCAGACCGAAGGGGAAGACGTAACCGCTCGTCGGCAGCCCGATGAGATGCCCCCATCCGATCAGCGGCAAGGCCACGAGCGAGGAAAGGCCAAGCAGCAGGAGCTGCGCCCGAAGACCGCGCCCGCGGTGCTCTTCCGCAAAGCGGCGCCAGGCGGCGGTGAAGCCGAAACGCGCGTGATAGAGACTGATGCCGGCCAGCGCCCCGAGCGGCACGGCGAGAGCCACCCGCGCTCCTGCCTCGGGAGTGGCCAGGATCCAGAGGCCGAGTGCTGTGAGCATTGCCGCGAGGATCACCTTGCGCTGCCCCTTCGGATCTGCTGGCGCGCAGACGTGTCCCTGCGAGGGAGCGGACCCGGGCACATCAAGCCGGGACAAGGGAGAGGGCTGAGGAGCAGCCTCGATCTGCGAGGTCGGAAGACGGGGCATCAGGGTTCCTTTCCGCAGCGACATTATCGCGTCGGCGCGGGGCGTGGCACACACGTTCGCAACACTCTTTTGTGTGTTGCAGTTCAACGGGCAGAGGCGTCTCCTTGAGGGCAGAAATGGCTGAATGGCGCAATTTCCGGGGCAGTTCCTCCCGCCCCCGTCATGCCCTCTCCGCCGATCCCGCAGCTTTCAGGAGCCCTCCTCCATGCCCCAGACCGACCAGTTCGGCTATGACCTGACCATTGCCTCTCCGGCCGCGGCGCGCGCCTGGGATGCCACGGTTCACGCGTTCCTCTCCCACGGCAGCAGCACGCCTCTGCATCTGCAGACCGCCCTGGAGAGCGACCCGGACTTCGGCCTCGGACATGCGGCACGCGGGCTCTTCTGTCTTCTTCTCGGACGCCGGGAGCTGGTGCCGACTGCAACCGAATGCCTGGAGATGGCCCGCACGTCGGAACGCCGGCTGGGGGCGACACGGCGGGAACGAGCGGTGACCGATGCGCTGGCGGACTGGCTCTGCGGCTGGCCTTCGCGGGCGGCGGACCGGCTGGACGGAACGCTGGCGGAATATCCCCGCGACACATTCCTGATGAAGCTCGTCCACGCCATCCGGTTCGTTCTCGGCGATGCGCAGGGCATGCGCCGGTCGATCGAGACGGTCGCGGATGCCCATGACGCGAGCCACCCGGCGCGCGGCTATCTTCTGGGATGCCACGCCTTCGCGCTGGAGGAAACCGGCGACTACGGACTGGCCGAGACGCTTGGCCGTCAGGCGGTGGAGCTCGCCCCCGATGACGCCTGGGGCCTGCACGCCGTGGCGCATGTGCATGACATGACCGGCCGTGCGGACGACGGGATCAAGTGGCTGATGGCCCGCCCCGACAGCTGGAGCCACTGCAACAACTTCGGCTTTCACGTTTGGTGGCATCTGGCGCTGATGCATCTGGACCGGGGCGAGACGGATCTGGTTCTCAACCTCTACGACGAGGAAATCCGCCGCGACAAGACCGACGACTATCGGGATATCTCCAATGCCACCTCCCTGCTGCTGCGGCTCGAGCTGGAGGGCGTGAATGTGGGATCCCGCTGGGAAGAACTCGCCCAGTTGAGCGACAGGAGAACCGACGACGGCTGCAACGTCTTCGCGGACCTGCACTATCTTCTGGCCCTGCTGAAGGGGGGGCGGCGGCTGGGGACCGAGCGGCTTCTGACCTCGCTGGCCCGCCGCAGACCGGAGGATGGGGACATGGGCCGGGTGAGCGCCCATCCGGGGCGGGCCGCGGCGCAGGGGCTCGAGCAGTTCCGGCTCGGCAACTACTGTTCCGCCTTCCAGCTTCTGTCCCGGGCGCGCGGCGACATGCCCGCCATCGGCGGCTCCCATGCGCAGCGGGACGTCTTCGAACGCATGACCATCGATGCCGCCCTGCGCGCCGGGCTTCCCGATCAGGCGGAAGGGCTGCTGCTCGACCGGTCGCGGCAGCGCGGGGGCCTCGACAATTATGCGCGAACCCGGCATGCAACGGTGGACCGGATGCGAAAAGCGGCCGAAATCATGCAAAATCACGAATTGCGCGCAACGCGTGCTTGACTAAGGAACCGGGCCCGTACAAAGCCGTTTCCCCAATCAGGTCGTCTTCAGGACACAGCCCGTGAACGTTGCCGCACAAACGTCCCTTTCCCAGCCGCAGAAGACCCGCCGCGACCCGCGGCTCGACTTCTTCCGCGGTCTGGGCATGTTCATCATCTTCGTTGCCCATCTGCCCTTCAACTGGTGGACCCTCTGGATCCCGGCCCGCTTCGGCTTCTCCGACGCGACGGAAATCTTCGTCTTCTGCTCCGGCATGGCGTCTGCCATCGCCTTCGGTCGGATCTTCGACACCCACGGACTGGTGATGGGCACGGGACGCATCCTGCACCGCATGTGGCAGGTCTACTGGTCGCACATCGGCCTGTTCCTGGCGATCGCGGCCCTGCTGGTCATGCTGGTGGACACCGGCTTCCTGGCGGCGCTCGGCAATGACGTGGACTATGTGGGCGAACTCAACCTGCGGCACTTCTTCGAGACCACCGAGCTGAGCCTGCCGCATCTGATGACGCTGACCTATGTGCCGAACCTCTTCGACATCCTGCCCATGTACATCGTGATCCTTGGTCTGGTGCCGGTGGTCATGGCCGCGTCGCGGGCCGGGCGCGGCACCGTGGCCCTGCTTGTCATCGGCTTGTGGACTCTGGCAACCTTCGGTTTCCTCAGCCTGGAAGCTGAGCCCTGGTCGGAACGGGTGTGGTTCTTCAACCCCTTCGCCTGGCAGATGATCTTCTTCACCGGCTTCGCCTTCATGCGCGGATGGCTGCCGCGCCCGCCGGTCAAGACCTCACTCATGGTGCTGGCGGCCGTGATCGTCGTGGCGACCATTCCCTTTGCCTGGTTCCGCATCATCAATCTGTCTCCGGAAATCCGCGAGATCCGCGATGCCATCGAGCCGCTCTGGATCAAGACGGAATTCGGCATCCTGCGCTTCGTGCACTTCCTGGCGCTGGCCTATCTGGCGTGGATCGCGGCGGGTGAAGGCGGCATCCGCCTGTCGCGTGGCCCCGCGCTCTGGCAGGGGTTCGTTCGGGTGGTGCAGAAGGTTGGCCAGCAGTCCCTGGCGGTCTTCATGATGAGCCTTTTCGCCGGCCAGCTGGTCGCCATCCTGCGCGACACGATCGGCGAGCGGGAGACCTTCGTGTGGCAGGCCTTCGCCAACCTGCTCGGCTTCGCGATCCTGATCGCGACGGCCTATTCGGTGGCCTGGTTCAAGAGCAATCCCTGGCGCAAGCCGGTGGCGAAGGTGATACCGGATCCGAACCGCCCGTGAGCGGACGCCTCGGCGCGCGCCTCGAAACGGTCCAGACGTGAAAAAACGCCGGCCTCGCAAGAGACCGGCGTTTTTCGTTTCGTCTCGAAACCGACCCGAAGGTCCGTCCGAAGCTCAGTGGACGCTCGCCATTTCCAGCTCGTACTCGAAGGCATTGGCCAGTGCGGCCTCACGGCTGTCGGCCACGACGATGGGCGTTCCGTCCGCGTTGAGCAGGGCCCAGAGGCTCGCGACATCGTTGCTTTCGGGCATGTCCGGGAACAGGCTGTTCATGTCGTCCCGGTTGAGCTTGCGAATATAGGCGACAGTGCCGGCGCCCAGTTCGGCGAGAACATCCTGGCTCATGGCCTCGAGCAGCTCGGCTCGGGCCAGGGCCGCGGGATCGTTCGGATCGCGCGTCATTCAATCTCCAGTCTTGGCTGACCTGCGGCCGACGTCTTCTCAGTCGCCGCCGGTGATTTCTATCTTGCGGATCACCTTCTCAGGCTCCGGCCGCGCCAGATCGATGGACAGCAGTCCATCCTTCAGATCGGCGCCAAGGATCTCGATGCCTTCGGCAAGGACGAATGCGCGCTGGAACTGGCGCGCCGCGATGCCCCGATGCAGGTACTGGCGGGTCTTGTCGTCTTCCTGACGTCCCCGGATCACGAGCTGGCTTTCTTCCAACGATACATCCAGCTGATCCCGCGTGAAGCCGGCAACTGCCAGCGTGATGCGGATCACGTCGCCCTTGGAGCCGGGCTTGGACAGCCGCTCGATGTTGTAGGGCGGATAGCCATCGTTCGCGGCCTTGGAGACGCGATCGAGCACTCGTTCAATGTCGTCAAACCCGAGCATGAACGGGCTGGAAAACGCTGACATGCGGGTCATCGTAACAGTCCTTGTTTCAAGCGACCTGTCTTGCGGGGACCCTTGAAGGCATCCTCGCCGGGGCAATGCCCCCTTTCGTCAACGAATATGGCGGTCCGGAGCCAATCTTTCAAGTTGTCGCCAAAGGACACACAGGTTTGAGAAAACAAGGTTAGCGACGCAACCCGCGATCCACTAAGCTCAGCCAAGCCATTGCCCCGTCGCATTCGCGCCGCCCGCCACCCCTGACCCAGCCTGTTCCATCCTGTTCCGCACCCATGACCCGCCAAGACTTCGACACGTTCTGCGCCCCCCTTCCCGCCGCCACCCATGTGGTGCAGTGGGGCGGTTCGTCCGTCTGGAAGGTGGGCGGCAAGATCTTCGCCTTGTGCTCGGGGGGCCGCGCGGATGGCGCCGGGACAGGAGGCCGGATCAGCTTCAAGTGCTCGGACCTGAGCTACCGGATGCTGATCGAGCAGCCGGGCATCGTGCCGGCGCCCTATCTTGCCCGCGCCCAGTGGGTTCAGGTTGTCGATCCGGATGCCCTCGATGAAGACGGCTGGGAGGCCTATCTGACGGCCGCCCACGGGCACATCGCCCGGCGCCTGACCCGCAAGCAACGCCAGGACCTTTGCCTGAATGACCTCTGATCCCGCCGTTTCGCCCAGCCTTCAGGCCAAGTGGCGCACGTTGCTGCTACTCATGGTGGCAGAAATCTCCGCCATGTCCTTGTGGTTCATGTCTGCCGCCATCCTGCCGGATCTGGCGTCGGAATTCGCGATCTCTCCCGCACGGCAGGCCGCCCTTTCCAGCGCGGTGCAGATCGGCTTCGTGGCGGGTGCGCTCATCTCCGCCATTCTCGGGTTGCCCGACCGGCTGGACCCGCGAAGGGTCTTTGCCGCCTGTGCGCTGGTGGCTGCCCTCGCCAATTCCTGCCTGCTCTGGCTGGAGCCGGGCGGCAATCTCGCCATCGCCTGCCGTTTCGTGACCGGGACCATGCTGGCAGGTGTCTATCCGGTGGGCATGAAGATCGCCGTCGGCTGGGGCACCACAGACCGGGGCTTCCTTGTCGGGGCGCTGGTTGGGGCCCTGACCTTCGGATCCGCAGCACCGCATCTTCTGGCGCTGGGAGGCGGCGCCGACTGGCGATGGGCGGTCCAGATCGCCTCCCTGGCGGCCGGGATCGGCGGGCTCTTCTGCCTGATGACGCGCCTTGGCCCCCATCACGGGCGCGCGCCGGCCTTCTCGCCGCGCACCGTGCTGAAGGTCTGGACCGACCGGCGCATCCGCCTCGCCTATGCCGGCTATCTCGGCCACATGTGGGAACTCTATGCCTTCTGGGCCTGGGTTGGCGTGGCCTCTGCGGCGGCCTTTGCCGTGACGATGGACGCGGGCGAAGCGCTCGTCCTGTCGCGGCTTCTCGCCTTTGCCGCGATTGCCGCCGGAGGCCTCGCCTCGATCATCTGCGGGTATTTTGCCGACCGCATCGGCAAGGAGCGCATCGCCTTCTGGTCGGTGATCGTCAGCGGCAGCGCGGCGCTGGCGAGCGCCGCCAGTTTCGACACCGCACCCTGGCTGTTTGCGGGCTGCATCCTGATCTGGGGTGCTGCGATCCTGCCGGATTCGGCGCAGTATTCGGCCCTGGTCGCCGACTTCGCGGCGCCCTCGGAAGCCGGATCTCTCATGACCTTCCAGACCGCGCTCGGCTTTGCGCTGACCTTCGGCACCGTGCAGATGAGCCCGCTTGTCGCTGCCCATGCGGGCTGGCCCGGGCTCTTCTGCATGCTCGCCGTGGGCCCCGGCCTGGCGGCACTGGCCATGTTGCGGCTCGAGAGGCTTCGCGCCGCCGCCTCCTGATCACGAAGCGCGCGGACATGCGTCCTTCCCCTCACGGACAAGAGATGGAGGCCGACATGGCACAGGATTGCTTGGAAGGGATCGACGTTTCCCACTATCAGGGCACGGTGGACTGGACCAGCGTTGCCGGTGCGAACATCCGCTTTGCCATTCTGAAGGCAAGCGAAGGCACCAGCTTTCAGGACCCGACGTTCCACACCAACTGGGCCGGGGCGAAGGCGGCCGGGCTGGCCTGCGGCGCCTATCACTATTTCCTGCCGACCGAGAGCTTCATGCAGCAGGCTGACAACCTTGTCGGCGCCCTGCAGGCGGTGCAGTTCGATCCGGCAACCGACCTGCCTCCCGCCATCGACTGCGAGGAGATGCAGGGGTGCTCTCCGGCCACCTATGCCTACGCCCTGTCGGCGCTGGTCGAGCTGGTGCAGATGTTCATCGGGGTCAAGCCGATGATCTACGCGAGCCCGGCCTTCTGGAACGCACTCGGCAACCCGGGCTTTGGCGATCACCCGCTCTGGATCGCCGAATATACGAGCGCCGCCGCGCCCAGCGTTCCCAAGCCGTGGAGCGACTACGCCATCTGGCAGTATACCAATTCGGGCAGCGTGCCCGGCGTCAACGGCCCGGTGGACCGCAACCGCATGGCCCCGCCGAAGGCAGCAGCAGCAGCGCCGGTGGCCTCGCCCCTGCACTGGTTCTGACGAACGCGCAGGTTACACAGATCATGGATCACACAGGCAAAGGGGCCACCGGAAGATCCGGCGGCCCCTCATTTTTCTTCACGGTTCCGGTCCTGACCGGAGCGGCTCAGCCCTCGATGCGACGGCCGGACTGGGCGTCAAAGAAGTGGACGTCCTTGGCCGGGGCATGAAGGGTGACCATCTCGCCGATGGCGAAGGTCTCGTGGCTTTCCACCCGCACGACCAGCGACGCACCGCCGTTCGGCAGCTCGCCATAGAGGTAGCTTTCCGCGCCCACCGGCTCCAGCACCTTGACCTTCATGCGCAGGGTGAGAGCGGCATCGGCAGGGGCGGCAGCCTCGCCGCGCAGCACCTTCAGATGTTCCGGACGCACGCCGACGACGTAAGCCTCGCGGCCATAGGCGTTGGCGCCGGAAAGGCCTTCGCCCTTTGCCGCCGCCAGCCCGGAGGCATCGGCCTTCGCGTCGATCAGGTTCATGGCCGGAGAGCCGATGAAGCTGGCGACGAAGGTGGAGGCCGGCTTGTCATAGACGTCGATCGGGGCACCGATCTGCTCGATACTACCGCCGTTGAGCACGACGAGACGGTCGGCCAGGGTCATGGCTTCAAGCTGATCGTGGGTCACGTAGACGCTGGTGGTGCCCAGGTCCTTCTGCAGCTTCTTGATTTCCACGCGCATCTGGACGCGCAGCTTGGCGTCCAGGTTCGACAGCGGCTCATCGAAGAGGAAGGCGGCCGGCTCGCGCACGATGGCGCGGCCCATGGCCACACGCTGGCGCTGGCCGCCGGAGAGCGCCCGCGGCTTACGGTCGAGGTAGTCGCCGATCTCGAGGATGCGGGCGGCTTCCTTGACGCGGCGGTCGATCTCGGCCTTGGCCATGCCACGGTTCTTCAGGCCATAGGCCAGATTGTTGTAAACGCTCATGTGCGGATACAGCGCATAGTTCTGGAACACCATGGCGATGTCCCGGTTGGCGGGATCGACCCGGTTCACCACCCGGTCGCCGATGGAAACCTCGCCGGAAGAAATCTCTTCCAGACCGGCGATCATGCGCAGGAGCGTGGACTTGCCACAGCCGGAGGGGCCGACGAGGACGATGAATTCTCCGTCCGCGATGTCGATGGAGACGCCTTTGACGGCTTCGACATTGCCCGCATAGACCTTGCGGACATCCTTAAGAACGATGCTGGACATTACTTCTCCGACTCCACGAGCCCTTTGACAAAGAGTTTCTGCATTCCGATCACCACCACGATGGGCGGCAGCATGGCGAGCACGACGGCCGCCATCACCAGGTTCCACTGGGGTTCGGAATCCGCGACGTCAGCCATGCGCTTGATGCCCATGACGACGGTGTAGTAGCTGGAGTCCGTGGTCACCAGCAGGGGCCAGAGATACTGGTTCCAGCCATAGATGAAGAGGATGACGAAGAGGGCGGCGATGTTCGTGCGCGACAGGGGCAGAAGGATGTCGCGGAAGAACTTCATCGGCCCCGCACCGTCGATCCGGGCGGCCTCCATCAGCTCCTCGGGCACCGTCAGGAAGAACTGGCGGAAGAGGAACGTCGCCGTCGCCGAGGCGATCAGCGGAATGGTGAGGCCGGCGTAGGAATTGAGCAGCCCGAGATCCGCCACGACCTTGAAGGTCGGCATGATGCGCACTTCCACCGGCAGCATCAGGGTGATGAAGATCATCCAGAAGGCGAGCGTGCGGAAGGGGAAGCGGAAGTAGACGATCGCGAAGGCCGACAGGATCGAGATGAAGATCTTGCCCAGGGCGATGGAGAGCGCCATCACCAGGGAGTTGGTCATCATCAGGCCCAGGGGCGGCGCACCGGAGGTGCTGACGCCCGCGTTCAGGATCCGGGAATAGTTCTCGATGGCCTCCGTGCCGGGCAGCAGGGGCACGAGGCCCTGCAGGAAGTCGAAGGACCCCCGGGTCGAGGCGATGATCGCTATATAGACCGGGAAGGCGACGAACACGATCCCGAGGATCAGGATCAGGTGTGTCAGCGCATTCAGCCAGGTGTTGTTTTGTACCATCTCTCTAGCGCCTCAATACTGCACGCGCCGCTCGATGTAGCGGAACTGGATGACGGTCAGAAGGATCACCACGGCCATGAGGATCACCGACTGGGCTGCGGAAGAGCCCAGGTTCAGGCCGATGAAGCCGTCCTGATAGACCTTGTAGACCAGCACGTTGGTGCCCTGTGCGGGGCCGCCGGCGGTGGTGGCGTCGATGATGGCGAAAGTGTCGAACAGAGCCGAGACGATGTTGACCACCAGCAGGAAGAAGCTGGTCGGTGACAGCAGCGGCAGGATGATCGTGAAGAAGCTCTTGACCGGGCCGGCGCCATCGATGGCAGCGGCTTCCTTCAGCGACTTCGGGATGGCCTGAAGACCGGCCAGGAAGAAGATGAAGTTGTAGGAAATCTGCTTCCAGCTGGCCGCAAGCACGATCAGGATCATGGCGTCCGTCTGGTTCAGCCGGTGGTTCCAGTCATAGCCGACCACATCCAGCATGTAGGGCAGGATGCCGACGGTCGGGTTGAACATGAACCACCACAGGATGCCGGCCACCGCAGGCGCCACGGCATAGGGCCACAGCAGAAGCGTGGTGTAGGCATTGCGCGAGCGGATGAGCCGGTCGACGGCCACCGCGAAGATCAGCGCGAGGATGAGCGCCAGACCGGTGGTCGAGATCGCAAAGACCGCCGTGCGCCCGATCGAATTCAGATAGTCAGGCTCTTGGAAGAGCTTGGTGTAGTTGGCTAGGCCGACAAAGCGGGAACTCAGGCCGAACGGGTCCTCCTTGTAGAAGGACTGTTTCACGGCCTGCGCTGCAGGCCAGAAGAAGAAGACGAACGTGATTGCCAGCTGCGGCGCCAGAAGCGCGTAAGGCAGGAACTTGTTCGGAAAGATTGCACGCTTGGTCTGCATGTATTCCACCCCAGGGGCCAAACAGGAGAAGCCCGCGCAGGACGCGCGGGCTTCATGGTCCGATCAGGGGACCTTACTTGTTGGCGCTTTCGAACTCGCGGATCAGCGCGTTACCGCGAGCGTCAACAGCCTTCAGAGCAGCTTCGGCATCCTGACCGCCGGCGAGGAGCTTCTCGAACTCTTCGTCGATGACGGTGCGGATCTGGACGTAGTTGCCGAAACGCAGGCCCTTGGAGTTGGCGGTCGGTTCGTTCAGGGTAATCTGCTTGATCGCCGTGTCGGAACCCGGGTTCGCGTCGTAGTAGCCCTGCTGCTTGGTCAGCTCGGCAGCAGCGTTCGTGATCGGCAGGTAGCCGGAGAACTGGTGCCAGTCAGCCTGGACTTCAGCGGAGGACAGGTAGCTGAAGAAGTCGGCCACGCCCTTGTACTCTTCCTCGGACTGGCCCTGAAGCACCCAGAGGGTGGCGCCGCCGATGATGGAGTTTTGCGGAGCGCCTTCCACGTCGTCGTAGTAGGGGAGCATGCCGAAGCCGACCTTGAAGTCCTTGGCATTGGCCAGAACGCCAGCGCGGCCTGCGGAGGAACCCATGTTCATGGCGCAATCCTGCGCGTAGAACTTCGGAGCCGCGTCAGCAGCGCCAGCCGGGCCACCATACTGGAAGAGGCCTTCGTCGGACCACTTCTTGAGGTTGCCCCAGTGACGGATCTGAGCCGGACCGGCGAGGGTCAGTTCAGCTTCCAGACCGCCAAAACCGTTTTCCAGGGTGCCGATCGGCTGGTTGTGCCAGGCGGAGAAGTTCTCGGTCTGGATCCAGGACATCCAGGTGGTGGTGAAACCACACTTGGCAGCGCCGGAGGACACGATCTTGCGGGAGAACTCTTCCATTTCGGCCCAGGTCTTGGGCGCGTGTTCCGGATCCAGGCCCGCCTTCTCGAAGACGTCCTTGTTGTAATACAGGATCGGCGTGGAGGAGTTGAACGGCATGGACAGCATGTTGCCATCGGTGTCGGTGTAGTAGCCGACGACGGCGGACATGAAGGCGGACGGATCGAACGGCTTGCCGGCGTCTTCCATCAGCTTGTACACGGGATAGATGGCGCCCTTGGCGGCCATCATGGTGCCGGTGCCGACTTCGTAGACCTGCACGATGTCCGGCTGCTCGCCAGCGCGGAAGGCGGCGATGGCAGCGGTCATGGTCTCGGAGTAGCTGCCCTTGTAGGTCGGAACGACCTTGTAGGTGTCCTGAGAGGCGTTGTAGGCGGCCACGATCTCTTCGAGCTTGGTGCCCAGCTCGCCACCCATGGCGTGCCACCAGTTGATTTCGGTTGCAGCCTGAGCGCCGCCATGGGCGACAATGAGGGCTGCGCCGGCCATGAGACCGGTTGCGATACGCTTCATCATTTCACTTCCTCCCTCCCGGTCGGCAAGGCGCCGCCGGTACGTGTCGAGTTCGTGTGCAGTAACCTGTAAGGCCAGGGGACGAGATACCCCCAGCGCTCAGGTTGATGTTCGTATTGTCCGCACATGAACCTTTTATGACGTTCATATGAACATTAAACAAAACCGACGGCAACCGGTTTTAGTCATGAATTTCAATGCCGCATCGCAAAAAGCCGCAGGATCCCTCCGGGAAAGCCTTGGGGCTTCAAATGGGGCTCATATGAAATTGCGAACATTTGCGAACATTCCGCTGTCACAAACGCGCCAAGCCGGCCATCCGGCGCGCCCTGAGGCCCGGTTTTCGCCCTGAAACCCCCGCAAGGCGGATCTGTCACACGGGAGACCCGATCGGCCACGCGGCCCTTGCCAGCAGGGCCGAGACCGCAGATACTGACCTCCTCGATGGTTCTGCCAAGCCGACCGGCGCGGCAGAGTAAAAGGGAACACGGTGAGGCGTACCCAACAGGGACCGAGACCGTGGCTGCCCCCGCAACTGTAAGCGGCTGTCCCCGACCGGAATGCCACTGGGCCAATGCGCCCGGGAAGGTGGTCGGGGGTGTCAAACCCGCAAGCCAGGAGACCTGCCATTGATGCCGCCGCACCGGCTTCCGGTGCCGTTCCTTCTATTCCGCACGGTGGGTGCGGACGGAGATACATGTCATGCATATCGAACCGGGTCTCGTTGACGGGACCAAGATCGCCCTGAGCTACGCCACGGCCGCAGCCTCCCTCGGGCTGGCTGCCAAGATGAGCCTGAACACCCTGTTCCGCGACGGCGGATCCGCAGCCCTGATGGCCCGCGGCATTCTGGCGACCGCGCTCGTCTTCAGCTTCTTCGAAATCCTGCCGCACCATCCGGTCGGCGTGTCCGAAGTCCACTTCATCTTGGGCTCGACCCTGTTCCTGGTCTTCGGCGCCGGTCCGGCCGCCCTCGGCCTGGCAGGCGGCCTGCTGCTTCAGGGGCTGTTCTTCGCGCCCTTTGACCTGCCGCAATACGGCATGAACGTCACCACCCTGCTGGTGCCGCTCTTTGCCGTGGCAGCCCTGGCCAAGCGCATCATTCCCGAGAACACGGCCTATGTGGACGTGACCTATGCCCAGACCCTGGCGCTTTCCACCGCCTATCAGGGCGGCGTGGTTGCCTGGGTGGCCTTCTGGGCCGTCTACGGCCAGGGCTTCGGGGCCGAGACGCTGAGCTCCATCAGCACCTTCGGCGCCGCCTACATGCTGGTCGTCCTGGGCGAGCCGCTGGTCGATCTGGCCGTGCTTGCCGGTGCCAAGACCCTGAGCGGGCTCAAGGGCACCCCGCTGGTCCAGAGCCGCGTCTACTCGGCCTGACCGCGGCGTACATCCCTGCAAACATGCGAAAGGCCCGGGAAACCGGGCCTTTTTCTTGTTCATCACAACCTGCTGGATAATCTTGCCGCCTGCTCCTTCGGGTCCTGCCCTAACCCAGCACCCCTTGCGTCACCGCGACGACCGCCAGATAGCGGCCGGTCTTGGCGAGGGCGACCAGAACGAGGAAGGGCAGGAAGGGCTCGCGCAGCACACCGGCGGCCAGCGTCAGCGGATCGCCGATCACCGGCGCCCAGCTCAGCAACAGGCTCCACTTGCCCCAGCGCTGATACCAGCCCGATGCCCTGTCAAGGGCCGCCTCGCTGACGGGGAACCAGCGGCGCTTGCGGAAATGCTCGATCCAGCGCCCGAGGCCCCAGTTCACGCAGGATCCCAGCGTGTTGCCCAGACTGGCCACGGCCACAAGCGCCCAGACGGGCGCGGCCTCGGCCGCCAGCAACCCGGCCAGGCCGAATTCGGACTGGGCCGGAAGCACCGTCGCCGCCAGGAAGGAGACCGTGAAGAGCGAGAAAAGCGAGATCCACACCGGATCAGACCCTGCCGGGGCGAGCGGTCACGGATAGGGCGGTCACGGATAGAGCCGGATGACGAAGAGCTTGCGCGTGGTCTCGATCACCTCCCAGGTGCCGGAAAAGCCCGGCTGAATGACGAAGCTGTCCCCGGCCTTGAGCTCGCGGGCGTTGCCCAGCGCGTCGGTCAGAACCGAGCGGCCGGAGAGGATCGAGCAGAACTCCCACTCGTCATAGGAAATGCGCCACTTGCCCGGCGTCGACTGCCACACGCCGGTAAAATGGGTGTCCTCGTCCCGCGCCTCGGCCAGCCATGTGGTGAAACGCGGATCGCCCGACAGAACCTTCTCGGGCGCAGGCGCCTCTTCTTCCGGGGTGATGGCATCAAGATCCAGCGGCAGGAAATGGGACAGCATGCGCAGCTCTCTTCGGTCGCGATAGGCAGGGACGTGGTCAGACCCCCTGTTTAGAGCAAGAGCGCGTCGTGCAAAAGCGCCCCGGCTGACAGGCCCTCCCGGCGAGGGGTCTTTCGCAATGCTGTAGCTCTTCCCCGCGACACGTGCCGCAAGGTTGAGTGTCGCCGGCGAAACAGGAAGCTGATTGATAAGCATTGACTTTCTCGAAAATCGGACTGACGCTTTCAACTTTAGATCAGCTATGGGTGCGCTGCGGTGAACAGACTTGCTACACGTTTTACAGGCCTCGATTTCGTCAACCCGTTCGTTCTGGCCTCCGCGCCGCCGACGGAAAGCAAAAGAAAGATCCTGCGCGCGTTTGAAGCCGGCTGGGGTGGGGTCGTCACCAAGACGATCGGCCTGCATCCGGTCGAGAATGTCGCCGGGCCCAAGACCATCTATCAGCGCACCAGCGAGACCAAGCCCTATGTCTCGCGCATGAAGCGGCCCGACACCGTGTCGCATTCATCCTGGAACTGGGAGCTGATTTCCGATCAGCCGCTGGAGCAGTGGCTCCCCGATCTGGAAGAGATCAAGACCACCTATCCCGACCGCATGCTCATCGCCTCGATCATGGCCGGTGCCGGCAGCGAGGAGGAGATGAACAACTGGGCGAAGCTGGCCAAGGCTTGCGTCAATGCCGGGTGTGATGCGCTCGAGCTGAACATGTCCTGCCCGCACATGGACCGGAAGGACATGGGCGCCAACATCGCCAATGACGAGGAGATCATCCGGTCGATCCTCAAGGCGGTGACCGCGGCGGTCAGCGTGCCGATCTGGGTGAAGCTGACCCCCTCCACGTCGTCCCTGGTCGAGGCTGCGGGCGTGGCCTATGCGGCCGGCGCCTCGTCGATCTCCCTCTGCAACACCTTCCCGTCCCTGCCGCTTCTCGACCCGGAAACCCTCAAGTTCGAGGTCGAGGTGGACGGGCTGGTCACGTCCGGCGGCCTGGGTGGTCTCGCCATCCTGCACCAGGCCCTGCAGCGCGTCTCCGACGTGTCACGCGCCTATCCGGACAAGTCGATTTCTGGTATCGGCGGGATTCGGGGCTTCCGCGAAGCCTTCAACTTCATCGCCCATGGCGCCGGCAACCTGCAGGTCTGCACGGCGGCGATGGAGGAAAAGGGCAGCGGCGGCATCGGCGTCAACCTGATCCAGGAACTGACGGGCGACCTCAACGACTATCTGGAGCGCAAGGGCCTTTCCTCCATCGAGGAGATCCGGGGCATCGCGCGCGACAGGATCGTCGAACACGCACAGGTGCGCCGCAAGAGCGAAGCCTATAACGGCGGCTACGCCCAGTCCGCCTGAGACGGCGGATTCCACCTAACGCGTCTTCTGGAGGGACGGCAACCGCTCCCTCCAGAGACTGCTCATGGCTTGTTGCGGTGAGCCTTGCACCGACAAGCCGCAGACGCGCTCCGGCCGAAGAGCTTGCGTCGCAACACGGCCCTCGTCTGATCGGCTTGCCAAGTGTAGGACGGATCCCCGTCGGGCATCGCCTCATACGCGATCACCAGCGCCAGCAAATTCCACTCGACTTGCAGTTCATGATTATGCAATTTCGGGTTTTATTGCCGGATACTAAGGGTCTTTTATGAGCGAAAATATTTGGATTAAGGTGGTCGGAATCGCAAGCGCGGTCCTGCCGGTCGGAGCAGCTCTGATCAGTCTGGGAATTTACGTCGGTAATCTGAACAACCAGATCGAAGCGTCACGCGCCGAAGTTCAGGTCCTCAAGGGACAGGTCACGCAACTTCAGGACATCCTGCAGAAGACCCAGGCCTTGGCCAACTCAGGCACCCCCGGCCCGCGAGGCCCTAAAGGGGAGCGAGGCGACCCGGGCGAGATGGGACCTCAGGGCCCGAGGGGCTTGCAGGGTGATCGGGGTCCCGCTGGGCCAGCGGGGTCAGGCGGTGGGCTAAGCGAGCAGCAAGTCGCCGAGATCGTACAACAAATGGTAAGTCAGAAACTGAGCAGCCCACCGACAGGACAGGGCGCGGCAATCAACGTCACGCTCGGTGGTGCGGACGTCTTCAATGCCAAAGGCTGCATCCCCCTTGATAGTATCAAGAATTCCGAAACGCTCCTCATCCGCGACAAGCAGGAATACTGTGCCAGGGACGGACGCTTGGTCGCAACCGTCATCGCGGACGGAGGCAGTGCATACGTCTTTAGGCGACCAGGACAACTTCACGACCGCTGCAGCCTTGGAAAGAACTGTCAGCTTCGATGGTTAGGGTCGTCAACTTATACATTTGAGCGCAAAGGTGAGGATGAGAAAGGCCCCGTTGGACTTTTCCGGAAGTCTGGATAGGACTCACCTTTAGAGATCCAAATTGCGACTGATCGAAAGATCGGGAACACGATAGACCGTCGTTTTACAAAACGCTGCGTTTGCATACGGGGGCCCTGCTAACCACCCGCCTCAGATTGACCGGGATGAGGCCACAGTCTTGTCTGTCACTCGTGAGACGGGTTGGAACAGTGAGCATGAACGCATTCAGCCTGTATAACGGCACTTAAACGCCTGGGTACTGACCGTGGGTACGCACCAACAGAACCGAGAGGCATAGTTTATTGATTTTATTTGGAAAATTTCATCGATAAGAAGGATGGTGGAGCCGAGGGGAATCGAACCCCTGACCTCTACAATGCCATTGTAGCGCTCTCCCAACTGAGCTACGACCCCGAAATCCGTCAGCCGGCATGGGAACCCGGCGTCATGTCTTTGCCGCGTGGGCGGCGTGTCGGCCTCTGGCCAACCTGTCTTCCGCTTCGATAGGGAGGACACCCAAGTTTCAGGTCGCTTGCGAGAAGCCCTGAGGAGGAATGGTGGAGCCGAGGGGAATCGAACCCCTGACCTCTACAATGCCATTGTAGCGCTCTCCCAACTGAGCTACGACCCCATCTTTCCGGTCGACCGGCTTGGGACCCGGTCTCGATGTGGAGCGGAACATAGTCGCCCGCCCCCTTCCGATCAAGCAGAAATTTCCCGTCTCCGGATTTCCGCCTGTGGAAAAGATGCGAGACCGAAAAGCCTCGCATCTTCAAATCATTAGGCTTCGTCGTCTTCGATTTCGACGCGAAGGCCCGGGACGGATTCCTCGTCCTCGTCTTCATCCTCGATGAAAACGTCGTCCTCTTCGGCGTCGTCGTCGTCATCCAGGTCGACGTCATCGTCCAGATCCGGCACGTCGTCGCCGTCAGCGCCGTTCTCGGCGTCCGCCTGCTCCAGGCTGACGAGCTCCGGAGCTGCGTCGTCGTCCTCATCCTCGTCGTCGACTTCCTCGACAACCTTGGAGGCCTTCGCCGAACGGGAGGTCATGACAGCCTCGAAGATCGTGCCGCACTTCGGGCAGGCGATCGGAGACCGGTTCAGGTCGTAATATTTTGCGCCGCAGCTCGGGCACAGCCGCTTCGTGCCAAGTTCAGGTTTTGCCACCGTGCTAACCCTTCGTCTTTTGGAATTGAGGCGCCCCATAGCCTTTATGGCGCCCTGCTGTCAAAGCCAAATCACGCGAATGAAGGCCCAAGCGCGAAGTTCTGCACGAAGGCAGCCAAATTTCAAGAAGACACCTGAGGTTCCGTCAAGTTTTCGCATCCGCATTTGCAGATGACGGGATGGCCCTCCCGTGGTAGCTAGGGAACCCTTTTCCAGCCCCGACAAAATCGGAACCATGTCCATGTCCCATGGCACCTCGCCTACCCCGCTCGCAGCCCGCACCGCCAGCCCGCTCAAGGGAACCGTCCGGGTTCCCGGCGACAAGTCGATCTCGCACCGCTCGCTGATGTTCGGCGCCCTGGCCGTTGGCCGCACCACCGTCCGCGGCCTGCTGGAATCCGAGGATGTGCTGGCCACGGCCGAGGCCATGCGGGCCGTGGGCGCCAAGATCGTCAAGCATGCGGACGGCAGCTACACGGTCGACGGCATCGGTCTGGGCTCCCTGCTGGAACCGGACCGGGTCATCGACTTCGGCAACGCAGGCACGGGCGTGCGGCTGACCATGGGCATCTTCGGCACCCATGACATTGCCGCCACTTTCGTCGGCGATGCCTCCCTCTCCAAGCGCCCCATGGGCCGGGTGCTCGACCCGCTGCGCCAGATGGGCACGGCGGTGATCGCCCGCGAGGGTGACCGGCTTCCGGCCTCCATCCGCGGCGCCAGGACCCCGGCCCCGATCACCTACCGTGTGCCCATGGCGTCTGCGCAGGTAAAGTCGGCGGTGCTGCTGGCCGGTCTCAACTGCCCGGGCGAAACCACCGTCATCGAGCCTATCCCCACCCGCGACCACACGGAAAAGATGCTTGCCGGCTTCGGCGCCGACATTTCCGTCACCGTGAACGAGGCAGGTGAGCGGGTGATCAAGCTGCAGGGTCAGCCGACGCTCAAGCCGCAGGACATCGACGTGCCGGCGGATCCCTCCTCGGCGGCCTTCCCGCTGGTCGCCGCCCTGATCGTGCCGGGCTCTGACATCGTCATCGAGAACGTGATGCTGAACGAGCATCGCACGGGCATCATCACCACCCTGATCGAGATGGGCGGAGACATCGAGCTCGTGAACCGACGCAGCGCCGGGGGCGAAGAAGTGGCCGACATCCGGGTGAAGCATAGCAAGCTGAAGGGCATCACCGTGCCGGCAGAGCGTGCGCCTTCGATGATCGACGAATATCCGGTTTTGGCCATCGCGGCCGCCTTCGCCGAGGGCGACACCTTCATGCCGGGCCTCGACGAGCTGCGGGTGAAGGAGAGCGACCGTCTGGCCGCCGTGGCGCGCGGACTGGAAGCCAACGGCATTCCCTGCGTGGAGACCGAGGACACGCTGACCGTGACCGGCGGCGCCAAGGGACTTGGTGGCGGCACCGTCGTCACCCATCTGGACCACCGCATCGCCATGTCCTTCCTAGTGCTCGGCATGGCCGCCGACAAGCCGGTGACCGTGGATGATGGCGCCGTGATCGCCACCAGCTTCCCGACCTTCACCTCGCTCTTCAACGGCCTGGGCGCCGACATCCGGGACGCGGGGGGTGTTGCCGCATGATCATCGCCATCGACGGCCCCGCCGCCTCCGGCAAGGGCACCCTCGCCCGGCGAATTGCCGACCATTACAAGCTGAACCATCTGGACACGGGCCTGACCTACCGGGCCGTGGCCGCTGCCCTTCTGGCGCAGGGCATGCCGCTTGGCGACGAGGCGATCGCGATCGAGGTGGCCCGCCACCTGGATCTGGCGAAGATGGACAAGTCCGTGCTCTCCGCCCATGAGATCGGCGAGGCGGCCTCCCGGGTCGCCGTGCTCGGTGGCCTGCGCGAGGAACTCGTGCGGCTCCAGAAGGCCTTCGCCGCGAAGGCTCCGGGCGCGGTTCTCGACGGCCGTGACATCGGCACCGTCGTGTGCCCGGACGCGACCGTGAAGCTCTTTGTCACAGCCGCACCGGAGGCCCGCGCCAAGCGCCGGACCGCCGAGATGCAGGGCAAGGGCGAGGACGCGAGCTACGCCTCCGTGCTGGAAGACCTGAAGCGCCGCGACGTGCGCGACAGCTCCCGCAGCGTGGCTCCGCTCAAGCAGGCGGCCGATGCACACTTGCTTGACACGACGGAAATGGATATAGAAACGGCGTTTCAGGCGGCTGTGGATATCATTGACCGGACCCTGGCTGGCTGACGGGCCCTTGACCCACCGGCCCATGGCCGGAGCGGTTGAACATTTCCCATACGCCCTTTCGGCTTTTCCCGATGCGCAACCGGACCCTGTCCGGTGGCTGCGCAGGATCTGCCGCATGTGATGGCGAGCCCGCTTGCGGGCACGGCCATGCATCAGGAATTTCAGCGTTTTTCGCCCTGTTGCGGAGAACGCCGACACGAGACGGGATGCTCCGTTTCCTGCCCCGCCGGCCCGATCGGCTTGATCCCTTCACGGATCGAGACGTTCGGCAGAGACGATCCGCACGGCCCAGATGTCCGCGCAGGTCCGATCCGGGGAAGGGAGGATCCTTCGAACACCAACACGAACCCGCCGGCGGCCGGCCAGGATTGGCATCAGGAGTTTTTATGTCTGAAATGAACCCCTCCGTTGAGGATTTTGCCGCTCTTCTCGAAGAGTCCTTCGTCCAGAACGATCTGTATGAAGGCGCTGTCGTCAAGGGCATCGTTGTCGCCATCGAAAAGGACCTCGCCGTCATCGACGTCGGCCTGAAGGTCGAAGGCCGCGTGCCGCTGAAGGAATTCGGCGCCAAGGGCCGTGACGGCGACATGAAGGTCGGCGACGAAGTCGAAGTCTACCTGGAGCGCGTCGAAAACGCTCTGGGCGAAGCCGTCCTGTCCCGCGAGAAGGCTCGCCGCGAAGAAAGCTGGGTCCGCCTGGAAGTCGCTTTCGAAGCTGGCGAAAAGGTCAACGGCCAGATCTTCAACCAAGTCAAGGGTGGTTTCACCGTCGACCTCGATGGTGCCGTGGCCTTCCTGCCGCGCTCCCAGGTCGATATCCGTCCGGTCCGCGACGTGACCCCGCTGATGCACACCCCGCAGCCGTTCCAGATCCTGAAGATGGACAAGCGCCGCGGCAACATCGTGGTCTCCCGCCGCGTCGTTCTGGAAGAAACCCGCGCCGAACAGCGTTCCGAACTGGTCCAGAGCCTCGAAGAAGGCCAGACCGTGGAAGGCGTGGTCAAGAACATCACCGATTACGGTGCGTTCGTTGACCTGGGCGGCATCGATGGCCTGCTGCACGTCACCGACATCGCGTGGCGCCGCATCAACCATCCGTCGGAAGTGCTCTCGATCGGCCAGACCGTTCGCGTGCAGATCATCCGCGTCAACCAGGACACGCATCGCATCAGCCTCGGCATGAAGCAGCTTGAAACCGATCCGTGGGATGGCATCGAAGCCAAGTACCCGATCGAAGCCAAGTTCAACGGCCGCGTGACCAACATCACCGACTACGGTGCATTCGTGGAACTGGAGCCGGGCATCGAAGGCCTGATCCACGTTTCCGAAATGTCCTGGACCAAGAAAAACGTCCATCCGGGCAAGATTGTTTCCACCTCTCAGGAAGTGGAAGTGATGATCCTGGAAGTGGATCCGATCAAGCGCCGCATCTCCCTGGGCCTCAAGCAGACCCTGCAGAACCCGTGGGAAGCCTTCGCCGATCAGTATCCGTCTGGCACGGAAGTGGAAGGCGAAGTCAAGAACAAGACCGAATTCGGTCTGTTCATCGGCCTCGACGGCGACGTGGACGGCATGGTTCACCTGTCCGATCTGGACTGGAACCGTCCGGGCGAGCAGGTCATCGAAGAGTTCAAGAAGGGCGACATGGTCAAGGCCGTCGTTCTCGATGTTGACGTCGACAAGGAGCGTATCTCCCTCGGCATCAAGCAGCTCGGCGCTGACCCGATGGAATCCGGCGCTGCCGGTGAAATCCGCAAGAACGCTGTTGTCACCTGTGAAGTCATCGAAATCACCGATGGCGGCCTGAACGTCAAGATCGCAGACAGCGACCTGACCGCGTTCATCCGTCGCGCCGACCTGTCCCGCGACCGTGCGGAACAGCGTCCGGAGCGCTTCTCCGTCGGCGACAAGTTCGATGCCCGCATCACCCAGTTCGACAAGAAGACCCGTCGCGTTTCCGCCTCCATCAAGGCTCTGGAAATCGCAGAAGAGAAGGAAGCCGTCGCTCAGTACGGTTCCTCCGACTCCGGCGCGTCCCTCGGCGACATCCTGGGCGCAGCCCTGAAGCAGGCTTCCGAAGACTAAGATCTTCGAAGACGCTTCAAGCGCAACACTTCGGAAGGCCCGGCGGCGACGCCGGGCCTTCTGTCGTTTCAGCCCTCTGGTATTTCAAGCCTCTGACGCCTCACCCGCTGGCCGCCGCCGGTTTTGACATTCGGGCCGAATGGACTAGGCTGGCCCATGAGCCCGGAGCACCCGCCGCCAGACCGGACGGCCTCTGACATTCACCCTCCCCACGTTCCAGACAGAATTGAGAGACACGCTATGACGACCGTCAAAGCGGGTGACATCGTTCACATTCACTACAAGGGCACCCTGACCGACGGGTCCGTGTTCGACAGCTCCGAAGGCCGCGATCCGCTGTCCTTCACGGTCGGTTCGGGACAGATCATCCCCGGTCTCGACAAGGCCCTGCCGGGCATGCAGGTCGGCGAGGACAAGACCGTCACGATCCCGGCCGAGGAAGCCTATGGCCCGGTGAACCCGGCTGCCCGTCAGGCGGTTCCGCGCAACCAGTTCCCGCCGGAAATTCCGCTGGAAGTCGGCACCCAGCTGCAGGTTCAGACCCAGGGCGGACAGATCATGCCCGTGGTCATCGACACGGTCGAGGACGACCACGTGGTGCTGGATGCCAACCATCCGCTGGCGGGCAAGGATCTCACCTTCGCCTTCTCCGTGGTCGCCATCGGCTGACACGGGCACCCGGGCTTCGCGGGCCGGTCTCGCGGAGCCTGCACGTCAACCGGGTGCAAGAGCCTCGTTGCATTTGCATTCCGGTGACGCTCCGTCCTATGAAGAAGAGCCGTGCGGGTCCGGTTCGACCCGCAGACAGCCAGAGGCTTTCCTTCATGCCCCTCGACGTGGATACACTCATCGACCGCCGCAAGCTGCGCCGCAAGCTCACCTTCTGGCGCGTGGTCGCCGTGGTGGCGATGCTGGTCCTCATCGGCGGGGGAAGCTTTGCCCTGCTCTGTCGCGATCTGTCCCATGCCGGCAACCACATTGCCCGCCTGCCCATCGAGGGCATGATCCTCGAGAACCGCGCCCAGCTGAAGCTGATCGACGATCTGGTCAAACGCGACAGCGTGAAGGCGGTGATCGTCTCGATCAACTCGCCCGGTGGCAGCACCACCGGCGGCGAGGATCTCTACAATGCCCTGCGCCGGCTGGCGGAAAAGAAGCCCGTGGTTGCCGAGATCCGCACCCTTGGGGCTTCGGCCGGCTACATGGTGGCGCTGTCCGGCGAGCGGATCTTTGCCCGCTACAACACGATCACCGGCTCCATCGGCGTGCTCTTCCAGTATGGCAATGCGGCCAAGCTGCTGGACACGATCGGCGTCGAGATGGATGCGGTGAAGAGCGCGCCCCTGAAGGCCGAACCCGATTTCTATTCCGAGACCTCCCCGGAGGCCCGCGCCGTGCTGGCCGATGTGGTGGACGACAGCTACCAGTGGTTCGTCAAGCTGGTCGCCGAGCGCCGGGGACTTGATCTCGAAGCGGCGCGCACTCTGGCGGACGGGCGGATCTATTCCGGCGTTCGTGCATTGGACAAGGGCCTGATCGACGCCATCGGCGGCGAGCGGGAGGTTGTCGCCTGGCTCGTGGACGAGAAAGGCGTGCCGGAGGGCCTGCCGGTTCTCACCTGGGATCTCGACAAGGCGGCTGATGACAGCCCCTTCGCCCTGAAAATGTCGAAAGGCCTGGGCGCCGGGATCGCGGAAACTATACTTCAGTCGGATTATTCGGCTAACCGGCTGATTTCTCCCGGTTTTATGCTTGACGGCCTCGTATCGGTTTGGCAGGCTTCCGAAACGGAAATTGAGAAATAGAAATATTGAGGGGCGGCAAATGATCAAGTCTGAACTGGTTCAACAGATCGCGGAACAAAACCCGCATCTCTACCAGCGCGATGTCGAGAATATCGTGAATGCCATTCTTGACGAGATCACCGAAGCGCTCATGCGCGGCGATCGGGTCGAGCTTCGCGGCTTTGGCGCCTTCTCCGTCAAGAACCGCCCCGCCCGCACCGGGCGCAACCCGCGCACCGGCCAGAAGGTCGAAGTCGAGGAAAAATACGTTCCCTTCTTCAAGACCGGCAAGGAAATGCGCGTCCGTCTGAACGATGGTGTGGACCACGGGGAAGACTGACCTGACGGTCATTCCCGTCTGTCGCCGCAGGACTTAGTATCCGGAGCCTGTGGTTCTCGCACCAGCAGCCATATCCCGGAGACTGTCATGATCCGTTTCGTCAAGAACGCCCTTCTCGTTGCCGTCGCGATCGTGATCGTCCCCCTTTCGGTGTCCAACCGCCATCCGGTGACCGTGTCGCTGAACCCGTTTGATCCGACCGATCCGCGGTTCGCCATCACCGACATTCCCCTCTTCTGGGTCATTTTCGCCAGCCTCGCTCTCGGCATTGTGCTGGGAGGCGTCGGCGCCTGGGCCCGCCAGGGCAAGTGGCGCAAGGAAGCCCGTGCCAAGCGGCGCGAAGTGCGCAAGTGGCAGGGTGAAGCCGAACATCTGCGCGAAATCGTCGAGCCTGCGGCCGCCAAGCCAGGGCTCCCCGCGCCGAAGAGCCGCTCTGCGGCCTGACGACCCTGCGGGGCGCGCGGCATGAGGATCCTCTCTGCAGAAGACATCGACGCCGCCGCCCCTGTCCGGGATCTCCTGGAAACCCTCCGCCGGGCCTATCGCTCGCAGACCATTGTCCCCGCCCCGTCCCGGCTCGCGCTGCAACGCCCGGATGGCACCGGTACGCTGACCCTGGCGTCCGCCTGGACCGACTTCAGTGGCCAGGGGCACAGCGACCGGGGCTATATCGGCTGCTCGCTCATGCTCGACCTGCCGGCAGGCACTGCCTCCTCGGCAGCATCTCAGGCCGCAAGCCCTCAGGCGGGTGCCTATCTGCTGTTCTCCGGCAAGACGGGCCAACCCATCGCGCTTCTCGACGGGGTGAGGCTGGCGCAGCGACGGCGCGCGGCGCTCTGCGGGCTGAGCGCACAATATCTCTCCCGGGAAGACAGCGCCCGTCTCTTGGTGCTGTCTCCGCCCGCCTTCTTTCCGCTGATCATGCAGGCCTATGCGGCCGTGCGGCCCATCCGCTCCGTGCTTCTGGAACCGACGGAGACCGAGATGTGCCGGAGGCTTTCCGCCCTGCCCGGCCTCTCCCATATCGACTTCCGCACCAGCCCGGAGCTGTCGTCCGCGGCCACCGGTGCCGACATCATCTGCGTCGGCGAGGCAGCGCAGGAGGGCGACCTGTCCTGGCTGCCCTTCACCGCCGACGATCTGCCCGAGGGCGTGCATCTCGACCTTCTGGGCGGCACGCCGGATCTCGTGCGCGCCCTCAACGACAGCGCCCGTATCTTTCAGGCCGAAACGCCGGAGGATCCGGCCGCCGCGGGCTGGGAGATTACCGCAACGTTCCGCGAGCTCACGCGCGGCGAGAAGGCCGGTCGCCGCTTCTATGGCCAGACCACCGTGTTTCACGAGGGTCGCATGTCGGGGCTGGGCGACTTCGCCACCGCTGGTCACGTGTTCCTGCGCAGCTAGGCAATGGGCGCAGAAACCGCCGGACTGTGCCGTGCATCACCCCGGACCTTACGGGTTTCCCCTAATATCTCCTCATGGATGGCACCCCGCCATTCCGATGAGGAGCGACCCCGATGTTCAAGACCCTTGTGATGTTCATGGCTCTGCCGTCCCTGCTAAGCGCCGGTGTGGCCATTGTGGCCCTGCAGCAGGCGCTGGCTTGAGACCCTGCCCACACTCAAACCTGACATGAAAAAGGCCCGCAGATGCGGGCCTCTTCATTTCCAGGAGACCTTTCGGCCGCCGTCACGGCCGGTCGAGAGAAGCGCCGGACTTGTAGACCGGCAAGGTCCAGCCCGCGACGATCGCCCCACCGCGCAGGATCAGCGCGAAGGCGGCAGCGAGGCCGGCTGCGACCCAGCTGTCCATCTCCGCCATGCGCAGACCGACATAGAGCGCAGATCCCGCCAGCGCGGCGCTCACATAGATCTCGGGCTTGAGCAGCGCCGATTTCTCGCCCACCACGATGTCGCGGAGGATGCCGCCGAAGGTTGCCGTCATGGTTCCCAACAGGATCGCCACCAGAGCGGAATCGGTCACAGCGAGGGCCTTGGCCGCCCCCATGACGCAATAGGCCGCCATGCCGATGGCATCGGCCCAGCGCAGGGGCTTGCCGAGCTTTTCCACCTGCGGCCCCGCCACCCACATGAGCGCGCTCATGGCCAGACATACGAGCAGATAGCGATCGTTGAGGGTCCAGAAGACCGGTACGTCGAGGAGCACGTCGCGCAGGGTTCCGCCACCGATGCCGGTGATTGTCGCCAGAAAGAGGAAAGCGAGGATGTCCAGCCCCTTGCGCGAGGCCATGATGGCGCCGGTCAGGGCGAAGACGGCCACGCCGATGTAATCGAGAAACTGCAGGAGCATGGCGCCCGTCTCCGAAATGCCAGAAGGGCTGCCCCGCGACCGGAGCAGCCCCTCCCAAGATAAGGTCGACGACCTGAATGTAAATCGCACAGGCACAATCGGCCGCGCTGTTCTCCGGTCGTTCAGATGAGCGGATGCGCGATCAGGCGCTCTTGTCCACCGTCTGGCCGGCCTCGCCGTCTGCGGCCACATCCTTCGGGCCGCCCTTGGCGACACCCACCATGGCGGGGCGCAGGACCCGGTCGCCGATGGAGTAGCCGGCCTGAACCACCTGAACGACCGTGTTGTTCGGTACATTCGGGTTCGGAACCTCGAACATGGCCTGATGGAAGTTCGGGTCGAACTTCTGGCCTTCCGGTTCCAGCTTCTTCACGCCGTGCTTTTCCAGCTGGCCCAGCAGGTCGCGCTCGGTCATCTCGACGCCTTCGATCAGGCTCTTGATGGTCGCGTCGGCCGCCTCACGCACCTCCGCGCCCAGGCTGTCGAGAGCGCGGCGCAGGTTGTCGGTGACGTTCAGCATGTCGCGGGCGAAACCGGTCACCGCATAGGTGCGGGTGTCCTTGATCTCGCGCTGGGTGCGGGAACGCAGGTTTTCCATTTCGGCGATGGTGCGCAGCAGGCGGTCCTTCAGCTCCGCGTTCTCGGCCTGAAGAGCCTCCAGCGGATTGAGTTCCTGTGCGGTGTCGCCGGCGTGAGCGTCGGCGGAAGCCTGATCAGCAGCGGCCTCGGGCTCGACGCCTTCCGGGATCTTGTTGTCGTCGCTCATGTGTTGTCCGTCGGTTTGTCGCTTGAAAAAGAGTTGGAGCGGTCATGCTTGTGCACAGCCGCTCCGACCCGTCAAGGTTCAGCATGGTTCAGAAGGCTTGCGTACCCGGTTTCTGCAAGGGTGCGCGGCCGTCCGGGGTCTCAGAGGGCGCTCTTGATCCAGTCGGAGAGCTTGCCCTTGGGGGCTGCGCCCACCTGGCTGGCCATCGGCTCGCCGTTCTTGAACATGATCAGCATCGGGATGGAGCGCACGCCATACTTCATGGCGGCATCCTGGTTCTCGTCGATGTTGATCTTGGCGATCTTCACCTGACCGTCGAGCTCTTCGGAGAGTTCTTCCAGAGCCGGGGCGATCATCTTGCACGGGCCGCACCATTCAGCCCAGAAGTCCACCACGACCGGGGTGTCGGAATTCAGGACGTCGGTCTCGAAGCTGGCGTCGGTGACCTTGTTGGTAGCCATGATCTGTCTCTTTCGCGATTGATCGGGGGTGACGGGGGTCACCTCTCGTGTTGCGCCGAAGGTAGGAACCCGGCGGGGATCCGTCAAGATACGGGGTCTGCGCTGCGCAGGCCCGCAAGCGTCTGATCAAGAAGCTCGGGAGCGACCTCCATGAGGCTGGGACCGACCGTCCAGAGCAGGGCGGCCCTCACCGGGCGGTCGGGATAGATGCCGCGCAGGAGCCTGCGATAAACGGCCAGCTGGGCGCGATATTCCAGCGAAATGCCCTCCGGGGACTCGGGCGGAACCTGATTGGTCTTGAAATCGATGATCAGGATCTCGTCGTCGCGCACCAGAAGCCGGTCAATCTGGCCGGAGACGGCCATGGTTTCCCCTCGCGCAGTCGTGATCGAGCCGACAAGGGACACCTCGGCCCGACCCGCCGGATCGAACAGTGGCGCCAGGTCCGGCGCGTCCAGAATGGCGCGGATCTCGCCCAGAAGGCTCGCCTCATGGTCCCGGAACTCTTCGGCGAGACTGCGGGCGATCAACCGCTCTGCCGCCGCCATGCGATCGGCCTCGGGCAGATCAGGCAGGACTTCCAGCAGCTTGTGCATCAGGCGCCCGCGTTCCAGCGGCCAGTTGCCCCCGGCCCGGCGGGTCGCCAGCCGGGTGAGCGCGGGCACCGGTTCCGGTCCATCCTTTTCCTCCATGGCCTCGAAGGCCTTGGAGGGCTGGAGCCGGGTGCCCCTGACGAATGGGGTGACCGGGGTGCGCAGCCAGTCCGGCAGATCGACGGCATCCGTTGCAGTCGACGGGGCGGCGGCGCGGTGTGCCGCGACGGGTGCATCAGCAGAAGCAGGCGCATCGGGCGCGGCCGGATTGTCCGGCGTCTTCTGCCAGCGCCAGGCCACGACCTCGCCATCGGGTGCGAGGATCTCGCGGGCCTGCGGCCGCAGGGCCGTTTCCACCAGCGAATACCAGCATTCCTCGTGGGCGCCGCGGGCGGGTTGCCAGCCGCAGACGATCAGCCGGTCCTCGGCGCGGGTCAGGGCCACATAGAGCAGGCGGCGGTATTCCTCGCGCTGGCCCTCGCGCAGGGCTTCGAGACCCTCTTCGTGCAGGGGCAGCCGGTCCGACTTGCCCGGCAGCCACAACAGGGCGGGCGGGGACATGCCATGAGCATCGCGCGGGAGCGGCAGGAAGGCCGGATCATGCTGGGCGTGGACGGGGGCCGCGCAGGTATCGACCAGAATGACGATCTTCGCTTCCAGACCCTTGGAGCCATGCACGGTCATGATGCGGACCATGCCCTTGGAGTTGGAGAGCTCGCGCTTGATCTGGGTCGGAGCCGCCGCCATCCAGGCGAGGAAGCCCTCCAGCCCCGGCGTGCCGACCTGCTCGAAGCTCATGGTCAGGGCCAGAAACTCGTCCAGCACGTCATCCACTTCCACGCCGAGGCGCTTGCGGAAGGCCTTGCGGCCGCCATCTCCGGCGAGCAGCCTGGCGTAGAACTCGAAAGGCGGCATGAAGTCGGCCCGGGCACGCCAGGTTTCCAGCTTCTGCCGGGCCTCGAGCAACCTGGCGCTCGTGTCCGACTTCTTCAGCAGCGACTGCCAGAGCGTGCCGGCGCGCGGCCGCTCCGGAGTCTCGCGGGCAATCTCGATGAGGTCGTCGTCGGTCAGGCCGAGCAGCGGGCTCTTCAGCACCTCCGCCAGAGACAGGTCGTCCTCCTGCAGCAGCAGGAAGCGGCCCAGCGCCGCCAGGTCCTTGACCGCGATGTGATCGGTCAGCACCAGACGGTCGGAGCCCGCGGCGGGCACGCCCATCTGCTTGAGCTCCCGGTTCAGCACCTCGACGAAGGGACCGCGCTTGCGCAGCAGCACCATCACGTCGCCCGGGTCGGCCTCCCCGCGCTCCATCCAGCCGCGAATGGTGCGGGCGATGCGGCGGGCAACGCGCACCATCGGACTGTCGCCGCCGATACGGTCGAGCGGCTCACGCCAGTCGCCCGGCTCCTCGATGATGGCGGGCTTTTCCAGCGGCCACAGGTCCACCACGCCGGGATCGCGGCGGATCGCCTCGTGCACCGGCGCCTTCAGTTCCTGGGAGAGGCCCTTGTGGGCGGAGGCTGAGGAAAAAACCGTATCAACCGCACCCAGCACGTCGCCGGTGGAGCGGAAGGAGAGCTGCAGGTCCACCGAATGGAACAGGCGCTCGGCCTCCTCTGACCGTCTGGCGAAGCTGCGGCGCATCTCGTCGAAATAGGCCGGAACCGCGCCCTGGAAGGAATAGATCGACTGTTTCTCGTCGCCCACGGCGAAGATCGTGCGCAGGGTGTCACGGGCGCCGGTGCCGGTGAAGAACTCGGCGGCCAGCGCCTGCACCACCTGCCACTGGCGCGGCGAGGTGTCCTGGGCCTCGTCGACGAGAATGTGATCCAGCCCCTGATCCAGCTTGAACTGGACCCACTGGGCGGCCTCGGAGCGCGACAGCATGGTCGCCGTGCGCACCACCAGATCCTCGAAGTCCAGGAAGCCCTGACGGGTCTTGGCCGCCTCGTAGAGGTCGATGACCGCATGGGCCAGGGTCAGCAGTGCGGCCGTGCCGTGCCAGGTCACGACCGAGGCCCGGCGGGCCAGCAGATCCAGCAGGCGCTGCTGTTCGGCGGCAAGCGCCTCCACCATGGCAGGGTAGGCCTCTGCCGTCTTGGCGGTGACCAGCTTCTTGCGCGGCGACAGATCCTTGGTGAGGAAGACCGGCAGCCAGAGGGCGGGGAAGAGATCGGGCGTTCGCGCGGCGAAGGCTGCGACAAGCGCCTCGCCCTTCTCGATGTCCGTCTTGGTGCCCAGCGCCAGAGCCTCGCGATAGGCCTTGGCCGCGTTGAGATCGATGGGGCATTCGAGGAGGATGCGCCGGTCGAGGTCCTCGACCGTTTCCTCCGGATCCACGTCGAGATCGCGCGCGAGGGACTGAAGCGCGGGCGCCAGCCCTCCGGCATCATCGAGCCACAGGCGCAGGGCGTCGCGACCGGAAATGAGTTCGCTCAGGCCCTTGTCCAGACCGCCGTCGGACATGAGCGCGATGATGGTGGCCAGCGCCCGGCCATAGGGGCTGGCGGGATCGGCTTCCGCCTTCTGCAACACCGCAGCGCGGGCCTCGGCCATCAGCTCGCCGGCGATGCGCTCGTCCAGCACGGTGAAGTGGCCGGCCACATTGGCTTCCAGCGGAAACTGGTGGAGCAGGGCCTCACAGAACCCGTGGATGGTCTGGATCTTGAGACCGCCCGGGGTTTCGAGCGCGCGGGCAAAGAGCCGACGCGCCATGGCGAGACGGGCCGCGTCGGGGCGGCGGCCCTCGATGTCCTGCAGCTCATCAGCCAGACGCTCATCTTCCATCGTCACCCAGTCGCCGAGGATGCGGAAGACGCGGGTGGCCATTTCGGCCGCAGCCGCCTTGGTGAAGGTGAGGCAGAGCAGGCGCGAGGGATCGGTGCCTGCGAGCAGCAGGCGCACCACCCGCCGCGACAGGACGAAGGTCTTGCCGGAGCCGGCATTAGCGCTCACCCAGGCGGAGGCCTCCGGGTGGGAGGCCTTTTCCTGGCGCTCCCGCGTGAGGCGTGGGATCTCGAAACTCATTCCTCGCCCCCTTCGCCGACGGACCATTCCTGAACGCGCGCCAGATGGTCGTAAGCCCCGCCGACATTGCCTTCCATCATCACCCGCGCCCTGGAGAGATAGCCGTTGTCCTCGTTGGCGTAGTGGGCGACCAGCGCCTCGAGCCGGGCATAGGCCTCATCGGCCAGCTCGCCGAGATCCTTGTCCTTAGGCGTCCGGGGCACCTCCAGCAGCGGATCGGACCCTCCCTTCAGCTGTACATAGAGCAGCTCGGAGATCGGCAGGGTGGACGGCACCCCGTCAAACCCGCCGCGGGCAATCATCGCGGCTTCCAGCGGCAGCTGCGGCGCGAGAAGGGTTTCCACCTGCTTCATGGAAGGGGCCTGCCCGGTCTTGTAGTCGAGCACGGAAATGGTGCCGTCGTTGAGCAGATCGATCCGGTCGGCACGACCGGTGAGCCGGAACTCGACGCCCGGCAAAGCCAGCTCCAGCCCGCCGGAGATCTCCAGATAGCGCTTGTCCAGACGTCCGGACCGGCGCCCTTCGAAGGCGATGAAGGCCTCGGCGATACGCAGGAAGCGCGGCCACCACAGGGCGCGGATCGCGGGGAAGGCATCGAGCGTCGCGAAGTGCCGCTCGCCCACCTCGACCAGACGCGCCAGGGCCGCCGCGTCGAACGGGCCGGTCCAGCCCTGCAGGAATTCGGCCAGGGCATCGTGAATG
Source organism: Roseibium aestuarii (assembly GCF_008477545.1). Taxonomy (GTDB): domain Bacteria; phylum Pseudomonadota; class Alphaproteobacteria; order Rhizobiales; family Stappiaceae; genus Roseibium; species Roseibium aestuarii. Next base: position 53,178 of record NZ_VORA01000004.1, on the reverse strand, counting down.
ATCGTGCCCTTTTCCGCGGCACCCGGTTCGCCGCCGATGGGGTCGACCGGCTCCAGCCGCAGCACGTGGCGGGCATGGATGGCGTAAGGATCCCGGACCAGACGTTCGATCTCGGTGACCGAAAGGCGCTTGGGCCGGGCCGCCAGCGGCGGCTTCGGATTGGGACGCTCGGCAGCCCGGACGCCGCCGGCCGGCTGGTCCAGACGGGCAGCCAGCGCCAGATGTCGCGCCCCACGGGCCGTCATTTCGTCCGCGACCTCAGGCCCCGAAAGCGTCAGCAGGCGCTGCAGCCAGCGGGACATGACCGTCGGCGCGCCATCGGCACGGGCGGAGCGGGAGAGGATGACCCGGCGCGCGCCAAGACCTTGCGCGAAGTCGTGGGCCGCAGCCCCCAGACGCCGCTCCGGCGGCTCCAGACCGATATCCTGCTTCATGGGCCGGTTGAGCCAGGGATCGTTGCGGGTGCGCTGGGGCCAGACGCCCTCATTGAGGCCGGCGAGGATCATCAGGTCCGGGGCCTGCAGGCGGGCCTCCATCGGGCCCAGGATCTGGACCCGGGGGTCGCCGGGAAGGCGACGGCGAACGGAGACGCTGGCCATCAGCGCCGGCTGGACACTGGCCCAGTCGGAGGCCTTGATCTCGAGCCCCGCCGGATCGGCTTCCAGCAGGCTGGCATAGAAGGCGGCCAGCGCATCACCGGTCTCGCCGGTATAGAGCTCCGCGTCGGACCCGGTCTCGTCGCGGGCAACGCGGGTCAGCATCTCGACCTGTGCTTCCGCCAGACGGGTGACGGAGAGCAAAACGTCGTCCCCCTGCAGGTCCTCCAGAGGGGCCAGCGCATGGGCGAGCCTCGCCACCAGGTCGAGGAGCACGTCCCAGTCGTCGTCGTGGATCTTCTGCCAGCGCGCCACGCGGGCGGAACTTGCCTGAAGCTCCCGGCTGGCCAGCACCGCCTCGCGCAGACCCGAGGTGCCGGGCCGGGCGCGGGGCCCGCGCAGCACGCCGCGTTCCAGGGCACGCGCGGCCGAGCGCACATCCTTGAGCGACAGGCCGAGCCGGCAGAGCGGATGCTTGAGAAGGGAGAGGAGATCGATCGGGTCGCAGCCGTTGCTGGCGAGCCTGGCCGCCAGATTGGCGAGGATCGCAGGGGGCGTTTGATCGAGCGGCCGGCCGGCACTGTCGTCCACCTGGATCTTCCAGCGGGCAAGCTCCACGGCCACCCGGCGCGACAGGAGCCGGTCCGGCGAGACGAAGGCCGCCGTCTCGCCGCGCTCGACCGCCTCGCGCAGGGCAATGGCTGCGGCCAGCGCCTCCTCGGCCTCGTTACGGGCGACCACCAGCTCCACATCGGCGAGCGCGGCCGAACGGCGGGTCACGTGGAAGGCGCCCAGAAAGGTCATCCAGCCATCGGAGGTCTCGGCCGGGCGCATGGCCTCGGAGACCAGGATGTCGCGATCGGCCAGAGCCGCAACGGGCGCGGCTCCGAGATCTGCCACGTCCTCCCTGTCCACCTCCAGCCGGTCGAGCAACTGCTTCAGGCCATATTGTGGATGGGCGGGAACGCTGCTGTCCCGCTTTCCCGTAGCGCGGGCCGGTGTCCGACTGCCACCCAGCGCCTGCCAGGAGGCGGCATCGAGGTGACGATCCAGCCCGGGCAGGACGATCACACCCTGGGGCAGGCCTGCGACAGCCTTGAGGAAGCGGGCCGTCGCGGGCACCGAACCGGTGACCCCGGCAACGATCACCGGTCCGGACGGCGGCGTCCGCTCCAGCTGCTCGGCCGCCTGCCGGATGAGGGCGGAGCGGCGGGCCTTGGCGTCCATCATGCCACGCTCGACCAGATAGGCCGGCCAGCCCTGCTGCACGATGGCGAGGAAATCCAGGGTGATCTGCCAGTATCGGGCGTGATCCTCGGGCACGAGGGACGCCAGATCGCTCCAGTCCGCCTCTTCCGTCTCGATCTCGTCCATCAGGGCCGCCAGATCACCGGCTAGCCAGGCGGCATCAGCGGCGGAGGCCGGCACGCCGAGCGGTTCGTCGGACTTCAGGTCCAGCACCTCGCGGCGCAGCGCGCCCTTCCAGGCCAGAACCAGCCGAGTGAGCGCCAGATGACGCTCCATGGACGGCATGGCGGGCGCCAGCGCATTGCCGTCCGCGCTCGCATCGGCGCGCAGGGTCAGCTCGTCCTCCTCCACATCGCCGATGGGCAGGATGCGCGGCAGCAGGACGGGCTTGCCGCCGAAGAGCTCCTGAAAGATCTCGGGCAGCAGGCGGGCGGCACGGCGGGTGGGCAGGTAGAGGGTCGCCCGCGACAGCTCGAGCGGATTGGTGCGCGGGCAGAAGCCGGGCACCAGGTCCCCTTCGACGAGGCGGGTGGCGAATGTCCTCAGGAAGGGAACCGACGGGGGAATGGAGAGGAGACGGGATCCGGACTTGCGCTCATCCGCCATGGATCACGCCGCGCTTTCAGCGACGGCGTATTCCGCGGCGCGGATGGCTTCAGGCGTTCCGACATGCAGCCAGATGCCTTCCATCGTCACCCCGAAGAGGCGTTCTTCCTCGATGGCCTTGTCGAAGAGACGGTTCATGGAGAAGGCCCCCTCCGGCGCGCCTTCGAAGAGGCGCGGATGGAGAATGGTGACGCCTGCATAGGCAAAGGCGCTGACGCCCCGCTCCTTGCGGCGGGTCAGCCGGCCGTTCATGTCCATGTCGAAATCGCCGCGACCGGCGTAGCCGACCGCATTCACGGTCTCGGCCACCAGCAGGAGCGCATCCATGCGGCTCTCGTCCCAGGCGTCGATCATGTGCTCGAGGTTCGGCTTCACCCCCTCGATCCAGTAGGCCGTGTCGGAGTTCATCTGGAAGAAAGGCTCGTCCCCCAGAAGGGGCAAGGCCTTGCGGATGCCGCCACCGGTTTCCAGCAGCGCGTCCCGTTCGTCCGAGATCAGGACCTCCATGTCGCGGCGGCGCTTGACGTGCACCTCCACCAGGTCGGCGAGATAATGGACGTTGACCACGCAGGTCTTTACCCCCGCTGCCGCGAGACGGTCCATGCCGTGATCGATCAGGGACTTGCCGTTGACCTCGATCAGCGGCTTGGGCGTCGTTGCCGTCAGGGGACGCATGCGCTTGCCGATGCCGGCAGCGAGGATCATAGCCTTGGACGGACGAAACGGCTTTGCCGACATGGAACTTCCCACTCCTTCAGACATCAGCCCCGGTTGCAGGGCGATGGATTTCAAACCAGCGCTTCAGCTCCGACAGAACAGGATCGGCCAGCGCCCGGTCAAGATAGGCATTCATGCGTGGTAAATGGTTCAGATAGACCGGTTTCCCATCGCGGCGGGCCAGACGGACAAAGATGCCGAGGATCTTGGTGATGCGCTGCGCGGCATAGACCGCATAGGCACTGCGGAATGCCTGTGCATCGAAGTCGGCAGCCTGTTCGGCCCGAATGACCAGATAGGTGTCGAGGAGCTCCCTTTCCAGATCGGCGGGTACTTCCACACGGGCGTCGAAGAGGAGAGAGCCGAGGTCATAGGCCGTCGCGCCGATCACCGCATCCTGATAGTCGATGAGCCCAAGACGGTCATCGCCGCTGCGGTTTCCCCGCCAGAGAAGATTGGGGGAATGGTAGTCGCGCAGGGTCCAGCCGGTCTCGGCCCCGGAGACCCGGTCGAGGACATCGCCCCAGAGCCCGACGAATTCGGCCCGCAGATCTTCTGAGGCCTCGGCCCCGGAGACAAAGGGCACGTACCAGTCGAGGAAGAGGCAGACCTCGGCCAGGAGAGCGCGGCGGCTGAACACCGGCAGCCTGTAGGCCGAACCATCGGGCAAGGTCACGGTATCGGGGAAGCTGCGGCCATGGAGATGGGCCAGAAGCTCGGTTGCTGCACGGTAGCGTTCCGGCAGCACCTTGCCGTCCGCATCCAGCACGCCGTCGGTGCCCAGATGCTCCAGCAGCAGAAGACCACGCTCGAGATCCATCGCCCGGATTTGCGGCGCGCAGAAGCCCTGACGCCGGAGCTCCTCTCCCACGGCCACGAAGGGGCGCACGTCGCGGGCCAGATGCACGATCTGGGCGTAGCTGTTCTCGTCCGCCTGTTCGCCGACCACATAGAGCGCCGGGGAGTTCATCAGCACCTGGCTTTCGCCATCCAGATCGATGCGCTCATAGGCCCGGGCCGAGGCATCGCCCTTCAGGAAGCGACGGGAGGCCTGTCCGAAGCCATTGGCCCGCAGGAAGGCACGGATCTCCAGCGAGCGGGAAAGCCCGGACAGATCGAAACCGCCCTGCCCCTTGATCCGTGCCTCGCGGGCATCATCCTCCGCACCCGTGAGGCTGATCCAGAGCCGGCAGGCGGGCAGTTCGCCCTCGCCCATCTCGGGCCACTCGACCAGCGCCACACCGGTCTCGAGCATTTCGTCGAGGCCGAGCTCCTGCAGTTCCTCCGGCACTTCCACCCGGTAGAGATCGAAATGGGACACCGTCAGCCGGGGCAGCTCGTAGGTCTGGACCAGAGTGAAGGTGGGGCTCGGAACCTCGAGGTCCGCGTCATCGGCAACCGCCCGCAGGAGCGCGCGCGCCAGGGTCGACTTGCCGGCGCCCAGATCACCGGACAGGCAGACAAGATCGCCCGGCGCCAGACAGGCCGCCAGATCCTCCGCCAGGGCGATGGTCGCGCTTTCGTCGGGAAGGGAGATGCAGAAATCCGGGTCGTCGACGGCAGCAGCGGGCGTCTGGGACATGAAGGTCTCCGAAAAACTATTCGGCCGCGACCTGGCTGCTGGCCTTGGGCGTCGCAGGGAAGGTGCAGGTCACCGTCGTGCCCTCGCCTTCCCGGCTGTCGATGTCCACCTGACCGCCGTGCAGCTCCACGAAGCTCTTCACGATGGACAGGCCCAGACCGGCGCCCTGGCGCTTGCTGCCCGTATCGTGACCGACGAAGCGGTTGAAGACCTGGGACAGCACATCCGCCGGAATGCCGAGACCGTGATCCTTGACCACGAAGACCACGTCATCCGCAAGCCGGTTGCAGCTGACATCCACCACTCCGTTCTTCTCGGAATAGCGAATGGCATTGGCGATGAGGTTGAACAGCACCTGACGCAGGCGCTTCTCGTCGGCGATCATGGTGCCGATATCGTCCGGAACGTGAGTCTGGAGCAGGATCTGATCCTCCTCCAGCCGGTCGCGCAAGCCTTCGACGGCTGCGGCAACCGTGGCCGCCACATCGATCTCCGCCACGTCGAGCTCCATGATCCCCGCGTCGATGGTGGCGAGATCCAGGATGTCGTTGATAATGGCCAGAAGGGCCGAGGAGGACGACAGGATGTAGTTGGCGTATTCGTCCTGCTTGACCGACAGCTCGCCGAATTTCGGATTGGTGAGCAGCTGGGCAAAGCCGATGATGTTGGTCAGCGGCGACCGCAGCTCGTAGGACACGTGCTGGATGAAGGCGTTCTTGAGCTGGTCGGCTTCTTCGAGCGCCTCGTTCTTCTCCAGAAGGGCACGCTCCACGTTCACGCTGTCGGTGACATCGACGAAGGTGACGAGCGTGCCGCCATCGGGCAGCGGAACGGTGACGAAGTCGAGAACGGTGCCGTCGTAGCGCTCCATGCGGCCTGCAGCCTGGGTGCGATTGTCGAGCAGGCCCGTGACATTGCGCACCAGCTCTTCCCAGGCAAGGCGCTCTTCCTCGCCCAGCGTGCAGGCGGCAACCACCTGATTGATATGGGGCACGCCGTCGAGCTGTTCGGGGTCCATCTGCCAGATCTGACCGAAGGCCGGGTTCCACAGGCGGAGGCGCCCATCGGAGCCGAACACGGCAACGGCCTCGGACAGGTTGTCGAGGGTCTCGCCCTGCACCCGCGCCAGCGCGTTGTAACGGCTTTCCAGATCGATCTGCTCGGTGACGTTCTCGTAGATGTAGGTCACGCCGCCGTGCGGATTGGGATTGGAGATGACTCGCAGGGTACGGGCGTCGGGCAGGTGCCACCAGTTTTCCTTGGCTTCCAGGGACTGGTAGGCCTCGAGCATGTTCTTGCGCCAGCTGCGATAATCCGCCTGCTCGGGGATCTTGCGGCCCGAGCGCAGCGCGTCAAGGATGGCGCCGTCTTCCGGATTGCTTTCCAGGAAGGCGGGATCGAGGTCCCAGAGCTGACGATAGGCGGCGTTGTAGAACTGGAGGCGGCGGTCGGCCCCGAAGATCGCCACGGCGGTCGCCAGCTGGTCGAGCGTCCGGCCGTGGAACTCCTGAGCCCGCGACAGCTCCTTGCGGACCTGTTCCAGCTCGCTGATGTCGATGGCGAGCCCGGCGCTGCCGACGTTGGCCGTCACGTCGGTGACTTCGAAGACCCGGCGCTGACCGGCGGCGACCAGCGGAAGGCGGGCGCGGAAGCAGCCATCCTCGTTGCGTTCGCGGCGCATCGCATCGCGGCCGGCGGCGTCCATGAAGGCCGAGCCTTCACGCACGGCGGTGGCCGCATCGGGCGCATCCACGGCCTGGGCATAGGCGCGGTTGGCCCAGATCAGCGTGCCTTCCGCATCGCTCTGCCAGGCGGGGGCCGGCATGGCGTTGAGGAGGGCGTGCAGCATGTGCAGCTCGCCGGAGATCCGGGCGTTGCGGGCAGCGAGTTCGGCCTGCATCCGGCGCTCGCCGGTCAGGTCGCGCAGACGCAGGACCACGGCGCCGCCGGTCGTGCGGCCGGCCGCCTCCACATAGCTGCCGACGGCGGTCTTCAGGGTGACGCAAAAGGTCTCGCCGGACGTGAACAGCCGGTCGAGGCTGTTTTCCAGATCGGCGGCGCATTTGGAGGTCAGCCAGGAACCGAAGGCCAGCAACTTGGAAGGTGCGCGCGGCACACCGCTCTCTTCGGGCAGGATGCCCCAGATCTGCGGCGGCTCGCCGTTCCCGGACCAGACGATGACCCGCTGCTCGTCGGTGTTGAGAATCGTTTCGAGGCGATCGAGGCCGAGATTGAGCCCGGCGTTCTGGCGCTGCAGCCGGCTGAGTGCCTGGGACGACTTGCGTGACTGGCGCAGGAAGGCAAGGCCCGCCACCACGGCAAAGGCGCAGACGCCGCCGAACAGGCCCACGGAAATCATGGCACCAGCATCAATCGTCATGTCGGTGAGCAGGGGGACTGTCGTGGCGGCGGCCGCCTCGACGCTGCGGCCGAAGCAGATCGAACCGCCGAGAGCCGTTAAGGTTAACGCCCTCTGAATCCGTCCCCGCCACGCCGCGCCGCCGCGCGCGCCGTTCAAGCCGATAACCGGCATTTCCACGATCCCCTTAAAGCCGCCTGACCCCGGTATCCCCGGTCGGAACCAGGGACCGAGCCTCTGACCCCTGATTCGTTAAAACCATAACCTTTTTGGGAATCCCGAAGAAGAGTCAGTTTCCGAAAAGTTAACGAGATCCTTCAAATTGAAGAATCCCGTTAAGAATTTTGACAAGTCTGTGTTCAGGACGCCCACTAGATATGGTGGGCGCCCCGGGCGCGGATCAGTACTTGTAGTGCTCTGACTTGAACGGACCGGTCTTGTTAATCCCCAGGTAATCGGCCTGGTTGTCGGTCAGTTCGGTCAGGGTCACGCCGAGCTTGGCGAGGTGCAGGCGAGCCACCTTTTCATCCAGGTGCTTCGGCAGGACATAGACCTCGTTCTGGTACTGGTCGCCCTTGGTCCAGAGTTCGATCTGGGCCAGAACCTGGTTGGTGAAGCTGGCGGACATCACGAAGCTCGGGTGGCCGGTCGCGTTGCCCAGGTTCACCAGACGGCCCTGGGAGAGCAGGATCATGCGCTTGCCATCCGGGAAGACATACATGTCGACCTGGTCCTTGACCGGGCGGCGCTGCACGTTCTTCAGGCTGGCAACCTGGATCTCGTTGTCGAAGTGGCCGATGTTGCACACGATGGCCATGTCCTTCATGCCCTTCATGTGCTCCAGGGTGATGATGTCCTTGTTGCCGGTGGCAGTGACATAGATGTCGCCTTCCGGAAGGGCCTGCTCGATGGTCTTGACCTCGTAGCCGTCCATGGAGGCCTGCAGGGCGCAGATCGGATCGATTTCGGTCACGATCACGCGGGCGCCGGCACCGGCGAGCGACTGGGCAGAGCCCTTGCCCACGTCACCATAGCCACAGACCACGGCAACCTTGCCGGACATCATGACGTCGGTGCCGCGGCGGATGCCGTCGACCAGGGATTCACGGCAGCCGTAGCGGTTGTCGAACTTGGACTTGGTGACGCTGTCGTTGACGTTGATCGCCGGGAAGGGCAGCTGACCCTTCTTCTGCATTTCATAGAGACGCAGCACACCAGTGGTGGTTTCTTCGGAGACACCCTTGATCAGGGCCTTCTGCTTGGTGAAGAAGCCCGGATTAGCGGCCATGCGCTTCTTGATCTGGGCGAAGAGGACTTCCTCTTCCTCGGAACCCGGGTTGCCGAGCAGACCGGTTTCACCGGCTTCGACGCGGGCGCCGAGCAGGATGTAGAGGGTCGCGTCGCCACCGTCGTCGAGGATCATGTTCGCGCCATCGGCGAAGTCGAAGATCTTGTCGGCATAGTCCCAGTATTCTTCCAGGGTCTCGCCCTTCTTGGCGAAGACCGGAATGCCGGCGGCGGCAATGGCGGCAGCGGCCTGATCCTGGGTGGAGAAGATGTTGCAGGAGGCCCAGCGGACTTCCGCGCCGAGAGCCACGAGGGTCTCGATCAGCACGGCGGTCTGGATCGTCATGTGCAGGGAACCGGCGATGCGGGCACCCTTGAGGGGCTTGGACGGGCCGAATTCTTCGCGGCAGGCCATCAGGCCCGGCATTTCATGCTCTGCGATCTCGATTTCGGTACGGCCCCAATCGGCCAGCGCGATGTCCTTGACGATGTAGTCGGTCATGAGAATGTCCTGCTTGCTGAGCCCGAAGGCGCCTGGAGGATGTGCATCCGGGCGGTGTCATACATCCGCGCCGGTTAAGGCTTGACTGATGTCGCGGATCACTCCGCGCACCGGGTCAGGATTTCGAGCCCGGTTTATAGCGCGCCAGTCGTCATGTTTCAATGCAGATATAAAGATTTCTTTATATCAAAATGGTGGCCGATCCGGACATATTCCGTCGCGACGCACTCGCGGACACAGGTATCCGGTCCGCATGGATGGCGGGTGGGGCCTGCCTCGAGGAACTAGAAAAATGGCGCGGGCCGGGCTCTGCACGGCGAGGGGAAGAGCCCGGAAGGTGACTGGCGTCAGTCGGTCTCGCCGAAGCCGTCCTCGACGAGGGCGCTGATGGCGCCGAGCGCAACATCCGCCTCGGGGCCGGAGACGCGCACATTGATGGAGCAGCCGGGGCTGGCGGCCAGCATCATCAGGCCCATGATGGAGGTGCCGCCGACACTCTGCCCGTCCTTGGAGACGACAACCACCGCGTCAAAGGTCTCCACCAGCTTGACCAGCTTGGCGGACGCGCGGGCATGGAGCCCCCGCTGATTGACGATGGTCAGGTCCTTTTCCAGAAACTCGTTCGCGTCCACCCGGCGCCTCTTGTTCTTGTGCGTCCGGCGTCTGCGCGCCGGTAGGCTTGCGTGCTGTGCGTGGGTCAGCCCTGTCCGGAGAGGACCTGGCTCGCCACGGAAATGTATTTCTGACCTGCCTGACGGGCTTCGTCGACCGCCTGGGCAAGGTCGCGATCGGAGCGAACGCTGGCCAGCTTGATCAGCATGGGCAGGTTGACGCCGGCGACCACTTCAACGGATTTACCGTCCATCACGGAGATGGCAAGGTTGGAGGGCGTGCCGCCGAACATGTCGGTCAGCAAGACCACGCCGCGACCGCCATTGGCAGCTTCCACGGCCGCCAGAATGTCGAGGCGGCGCTGCTCCATGTCATCGTCCGGCCCGATGCAGATCGTCTCGACCCGCTCCTGGGGTCCGACCACATGTTCCAGAGCCGACTTGAACTCCTCCGCAAGCCGTCCGTGGGTGACAAGTACAAGTCCGATCATATCTTCGCGCCCTGACTGGGAAAGAATTCCGGAACCTCCCGCGATCCCGAGGCTGCACTCTCGGCAACCGGTCGGCGACATGCAAGCAAAAATGCAAACACGGCCTTAAAGGTAATCCGGCCCATTGGGGAAAAACCGGCGCAGGCCCCAGCGCACCAGCCGCAGCGCGCCCGGCGGATCCTCAGCGGGGAGAAAGACCCGGGGAAGCTCCACGCCGCCAAGGGTTTCGCGCAGATGGGCAGGCTCTGGCACACGTGCCATGTCGGCCACCGGCACCAGGTCGCAGATGAGGCGCAGACGCACTTCGGCGAGCCCCCCGGCAGCATGGCTCTGGGTGCCTGCGACATCATGGCCGCCTGAGGAGGCCACGGTCTCCACATCAGCGCCATCCGGCCGCAACACCCCCAGCCCTCGCACTTCGATGAGGCCGGAAAGCGGCGCAGGCGCCGAGGCAAGCAGGGCCGTTCCCAGAGGGCGCACAAGGGTTCGATCGTCGGCGATCACTTGGGCAAAGTTGCCGCGCAGGCGCGCTGCCTCTACGAGCAGATCCGCGAGACGCGACTTGCCGCTGCCAGAGGCCCCCCGCAGCAACAGGGCAACAGGCCCCAGCGCCACGCAGGTGGCATGGAGATCCAGGGTGCGGACTGGATCGGGCGCCGTCACGCGATCACGCTCCGGCCGGCGGCAGCATGATCACGAAGCGGGCGCCTGCGGTCTCGCTCTTGCCGGTGGCCTTGTTGATCTCCTGCCGGTTCTCGGCGGTGATGCGGCCGCCATGGGCCTCGATGATCTGGCGGGAGATGGAGAGCCCGAGGCCGGAATTGTTGCCGAAGCCCTCCCCGTCCGGACGGTCGGTGTAGAACCGCTCGAAGATGCGGTTGGTGTCTTCGGCGCGGATGCCGGGGCCGTCGTCGTCCACCAGGATGCGGATGCGCTTGCCGTCGCGGGCGACACCGATGCGCACCGTCGCATCCTTCGGCGAGAAGGACCGGGCGTTGTCCAGCAGGTTGGCGAAGACCTGGCTGAGGCGCGTGTCGTGACCGGCCACCCGATAGGCCTTGTCGCCATTGGCGTCGGCGACCGTGAGGAGAACCTCGGCGCTCTCGCCGCCGGAGCGTTCGTTCGCCGCATCGACGATGTTGCGGAGCAGGTCCACCAGATCGAAGGGCTCGGCCTGGGAACGCGCCAGTTCCGCATCGAGACGCGAGGCGTCGGAAATGTCAGTGATCAGGCGGTCGAGACGGCGCACGTCATGCTGGATGACCTCAAGCAGCCGCTCGCGGGCGTTTTCGGTCTTGGCCAGCGGCAGGGTTTCCACGGCGGATCGGAGCGAGGTGAGTGGGTTCTTCAGCTCATGCGCCACATCGGCGGCAAACTGCTCGATCGCCTCGATCTTGTTGTAGAGCGCGTGGGTCATGTCCCGGAAGGCCTGGGCCAGGTGGCCGATCTCGTCCTGACGGTCGTCGAACTCCGGGATCTCCGTGCGGGACGTCGAGCCCATGCGCACCCGCTCGGCAGCAGCCGCAAGCCGGCGCACCGGCCCGGCGATGGTGCCCGCCAACAGGATCGACAGCAGGATGGTCACGGTCGCGGCGACCAGGAACACGCGCAGGATCGCCAGACGCTCCGCCTGAACGATGGCATCAATATCACCGCCTTGCGTGGAGAGCAGCAGGGTGCCGAGCACCGCCCGGAAGCGCTGGATCGGCACGGCCACGGAAACGATCAGCTCGCCGCGGCTGGACACGCGCACCACGGAGGCGGGAGACCCGGCCAATGCAGTCTCGACCTCGGGATAGGCGCGGCCATCGCCACTGCCGATTTCCTGATAGACAGGCAGATCGCCCCGGCGCAGCCAGAGCTTGATCGACTGCCACACCTGCATGGGAAGGCTTTCTTCCTCTGCGTCAGGCGCCGGCAGGTTGTAGCGCAGGATCTGGGCGCTGGAATAGAGATGGCGGGAATCGAGCAGCAGGATCCCGTCCGGATCATAGATGCGGGCGCGGGTCTTGGTGGGGGAGATCAGACGGCGCAGCACCGGCCCGACCCGCTCGGGATTGATCGGGAAATCGAGACTGTCGAGATCCTCGCTGCGGGGCGTGATGCTCTCGCCCGCCTGCAGCTGGAGCAGGCGCTCGGGATCAACGGTGATCGCCCCGGTGTCCACCGTGGCAGAGGCCGCGATGGCGCCCGCGATGATTTCGCCCTGGGTCAGCAGGCTCTGCACCCGGGCATCGATGAGCCCGGCACGGAACTGGTTGAGATAGAGAATGCCGGACAGGAGCGCGACCAGCCCGACCAGGTTGATGGCAATGATGCGCTTGGTCAGCGAGGAGAGCACATAGGTCGAGATCAGACGGCGGATCCGCCCGAGCACACGGCGGCGCACCCGCTTGCTGCCGAGACGGCGCAACTGCGAGCGCGCGTCCGGGCCTGCGGAAGCGCCGGCAGGCGCACCCTCTGCTCTTTCGCTGTCGATTGCCATCGGGAGGTTTTATACCTCCCGGAAGCGGTAGCCAACGCCGTATAGAGTCTCGATCATATCGAAGTCGTCGTCGACGACCTTGAACTTCTTGCGCAGCCGCTTGATGTGGCTGTCGATGGTGCGATCGTCCACGTAGACCTGATCGTCATAGGCGGCATCCATCAGCGCATTGCGCGACTTGACCACGCCCGGACGCTGGGCCAGGGCGGACAGGATCAGGAATTCGGTCACCGTCAGGGTCACCGGCTTGTTGTTCCAGGTGCAGGTGTGCCGCTCCGGATCCATGACCAGCTGACCACGCTCCAGAAGTTTCTCGCTGTCTTCGCGCGGGGTGGAGACATCGCGGCTCTGGGCCCGGCGCAGGACGGCGCGCACGCGCTCCACCAGCAGGCGCTGGGAGAAGGGTTTGCGGATGAAATCGTCGGCGCCCATCTTCAGGCCGAAGAGCTCGTCGATCTCATCATCCTTGGAGGTGAGGAAGATCACCGGCAGGTCAGAACTCTGGCGCAGGCGGCGCAGCAGCTCCATGCCATCCATGCGCGGCATCTTGATGTCGAAGATCGCCAGCTCCGGCGGATCGCTCAGCAGCCCATCCAGTGCGGAGGTGCCATCGGTGTAGGTCTGCACCCGATAGCCCTCAGCCTCCAGCGCGATGGAGACGGACGTCAGGATGTTGCGGTCGTCATCGACCAGAGCAATTGTCGGCATGTGGTAGATCCAGGTCCCTTGTCTGATACATCATATGTGCCGGAGCGATGCCTATTACCATGCGTATGGCGATGAAATTGCGCATAAAATAAGGCAATTCCCGCAAGGCTTGCAATTATGCGGCCTCAGGCGTCCCAGGGAGCCCACCCCCAATGCCCGTCCGCGGGCACCCGACCGGAACGCCCCGCGCCCGTGGCAACTCGATCAGGCCCTCAGGCCCAGCGGAGGCAAGCCGGAGTGCACGCCCCCGCATCGTAACGCACTGAACCATCGGAGGTTCCCGGTCGCGCAAGGAAGTCCGCCGGAATTTGAAGCATGCCTGCGCCGCAGGCAGCCCGCAAGCACGCCCGCGCAGTCGGTCCGTGTACATGAAAAGATTTTCAGCCGGTGAAGATTTAATTCGCAGGACGAATTAAACAATATTTCGATTGCAATCATCTTCAATCGATTAAAATGACTGTATCAGACTTGCGATGACTTGTTGCTCCGCAGACCTTACACTAGTGTCGCGCGCAGTTGGGCAGCCCGGATCCAGATGACGACCCGCGCCCTTCCTACCCAGTAAAATTGCAAGGACAGTGGGACGATGAAAGAAGTAGGTGTCAGGAATCCTGCCTTCGGTGCCGAGACCTTTGGTTTGAGCGGCCTGAAGGGTGTGTACTGGAACCAGACCGAGCCTGCCCTTTATGAGTTTGCCCTGACGCGCGGCGAAGCGCAGCTGGCGGCCAATGGCCCGCTGGTGGCAGAAACCGGTGTGCACACCGGCCGCTCGCCCAAGGACAAGTTCGTCGTGCGGGATGCGTCCACCGAAGATCAGGTCTGGTGGGACAACAACCAGCCGATGAGCCAGGACCACTTCGACCTGCTGCTCGCCGATTTCCGCAAGCATGCGGAAGGCATGGAGCTCTTCGCACAGGATCTCTACGGCGGCGCCGAGAAGGCCTATCAGCTGCCGGTGCGCGTCTACACCGAATATGCCTGGCACTCGCTGTTCATCCGCAACATGCTGCTGCGCCCGGCCCGCGAGGAGCTCGCCTCCTTCGCGCCCGACATGACGATCATCGACCTGCCGAGCTTCAAGGCCGATCCGGCCCGCCACGGCTGCCGCTCCGAGACCGTGATCGCCTGCGACTTTGCCCGCAAGATCGTCCTCATCGGCGGCACGTCCTATGCCGGTGAAATGAAGAAGTCGGTCTTCACCTTCCTGAACTACCTGCTGCCGCCGCAGGGCGTCATGTCCATGCATTGCTCCGCCAATGTGGGCGATGCTGGCGACACGGCCATCTTCTTCGGCCTGTCGGGCACCGGCAAGACCACCCTTTCCGCCGATCCGGAACGCACGCTGATCGGCGATGACGAGCACGGCTGGGGCAAGACCGGCGTCTTCAACTTCGAAGGCGGCTGCTATGCCAAGACCATCAAGCTGTCCAAGGAAGCCGAGCCGGAGATCTACTCCACCACCCAGCGCTTTGGCACGGTGCTGGAAAACGTGGTCCTCGACGAGGCCCGGATTCCGGACTTCGACGACGGTTCGAAGACCGAGAACACCCGCGCGGCCTATCCGATCCACTTCATCTCAAATGCCAGCGAGACCGGCACCGCGCCGCAGCCCAAGACGATCATCATGCTGACCGCCGATGCCTTCGGCGTGCTGCCCCCGATCGCCAAGCTGACCCCGGCCCAGGCCATGTATCACTTCCTGTCCGGCTACACCGCCAAGGTGGCCGGCACCGAGAAGGGCGTGACCGAGCCGCAGGCAACTTTCTCCACCTGCTTCGGCGCACCGTTCATGCCGCGTCATCCGTCCGAATACGGCAACCTGCTGCGCGACCTGATCGCCGAGCACAATGTGAGCTGCTGGCTGGTGAACACCGGCTGGACCGGCGGCGCCTATGGCACCGGCTCGCGCATGCCGATCAAGGCCACCCGCGCCCTGCTGCATGCTGCCCTCGACGGCTCGCTCAACGATGCCGAGTTCCGCAAGGATGCCAACTTCGGCTTCGACGTTCCGGTGGAAGTGCATGGCGTGGACACGGCCATCCTGGATCCGCGCGGCACCTGGGCGGACAAGGCCGGCTATGATGCGCAGGCTGCCCGACTGGTCCAGATGTTCATCGACAATTTCCAGACCTTCGAGGCCCATGTGGACGGTTCCGTCCGCGATGCGGCCCCGGCTCTGCGAGACGCTGCGGAATAAGTTCGCGACCCCATCGACCGGACACTCCGCACGGAAGACGCATCGGCCCCGCCGATGCGTCTTTTCTTTTGTCCGCTCCCTTGCGCCGTCTCCCGTCGGGTCTATTCTCTGACCGACCCATCATGGCCCGAACCGGGAGATCTGCCGCGTCATGTCCGAGACAACTGCTTCGCTCCTGCCCGGGCAGGATGTGCTGGAAACCGCCGAGACCTGGGCGCGGGAAGGCCGTCTCACCGCCCTTGCCACCGTCATCGAGACCTGGGGCTCCGCACCGCGTCCCGTCGGCTCCCATCTGGTGATCGACAGCGACGGCCAGTTCGAGGGGTCCGTGTCCGGCGGATGCGTGGAGGGCGCGGTGATCACCGAGGCACTCGACGTGATCGAGAGCCGGGTCCCGAAGATCCTCGAGTTCGGCGTGGCGGACGAGACCGCATGGCGGGTGGGCCTCTCCTGCGGCGGCCGCATCCGGGTCTATGTCGAGCCGCTCGGAGGCGCGACGCTCTGATGGCCTCCTTCGAGACCCTGCTGGCCTTTTTCGGCGCAACGCTGATCTTTGCCTATTTTCCCGGCCCTGCCCTGCTCTACACCGCGGCCCAGACCCTGGCGCACGGGCGCAAGGCGGGCTTCATGGCAGCTCTCGGCATTCATCTGGGCTGCTATGCCCATGTGGCCGCAGCCGCGCTGGGGCTGTCTGCCATCTTCACCCATGTGCCGGAAGCCTACATGGCGCTCAAGCTCGCAGGCGGGCTCTATCTGGTCTGGCTTGGCATCCAGCTCTTCCGGCAGGGGCCGGGAAGCACCGTGCCGGTTGCGGGCAAGCAGCGGACGGCGCGCCGGGCCTTTTTCGACAGCGTGATGGTCGAGCTGCTGAACCCGAAGGTGGCGCTGTTCTTCATCGCCTTCCTGCCGCAGTTCGTGGATCCGGCCGCCGCCCTGCCCGTGTGGACCCAGTTCCTGATCCTCGGAGTGATCGTGAACCTGGCCTTTTCGTCCGCCGACATCATCACCGTCCTCTTCGCCTCCGGGCTGAAGCAGGCGCTGGCCCGCAACGGCCGCTGGCAGGCGCTCGGCGCGCGCCTGTGCGGCGGCCTGCTGGTCGCGCTGGGGGTACGGCTGGCCATCGACCGGGGCTGACACCACATATTCGACAAGCGGCCTCTCAAGAGGCCCGAGACATGTCCGGGGGGGGAAGGTCATGGACGTCACACTGCTTCAAGAGCTCAATCAGGCCCGGGCGGCCCGCCGTGCGGTCATGTTGGTCACGCATCTGGACACCGGCGCGCAACGCCTGATCCACCGCGGGGACGTGGCGGAGACCGATCCTCTGGCGGAGGAGGCCGGCAAGCGGTTCCTGTCGGGCAAGTCCGGGCTCTTCTCCGATGCGGACGGCGCCGAGCTGTTTCTCACGGTGCATCTGCCGCCGCCCCGGCTGGTGATCATCGGCGCGGTCCACATTTCCAAGGCGCTGGTGCCCATGGCACAGCTCGCTGGCTTCGACGTGCGGGTCATCGATCCGCGCGGCGCCTTCGCCACCGAGGCCCGCTTCCCGGCGGAGCTCCTGCATGCGGACTGGCCCGAGGACGTGCTGGCCCAGCATCCGCTGGACCCCTACACCGCGCTTGCCGCGGTGACCCATGATCCCAAGATCGATGATTTTCCGCTGGAGCAGGCGCTGCGCACCGGGTGTTTCTATGTGGGCGCGCTCGGCAGCCGCAAGACCCACGGCAAACGGGTGGAGCGGCTTCTCGCCGCCGGGCTGAGCGAGGCGCAGATCCAGCGCATCGACGCCCCCATCGGCCTGTCCATCGGCGCTGCGTCCCCGGCCGAAATCGCCGTCTCCGTGCTCGCCAGCATCATCGCGGCACTGCGCCTGCCGGCGGAGACGCGCTGATGGAGTTCGGGCCGGTCGATGTGCTTGCCGCCGAAGGATGCCTGCTGGCCCACGGCACGCGCGCCGGAACCACCGTGCTGCGCAAGGGCCACAAGCTGACCCGATCCGATCTGGCGCTGCTGGCCGCCGAAGGCCACACCAGTGTGGTCGTGGCGCGGCTCGCCCCGGGCGATCTGGACGAGGATCAGGCGGCCGACCGGCTGGCCAGCGCAGCGCTCGGCCCCGGCCTGCGCACGGACCTGGAAGCCGCAACCGGACGGGTGAACCTCTATGCGGAGACCGCCGGGGTCTTCGTCGCGGATCGCGCGGCGGTCGATGCGATGAACCGGGTGGATCCGGCCCTTACCCTTGCCACCTTGCGCAATCACAGCCGGGTCGAGCCGGGGCGCATGGTCGCCACCGCCAAGGTGATCGAGTTCGCAGCCTCTGCCCAAGCGGTTGCCGCGGCCGAGAGCGCCATTCGCGACGCCTTGAAAATTGCACCGTTCCAGCCACGCCGCATCGGACTGGTCGCCACGCGCCTGCCCCACCTGAAGGAGAGCGTGCTGGACAAGACCCGTCGGGTGCTGGAGGCCCGTCTCGCAGGCACGGGTAGTACCGTTCTGGAGGAAATTCGCACCGGGCATCGTGCGGAAGAGGTCGCTGCCGCCCTGGCACGGCTCAAGGACATGGGTTGCGACCTATTCCTTCTCTTCGGCGCCTCTGCCGTGGTGGACCGGCACGACGTGCTGCCAAGCGCCCTTCGGCTCGCTGGCGGGGTCGTTGACCGGTTCGGCATCCCTGTCGATCCGGGCAATCTCCTGCTGACGGGCCGGCTTGCCGGTCATCCGGTGATCTGTGCGCCCGGCTGCGCGCGCAGCCCCAAGGAAAACGGCTTCGACTGGGTGCTGGAACGCACGCTTGCCGGTGTTGCACCAGGCCCGGAGGAGATGACCGGCTGGGGCGTGGGCGGGCTGCTGATGGAAATCCAGTCTCGCCCGCACCCGCGGGAGCAGGCCGGCGATGAGGCGACCGTTCCGGAGATTGCCGCCATCCTTCTCGCCGCCGGCCAGTCGCGCCGCATGGGGAGCCGGAACAAGCTTCTGGAGGAGATTTCCGGCAAGCCCATGATCCGCCACGTGGCGGAGGCTGCCACTGCCGCCGGCTTCTGCGAGGTGGTGGTGGTGACCGGTCATGAGGAAGCGGACGTGCGCGCGGCGCTTGACGGGCTTGACGTGCGTTTCGTTGCCAATCCGGACTATCTGGAGGGCATGGGAACGTCGGTTGCCGCCGGCATCCGCGCCCTTTGTGGCGATCCGGCCGGGGCAATGGTGCTGCTGGGCGACATGCCTGCGCTCGATGACGTCGACCTGACCCGGCTGATCACGACCTTCCGGGAGCATGGCTGCGCCGCGATCGTTGCCGCCGGCAGCGGGGGCGAGCGGGGCAACCCGGTGCTGTGGCCGCGCGCCTATTTCGGCGACATCTCGCGCCTGGAAGGCGACCGGGGTGCCCGGACCATCCTGCAAAGCCGCGCGGAAGAGATCATCCTGGTGGAAGCGGGTGCCGCGGCACGGCTCGATCTCGACACTCCCGAGTCTCTCGAGAACTACCGCAACGACATCAAGACTTAACGGATGTTAACTTTCTCCGGTTACTAGTAGAGCAAGCGTTTTTCTGCAAATGGCTCCAGCTCCACTTAACCAGCATAGCCGATATGCATTGAGGGATGGGCTAAACCGGGCAGTTTAGTGTTGCAATTTCATGACAGGCGTTCTACCTGTTTTGTCGCGTTCGCCGTCGAATGTCCTTGTGGCATCCGGCCCATTGGTGAGGCAGGACGCAACCCCATCTGCAAGAAGCCGTTCTCAGTTCGGATCCCACCAAAACGGGATGCTCGAACGAGGGGGTTTTTTGCACTTAAAGACAAGAAGGAAATGACCAATGGACAAACTGAGCCTGCCCCGCCCCGGTTGCTGCAAATGGGCCGAGGGTGATTCCGGTAATTACACGTTCCCCTGCAATGTCCGCGTCGAAGCCGGCGTCTCCTATTGCGCCGACCATGCGGCAATCGTCTACATTCCGCCGGAAGAGCGTCGCCGCTCCCGTCCGAATGGTGGCGGCATGAACCTGTCGTTCCGCCGCGCGGCGTAATGCTTTCGGGGGTTTTCCCGCTGGTTCTTCAAAAGACCCCGGTGTCCGCACCGGGGTTTTTTATTGCCCCGCAGCCGCCATCCGGGCGTGCGTGGCCGGGTGGGCATTCAGAGCCCCGGACATGCAAAAGGCGCGCTTCCGGGTGGAAACGCGCCCCTTGAATTGAGCGGATGCCCCTACTGACAGGATCAGGCGGGGATCAGAGCGTTCTGCACTTCGTTCAGCTGGGACAGAAGATCGGAGATCTTCAGACGGCTTGCGTCGTCCTTTGCGTCCTTCAGGTCTTCCTCGGCGTCGCGGATCTGCTGGGCCAGGGCCGCACGATCCAGGTCAGCGACCCGAACGGCCTGTTCGGCCAGCACGGTGAGACCGGACGGAGCCACGTCGGCAAAGCCGCCGCGCACGAAGTATTCCTCGACAACGCCACCGTCCTTGCGAACCTTCAGGAGGCCCGGCTTGATGGTGGACATGAAGGGGCTGTGGTTCTTCAGAACGCCAAACTCGCCTTCGGTGCCCGGAACGATCACTTCGACGACCTGTTCGGACAGGAGCTGGCGCTCCGGCGAGACCAACTCAAACTGGAACAATTCAGCCATTTGGCGTCTTCCTTGTCAGTCGGGTTGAAGGCGGGACAATCCCCGCCTCACGCCGGTACGGGCGCCCGTCCGCAAGGGACCGGCGCCCGACCGTGAGACCTTTAGGCAGCTTCTGCAGCCAGCCGCTGTGCCTTCTCGATGGCTTCGTCGATGGAGCCAACCATGTAGAAGGCCGCTTCCGGCAGATGGTCGTATGCACCTTCGACCAGACCCTTGAAGCCCTTGATGGTGTCTTCGAGAGCCACCAGCTTGCCCGGAGAACCGGTAAAGACTTCTGCCACGTGGAACGGCTGGGACAGGAAGCGCTCGATCTTGCGGGCGCGGGCCACGGTGAGCTTGTCCTCTTCGGACAGTTCGTCCATGCCCAGGATCGCGATGATGTCCTGGAGAGCCTTGTAACGCTGCAGGGTTCCCTGAACGGCACGTGCGGTGTTGTAATGCTCTTCACCGATGATGCGGGCGCTCAGCATGCGGGAGGTGGAGTCCAGCGGATCCACTGCCGGGTAGATGCCCTTTTCGGCGATCGAACGGTTCAGAACCGTGGTCGCGTCCAGGTGAGCGAAGGTCGAAGCCGGTGCCGGGTCGGTCAAGTCGTCGGCGGGAACGTACACGGCCTGCACCGAGGTGATGGACCCCTTGGTGGTGGAGGTGATGCGTTCCTGCATGGCGCCCATGTCGGTTGCCAGCGTCGGCTGATAACCCACTGCGGACGGGATACGACCCAGAAGTGCGGACACTTCGGAACCGGCCTGGGTGAAGCGGAAGATGTTGTCCACGAAGAACAGCACGTCCTGGCCCTGGTCACGGAAGTGTTCTGCAACGGTCAGACCGGTCAGAGCCACGCGAGCACGTGCCCCGGGGGGCTCGTTCATCTGGCCGTAAACGAGGGCGGCCTTGGAGCCTTCGCCGCCGCCTTCCTTGTTCACGCCGGACTCGATCATTTCCCAGTAAAGGTCGTTGCCTTCACGGGTACGCTCGCCCACACCGGCGAAGACGGAGTAACCGCCGTGCGCCTTGGCGACGTTGTTGATCAGTTCCATGATGAGAACGGTCTTGCCCACGCCGGCGCCGCCGAACAGGCCGATCTTGCCGCCCTTGGCATACGGAGCCAGAAGGTCGACGACCTTGATGCCCGTGACCAGGATCTCGGCTTCGGTGGACTGTTCGATGAAGGCGGGCGCTTCCTGGTGGATCGCACGCTTGGAGTCGTGCTTGATCTCGCCAGCTTCGTCCACCGGCTCACCGATGACGTTCATGATGCGGCCCAGGGTGCCGTCGCCGACCGGCACGGCGATCGCTGCGCCGGTGTCGACAACTTCCTGACCGCGGACAAGACCTTCGGTGCTGTCCATGGCGATGGTGCGCACGGTGTTTTCACCGAGATGCTGTGCCACTTCCAGAACCAGACGGTTGCCCTGGTTGGTTGTTTCAAGAGCGTTCAGGATCAGCGGCAGGTGGTCATCGAACTTGACGTCGACAACGGCGCCGATGACCTGGGTGATCCGTCCGACTTTATTGTCAGCCATATCCCTAATCCTCGATCCGGCTTGATCAACCTGCCTCCCGTGGGGACGAGAGGCATGAGAATTGATCGTTTAACTAGTTCCGAACATCGGCGACGCCCCCGCAGGAGCGCCCGATGCCTTAGAGCGCTTCCGCGCCCGAGATGATTTCAATCAGTTCCGTCGTGATCTGAGCCTGACGCTGGCGGTTGTAGCTGATCGTCAGCTTGTCGATCATGTCGCCTGCGTTGCGGGTCGCGTTGTCCATGGCGGACATGCGCGCACCCTGCTCGGATGCCGCGTTTTCCAGGAGCGCCCGGAAAATCTGGACGGAAATGTTGCGCGGCAGAAGGTCCTCAAGGATCTCCGCCTCACTCGGCTCGTATTCATACACCGCGCTGGCAGAGACTTCCGCGCCGGCTTCTGCCTTGGGCAGATCGGCGGGGATGAGCTGCTGTGCCGTCGGGATCTGTGCGATGACCGACTGGAAGCGCGAGTAGAAGAGCGTGCAGACATCGAATTCGCCGGCCGCATACATCGCCAGAATGTCTTCCGCGATGGCATTGGCATCAGCAAAGCCGAGGGTCTTCACGGAGCGAAGATCGACGTTCTTGATGACGTAGCTGCCAAGCTCACGCTTGATGGCGTCATAGCCCTTCTTGCCGACGCAGACGATTTTCACCGTCTTGCCATCTGCAATCAGGCTGCGGGCCTTGTCGCGCGCGAGCTTTGCAATGTTGGAGTTGAAGCCGCCGCAGAGACCACGTTCGGCAGTCGCAACGACCAGGAGATGAACCTGGTCGTTGCCCGTGCCGGACATCAGCTTCGGGGCGTCGTCGCGGCCGTCAAAGGCGACCGCGAGGTTGGCCAGCACCTCGCCCATGCGCTCGGCATAGGGACGTGCGGCTTCCGCAGCTTCCTGAGCACGACGCAGCTTCGCCGCGGCCACCATCTGCATGGCCTTGGTGATCTTCTGCGTCGCCTTCACGGAAGCGATACGGTTTCGTAAGTCCTTCAGGCTCGGCATGGCCGCCCCTGCTCCTTATCCCGACTGCGTTTTAGGCGAAGTTCTTGGAGAACTGGTCCAGAGCTGCACGCAGCTTGCCGGTCAGTTCGTCGTCCAGGGCCTTCTTGTCCCAGATGGCGTTCAGCAGTTCCTTGTGCTCGCCGCGCAGGAACAGGAGAAGGCCTTCTTCGAATTCCTTCACCTTGGAAACCGGGAACTTGTCCAGGTAGCCGTTCACGCCGGCGAAGATGACAGCAACCTGCTCTTCGGTCTTCAGCGGGGAGAACTGCGGCTGCTTCAGCAGCTCGGTCAGACGGGCACCACGGTTCAGCAGGCGCTGGGTGGTGGCGTCCAGATCGGAACCGAACTGAGCGAAGGCGGCCATTTCACGATACTGGGCGAGCTCGCCCTTGATCGGACCGGCAACCTGCTTCATCGCCTTGATCTGAGCCGAGGAGCCCACGCGGGACACGGACAGACCAACGTTCACGGCCGGGCGGATACCCTGGTAGAACAGGTCGGTTTCCAGGAAGATCTGACCGTCGGTGATCGAGATCACGTTGGTCGGGATGAACGCGGAAACGTCGTTGCCCTGGGTTTCGATGACCGGCAGAGCGGTCAGGGAGCCGAGGCCATTGGCTTCGTTGAGCTTTGCAGCGCGCTCCAGCAGGCGGGAGTGCAGGTAGAACACGTCGCCCGGGAAAGCTTCACGTCCCGGCGGACGACGGAGCAGCAGGGACATCTGACGGTAGGCCACGGCCTGCTTGGTCAGATCGTCATAGCCGATCACGGCGTGCATGGAGTTGTCGCGGAAGAACTCGCCCATGGCGCAGCCGGCGAACGGTGCCAGGTACTGCAGCGGAGCCGGATCGGACGCGGTTGCGGCGATCACGATGGAGTATTCCAGCGCGCCGGAGTCTTCCAGGGTCTTCACGAACTGGGCAACGGTGGAGCGCTTCTGACCGACTGCAACGTAGATGCAGTACAGCTTGTCGCTCTCATTGTCAGAAGCGTGCAGCGGCTTCTGGTTCAGGAACGTGTCGAGGATGATGGCGGTCTTGCCGGTCTGACGGTCACCGATGACCAGCTCGCGCTGACCACGGCCGACCGGGATCAGAGCATCAATGGCCTTGAGACCGGTGGACATCGGCTCGTGCACGGACTTGCGCGGCAGGATGCCCGGAGCCTTCACGTCGACGCGGCGCATCTCGGTGGCTTCGATCGGGCCCTTGCCGTCCAGCGGATTGCCGAGCGGATCGACAACGCGGCCGAGCAGACCCTTGCCAACCGGCACTTCCACAATGGCACCGGTACGCTTGACCGTGTCGCCTTCCTTGATGTCACGGTCGGAACCGAAGATCACGACACCGACGTTGTCGCTTTCCAGGTTCAGAGCCATCCCGCGGATACCGCCGGGGAACTCGACCATTTCACCTGCCTGGACGTTGTCCAGACCGTAAACACGGGCGATACCGTCACCGACGGACAGCACCTGACCGACCTCAGAAACCTCGGCTTCTGCGCCGAAGTTCTTGATCTGGTCCTTGAGGATGGCGGAAATTTCCGCGGCCCGAATATCCATCAGCCGACCTCTTTCATCGCGAACTTAAGTGAATTGAGCTTGGTGCGCAGCGACGTGTCGATCATGCGCGAACCCACCTTGACCACGAGGCCACCGATGAGCGCGGGATCCACCTTCGCTGCAACATTGACGGTTTTGCCCCGGGACGCGGACAGCGCCTGCTTCAGGGCAGCGACCTGATCATCGGACAGCGGAGCCGCCGAGGTGACTTCGGCCGTTTCCTCGCCACGCTTTGCAGCGAGCAGGAGACGGAAAGCCTTGATCATGCCGGGAAGAACGAAGAGCCGCCGGTTACGGGCAGCGAGCTTCACGAAATTAGCCGCAAGGCCCTTGATCTGGGCCTTGTCGAGAAGCGCAGTCAGGGCAGCAAGCTGCTCTTCCGCGCTGAATGCCGGGCTCGACACGAGACGCTTGAGATCCGCACTTTCTCCGAGGAAGCCCTCGAAGGTCGCCAGATCCCGTTCCACGTCGGCGGTCACACCAGACTCCTCGGCGAGGTCGAGAAGGGCGGACGCATATCGATTTGCCACGCCGGATACGAGAGATACGTTGTCAGTCACCAGGTCCGAGCTCTCTGACACATTTCGACACCCTTTCAGCCTCATGCTGCAGGGCATTGAAATTATTGATGAATTCAGGGTCAGAAGGTAAGACGGCAGAACCGTTCCCCCAAAGCCGCGCTTCAATTAGCACAGGGTTTCTCCATGTGCAACTTCACCAATGGGCGGTAAAGCGCGCTTTTTTTGCGGATTCGGGCACCCGCCGCGGAGATGCTGTTGTGCGATCAAGGCAAAATTTCGTCACAGGAAATGCTGCGGATCGATATCCACCTGCAACCTCAACGCACCCGTGGGGCGCGGACCATTGGCAAGCCAGTGCCGCAGATAGCCCTGCAGGTCAAATTGTCGCGGGGCGATGAGCAGCAAGCGATAGCGATGACGTCCGCGCACCATGGCCAGTGCCGCCTCCGCCGGCCCCAGCACCGTGACGGAACGGTCCGCCGGAGCGGCACGCACTAGCGCCCGGGCAAACCCTTCCGCCGCGGCCTTGTCGGGACCGGAGAGGATCAGGGCGGCCATGCGCCCGAACGGTGGGAGCCCGGCTGCCTGCCGCGCCTCGATCTCCATGCGGTAGAAGGCATCGCGATCCTGATCGAGGAGCGCCTTCAGCACCGGATGCTCCGGCGAATAGGTCTGGAGGAAGCCGCGCCCGCCACCGGTCACGCGCCCCGCACGCCCGGTCACCTGGGCGAGAAGTTGGAACGTCTTTTCGGCGGCACGCGGGTCGCCGTGGGCGAGGCCTAGATCCGCATCGACCACGCCGACCAGCTTCATCTTCGGGAAATTGTGGCCCTTGGCGACAAGCTGGGTGCCGATGACGATGTCGGCCTCGCCATCCTCCACCAGCTTCATCTCCCGCTTCATGCGCTCCGCCCCACCCGGCAGATCGGAGGACAGGATGAGCGTGCGCGCCTGGGGGAAGAGATCCTGCACCTCCTCGGCGACCCGCTCCACGCCGGGCCCGCAAGCCACCAGTGACTGGGTGGAAGAACAGGTCGGGCAGGTCTCCGGCATCTTCTCGAAGTGGCCGCAGTGGTGGCAGACGAGGCGCCCCTGGAACCGGTGCTCCACCAGCCAGGCACTGCAATGGGGGCACTGGAAGCGGTGTCCGCAGGTGCGGCACAGGGTCAGCGGCGCATAGCCGCGCCGGTTGAGAAAGAGCAGGCTCTGCGAGCCTTCGGCAAAGGTCTGGGCGATGGCCTTGAGCAGTTCGGGCGCCAGCCAGCGGCCGCGCTCAGGCCCTTCCTGGCGCATGTCGATGGCGCGGATCTCGGGCAGCTCGGCACCCGACGCGCGTTCGGGCAGGACATAGCGGGCATAGCGCCCCTGCTCCGCGTTGACCCGGCTTTCGACCGAGGGGGTGGCGGAGGCCAGCACCACGGGGAAACGGGAGAGATGGCCGCGGACCACCGCCATGTCGCGAGCGGAATAGGGCACCCGGTCATCCTGCTTGAAGGCGGCATCATGCTCTTCATCGACGATGATCAGACCTAGATCCTCGAAGGGAAGGAAGAGGGCCGAGCGGGCGCCGATGACCACCCGCACGTCGCCACTGGCCACGCCGCGCCAGGTGCGGGCGCGCTTCTTCGGCGTGATTTCCGAGTGCCACTCGGCCGGAAAGGTGCCGAAGCGCTTCTCGAAACGCCGCAGGAACTGTTCGGTGAGGGCGATTTCCGGCAGCAGAACCAGCGCCTGACGGCCGCGCTTCAGAGCCTCGGCAATGGCCTCGAAATAGACCTCGGTCTTGCCCGACCCGGTCACGCCGTCGATGAGCGAGACGGCATTGCCCCGCTCGAAGGCCGCCCGCAGACTGGCGGCAACCTCGGCCTGGGCCGGGGTCAGGTCCACGTGGGCAAAGTCGGGATCGGGCTTCGGGGTCGGTGGGGTTCCGGGCAGCAGCACCGGCTCCAGAACCCCTTGCGCCAGAAGACCGTCGATCACGGAGGCACTGACACCTGCGGCCCCGGCCAGCCCCGAACGGGTCCAGGCCATGCCATCGGACAAGGTGTCGAGCACCTTCGCCCGGGCCGGGGTCATGCGATCGGGGGCTGCCCCCTCGATGCGCCGCACGGCGGCGAGCGGCGGCTCGTCCTCCAGCGCCTCCTCGGAGCGCAGAACCATGCGCAGCACCATGCCCGGTGCAGCCAGTGTCCAGTTGGCGACCCATTCGACGAAGCGGCGCAGATCCGGCAGCAGGGGACGGGCCTTGTCATAGACCCGGGAGATCGACTTGAGCTTCTTCGGGTTGATCGCCGCATCCGGCGCGCCGTCCCAGACGCAGCCGAGCACCTGCCGCGAGCCGAGCGGAACCTGAACGATGGTGCCGGGCTGGACATGCGCGCCGGCGGGAACCTTGTAGGTATAGGCTGTCGGCACAGCGACGGGCACGAGCACGCTGACGATGGTCTCGCGCTCTGCCTGTGCCTCGCCGAAGAGGTCATCCAACACGGTGCTGGTCTTGTCGCCGCTCACGCCTTGCCGCCGTTCCGTTCGTCCATTCCCACCGGTCCCGGCACCTGCACCTGAGGTACGTACCGCAAAATGTCAGCCATGTGCGAATCGGGGGTTCTTCTCGTCATCATCCTACGGTAAAGAGACCTCGACTTGGGACTTAACAGGACCGGGGCACCGAAGGCCCCCGCCCGCACAGTGCCCATTAACGGGCGCGCACAAGGGAGCACAACCCATGAAATTCTTTGTCGACACCGCCGACACCGCCGAAATCCGTGATCTGGAAGCCACCGGCCTTCTGGACGGGGTGACCACCAACCCGTCCCTGATCGCCAAGTCCGGCCGCGACTTCAAGGAAGTCATCGCCGAGATCTGCCAGATCACCAAGGGCGACGTCTCCGCGGAAGTCGCTGCCACCGACTTCGACGGCATGATGAAGGAAGCCGCCGAGCTGGTGAAGATCGCCGACAACGTCGTGATCAAGCTGCCGCTGACCCTCGACGGCCTGAAGGCCTGCAAGGCGCTCACCAGCCAGGGCCACAAGACCAACGTCACCCTCTGCTTCTCGGCCAACCAGGCCCTGCTGGCTGCCAAGGCCGGTGCGACCTACATCTCCCCGTTCATCGGCCGTCTGGACGACATCAACATGGACGGCATGGAGCTGATCGCCGAGATCCGCACCATCTATGACAACTACGACTTCAAGACCGAGATCCTGGCTGCCTCCATCCGCACGCCGAATCACGTGAAGGAATGCGCGCTGGTCGGCGCCGATGTGGCCACCATTCCGCCGTCCACCCTCAAGGCTCTGGTCAAGCACCCGCTGACCGACAAGGGCCTCGAAACCTTCCTCGCCGACTGGGCGAAGACCGGTCAGAAGATCGTCTGAGGCAGTCGCCTACGCCATCCACCCCTGCTTTCCCGGCCTTGAGCCGGGAACCGGAATGCGTCGCCATCAACGGGAGACGTGGCACCGGGTCCCGGATCTTCGCTGACGCTTCGTCCGGGACCGCGAGAACAGGGTGGACGGGGCGCCAATACACTCTCGATAAACCCGGCCTCTCCCGAGCGCCGGGTTTTTCGTATCCGCCAGCGTTAACGCACCCTTTGCGCGTTGCGTGACACAAGGGGGCATGTCTACCGCCGCCTCCGCTTCCGATCAGCTCCTCGTCATTGCGCGCCCGGATCTCAACCAGCGCCTGACCCAGTGGCTCGACCATCTGGGAGAAGAGCGGCGCCTCGCCGACAAGACGCTTGTCGCCTATGAGCGCGACGTGCGCCAGTTCCTGCGGTTCCTGACCGATCATCTGGGCGGCGCGCCCGGTGTTGCGGATCTCGCCGACCTCAAACCCTCCGACTTCCGCGCCTTCATGGCCCGCCGGCGCCAGTCCGGCGCCCAGAGCCGGTCACTCGCCCGCGGTCTGGCCGGTATCCGCTCCTTCCTCGGGTTTCTGGAACGGCGCGGCGAGGTCAATGCGGCGGCCTCCTCGGCGGTGCGCCCACCGCGTCAGGGCAAGTCGCTGCCCAAGCCGGTCTCGGCCAGCGATGCCATGGAGATCGTCAGCAGCGATCTCGCCCTTGAGGCCGAGCCCTGGGTAGAGGCGCGCAACGCGGCCGTCCTGACCCTGCTCTATGGTTGCGGCCTGCGCATTTCGGAAGCCCTGTCGCTCACGGCCTCCCAGGCGCCGGAACCGGAGAGCCGGACCTTGAAGATCCGGGGCAAGGGCGGCAAGGAGCGCATCGTGCCGCTGCTGCCCGCCGTGGGACAGGCCGTGGCGACCTATCTGAAGCTCTGCCCGCATGCGGTGAGCGGCAACGGACCGCTCTTCGTGGGGGTGCGCG
Source organism: Roseibium aestuarii (assembly GCF_008477545.1). GTDB lineage: Bacteria > Pseudomonadota > Alphaproteobacteria > Rhizobiales > Stappiaceae > Roseibium > Roseibium aestuarii. The sequence goes on along the minus strand of NZ_VORA01000004.1, from coordinate 24,226 downwards.
GCGGTCCGCTGAACCCGCGCCTGGTGCAGAGGGCCATGGAAAAGATGCGATCCGCCCTCGGCCTGCCGGCCAGTGCCACACCCCATGCCCTGCGGCATTCCTTCGCCAGCCACCTTCTGGCAGGTGGTGGCGATCTGCGCACCATTCAGGAGCTTCTGGGACACGCATCGCTTTCAAGCACCCAGATCTACACGGAGATCGACAGCGCCCGGCTGCTCGATGCCTATGACCGGGCCCACCCGCGGCACCGCTCCTGACCCATGGTCACCCTCGGGAAAACTACGGGATAGGCCGGTGCAAAAGGCCGGAACGAATGGCGATTTTTTGCGTTTTTTCGGCCTCAGGGGGTGCATTCTGGGAAAAAGCTGCTAGGGTCGCGCGCTCACGGCTCCGGCCCGACGTGCGCGTTCCTGCGCGCCTGCGGACCACGCCTCCCGTCAACCCCATCTTGAAGTGAAGGAGATAACTTGCAAGTTCTCGTTCGTGATAACAATGTCGACCAGGCCCTCCGCGTTCTGAAGAAGAAGCTGCAGCGTGAAGGCGTTTTCCGTGAAATGAAGGCCCGCCGCTCCTACGAGAAGCCCTCCGAAAAGCGCACCCGCGAAAAGGGTGAAGCCGTCCGCCGCGCCCGCAAGGCTGCGCGCAAGCTGGCTCAGCGCGAAGGTCTGGCTGCAGGCGCTCGCAAGCGCTAAGCGGCACGCAAGGGCAGTCGACAGACTGCCCGACTGGCCCGGATGACCTGCCAGAGGGAACTTCTTCCCCATCCGATCCGGGCCACTGCGGGAAAGATCCGCAGGATTTCTGATCCTTTTCTTCGAGAAGATCAGCGCCGTGGGCTCCGCCCGCGGTGAATGGAGATTGTGCCAGGGTCAGGTTCGCCTCGCGCGCCGCCCTGGCCTCCCTCTTCGGTCGCCTCCCGCCCCGGGACATTGCCGCATTTGCCGTCTGCGACCCTTCGAATGCTTACCAAGGTGTTAACGCTTCCTTCACCCGGGCCATGCACTCTGAGGTCACGGAGATGCACCATGCCATCCAGAGATGTCCTCTTGCCGCGCCTTGCCGTTCTGCTGGCCCTGTGCGCAGGCTTCCTGGCAGCCCCCCTTCCGGCACGGGCACAAAGCCCGGTCACGCCGGAGCGCCCGCGCATCTATTGCCCGCTTCCCGAACACGGCATCTGGATCAACGATCGCGCCAGGCCGAAGGAACTGACCCGGCTCGAGGTTGAAACCCGCTGCGAGAACAATCAGGTCCACGCCCGGGTGCGCGCCTTCACCTCCTGCATTCCCAGGGACTGCAAGTGGGGCTGGACCACGGCAGAATTTCGTGACGGTGGCGGCCTGCGCGCCACGCTCATCGGCTTCTACATGACGAAGCTGCTGGAGATCCGTGGCGCCGGTGACAGGCTGGACGCAAAGATCACCGAGGTCTCCCACGATGCGGAACGGACCCGCACCGAGGAGACCTACAGCCTGCGCCGGAAATAGCCTCTCTGCGCCTCAGTGCGAATGCCCGTGGACGTGATCATGGGCCGGTTCGCGGGTGTGAGCATGGCCATGCTCGTGGTGCTCGTGATCCGCGGCACAGCTTGCTGCCCCCGCCCCTTCTGGAGAGCGATATTCCGCCCAGCCCCGCGCCAGAATCTGGATGGCCGAGGAGAGGAAGAGCGCGGCCATGATCCCCGCCACAATCAGATCCGGCCAGCCGGAAGCCGTGCCCCACACGCCGAGGGCCGCAATCATCACGGCCACGTTGCCGATGGCATCGTTGCGCGAGCACAGCCAGACGGACCGCACATTGGCATCCCCGTCCTTGTAGCGCATGAGCAGAAGGACACTCGCCACATTGGCCGCCAGCGCCATCATGCCGACCACGCCCATGACCTCAGCCTCCGGCAGGCCGACGGTGAAGACCCGCCACAGGGTTGAGCCTGCGACCCAGAGACCCATCAGCAGAAGCGAGACGCCCTTGGCCAATGCGGCCGTGGAGCGGATGCGCAGGCTGGAGCCGATCACCGCCAGCGAAATGCCGTAGGTCATGGCATCGCCGAAGAAGTCCAGAGCATCGGCCTGGAGCGCCTTGGACCCCGCCGCCTGGCCCGCCACCATCTCGACCACGAACATGCCCGCGTTGAGCGCGATGACCGCCCAGAGACGCCGCTTGTAGTCTGCATTCATGCCGTCAAAGCTGGCGGAATGGTCGTGGCCGCAACAGGCTCCCATGGGATCTTTCTCCAGAATCGGACTTCATTTGCGCTGTGTCTCCCCCTATGTAATTCCTCTAGCGACTAGAGGTTCAAGAGGGCTGCATGATTTATTCGATCGGAGCGCTGGCCCGGGCGACGGGTGTGAAGGTGCCGACCATCCGCTATTACGAGGCGGAGGGGCTGATCGATCCGCCGATCCGGACCGAGGGCAACCAGCGCCGCTATCAGGAGCGGGACCGGGAGAGGCTGGCCTTCATTCGCCACGGCCGGGATCTGGGTCTCTCGATGGAGGCCATCCGCGACCTTCTCGAACTCTCTGCCCATCCGGAAGCGCCCTGTGCCCGGGTAGACCGGATCGCTGCCGAGCAGCTCGTGGAGGTGCGCGCCCGCATCGAAAGGCTCAAGCGGCTGGAAGGGGAACTCGCCCGCATCGCCTCCAGCTGCGACGGCCATCACCCCATCGCCGACTGCAACGTGATGAAGGCCCTGTCAGATCATCGCCACTGCGACGGGGATCACTGAGCAGGACAGGCTTCACGCTCTCCCACCCAGCCCGTGCTCCGTCTTCCTCAGGAAACGCTACCGGCGCGGAAAGCACGCCCGGCGTAACCGGTCTGAGCAGCAATCAAACTGATCAGTTCCTGCTCATAGGTACCGGGAACCGCTGCCTGAACGAACGGCAGGAGTTTTACCCTCTCCCACCATCCGGCCAGCATATCTGGCAGGCTCGTTAAACCCTCACCTCCCGGCAATTGGCTCAGGACAGGAAAGTATCGGAACAAGGTTGCCAGAACTGCATCCAGAAGACCGAAGCTGTCAGCTGCAAGGTAGCCGCTTGAAGAGATCCGCTCGGCAAGGATAGGAAGAGACGCTCTCAGCTCCCCCAAAGAGCGTTGTACTGCGGCTTGACCTTCATCGCGATAAATGACGCGGGCGACGATGCTCAACAGGCCATCAATATAGCTGAGCCAAGCTTCATATTGCGCCCTGGGAAGAGGCTCGGATGGCAACAGACCGCCTCCCGATATACTGTCCAGATACTTGGCGATGACGCCGGACTCAAATAGCCAAATGCCAGGGAGAACTTCAAGCACCGGGACCTTGCCGCCCGGTGAGATATCCGGTAGCCAATCCGGCTTGGCATCCAGATCGATATCGATCCGATCAAATGCCATGCCTTTCACGAGCATCGTGATCACCACACGTTGAACGTAGGGGCACAATCTGTGCCCTACGATCCTGTAGCGCTCCGCCGGCATCGGTCAGCCGGCCATATGATGGATGTTCAGCTTATTTCCGTCAGGATCGCGAAAATACGCTGCATAAAATCCTTCCGCACGATAACCAGGCTTGCCTTCATCACTCGCCCCAAGCTCCAGGGCCTTGGCGTGGATCTTTTCCACCTGCTCCTTTCCCTTGGCAGAAAGAGCGATCATCACGCCATTTCCGACGGAATACCGCTTTCCGTTCTCGGGCAGATGCACCGAGAAGGCTGTACCACCGTTCTCACCAGCCCAGACGATAAAGTCATCAAACGTCATGATCCGCTTGGCACCGAGATCCTCGAAAAGAGCGTCATAAAACACAGCGGCACGCGCAAGATCCGCAGTTCCCAGAGACGTATATCCAATCATTTTCCAACCTTCCAAAGTCCGTGTTTAAGCGACAGACCAAAGATATAATGTTGCATTTTCGATATCGATAGACATTATTAAGACCATCAATTGCAAATATGAAATGAAAATGGATTGGAATGCCGTAAAGGTCTTTCTCGCTGTTTGTGAGACAGGCTCCCTCGTCAAAGCCGCCAAGCGTATCGGTGTCAGCCATGCCACCGTCTTCCGACACATGTCCGCGCTGGAGGAACAGGTAGGAACGCGCCTCTTTGACCGTGTCAAAGGCCGATATCTGCTCACGGATGCAGGAAACGAGATGCGGGAAATAGGTATCGGCATCGTCCGGTCGTTTGAAGAAATCGACCGGCGCGTGGCTGGGCGGGACGAGAGTGCGGGCGGCACTGTCCGCCTCACGGCTCCCTACAGCTTCGCCTGTACCGTGCTGCCGCGCTATCTGGCCCAATTTTCCGAAGCCCAACCGGACATTTCCGTTGAGCTCCTGGTGTCCAATCAGGAAATGAACATGTCTGACCGCAGCGCAGATGTGGCTCTGCGCGTTGCCGAAGCCCCACCGGAGCAACTCTGGGGACGCCGTATCCTGAGCATCGATTGGGCAGTCTATGCAGCCCCTGCCTATCTGAAAACGAACGCCCCTCTACAAAGCGTTGAGGATCTTCCCCAGCACAGACTGATCGCGCCTGCAGGCCAGCTGGCCCGGCACCCTGCCTATGGCACCATTTTGGCAGGCGGCCAGCCGTTGTCCGCCGTGTGCTGTGATGACTTGACCACCATTGCAAGCCTGGCAGCAGAGGGACATGGCGCCACCCTTCTGCCCGACGACATGCGCCGCAGTGATCTTTCCCGGCTGTTCGCCTACCCGCTCGCCCCGCCGAACTGCCTCTGGGTTCTGACTCACCCGGACCTGCGGGACCTGAAGAGAGTGACCCTGCTCATGGGCTTCCTCTCGAACGCATTCCGGCGGGACCCTTACTGGGCGGTTTGAGACAGAGACAGTTGTTCCTGCCCTGCGAATACAAAAAAGCCGGAGCATTGCTGCTCCGGCCTTTCCTGTTCCGTATCCGGGATCCGATCAGGAGTGGATCGGCTTGCCGAAGGTTGCCATGGCGGCTTCCTTGACGGCTTCCGACATGGTCGGGTGCGCGTGGCAGGTGCGGCCGAGATCTTCGGAAGAGCCGCCGAATTCCATCAGGACGGCCGCTTCGTGGATCATTTCGCCGGCGCCGAAGCCGACGATGTGAACGCCGAGAACCTTGTCGGTCTCCGCATCGGCCAGAACCTTGACGAAGCCGTCGGTGAAGTTCATGGCGCGGGCGCGGCCATTGGCGGCGAAGGCGAACTTGCCGGCCTTGTAGGTCACGCCAGCTGCCTTCAGCTCTTCCTCAGTCTTGCCGACGGAGGCAACTTCCGGCTGGGTGTAGACCACGCCCGGAATGACGTCGTAGTTCACGTGGGGCTTCTGGCCGGCCAGCATTTCGGCCACGGCCACGCCTTCGTCTTCCGCCTTGTGAGCGAGCATCGGGCCGACGATCACATCACCGATGGCATAGATGCCGTCGACGGTGGTCTTGTAGTGTCCGTCGGTCTTAACCCGGCCGCGCTCGTCGAGGGCCACGCCCACCGCGTCCAGCCCGAGGCCGGCGGTGTAGGGTCGGCGGCCGATGGCGACGAGCACCACATCGGCTTCGAGAACTTCCGCTTCACCGCCCTTGGCCGGTTCCACGGTGACTTCCAGATGCTTGCCCTTCTTCTCAACGCCGGTGACCTTGGAGGAGAGCTTGAAGTCCATGCCCTGCTTCTTGAGCATGCGCTGGAACTGCTTGGAGACGTCTCCGTCCATGGGGCCAAGGATCTTGTCCATGAACTCCACCACGGTGACTTCCGCGCCCAGACGGCCCCAGACGGAGCCCAGCTCCAGGCCGATCACGCCGCCGCCGACAACGACCAGCTTGCCCGGAACCTTGTCCAGCTCAAGCGCACCGGTGGAGGAGACCACATGCTTCTCGTCGATCTCGACGCCCGGCAGCGGCATCACGTCGGAACCGGTGGCGATCACGATGTTCTTCGTGTCCAGCACGGTGACGGAGCCGTCTTCGGCGGTGACTTCCACCTTGCCGGCGGCCAGGATCTTGCCGGTGCCGTGATGGGCTTCGATCTTGTTCTTCTTCAGCAGGAAGGCCACGCCGCCGACATTGGCGTCGATCACGTCTTCCTTGTGCTTCATCATCGCTTCGAGGTCGAGCTTCGGCTTGGACACCTTGATGCCCAGCTTCTCGAAACCATGGCCGGCTTCGGCGAACATCTCGGAGGCGTGCAGCAGGGCCTTGGACGGAATGCAGCCCACGTTGAGGCAGGTGCCGCCATGGGTCTTGCGCTTCTCGACGATGGCGGTCTTCAGGCCGAGCTGAGCTGCCTTGATGGCGCAAACATAGCCGCCGGGGCCGGATCCGATGACGACAAGATCATATTGGGACATTTCGGTCGCCTTTGCCTTTTTACAGTTTCGGCCCGCAGGGTCGGGCCGGGGGTGCGGAACTCGTTTCCGCCGGAACATTTAACGAAAGCGGGGAAGCGGAGTGGCTCCGCTTCCCCGATCGGTTGTCAGACCCTCAGAGATCCAGCACCAGACGCTGCGGATCTTCCAGGCTTTCCTTGACGCGGACCAGGAAGGTCACGGCTTCCTTGCCGTCGACGATGCGGTGGTCGTAGGACAGGGCGAGGTACATCATCGGGCGGATGACGACCTGACCGTTCACGGCCATCGGACGTTCCTGGATCTTGTGCATGCCCAGGATGCCGGACTGCGGAGCGTTCAGGATCGGCGAGGACATCAGCGAGCCATAGACACCACCGTTGGAGATGGTGAAGGTGCCGCCGGACATGTCGGCCATGCTGAGCTTGCCGTCACGGGCCTTCTTGCCCAGGTTGCCGATTTCCTGCTCGATCTCGGCAATGGACATCTGGTCGGCATCGCGAACGATCGGAACCACCAGGCCCTTGTCGGTGCCAACGGCCACGCCGATGTGGCAGAAGTTCTTGTAGATCACGTCCGTGCCGTCGATCTCGGCGTTGATCGCCGGGATTTCCTTCAGGGCGTGGCAGACGGCCTTGGTGAAGAAGCCCATGAAGCCGAGCTTCACGCCGTGCTTCTTCTCGAACAGGTCCTTGTACTGCTTGCGCAGTTCCATGACCGGGCCCATGTCCACCTCGTTGTAGGTGGTCAGCATGGCGGCGGTGTTCTGGGCGTCCTTCAGGCGGCGCGCGATGGTCTGGCGCAGCTTGGTCATGCGGACGCGCTCTTCGCGGCTTTCGTCGGCGGCATTCACCGGACCACGCGGAGCGGGAGCAGCAGCAGCCGGAGCGGCGCTGATGCCGGCAGCGGCGGCGGCGATCACGTCACCCTTGAGGATCTGGCCACGCTTGCCGGAGCCGGCAACCTGATCGGCAGAGATGTTCTTCTCGGCCATCATCTTGGCGGCAGACGGTGCCGGGGACATGGACGAGCCGGCAGCCGGAGCTGCGGCCGGAGCCGGTGCGGAGGCAGCAGCTGCCGGGGCGACCACGGCAGAACCGGACGGATCGATCTGGCAGAGCAGAACGCCCGGCTGGACGGTGTCGCCGGTCTGGGCAGCGATCTTGACCACGGTGCCGGCGATCGGAGCCGGAACTTCCTGAGCGGCCTTGTCGGTTTCCAGCTCGACGAGGGTGTCGTCGGCCTTGACCACATCACCGACCTTGACGCTCCATGCGCCGACTTCGGCTTCGGTCACGCTTTCGCCTGCGGACGGGGTCACCACGTCAACCAGGGCCGCGGAGGCAGCGGCCGGGGCCGGTGCAGCAGCAGCCTTGGGTGCCGGCGCGGAGGCAGCGGTAGCAGCGCCATTGGCGATCAGGCCAAGGAGCGCGCCGACTTCGACGGTGTCGCCGACGTTGACGATGATGCTTTCCAGGGTGCCGGATGCCGGAGCCGGCACTTCAACGGTCACCTTGTCGGTTTCCAGTTCGACGATCGGCTCGTCCGCCTGGATGGCGTCGCCGGGCTTCTTGAACCACTGAGCGATGGTCGCTTCGGTCACGGATTCGCCCAGCGTGGGCACGCGGATTTCGGTTGCCATGGTCGCCTTCTCTTAAAATTTGCCTGGCCAATTTCGGGGTCGGGGGGCTTGCCGCCCCCCGCCGTTCAAGACGGATTACTTCGCGAATGCGTCGTCGAGGAACGCCTGGAGCTGGGCCAGGTGGGTCGACATCAGGCCCGTCGCAGTGGATGCGGAGGCTGCACGGCCGACGTAACGCGGACGCTTCACCTTGGCATCGATCTGCTCGAGAACCCACTCGATGTAGGGCTCCACGAAGAACCACGAACCCATGTTCTTGGGCTCTTCCTGACACCAGACCACGTCCGCGTTGCGGAAGCGGTTCAGCTCGTGGGAGAGCGCCTTCTTCGGGAACGGATAGAGCTGTTCCACACGCATCAGGTAGACGTCGTCGATGCCGCGCTTCTCACGCTCGTCGAGCAGATCGTAGTAGACCTTGCCCGAGCAGAGCACGACGCGACGGATCTTGTCGTCGGACACCAGCTTGGTTTCCGAGGTCCCCATTTCCGCGTCGTCCCACAGCAGACGGTGGAAGGTGCTCTGCTCGGCCAGCTCGGAGAGCTTGGACACGGCGCGCTTGTGGCGCAGCAGGGACTTCGGCGTCATGAGGATCAGCGGCTTGCGGATCTCGCGGTGGATCTGACGGCGCAGGATGTGGAAGTAGTTCGCCGGGGTCGTGCAGTTGGCGACCTGCATGTTGTCTTCCGCGCAGAGCTGGAGATAGCGCTCCAGACGGGCGGAGGAGTGTTCCGGACCCTGACCTTCATAGCCATGCGGCAGAAGGCAGACGAGACCGGACATGCGCAGCCACTTGCGTTCACCGGACGAGATGAACTGGTCGAACACCACCTGAGCGCCGTTGGCGAAGTCACCGAACTGGGCTTCCCACAGGGTCAGGGCGTTGGGTTCGGACAGGGAATAGCCGTATTCGAAGCCGAGCACCGCTTCTTCGGAGAGCATCGAGTTGATGACCTCGTAGCGGGCCTGGCCTTCCTTCAGGCTGTTCAGCGGAATGAACCGCTTCTCGTCTTCCTGATCGTAGAGCACGGTGTGGCGCTGGGAGAAGGTGCCGCGTTCGCAGTCCTGACCGGACAGACGCACCGCATAGCCTTCCTGCAGCAGGCTGCCGAAGGCGAGCGCCTCGGCCATGGCCCAATCCAGACCTTCACCGGTTTCCACCATCGTTTCGCGGTTCTTGAGGAACCGGCCGATGGTGCGGTGAACGTTGAAGCCTTCCGGCACCTGGGTCAGCTTGTGACCGATGTGCTTGAGCTCGTCAGTCGGAACGCCGGTGGTGCCACGACGGGGATCTTCCTCGTCGTCAGCCCGCTTGAGGCCCGACCACTTGCCGTCCAGCCAGTCGGCCTTGTTCGGCTTGAAGGCCTGACCGGCCTCGAACTCGCCGTCCAGATGAGCGCGCCAGTCGGCCTTCATCTGCTCGACCTCGTCGGCGCTGACGACACCTTCCTTCACCAGGCGCTCGGAATAGAGCTGCAGGGTGGTCGGGTGCTTGCGAATCTTGCGGTACATGATCGGCTGGGTGAACGCCGGCTCGTCGCCTTCGTTGTGGCCGAAGCGGCGGTAGCAGATCATGTCGATGACCACCGGGCGACCGAAGAGCTGACGGTACTCGATGGCGATCTTGGCCGCGAAGGTCACGGCTTCCGGATCGTCGGCATTGACGTGGAAGATCGGCGCCTCGATGACCTTCGCCATATCGGACGGATAGGGCGAGGAACGCGAGAAGCGCGGGTTCGTGGTGAAGCCGATCTGGTTGTTGATGATAACGTGGATCGAACCGCCGGTGCGATGACCGCGCAGGGCGGACAGGCCGAAGCATTCCGCCACCACGCCCTGGCCGGCAAAGGCCGCGTCGCCGTGGAGGAGCAGCGGCAGCACGGAGGTGCGGTCGGTCTCGGTCGTGTCCATCAGCCACTTGCCGTCGACGGCTGCGAGCTGGTCCTGCTTGGCGCGGGCCTTGCCGAGCACCACCGGGTTCACGATTTCCAGGTGGGACGGGTTGGCGGTCAGCGACAGGTGGACGTTGTTGTCGTCGAAGGAGCGGTCGGAAGACGCACCGAGGTGGTACTTCACGTCGCCCGAGCCTTCCACATCGTCCGGGGCGTAGGAGCCGCCCTTGAACTCGTGGAAGATGGCGCGGTGCGGCTTGCCCATGACCTGGGAGAGCACGTTCAGGCGGCCGCGGTGGGCCATGCCGAGAACGATTTCCTTCAGGCCCATCTGGCCGCCGCGCTTGATGATCTGTTCGAGAGCCGGGATGAGCGCCTCGCCACCGTCCAGGCCGAAGCGCTTGGTGCCGGTGTATTTCACATCGAGGAACTTCTCGAAGCCTTCGGCCTCGACCAGCTTGTTCAGGATGGCCTTCTTGCCTTCCTTGGTGAAGGCAACCTGCTTGTCCGGACCTTCGATGCGCTCCTGGATCCAGGCCTTGGCGGCCGGATCGGAGATGTGCATGAATTCGACGCCCAGGGTGGAGCAGTAGGTGCGCTTCAGGATTTCCATCATCTCGCGCAGGGTGGCGTATTCCAGCCCGAGCACGTGGTCGATGAAGATCTTGCGGTCCCAGTCGGCATCGGTGAAGCCGTAGGACGAGGGGTGCAGTTCCTCGTGGTCGCCGGGGGTGGCCAGGCGCAGCGGATCGAGGTCGGCGTGCAGATGGCCGCGCATGCGATAGGCGCGGATCATCATCAGCGCGCGCACGCTGTCACGGGTGGCCTGATGCACCTGAGCGTCCGTCATCGGAGCGCCCTTGGCTTCAGCCTTGGTCTTGAGCTTGTCGCCGAGCTTCTTTTCTACCGGAGCCCAGTTGCCGTCACAGGCATTGACCAGATCGCCACCTTCGGCGAGCGGCCAGTCCTTGCGCTTCCAGGTTGCCCCGCGCGCTTCCTTGAGGACGTCTTCCTTGGCGTCTTGGAAGGCGTTGAAGAAGTCCTGCCACTCGGCATCGACCGAGGGCGGGTTCTCCTTGAACTGCGCGTAGAGGTCTTCGATATAGGCTGCGTTGGCGCCGTAAAGCAACGACGTCAGTGCGAATACGTTGTTCGCTTCCTGCCGTGCCATGTCCATCCAGCGGAGGGGTGCTCCGCCCTTGTTCTGAAGGGGCCTGGAGGGCCAGGGTCCCTTTTCGGTTTGTCCTTCGAGGCCGGCGATCGGAACCGACCCCCCGAAATGCAGGTCGAGGCGCCTGTTAAGCGTCTCGACCAAGAGTGCCATCTTGGCGCGTGGAGCGTAAACAATTTACGTCGCGTGCGCCTGACATTTAAGTGGGTTTAACCCTTGAGAACCTCAAGCAGGGTCTCGCCGAGCTTCGCCGGGGACGGGCTGACGCGAATGCCGGCCGCTTCCATGGCCGCAATCTTGTCTTCCGCGCCACCCTTGCCGCCGGAGATCACGGCACCTGCGTGACCCATGGTGCGGCCCGGAGGAGCCGTACGGCCCGCGATGAAGCCGGCCATCGGCTTCTTGCGGCCCTTCTTGGCTTCGTCGATCAGGAACTGTGCTGCTTCTTCTTCAGCAGAGCCGCCGATTTCGCCGATCATGATGATGGACTTGGTCTCATCATCGGCCAGGAACATTTCCAGGACGTCGATGAACTCGGTGCCCTTGACCGGGTCGCCGCCGATGCCGACTGCCGTCGTCTGGCCGAGGCCAGCGTTGGAGGTCTGGAACACGGCTTCGTAGGTCAGGGTGCCGGAGCGGGATACCACGCCGACGGAGCCCTTCTTGAAGATGGAGCCCGGCATGATGCCGATCTTGCACTCTTCAGGGGTCAGGATGCCGGGGCAGTTCGGGCCGAGCAGGCGGGACTTGGACTTCTCAAGCTTCGCCTTGACCTTGACCATGTCGGCAACCGGAATGCCTTCGGTGATGCAGACGATGAACGGAACTTCCGCATCGATGGCTTCGATGATCGCAGCGCCGGCCCCTGCGGGCGGAACGTAGATCACGGAAGCGTCGGCGCCGGTGGCTTCGCGGGCTTCACCAACGGAGGTGAAGATCGGGAGCGAGGCCGAGGCATCCACGCCGGAGGTCCAGCTTTCGCCGCCCTTCTTCGGATGCACGCCGGCCACCATCTTGGTGCCGTAATACTGCAGGGCCTGTTCCGTGTGGAACGTGCCGGTCTTGCCGGTCAGGCCCTGAACGATGATTTTCGTGTCTTTATTGACGAGGATGGACATTATGCGCCCCCCTTCACGGCTTTCACGATCTTCTGGGCGGCGTCGTCGAGGTCGTCGGCGGCGATCACGTTCAGACCGCTTTCGCTGATGATCTTCTTGCCGAGGTCGACGTTGGTGCCTTCGAGGCGAACAACGAGCGGAACCTGCAGGCCGACTTCCTTCACCGCAGCGAGAACGCCTTCGGCGATCACGTCGCAGCGCATGATGCCGCCGAAGATGTTGACCAGGATGCCCTTCACGTTCGGATCGGAGGTGATGATCTTGAACGCGGCCGTCACCTTCTCCTTGGTGGCACCACCACCAACGTCGAGGAAGTTGGCCGGCTCTGCGCCGTAGAGCTTGATGATGTCCATGGTGGCCATCGCCAGACCGGCGCCGTTCACCATGCAGCCGATGTCGCCGTCGAGGGCAACATAGGCCAGATCATACTTGGACGCTTCGATTTCCTTGGCGTCTTCCTCGGTCACGTCGCGCAGTTCGACGATTTCCGGGTGACGGAACAGGGCGTTGCCGTCGAAGGAGACCTTGGCGTCGAGAACGCGCAGGTGACCGTCCTTCATGACGATCAGCGGGTTCACTTCCAGGAGCGCCATGTCCTTCTCGACGAAGGCCTTGTAGAGGATCGGGAACAGCTTCATGCCGTCTTCACGGGCGGCATCGGTCAGTTCCAGAGCATCGCACAGCTTGGAGGCATCGGCTTCGGTCACGCCGGTGTCCGGGTCGATCGCCAGATTGATGATCTTTTCCGGGGTGTCGTGCGCGACGGCTTCGATGTCCATGCCGCCTTCGGTGGAAACCACGAAGGCCGGACGGCCAACGGAACGGTCCACGAGAATGGAGAGATAGAGTTCACGCTCGATGTCGGCGCCGTCCTCGATGTAGAGGCGGTTGACGACCTTGCCGGCGTCGCCGGTCTGAGCGGTCACCAGGGTGTTGCCGAGCATTTCCTTGGCGTGCTTGGTGACTTCCTCGAGCGAGAAGGCCAGACGGACACCGCCCTTGGCGTCGGGGCCGAGTTCCTTGAACTTGCCCTTGCCGCGGCCACCAGCGTGGATCTGGGACTTGACGACCCAGAGCGGACCCGGAAGGGACTTCGCTGCGGCTTCTGCCTCGTCTGCGGAGAAGATCGCCACACCGCTTGCGACCGGTGCGCCGAATTCCTTCAGAACCGCCTTGGCCTGATATTCATGAATGTTCATTTGTTTCCCCCGTTGTCGGAGGACCGCCGCAAGGGGTTGCGGCGGTCGATTTAGACTTTACCGATGCAGGCCGATCAGGCCAGCGACGGCTGGATCTTCTTGCAGGCCTCGACCAGACCGTCGACGGATGCGACGGACTTGTCGAACATGGCCTTTTCGTCGGCGTTCATGTCGATCTCGATGACGCGTTCCACGCCACCGGCACCGATCACGACCGGCACGCCCACATAGGTGTCCTTCAGGCCGTACTGGCCATCGAGAGCAGCGGCGCAGGGCAGCACGCGCTTCTTGTCCTTGAGGTAGCTTTCAGCCATGGCGATGGCGGAGGAAGCCGGAGCGTAGAAGGCGGAACCGGTCTTCAGCAGGCTGACGATCTCGGCGCCACCGTCACGGGTGCGCTGAACGATCTGTTCCAGACGCTCGGCGGTGCACCAGCCCATCTTGACCAGATCGGGGAGCGGAATGCCGGCGACGGTGGAGTAGCGGGTCAGCGGCACCATGGTGTCGCCGTGGCCGCCCAGCACGAAGGCGGTGACGTCTTCGACGGAGACGTTGAATTCGTCCGCCAGGAAGTAGCGGAAGCGGGCGCTGTCCAGCACGCCGGCCATGCCGACGACCTTGTTCGCCGGCAGGCCGGAGAACTTCTGCAGGGCCCAGACCATGGCGTCGAGCGGGTTGGTGATGCAGATCACGAACGCATCCGGAGCGTTCTTGGCGATGCCTGCACCGACCTGCTCCATGACCTTCAGGTTGATTTCGAGAAGGTCGTCGCGGCTCATGCCCGGCTTGCGCGGCACGCCTGCGGTCACGATGACGACGTCGGCGCCAGCGATGGCTTCGTAGTCGTTGGCACCGGCCAGCTTCGCGTCGAAGCCGTCAACCGGAGAAGACTCGGCCAGGTCGAGGGCCTTGCCCTGGGGCACGCCTTCGGCAATGTCGAAGAGGACGATGTCGCCCAGTTCCTTCAGGCCAGCAAGATGAGCGAGCGTACCGCCGATCTGACCAGAGCCGATCAAAGCAATCTTGTTCCGCGCCATGTCTTTTGGTTTCCCTTTACGTAAGATGGAACCTGATGCCATCCGCTGATGACTGCGAATGGCACTACTCCCTTTGGCGGCCCTACGCAACCTCAATGGATCGAGGGAGCGCAGAATCCGCATTTCCTAGACTTCTGTTCCATTTCCCATAGTTGACGTTATGGGAATGCAACCTGAGCGTCTACTGCCTGACATTACCCGCCAGGTAAGCTTCCGACCGCATTTCGATCAGTCTGGAGACCGTCCGGTCGAACTCGAAGGCCTCCGTTCCGCCCTCTGCAACATAGAGCCCGTCCGGTTCTGCCTCCGCAGAAATGACGAGCTTGATGCCGTTGTCATAGAGGGCGTCTATGAGATTGATAAAGCGCTTGGCCTCGTTGCGACGGGCCTTTGACATGACCGGCACACCTTCCAGGAAGATCGTGCCATAGGCGTGACAGATGCGCAGATAGTCGGCCGCGCCCAGCGGCCGGGCACAGAGTTCCTCGAAGGAAAACCGCGCCGCGCCGGCCGCAACGGCCGAAACCGGGATCTTCCGGCCCTTGGCTTCCAGCTCTTCCGCATGGGCGGGCATGCCATGGGTGAACTTGCCCCAGAGATCGTCCATGCGGTCCTTGGCCTGGGGCCCGAGCGGCGACACGTAGATCGGCGCGCCAGCGAGCTTCTCCAGACGATAGTCCGTCGGGCTGTCAAGCATGAGCACGTCGACATTCTGCTGCAGCAACTTGATGAAAGGCAGGAAGAGCTGACGGTTCAGGCCGTCCCGATAGAGGTCCTGCGGATCCACGTTCGAAGTCGCCACGACAACCACCCCGAGCTGGAACAGCTGGGTGAAGAGGCGCCCCAGGATCATCGCGTCGGCGATATCGGTCACGGAGAATTCATCGAAGCAGAGAAGGCGCGCTTCCTCGGCAAGCTGAGCCGCCACCGGCGCGATCGGGTCGTCGCCCTTCACCTCGCCGCGCTTCAGCGCCTGGCGCCAGGCATGGATGCGCTCGTGCACATCGGCCATGAACTCGTGAAAATGGGCACGCCGCTTCCGGCGGACGACGGCGACCTCCATGAAGAGGTCCATGATCATGGTCTTGCCGCGACCGACACCGCCC
The DNA here is from genome assembly GCF_008477545.1 of Roseibium aestuarii. Taxonomy (GTDB): domain Bacteria; phylum Pseudomonadota; class Alphaproteobacteria; order Rhizobiales; family Stappiaceae; genus Roseibium; species Roseibium aestuarii. Next base: position 8,754 of record NZ_VORA01000004.1, on the reverse strand, counting down.
CAGACATAGAGGCCCTTCACCTTCTCGGGGGTCTGACGGTTCTTGCGGAACAGCCAGCCGAGAGAGCTCTTCTTCGTGGCGAGGCGGAGCTGGGAGAGTTCGGTGTTCAGGACATCCAGACGACGGACAATATCCAGCTGGATCGGATCCTCGGAAATTTCTCCGGAGGAGACGAGGGCTTCGTACTTGTGCTGCAGGGCACGACTGACCGGCAGTTCGACTTTCAAAGCGTAACGCTCCGTGGTTGAGCGAGGTCCGTGCATTTCGCGGCTGGCGGGTACAGTTTCCGCGCTCTTCACGGCGGGAATAGGACCTATTCGGCGAAGATGCAAGCGATGGAACCGCAAGATCGACCCGGAAATTCGTCTTATATCTCTTTAAATTGGTTTAATAAGACGAGGTTTTCCGGGGCGTCCGCACAGCACAGGACGGAGCGCCGTCTGCGGCAGCGGTCCCTGCAACCGGAAGCAGCCCGGCGACTGTTCCTGATGTGTGCGGAGGGCTTTCGCGGCCCCGAAGGCACGGCGCATCGTCGCACCACGGCCCGGCGTCGCGGCCGGGGCGGAACAGGCACTGCTGGCCAAGGAGGAGGATTAAAGCGACAGGAGCGTCTCACCGCGCCCGCTCTGACGTTCCTGCAGCAACAGCAGCTCGGCCACCATGCGACGCTCGCGCTCTTCGCCGAGATCCGCCTTGCGGCCCTTGCCCCCGGCAAGCAGCCATGCATTGCCGGAGCGCAGCACCTGCACCTCCGTTTCGGAGCGGCCGGGCATGGAGATCATCGTCTCCAGCTCCCGCGCCGGCAGGCGTTGCCCGTCGACCAGCCAGTCCAGCGCCTCGCTCAGGCGGTTGCAGTCAATGAGAATGGACGCGCTGTTGGGGGAGCCGAGGTGCACGACACGCAGCACGCCACCGCCTTCACCCAGAAGATCGGGAGCCCGGGCCAGCTGGTCGAGACTGCCGACAGTGGTCCACTCGGCACGCAGCGAGACGGTCACCGGCTCCTTGAGCGCGGCGCGGGCACGGGCGAGTTCCGGATTGGAAAGCCGTTCGGGCGCGGGCTGGATCGCCGGTTCGGACCTGGCCGTACCGGCCAGCCCGCCGAGACGGCTGCGGCGGAAGACGACCCGGTGACGGGCGAGATCCACGCTGTCGACCCGCCATCCCGCATCGAGCCAGGCATTCTGGTGAACGAGATTGCCACCGGAATTGGCCCACCAGGTGCGGTGGCGGGTGGCGCTGCCCGGCAATCTGGAGCCAATGATCGCCTCGATCTCGTCCAGACGGGGACACCACTGAACATCGTTCAGGGTCGTCAGATATGCGCGCAGAGCATCGTACTTGGCCATTGTGTCCTTCGCCTCCCCGGACACAATAGCAAGCCCCGCCCCGCGCGCAACATCAAGTTGCAACTACCTGCAAATACTACCGGCTCAGGGAAACCGGAGCGCCGCTGGCCGTCTGACCCGAGAACTGCACGTCGGAAGACGCATAGAGCGTCGCGACGGTGCCGCCGCTGGCATTCTTCAGCACAACCTGCTTGTCCGAGACGTCCCAGGCGGAGATGCTGCCGAGCTCGGCGCTGTTGCAACCACGGGTATTGGCACGGTAGCCGCCCGACCACGCGGTGAGCGCCATGAAGGCCATGCAGTTGTCCGCACCGGAGGCGAGCTTCCAGCCGCCAGCCATGTCGGACCGGCTGATGGAGCGGGCGCCCGACGGCGCAGCCGCGGCAACCTGGGTGCCGGCCGCTGCCGGATCGGTGGCGGTCGCATCGGCCAGCTGACCGTCTGCCGGCTGGGCGAGCGGATCGAGCGGTTGCAGATCCGTCTGACCGACCGGGGTCGTCGGGGTTGCCGGCAGGGGCGCCGCATAATTCCGGCTTGACGAGAGCCGCTGGCAGGCCGTCATCGACAGGGCCACACCCAGCACCAGCATCAAGGTCACATTACGTTTCATAGTTCTTCCCATCCCTGTTCCGCCGCTATTGCTGACGAGACTCATAGCCCAGACACCGCCGGAAGACAAAAGCCCCGGCGGCATTCAACATAGTTATTGAAATAAAATATCGAACGCGCCTATATTTCCAAGGCTTGGAGGAGCACTGGGAGGACCCGATTTTTTCAGGAGTCCGATGCTCATGTCCTCGTTCGACCCTCTCCGACCGATCCGGCAGACATTTGCACGGATCCAGCGCCTCGGCAGGCTCGCCCCCCTTTCTTCCGCAACGCCGGCTCGGCTTGTCCGGTTCCGCGGGGATTTGCGCGATCTGACCGCAACCTCCCTCGACCATGCGTCCCGGGCCCTGCGCACCATGCTGAGCCATGGCCTGACCACGGGCGCAGACCAGCTGACGCGCATGCTGCCCTTGCTGGAAGGTCATGCGCTGGTTCAGGATTTCGTCCTCTCCATCGAGAAGCGCATGCGCCATGACGCGGCCTGGCTGGCGGCACCCGTTGCAGAGCCCCACACCCGGGCTGAGGCCACCGATGCGACCCTTCTTCTCCCGCCGCTGGCGCGGGGCACGATCCGTCGCCTGACGCTGGCCGACAAGCCGCTGTTCCGCGACCATCTGCTGCGCCTCGACACGGACACCCGGCGCAGCCGCTTTGCCATGCATGCCACCGATCATTTCCTCGAAGGCTATTCCGAAACCGCCTTCGCCCTGGAAACGGTGATCTTTGCCTTCTTCGAGGACGGGTTGATCCGGGGGACGGGCGAATTGCGCGCCTTCCCGGAGACCGAGGGCGCCCCCGGCGGCCGGCAGGCGGAGGCGGCCTTCTGCGTGGAGCCGGGCTTCCGGCATCTGGGCATCGGCACGCGGCTGATGGAACTGACGCTGCTGGAAGCGGAAGCCACCGGCGTACGGCACATGTACATCAACTGCCTGGCGAGCAATCGCAAGATGCAGGCGCTGGCCCGGAAATTTGGCGCCAATCTGACCTTCAACCACGGGGACGTGATCGGTCTGCTGAACCCGCGCGATGCCACCGCAAAAGTGGCGCTGGCCGAAGCGCCGCATCTCTGGCGGGACGTGGCAGCGCGCAGCTAAGGCTGAGGGGTGATCTGGAAAAGAACCGGGAGCGACGCGCTTCGACGTCATGACTGTCGGCACAGGCCAAGTCCCTGATGCATCATCCCGGGCAAGCGGGAGCGCGATCCGGGATCGGAGAGCCCAGAAACTCTCGCGTCTTGCGATCTCACTCGGTGGCTCACCGACCCCGGATCTTCAGGCGTTGCCTTTGTCCGGGGTGACACCCAGAGAGAGATACAGGGTGAGGCTGGTTACCAGTCCAGGGCGGCCTCAGGGCGGCCCCAGGGCGGCTCCGGGCCGCCCTTTCAGCATGATGCCGGCTCAGGCCACCCGGGCGGTCGGGAACACCGGCTCGGGTTCCAGCACCCGGTCAACCGCATGGCGGATCCGGCGGAAATACTCTCCGGCGGCAGCAAAGGAATGGGGATAGCCGATCCCGGCGGCCACATTCCACGCATTGACGGCCACATGACCTTCCCAGTGACGCGGCAGGTCCGGCAGGGCACTGCCATCCAGCAGGATCACCCGGTCGGGCATGGGCGCGTGCGGGAAGGTGAAGATCTCGAAGCTCTTCGGCTCAAGGGTCTCGAAGGAGAGACCCCGGGCACCGAGCAGGCGCGGAACGGAGGAATCCAGATCGCGGGTTCCATGTACGCCAGCCGAAAAGGCGCGCACGAGCCCGTCCCCCCGTTGGTTGAGATAAGCCTCCGCAAGCGGGCTCAGGAGGGCATTGTCCCGGCACAGAAACAGGACCGAAGTCTTGGACACGTCGCATTCTCCGAAAGGGATGGGAGTCACGTCAACGGGGCAGGTTCTACCCTCTTCCGACGGCACCTGTGTGACAGGCATCACAAAAACGCACGAAGGCCGAAATGGATCCCGCCGAAACGAGCTGAATCGATCTGACGCAACGTTATCATCGCGTTGTTTGCATTTCTCTTTTCGCGTCCGGCCTGCGTCCATCCCGACCTTGCCCCTTGCCAGCATCGCGCGCGGAAGGCAGTCTTTGCGCAACACCCTGACCGGGTCCTGCGGCCCGAAGATGACAGACCCGACGTTCCACCCGGAGTATCCCGAATGCCCATTGCCATCTGGTGCCTGCTGGTTGCCGCCCTCCTGCCCATGGCCACGATCTTTCCGGCGAAGCTGAACAAGTCCTTCGACAACGCCAATCCCCGCGACCCGGACTATTGGCGCAGCGGCTTCCGGGCGCGGGCGCGCGCTGCCGAAGCCAACGGCTTCGAGGCCTTTCCCTTCTTCGCCGTTTCGGTGTTCGTCGCGCTTGGCCAGGGCGGGGATCCGGTCTGGATCGACAAGCTCGCCGTGCTCTTCATCCTGCTGCGGCTGATCTTCATCGCCTGCTACTATACCGACCGGGCGACGCCGAGATCGCTTTCCTGGGCCGCGGGGCTCTTCACGGTGATCGCCCTGTTCACCTCGCCACTCTGGAGCGTCTGACCAGGGAGCCACCGGGAGACCGGCGGAACCGCCCGGGGCTGCCGATCGTATTCCGGTGAACCGGGTCAGGCCCGCACCACATCAGGACCGCGCCGCGATGATCTCCTCTTCTCTTGCCACGTCAGAAGTGGATCACACTGTCTCGGAAACCGAGGCCGCCCGCAGCATCGTCGACACGCTGATCCGCGAACGGGGCCGCACGGTGATGGCGCGGCCCTGGTGGCCGGTGCTGCGCCCCCTCGCCTACCAGGTGCTGCGCTATCGTCAGGCCGTCGACATGGCACGGGCCATCCAGTCCCTGCCCGCGCTTGAGGTGTTCGACCATCTCAGCGCCCTGCTCCATCTGAAGGTTCACGCCACCGGACTGCACAATGTGCCCGCCGAAGGGCCTGCGGTTCTCGTCTGCAATCACCCGACCGGCATTGCCGATGGCATCGCCCTTTATGATGCGATCAAGGCGCGCCGCCGGGACCTGTCGATCTTTGCCAACCGGGATGCCATCCGCATCAACCCGCGGCTGGCGGATATCATCGTGCCGGTGGAATGGCGGCAGGACTTCAAGAGCCGCGAGAAGACCCGCGAGACCCTGGCCCTGACAGCCCGCGCCTTCCGGGAAGACCGGGTGGTCGTGCTCTTTCCCTCCGGGCGCCTCGCCTATCGCCACGAGGGGCGGCTGACCGAGCGGCCCTGGATGACCTCCGCCATCGCGCTCGCCCGCAAGAATGGGGCGCCCATCATTCCCATGCACATGGGCGGCCGGAACTCGCGGCTGTTCTATCTTCTGGCGCAGATCTCCACCGACCTGCGCGACATGACCGTGTTCAACGAGCTGCTGAACAAGGCCGGGGCGCGGTTTACCGTGACCTTCGGCAAGGCCATCGATCCGGAAAGCCTGTCGGGCGATCTCGGGGCCCTGACCGACAGCCTGCGCCTCCATTGCGCCGAGCGGCTGAACGCGGATCCGGACGCCGTCTTCACCCTCTGACCGGCGGTTTTGCGCCGCTTCCGGCGTCTCCCCTTGGGATATCCGCCCCGACGCGCCCCTTGAGAGGCCCGGCTCCATTGCCCGGGCCCGGCAAATCAGGAAAAGTAGCCGCAACTCAAGGAAACCTGCCCTCATGACCTCCACGCAGCCGCTTGTTGCGGAAGCCCCCATCGTGTCCGTCGAACCCCGCCCCGAAGCCGTGCTGCGCCAGGTCTTCGGCTATCCGGAGTTCCGGGGGCGGCAGAAGGAGGTGATCGACACGCTGGTGGGTGGCGGCGATGCGGTGGTGCTGTTCCCCACCGGGGCCGGCAAGTCCCTCTGCTATCAGATCCCGGCCCTGTGCCGGCGCGGCATCGGCATCGTGATCTCGCCGCTGATTGCCCTAATGAAGGACCAGGTCGGCGCCCTTCAGGCCGCAGGCGTTTCCGCTGCGGCCCTGAACTCCACGCTGTCGCCGGAGGAACAGGACGCCATCCGCGCCCGCGCCCGATCCGGTGACCTGAAGCTGCTCTACGTGACGCCGGAGCGGCTGGCGACCGAAGCCTTCCGCCGCTTCCTCGACGGGCTGGACATCGCGCTCTTCGCCATCGACGAGGCCCATTGCGTCAGCCAGTGGGGGCATGACTTCCGGCCCGAATATCTGTCGCTCGCAACTCTGGGCGCGCGTTATCCCGGCGTGCCGCGGGTGGCACTGACGGCCACCGCCGATCCGCATACCCGCGACGACCTGATCGAGCGGCTGCAGCTCGGCACCGCACAGGTCTACACCACCAGCTTCGACCGGCCGAACATCCGCTACGAGATCGTTGAGCGGATGAACCAGCGCCAGCAGCTTCTCGACTTCCTGATGCGGCACGAGGGGGAAAGCGGCATCGTCTATTGCCTGTCGCGCGCCAAGGTCGAGGACATCGCCGAGTGGCTGAAGGCCAAAGGCTTCAAGGCCCTGCCCTATCACGCCGGGCTGCCGGCGGAAGTGCGCGCCGCGAATCAGGACGCCTTCCTGCTGGAAGAGGGCCTGTGTCTGGTCGCGACCGTCGCCTTCGGCATGGGCATCGACAAGCCGGACGTGCGCTTCGTCGCCCATCTCGACCTACCCTCTTCCGTCGAGGCCTATTATCAGGAAACCGGCCGCGCGGGCCGCGATGGTGCGCCGTCGGAAGCCTGGATGGCCTATGGCATGGCCGATGTGGTGCAGCGTCGGCGAATGATCGCCGAGGGTGAGGCCCCGGAAGAGGTGAAGCGGGCGGAAAACGGCAAGCTCAACGCCCTGCTCGGCATTTGCGAGACGGCCGGATGCCGCCGACAGGCGCTGCTGGCGCATTTCGGCGAGTTCCGGGCCGAGCCTTGCGGCAACTGCGACACCTGCCTGTCACCGGTGGAGACCTGGGACGGAATGGAAGCGGCGCAGAAGTTCATGTCCGCCGTCTATCGCACCGGTCAGCGCTTTGGCGCGGGCCACGTGATCGACGTGCTGCTGGGCAAGGAGAACGAGAAGGTCACCCGCTTCGGCCACGGGTCCCTGAGTGTCTATGGCATCGGTCAGGAGCGCAGTCCGAAGATGTGGCAATCGGTGGCGCGCCAGCTTGTCGCCGCCGGCTACATGGACGTGGACCACGCCAATTTCGGCGCCCTCGTGCTGACCGAGAGCGCAAGGGCGGTGCTGCGCGGCGAGGAGCGGGTGCGGTTCCGCAAGGACCGCGCAGCAGCGACGATCCGCCACCAGCGCGGCGAACGCTCGGCCTCGCTCGCCGACGATCTCGACCCGGAAGACCGGCAGCTCTTCGAGCGGCTGCGCCGCCTGCGCACACAGCTGGCCAGGGACAACGAAGTGCCGCCTTACGTGGTCTTCCCCGACGCGACCCTGGCAGGGCTCGCCCGTGCCCGCCCCGGCACCTATGCCGCCATGCTGGAGGTCTCCGGCATCGGCCAGTCGAAGCTCGAGAAATACGGGCGCGAGGTGATCGAGGTGATCGAAGCCTTCGAGGCGGGCGTCTGATCCTCACGCCTTGCCTGCGCGCGCGACGAGCCAGCGCCGCGGCCTTGATGTCGGCGGGATCGGACCTACGTTAGAGGTCCCTTCCCCGAGGCCCGAGGCCTCGTCCCCCCTCATCACAGTGCGGAGCGCTCCCCATGGTCGACCAACCCAGGATTCCCCTTGCCGACGGCACGTCCATTCCCCAGGTGGGCCTTGGCGTCTATCAGACCGAGAACGACAAGGCGCCGGCGGTCATTCGCGCAGCGCTCGAGGCGGGATATCGCCAGATCGACACGGCCGCCATCTATGGCAACGAGCAGGGTGTCGGCGAAGGCATCCGGTCTTCCGGCGTGCCGCGGGACCAGATCTATCTGACCACCAAGCTCTGGAACTCCGAACAGGGTTACGACAGCACGCTGAAGGCCTTTGACGCGAGCCTGAAAAAGCTCGGCACCGACCATGTGGATCTCTATCTGATCCACTGGCCAGCACCGAAGAAGGATCTCTTCGTCGACACCTGGAAGGCCTTCATCCGGCTGCAGAAGGAGGGGCGGATCACCTCCATCGGCGTTTCCAACTTCATGCCGGAGCACATCGACCGGCTGGTTGCGGAGACCGGGGTCAAGCCCGTCATCAACCAGATCGAACTGCATCCGACGTTCCAGCAGGCAGCCTTGCGCGCCTACCATCAGGCAAACGGCATCGTGACCCAGAGCTGGAGCCCGCTCGGACAGGGCACGCTGATGGACAACCCGGTCGTCACCTCGATTGCCTCCAAGCACGGAAAGACCCCAGCGCAGATCCTCATCCGCTGGCATGTGAACATGGAGCTCGTCACCATTCCAAAATCCGCCAACCCCGAGCGCATCAAAGCCAATTTCGACGTCTTCGATTTCAGCCTCGACACGGACGACATGGCAGCCCTTGCGAAACTCGACGGTGCGGACAACCGGCTGGGCCCGGATCCCCTGACGGCGGATTTCTGAGAGACAGGCCAACCCTCACCCGGGCCTTCGGCCCGACCTCTCCCAGGCATGGGAGAGGTAAGGACCGCCGGGGCTCGGTGTTGACCCTCACAACCTCTCCCGAAACCGGGAGAGGTCGGCGCGCAAGCGACGGGTGAGGGTTCATCAGGGACCTCCCACCGTTAGTGCCCGGCTTGGGCTCCGCAATCCATGCCCTTGTCTTTCGACGATGGATGCGCCTTGCTCTTAGGGCACGGTCACGGCATGGATCTCGGGTCAAGCCCGGGATTGTTCGTTTTGGATGCTGTTATGATGGGGGTGCTCTCCCGGCTGTCTT
>NZ_VORA01000003.1 GCF_008477545.1 Roseibium aestuarii | reverse complement strand
GTCCACGCTTCCCTTCCTTCAATACCAAATTGTCAAAGAACCGAACCGAAGTTCATACCCGAAGACCAAAAGACGCCGGCCTCGAAATCACTTTCGAGCCTCAAGCCCTCGTTTTCGGGAATTTGGAGCGCAGCGCCCCGTCGCCAGCGACTTGGCCGCCGTCGATGAACAGGCTTATACGCACCCACCCCAAAACCGTCAACACTCGTCTGGAAAATTCTGCCCGAAAAATCAGCGCCGCTGATCGCTCCCTGTGCACAACTGCGCAAAACCCGCGCGCGGACGCAACGGAATCCGCCAGAAATCTCGAAATTTCGCTATCCACAGGCTCCAGCGAGCTTTTTTCCCCACCCGGCAAAGCGTGGGAACTCCCTGGCCCTTTCAGCAGAAAGGGGCCCGGACCATGCAGTCCGGACCCCTTTCTTGATCTCGTCTTGCCCCTGTTCTCGCCCACTCCCGGGAAAGGGACAGAGGCGCGCCGGCCCTCAGGCGCGGCTTGCGAGCGCGCGCGGCAGGCCGCGGGCAACCGTCTGCGCGACCGCCGCCACCACGGCGGCCTTCAGCAGATCGCCGGGCAGGAAGATGGTGGACGCGGCCAGGGTCTCCAGGAATGCCTTTTCGGACAGGACCGAGAACCAGGTCACCCCGATGGCATAGAGCACGACGATGCCGCCAAGAACGGCGGAGGCAAAGGCTGCCGGGAAGACCGGCAGGGACCGGGTCGCGCGCATGGTCAGACCCGCCACGAAGGCCGCAACCGGCCAGCCGAAGAGATAGCCGGCCCAGGGCGACTGGAAAACGGCGAGACCGCCGCGACCACCGGCCAGAAGCGGCGCACCGATGGCGACCACTGCCAGGAAGAGCACCACGGCCAGACCACCCCGGAGCGAGCCGAGCATGACGCCTGCCAGCATGACACCCAGGGACTGGGCAGTGATGGGCGTGCCCCCGAGGAAGGGAATGTGCACCGGCGGCATGAAGCCCAGCGCCGCGATGACCGCCGCATAGAGGGCGATCTGAACCAGGGCGCGATCCTTTGCCTGCCCGCTGTTGTGTTCCGTCATGTCTTTTCCTTCTTTACTCGCATGGAGCAATCCCGCGGCCGGGACTGCCGGGCGAAACTGTCCGGCGGGGCGATGGGCCCGGCGCCGGGAATTCTCATGGCTCGGGCCGGAAGCCGGCCGCGCCGCCGCGCGCTGTCAGGGCCTCGGCCACCTGATCGGACAGGCGCAGGGCCTGGATCAGGAGGGGGGGCAGAAGCGCGCGCATCTTGCGCCACTTGCCATACCATCTGGTCCGGCGGCGGCCCAGTCCCCTTTCGGAGGGGTCCCGGGCGCGCCAGGCTTCGTCCAGGGCCTCCCGGATTCCTGCCAGCACCGGCACGAAGCGGATGACCAGCACCATGGCCAGCGCCGGCAGCCGGGGCGAGATCCCGATCCAGGCCAGCGGCCGGAACAGGGGCTCGATCGCCGCCAGCATGGCATCGAGGCGGGTGGTGAGCGTGACCAGATGAGCAAGAAGCACCATGGTGCACAGACGCAGGACCACGAGGAGGCCGAGGGACCAGTCGCCGGGCAGGCCGTGAACAAGCAGAATGATGACCAGGATCGGCCAGAGCGGCCGCAGCACCTGCAGGCGACGGATCCAGCCTTCGCCGAGCACGGGATAGAGTGCCAGGGTGGCCGCCAGCGCCAGGGAAAGCTGCGGCACGCTGCGCAGCTGCATGATCAGAATGCTGACGAGAAGCAGGACAATCAGCTTCCAGCCTGCGGCAAGACGATGGAGCCAGGAGCGCCCCTCGACATAGAGACAGATCACAGGTGCCCCTCCGACCAGCCGCCCGGTCCCGCCAAGGTCGCGCGGCGCTCGATCTCCCGGTCATAGGCCGCCAGAACCGTCGCCGGATCGCCATCCCCGCGCAACCGGCCATCCTCGATCCAGAGGATCCGCTCGAAGCCCTGAAGGTGGGCGCGATCGTGACTGATCAGCACCAGCCGCTGGGGCAGCGCGGCCAGCCACTCCTGCAGGCGGCGGCCGGCGAGCCCGTCGAGGGCGGAGAAGGGCTCGTCCAACAGGATCACCGCCGGCTGCATGATGAGAACGGCGAGGATCGCCACAAGCTGCTTCTGGCCCTCGGACAGGTCGGCTATGGGCCGCGCCGCCAGATGGCCGGCCCCGTGATCGACAAGGAAGGTCCGTGCGGCGGCCAGAGCCTCGTCCCTGGGCCGACCAAGCTGGGTCAGGCCGAAGGCGACATCTTCCTCGACAATGGGAAAAATGGCCTGATGGTCCGGGTTCTGGAAGACAAAGCCCACGTGACGGGGAAGAGCTGCCGGATCGAGAGCCGCATCGACGCCGAAGATCTCGAGGTGGCCGGAGGTCGGCTGACGCAGACCGTTGAGCAGGCGGATGAAGGAGCTCTTGCCGGAACCGTTGAGGCCGACGATGCCAATGCGGGCCTCGCGCAGCTCCAGGGTAAGGTCCTGAAGGATGGTCCGCCCGTCGATCTCCAGACCGACAGACGACAGGCGTGCCCAGGGGTCGGCCTTCAGGTCGAAGACCGCCGCTGCCGTCCGTTGCGTCTCAGCTCGCTTGCGCCAGAACACCCGATGCTCCCGGTCTTTCCTGCCCCTTGCGCTGGCGCTTATTCACCGGGACAGGCGGATTGTCAAAGCCTGCGCGCATGTGCGGCTGCCGCAAGGCGAGAATGTGGGGTTAACGGTTAACCCTGTTTGTCACGACATTTTTAACGAAGGGGGCGCAGACTCGCGCGCTCAAGCCCTCTTTCTCACTCCTGTCGCAAGGGATCTGTCCCATGGCTTCCCGCCTGAAGACCGTCGCCATTCTCGTTGTTCTCGGCCTCGCGCTTTCCGGCTGCGGCTCGGTTGCCGGCGTGACCGGGCTCGGCTGGATGACCGGCTCGAGTGATGCCATCGCCTATAATGACACGGAATGGTGCGTGCCGCGAAAGCTGAAGAAGGTACTGAACCGGGTCGCGGCCACCTATGGGCCGGTGAAGGTGCATTCCACCAAGCGCTGGTGGCTGGAGAACTGGTGGAAGGGAGGAGCAAAGGACTCCTATCACCTGAACTGCCGCGCGGTGGACTTCTCCGTCAATGGCTCACCGGCTTCCGTGATCGCCTTCCTGAAGGCGCAGCCGGAGGTGGGCGGCTACAAGCACTATTCCTCCGGCCACTATCACATCGACACCGGCCCGCGCCGCACCTGGTGATGCGGCCCTGGCCCGACAGGCCGGGTCAGCGGAACTCGCCCAGCTCCAGCGCCATTTCCCAGGCCACCGGATCAAAGCCGGTGAAGCGTCGGCCTTCGGCCTGCACCAGCGGGCGCTTGATAGTGGAAGGGTGCTCGATCATCACCGCCACGGCACTGGCGGCATCGGTCACACCGTCCTTCACCTCGTCGTCGAGCTTGCGCCAGGTGGTGCCGCGCCGGTTGAGAACCGTGTCCCAGCCGAATTCCCCGACGAAGGCCTGAAGCACCTCCTCGTCGACGCCGTCCTTCTTGTAGTCGTGGAACTGGTAGGAAATGCCCGCCTCATCCAGGAAGGCGCGGGCCTTCTTCACGGTGTCGCAGTTGCGGATGCCATACATCTTCATGGGAAACCTCGCCTTCGGGCCTGTCTTTGATCTTGGCCGCAGATTTGCCGCAGGCCCCGCCCAAGGCAAGGCCTGCGCTCACGAAAGCGGGGAAAACCGGCGGATCGGCCAACAGAAGACCGGACACCCGCCCGCCCAGATCACGGCTCAGCCGACCAGCTTGCCCGGGTTCAGCAAGGCGTGGGGATCCGCGTGACGCTTGAATTCGGGCTGGGGTGCATCTACCCGCTTCCAGCCCGCATTGTTGAGAACATAGCTGTGCGGATCGGAGACCTGTGCGCCCAGCGCCTCGATCTCGGTGATGATCTCGCGCAGGCGCGGTTCGGTGGTGAAGGTGACCAGCGGCAGGGCGGAACAGGTGACGCGCCCGAACCGGCGCTGGAACTCCAGATGCATCAGAACCTCATCCCCGAAACGGGCGGCGATGCGCGAGACGGCCGCCAGATTGCCCTCTGGCGGGAAACGCAGCTGCAGATAGGTGATGGACGGATCGCGCTTCAGCGCATGCAGTGTCGTGTGGTTCCAGGTGTATTCGTAAAGAGGCGCGAGAGCGCCCTTTCCCTCAAAGGCCGCGCGGGTTGCATCCGCCGCAGAGCGGGCAAAGACCACCTCACCGTCAAAGCCCCGGGCCAGATCCTCGAGCGCGCGGGCCTGAGGCTCGCTCACCATGACGATGGCTGCAGCGCGGCCCTCCGGCACGGCCTTGCCGAGGCGGCCCAGCCGGGGCGGAATGCGCGGGTCGAAGACGGAGACCAGCTTCTTCGCGATGCCGTCGGCTTCCGTAAAGGCCTGGCCGAAGGCGGCGGCGCGTTCCAGATCCGGGAAGGCCAGCAGACGTTCCGCCCAGGGATGCGCCGGGGCGAGCGGGACGGTGACCGAGACGATGATGCCGTTGATCCCGTAGGCGTGGAGCACCTTCAGGACATCCGGGCCCTCGAGGGTGATCAGCCGCGGCTCTTCTTCCACCGTGACCACCTGGACGGCAAGAACCGCGCCCGGATCAGCCAGCTGACCCCAGGTGCAGGATCCGGCGCCCGCAGCTCCCCCTGCGACGAAACCGCCGATGGTCGCCTGCTTGCGGGTGGAGGGATAGAACCGCAGCTCTTGGCCGTCAGGGGCCAGCGCCTTGTCGATCTCCAGCATGGTGGCGCCCGCCTCGAAGGTGCCAACCGCCGGGGCGACTTCCAGCACCCGATCGAGGCCGCCCATGTCGAGCACGATGCCGCCCTCCAGTGGAACGGCCTGTCCGTAATTGCCGGTTCCCCCGCCGCGGATAGTGACGGGCAGGCGCAGGCGGGCGGCGGCGGATGCCACCTGCATCACCCCTTCCACGTTCACAGGGCGCACAACGATTTCCGCACGGCAGTCCTCGAGCTGAGGCTTCAGAACCGGCGAGAACCAGAAGAAGTCCCGACTTTTAAGGCGCAGCGTGGCGGGATCCGTGGCATGATCAATCTTAGAGATCGCTGCGGTGAACTCCTGCAACCGGGTCATGATGGGCTTTCCTTCCTGTCTGGTCGGGCCCGGCCTTGCGCTGCAACGGGCCAGGATCCTCAGCGCCCGATGCTTGCAAGCCACGCGCCAGATCCGCCAGACGAGAGACCTAAATGGGCGAAGCGGCCGCAGGAGCGCGTGCCGCGCCACCCTGAACCCGGCCCGGCGCCGAAGCATGTTGCCCGGAGGGGGCAGAGACAGGTGATTGAAAACAAGGCAAATCCCCCGGGCAGGGGATCAATTCTTCAGCAGACGCGTCTGGTGTGCGGGCTCATCCTGTTCACCTTCGTCTTCTTCCACTTCCTCAACCATGCCTTCGGCAACGTCTCGCTGGAGCTGATGGACTGGGGTCAGTCCCTGCGCGGCATCGTGACGGGTTCGACGCTGTTCCCCTGGATCTTCTATGGCGCGATGGTTCTTCATGCGCTGCTCGGGCTGTGGAAGCTGGCCGAACGGCGGACCCTGCGGATGCCCCTTTGGGAGGCGGCGCAGATCGTTCTGGGCCTGCTCATCCCCTATGTGCTGATCAAGCACATCTTCGTCACCCGCGGTGCCGAGATGGCCTATGGCTCGGCCATTTCCTACCGCCACGAACTGACGGCCCTGTGGCCGGGCGATGCCTGGTGGCAAAGCGGGCTGCTGGTGATCGTTTGGCTGCACGGGGTTCTCGGGCTGCACCACTGGCTGAAGCTGAAGAGCTGGTATCGCCGGATCCAGACCGAACTTGCCATCACAGCGGCTGTCCTGCCGCTGCTGGCGCTGACCGGATGGATTTCCGCCGCCCGCCGGCTGGAGCTGGCCGGCCTGCGCAAGCTCAACGTGACGCCCTATCAGAAGGCGGAGCTGCTGGATCTGGTGCTGATGGTCCGGCTCGGCGTCTATGGCCTGATCGTGTTTATCCTGCTGGGACTGGTCCTGCGGTATGGCATTGCCTTCTTCCAGCGCCGGATCGCCATCACCTATCTGGACGGGCGAACCGTGCGCGCCGCCCCGGGGCCTACCCTTCTGGAGATCAGCCGCATGAAGGGCGTGCCGCACATGTCGGTCTGTGGCGGGCGGGCACGGTGCTCCACCTGCCGGACCCTGGTGCTGGCCGGAGAGGCGGATCTGCGCGCGCCCGGCCCCACCGAGGCGCAGGTGTTGAAGCGGATCGGAGCCAGCAGCAACGTGCGGCTGGCCTGCCAGATCCGGCCGATGACGGACATGGTCGTCCGCCCCCTGATGAGCCACGGCCGCAAGCTGCAGGCGCCGGGCCTTGCGGACCGGTATCGCTGGGGGGTGGAACAGCCGGTGGTGGTGATGTTCATCGATCTGCGCGGCTTCACCGCCATGAGCGAAGGCCGGCTTCCTTTCGACGTGGTCTTCATTCTCAACCGCTATGTGGACGGTGTGGTCAAGACCGTGACCCGCAACGGCGGGGTGATCGACAAGGTGATGGGCGACGGAGTGATGGCCCTGTTCGGCGTGGATCAGGACATGGGCCGCGGCGCCCGCGACGCGCTGGTGTGCATCGACGCCCTTGGCCGAGAGCTGGAGCAGGTGAACCTGGACCTGAAGGGGCACCTGTCCGCTCCGCTGAAGATCGCGGTCGGCCTGCATGGGGGCACCTGCATCCTCGGGCGCATCGGTCTCGACAGTCAGGCAGGCGTTGCCTCGGGACTGACAGCCCTTGGCGATGTAGTCAATGTGGCCAGCCGTCTGGAAGGGGTCGCCAAGGAGGAAAACGCTCTCGCCGCCGTGTCCCACGATGTCATCACTGCAGCCGGGCTGGGCATGCCTCCGGAAGACAGCCTGCGCCAGGTCAGCATTCGCGGTCGCCAGCAGCCCCTTGCGGTGATCTGCCTGCCCCAGGAGGCGGGGATCACCATCCTCACCAGCCCGAGCCGCACGGATGCGGCGTGACGACAGCTGCAGAGCTCCCTGTTGCGGGGGGCGCTGTCGTCTGGGGAAGGGAAGTCGTGAAAAAGGGAGAGAGGCTTCCCTCTCTCCCCGTGAAAAAATAAAAATTCTCGAAAGAAATGAGCCAATTACATAAAGTAAGTGACAAGCCCTTAAATACGGCGGACCGGATTTCTAACGTAGGGTAATTATAACAAGATCTGACACTGATGGAAACAGCTATCTAGCCAAAAATTGCGAGACTCAGCGTCATCTAGTGCAGAAGATTCCGGCAAGCTGCTGCAAGTTGCAGCAACACAAGGAAAATCGCGGATCATGTTCCGCAGTGAAAGATAAGGCGATCGGACAGGGCACGTCCTGACGGGACACCCAGAGGCACACGCATGAAATGCCCTCGGGATCGAACGACCGTCGGCCCCTTTGGTTCCAGCCTCATGGGGGTTCCGGCCTCACGGGAGGCCCCTGCTGAAAATTCCTGTGTCCTTTGCTCCACCGCCCCGTTTACGCCTCTTTATCGGTTAGGGTTTCGTCCCTATCTCCGATCCGACCCTTCCGCTGCCCGACCCTTCCTCAGATTGCCGCAGTCCTCATGCTTCCTGATCGTACTGCCCTTCGCGCTGCCGCCCTGCCGCTTCTGGCGCTCCTTCTCGTGATCCCGGCTCTTCTGGTCAGCCTGTCCGGCTGGCTCGGTGGAGACCACGAGACGCTGGCCCTTGTCGCCTCCGGCTGCGCTGTCGCCTCCGCGCTGCTGGCCGCCCTCGACCTGTTGCGCAGCGGGCTGACGGGCAAGGCTGGACGAAGCGTGAGCGTGATCGAGACGCTGGCCCTCGGCATCGGAACCGCCCTCATCGGCCTTGACGGCGCGCTGTATTTCTCGGTCGGCCTGTCGGCCCAGACGGTTCTGCCGGCGGTGGCGACGGCCGCGCTTCTTCTGATCCTGAGCGCCGGCGCGCGGGTTCTCGTGCGGCTGGATATGACCGAACCTTCGCCCTTCCGGAGCCGCAAATCGCTGCTGATCCAGTGCGCGGCCGCGACGTCGCTCGGCGTGCTCGCCGGGCTCTACGGCTTTGCCGGCCTGACCGGGACGCCCGATCAACCCAACTTCGCGCGGCTGGTCGAGAACGCGCTGGCGACCGGCGGCAGCGTTCTGCTTCTGCTCTGGCCGCACGGCATGGATCTCCTGGCGCGTCAGCTCACCCGCATTGCCAACCGGCACGCCCGGGCCCGCGGTCTGGTTCTGGCCGACGTACAGCTGCTTCGCGAGATGCGCAGCCTGGGCGCGGTGGTCTTCGACCGGCCGACGCTGATGACCTCCGAGCGCTTTGTGGTGACGGACGTGAAGGCCTTCGACAAGCAGCCGGAGGTGCTGCTGTCGATTGCGGCGACCGCCGAAGCCTTTGCCCAGCACCCGATCGGCACTGCCATTCGCGATCTGGCGCGGGACTGGGACGTGCCCCAGGAAAAGCCGGTTGAGCATGAGGAAGCGCCGGGTCTCGGCATCGTCGCGATGATCGGGGACGAACCGGTGGCGGTGGGCAACACCGCCCTGATGGACCGGCTGAAGATCGACACGTTCACCGCGACCTCCCTGTGCCGCACCTTCGAGAGCGCCGGCAAGATCTGCGTGCTCGTGGCGGTGGGACAACGGGTGGTCGGCGTGCTGGCGCTGCAGGGTGTGCTGCAGGCTGCGGCCCCCGATGCGGTGCGCGCCCTGCGCCAGAACGGATGCGCCTCGCTGATCGTTTCCGGCGTCAGCGCGCCGGCCACCCGCTGGCTCACCGATGCCATCGGCGCGGAAGGGTTCCGCCATGGCATCGCCCCCCAGGAGCGGGCCAGTGCCGCCGCTGCGGCCGTCGGTCACCTCAATGCGCTGTTCATCTACCGGCCGCAACGGGCCCCGAACAGCCTGCTGATCTGCCTGCTCAAGCGTAACGACGAGCGCGGGATCAAGCAGGTGGCCCAGGTGCTGGACGGAAACCTGATGGCCGTGCCGGGCCTGCTGAGCTTTAATGACCGGATTGCCCTGCGCGAGAAACGCATGACCCTCTGGAACCTCGTGCTCGCCGGCATGCTGTCCGTTCCGGCCGGACTGGGGCTAATCCCCCTGGCTCTCGCCCTCCTTCTGGCCCTTCTTCCCCTTGCCCTGAGCAGTCTGGACATCGGTTCGGCGCGGGCAGGGCTTGCCAGAACCCCAGCTTCCGATCACCCTGCGCAGCCGGACCGGTCACAGCTTCGTCCAGCCCCCGAAAACCAATAGGGCGATGCGCTGCCAACCCGGCCTGACGAGGAGAGGAAAATGACGACGTCCACCAAGGCGCCGCGCCTGCGGTCCACGGCATGGTTCGACAACCCGGACAACCCGGGCATGACCGCGCTCTATATCGAGCGCTATCTGAATTTCGGGCTCACCCGCGAAGAGCTGCAATCCGGCAAGCCGATCATCGGGATCGCCCAGACGGGCTCGGACCTCTCCCCCTGCAACCGGCATCACCTGGAACTCGCCAAGCGCGTACGCGAGGGCATTCGCGAGGCGGGCGGCATCTGCTTCGAGTTTCCGGTGCATCCGATCCAGGAAACCGGCAAGCGCCCCGGCGCCGCGCTGGACCGCAACCTGGCCTATCTGGGCCTGGTGGAACTGCTCTACGGCTACCCGATCGACGGGGTGGTGTTGACCATCGGCTGCGACAAGACCACGCCGGCGTGCCTGATGGCAGCGGCCACGGTGAATATTCCGGCGATTGCCCTGTCCGTGGGCCCGATGCTGAACGGCTGGCACAAGGGCGAGCGCACCGGCTCGGGCACGATCGTCTGGAAGGCGCGGCAGATGCTGGCGGCCGGCGAGATCGACTACAACGGCTTCATGGATCTGGTCGCCTCCTCCGCCCCCTCTGTGGGCTATTGCAACACCATGGGCACGGCCACGACCATGAACTCGCTGGCAGAAGCCCTCGGCATGCAGCTGCCCGGTTCCGCCGCCATTCCAGCGCCCTACCGCGAGCGGGGACAGGTCGCCTATGAAACCGGTCGGCGCATCGTCGACATGGTGTGGGAAGACCTGAAGCCCTCCGATATCATGACCCGCGAAGCCTTCGAGAACGCAATTGTCGTGAACTCGGCCATTGGCGGCTCGACCAATGCGCCGATCCATCTCAACGCCATTGCCGCCCATCTGGGGGTGAGCCTCGACAATGACGACTGGCAGGAGATCGGCCTCGACATTCCGCTGCTGGTCAATCTCCAGCCTGCGGGCGCCTATCTCGGCGAGGACTATCACCACGCCGGCGGTGTGCCGGCCGTTGTCGCCGAGCTGATGCGCCACGGCAAGCTGCCGCATCCGGGTGCCAGGACCGTCAACGGCCAGTCCATCGGCGACAATTGTGCCGGCCGGGAGATCGAGCTGCCCGACGTGATCAAGAGCTATGACGCGCCGATGAAGGAGCGTGCCGGCTTCCTGAACCTGAAGGGCAATCTCTTCGACAGCGCGATCATGAAGACCTCGGTGATCTCGGAAGAGTTCCGCAACCGCTACCTGATCAATCCGGATGATCCGGAGGCCTTCGAGGGGAGGGCGATCGTCTTCGAGGGGCCGGAAGACTATCACGACAACATCGACAATCCGGATCTGGGGATCGACGAGCATTGCATGCTCTTCATTCGCGGCACCGGGCCGATCGGCTATCCGGGGGGCGCCGAGGTGGTGAACATGCAGCCGCCGGCAGCCCTCATCAAGCGCGGCATTACCTCCCTGCCCTGCATCGGCGATGGACGCCAGTCGGGCACCTCCGGCTCGCCGTCGATCCTCAATGCCTCGCCGGAAGCCGCCGCCATGGGCGGGCTGGCGCTGCTGAAGACCGGCGACCGGGTGCGCATCGACCTGCGCAAGGGTACGGCCAACATCCTGATTTCCGATGAGGAGCTGGCCCAGCGCCGGAGCGATCTGGAGGCTGCGGGCGGCTTTGCCTATGCCCCGCACCAGACCCCCTGGCAGGAAATCCAGCGCGCCATCGTCGACCAGTTCGACAAGGGCATGGTGCTGAAACCGGCGGTGAAGTACCAGGACGTGGCCCATACCAAGGGCCTGCCGCGGGACAATCACTGACCGACAGGAGCGGCGAGAGGGGATTTGCGGCACAGGCCGAGGATCTCCTCTTGACGATTACGTAAACGGTATGCTTCTTGAGTTTCAAACCGGCGGAGCCCCTGCCGGAGCACAGTGACCCTTCCGAGGAGGAAACCATGAGCCTTGAATCCCTCACCGAAGCCGTGAAGTCCAAGGTCGCCGGCGGCGGCATCGACGAGAGCGTAAAGTTCGACATGGGCGCTGACGGCCAGATCTTCGTTCAGGGCTCCAGCGTTTCGAACGACGACGCGGATGCCGACTGCACGATCAAGATCTCCGCAGACAACCTGAAGGACCTGCTGGACGGCGAACTGAACCCGACCGCAGCCTTCATGAGCGGCAAGATCAGCGTCGAAGGCGACATGAGCGTCGCGATGAAGCTCGGCTCCATCGTCTAAGACCGGGCGTCTGAGAACCGGACTTCCAGAACCGGGCGATCTGCGGATCGACATGACATGAAACGCCGGCCGCCCCTTCATGATGACGGGGGCGGGCCGGCGTTTCGCTTTTCAAGGGGCGGTCACTGGGCGGTCACTTGCGCAAGTCTGCGAGCTCCGCCTCCAGCTCGGCGATGCGCGCCTTCTGCCGGGCCAGCTCCTCGTTCACCTGCGCAGGCGAAAGCAGCCGGGGAATGTGCTGCGGGCAATTGGCATCCCAGGCCTTGATCGTGAAGAGGATGACGCGCTCCGGGCGGGCCCGGTAGCCTGTCGGCGCCAGCCGCTGCAGCAGCGCGGGATCATCCTCGACCACCCGGGCTTCCCCCCAGATCTTCACCCGCTCCCGGAAGGCGTAATCCATCAGGAACAGGTGGGCTCTCGGGTTCTCTGCCAGGTTGCCGAGGGTGATGTATTGCCGGTTGCCGGCAAAATCGGCGAAGGCAATGGTCTGCTCGTCCAGCACATGCAGGAAGCCCGCAGGCCCGCCGCGATGCTGGATATAGGGCTGGCCCTGCGCATTGGCGGTTGCGAGATAGGCGCTGGTGCGGTTTGCGAGAAAGCGTTCCAGGAACGGGGTGATCCGGGTTTCCCAGGCGCCTCCCTCTTCCATATGCGCATAGATCTCGCGCGATCCCTTGGCGCTCTGGATCGCCTTGACGGTTTCGGTGAAGGCCACATCGCTTGAAGGCACAGATGCGGCCCCGTGCTCTTTCCGGGTCATGGCAGCCTCGATTGTCGGGAAAAGGAAAGAAGGGTCCCGGTGGGCATGAGGGGCGAAAGGCCCACCGGGTCCGTTCAGGCCGCTCAGGCGGCCTGTGCCGACTTCACCACCGGGAAGTCGATTTCGGTTTCAGCGACATTGTTGATGTAGTTCGTCCAGGTGTTCAGCGCGACGTGCTGAACGATCTCGACGATCTGGGCATCGCTGTAGCCGGCTGCGCGAACGGCAGCCAGATCTTCACTGCCGATCCGGCCACGGGCACGGGTGACGCTGGCGGCAAAGCGCACGGCGGCATCGGCCTTGGCGTCGGACGAACGGCCCTGACGGTTGGTGGCGATTTCCGCGTCGTCCAGCTTGGCCAGGTTCTTGCCGAGGTAGGTGTGGGCGGAGAGGCAGTAGTCGCAGCCATTGATTTCGGCAACGGCGAGCGCAATCCGTTCACGGGTCTGGGCTTCCAGAGCACCCTTGGAGAGCGCGCCGGAGAGGCCGAGATAGCCTTCCAGGGCCGCCGGGCTCAGGGAGACGAGGCGGAAGAGGTTCGGCACGACGCCCAGCTGCTTTTCCACCTGGGAGAGCAGCGGCTGGGAAGCGGCGGGGGCAGCGGCGATGTTGGCCGGGGTCTGGATACGGGGCATTGCAAAGGTCCTTTCGGGTTACGCATTGGCGATGACCCGAAGATGTGATTTCCAGATTTCAAAACCATCCGCCAAACTTGGCAGGAACCCTTCCGAAAGCTGGAAACCATGACCGATCGCCTCGATGCCATGTCCATGTTCCTGCAAGTGGTGGACGCGGGAAGCCTGTCCGGCGCCGCCCGGACCCTTGCGGTTCCCCTGACCACCGTGAGCCGCAAGATCTCCGAGCTGGAGAGCCATCTGGGCGTGCGGCTGTTCCTGCGGGCGGGGCGCGGGCTCAGGCCAACGGAAGCGGGGCTGTCCTATGCGCTGGCCTGCCGGCGCATACTGGACGATGTGGCCGAAGCCGAGCGGGCAGCCTCGGGCGAATATGCCGAGCCAAAGGGCATCCTGACCCTCACCGCGCCGATCGTCTTCGGCCGCCTGCACCTGTTGCCGGTGCTCACCGAATTTCTGGACGCACACCCGCGCATTACCGGGCGGTTGATCCAGTCGGACCATCCGCTTGACCTCACCGAGGGCCATGTGGACGTGGCGCTGCGCATCGGCCGCCTTCCGGACAGCCAGATGGTGGCGCGCACGGTCGGCGGCATTCGCCAGATCGTCTGCGCCAGCCCGGCCTATCTGGAACGGCACGGCATTCCTCGTTCTCCAGCGGAGCTTTCGACCCATGCCACCGTGGCCTTCGAGACTCTGACGCCGGGAGGAAACTGGCACTTTGCGTCAGGCGAGACGGTGGAGATCACGCCCCGGCTGACGGTGAACACGGCCGAGGCCGCCCTCGAGGCGGCGGCCGCTTCGCTCGGGGTCACGCGGGTGCTGTGCTATCAGGCGAAGGCGGCGCTGCGCGCGGGAACGCTGACCACGGTGCTCGAAGACCACGAGGCCGAGCCGGTGCCCGTCAGCCTCGTCTATGCGCGCTCCGGACTTCTGCCGCAGAAGGTGCGCTCCTTCCTCGACTTTGCCGCGCCGCGCCTGAAAAGCCGGATGAGCACGATTCAGGCCGGTCTCGGCCCCACATAGGCCGCCCGGGGCCGGATCAGCGCTGGCTGCTCGTATTGCTCCATGGCATGGGCAATCCAGCCGACAAGCCGACCGGCGCAGAAGAGCAGCTTGGGTGCCGCCCTTGGCAGGCCGCAGGCCCGCTGCAGGGCCGCGAGGGCAAAATCGATGTTGGGAGCAAGGCCATACATGTCTTCTGCCGCGGCAATCACGGTCGGCAGGCTCTCGAGGAAGAGACCGGACGCAGACGGCGTGCGGATGAGATCCAGAAGACAGGTCGCCCGAGGGTCCGGACCCGCATAGAGCATATGACCGAAGCCCGGCAGATCCTCGCCCCGCTCCAGCCGGTCGCGGAACAGGGGCGCGACCGTGTCCGGCTCGTCCACATCCTTCAGCCAGGCAAGAACCCGGTCGGAATGGGCGCCATGGCGCGGACCGGAGAAGGCGCCAAGCCCCGCCAGCAGGCAGGCATGAAGCGGCGCGCGGGTGGAGGCCCCGCAGCGCACCGCATAGGCGCTGGTGTTCAGCTCGTGATCGGCGGACAGCACGAGCGCGGCGCGGATCGCTTCCCGCGCGGCGGGATCGGTCACGCCCCAGGCTTCCGCCATCTGCACATGCACCGGGTCCGTCGAGAACGGGCGCTCAAGAAGGGCAGACACGCCGGCGAGCAGCAGACGAGCGCCCTTCTGGGCCAGCAGCGCCCGGGTCTGGACGCTGGCGGAGCGGTCCACCAGAGGCCAGGTCGCCAGCCGTGTCATCAGGCGCTCGAGCGGCGGCAGACCGTCGGGCAGGGACAGCAGGCCGGCATCCTCCGGGGCGGACACCCCGGCGAAGGGATCATCGCGGCAACCCCACAGCAGGGTCGCCACGGCCTCCAGGGAGGAGGATCGCGCCAGATCCGTTGCCCGGTGGCCACGATAGAACGGCCCCTCCTCGGTGATCAGGGTCAGCCGTGTCTCAAGAGCCGGGGTGGGAGCGCCCTCTGTGGCGAGCGGGCCGCCGGAGTTGCCGCTTTCCCTGTCCCGTCGGGTCTGCAGCGCGCGGACATCGGCCGCATCATAGCGGCGCTGCTTGCCCGGACCGGGCACGGAGCGGATCAGCCCCCGGCTCACATAGGCATAGAGGGTCGCCGGCTGGACGCCGAGTTCGGTCGCCGCCTCACGGGCGGAAAGGTAGACAGGCGCGTTCATATATTGATTGTATTTATCAATATTGACCGCCTCAAGCAAAATCCGCTTCCTTCGCGCTCAAGACAGGCCGTCTCCACTCTTCCCCCAGGGCGGCCCGAGAGAAGGAGAGACTGCCATGAGCGTTTCAACCCCCATCACGTCCCCCATGAGTGCCGCGGTTGCCGAGGGGCTGGAAGGCGTCGTCGTCACCGCGACGACCCTGAGCGACGTGCGCGGCACGGAGGGCAAGCTGATCCTGCGCGGCCGCCCGCTCGAAGCTCTCGCCAGTGCCGGCCGCTTCGAGGATGCGGTGGCTCATCTGGTGGCCGATCTCTGGCCCGGCCTGACGGACGTCGGCAAGGTGCTGGCCTCCGGGCGCAAGCGCGCCGAAGACGTCCTGCCGGTGCTTTCTGCCGCTGACCTGGGCCTTCCCGTCTACGAGATGATGCAGCTGGGCCTCGCCGCGCTGCCCGTCGGCGACGAACTCCATCCGCTGGAGCTGGCGGGGGCGCTGCCGGTCTTCCTCGCCAACGGGTTCCGGCTGAAATCCGGACTGGGTCTCATGGCTCCGGATCCGGCGCTTCCGGTTGCCGCCGATCTGCTGCGGATGATCCACGGCACCCAGGCTCCGCAAAGCCACGTGGACGGGCTCGACCGCTATCTGACCACGGTTCTGGATCACGGGCTCAATGCCTCCACCTTTGCGGCACGGGTGATTGCCTCAACGGGGGCTGCACCCAAGGCGGGGTTGCTTGGCGCCATGGGTGCGCTCAGCGGGCCTCTCCACGGCGGGGCCCCGGGACCGGTGCTCGACATGCTGGATGCGGCGGAGGCAAGTGGCGACGTGGCGGGCTGGATCGGGCAGGAACTGGCCGCGGGACG
The DNA here is from genome assembly GCF_008477545.1 of Roseibium aestuarii. Lineage (GTDB taxonomy): Bacteria > Pseudomonadota > Alphaproteobacteria > Rhizobiales > Stappiaceae > Roseibium > Roseibium aestuarii. Next base: position 307,824 of record NZ_VORA01000003.1, on the reverse strand, counting down.
GCGGCTGATGGGCTTCGGACACCGGATCTACCGGACCCGCGACCCCAGGGCCGACGTTCTGAAACAGGGGCTTTCACGGCTTTCCGCCGAGACCGGACGGTTGCGGCTGGCGGAGACGGTGGAGCGGGACGCGCTTGCAGCGCTTAAGCGCGCGAAACCGGACCGGGTGCTGGAAACCAATGTGGAGTTCTATACGGCGGTCCTGCTGGAGGCCATCGGCTTCGACCGCAGCCTCTTCACGCCACTGTTTGCCGTCGGGCGCTCCGCCGGGTGGTGCGCCCACATGGCCGAACAGCAGGCCAAGGGCCGGCTGATCCGGCCCCAGTCGATCTATGTGGGACCGTGAGGCAAGGCTGGCCGCATCACAGGGAGACGCCGGTCTCCCTCACCCCTCTTCCAGCATCTCGCTCCAGCTTCTGGGAGCGTAGCCGCTGAGCGGGTTCTTGCGCGACCACTTGTAGCGCACGGTTTCCATGCGGAAGGTCAGGGCGTCAAACAGGATGAGACGCCCGACCAGACTTTCGCCGGTCCCGGTCAGCTCCTTGATCACTTCCATGGCCTGCATGGCGCCGACGATCCCGGTCAGGGCCCCCAGCACGCCCGCCTGCTCGCAGGTGGGCAGGGTGCCGTCTTCCGGCTTCTTCGGGAAAAGACAGCGGTAGGTGGGGTTCGGCGTGCCGTCTTCCCCGTCGAGATAGGGCTTCAGGGTGGTGATCGACCCGTCGAAACGCCCCACGGCGGCCGTCACCAGAGGCTTTCTGGCGAAGAAGCAGGCGTCGGAAACCAGATAGCGTGTGGTGAAATTGTCGGAGCCATCGACCACCAGATCATAGGCGGAGACCAGCTGCAGGGCGTTCTGCCCGGTGATGCGGATCGGATAGGGCTTCACCTCGACATTGGGATTGAGCCGGGCAATGGCCTCGGCGGCGCTGGCCACCTTGGGCTCGCCCAGCTGTTCCGTGTCGTGGATCACCTGACGCTGCAGGTTGGAGAGGGAGACCGCGTCGTCATCGACCACGCCAAGCGTGCCGATGCCGGCCGCCGCCAGATATTGCAGCACCGGCGCGCCAAGCCCGCCGGCACCGATCACCAGCACCTTCGCCTTCTTCAGCCGCTGCTGGCCCGGACCGCCGATCTCGCGCATCACGATATGGCGGGCGTAGCGTTCCAGTTCGGCGGGCGTGAGGCTCTGCATGGCGTGGGTCTCCCTCGGCGCGGTCAGGCGCCGGATGTTTCGTTGGGGATCTCGTGGGGCAGCGGGGCGCGCACGTGATCCTTCAGGCTCTTGTCGGCGGCGCCGAAGGCCTGGTAGTTGCGCCGGGCTTCCGCCAGGCTGACCGGATTGGCGCCTGCGGCCAGGGTCTCGTCGCCGCGCTGATCCGGATCGTTTTCCCAGAAGCAGACCAGGCAGATGTCCCAGTCGGCCTCGGCCGGGTCGGCACTCAGGGTCAGGTTGCCGCAGCACGGGCAGGCACTGCCGCGAGACGGCACGAGATTGAGCTCTTCCGCCGGGATGATCTGCTCGTCGTCGGCAGGCGCGTCGTGGGTCTGATCGTTGTCCATGATATCCATTTCCGGGTTGTTCAACATCCGGGTTCCGGCTGCGGAGACCTCTCCGCCGCCCGTGTGCCCTGGCGCCCTGTCCCGGTGCGGCCTAGCCAAGGATCCGGCTGACAAGCCGGGCTGTATAGTCGACCATGGGGATAACCCGGGCATAGTTCAACCGGGTTGGCCCGATCACCCCCAGAACGCCGACGATGCGTTGCTCCCTATCGCGATACGGCGACACGATCAATGAGGAGCCGGAGAGGGAGAACAGGTTGTTCTCGGATCCGATGAAGATCCGCACCCCATCGCCCTTCTCTGCAAGGCCCAGGAGCTGGATCAGGTCCCGCTTGTTTTCCAGATCGTCGAAGAGAAGCCGGATGCGTTCCAGATCCTCGACCGCGCCCACATCTGTCAGAAGATTGGAGCGTCCGCGCACGATCAGGGTTCCCGGTTCGTCCGCCGTGGTCTGGCTCCAGACCGCAAGGCCTGCATCGATGACCTTCTGGCTCAGCTTGTCGAGGGCCGCCTGGTTCTGTTCGCGGGCCGTCTCCAGCTCCCGGCGCACGTCGCTGAGGGTGCGCCCCTGCAGGCGGCTGTTGAGATAGTTGCCCGCTTCGACGAGTGCCGAGGAGGGAAGCCCCTCCGGCAGGTCGATCACCCGGTTTTCGACCGAGCCGTCCTCGCCCACCAGCACCACGAGGGCCTTCAGCGGTTCGATGCGAACGAACTCGATGTGCTTGAGGCGCAGGTCCGACTTGTGGGTCAGCACCACGCCCGCACCGCTGGACAGGCCCGAGAGAAGCTGGCTCGCCTCGGTCAGGATCTGCTCGGAGGAGTTGGCCCGGCGCGAGGCGCGAACCTGCACCTCGATCTGCTGGCGCTCCTCGGCCGAAAGGTCACCGACCTCGAGCAGCGCATCGATGAAGAAGCGCAGGCCCATCTGGGTGGGCAAGCGTCCGGCGCTGGTATGCGGCGACTGCAGCAGTCCGAGATGCTCCAGATCGGACATCACATTGCGGACGGACGCCGGCGACAGGGACATGTTCAGGGCACGGGACACATTGCGGGAGCCCACCGGCTCACCCGTTTCCAGATAGGTTTCCACGATCGACCGGAAGATCTCTCGAGAACGCTTGTCCAGATCGCTCAGGCTCACCTGAAACTTCTCCTTAGGCCCATGGTCCAGAACACGTCCGACGGAGCCTTCCGACCCCGGTTCGAACCTGCCCTAGATATAGGCGCAAAAACCGCATTGCGTGCAAGCAGCCTTTGCGTTGCCCGGCATGAGGGTCTACAAGGCGGCCAATTGCTGTGAAAACCAGACCTTCCCGACACCGCGCCAGACCCACGGGCTGGCGACAAGCGAGGAGCCTTCCATGCGTCCGTCCAAACGCGCTGCCGACGAGCTGCGTCCCGTCACCCTGGAACGGGGTGTCTCCAAACATGCCGAGGGCTCCTGCCTGGTCAAGTTCGGCGACACGCACGTCCTGTGCACCGCCTCCCTGGAAGAGCGGATCCCGCCCTGGCTGCGCGGCCAGCAGCGCGGCTGGGTCACGGCGGAATACGGCATGCTGCCGCGTTCGACCGGCGACCGCATGCGCCGCGAGGCGAGCACCGGCAAGCAGTCCGGCCGCACCCAGGAAATCCAGCGCCTGATCGGCCGCTCGCTGCGCGCCGTCGTGGATCTGGAAGCGCTGGGCGAAGTGCAGATCACCGTCGACTGCGACGTGATCCAGGCCGATGGCGGCACCCGCACCGCCGCGATCACCGGCGCCTGGGTGGCCCTGCGCGACTGCATCGAGTGGATGCGCGCCCGCGACATGGTCAAGAAGAACCCGCTGAAGGACCACATCGCGGCAATCTCCTGCGGCATCCATGAGGGCACGGCCGTGCTCGACCTGGACTATGCCGAGGACAGCACCGCCGAGACCGATGCCAATTTCGTCATGACCGGCTCGGGCGGCATCGTCGAGATCCAGGGCACGGCCGAAGGCGCGCCCTTCTCGGAAGAGGAATTCGCCAAGCTGATGGGCCTCGCCAAGACCGGTATCGGCCGTCTGGTCGAGCTGCAGAAGCTGTCCATCCTCTGAGGCGCTTGCGCGCGATCCCACAAGGAACACCCATGACCAGAAAGCTGGAACCGGGCCGCTTGGTGGTGGCCAGCCACAACAAGGGCAAGATCCGCGAGATCAACGACCTGCTGGCGCCCCATGGCTTCGACGTTATTTCCGCCGGAGAGCTGGACCTGCCGGAACCGGAAGAGACCGGCACAACCTTCGAGGCCAATGCGGAACTCAAGGCCGTGGCCTCGGCGCAGGCGTCGGGGCTGCCGGCGCTCGCCGATGACAGCGGGTTCTGCGTCTTCGCGCTGAATGGCGATCCGGGGATCTATTCTGCCCGCTGGGCCGGGCCGGAGAAGGACTTCGCCATGGCCATGCGGACCATCGAGGAAAAGCTGCAGACGGTGGGGGCGACCAGCCCCGACCAGCGCCGCGGCTCCTTCGTCTGCGTGCTGTGCCTGGCCTGGCCTGACGGCCATGTGGAGCATTTCCGCGGCGAAGTGGAAGGCGATCTGGTTTGGCCGCCGCGCGGCACCGCCGGTTTCGGCTATGACCCGATGTTCAAGCCGGACGGGCACGAGCGCACCTTCGGCGAGATGACGGCGGAGGAAAAGCACGGCTGGTCGGACACCGGCCCGGCCCTCTCCCACCGCGCGCGGGCCTTCCAGCTCTTTTCCAAGGCGTGCCTGGAGACGAAATGAACCAGACCTCCGGTCACAACTCCGCCATTCCGGGCGGCTTCGGCATCTACCTGCACTGGCCGTTCTGCGCGGCCAAATGCCCTTATTGCGACTTCAACTCGCATGTGCGGCACCAGCCGGTGGATCAGGCGCGCTTTGCCGCTGCCTTCGAGCGGGAGCTGGCCCATTTCGCGGAACTGACCGGAGGCCGTGTCGTCAATTCGGTCTTCCTGGGCGGCGGGACCCCGTCGCTCATGGAGCCGAGGACCGTCGAGCGGCTGCTGAATGCCATCTCGCGGCACTGGACGCTGGACGATCAGGTAGAGATCTCCCTGGAGGCCAATCCCTCCAGCGTGGAGGCCGAACGCTTCCGCGGCTATCGGGCCGCCGGGGTCAACCGGGTGTCGCTGGGCGTGCAGTCGCTGCAGGACCGTGACCTGAAGCTTCTGGGCCGCCTGCATGACGTGGAGACGGCCCTGCGCGCCATCGAGATGGCCCGGGACACCTTCCCGCGCCTGTCCTTCGACCTGATCTATGCGCGCCCCGACCAGACGCCGGAGGCCTGGGAAGCGGAACTGAACCGCGCCCTGTCGCTGGCAGCCGATCATCTCTCCCTCTATTCCCTCACCATCGAGGAAGGGACGCCGTTCCACACGCTCTATCACGCGGGCAAGCTGAAGATCCCGGATCAGGACATGGGTGCCGAGCTCTATGAACTGACCCAGGCGGTGACCGAAGCCCATGGCATGCCCGCCTATGAGGTGTCGAACCACGCCCGCCCGGGGGCGGAATGCCGGCACAATCTGGTCTACTGGCGCTATGGCGACTATGTGGGCGTCGGACCGGGCGCCCATGGCCGTCTGACGGTGGGGGTCAACAAGCTCGCCACATCGACCGAACGGCACCCGGAAACCTGGCTCGAGGCGGTGGAAACCAACGGCCACGGGATGATCGAGAATGTCGGCCTGACCTGCGAGGAACAGGGCGACGAGTATCTGCTGATGGGCCTGCGACTGGTCGAGGGCATCGACCTTGAGCGCTATGAAAAGCTCTCCGGCCGCGAGATGGACGAGAACAAGATCGACGACCTGATCTCCCACGGCATGGTGGAGCGGATCGACGCGACCCATTTGCGTGCATCGCGGGAGGGCTTCTCGGTTCTGGACGCGGTGGTGGCGGACCTCGCCTCTTAACGCACTGCAAAATCTGACAGTATCGCTTCGGCAACCTGACTTCACGACATCGGCATTCCTGCGGATGACGCCTGCATTTTTGCGCCGAAACCCAGCAGAAGGCAGTATTGCGCCGGTTCATTGCGAGGTCTATGCTTTCGCAATGCAATACCGGCCGTGACCCGGCATCCTGCCGACATCCGTCGGACAGGGGCCCCTTCCCGGCAGATCGGACAGAGCAGGACGCGGATCCGACGCTGCAACGCGCAGAAGGTTCGCGCGCCCGTACCCCGGTGGCGGAGAGACCTCTTTCCGGATGACCCCCGGCGCCCTGCCCGATCGGACAAGGAGATCCAGGCGTGTTCTATTACCAGTTCTACGAGCTGAACCATGCGATCATGGGCCCGATGCGGGCCGCAGCCGACATGACCAAGCTCTACTTCCAGAACCCGCTCAATCCCATGAGCCACACGGAAGTCGGCCGGTCCGTTGCCGCCGGCTGCGAGGTTCTGGAGCGCATGACCCGGCGCTACGGCAAGCCGGAGTTCGGGCTGAACGACACGGTCGTCAGCGGCGTGCGCGTGCCGGTGACCGAACGGCGGGTGTGGTCCCGCCCCTTCTGCGACCTGATCCACTTCGAGCGTGGCGTCCAGACCCGGCGCAATGATCCGAAGGTTCTGGTGGTGGCACCCATGTCCGGCCACTATGCGACCCTGCTGCGCGGCACGGTGGAAGCCCTGCTGCCCCGCGCCGACGTCTACGTGACCGACTGGATCGACGCACGCATGGTGCCCGTCCAGGAAGGCCGCTTCGATCTGGACGACTACATCGACTACATCATCTCGATGCTGCATTTCCTCGGCCCGGACACCCATATCCTCGGGGTCTGCCAGCCGTCCGTGCCGGTGCTGGCCGCCGTCGCCGTGATGGAAGGCCGCGACGATCCTTATGTGCCGGCGACCATGACCCTTATGGGCGGGCCGATCGACACCCGCGTCGCACCGACCGCCGTGAACCAGCTGGCCGTGGACAAGGGCATCGACTGGTTCCGCCGCAACGTGATCATGACCGTGCCCTTCCCCCATCCCGGCTTCATGCGCGAGGTCTATCCGGGCTTCCTGCAGCTCACCGGCTTCATGAGCATGAACCTGGACCGGCACATGACCGCGCACCGGGACTTCTTCCAGCATCTGGTGGAAGGCGACGGGGACAACGCGGACAAGCACCGGGACTTCTACGACGAATATCTGGCCGTCATGGACCTGACCGCCGAGTTCTATCTCCAGACCGTCGAAACCGTGTTTATCGACCATTCCCTGCCGCGCGGCACGATGATGCACGGCGCGACCCCGGTCGATTGCTCGAAGATCCGCCGCACGGCACTGCTCACGGTCGAGGGCGAGAAGGACGACATCACCGGCCGCGGCCAGACCCGCGCCGCCCATGATCTCTGCTCCTCCCTGCCGGAGGACATGAAGGCCCATTACGAACAGCCGAATGTTGGCCACTACGGGGTGTTCAACGGGTCGCGCTGGCGGGCCGAGATCTGCCCGCGGGTGCTCGATTTCATCCAGTCCCACCGCCAGCCGATCCCGGGTGGGCGGGTTGCCACCCCGGCGAGGCCGGCCCCGGCCGCAGCGGCTGCCGTTGCTGAAACGGTGGAGGCTGCGCCCGCAGCGAAGGCGGCGAAAGCTCCGGCAAAGGCCGCAACCAAGGCTGCCGCAAAGTCTTCGGCAGCCTCGAAGCCTGCCGCGACCGATCCGCTGGAGAAGATCCTTCTCGCCAAGCCGCAAGGGGTTGCCGATGACCTCAAGGCGATTGCCGGCGTCGGCCCGAAGCTGGAATCCGCCCTCAACGAGGCCGGGATCTTCCATTACTGGCAGATCGCCGGTCTGACCGAGAGCCAGATCGAAGCCCTTGATACGAAACTCGATTTCCGGGGACGCATTGCCCGCGACAACTGGATCGAGCAGGCCCGGAAGCTCTCCGAAACCGTGAGCTGACGCAGGGTGTGCAACCAAAAATCGGTCCATGCGTTCTTGCGCATCTGACGCAGCGTCCCCATCTGCATTTCGTTGATGTTCTGAATGGATGGAGCAATGACGACTGCAAACTGCACGATCCGACCGGGCTGGACCCCGGTCACCACGGGCCTGATGGTTCTGGGCTTTGTGGCCTTCTGGCCGCTCGGTCTCGCCATGCTCGCCTATATTCTCTGGGGCGACCGCTTCCAGACCCTGGCGCGTGACGCCCGGGACCAGTGGCGCACCAGCCCCATGAAGGGCTGCATGGACAGCATGAACCGGACCACCGGCTTCGGCCGAACCGGCAACGTGGCCTTCGACGACTACCGGGAGCGCGAACTCAAGCGCCTGGAAGAAGAAAAGGCCAAGCTGGACCAGATGCGCGACGAGTTCGACGCCTTCCTGCGGGAACTGCGCCGGGCGAAGGATCAGGACGAGTTCGATCGTTTCATGGCCAATCGCGGCCACGGACCGGCGACCCCGACAGCCTGACAAGACGTCGGCAGACCGGCTTGCCGGTATGATCGACCGGACGGAGAGCGGCGCTTCCTCAAAGCGCCGCTTTCGTCGTTTCAGGGGCTGGGATAGACTAACCTTCGGCCCCCGATCCCCTGCCCCGACTGACGAGCTTCTTCCGCTGACGATGTTCTTCCGCTCCCGCCGCGCGCCGGCGCTTCCCCCCCATCTCGAGATCTCCACGGAGGCCGGGCCCTTGCGGATCCGGCTGAGGCAGGACGCGCGCGCCAAGCGCTATCTGCTGCGCCTGCCTGCGGATGCTTCCGGCCCGGTGATGACCGTGCCGCAGCACGGGGATCTGGCGCGCGCCGAACGTTTCGCCCGCGCCCATGTGGAGTGGTTGCTGGAGAGGATCGACCGGCGCGACAAGCCCGTCGCCCTGATGCCGGGAGACGTGGTCCCCTTGCGCGGGGTGGACCATCTGATCTGTTCCACCGGCACCCTGCGCGGGTTGATCCGGCAGGCGCCTGCCGCCGAAGACGGCGGCCTGCCCCGCCTGCTTGTTCCCGGCGAAGAGGCGCATGTGCCGCGCAAGCTCGTCACCTGGCTGAAGCGTGAGGCGCGGGCGGACCTTGAAAAGGCGGTCATCCTGCATTCCGGCCGTCTGGGCAAGCCGTTTGGCGCCCTCTCCGTCCGCGACACCCGCAGCCGCTGGGGGTCCTGTGCCTCGAATGGCAACCTGTCCTTCTCCTGGCGGCTAATCCTGGCGCCGCCGGAGATCCTCGACTATGTGGCCGCCCACGAGGTGGCGCATCTGAAGGAAATGAACCACTCCGACCGGTTCTGGGCCCTGTGCCGCCAGCTTGCGCCGCAGACCCCCACCGCCCGCCAGTGGCTGAAGGACCATGGCGCCCGGTTGCATGGCTTCGGCTGAGGACTGTCCGCCCTATCCGCCGAACAGGGATTTCAGCAGATCCAGAGGCCCCTTGCGGCTGGAGGGCTGAGGCGACACGAGCTGCCGGCCCGAGCCCACGTCGGCCGGCGGAATGAAGCCGCCCGGAGCCGCTGCGCCCGAAGGCGTGGCGCCTGGAACGCCGCTGGAAGCAACCATGGAGCCTTCCGGCACGCCGGGCAGATCGGCGACGGGAAGCTCCTTGTGGTCGGCGTCCATCACCTCTTTCCAGACCTGCGCCGGCAGTCCGCCGCCCGTGGCCTTCTTCGTCGGCGAATTGTCGTCGTTGCCGAGCCAGACCGTGGTGGTCAGATGGCCGGTGAAGCCGATGAACCAGCCGTCGCGGAAGTCCTGGCTCGTCCCGGTCTTGCCGCCGGCCGGGCGATGATCGGCGAGCATCGCCTTCTTGCCCGTGCCCGTGATCAGGGTCTGGGCCATCATCCGGTTCATGTCCGCCAGGTTCTCGCGGGTCACCACCCGGCCCGGCCCGTCGCCCTGTCGCGAGAACAGAACCTTGCCTTCCGACGTCAGGATGCGGCGCACCACATGGGGAATGACCCCGTAGCCGCCGTTGGAGAAGGGCACATAGGCGGCCGTGATCTCCAGCGGCGACACTTCCGACGTGCCAAGAGCGATGGAGAGGTTGTCGGACATGGTCGAGGAAATGCCCATCTTGCTGGCGGTAGCGATCACCACCTTCGGCCCTACCTCATAGGCGAGCTGTGCGGCCACCGTGTTCAGCGACATGGCCAGCGCCTGGGTCAAGGTGACCGGACCGTAGTGCTGCTTGGTGTAGTTCTGCGGCGCCCAGCCGTTGAAGTTCACCGGCTTGTCCTCGCGCACGGTGTCCGGTGTCAGGCCGCTTTCCAGCGCGGCCAGATAGACGAAGGGCTTGAAGGAGGATCCGGGCTGGCGCTTGGCATTCACCGCGCGATTGAACTGGCTCTTCGAGTAGTCCACCCCGCCGACCAGGGCCTTGACCGCGCCGGCCGTGTCCATGGTGACGATCGCACCCTGGCTGACCCGATATTTCGTGCCCTCCTCGCCGATCGCCTTGCGGAGTGCGGCCTCTGCCGCATGCTGCATGGCCAGATCGATGGTCGTGTCGACGACGATGTCGGAGTCGATCGATCCGACATATTGCGGCAGCACGTCCATCACCCAGTCGGCGACGTAATTCTCGCTGGCGGTGGTGTAGCGGCGCACGACCTGAGCCGGCGACGCGAGCGCGTTCTTGGCTTCCTCGTCGGTGATGAAACCCTCGCGCCGCATGGCGGCCAGCACAACCTGGGCCCGGTCTTCCGCCAGATCCGGGTTGCGCGCCGGAGAGAGGCGCGACGGGGCCTTGAGCAGGCCTGCGAGGGTGGCGGCCTCGGCGACCGTGACCAGACGGGCGGACTTGCCGAAATAGCGGCGGGCGGCCGCATCCACCCCATAGGCCCCGGACCCCAGATAGACCCGGTTCAGATACATCTCCAGGATCTGGTCCTTGGAGTAATTGGCTTCCAGCCAGAAGGAGAGCACGAGCTCCTGAATCTTGCGCTTGATCGTCCGGTCCTGCTCCAGGAACAGGTTCTTCGCCAGCTGCTGGGTGAGGGTCGACCCGCCCTGCACCACGCCCCCGCGGGTGAAATTGGTCACGAAGGCGCGGGCCAGGCCCACGGGGTCCACGCCGAAATGCTCGCGGAATCGCCGGTCCTCGATGGCGATGACCGCGTTGGGCAGATAGGGCGGGAGCTGCTCCAGACGCACGGCCTCGCCGCCGGTGTCGCCCCGGTTCGCAATCAGGTCGCCGGTGGTGGAGACGATCTTCACATTGGGCGGGCGCTGGGGAACCTTCCACTCGGAAGTGGGGGGCAGGAAGGCCGCGTAATAGATGACGATGCCGACGACGGCGATGCCGCCCCACAGGCCCATGACGAGGCCCCAGTAAACCAGTCGCCGGAAGGCCCGGACGATCAGCGAGCCACCGGCACGGGACCGGGCTCTCTTGCGGGCGCGGCGGCTTGGGGCCTTGCGCGCACCACCGGAGCCGCCCGAATCCCCGCCGGAGGACCCGGAGCGGGCTGCGGATTTCGGCCCAGACTTGCGCTTGCGCGGCTTGGAAGACGTGGTGGGACGATCACGGGGATCCGCACGCAGTTCGCCGGCCTGCGCCATCCCGCCGAAATGCGGCTCGACCCGCGATATGTTCGGATTTCTGCGCGCCATGCGGTGTGCAGCCTGTCCCCATTCAGTCCCGTTTCAGATCCCGTCATGACGATAGATTGCGGCAAATTAAGGGGGCGTTAAGGCTTGTGGCCTGCTCCCCTGCGCTTGTGGGAAATCTGGAGGGAGGCTACCACTGTCGGATCTTCAAGAGAGGGAACACAAGAATGCCCAAAGCCTACTGGATCGCCCGCATCGACGTGCAGGACCCGGAAACCTACGCCAAGTATGTGGCCGGCACCGCCGGCCCCTTTGCCAAGTACAAGGCCCGCTTCCTGGTGCGCGGTGGCGATTTCGAAAGCCTCGAAGGCCAGGCCCGGTCGCGCAATGTGGTGATCGAGTTCGAGGACCGGGAAACCGCCCTCGCCTGCTACCACTCGCCAGAATATCAGGCTGCCAAGGCCTTCCGCGTGGTTGCCTCGGAAGGCGAACTGATGATCGTGGACGGGTTCGAGGGACCGCAGCCGGCCGCGTGAGACGCCGGGACGCGAGTGCGCGTCAGGGTTGCCAGACACGAAAAAAGGGGCCGACGGGCCCCTTTTTGCTGCCATCCTGTCGGCGCGGCGATCTAGCTGGCGAAACGGCTGGCGTCGGCGCCGTAATAATTCACATAGCGCTCGTTCAGGGCGCTGACGGGCATGATGATCAGCACGTCCGTGGTGCCGAACTGGTGATCCACCACGGCCCCGTCGCCCACATAGGCACCAAGCCGCAGATAGCCCTTTACCAGAGGCGGCAACTGGCGCAGAGCGGTCTTGCCGTCGATCGCGTCGACCGGCACCCGGTTCATCTCCACGTAGCGGTCCGGCACGGCGGCCACGCGCCATTCTTCCGGCGCACGGGCATTGTGATGAAGGAAGGAAAGCGGCTCGGCGATGCGGTCGGGGCTGGTGGTCTCGAAGGAGGCGCAACCGATCATCACGTCGATGCCATGGGCCAGAACATAGGCCCAGATGCCCTGCCAGAGCAGCTCGACGGTTTTCTTGCTGCGATAGGGCTGGAGCACGCAGGAGCGGCCGAGCTCCAGAAACTGCTTGTCCGGGTTGGCGTCGACCAGAGCCTGGATGTCGTATTCTCCGGCGGTGTAGAAGCCGCCGTGCCGATTGGCCACGTCCTGGCGCAGCAGGCGATAGGTGCCGACAATCGTGGGCTTAAGACGGCCAAGCTTGTTGCGCTTCATCTTGGCGTGATCGATGACCAGCAGATGATCGCAGAAGGCGTCGAAGGGGTCCGCATCGCGACGGGTGGCAAGCGTCTCCGCGTCGGCAATGGCCGACATTTCCTCGTAGAAGACCTGATAGCGGAGCCGCTGGGCCTTCTTCACCTCACCGGCCGTGCGGGCGAGGCGAACTTCCAGCGCGCCGACGCGACCGAGGGTGCCCCGCATGCGGGCAGCAATCTCGCCGCCGCGCAGCAAGGCGGGACCCGGCAGGCCGAAGCGGGAAAGCGGAAGGGGCATGGCGCCGGCGGGAGCGAATTTCGCGACCAGCTTTCTCGGAAGCAGCATGGCGGATCGTTTGTCGGATAAAGGTTTGCCTGCAGACCCTAGCATGAACTTCCCCATTCCACCCTGCGACTTTTAACCATCCGGGCGCATCTGGCGCTGAAGGAAGGGAAAAGTCCTTTGCCGAAACAGAATCACGATGTGCCGCGCGGAGCGGCATAGCCCCGGCATATCGCACAGTTTTCCGACAGGGATATGACAGGATCGGCGAGCCGCACTACGGCGGTGAGCGAAAGGAGGCCAGTTGGTCGGCAAATCTCCGCCACGTGAGGGGAGCATGAAGGCCAATTCCCCTGAGCAAACAGGCATCGCTCAGGCAACCGATAAGCCGGCTAAGTTTCAGCCGCCGCTGGCGCGTTGAAGACTGGCCAGGGCCGCGCCGATGGCATCGACCGTCAGGGGTTTGGTGAGATAGCCGGTGGCGCCGGCCCTCGAGGCCTTGGCCTTGGCGTCCTCCATCACGTCTGCGGTCACCATGAAGATCGGCGCCTGGGCCCGGTTCTCGTGCTGCTCCGTCTGACGGATGCGGGCGATGGCGCCGATGCCGTCGAGCCCGGGCATGTGAAGATCCATGAGGATGGCATCGAACTGGCCGCGAGCGGCGGCTTCCACCGCCTGTTCGCCATCGGTGACAAGCACGGCCTCATGGCCGAGCTTGCGCAGCAACGCCTCCGTCAGCAGGCGATTGATGTCATTGTCCTCGGCGACCAGCAGGCGCAGGGGCCGGCTGGGCGCATGACTGGCCCGGCCGGGACGGTGATCCGCCCCCTGATCCGTGTAATCCCGCCAGCACTGGTCGTCATTCGGATTGGACAAGAGCCCCTCCACCACGCTGATCAGGCTTTCCATGCGCACCGGGCGAATGAGATAGGCCGCATAGCCGGCCTCATGCAGCCGTTCGAGCCTGTCGCGTTCGGATGGGGAGACCAGCACGACAGCGCGGGCATTGAAGCCGCAAAGCCGGGCGGTAGCGAGCCAACCGGCGCTGTCGGACAGGGTCGAGTTGTCGGCGATCACCAGATCCGCCGTGGCGAGCTGGGCATCAAGTGCGGGATCTCCCGGCAGGAAGACCGAGGCGCGTGCGCCCTGCACATTGAGACGGCGGGCCAGCAGCGGCATTTCCACCGGGCCAGACCCGATCAGGACGATGGAGCGGCCGGCCACGCCCGGCGCACCTGAGGCGACGGGGGCCTCCGCCGCGCGAACGGTCTCGGGCACCGGCAGGCAGACCCGGAACAGGGCGCCGCCGCCGGGGGCGGGCTCAGCGCTGATCGTGCCGTCCATCAGGTCGGTCAGGCGGCGGGCGATGGCGAGCCCCAGACCTGTGCCGCCGAACTTGCGAGCCCGGCCATGGTCCAGCTGCTCGAATTCCTCGAAGAGCCGCTCCGCATCTCCCGGATGGAAGCCGATGCCGGTGTCGCGCACCTCCAGGGTCAGCAGGCTGCCGCCCTGCGGTCGGGGTGCACCAGAGACGCAGATGGACACACCGCCGCTTTCGGTGAATTTCACCCCGTTTCCGGCGAGATTGAACAGGATCTGGCGCACGCGGGTGGCATCCAGCGTCACCATTTCCGGCAGGTCAGGGGCAACGAAGCTGCCGATTTCCAGACCCTTGGCATGAGCCTTGGGGGCGAGGAGCTCGACCACATTCTCGACGATGGAGCTTAAACGGACGGGTGCGGCCTCGATATGCAGCTTGCCCGCTTCCACCTTCGAAAAGTCGAGAACCTCGTCGATGAGCAGGAGCAGGGTCTCGCCCGATGTTTCAAGCGCCTCGATATAGGCGGTCTGTTCCTTGGTGAGGCGGGTGTCGCGCAGGAGCGTCGCCATTCCGAGAATGCCGTTGAGGGGCGTGCGGATCTCGTGACTGACCGTTGCCAGGAAGCGGGACTTGGCCTCGTTGGAGCTTTCCGCCGAGAGACGGGCGGCGCGCAGGTCATCCTCCATGCGGCGGCGATCGGTCACATCCCGCAGAACGGTCTGGACGAGGGGCTGGTCGGTCACCGTGTCGCGCACATGAATGTCCATGCGGGAGAACCAGTGGGGACCGGAGTTGGTGAGGAGTTCCACGTCGCCGAAATGGATGGGACGTTCGCCGAAGGCACCGTCGGTCATGCGCGCCTGCCAGGGCTGGGCGGTTGCGCCCTCGCCCCGGAGGCCATCCTCCGTGCCCAGCGCCGCCATTCCCCGGTCGACCCGGCTCCATTCGGGCACGACGAGCGCGCCGAAGGGCCGATCCGGGCCCTCGCCACAGGTGAGGTCTCTCAGGGAGAGCAAAGCACCGGTGAGCGGTCGATCGCTGGGACCGAAGGCCAGATCCGCCGCCGCATTGGCATAGACCACCCGGTTTGCGTCGTCCCGGCGCAAGACGATGTCGCCCAGGGTGGAGAGAATGCTTGCCTGACGCTCGTCGCTTTCGCGCAGCTCCCAGGCGGCATCTTCCAGTTCCTCGCAGCGGGCCATCAAGCGGCGCAGGCGGTCGTCCTGCCGGGCGAGCGCCTCCTGATCCACCCGACGGTCGTCGACCAGCACGCGCCAGACGCTCAGGCCCCCGGCGAAGAAGGCAAGAGCCAGACCGGCATAGCGGGTTTCGGCCTGCCCGACGAGGAGGAGGCTACCGATCGCCCCGATGACGATGCCCGCAAGGGCGAAAGCAAGCAGGCGCGGCGAGGGCGCCCAGACGGCTTCCGGCATGCCGGGAGTGGCCACGGAGGCCGGTTCTCTCCGGGTCTCGGTACGACGGTCAGGGCGGGCGTGATGATCGGGCTCCGCGCGGGCGTCGTCCGGCACCGTCTCTCGACCATGGATGTCAGTTACATCGATATCTTCGCGGGCTGGTGCCGATTTCCGCCGATCCGTTGTTTCAGGACCCAGGCCCCGCCTCGGACGGGCCCGAAGCCGGTCACGCTTCGAGGCGGCGCTGCCGGCTCCGGGAAAGGCCGCCATCTCCCCCGGATCATCTGGATCACTGTCAGGGAGATCACTGTCAGGGACGTCAACAGGGGCAGACACATTGCCTGCACCCGCGCGACCCTCGAACCCGGCGAGCGCTGTGCCCTCGACCCCCGGTTCGGCGGCAAGGAACTCCGCGTCCAGACGGTCTTCCGCCTCTGCGCCACGGGGCGCATTCGGAGAAGAACGATCGTCGGGATGAGACTGGTTAGCCACGGTCGGTTACTCGCATACTCGGTGATCGGGTCGACACTTTGATCCCGACTATGGGGCGTAACCTTTGAGAAACCGTTTCCCCGACGCGAGGCGGCACTTCCTCTCAGTTCTCCTTGCTTCGCTCGCCGCCCTCCTCCCTTTCCCCCAGGCGGCCCTCAGGCCGCGGCCTGGCGCAGGGGTTCCTGCCCGCGATAGCTCAGGGCCTCCGCCAGGTGGAGCCGGCCCACGCTGTCGGCGCCATCGAGATCGGCAAGGGTCCGGGCCAGCCGCAGGACCCGGTGATAGCCGCGGGCACTGAGGCGGAAATGCTCCGCAGCCTCTTCCAGCAGGCGCAATCCTGGCGCATCCGGCACCACGACCTGCTGCAGGATCGCGGTCGGGACCTGCGCATTGGTCAGGCGGTCGAGGCCGAGGGCCAGATAGCGGGCGCTCTGGATCTCCCGCGCCCTTGCCACCCGGAGGGCAACCTGGGCCGAGCCCTCCCCGGTGCCCGGGCGGATGAGATCGGATGCGGTCACCGCCGGCACGTCGATCCTGAGGTCGATGCGGTCGAGGAAGGGGCCGGAGAGGCGCGCCTGATAATCGGCGGCACAGCGCGTGCCCTTGGCGCAGCGATGACCGGGTTCACCGGCATAACCGCAACGGCAGGGGTTCATCGCCGCCACCAGCTGGAACCGGGCAGGATAGGACACCCGACTGTTGGCGCGGGCGATCACCGCCTCCCCCGTTTCCAACGGCTGGCGCAGGCTGTCGAGAACCTGGGGGTTGAACTCGGGCAGCTCGTCCAGGAAGAGCACCCCATTGTGGGCGAGCGACACCTCGCCGGGCCGGGCCTTCAAGCCGCCGCCGATGAGTGCGGCCATGGAGGCCGAATGATGGGGGGCGCGGAAGGGCCGCCGGTCGGTGAGCCGCCCCTCGGAAAGGGTGCCCGCCATGGAGGAGATCATCGACACCTCGAGCAGCTCGCGCGGGGAGAGCGGCGGCAGCAGCGACGGCAGGCGACTGGCCAGCATGGACTTGCCCGCCCCCGGAGGACCGCAGAAGAGCAGGTTATGCCCGCCGGCGGCAGCGACTTCCAGCGCGCGCTTGGCGGTTTCCTGCCCCTGAATGTCCGCAAGATCCGGAAGGGTGCCCGGGGCTGGCGACAAGCGCGCCCGGGGCCGGGAGAGCACCTGCGTGCCGGCGAAGTGGTTCACCAGTTGCAACAGGCTGTCGGGCGCCAGAACCGCCATGTCCGGATCCGCCCAGGCGGCTTCGGGACCGCAGGCTGCCGGGCAGATCAGCCCCTTGTCGAGCGCGTTGGCGCCGATGGCCGCCGGAAGCACACCGGCCACGGGCGCGAGCCGACCGTCGAGACCCAGTTCTCCGATGACCGCAAACGCAGACAGACTGTCCGCAGGAATGGCGCCGATGGCGCACATGATGCCCAGCGCGATGGGGAGATCATAGTGAGAGCCTTCCTTGGGAAGATCGGCCGGGGCGAGATTGACGGTCAGCCGCTTGGCGGGCAGGGCGAGGCCGCAGGCCTGAAGGGCCGAGCGCACCCGCTCCCGGCTCTCTCCGACCGCCTTGTCCGGCAGGCCGACGATGGTGAAGCCGACCATTCCGGCGCCGATCTGCACCTGAACATCGACGGGCAGGGCCTCGACCCCCTGAAAGGCCAGTGTCGTTACACGCGAAATCATGACACGTCTCCCTCATCACGTGTATCTGACCTTAGGGCAATTTCGGCCACCCAACAAGAACAAAAATGGAACAAGTGACAAATGACACAATCGGCCCTTGCGGCAGGCGGTGCTTTCCCTTGATCGCCGGAAAACTTCATCGCAGGCTCGGAATGTCCGATCCGGACCATTTTCGAGGAGGCATTTTTCGATGTGCGACGTTTGCGTCATGAATTCGGTGAAGAAGACCATGCTGTCTCGCCGAGACTTTTTCAAAAGGAGCGGTCTCGGCCTGGCTGCGGCGGCGAGTGCGGCGGCCGTTCCCAGCTTCACCGCCCTGCCGGCCTTTGCCGACACGCCCTCCAAGGTGGCGGATCTGACCCACACCCTTGGCCCGGACTTCCCGACCTTCTTCGGTCAGCAGCAGTTCTTCCCGGACAAGAAGTTCTCCTTCGACAAGGACGGCTTCAACCTTTTCGAGCTGCGGGTGAACGAGCACACCGGCACGCATATCGACGCCCCGCTGCATTTCTCCGCCGATGGCCAGTCGGTTGACGAGATCCCGGTCGAGAACTTGGTGGTGCCGCTGTGTGTCGTCGACATCAAGGCGAAGGCCGCCGAGGACGCGGATGCACAGGTCACCCCGGACGACCTGAAGGCCTGGATTGCCGCCAACGGCCCCATTCCGGACAAGGCCTGCGTGGCCATGAACTCCGGCTGGCAGGCCCACATGGGCACCGACAAGTTCCGCAATGCGGATGCATACGGCAAGATGCACTTCCCCGGCTTCCATGTGGAAGCGGTGAAGATGCTCATGGAAGAAAGCGGCGCCGTGGGCATTGCGGTGGACACCCTGTCGCTTGACTTCGGCCCCTCCCCGGACTTTGCCGTGCACTATGCCTGGCTGCCCTCCAATCGCTGGGGCATCGAGTGCATCGCCAATCTGGACATGCTGCCGGCCAAGGGCGCGACCCTCATTGCCGGTGCACCCAAGCACAAGGGCGGCTCCGGTGGCCCCTTGCGCGTGCTCGCCATGGTCTGATCCGGGCAGAGACGCTTTCGCTTCCTTTGCAGATGATGACGCCGGGCCTCGCGCCCGGCGTTTTTCGTGAACCAATCACGCCCTTTCCCGTTGGACCAGGCAAGACCCCTTGTTCCTCGGGAGAGACCCATGACCGGCGATATCCACGTGCGCGAGGAAGGACGCGGCTCCAGCCTCGCAGATTATGCCCCGCTGCTGACCCTGGTCGGCGTTGCCGCGCTGGCGGCGCTGGCGATCACCGCCGGCTTTGCGGCGTGGGAGATGCGGCCGCTCATGCATGCCTATATGGGCGTGTTTCTTGTCATCTTCGCGCTGCTGAAACTCTTCGACCTCTCCGGGTTCAAGGACGGGTTTCACATGTATGACCTGCTGGCCCGGCGGGTGGAGGGTTATGGCTATGTCTATCCCTTCATCGAGCTGGGGCTCGGCCTTGCCTTCCTGAGCTTCGCGGCCCCCACCCTCACCTACTGGATCACGATCATCGTCTTTTCCTTCGGCGCGCTGGGCGTGGTGAAGGCACTCTTCGAGGGCGTCGACATCGATTGCCCCTGCATGGGCAACATCCTGTCCGTGCCCCTGTCCACCGTGACGCTGACGGAGGATCTGGCGATGGTGCTCATGTCCGCGATCCTTCTGACCCTTTGAGGAGACCTGTGATGAAAGCGTCCTACCTGCGTTTCTTCGCCATGATCGCCACCTCGACGGCGGTGATGCTCGGCCTGATGTATCTGAACACCTACGAGCTGGATCACGTGTTCTTCTCGGAAACCCGGTTCTACATGGCCTTCGTCATGGGCGCGGCGATGATGGTGGTCATGCTGGCCTTCATGCTCAACATGTATCGCAACCGCTACGCCAATCTGGCCATTCTGGTGGCGGCTGCCATTCTCTTTTCCGGCGCGCTCTATCTGGTGCGTTCGCAGGAGACAGTGGAGGACGTGGCCTACATGAAGGCCATGATCCCTCACCATTCCATCGCGATCATGACCAGCAAGCGGGCCCACATCTCCGACCCCCGCGTGCGCGAGCTGGCCGACGGCATCATCGCCGCGCAGGTGAATGAAATCGCGGAGATGAAGGCCCTGATCGCGGATCTGGAAAGCGAAAGGGCGCCAACCGAAGTCAGCGCCCTCGAGCATCAGTAAATCGGGCCGGTCAGAAACCCCGCAACCCAGAGCCCTGAAAGGATGAGGCGCCTCAGTGCGCCTCGTCCCAGTTGTCGGCGGCACGCGCATCCACCTGGAGCGGGACGGAGAGGGTCAGGGCGGGCTCGCAGGCCTTTTCCATCACCTCGCGGATGACAGGCAGGGTCACCTCCACCTGGGCGTCGGGCACCTCGAAGATCAGTTCGTCGTGCACCTGCAGCAGCATCTGGGCGTCGAGCCTGGAATGGCTCAGACGATCTTCCATCCGCACCATGGCGCGGCGCAGGATGTCCGCCGCAGACCCCTGGATCGGCGCGTTGATCGCCGCCCGCTCATAGAAGGCGCGCATGTTCGGGTTGGAGGTGTTCACGTCCGGATAATGGGCCTTTCGGCCGAAGATGGTGGTCACATAACCATTGGCGTGAACTTCCTTCTTCACCGCCTCCATATAGTCGCGGATGCCGGGGAAGCGCTCGAAGTAGGTCTTGATGTAGTCGCTGGCCTCGCCCCGGCCGATGCCGAGTTGGGCGGCAAGACCGAAGGCCGAAATCCCGTAGATGATGCCGAAGTTGATGGCCTTGGCCCGGCGGCGCACGGAAGGGTCCATGCCTTCGATCGGCACGCCGAACATCTCGCTCGCCGTCATGGCGTGAATGTCCAGCCCGTCGGCAAAGGCCTTCTTCAGCTGCGGAATGTCGGCCATGTGGGCCAGGACGCGCAATTCGATCTGGCTGTAGTCGGCGGAAATCAGCTTGTGACCCGGGGTCGCCACAAAGGCCTTGCGGATCTTGCGGCCGGCTTCCGTGCGCACGGGGATGTTCTGCAGGTTGGGTTCCGACGAGGACAGGCGACCGGTGGTGGTCGCCGCCAGCGAATAGGAGGTGTGGACCCGCTTGGTTTCCGGATGAATGAACCCGGGCAAGGCATCCGTGTAGGTGGACTTCAGCTTGGAGAGCTGACGCCAGGCCACGATCTTGGAGGGCAGCTCATGGCCTTCCGCCGCCAGATCCTCCAGCACGCTGGCCGATGTGGACCAAGCTCCGGTCTTGGTCTTCTTGCCGCCAGGCAGCCCCATCTTGCCGAAGAGAATGTCGCCGAGCTGCTTCGGAGAGCCGATGTTGAAGGTTTCACCCGCCAGCGCGTAGATCTCGTCTTCCTCAGCCGCCATGCCTTGCGCGAAGTCGCCGGAAAGGCGCGAAAGCATCTGCCGGTCGACGGAAATGCCGCGCCGTTCCATGCGCGCCAGAACCGGCACCATGGGCCGTTCCAGGGTCTCGTAGACGGTGGCCATGCGCTCGGAGGCGAGACGGGGCTTCAGCACCTGCCACAGACGCAGGGTCACGTCCGCATCCTCGGCCGCATAGGCGGTTGCCTTGTCGATGGCCACCTTGTCGAAGGTGATCATCGACTTGCCCGAGCCGCAGATCTCCTTGAAGGGGATCGGCGTGTGGCCGAGCCAGCGCTCGGAAAGCTCGTCCATGCCGTTGCCGCCCTTGCCCGCGTCGAGGGTGTAGGACAACAGCATGGTGTCGTCGAAGGGGGCGATGTCCACGCCGTAGCGGGTCATCAGCAGCCAGTCGTATTTCAGGTTCTGGGCGATCTTCAGGACCGCCCGATCCTCCAGCATGGGCTTGAGCACCGCCAGAGCCTCGCCGAGCGGGATCTGACCGGGAAGCAGACCGCCACCGCCCAGAAGGTCCCCTTCCCCGTCCACATGACCCAGAGGCACATAACAGGCCTTTCCCGGGGCAGTGGCCAGCGACACGCCGACCAGATCCGCCTGCATGGCATCAAGGGAGGTGGTTTCCGTGTCGAAGGCGACGGTGCCGACCTCATAGGCCTCGGCCACCCATTCCTTCAGACGCTCCACCGTCGTGACGGTCTCGTAGGTGGAGGGGTCGATGGTCGTGTTGCGCGCGGCGTCTGCAGCCTCTGACGCGACCGTCTGCGGCACCATCATGCCCGCCGGAAGATCCGCCTGGGCCGAGCCGCTTGCGGGCGACGACGACGCGCCATCACCGGCCTCAGACTGCGACGTGGACGATGCGGCCGGGGCAGCCACGCCGCGCGCGGTCGGAGACGCCGGTGACAGGCGCCCCTTGCCGTCCGGCACATCCCAGCCCGGGACCTGGAAGTCGGCCGGCTCGATGTTGGCCAGTTCCGCTCCGGTGGTCTCGGCCACGCGCTTGGTCAGGGTGGTGAAGCCCATGGCCTTGAGGAAGCCGACGGCCTTGGGGCCATCGATCTCGGTGACGGCCAGATGGTCCACCGGCACGAGCACCGGCACATCCTGCTTCAGGGTGACGAGCTGCTTGGAGACCCGCGCCTGCTCGGCGAATTCGATCAGGTTTTCCCGGCGCTTGTTCTGCTTGATCTCGGAGGCGCGGGACAGCAGCGTTTCCAGATCGCCGAACTCGTTGATCAGGAGGGCTGCGGTCTTCAGGCCGATGCCGGGCACGCCGGGCACGTTGTCGACACTGTCGCCGGCCAGCGACTGGACCTCGATCACCTTGTCCGGGCCGACGCCGAATTTCTCGAAGACATCGGCTTCCTCGAAGGTCTTGCCCTTCATGGTGTCGATCATCTTCACGGTCGGACCGATGAGCTGCATCAGGTCCTTGTCGCCGGAGGCGATGGTGACGCGGGCACCGGCGGCTGCGGCCTGGCGGGCATAGGTGGCGATCAGATCATCGGCCTCGAAGCCCTCCTGCTCCACGCAATGGACGGAAAAGGCGCGGGTTGCCTCACGGATCAGGCCGAACTGGGGGATCAGATCCTCCGGCGGCTCCGGCCGGTGCGCCTTGTATTCGGGATAGATGTCGGACCGGAAGGTCTTGGACGAATGGTCGAAGATCACCGCCATGTGGGTCGGTTCGTCGCCCGGTTCCGGCGACAGGCCTTCCTGCAGCAGCTTCCACAGCATGTTGCAGAAGCCGGAGACCGCGCCGACGGGCAGCCCGTCCGGCTTGCGCGTCAGGGGCGGCAGCGCGTGATAGGCGCGGAAGATGAAGGTGGAGCCATCGACCAGGATCAGGTGGTCGTCGGCGGTCAGCCCGAGGCCGGCGGAGGAGGCGGAGGTTTCTGTCGACATGGCGCGGATCATGCCCGCGCGGGGGCCTCCTGAAAAGGCATAAAGGGATCTTTCCGCAGGAAGTCCGGACGGGGGACCCCCGCCCGACCGCTCAGGCCGTCCGCGGAGGCGCTGCCGGTGCCAGTCGCGCCCAGTCGGGCCGCTCGAAGAGGAACCTGCCCCAGCCGGTCCGGTCGATGACCAGCTTGAGCACCAGTGGGCTGAGGATGGCGGTCAGGGTGACCAGCAGGGACACCGTGCCGATGTCGAGCATGCCGAGCTTCAGCAGGATCACCCGCGACAGGCCCATGGGGAAGAAGAAGGCCAGATAGATGACGAGGGAGTTCTTGCCGAAGAAGCGCAGAAATCCAACGATCGGCAGGGTCGTCGCCAGGCTGGCGAAGGCCGCAACGCCAAGCGCCCCGGCGGCGCCGAGCGCAAGCGCGATGCCCGGCTCATATTCGATGCCGAAGGCCACGAGGATACCGTTCGCCAGGCCCCAGACCGCGAGGGCTGCGAGCGTGGCGAGGCGATGCTGGCGCGCCCATGCGGCCACCGCGAAGACCTGGGTGGCGAAGGCGTAGCCGGCGACGAAGAAGACGAAGCGGGAGGCGAACTCGTCGATCGCCACCCAGCCAGTCTCGATGGGGCTGAGATGCAGCAAGGCCGCGACCGCCAGAAGCAAGAGGGTGAGAAGGCCCGCATCGCGGGCCAGTTTTACCACGATGGCGAAGATCGGCAGGAGATAGATGAACCAGAGGGTGCCAAAGGGATCGATGAAGGCCAGGAGATATTGCTGACCGACACCGGCCCAGCCGAAGTCCTGGGCGAAGACCGGTGCCTTGAAAGCAAACTGAAGCGTCAGCCAGAGCACATAGAAATAGGCGAAATGCAGAAGGCGGCGGTCAAGGAACTCCGGCCAGGGACGCTGCAGGGCACGGGCCAGAAACAGGCCGGAAATCAGGAAGAAGGCCGGGATGCGGAAGGGTTGGGCAAAGGCCACGATGGCGTGCATCCAGCCCTCGGCACCTGCTGCCTTCTCCACCCCGAGGACGGAGTGCATCATCACCACCAGGCAGATGCTGATGCCCTTGGCCACATCGACCCAGGAAACCCGCGCGCCCTCGCCGGTGGAGAGGGTGGAAGTGCCGCCGTTGAGGTCCGCCATCGTCCCTGCCCGCTTCTTTCGTGAAAACCGCTCGGACCCTAGCGATTTTCGGGAGTCAGGGGGTTAAGAAGCTCGGTAAATCCGGCAATATCGCGCAGGCGCAGGATCACAAACCCGTGACACGGGCCACCCAGAGCCGGCTCAGCATATCCCCTGCCCCGCCGGATCCCCTCACCTACTGCCGGTCGGGGTCGTCATTCCACGGATTGTCGAGACGACGGGCAGATCCGGAGGCGCCGTCCGGCTTGCGCTGCCAATCGCCCTCGTCCAGATCCACCACCGGTTCGGACGGGCCCGACCGGCGGGCGGGCCCGGAGGTGGTCACGACCACATGAGCGCGGGACACCAGGGCATTGGCGATCATGTCGCGCACCGGCGGCACGAAGAGCAGCAGGCCCACCGCATCGCTGGCAAAGCCCGGGATGAGCAGGAGAACGCTCGCCACAACCATGAGGGCGCCGTGGATCATGTCGCGGCCGGGCACACGCCCCGCATTCATCTCCGACTGGATGCGCATCAGCAGGGAAACCCCTTGCGTGCGCAGCATCACCAGGCCCGCGAAGGCGGTGACCACGGTGAGCAGGATCGTCGGCAGGGCGCCGATGGCGCTGCCCACCTGGATGAAGACCATGATTTCGATCAGCGGCAGTCCAATGATGGCCGCGAGGATGAGAAGTCCCACAAAACCCTCTTTGCGTTCAAGTATGCTCCCCTGAACGTAGTGGTTCGGCAGCAGGATTTCGAGTGCTTCCGGACGTGAAACCGGCTTAAGATGAAATCATGCCTTGCTCCGGGGGCTGGATGCTGGTTCAAGGACACTTACATAGATGAGCAACGGTCAGCACTCGGGCACCGAACGGCAAGCATTTGCCTTTCGCCGGAGCGGGCCACACAGGCGCAGGCGCCAGACCGGCTGAAAAGCCGGGTCGACCGGCCAGCGACGGGCGAAACAGTGCATGGAGAATGGCCCTGCGAACCAGGGCCGGCGGGATGAGATGAGCGAGATCTTCGACGTTTACAACATCATCTTCTTGGGGCTGGCAGTGTTCATCCTGTTCAAGCTTCGCTCTGTTCTGGGCAAGCGCACCGGAGAGGAACGCCCGCCCTTCGATCCCTATTCCAAGCCGGATCCCAAACGGTCCAACGGGGTGGAGCGTGTTCAGGATGCCGATGGCGGCAACGTGATCCCCCTGCCCGGCCAGGCTTCCGCTCAGGGCGGCTCCGGCCGTCAGGACGGCGAGGTCATCGAAAAGATCGCGCCCGCCGGATCGGCACTCAACGACGCCCTGCGCAAGATCCTTTCCGCCGACACCAGCTTCGAGCCCGCCCAGTTCATCGAGGGTGCTCGCGCCGCCTACGAGATGATCGTCACCGCCTTTGCACAAGGGGACCGCAAGACCCTGAAGGGCCTGCTCTCCAAGGAAGTCTATGAAGGCTTCGTCGGCGCCATCGACGAGCGCGAGAAGCGCGGCGAGACGATCGAAAGCACCTTTGTCGGCATCGACAAGGCCGAGATCATCGAGGCCGAGCTGAAGGGCTCCACCGCTCTGGTGACCGTGAAGGTGCACAGCCAGCTGATCTCCGCCACCAAGGACGCGGAAGGTCACGTGATCGACGGCGACCCGACCCGCGTCACCGACGTGATCGACCTGTGGACCTTTGCGCGCGACACCACGTCCCGCGATCCGAACTGGCGCCTGGTCGCGACCGAATCCGCGGAATGAACCGCCGCCGTCCGGCGCTGGCAATCGTCCGTGTCCTGGCCCTTGTTGCAGGCCTGCTTGCAGGCTTCGGCCCGGGGCTGACCGGCGATCCGGCCTTCGCGGCCGCCAGCTCCGGACCTGCGGCCGGGCAGGGGACTGGGACCCGCACCGCCTCCGGCCACCCTGCTGCCCTGAAGTCCGCACGCGTGATGAACGAGCCTCCGATCCCCCGGCCAAAGACCTCCGGTCCTGCTTCTGCATTCGCTCGGCTTCCTGGCTGGGAGAAGGACAATCACGCCGCCGCCCTGGCGGCGTTTCTGCGTGTCTGCGCCACCCCCGACATCCTGTCCCGTCCCGGCCCCCATGCGCTGACCCCGGAGGATGCCGCCCGCCTGTGTTCTGGCGCGCACGCAGCCCAACGCGCGGGCCGCGCAAAGGCCTTCCTCGAGGAAGCCTTCGTGCCGGTTCAACTGGCGGACGACGGCTTCCTGACCGGTTATTTCGAACCGGAGTTTGCCGCAAGCCGGACGCCGCACGGCGCCATGACCACGCCCCTGCGCGGACTGCCCGAGGGTTTCGTGAAAGTGAGCGCCAAGACCCGGCCCGCGAACTGGCCCGACGCGCTGGCCTTCGGACGCCGGACGTCCTCCGGTCTTGCTCCCTTGCCGGACCGTTCCGCAATCATGGACGGGGCGCTGGCCGGGCAGGGGGCGGAGCTTGCCTATCTGGACAAGGTGGACGCCTTCTTCATCCACGTGCAGGGCTCCGCGCGCCTGCGGCTGAACGACGGCTCGGTGATGCGCGTGGGCTATGCGGGCAAGACCGGCCACCCCTACACCTCCATCGCCCGCGAGTTGGTGCTGGAGGGGCGTGGCCAGCCTGAGGATTTCACCATGGCGGGCCTGCGCCAGTGGCTGCGGGATCATCCGCAAGAGGTCGATGGCCTGCTGCGCCGGAACAGGTCCTACATCTTCTTCCGCGAGATGACCGAGCTGAGCGCCGATCAGGGGCCGGTCGGAGCACTCGGCCTGCCGCTCGTGCCCGGACGCAGCCTCGCCGCGGATCCGGAGCATGTGCGCTATGGTCTGCCGGTGTTCCTGAGCGGTCAGGCACCCGGGCTGGACGGCACGCTCGCGCCGCTGCATCGGCTGGTCATTGCCGACGATACGGGCTCCGCCATCAAGGGGGCAGGGCGCGGCGATCTCTTCACCGGATCGGGTGACGAGGCCGGACATCTGGCCGGTGAACTGCGCCACCGGGTGGGCATGACCCTGCTCGTCCCGCGCGCGGCCCCTGCAGCAGAGGAGGCGAGACGCCCGTGAGCGACACGCCGCCACGCCGCAAGAAACGGCACCTGACCGACGAGGAGCGGGTGCTCTGGGCCAAGGTCGCCAAGACGACCACGCCGCTGACGCCGGACCGCAGCCCGCCCGAACCGGACACCACGAGCTTTCAGGAGCTGATGGGGGAGGGTGGAGCCAATGCGTCCGCCTCTCCCACGCCGGCCGCGCGGGCCGACACCGCCATGCGCGCACCGATCTCGACGCCGGCCAAGACGGCCCCCGCCCAACCGCCGCTGCACATGCTGGAACACCGGTTCCGCAAGCGGGTGATCCGCGGCGTGCGACCCATCGACGGGCGGATCGACCTGCACGGCTTGCGCCAGGACGAGGCCCACATCCGTCTGCGCGGATTCCTTCATGACGCTCAGCTGCGCGGCCACAAGCTGGTTCTGGTGATCACCGGCAAGGGCGGAACGGGACGCAAGACCGGCGCGTGGAGCGGCATTCACGGCGAGGAACGGGGGGTCCTGCGGCGCATGGTGCCGCACTGGCTCTCCCTGCCGGAGATGCGAATGCTGGTGGTGGGCTATGAAGAAGCGCACTTGACCCATGGCGGGTCGGGCGCGCTCTATGTGCGCATTCGACGCAAGAAGGAAGGGGCGGGGTCGTGACACCGCTTGGAGCGAAGATCCGGGAACTGCGCGCCAAGCGCGGCATCTCGCTAAAGGACATGGCCGAAGGGCTGGGGGTTTCCAGCGCCTATCTGTCGGCACTGGAGCATGGCAAGCGCGGCAAGCCGACCTGGTTTATGGTCCAGCGGATCATCACCTATTTCAACGTGATCTGGGACGAGGCGGAAGAGATCCAGCGCCTTGCGGAACTCTCCGATCCCAAGGTCCTGATCGACACGTCCGGCCTGCATCCCCAGGCGACCGAGCTGGCCAACCGTCTGTCGGCGACGATCTCGGGCCTCTCGCCGGAGTCGCTCGCCCATCTTCTCCATCAGGTTCGGGTTGTGGCGGCCAAGGACGGGGTTTAGGCTCTCGCCCCGACCGGGCCGCGATCCGCTCTTTACGGCCCATTATCTTGAAATCCCTTATGAAGAGCACGCAACCCCGACAGGCGACACGCCCGGAGGGTGTGATGATGTTCCAGCGATTGCAGTGATCGGGTGTTCATGAAGATTTCCAGGGAAGACCTTGCCGGGCTGATCGACAGCGCCGCGCTCCAGGACCAGATGCACGCGCTTGCCGATGCCGCCGGTGGCAATGGCGCCGATCCGAAGGTCCGCACCCAGATCCTGATGCTGCTAAAGAAGGCCATGCAGGATGGCCGGACCCTTGCGGAGCAGCGGCTGAACGAGGATGGCGGCGGCCTGCGCTGCGCGTGGCGCCTGTCCCATCTGCAGGACGAACTGATCCGCCTCGTCTTCGATTTCGCCCTGTCCCGGGTCTACCGCACCCAGAACCCCTCGGCCGCAGAACGGCTCATGGTCGCAGCCGTTGGCGGATATGGCCGCGGCACGCTCGCGCCCGGGTCGGACGTGGACCTGCTCTTCGTGCTGCCCTACAAGCAGACCCCCTGGGGCGAGCAGGTTGTCGAGTACATCCTCTACATGCTGTGGGATCTCGGGCTGAAGGTCGGCCACGCCACCCGCAACATCGATGAATGCGTGCGCCTGTCGCGCGCCGACATGACGATCCGCACCGCCATTCTGGAAGCCCGTCGCATCTGCGGCGACGAACCCCTGTTCGAGGAGCTGCTGCAGCGGTTCCTGTCCGAAGTGGTGGAAGGCACCAGCTCGGAATTCATCGCCGCGAAACTTGCCGAGCGGGACAGCCGCCACAAGCGCCAGGGCGTCTCGCGCTATCTGGTGGAGCCGAACATCAAGGAAGGCAAGGGCGGCCTGCGCGACCTCAACACCCTGTTCTGGATCGCCAAGTACCACTACCAGGTGCGCGACCAGTCGGAGCTGGTGAAGGCCGGCGTGCTGTCGCGCTCGGAGTACAATCTCTTCGTCAAGTGCGAGGACTTTCTCTGGGCCGTGCGCTGCCACCTGCATTTCCTGACGAAGCGTCCGGAGGAACGCCTGTCCTTCGACGTTCAGCGCGAGATTGCCATCCGACTGGGCTACACCCAGCATCCGGGCATGAAGGACGTGGAACGCTTCATGAAGCACTACTTCCTGGTAGCCAAGGACGTGGGGGATCTGACCCGCATCTTCTGCGCCGCTCTGGAAGAACAGCACGTGAAGGAGCCGCTGGGCCAGCAGATCGGACACCAGATCGGCGCCCAGATCGGTGGGTTCATGCGCCGCCTGCGGGGCGGACGGCCCTCCAAGGCAGCACGGCCCGTGGAAGGCTATCCGGCCTTCGAGGTGGAGAACAACCGGCTCTACACCCTCTCCGACCGGCTGTTCGAGGATGATCCGGTCAATCTGATCCGGGTGTTCCAGATCGCCGACAAGAACGGCTACAACCTGCATCCGGAGCTGACGCGGATGATCCGCCGCTCGCTGGGTCTGATCGACGGCAACGTGCGCAAGGACCCGGAAGCCAACCGGCTGTTCGTGGCGATCCTGACCTCGCGCAACACGCCGGAAAAGACCCTGCGCAAGATGAACGAGACCGGGGTGCTCGGCCGCTTCGTTCCCGACTTCGGCAAGGTCGTGGCGATGATGCAGTTCAACATGTACCACCACTACACGGTGGACGAGCACCTGATCCGCTCCATCGGCGTGCTGCACGAGATCGAGCGCGGCGAAAGCGGCGACGAGAACCCGCTGTCGACCAACCTGATCAAGACCCTGCAGAACCGGAAGGTCCTGTTCGTGGCCATGTTCCTGCATGACATCGCCAAGGGCCGGCCGGAAGATCACTCGATCGCCGGTGCGCGCATTGCCCGCAAGCTCTGCCCGCGCTTTGGTCTGAGCGCGTCGGAAACGGAGACCGTCGCCTGGCTGATCGAACATCACCTGGACATGAGTACCGTCGCCCAGTCCCGCGATCTTTCCGATCGCAAGACGATCCACGACTTCGCCCAGATCGTTCAGTCCATGGAGCGGCTGAAGCTGCTGCTGATCCTGACCGTGGCCGACATCCGCGCCGTGGGGCCGGGGGTCTTCAACGGCTGGAAGGGACAGCTGCTACGCACCCTCTATTACGAATGCGAGCTGCACCTGACCGGTGGCCACACCACCATGTCCCACAATCAGGCCGTGGACTCCGCCCGCCGCACGCTCATGGAAAAGCTGGGGCACTGGTCGGAGAAGGAGCGCACCGCCTATGGCAAGCGCCACTACAAGGCCTACTGGCTGCGCACGGACCCGGAGCGGCTGGTCGCCCATGCGGAACTCTTCCGCAAGACCGACAAGTCCGGCCAGCAGCTGGCGTTCAAGGTCACGCCCCATGCCTTCGAGGGGGTGACCGAGGTGACCGTTCTGGCGCCCGACCATCCGCGCCTGCTCTCGATCATTGCCGGGGCCTGCTACGTGACCGGGGCCAACATCGTGGATGCCCAGATCGACACAACCACCGACGGCTTCGCGCTGGACACGATCTTCATCAGCCGGGAATTGCCGGATGATGCGGACGAGATCCGCCGCGGCGAGCGGATCGCGGACAATATCCGCAAGGCCCTGTCGGGCGAGGCCCCCCTGCCGGACCAGACCCAGCGCAAGGGCGCCATGAAGGGCAAGGTGAAGGCCTTCAAGGTCGAGGCGGACGTGCTGGTGAACAACTCCTGGTCGGAGGAATACACCGTGCTGGAGATTTCCGGCCTCGACCGGGCCGGCCTGCTCTACGACCTGACGCGCTGCATCTCGACGCTGAACCTGAACATCGGCTCGGCGCATATTTCCACCTTCGGCGAACGGGTGGTCGACGTTTTCTACGTGACCGACCTGACCGGACAAAAGATTGCCAACATCGGACGGCAGGAAATCATCCGCGAACGACTGGGCGAAGCCGTCGACGGCAAGGTGGACCTCAGTCCCGCCGCCCCGATCGCGCGCCAGGTTTCCTGACGTCCTGCCTTTCATCGGCCCTGTCGCGGGCTCCGGGATTTGAGACATGAATCTTCTGCGCAGCTTCGCCACCGTTGGCGGAGCAACCCTGGCAAGCCGTCTGCTCGGTTTTGTCCGCGACACGCTGCTGGCCGCCGCTGTGGGCACGGGCCCGGTGGCGGATGCCTTCGTGGTGGCCTTCCGCCTGCCCAACCTGTTCCGCCGCCTCTTCGCGGAAGGGGCCTTCAATTCCGCCTTCGTTCCCCTGTTCGGGCGGGCAGTCGAGGAAGAGGGCGACGCACGGGCACGACAGATCGCCGGCGAGATCGGCTCGGCGCTGATCTCCTGCCTGCTGGTGGTCACGGCGCTGGCGCAGATCTTCATGCCTGCGGTGGTCTGGGCGCTGGCGCCCGGCTTTGTCGATGATCCGGAGAAGTTCGATCTCACCGTGCTGATGTCGCGGATCGCCTTCCCCTATCTGATCTTCATGTCGATCCTCGCCTTCCTGTCGGGGATCCTCAACACCTACGACCGGTTCGCCGCGGCCGCGCTGGCGCCGGTGATGCTGAACATCGTCATGAGCGTGGTGCTTGCGGTGGTGCTTTTCGTCGGCGTGCCGCCCTCCACCCAGCTGGGCGTCATCCTGACGGTCGGGGTGAGCGTCGCCGGTCTGGTGCAGCTGGCGGTCGTGCTCATCGATCTGAAGCGGGCCGGGCTCGGCGTGCCGATCCTGCGGCCGCGCATGACGCCCGCCGTGAAGAAGCTGCTGGCGCTTGGCGTTCCCGGCGTGGTGGCAGGCGGCGTCACCCAGATCAACGTCGCCGTGGGGCAGGTGATCGCCTCCATGCAGGACGGGGCCAACGCCCTGCTCTACTATGCCGACCGGCTCTACCAGCTGCCGCTCGGGGTGATCGGCATCGCCATCGGCGTGGTGCTGCTGCCGAGCCTGACCCGTCAGCTTCGCTCGGGCCATACGGACCAGTATCAGCGCAGCCTGAACAACGCCCTGGAGTTCTCCCTGGCCCTGACCCTGCCGGCCTCCGTGGCGCTGGCCGTTGTGCCAGACGAGATCGTCAGCGTGCTGTTCCAGCGCGGTGCCTTCGACGATGCGGCCACGGCCGGAACATCGGCAGCCCTCGCCGCCTTTGCCTTCGGGCTTCCCGGGTTCGTGCTCAACAAGGTCTTCTCGCCCGGCTATTTCGCCCGGGAAGACACGCGCACACCGATGATCTTCGCGGGCGTGGGCATGGCGGTGAACGTGATCCTGTCGCTCGCGCTCTTCTCCAGCCTGCAACATGTGGGCATCGCCCTGGCCACGACGCTGGCCGGTTGGGTCAACACGGGCCTGCTGGTGGGCGTGCTGTGGAAGCGCGGCCATTTCCAGCCGGACCGGAGGATCCTGCGCAAGCTGGTCTTCCTGCTGGTCTCCAGCCTGCTGATGGGCGTCGTGCTGGAGTTTTCCGCCCAGGCGCTGGCGCCCTGGCTTGCCGATAGCGCCCTGCTGCTGCGGCTGGCTGCCCTGACCGCGCTGGTGCTCATCGGCATCGTGGCCTATGCGCTCCTCGTCCAGATCACCGGCGGCAGCGACCTTCTCGCCCATGTGCGGGCGTTGAGACGGCGCAACACCTGAGTTTGCGCGGCCGCGGGGCCGCCGCAGATCCCTTGCCATCCCGCAGCCCGGAAGCTAAGACCGGGCTGCAACTTGACCCATCAGGCGCCCTTCCAACCGGCCGCCTGCAGACAGGACCAGACAATGACGGCGTTCCACAATCGCGTCTTTTCCGGCGTTCAGCCCACCGGCAATCTCCATCTCGGCAACTATCTCGGCGCGGTCTCCCGCTGGGTTCCGCTGCAGGACCAGATGGAGACCATCTTCTGTGTGGTGGATCTTCACGCGATCACCGCGGGCTTCCCCGATCCGGCCACCCTGCGTCATGCCACCCGCGAGGTGACTGCCGCCTATCTCGCCGCCGGGATCGACGCCAGCAAGTCCATCATCTTCAACCAGTCCCAGGTGCGCGAGCACGCGGAACTGGCCTGGATCTTCAATTGCGTCGCCCGCATGGGCTGGCTCAACCGCATGACCCAGTTCAAGGAGAAGGCGGGCAAGAACAAGGAAAACGCCTCGGTCGGCCTGTTTGCCTATCCGAACCTGATGGCCGCCGACATTCTGGCCTATCGCGCCACCCACGTGCCGGTTGGCGACGACCAGAAGCAGCACCTTGAACTGACCCGCGACATTGCCGCCAAGTTCAACAATGACTTTGCCGCGAGCATAAAGGAACTGGGCCTCGGCGTGCCCAACCCGACCCCGTCGCCGGAAACCCCGGAGCAGGTTTATTTCCCGCTCACCGAGCCGATGATCGCCGGTCCGGCCACCCGCATCATGTCCTTGCGCGACGGCACCAAGAAGATGTCCAAGTCGGATCCCTCCGACCTGTCGCGCATCAACCTGACCGACGACGCCGACGCGATCTCCAAGAAGATCAAGAAGGCCAAGACGGACCCGGATGCACTGCCGTCGGAAACCGATGGCCTGAAGGACCGCCCGGAAGCGGACAATCTGGTCGGCATCTATGCGGCGCTGGCCGGCATGACCAAGCAGGACGTGCTCGGCGAATATGGCGGTCAGCAGTTCTCCGCCTTCAAGCCGGCCCTCTCCGATCTGGCGGTCGCCAAGCTGTCGCCGATGACCGACGAGATGCGCCGCCTGATGGGCGACCAGGCCGAGATCGACAAGGTGCTGAAGGACGGGGCCGAGCGCGCCTCCGCCATTGCCGAGCCGATCCTCAAGGACGTGCGCCGCATCGTCGGCTTCCTCGAGCTGCGCTGATCTCGCACGGTCTTGCGAATAGACATGAATGCCCGGAGCAACCCCTGTTCCGGGCATTTTACGTTTGAGAGTGGCAAAGAATTAGAGAGCCGTGCGCAAGAGTTGCGAAACATTCACGACTTCAAGGATTTGAGCCCATGCCTTTCAAGCCGCTTGCTGCAGCGGGTCTGTTTTTCTCCATGTTCGCACTTCCCGGCGGAACCGCTCTCGCCGAAGACTTCTACTGGTCTCACAAGGACTGGCAGCTGACCGTCGAACCGGTGGCCTCCGAAGAGGATGATCATTCGATCTGCCGGGCGTGGACCGGTGGGGACGGGGATCCGATCCTCGCCTATGAGCACTACACCGGCGATGCCGGGCCGCCTTATGACTATCCGCTGCTGGTGCTCACCGAATATGCGCCCCGCCACTATGATACGCTGACCCAGACCGGCGACGACGTGCGCTTCGTCCTGGATGACGGCAGCAGATTCCTGGCTGCGGCGGAAGCCGGCTTCACCGACGAGGGGCTGAAGGAGGCTCACGCAAACCCGGAGCCGGGCGTTGCCCTCGCGCTGCTGCAAGCCATGCGCCGCTCAGACGCCCTCACGGTGCAGGTCAACGGACAACCGCTCTTTCAGGCCTCCATGGCCGGTTTCTCTGCCGTTTACGGCAAGATGGCAGAAGTCTGCGGGTTCTCGACGGAAGGGGTGCTGGATTGATCCGGCGGACAGGACCTCCCATCTAAACAGGGATACAGGCCTTATCCCGAGGGAGGACATCCATGCTGATCACCACCACCAATACGCTGCAGGGCCGCGACATTACGGAATATCGCGGTCTCGTCACCGGCGAGGCCATTCTGGGCGCCAACATCTTCAAGGATCTCTTCGCCGGCATCCGCGACATCGTCGGCGGACGCTCCGGCGCCTATGAGGAAGAGCTCGGCCGGGCGCGCGAGATCGCTCTCAGCGAAATGCAACAGCGGGCGCGGGCGATGGGCGCGAATGCGGTGATCGGGGTCGATCTGGACTATGAGACCGTCGGCCAGGGCGGTTCCATGCTGATGGTCAGTGCGACGGGCACGGCGGTCATCGTCGCAGGGCTCTGAGCGCCGTCCCGGCCCTGAGCCGGGACCAACCCTTCTCCCGACGATCCATGTGCGCGTTGCTTGCGAGGTCCCGGATCTCCGCTTGCGCTGCGTCCGGGACGGCGGAATGTCCGGTGCGAAAGCGTTCTTTGGCTCTCGACGGTCATGCTCGGGCCTGTCCCGAGCATCCAGTCTGCCGGACCGTCATCCCAACAGGCTGGATTCCCGGCACAAGGCCGGGAATGACGGACGGCTAGGCCTTTAGACAAACCCTCTCCTTTGTCCTCCCGAACGAAAGGCCGAGCCTTGAGATCCGGGATCGGTGAGCCGGTGACGTTTCTGGCTCACAAGTCCCGGGTCGCGCGACACTTGCCCGGGATGGCCGACGAAACGGAATGTGCTCGTCTCAAAGCAAAAGGCCCGGTTTCCCGGGCCTTTTTCACATCAAAGACCGTCGAAGAGGGCCGTCGACAGATAGCGTTCGGCGAAGGACGGGATGATGACCACGATGGTCTTGCCCGCCATGTCGTCGCGCTGGCCGACCTTGATGGCCGCGGTCAGGGCTGCGCCGGAGGAGATGCCGACGGGCACGCCTTCGGTGGCCGCCACTTCACGGGCCATGGCAAAGGCCTCGTCGTTGCTGACGGTCACGACCTCATCATAGACGGAGGTGTCGAGCACGCCCGGAACGAAGCCAGCGCCGATGCCCTGGATCTTGTGCGGGCCGGGCTGGCCACCGGAGAGCACCGGGCTGTCTGCCGGTTCCACCGCCACCACATGCAGGCCGGGCTTGCGGGCCTTGAGCACGCTGGAGACGCCGGTGATGGTGCCGCCGGTGCCGATGCCAGACACGAAGACGTCGACTTCGCCGTTGGTGTCGTTCCAGATTTCCTCGGCCGTCGTCTTGCGATGGATGTCCGGGTTGGCCGGGTTCTCGAACTGCTGGGGCATCAGGGCGCCCTCGATGCTGTCGACCAGCTCCTGAGCGCGGGCGATGGCGCCCTTCATGCCCTTCGGGCCTTCGGTCAGCTCCAGCTCGGCGCCGAGGATCTTGAACATCTTGCGGCGTTCGACCGACATGGTCTCCGGCATGACGAGGATCAGGCGATAGCCCTTGGCGGCCGCGGTAAAGGCCAGCGCGATGCCCGTGTTGCCCGATGTCGGCTCCACGAGGGTCGTCTTGCCCGGCGCGATCTTGCCCTCGGCTTCGAGCGCTTCGATCATGGCGACGCCGATGCGGTCCTTCACGCTGGAAATCGGATTGAAGAACTCGAGCTTGGCGAGAAGGTTGGCCTTCACGCCCTTGGCCTTGGCCAGGCGATCCAGACGCACGATGGGCGTGTCGCCGATGGTCTCGGTGATGGAGCCGTAAATCCGTCCGCGGCCAGGCTTCTTGTCACTCATTCCATTCTCCCAGAACAGTTTTCCGGATGGAAGCAGGGCCTGCGTTTGCCGCAAGCGCCCACCCGCACCCGCTCTTTCGACTGACCCCGAATGTAAGGGGATTGCCGAAAATTGCGAGGAATATTGTTTTCTCAGGCGGTGCCGGTCGAGCCGAAACCACCGGTTCCGCGTGCCGTTTCGGAAAGCTCTTCCACTTCCACGATCTCGGCCTGGAGAACGGGGGCGATCACCATCTGGGCGATGCGGCTGCCGCGCTCGATCACGAAGGGCTCGTCGCCGAGATTGATCAGGATGACCTTCACCTCGCCGCGATAATCCGCGTCGATGGTGCCGGGCGTGTTCAGCACGGTGACGCCGTTCTTGGCGGCGAGACCCGAGCGCGGGCGCACCTGACCCTCAAAGCCGGCGGGCAGGGACATGGACAGGCCGGTGGGGACAAGCGCCCGCTTGCCCGGCTCCAGCACCACCGAAGCTTCAACCGCCGCCAGAAGATCAAGCCCGGCGGCCAGGTCGGACTGGTAGCGCGGGAGCGGCAGGTCGGCGCCGTGGGGGAGTTTCTTGAATTCGAGCCGGACGGTCATGGCATTCCTCATGTGACTGCGGTTTCGCCCTTCAGACGTTGGCGCTCCGGATTTGTCAAGACAGAGCGGGATCCGTCCCGCACGTCCCCACCGCCCAAGCGGTGACCAATGCCGCAACGGGAGACAATACTGTTCACTATTGATGAACGACCATATTCGGTTTTGTGGGCTTCCGAAGGGCGTCTCCGGGGCGCAGATTGAGGGCAACACTGCAGGAGCGCAGGACGCGGCACGGACCGCCGACCGCGCCCGACACAAGGATTGTCATCATGTCCACCGCCCTTCCCACCCTGTTCCTTGCGCATGGCTCCCCCATGCTGGCGCTGACCCCCATTCCCGCCCATGACTTCCTGCGCGCGCTCGGAGCCGATCTGCCCGCGCCTCGCGCCATCGTCATCATGTCCCCGCATTGGGAAACGGCGGGGCTTCGGATCAATGCGCCGGGGCCGCTGGAAACGATCCATGACTTCGGCGGATTTCCCCGGGCCCTGTTCGAGATCCAATATCCGGCCGAAGCGACGGACGAGCTGGTCGGCGCAGTCGCATCACGGCTTGAAGGCGCAGGCCTGACCTATCGCCGCGACAGCGGCTGGGGTCTGGACCACGGCGCCTGGGTTCCCCTGTCGCTGGTCTTCCCGAAGCTGGAAGTGCCGGTGGTTCAGGTCTCCGTGCCCCACGACAGCACGCCGGAGCAAATCTTTGCTATCGGTCGGGCACTTGCCCCCCTGCGGGAGCAAGGCGTTCTCCTGATCGGGTCCGGTGGAACGGTCCACAATCTGCGCGAGCTGGCTCCCGAGGGCGCGCCAGCCCCCGGCTGGGCGAAAGGGTTCGATGCCTATCTCGACGAGGGACTGGCCACAGGCACGATCGGCAGCTTCGCGGATCTCACGGAGCGTCCGGACTTCCGTCGCGCCCATCCGACCGAGGAACATCTGCTGCCCCTCTTCTTCGCGATGGGCGCTGCCGCCGACGCCGAAGGGCATGCCCCCGCGCCGCAATTGCTCCATCGCAGCTATTCGCATGGCTCGATCAGCATGAGCTACTGGCAGTTCGACGCCAGGGTCGACGCCCTCGCGGCCTGATCGACCCCGCGGGGCGTTCAGGCGTCCCGCGCACCGAGCGCAAAGGCGATCCGCTCGACCAAGCGGGTCGCCACCTCACCCTTGGCGAGATCCGGCCAGTCTTCCACCCCGTCCCGGCTCACCAGATGCACCGTGTTGCGGTCGCCCCCCATGATGCCGGTCGCAGGACTGACGTCATTGGCGACAATCCAGTCGGCGTTCTTGCGGGTCAGCTTGGACGCCGCATTGTCGAGCACGTTCTGGGTTTCCGCCGCGAAGCCGACCAGCAGGCGCGGCCGCAGGGCCGCATGATGGCCGAGCGTGGCCAGAATGTCCGGGTTCTCGGCGAACTGAAGGGTCGGCGGCTTGCCGGACCCGTCCTTCTTGATCTTCTGGGCGGCATCCTCGGCCATGCGCCAGTCGGCCACGGCGGCGGCCATGATCGCCACATCGGCGGGCAGGGCGGCTTCCACGGCCGTCAGCATCTCGCGCGCGCTTTCCACCCGCACGACCGTCACCCCGTCCGGATCGGCAAGGGACACCGGGCCGCTGACCAGCGTGACCTCGGCACCCGCAGCGGCCGCGGCGGCGGCAATCGCATAGCCCTGCTTGCCGGAGGAGCGGTTGGCGATATAGCGCACCGGATCGATGGGCTCGTGGGTCGGACCGGCGGTGATCAGCACCTTGCGACCTGCCAGAGGGCCAACCGGCCCCTTCACCTTGCGCAGGAGTGCTGCGGCGGCGCGGGCAATTTCCAGCGGTTCGGCCATGCGGCCGACACCTGCCTCGCCGCTTTCGGCCATTTCGCCGGCATTCGGGCCGATGAACTGCACGCCATCGCCGATGAGGGTGGCATGGTTGCGGCGGGTCGCGGGGGCATCCCACATCTTCGGGTTCATGGCAGGGGCCATGAGCACCGGCTTGTCGGTGGCCAGCAGCACGGCCGTCGCGAGATCATCCGCCAGACCATTGGCCATGCGGGCCATGAGATTGGCGGTCGCAGGGGCCACCAGGATCAGGTCGTGATCGCGGGCGAGGCGGATGTGCCCCACGTCCTGCTCGGCCTCCCGGTCGAAGAGTTCGGTATAGACCGGCTGACCGGTGAGCGCGCCCACGGCCAGCGGCGTGATGAACTGCTGCGCCCCGGAGGTCATGATCGCCGTGACCACGGCGCCGCGTTCCCGCAGACGCCGGATCAGGTCGAGCGACTTGTAGACCGCGATGCCTCCGGAGAGGATCAGCACCACGCGGGCATCTCGAAGCATGTCTCATCACTCCTGCGGGCCCGTGGGCCGGGACTGGCTGGCAGCGGGGGTCAGGTGCCCGAGCGGAAATCGCGCGGGGCCGGAGAAATCGGCTGCGCGCCGGTTCCCGTCAGCTGATAGACCGCAAGGCCGCGTTCATTCTCGCCCGTCGGCAGGAAGCGGAACAGGCCGTCGATGCCGATGAACCCGTCCTGATTGGTCAGGACGGAGGTGGAGAAGCGTTGCGCCCCGGCTGAGCGCACCAGCCCTGCGGCCAGAGTCACGCCGTCATAGGCAAGGGTGGCATTTCGCGGCGGCTGCGAACCATAGGCCTGGGCATAGCGGCCCGCGAAGGCCTGATAGCCCGTGTCTTCCGGCCCCGGATACCAGGCACCTGCCAGGATCGGGCTGGACTTGATCTCGCGGCTGTCCCACTGGCCGGTGCCCAGCAGGGTCACGTTGCCCAGATTGCCACCCTGCTGCATCAGGGTCTGCATGGCGAGGATCGGGACCGGGCCGCCGGCAGGGATAAAGACCGCGTCGACCTGACTGAGGGCGCCGGAGAGAGCCTGGGCCTTGGCGGTCAGATCCGCGGTGCTGCCGCCTTCGGTGGAGTAGCGCTGGATGGAGACGATGCGGCCCCCGGTGCGGCCGACTTCCTGACGGAAGGCCGCCTCGATCACCGCGCCATAGGAGTCCCCCGGGATCAGCGCTGCATAGGAGCGCTTGCCCTGGGATGCAGCGTGGGAAATGATCCGCTTCACGTCGCTCTGGGGCAGGAAGCTGAGCAGATAGACGCCGCGCGAGGCAACCGACGTGTCGGTGGAGAAGGCCACGACCGGCACGCCAGAGGCGCGCGCCGTGGCGGCGGCCCCTGCGACGGCGGGTGCGAAGACCGGGCCGAGGATCAGCTCCGCGCCGTCTGCGATGGCCGACTGGGCAGCTGCCCGTCCGCCTTCGGCGGTGCCGCCGGTATCCTTCAGCAGAAGCTGGATATCCGCGTTGGGAAAGTTCTTCAGGGCCAGCTCGGCGGAATTGCGGAAGACCGAGGCGATGGAGGCAGCACTTCCCTGACCGCTCATGGGCAGCAGCAGGCCGACCCGCACGGTGCCCGTGCCGATGACTTCGCCAGACACCTGGGGCTGGGCCGGCGCATTGATCTGATCTCCCGGATAGGAGCCGAGATTGGAGCCAAGGCACCCGGCAAGCGCGAGGGCCGAAAGGGCCGCAAGGCTGCGGGAGCCGACACGGGTGGCGGACTTCAGCCAGTGCGCCGCACGCAGAGCTTTCAATTCAATCACGGATGCCTCCTCGATCGCCTTTTGAATTACTTAACGAATTGATCGGCGCCCTGTCCACTGGGACCGCAACCGGGAACCCCACTTGCGCCCGTTTTCAAGCGTTTCTGCGGCCGAACCAACCCGGGAAGGCGCGGGAATAAATTAATGTCGTTAATTAAAACACCCTCTCGGGTCCCTGTGCGTCTCTCCCTGGTGCGTCCTTGAAGGCAGGACAGAGGAACGGGGGAGGCTTTTCCTTTACCCGCCTGCACGAGCGGGTTAAGGGGGAACAAGGAGCCTCGTGGCTCGAGGAATGCCGACCGGACAGGGCCATGACCGCAGACGACCACCAGACGACGCGCCGCTATTTTCTTGGGGAACATGCCCTGAGCGCCCCTGCGCTGGAGAGCGCGCTCTACATCGTCTCGACGCCGATCGGCAATCTGCGCGACATCACCATCCGCGCACTGGAGACGCTTGCCGCGGCCGACGTGATTGCCTGCGAGGACACGCGGGTCACGGGCATCCTGACCCAGCGCTACGGCCTCAAGGCAAGGCTCTTGCCCTATCACGAGCACAACGCGGACAAGCAGCGGCCGAAGCTTATGGCCGTGCTGGCAGAAGGCGGAGCGGTTGCGCTGGTCAGCGATGCGGGCACGCCGCTGGTGTCCGATCCGGGATACCGGCTGGTGCGGGACGTGGTCGCCGAAGGGTACAAGGTGGTGCCGATCCCCGGCGCCTCGGCCCTGCTGGCCGGTCTGGTCGGCGCGGGACTGCCCAGCGACACGGTTTGCTTTGCCGGCTTTCTTTCCCAGAAGGACGGGCAGAAGCGCAGCCGCCTGAACGAGCTGAAATCCATCGTCGGCACGCTGGTCTTCTATGAAAGCCCCCGGCGACTGGGCGCAACACTTGCCGTGATGGCCGAGGAACTGGGGGCAGACCGGGAGGCTTCGGTCGCTCGGGAACTGACAAAGCGCTTCGAGACCTTCGAGCGCGGGACCCTTTCCGAACTTGCCGAGGTCTTTTCCGGCGAGGCGCCGAAGGGCGAGATCGTCATCCTGGTCGGGCCGCCGGGGCAAGCGGAAGAAGCCAGCGCCGACGACATCGACACACTGCTGCGCCAGGCGCTTGCCGACATGCCGGTGAGTGCCGCGGCAAAGTCCGTGGCAAAGGAAATCGGCGGCGACCGCAACGAGATCTACAAGCGGGCGCTGGAGCTCAAGGCGCAGGGGGAGGCGTGAGCCGATGGGTGCGGATGCGACTTCCAACCGCCGCCGCGCCTATCGCCTGGGGCTAGCCGCCGAGACCCGGGCCGCCCTGGCCCTGCGGCTCACGGGCTGGCGCATCCTGAAGCGCCGCTACAAGACGCCCTCGGGCGAGATCGACCTCATCGCCAAGCGGGGCAAGGTGGTGGCCTTCATCGAAGTGAAGGCGCGCCGGAGCCGGGAGGCCGGCCTGGAAGCCGTGACGCTGACAGCCCGGCGGCGGATCGTCAAGGCCGCCCGCCACTTCATCGCGGGACATCCGAAAGCCGTCTTCTACACCCTGCGTTTCGACGTGATGATCGTGCGGCCCTGGCGCTGGCCGGAGCGGATCGAGAACGCCTTTCCCGCCCACGACTGACCTGCTCCTCCCGTGATTGCGACCTCGGTCGCTCTGGACAAAGCCGACCCGCGACCGCATATCTGGACCAGTCCTTCCTCAATTCCCGGCGTGCCCGATCGGCGCGCGCCATCTGCCCGGAGATCCCCCATGCCCCTCAAGGTGGCGGTCCAGATGGACCATATCTCGTCCATCAACATTGCCGGCGACAGCGCCTTCGCGATGATGCTGGAAGCCCAGGCCCGCGGCCATGAGCTCTATCACTACACCCCGGACCGGCTGGCCATGTGGGGCGAGGATGTCTTTGCCGCGCTGGAACCGGTCGAGGTGCGCGACGAGAAGGGCAACCACTTCACCCTCGGCGAGAAGCAGCGCTTCAACATGGCCGATATCGACGTGGTGCTGATGCGGCAGGACCCGCCCTTCGACCTCGCCTATATCGCCGCAACCCACCTGCTGGAGAAGATCCACCCCAAGACCCTGGTGGTGAATGACCCGCGCGAGGTGCGCAACGCGCCGGAAAAGCTCTTCGTCACCGAGTTTTCCGACCTGATGCCGCCGACCCTGATTACCCGCGACAAGGCAGAGATCGACCTGTTCCGCGAGCAATATGGCGACATCGTCATGAAGCCGCTGTTCGGTCATGGTGGGGCGGCCGTGTTCCGCATCACTTCCGACGATCTGAACTACGGCTCGCTCTATGACTTCTTCGCCGCGACCTTCCGCGAGCCCTGGGTCATCCAGCAGTTCCTGCCCAACGTGAAGCATGGCGACAAGCGCATCCTGCTGGTGGACGGCGAGTTCGCCGGCGCCGTGAACCGGGTGCCCGCCGCAGGCGACCTGCGCTCCAACATGGTGCGCGGCGGGGCGGCTCGGGAAAGCGAACTGACGGACAAGGAACGGGAAATCTGCGCCCGCCTCGGACCGTCGCTCAAGGCCAAGGGCCTGATCCTCGTCGGCATCGACGTCATCGACGGCCGCCTGACGGAAATCAACGTCACCGCCCCGACCGGCATCCGCGCGGTCAAGCGGCTCGGCGGACCGGATGTGGCCGCGCATGTCTGGGACGTGCTGGAGGCCAAGGTGAAGGGCTGAGGCAGCCCGGACCGCCCCATCTCTCATGATGCTCTCGACGCGGGCGGGTTCAGCCGAACCCGTCCGCGTTCGTCTTTCTGTCGCAGGCAACTTGTATCGAAGTGTCTGCGGCCCTTGCGTCAGGCCGCCGGAGGTCCCACCTCCTCCGGAAACACGACCAGATCAGGTCCGACAGATAAGGAACCCTCCCATGTTTGATGCCAAGTCTCTTCTGGATCAGTTTCTCGGTGGCGCGGCCGGTGCCGCCGGGCAGGACGGCGCCTCGCCCAAGTCTCGAGGCGGCGCGGACGATCTGTTGTCCATGGGCCGCGACTTCCTCGGTTCACAGGGGCAGGGTCTGGCGCTCGGCGGGCTCGCCGGCATCCTGCTTGGCAGCAAGGCGGGCCGCAAGCTGGGCAAGAAGGCCGTGAGCTACGGCGGTCTCGCGCTTGCCGCGGGCCTCGCCTACAAGGCCTATCAGAACTATTCCGCCTCGAAGCAGGGCGCGCCGCGCCCGCAAACCGACCCGCTGCCGCTGAAAGCCCCTGCGGGCACCAGCTTCGATCCCGCCCGGCAACCGGGGGGCGAGAGCGGTATGGCCGTGACGCTGCTCACCGCGATGATCGCGGCCGCCAAGGCCGACGGGCACATCGACCGGGACGAGCAGACCCGGATCTTCGACAAGATCGACGAAGCCGGGCTCGACAGCGAGGCCAAGGCCTTCCTCATGGACGAGCTGCGTGCGCCGCTGGATCTGGACAAGGTGGTGCGGGCGGCCGCGACACCGGAGGCTGCGGCCGAGATCTACGCGGTCTCGCGGCTTGCCATCGATCCGGACCATGCGGCCGAAAAGGCTTATCTGCAGATGCTTGCCGCGCGGCTGGAGCTGGATCCGGCGCTGGTGGACGAGATCGAGCTGGCCGTGCGCGAGGCGCAGCTGGCCGGCTGAGGACCTGCAGGGCGCCGCGGCCCGACGTCAGCTCATCAGGCCGCGGTCCTGACGCATGCGCGCCACCAGCAGGATCATGCCCATGCCCATGAGATAGGGGAAATAGAACCGCGTCTCGTAGTGAGGGAAGACGAAATACTTGGCGATGATGCTGGTGAAGATCGCATAGAGCAGCACCTTCGGCCGTTCCGGCATGGCCGGCTTGTTGATGCAGCGGGCGTGGAAGATCGCGAGCGCGAAGAGCACCGCGACCCAGGTCTGGTTGGTGAGGGAGCGCACGGTGGAGCGCACCAGCATCTGCACGTAGATCAGTGGCGAGAAGGGCGGATTGAAACCCTCGAGCGTCGGAACA
The DNA here is from genome assembly GCF_008477545.1 of Roseibium aestuarii. Taxonomy (GTDB): domain Bacteria; phylum Pseudomonadota; class Alphaproteobacteria; order Rhizobiales; family Stappiaceae; genus Roseibium; species Roseibium aestuarii. The sequence continues at coordinate 263,525 of NZ_VORA01000003.1, read as the reverse complement.
TATTCCACATGGGTGAACCACATGTGGACCCACCAGCCCGGATGCCCTTCGTCCTTCAGAATGAACATGTAGGCGGCGCAGGCCGCCGCGAAACAGGCGGTCATCACCAGGCGGCGAGGCCCGTAGACCAGCGCGAAGACGAAGAAGACCCCGATGAAGGCCAAGTGATCCGGCCGGATGAAGAGCGCCGCCAGCAGGCAGAGCGCAGCGGGAATATCGTGCTTCTCGCAATAGAGATAGAAGGCGAGCAGCAGGAAGAAGGACGCATAGAGGTCCGGCGTGACCAGCGCCGCGATGGGGCCGAAGCCGCAGACCAGCAGCATGGAAACCACGATGGGCCCGGCCCCCATCAGCTTGTAGCGGGCCAGCCACCGCATCAGCAGCACGCCTGTCGCCGCCGCCGACAGGATGGAGATCCAGCGCAGGGCAGAGACCGGATCCGTCATCTTTGCCAGCAGTCTGGCCGTTTCCACATAGCCGAGCTTGAGATCGTAGAAGCCCATCATGGTGGCGAAGGCGCGGGGATCCTCGGCCTGGCGGATGCGGTATTCCCGGTCCTGGGTCAGGGTCAGATACTCGCCCTCCGAAAGATCGGCCTTCATCAGGGCATAGGCCTTGTCGTGCAGGGCGACCGAGTCGTCGATCTCGTCCTCCAGAATCGCCGCCGTATAGGCGAACATGTCCCAGTTGGAGAGCGGATAGACCTTCACCACCGCCACCGTCATGACCGTGAAGAGCAGCAGGATGAACCCGCCGATGAGATGGCGCTGGGGGTAATAGAGCCGGACGGCGCGGGACCAGATCGCCCGGAACGTGTCCTCGACAAATGTTGCAAGCGGATTCACCGGCCAGTCCCCTTTTTCACCCCATACGCCGCGCGCTGAGGCGCGGCTGGCCGAAACCCTAGCAAAGCCCCGTAATTTTTACGTAAATGGAGTTTCCGGCAACCACAGGCTCTGCGGCAGTTTCCGAACAGCTTTTCCAGAACCGGCCTTGCCGAACAGGGGCTTCCATGTCTCCAATCGGTAAAAGTCCTTGGGGAGGAAGACCATGCGGGATCTCGGATCCTTCGATTACGTGATTGTCGGCGCCGGCTCGGCCGGGTGCGTGATGGCCAACCGGCTGAGCGAGGACCCGGAGGTGAAGGTCCTGCTGCTGGAGGCCGGCAAGGACGACAATTACATCTGGATCCACGTGCCGGTCGGCTATCTCTACTGCATGGGCAATCCGCGCACGGACTGGGGGTTCCGCACGAAGGAAGATCCGGGCCTGAACGGCCGCTCGCTGATGTATCCGCGCGGCAAGGTGATCGGTGGATGTTCCTCCATCAACGGCATGATCTACATGCGCGGTCAGGCCGCCGATTATGACGGCTGGCGCCAGCAGGGCTTGCCCGGCTGGGGCTGGGACGACGTGCTGCCCCTCTTCCGCAAGTCGGAAGACCATTACCGCTGGAACGACGATCTGCACGGGCAGGGCGGCGGGGTGCGGGTGGAAGAACAGCGCCTCTCCTGGCCGATCCTCGATGCCTTCCGCGAGGCCTGCGCCCAGACGGGTATCCCGAAGATCGATGATTTCAACCGGGGCGACAACGAAGGTGCGTCCTATTTCCAGGTCACCCAGCGCTCGGGCATCCGCTGGAACGTGGCCAAGGGGTTCCTGCGCCCGGCCATGAAGCGGCCGAATCTGACGGTGCTGACAGAAGCCCAGGCCAGCCGGATCCTCTTGCAGGACGGGCGCGCCGCAGGGCTGGAGCTCACGGTCAAGGGGGCAGCGGCCCGGGTGAGCATCGACGGGGAACTGGTGCTGTCCGCCGGGGCCATCGGCTCGCCGCAGCTGCTCGAACTCTCCGGCATCGGCCGGCCGGACGTGCTGTCTGCGGTCGGCATCGACACGGTTCATGCCCTGCCGCAGGTGGGCGAGAACCTGCAGGATCACCTGCAGCTGCGCACGATCTTCAAGGTTCGTGGCGCATTGACCCTGAACACACTGGCGAATTCCTGGTTCGGCAAGGCCCGGATCGGCATGGACTATGTGCTGCGCCGACGCGGACCAATGTCCATGGCGCCCAGTCAGCTCGGCGCCTTTGCCAAGTCGGACTCCTCCTTTGCCACGGCCAATCTGGAGTATCACGTCCAGCCCTTGTCGCTGGACAAGTTCGGCAATCCGCTGCACCCGTTCCCGGCGCTGACCGCCAGCGTCTGCAACCTGCGCCCGGAAAGCCGGGGCCATGTGCACATCACATCTTCGGACCGGTCGGTCCAGCCGGAAATCCTTGCGAATTATCTCTCCACCGAGACGGACCGCCGGGTCGCGGCCGATGCCATTCGCCTGACACGGCGGATCATGTCGGCCCCGGCGCTCTCCGCCCACAGCCCCGAGGAATATCTGCCGGGGCCGGATCTTACCTCCGACGCGGATCTGGCAAAGGCTGCGGGCGCCATCGGCACGACGATCTTCCATCCCGTCGGCACCTGCCGCATGGGGGCGGATGACGGCGCGGTGGTCGATGGCCGGCTGAAGGTGAACGGGGTAAGGGGGCTCAGAGTGATCGATGCCTCGATCATGCCGACGATCACCTCCGGCAACACCAATGCTCCGACCATCATGATCGCCGAGAAGGGCGCGCAGATGATGCGGGAAGACCGTCGCGCGGGTGCGGGGCGCTAGAGACATGGCTGACGACATGCTCCCGGCTTCAAAGTTTTCAGGGGTGCGGCCGGGGCTGGTGCTTGCGCCGGGGGCGGCCAGCATCGATATGTTCGGTCAGACATATCGGTCGAGACCATGCTGAAACACTCCCGCCCCCTTGCCATCCTCACTTTTGTCCTCACGGCCCTCTGGACCGGTCAGCCGAATGGCGGCGCGGCCCGGGCGGAGGAACCGCTGACGATCCTCGCGGCCGCAAGCCTGACGGATGCACTCACCGAGATCGGCGCGGCCTGGGCGCGGGCCGGGCACCCGGCACCGGTGTTCTCCTTTGCCGGCACGGGCACGCTGGCCCGTCAACTCGACGCAGGCGCACCGGCCGATCTCTTTGTCTCGGCCGATCAGGCCTGGATGGATCATGCAGAGGAGCAGGGCACGGTCGCAGCGGACAGCATCGTCGAAATCGCAGCCAACGCGCTGGTTCTTGTGGGAGCGCCCGAAGCTGAGCCCCTGGCCGCCCCCCTGACACTGGATGCGGTGCTGGGCTCGCTCGGAACGGGACGGCTGGCCATAGCCGAGCCGGAGAGCGTTCCAGCCGGGCGCTATGCCCGTCAGGCGTTCGAGACGCTTGGATACTGGTCCGCGCTGGAGCCTCGCCTCGCACCGATGGACAATGTCCGCGTTGCCCTTGCCACGGTGGCACGCGGGGAAACGCCGCTTGGCGTGGTCTATGGCTCCGACGCGGTGATCGAGCCGGGTGTGCGGGTCCTGGCCACGCTGCCGAACGACTCCCACACGCCCATCACCTATCCGGCCGCCGTGACCCCGGAGGCCCAGCCCGAGGCGGGCGCTTTCCTCGACTTCCTGACCTCACCAGAGGCGGTGAAAATACTTGAATCCAAGGGGTTTCTGACGCTGAATGGGCGCTGAGACGCCGCATTGCACCACAGCGGCACGGGCACGACGAAGGCCATCGGGAGGGGCGTTCACTTGGATTTCCTGCAACCGGCAGAAACGCAAGCGCTGATGCTGACCCTGCGGGTCACCTGCGTGGCCCTGGCGGTTGCGGTGCCTCTGGCCATCGGCTGCGCCTGGCTGCTCGCGCGCCATCGCTTTCCCGGACATGGGCTGGTGAATGCGCTGATCCACCTGCCGCTGGTGCTGCCGCCCGTGGTCACGGGCTATCTGCTTCTGCTTGCCCTCGGCCGCAAGGGCCCCATCGGCAGCCTGTTGTCCGACTGGTTCGGCTGGACGGTGGCCTTCACCTGGCAAGGGGCCGCGGTGGCCGCCGGGGTCATGGCCTTTCCGCTCATCGTGCGACCGATCCGCCTGTCCTTCGAAGCCATTGACCCGCGGCTGGATCAGGCGGCCGCGTCGCTCGGCGCCCGGCGCCTCACCACCTTCTGCGTGGTCACCCTGCCACTTGCCCTTCCGGGCATTCTGGGCGGGGCGGTGCTCGGCTTTGCAAAGGCCATGGGCGAGTTCGGCGCCACGATCACCTTTGTCTCGAACATTCCCGGCGAGACGCGCACCCTGTCGCTTGCCCTCTACACCTCCCTGCAATCGCCGGGCGGCGAGGGACCTGCCCTGCGCCTGACCCTGATCTCCGCCGCCGTGGCCTTTGCGGCCCTCATCCTCTCCGAACTCTGGGCCCGGCAGATGCGGACCCGGCTGGAGGGTCGCGATGCTTGAGGTGGATGTCACGGGCACGCTCGGCGCCTTCGATCTGGACGCCCACTTTTCCGGCGGGGCGGGTGTCACCGCCCTTTTCGGACAATCGGGCGCCGGAAAGACGACAATTGCCAACATGATCGCCGGGCTCGTGCGGCCGGCGCGCGGACGGATCGTCATCCAGGACCAGGTGGTCTTCGACAGCGCGCGCGGCATCGATCTTCCCAGCCGCGCGCGGCGGGTGGGTCAGGTGTTTCAGGACGCAAGGCTCTTCCCCCATCTCTCGGTCGCTTCCAACCTGACCTTCGCCCGCTGGGCGGGGGGACGGGCCGCAACCCGCTCGCTGGACGAGGTGGTGGAGCTGCTCGGCATCGGACACCTGCTGAAACGCAAGCCGGCGCATCTTTCGGGAGGGGAAAGGCAGCGCGTCGCCATCGGCCGTGCGCTTCTGTCCGACCCGCAAGTGCTGGTGATGGACGAGCCCCTTGCCTCGCTCGATCAGGGCCGCAAGGCCGACATCCTGCCCTATCTCGACCGGGTGCGGCAGGAAGCCAACATTCCCATCGTCTATGTGAGCCATGCGATGGAGGAAGTGGCGCGGCTGGCGGAAACGCTGGTGATCGTCAGCGCGGGCCGGGTTCTCGCCCATGGCCCGGTGGCCGACATCATGGCCCGCGTCGACCTGGGCAGCGCCACAGGACGGCATGAGGCCGGGGCTCTGGTGGAAGGCACGGTCAGTCTGGCCGACGAGACCTGGGGCCTCGCCCATGTGGACATCGGTGCAGGGCAAGTGATCCAGATCCCGGATCCTTCGCTGAAAGCCGGGGATCAGATGCGCCTGCGCATCCGCGCAAGGGACGTGGCGCTGGCCCGGGAGCGGCCGGACGGGGTGAGCATCCGCAACATCCTGCAGGGAGAAATCATGGACGTGAGCCTGGAGACCGGACCCTATGCAGAAGTGGTCTGCCGGGTGGCAGACCAGACCCTGCGCTCGCGCATCACCCGGGCCTCGGCCCATGATCTGGCGCTGGCACCGGGCACACCGATCTTTCTCATGATCAAGAGCGTGGCCATCGAACGCCGTCAGCGGGCCAATCTCACGGCCTGAGATCGTGAGCCCGCGCAAAGCCTGATATAGTCCGCAACCATGAACCGCTTCACCCGGCGACGGCGCACCCGTCGCATCCGTCTGATCGTCATCGGTCTGTTTCTGGCCCTGTCCGCCGGAAGCGTCTGGCTGACGGCGGAAACCAGCTCCCGTTTCCTGCGCAGCGATCTGGAAACCCGGGTCAGCGCCGGCTTGCAGGTGCAGGCCGGCATTCTGGAAAGCCATCTGGAGAAGTTCCGCGTTCTGGCGCCTGTCGTCGCCCGCTCCACCAATGCGGAAGCGGTGGCGCTCTTCATCGACGAACAGGTGGGCAAGCGGGTGGCTGCCATCGCCGCCGGCATGGCGGGGGCGGAAGAGGTCTGGTTCCTGAGCTCCCGAGGCCGGCCGATCGCCTCCAGCCTGTCGGATGACCTTGCGGTCATGGCCGACGGCAACCGCATGATCGACAAGGCCTTTGCCGAGGCCGCACAGGGGCAACTGGGCCGCCAGCTGTTGCCCGGCTCGCCCTCCCGCCCGCCAAGCTATGTCTTTGCCTCTCCGATCCGGGTTGAAAACCGCCTCGTCGGCGTGCTGGCCGTGCGGGTCCCGCTGGCGCCGGTGGAACAGGCCTGGGCGCTGACCAAGGTGCCGCTGGCCGCCACGGATGCGGACGGGCGGATCCTGGTCTCCAACCGGCCCGACTGGCGCGGGCGTCTGATCTCCGAGGTGACGAGCGGCAATCCCCTGCACATCGTGCGGCAGCTGCCCGTGCTCGGCTGGGAGGTTCATGCCCTCGCCGACCAGTCGGAGAGCCTGTCGCAAGTCTGGCGCGCCATGCTGATCGCGGTCCTGCTCTGCGTCATCCTGGGCGGCCTGCTGTTCATGCTCGCCGCCCGCTGGGAGGCGCAGGCGCAGCGCGGACGTCGCCAGAGGGCAGAAGCCCTGCGGCTGGAGCGCAAGGTGCTGCATCGCACGGCCGCCCTGCGCCAGGCCAATGCCCAGTTGCAGCAGGAAGTTCAGGACCGGCAGCGGGCCGAGGAACATCTGCGCCAGGCGCAGGCCGAGCTGGTTCAGGCGGCGAAGCTGGCCACGCTGGGAGAAATGTCCGCCTCCCTGTCCCATGAGTACAACCAGCCGCTCGCGGCCATCCGATCCGACGCGGATGTGGCGGAGATGCTGATCGTGCGCGGCCGGGCCGGGGAAGCGGTCGGCAATCTCCAGCGGATCGGCGCCATGGTCGACCGGATGGCCGAGATCGCCCGCACCCTGAAGGGTTTCACCCGCAAGGCCGGGACGGATGTGCGGCCGGTGGACTTCGCCCAGGTGGCGGAGGAAGCAGCCCTTCTGCTGCGGCCGCAGGTCAAGCGGACCGAAACGGAGCTGGTGATCCGCATGCCCCAGGAACCGATCGTGGTCTATGGCGGCAAGATCCGTCTGGAACAGGTTCTGGTGAACCTTCTGTCCAACGCGGTGGATGCGGCACGGGCCGCGCGCGATGCCTCCGGCCAGCCGCCCCGGGTGGTGCTGACCGTCACCGCGGACGGGCCCCATGCGCTCGTGACGGTGGACGATACGGGCGCCGGCGTGCCGGAAAATATCCGGCCGCAGATCTTCGAGCCGTTTTTCACCACAAAGGAAACCGGCGCGGGCCTTGGGCTCGGGCTGTCGATTGCCTATAAGATCGTGCACGATTTCAACGGATCGCTGGTCCTGGAAGACGGGCCGCTGGGAGGCGCCCGCTTTTCCATGCGCCTGCCCCGTTCGGGCGGCCCGTGGGCGGCGGGCAAGACCGAGGCGGATCAAGCGCCGGCGGCGTGATCGGCACGTTCGACAGACTGCGGCTCCGGCCGCCTGCAGGGATGACATGGAATGGATCAGGCGTGTGTTCTGCTGGTGGATGACGAAGCCGACCTCTGCCGCTCCCTGGCGCAGGGGCTTGAGCTCACCGGGCACAAGGTGATCGCCACCTCCCAGGCGGACGAGGCGTTGCAGCATGTGAACCGGGGCTTCTACGGGGTTCTGGTCACCGACATCCGCATGCCGGGGCAGGACGGGTTCGAGGTCATGCGCAAGGCCATGGAGATCGATCCGGCCCTGCCCGTGGTGTTGATCACCGGACACGGAGACGTGCCGCTGGCAGTCGAAGCCATGCGCGCCGGGGCCTATGACTTCATGGAGAAGCCCTTCTCCGTCGCCCATCTGGCCTCCGTCGCCGAACGCGCCATCGAGAAACGGCGGCTGGTTCTGGAAAACCGCATCCTGCGCGAGGATCTGGCCGACCGCAGCGGGCTGGAAAGCCGGCTGGTGGGGCGTTCTGCCGCCATGGAACGCCTGCGCCGAACCGTGCTGGCGCTCGCGCCCACCGACGCGGACGTGCTGATCCTTGGGGAAACCGGGTCTGGCAAGGATGTGGTCGCCCGCGCCCTGCACGACGAGGGGCCGCGCAAGGGCAAGCCCTTCGTGGCGCTGAACTGTGGCGCACTGCCTGCGGAAATCATCGAGAGCGAGCTCTTCGGCCACGAGAAGGGGGCCTTCACAGGCGCCAGCGGCCAGCGCATCGGCAAGCTGGAATATGCCCATGGTGGCACGGTGTTTCTCGATGAAATCGAGTCCATGCCGCTGGAATTGCAGGTCAAGCTGCTGCGGGTGATCGAAACCCGCAGCATCGAGCGTCTCGGGTCCAACAGGTCCATCGAGCTGGACGTGCGTTTCATTGCGGCGACCAAGGAGAACCTGGAGCAGGCCGGCCGGGAAGGGCGGTTCCGTCTCGACCTGTTCTACCGGCTGAATGTGGTCACCGTACCGATCCCGCCCCTGCGCGACCGGCTGGAGGATATTCCGCTGCTGTTCCAACACCTTGCCGTTGAAGCCCGGGCCCGCTACCGCCGCGAGATCCCGGATGTGGCCCCCGCCTATCTGGCGGAGCTGGCCTCGCGCCCCTGGCCTGGCAATGTGCGCGAGTTGCGCAATGTGGCGGATCGCTTCGTGCTGGGTCTGGAAGGCGGCGTCGCGGATGATGAGGCCGACGGGCCCGGTCCGGGCGAAGGCCAGGGGCCGGACAGTCTCTTCGATCAGGTGGCGGCCTATGAGAAGGCCCTGATCGAGGCAGCGCTCGCCCGCAACGAAGGCTCGATCAAGGCGACCTACGAGGGGCTCGGCCTGTCGCGAAAGGCGCTTTACGAGAAGATGCGAAAATACGGCCTCAGCAAGGACGAAACCTAACGGCACGAGAAAAGAGCAACATCGGTGTCACAGGCGCGAAACGCCGATCGTCATCAGGGTGCAAGCAAGTTTTCACCCTGGAGAATAAGCCCATGAACGCGCTTTCGAACCCTGTTGCCTATGAACGAGTGACGCCGGAAATCTTCAGCCGCCTGGTATCGGTCTATGATCTGATGGCCTCGGCCGATCTGCCGGCGACGCTCTTCCCCCTCATCTCGCTGCGCGCCTCCCAGATCAATCAGTGCGCCTATTGCGTGAACATGCATCTGAAGGAAGCGGTTGCGGCCGGAGAAACCGAGGAGCGTCTTGGCCGCCTGATCGTGTGGCGCCACGTGAAGGATTTCACCCCGGCCGAGAGGGCGGTTCTCGCCTGGACCGAAGCCTTGACGGTCCTGCAACCTGCGGCGGACTATGAGCCCCTGCGGGCGGCCCTGCGCGAGCATTTCTCGGACAATCAGATCAGCGTCGTCACCGTCGCTGTCGCCATGATCAACATGTGGAACCGGATCCAGGTCTCGAAGCACTGATATGACCCTGCCACGTCATGCGCGACTGTTCGAAGAAGCCCGCCCCAGGTTGCTGGGGCTGGCCTATCGCCTGCTCGGCTCGTCTGCGGACGCGGAGGATGCCGTGCAGGACACCTACATGCGCTGGCTTCGCGCGGATCGAAAGGCGATCAAGGTTCCCGCTGCGTGGCTCACGACCGCCTGCACGAACCGCTGTCTCGATATCCTGAAATCCGGTGCGCGACAGCGCATGGACTACGTCGGCCCCTGGCTGCCGGAGCCTCTGCAAACCGTCACGCAGGACACGGCGGAAGAAGCGCACCAGCTGGCAGACACCCTGTCGACAGCCTTCCTGCTTCTCTTGCAGCGCCTGACGGCAAAGGAACGTGCGGCGTATCTGTTGCGCGAAATCTTCTCCCAGCCCTATCCGCTGGTGGCCGAAACCCTGGGCCTGACAGAGCCGGCCTGCCGCCAGCTTGTTGCCCGGGCCAGACGGCACATCGGGGAAGAGCGGGTCAGGGCGAGACCGGAAGAGATGCGGCAGATGGAGCTTCTGAGAGCCTTTGAAGCGGCGCTGACCACCGGATCGACGACCGGACTGGATCGATTGCTCAGCGCGGACATCCAGCTTCACGCAGACGGCGGCGGCAAGGTGATTGCTGCACGTCGCATCCTGCATGGCCCGGAAAGGGTTCTGCCCTTCATCGAAAGGGCCCTTGCGCCCAACTGGCGGGAGTTCACGCTGACGCCATGTCAGATGAACGGGCTTGCGGGAATTCTCGTCACGAAGGGGTCGGGCGTCATTGCCGCGGTGTCCCTAGATTGGGACGGGGCCGGGACGCTGTCCAGGATCTACATCACGCGCAATCCGGACAAGCTGCAGCGCCTGCGTCGCCGATATGGCTCGCTCGGCAAGGCAGGTCTGATCGAATTGGAGGAGATTTGTGCGGACACCATGCCGGCCGCAAAAGGGATGGGTCGGAATCGACACATCAGGTGAGGGGGATGTGTGTCGATTCCGACCCAGGGGTGCATCGGGTTGATGCGAGGGGCATGAGGAGAATGCACCGGAATGCCTGCGGTTCCGCGGCTTCGCGTTTTTTTTCGAGGCTTGGCACGGGCGTTGCAAACTTGGGCTCACGCTCTTCCTCAGGGCGCCGGACCGCTCCCGGTCCGGGAGGATTCATAAGATAATGTCTGGGAGGACATTTCATGAAGAAGCTCATGCTCGCCGCAGCCACCGCGGCCACCCTCGCCTTCGCCGGCAACGCACAGGCCACCGAGTCCTGCGACGACGGTGAAATCGTCATCAAGTTCAGCCACGTGGTTGCCGCTACCGGCCACCCGAAGGGCGACGCAGCCACCATGCTGGCCGACCGGGTCAACAAGGAAATGGACGGCAAGGCCTGCATGCAGGTGTTCCCGAACTCCCAGCTGTTCGATGACGACAAGGTGATGGAAGCCCTCCTGCTCGGCGACGTCCAGCTGGCCGCTCCGTCCCTCTCCAAGTTCGAAGCCTACACGCTGAAGTTCCGTCTCTTCGACCTGCCGTTCCTGTTCCAGGATCTGGATGCCGTCGAGCGCTTCACCACGTCCGAAGCCGGCAAGGGCCTGCTGGGCTCCATGACCGACTACGGCTTCATGGGTCTCGGCTACTGGAGCTCCGGTCTGAAGCAGTTCTCGGCCAACAAGCCGCTGCTCGCACCGACCGACGCCAATGGCCTGAAGTTCCGCGTGCAGACCTCCGACGTGGCCGTGGCCATGATCGAAGCTCTTGGCGCCAACGCCCAGAAGCTGGCCTTCAAGGAAGTCTATGGCGCGCTGCAGACCGGCGTCGTGGACGGTCAGGAAAACACCTGGTCGAACATCTATACCCAGAAGTTCTTCGAAGTGCAGGACGGCATCACCGAAACCAACCACCAGCTGCTGGCCTATCTGCTCGTCACCTCGGACGAGTGGCTGAACAGCCTGGATGAAGACGTCAAGACCCAGTTCCTGGCGATCTGCGATGAAGTGACCGCCGCTGCCAACGCCAGCGTTGCGTCCCAGGAAGCCGACAACCGCAAGCGCATCGAGGAAACCGGAGCCACCATCCGCACCCTCGACGCCGACCAGCGCAAGGCATGGGTCGACACCATGAAGCCGGTCTGGGCCAAGTTCGAAGGCGACATCGGTACCGACCTGATCGACGCCGCCGTGGCATCGAACACCACCAACTAAGGGCGCCTCGCGGCCCGGTCACCGGGCCGCACCGGCCCAAAAGCGAACCTGAAGGGAGGCCGCCGCCGAAATCGGCCGCGGCCTTCCGCTTCGGGACAGAACAATCAAACGATCAAGAACTTGAACGGCGCGGCGCCTGAGCGTTGCGCCTGCGGGGGATGTGTCATGAAACGTGTCGATGATTGGGTCACGCGGTTTGAGGAGAACGTTCTGGCGTTGCTCCTTGCTGCCATGACCCTTGTTTCCTTCACCCAGGTCGTGGCCCGCTACGGCTTCAATTCCGGCTGGGGCGGCGCCCTGGAATTCACGCGCATCCTCTTTGCGTGGCTGATCCTCTTCGGCATGAGCTACGGCGTGAAGATCGGCTCCCATCTGGGCGTGGACGCGGTGATCCGTCTCTTCCCGCGCCCGATGTTCCGCGCGGTCGCGGTCTTTGGCGCCCTATGCGGCGTGGCCTATGCGGTCATCCTGCTGCAGGCCGACTGGCTGCAGTTCTTCGGCATCGAGGCCAGGGGCGGCGCCATCGACTACTGGCAGAAGATGTTCAAGATCGGCATCGGCCTGGACGACCTGCGCTATCCGGACTTCATCATCGAGACCTTCGGCACGAAGGAGCGGGTGCAGCGCTGGATCGCCTATCTCATCCTGCCGGTCGGGCTCGCGCTCTTTGCCTATCGCTGCGCTCAGGCAGCCTGGCAGATCATGCGCGGCGAGCGGGAAATGATGATCGCCGCCCATGAGGCGGAAGATCTCGTTGCCGAAAACAAAGACATCCTGAAGGATTGAGGTAGAGATCCATGGAAGCCGCAGTCCTCTTCATTCTCGTCCTGGGATTCCTGTTCCTCGGCGTGCCCATCGCCATCTCGCTGGGCCTCTCCAGCGTTCTGGCCATCGCGTTCTTCTCGAACGACAGCATCTCCTCCGTCGCGCTGCAGCTGTTCACCGCGTCGCAGAACTACACCTTGTTGGCGATCCCGTTCTTCATCCTGGCCTCGGCCTTCATGTCGACCGGGGGCGTGGCACGCCGCATCATCCGCTTCGCCATCGCCTGCGTGGGCCATGTGCGCGGCGGTCTGGCCATCGCGGCGATCTTCTCCTGCATGCTCTTTGCCGCCCTGTCCGGCTCGTCTCCGGCAACCGTGGTCGCCATCGGCACCATTGCCATCGCGGGCATGCGTCAGGTCGGCTACACCAAGGAATTCGCGGCTGGCGTCATCGCCAATGCGGGCACCCTCGGCATCCTGATCCCGCCGTCCATCGTGATGGTGGTCTATGCGGCGGCGACCGACGTTTCCGTGGGCCGCATGTTCCTGGCCGGGGTCATTCCGGGTCTGGTTGCCGGCTTCATGCTGATGATCGCCATCTACATAAACGCCCGCATGAAGAACATGCCGAAGCAGCCCTTCGCCGGTTTCGGCGAGATCGCGGGTGCGGCCGGTGAGGCGGCGTTCGGCCTGCTGCTGATCGTCATCATCCTGGGCGGGATCTACGGCGGGATCTTCACCCCGACCGAAGCCGCAGCGGTTGCGGCCGTCTATGCCTATCTGATCGCGATCTTCATCTATCGCGACATGGGACCGCTGAAAGACGTGCCGATGCGCAAGGACGGGGAAAGCATCCCGGCCGCCATCCTGCGCAACGTGGCCATGTCCATCATCTACTTCTTCCCGGCCTGCGTTCACGCCGACACGAAGAAGGTGCTGACGGATGCGGCCAAGACGACGATCATGCTGATGTTCATCATCGTCAACGCGCTGCTCTTTGCCCATGTGCTGACTTCCGAGCGCATTCCGCAGGCCATCACCGACCTGATGCTGGATGCCGGCTTCAACTGGTTCACCTTCCTGATCGCGGTCAACCTGCTGCTGCTGTTGGGCGGCCAGTTCATGGAGCCGTCGGGCCTGCTGCTGATCGTGGCGCCGGTGGTGTTCCCGATCGGCATGGAGCTGGGCGTGGATCCGATCCATCTCGGCATCATCATGGTGGTGAACATGGAAATCGGCATGATCACCCCGCCCATCGGGCTCAACCTCTTCGTGACCTCCGGGATCACGGGCATGAGCCTGGTGCAGGTGGTGAAGGCGGCAGCGCCCTTCGTGCTGATCCTCTTCCTCTTCCTGATCTTGGTGACCTATGTGCCCGCGCTGTCCACCTGGCTGCCCTACAGCCTGATGGGACCGGAAATCATCACCAACCGATAGGGTCGGTCAGGCATCTCAGAAAACGAAAGGCCGGGCCAGTGCTCCGGCCTTTTTGCATGCGCCCGCTCAAAGCTGGGCAAGGAAAAAGGCCGCGGCGGATGCCACGGCCTTTCTGTCAGTTGCAAAAGCCTGCGAGCGAAGGGCTCAGTTCGGCTTCTGGGCCGCAGCCTGCGCCATGTTCTGGCGGTAGAGCTGGGCGAAATCGATCGGATCGAGCAGCAGCGGCGGGAAGCCACCGTTGCGGGTTGCCTCGGCCAGCACGTTGCGGGCGAAGGGGAAGAGCATGCGCGGGCACTCGATCATCACGAACGGATGCATGTGTTCCTGCGGCACGTTGGTGATGCGGAACAGACCAGCATAAACCAGTTCGACGTTGAACATCACCATGTCCGGACGCTCGGCCTTGGCGGTCAGGGTCAGGACCACTTCGAACTGACCTTCGCCCAGGGGCTGCGCGTTCACATTGACGTTGATGTCGAGCTTCGGCTGCTCGCCCTGCTGCAGGGAGCGCGGTGCGTTCGGATTTTCGAAGGACAGGTCCTTGATGTACTGTCCGAGGATGTTGAGACCCGGTGCTGCGGGCGCGGATCCTGCCTGCGGCTGCGCGCCGGCGTCATTGGTATCGGTCATCGTCACTCATTCCGTTTCGCGTTTCGCGGGTTTCGTCGGCGGCGCTTCTTTCGAGAGATCCCTCGGGGGAGCCCCACCTGGCACCGGGCCCGCGTTGCCCTTTGCCCAGCATGAAGGTTGGCTAGCATTTGCGGCCCGCCGCGACAAGAGCAAGCGGACAGGGATGCGCCAAAGATCGCCCTTGTCTCGGGGGCAAATCCCTCGCACAACGACAGGATGATGGACAACACCGCCTTCCGCGTCACCCGCCCCTCCCGCCGGCTCCGGCTCGACACCCTGGTGCGCCTGCGGTGGCTGGCGGTGGCCGGACAGACGGCGGCGCTGCTGATCGTGCATATCGGCCTGGACTATCCCCTTCCGGTGGGGCTCGCCTTCTCGCTGGTGGCCCTGTCGGCCTGGATCAACGTGTTCCTGAAGATCCGCTCGCCGGCGGCCGTGCGGGTGTCGGAGAAGGCGGCCGCCCTCCAGCTCGCCTATGACATTCTCCAGCTCAGCGGGCTGCTCTATCTGACGGGCGGGCTCGGCAACCCCTTTGCCTTCCTGCTGCTGGCTCCGGTCATGGTTTCCGCCACGGCCCTGTCGGCCTGGTACACGCTGGCGCTCGGGGCGCTTGCAACCTTCGCCGCCAGCTTCCTGACCGTGTCGCATTTTCCCCTGCCCTGGCCGGGAGAGGTCGGGTTTTCCCAGCCCCCGGTCTATGTGATCGGGGTGTGGCTGGCGCTCGTGCTCACCCTCGGCTTCATGTCCACCTATGCCTTCAAGGTGGCCGACGAAGGCCGCAAGCTGGCCGACGCCCTGGCCGCCACAGAGCTGGTGCTGCAGAACGAGCAGCATCTGAATGCCCTGGACGGGCTGGCAACCGCCGCGGCCCACGAACTGGGGACGCCGCTGGCCACGATCCTGCTCGCGGCCAAGGAAATGACCGACGAGTTCGAGGACGGCGACCACCGCAAGGACGACATCCTGCTCATCCGGCAACAGGCCGAGCGCTGCAAGGCGATCCTGCGGCGGCTCACCTCGCTTTCCAGCGACGAGGACAGCACCTACCAGCGCATGTCCGTGTCGCAGCTGATGGAGGAAGTGGCCGATCCACATCGGGGCTTCGGCGTGGAGATCGTGGTCGAAGGGGCCGGGGACGGGCCGGAGCCTGTCGGAACCCGCAATGCCGCGATCCGCTACGGGCTTGGAAACCTTCTGGAAAATGCCGTCGACTTCGCCAATGACAAGGCCGAGATCCTGGCCCAGTGGGACGCCCGGACCCTGACCATCACCATCCGGGATGACGGACCGGGCTTCACGCCGGACCTGCTGGCCCGGATCGGCGATCCCTATGTCACCCGGCGCGGCCGCAACCGGGAAACCGGAGGTGGCCTGGGGCTCGGTTTCTTCATCGCCAAGACCCTGCTGGAGCGCACGGGCGCCAAGCTCTTCATCGAGAACCGGTCCCCTCCCGCAACGGGCGCTTCGATCCGCGTGACGTGGCCACGTGCGACAATCGAGGCCAAGGAACAGGTGGACGCTTACGGGTTTTCCGGCCATAAGCAACCGCAGGATCTCGACAATCCGACCTGAGGACCCCCTCGGGAACGCTTCTGCAAAGATCCGCCGACCGCCTGGAAGCGTAGACACGACAAAACGGGAACGGGCCGATGACCGATCAAGCACCGGGACTGGAACATTACGAAGACAAGTCGCTTCTGATCGTGGACGACGACAAGGCCTTCCAGCAGCGCCTTGCCCGCGCCATGGAAAAGCGCGGCTTCGAAGTGGAAACCGCCGACGGTCTGACCGAGGCGCGCGTGCGCATCCAGGGCCGTGCTCCCGCCTTTGCCATCGTGGACATGCGGCTGGATGACGGCAACGGTCTGGACGTGATCGAGGCAATCCGTCAGGTGCGCCCGGACTCCCGCGCCATCATCCTCACCGGCTACGGCAACATCGCCACCGCGGTGACCGCCGTGAAGCTCGGCGCCGTGGACTATCTCGCCAAGCCCGCCGATCCGGACGACATCGTCGCGGCCCTTGCCAACCAGAGCGCCGAGAAGGCTCCGCCGCCGGAAAACCCCATGTCCGCCGACCGGGTGCGCTGGGAGCATATCCAGCGGGTCTACGAGCTGTGCGACCGCAACGTGTCGGAAACCGCCCGCCGGCTCAACATGCATCGCCGCACCCTGCAGCGCATCCTCGCCAAGCGCGCCCCGCGCTGAACGGCTCCCAGGACCGTCGCCCGCACAGGGCCATCTTCACGGCAAGCGGACAAAGGTCCCTTCCGGGCCTTGCCCTATTTGCGTCGATTTGCCTATCTAACTGACGCCCTATCCTGAAAACGGACGACCCCTCCGGAGGTACCCATGCGGCCGCTGACCGCTCGCGCAAGACAGACCCGCCTTTCGACCCGCCATGCCTGCGGGCTCGCCCTGGCGACCACACTGCTCGCGACCGGGTTGCTGGCGCCGGTGGCTACCCTTGCGCAAGGGGCACCCGAGACGCTCCGCATCGAGGTCAATCCGCCCAAGCCCGGCATCCGCGCCGTGACGCTGGACGGCCGCTATCGCCCGGTGATCAGCCGGGATGACACCGGTGTGGTGATCGACGCCCTTGGCAGCTCGTCTTCCGCCCCGCCCTGCGACGTGAAACTCCAGGTCACGCTCGAAAACAGCCGGGTTCTGAACCGGGACGCGAATATCTGCTCCGGCGGCACGCTGGTCGTGGACGTGGAGGATGACGGCCGTCCGGGTGCGGCGCGGGTGATCAACGGCACCGGCCCCGCACCGATTGCCGGCACGGCCGCGAGCAACTCGGGCTCCAAGAGTGCCGCTAGCAGCTCCACCGCGTCACCGGCAACGTCTCCGTCGGCACCTGCTGCTCAGGCCCAGACCCAGGTCCAGGCTCCGACGTCCGGAGCCTCCGGAAGCGCCCGGGGAGCCGACAAGCCCGCAAATGGCGCGGCGCTCAAGCCGCTTGAGCCTTCTGGGACCCTGGAGACGACGAAAAAGCCGGAGGGTGGCTCCGACCTGTCGTCCATCGTGGGCGAGAGCCTCAACCGCCATCGCGACGGCGGCCAGCCGCCTGCTGCGGCGACCGGCGGTCAGACTGTGATCATCTCAGGGTCTGAGAACCGAACATGGCAGGCCGAACCCGGCAACATTCCGGACGACAAGAGCTACCTGACCCACGGGGTACCGGGGACGGATGACATCGACTTCCGCGCCGCCTGCCTGACCCAATCCGGTCAGGCCACCATCGTCTTTGCCCAGACCTCGGCCAGCACCAGCGAAGGCAAGACCGAACCGGTATCGATTTACGCCGGCGGGTTCTCCATGTCCTATTCCGCCGTGGGGTCCAGCCGAAACAACCAGTATGGCCAGTCATTCCCCCAGATCGCCCTGCCCATGACGGACCCGCTGTGGCAGGCGATGATCAAGGAGAGCCAGCTCACGATCCAGGTGCAGGGAACGCCCGCCTATTCCGTGTCGCTGAAGGGCAGCGCCACGCCCGTGCGCCTGTTCCTGGCCACCTGCGCCGAAGCTCAGAAGATCGTCGGTGAAGATCCCGCCCTTCTGCCCGGCGCTGCGGGCGGAAACCTGATTGCCCAGGCGGATGTGTCCTGTACCGAAGCCGGACGCATCCGTTCGCTGGAAGCCGAGCGCAATGGCGAGATCATCTTCCGCAATGACGGCGGACGCCCGGTGGATGTGAACTGGATCGATTATGACGGCGCGGCCCAGTATTTCGCGACACTTCAGCCCGGACAGGTGCTGAACCAGCCGACCTATGTCAGCCATGCCTGGCTCGTGCGCGAGAGCAACGGCCCCTGCCTCGGCATCTATGTGTCGCGCACGCCCTACAGGGAAGTGGTGATTTCCGGGGGAAGGGCACCGGCGCCGGTCCAGCCCGGTTTCGGCGCTCCAGCGGGCGGTGACGGCTGGTCGCAGCCCGGCAGCATCGACGGCTTCGGAGGTCCGGCCGGCCCCATTCCTCCCGGCGACATCGGCGGCGGCCGTTCCCTCGGACCCAACGCTTCCTGGCAGCCAGCGCCCGTCTCTTCGACCTCCGCGGGCGGCCCCCTGGTCAACTACCTCTGCACGGGGGGAGCGGATCTTCAGGTCAGCTTCTCGGCCGGAGGAGACCGGGTGACGGTGGCGGAGATGGGACAATATCCGGTGACCCTGCCGCGCATTTCTGCAGGGACGAACTTCCTCTATGCGGAAGGTGCCTTTGCCTTTCAGGGCCAGGAGCGCAGCACAACCTGGAGTCGACCCGGCGCGCAGGATGTATACTGTCTGGCTCAATAAGTACTCTTTGGTTGCAAAAAATACTTACGTATTACCTCTGATGGGTATACCTGCCGGTGTATCTGGACGATTTAAAATTATTGATACATAGGCATGTTTTAATTATTTCATTATATTTCCACACGTACCCTTGCGCCAAATAATGACAAGGGTTCCCACCATGAACTTCAAGAATTGGTCGATCTCTCGGAAGCTCGCACTCCCAATCACGCTTATCATTCTTTTGACCGGCCTGATCGGGTTCATGGGGCTCCAATCTCTCGACAAGACCATGCTCAAGGAGCGGCTGCACGGGCTTCACAGCCTGACCCAGGCAGCCAAGGCCATTTCAGCAAAGTATTACGAGCTGGAGCAATCGGGTGCAATGACCCGGGAAGACGCCCAGGCCGCCGCGAAGCTGGCGATCGGTGCGATCCGCTTCCAGCAGAACGACTATTTCTTCGTTTATGACCTCAACGGCATCAATCTTGTCCACATCAAGGAGAGCCTGGTCGGGACCGACATGAGCGGCACCAAGGACCCAAATGGCGTGCCTATTATCGCGGAAATGATCAAGATTGGGCGTGCAGGCGGCGGGTCCATCTACTACGAATGGCCGCGTCCGAACTCTGACATTCCAGAAGGCAAGTATGGCTGGGCCGAAGTGTTCGACCCCTGGGGCTGGATGATCGGTACCGGCGTCTATGTGGATGATCTGCGGGTTGCCTTCTGGGACCAGGCCACCACCGTCGCGATCATCGCCATTGTCGGCGTGTTGATGGCTATCGGGATCGCCTATGTCAGTATCCGCGGGATCACCCGCCCGATCCTGGCCCTGACCGGTTCGATGAAGGAACTGGCCGATGGCCGGAGCGATGTGGTCGTCGGTAACACGGATCGTACCGATGAAGTCGGCATCATGGCCAAGACCCTGGAGATCTTCATCTCCAAGGATCGCGAGCGCCAGCGTCTGGAAGCCGCTCAGATGGCAGCAACGGAAGACGCCGCACGGCGCGGCAAGGCGATCCAGAACCTCTCCGGCGAGTTCGACCGCACCGTCACGGAAATGATGACCGTCATCGAGTCTTCCGTCATGGCCCTGCAGAAGGCTTCTCAGGACATGACCAACGGTGCGAGCCGCACCACGCAGGAAAGCTCGCTGGTGAGCAACGCCTCGTCCCAGGCGGCCCATAACGTGGAAACCGTGGCAGCGGCCGCCGAAGAGCTCTCCGCCTCTGTCAACGAGATCCGCCGTCAGGTGCAGTCGTCGTCCGAGATCGCGGCCAATGCGGCTGCGGAAGCCACCTCGACCAACAAGCGCATGAACGGTCTCTCCGAGGCTGCCGGCCGGATCGGCGAGGTCGTCACCCTCATTCAGGCCATTGCCGAGCAGACCAACCTGCTGGCGCTGAACGCGACCATCGAGGCAGCCCGTGCCGGGGAGGCCGGCAAGGGCTTCGCGGTCGTGGCGGCAGAGGTGAAGGAGCTGGCCAACCAGACCTCCAAGGCAACCGAGGAAATCTCGAGCCAGATCTCGGCCATCCAGGGCGAGACCCAGGAAGCGGCCAAGGCCATCTCCTCGGTCACCGAGATCATCAACCGCATGAACGAGATCGCCGGTTCGATCTCCGCCGCGGTGGAACAGCAGGGTGCTGCCACGCAGGAAATCGCGGTCAACGCGACCGAGGCCTCCCGCAGCACGGTGGAAGTGACCAGCAGCATCACCAGCGTCGCACAGGCCGCCGACCTGACGCGCACCAATGCGGAGACGGTGGATGCCTCCGCCCGCGAGCTGGAAGCCAATGCGGACACGCTGAAGCACACCGTGGCCCAGTTCCTGCAGAACGTGCGGGCCCAGTCCGCCGCCTGATCAGGACACCTTGAAACGGAAAAAGCCCGGCCATCGTGCCGGGCTTTTTTCATGGAACGTCGGTTCCGGTCCGGACTCAGATCTTGCGCAGGGCCACCTTGCCGATGCGGTGGGCATCGTTCTTGGTGAGGATCAGATCCGCGCGCGGCCGGGTCGGCAGGATGTTGTCCCGCAGATTGACCAGGTTGATCTCCGTCCAGATGCGATGGGCCGTCTCGACCGCCTCTTCCTCCGAGATCCGCGAATATTTGTGGAAGTAGGAGCCCGGGTCGCGGAACGCGGTTTCACGCAGATGCATGAAGCGCTCCACATACCAGGAAAGGAGCAGATCTTCGCTCGCATCAATGTAGATGGAGAAGTCGAAGAAGTCCGAGACGAAGGGAACCGCGCGGCCATCCTTGGGCAGCTCGCGGGTCTGAAGCACGTTTAGGCCCTCGACGATCAGGATGTCCGGCTTGTCGACGGTGACCGTGTGGCCGGGCATCACGTCGTAGTAGAAGTGGGAATAGACCGGCGCCCGCACGTTGCGCTGACCCGCCTTGATGTCGGACAGGAACTTCAGCAGGCGCGCCCGGTCGAAGCTTTCCGGAAAGCCCTTGCGGTGCATCAGGCCTTCGGCTTCCAGCACGGCATTGGGATAGAGGAAGCCGTCGGTGGTCACCAGATCCACCTTGGGACTGGCGGGCCAGCGGGCCAGAAGCGCCTTCAGCAGGCGCGACGTGGTGGACTTGCCCACCGCGACCGACCCGGCCACACCGATGATGAAGGGGGTCTTGCCGTCCTTGAGCCCCAGGAAGTTCTGGGACGCCTGATGCAGGCCGACCGTCGCTTCGGCGTAATAGGCCAGAAGACGGGACAGGGGCAGGTAGATCTTCTCCACCTCGGCAATCGACATGGGGTCGTTCAGACCCCGCAGCTCGATCACCTCCTCCACCGTCAGGGTCAGGGGGGTGTTCTTGCGAAGCCGCGCCCATTCCTTGTCGGTGAACACCCGATAGGGGGAGAGGTCCATTTCCGGTTTCAGGGTCAAGGCCTGATCCATGTCTGTTTGCCGTCCCGACGCGGCACTCTGCCTCACGGCCCGCCTCAATCGGCGGGACGCGATGCCTTTTCCTCGAGGCCCGTCTGGGCCGTACGCCGCTGCAGCTCGGCCATGACATCCTGGAGGGGGACGTCACAGGCCTTGAGCAGCACCAGCAGATGGTAGAGCACATCAGCCGCTTCCGCGGTCAGCTCCGCCTGATCTCCCCGGGCGGCCGCAATCGCGGCCTCCACGGCTTCCTCACCCAGCTTCTGGGCGCATTTGGGAACGCCCTTGCCGATCAGCTTGCGCGTGTAGGACTTTTCGTCCGCGCTCGTTGCGCGCGCGGCGATAATGGCGTCCAGATCGGACAGAGTAAAATCGGTCATTCGTATAGCTTCCGTTACGCCATGCGACGCGATGAGACAGGTCGCGTCAGATCATGTCGTCCATGCGCATGGGAATGCCCGCATCGCGCATGTGGCTCTTGGCCTCGTGAATGGTGAACTCGCCGAAGTGGAAGATCGAGGCCGCCAGAACCGCCGTCGCGTGGCCGTCACGAACGCCTTCGACCAGATGATCCAGATTGCCCACACCGCCCGAGGCGATGACCGGCACCGGCACAGCGTCGGCAATCGCACGGGTCAGCGCCAGATTGTAGCCCGACTTGGTGCCGTCCCGGTCCATGGAGGTGACCAGCAGCTCGCCCGCGCCCAGTTCGACGGCCTTCTTCGCGAACTCCACCGCATCGATGCCGGTCGGATTGCGGCCGCCATGGGTGAAGATCTCGAAGCGCTCCGCCTCGCCCGGCGCATTCACCTGCTTGGCATCGATGGAAACCACGATGCACTGGGCACCGAATTTCTCGGCCGCTTCGCGAATGAAGTCCGGATTGTTCACGGCGGCCGTGTTGATGGACACCTTGTCGGCGCCGGCAATCAGCAGCTTGCGGATGTCTTCCACCGTGCGCACGCCGCCGCCGACCGTCACCGGCATGAAGCAGGCCTCCGCCGTGCGGCGGACCACGTCATAGATGGTGTCGCGGCCTTCGTGGGACGCGGTGATATCGAGGAAGCAGAGCTCGTCGGCGCCAGCGGCATCATAGGCCTTGGCGGCCTCCACCGGATCACCGGCATCCACCAGATCGACGAAGTTCACGCCCTTGACGACACGGCCATCCTTGACGTCGAGACAGGGGATCACGCGAGCCTTGAGGGTCATGCTGCGCTCCGCTTTGCCCGGATCAGGTCCATGGCTTCCTTCGGATCGAGACGGCCGTCATAGAGCGCGCGGCCGGAAATCGCCCCTTCCAAGATGGCGCAATCCGGCTCGAGTAGACGATGGATGTCATCGATGGAGGCAAGTCCGCCCGAGGCAATGACCGGGATCGAGACGGAACGGGCCAGCTCCAGGGTGGAGGGGATGTTCAGCCCCTTCAGAACGCCATCCCGGTCGATGTCTGTGAAGATGATGGCGGAGACGCCCGCATCCTCGAAGCGGCGCGCCAGATCGACGGTGGTGAGCTGCGAGGTTTCCGCCCAGCCTTCGACGGCCACGTAACCGCCCTTGGCGTCGATGCCGACGGCGACCTTGCCGGGGAAGGCCTTGCAGGCCTGTTTCACCAGCTCAGGGTCGCGAACGGCGATCGTGCCCAGGATGACGCGGGAAATGCCCTTGCTCAGCCAGGTCTCGATATGGTCGAGGGTGCGGATGCCGCCGCCGAGCTGAACCGGGTTCTTGGTGGAGGCGAGAATGGCATCCACCGCCGCGCCATTGACGCTTTCGCCGGCAAAGGCGCCGTTCAGGTCCACCACATGCAGCCATTCGAAGCCCTGGTCCTCGAAGGCCTTGGCCTGAGCACCGGGATTGTCATTGAACACCGTCGCTTGGTCCATGTCGCCCAGCTTCAGGCGCACGCACTGACCGTCCTTCAGGTCGATTGCGGGAAAGAGGATCATGTTGGTCTCGCTCTCGGGCAGCCCTTACGGCGCCCAATCCAGGAAATTCGAAATCAGGCCAAGGCCGAGCCGCTGGCTCTTTTCCGGGTGGAACTGGGTTCCGACCATGTTGTCCCTGGCCACGATGGCGGTGAAGGTGCCGGCATAGTCGAAGGTTGCCAGGCAGTCCTCTTCCCGCGCGGTGGCGAAATGGAAGGAATGGACGAAATAGGCATGGAGCCCGTTCGCGCCCGTGGGCAGCCCCGCCAGAACCGGATGAGACCCTTCGCGCACGGAAATGGTGTTCCAGCCCATGTGCGGGATCTTGAGAGACGGATCGGACGGCTGCATGGCCGTCACGTCGCCGGAGATCCAGTCCAGGCCGTCCACGGTCTCGAATTCGAGGCCACGGCTCGCCATCAGCTGCATGCCGACGCAGATGCCCATGAAGGGCTTGCCCTTTTCATGCACCTGCTCGTTGAGAACCTCGATCATGCCGTCCACGGCGGCGAGACCGCGCTTGCAATCCGCATAGGCACCGACGCCCGGCAGGACGATACGGTCGGCCTTCGCCACCCGATCCGGATCGGAGGTCACGAAAACACCGGGCTTGCGGGCATGATCGCGGGCCGCACGCTCGAAAGCCTTGGCGGCCGAGTGCAGGTTGCCGGATCCGTAGTCAATGATGGCGACGCTCATCGTCCGCCCTCCGGGCTCAGGGTCAGGCCAGCGACACGTTCGGAACCGATGCGCGGAATGATGCCGCGGATGCGCTCGATCGGCGCGGGCGGCACGTCCTCTTCCCGGTGGCCGATGGCCTGGGCCTGAAGTTTTGCAAAGTAGCGCAGCTCCGCCTCGGTCTGGTCCGACCCGGTGACGAGGCCCAGCAGGCGCCATCCAGCCTGTTCCAGGGTCCAGCGGCGCAGGCCGTTGGCCTCGAGCGCAAGAAGGAAGGCCACGGCCCAGGCCGCCAGCAACGGGGCGGGACCGCCGGCGAAGCTGGCCGCGGCCTGGGTGAGGATCGAGATCGTCAGGAAGCCGAGCAGCACCAGCCACATGCGGTGCCACAGCAGCCACAGGACGGAGAGCACGAAGGCGCCCCAGGAGAATTTTTCGGGAATGAAGACGAGCCGGTCCGCCTCATGCGGACTGGCCACCGGATCCTTCAGATCCGACGGTCCCATCACATAATAACTGGTCATGTCCGTCACGCGCCCTCAGCCGCCGAGCTGGCCCTTGGTGGTCGGGATCCGGTTGGCCTGGCGCGGGTCGATCTCGATCGCCTTGCGCAGGGTCCTGGCCACCGCCTTGAAGCATGTCTCGGCAATATGGTGGCAGTTTGATCCATAAAGGTTAGCGATGTGAAGCGTGATGCCCGCATTCATCGCGAAGGCGCGGAAAAATTCCTCGAAGAGCTCGGTGTCGAACTCGCCCACCTTGTCGCGGGTGAAGGTCACATCCCAGACGAGGAACGGACGGCCGGACACATCCAGCGCGCAGCGGGTCAGCGCCTCGTCCATGGCGAGGTGCGTGTCCGCATAGCGGGTGATGCCCGACATGTCGCCAAGCGCCTCGCGGATGGCCTGGCCAAGCGCGATGCCCGTGTCTTCCGCCGTGTGGTGGAAGTCGATATGGGTGTCGCCCTCGGCGCGGAGGGTGATGTCGATGAGCGAATGTCGCGCAAGCTGCTCCAGCATATGGTCGAAGAAGCCAACCCCGGTCGCCACGTCATAGGCGCCCGTGCCATCGAGATTGATCTCGACGGAAATGCGGGTTTCCTTGGTGTTGCGCGAGATCTTCGCTGTGCGCATCTCTCATCCTTTTCCTGCCATGCCGGAGACAACCGGCGAAACGCCGCCGTTTTAGCAGGGTGAGCCGGGCATTGAAACATTTATCCGTCCCGGCCTTCCGCATTGGTCAGGGAGCGGGGGTCAGGGAGCTTGGGGCCCGGCAGCGGGGGAAGGCAGCGGAACGCCGCACGGCAAATCCCGCTGGCCGCCGCAGCGAAGCGATGCTAGGAAGACCCATCCCAGTTTTCCAGACGATGCTCCCGGCAGTGCAACAGGCGCGGCCGGGGCCGCACGCGCAAGGCTCACCGTCCCTCCGGTCCCTTGCGCCCTCGACAAAGGCCGACCATGACCCGCACCAGCTCCTTCAAGCCGACCTCCGCCCGCGACCGCCTGATGATGGGCCTCGATGTTCCCACCGTGCAGCAGGCCGAGGCGCTGGTGAAGGCGACCGAGGGGGCGGTCGGGGTCTACAAGATCGGGATGGAACTGCAGTTCGCCGGCGGGCTGGAGCTGGCCCGTGATCTGGCCGCCAGCGGCCACAGGATCTTTCTCGACGTCAAGCTGCACGACATCGACAACACGATCCTGCGCGCGGTGAAGAACGTGGCCCGCATGGGTGTCACCTTCATGACCCTGCATGCCTATCCCAAGACGATGCGCGCCGCGGTGCAGGCCCTGCGCGAAGACGGCAACACCGACCTCTGCCTGCTGGGCGTGACCGTGCTCACCTCCATGGACGAGGCGGATCTCATCGCCGCCGGCTACAAGGGCCCGATCGCCGATCTGGTGCAGGCACGGGCCGCCGATGCGCGGGAGGCCGGCATGGGCGGGATCGTCTGCGCGGCGACGGAAGTGGGCTCCCTCAAGACCATTCTGGGCGACGAACTGGTCTCCGTGACCCCGGGCATCCGCCCGAGCGGCCATGCGGCAGGCGATCAGAAGCGGGTGATGACCCCGGGCGACGCCATCCGCGCCGGCTCCGACTATCTGGTGGTGGGACGCCCGCTCAACCAGGCCACCGACCCCCGCGCGACGGCCGACGCCATCGTCGCCGAGATCGCCGCTGCCCTCTGAGGGGTTTCCCCGCTCTCCGTCATCCTCGGGCTTGCCCCACCTCTCCGTCGTCATCCCTGCGAAGGCAGGGATCCAGTAACCGACTGCGCTGCCTGTGATTTCCGGTCTCTGAAACCGGTGAGTACTGGATCCCCGATCAAGTCGGGGATGACAAAGGAGAGACCGGAGGCGACAGCCCAAAAAGAGGCTCGGTCACCCTCAGCATTCGTGTTGATGCTCTCCCGATTGACCACAAGAGTGCTGGATCCTCGGCACAGGGCCGAGGATGACGGAGGAGGGGGTGCAGGTGAGGGTGTGCCTCAGCCACCGCTCAGCATGCGGGCCATCTTGACCGCATAGCGGTCGGTCATGCCGGAGACGTAATCCGCGAGCGAATGGAGCGCCGTCTCGGGATCGGCGACGTCGCGCAGGTCGAGACCGGCCGCCTTGACGAGCTGACGGTGATAGGAGGAGAGCGCCTCCTGCTGCCATCCGCCGGCGTGGAGCGCTTCGTAGACTTCGCTGATGCCATCCAGAACCCGGTGGACCACGTTGCGCCCCATGACCTCCAGCTCTGTCTTGCGCGGGGAGGTGAAGAGACGCTTCTTCGCCACGTCCTTGATGCGGTCGAATTCCGCCGCCTTCGAGGAGACTTCGATCAGGGCGTCCGAGAAGGTGCCGTTCATGATCGCGTCGTGGTGCTGCCGGAACGCCTCGACGCAGGCGGCGATCGCATTTCCGACGCCGAGCGCGCGGGCATAGGCGATTGTTTCCTCGGGCGTTTCTCCGTCACGGCCACGGCGATCCAATCCGGACAGCGGGGCGAGGAGATCGAAGACCGCATCGAAGGACAGGTCGCCGGACGTGTGCGCGTCCTCCATGTCGAGGATGTTGTAGCAGATGTCATCGGCGGCCTCGACGAGGAAGACCAGCGGATGCCGGCGCCACCAGATCGCATCGCCCGAGCCTTCGCGGGGCAGGCCCGTGGCTTCCGCCACTTCCGCGAATTGCGGCAGGTCGCTGGCAAAGACACCGTATTTCTTCAGGCCGCAGTAGCCGCCGGCCGGACCCGTGCGCAGCGTCTCGCGCGCGGCGGCCGTGACCGGATACTTGCTGAAGGCGCCAAGGACGCCGCGAGACAGGCGCATGCCGCCGTCGTTGCGGCGCATCTCCAGCCGGGTGATGATGCGGAAGCCCTGGGCGTTGCCCTCGAAATCGTTTAACTGGGCGCGCAGAGCCGGATCGAGCGCGGCAAAGAGGGGTCGACCTTCAAAAAATTTGCCGGCAAACCATTGGCCGATAGCTGCTTCTCCGGAGTGGCCGAAGGGCGGGTTTCCGATGTCATGGGCAAGACAGGCGGCCGAGACGATGCCCGAGATCCGGTGCCGCTCGCCGTCGGCGATCCGGCCCTCACGCTCCAGCCATTCACCGACCTCGACCCCCAGGGACCGGCCGACGCTGCTGGTCTCGATGGAATGGATCAGCCGGTGGTGCAGGTGATCATTCTCATAGAGCGGATGCACCTGGGTCTTGTTGGCCAGACGCCGGAAGGGGGCGGAAAAGGTGATGCGGTCCGCATCGACCAGATAGGACGGCCGGTTGGCCTTTTCCTCGTAACGGGAGTCGTGCAGCCGACGACCGTCCAACAGTTGGGCCCAATCCAAGGCGCGCTCCATGGCTTGATGTCTGTGCCTGGTGTTTTAGCGGCAGCGGAGCGGCGAGGCGAGGGGAAAGCGTGAAGAAACGCGTGGCAATGCCGCCCCGTCCCCACCCCTTCCGCTCACGCGGCCGGTGGAGACGGAAGCGTCTCGACGAACGTGCTCAGGCGGCGTGGGGCTGGCCCACCGTGCCCCGCAGAACCATGCCATAGAGATCCCGCGGATCATCCGGATCGGCCAGAAGATCAAGCTTCTCATAGTGGCTGGTGGTGGCGAGCACGCCCTTCAGATAGCGCAAGGCGGCGAAGTCCTCGATGGCGAAGCCGACGCTGTCGAAGAGAGTGATCTGTTCGCCGGAGACGCGGCCCGGCGCTTCACCGCGCAGGACCTGCCACAGTTCGGTGACCGGATGGTCCGCATCAAGCTGCTGGATCTCGCCCTCGATGCGGGTCTGTTCGGGCAGTTCCACAAAAATGTCGGAGCGCAGCAGGATGTCCCGGTGCAACTCGGTCTTGCCGGGGCAGTCGCCCCCCACCGCGTTGATATGTACCCCCTGCCCGACCATGTTGTCGGTCAGGATCGTCGCGCTCTTCTTGTCGGCGGTCACCGTGGTGATGATCTGCGCCCCCTCGATCGCCTCTTCGGGCGAACTGCAGATGGTGACGGTGAGACCGGCGCCGGAGAGGTTCCGGGCAAGGCGTTCGCTGGCCCGGCGATCGATGTCATAGGCCCGGATTTCGCGAATGCCGACCAGGTGCTTGAAGCCGAGGCACTGGAAGTCCGACTGGGCCCCATTGCCGATCACGGCCATGGTGCGCGACCCCTTCGGCGCCAGATAGCGGCCCACCAGAGCGGACACGGCCGCCGTGCGCAGGGCCGTGAGGATGGTCATTTCGCTGAAGAGAAGAGGGTAGCCGGTGGTCAGGTCGGAGAGAACACCGAAGCCCGTCACCGTCTGGCGGCCGGAGTAGGTGTTGCCCGGGTGGCCGTTGACATATTTGAAGCCAAAGGTCTTGCCGTCGCTGGTCGGCATCAGCTCGATCACCCCTTCGGGAGCATGAGCGGGAATGCGCGGCTTCTTGTCGAATTCGCCCCAGCGGCGGAAGTCCTCCTCGATGCAGGCGGCAATGCCTTCGATGACATGTTCCACCCCACGTTCGGCAACGATGCGCATCATGTTGTCGACGCTGACGAAGGGAACATAGGCCAGCTCGGACGGAGCGGGCTTGTGCACGGGTACAGGCGCATAGGGACGGGTCATGATGATCAGAAGCTCCTTGTGGGGCGGTCGAAGACCCGGCGGCCGAACAGGGAGGCCACGAGATCAACCATGAGACGGGCCGTGCGGCCCCGGTCATCGAGGAAGGGGTTGAGTTCCACCAGATCGAGTGAGGTCACCAGCCCGCTGTCATGGAGCATCTCCATCACCAGATGGGCTTCCCGGAAGGTGGTGCCGCCGGGCACGGTGGTGCCCACGGCCGGCGCGATGCCGGGGTCGAGGAAATCCACATCCAGGCTGACATGCAGCAGGCCGTTGTGGCGCTTCACCCGGTCGAGGAACTGGCGCAGGGGGGCGGCAATGCCCTCCTCGTCGATGCGGCGCATGTCGCTGACACCTACACCGTGGCGCAGGAGCAGCTCGCGCTCCGGCGCATCGATGGAGCGCACGCCGAGGATCTCGACATTCTCGGGCACGAGCGGATGGCGCAGGGGGCGACCGAGATAGGTCTCGAACCCGCCGAGACCGCAGAGAAAGGCGAGGGGCGTGCCGTGCAGGTTGCCGCTCTGGGTGCTGGCCAGGGTGTTGAAATCCGCGTGGGCATCAAGCCACAAGACAAAGAGCGGTCTGCCGGCTTCGGCCGCTCCTTCGGCGAGGCCAGAGACGGAGCCCGCGGCAAGCGCATGGTCGCCACCCATGAAGATGGGAAACACCGGATCGCGGGCGAGGTTGGCCGCGCATTTGTTGATCGCGCGGGTCCAGCCGGCCATGGCATCAAGGCTCTTGATCGCGCCATTGGCATGGCTCAGCGGGGCGACCTGTTCCTTGCGCAGGTTGCCGAGGTCGCGCACCGTGTGGCCGAGGGCCTCCAGTTCCTGCTCCAGACCGGCGGTCCGATAGGCGTCAGGCCCCATGCAGCAGCCCCGGCGTCCGGAGCCTTCTTCCATGGGAATTCCAACCAGCACGATGTCCTGTCCGGCCACGCCTCGAACCTCCTTGTGACGAAACAAGTTGGAAGGATCTCAAGGATTCCCGGCAGTGTAAATCGGCAGACTTGCGCAAAGAGGTAGCTTATTCTATCAGAATGAGATGTTCAATCGTTCAAAGTGAGAAGAATGGACACTCTCGACCTGCAGATCATCGCTGCCCTGCGTTCCGATGCGCGCCGTTCCGTGTCCGATCTGGCGGAAGAGCTCAAGGTCGCACGGGCAACCGTGCGCACCCGCCTGTCCCGTCTGGAAGAGCAGGGCGAGATCCTCGGCTATACGGTGATCCTGCGCGATGACTGGCGCGATCTGCCCATCCGCGCCGTCACGCTGGTGGAGATCGCCGGTCGCAACACGGATCCGGTGGTGAAGATCCTCTCCGCCATGACGGAGGTCCGCAGCATCCATTCGACCAACGGCAAGTGGGATCTGGTGCTCGACATTGCCACGCGGGATCTGGGGGCCTTCGACGAGGTGCTCAACCGGATCCGCCTGATCGAGGGGATTGCCGGTACGGAGACCAACCTGCTTCTGACCACCCGCAAGGGCCCTGCCGCCCCGCAGGACCGGCGCAGCGCCTGAACTCGCAAAACGGGTCGCCGGAGCGGCGGATCTGCCCTAGGCTTCCGCTCACAGTTTCAACGGATCCGGGCCCCGGTCATGACACAC
Source organism: Roseibium aestuarii (assembly GCF_008477545.1). Taxonomy (GTDB): domain Bacteria; phylum Pseudomonadota; class Alphaproteobacteria; order Rhizobiales; family Stappiaceae; genus Roseibium; species Roseibium aestuarii. The sequence continues at coordinate 232,862 of NZ_VORA01000003.1, read as the reverse complement.
GCCGTCTCTCCCTCCACCTTGCTGCGCGATGCCGACCCGAGGTCGCTCGCCGATCTGTCTGCCGCCGACTACAAGGTGGTGCGCCACACCCTGGAGCGCCTGACCGAGGATTGGCGCAGCCAGCCGGGGCTCGAGGATCTGGCGCGGGAGGTGGATCTTCAGCCCATCCAGTTGCAGCGGGTCTTTTCCCGCTGGGCCGGGCTGACGCCGAAGCAGTTCCTGCAGGCCCTGACCCTCGACCATGCCAAGGCGCTGCTGGCGGATGCGGCGACCGTGCTGGACACCAGCCTGGAGGTGGGACTGTCCGGTTCCAGCCGGCTGCACGACCTCTTCGTCACCCACGAAGCCATGACGCCGGGGGCCTATCGGGAGCGGGGGCGCGGGCTGGCGATTTCCTATGGCTTTCACCCCTCGCCCTTCGGCACCGCCCTGCTGATGGTGACGGACAAGGGACTGGCAGGCCTCGCCTTTTGCGACGAAGGCGGGGAGGATGACTGTCTGGCCGACATGACCCGCCGCTGGCCGGCCGCCGGCTATCTGCGGGATGCGACCGTCACCGCGCCCTATGCGCAGCGGATCTTCGATCCGTCAGCCTGGCAGGCGGAGCAGCCCTTGCGGGTCGTCTTCATCGGATCGGATTTCGAAGTGAAGGTCTGGGAGACCCTGCTCTCCATTCCCATGGGCCGGGCCACGACCTATTCGCACATTGCCAACCGGCTGGGGAACCCGAAGGCCTCGCGGGCCGTGGGCTCGGCGGTGGGGCGCAACCCCATCTCCTTCGTCGTGCCCTGTCATCGGGTGCTGGGGAAGGGCGGGAGCCTCTGCGGCTATCACTGGGGCCTCACCCGCAAGCGGGCGATCCTGGGCTGGGAATTCGGGCGCACCGGAGCCTCAGACTAACCTTCGCCGGCTCAGTGCACCGGGCTGTCGGGCAGGGGGAAGGTGGCCGTCACGTCCCATCCGAGGGAGACGAGCCGCTCCGCCGCCTGATCGGTCATGTCGCCCGGAATGATCACCTCGACAAAGGATGGCGCCGGCGAGGCGTTGCTGAGCTCCTCTTCCAGACGGGTGAAGCGGGTCGCCATGTCCTGCGTCCAGGCGAGGGAATCAAGCGGAAGGGCGACAAGCGCACGTCCATCGCCGGTGAAGGCCACGGGCAGGCCGGCCACGAGCCGCACGCGGGTAAGCGGTGCGACCCGGCTGCGATAATCGACAAGCAGAACGAGACGGCGCAGCTCCGCGTAGGCCATTCCCCGGTCCGGCGCATCGGCGGCCAGCTCCACCAGTCCGTCCTTGCCGTCCATCTCCTTCAGCTCATCGAGATGATAGGCAATGACCGCCAGTTCCGTGGGGGTAAAGCGGGTGCTCGCCATGAGCCGATCCACGAGATCAGGCCGGATCCGCTGTTCGAGAAGCTTCTGGCGCGTGCGGTCCAGCAGTTCCTGACGGCTGTCGTCCAGAACGGTCTGGCGCAGGTTCTGCGCGCCCCCCACGGCCTGCACCGCAAGGCCACCGGGCACAAGCGCCAGCATCGCGTTCACCGTCATGCTGCCGGCAGCGGACACCCGGGCAGCCCGGTCGAGAGCCTGGGAAAGTGGAGCATAGGACGTGTAGGGATCAACCCCGAGGGACAGCGCCAGCTCACGCCGGGCGCGGTCCTGTCCGGTGAAGGCGCGCGCCAGTTCCCCGGCGGAGCCGATATCGCCGGTGACGGCCTTTTCCACGCCGGTCGTGATGCGGCCGATCACCTTGCCCACACCGTTGGCCGTTTCCCGCGCCGTACCGAGCGGATCGGCAACCGTGCTCTGGACGAAGTCCACGGGCCGATTGGCCGCCTGTTTCAGGCCTTCAATGAAGCTTTCCGTGGCCTGGGCCTTCTCGAGGCCCTGAAGGACCGACAGTTCGCGCAAGCGCGACAGGACCAGCCCATCGCCCTTGAGGCTGACGGTCTCTCCCTGCTGCACCAGGGAGAAGACACGCAGTCCGTTCTCCACCCGGGCCGGACCGGAGAAGCTGTAGCCCGGACCGGTGGGCGGAACCTGCAGGGCGTCGGCCGGATCACGCTCGGGCGCGCTTTCGTAGACGTCGGAGATTGCCAGGGCCGGCACGGGAAGGAGAGTTGCCGGGAAAAGACCGGCCGCAAGCGCCAAAACCCACAGGCGTGACCGGGCCCAGCCTTGAATCCGGGTCCGGATCCGGTCGGCAGGACCTTGTGCGGTCAGGCGTTCATGCGGGGCTGTCACAGGGGCATCTCCTCAGTCCGGGGTCTGTTCCTTCAGCGTCGTTTCATTCCCTGCCGCAGCTTGACGGCTTTATCGTGGCGTCATGCCGTTGGCGGCAAGAACCTCGCCCACGAGATAGAGGGATCCGCAGATCAGGATGCGCGGCGGCTCGCCATCCTTCTGGGCGCAGGCGACGATATCGGCAAGCGCATCGTCGAGACGCGTGAAGGGCGTGGCTTCCAGCCCGGCAACGCGGGCGAAATCGGCGAGTTCGAAGGGATCGCGCGCGGTGGTGGAGGAGGTAATCGGCACGCAGGCCACATGACGCGCCAGACCCTCGAAGGGGCGGAAGAAGCCGACCGGATCCTTGGTGGTGAGCATGGCGCTCACCAGATAGAGCGGCCGCGGGTGGCGCTCCTCCTGCTCGCCCATGAAGCGGGCAATAGCGACCCCGGCCCCCGGATTGTGTCCGCCGTCGAGCCAGACCTCTGCCCCTTCCGGGCATTTCTCCAGAAGCGGCCCGTGGGTGAGGGGCTGCAGGCGTCCCGGCCAGTTGACCTTGCGCAGGCCCCGGGCTGCAATCTCCGCCCCGGGCCACAGGCCTGCGGCCTTGAGCGCGGCAATGGCCACGCCCGCGTTGATGATCTGATGGCTGCCGGACAGGTTGCTGAGGGGCAGGTCATGGAGCCCTTCCTCGTCCTGGAAGGCAAGGCGGCCGTGATCCTGAAAGGCTGTGAAATCCTGCCCGAAGAGATGAACCGGTGCGCGCAGGCGCTGCGCCAGGCGCAGGATGACGGCTTCGGCCTCCGGCTCCTGCGGGGCGACGACCACCGGGCAGCCCGGCTTGATGATCCCGGCCTTTTCTCCGGCGATCTCGCCGAGACGGGAGCCGAGGAACTTCTCGTGATCCATGGACACGGGCGTGATGACGCTGGCCAGCGGACGGTCGATCACATTGGTGGCATCGAGCCGCCCGCCGAGACCGACCTCGAGCAGCAGCACGTCGGCCGGTTCTTCCGCAAAGAGCAGCAGACCGGCGGCCGTCGTGATCTCGAAGAATGTGATTTCCTGCCCGGCATTGGCCTCCTCGCAGCGCAGCAGCGCGTCGAAGAGTTTGGCGTCGTCGACAATGCGCCCGCCTTCGCCCAGACGGATGCGCTCGTTGAACGAAACCAGATGCGGGGAGGTGTAGACGTGGCAGCGCTTGCCAGCGGCTTCCAGAATGGCGCGCATGGTGCCGGTGACCGATCCCTTGCCGTTGGTCCCGGCAACATGGATCACGGGCGGCAGACGGCGCTCGGGGTGTCCAAGGGCGGCGAGAAGGCGCTCCATGCGCCCGAGGGAAAGATCAATTTCCTTCGGATGCAGCGCCAGAAGGCGATCGAGAATGGCGGTAATCTGATCCAAGGCGTCCTCACGGATCAAGGTCCCGGCTCCTCCACCGGGTGGGCCAGACGGCCTTGCGCCGCAACTGGCCCGCATGCGCTCAAGTCCGACCTCCCGGGCGGGAAGTATAGGGCAGCACGCAGGAAAGAACGACCCCGTTGTCGAAAGCGGGGCCGTTCACGTCAGGAATGGCCGATCAGGCCGTGGCCGGCGCGGCGGCTCCAGCGGCTGCGACGGCACTTGCGGCCTGGGCGGCAGTCGCGCGCTCCTGCTTCATCAGGATGGAGCAGAGACGGGAAATCGTGTCCTTCATCTCGTGACGATGGACGACCATGTCGACCATGCCGTGCTCCAGCAGGTATTCGGCGCTCTGGAAGTCGTCCGGCAGCTTTTCGCGGATGGTCTGTTCGACCACGCGGCGGCCGGCGAAGCCGATCTGCGCGCCCGGTTCGGCAATGTGCACGTCACCCAGCATGGCGTAGGACGCGGACACGCCCCCGGTGGTCGGGTTGGTGAGCACCACGATGTAGGGCAGACCTTCCTCGCGCAGCATCTGCACACCCACGGTGGTGCGCGGCATCTGCATCAGGGACAGGATGCCTTCCTGCATGCGCGCGCCGCCGGATGCGGTGAACATGACGAAGGGGGTGCGGTTGGCGACGGCGGTTTCCATGCCCTTCAGGATCGCTTCCCCGGCAGCCATGCCGAGCGAACCGCCCATGAAGTCGAAATCCTGGACGGCGGAGGTGATCACCTGGCCGTTGACCTTGCCCTTGGCCACGTGGACGGCATCGTCCTCACCGGTCTTGGCGCGGTATTCCTTGATGCGGTCCACATAGCGCTTGCTGTCGCGGAACTTGAGCGGATCCGCGACGACTTCGGGGGTTGCCACCCGGTCATAGACGCCACCGTCATAGAAGGCTTCCAGGCGCTTGCGCGCCGGCATGCGCATATGATGACCAGAGTTCGGAACGACCCAGAGATTGGCCTCCAGATCGCGATGGAAGACCATCTCGCCGGTTTCAGGGCACTTAATCCAGAGGTTTTCCGGAACTTCGCGCTTCTTCAGAAGATCGCGGATCTTGGGTCGAACGAGGGAGTTGATCCAGTTCACGTGACGCGTCCGTTCTTGTTTCACGAAGGCTGCACCGGACACGGGTCCGGGGCCAGAATTGGCGACTGTCTATCTTTTCCGGTTCCCCGTGACAACCAAAAGCCGGCAAACCCCGTGGGACGAGCCGGTTTTTGGTTAGTCTCTCATGCCTTGCGGGCGCGACGGGCGCCTTCGGCAAGGGACGAAACAAGATCCGTGACAGCGGAAACCGTCTTTTCCGTGGCGCGGCCGTCTGCGTCCAGGCTGTCCTTGATCGCATTGACCAGAACGGAGCCGACCACGACGCCATCCGCCTTGCGGCCGATGTTTTCAGCATCCTCGGCGGTCTTGATGCCGAAGCCCACGGCAACGGGCAGATCCGTGTGTCCCTTGATGCGGGTCACCGCCTCGGACACGTTGGTCGCGTTCAGGTTGGCCGAGCCGGTGATGCCGGTCACGGACACATAGTAGACGAAGCCGGAAGTGTTGGCGAGAACGGCCGGGAGCCGCTTGTCGTCGGTGGTGGGCGTTGCCAGACGAATGAAGTTGAGACCCGCTTCCATGGCCGGAATGCAGAGCTCGTCATCGGCTTCCGGCGGAATGTCGACTACAATCAGGCCATCGACTCCAGCTTCCTTGGCTTCCTTCACGAAGGCCACGGGCTCGCGCACATAGATCGGGTTGTAGTAGCCCATCAGGATGATCGGCGTGTCCGCATCGGTCTTGCGGAATTCGCGGACCATGTCGAGGGTCTTGTTCATGGTCTGGCCGGCGTGCAGCGCGCGAAGGGTCGCAAGCTGGATCGGAACGCCTTCGGCCATGGGATCAGAGAAGGGCATGCCCAGCTCGATCACATCCGCACCGGCAGCCGGCAGGGCCTTGAGGATGGCGGAGGAGGTTTCCAGGTCCGGGTCGCCTGCGGTGATAAAGGTCACCAGCGCCGGCCGGCCCTGTTCCGCACAGGCCTTGAAGCGGCGGTCGATACGCGTTTCGGTCATTGAGCACCTACCCTGATCATCCATAAAATGCCGCGTCGACTGGCATTTTTATCGTCAAAAGGATGTAGGGGGCAGGGCGTCCCCCTGTCAATCCGCCGCGGGGTCTGCGAGGGCTTTTTCGAAAGCCACGCCGAAACCCTTTCGCAGCAGCAACGGTCAGCGCAGATCGTAGACCTTGGCGTAGACGGTGCGGGTGACTTCGTCGCGCTTCAGGCCATGGGCATCGAGATCCGCATCGCTCATGGCGGCGAATTCGGAGTAGAGGGCGCGAGCAGCACGGGCGCGGCCGATTTCCTCGAACACAACGGCGCAGGACTTGCCGAAGGCGGACAGGGCGCCGGAGAGGACTTCAAGGGGAGAGGCGGTGTGAGCAATGGCCATGATCGTGATCCTTCATGTGCGATCCGGACACTCCTGAACGGGCGAGCCGGATGCGGAAACTGGTGTTGCTCACAAGATAGTCATGCTCGCCGATCGAACAATTGTTCATGTTGCGAAGCAGCAATGCGCTTTCGGAATGGCTCGGCCGCTACGTCCGCTCCATCCTGCACTGCGAAGAGACTGGGCGACCCAAGCGAAAAAGGCGCGACCCCTGAGGGCGACGCCTTTTTTGAAGTCTGCGTCCGGATCGCGAGGGATCAGAGATTGAACCCGAGCATGCCGCCCACGGTGAAGACGTCCTTGTCGCCACGACCGCAGAGGTTCATGACGATGATCTGGTTCTTGTCCATGGTCGGGGCCAGCTTGATGACCTGAGCCAGCGCGTGGGCCGGTTCGAGCGCCGGAATGATGCCCTCGACCTTCGTCAGCATCTGGAAGGCTTCGAGAGCCTCGTCATCCATGATCGGCACGTATTTGGCGCGGCCGACTTCCTTGAGCCAGCTGTGCTCCGGACCGATGCCCGGATAATCGAGACCGGCGGAGATCGAGTGGCCTTCGAGGATCTGGCCGTCGTCGTCCTGCAGCAGATAGGTGCGGTTGCCATGGAGAACGCCCGGCTTGCCGGCGGTCAGCGAGGCGCAGTGCTCATGACCGTCGAGGCCGCGTCCACCGGCTTCCACACCGTAGATCTGCACGCTTTCATCGTCGAGGAAGGGATGGAACAGGCCGATGGCGTTGGACCCGCCGCCCACAGCCGCCACGATGGCATCCGGCAGACGACCTTCGGCCTCGAGGATCTGCTCGCGGGTTTCCTTGCCGATGACCGACTGGAGATCGCGCACTATTTCCGGATAGGGATGGGGACCAGCGGCCGTGCCGATCAGGTAGTAGGTGTCGTCGACGTTGGTCACCCAGTCGCGCAGGGCCTCGTTCATGGCATCCTTGAGGGTGCCGGCACCGGCGGTGACGGGCACGATTTCCGCGCCGAGGAGCTTCATGCGGAAGACGTTGGGCTTCTGGCGCTCCACGTCGGTGGCGCCCATGTAGACCACGCAAGGGAGGCCGAAGCGGGCACAGACGGTGGCGGTCGCCACGCCATGCTGACCGGCACCGGTTTCCGCGATGATGCGGGTCTTGCCCATGCGCTTGGCCAGAAGGATCTGGCCGAGGCAGTTGTTGATCTTGTGCGAGCCGGTGTGGTTCAGCTCGTCGCGCTTGAAATAGATCTTCGCGCCGCCCAGGTGCTCGGTCAGACGCTCGGCGAAATAGAGCGGCGACGGGCGACCGGTGTAGTGCTTGTTCAGCGTCTCGATTTCACGCTTGAACTCCGGATCGGCCTTGGCGTCGTTATAGGCCTTCTCCAGGTCCAGGATCAGCGGCATGAGCGTTTCGGCGACATAACGTCCGCCGAAGATGCCGAAATGGCCCCGCTCGTCCGGCCCGGACCGCATGGTGTTTGCCAATGTGGTCATGTCTCTTACTCCCCTGCCACTGCAAATGTGCTTCGGGCGGCCGCCACGAAGGCTTTGATCTTTTCGATATCCTTCACGCCCTTGTCGCGCTCGACTCCGGACGACACGTCCACGGCACGTGCGCCGGACCGGCGGATGGCTTCGGCCACATTGGACGGATCCAGTCCTCCGGAAAGCATGAAGGGCTTTGGAAGGTCAAGATCTTTGAGAAGATCCCAGTCGAAGCTGACCCCGTTGCCACCCGGCAGGTCGGACCCCTTCGGCGGCTTGGCGTCGAACAGCAGCCGGTCCGCGACGACGGCAAAGAAGCGGGCTTCCTCCAGATCGTCGGCACTGGAGATCGCCACAGCCTTCATCACCGGCTTGCCGAACATGACCTTGGCCGCCGCAATGGCCTCGGGCGTTTCCGAGCCGTGAAACTGGAACAGGTCCGGCCGCACCAGCTCGTTGATCCGCGACAGGCTGTCCAGATCCATGTTGACGGTCAGTGCCACGACCTGCGCCCGGCCGCGCGCCATGTCGGCCAGCTTGCACGCCTGGCTCAGAGACACGTGCCGCGGGCTCTTCGGAAAGAACACCAGGCCCACCATGTCGGCACCGGCATCCAGTGCCGCGCGCATGGTGTCTTCCGTGGTCAGGCCGCAGATCTTGATCATGATTTCAGACATTTCGGTCCGCTGGGTTTCCTCGTTGGCCCTGTCATATAGGGCCTTGGCGCATTCGACAAATGGCCCGGTGACCGAAGATGTCCTCCGGTCACGGGTCACAGTCTCGTGAGAATGGCCGAGGCCGGCGTTTGCCGGCTCAGGTCACGTTGTAGGCGGCAATCGCTGCCATGTTGACGATGTCGCTGTCCTTGGCGCCCAGCGGCACGATCTGCACCGGCTTGTCGAGACCGACGAGCAGCGGCCCGATGACCGTCGATCCGCCCAGTTCCTGCAGCATCTTGGTGGAGATGGACGCCGAGTGGAAGGCCGGCATGACCAGCACGTTGGCCGGTCCGGACAGGCGGCAGAACGGATAGGCGCTCATCTTGTCCATGTTGAGCGCCACGTCCGCGGCCATTTCGCCGTCATACTCGAAGTCGACCCGGCGGCGGTCGAGGATGCGCACGGCTTCCTGCACCTTCTCCGACCGCTCGCCCTTCGGATGGCCGAAGGTGGAATAGGCCAGCATGGCGACCCGCGGCTCATAGCCGAGCTTGCGGGCGACATGGGCCGCCTCTTCTGCGATATCCGCCAGTTCCTCGGAAGTCGGCATGTCGATGACCGCCGTGTCGGCAATCAGCACGGTACGGCCACGGGCCAGAGCCAGCGACACACCGATCACCCGGTGGCCGGGCTTGATGTCGATGCAGGAGCGCACCGTATCGAGGGCCACCGAGTAATTTCGGGTCAGGCCCGTGACCATGGCATCCGCATCGCCGCGGGCGACCATGATGGCGCCCCAGTAGTTGCGGTCGTTGTTGACCATGCGCTGGCAGTCTCGCAGCAGATAGCCCTTCCGCTGCAGACGGCCATAGAGATACTGCGCGTAATCGTTGTTGCGGTTCGACAGCCGGGCGTTCTGGATCGTGATCCCGGCCCGGTTGATGTCGACGCCGGCGTGCTGGGCCATCTTGTGGATCTCGTCTTCCCGGCCGATGAGGATGGCTTCCCCGAGGCCCTGGTTGACGAAGCTGGCGGCGGCGCGGATGACCGGCTCTTCCTCGCCCTCGGCAAAGACCACGCGCTTTGGCATCTGGCGCACCTTGGAGAAGATGCGCTGCAGGGTGCCGGCGACCGGATCGCGACGGGCGGAGAGCTGGTGCTTGTAGGCTTCCATGTCGACGATCGGCTTGCGCGCCACGCCGCTGTCCATGGCGGCCTGGGCGACCGCCGGCGGAATGGTGTAGATCAGGCGCGGATCGAACGGCACGGGAATGATGTATTCCGGGCCGAATTTCGGCCGGTTGCCCCGGTAGGCGGCGGCGACCTCATCGGGCACTTCCTCGCGGGCCAGATCGGCAAGGGCCTTGGCGCAGGCGACCTTCATGTCGTCGTTGATGGTCATGGCCTGAACGTCCAGCGCGCCCCGGAAGATATAGGGGAAGCCCAGCACGTTGTTGACCTGATTGGGATAATCGGAACGGCCCGTGGCGACGATGGCGTCTTCGCGGACCTCGTGGGCCTCTTCCGGGGTGATTTCCGGATCCGGATTGGCCATGGCGAAGATAATCGGGTTCGGAGCCATGGCGCGCAGCATGTCGTGGGTCAGCGCGCCCTTGACCGACACCCCGAGGAAGACGTCCGCCCCCTTCAGGGCGTCATAGAGGGACCGCGCGTCCGTCTGCACCGCATGGGCGGACTTCCACTGGTTCATGCCCTCGGTGCGGCCCTTGTAGATCACACCCTTGGTGTCGCAGAGGATGACATTCTCGTTGGGAATGCCGAGCGCCTTGATCAGCTCGATGCAGGCAATGCCCGCCGCGCCCGCGCCGTTGCAGACCACCTTGGTGGTCTTCATGTCGCGTCCGGTCAGATGAAGGGCATTGATCATGCCGGCTGCGGCAATGATCGCCGTACCATGCTGATCGTCATGGAAGACCGGAATGTCCATCAGCTCGCGCAGGCGCTGCTCGATGATGAAGCAGTCGGGAGCCTTGATGTCTTCCAGGTTGATGCCGCCGAAGGACGGGCCGAGATAGCGGACGGAATTGATGAATTCCTCCACGTCCTGGGTATCGACCTCCAGATCGATGCTGTCCACGTCGGCGAAGCGCTTGAAGAGGACGGCCTTGCCCTCCATCACCGGCTTGGACGCGAGCGCACCCAGATTGCCGAGACCGAGAATGGCCGTGCCGTTGGAAATCACCGCAACCAGATTGCCGCGCGTCGTGTAGTCGAAGGCACGGCTTGCGTCTTCCGCGATGGCCAGCACGGGCACCGCCACGCCGGGGGAATAGGCAAGCGACAGGTCACGCTGGGTGGCCATCGGCTTGGTCGGGGTGATCTCCAGTTTCCCCGGCCGCCCTTCCTGGTGGAACTTCAGGGCTTCCTGATCCGTGAAGCTGATGGTCGTCTTCGGCGACTTGGACTTGGCGGACATCTCGGTGCGTTTCCTCTAGCAGGTTTTCCCGTTGCGGGGCGAAGACCTTATCCCCTGAAAATTGCCCACTCAAGGCGTGATCGCGCAGGGATGCTGTGAAAGGCGGAAACGGGTTTGCTACTTTCGCCGAATGTCGGAAAGTCAAACGCTCCAGAGCCCCGCGGCGGACCACAAGGTCACGCCCATGATGGCCCAGTTCATCGAGATCAAGACCGCCAATCCGGACAGTCTGCTGTTCTACCGGATGGGGGATTTCTATGAGCTGTTCTTCGAGGATGCGGAGATCGCCTCCCGCGCCCTCGGCATCACGCTGACCAAGCGCGGCAAGCATCTGGGTGAGGACATTCCCATGTGCGGCGTGCCGGTGCATGCGGCCGACGACTATCTGCAGAAGCTGATTGCCCTGGGCCACCGGGTTGCGGTGTGCGAACAGACCGAGGATCCGGCCGAGGCCAAGAAGCGCGGCTCCAAGTCCGTGGTCCGGCGCGACGTGATCCGGCTCGTGACGCCCGGAACGCTGACCGAAGACCGGCTGCTGGACTCTTCCTCCAACAATTTCCTCTGCGCTTTGACGCGGCTGAAGGGCGGCTCGCTTACCGGCGACAGCGCCTATGGTCTGGCGTGGATCGACATGTCCACCGGCGCCTTCCACGTCTCGGAGACCGACGACCAGCGACTGGCGGCGGATCTGGCGCAGATCGGCCCGCGCGAGCTGATCTTGCCCGATATGCTCCTGCAGGAGCCGGAGATGCGGCTGCTGACGGAACAGAGCGGTGCAGCGCTTTCCCCCGTGCCGCGCGCCTTCTTCGACGGCGCCACGGCGACCGACCGGCTGGCCCGCTATTTCAAGGTCAAGACCCTGGACGGGTTTGGCACCTTCACCCGGGCCGAGCTTTCGGCCGCGGCCGGGGTTCTGGCCTATGTGGAGAAGACCCAGCTCGGCGAAAGGCCGCCGCTGGATCCGCCAAGCCGGGAAAGCGGTGCCGGACGGATGCTCATCGACCCGTCGACCCGCGCCAATCTGGAGCTGGCCCGCACCCTGGGCGGCGAGAAGCAGGGCAGCCTGCTGGCGACCATCGACCGCACCGTCACCGGGGCGGGCTCCCGCCTTCTGGCCAGCCGCCTTGCCGGCCCGCTGGTCAATCCGGCGGAGATCGCCCGTCGTCATGACGCGGTGGATTTCTTCCTCGACAACGAGATCCTGCGGGAAGGCCTGCGCCAGACCCTGAAGGGCGCGCCGGACATGGCCCGCGCCCTGTCGCGTATCGCCCTGCAGCGCGGCGGGCCCCGCGATATCCTCTCGATTTCGGACGCGCTGGGTGCGTCCCGCGAGTTCCTGAGCCGGCTCGGAAACATCTCCGGCCCGATGCCGGACGAGGTCGCTCAGGCGGCCGATAGACTCGCCGCTGCGCCCCACGAGCTCAGCGAAGAGCTGACACGCGCCCTGAAGGACGAGCCGCCTCTGCTGAAACGGGACGGCAATTTCGTCGCCGCGGGATATGACGCGAACCTCGACGAATTGCGGGCCCTGAGGGACGAAAGCCGCAAGGTGATCGCCCGGCTGCAGGCGGATTATGCGGAAGAACTCGGCCTGCGCTCGCTGAAGATCAAGCACAACAACGTGCTCGGCTGGTTCATCGAGGCCCCGACGGCTCAGTCCGACAAGATGCAGGCAGACCCGGCCCGCTTCATCCACCGTCAGACCATGGCAGGCGCCATGCGCTTCACGACCACGGAGCTGGCGGAGCTGGAATCCAAGATCGCAAGCGCCGGTGAACGGGCGCTCGCCATCGAGCTGGAAATCTTCGACCGGCTGGCCACTGCGGTCATCGAGGCGGGCGATGCGATCAAGGCGGCGGCCCACGGACTGGCGGTGCTGGATGTCTCGGCGGCGCTCGCCAAGCTCGCCCAGGAAGAGGCCTATACCCGTCCCGTCATCGACATGAGTCATGCCTTCGAGATCAAGGCCGGCCGTCATCCGGTGGTGGAAGCCTCGCTGCGCCGGTCGGGCGGCGAGAGCTTCGTCGCCAATGACGCCAATCTCGGGCCCGAGGAAGAGGCGCCCAACGGCAATATCTGGCTGATCACCGGTCCGAATATGGCCGGTAAGTCCACCTTCCTGCGGCAGAATGCGCTGATTGCCGTGCTGGCCCAGATGGGCAGCTTCGTGCCAGCCCAACATGCGCATATCGGCGTGGTCGACCGGCTGTTTTCCCGCGTCGGGGCGGCCGATGATCTGGCGCGCGGACGCTCGACCTTCATGGTGGAGATGGTGGAGACGGCGGCCATCCTCAATCAGGCCGGCGACCGGTCCCTGGTGATCCTCGACGAGATCGGCCGTGGCACGGCAACCTTCGACGGGCTTTCCATCGCCTGGGCGACCATTGAGCATCTGCATGAGGTCAACCGGTGCCGGGCGCTGTTCGCGACCCATTATCACGAGCTCACCGCCCTCTCCCAGAAGCTGGACCGGCTGCACAATGCCACGGTGCTGGTGAAGGAATGGGATGGGGACGTGGTCTTCCTGCACGAGATCGTGCCGGGCGCGGCCGACCGGTCCTACGGCATCCAGGTGGCCAAGCTCGCCGGCCTGCCCGCCTCGGTGGTGCAGCGGTCACAGCAGGTTCTGACCCAGCTCGAGGAGCAGGACCGGGGATCCAAGGCGGAAACGCTGATCGACGAGCTGCCGCTGTTTGCCGCGCTCGCGCCAAAACCGGTCGCGGCCCCGGCCAAGGGACCTGATCCGCTGCGCACGGCGCTCGACGCCATCGACCCGGACGACCTGACCCCGCGCGAGGCGCTGGAGGCGCTCTACAAGCTGAAGGCGGAAAGCCGGAAGGACGCCTGATCCTCAGGTCGGGGCCGCGTCCGTCAGAGAAATATCGGGCAGGGGAAGCCCTGCCTTGGCGCGCCCCAGTGCGCCGGCCAGGGCACCGGCAAAGCTCGTGCGGTCATCCGGATTGAGGAACTTGCCCACCTCGACGATCTCGCCCCGGGACGACAGGGCGATGCGGGTCACGCCTTCGTCTTCCAGCTCGGTGATGAGCAGGCGGACCCAGAAGGGATTGAAGCGGGTCTCGTGATGGCGGCGACCCGGCCCCACCTGACGGATCAGGATCTGGGTGCGGGAGATCTCGATCTCCTCGAAGGCGCGGGCGGAGGCGTAATTCAGCCGGAAGGCGCCCCAGACGAGCAGCACATCCAGACCGAAGAAGCCGAAGACCGGCCAGGCCCCGGCGGACACGAGAAAGATCCCGGCGATGAAGCTGATCGTGCAGAGCGACAGCATCAGCACCAGGAAGCCGCGGGATCCAAGCGCCCGATACGGGGTGAGGACGGCGGAAAAGAACGGCTTTTCCATCGCATCGGAAACTTCGGTGTCGGCCGGGGTTTTGTCGTTGTCGTCCTGCATGACCTTTGATTATAGAGGGTGCATGACAGACGAAAAGAGCTCTCCGGACGCAACGGAACCCTCGGCCGCAAATACGGTAAAGAAGCCACGCGCCGCACGATCTGCGACAGCGGCCAAGGCACGCCCGAAGCGCAAGGCCCCCTCGGTCGACAATCCGGGCAAGGTGCTCAAGCGTCCGCGCTATTCACGGGCGGAAACCAACGCGATCTTCCAGCGTTTCCACGCGGACAACCCGGTTCCCGAGGGCGAGCTGGACTACACCAATGCCTATACGCTTCTGGTGGCCGTGCTTCTCTCGGCCCAGGCCACGGACGTGGGCGTGAACCGGGCGACGAAGAACCTCTTCAAGATGGCGGATACGCCGGAGAAGATGGTGGCGCTCGGCGAAGACCGGGTGCGGGAGGAAATCCGCACCATCGGTCTCTTCAAAACCAAGGCGAAGAACGTCATTCTGATGTCGGAGATGCTCATCCGGGATCACGGCGGCGAGGTTCCACCGGTGCGCGAGGAGCTGGAAAAGCTGCCGGGGGTGGGGCGCAAGACCGCCAACGTGGTGCTGAACATCTTCTTCGGCCAGCCGACCATTGCGGTCGACACCCATCTCTTCCGGCTCGGCAACCGCATCGGCATTGCGCCGGGCAAGACGCCGCTCGACGTGGAGCTGGTGATGGAGAAGATCATTCCGCCGGACTACAGCCTGCATGCGCATCACTGGCTGATCCTGCATGGGCGCTACATCTGCAAGGCCCGCAAGCCCGAGTGCAAGCGCTGCGTGATCTATGATCTGTGCCGAAGCCCGGAGCGGGAAGCGCTGGATGCGGTGCCGGAAATCGCCGAACGGGTCGCCGGCTGGGTTGCGCAGGGCAAGACCCGGGCAGACATCTGATGTCCGTCCCTGCCCCGAGCACGCGGCTCGTCTATCGTCCGGTGACCGTCGATGATGCCGGCTTCCTCTATCAGCTGATGACCGATGCGGCGTATCTGCGCCATATCGGCGACCGCAACATTCACGATGAGGCAGCCGCACGGGCCTATATCGAGGACAAATTCCTGCCGGCCTATGCGCGGGCAGACGGAATGGGGGTGTTTCTCGCCGAACGCCGCGCGGATGGCGCGCCTGTGGGGATCATCACCCTGCTGCAACGGGAGGGTTTCCAGCAGCCCGACATCGGCTACGCCCTGCTGCCGGCGTGGCGCGGTCACGGCTATGCCCGTGAGGGGGCGGCAGCGCTTCTCGCCCATGCGCAGGAGACCCTGGGCCTGAACGGTCTTTGCGCCATCGTCGCACCGGGCAACGAGGCCTCTTTCAAGGTGCTCGCCGCGCTTGGCTTTGCGAAACGGGGAAAGATCCTGAACCCGACCACCGGGATGCTGGTCACGGTTCTGGACTGGAAGGCGGAAAGGACCTGACCCGGACACCGGGCCAGACCTTCACTCATCAGCGCTGGGACTTGGGGCGAACGCGGACGATCACGTCAACGCGGACGACTTCCATGCCTTCCGGCGCGGGCGGCACAAGGCCGATGCCCACCTTCTCGCCCGGGATGTCCATCACGAAATTCTCGCCTTCAACGAAGAAGTGATGATGGTCCGAGACATTGGTGTCGAAGTAGGTCTTGTTGCCGTCGATGGCCACCTCGCGCAGCAGTCCGGCTTGGGTGAACTGGTGCAGGGTGTTGTAGACGGTGGCGAGGGACACCGGCACGCGGGCAGCAACGGCCTCCTCGTGCAGGAGCTCGGCCGAAATGTGCCGATCGCCCTGCGAAAACAGAATTTCGGCAAGAGAGACGCGCTGGCGGGTCGGCCGCAGGCCGGCATCCCGCAGCATGTCGGTCACATCGCGCGGCGTGTCGTGCTCATGATCGTGGACATGCATATGCATACGTTCGGTCAGTCCCAAATTCGTGGTTTCCGCGCAAGTTCACGCGGTGTGGAGCGCAGATCCGGCGCCGGAATGTCTTCCCGCGACCAGGATAACCGGCGCCTTTCCTCATGACATTTGTGCTGCGGCCTCGAAAGTCCAGCACAACGGTTGATTTCTTTCTGCCATTTCTTGGGTGTGAAATGCAAGTTTTTCATGTCCCGACAGGACTCGGCTCCCGTCCCGGACCTGATCAATCTCGTGAAAAATGACGGCAATTCCCTTCCAAAGACGCATTGAAACACCCAACATAAGGGTCTGATGATCTTTCAGCGGCGGTTTCCCTATGTTAGGAAAGCGCCACACAAACGAACAGACACACGTTCCCCTACCGGCGCATCGATCGGAGAGCGGGAGCTCAAGACAACGGATCGTGAATGACCGAACGGCCCTCCAGCTACGACTACGAAGACCTGCTTGCCTGTGCTCGCGGGGAACTTTTCGGCCCCGGCAACGCACAGCTGCCGCTTCCGCCCATGCTGATGCTTGACCGGATCACGGACATCTCGGAAACCGGCGGCGAGTTCGACAAGGGCTATGCCCGCGCCGAATTCGACATCAAGCCCGATCTCTGGTTCTTCCCGTGCCACTTCCAGGGCAATCCGGTCATGCCGGGCTGCCTGGGTCTGGACGCGATGTGGCAGCTGACCGGCTTCTATCTCGGCTGGCTCGGTCTCGAAGGCAAGGGCATGGCCATGTCCACCGGCGAGATCAAGTTCAAGGGCATGGTGACGCCGGACGTGAAGAAGATCGAATACGGCATCGACTTCAAGCGCGTCATGAAGGGCCGCCTGGTTCTGGGCATCGCGGACGGCTGGCTGAAGGCCGACGGCGAACAGATCTACAAGGCCACCGACCTGCGCGTCGGCCTCGCGAAGCAGTAATCTGACCCACGACGCGGGACCGGCTTGCGGTCCGGCAACGCCCCAATCGTCCCGCGCTTTCGACCCAAAGCGCGGGGCAAGTCTATGGAAGCCCGGAATATCCGGCGTCAGACGCGGATGTGCGGCTTCGATCAGAATAGGAGACCGTCATGCGGCGGGTAGTCATCACCGGTTTCGGAATCGTGTCCTCCATCGGCGCGAATGGAGAAGAAGTTCTCGAAAGCCTGCGGGCTGGCAAGTCGGGCATCAGCTTTGCGCCGGAATATGCCGAGCGCGGCTTCCGCAGCCAGGTTCACGGCAAGCCGAATGTCGACATCGAAGCCCTGGTCGACAAGCGCCAGCTGCGCTTCATGGGTGACGGTGCAGCCTACAACTACATCGCCATGCAGCAGGCCATCGCCGACAGCGGTCTGGAAGACAAGGACGTCTCCAACGAACGCACCGGTCTGATCATGGGTTCGGGCGGTCCCTCCACCAAGAACCTGTTCCAGGCCCACCAGATCGTTCTGGAAAAGGGTTCGCCCAAGCGCATGGGCCCGTTCATGGTGACCCGCGGCATGAGCTCCACCAACTCGGCCTGCCTTGCCACGCCCTTCAAGATCAAGGGAATCAACTATTCCATCACCTCGGCCTGCTCCACCTCGGCTCACTGCATTGGCGCTGCCACCGAACAGATCCAGTTCGGCAAGCAGGACGTGATGTTTGCCGGTGGCGGCGAGGAACTGGACTGGACCCTGTCCTGCCTGTTCGACGCCATGGGCGCCATGTCCTCCAAGTACAACGACACGCCGCAGACCGCCGCACGCGCCTATGACGCGACCCGCGACGGCTTCGTGATCGCCGGCGGCGGTGGCGTGGTGGTTCTGGAAGAGCTGGAACATGCCAAGGCCCGCGGTGCCAAGATCTACGCCGAAGTGACCGGTTATGCGGCCAATTCGGACGGCTATGACATGGTGGCTCCGTCCGGTGAAGGCGGCGAGCGCTGCATGCGTCTGGCCACCTCGACCCTGGGCGACCGCAAGGTCGACTACATCAACACCCACGGCACCTCCACGCCGGTCGGCGACATCGGGGAAATTGAGGCGATCCGCCGCGTGTTTGGCGAAAACCAGCCGCCGGTGTCCTCCACCAAGTCCCTGACCGGCCACAGCCTGGGCGCGACCGGCGTGCAGGAAGCCATCTACTGCCTGCTGATGCTGAAGCACGACTTCATCACCGCTTCCGCCAACATCACCGAGCTGGATCCGGCCCTGAAGCCGGAAGAGATCGTGACCAAGCGGATCGACAACGCGGGTCTGGACACCGTCCTGTCGAACAGCTTCGGCTTCGGCGGCACCAACGCTTCCCTGGCCCTGTCGCGCTATCACGGCTAAGGAGCCCTCATGTCCGGTCTCATGAAAGGCAAGCGCGGCCTGGTGATGGGTGTGGCCAACGACCACTCCATCGCCTGGGGTATTGCCAAGACCCTGTCCGAGCATGGTGCGGAACTCGCCTTCACCTATCAGGGCGAGGCCTTCGGCCGCCGCACCCGTCCGCTCGCCGAGAGCGTCGGGGCCAAGATGCTGCTGCCTTGCGACGTGGAAGACATCGACAGCGTCGATGCGGTGTTCGAGACCCTGAAGCAGGAATGGGGAAGCATCGATTTCCTCGTTCATGCCATTGGCTTCTCCGACAAGACCGAGCTGCGTGGCCGCTATGCCGACACCACCCGGGCGAATTTCTCCCGGACCATGGTGATCTCGTGCTTCTCCTTCACCGAAGTGACGAAGCGCGCGGCCGAGCTGATGCCCGAGGGCGGTTCGATCATCACCCTGACCTATGGCGGCTCCACCAAGGTGATGCCGAACTACAACGTCATGGGCGTGGCCAAGGCAGCGCTGGAATCCTCCGTGCGCTATCTTGCGGTCGATTACGGTCCGAAGAACATCCGGGTCAACGCCATCTCGGCCGGCCCGGTGCGTACGCTCGCTGGCTCCGGAGTGTCTGATGCCCGTCTGATGTTCAACTATCAGAAGCGCAACGCTCCGCTCTGCCGCACCGCATCGCTGGAAGACATCGGCGGAACGGGTCTCTATCTCCTGTCGAACCTGTCAAACGGCGTGACGGGCGAAATCCACTACGTTGATGCGGGCTACAACATCATGTCCATGCCCCGGCTGGACGAGCTGAAGGTGCAGGACCGGGTCTCCGACGACTGATCCGACGCTTCTGCAGAAACACGAAAGGGCGGCCAGTGGCCGCCCTTTTTTCATGGTCGCAATCGATTTTCGGCAAGGCGATCAGTCGAAACTTTCTTCCTCGTAGATGCCAAAGAGGCGCTTCTGATCGATCCAGCCGTCATAATTCGTGCCATGCAGCCGGCACCAGCCGTTGCCGCATTCGGTGACCGTGGCCAGCACATTGGCCTTGAGTTCCGCGACGATCGGCGCCCCACTCTCGGGCCGGGCACGCAACGGGGTCGTCAGGCTTTCGTCCCAGGGGGTGACGAGGGCCGTCCTCCGGCTCGAGAGCAGGGAGTGGAACACCCAGCCCATTTCGCCCTGCCAGTCGCGGATGCGGCGCCAGTTCTCGTATTCCTGCACCACTTCCACCGGCAGACCGGCATGGACATACGTCCAGACCACGTCATGCTCGCGGGAGGGACCTTTGCGCACGTTCACGCGGTCCGACTTGAGCGAAACGAAGCGCGGAATGGGCTGACCACTGGGGCCGATCGTGGGCGTCTGGGCCTGAGCGGATCCGCCAAAGGACACCGCTCCAACCGTCAGAAGACCGGCGAGTGCCAGAAGGCCGAGCAGGGGTTTTAGACGCATCAGGAAGAAGGCCATATTATTCGCTTGTCCAATTGTCTTTCCGGGTCGAGATCCTGCACAAACCTCTAACCAAATCCGTTCGGGATGGCCAGCATCCGAGGGTCCGGGCAGGGACGTCGCCGACACACCTGCCCCTTGTGTCCTTCCGGCCATCTGGTTTAGGAAAATGACAGGACCGGTGACATGTTCGCATGTTCTCCATCGTGCAACCATTGTGGTTAATGACAGATCAATAAAGGCAAGGGCTTAAGGATATGGCGAAAAAGAAGCCGGTCGTTGTCGTGACACGCAAGCTGCCGGATGTGGTGGAAACCCGCATGCGCGAGCTGTTCGAGACACGACTGAATGAAAGCGACCGCCCCTTCACCCAGGCCGAGCTGGTCGAAGCGATGCGGACCGCGGATGTGGTCGTGCCGACCGTCACGGACCGCATCGACGGCGCCGTACTCTCCCAGGCCGGTCCCAACCTCAAGCTGATTGCCAATTTCGGCAATGGGGTCGACAACATCGACGTGGTGACCGCGAACAACCGCGGCATCAACGTGACCAACACTCCCGGCGTTCTGACCGAAGACACCGCCGACATGACCATGGCGCTGATGCTCGCCGTGCCGCGCCGTCTGGCTGCCGGCATCAAGGCGCTGGAAGCGGGCGAGTGGACCGGCTGGTCGCCGACCTGGATGCTGGGTCACCGGATCTGGGGCAAGCGCCTGGGCATCATCGGCATGGGCCGCATCGGCCAGGCCGTCGCCCGCCGGGCCAAGGCCTTCGGCATGTCGATCCACTATCACAACCGCCGCCCGGTCACCCCGGAAGTGGAAGAGGAGCTGGAAGCCACCTACTGGGAAAGCCTCGACCAGATGCTGGCCCGCATGGATGTGGTCTCCATCCACTGCCCGCATACGCCCGGCACCTTCCATCTGCTGTCGGCGCGTCGCCTGCGCCTGCTGAAGAAGGACGCCTATGTGGTGAACACGGCCCGCGGCGAAGTGATCGACGAAAACGCCCTGATCCGCATGCTGGAAGAAGGCGCGCTTGCCGGCGCCGGTCTCGACGTGTTCGAACACGAGCCCGCCGTGAACCCGAAGCTGGCCAAGCTCGACAACGTGGTTCTGCTGCCACACATGGGCTCTGCCACCATCGAGGGCCGCATCGAGATGGGCGAGAAGGTCATCATCAACATCAAGACCTTCATGGACGGGCACCGTCCGCCGGATCGGGTCCTGCCGTCCATGCTGTGAGCCGGCGATCCGGCTTCACGTCACAGATCAGAGATACGCAAAGGGCCGCTTCATCGGGCGGCCCTTTGTCATGACATCGAGGCGTTAAGCACTCAGTCGAGATATTTCTTCCAGATCGCGCTCTCGCCCATCTTCTCGATGAAGGCCCGATGGGCGGCATATTCGGCGCGAATGTCCGGGCGGACCAGCGGCTCCGGCCGCTGGCGTGCATTGAAGGGGCCAAGCTTGCCCGGCTCGTGGCCCGGAGGCAGGGCGCTTGCGTCGTCCTCGTCGTCCGGCGACAGGATGAGGGCCCGCTGCTTTCCCCCCTTCAGCTCGAGATAGACCTCGGCCAGGATCTCCGCATCGAGAAGAGCGCCGTGCTTCACCCGGCGGGAATTGTCGATGCCGAAGCGCGAGCACAGGGCGTCCAGCGAATTCGGGCCCGTTGGGAAGCGGCGGCGGGCGAGATCCAGCGTATCGATGACCTGGGTGTTCGGGATCGGCGGCATGTTGAGCCTGCCAAGCTCCATGTTGATGAAGCCCATGTCGAAGGCCGCGTTGTGGATCACCAGCGTTGCATCGCCGACGAACTCGACGAAAGCCTTCGCGACTTCGGCGAATTTCGGCTTGTCGGAGAGAAACTCGGCGGACAGGCCGTGCACCTTGAAGGCTTCCTCCGGCATGTCCCGCTCCGGGTTGATGTAGACGTGAAACACCTTTCCGGTGGGAACGTGATTGAACAGTTCCACACCGCCGATTTCCACCAGCCGGTCGCCCCCGCGCGGATTCAGGCCGGTGGTTTCCGTATCGAAGGAGATTTCACGCATGTTCGGGGATCCTCTGTCTTGCGCTCACTGTGCCGTCTTCCGCGGCGAGGGCAAGGCATTGCCGGTCTTTTTCCCGGGATTCCCCAGCTCAGGCTGGACGGGACGCTTCGTCAGGGCATTGGGCTAAGGGCGCGCAGGCAGGCTTCCACCTGGCGCTCCGCATAGGCTTCCCCGTGGGACGTGTCGATGAGGAAATGAGCACGCAGCCGCTTCTGGTCATCGTGCAGCTGCTTGGCGAGAATGGTCTCGAACCGGTCTTCCGACATGCCGGGACGGGCCAGCACGCGCTGGCGCTGAAGATGCGGGTGTGCGGTGACGACGACGCGCACATCCACCCGGGCCTCGCCCCCGGTTTCAAAGAGCAGGGGAATGTCGAGAAGCACGGCGCGGCGGCCTTCAGCCCGTGCCTTTTCCAGAAAGCCCTGCTCGGCTTCATGGACCAGCGGATGGACGATGGCTTCAAGACGCTTCATGGCCTCGGGCTTGCCGATCACCTGGGCTCCGAGAAGGGTGCGATCGACCTGGCCTTCGCGGATGGTGCCCGGAAAGGCCGCCTCGATGGCGGCAACCGCCGGGCCGGCGTAAAGCCGGTGCACGGTCGCATCCGCATCATGGACGGGCACGCCGTGACGGGCGAACATCTTCGCCGTCGTCGACTTGCCCATGCCGATGGAGCCGGTCAGGCCGATGCGGATCATCCCTGTGCCTCGAGATCGTCGATGATCACCTGACGCAGGGCCTCATCCACCTCCGGCCGCACCCCGAACCAGCGCTCGAACCCGGGCACGGCCTGATGCAGGAGCATGCCCAGTCCGTCCACCGTCGGATTGCCGCGAGCCTCTGCCTGTTTCAGCAGTTCGGTCCGCAGCGGGACATAGATCGCATCCGTGACGATGGCATGGGTGGCCAAGGGAGAGAGGTCGATTTCCAGCGGCGGCTTACCGGTCATGCCCAGAGAGGTGGTGTTGACCAGCAAGTCGGCTGTCCCCAGGAGATCCCCAAGCTTGTCCCAAGAATGGGCCATTGTTGCAGGACCGAACTCATCCTGCAGTTTTCTGGCATTCTCGAGGGTTCGGTTGACGATATGCACGGTCTTCACACCCCGCTGAAGCAGGGAGTAGATGATCGCCCGCGCGGCCCCGCCGGCCCCCAGGACGACAGCGGAGCCGACCCGGCTGTCCCAGCCCGGCTGGTGCTGATCCATGTTGCCCAGGAAGCCCAGCCCATCGGTGTTGGCGCCCCAGAGGCTGCCGTCCTCGCCCAGCCAGAGCGTGTTCACCGCGCCCATGGCGCGCGCGGCCTCGTCCAGATGATCGCAGATCCGGGCAGCCAGTTCCTTGTGCGGAATGGTGACATTGCCACCGACCAGCCCGCTGGTCGTAAAGCTGCGGTAGAAGTCTTCCGCCTCTTCAGGGGCGACGGCCTGTCGGCCATAGTCGCCCTCGAGACCGTGTTTCTTCAGCCAGTAGCCGTGGACGAGGGGAGACCTCGAATGGGCCACGGGCCAGCCGGTGATGGCCGCACGGGGATGTTTCGTCATGACTTGA
This sequence comes from Roseibium aestuarii, assembly GCF_008477545.1. Taxonomy (GTDB): domain Bacteria; phylum Pseudomonadota; class Alphaproteobacteria; order Rhizobiales; family Stappiaceae; genus Roseibium; species Roseibium aestuarii. The sequence goes on along the minus strand of NZ_VORA01000003.1, from coordinate 209,596 downwards.
GGATCCCGAGATCGCGGAGCTTGCCGAGAAGCGGCAGCAGGGGCAGGCCGAGGATGGTGAAATAGTCCCCTTCGATCTTCTCGAAGAGCTGTACGCCGAGGCTTTCCAGCTGGTAGCCACCGACGCTGTTCAGGATGTCCGCTCCGGCATCGGCGAGATACTGGCCGACGAATTCCGGCGACAGCGGGCGCATGGTCAGGCGCGCGACAGAGGTTTCCCGCCAGATGGCCTCGCCATTCTGCGAGAGAACCACGGAGGAAATCAGCTCGTGGGTCTTGCCGGAAAGACTGAGGAGCTGACGCCGGGCCGCTTCCATGTCGGCCGGCTTGGTGAAGCGTTCGTCGCCGAGCGCCAGGACCTGATCGGCACCGATCACCAGATCTCCGTGACGGCGGGCGGACACGTCATCGGCCTTGGCTTCCGCCAGAATGAGAGCGATGTCCTCAGGCGCGACGCCGGCGTCCAGAAGCGGCTTTTCGACCAGCCGTTCGTCGATGGTTGCGGGATCGACCTCAAAGGTCAGACCGGCATTGCGCAGCAATTCGCCGCGAATGCGGCTGCCGCTCGCAAGGACCAGGGTCATTGGTGGGTGTCTCCTTGGTGATCTGTCGTGTCCGGAAGGGTCGCCTCCTGCGAGGACCGATCCATCTGTTGGGCCCTGTGCTTGCGGTAGAGATCCATGATCTCGGCGGCCGTTTCCTCGATGGACCGGCGGGTCACATCGATCAGCGGCCAGCCCCGTTCGGAGCACAGGCGGCGGGACATGTTGATCTCCCGCGCGATTTCCTGCCGGTTCACATAGGTATCGTTGTAGCCCTCAGAATTGAGGGACAGCACCCGGTTCTGGCGGATCTGCTGGATCCGCTCTGCGGAGGCGATCAGTCCGACGACCAGAGGCCGGGTGAGATTGTTGAGCTGATGCGGGATCGGCAGATCGGGCACGAGAGGCACGTTGGCCGCCTTCATGCCGCGGTTGGCCAGATAGATGCAGGTCGGCGTCTTGGAGGTGCGGGATACGCCCACGAGCACGATGTCGGCAGTGTTCAGATCATCGGGGATCTGCCCGTCGTCATGCATCATCGTGTAGTTCAGCGCTTCGATCCGCTTGAAATATTCCGCATCGAGATCGTGCTGACCGCCGATCCGGTGGGTCTTGGTCACGTTCAGATAGCTCTGGAACACGGCGAAGACCGGATCGAGGATGTTCACGTAGGGTATGCCGAGATCCTGACAGGTGCGCTCCAGGCGCTCGCTGATGTCCCGGTCGACCAGGGTGTAGAGCACGATGCCGGGCGCGGCCTCGATTTCGGAGACGACACGGTCGAGCTGCTTCTGCGTCCTGACAAGCGGATAGACGTGCTCGATCTCCTGAACCATCTCGTATTGCGCGGTGGCCGCACGGGCCACCGTCATCAGGGTCTCACCGGTGGAGTCCGAGACGAGATGCAGGTGAAAATAGTGGCGCGACTTATTCACTGAACTATCCCCAGGCCTGTGGGCAACAGGGGAAGACTGACGCCTTTCACCCGGTACCCCCGAAAGTTATCCGCGAAGACCGTTTTTTATGAACAGAGCCGGGTTGTTAATTGACTCCCGCCGAAACGAGTCCTCCCCCCTGTGGATTAACAGATTGGCTCGGCAATTCCCACAGGCGATCCACGCTCGCCCAAAAGGTAAACGGAACGTTAACGCCTCTGCAGGTAATTGAGATTCTGCAAGTTTTCGGGTTATCACCGGCTGTGGATGATAACTTGTCCAAAACCTCGCGACATTTTATCCCAGAATTGCCTGTTGTGTGATGGAGTGTGGACGTTCATTGATCCCACCAATCCACCCACAAATAAAAGAAACAGATTCATTCAATAAGAATCTTATTGATTGGGAATGTGAGAAAGGGGCCCTGCCTCATGAGATCCGAAGACCGTGCGGTGATGCGAGTGCTTGCTGGAGAGAAGCTCTGGCCGCCTCCCATCTGGATGATGCGTCAGGCTGGCCGCTATCTCCCCGAGTACCGGGAGACCCGTGCCAAGGCGAAGGACTTCCTCTCCTTCTGCTACGACCCGGACCTGGCCACGGAAGTCACGCTCCAGCCGATCCGCCGCTATGGCTTTGATGCGAGCATTCTCTTCTCCGACATCTTCGTCGTCCCTGACGCCATCGGCTATCCGGTCTGGTTTGAAACCGGCCGTGGTCCGATGCTTGAGCCTCTCTCGCACGAGATCCTGGACCGTCTTGATCAGGACAAGGCCGAGGATCACCTCAAACCGGTCATAGAGACGGTTTCACGCCTGCGGGCGGAGCTGCCTGCTGAAACCACCCTGTTGGGCTTCTGCGGCGCTCCCTGGACCGTTGCGTGCTATTCCGTCGCCGGACACACCACCCAGGACCAGACGGCCGCCCGCGTGGGGGCTTACCGCGATCCCGAGCTGGTTCAACGCTTCATCGACCAATTGGTTCAGGCCTCCATCGTCTATCTTGTCCGTCAGCTGGATGCGGGCGCGGACGCGCTGCAGATCTTCGACACCTGGGCCGGGGTTCTGGATGATGCCGGGTTCGAGCGCTGGTCCATCAAGCCGACTCGGGCGATCGTGGACGGGGTTCGCGCCTTGAGACCGGGTGCCCGCATCATCGGCTTCCCGAAGGCCTCCAGCGGCCGGCTGCAGCGCTATATCGCCGGCACCGGTGTGGACGCGGTGGGGCTGGACTGGACCGCGCCGGATCCAGTGGCTCTGGAAATCCAGAAGCAGGTGCCGATCCAGGGCAACCTGGACCCCATGCGCCTGGTCGCCGGTGGCCATGCGCTGGATGAGGGCATCGACCACATCCTCTCGACCTTCGACAAGGGCCCGCTGATCTTCAATCTCGGTCACGGGGTGACACCGGAGGCCGATCCGGCCAATGTGGCGCGCATGGTCGAACGGGTGAAGAGGGGGTAATATGGATCTCTATCTCTGGCTGAAGTCGCTGCACGTGATTGCCATCATCGCCTGGATGGCGGGGATGCTCTATCTGCCGCGGCTTTTCGTCTATCACTGCGAAGCAGAACCTGGATCAGCGCAATCGGAGACCTTCAAGGTCATGGAGCGGCGCCTGCTCAAGGCGATCATCAATCCGTCGATGATGGTTGCCTGGGTGGTCGGGCTCTGGCTGGCCTATGACGCAGGGTTCTTCTCTCAGGGCTGGTTCCACGCCAAGCTGACGCTGGCCCTGCTGATGTCCGGTGCCCACGGCTACCTTTCGGGCTGCGTCAAGCGCTTTGCCCGTGACGAGAACAAGAAGTCTGCGAAATTCTATCGCGTTCTGAATGAAGTCCCGACCGTATTGATGATCGGTATTGTCATTCTCGTCATAGGTAAACCGTTTTAAAGCTTTGACCTTCGGCACACTCGGGTGAAAACCGCAGAGTGTGCCGAAAGTCGTGTTGCATCCTATTTTCAAATCTTCTATTGTCCGTGCCACTGACTGCCGGCGACGCAATCTGTTTCGCATTTCCCGAGCCCGGCAACCGCGTCTGACAGTATGACCTGTCCAGAGCATCCCGGCAGTATCTCAGCATATCTCCTCTCGACGCTTTCGACTTGTGAACCCATGCAGGTTTCGGAAGTTCTCTCCAGGCACATCTCTATCAATCAAGACCCCAATCGATGCGGGAAATGAAACTCAAAGATCTCAAAGAAAAGACCCCGACCGAACTCCTTCAATTCGCTGAAGAGCTTGAAGTCGAAAACGCAAGCACCATGCGCAAGCAGGAGCTGATGTTCGCCATTCTGAAGAGCCTCGCGGCCCAGGATGTCGATATCATTGGCGAGGGGGTCGTTGAAGTTCTCCAGGATGGCTTCGGTTTCCTGCGTTCTCCCGATGCGAACTATCTGCCGGGTCCGGATGACATCTATGTCTCCCCGTCGCAGATCCGTCGCTTCTCCCTGCGCACCGGCGATACGGTCGAAGGTCAGATCCGCAGCCCGAAGGAAGGCGAACGCTACTTCGCGCTTCTGAAGGTGAACACGATCAACTTCGAAGAGCCGGAAAAGGCGCGCCACAAGGTTCACTTCGACAACCTAACGCCGCTCTATCCGAACGAGCGCTTCAAGATGGAAATCGAGGATCCGACCACCAAGGATCTGTCGTCCCGCCTGATCGATCTGGTTGCTCCGCTCGGCAAGGGCCAGCGTGCGCTGATCACCGCTCCGCCGCGGACCGGCAAGACCGTGTTCCTTCAGAACATCGCCAAGTCGATCACGACCAACCATCCGGAATGCTATCTGATCGTTCTGCTGATCGACGAGCGTCCGGAAGAAGTGACGGACATGCAGCGCACGGTGAACGGCGAAGTGGTGTCCTCCACCTTCGACGAACCGGCCTCCCGTCACGTTCAGGTCGCCGAAATGGTCATCGAAAAGGCGAAGCGTCTGGTCGAACATGGCCGCGACGTCGTCATCCTTCTGGACTCGATCACCCGTCTGGGCCGCGCCTACAACACCGTCGTTCCGTCTTCGGGCAAGGTTCTGACCGGTGGTGTGGACGCCAACGCCCTGCAGCGTCCGAAGCGATTCTTCGGTGCGGCGCGTAACATCGAAGAGGGCGGGTCCCTCACGATCATCGCAACTGCTCTGATCGATACGGGCAGCCGCATGGACGAAGTCATCTTCGAAGAGTTCAAGGGCACGGGTAACTCCGAAATCATCCTAGACCGGAAGATCTCCGACAAGCGCGTCTACCCGGCCATCGACATTCAGCGGTCGGGCACCCGCAAGGAAGAGCTTCTGGTGCCGCCGGAGCGGCTCAAGAAGACCTTCGTGCTGCGTCGTATTCTCAATCCTATGGGAACGGTGGATGCCGTCGAGTTCCTGCTCGACAAGCTGAAGCAGACCAAGTCGAACGACGAATTCTTCGACAGCATGAACACCTGATCGATCATCGGATCGACGCGAATTTTCTGAGGGCGCGGTACTTGTTGAAAGTGCCGCGCCTTCAGTTTTTTTTAAGACCTGTTTCACGTGAATCCGCCGGCCCCTGGCCCTTGATCCATCGAGTCGGATCCGGATCGATTTTCTCGGAACCTGTTCATGATCCTCGAGACCGAACGCCTGATCCTGCGTCCCTGGAAGGATGCGGATCTCGACCCCCTGGCTGCCATGAGCGTGGATCCCGAAGTGATGCGCTACTTCTTCAAGACCCGGAGCCGGGATGAGGCGCGGGTGATGATGGACCGGGCGATCGCGAAGACGGAGGCCGACGGTATCTGCTTCTGTCCCGTGGAGTTGAAGGCGACAGGAGCTTTCATCGGTTTCACCGGACTGTCGCGCCCTGCCTATGACAAGCCTCTGCCCTTTGATCCTTGCGTGGAAGTTGGTTGGAGCCTCATGCGTTCTGCATGGGGGCAGGGCTATGCGAGCGAGGCTGCTCGCGCCTGGCTTGGATTCGGTTTCGAAACATTGGGTCTGGAGGAAATCGTTTCCTTTACAGCGGCCTCCAATGTCCCGTCGCAAAGGGTGATGCAGCGTCTGGGCATGGTCCGGCGCGCAGAGGATGACTTCGCGCATCCGATGGTGCCCGAGGATCATCCCCTTGCCCCGCACGTGCTCTACCGGCTCACGCGCGCGGCTTGGCAGGCCTCGCGCTCCGATTGATCGGGGCGTGCACCGGGCAGAGCTGCGATCCCGTCAACCGAGCAGGGCGGCCAGGTCGGTTGCCGAGGCTAGGGGAGCCGAGCACTGGCCCTCGCGGCAGAGATAGGCCGTGACATCACCCAATGCGGGTTTACCATGGGCAGGGTGATCCGGCGCCAGGGTCTCGGTTCCCCGAACAGTCAGAACCATCAGGGCCGGGTCGGCGCAACGGGCGGCTGCCTGAAGGAATGGATTCGGGTCCGATCCGTCCTCGCAGATCAGAACGAGGACCCGGCCGTTCAACCGGGTATCGAAGGCGGCGAGCAGGGATGCGGTGGCGAAGACATTCTTCGGCACCTCGGGCGCGAGGGTGGAAAAGATCCGGTCGGCCGTGTCGCGAGCGGTCGTATCTCCGGTCAGGAGATAGATCCGGGAGAAGGCCTCCGCCGCCTGGGCATTGGCGTTCGGGGTTGCCTCGTCCGCGATGGTGAAGGGGCGCAGGATCAGTCCTTCCGCGTCGCTTGCGGTCATGTGGAAGCCCCCGTGATCGGCCTCGTACCAGCGGGTGAGGGCCGCACCATAGTCGCGGGCGTCGCCGAGAAACTCCGTGGCACGCGAGGGGTGGGCATCGGCAAGGCAGATGGCTGCGAGCATCATCGCCGCATGGTCCGATGCAAAGCCCGGGAAGAGCAGACTGCCCTGACGCCAGGAATGACCGAGACGTCCATCCCGCATCATGGTCTGCCGGATGAAGCCGTAAGCGGTGAGAGCGGCCTCGCAATATGATTCACGTGAAACAGCGCGGCCGGCTTTCGTCAGACCGATGATGGCGAGGGCGTTCCAGTCGGCGAGCACCTTGTCGTCCCGCTCCGGCCGGGTCCGGTTGTTGCGGTGGTCCAGCAGCCTTTGCCGCAAGGGGACGAGGCACTCCTCTTCTTCCTTCGAGAGTTGCGGCGTGTGGAGCCGGTTGAGGATGGTGACGCCTTCCCAGTTGCCGGAGGGGTGAACGTCATAGGCTTCCGAGAGGACAAAGCCGTCCCGCTTGCCCAGCACCTGCGAGATCTCCTCGGCGGTCCAGACGTAGAAACGCCCCTCTTCTCCCTCGCTGTCCGCATCGAGGGACGATGCGAAGGCGCCGCCGTCGACCTTCATTTCCCGCAGCAGCCAGTCTGCGGTTTCCTCGATTCGTCGGCGAAACAGATCGTCTCCCGTGGTTTCATAGGCCAGAGCGAGCTGGGTCAGATACTGGCCGTTGTCATAGAGCATCTTCTCGAAATGCGGCGCGAGCCAGAGATGGTCGACCGAATAGCGGGCCATGCCGCCGCCCAGGTGGTCATAGATCCCGCCGTTGGAAATATGACGCAGGGTCTGGAGACAGGCCTCCCGTGCCTTGCCATTGTCGAGCCGCAGCCCGGTGCGCCATACCAGATCCATGACGCTGGCCTGAGGGAATTTCGGCGCGCCCTTGATGCCCCCGTGTTCCGGATCGAACAGGGAGAGAAGCCGTTCGCCCGCTGCTCCGATGAGCCCCGGATCAAGGTCGTCCCTTCCCGTGAGGCGAGGGGTGATTGCCTCCATCAGACCCTGACGGTTTCCGTCGATTCGGGCCCGATCCGTTTCATAGGTTCGGGCCACGGCCTCAAGCACCTGGACGAAGGATGGGCGTCCCCATTGCGGGGTCTTCGGAAAGTAGGTACCGCCCCAGAAGGGTTCGCCATCGGGCGTCAGGAACATGGTGAGGGGCCAGCCCCCCTGTTCGCCGAGGGCATGCAGGGCGCGCATGTAGATCTGGTCGATGTCCGGCCGCTCTTCCCGGTCCACCTTGATGTTGATGTAGAGCCGGTTCATCACCTCCGCCGTGGCTTCATCCTCGAAGCTCTCATGGGCCATGACATGGCACCAGTGGCAGGCGGCGTAGCCGACAGACAGCAGGATAGGCCTGTCCAGCCGGCGAGCCTCGGCCAGCGCTTCCTCACCCCAGGGGTACCAGTCGACCGGGTTGTCCTTGTGCTGGAGCAGATAGGGACTGGTGGTCCGGGAGAGGCGGTTCTCGGTCATGGGCAATGTCTCTTGCGGCTCGCGGCAGGGTGGGGAAGAACGGTGGAATGAGGCGCTGTCTCTGGTATACCCGCGCGGGAGGATCGGCGCCAAGGCAGATCCGGTCCTGCACGATCAACACTTGAAGCGGATATCCGTTCTATGGCCGACACGATTTTTGCCCTTTCGAGTGGCGCGGTTCCGTCCGGGGTCGCGGTTATCCGTCTATCGGGGCCGCATGTCCGGTCCGCTCTAGAGCGTCTGGCGGGTAACGTACCCGTCGCCCGCAAGGCGTCGGTGCGCCGCCTGAAGGACCCTGTGACCGGAGATGTGATCGACGAGGCGCTGGTCCTGTTCTTTGAAGGCCCGAACAGTTTTACCGGGGAAGACGTGGCCGAGCTGCAGTGCCACGGCGGGCGGGCGGTTGTGGCGCGGCTGCTGGATGTGCTGTCCGGGCTTGAGGGCCTGCGTCCGGCGGAGGCCGGGGAGTTCACGCGGCGGGCCTTTGATCGCGGACGGATGGACCTGACCGAAGTGGAGGGGCTTGCTGACCTGATCGCGGCGGAGACCGAGGCTCAGCGGAAGCAGGCGGTGCGGCAGATGGGAGGAGCGCTCGGCCGTCTCTATGACGACTGGCGCAAGCGGCTCATTCACATGCGGGCAATGATCGAGGCCGAGTTCGATTTCGCCGATGAGGACGATATTCCCGGCAGCGTGTCCGATCAGGTCTGGGGTGAGGCCGCGGCGCTGAAGCGGGAAATCGAGGACCATCTGGTCCGGTCGCGGAGTGGCGAGCGTCTTCGCTCCGGCCTTCAGGTGGTGCTGATGGGGCCGCCCAATGCGGGCAAGTCGAGCCTTCTGAACGCTCTGGCTGGCCGGGACGTGGCGATTGTCACCGAGGAGGCGGGGACCACCCGGGACGTGTTGGAGGTTCACCTGGATCTCGGGGGCTATCCGGTCACCCTGGTCGACACCGCGGGCTTGCGCGAAGAAGCCGGGCGGGTGGAGCAGGAAGGCATCCGCCGCGCCCGCGAGCGGGGGAAGGCCGCAGACCTTATCCTCTGGGCGCGGGAGCCCCAGGGTCCGGCGCCGGCCTTCGGCGCGGGTGATGAAGGCTTCGACTGGACCGAGGTGCCGGTCTGGACCGTGTGGACCAAGAGCGATCTTGAGACTCCTCCGAAACAAGACTCCTCCGGAACGATCAAGGCGATTGCTGCAAGCTGCACCGTTCCGAACGGAACCGATGCGCTTCTGAAAGCCCTTACTGGATTCGCTTCTGAAACAATTTCTGTGGGGGAGGCACCTCTTGCGACCCGGCAGCGGCACCGGCATGCGCTGATGTCCTGCGCCGAGGTGCTTGGTCGTGCGGTCGACCTTAGTCATCTGCCGGGCGAGTTGCGGGCCGAAGAATTGCGCCAGGCGGCAGACTGCCTCGGGCGCATCACCGGGCGGATCGACGTCGAGGACTTGCTCGATGTGATCTTCCGGGATTTCTGCATCGGTAAGTGAGGGTGTTTCACGTGAATCATTTCCCCTTCGTCAGGGGTTAATGAAAGGTGTTTCACGTGAATCCGGTTCGGCCGCCTCGACCCATCTGAAAGCACCAAATGTCTTTGACCCGGTGGGGCGCTGAATTTATAAAGGGCCAACACCGGTGGGTCTGCGGAACCTGTGTCGGACTTTTGCCGACGCTCCGCTCACCGGTCGAAGAGACCAAGGGGGTCGAGCCGGACGCGGCTCCCCCGGATTTAATCAAGCGCCATGGAGTTGCAGCCAAGCTCCCGTTCTGACGGGAGGTGCCGTGCATTCTGTGGTCATTCGGATCTGAGTAGACATGACGGATACGAACCTGGATTTCGATGTGGTTGTGATCGGCGGCGGTCACGCCGGCTGCGAGGCTGCTGCGGCTTCCGCTCGGCTGGGAGCGCGCACGGCTCTGGTCACCCACCGGTTTGACACCATCGGCGTCATGTCCTGCAACCCAGCCATCGGGGGCCTGGGCAAGGGGCATCTGGTGCGCGAGATCGATGCGCTCGACGGGCTGATGGGGCGGGTGACCGACCGCGCCGGCATCCAGTTCCGCATGCTCAACCTGCGAAAGGGGCCTGCGGTGCGCGGCCCTCGGGCTCAGGCGGATCGCAAGCTCTACCGGGAAGCCATGCAGGCGGAAATCGCCGCCCAGCCCAACCTCACCGTGGTGGAAGGGGAGGCGGACAGCTTTGCCTTTGCCGAGGGACGCATCACCGGTGTCGGGCTGAAGGACGGCCGGTCCGTGACGACGGGGGCCGTGGTGCTGACCTCGGGTACGTTCCTGCGGGGCCTGATCCATATCGGCGACCGCAAGATCCCGGCCGGTCGGGCCGGAGAGGCGCCAGCCATGGGGCTGTCCCAATCTCTGGAACAGATCGGCTTCGAACTGGGACGGCTGAAGACCGGCACCCCGGCTCGTCTCGACGGTCGGACGATTGCCTGGGATCAGCTGGAGGAGCAGCCCGGTGACGACGTGCCGATCCCGTTCTCGACCCTGACGGAGAAGGTGGATGTGCCGCAGATCTCCTGTCACATCACCCGCACGACCCCGGAGACCCACCGGATCATCCGCGAGAACATTCATCGGTCGGCGATGTATTCCGGCGAGATCAAGGGACGTGGCCCGCGCTATTGCCCGTCAATCGAGGACAAGATCGTGCGCTTCGGCGATCGTGACGGCCACCAGATTTTCCTGGAGCCGGAGGGTCTGGACGATCACACGGTCTATCCGAACGGCATCTCGACGTCCTTGCCGGAGGATGTGCAGATCGAATTTCTGCGCACCATTCCGGGTCTGGAGAACGTGACCGTTCTGCAGCCGGCCTATGCCATCGAGTATGACCATGTGGACCCGCGTGAGCTGACCAGCACGCTTGAGGCGCGGAAGATGTCGGGCCTTTTCCTGGCCGGGCAGATCAATGGCACCACCGGCTACGAGGAAGCCGGGGCTCAGGGCCTTGTGGCCGGCCTCAATGCCGCGTTGAAGGTGCAGGGGCGGGAGCCCTTCGTGGTGGATCGCAGCCGGGGCTATATCGGTGTGATGATCGATGATCTGATCACGCGCGGCATCACCGAGCCCTATCGCATGTTCACCTCGCGGGCCGAATATCGACTGTCCCTGCGCGCAGACAATGCGGATCAGCGCCTGACGCCGCTTGGTGTCGCGCTCGGCTGTGTGAGCGAGACCCGTCGAGTCGCTTTCGAAACGAAGGTCGCGAAACTGGCCGAGATCACGGCGCTGCTGAAGAGCCTGTCGCTGACCCCGGCCGAAGCCCTGAAGAAGGGGCTGCCGATGAACCAGGACGGCATCCGCCGGTCGGCCTTCGAACTTCTGTCTTATCCGGACATGACCTTCGAGCGGCTGGTTCAGGTGTGGCCGGAGGAGCTCGGTTCTGTCGATCCGGCGATTGCGGAGCAGGTGGCCATCGACGCACTTTATGCCGTCTATCTCGAGCGTCAGGCTCAGGACATCGAGGCCCTGCGCCGGGATGAAGCTCTGAGTATTCCCGCCGACTTCGACTTCCAGGCGCTGGCAGGTCTCTCCAATGAAGTGAAGCAGAAGCTGGAAACCGTTCGGCCCGCCACTCTGGGTCAGGCCTCGCGGGTGGAAGGTGTAACGCCGGCGGCGCTGATGCTGGTTCTTTCCCAACTCAAGCGACAGGGCCAGCGGGGGGCGGCATGATGGGTTTTCAACAGCAAGTCACAGGTTCTTCCCGGGATGTGCATAACTATGGGGACGTTTCACGTGAAACAGAGGAGCGCCTGCGCATCTATGTGGACCTCGTCCTCAAGTGGCAGCCGGCCCAGAACCTGATCGCACCCTCGACGATCCCGGACATCTGGGAGCGTCATGTCATTGACAGCCTCGCCACCAAGTGGACCTTGCCGGAAGCACGTGTGTGGGTTGACATTGGCAGTGGCGCCGGGTTCCCGGGCCTGGTGACGGCGATCCTTCAGGCGGAGGATCCGGACGCTCACGTGCATTTCATCGAAAGCAATCAGCGCAAGGTCGCCTTCCTGCGCACGGTCCTGCGAGAGACGGGCGCGAAGGGCACGGTGCACTCGGGGCGGATCGAGTCGGTTGCGAAATCATGGTCCCACGGCCCGGTCGATGCGGTCTCAGCCCGCGCGCTGGCCAATCTGGACCTGCTTCTGGAGCTGAGCGCGCCGTTCTGGGGTGAGGGCGCTGCTTGCGTTTTCCACAAAGGCCAAGATTTTCAACGAGAAGTTAACGAAGCGTCTCAACGTTGGGTCTTCGATCTGGTAGAAAGAAAGAGCCTTATCGATGCAACGAGCCGGCTTCTTCTTCTGACAAATATTTCTTCCCGGCAGATTTAGGAAGGTGTGGTTTTTATGAGCATGCTTCCAGACAATCCCCGTGTGCTGGCTCTCGCGAACCAGAAGGGTGGGGTGGGCAAGACGACCACCGCGATCAATCTCGGAACTGCCCTGGCCGCCATCGGGGAGAAGGTGCTCGTCATCGACCTCGACCCGCAGGGGAACGCCTCCACTGGCTTGGGCATCGAGCGCCGCGATCGCGGGCTGTCCACCTACGAGGTGCTGGCCGGTGACTGCAGCCTAGACGAGGCGATCAAGGAAACCTCCGTGCCGCGGCTCTGGGTGGCGCCGTCCACCATGGACCTGCTCGGGCTGGAGCTGGAAATTGCCTCGAGCGCGGACCGGGCCTTCCGTCTGCGCCAGGCGATCGAGGGGCTGACTCACTCCAGTCTCTATCAGGAGCTCGGCTTCACCTATGTGCTGGTCGACTGTCCGCCCTCGCTCAACCTGCTGACGATCAATGCACTGTCTGCGGCCCATTCGATCCTCGTGCCGCTGCAATGCGAGTTCTTCGCGCTGGAAGGTCTCAGCCAGCTGCTCAGCACGGTGGAGCAGGTGCGCAATGCCCTGAACCGGGAACTGACGATCCACGGCATCGTGCTGACCATGTATGACAGCCGGAACAATCTCTCGGCGCAAGTAGTTGCAGACGTTCGCGAAACCATGGGCGATGCGGTCTACGAGACGGTGATCCCGCGCAATGTGCGCATCTCCGAAGCGCCGTCCTATGGCAAGCCGGCGCTGCTCTATGATCTGAAGTGTGCCGGCAGCCAGGCCTATCTGCGGCTGGCCTCCGAGATCATTCAGCGCGAGCGCAATCTGCGGCGCGTGGCGGCCTGATCCGAGGCTGATCGATTCGGATCCGGGATGACCCCCTCGCGGGTCTCTCCGACATATTCTCCGAAGGGCTGTCCGGCCCTTCGGTTTTTTCTGAAGCAGGAAGACAACGGGTTTCGTCATGGCGGATGACAGCAACAAGAACAAACGGCTCGGGCGCGGTCTCGCCGCGCTGATCGGGGATTCCGCGATGATGCAGGAGCCGACCAAGGCGGCCGAGCGGATCTCGCGGGACGTGCGCAAGGTTCCGATCGAGCATCTGGTGCCGAACCCGCGCAACCCGCGCAAGACCTTTGCGGACAAGGATCTGGAAGATCTCAGCGAGTCGCTGCGCGCCAAGGGGATCATCCAGCCGATCCTGGTTCGTCCGGCAGCAGGGCAGGCGGACCGCTTCGAGATCATCGCCGGCGAGCGCCGGTGGCGGGCGGCCCAGAAGGCCGGGCTGCACGAAGCTCCGATCGTCATCCGCGATGTGACCGATCAGGAAGCGCTTGAGCTCGCGATCATCGAGAACGTGCAGCGCGCGGATCTCAACCCGATCGAAGAGGCCATGGGCTATGATCAGCTGATCGAGGAGTTCAACTACAGCCAGGGCGAGCTGGCCAAGGTGATCGGCAAGAGCCGCAGCCATGTGGCCAACACCCTGCGCCTGATGAAGCTTCCGAATTCGGTGAAGGATTATCTGGCGGAAGGTCTGCTGACCGCCGGCCATGCGCGTGCGCTGATCACGGCGGAAGATCCGGCCGCTCTGGCGGAAATCATTGTCGAGAAGGGCCTGAGCGTCCGCGAGGCGGAGAAGCTGGCGCAGGACCCGAACTGGGCCCAGTCGAAGAAGGCCGAAGGCAAGCCGAAGCTCGACAAGGATGCCGACACGCGCGCCCTCGAGAAGCGCCTCACCGATACGCTTGGCCTGAAGGTGGTGGTCGGTCACAAGCCGGGCAAGGAAAGCGGGGACCTGAAGATCAAGTACACCTCGCTCGACCAGCTGGATGAACTCTGCCGCAAGCTGGGTGTCCAGATCGGGTAATCCGCTCAAACGGATTCGACAGCGAAACAATCACGAAAGCCGGGATCCTGTCCCGGCTTTTTCTCTTTTAACTCAATAGCTTGATATCTTACCTGGCTCCGCGTTGCCGTGGTGCCACGCCAGGATTCAGGACCGCTGAGGGTCAGCGCCGTCTCTGGGCGTGCATTCTGGCGACTCTGGCGAGGGTCAGGAGCGTTTCGGAGAGTACAGGCACCCCAAGCTTGTCATTGAGCCGGGAGACCTTCTGTGCCTCTCCCAGGCGCTCTGTGGCCTTGTCCAGATCGCCGAGGGGCCAGAGGGTGAGCTGGCGGGCAATATCGGCCTTGCGGTTCCAGAAGATAGGGGGGCGGGCGCCGTCCACCACGTCCTTGGCCGAAGTTCCCCGGTCGACGATGGCCCGCATCCGGTGCAGCATCTGGAAATGGGAGAGGGCCTGTCCGGCCATGACCGAGGCACTGCCCCCAGCGGCATCCAGCCGTTCTAGCCCGTGATCCAGCTTTGCCAAATCGCCGAGCGCCGTGGCATCGATGAGTTGCGACAGCTCGAAGGCCGAGGCATCGCCGATGATTGCCTCCACATCCTCGCTTTCGATGCGTTCGCGGCCATGGGCATAGAGGCAGAGTTTCTTCAGCTCGCCCCGGCTTGCCATGCGATCGGCGCCCAGAAGGGAGTGCAGGGCAGCCCGGGCCTCCCGGCTGATGGTGAGATTGGCGGCGCGGGTTTCCTGGTCGATGAGCTGGTCGACATCGCGGGTCGTGTCGGCGTAGCAAGCGATGGCGACGGCCGAGCGGTCGTTCTCGAAGAGCTTGCGCAGGCCCGTTCCCTTCTTCAGGTCACCGGCCTCGATGACGATGAAGGCGGAAAGGTCCCGCGTCTCGATCAGGGGCGAGACGGCAGGCAGCAGGTTCTTGCCGCCCGCATCCTTGATCCAGATGACCCTCTGGCCACCGAACAGGGGAATGGTCAGCGCTTCATCGATCAGTCGAGTCGGATCAGAAACGATGTCGGAAGCGTCAATCTTGACCAGGTTGAAGGGATCGTCGTCGCCTTCCGAGGCCTTGGCGACCAGCAGTCCGGCCCGCTCGCTCACGAGGCCCGTATCCGGTCCGTAGATGAGAACGAGGGCACCACCCTTGGGAGGCTGGGCGAGAAACCGATCGACGTCGCCGGGTTTCAGGGCGGTCATGACGGGTATCTCCGGATGCGGGGGAAGGGGCCGGAGACCTCAGGGAAGGTCCGGCCCCGTTTTTCCGTGTCAGCGTGTGGCGAAATAGCCGGCTACGCGGGCCTGAATGTCGGCTGCGACCACGCGAGCCGCGCGCTGGCCGGCATCCCGCTTGGCGCGGATGTTGGCGAAGCGCTGGTTCGAGAAGTCATACGACGCGGTGGCGAAGGACTTGCCTGTCATCAGCGTCGTGTCGGTTTCCTTGTCCACCAGAACGAAGCTGGTGTTCACCGTCATCGTGTAGGCGGCCGGAACGTCCGCCAGCTGCTCGACACCCACTTCCGCCGTGGCCTGATCCATAAGGATCTCCAGGCGGTAGCGCTTGTCCGGGGTGCCGGCGCCGCGTTCGAACAGGAAGGTCAGCTCGTTGTAGAGCTCGCGCCTTGCGTCCTTGTCGACACCGTTGGAGCTGGAAATGCTGTCGATCTCGATGGAGGCGAGATGGGTCTGGACCGTGTCGCTCTGGTCGAGAGCTCCGACGGAGGGCGCGGTGCCATAGAGCGGACGGACCTGACAGGCGGTCAGGGCCAGGCCCAGAGCCAGACAGAGCGCAACACCGAGACCCGGCGCGGAAGCTCCGCGCCGGGTCAGGGTTTCAAATCGGGTCCGAGCGGTCCGGACAGCCTCAGGCAACGACATTCACGATCCTCTGCGGCACCACAATCACCTTGCGCGGCGGCTTGCCTTCCAGCGCCCGCTGCACGAAATCCAGAGCCAAGGTAGCTGCTTCGACCTCCTGAATGGAAGCGTCACGTGCAACCTTGATCTCACCGCGGCGCTTGCCGTTCACCTGGATGGGCAGAACCACGCTGTCATCGACCAGGAGCGCGTCCTCGATCGCCGGCCAGGAGGCTTCGGAGATCAGCGTGTCCTTGCCCAGGCGGGTCCAGCATTCCTCGGCGAGGTGCGGCATCATCGGGGCGATCATCTGGACCAGATATTCGCCGGCCTCACGCACCGCAAAGGCCATGTCGGGGGCGCTGACGCCGTCGTTCAGGGCCTTGCCGATCTGGTTCACATATTCGTAGATGCGCGCAACGGAGCGGTTGAACCCGAGGGTTTCCAGATCCTTGGTCACTGCGGCGAGCGTCTTGTGGGTGGCGCGGCGCAGCTCGGTGGCGGCTTCGCCCAGCTCTGCCGGGGCAGGGGCGGCAGAGGTGGCGTCGGCGATTTCCTGCACCAGACGCCAGACGCGCTGGACGAAGCGCCAGGCGCCCTGGACGCCTTCTTCGGTCCAGATCACGTCACGCTCGGGCGGGCTGTCGGAGAGCACGAACCAGCGGGCCGTGTCGGCGCCGTAGGTCTCGATGATGTCCGTCGGGTCGACCGTGTTCTTCTTCGACTTCGACATCTTCTCGATGGAGCCGATGGTGACCGGTTCGCCGGAGACCGCATGAACCGCGACGCGCACGCCGTTGTTCTCCGAGAGGGTGATCTCGGCCGGGCTCAGCCACTTTCCGTCCTGGGACTTGTAGGTCTCGTGGGTCACCATGCCTTGCGTGAAGAGGCCCTTGAACGGCTCCTTCAGGTCCAGCGCGCCGACCTTCTGCATGGCCCGGGTGAAGAAGCGGGAATAGAGCAGGTGCAGGATCGCATGCTCGATGCCGCCGATATACTGGTCCACCGGCAGCCATTCGTTGGCGGCCTTCGGCTCTGTCGGCTGGTCGCAACGCGGCGCGGTGAAGCGGGCGAAGTACCAGGAGCTGTCGACGAAGGTGTCCATCGTGTCCGTCTCGCGCAGGGCATCCTTGCCGCATTTCGGGCAGCAGGTGTTGCGCCAGGTCGCGTGACGGTCGAGCGGGTTGCCCGGCTTGTCGAAGTTGATGTCGTCAGGCAGTTGAACCGGCAGGTTCTCGTCCTTTTCCGGAACCACGCCGCAGTCATCGCAGTGGATGACCGGGATCGGGCAGCCCCAGTAGCGCTGACGGGAAATGCCCCAGTCGCGCAGACGGTAGTTCACCTGGCGTTCGGCCTGGGGCGCGCCGTCAATGGAGATGGCCTCCAGCCTGGCTGCCACGGCTTCCTTGGCCTCGGCAATCGTCAGACCGTCGAGGAAGGCGGAATTGAAGATGGTGCCGTCATCGGTGAAAGCGGTGTCGCCGACTTCGAAGCTCGCCGGATCCGCATCCTTCGGCAGAACCACGGCCTTGACCGGCAGGTCGTACTTGCGGGCGAAGTCCAGGTCGCGCTGGTCGTGGGCCGGGCAGGCGAAGATGGCGCCGGTGCCGTAGTCCATGAGGATGAAGTTGGCCACATAGACCGGTAGCTCGATCGAGGCATCCAGCGGATGACGCACGCGCAGGCCGGTGTCGAAGCCCTTCTTCTCGGCGGTTTCGATGGCTTCCGCCGAGGTGCCGATGCGGCGGCATTCCTCGATGAAGGCCTGCAGCTCCGGATTGGTTTCGGCAAGCTTCGCCGTCACCGGATGGTCCGGCGACAGGCCCATGAAGGAGGCGCCGAAGAGGGTGTCTGGACGGGTGGTGAAGATCTCGAGCGCCGTGTCACCGGTGGGGGCAGGCGTGGTGAATTCGAAGCGGACGCGCAGGCCTTCCGACTTGCCGATCCAGTTCTTCTGCATCAGGCGCACCTTGTCCGGCCAGCGGTCCAGGGTGTCGATGGCTTCGAGCAGGTCTTCGGAATAGTCGGAGATGCGGAAGAACCACTGGGTCAGCTCGCGCTGTTCCACCAGGGCGCCCGAGCGCCAGCCGCGCCCGTCGATCACCTGCTCGTTGGCGAGCACGGTCATGTCGACCGGATCCCAGTTGACCTTGGCGTTCTTGCGATAGACCAGACCGGCTTCCAGGAACTTCAGGAACAGGCGCTGCTGCTGGGTGTAATATTCCACGTCGCAGGTGGCGAACTCGCGGCTCCAGTCAAGGGACAGGCCCATGATCTTGAGCTGGTCGCGCATGGTGGCGATGTTCTCGTAGGTCCAGTCCTTGGGATGAACCTTGTTCTGCATGGCGGCATTTTCGGCGGGCATGCCGAAGGCGTCCCAGCCCATGGGATGCAGCACGTTGAAGCCGGCGGCGCGCTTGTAGCGGGCCACCACGTCGCCCATGGTGTAGTTGCGCACATGGCCCATGTGGATGCGCCCGCTCGGATAGGGGAACATCTCCAGGACGTAGTACTTGTCGCGGGGGTCTTCGTTGGACGTGACGAAGACGTCCTTCTCGGTCCAGGTCTTCTGCCAGCGCGCTTCGACTTCCCGCGCGTTATACCGTTCCGTTGCCATTCGTAATGCCGTCTTGAAGGGCGCCAGAAAGAGGCGCCGAAAGGTCTGTGGGTGCTGGCGGACTGTCACCAGAAATCCGCCGCCCGGTCAACAGAGATGGCAGGAAAATGAAGGCATTTTCCTGTCTGCGCCCGGGGTGCTTGCAATTTTGGTCCGCGCGACCCTATCAGAGGGCACGACAAGACACCACCCGAACCGATGAGGGGCCCCGAACGCCATGACCGCACCTGCCGCCGAGCGTCTTTCCGCCGTCCGCGCCGACATTTCCGCTGCCGAGGCCGAAATGGGCCGCGCTCCGGGCAGCGTGACGCTCATCGCCGTGTCGAAGACCTTCGAGGCAGAGGATATCCGGCCGGTGCTCGACGCGGGACAGCGGGTTTTCGGCGAGAACCGGGTGCAGGAAGCCATGGGCAAGTGGCCGGGGTTGCGGACTGAGTATGAGGGCATCGAGCTGCATCTCATCGGCCCGCTGCAGTCCAACAAGGCCAAGGAAGCGGTGGCCACCTTCGACGTGATCCACACCATCGACCGGGAGAAGATCGCCCGGGCGCTGAAGGTGGAAATGGACAGGCAGGGCCGGTCGCTGCCGTGCTATCTCCAGGTGAATACGGGCGAGGAACCGCAAAAGGCTGGCGTTTCGCCGACGGAGGTGGACGGGTTCCTCACGCTTTGCCGCGACGAGATCGGGCTGAATGTGGTGGGCCTCATGTGCATACCGCCGGTCGACGAGGCGCCGGGCCCGCACTTCGCGCTGCTGGAGCAGATCGCCCGGCGCAACGGGCTCACCGGGCTCTCCATGGGCATGTCGTCGGACTACGAGATTGCGGTCGGCTTCGGCGCCACCCATGTCCGCGTTGGCTCCGCCATCTTCGGGCATCGCGATTACCCAGCGTGATAAGGCCGGGTTTCGGCCGATAGGGCAGGGGGCTTGCGCTTCTCCTGTGGCTCCCGACCTCTCCTTCGTCCTGTTCGGGCCATGGCATGATGGCGTCAGGAGCGGCGCACAAGGCCGCTCTGACACACCTTTTTGAGCAAGCTGTCCCGGCCTCGAGCCGGGACCTCTCCCGCCTCACCTGTCGTCATCGCGGTGGCCGATGATCGAAAATCGACGCCACTTCAATGGGTTACTGGATTCCTTCCTGCGCAGGGATGACGAATGAAGTGGCTTGAGGTGAGAGGCTGGGACTCGCAAGCTTGATAGCGTGCCTGTCCGGATGTCGCGGCTCAGTCTTCCAGCCAGAAATCCGGCGAGATGAGGATCAGTCCGGCGATGATTTCCAGTCGGCCGAGGATCATCTGGATCGACAGCATCCATTTCACGGCGTCGGGCATGGGCTTGAAGGTGCCGGAGGGGCCGATGATGTCCCCTACCCCCGGGCCGACGTTGGCCAGTGCCGTGATCGAGGCGCTTAGCGCTGTCGGCAGGTCGAGGCCGAAGAATCCGTAGATCATCGCGAAGAGCGCGAAGGTGCCCGCATAGAGGATGCCGAAGACCAGAACACCTTCCATGACCGAGGGCGAAATCGGCTTGTCGCCATAGCGCGGTGCGAGGATGCGGTGCGGGAATACCATGCGGCGGAGCAGCGACAGGATGAACTGCAGCAGCAGAACGATACGGAAGATCTTGAAGCCTCCGGAGGTCGAACCGCTGCACCCGCCCAGGAAGGTGAGCAGGAAGAACAGGGCGATGATGAAGGGGCCCCATTGCAGATAGTCGGTCGCCGCGTAGCCGGTGGTGGTGATGACCGAGGCCACGTGGAAGACGGCCATGGTCAGCAGGTGGAACGGATCGTCGCTCTGGACCCAGCGCTGGTCCAGGAAGATGGCGGCACTGGCGGCGGCAACGATGCCGAGCAGCCAGAAGACCTGCTGCTTGTCGTTGAGCTCCCTGCCCTCGATCAGGCGGATGAGAAACAGGAACGGCACTGAAGAGGCCAGCATGAAGACGCTGGAGACCCAGAAGACCGCGTTGCCGGAGAACTGCCCGAAGGAGCTGTCGGAGGTGGAGTAGCCGCCGGTGGAGACGGTGGTCATTGCGTGGTTGATCGCCTGGAACAGGGTCATGCCGCAGGCAATGTAGAGCAGGATGCAGGTGACCGTCAGGGTGCCGTAGAGGGTCAGGAGCCGCATCATGAAGGGCTCGATGCGGCCATAGGGCTTGGCGGTGTTTTCCGAGGACTCGATGGCGAAGAGCTGGCTTCCCCCCACCCGCAGGCCGGGAAGAAGCCAGATGCCGATGACCACGATGCCGATGCCGCCGATCCACTGCAGCAGCGAGCGCCAGAGCAGGATGCCGGGCGGCAGCTTGTCGAGGCCGGTGAGGATGGTCGAACCGGTGGTGGTCAGACCGGAGGCGGATTCAAAGAAGGCGTCGGTGAAGGAAATGTGCAGGCCGCTGGCATAGAGCGGCACGGCCCCGGCCGTGCAGAAGGCGAGCCAGGCCATGTTGACGAAGAGAAAGGTCTCGCGCCGGCGCAGGGTGCCGCTGCGCCCGGACAGGGCTGCCGTCGACAGCGCCCCGATACAGCCGATGATGGCTGCCGAGAAGAGGAAAGCCTGCCAGTCGGAGTTGCGGGCCATCAGGTCGACCGAGGCCGGGATCAGCATGAACACGGCAATCACGATCAGCAGCTTGCCGATCGGGAGCGCAACCGCGCGGAAATCCATGTGTGTGTCCTGCCTCGACCGTGGGAGAACCGGATGGCATGAGGCGACCGGGAAGGGATCGCCTGCTTCTCTCCTCCCTGATTAGTCCTGCTCCGGATCACTTGCAAGTCATCTCGGTTTCGGGCCGTCCTGAGCGATAACGGCGGGGCGGTCCGGTTGTTCCGCAGAGCCGGATCGGTCCCGGGGCAGCAGGAAATCCGCAGGGTTCCTTGACTCCCTCGCTGTTTTGGGGCAGAACCCCGTCCAACTCCATATGAGTGACTGAAAATTCGAGCCGCCGACCGGGACCCGTAAAGGTGTAAAGAGATCCCGGAGGTCACCACCCGACAGCGCGATGCGCCCTCGGGTGTCAATCTGCTTTGCGCATGTCGATGTCGGCACAAGGCGCAGGGCGGTGGCACGCAGGACCGGGCACCCCATATGACGGGAGACTTCTCCCGAGGAACGAGACCGTAAGGACCTTTGCATGTTCGAAAGCCTGTCAGATCGACTGAGCGGAATTTTCGACAAGCTCACCGGACGTGGTGCGCTGTCGGAAAACGACGTCAACGAGGCAATGCGCGAAATTCGCCGCGCACTGATCGAAGCCGACGTTGCCCTGCCGGTCGTTCGCTCGTTCACGGACAAGGTCCGCAATCGCGCCGTCGGCGCGGAGGTGGTCAAGTCGATCACTCCGGGCCAGATGGTGGTGAAGATCGTTCACGACCAGCTCGTCGAGATGCTCGGCGGTGACAGCGTGGGTGGCGGGATCGACCTAAATGCCCCTGCCCCGGTTGCCATCATGATGGTCGGTCTTCAGGGCTCGGGCAAGACGACGACCACGTCCAAGATCGCCCGTCGCCTGACCCAGCGCGACAAGCGCAAGGTCCTGATGGCCTCGCTCGATACCCGCCGTCCGGCGGCTCAGGAGCAGCTGAAGGTTCTCGGCGAGCAGAACGGCGTCGACACCCTGCCGATCATCGAGGGCCAGGGCCCGGTCGAGATCGCCAAGCGCGCCATGACGGCCGCACGGCTCGGCGGTTATGACGTGGTGATGCTGGATACCGCCGGCCGCATCCACATCGACGAGCCGCTGATGGTGGAAATGGCCGAGGTCAAGGCCGCCGCCAATCCGCATGAAATCCTGCTGGTGGCCGATGCGCTGACCGGTCAGGACGCGGTCAATCTGGCCCAGAGCTTCGATGAGCGTGTCGGCATCACCGGGATTGCCCTGACCCGTATGGACGGCGACGGACGCGGTGGCGCGGCGCTCTCCATGCAGGCCGTGACCGGCAAGCCGGTAAAGCTGATCGGGACGGGCGAAAAGTCCGACGCGCTGGAAGATTTCTATCCTAAGCGCATCGCCGACCGCATTCTTGGCATGGGCGATATCGTCTCGCTGGTCGAAAAGGCCGCGGAAGCCATCGATGCGGAAAAGGCGGCCAAGATGGCCGCCCGCATGCAGAAGGGTCACTTCGACCTGGACGATCTGGCCGAGCAGCTGCGCCAGATGGAAAAGATGGGCGGCATGTCCGGCATGATGGGCATGCTCCCGGGCGTCGGCAAGATGAAGAAGCAGATCGAGGCCGCGAACATCGACGACAAGGTGTTCAAGCGTCAGGTCGCCATCATCTCGTCCATGACCAAGCAGGAACGCTCCAAGCCGGACATCCTGAAGGCGAGCCGCAAGAAGCGCATCGCCGCCGGCTCCGGCGTGGATGTGGCCGAAGTGAACAAGCTTCTGAAGATGCACCGCCAGATGGCGGACATGATGAAGATGATGGGCAAGAAGAAGGGCATGCTCGGCAAGCTCATGGGTGGTCTGACCGGCGGCATGGGCATGCCGGACGTCGATCCCAAGCAGCTTGAAGAGATGGTCAAGTCGGGCAAGCTGCCCGGCGGCGGCGAGTTGCCCAAGGGCCTGCCCGGTGGTCTTGGGGGGCTCGGAGGGGGCCTCGGCGGAGGAATGCCTGGCGGTCTGCCCGGTCTTCCGGGGCTCGGTGGTCCGAAGCTTCCCGGCGGTCTCGGTGGCCTTCCCGGCCTGGGACGGGGGAAGAAGAAATGAGTGTGAGCGAAGCGGAAATCCAGCTGGGCCAGTCTCGGGCCCTCGAAGAGCTGAAGGCCCTGCGATCCTCCATCGACAACATTGACGCCGCACTGGTCCACATGCTGGCCGAGCGGTTCAAGTGCACCCAGAAAGTGGGTGTTCTCAAGGCGACCAACGATCTGCCCGCGGCGGATCCGGCTCGCGAAAAGATTCAGATCGAACGTCTGCGCCAGCTTGCGAGCGACGCTCAGCTCGATCCTGATTTCGCCGAGAAATTCCTGAACTTCATCGTTCGGGAAGTCATCCGGCACCATGAAGCCATCGCCGCTGAAACCGGCAACTGAACAAACTGGAGAACTAGAAAATGGCTACCAAAATTCGTCTCGCACGTGGCGGCTCCAAGAAGCGTCCGTACTACCGCATCGTCGTTGCCGACATCCGCGCTCCGCGCGATGGCCGCTTCATCGAAAAGATCGGCGCCTACAACCCGATGCTGCCGAAGGATTCCGAAGAGCGCGTGACCCTGAACGTCGAGCGCGTTCAGTACTGGCTCGGCACCGGCGCACAGCCGACCGACCGCGTTGCCCGTTTCCTGGACGCTGCCGGCCTGCTGAAGCGCGACGCCCGCAACAACCCGAAGAAGGGTGAGCCGGGTGCAAAGGCCAAGGAAAAGCTGGCTCTCAAGAAGCAGGCTGAAGAAGAAGCCGCTGCTGCTGCTGCTGAAGCTGCTTCCGCTGGCGAAGAAGCTGCTGCCGAGTAATCGGACCCTTACGTTTTCAACGTGACGCTTGCGCCGGGGCTTGCCCCGGCGCTTTCGTATCCAGACAGCGGGAGATCTGAATGTCTGAGACCAAGGCCGGAGACAAGGTGCTGCTGGCGCGCATTGGCGCGGCGCATGGCATTCGCGGCGAGGTTCGCGTCAAGTCCTTCGGCGACGACCCCCTCTCCTTCACGGATTATGGCGTGCTGACCGATGTGACGGGCAAGCAGCGCTTCGAGGTGCTGCGCGCAAGGGTGCAGAAGACCGTCGTCGTGACCCAGTTCAAGGGCATCACCGACCGCAACCAGGCCGAAGCGCTGAATGGTCTGGATCTCTATGTGGAGCGGGACCAGCTGCCGGAAACGGAAGAGGACGAGTTCTACTATTCCGACCTGACCGGCCTTCCGGTCGAGGATACGGCGGGAGCGGTTCTGGGCAAGGTGATCGCTGTGCAGGATTTCGGTGCCGGTGACCTGCTGGAAGTGCGGCCCCTGCGCGGCAAGAGCTTCTACATTCCCTTCACGCGGGAGTTCGTGCCCCACGTGAGCCTGGAGGAAGGACGTCTCGTGGTGGATCTGCCGGAGGATTACTTCTCGGAAGAACGGCTGGACGAGGAGTCCGGTGCGGACGAGATGTAAGCCTTGACCGGCTCGAGGCCCATGCCGCGATAATCGACTTCGACCGGGGCCTGCTTGACCGCCTGCTTTTCCTCGGACCGGCGCAGGGCAATGGCGGCGACGATCAGGGCGACGCCGACACCATTTGCGAAAGCGTCCGCAAAGGACGCTTCGTGATGGGGGACGAATGCCTGGGCGATCTCGCCCCCTACCCCGAGCCCGAAGGCCGTGACGGCGGAAATCCGCAGGCGGCAATTGAAGAGAACGTGGATCGACAGGGTCAGCATTGCATAGAAGCTGATATGGATGATCTTGTCATAGGGGTGGCCGACGCCGGTGTTGAACACCAGACCGAGCAGCGCGCCGACAACAAGCAGGATGGTCAGCGGGACAAGGCGGATCGGCTCGATGTCGACGTGGTCCGTCCGAGCAAACTTGCGAAAGAAAACGGGCAAGGGAAGGCGGAAACTGCGCACGCTGAAACCTCCGAAAAACTGGAGTCAGCTTGGCCGCTCGAGGATTAACGTGATCCTACCGGCATTGGCTCAGAACGCCGTTGGGTGAAGTAAGAAAGTTCAGGGTTAACAGTACCTTGCGTAACCCCAAGTACATACGGACAAATGACGATGGCCTTTGAAGCAACGATCCTGACCCTCTATCCGGACATGTTTCCGGGGCCGCTCGGTCACAGCCTGTCGGGACGTGCGCTGGAGAAGGGCCTGTGGGGCCTTCAGACCCGTCAGATCCGCGATTACGCCACGGACAAGCATCGCTCCGTCGATGATACGCCTGCGGGTGGCGGTGCCGGCATGGTGCTGCGCGCCGACATTCTGGCGCGCGCCATCGATGATGCGGCCACTGTCGAGGATCCCCGTCCGCGCATCCTGATGAGCCCGCGCGGACGTCCCCTCACCCAGGCGCGCGCTCATGAGCTGGCGGAAGGACCCGGTGCGATTATCGTCTGCGGCCGGTTCGAAGGGGTGGACCAGCGTGTCATCGACAGTCGCCGGCTGGAGGAAATTTCCATCGGCGACTACATCCTCTCCGGGGGCGAGATCGGCGCCATCACCCTGCTCGATGCGGTGGTGCGTCTGATCCCCGGCGTCATGGGCAACATGCACAGCGCCGACACGGAAAGCTTCGAGACCGGGCTCCTGGAGCACCCGCAATATACCCGCCCGCAGGAGTTCGAGGGGATGACGATCCCCGAGGTTCTGACCTCCGGCAATCACAAGAAGATCGCCGAATGGCAGCGGCAGCAGGCCGAGGAGCTGACACAGCAGCGCCGCCCGGATCTGTGGGACGCCTACACCCGGAAATAGCGCAGGTTTCCTGCAAGATTCCGCATGACAACCGGGCCGAACTCCTGTATGACCGCGCCCAAGTTGTTGGATGGGGATCCGTCCGGCCGGGGTTCGGCTGGCGTTTCCGGTGCCGCCTTCAGGCGGTGCATGCAATGATTTCACCATGGCTCGAAGCGGGTTCATCCGTCCTGCGTCCTGG
Organism: Roseibium aestuarii; assembly: GCF_008477545.1. Taxonomy (GTDB): domain Bacteria; phylum Pseudomonadota; class Alphaproteobacteria; order Rhizobiales; family Stappiaceae; genus Roseibium; species Roseibium aestuarii. Next base: position 183,685 of record NZ_VORA01000003.1, on the reverse strand, counting down.
AGACAGGCTCAAAAGTCTTCCGGATTGAGGGGTGCTCTGGCCGCTTCGAAATTGAAAAGGGAAACACGCCATGAACATTATTGAGCAGCTGAACAAGGAAGAAATGGAACGCATCGAGGCGCTGCGCAAGCTGCCCGAGTTTTCCCCCGGCGACACCGTCCGCGTGAACGTGAAGGTTACCGAAGGCAACCGTACCCGTACGCAGGCCTATGAAGGCGTCGTGATTGCCCGCTCCGGCGGCGGCATCAACGAGAGCTTCACCGTTCGCAAGATCTCTTACGGCGAAGGCGTCGAGCGCGTGTTCCCGGTCTACTCCCCGATGCTGGAAGGCGTCGAAGTGGTCCGTCGCGGCAAGGTCCGTCGCGCCAAGCTCTATTACCTGCGCGACCGTCGCGGCAAGTCTGCCCGTATCGTTGAAGCCACCAACGCTCGCGCCAAGCGCCTCAACGAAGAAACCCGCGCTGCAGCTGCTGCAGAGCGCGCTGCCAAGGCAGCCGAGAAGGAAGCCGCCAAGGCTTCTGCTGAAGGCGCCGCAGAATAAGATCTGCGCGGTTTCGCGAGACGAATTTTCGAAAAGGCGGGCCTTCGGGTCCGCCTTTTTTTTGCATTTGAGCCCGAGGTATGCGGATCGGGCCGGACGGCGCTGCTCATCGAACGCCGTCTCAAGGGCACTTGATAAATGCTCAACTTGAGATCCTTGACCCGGATCCACGGGATCAGGCATTAAAATGACGACTTGAGGGCTGTCGGCGCGTGCGTTCCGACGGTTCGCCACGACGGGTGGTCCGGGAGGACGGGAGACAGGGGTCTTCTCCTCGCGACGCGACACAATCAAGAGACCGCCCGGGTTTCAGGAGAGAACCATGACCAAGGCCAGGACGCTTTACGACAAGATCTGGGACGACCATCTGGTCGACGTGCAGGAAGACGGAACGGGCCTGCTCTACATCGATCGCCATCTGGTGCATGAAGTCACCAGCCCTCAGGCGTTCGAAGGTCTGCGCATGACCGGCCGCAAGGTCCGCCGTCCGGAGCGCACCCTGGCCGTGGTGGACCACAACGTTCCGACCACCGACCGCAGCCTGCCGAACCCGGATCCGGACAGCGTCATCCAGATCGCGGCGCTGGCGAAGAACACCGAAGAATTCGGCATCGAATATTACGATGCCCATGACAAGCGTCAGGGCGTGGTGCACATCGTCGGTCCGGAGCAGGGCTTCACCCTGCCGGGCATGACCATCGTCTGCGGCGACAGCCACACCTCGACCCACGGCGCCTTCGGTGCTCTGGCCCACGGCATCGGCACGTCCGAAGTGGAACACGTTCTGGCCACCCAGACGCTGATCCAGAAGAAGGGCAAGAACATGCTGGTCCAGGTCGACGGCCAGCTGCCGGACGGCGTGACCGCCAAGGACATCATCCTCGCCATCATCGGCGAGATCGGCACCGCAGGCGGCACCGGCTATGTGATCGAGTATGCGGGTGAAGCCATCCGTTCGCTCTCCATGGAAGGCCGCATGACCGTCTGCAACATGTCGATCGAGGCAGGCGCCCGCGCCGGCCTGATCGCTCCGGACGAGAAGACCTTCGAATATCTGAAGGGCCGCCCGAAGGCCCCGACCGGCGAAGCCTGGGACCGGGCCGTTGCCTACTGGAAGAGCCTGGCGACCGATGAGGGCGCCAAGTTCGACAAGGTGGTGAAGCTGGATGCCGCCAATCTGCCGCCCATCGTCTCCTGGGGCTCATCCCCCGAAGACGTGATCTCCGTGCAGGGCGTCGTTCCGAACCCGGATGACATCAAGGACGAGAACACCCGCAAGTCCAAGTGGCGCGCGCTGGAGTACATGGGCCTGACCCCGGGCACCAAGATCACCGACATCAAGATCGACCGGGTCTTCATCGGGTCCTGCACCAACGGCCGCATCGAGGATCTGCGCGCGGCCGCTGCCGTCATCGGCGGCCGCAAGGTTGCGTCGCACGTTGGGGCCATGGTGGTTCCGGGCTCCGGTCTGGTGAAGGAACAGGCGGAAGCCGAGGGTCTGGACAAGATCTTCAAGGACGCGGGCTTCGAATGGCGCGAGCCGGGCTGCTCCATGTGCCTGGCCATGAACCCGGACAAGCTGAAGCCGGGCGAGCGCTGCGCCTCCACCTCCAACCGTAACTTCGAGGGCCGTCAGGGCTTCAAGGGCCGCACCCATCTGGTGTCTCCTGCCATGGCCGCAGCAGCCGCCATCGCCGGCCATTTCGTCGACGTGCGCGAGTGGGAACAGGTCGCCTGAGGTCAGATCTTCTAGGCTTGCAGCGCTCCCGATAAGGGGGTGATTCGAGCCGGTTCGATCCATGCGAGGCGGGTGTCTTACGGGCACCCGCCTTGTTTTTTGGAAGAGGGTCTGCCGTCCTTTGTGGGCGCTTTGCGAAAGGCCAGCGAAATCAACTTATTAACCTTTGTTAATCGCAAGCACTCTGGGCGTGACAACTCGTCTCACCAGACAATTTAACAGGCTTCACAAGGGTGTCATGTGGGCTCTACAATACTCTCGTCTCATGAAGACTGATCCCGCCCGGTGATCAGGTGAGACGCGTTCCCTGCAGTACTGAAACTTCCAGTACGGAAAGAGGATGCGTCGACAGGATCCTTCCGGCGGGCCGAAACAGGCATGAGGAGCGGAAGGTGACGATTGCGGTCTCGGCGGGCGCACATCCGGCGCTGGTTCTGAACGCGGATTACAGGCCCTTGAGCTATTATCCGCTGTCCCTCTGGTCGTGGCAGGACACGATCAAGGCGGTCTTTCTCGACCGGGTGAATATTGTTGCCGAATACGAGACGCTGGTCCGAAGTCCGAGCTTCGAATTCCGACTTCCGAGCGTCGTTTCGCTCAAGACCTTCGTCAAGCCGAGCCGATATCCTGCCTTCACGCGCTTCAACGTCTTTCTCCGCGACAAATTCCAGTGCCAGTATTGCGGCTCTCGCGAGGAACTGACCTTCGATCACCTGATCCCGCGCTCCCGGGGCGGCCTGACCACCTGGGACAATGTGATCACCGCCTGCTCTCCCTGCAATCTGAAGAAGGCGAACAAGAGCTGCGAGCAGCTCGACATGTGGCCTTTCCACATGCCCCATCAGCCGACCATCCAGGACCTGCACAACAACGGTCGCGGCTTCCCGCCCAACTACCTGCACGACAGCTGGCTGGACTTCCTCTACTGGGATACGGAGCTGGAACCGTAAGCCATTCTTTTTGAGATGCGGGTCAATCTTCCTTAACCGCCCGGCGAGATCCGGTGGCCGCTTTACGAAGAATTAGGGACATCTTCATTCTCCCCGTCAGAACCGCCTAGGTTTACGTCGCGGTCAGCATGTTTCGGCTAGAACGGTTCAACCGATGTCTGGAGCCGACTTCATGGACCTTGCCGCACTGCGCCGCCTGTCCCGTCTGACCCGTGAGTTCGGCCACGATGTGCGTGGCGCGATCCTGCCCATCCTTGCGCTTGCAATGATCCCGCTGGTGGTGATTGCCGGAGCGGGCATCGACTATGGCCGGGCCATCAGCCAGCGTGAGGTTCTCTCCAACGCCCTGGACGTTGCGGCGCTGAACATCGCGAGCCAGCTCTCCGCCTCCATCATGACGGATGACGAGATCCAGGCGGCTCTGGAAGCGGCCTTCGAGGCCAATCTGACTTCTCTCGGCTATACGGACGAGGCGCTCGAGAATCTCACCTTCAACGTCAATCCGGACGAGGGGGTGGTGACGGTGGCCTCCGAGATTTCGGTGCCGACCTATTTCATTCATATCGGCGATATCGGTCCCAAGAAGATCACCATGACGGTGAGCTCCGAGGTCAACTATTCGAAATTCGAGGTGGAACTGGCACTCATTCTCGACGTGACCGGGTCGATGGCGCAGGACTACCGCGACATTGCCGCCCTTCGGGACGCTTCCGAAGGGCTGGTGGACACGTTGATCCCTGACGGGACGGTGGCGGCCGACAGCAAGGTCAAGATCTCGGTGATTCCCTACAGCGAAGGGGTGAATATCGGCTCGGGAAATGCCAGCGCGGCGTCCAACGGCAAGGCCTCGGGTGGCTGTGTGACCGAGCGCATCAGCGACGCGCAATTCACCGATGATCCCTATGACTGGGGCGCGGATATCGAGGGCAATGATCCAACGATCACCACCTATTTCGGCGGCGGCTCGACCGATTGCCCACCGACGAACCCGGTCGTGCCTCTGACTGCCAGCCGCACGACCCTGATTTCCGCGATCCGTGCGCTGAGCGGTGTGAACGGCACGGCCGGTCAGGTGGGCATCGCCTGGGGCTGGTTCACACTGTCGCCGAACTGGGCCAGCTTCTGGCCCGCGGGGAGCGAGCCTGCCGAATACACCAACGACGACATTCTGAAATTCGCGATCATCATGACCGATGGCGACTTCAACATGGAATACAACTATGTGAAGACGAGCACCACCTGCACCAGCGGTCACTACGAGACCCAGTATTACTGGAATGGCTGGCAGTGGCGGACCAGGAACGTCTATGTCTGCGATGCCTACAAGGACAATTACGGCTGGCGCGAAACCTACACGAGCAATTCCAGCTACAACGGCAATCCTGCGGTTCGGGGACGGGCCATTTGCGACAACATGAAGTCTGCAGGGATAGCGGTCTATTCGATCTATTTTGAGACGACGGGCTCCGCTTTCGGCGAAGACGAGATGCGCTATTGTGCAAGCAGCAGCAAGAATTTCTACTTTGCCGATGATGCAGACACGCTGAACAGCGCGTTTGCGAATATCGCGAAGAAGATCCAGGCGATCTATCTGGCGAAGTGACGTTTGCCGGTTCCGGCAGAAAAACAAAGGGCGGCCCGTGAGCCGCCCTTTTTCATATCTTCCGCAGGATCGTCCGGTCAGCCGGCGCGGTTCTGGCGGTTGTCGATCAGATCGTCGACGACGCCCGGATCGGCGAGGGTCGAGGTGTCGCCCAGGCTGTCGAAGCTGTCTTCCGCGATCTTGCGCAGGATGCGGCGCATGATCTTGCCGGAGCGGGTCTTGGGCAGGCCGGGTGCGAACTGGATCAGGTCCGGCGAGGCAATCGGACCGATCTCGGCCCGAACGTGCTGCACCAGCTCCTTCTTGAGGGCGTCGGTGGGCTCCTCCCCTTCCATCAGGGTGACATAGGCATAAATGCCCTGCCCCTTGAGGTCATGGGGATAGCCGACCACCGCGGCTTCGGAGACCTTCGGGTGGGAAACGAGCGCGCTTTCCACCTCTGCGGTGCCCATGCGGTGACCGGAGACGTTGATCACGTCGTCAACGCGGCCGGTGATCCAGTAGTAGCCGTCCGCATCGCGGCGGCAGCCGTCGCCGGTGAAGTAATAGCCCTTGTAGGTGGCAAAATAGGTCTGCACGAAGCGCTCATGATCGCCATAGACCGTGCGCATCTGGCCGGGCCAGCTGTCGGTGATCACCAGGTTGCCCTCGGTGGCGCCGTCCAGGATGTTGCCTTCCGCATCGACGATCGCCGGCTGGACGCCGAAGAAGGGCCGCGTGGCCGAGCCGGGCTTGAGGGCCGTGGCGCCGGGCAGCGGAGTGATGAGGATGCCGCCTGTTTCCGTCTGCCACCAGGTGTCGACGATGGGGCAGCGCTTCTCGCCGACCACATTGTAGTACCAGGTCCAGGCTTCCGGGTTGATCGGTTCGCCGACCGAGCCGAGCAGGCGCAGGGACGAGCGGTCGGTGCGGGTGACGAAGTCGGTGCCGGCACCCATGAGGGCGCGGATGGCCGTCGGCGCGGTGTAGAAGATGTTGACCTTGTGCTTGTCGACCACATCCCAGCAGCGGCTGGCGGAGGGATAGGTGGGCACGCCCTCGAACATCAGGGTCGTCGCGCCGTTGGCCAGCGGCCCGTAGACGATGTAGCTGTGGCCGGTGACCCAGCCCACGTCGGCCGTGCACCAGTAGATGTCGCCGTCCTGATAGTCGAAGACGTACTGGTGGGTCATGGAGGCGTAGACCAGATAGCCGCCGGAGGTGTGCAGCACACCCTTGGGCTTGCCGGTGGAGCCGGAGGTGTAGAGGATGAAGAGCGGATCTTCCGCGTTCATTTCTTCCGGTTCGCAGGTGGCCGGCACCTTCGCGGTGGCCTCGTGGTACCAGACGTCGCGACCGTCGACCATCTTCACGTCGCCGCCGGTGCGCTTGACTACGACAACGCTGTCGACCGGGGCCTTCTCGCAGGCGCGGTCCACATTGGCCTTCAGCGGCACCTTGCGGCCGCCGCGCAGGCCTTCATCGGCGGTGAGAACGATCTTCGAGCCGCAATCCTCGATCCGCTGCGCCAGGCTGTCCGGAGAGAAGCCGGCAAAGACGATGGAATGCACCGCGCCGATGCGGGCGCAGGCCAGCATGGCATAGGCAGCCTCCGGGATCATCGGCAGATAGATGGTGACCCGGTCGCCCTTCTTGACGCCCTGCTCCTTGAGGACGTTGGCGAACTTGCAGACTTCAACATGGAGCTCGCGATAGGTGATGACCTTGTGCTCGGACGGGTCATCGCCCTCCCAGATGATGGCGGCCTGGTCGCCGCGGGTGGCCACGTGGCGGTCAACGCAGTTGGCGGAGACGTTCAGCGTGCCGTCCTCGAACCACTTGATGGCCACGTTGTGGTAATCGTAGGACGTGTTCTTCACCTTGGTGAAGGGTTTGATCCAGTCGATGCGCTTCCCGTGCTCGCCCCAGAACCCGGCCGGGTCCGTGACGGATCGGTTGTACATTTCCTGGTACTTGGCATCGTCCACGAGCGCGCGCGCCGCGACATCCGCGGGCACGGGAAAAACAGCTTCGGACATTTATGTGACCTCCCGAACACATCTTGGGCGAACGCCTTCCGGCGCCGCCATCTCCTCGGTGCCGATTATGCGGGTCGGGCCGGATCGCGTCCATATGGTCGCGATCGAACTTTCGTAGCGTTACGTTAGCGTGAAGCAGTCAGTTTGGCGGCGAAATGACCCGGACCGCGTCTCTCCCGACGGAAATCCGCCGTCGATCGAGGAAGCGGCCTGTGTCACAGCCCGCCGCGGGAGATGATGAAATCGACCACCGTGTCGATTCCGTCGCCCTTCTTCATGTTGGCGAAGACGAAGGGCTTGCCCTTGCGCATGCGGGTGGCGTCCCGGTCCATCACCGAGAGGTCCGCCCCCACATAGGGCGCCAGATCGGTCTTGTTGATGATCAGCAGGTCAGAGCGGGTGATGCCCGGACCGCCCTTGCGCGGGATTTCCTCTCCCGCCGCCACGTCGATGACATAGAGGGTCAGATCCGCCAGCTCGGGCGAGAAGGTTGCTGCCAGATTGTCCCCGCCGCTCTCGATCAGGATCAGCTCGAGGCCCGGAATGGAGCGGGTGAGATCGGCAACGGCGGCCAGATTGATCGAGGCGTCCTCGCGGATGGCCGTGTGTGGGCAACCGCCGGTCTCCACGCCGCGAATGCGATCCGACGTGAGGGCCTGGGCGCGCATCAGGGCTTCGGCGTCTTCGGCAGTGTAGATGTCGTTGGTGATGACCGCCAGCGAGTAGCGGTCACGCATGGCCTTGCAGAGCTTTTCGGTGAGCGTGGTCTTGCCGGCGCCAACCGGACCGCCGATGCCGACGCGAAGGGGGCCGTTGGGGGACGTCATGAGCGGAACAACCTCGAATATTTCGTTTCGTGCGCCATGGAGGCGATGTCGGTGAGAAGGCCGGCCGTGCCCAGGTCCTCCAGCCCGGAGGCGCGGATCCGGTCGGTGAGCGTGGCGATCCGGCCTTGCGCGGCGGCAAGGCAGCGCTGGCCGTCGCTCTGGCCGAGCGGCACGGCCCGGATGGCAACGGAGACCATGTTGGCGGCAAAGGCATGGAGGAAGGCGGTCAGGATAGCGTCTTCCGGAACGGCCCAGGCGGCGGCGACAAGGCCGACGGCCACCGGATAGGGCCAGGTCTCGATCCTGTCTTCGCCCATGGTCAGATTGGCCAGAAGGCGGCTTGCCGGTGTCGTGGCTTCAGGGGCCCAGGCAGCGGTCACAGCGCCCATGAAGGCCGTGCCCTGGGCACTGCTTTCCAGGTGCCGTTCCTTCGACGGCTGCAGGGCGAGCCCGAGCTCGATCAGGTCCTCCACGGCCGCCCGATCGCCGGAGTGTGCCGCGCGCAGGGTTTCCACGAGCAGGATTCCGTCGCTGCGCCCTGCTCCATGGGTCAGAACGTCCTGAAGCCAGGCCTGCAGGCTGGCGGCATCGCGCACGTCCCCCTCGTCGATCACCTGCTCCAGCCCGTGGCTGTAGGTGAAGGCGCCGATCGGAAAGGCGGGCGAGAGAAACGCCAGCAGCCGGTAGAGGGTCGCCGTGTCGAGCGCGTCAGCCATGGTCGTGATCATGGTGATGATGCCCGTGATCGTGCTCGTGTGAGTGCCCGTGGCCGTGGTCATGAGAATGACCATGCCCGTGATTGTGGCCCTGGGTCTGGCCGTGACCATAGGCGCCGCCTTCCGGGTCGAAGGGCGCCTGCAGGACGGTCATGGTGCCGCCCAGCAGCTTCACCATGTCCTCGATCACGTGGTCCCGGCGGATGCGCAGGGTCTCGCCCATGAGCTGGGTGGGCAGATGCCGGTTGCCCAGATGCCAGGCGATCTTCACCAGGTGGGCGTGATCGTTTGCGGCGATTTCCACCAGCTCTTCCGGTGCGGCGCAGACCTCGACGATCCGTCCGTCCTCCAGCCTGAGGGCGTCACCGTGGCGCAGGTGGACGGCAACGGGCTCATCCAGAAGGAAGGCGGTGCCCGCCTCCCCGGTAAGCACGGCGCGGCGCCGGTGGCGGTCCTCCCTGTCCAGGGTGATCCGGTCGGCGGGGGCAGCGGTCCAGCTTCCTGCAGGCAGAATTTCGCTGACGCGGATCATGACAGGGCCTGCACCTTGGCCATCATCGCCTGGAAGGCCGGGCGTTCGCGCAGGCGCTTGAAATAGGCCGCCAGCGGCCCGTCCTTCGGCAGGTCGAACTTGGCTGCCACCGCCCAGCCACCGCAATGGCCGATGATGATGTCGGCAATGGTGAAGGTCTCGCCCATCACATAGGGGCCGTCGCCCAGACGGGCTTCCAGGGTCTTGAGACCGCGCGCGAAATCGAAGGCACACGCCTTCTTGACCTCGGGCACGCGCACGTCTTCCGGATTGGCGAAGGAGTTCTTGGCCGCCGTCCAGAGTGCGCCTTCCAGCTCGTCGACACAGAACTGGGTGAAGCTGTCCTGCCGCGCACGGTCCAGGGTGCCGGCCGGGAAGGTGAGCTTGCCGTGCTTGTCGGCCAGATAGGTGCAGATGGCGACGGAATCGGTGAGTACCGCATCCCCGTCGAGGAGCACCGGAACCTTGCCGCTCGGGTTGTAGGTCAGGATCTGCGGCGACTGGGGGGCCGCCGGTTCGATCTCATAGGGCTCGCCCAGTTCCTCGAGCACCCACATGACCCGCATGGCGCGGGTGCGCGGCATTCCGATGATCTTGTACATGCTGTCTCCCTTCAGGGCTTGCGTGCCCGGTTGCCGTCTTTCTCGCGGCTCTTGCCCTGCTCCGCTGACCGGGACCGGCGCGCGGAGCAGGGCCATTCCTCATGTCCTCAGAACAGGAAGTACCGCTGGGCCATCGGCAGCTCCTTTGCCGGCTCACAGGTGAGCAGCTCGCCATTGGCGCGGACTTCATAGGTCTCCGGGTGCACGTCGATCTCCGGGGTGGCGGAATTGTGCACCATGGAGGCCTTGGAGATGCCGCCGCGGGTGTTCTTCACCGGCAGAACCAGACTGTCGAGCCCGGCCGTGTCCTTGACGCCGTTGTCATAGGCAGCCTGGGACACGAAGGTCACGCGGCTGGCGGTCATGGCCTTGCCGAAGGCGCCGAACATCGGGCGATAATGCACCGGCTGGGGCGTCGGGATGGAGGCGTTAGGGTCGCCCATGGGGGCAGCGGCGATGGTGCCGAGCTTCATCACCATGTCGGGCTTCACACCGAAGAAGGCTGGGGACCAGAGAACCAGATCGGCCAGCTTGCCGACTTCCACCGAGCCGATATGGGCATCGAGACCATGGGCAATGGCCGGGTTGATGGTGACCTTGGCCATGTAGCGCTTGACGCGGAAATTGTCGTTTTCGCCGGCTTCTTCCGACAGGCGGCCGCGCTGGACCTTCATCTTGTGGGCGGTCTGCAGGGTGCGGATGATCACTTCGCCGACCCGGCCCATGGCCTGGCTGTCGGAGGCGATGATGGAGAAGGCGCCCATGTCGTGGAGAATGTCTTCCGCCGCAATGGTTTCCTTGCGGATGCGGCTTTCGGCAAAGGCCACGTCCTCCGGGATGGACGCATCCAGGTGGTGGCAGACCATGAGCATGTCGAGATGCTCTTCGAGGGTGTTCACCGTGTAGGGGCGGGTCGGGTTGGTGGAGGACGGGATGACGTTGCTCTCGCCACAGACCTTGATGATGTCCGGCGCGTGGCCACCGCCCGCCCCTTCCGTATGGAAGGCGTGGATGGTGCGGCCCTTGAAGGCGGAGGTGGTGTTCTCGACGAAGCCGCTCTCGTTGAGCGTATCCGTGTGGATCATCACCTGGATGTCGTAGTCGTCGGCAACCGACAGGCAGGTGTCGATGGCCGCTGGGGTCGTGCCCCAGTCCTCATGCAGCTTCAGGCAGGAGGCGCCCGCGAGGATCTGCTCTTCCAGACCTTCGCGCAGGGAGGCGTTGCCCTTGCCGGCGAAGGCCAGGTTCATGGGGAAGCTGTCGGCGGCCTGCAGCATGCGGGTGATGTGCCAGGGGCCGGGGGTGCAGGTGGTGGCGTTGGTTCCCGTTGCCGGACCCGTGCCGCCGCCGAGCATGGTCGTCACGCCGGACATCAGCGCATCGTCGATCTGCTGCGGGCAGATGAAGTGGATGTGCACATCCAGAGCGCCGGCGGTGAGGATCTTGCCCTCGCCGGCAATGGCCTCCGTGCCCGGACCGACGATGATGTCGACGCCGGGCTGAACATCCGGGTTTCCTGCCTTGCCGATGCCGACGATGCGGCCGTCCTTCAGGCCCACGTCGGCCTTGACGATGCCCCAGTGGTCGACGATCAGCACGTTGGTGATCACCGTGTCCACCGCCCCTGCGGCGCGGGAATGCTGACCCTGGCCCATGCCGTCGCGGATGACCTTGCCGCCACCGAATTTCACTTCCTCGCCATAGATGGTGAAGTCCTTCTCCACCTCGATGATCAGGTCCGTGTCGGCCAGGCGGATCCTGTCGCCGGTGGTCGGTCCGAACATGTCCGCATATGCGGCGCGGGGCATCCTGTAAGCCATGTCATCCTCCTGTTCGCCGGCGGCCGATCCCACGCACTGGGCGGGATCCGGCGGGCGATGTCGTTCTAGTTGCCGAGACCTTCGGCGAGTTGTTTCAAGTCGTCGATGCGCTGCTTGGTCAGCGTGGTCATGCATCCGGCCACGACCATCGGTTCCATGGTGCCGCCTCGGGCCATGAAGCCCTCGGATTCGCAGGCCGCATCCCGGAAGGGGATCCAGGCTCTCTGCGCCGCGCGCAGGGCCTTGACCGCGCCTTCAAGCCCGGTGCCGGTCAGCGCCTCGTCCATTTCGGTCATGGCGGCCACCGCCTGCGCATAGACCCGGTTCAGCTCCGCATCGGCAGCCTCGTAGTCCTGATAGGCGCAGCGGTTGAGGTCGGACTGGGTGTAGGCATCGGCGCAGTCGAGCTTGGGCTCCTGGGCGAAGGCTGGCCGGGACAGTGTGAGAGCGATCACGGCCACGGCTGCGAGAGCCAGACGCGGGCTGATCCGTGCTTTCGAACCCATCATGTATGCTCTCCCCTGGCGATCCGGTGCCGGGTGCGCTTACAGCGTGCCCATGACCTTCTGGTTGAAGCCATAGACCTTGCGGTCGCCGCGATATGCCACGAGCGTGACCGAGCGGCTCTGGCCCGGTTCGAAGCGCACGGCGGTGCCGGCGGGAATGTCGAGGCGCATGCCGCGGGCCTTGTCCCGGTCGAAGTCGAGACCCGGATTGGTCTCGGCGAAATGATAGTGGCTGCCGACCTGAATCGGCCGGTCGCCGGTGTTGGTCACGTCGAGGGTGACGGTTTCAAGACCGGCATTGAGCTCGATTTCGCCCGCGGCGGCAAAGATTTCTCCGGGGATCATCTGCGGTTCTCCTGTGCTGGCGCGGGGCCGTGGCGAAGACATCAATCTGGATCCTCGGGACAAGCCCGAGGATGACGGTGAGAGGCTTTTCACCCTTCCGATGGTCATTCTCGGGCTCGTCCCGAGAATCCAGTCACTTATTCAGGTGATCGTAAAGGTCGTCCCATTCCGGGTTCATCCCCTCGATCAGGTTCAGCTTCCAGTCCCGGTAGTAGCGCTTGATCGACTTTTCCCGCTGGATTGCGGTGGCGATCGTGTCATGCACTTCGTACCAGACCAGTCTCTTGCATCCATATTTCCCGGTAAAACCGGGAACCGCTTCCGTCCTGTGTTCGAAGATCCGTCGCTTCAGGTCATTGGTCACGCCGGTGTAAAGCGTTCCGTTGCGAGCAGATGCCAGGATGTAGACGAAGGCGGTCACGGCATGGCCTACTCCCCGCGCCCCTTGCGGACGAAGGCGACGGCGCCGCCGATGGCGAGGCCGAGGGCGATGGCGACGATCATCTCCGGGGTGAAGATCCCGGTGGCTTCATGCGGGTGGGCGTGGTTCAGGGCGCTGGGATGCGCGGCGGCGGTGGCGATGCCGGCAAGGCTGGCGGTGGCGAGGCTGGTCAGGAACTTCAACATCGGGGTCTCCTTGCATTGAGGGAGGCAGGAACTGGAGCAGGATCTGGGGGCAGGATCCGGGATCAGCGGATGGGTTCGTGAACGGTCACGAGCTTGGTGCCATCGGGGAAGGTGGCTTCCACCTGCACGTCGTGGATCATTTCGGCGACGCCTGCCATCACCTGATCGCGGGTGATGACCTGGGCACCGGCTTGCATCAGGTCGGCGACGGTGCGGCCATCCCGGGCGCCTTCGACCACGAAATCGGTGATCAGGGCGATGGCTTCGGGATGGTTGAGCTTCACGCCCCGTTCGAGACGGCGACGGGCCACCATGGCGGCCATGGAAATCAGCAACTTGTCCTTTTCGCGCGGCGTCAGGTTCACGGACAGCCTCCCTTTCGTGTTTTCGGTCCGCCGCTCGGGCGGGAAGAGTGCGGGTTCTGGGAACCCGGATCAGAGTCGCCAGACCCGTGGCAGGGCCCGGGCCCGGTAGGCTTCGAGAAACGCCATCAGTCCGTCGCGCAGGCATCGGCCGTCACGGCCGACGAGGCGGACCGCCAGAACGCCGTTCCAGGCGCTGGCGGCGGCACGCAGACCGGGTCGTGCTGCGGCTTCAAGGGCGGAACGGGCGCGGGCGAGATGGTCCTCGGCATCCGGGCGGCAATCGACGAGCGAGGCAAAGGCGAGCGCACCGTCCCCGGTGGCCGCGCCTTTCAGGATCTCGCGGGAATTGCCTTCCAGGCGGATCTCGTCGGCAAAGATCAGGCGGCCGTCGCGGCGGATGCGCCAACTGTCGCGGAAGAGCACCTCGTCCACGCTTTCGCCCATGGCGGTGCGGCCGAGAACCGTGCTTTCGAGGGCGAGAAACCGGGCGTCGCCGGTGAGGTCCACATGAAGACGCCGGGCAAGGGCCGAACGGTCGAAGAGAATGGTTTCCTGAGGCAGCCACTCCAGGGTGCTGCCTGCGGCGGCCGTGAGCCGGGTCTCGACCCGGCCGACACCAGTGCTGCGGCGATAGGCGCGCTCGGCCGCCTGGGTGGTGAGGGTGGCCTCTGCCCCCTCGCCCGTGCCGGCGGAATAGGACAGGCGGTCTCCGCCGGTGATGCCGCCTGCGGTGTTGATGAAGACGGCGACCGGGCGCGGCTCATGGATCTTTGGCAGGCGCACCTTGGTTGCGCCGGCCTGATAGAGATCGTCGAGACAGCTGCGCCCGCGGGCGAGCTTGAAGGTGACCCGCGCCTCGCCGCGCGCGCGCTGCAGGGTCACGTCCCGGACGGTGTCCGGGGCGGTCGGTTCTGCAAGGGTCAGCGGCACCTGAGGATGAAGCATGGGCAGATCTGGACTCGGGATCTCTGAGTGAGAGGACTGTGAAGTCCCTGGACAATTCTGGCAAGGGCCAGCCCCTGGGGCGACTGGCGGCGGAAGGGTCGACGAGACGGCAGGCCCCCTGTCCGGTCAACCTTCCTCACCAAGCAAGGCCGGGGCCAGATGGGGTTTTGTAGGGCACGCGGGGTTGCCGGGCGCCGGGTCCGGGGTCATGATCTACAACTGCATCAATTTTCAGCAATTGCCCAAAACAGCGGCGCCTGAGGCGTCGATGGTCCGTTTGGATCGCGTGAAGGTCCGGGGAGCCTTTGGTCCTTTACCGTGTTTTCAGCTATGTCTGATGGGGTAAGGTGCCGTGCTGCCAGCGGCCACACCCGGAGACCACAAGAGAGGGTTCCCGTGACGTCACGTTCCGCCTGTTCCGACCTGTGCCTGCCCCGCAATGGGTCCGCGCGCCGCCTGTTGGCGCTGCTGAGCCTGATGATGGGGCTCATCGGTCTGGTCGCCTCTCCGGTGCGCGCCGAGATCGGCGCCTATGTGGTGGTCGATGCGGGAACCGGCACGGTGATGGACGAGAAGAATGCCACCCGCCTCTGGTATCCGGCCAGCCTGACCAAGATGATGACCGCCTATGTGACCTTCAAGGCGATCCGCGAAGGCCGGGCCAGTCTGAACTCGGTGGTGGTGCAATCGGCTAATTCGCTCAATCAGGCGCCGAGCAAGATGGGGTTCAAGGTCGGCACGACGCTGACTGTGGATACGGCGCTCAAGATCGTCATGGTGAAGTCAGCCAATGACATTGCCGTGGCGCTTGGGGAAGCCATCGGCGGCAGGGAGCGGGCCTTTGTCGGCATGATGAATGCCGAGGCCCAGCGGCTCGGCATGCGCAGCACCCGTTTCGTCAATCCCCATGGGCTGCCGGACAATGCTCAGGTCTCCAGCGCCCGCGACCTGGCGCTTCTCGCCGTGGCCCTGCGCCGGGATTTCCCCGAATCCCGCGACTATTACAGGCTGGGTGGGCTCGAATACGGTCAGAAGACCCTGCTCTCCGCCAACCGGGAGTTTCTCTCCCGGGTTCCCGGCGCGGACGGCCTAAAGACCGGTTACATCTGCAACTCCGGCTACAACGTGGCCGCCTCGGTCACCCGGTCCGGCCGCACCATCATTGCGGTGGTGCTGGGCGGCGCCTCGGGGCTCGAGCGTTCCGCCTTCGCCCGTCAGGTGATCGACAAGGCCTTCCGCGAGCGCGCCGGATCCCGCTCGCTCGCCAGTCTCAGCAGCAATCCGGGTCAGCCACCGGCCGACGGCTATTGCAAGCGCAATGCGAAGCCCGGTCTTGAAGGCCTGATGGCGGATTTTGATCTTCAGGGCGGTGCGCCGAGCGGTCTCATGTCCTTCATGGCGGGCCGGCCGGGCAGCGTGCTGAAGCCGGGAGCTGCCACCGCACCGGCGGCGGGCGGCAAGGCCGATCTCTCAGACGTCAAGCTGCCCAATGGCGAACCGGACTGGAAGAAGGTGCTCGACCGCACGCTGGGTCCGGTGCAGCACGAGCTGGCATCCCTGCGCATCTCCACGGGCGTTCCGGTGGGGGCCGCACCGCCGCGTGCCAGTCAGGCCTCCGACGGGTCCGTCCCCTCCACCATTCCGGTGCCGATGCCCCATCCTGGCCGGATGAGAACCGGTGCGACCGACGACGCGGACCTGCCGGTCTTGCGTCAGGAGGAGGTGCAGGCCCCTGCTCCGGGGTCACTGTTCCAGCCCGGTAAGGGCTTCACGGTCCCGGTTCCCGCACCGGAGCCGAAATCCGGAAACGGCTGACGGAAGCGGGCGTCCAACGCGTCCGATCCCCGGAATTATTTTCGGATCTTAACGACTGGCTAACCATGGGTCAGGCATTCCTGCTGTAGATACAGGCGCTCGTGTCGCTCAGGAAGAGCCGCCGATCCGGCTTTGTCGCGCCGGCTGCCTGTCCCTCGATCCGCCAAAGGAGACCGACGATGATCGTGGAACCGCGCAGCTCTGCAACCATCCTGGCACTTGCGGATCTGGCCGAGCTTTCCGCCAACCAGCTTGCCGAAGGCATGTCGGTCGAAGAGGTCATCGCCACCCTGCGCAAGGCTGCCGAAGTGGTTCGCAAGGTCGTCAAGGACGACGAGGACAAGGCAGAGGCCGTCGAGGCCGAAGCCAAGGCTGCTGATGGCGCCGCCAAGGTCGCCGACATTTCCGCGTGATGTGATCGCCCCGCGCCGCCTTCTTCCCTGAAACGGCGGCCGCCTGCTCTGGATTTTCCGCTCGTCCTGTCCTAGGTCTCTGGCACGATGTCCGCGCGCGCTTCCGCTGTGCCCTGCGGAACCTGCCAGCCGACGAGGTGTTCCATGGCCGACCAGACCTCTCCTTCCGCCGCCCCCAAGCCGCGCGGACCGAAGCCGCCCATTCCGCTTTCGGTGATCACCGGGTTTCTCGGTGCCGGCAAGACCACGCTGCTGAACCGCATCCTGAAGGATCCGGCCATGGCGGATACGGCGGTCATCATCAACGAGTTCGGCGAGATCGGCCTGGACCATCTGCTGGTGGAACAGGCGGAAGACTGCATTCTGGAACTGTCGTCGGGCTGCCTGTGCTGCACCATTCGCGGCGATCTGGTGACGACGCTGGAAAACTTGCTGCGGCAAATCGACAACGGGCGGCGCGACCGTCTGGCGCGTGTGGTGATCGAAACCACGGGTCTCGCCGATCCGGGGCCTATCCTGCACACGATCATGCTGCATCCCTATCTGGTGATGCGCTACCGGCTGGAGAGCGTCGTGACGCTGGTCGATGCGGTCAACGGGCTTGAGACGCTGGACACCCATGAGGAAGCCCGCCGTCAGGCGGCGGTGGCGGATCGTTTGGTTCTGACGAAGACCGATCTCGTCGCGGAGGCCGGTGGCGGGGCCGCCCTTTCCGAGCTCAAGGCGCGGTTGAAGCGGTTCAATCCGGGCGCAACCGTTCTGGATGCTCAGGCGGGTGAAGCGGTTCCCGGCCGCCTCTTCGACGCGGGGCTCTATGACCCGTCAAGCAAGATCCCCGATGTGACCAAGTGGCTGAATGACGGCGCATATTCGGATCATGATCACCATGATCATCATGGCGGCCATCATCACGGACACGATCATGGTCATGAGCATCACCATCATGACCACGGCCATGATCACGGACAGCATCATCATGACCGCAACCGGCACAGCGACCGGATCCGGGCCTTCACTCTGGCGACGGATCGTCCCATTCCGGCTGGGGCGCTGGAGATGTTCCTCGATCTGCTGCGCTCTGCCCACGGGCCCAAGCTGCTGCGGGTGAAGGGGATCGTGCGCATCGCGGAGGATCCGGATCGTCCGGTCGTCATTCACGGGGTCCAGCACGTGTTCCACCCGCCCGCGACCCTGGAGGCCTGGCCGGATGCGGATCATCGCACGCGCATGGTCTTCATCACCAATGACCTGCCGGAAAGTTTCGTCGCCCAGCTCTTCGATGCGTTTTCGGGCGCGCTGAAGCCGGATACGCCGGATCCCAAGGCCATGACGGACAATCCGCTGGCGATCTCCGGCTTCACCTCGCCGATCCGGCGCTAGAACGCGGCAGACGGGATGTCCGGGACAGGCCCGGGCATCACAGCGCGAGAGGGCCCCCCCTCCTCAGTTCCGGTTCAGAGCGAGGGCTTCGGGCCCTTGTAGTTCCCCGGCTCCACGTGGCGAATGAGGCCTTCCTGCGCGGTGGAGGCCACAAGCACGCCCTCGCGGGTGTAGAGCGACCCGCGGTTCATGCCGCGCGAGCCCGAGGCAGACGGGGAATCCTCCACATAGAGCAGCCATTCGTCCGCTCGGAAGGGGCGATGGAACCACATGGCGTGGTCGAGGCTGGCCGCCTGGATATCCGGCGAGAAGACGGATCTGCCATGGGGGAACAGGGAGGTGTCGAGCAGGGTCATGTCCGAGGCATAGGCCAGGACGCAGGAGTGCACGACCGGATCGTCCGGCAGTGCGCCGGTCGCCCGGACCCAGACCTGCTGCTCCGGCGGCAGGGGTTTCTTGGAGAAATAGTGGGTCAGGTCCACCGGGCGCAGCTCGATCGGGCGCTCGCGCTCCCAGTACTTGCGCACGTGTTCCGGCGCCACGGAGAGGAACTTTTCCTTCAGGTCCTGCTCGCTCGGCAGGTCTTCCGGCTGCGGCACGTCGGGCATCTGGATCTGGTGTTCCAGGCCTTCTTCCATCTGCTGGAAGGAGGCGGACATGGAGAAGATCGCCTTGCCGTGCTGGATGGCGACGACCCGGCGGGTGGTGAAGCTGCCGCCGTCGCGGATCCGGTCCACGTCATAGATGATCGGCACTTCCGGGTCGCCCGGGCGCAGGAAGTAGCCGTGGAGCGAGTGGATCAGCCGGTCGGACTGGACGGTGCGCGACACGGCCATCAGGGCCTGGCCGATCACCTGACCGCCGAAGATGCGCTGCCATCCCACCTGGGGGCTGCGACCACGGAACAGATTGTGCTCGAGCTGTTCCAGGTTCAAAGTTTCAAGAAGTGTCTCTACGGCCGTGTTCATCGGCGAGATCCCTGCTAAATAGGTCTTGATGATGTCACCGCTGAGATTGGGGACAGTGGTTGGGTCCACTTGAACGCAGGCCCATGCGAAGTCAAGTTGCCCCTAGGGAATACGAAAGACGAGATCCCAGGAGATGGTGATGAACAAGGCACCCGAAACCGACGCCATGTATGATGTGGCCATCGCTGGCGGCGGTTATGTTGGCCTGTCTCTGGCTCTGGCGCTGAAAACCGGCGACGCGGGCCTCAAGGTTGTGGTCGTCGACCCCAAGCCGATGAATGTTCTGGATAAGGATCCGCGCGCCTCGGCGATCGCGGCGGCCGCCTGCCGCATGCTAGACAGCCTGGGGATCTGGGAGCAGATCCGGGACGGTGCCCAGCCGATCAACGAGATGATCGTCACCGACAGCAAGCTGCGCGATGTGGTGCGTCCGGTCTTCCTCACCTTTGGCGCCGAGCGCAAGGAAGGCGACGAAAGCGAGCCGTTTGCCCACATGGTGCCGAACGGGCTGATGCTTCCGGCGCTCTATGAGAAGGCGCAGGCGCTGGGTGTCGACTTCGAGGCGCCGGACACGGCCGCAAGTTTCGCCACGTCCGGTTCCGGTGTGCGGATCACGCTGGCGAGCGGCAAGGCGCTCTCCGCAAAACTGCTGGTCGCGGCCGACGGAGTTCGCTCGCGCCTGCGCGATCTGGCCGGCATCCGCACCGTTCACTGGGATTACGGCCAGTCGGGCATCGTGACCACCGTGTCCCACGAGCGGCCGCACAATGGCCGCGCGGAGGAACATTTCCTGCCCGCCGGGCCCTTTGCCATCCTGCCGCTTCCCGGCAACCGGTCGTCGCTGGTGTGGACGGAGCGGACCGAGGACGCGAAGCGTCTTGTGGCCAGCGACGACTTCACCTTCGAGATCGAGCTGGAGCGCCGCTTCGGTCATCATCTCGGCAAGATCGAACTGGGCGGTCCGCGCAATGCCTATCCGCTCGGCCTGACGCTGGCGCGGGACTTCGTGCGGCCGCGCTTCGCGCTCGCTGGAGATGCGGCCCACGGCATCCACCCGATCGCGGGTCAGGGTCTCAACATGGGCTTCAAGGATGTGGCGGCGCTGGCGGAGGTGCTGGTGGAAGCCCATCGGCTCGGCCAGGACGTGGGGGCCATGGACGTGCTGGAGCGCTATCAGCGCTGGCGGCGGTTCGACGCGTTCCAGATGGGCGTCGTGACCGATGTGCTGAACCGGCTGTTTTCCAACGACAATGACGTGCTGCGCGCGGCCCGTGATTTCGGCCTCGGCCTCGTGGACCGCATGCCCTTCCTCAAGAGCCGTTTCATCTCGGAGGCCGCAGGTCTTGCCGGCCCCGCGCCGCGCCTGCTCTCCGGTCAATCGATCTAGTTCCTCCTTCTGCGGGTTCCCATGGCGACGAGACAAGGCTCTCTGGCGGCAAAGCGCACCATCCTGATCACCGGCTGCTCGACCGGGATCGGCGCAGAGGCCGCTCGTCTGCTGCGGGGCCGGGACTGGCGGGTCTTCGCCTCTGCGCGTCGCGCCGAGGATGTGGAGGCCCTGAAGGCGCAGGGGTTTGAAGCCGTCCTCATCGACTATGAGGCGCCGGAGACCATTGCGCCTGCCCTGCAGGATGTGCTTGCCCGGACCGATGGCCGGCTCGATGCCCTGTTCAACAATGGCGCCTATGCCATTCCCGGGGCGCTGGAAGATATCTCCACGGACGCGCTCAAGACGCTCTTTCAGGCCAATTTCTTCGGCTGGCACGAACTGACCCGGCAGGTCCTCCCGGTCATGCTCGCCCAGGGGCATGGACGGATCGTCCAGTGCTCCTCCATTCTTGGCTTCATCGCCATGCCCTATCGCGGCGCCTATACGGCCTCAAAGTTTGCGCTCGAGGGCTACAGCGACACCTTGCGCATGGAGCTGGCGGGCACAGGCCTGCATGTTTCGCTGATCGAGCCGGGACCGATCGCCACCGCCTTCACCGCCAATGCGCTGGCGAATTTCGATCGCTGGATCGGGCCTGAGGGTCTCGAGGCCTCGCGGCATGCCGCGGCCTATGCCAAGCGGCGCAAGCGGATGGAAGCCGGTGAGCCGGGACCGTGGAAACTGCCCGCCGGGGCGGTGGTGAAGCCGCTGATCCATGCTCTGGAGGCCGATAGGCCGAGGGCACGCTATCGGGTGACGATCCCGACCCATGTGCTGGCCGTGCTGAAGCGCGTGCTTTCGACCCGTCTGCTCGACCGGTTTCTCGGCGAGGCGGCGCGCAAGGAAGAGTAGGCCTGCGAAATTTAATGTTTCGCTGGGGAACTCGCACAGGGTGCGCGGGATTGGACGAAGGTAAATCCAATTCGTGGAGGATCCCCATGTCCATTTCTTCTCTGAAAGACCTTTTCGAACACACACTGCAGGATGTCTATTTCGCCGAGAACTTTCTGCTGAAGAAGATTCCGGTGATGGAAAAGGCCGCGAGCTCCAAGATGCTCAAGGATCTTTTCTCGGCACATCTGGAAGAAACCCGCGAGCACGTGTCCCGTCTCAAGCAGGTCTTCTCTTCCCTGGGCCTGGAAATGAAGGCCGAGGAATGCCCGGCCATCGAAGGCATCGTCCAGGAAGCCGAGGAGCTTCTGGAGGAAGTGACCGACGCCAAGACCAAGGATGCGGCCCTGATCGCTTCCGCGCAGGCCGTCGAACACTACGAGATCACCCGTTACGGTACGCTCGTGTCCTGGGCCAAGGAACTTGGCTACGAGGATGCGGCTATGATCCTGCGCACCACTCTGGCGGAGGAAAAGGAAGCCGACAACAAGCTGCTGCGTCTGGGCGAAGACCGCCTGAACCAGAAGGCCGCCTGATCCGTTCGCGCCTTGCCGGACAAGATCATCGCGATCTCCTCTCCCGACCGTGCGCCAGAGCCCTGGCGTGCGGTCGCGTCTCTTTGAGGGTCGGCGTCGGGATGCGCGCAGATGTCGCGGGTGATTTTCCTTCGTGACTTGCCTTGGCGACAGGAAGCCATACCCTGTCACCCAACATGGCCGGGGTTGATCCGGCCCTCGGGAGACGAAAATGGCAAGTGCATGGGATATCGTGGTGCGTCTGGGGATGGTGGCCGTGGCGCTGGTTCTGCTGGCGGGGCTCTGGAACATGCTGCGCGGCGGATCGCCCAGCCGGTCTCAGAACCTGATGCGCTGGCGCGTCGGCCTGCAGTTCATCGTCATTGTCGTCGTCATGGGCGGGCTCTATTTCTTCGGACGGCAATGACCCGAGGCGCGGGATGGCGCCGGGTCCGGACACGAGCGGGCTCGCAAGGGGGCCAACGAGGGGGCGAATGACGACATGGTGGTTCTGAACAAGATCTACACCCGTACGGGCGATCAGGGAACGACGGCACTTGGCAGTGGCGAGCGCCGCCTCAAGTCCGACCTGCGGATCGACGCCTATGGCACGGTCGACGAGACCAACTCGGTCGTCGGCATGGCGCGGCTCTACACGGCGACGGAGAACCCGGAGCTCGATGTGGTGCTCGGGCGCATCCAGAACGATCTCTTCGATCTGGGGGCGGATCTCGCCACGCCGGAAACAGGTCAGGATCTGGGCTATGAGCCCTTGCGCATCATTCAGGCGCAGGTGGACCGGCTGGAACAGGAAATCGACCGGTTCAATGCGCAGCTCGATCCGCTGCGGTCCTTCGTGCTGCCGGGCGGAACGGCAGCTTCCGCCCATCTGCATCTGGCGCGGACCGTGTCGCGGCGGGCGGAGCGCCTGATGGTGGCGCTGGCGGCCCAGGAAACGATCGGTGCCGCGTCCATCAAATATATCAACAGGTTGTCAGATTTCTTCTTTGTTGCAGCGCGAGTTTGCAATCGGGCGGCCTCGGGCGATGTGCTCTGGGTGCCCGGTCAAAATCGCTGAGGGAAGACTAAAGTCTTATCCGGCTTCGGTTATTCCGCATCGGCATGGGGCAGCGACAACCATTCGCTTGAAGATCCGCCACTTGCGCCTTAAGACCGGGATCGAAAGGCCTTTCGCAGCGCGGCATGACCTGGAGACAAACGCCCAGGGTTCCCTTGCGCCATCGTTGACAGCCGTTTCGCGTGACTTTACCGTCCCGGCCCGAGCGAGAGGAATGGCGGTTTTCTGCCGACCGTGAAGGTTGAGAGGCTGCCATGGACCTGGCCATAAGGCTCAAACCGGGGTGGGACGCCCGAGTGGAGGTATAACTCAATGAAGATCCTTGTGCCCGTGAAGCGGGTGATCGACTACAACGTGAAGGTTCGCGTGAAGGCTGACGGATCCGGCGTGGATCTGGCCAACGTCAAGATGTCCATGAACCCGTTCGACGAAATCGCCGTCGAAGAGGCTCTGCGTCTGAAGGAAGCCGGCAAGGCAACGGAAGTCATCGTGGTCTCCGTCGGCCCGCAGCAGGCCCAGGAAACCATCCGGACCGGCCTTGCCATGGGCGCCGACCGCGGGATCCTGGTCAAGACCGACGAAACCGTCGAGCCGCTGGCTGTTGCCAAGATCCTCAAGGCCATCGTGGAAGCCGAAGAGCCGGGTCTCGTGATCCTCGGCAAGCAGGCCATCGACGATGACTGCAACCAGACCGGCCAGATGCTGGCTGCCCTTCTGGGTTGGGGCCAGGGCACCTTTGCCTCCAAGGTCGACCTGGGCGAAGGCTCCGTGGCCGTGACCCGTGAAGTCGATGGTGGTCTGCAGACCGTGAAGCTGGCCCTGCCGGCCATCGTCACCACCGACCTGCGCCTCAACGAGCCGCGCTACGCTTCCCTGCCGAACATCATGAAGGCCAAGAAGAAGCCGATCGACGAGAAGACCGTCGCCGACTTCGGTGTCGATGTGACCCCGCGCCTGAGCGTGCTGAAGACCGCCGAGCCGGCAGCCCGTCAGGCTGGCGTGAAGGTGGGCTCCGTGGCCGAACTGGTCGACAAGCTCAAGAACGAGGCCGGCGTCCTCTAAGGGGATCGCGACAGAAGGAAAAAGATCATGACTATTCTTCTTGTGGCCGAACATGCCGGTGGCGCCCTCAGCGATGCAACCGCAAAGGCTCTCTCCGCTGCCCTGAAGATGGGCGGCGACGTCCATGTGCTCGTGGCCGGTGAAGGCATTTCCGGTGTCGCCGAAGCAGCTTCCAAGCTGTCTGGCGTCGCCAAGGTCCTGACCGCTGAGAGCGCCGCGCTGGCCCATCAGCTGGCCGAGCCGATGGCTGCCCTGATCGTCGATCTGGCTGCCGGCTATGACGCGATCGTTGCCCCGGCAACCGCCAACGGCAAGAACACCCTGCCGCGCGTGGCCGCCCTGCTCGACGTGATGCAGATCTCCGACGTGATCGCCGTCATCGATGGCGAGACCTTCGAGCGTCCGATCTACGCTGGCAACGCCATCCAGACCGTGAAGTCTTCCGATGCGAAGAAGGTCATCACCGTGCGGACCTCCACCTTCCAGGCTGCCGAAGCCGGTGGGTTTGCTGCAATCGAAGCGGTTTCCGCTCCGGCTGCCGGTGCTGCTTCCGAATTCGTCGGCGAAGAACTGTCCAAGTCCGACCGCCCGGAACTGACCTCGGCCAAGATCATCGTCTCCGGTGGTCGCGCCCTGGGTTCCGAAGAGAAGTTCCAGGAAGTCATCATGCCGGTGGCAGATGCCCTGGGCGCTGCCGTCGGTGCGTCGCGCGCCGCTGTCGACGCGGGCTATGCTCCGAACGACTGGCAGGTGGGTCAGACCGGCAAGGTCGTGGCTCCGGACCTCTACATTGCCTGCGGCATCTCCGGTGCCATCCAGCACCTCGCCGGCATGAAGGACAGCAAGGTCATCGTGGCCATCAACAAGGACGAGGAAGCTCCGATCTTCCAGGTGGCCGATTACGGTCTGGTCGCCGATCTCTTCGACGTCCTTCCCGAGCTGAAGGCTGCCGTCGAGTAATCCTTTCGACGGATAAAATCTCTCCGGACGGCAGATTTGCCGTCCGGACCCTTGCCGCCAGAACGATCCGGCGGCATTGCTTTGTGTACGGATGACCGGATACGGTCTTGAATGTCAGATGTGGATCGGATTGGACCATGGGGATTGAACTGAAAAAAATCGGCGTCATCGGAGCCGGGCAGATGGGCAGCGGCATTGCGCATGTCTGTGCGCTTGCCGGATTCGACGTGATGCTGAGCGATATCTCCATGGACAGGATCGAGTCCGGTCTGGCGTCGATCAACGGCAACATGGCCCGTCAGGTCCAGAAGGGTCAGATCTCCGAAGCTGATCGCGATGGCGCCCTCGGGCGGCTTTCCGCGGCACCGGACATCGACATGCTGGCCGATGTGGACATGGTGATCGAGTCCGCTGTCGAGAACGAGCAGATCAAGCGCAAGATCTTCTCCCAGCTCTGCCCGATCCTGAAGCCGGAAGCCATTCTGGCGACCAACACTTCTTCCATTTCCATCACCCGTCTGGCGGCCTCCACGGACCGTCCCGAGCGTTTCATCGGCATTCACTTCATGAATCCGGTGCCGATCATGGAGCTGGTGGAGCTGGTGCGCGGCATCGCCACCGAGGACGAGACCTTCGAACTGGCCAAGGGCTTTGTTCGCAAGGTCGGCAAGAAGATGGCCGTGGCCGAGGATTTCCCGGCCTTCATGGTCAACCGCATCCTGCTGCCGATGATCAACGAAGCCATCTACACGCTCTATGAGGGCGTGGGATCGGTGGAATCCATCGATACGGCCATGAAGCTCGGTGCGAACCATCCGATGGGCCCGCTGCAGCTGGCCGACTTCATCGGTCTGGATACCTGCCTGTCGATCATGCAGGTGCTCTATGAAGGTCTGGCCGACAGCAAGTACCGCCCCTGCCCGCTGCTCGTGAAGTATGTCGAGGCAGGCTGGCTTGGCCGCAAGACCCAGCGCGGTTTCTATGATTATCGTGGCGACGTGCCGGTGCCGACCCGCTGAGGGCGCTCCGCGTTGCGCATGACATCTGAAAAGGGGTCGGACCGAAGTTGTCCGGCCCCTTTTTGCATTTCGCGACGACCGATGCGGATTTCTTACCCTGCGTTAACCGGCGTTTCATTTCTTTTAAGGATCATGCTCCCGTAACGTCAGATCGCGGACGGGGGCATGGACACCGCATCCATCGCAGCAGCCTATATCGGGGTCAGTCAGGCCCAGAAGGGTCAGGCCCTGCAGGCCGCCATGCTGAAGCAGGCTGTCCAGGCCGATGCGGGGATCGTTGCCCTGCTGCAGGGCGCCACCGATGCGCTGGCCTCGCCCGCCTCCGCCCCGGCCGGCATGGGAACTCAGATCAACATTACCGTGTAATCGGACGGAGTTGACCGTTCCGATTCAGTTGATCTTGCGAAATCTCGCGATTTTTCACTTAAAATTTTAATCAAATTGGGCCTATTCAGATCATGATCCGTGGATAATGACGCAAGGTCATTTCCATCTGTTCTTTGTCTCGACTGAAGATGCGCTATATTTATCCATGAGAACGCATGTTCAGGAGCAAGACGATGCCAGAGGCCATCAGTTCAGGCTCTTCCACGCCCTTCATCCCCCGGGCTGGAGAGTCCACCCCGGAACGAACAGCCGCCCAGATCCGCGAACTGGAGACCCGACAGGAGCGCTCGGTCGCGGAGACGGTTCAAAGACAGGCGAATGCCAGCAGCCGCCGGGCGGAATCTCTCGAGCGGGTTGCTGAACAGCTTTCCAATCGCCAGGAAACCAGGCCCGCCCCATCGGACACCTCTCTCGGAGGCCGGATCGACATCTCGGTCTGAGACCCCCGGCAGAACGCATCAGGGCCGGTGTAACGGCTCCGCATCACGGCACAGGAGTATTGAGTATGCCTTCGATCAGCGACACGTCTGCCGCCGCCAGCAGCTACAACGTTCGCAGCCAGCTCGCGACGAATGCGATCCGCGACAGTGCCCAGGAAGAGCGTCAGGTGGCCGACCGGCTGCAGGACCAGCAGAACACCCAGGAACAGCAGCGCCGTCAGTCGCGCCAGATCCCGGGTCTGGGCAACGCGGTCGATATCAGCGCCTGACCTTCAGGACGCGGGGCGAGCCGCCTCGACGGCCTTGTCGATCAACCCCTTCGCCTCGCCGGATGCCCATTCGGCGGGGCCGTACATCGTTCCGACTTCGCAGCCGTCCGGTCCGACGAGGATCGTGGTCGGCAGTCCGGGTGCCTTGGCGACCTTGCGCAGGTCCGCAATGATCTGGTTCGACGGATCGTGGCGGAAGGCAAGGGTATGGATGCCCATCTCCTCGAGGAAGGCCTTCGGCTTTTCCTCGCTGCCCCGGTCGACGCTGACCGCCACCACTTCAAAGTCCTTGCCGCCGCGCTCGGCCTGCAGCTGATCCAGCGCCGGCATCTCCTTGCGACAGGGGCCGCACCATGTGGCCCAGAGGTTCAGCAGCACGGTCCGGCCGGAGAAGCCCGCCAGGGTGCGGCTTTCGCCCTTGTCATTCTGGAAGGCCAGTGCGCTCAGATCCAGCGGGCGTTCGGCCGGCAGAAAGGCCGCCACTTCGCCACCCACGTGAGGGGCCGCATTTTCGGCCATGGCCAGAGAAACCGCGCAGGAATTGGCGCTCTGCGAGTTGCCATAGCCCCCCAGGATCCCGTATACCCCAACAGTTATGGCCACCAGGCCCGCGCCTCCGGCCATCAGGATCCGATGCAGGTGCCGTTTCGGCTTGGCGGTGGGGTTTGTCATTCTTCCAGACCTCTTCACGGGGTAATCTCAAGGACTACAGCATGAGCAATCGCATGTGGGGCGGCCGGTTTGCGGAAGGACCGGATGCCATCATGGAGGAAATCAACGCCTCCATCGACTACGACCGCAAGCTATATAGGCAAGATATCGCGGGCTCGAAAGCCCACGTGCGCATGCTGGCCGCTCAACAAATCGTTTCCGCCGATGATGCCGAGAAGATCGTCGGCGGTCTCGACGCGATCCTGAAGGAAATCGAGGACGGCACCTTCACTTTCTCCCGTGCGCTCGAAGACATTCACATGAATATCGAGGCGCGTCTGGGCGAGCTGATCGGCCCGGCCGCCGGCCGCCTGCACACCGCCCGGTCGCGCAACGACCAGGTCGCGACCGACTTCAAGCTCTGGGTTCGCGACACGCTGGACACGCTGGAGCAGCAGCTGAGCGAGCTGATGCTGGCGCTCGCCGAGAAGGCTGACGCGCATGCGGGCGACGTGATGCCCGGCTTCACGCATCTTCAGTCGGCCCAGCCGGTGACCTTCGGCCACCACATGATGGCCTATGTGGAGATGTTCGCCCGTGACCGGTCGCGCGTGCGCGATGCGCGCAAGCGCATGAACGAGTGCCCGCTGGGCTCTGCCGCGCTTGCCGGCACGTCCTTCCCGATCGACCGCAAGGCGACGGCGGCGGAACTGGGCTTCGACCGCCCGACCGCCAACTCTCTGGACGGGGTGTCCGATCGTGATTTCGTGATCGAGGCGCTGTCGGCTGCCGCCATCTGTGCGGTTCACCTGTCGCGCTTGGCCGAGGAAATCGTCATCTGGTGCTCTGCCCAGTTCGGTTTCATCAAGCTGTCGGACAAGTTCTCGACCGGCTCCTCCATCATGCCGCAGAAGAAGAACCCGGATGCCGCGGAGCTGGTGCGCGCCAAGACCGGCCGCATCTTCGGTTCCCTGCAGGGCCTGCTGGTGGTCATGAAGGGTCTGCCGCTCGCCTATTCCAAGGACATGCAGGAAGACAAGGAACAGGCCTTCGACGGTCTGTCCTCCGTGTCTCTGGCGCTGGCCGCCATGACCGGCATGGTCAAGGATCTGGAGCCGAACACCAAGGTTCTGAAGAAGGCCGCCGGTTCGGGCTATTCCACCGCGACCGATCTGGCCGACTGGCTGGTGCGCGTGCTCGGCATGCCGTTCCGCGATGCTCACCACGTGACCGGCCGCATCGTGGCCCTGGCGGTGGAGCGCAATTGCGAACTGCACAAGGTGCCGCTCGAGGACATGCAGGCCGTGGACCCGAAGATCACCGACGAGGTGTTCCAGGTTCTTTCCGTCGACAAGTCGGTCCGCTCGCGGGTCAGCTACGGCGGCACCGCGCCGGCCAATGTGCGCAAGCAGGCGCGCCGCTGGCTCAAGGAGCTGGGCAAGGCCTGATCGGCCTTTCCGGCTTGCAGGCACACGGGACGGCGGGACCTTCGACAAGGCTTGCCGTCCTGCCTCTTCCATGCGAGGAAGAGGCAAGAAAGACGCGGCATCACGAGGCATTTCCATGGCGCAAGGCACTGACATTCCGGCGACGCCCGACCGCAAGGGGCGGATGATCCGCAGCGCGGTGCTCGTGCTGGCCGGCGTGGTCGCCGTATCGCTGGGCGGATGCGGCCGCAAGGGATCGCTCGAGACGCCGGGCCTGGTCGATGTTCCGGCTGCCGCGCCGCAGGTCTCGACCGCGACCGGATCGCAGGTTGTCACGCCGCCCGCAGAACAGCCCGTCGACCAGCGTCGCTTCTTCCTGGATTTCCTGATCTGATCGGATCACGCGCGCGCCGGTAGGCGGATGGGCCGAAGCCGCGGGGCACCGGCCAGCCGGACCGGCCCAGAGCTCAAGGACATATCGTGCATCACTTCCAGTATCGTCAGGGCACGCTTTTTGCGGAAGACGTGTCGGTGGCCGAGATCGCCGAAGCCGTCGGCACTCCCTTCTATGTCTATTCCTCCGCGACGCTGGAGCGGCACTACCGCGTGTTCAAGGACGCGCTGAAGGGCATCGACAGCCTGGTCTGCTATGCCATGAAGGCCAATTCCAACCAGGCCGTGCTGAAGACCCTGGCGGATCTGGGTGCCGGCATGGATGTGGTGTCGGAAGGCGAGCTGCGCCGGGCACGCGCTGCGGGTGTTCCGGGCGAGCGGATCCTTTTCTCCGGCGTCGGCAAGACCGAGGCCGAGCAGGCCTATGCCCTCTCCCAGGACATCCTGTGCTTCAACGTGGAATCCGAGCCGGAGCTGCACCAGCTCTCCAAGGTCGCCACGGCGCTCGGCAAGGAAGCGCGCGTCTCCCTGCGCATCAATCCGGATGTGGATGCAAGGACCCACGCCAAGATCTCGACCGGCAAGGCCGAGAACAAGTTCGGCATTCCCTGGCAGAAGGCCCGGGAAGTCTATGCGCATGCGGCGAAGCTGCCGGGCCTGAAGGTCACCGGCATCGACATGCACATCGGGTCGCAGATCACCCAGCTTCAGCCCTTCGACGACGCCTTTGCGCGGCTGGGCGAGCTGATCGCCGATCTGCGCGGCGACGGTCACGGGATCGATCACATCGATCTCGGAGGCGGTCTGGGCATTCCTTACGTCTCCGACAACAATCCGCCTCCCCATCCGGACGCCTATGCGGAAGTGGTGAAGCGGCACGTCGAGAAGCTCGAGTGCAAGATCGTCTTCGAGCCGGGCCGTCTGATTGCCGGCAACGCGGGCATTCTGGTGACCAAGGTCATCTACGTGAAGCCGGGCGAGGCCAAGAACTTCGTCATCGTCGACGGGGCGATGAACGACCTCATCCGTCCGACGCTCTATGACGCCTATCACGAGATCGGCCCGGTGGTGGAAGCCGCAGCCGATGCTCCGCGTCTGAAGGCGGATATCGTCGGCCCGGTCTGCGAAACCGGCGACTATCTCGGCCATGACCGGGATCTTCCGGCGGTGAAGGCGGGCGACCTGCTGGCGGTCTATTCCGCCGGGGCCTATGGGGCCACCCAGTCGTCGACCTACAACACCCGGCTTCTGGTGCCCGAAGTGCTGGTGAAGGACGGCGCCTTCGCGGTGATCCGTCCCCGCCCGACCTACGAGGATCTGATCGGTCTCGATGCCCTGCCGGAGTGGCTGAAGGGCTGAGGAAACGGACCTGCGAGCGTCGGTCAAGGTTTCGTGACGGCGCGCGCCGCCCTTTCGTGGTTTCGACAGCTTGCGGCGCGGCCGGTTTTCCCTCACCCTGCGACAGGTGGCAGTGAAGGAGGTCCGGCCTTGCGGCGCGGCGAAACTGACAGCACTCCCGAAATGACCGGCCCGGCCGTGACGCCGGGTTCCGACGGTGAGGACCGGCGCGGCCTGAAGCGGCTTGCCCGCCTGGTGCGCCGCAGCCGGAGAGCCTTGCTGATCGAGCGGCTTGTCCGGGCGGTCTTTGCACCCGTTCTGGTGATCGCGCTGTTCCTTGCGCTCAGCCTGCTCGGTGTCTGGCAGGCCCTGCCGGTGGTCTTGCACGGGTTGGGGCTGCTTCTTCTGGGCGTTGCCTTCCTCGTCAGCCTGCGCGGGATCTATCGGCTGCGCCTGCCGACCCATGACGAGGCCGTTCGTCGCATCGAGGCTGCAAGCCCTTCGCTCAACCGCCCCCTGTCGGCGCTGGAAGACGATCTTGCCGAGCTGTTGCCGGCCGGTCCCTCCACCCGCTCCCTGTGGCTTCTGCACAAGCGGCGCATGATGGCGCTGATCGGCGGCCTCAGCTCCCCGCTTCCTGCTCCCGGGTCCTGGCGCCTCGATCCTTATGCCCTGCGTGTCGGCGTGGCGCTGTTGCTTGTGGTGGGCCTTGCGGCCAGCACTGGCCAGCGGCTCGACCGGCTGACGGCTGCATTTCGTTTCGGCCTCGATCCGAAAGAGGTCGCGAGCCGGCTCGACGCCTGGATCACTCCGCCCGCCTATACCAATCTGCCGCCGATCTATCTCACCGGGGAAAGCGCTGCCTTGCGGGCGCCCGGCCAGGTGCTCCGGGTGCCGGAAGGCGCGAGGTTCGTCGTCCGAAGCCAGGGGGCCGAGGGGTTCCGCATGGCGCTGGAGGGTGGCATCCGTTCTGAAAGCGAGCCGGATGCGCCGGGCGATGGAGTCGGACCGGTGACCGAACACCGCGCCGTGCTCGACAGTGACGGCACAATTGCCCTGTTGCTGGATGACACGCCGCTCATGGACTGGCGGTTCGAGGTTATTCCCGATGATGCGCCGCAGATTGCCCTTGCCGGAGACCCGGAGGCTCAGCTGAGCGGGGCGCTGAAGCTGCCCTATACGGTGACCGACGATTACCGGACAGTGTCCGCGGAAGCGCGGATCGCGGCACTTCCCGCTCCGGCTGACGGAGAAAATGGCCAGCGTGCGCGCAGCCTCACGGGTCTGGGCCCTCTTTCCGGCGCCCCTCGGCCTCTGGTGGAGGCGCCACAGTTTCCGTTGTCCCTGCCGCCACGGGGCAGCGAAACCGGAGCGGCGGAAACCATCCGTGACCTGACCTCCCATCCCTGGGCCGGGTCCAATGTGCACATGACCCTTCATGCGCTGGACGAAGCAGGTCAGGAAGGCGTGTCGCCGACCTATGAGTTGGAGCTGCCTCAGCGCCTGTTCCGGGTGCCTCTGGCGCGTGCGGTGGTGGAGCAGCGCCGGCTGCTGTCGCTGGATGCGCGGCAGCAGGACCGGGCCATCCTGGCGTTGGATGCGCTGCTTCTGGCGCCGGAGAGCTTCAATGTCAGCCTGAAGGACTATCTCGGGGTGCAGTTTGCGCTGGCCCGTCTGACGCGGGCCCGGAGCGACGAGGAGCTGAAGGAACTTCTGCCGCTGCTGTGGGACCTGGCGCTCACCATCGAGGACGGCGATCTGTCGCTGGCCGAGCGGGCGCTGCGCCAGGCGCAGGAGGCGCTCCGCAAGGCGCTGGAAGAAGGCGCGAGCGATGAGGAAATCGCCCGGCTGACCCAGGAGCTGCGGGAAGCGCTCAACGACTACATGCAGGCGCTGGCGGAGCAGATGCGGCGCAATCCGCAGGCCTCCCAGCCGTTCTCGCCGGATCAGCAGACCCTGAACCAGCAGAATCTCTCCGAGATGCTGGACCGGATCGAGGATCTGGCCCGGACCGGCAGCCGGGATGCGGCGCGCGAGCTGCTGGCGGAAATGCAGCGCATGCTGGAAAACCTGCAGGCGGGCAATCCGCAGATGATGCCGCAGGACCAGATGACCAGCGAAATGATGGAGATGCTCAATCAGCTGGGCGACATGATCCGCAAGCAGCAGGAGCTCATGGACCAGACCCACAGGTTCAACCAGCAGCAGGGCGAACAGGGTCAGCAGCAGCCGGGTCAGAAGGGGGATCAGCAGGGCCAGCAGCAAGGGCAGCAACCGGGCGGTCAGATGACCCAGGAGCAGCTGGCCGAGATACTGAAGCAGCTGCAACAGGGCCAGGGCGATCTGGCGCAGCAACTGCAGGAGCTGATGGACCGGCTGGGTCAGAACGGCATGCCCCAGTCTGGCGAACTGGGCGAGGCCGGGCAGGCCATGGGCGAGGCGCAGGATTCCCTTGGCGAGGGCGAAGGCCAGCAGGCCCTCGGACAGCAGGGCAACGCGCTGGACGCGCTGCGGCGCGGTGCGCAGGGCATGGCCGAGCAGATGATGGGTCAGGGCGAAGGGCCGGGCATGAACCAGAGCCGGTCCACCATGAACGAGGATCCGCTTGGGCGGCCGCGCCGCAATTCCGGACCCGACTTCGGGGAGAAGGTGCCTGTTCCCGACGAGATCGACGTGCAGCGCGCGCGCCGGATCCTGGAAGAGCTGCGCAAGCGCCTGTCCGATCCGTCCCGGCCCCGGCTGGAGCTGGACTATCTGGAACGCCTGCTGAAGCGCTATTGAGCGGGATCAGTTGCCAAGAGCGGTGGCGCTGCGCACGGGTCCGTCCTGGCTGGACGCGATCAGGTTCCGCGCCTCGACCGGAGGCAGTGCCTTGCCGAAGAGAAATCCCTGACCACAGGCACATCCGAAGGTCTGCAGGGCAGTTGCCTGGCTGTCGGTCTCGATCCCTTCTGCCGTCATGGAGACGCCGAGCCCGCGCCCGAAGGTGATGATGGCCTCGACGATCCGGCGCTGACGCTCATTGTCGACGAAATCGGTCAGCAGGCTGCGGTCGATCTTGATGCGGTCGAATTGCAGGCTGGAGAGCTGCGCCAGATTGGAATAGCCGGTGCCGAAATCGTCCAGGGCGACGCGCACGCCGGCTTTCTGGAAGTCGGTGAGAATGGCCGTTGCCACCTCGAGATCCTGGATCAGCACATTTTCCGTGATCTCGATCTCCAGCCGGTTGGGGGCCAGGCCCGTGCGCTCCATGATCTTCAGCATCTGCAGGCCGAGGGTGCGGTCGGTCAGCTCTACTGGAGATAGGTTGAACGAGAGCGAGATGTGGGCCGGCCAGGTGGCCGCATCCCGGCAGGCGTGCTCGAAGAGCTGTCTGGAGAGGGCGAGGATCAGGCCGGTCTCTTCCGCCAGCGCGATGAACTGGGTGGGCGAGATGGAACCCAGGGTGCTGCTGTCCCAGCGCGCCAGGGCCTCGAACCCCAGAACCTTGCCGCTCGTCAGGTCGATGAGAGGCTGGTAGTGGGGCACGATTTCCTGCCGGTCCAGCGCGGAGCGGAAGGCTTCTTCCAGCTCGGCCTTTTCCCGCATGACCGACAGCATGTCCGGTTCGAAGTGCCGCAGTCCGTCGCCATTCTTCTTGGCGACATACATGGCCATGTCGGCGAAGCGGATGGCTTCTTCCAGATCACGGCTGTCCTGCGGGAAACGGGCGATGCCGACGCTGGCACCGACCCGGCGCTGGATGCCGTCGATGACCACCGGCTGACACAGGGTCTGGAGAATGCGGCGGGCCATGTCCTCGGCGCTGGTCTTGCGGGAGGGTTCGACCAGCATCAGGAACTCGTCGCCGCCGAGGCGAATGACGATGCCGTCATCGAAGAGGCCGCTCAGGCGATTGGCGCATTCGACGAGAAGGGCGTCGCCGCCGGCGTGGCCGAGCAGGTCATTGACCTTCTTGAAGCCGTCGAGATCGATAGAGAAGATGCAGAACCCGCGCGGGTTCTGGCGCAGGATCTCCTCGCACGAGGTTTCGGTGTAGGACTGAAGGAACCGCCGGTTGGGAAGGCGGGTCAGCACATCGTGGCGCGAGATCCAGGTGATGTTGGTTTCCGCCTCCTGCCGCTTCTCGATCTCGCGGCGGGCGGAGCGGTGGCGCTGGAGGGCGTAGAGGAAGCCGAAGATGCCGAGGGTGATGACTCCGAGGAAGGCCTCGTCGAGCTGCCAGTCCTCATGGTCGTCGACGAATTCGACGAGAAGCTCGAATCCGTTGGCCCTGACCATGGCAAACCATGTGAGGAGTGCGAGGCTCAGATATACCGCGCCATCCCGTGCCCAGTCAGCCCACTTCATGCGGAGTCCTTTGAATGACAAAAATATCCGTCTGATCATCTGGACGGTCAGATCTTAAATCGGCGTGAAAGATAAATGCCGCCGGGTCTGGTTCAAATCAGGGGCAGTGCGTATTCACAGGGACACTCCCCTAAGACTTTAGAGGGTCTGGAAACAAAAAGGCCCGGCAGAGCCGGGCCTTGATCTGGTTTTTCTGGGATTTCCGCCTAGCAGGCGTAGCGCCGCTGTTCGACCGGGGCGACGCCGGCAATGGCGTTGCGGGCCATGCGCCGGATGTCGGCCAGGGAGAAGGGCTTGGTGATCACCTCGTAGACGATCATGTCTAGACCGTTGGTCCGCTCTCGCTGGTCGGCAAAGCCGGTCATCAGCACGATGGGCAGATGGGGATAGGCACGCGCGGCATCCATGGCGAGCGCAATGCCATCCATCACGGGCATCTTGATGTCGGAGAGCAGAAGATCGTACTGGCCGCCGGTGCGGGTCAGCACGTCAAGAGCTTCATCACCGTCCTCGGTGGCCACGACCGTGTGCCCGTCAAGTTCCAGCGCTCTCTTGACGAAGCTGCGTACGGCTTCATCATCCTCGGCGAGAAGAATGCGACCCAAGGTCAGACTCCTTTGAGTGTCTCCTAGGCTTCCTCGTCGGAAACCACATATCCGATGAACGGCAGTTGCCGCCAGGCGTGTCCCATGTCCATGCCGTAGCCCACCACGAACTTGTCCGGGCAGGCAAAGCCGATGAAGTCGGCAGAGATCGGCGCCACGCGCCGTTCCGGCTTGTCGAGAAGGGCGACGACCTGCACGGACCGCGCCCCACGCTTGAGCAGCCGTTCCTTGGCGAAGGCCAAGGTCCGTCCTGATTCAAGGATATCATCCACCAAGAATATATCCCGGCCGTTAACGTCGCTTTCGACATCGCGCAAAATACGGATTTCGCCGGAGCTGGTGGTGCCGGCGCCGTAGCTGGAGAGATGGAGAAACTCCATCTCGGGCTCCAGTCCGGTGCGGTGCATGGCCCGGACCAGATCGGCGGCGAAAATGAAGCTGCCTTTCAGCACCGCGACCACCAGAAGGTTCTGCGGACGGGAATCCGCGATTTCCTCTGCCAGGGCGGTCACGCGGGTTGCGATGGCGCTTTCGTCGAAAAGGGTGTTGATCTGTACGGTCATGTCATCGGTTTGCTTGAGCGGTTGATCGGTCCACGAAACGCACCTGGATATCCGTCACACCCGAAGGAAATTCGGTGAGGATGGTCCGGAAGCGCGCTTCATCGAGGGCATTGAGTGTCCGGGCGCGGGGTTCGATGGTCCAGGCATAGATCTCCTGGTTCTCTGCATCCCGCAAGGACAGGCGGACAGCCGGGACGGGCACGGTCTCCGCCTTGATGTTATGAACCGAGCCCTCTATCACAAGAGCGGGTTTGCCGTCTGCCATCTCTTTGAATGTTCGTAAATCCCTAAATTCCAGCCCCCGCAGGTTCACCTCCAGGCCAATGGACTGGAACAGGCTGGCCAGATCGGGGGACGCCTTGACGAGTTGGTCGCGGATCAGGACGAGAAACAGGCAGACACCCAGCGCACCGACAAACAGGATTACGCCCGAGATGCGCCGATAGTTCCGTCGCATCAGCCATCCGAGAATGGCGCCGAGGTGGTCCTTCTTGAACTTGTCCGGATTGATCTTGATGCGGGTGCGCGTCGCCTGGCTCTCGATGTCGGCAGACTTGGCCTTCTGGCGCTCCGCTTCGGCGGCCGCTTCGCGGGCATCTTCTTCGTCGGGGTCGGGGGGCGGCGGCGCCTTCTTCGTGTCGCGCGCCGGGGCCGGCTTGGCTGCGGGCTCCTCCGGTTCGTTGTCGTCGATGTCTTCAGGCTCGTCGCGACCGGAGGCGGACCGGGCTTCTTCCTCTTCCTGCTGGTCGCGCGCCCACTCTTCCTCGTCGACAGAAGGTGCGGCTTCGCTTTGCTGTGCCGGGGCCACGAACCACCGGTTTCCGCAGCGGGCGCATTTCACGCTGCGCCCTTCCGGACCCAGGGCTTCCGCCTTGATGTCGTAGGAGGTGCTGCAATCCGGACATTTGATCTTCATCCGGAAGACCCTTTACCCATGTGGTAGAACGATTTGACGTGAAAACCCGGCGGTCCGGCGCAGATCATTGCACAGCCTTGTGGATCCGAGCAAAAAGGCGCCTGCCTCTCGTCCCCTACAGGACATTTATATGTTTAATGAAGCGTTAATTGGGCAGGGGTAGCTTCACGCATCCAGGCAAGGAGGTTGGAGTGATCCGTTTCGAGAATGTGGGGCTGAGGTATGGCATGGGGCCGGAGATCCTGAAGGATGTCACGTTCCAGCTCGAGCCGCAGTCCTTCCAGTTCCTGACGGGCCCCTCGGGCGCTGGCAAGACCAGCCTGATCCGCTTGCTGTTCATGTCGCTTCGCCCGACGCGCGGCCTCATTCAGGTCTTCGGCCATGACCTGTCCACAATCGACAAGCAGAAACTTCCCAATCTGCGCCGGCGCATCGGCGTCGTGTTTCAGGATTTCCGCTTGCTCGACCATCTGACGACCTATGAGAACGTCGCCCTGCCCTTGCGCGTGGCGGGAAAGGACGAGAGCGACTATCGCTCCGACGTGGTCGAACTGCTCAAGTGGGTCGGTCTGGGCGAGCGCATGCATGTCATGCCGCCGATCCTTTCGGGGGGGGAAAAGCAGCGCGCGGCGATCGCGCGCGCCCTCATCACCCGGCCGGAAGTCCTGCTTGCCGACGAGCCCACGGGCAACGTGGACCCGCCTCTGGCGCGTCGCCTGTTGCGTCTCTTCCTGGAACTGAACAAGCTGGGCACGTCGGTGGTCATCGCGACCCACGACATCGCCCTTCTGGAGCAGGTGGACGCGCGCCGGATGGTGCTGGCGGACGGCCGGCTTTCGGTGTTCGAGTAGATCGGGACGGCATGACGGAAGATCACATCCCAGACGTCCCGGACGTGCGAGCGGATCCGGGCCCTGCGCATGATCCGGACCCGGGCCATCTGGTGGAGCCGGTGGCGGTTGCCGCTGTGCACCCTGCCGTAGAGACGCGCCGGCCCGCCGCACAGCGCCCGAAGCCGCGCAAGAAGACGAAGACCCGTCGCGCCAAGGCGCCGCGCCGCAAGGGCACGGCGGCAGCACAGGCGGGGGATGATGCAAGGCTGCGTCCCTCTGCGGCCATCGTGCCGCCCCAGTCGGTGGCCGGCCGCGCGCTGACGCTGGTTGTGGCCATCATGAGCTTCCTCGCCTGCCTCACGGTCGGCGCGGTCACCGTCGTGCATGATGCGGCGGATGACTGGCAGAATGATCTGGTCCGCGAGATCACCATCCAGATCCGCCCGGTGGAAGGGGTGGAAACCCTGCGCGAGATCGACAAGGCCATCGCCCTGACGCTGGAATTTCCGGGGATCGGGTCTGTTCATGCCCTGTCGGACGAGGAAACCCGTTCCCTGTTGCAGCCCTGGCTGGGCGAAGGGCTGGATCTGGCGGCGCTTCCCGTGCCGCGCCTGATCCAGGTGGTGGTGGATGATCCGCGGGCGCTGGATCTGGCACAGCTGAAGCAGAGCCTGACCACGCAGGTGACGGGCGCGAGCCTGGATGATCATTCCATCTGGACCTCCCGCCTGTCGGCAATGGCGGGCGCGGCCGTGATCGGTGGGCTTGGCATCATGTCGCTGATGCTCGGGTCCATGGTGCTCAGCGTGGTCTTCGCGACCCAGGCGGCCATGGCCGGCAACAAGGACGTGGTCTCCGTGCTGCATTTCGTCGGTGCCGAGGACGGGTTCATTGCTCGCGAGTTCCAGCGGCACTTCCTGCTTCTGGGGCTGAAGGGCGGGATCTTCGGAGGGGTCTTTGCCTCCATCACCTTCTTTGCCCTTGATCTCTTCACGCGGGATGCGACCGGCGGTGCCGGGTCGGACCAGCTGTCGGCCCTGTTCGGCAGCGTGTCGGTCAGCCTTCCCGGCTATCTCGGGGTGATCGGGGTGGTGTTCCTCGTCGCGGTGCTGACGGCGGTGACGTCGGGTCTCGCCGTGAAGGCGCATTTGCGCCGGGTGGATTGAGTAGACTGGAAAAGTGCCGCAAGATCGAGACAGGCAGCCGTCCCCGGCAGGCGGGGAAGCGGGACCGGAACCTTGCATGGGAAAGACCGCGCCTTTGGGCATGACTTCGCACAGCCGCTCCGCAGCAACGGATGATCAACCGGCCGGCCAGTCCGCCGGGCCGGAGGCTGTCGCGTCCGTGAAAGAGGGCGCTTCCTCGGAGCAGGACAAGGCCGGCGAACCGGGACCGGGTGCCACGCCGCCCGCCCGGCCGGGCTTCTGGTCGCCCCGGCGCGGGCGCAGGCGGGCGGCGCTTGCGGTCGGGCTCGTGTTCCTGTCGATCTTCGCGGTGCATTTCGGCCTGTTCGCCCATCAGATCGCCGCCATTTCCATGCCGGCCGATGCGCGCGCGGATGGCATCGTGGTCCTGACCGGCGGTACGGACCGGGTGGAGCGGGCGATTGCCCTGCTGGCGGAGGGACGTGCCCAGAGGCTGTTGATCTCCGGGGTCCATCCGGGCACCACCCGCAAGCAGATCATCTCGCTCACCAGTGCGGACAAGAAGCTCTTCGAGTGCTGTGTGGATCTGGACCGGCTGGCGCTCAACACGGTTGGCAACGCGGTGGAGACGGCCCAGTGGGTGCGGGACCACGGCTACCGGTCCCTGCTTGTCGTGACCAGCGCCTATCACATGCCGCGCGCGGAGCTGGAGCTGCGCGAAATGCTGCCGCAGGTCGAGCTGGTGCCTTACCCGGTCTTTTCCCAGGAGCTGCACCTGCGCAAGTGGTACATGCAGCTTCGGACGATCAAACTTCTCATGCGGGAATATGTGAAGTATACAGTCGCCCGCATCAGGATTTCCCTCAAGCCGGTGCTCTGATCCGTTTCGCAACGGGGTGCTGCGGCCGTTGTTTCCGACCCGTGCCCGGGTGCCTGATTTCCGGTGCGGACCATTCTGTTTCTGCTTGCTCGTGACTGTGCCCGCCCATGCTGTTTCTCCGTTCCTCGCTGTTCCAGATTGCCTTCTACACCGGCACCTTCCTGCTGATGGTGATGTTCTCGCCGGTCTTCCTTCTGCCCCGGAAATGGGGTTGGTGGATTGTGCCCTTCTGGTCCAACTTCAGCCTGTGGCTGCTGCGGGTGATCGTGGGCCTGAAGGTGGAGTTGCGCGGGCAGGAAAACATTCCCCCGCGGGGCGGTTATATCGTTGCGGCCAAGCATCAGTCCGTGTGGGAGACCTTCGCGCTGATCCGCAGCTTCCCGGATCCGACCTATATCCTGAAGCGCGAGCTGCGCTGGATCCCGATCTTCGGCTGGTATACGGCGAAGTTCCGGCAGGTGCCGATCAACCGGGGCCAGAAGGCTGTGGCGCTGGCCAAGCTGAAGGTGGATGCGGCCCAGGCCATTTCCGAAGGCCGGCAGATCCTGCTCTTCCCGGAAGGCACCCGGCGGCCGGCCGGCGGTGACCCGAAGTACAAGTTCGGCATCAGTCATCTCTACCGGGATCTGAACTGTCCCGTTCTGCCCGTGGCGCTCAATGCGGGGGTCTACTGGCCGCGCAAGTCCTGGATGCTCTATCCGGGGACGGTCATCTGCGAGTTCCTGCCGGCGATCGAACCGGGTCTGCCCACGTCGGTGTTCTTTGACCGGCTGGTGGAGACCATCGAGACGGCAAGCGACCGGCTGATCGAGGAAGCCCGCCAGGCGCCCAAGCCCTCGCCGGTGCTGAAGAAGATCGCGCCCCGGGGCTGAGGTTTGCGGTGATCGGGGCCGTGTCAGGCAGTGCTCAGGCTGCCTTCAGGGCGCGGCTCAGCCATTCCATCTTGTGATCGCGAATGCCCAGCTCGGTCAGGTGAGCCGCCGTGGAGAGCACGTAGTCCGGGTTCGGACCCGAGCGGCCGCTTGCTCCCAGCACGATGTCGAGCTGCCGTTCCACGGGAAGGGCGCCGGCATATTGCGGATGGCTGCGGTCGACCATGTAGGTCAGGGCCGTCACGCGGGTGCCGTCGGCCAGGGTGACCGGGCGCCAGTGCTCTCGGTAGACCATGGTCACCTGCTCGCGCTCGCGCAGATAGGCGATGGTGTCGTCCCGATGTCCGGGGTCCACGCGGAAGGCCATGCCCCGGCAGGCGCCGCCCCGGTCGAGGCCGAAGACGAGGCCGGGCCGTTCCTGCGTTCCCCGGTGAACCCAGGAATAGACGCAGAGCGATCGATGGGCGCCCTTCAGAAGGGCCGGAGAGGCCATCTGAACGGGGAACCCCGGGTTCCACATGAGGGATCCGTATCCAAAGACCCAGAGATCTTCCATCGCTTGGCTCATTTCCGACGAATTTTGGCTGGCATAACAAGGCAAATGCCCTGTTGCAACGGGCAAATTCAAACCCTTATGGTGAGCGCGCCGCAGGCATCCGGAATGGTCGTCGTCCTCTCCGCCGGTGCTTCGCCCCGTCTACCATCCGTCTCTTCCGGAGTTCTTCTTGTCCCAGACCCCGCCGCATGCCGCGTCTCCGCGCTCGCCACGCCGCCGTTCCTATCTTCTTCTGGCCGCTGCCGTGCTTGTCGTGGTTGCCGGATGGTCCATCGGCTGGTTCGTCCTGCGCGACACCTTCGCAACCCAGCTGGACCGGCTTCTGGCGCGTCTCGCGGACCGGGGGCAGGTGATCACCTGCCATGACCGGGAGATCGCGGGCTTTCCGTTCCGCTACGAGCTTTCCTGCAGCAGGCTGGAAATGATCGACGGCGCCGGGCGCAGCGTGCAGGTCGCCGGATTCCGCTCGGTGGCTCTCGTCTACAAGCCCTGGCACGTGATCGCCGAGATCAATGCACCCGGTCTCCTGCGGCTGCCGCAAGCTGGCGTCGAGGGCATTCTGGGCTGGGAAACCGCCCGCGCCAGCGTGATGACCCGCCTTGACCGGATCACCGATCTGGATGTGGTTCTGGAAGCGCCCGAGGCGCGGGACTGGAGCCTGTTCGATCTGAAGCAGGACAGCATGCGGGCGGATGAAGCCCAGCTGCATCTGCGCATTACCGGCGAGGCGGATCAGGATCTGGATGCTGCCGCTTCCGTGACAGCGCTGAGCCTGCCTCTTCTGCCGGCGGCGCTCGAAGGCCTCACGGCCAGCGTGGCCGCCCATGTGCCGTCCGGGTCGGATCTGGCGAGGGGGGTCCCGCTAAAGGCTCTGCTGGCCCGGTCGCCGGACGGGGTGAAGCTGCGTCACGTGAAGATCCGCGCCGCGCTGGGCGAGCTGTCGGCGGATCTGACCGGGGATCTGGTGATCGACCGGGATGGCCTGCTCAACGGGGCCATGACCCTGTCGACCGATGACGTGACCCGTTTTGTCGCGGTGCTGGGCGAAATCTGGCCGGACATCCGGGTCAATGCGAGCATGATTGCCGCCCTGGCCGTGGCCATGGGCAAGCAGAACGCTGATGGGCCCGAGCCGCGGGTGGAACTGCCGGTGCGGCTCGACAAGGGCGGCCTGACCATCGGCATCCTTCCGCTCGGGATCATTCCGCCTCTCGCCCCCTGATCCGCAGGGGCCGGGGACAAGGGGCGGAACGAGCGGTGTTCCCGCTCAGCCGTTGATCGGAATGATGTAGCTGCGCAGCTCGTCGGGCTGGGCGATCTTGTCGTAGAGCGCAATTTCCGGGGCGGTCTTGTCCCGCACCAGCCAGCGCAGGTGCAGCCAGCCGCGGCTCTGGCCTTCGGTGACCAGGGTCTCGATCATCTTGCGGCCGATGCCCTTGTTGCGATGGTCGGGGTGCACGTAGATCTCGTCGATCTGGCCGATGCGCAGACCGGTGATGAGGTCCGGCAGGTCGAGGAAGACGGAGAAGCCGACGAGCGTGTTGCCTTCGAAGGCGCCGAGGACCTCGGCCACCTTGTCGGCGAGAATCCGCTCGGCATAGAAATCATCCGGGCGGCGCGGCGCGCCACGCTTCAGGGCCTGGGCGTTCTCGGCAATCAGCGGCGACAGACGATGGGCATCTTCCGTCCGCAGGGCTTTGATCTCGATGGTGCTCATTGCATCTCCGATGGCTTGTGTCCGGTCCGTCCGTGCCGCGAGGCGGGCGGTGGGGCCGGTTGTTCACATTGTCCCACATAACCCCGAAAAGCCGGAGAAAATCAACAGTCTGCGGGCCGCTTCCCCTTGCCGATTTTGTCGCATATAGAAAGAAGGCCTGCCGCGATCTCTCCGCAGGCGTCCCTTCCTCACCGACAGAGGTCCCCATGCAGGATACACAGGATGCCGGCGCACGGCTGAAGGCAACCCTCATCGGGCTGACCGCCGTGCTCATGTGGGCGACCCTCGGCGTTTTCGGGGCGGGATCCGGCTCCGTTCCGCCCTTCCTGCTCAATGCCCTGTGTTTCGGCCTGTCGGGGCTGCTGGCGCTGGCCTATCTGGCCATTCGCGGTCGCCTGCGCCTGCTGCGGCAGCCCCTTGGCGTCTGGGCCTTCGGAACGGTGGGGCTCTTCGGCTTCCATTTCTTCTATTTCACCGCCATCCGTAACGCGCCGCCGGTCGATGCGAACCTGATCAATTACACCTGGCCGCTGCTAATCGTGGTCTTCTCCGCCTTCCTGCCGGGGGAGCGTCTCAAGGCGCATCACGTGGCCGGAACGGTGCTCGGGCTGGGCGGTGCAGGCGTGCTGATCGCGGGGGGCGAGGGGCTGTCCCTCTCGCTTTCCGGCACGGCCGCGCTGGGCTATGGCGCGGCGGTGGCCTCTTCGCTCTTCTGGTCGTCCTACTCCGTCCTGTCGCGGCGTCTGGGGGATGTGCCGACGGAAGCGGTGGCCGGGTTCTGCCTGATGACCTCCCTGCTCTCGGCGGTCTGCCATGTGTTCCTGGAGGACACCGTCTGGCCCGCCACGGTGACCGAGTGGGGCTCGGTGGTCGCGCTGGGGCTGTTTCCGGTGGGCCTCGCCTTCTTCACCTGGGATGTGGGTGTGAAGAAGGGGGACATTCAGGTGCTGGGCGCTGCGGCCTATTCCGCGCCCCTGCTCTCCACCCTGCTGCTCATCGCCTTCGGCTATGGCGCCTTCACTGCCGGGGTGGGCTTTGCCTGCGTGGCCATCACGCTGGGCGCGGTGATCGCGGCCAAGGACATGCTCCTGCGCAAGGGGCGCGGCGACCAGCCTTCTGCGCCAAAAGACGATCTGGTCACGCAGGAAACGGCTCGCTAGCCTGCGCCCAACCCCAGTGACCGGACCCGGTGCCTCGCGCCGCCTCAATCAGGACCGACAATGACCCAGACTGCTCTCAAGCCGCGCCGCTCGGCGCTCTACATGCCCGGTTCCAACGCCCGGGCGCTGGAAAAGGCCCGCAGCCTCGATGTGGATTGCGTGATCTTCGATCTGGAGGACGCGGTGGCGCCTGACCAGAAGGCTCCGGCGCGTCAGGCGATCATCGATGCGCTGTCGGCAGGCGGCTATGGCGACCGGGAACTGATCATCCGCACCAACGGCCTCGACACGCCCTATGTGGACGACGACCTGAAGGCCGTGGTGGCGGCCCGTCCGCACGGGGTGCTGTTGCCCAAGGTGAACACGCCGGGGGACCTGCAGCGTCTGGCCCACAAGCTGGCCGCACTGGATGCCCCGCGGGATCTCAAGGTCTGGGCGATGATGGAAACCCCGCTCGCCATTCTCAATGCCCAGGCGATTGCCGCCTGCGGCCGCGATCCGGAGGTGCGCCTGTCGTGCCTGGTGCTGGGCACGAACGACATTGCCAAGGAAACGCGGGCTGCGCTCAAGC
Organism: Roseibium aestuarii; assembly: GCF_008477545.1. Lineage (GTDB taxonomy): Bacteria > Pseudomonadota > Alphaproteobacteria > Rhizobiales > Stappiaceae > Roseibium > Roseibium aestuarii. The sequence goes on along the minus strand of NZ_VORA01000003.1, from coordinate 138,947 downwards.
CCGGACGCGCGGTCATGCTGCCCTGGCTCATGACCTGCGTGGCGGCGGCCCGCGCCGGCGGCGTGGACATTCTCGACGGTGTCTACAACGCCTTCCAGGACATGGACGGTTTTGCGGAAGAATGCGTGCAAGGGGCCGACATGGGCATGGACGGCAAGACGCTGATCCACCCCAAGCAGATCGAGCCCTGCCACAAGGCATTTTCGCCGTCCGAGGAGGAAGTCGCCTGGGCGCGCAAGATCAACGACCTGTTCGCGCTGCCGGAAAACGCCGACAAGGGCGCCATTCAGGTGGACGGCAAGATGGTGGAACGCTTACATGCGGACATGGGGCTGCGGGTCATCGCCATCGCCGATGCCATCGCCGCCCGTGCAACCGAGGCATGATCTGAACCATGAAGCTTTTCCGTTTCATTACCGGTCCGGATGACAGCGAGTTCTGTCACCGGGTCACCCAGGCGCTGAACAAGGGCTGGGAACTCTCTGGGTCTCCGTCCCTGACCTTCGACGCGGTGCGCGGCCTGACCATCTGCGGCCAGGCGGTGACCAAGGAAGTTGACGGGGAATACTCCCGCGACATCAAGCTCGGCGACTACTGAGCCAGCGACGTACTCACGAAAAACCCCCGGTAGAGCGATCTCCCGGGGGTTTTTTTCATGTCCGGGCCTGCGCCTCAGATCTGGAACATGTGGTTGTCCCAGGCGACGCCGTTGGCGCGGGAGAGGATGTCGGCCGGGAGGCGCACATCCTCCAGATAGGTGAGCGCGCCGGTGCCGTCGGAAATCAGGAAGCTGTCCTGGTCGATGGGGGCCACGCCGCAGCCGTCGGGCACGTCTTTCGTCGCCAGAAGCTCGCCGGTGGCGGCCTTCCAGAACAGCACCTTGTTGCCGCGCGGGGCCGAGGTGGCGATCACCTCGCCCGAGGCATTGGCGACGACCGAGCCGATGTAGCTTTGCAGCCCGGTGGCGAGTGGCCCGGGAAGCTCCGTCAGGATCGGTGCCCGGTCCCGGGTCATGCGGGCAACAAGCGGCGGCGCCAGGGAGAGATCCCCCTCGAACTGGCCGCCGACCCAGACCTGTCCTGTCGCATCCAGCGCCATGTGGCGGAGGGACAGCTGGTGCAGATCGTGGGTGAGCTCGTGACGGGCCAGAAGATCGCCGTTCTCCATGTCGAGATAGACGATGGAGGGCTGCATGGTGGGGATGTTCAACTTCTCACGCGGCCGTCCCGGGTGGGTCTGGATGCCGCCATTGGCAACGACCATGGTGCGGCCGCCATCGATCAGCATCACGTCATGGGGACCGACGCCGTGAGTGTCGATCTCGCCGATACGCCGGACCTCGCGGCCGCTGACATCATATATCCCGACCACGCCGCGCACGGCCTCGTAGTCGTTCTCCGGCGCGTAGACCAGACGACCGTCGGGGGAGAAGGTGCCGTGGCCGTAGAAGTGCCGGCCCTTGATGGAGGAGATCACCTGCGGTTCGCGTGTCTCGAAGGGGTCGATGACCACGGCGAAGGTGCCCGGGCGGCGGGCGAAGGCCATGATGCGGCGGCGGTCGGGCGAGACGGCCATGCCGTGACCGCGTCCGGGCAGACCGACGCGGGCGAGCAGCTGGCCGGCGTCATCGACGATGGCCAGCGCATAGGAGCCATTGGCCTCACGGCGGGCAGAGGCAAACAGGGGAGCGTCGAGGGCGCCGAGATCCAGCAGCGGCGCGCCGGAGGCGGAAGCCCGCAGACCGGAGGCGGCCAGGAAGCCGGTTCCCCCCAGCCCGGCCAGGAAGGCCCGGCGGGAGATCTCGGTGGGTTTGAAGGGCAGTGTCATGGGCGTGGCTCCGGAATCAGTCGCCGTCGAGGGCGTTGAAACCGCCGGTGAAATTCATGGCTCCCGCGAGGCTCAAGGCGGTGGTGTCGCGCAGGGAGTTGATGGTGATCGTGAGCAGCTTGAGCTTCTCGTAGGTGGCCGGGTCGGTGAGGCTGGCCTTCAGCGGCGTGTCGAGCGAGGCAAGCGTGCGCCGGGCATTGGCAAATTCGAACGTGAGTGATCCGGGCACCCAGGTGAATTCCTCCGGCAGATCCGGGTCGTAATGGGCCACGGCGATGGCCTGTTCCAGGCCGTCAAGCTCCGCCTGAATGAAGGCGGCGGCATTGCCGGAGCGGGCGAAGGGCAGGCGGTGGGGCCGCGAGGTGTCCAGGCTGTCGCCGAGGGCCGGCAGCAGGTCCTGATCCTTGATCACGATGAAGCCGGTGGCGATCGCGTTGAAGATCTCCTCGATGGCCTTCTTGTGGGTGCGGACGTGGTCATGGGCCGGCGTGGGGTCCGTCAGGACGGCGGAATAGCCGGCCGGATCGGCCCAGTCGCGCTGGATGTTTGCGGCGATCACATGGACGTTTTCCGCAATCGCGCGGGAATAGTCGCAGATGAAGTCGTGATCGTCGCCCGCCGCGCCCAGGGTCACGGTGCCGTCGCCGTCAAAGGCGAGGAGCTGGAGCGCGGTGAGACCCTGCAGGGCGACGCTCTTGTCCCGGAGCTGCTCGGCCGAGGTCATGGCCGTGTCCCGCGCCGCCAGGGCCTTGCGGATCTGGCGCTGGGAAATGCCGCGGGGGTCGGGCATGAAGGCGATGGACTCGAGCCGGTTGTTCTCGATCACCGGGCCGAAGCGCAGGAACGAGATGCCGCCGAAGGCGACGACCACATCTCGGTAGGCGCGGGCGAAGCCGTCGCGAGAGGCGTCGTCGGCGGCGTTGCAGACCCCGTCGATCGCCTCCGGGAGGTCGGCCGTAGCGGCCTCGAACCGGTCGGTCGCGGGACGGATATAACCTTCGATGCTGCGCGAGACGTAAGGGGCGAAGGCCAGATCCGCATCCGCCTGCGTCCCCTGCGCACCGGCGGGCGGGGCCGCGCTCACGCTGGTCAGAAGAAGGAGGGCAAGGGTCAGCTTCCGCATGTCCGGGAACTCCAGGTAGTGCGTCCCTCAGAGGGACTTGAGAAAGGCGATGAGGGCCTCGCGGGTGGCGGGTTGCATCGCGACAACCTTGTCGCGGGCCGCCTGGGCCTCTCCGCCGTGCCAGAGCACGGCTTCCAGAAGGTTTCTTGCGCGTCCGTCGTGCAGATAGCGGGTGTGGCCATTGGCGGTCTGCGTCAGGCCGATCCCCCAGAGCGGGGGCGTGCGCCATTCGCGACCGTTGGCATCTCCGTCCGGACGATGGTCGGCAAGGCCTTCGCCCATATCATGGAGCAGGAGATCCGTGTAGGGCCAGATCAGCTGGAAGCGATGTTCCTCGCGCTCCGCCTCCCGGGAGGTGACGAATTTTGGCCGGTGACAGGCGATGCATCCGCTTTCGTGAAAGGCGCGCTTGCCCTCCAGCACCTGCGGATCGGAGACATTGCGCCGGGCGGGCACGGCCAGATGGGCGGAGTAGAAGGCGACCAGATCGAGGATCGGGTCCGGGGCTTCCGTGTCGCCCAACCTGGCCTGCACCCCGTCGGGAAGGGTGCGGCAGGCGCTCTGGGCCGGGGTGCAGTCGCCATAGGCATCCGGTTTCAGCGGGGTCGAGATGCCGATGTCGTTGGAAAAGGCGTCGGCGGCTTGGGCGCGGATCGTCGGGTTGCCCGCCTTCCAGCCGAACCGGCCGAGCACGAGGGCGCCGGTCTCGGGATCGCGCACGAAGCTCGGCTTGCCGGAGATCCCGTCGCCATCGGCGTCTTGCGGGTCGGCAAGCGCCAGGATGTCAGTCGGATTTATGGCCTCCAGCAGGCCGAGCCCGGTCATGGCCGGGGTGACCCGCGGCGACAGCATGGTCTGCGGGTGGAGCGGGCCATAGGCCAGCTTTTCCAGATGATAGGTGGGGGCCTGAAGGGTGGCGGTCTCTCCGCCGCCGAGCGCGATCTCGATGTCGCGGGTCTCGATGGCGAGCTGGGCCTCGCCCGCAAGGCCGACCACGGCGAAGCCCTGAAGCTGGTGGCCGTAGGTCGGCTCCGGGATCGACAGGAGCGTCTTGTCGGCGAGCTTCTGCCGGTCTTCGTCCGTCTGCGGCGGAATGGAGAGGCGGAGGAAGAGAGAGACGGCGCGGTCGCCGGGCAGGGGCGGATTGCCGCGGCCGTCGCGCACATGGCACGACTGGCAGGCACGGGCATTGAAGAGCGGCCCGAGCCCGTCTGAGGCCTGGGTCGAGGAGGGGGACGAGGTCCAGAGCTTGTCGAAGAGGGCGCTGCCGAGGCGGAAGTCCAGCATGTCCTGTGCGGTCATGTTGGCGCTCGGATGGGTCAGGACATTGCGGTTTCCGGCCTTGCGCGAGGTGGCGGCACCGCCGGGATTGTCCTCGAAGGGCTCGGCGCGGCTGAAATCCGTGGCGGGCGTGGTGATGGCCTCCACGCGGGCGCGGTCCGTGTCGGAGAGGTCAGGGCGAAGGGATTGGGAGGGCTCTGCGTGGGTGGCCCGGGTCGCCAGAAGCAGGGCAAGGCCGGTCAGCGCGAGGATGCGGAGGCGAGACGGGCGGAATGCAGGCAGCGGCACGGCAGGTGCTCTTCATGCAAGGGATCCGGCGGGCGGATCGGGGTCCGGGGTTGATCCGGTCGTGCGTCGGGAACGGGGCGCCGGATCTGCCGAGGAGACAGACCATCGGCGCGACGGTTCGAAGCCCTTGCCCCGATCCGCCGCGCCGACAGTCTTGTTCTGATCTTATTCGAAGACGGCGGACGGGTTGTCCAGGCTGTCGGAGCCTTCGAAGGCGATGGCTTCCAGGCCGAGGGTCTGAACGACGCGTTCGATGGACTTGGTCTGATCGACCAGAGCATCGACGACGGCCTGAATGACCGCGTTGCCCTCTTCGTTGCCTTCGCCGATCATCTGATCGTAGGATTCACCGCCTTCGGCACGGGCCTTCATGGCTTCGGCGGCTGCCAGGGTGGCGTCCAGCTTGGCCTTGACCTCTTCGGCGAGCGCCGGGTCCTTGGCGGCGACCAGATCGGCCACACTTGCACCGCTCACGGCGCTGGCACCGTCATACTTGCCGAAATAGACGTTCCGGATGCCGACGATGTCGTAGTAGTGCGAGTTGTGGGTGTTGTCGGAGAAGCAGTCGTGCTCCTCTTCCGGATCGTGCAGCATCAGGCCGAGCTTGATGCGTTCGCCGGCCAGTTCGCCGTAGGAGAGCGAGCCCATGCCGGTGAGGATCGTTGCCAGACCGCCAGCTTCGCCCTTGGAGGCGAGGTCTTCGCGGGCAGCGCCGCCGTTGGCCCAGGCCGCGACCATTTCTTCCAGATCGGTGATCAGAAGTTCGGTGGCAGCCTTCAGATAGGCCACGCGGCGGTCGCAGTTGCCGTTGGTGCAGTTGGCCGGATCGAAATCGGTGGCTTCACGGGCGCCAGCGCCGGCGTCGGTGCCGTTCAGGTCCTGGCCCCAGAGCAGGAATTCGATGGCATGGTAGCCGGTCGCCACGTTGGTTTCGGCGCCGCCGGCTTCCTGCAGCTGGTCGGCCAGAAGAGCCGGGGTGATTTCAGTGGCGTCGATGGTCTCGCCGGCCACTTCCAGCTTCGCATTGGCAATGATGTTGGCGGCGTAGAACGGGTTTTCCTCGGACTCTTCGCCATAGGCGGTGTCGACATAGTCGATCAGGCCTTCATCCAGCGGCCAGGCATTGACCTTGCCTTCCCAGTCGTCGACCACGGCATTGCCGAAGCGGAAGGCTTCGGTCTGCTGGTAGGGGGCGCGAGCGGCGATCCAGGCGGCGCGGGCAGCGGCCAGGGTCTCGGCATTCGGGGTGGCGATCAGGGCGTCGATGGCAGCCTGAAGGTCATTGGCGGTGGAAAGCGCATCGGAGTAGCCGGCTTCCGCGACATCCGCGTAGGTGTCTAGAACTTCGGCCGGGGTGGCGGCAAGCGCCGGCAGGGCGAAGAGGGCGGTGGCGCCCAGCAGGGCAAACTTGAGTGCTTTCATAAGCTCGGTCCTCGTTTCATAGCGTCCGTTTCCGGATCGCAGGGCAACGCCGGATCGCCGGGATCCGGTTGAAAAGTCGTCGGCGGCAGCGCCCGTGGACGGGCGGAACATCGGATCCGGGTCGTTGCTCCCGGGCCTTCGGGGAGCTGAACGGCAGGGCGTCAGGTCGCACCGCTCGGGGGGGCAGACGCATCGCGTGGTCCGGAAACCGATCGCCTCAGGGGGGAGCAATTCAATACCAGAGGATTTTAGTCAAGTATATTATGGATGTTTTTCAATAGTTTGGAATCATTCGAAACAAGGCTGAGATGTCCGCTTTCGTCAGCGGGGCGTTCACGAAAGGGTCAAACCCTTGAGGAACCACGAGCATTGTCCGTGCGTTCCGGACACCCTAGGTTAAGGGTTCTCTATCCCTTTCCGCCCATAGTGCGGGAAGACGCATTCCACGGACGGATTTCATGCTCAACGCCTTCAAGGACTTTCTTCGCGATATCACCCTCGGGGAACCCCGCAAGAACGGGATGGCCGAGGATGAGACCCGGCTGGCGGCCGCAGCCCTGCTGTTTCATCTGGTGGATGTGGATGGTGTGGTGGAGGCGAAGGAGGCGGCCAAGCTGCGGGAGATCCTGAAGGATCACTATTCCCTGAGCGATGCGGAGACCACCCAGCTTATCGAAGCGGCGAAGCTGAAGGATCACGAGGCGGTGGACCTCTATGGCTTCACCTCCGTGCTGAAGCGCCAGACCGACGAGACGGAGCGCCTCGCCATCATCGAGATGATGTGGGAAGTCGTCTATGCGGACGGCGTGGTCCACGAGTTCGAGGACAACACCATGTGGCGGGTGGCAGAGCTTCTGGGCATTTCGTCCCGTGACCGGATGATCCTGCGCAAGAAGGTTGCCGAGCGGCTCGGTCTCGAGGGCATCCTCAACGACGATGCTCCGGACACCTGACGCGGAACGATTTTGCGCTGCCTTGAGAAAGTGCAGAAAACTGCCTCTCCCAGCGGCAGATCTGCCGAAAGGCAAGGCTCGACGTGCCGAACGAATACGCTAGACTTGTTGGCATGAGACACGAAACCTTTACCTCCGACCGTCCGCGCATCCTGATCGTTCTCCATCAGGAGAATTCGTCACCCGGCCGTGTCGGCCAGCAGCTGCAGGCGCGGGGGTTCCAGCTCGACATTCGCAAGCCGAGGTTCGGCGATCCCCTGCCGCAGACGATGGAGCACCATGCCGGGGCCGTGGTCTTTGGCGGTCCGATGAGCGCTAATGATCCGGAAGCCTATGTGCACAAGGAGATCGACTGGATCGGCGTGCCCCTGAGGGAAGAAAAGCCCTTCCTCGGCATCTGCCTCGGGGCCCAGATGATGGTGAAGCAGCTCGGCGGCCGTGTCGCCCCCGATCGGGACGGTCATGTGGAGATCGGCTATTACCCCATCGAGCCCACGGACGAGGGCCAGACCCTGCTGCCCTGGCCCGAGCGGGTCTATCAGTGGCACAGGGAAGGCTTCTCCCTGCCCAAGGGCGCGACCCTGCTGGCCCGGGGCGGGACCTATCCCAATCAAGCGATCCGTTATGGCAAGGCCGCCTATGGCATCCAGTTCCACCCGGAGCTGACCCACGCCATGATGGTGCGCTGGACGACGCGCGGCGCGCCGCGTCTGTCGCTTCCCGGCGCCCAGAAGCGCGGCGACCATTTCGCCGGACGCTTCGTGCATGACCGCGCGGTGCAGGCCTGGCTCGATCAGTTCCTCGATCTGTGGATCGGGCGGGTTGAAAACGGCGCCGCTGCCGCTCCGAGCCATCTCCGCGGATAGTCAAGATCCCGGACCAGCCTTGCTGGCCCCGTGTCCTGGACGGCTCATGCGGCTCCGGGCTGCCAGTCTTCTGGCGCCATCTCGAACCCTTCGAAACGGAACCCGGGTGCCACCGTGCAGCCGACGAGCGTCCACGCGCCAAGCGAGCGTGCCTGTTGCCAGGCATGACGGGGGACGATCCCTTGCGGACGCTCTCCGGCCAAGAGATCCGGCCCGAGGCGCAGGGTCTCGACCGCCTGTCCGTCCACGCTGACGGAAAGCTCCAGCGGACTTCCCCCATAGTGGTGCCAGGTTTCCACCGCATCCACCTTGTGCCAGCGGGAGACCACCGCTTCCGGCAGGAGGAAATAGATCAGGGTCGATGCCGGGCGGCCGTCGGCGTCGGTCACCTCATCGCGGAAGGTCTCGACGTAGAAGCCCCCCTCCGGGTGCGGCTGCATGGCCAGAAGGGCGACCACCTGATCGGCGGAGAGGGACGGGTCCGGGGCCATGGGTCAGGCCTTGTCCTTGCGGGTGCGGATTTCGGCAAAGACCTCGGCATCGGACGCCCCGCTCATGGCAAGGGCGGCCTTCACGCCTGGCTGGTCGGCCCGCAGGAAGGGGTTGGTCGCCAGTTCCTGTTCCATGGTCGTTGGCAGGGTCGGGCGTCCCTGGGCCCGAAGCCTGTCCACTTCTGCGGCGCGGATCTTCAGGGCCTCGTTTTCCGGCTCGATGGTCAGCGAGAAACGGGCGTTGGTCTGGGTGTATTCGTGGCCGCAATAGATGCGCGTGTCCGCGGGCAGTCTTTCTTTCAGCCGGGCGAGCGATGCCCACATCATCGGCAGGTCGCCCTCGAACACCCGCCCGCAGCCGAGCGAAAAGAGCGTGTCGCCGGTGTGGGCGAGCTTCAGGGTCGGGATGTACCAGGAGATCTGATCGAGCGTGTGGCCCGGCGTGCCGATGGCCTCCACCTCCCAGTCGCCGAGGGTGATCGTGTCGCCATCCTCGACAAAGGCGTCGAGCCCCTCGATCTTGTCGCGGGAAAGCGCGGGGCCGGTGACATGGGCGCCGGTTGCGGCCTTCAGCTCGTCCAGGCCCTGCACGTGGTCCCAGTGATGGTGGGTGATCAGGATCTCGTTCAGGGTCCAGTCGCGCTCCTTCAGGTGGCGCAGATAGGGGGCGGCTTCCGGAACGTCGACGGCAATGGTCAGATTCTGGTCCGCATCATGGATGAGCAGGCCGAAATTGTCGGAGAGACAGGAAAACTGGATGATCTCAATGGAAGAACCGGTGGGCATGGGGCCTCATCGTATCAGGAAAACAGCTTAAAATTTCAGTGAGAGTGGCAAAGCCCCGAAGCTCCTGCAAGGGTCTTGCGCCGTGACGGCAATCAAGGTTCAATCGCCGCTCATCGAAACGGGCCCTTCATGTATCTCGACGTTGCGGATCTGCGAACCTTCTACGACCTGCCGCTCGGGCGCCTTCTCAGGGTGCTGATCGGCGGGCAGATCCGCACTCTCTGGCCCTCGCTGGAACGGCAGAGCCTTCTCGGGCTGGGCTATGCCGGGCCTTTCATGCGGCCCTATCTGGGCAGTGCCGAGCGCTGCATTGCTGCCATGCCGGCGCGCCAGGGGGCGGTCGGCTGGCCGCGCGAGGCCGACAATGCGGCCACGCTCGTGGACGAAACCAGTCTTCCTTTTTCCGATGCCTTCTTCGACCGGATCATGCTGGTGCATGCGCTGGACCATTCCGCCAATCCGGCGGATCTTCTGACGGAAGCCTGGCGGGTGCTTGCGCCCGGCGGGCGGCTGATCGCCGTGGTGCCCAACCGGCGTGGCCTGTGGTCGCAATCGGAACTCTCGCCCTTCGGCTATGGGCGTCCCTATTCGCGGTCCCAGCTCAAGAACCTGCTGCGCTCCTGCCTGTTCGAAGTGACGGGAGACCGGGAAGCCCTGTTCCTGCCGCCAACCCGGGCGCCCTTCATCCTGCGCTCGGCGCGCAGCTGGGAAGGGGTGGGGCGGCGTCTGTGGCCAGCCTTCAGCGGTCTGCTGATCGTGGAGGCGGAGAAGCGTCTCTATCGCGGGGTGCCGGCAGAGACGAGCAACAATCCCTTGCGGGTGCTGCGGCCGGTCTTCGTGCCGGAGGGAACGCCGGTGGGCATGAAGCCCGTCCGGCGCAGCCTCTCCGACAAGTCTTCCTGAGGCTCAGCGCCGGAGCAGGAACACCGCCTGATTGGCGAGAAGGTTCCATATCCACCAGGGAGCGGGCACGGAAATGCGGCTGCCGGCGGAATCCAGCGGAATGGCCTTTTCCACGGTGGCATCCAGCTGACGGCAGAGATTGCCGAAGTCCTTCAGCGAGCAGAAGTGGATGTTCGGCGTGTTGTACCACTCGTAGGGCAGGTACTTGGTCACCGGCATGTGGCCGAAGAGGCCGAGCTGCATGCGGTTGCGCCAGTGGGCGAAGTTCGGGATCGAGATGATCACCTGCTTGCCGATGCGCAGCAGGTTGTCCATCACCTTTTCCGGGTCGCGGGTGGCCTGCAGAGTCTGGCTCATCACCACCACGTCGAAGGCGTTTTCGGGATAGTCCGCGAGATCGGTGTCCGCATCGCCCTGAATGACCGACAGGCCCTTCTCGACGCATTTGTTCACCCCGCGCTGGGAGAGTTCGATGCCGCGGCCGTCCACGTGGCGTTCCTGCTGCAGCAGGGCCAGCAGCACACCGTCGCCGCAGCCGATGTCCAGCACCCTTGCGCCCTCCGGCACCAGGCTCGCCAGCACACGGTGGTCGCCGCGAATGGCGGTGCCGCTGAAGTTGAGCGAGATCTCGGCCATCAGTCGGCTCCTCCGGTGGCAGTTTGGGCGGCATCGGCTGCGGCCGGGCGCGCCGGGCCGGGGGCCGGAATGCCGCGGGCCCGCGCCGCACCGGTGATGAAGCCGCGGATCGTGGAGAACATTTCCGGCACGTCGAGGAGGAAGGCGTCATGGCCGCGGTCGCTGTCCACCTCGACGAAGGAGACGTTGGCGGCCGCCGCGTTCAGGGCCTTCACGATCATCCGGCTTTCCGACGTGGGGAACAGCCAGTCCGAGGTGAAGCTCATCACGCAGAAGCGGGTCTTGGTGTCATGGAAGGCGAGCGGCAGGGAGCCGAACTCGGCCGCCAGGTCGAAATAGTCCATGGCCCGCGTGACATAGAGATAGGAATTGGCGTCGAACCGGTCGACGAAGGTCATGCCCTGGTGACGGAGGTAGCTCTCGATCTGGAAGTCGGCATCGAAGCCGAAGGTCAGGTCGTCGCGGTCCTGCAGGTTGCGGCCGAACTTCCGGTGCAGGGAGCTGTCGGACATGTAAGTGATGTGGGCGGCCATGCGGGCCACGGCCAGACCCTTCACCGGGCGCTTGCCTGCCTCGATATAGGCCCCGTCGCACCAGTCAGGGTCCGCCATGATGGCCTGACGGCCGACTTCGTGGAAGGCGATGTTCTGGGACGAGTGACGGGCGCCGGTGGCAATGGGCACGGCCGCGAAGACCCGTTCCGGATAGCTCGCGGCCCATTGCAGCACCTGCATGCCGCCCATGGATCCGCCGACGACGGCAAAGAGCGTGTCGATCCCCAGCCGGTCGACCAGACGCGCCTGGGCGCGCACCATGTCGCGGATGGTGACGACGGGCATGGTCAGGGCATAGGGCTCGCCGGTTTCCGGGTTCAGGCTGGCGGGGCCGCTGGTGCCCATGCAGCCGCCCAGAACGTTGGAGCAGATGACGAAATACTTGTCCGTGTCGACCGGGCAGCCGGGGCCGACCATGCGTTCCCACCAGCCGGGCTTGCCGGTGACCGGGTTCACGGAGGCCACATACTGGTCGCCGGTCAGGGCGTGACAGATCAGGACCGCGTTGGACTTGTCGGCGTTGAGGGTGCCGTAGGTCTCATAGGCGATCTGCCAGGGAGCGATTGCCTTGCCGCAATCGAGCTCCAGCGGCTCGTCGGCGCCGAAGCGGGCCACCTGGCTGCTCGGGTCCACCGCCTGGCTGCGGGACAGGGCATGAAGGGTCGGTGCGGATGGTTCGTCGGCCATTGTCTGCCAGTTCTTCTCTCGCCTGCGATCTGAGCCCGCCATCGGCCGGGGTCCGGCACGGATGCGGGACCTCTGCACCTAGGCGGCGGGCGACGCCAAGTCAATGGTTTGCTGCGGGGAGCTGGTCTGCTTTCCATGCGGCGATGCAGCGCCGGATTTCCCTGCGGCAGGCCCGTCCGGGCGCTGTTTTTCTTTTTACACTTCTGCTTCCGAGGTGTAGACCCCGTGCTGAGGTTCCTGTCGAGCCTGCCGGAGGCGGGCCCGCGACCGATATTTCACTTCTTGCGGAGGTGCCGTGTGCCGGCGCCTTCTCCCCCGGGGAATTTCCGACATGACCGAGACGACCAGTTCCGTTGCCGACACCACTTCGACCCGCCCCCAGCCGCGCCGTGGCGTGATGGACATTGCCGCCTATGTGCCGGGCAAGTCCAAGGGCAGCCACGGTGTTACCCGGCACAAGCTGTCGTCGAACGAGACCCCGCTGGGCGCCAGCCCGAAGGCCAAGGCCGCCTTCGCCGAGCTGGCCGAGCATCTCGAGCTCTATCCGGACGGCTCTTCCCTTGCCCTGCGTCAGGCCATTGCCGATGTGCACGGCCTCAACGCGGACCGCATTCTCTGCGGCGCCGGGTCGGACGAGGTGCTGTCGCTGATCGCCTATGCCTATCTGGGCGAAGGGGATGAGGCGATCTACACCGAGCACGGCTTCCTAGTTTACGACATCGCCATCAAGGCGGCGGGTGCCACCCCGGTGATCGCACCGGAAAAGAACCTGACCACCGACGTGGATGCCATCCTGGAGCGCGTGACGCCGAAGACCCGGATGGTCTTCCTGGCCAACCCGAACAATCCGACCGGCACCTATCTGCCCTTCGACGAAGTGCGCCGCCTGCATGCCGGGCTGCCGTCCAACGTCCTGCTCGTGCTCGATGCGGCCTATGCGGAATATGTCCGCCGCAACGACTACGAGAGCGGCATGGAGCTGGCTGCCACCGCCGACAACGTGATCATGTCGCGCACCTTCTCCAAGATCTACGGCCTGGCGAACCTGCGTCTCGGCTGGGCCTTCGGTCCGGCCCATGTCATGGATGCGCTCAACCGCATCCGCGGCCCGTTCAACGTGAACGGCCCGGCTCTGGCTGCCGGCATTGCGGCGGTGAAGGACAAGGCCTTCGTCGAGGCTGCGGTCGCTCACAACGAGACCTGGCTGCCGTGGGTTTCGACCGAGCTGGAAGCGCTGGGCCTGACCGTCACTCCGAGCGTCGGCAACTTCGTGCTGATGCATTTCCCCGATGTGGCCGGCAAGCGCGCCGAGGATGCGGATGCCTTCCTGCTCGAGCGCGGTGTCGTTCTGCGCCGGGTGTCCAACTACGGTCTGCCCAACGCCCTGCGCATGTCGATCGGCTCGGAAGAGGCCAACCGCGAGGTTGTCGCTCTCCTGGCCGAGTTCCTGAAGAAGTAAGCCAGCCGCTACCGTCCATGTCCGAACCGCTCTTTCAACGCCTCACCCTGATCGGCATCGGCCTGATCGGGTCCTCCATCGCCCGGGCCGTGAAGGCCCGCGGCCTTGCGGGTCATGTCATCATTGCGGATCAGTCCGAAGTCTCGCTGCGGCGGGCCGAGGATCTGGGCCTCGGGGATCGATATTGCCTGGATGCGGGAGAGGCGGCGGATGGCGCGGATCTGGTGATCCTCTGCACGCCGGTGGGGGCCAGCGGGGCGGTGGCCAAGTGGATCGCTCCCTCCCTCAAGGCGGGTGCGATCCTGAGCGACGTGGGGTCGACCAAGGCCAAGGTGGTGAAGGACGTGCGGCCGCATGTGCCGGCCAATGTCCACTTCATCGCCGGCCACCCGATCGCCGGGACGGAGCAGTCCGGGCCGGACGCGGGCTTTGCCACGCTTTTCGAGAACCGCTGGTGCATCCTCACCCCCGATCAGGCGGAGCAGGATGCGCAGGCGATCGAGCGCCTGTCGGCCTTCTGGCGCGGCATGGGCTCCAATGTGGATGTCATGGACCCGGATCACCACGACCGGGTTCTGGCCATTGTGTCCCACCTGCCGCATCTGATTGCCTACAACATCGTGGGCACGGCGGATGATCTGGAAACGGTCACCAAGTCCGAGGTGATCAAGTATTCCGCCTCCGGTTTCCGTGACTTCACCCGTCTGGCGGCGTCCGATCCGACCATGTGGCGGGACGTGTGCCTGCACAACAAGGACGCGATCCTGGAAATGCTGGGCCGCTTCTCGGAAGACCTGGCTGCCCTGCAGCGCGCCGTACGCTGGGGCGACGGCGACCAGCTCTTCGAGCTCTTCACCCGCACCCGGGGCATCCGCCGCTCGATCATCGAGGCGGGCCAGGAAACCGACGCCCCCGACTTTGGCCGTCCGCACAAGAAGGACTGAGGCTTCAGGGGATCGAGACTCACCCCCCTCTGTCAGCTTGCGCTGACATCTCCCCCGCAAGGGAGGAGAGGGGCGCTCTGCTGGCCGCTTGCTCCTTTCTCCCCCCTTGAGGGGGAGATGTCCCGACTGGGGCAGAGGGGGGGATGGCTTGGGCGTTTCCACAGAGCTATCTGGCGCGCACTTGGCCGATCCTCCCGACCTCAGTGATCCCGGTTGGTGATGAATTCGGCGAGGGCCAGGAGGGGGGCGGCGCGGTCGCCGAAGGGGGCAAGCAGGTCCGATGCCTCGCCCAGAAGCTTTTCCAGTTCCGCCCGCGTCGCGTCGACACCCATCAGGCCGACGAGGGTTGCCTTGCCGGCGGCGGCGTCCTTGCCCGTGGCCTTGCCGGTGGTCTCGGCGCTGGCCTCCACGTCGAGCAGGTCATCGGCCAGCTGGAAGGCCAGACCGATGATCTCGCCGAAGCGGGTGAGCCGCTCCACGTCCTGTGCCGAAGCGTCGGCCAGCAGGGCGCCGGCGCGGCAGGCATAGCGCAGCAGGGCGCCGGTCTTCATGGCCTGAAGCTGGCGGATCTCCTGTTCGCTGCGGGCGCGGGTCTCGGATTCCAGATCCAGCATCTGACCGCCGGCCATGCCGCCGAGGCCTGCCGCGCGGGCGAGGTCCCGGGTCAGGTGCAGGCGCACTGCCGGATCCGCATGAACCTCGTCCAGGGTAATGGCATCGAAGGCCAGGGTGAGCAGCGCGTCTCCCGCAAGGATGGCGGTGGCCTCGTCGAAGGCCTTGTGCACGGTGGGGCGACCCCGGCGCAGATCGTCATCGTCCATGGCGGGCAGGTCGTCATGGACCAGCGAATAGCAATGGATCAATTCCAGGGCCGCTCCGGCCACCAGAACGCCGTCATCCTCGCGCCCGAAGAGGCAGGCGACCTCCGCCACGAGAACCGGCCGCAGACGCTTGCCGCCGCCAAGGGCAGCGTAGCGCATGGCCTCGACCAGACGGTCCGGACGGCAGGTCTCTCCGGCAAGGGGCTGGCGGGCGAGCAGATGCTCGAGCACCGGTTCCAGGCGGGCGCCGATCTGTTTCAGGCGGAGGGTCAGGCTCTCGGTCACGTGGGCATCCGTCATCTGATCGCGGGAAAGTCCGATCCGCAGCCGGCGGATCCGGTCGCCGACGCCATGCGTGGCTGGTTCGCCCGTTCCCTCGCCTGAATTCGATCTGTCGTCAAGCGGTTCCGCTGCGCACCCGCCAGCCTGCCCACCTGCCGGCCAGCACACCGACGACCGCAGGGGCGGCTGGGGACGTGGGGTCCGGCGCCGGGGCGGCAACCTTGCACGGTTTTGGCCGTTGCCTCCCTAGGCTGCGGCACTGGGCTCGTGTAGGGTTCGGCGTTCGTCAGCCTCCCCTGAGGGCGGCGGACGCGAAGGAGCATCAACGTGCAGACGGTCGAAGGTCTTCAGCCGGTCTGGCAATGGGTCGGAGCCAGGATGGGGCGCGGAAGAACGGCAGACGGATCAGGCAATGCACGCAGCAGATGGCGGCTGGCGCGATTGCTTGCCCTGCCGCGCGGCCGCAAGGGCTGGCCCGGGTTTCTGGGCCGTCTGGCGCTGGGGCTGATGCTGCTGCCAGTCATCCTGACCCTGTTCTATTCCGTCGTTCCGCCGATCAGCACCCTGATGGTCGGGCGCTGGGCGCAGCTTCTGTGGGTGGACCGACAGTGGCGCTCGCTGGACGAAATCTCGCCCGCACTCGTTCAGGCGGTGATCACCTCCGAGGATGCCCGTTTTTGCGAGCACGGGGGCGTCGACTGGACGGCCTTGCGCAAGCAGATGGAGCTGCTGGGCGACGGAGAAGCCCCACGTGGCGCCTCGACGCTGACCATGCAGACCGCGAAGAACCTGTTTCTCTGGAACGGCCGGTCCTATCTGCGCAAGGGGCTGGAGCTGCCGCTGGCGGTGATGCTCGACGCGCTGCTGACCAAGCGCCGGATCATGGAGATTTATCTGAATGTTGCGGAGTGGGGCGAAGGCATCTTCGGAGCCGAGGCCGCGGCCCAGGCCTGGTTCGGCAAACCGGCGAAGGACCTGACCCGCACGGAGGCGGCGCGGCTGGCCACGGCCCTGCCCAATCCGCATGAGCGCAATCCGGCCAAGCCCTCGGCAGGCCACAGGAAATTGTCCGCCACCAATGTCGCGCGGGTGCGTCAGGCCGGGCCGATCTTTTCCTGTGTGCTGGGCAGTTGACCGGGCCGAAAAACCCGCTACAAAGCGCAGGCAAGAAAAATTCCCTGATGGGCTGGCAAAATGCGGATGATCCCTGTATAACGCCGCCCATTCCAACACGCTGCGTGACGCCACGCCCCGGGCTGACCCCGGTCCGGGCCGCGCGACTATGGACCACGGAGAAAAACAACATGGCCGTTCCGAAGAGAAAAACTTCGCGCATGAAGCGCGGTTTTCGCCGTTCCGCGGACGCCCTGAAGCAGCCGGCTTACGTCGAGGACAAGGATTCGGGCGAACTGCGTCGCCCGCATCACGTTGACCTGAAGTCCGGCATGTACCGGGGCCGTCAGATCCTGACGGTGAAGGAAGACTAATTGTCTTTCTCGCTGACGGGTCGCATGGCGACTTCTCAATGAGATCAAGGCCGTCCCTCTCGGGCGGCCTTTTTCTTTGCCCGGTGCGTTCTCTGCGTGGCGCGCTGTGCCTGCTTGTGGTGCCGGCGTGCCGAACCATCTGTCATCCAGCCGGTTTACCTGTAGAGTGACGCGAGGTCGCGTCGTCTGCTTCCGGTCTGCAACAGAGGTTTCCGCATGGCTTTCCTGGCTTCCCTGCCGCTCACGATTCTCCCCTTCCTCGTCTACAACGTACTGGCGCTCTTCGGCGGGCCGGGCCTGTCGTTCCAGTCGGAAATGTTCTCGGTGCCGATGGTGTCGGGGGCACGGTTCGCCATGACCTTCGCCGACCTGCTGGTCGCGAGCGCGCTGATCCTGCTGTTCTTCGAGATCCTCAAGGCGACGAAGATCGGCAAGGCCGCCCTGATCGATCATATCCTCTCGGTTCTGGTCTTCGTGGCCTATCTGGTGGAGTTCCTGATCGTGCCGCAGGCGGCCACGTCGCTCTTCTTCATCCTGATGGTGGTGTCGCTGGTCGACGTGATCGCCGGCTTTTCCATCTCCATCACCGGCGCGCGCCGGGACGTGACCTTCGGTCCGGGCGAAGGGCATTACTGAGCCGGGGCTCCGGGCCACGCGACGATTCCCTCACCGCAGTCATCCCCGGTCAAGCCGGGGATGACGGGGTGTGGCAGAGGCGTGGACGACGAGGAGGGCCGGGTCAGGCCTTGTCCTGGCCCTCTTGTACCAGCGCATGGCGCTGGAGGACCGGCAGCTGGCAGAGGGCGAAGACGAAGGTCAGGGGCATGACGCCGAAGACCTTGAAACTGACCCAGAAATCGGTCGAGAAATTGCGCCAGACGATCTCGTTGATGGCGGCCAGCACGAAGAAGAAGAGGCCCCAGCGAAGGGTCAGGAGGCGCCAGCCTTCATTGGTGAGGCGGAAGGCGCCGTCGAAGACATAGCCCAGGAAGGACTTTCCGAAGACCAGCCCGCCCAGCAGCACCGCGCCGAAGAGGCAATTGACGATGGTTGGCTTCAGCTTGATGAAGAGGTCGTCGTGGAGCCACAGGGTCAGCGTGCCGAAAACCAGAACCACCACGCCGGTGACAAGCGGCATGATCGGCAGGCGCTTCGTCAGCCAGAGGGAGACTGCCAGCGAGAGCGTGATCGCCACCATGAAGGCGGCGGTGGCCAGGAAGATCGGCTTGCCAAGGGCCTGCAAGGCCGGCAGAGCGCTGGCGATCTGCTCGCCGCGGGCATTGAACAGGAAGAAGACGCCAAGCGGCCCCAGCTCCAGCGCCAGCTTCAGCAGCGGCGACATGTCCTTGCGGGTGGGATCGTTCGGGGCGTGTTCGAATTCCATGAGTGTCTCGGCTCCCGCTTGGCGGTGTGAGGTCTGATCCCGGGGAAATAGGCAACGGGGGTATGTCAGGTCAAGGCTCTACAAGTACGTTTGATCGCCCAGGAAAGCGGCGGAAAAGCGGTGGCACTGCCTGCCGCACATGACAAGGGCGCCCGCAGGCGCCCTCGCAGTCGTCGGGAATAGAGCCTTTCGGCCGGATCAGCCGTTGGCGATATACTGGCCGCCGTTGATGGTCATGACCGCGCCGGTCATGAAGGCGGCGGCGTCGGAGGCCAGATAGACCACGGTCTGGGCGATCTCCTCCGGGTGGCCCAGGCGGCCGACCGGAATGTTGGAGATGATGCTTTCCAGAACCTTCTCCGGCATGGCGGCGACCATGTCCGTGTTGATGTAGCCCGGGCAGACGCAGTTGACGGTGATGCCCTTGAAGGCATTTTCCTGAGCCAGCGCCTTGGTGAAGCCGATCACGCCGGCCTTGGCGGCGGAGTAGTTCGTCTGGCCCATCTGGCCCTTCTGGCCATTGATCGACGAGATGTTGATGATCCGGCCGGACGAACGGGCACGCATGCCCTCGATCACCGGGCGGGTCATCGTGAACATGCTGTCCAGGTTGGTGGAGATGACGGCCTTCCACTGATCGAAGGTCATCTTGTGGAACATGCCGTCCTTGGTGATGCCGGCGTTGTTGACCAGAACCTCGACGGGTCCGAGCTCGGATTCCACCTGCGCAATGCCTGCGGCGCATTCTTCCGGGTGGGAGACATCCCACTTGTAGACGTGAATGCCGGTTTCAGCCTTGAAGGCCTCTGCCTTTTCCGTGTTTCCCGCGTAGGTCGCGGCCACGGTGTAGCCCGCGTCCTTCAACCCACGGGAAATCGCTTCCCCAATTCCGCGCGTGCCGCCGGTTACCAGTGCGACCTTGCTCATTCCACCCTCCTCGGATCTTCTCTCTTACGACTTGTTCATTCCCCTTATCTTTCAATGCAATGACAGTGCCATTTCAGGGGCTGTCATTGCACCTATCCTTTGGGCCAAGAGCGCGCGGCCCTGGCCGGCAGGCTCCCTCGCGGGAGCCTGCGGTCGCTTGCGTGGGAAGCGCTCAGCGCTCCAGGCACATGGCAACGCCCATGCCGCCGCCGATGCACAGGGTGGCAAGGCCCTTCTTGGCGTCGCGACGCCCCATTTCGTGCAGCAGGGTGGTCAGAATGCGGGCACCGGAAGCGCCGATCGGGTGACCGATGGCGATGGCGCCGCCGTTCACGTTCACGATGTCCGGGTTCCAGCCCATGTCCTTGTTCACGGCGCAGGCCTGTGCGGCGAAGGCTTCGTTGGCTTCCACCAGGTCCAGCTCGGAAGCTGCCCAGCCGGCCTTCTCGAGCGCCTTGCGGGAGGCCGGGATCGGGCCGGTGCCCATGATCGACGGATCAACGCCAGCGGTTGCCCAGGAGGCGATGCGGGCCAGCGGGGTGAGGCCGCGGCGCTCGGCTTCGGCGGCGCTCATGACCAGGATGGCGGCTGCGCCGTCATTGATGCCCGATGCGTTGCCGGCGGTCACCGAGCCGTCCTTGGTGAAGGCGGGGCGGAGCTTGGCGACGCTGTCCAGGGTGGCGCCGTGGCGGATGTATTCATCGTCCTCGACGATGGTGTCGCCCTTGCGTCCCTTCACGACGAAGGGCGTGATCTCGTCCTTGAACTTGCCGGCCTTCTGGGCGGCCTCGGCCTTGTTCTGGGAGGCGACGGCGAACTCATCCTGCTGATCGCGGGAGATCTGCCACTTTTCGGCAACGTTCTCGGCGGTCTGGCCCATGTGGTAGCCGTTGAAGGCATCCCACAGGCCGTCCTTGATCATGGTGTCGATCATCTTGTAGTCGCCCATCTTGTAGCCGGCGCGCATGTGGGCGCAGTGCGGCGAAAGCGACATGTTTTCCTGACCGCCCGCCATCATGATGGTGGCGTCGCCGGTGAGGATCTGCTGGGCGGCAATGGCCACGGTGCGCAGGCCCGAGCCGCAGACCTGGTTCAGCAGCCAGGCGGTGGAGCTTTCGGAAATGCCGGCGGCGATGGCGGCCTGGCGGGCCGGGTTCTGGCCCTGGCCGGCGGTGAGCACCTGGCCGAAGACGACTTCATCGATCTCTGAGCCGGACACGCCGGCCTTTTCCATCGCGGCCTTCATGACGGCAGCACCCAGTTCATGGGCCGGAATGGAAGCGAAGGAGCCATTGAAGGATCCGACGGGGGTGCGGGTCGCGGCAACAATTACGGCCTGGTTGGAAGCGCTCATGATCTACTCCGGGTTCGTCCTCCTGACAGTCGCAAGCCCGGCCCTTTCGGCCCTCCTTGTGCACTGCGGCTGCCTTGTCAGGCTCGACTAGAAGACGTGGTTAAGTGGATGTCAACCGTTGTTCCGGCTGCCATGAAATCAGGCAGATGGGCTTCGTGCATTGCGATTAGTCAATTCGCGCAAGTTGCTGCCGGGGCATGAAAAGACTGGTCAGCCTCCTGTTTCTTGGCATAGTCTGAAAGGCGGAGGAGTTTGGCGGTGCACCATGGGTGCGCGGCCGAAGGGTATGTGCCTCGGGCGCTCATCCCGTCCGGAGGACAATTTCGACGGAAGACGTGAATGGCCAAGACCAGCGAGCCGACAATCATCAAGAAATACGCCAATCGCCGCCTCTACAACACGGGGACCAGCACCTATGTGACGCTGGAAGACCTGGCGGTGATGGTGAAGGGTGAGGAAGACTTCATCGTCTATGACGCCAAGTCCGGGGAGGACATCACCCGATCGGTTCTGACCCAGATCATCTTCGAGCAGGAAGGCAAGGGGCAGAACCTGCTGCCGGTCACGTTCCTGCGCCAGCTGATCCGCTTCTATGGCGACAGCATGCAGGGACTGGTGCCCAGCTTCCTGGAATATTCCATGACGTCGCTGACCCAGGAGCAGGACAAGTTGCGCTCCCAGATGAGCGAGGCCTTCGGTGTCAATGCCTTCGATGCGATCGAGGAGCAGGTCAAGCGCAACACCGAGATGTTCGAACGGGCGATGAAGATGTTCATGCCGTTTGCGCCCACCATGGAGACCGCCGGCGCCAGCGCCACCAAGGCAGCCCCCAAGGCGGAACCGGCGACTGACCTGGACGACATGAAGAAGCAGCTGGCCGCCATGCAGGCGCAGCTGACCGCTCTCAGCGAAAAGAAGTAAGACCCGGTGTCAGGGGGGCAGTGATCCGATCCTGCGCCGGTTCGAGGACCGGGGCGGAACGATCCTGCCCCTTGCCCGCCGTCCGGATCTGGTTCCGGCGGTTGCGCGGCTCTACGAGGCCGAATGGCCGGGCTGGTATGGCAGCGGCGGGCCGGGAGACGCGCTTGCCGAATTGCATGCGGCCATGAGCGATGACGGGGCGTTGCCCTGGGCTCTGGTCGCACTTGCAGGCGGTGGCGTGGCCCGGGGCTTGGATGGGGGCGTGGCTCGCGGCGTCGAAGGCGCTGCGGAGGCCGTATCCGTGCCCGAGGTTCTGGGCACGGTCTGCCTGCGCGATACGTCGCCGGGCAGCGAGCTGCATCCGGGCGCCTGGCTGACAGCGCTTGTGGTCGATCCCGAAGGACGCGGACAGGGCATCGCGAGCGCGCTGATTGCCGCGGCCGAGACGGCGGCCCGCGCAATGGGGTTCGACCGGCTCCACACCTCCACGGACAGTGCCGCATCGCTTCTTGCCCGCCGTGGCTGGAAGAAGATCGGGGAGACCCGGTCGGGGCGCGGCGCGCTGGATATCTACGCGCAGCGCCTCGATGAGATGTCAGCCGAAGCCTAGCCGCAGTCGGCGATGAGCCCGACGGCCGCGATGCCGGCGAGGGCTGCGGCCTCGTCATTGTCGGAAGTGTCGCCGGTGATGCCCACGGCACCGACCACGTCACCGTCCTCGTCCTTCATCAGCACGCCGCCGGGAACCGGCACGATGCCGCCGCCGGCCACGCCGTTCAGGGCCTGGACGAAATGGGGCCGGCTCTCCGCATTGGCATTGAGCCAGCGGGTGCCGGTGCCGACGGCGAGCGCGCCGAAGGCCTTCCCCTGTGCGATCTGGGGACGCATGATCGACGAGCCGTCCTGGCGGGACAGGGCGGTGAGGTGGCCACCGGCGTCGAGCACGGCAACGGTCAGGGGCTTCAGGCCGAGTTCCCTGGCCTTTGCATAGCTGGCAGAAATGATTTGCTCTGCCATCGAAAGTGTCAGTTTGCGCAAGGCCCGGTTTCTCCTTAATACAGGGTGGTTCTCACGGAGATGGCTAACAGATCCGCGTGGTCGGGAACACAAACATAAGCAACAAAGGATTTCCTCCGAAGAGGAAACATTCTGGAGGCTGTTTTGAGACGTGATTTCGAGGCCCCTGGCCGCTCCCCCGTCTATGCTCGCGAGGCGGCGGTCGCCACCTCCCACCCGCTGGCCACGTCCGCGGCGATTGAGGTCCTGCAGTCCGGCGGCAATGCGGTGGATGCTGCAATCGCGGCGGCTGCGGTCCAGTGCGTCGTCGAACCGCAGATGACCGGCATCGGCGGGGATCTCTTTGCCATCGTCACCGAGCCGGATGGCCGCATGGCCGGCTTCAACGGGTCGGGCGCGGCGCCCAAGGCATTGACGCCGGCCTTGCTGGCAGAGCGCGGTGTCGACGCCATAGAGGCGACCTCCGCCCACGCGGTCACCGTTCCGGGCGCTGTCCGGGCCTGGGAAACCCTGCTCAAGGCACATGGCAGCCGCAACTTCCGCCAGCTTCTGAAGCGGGCGATCGACTATGCCGACAACGGTTTCCCGGTGGCACCGCGCGTCAATCGGGACTGGGAGGCCGCGGTGCCGAAGCTGCGCGCCAACAAGGCTGCCGCCGCATCCTACCTGGTCGATGGGGAAGCGCCGGAAATCGGCAGCATCATGAAGTTCCCCCGTCTGGCCGAGACCCTGCGGGCGATTGCCTCCGACGGGGCGGACGGGTTCTACACCGGTGAGGTGGCCGAAGACATCGTCGCGACGCTGAAGGAGCTCGGCGGGGTGATGACCCTCGACGATCTGGCAGCCGCTCACACCACGGCGGTTGCGCCGGTGCTGCGTGACTATCGCGGTCACACGATTGCCGAGCTGCCGCCCAATGGGCAGGGCGTCATCGCGCTGGTCATGCTGGGTCTGCTCGAGCGTTTCGATCTGGGGGCCTTCTCGCCGATTTCGGCAGAGCGCTACCACCTGGAGATGGAGGCGGCCCGCATCGCCTATGCGGTGCGTGACAAGTTCATCACCGATCCCAACTACATGGACATCGGTACCGCACGCCTGCTGTCGGAAGACTATATCGACCAGCTGGCACGCATGATCCGTCTGGATCGTCGTCTGGAGGAAGTGCCGGGCAACAGCCTCGCGCCGCAGACCGACACGATCTACCTGTCGGTGGTCGACAAGGACGGCCTGTCCGTGTCGCTCATCCAGTCCGTGTTCCAGTCCTTCGGCAGCGGCATTCTGGCGGCCGACAGTGGCGTCATGCTGCACAACCGCGGCTTCTCCTTCAAGGCGAAGCCGGGCTTTGCCAACACGATCGACGGCGGCAAGCGGCCGATGCACACGATCATTCCGGCCTTCGGCCTGAAGGACGGGCATCCCTGGCTGTCCTTCGGCGTCATGGGTGGCCATTACCAGGCCTGCGGCCATGCCCATCTGATCACGAACATCGTCGACTACGGCATGGACCCGCAGATGGCGATCGACTTCCCGCGCATGTTCTTCGATATGGACACCCATGCGCTGGAGGCCGAGAAGCTGATCCCGGCATCGACCCTCGACGGGCTCAAGGACTTCGGCCACGAGGTGCGCCGGACGAAGGAAGCCATCGGCGGATCCCAGGCCATCATGATCGACCGGGCCAAGGGCCTGCTCATCGCCGGGTCCGACCCGCGCAAGGACGGTCACGCTGCCGGCTACTGATGCCGCGATTGCAGGACGTTTCAGATGTGAAAAGGGGCCGGCAGATGCCGGCCCCTTTTTCGTACCGTCGCGGGGAAGCGGTCGGTCAAAAACTCTTTGCCAGAAGGTGGCCGGTGGCATGGTCCATGGCGGTGCGGCCGCCAGCACGATAGGCGGAGGCACTGGCCCGGGTCGCCATGCGGTAGCTGGCGCCCTCGAGCGCCATCTGTTCGGCCAGCTCGTTCAGGATCGGAGAATAGGCAAGGGTCTCCGTGCCGGAGCTGAGGGAAGAGGCCGCCGGGGCAGGGGAGGTCTGCTCCCGGCGGTCACTCTTTTCAAGACGGAAGGGACGGCGCGGTCGGCTACCCGCCCGGGAGTGGGACGCGTCCTTCTGGCCCGAGGGGACGAGGGGCGGAAGAAGGCTGGGGAGTGGGGATCGCATGACCTGCATCATCTGACCTTTCCGTCGATGGTGGCCGTTCGGCGGCCTCTTGGTGTTAACGCGATCCCGGAGTTAATGGTTCCTTAACGGCGTGACTGTGCTGCCCGTCACGATTTTCAGCTTTGGCGACCGGCCTCAGAATTCGCGCGAGAGCACGTGTCCGGCCTCGCGGCGGCGCGGGCTGGCAGCCGTCTCGCGGTACTTGTTCACGCCCACTTCCGGTTCGCACTGGCGCTTGAAACGGGTCTGCGCGTCCCCGTCGCGGGTGGCGATGAGATGGGCGAGGAAGGGGATGCTCGGGCGATAGCGGCCGATAAAGGCATCGTGATCGCGCTCGATCTTCTTGGTTTCCAGAGGAACAAGTTCGTAAGCCGTGCGCCGGCGTTCCCGGCGCTGGGGCTGTTCGTCGCTGATCGGGCGTTTCCGCCTCATGTTGGAACGCCCCTGGGAGCCGATAGGATCAATACGCACCAAAACCGCCTATGACTGTCTCACTTTGGCACGGAGGGCCCGTGCTCAGCGTTTGCGTCGCAATCCCCATGCCAGAATTGACAGATTGTTAACTTTTGACCGAGGGAAAGGTTGAGGTGGTGGGGTCAAAAGTTAACGGGATGAGAGGTTCCGCAGCTGGTGTGGTGGCGCGAAGAGACGCATAATCAGCGGATTCCTGCAGCTTTATGGGATGAAGGAGAAGGACGGCCCATGACCGGAACAGGCTGCTCGCGAAGGCTTGGAGCGGGACTGCGCACCTCGCTTGCGCTCGTGATCCTGGGTCTCGTGGGTGTCGCGCCCGGCCCCATGGCGGCACAGGGGACCCTGCCGGAGGGGGCGCGCGTCCCATTTCAGGGCCGGTGGACGACCGGGTGTTTCAAGTTGGGCATGTACGGCCGCAACGGGGTGATCGTGCGGCTGCATGTCTCTGCCTTGGGCGGGCTCGACGCGGAGGCGCAGATGTTCGCGTCGCCGGGCTGTGACCGACCGACCATGCTGGCGCGCTATGTGGGTCAGATTACCCGGGCCGATGACGAGGGACTGGTGGACCTGCTGGTCGGGCGGGTCAGCCTGAGTGTCAGCGACGCGGAGACCCTGCGCCTGTTCAATGCCGAGCCGGAGCTTCTGGGCTGCGGTTTTGGCGCGGAAGCCCCGTGGCAGCTGCACGAGCTGCGAGACGTTTCCGGGCGGGTCTGCGGAGGCCAGGCCTTCCCCGTCGCCGGCAGCATGCTGGAGGATCGGTTCTGGATCGATGAGGGCGGCTTGCGCTTCGGGATCCTGCCGCTGGCGCTTCAGGGTGGCCAGCGTCCGGAGGTTCCGGGGCAGGTGCGGTTCTACAAGACGGGTCTGGCCAGCGCGGGCGACTAGAGTTGCCCTTCAGGGGAAAGCCGTGGAGTGGCCTTAGCCGCAGCTCAGCCGCGCCGGAGGAGGCGCAGGCACAGCGCGACGGACCCCGCTGTGAGGACCAGCACCCCCAGCGCCAGACCCGCAACGATGATCTGCCAGTGGATGGATTTCACGACGCACCAGCCGAAGAGGCATTCGACGCCGAAGACGGGAAGGGCTTCGAGCACCACGAGCGCAACGATCCACGGCCCGAAGATCCAGAGGGTCGGGATGTCGATCTCGAGATCCTCTTCGGGTGCATCCTGCGGGAGATCGGGACGTCCGCCTTGCATGGTCAGTTCCCTCGTTCCCGGCGCAAAGGTCGCCGCTGCAACCATGAGACCCGATAATTCGCCGGCGCACAAGTCACAGCTGCAGATGGGTGTGGCAAAAAGAAAGGGCGCGCCTGTCTTGCGACGGGCGCGCCCTGAAAGTGTGCTGCGGGATCTGTTAGATCCCGGAAAGACTTAGGCAGCCACTGCAGCCTTGGCCTTTTCAACCAGAGCCTTGAAGGCTTCCGGCTGGTTCACGGCCAGGTCAGCGAGAACCTTGCGGTCCACTTCGATGCCGGCCTTGTTCAGACCGTCGATGAAGCGGCCATAGGTCAGGCCTTCCATGCGGGTGGCAGCGTTGATGCGCTGGATCCAGAGCGAGCGGAAGTTCCGCTTCTTGACCTTGCGGTCGCGGTACGCGTACTGGGCTGCCTTTTCGACAGCCTGCTTGGCGACGCGGATGGTGTTCTTGCGGCGGCCGTAGTAGCCCTTGGCTGCCTTCAGAACCTTCTTGTGACGAGCGTGGGCGGTAACGCCCCGTTTGACGCGCGACATGGGAATTCTCCTTTAAAGTGGGGTGCTCGGGGGCTTAGCCTTGCAGGAACTGCTTCACGATCTTCGCATCCTGCGGAGCCAGCGTGGACATGCCACGTGCCTTGC
This sequence comes from Roseibium aestuarii, assembly GCF_008477545.1. Taxonomy (GTDB): domain Bacteria; phylum Pseudomonadota; class Alphaproteobacteria; order Rhizobiales; family Stappiaceae; genus Roseibium; species Roseibium aestuarii. The sequence goes on along the minus strand of NZ_VORA01000003.1, from coordinate 112,064 downwards.
GGATGAACTTGTTCGTGCGCTTGATCATGCCGTGACGCTTGCCGGCCTGAGCAGCTTTCACCTTGCCGCTTGCCGTCAGTTTGAAGCGCTTCTTGGCGCCAGACTTGGTCTTCAGCTTGGGCATTTTGCATCCTTTCGTTGGTGTGACGGAGTTTCCGCCACGTTACTTTTTGGTGCATCGAGAAGTCGACACGGCATGCCCGTGATGCTTTGTCGGGGGGCGCTGCACTCGGATTTCCGGAGGAAAAGAAGAACGCAGGATGCCAGCCCACAAAGAGCCGGACGACTCTGGACCGGGGGCTTATAGGGAAAACGGGGCCGGGATGCAACCGGAATCCCGCCCGTCGCGCCGGTTCGGGTCCCAATCGGGCGTCAGGTCAGATCTCGTAGAGCGCCTGGGCGGCGCGAACGGCGGCCGAGGCGCGGTTCTCGACGCCAAGCTTCTGATAGATCTGCTCCAGATGCTTGTTCACCGTGCGCGGGCTCAGGCCGAGGATTTCGCCGATGTCCTTGTTCGCCTTGCCCTTGGCGATCCACAGCAGGACGTCCGCCTCGCGCGCGGTAAGGGCGAAGCCGCGGCGCAGCACCTCCGCCTGATTGGGGTGATCCGCCGTGGTCAGGCGGAAGAGCACCTCGTCACCGCTTACCGCGCCCAGATACTGCATCTGGATGGAAATCTCGCCCAGGGGGGCGAGGGTGAAGGGATCGGTACGGCTCGCGCCCCGGTCGCCGTCGCTGCTCAGCCAGGCGCCGAGGGCGGCTGCGATCTCCTGCAGCAGACGTGTATCGCCGGAGGGTGTCGAGGCGAGAAGCTGGTGGGTCTGGGGCGTCGACCAGCGCAAGGTGCCATCCCTGGAGACGGCGACGAGATGTCGGCCGGCCGCATCCAGCGCGACGCGGGCATTCTGCACAGAGCGGGCATTGGCCAGGTGCACCCGGATGCGGGCCTTCAGCTCGTCAATGTTGATCGGCTTTGTGAGGAAGTCCACACCACCGGAGTCCAGCGCATGAACGATGTGCTCGGTGTCGCTGAGGCCGGTCATGAAGATGACGGGCACGTGGGCCAAATGCGGCCGGGCCTTGATGGCCGCGCAGGTCTCGAAGCCGGAGAGGCCGGGCATGACCGCATCCATGAGGATCATGTCGGGCGTCACCCGCTCGGCGATGTTGAGCGCGCCTTGCCCGCTGGTTGCCACCAGAACGGTAACGCCGGCCTGTTCCAGGGCCTGGGTCAGGAAGCCGAGGGTCTCGGGGCTGTCGTCGACGACGAGCACGATGTCGCGCGGGGCGGGGCTCCGGGGGTCAGTCATGTGGGCTCAGGCCCTCCAGGACCCTGGTGTAGCTGGCAAAGTCGAAATGGCTCAGATGTTGGCGCAGGACGCCCACCAGAGCGGCGTTGTCCGGGTCGGTGGCAAGTTCCGTCAGCCGGGCCTCGATCCCCGAGATGTAGCCGATCTCGCCCAGACTGATCAAATCCCGCAGGGCCGCATCACCCGGATAGGAGAACCCGGCGTCCTTGCCCCGCGCCTTTTCTGCGGGCTGATCGGTTGCCGCTTGCGCCGATGCGGCAGGCGACGCGGGAAGAGTTGGGGCCGGCACCGGCGCTTTCGGCATCTCGGTGGTCGGCTCCTCGCTCTCGATCCAGATCAGTCGAAGGTGCTTCTGCAGGATGTCGAAGAGCGCGGTGAAGTGAACGGGCTTGGAGAGCGTGTCGTCGTGCAGCTCCGGCCCCTCCGGGCGCAGAGACGTGTCGCCGATGTTGGCGGAGAGCATGACGATGGGGGCGTCGACCCCGGCGGTGCGCAGGGCGCGGGTCAGGTCCCAGCCGTTCATGCCGGGCATCAGAATGTCGACCAGGAACAGGTCGGTCGGGGTGTCTCCCAGATGCTCAAGGCAGTCGGCACCGCTCTCGGCCTCCGTCAGCTCGAAGCCGAGGGGGTCAAGCACCTCGCGCAGGAGGCCACGGTGGTCCGGATTGTCGTCGATGATCGCGATGCGACGGCGCGGCCCCACATAGCCGGTGATCCGGCGGGCGGCGGAGCGCGGCTTCACCGGGCGGCTGACGGCCGCCAGCATGAGACGCACCTCGAAGCTGGCGCCCTCGCCGGGGGCGCTCGACAGGGCAATGGCGCCGCCAAGGGTTTCTGTCAGCAGCTTGGTGATGGTCAGCCCGAGCCCGAGCCCCGGGGTGCGGCGGATCTTGACCTCTTCCGACCGGCCGAAGGGCTCGAAGATCTTCGTCTGTTCGGCCAGAGGCACTCCGGGGCCGCTGTCGGAGACGGTGAAGCTCGCCACCTGGGAGCGGTAGGTCACCCGGAAGGTCACATGGCCCTCATCGGTGAACTTGATGGCGTTGGAGAGCAGGTTCACCAGGATCTGGCGCAGGCGCTTCTCGTCGGTGCGCACATAGACCGGCAGGTTGGGCGCGCGGTGGAACCGGAATTCCAGCCCCCGGGCCTCGGCCTGCATGCGGAACATGTCGACAAGCTGGTCGAGCAGCTCGTGGATGTTGACCTCGTTGGAATAGACCTGCAGGCGGCCGGCCTCGATGCGCGAGATGTCGAGCAGGCCGTCGATCAGGCCGGAGAGGTGCTCTGCGCTGCGGCGGATGGTGCGGATGTTGGCCTTGCGGTTTTCCGGCAGGGCGGCATCCTGTTCCATCACCTGGGCATAGCCGAGGACTGCATTGAGCGGCGTGCGCAGTTCGTGGCTGAGACCGACCACATAGCGGCTCTTGGCCATGTTGGCGGCCTCCGCATCCTCCTTGGCCTTCTGCAGGGCCGCGTCGGTCTTGCGGTGGGCGTCGATCTCCCGTTGCAGCAGGGCGTTCTGGCGCAGGGATTCCTCTTCCGCCACGTGGCGGGTGTCATGGGCGAGCACAAGGAACCAGCTGGCAATGCCCGCCGTGATGGCAAAGACGAAGAAGATGAGCGCGATGGTCTGACCGATGACGGGCGCGGCCTCTGGGAAGCGTTCGGCCGCCTGGGCGTAGATGACCCAGAGCACGAGGCCGAGGGCCGTCACAGACAGGCTGGCGGTCGTGCCATAGCGCCCAAGGCGGCTCTTCAGCAGCTGCACCAGTCCCTCGGGCAGGATCTGGCGCGCGACGACCCCGCCCTGATGGGTGATGCGGGCGTGCGGCTTGCACAGGTCATGGCAGCGGGCATCCAGCGAACAGCAGAGCGAGCAGATCGGCGCCTGATAGGCCGGGCAATAGGCCATGTCCTCCGGCTCGAAGGGGTTTTCGCAGATCGAGCAGGTGATCGTGTCCCGTTGCTGCCAGTGCGCGCGGGGCTTGCGGGCCAGATAGAAGCGGCCGTCGGTCGCCCAGGCGATCAGCGGGGAGAGGATCAGCGCCGCGATCATCGCCAGGAAGGTGGCAAAGGCAGCGGCGGTCTCCCCCAGATGACCGTAGTGGACCAGCACGCCAAGCAAGGTGGCCAGAACCATCGCGCCGGTGCCGACCGGATTGATGTCGTAGAGATGGGCGCGCTTGAACTCGATGCCGGGCGGAGACAGGCCCAGTGGCTTGTTGATGAAGAGATCGGCGGAGATCGTCGCCAGCCAGGCCATGGCGACGATGGAAAAGACGCCGAGGGTCTCCTCCAGAAGCTCGTAGATGCCGAGCTCCATCAGCACCAGCGCGATGCCCACGTTGAAGACCAGCCAGACCACGCGGCCCGGGTGGCTGTGGGTAAGCCGGGAGAAGAAGTTCGACCAGGCGAGCGACCCGGCATAGGCGTTCATCACGTTGATCTTCAGCTGGGAGACCACCACGAAGGCGGCCATCAGCAGCAGCACCATATGCTCGGAGGGGATCATGTAGCCGAAGGCGACGGCGTACATGCGCGAGGGTTCGTCCGCGTGGTCCACGGGTACCGCATGGGACAGGGCCAGGACCGCGAGGAAGGAGCCGGCCAGCATCTTGGGCGCGCCCAGCACCACCCAGCCAGGCCCGGCGAGGAAGAGCGCGAAGCGATGGCGCTTGCGGGTCAGTTCCTGCGGCGGCAGAAACCTGAGGAAGTCCACCTGCTCGCCGATCTGGGCCATGAGCGCCAGGATGACCGAGGCGGCCGCGCCGACGCTGATCAGGCTGAGGGAGGTGAAGCCGGGTGCCGGGGCGCGGGGGGCCTGGGTTAGCGGGTCGATGCCGGAAAAGGCCAGCCAGTCGCCGAAGATCGCCCCGTCGGAAAAGGCGATGAAGAGGAAGGGCGCGATGTTCAGCACGATCCAGAAGGGCTGGGTCAGAAGCTGGAACCGGGAAATCAGCGTGACCCCGTGGGTGACCAGCGGAATGACGGCCAGAGCCGAGACGATGTAGCCGATCCAGAGCGGCAGGCCGAAGGCATATTCGAGGGCACTCGACATGATCGAGGCCTCGATGGCGAAGAGGATGAAGGTGAAGCTGGCATAGATCAGCGACGTCACCGTGGAGCCGATGTAGCCGAAGCCTGCACCTCGGGTCAGCAGGTCGATGTCGACGCCGTATTTCATGGCATAGCGGGCAATCGGCAGGCCGACCGCCAGCAGGACGAGGGAGCCGATGAGAATGGCGACGAAGGCATTCGCCGTACCGTAGGACAGGGTGATCGCCCCGCCGACCGCCTCAAGCGCGAGGAAGGAAATGGCGCCGATGGCGGTCTGGGAGATGCGGCGGGAGGAAAAGCGGCGCGCGGACTTCGCCGTGAAACGCAGGGCGTAGTCTTCCAAGGTCTGGTTGTTGACCCACTGGTTGTAGTTCCGGCGGACCGGAAGGATGCGTTGACGCGCCGTCATGCGAACTGTCCATTTCGAGCGGGGCCTGTGCCGCGTATGAACCTGATTTCATGCAACATTGGGGCCATTATTTCCATGTTTCCGCACCGCGTGCAGTAACTCTTAAACATGCAGGAAATACTATGTTTCTCCCGGGATCCGTGGCTGCTACTGTTCTCCAAGTCGTTCTTGCAGCGAGCCATTGTGGCCAACCATGCCTTAGATCCGGAGGGAGTGTCCCATGTCCCTGTTTCCCAGAGGAGCGCTCGTCGCTCTGTTCAGCCTGATGCTCCTGTCGCTTGGTCCTAGCCGGGCGGATGCCGCAGGGTTTTTCCAGAAGCTGATCAGCGGCGACTTCAGGTCGGCCTCGGATGACAGCCCCGAGGACGCCCGGGACGACGACAGTCGCCTGACGCAGACCCAGTCGCAAACCCAGTCGCGATCGCGTTCGGCCTCGGATGACGACGGCCCCGAACATGAAGCAGGACATGAAGCCGGCCACGATTCCGGTCATGACACCGGAGACGACAACGGCGGGTCGGGCCGGGGCGAGAGCCATGGCGGCAGTGATGATGGGGGCCATGGATCCGACGACAGCGATGACAGCGGAAGCGACGACAGCGACGACAGCGACGACGACTGATCCGGCTTTCTTCTCCCGGGTTCTGCCGCCCCGGTTGCATCCCTCTTCCTGACCGGCCGTGACCGCGCGGCCGGTCGCGTATTTCCTTGCCCTGCCGGTGATCCCGCGCCGCCTTACGCAATTGGCGACACCGGCTTACGTCAAACGACGTATGTTGCTGCGCCGCACATTCAGCGCACGATCCTTCCCCGACAGCGGACATCTTCCGCCGCGCACCGGCCGGGCTCCGGTGAGGTCAAGACAAGGGGACATTTCATGAAGAACATTTTCGCTCAATTCGCTCTGGCCGGTCTCATGGGCTCCACCATGATTGGCGGCGCCCTTGCCGCCGAAGACACCATCAAGGTCGGCGTTCTGCATTCGCTTTCCGGCACCATGGCCATTTCGGAAACGACCCTGAAGGACGCCATGCTCATGCTCATCGATGAGCAGAACAAGAAGGGCGGTCTGCTTGGCAAGAAGCTGGAAGCCGTCGTGGTCGACCCGGCCTCCGACTGGCCGCTGTTCGCCGAAAAGGCCCGCGAGCTGATCGAAGTGAACAAGGTGGATGCGGTCTTCGGCTGCTGGACCTCCGTGTCGCGCAAGTCCGTTCTGCCGGTCTTCGAAGAGCTGAACTCGATCCTCTTCTATCCCGTCCAGTACGAAGGCGAAGAATCCCAGCGCAACGTGTTCTACACCGGTGCTGCCCCCAATCAGCAGGCCATTCCGGCCGTCGACTACCTGATGAACGAGGAAGGCGTCGAGCGCTGGGTCCTGGCCGGGACCGACTATGTCTATCCGCGCACGACCAACAAGATCCTCGAAGCCTATCTGAAGGCCAAGGGCGTCGCCGAAGAAGACATCATGATCAACTACACGCCGTTCGGTCATTCCGACTGGCAGACGATCGTGTCCGACATCAAGACCTTCGGCTCCGCCGGCAAGAAGACCGCCGTGGTCTCCACCATCAACGGCGATGCCAACGTGCCCTTCTACAAGGAACTGGGCAACGCCGGCATCAAGGCCGAAGACATTCCGGTCGTCGCCTTCTCCGTGGGTGAAGAGGAACTGGCCGGTCTCGACACCGCGCCGCTGGTCGGCCACCTGGCTGCCTGGAACTACTTCCAGTCCGCGGATGCCGAGATCAACGCCGAGTTCATCGAAACCTGGCGCGCCTTCATCGGTGACGAGGAGCGGGTCACCAACGATCCGATGGAAGCGCATTTCATCGGCTTCAACATGTGGGTCAAGGCCGTCGAGGCCGCCGGCACCACCGATCCGGATGCGGTCATCGATGCCCTCGTCGGCGTGACCGTGCCGAACCTCACCGGCGGCTACTCGGCCATGATGCCGAACCACCACATCACCAAGCCGGTGCTGATCGGCGAGATCCAGGAAGACGGCCAGTTCGAAACCGTGTGGGAAACCGCCGGCCTCGTTCCGGGCGATGCTTGGTCCGACTACCTGGAAGGCTCCAAGGACCTGATCTCCGATTGGCGCGCTCCGATGTCCTGCGGCAACTTCAACGTGAAGACCGGCAAGTGCGGCGGCGCTGAATAAGCATCCCAGCCTTGCGGGAGGCGGGTGCAGCCCCCGTCTCCCGCCTCTTTTTCCATCCGTGAAAGAGAGGCCTGCGCGATCGGCACCGGTTTTACGACCGGTGCCTCAGGCGCCTCTTGCCAAACGGCAGGCGCATGATTTTCCGAAAGCCGGTGGCCATGTCCTTCTTGAAAACCTTTCTTGCGCTCTTCTGCCTGCTGACCGTCGCGATGGGTCCGGTGCGGGCGGACGACAGCCATGAAGCGCTGCGGCCGCTGGTGAACGAACTGGCGTCCGGCAAGTACGACGATACGGAACGGCAGATCCAGGCGCTCGTCGCCTCGGGCGATCCGGTCGTGGCCTCGACGCTTCAGGCCCTGCGCGCCGGCGACCTCTATGTGCGTAAGGCAGACGGCCTCGTGTTCATCGCCCGCAAGGCGGGCAAGGGCTTTGCCCTGACCGATCCCCTGACGGGCGCGGATGCGGGCGAAGTGGCCAAGCGCGACATCGACAAGATCAAGGTCAACAACAAGCTGAGACGGGTGATCGACGCCTCGCTCGGCTCCCTGACGCTTCTGTCTTCCGATCCGACGGTGCGGCTTGCAGCCGCCCAGGCCGTGTTCAAGGCGGGCGATCCAGAGGTTCTCGACGTTCTCGAAACGGCCCTTGCGAAGGAGACCGATGATGACGTGCGTGTGGTCATGGAGCAGGCCCGGGCCGCGGCCCTTCTCAATTCCGACCGTGGTGACGCTGAGAAGCTGGACGCCATCGAAACCATCGCCAGCGCCGGCAACCGGGACGCCCTCTCGCTCCTGATCGGGCTGCGCAGCGCCACGCAAGGGCCGGTCAGCGAGGCCGCCGACACGGCCATCCGCCGCATCGAGAAGTCTCTGGCGCTCTGGGACAATGCCCAGAACGTCTGGTACGGCCTGTCGCTCGGCTCGGTTCTGCTGCTGGCCGCCATCGGGCTCGCCATCACCTTCGGGGTGATGGGCGTCATCAACATGGCCCACGGCGAGATGGTGATGATCGGGGCCTATGTCACCTTCGTGGTGCAGGAGATCATTCGCGGCTCCGCGCCCTGGCTCTTCGATTATTCGCTGTTCATCGCCCTGCCGCTCGCCTTCCTCGTGTCGGGGGCCATCGGGGTCGGGGTCGAGCGCTTCATCATCCGCTTCCTCTATGGCCGGCCGCTGGAAACGCTGCTGGCCACTTGGGGCCTCTCGCTCATCCTGCAGCAGGCGGTGCGGTCGCTCTTCGGGCCGACCAACCGGGAAGTCGGCAATCCGGCGTGGATGTCGGGTGCCTTCGATCTCGGCCAGCTCACCATCACCTACAACCGCATGTGGATCGTGGTCTTTGCCATGCTGGTCTTTGCCGGGCTGATGCTGGTGCTCAAGCGCACCTCCTTCGGTCTCTTTACCCGGGCGGTGACCCAGAACCGGCGCATGGCGGCGTCCATGGGCATCCGCACGCCCTGGATCGATGCGCTGACCTTCGGCCTCGGGTCCGGGATTGCCGGGATTGCGGGCGTGGCGCTCAGCCAGATCGACAACGTCTCGCCCAACCTGGGTCAGGGCTACATCATCGACAGTTTCATGGTCGTGGTCTTCGGCGGCGTGGGCAACCTGTGGGGCACGCTGGTCGGCGCCATGACGCTCGGCGTGGTCAACAAGTTCCTCGAACCCTATGCGGGGGCGGTGCTCGGCAAGATCCTGGTGCTCGTCTTCATCATCCTGTTCATCCAGAAGCGTCCGCGGGGTCTGTTCGCCCTCAAGGGCCGGGCAGTCGAAGCATGATGACCTCCTATCTCTTCCGCACCCTCGACGCGAAGGCCGGTGTCTTTGTCGCCCTGCTGCTGGCGGTGACCCTGCTGGTGCCGGTGCTCAACCTGGCGGTGCCCGAGGGCAGCTTCTTCCACGTGCCCACCTATGCGGTGACGCTCATGGGCAAGTATCTGACCTATGCGCTGCTCGCACTGTCGGTGGATCTGGTCTGGGGCTATTGCGGCATCCTGTCCCTCGGTCACGGCGCCTTCTTTGCCTTGGGCGGATATGCCATGGGCATGTATCTCATGCGCCAGATCGGCACCCGCGGGGTCTATGGCGATCCGGTGCTGCCGGACTTCATGGTCTTCCTCAACTGGAAGGAGCTGCCCTGGTACTGGTACGGCTTCGACATGGCCTGGTTCGCCTTCCTCATGGTGCTGGTCGTGCCCGGCGTGCTGGCCTTCGTCTTCGGCTGGTTCGCCTTCCGCTCCCGGGTAACGGGGGTCTATCTGTCGATCATCACCCAGGCGCTCACCTATGCGCTGCTGCTCGCCTTCTTCCGCAATGACATGGGCTTTGGCGGCAACAACGGCCTGACCGACTTCAAGGACATCCTCGGCTTCAACGTGCAGGAAGACACGACCCGTGCCGGTCTCTTCGTCGCCTCGGGTCTTGCGGTGATCGTCTGCTTCCTCATCTGCCGCTTCGTGACCCGCTCCAAGCTCGGCAAGGTGCTGGTCGCGGTGCGCGATGCGGAGAGCCGGACCCGGTTCCTCGGCTACCGGGTGGAGCACTACAAGCTCTTCGTCTGGGTGCTGTCGGCCATGATGGCCGGGATTGCCGGGGCGCTCTACGTGCCGCAGGTGGGCATCATCAATCCGGGCGAGTTCGCGCCGGCCAATTCCATCGAGGTGGTGATCTGGGTGGCTGTCGGCGGGCGTGGCACGCTGGTGGGCGCGGTGCTCGGGGCGGTGCTGGTCAACTTCTCCAAGACCTGGTTCACCGCAGCCCTGCCGGATGTCTGGCTCTTTGCCCTGGGAGCGCTCTTCGTGGTGGTCACCCTGTTCCTGCCCAAGGGCATCATCGGCACCATCGGCGAGAGATACACGGCGCTGAGGGACCGGCGGGCCAGTGCGCGCCGGGAAGCCGGTGTCGATGCCGAACCCCAGCCCCAGCCCGCGGAGTGAGACCATGTCGCGTCAGAATACCCTTCTCTATCTCGACGGCGTCTCCGTGTCCTTCGACGGCTTCAAGGCGCTGAACGAGCTGTCTCTCGTCATCGCCCACGGGGAAATGCGGGCGATCATCGGCCCGAACGGGGCCGGCAAGACCACGATGATGGACGTCATCACCGGCAAGACCCGGCCGGACAAGGGCGACGTCTATTTCGACGGGGTGGTGGATCTGACGGCCGAGGACGAGGCTTCGATTGCCGAGCTCGGCATCGGCCGCAAGTTCCAGAAGCCCACGGTCTTCGAAAGCCATACGGTCTGGGACAATCTGGAAATGGCGCTGAAGGCGCCGCGCGGTCCCTTCTCGACCCTGTTCCACATCATTTCAGGCGCGGAGAAAAAGCGCATCGAGGAGCTGCTCGACCTGATCCGCCTGTCGTCCAAGCGTGACGAGCTGGCGGCCAATCTCAGCCATGGCCAGAAGCAGTGGCTGGAGATCGGCATGCTGCTGGCCCAGGACCCCAAGCTGCTGCTGGTGGACGAACCGGCCGCCGGCATGACCGATGCGGAGACGATGGAAACCGCCGAACTGCTCAAGGACATCGCCCGGACCCATTCGGTGGTGGTGGTGGAGCACGACATGCATTTCATCCGCGCGCTGGGCGTGAAGGTCACCTGTCTGGCGGAAGGCTCCGTTCTGGCGGAAGGCTCGCTGGATCACGTGTCCGCCGACGAGCGGGTCATCGAAACCTATCTCGGGCGGTGAGACACCATGCTGAACGTTGAGACCATCAATCTGCATTATGGCGCGGCGCAGGCGCTCAAGAGCGTGTCGCTGACGGCGGAAACCGGCAAGGTCACCTGTCTCATGGGACGCAACGGGGTGGGCAAGACCTCCACCTTGCGGGCTATCGTCGGGCAGCACCCCATTTCCGCCGGTCGGATCACCTGGAATGGCGAGGACGTCTCGAAGCTTGCGCCCCATGCGCGGGCCAGGCGCGGCATTGCTATCGTGCCCCAGGGGCGCGAGATCTTCCCGCTGCTCAGCGTGAAGGAGAACCTGGAGACCGGCTATGCCTGCGTGCGCGGCAAGGACCGCACCATTCCGGAGGTGATCTTCGAGCTGTTTCCCGTGCTGCAGTCCATGCTGACCCGGCGGGGTGGCGACCTTTCCGGCGGGCAGCAGCAGCAGCTGGCCATTGCCCGTGCTCTGGTGACGCGGCCGAAGCTTCTGGTTCTGGACGAGCCGACCGAAGGCATCCAGCCGTCGATCATCAAGGACATCGGCCGGGCGATCGAGTGGCTGCGGGATCAGGGGGACATGGCCATCGTGCTGGTGGAGCAGTATTTCGAGTTTGCCCGCGATCTTGCCGACAGCTTCGCGGTGATGGATCGGGGCGAGGTGGTTCTGGCCGGAAGCCGTGCCGAGCTGGACGAGCAGGAGGTCCGCCGCCACCTCACGGTCTGACACCTTCTTCCCGCATTCTTGTCTCACCATGTCCCGCCGGGGCAGTTGTGCCTCGCCTACTCCGGCTGCCTTGTCGTAAGGTTCCGGGTGATTCGACGTGGGGAGACACATGATGCGGCGATGGCTTGTCGGTCTGGCTGGCGTGCTCTGTCTGCTGGCAGGGGCACTTGTGGCGGCACCCTATGTGGTGCCTGTTGGAACCCTGAAGGCGCAGGTTGTTGCCCAGGTCGAGGAGGCGGCCGGATGGCGGCTGCGCCTCGATGGACCCGTGCGGATCTCGGCGTTTCCCCGTCTTTCCCTCGTGGCCGAGAAGGTCGGCATTTCCGGTGAGGCTGGTGCCGATGGCATCGAGTTCGCCCGGGCGGACGAGGTGCGCCTCGACCTGTCGTGGAGCGGGTTGCTGGATGGCAAGGCCCGGCTGACCGGCGTTCATCTGGTCAATCCGGATCTCTTCCTTGAAATCGGGCCCTCCGGACTGACGAGCTGGGCGCCGCGCCGGCAGCTGACCCCTGCGCAGGAAGCTGCTGCGATCCTGGGCGTGAGCGAGCCGGCGGCCGGAAACGCGGCACCGGCTGCCGCCCCTGCAACCTCCTCGGCGGAAGCACCCGCAGGCTCTGCCGAAAGCCTTGGCGCCCTGTCGCGCATCGGGGTCGATCTTCTGGAGATCGAGGGTGGCCATGCTGTCTATCACGACCGGCGCAGCGGAGTGCGTCATGAGATTTCCGATCTGGACCTGAGCCTTACCGCGCCGGATCTGGATGGCGAGGCGACGCTCGACAGCCGCTTTGCCTGGCAGGGACAGCCGGTGACCGCCACGGGCACCGTCGACAGCCTGCTGGAGCTGGTGCGGGGCAAGGGCTCGTCCGTCAAGATTACTGCGACGCTTGCGGAGGCGGAACTCGGGATCAGCGGCGCGGTGCGGGTGACCTCTCCTGCGGTCAATCTGGTGGTCACGGCGTCGGGTCCGCGCCTCGGGGCGCTGGCGTCCGCCTTGCGTGGTGGTGACGCTTCCGGCCTTCCGGCGGAGGCCGAGGCCCTGGCCAATGACAGTTTTGCACTGTCGGCTGCCGTGAAGATGACCGGTACGGATCTGTCGATCAGCAATCTCACGGGGACCATCGGGTCGCTCGGCCTCGAGGGCACGGCGGATGCGGCGCTGGCCGAGGGTGCGTCGCGACTGAACGGACAGCTGCGGGTTCGCGAAGGGGATCTGGCCGATCTCCTGCGCGCTGCAGGCTTGACGATGCAGGCTAGCGGCCGGGTGGCCGGTGACCTGACCTTCGCGGCAGAGGCTGCCTCTCCGCAGGATCTGGGCGAGGCCCTCAAGCTCGCCGGTGGCCTGAAGGTCAGCAATGGGGCGATCCGGAACCTTGGGCTGGCGGACCGGCTCGGACTGCCCTCCTCGGCGGATGCGGTGAGTGATCTGACCCTCTCCCTCGACATGGACGGCCGCGAGGCGCCGCTCCGGCTCAGCGGTTCCATGGGCTGGCTGGGCGAAAGCTTCACCCTGCAGGGCGAAAGCGCGATTGCGGCCCTGGCGGCGGGCAAGGCCGCGCCGACCACCCTGCGCCTGAAGGGATCCCCCTTCCTGCTGGGGTATGACGGTGCGGTGTCGCTCTCCGGCTCGGCAGATGGCGCCCTGGTGTTCGACACGGCAGATCTGCGCCGGGTTCTGGCGATGCTTGGCCGCCCGGTGCCCGCGGGCAACGGCCTGCGCCAGTTCAGCGTGCGCGGGACGTTCACGCAGGAGGGCGAGGCCCTGACCTTCCGCGACGCGGGCTTCCAGGTGGATGACACGGCCGGCACGGCGACCGGCCGTCTGTCGCTTTCCGGCAAGCCGAAGCTGACCGGCGAGCTTGCCTTCGACAAGCTGGTGCTGGACCCCTATTTCAGCAGCGATGGCGGGTCCTCCGGTGCGGCTGCCGGCAAGGCGGCTGCAGCGGGCGCAGGCTCTCCCGGCGCCTCTGCGGCCTGGAGCTCCGCGCCGCTGGATCTGTCGGCGCTCACCCTCTTCGATCTGGATCTCACGGCCCGGGTGAAGGCCCTGTCCTATGAGGGGATCACCCTGGATGCGGCGACCCTGAAGGCAGGCCTTGCCGACGGGGTGCTGACGGCGGACCTGAGCGACGTGTCGCTCTACAAGGGCAAGGGAACGGCGCAATTTCGGGTGTCGGCGGCAAGTCCGGCATCGATCTCGGCCAAGTTGTCCCTTGCCGATGTGGCGGCGCGGCCGCTTCTGTCCGATGCGGCGGGCATGCGCTGGCTCGACGGGCGGGCGGCGATCACCCTGGACGTGACGACGCAGGGCCGTAGTCAGCTGGAGCTGGTGTCGGCGCTGGCCGGATCGGCGAGTTTCTCCGTGGCCGATGGGGCGCTCTACGGCGTCAACATCCCGAAGATGCTGCGCGGACTTGCGCTGGAAACCCTGCTCGGCTGGGACAGTGCGGAAGAGGAAAAGACCGACTTCAGCTCGCTCACAGCAAGCTTTGAGCTGGCGCAGGGCATTGCGACCAACTCCGATCTCTATCTGGAGGGTCCGCTGCTGCGCATGACCGGGGCGGGCACCACGTCCCTGCCGGCGAAGACCCTCGACTGGCGCGTGGAGCCCAAGGTGGTGCCGACGCTGGAAGGTCAGGCCCCCGTGCCGCGCCGCAAGGGCAGCGACAAGACGCTGGCCGGGCTCGGCGTTCCGATCATCATCAAGGGGTCCTGGGCCAAGCCGCAGATCTATCCGGATCTGCAGGGGATCCTGGAGAACCCGGAGGCGGCCTACAAGCAGCTGGAAAGCGTTGGCGGCGAGCTGGCGAAGATCGTCCGCAACGGCGGCAAGGTCGATCAGGACACGCTGGCCGATGCGGCCAATCAGGCGATCGACAAGGCGACCAACGGCAAGGTCCAGATCGACGTGAAAAAGGTCATCGAGGGCGAGGCCGACGACGAGGAAGTGCTGAAGGCGGTCGAAGAGGGGCTCGGATTGCCGCCCGGCCTGCTTCAGGGCTTCGGGTTCGGCAAGAAGAAGAACTGAGGGCAAATCCGGTTTCGGGCGCGGAGAAGCCTCCGCGCCGGATCCCTTCGGGTGTCAGTTCCTTGCAAGGGTCTGGCGGGCTCAGAGCCCGAGGGCGGCCATGATGGCGTCGACGCCCTGGTCGACGGTGCCGGTATTCTCGATGCGCACCACGTGGGGAACGCCGGAGACTTCCAGATCCGATCGGTCGAGGCGACGGCGGATTTCCTCTTCGCTTTCCCGGCCACGGGCGGCCAGCCGCTGGGCCAGAACGTCCTTCGGCGCCGTGATCAGCAGCACGGTAACCGCATCATATTTCGCCAGAGCCTGAGGCAGGGCGCGGCGCGAGCCGTTGGCGATCACCATGCGGCCGGCCGTGATGTGGGCGTCGCAGCTCTTCGGGATGACATAGCCATGGCCATGCGCTTCCCAGCACAGGGCAACCTCTCCGGAGCCGGAGAGCTGGCGGTATTCGTCGTGGCCGAGGCTGTCATGATCCTCGGTCTCGCCGTCCGTGTCGCGGGTGATCAGCCGGCGGGCGAAGACGCAGTCCTGCCGGGCAGAGAGGCGGGCCCTCAAGCCGTTGAGCAGGGTGTCCTTGCCCGCGCCCGAGGGGCCGACCACAAGCACCAGCCGGCCGGGCCCGAGCAGGGGCCCTCCGGAGACGGCATCAAGGCCGGCAGGGGACAGGATATCGGTCATGATGTCCCTCCCGCTTCAGGCGACCCTGCGGCCTTCCCGCCAGACGCCGCGCACGATGGGCACGTTTCCGACCATGCGCACCTGCACCAGATCGGCCCGCAAGCCGGTTTCCAGACTGCCCCGGTCGTCGAGGCCGATGGCGCGGGCCGGGGTGCGCGTGATCATGGCCACGGCATCGGCCAGGGAGATCGCTTCCACCTCGTCGGCGAGCTGGAAGGCCGCCTGGATGAGGGATGCCGGAATGTAGTCGGAGGACAGGATGTCGAGGCAGCCTGCTTCCGCAAGGGCCTTGGCCGAGATGTTGCCGGAGTGGGAGCCGCCGCGCACCACGTTGGGGGCGCCCATCAGCACGGCCATGCCGGCGGCGCGGGAGGCCTGAGCGGCCTCCATGGTGGTCGGGAATTCGGCGATGCCGGTCTTCAGGGCGACGGCTTCTTCCACATGCGCAACGGTCGCGTCGTCGTGGCTGGCAATGCCGATGCCCTGGGCCTGGGCGGCTGCGGAAAGCTGGCGGCGGTGTTCCGGAGCCAGGCTGCTGGCGCGGGCCTTCCGGTCGGCAATGAAGGCGTCCATCTGCGCGTCGGTGAAACCGCGCTTGCCCTGATAATAGACCTTGTAGCTGTCGAGAGAGACGAACTGGCGCTGACCGGGGGTGTGATCCATCAGGGAGATCAGGCGAACCTTCGGGTCGTCCCGGAAGAGGGCGTAGCTCTCCATCACGTCCGGGGCCGAGACCTCGCAGCGCAGGTGGATGAAGTGATCGGCGCGCAGACGGTTTTCCGCCAGACCCGTCTCGATGGCATCGGCCAGCTTGCGCATGTCGGGCGCACGCAGATCGGCGTCCTCGTCCATCCCCACGCGCAGGGCGTCGAAGACGGTGGTGATGCCGGCGCAGGCGATCTGGGCGTCATGGGCCTGGACGGCGGCCACCGGGTTCCAGCGCACCTTGGGGCGGGGGGCATAGTGGGTTTCCAGGTGGTCGGTGTGCAGCTCGACCAGACCGGGCAGAAGGAAATCGCCGTCGCAATCGTGACCGGGAACCTGGGTGGCCTGGGAAATGTCGGCGATGCGGCCGTCCTGGACGACCAGCGTTCCGGTCAGCTCGCTGTCGGGCAGAACCAGACGGGCATTCTTGAAGAGAGCAGGCGTAGAGGTCATGAGGTCCTCGCAAGGGGCGTGTCGGCGGCCGGTCGGGGGGAAGCGGAAGAAGACGTTCCGGCGGTGCCGGAGAGGGAGAAGAGCGTGTGCACCGTGAAGGGGGCGTTTCGCTCCGGTTCCACATAGAGCCCGAAACTGTCCACGGCCAGGGGCGTGCCGGTGACGGGGGCGAAATGGCGCTCGGCCGCGCGGGTCAGGGCCTCGCGCTCGCCCTCATCCTCGAGCTTGTTGGACAGGGTCATGTGGAAACGGAATTCGTCGAAGACATAAGGATAGCCCCAGGCCACGAGATGGGCGTCCTGACGCGGGCTCAGGGCGCTCTGGCGGCGCCGGGCCAGGTCGGCATCGGACAGGGGCGCCCGCAGGGGTTCGAGGGCTTCCACGCAGGCGTCGGCGAAACCGTTCAGGGCTGCATCCGGTGCTGCCGGAACGAGCGCCAGAAACCGGCCGAGCGCGGCCACCTTGAAGCCTGTCGTCGTGAAGGGGGCCGTGCGCGCGGCAAAGCCGACTGCGGCCTTCAGCAGATCCTGCTCGGAGATTTCCGGCTTCACGTGAAACGGCGCGCGCAGGGTTCCGTGGAAGCCGTAGCGGCGCGGATCGGTGGTCAGCTCGGCGAAGCGGGACGGTGCCATGCCGGGGATCGCGGGCTGGGAAAGAGCCTTGCCATCAAAGGGATCGCGGCCCAGCCAGCCGTTGCCCAGCTGCATGAGCGGGCTTGTGCGGGCGAGGGCGAAATAGAGGGCGTAGCGCATGGACGGGCTCTTGGGGATCCGAAGCTGGGCAGACACGGCCGGAAATCGGCAGGATCAGCGGTTTAAGGGGCTACCGTGTCGAAGACATGACGGTCGCATCAGCATGTGAAGGCGGGGTCGAATTCCGCACAGAAAGCGCGGATGTCGGCGGACTGGAACCTTGGCAATTCAGCAAAGATCCGGTCTTCCGGCCAGTCCCACCAGCGGATGCGGGCGAGACTTGCCGCAATGTCCGGGGGAAAACGCTCGCGGATGGGCCGCGCGGGCACGCCACCGACCACCGTGTAGGGGGCGACGTCGCGGGTGACCACGGCCCCTGCGGCAATCACCGCGCCGTCGCCGACGGTCACGCCCGGAAGCACGGTGGCCGCGTGACCGATCCACACATCGTGGCCGATGGTGACCCGTGCGGCACGGCGCTCCGTGAAGAAGCCCGCATCGCGCTGCTGTCCCGCCTCGTAATATTCCGGCGTGTAGGTGAAGCGATGCTGGGAGGCGCGGTCCATGGGGTGGTTCGGCGCTCCCAGCCGCACCCGGTTGGCGATGGCGGTGAAGCGGCCGATTGTGCAGTCGGCCACTTCGCAGAAGGTGCCGAGGTAGGAGTAGTCCCCCAGCGTCGCGTATTCGAGCCGGGTCTCGCGCAGCACCTCGCAGCGCCGGCCGACCTCGGCTTCGCGCAGGTGGACGGTCGGATCAATGACGGTTTCGGCGAGCTTCGGTGCGGTCATGGTCGGCTCTCAGGCTGCGGGACGGAAGGCAGTCACGTCGATGATCCGGTCGGCGATGCGGTCACGCACGTCCTGATCGTGGAGGATGCCCAGCATGGCGACGCCCTGTGCCTTCTTCTCGTCCACCAGCTTCACGACGACGGCGCGGTTGGCAGCGTCGAGGGAGGCGGTCGGCTCGTCCAGCAGCAGGACGGGATAGTCGGCGATGAAGCCGCGGGCAATGTTCACCCGCTGCTGTTCGCCGCCGGAGAAGGTGGCGGGCGGCAGGGACCACAGGCGCTCCGGCACATTCAGACGGGAGAGGAGATCCCGGGCCCGCGCCCGGGCTGTCTCCTCGTCGGCGCCCTGGGTCAGCAGGGGCTCGGCCACCACATCGAGGGCGCTCACCCGGGGGATGACCCGCAGGAACTGGGAGACGTAGCCGATGGTGTCGTGGCGCAGGGCCAGCATCCGGCGGGGAGCGGCGTGGGCAATGTCGATGATCTCGTCCGGCTTGCGGACGACGAGGATCTGGCCTTCGTCGCAGCGGTAGTTGCCGTAGATCATCTTCAGGATGGAGCTCTTTCCGGCGCCGGAGGGGCCGCCGAGCACGACGCATTCACCGGCATTCACCGAGAAATCCACATTGGCCACCACCGGCAGGGACAATCCGTCCTGCAGATGCATGACGAAGGTCTTGGCCACGGCGTTGAGACAGAGACGGACGGGCATGGTTGCGACCTCAGGCCTGGAGGATGGAGGAAACGAGGAGCTGGCTGTAGGGCTCGCGCGGGTCGTCGAGCACCTGGTCGGTCAGGCCGGTCTCGATGATCCGGCCGTGGCGCATCACCACGATGCGGTGCGACAGAAGCCGTGCCACGGCGAGATCATGGGTGACGATGATCACCGAGAGGCCCAGATCGGCCACCAAACGACGCAACATGTCGAGCAGGCGCGCCTGCACCGACACATCCAGACCGCCGGTGGGTTCGTCCATGAAGACCAGACGGGGATGGGTCACCAGATTGCGGGCGATCTGCAGGCGCTGACGCATGCCGCCGGAGAAGGCGCGGGGCTGGTCGTCGATACGGTCGGCAGCGATTTCCACCCGTTCCAGCCAGCTGGTTGCCGTGTCGCGGATGTTGCCATAGTGCCGGTTGCCGACCGCCATGAGCCGTTCGCCCACATTGGCGCCGGCGGAAACTGTCATACGCAGGCCCTCGGCCGGGTTCTGGTGCACGAAGCCCCAGTCGGTGCGCATGAGAAGGCGGCGCTCGGCCTCCGTCAGCTGATAGAGATTGCGCATGGCGCCGTCGCGCATGCGGTACTCGATGGCGCCGGCGGTGGGGGCGAGGCGGGTCGACAGGCAGTTCAGCAAGGTGGTCTTGCCGGAGCCGCTTTCCCCGACGATGGCCAGGACTTCACCCGGCCACAGGTCGAAGGAGATGTCCGTGCAGCCGATGCGGTCGCCATAGTAGCGGGTGACGCCGCTGACCTTCAGCAGCGGCTCGTCTGCGGTCGCGGCGGCGGCCTGGGCCTCGGCGCGGTCCGGAAGGGCGGAGCTGGTCATTCGGGTGTCCTCGCACTGGTGGAAGCGGAGCCGGTCAGGCTGGCGGCGGCCGGGTCGGCGGCCATGTCGCCGACGTGCCCCCTGGCGCGCCGGTCTTCGCAGAAATCGCTGTCGGAGCAGACGAACATGCGTCCGCCCTTGTCATCGAGGATCACCTCGTCGAGATAAACGAGCTCTGCACCGCAGAGGCCGCAGGGCCGGTCGAAATGCTGCACTTCGAAGGGGTGGTCGTCGAAGTCGAGGCTCTTGACCTTGGTGTAGGGCGGCAGGGCGTAGATGCGCTTCTCGCGCCCGGCGCCGAAAAGCTGAAGCGCCGCCATCTCGTGCATCTTCGGATTGTCGAACTTCGGCGTGGGCGAGGGATCCATCACGTAGCGGTCGTTCACTTCCACCGGATAGGCATAGGTGGTGGCGATGTGGCCGTTGCGGGCGATGTCCTCGTAGAGTTTCACGTGCATCAGGCCGTATTCGGCAAGTGCATGCATCTTGCGGGTCTCGGTCTCGCGCGGCTCGAGGAAGCGCAGGGGCTCGGGGATCGGCACCTGATAGACCAGCACTTGCTCCTCGCTCAGCGGGGCTTCCGGGATGCGGTGGCGGGTCTGGATCACGGTCGCGTCTTCCGTGCGGGTCGTGGTGGCCACGCCCGCGGTCTTTTCGAAGAAATTGCGGATCGACACCGCATTGGTGGTGTCATCGGAGCCCTGGTCGATGACCTTCAGCCGGTCGTCCGCGCCCAGGATCGCCGCCGTCACCTGCACGCCGCCGGTGCCCCAGCCATAGGGCATGGGCATCTCGCGGGAGGCGAAGGGCACCTGATAACCGGGCACGGCGATCCCCTTGAGGATCGCCCGGCGGATCATCCGCTTGGTCTGTTCGTCCAGATAGGCGAAGTTGTAGTGGCCCTCGTCGGGACCGGTGTTCATCTGACGATCGGCGCTCATTCTGCGGCCTCCTGATCCTTGCCGGCCGCAAGGCCCAGCTCTTCATCACGCCGTTCCCGGGCTGCGAACCATTCCTTGCGCATGCGGCGCACCAGATCGAGCTCGGCCTGGAAGTCGACGTAATGGGGCAGCTTCAGGTGCTCCACGAAGCCGGTGGCCTGGATGTTGTCGGAATGGGAGAGGACGAATTCCGTGTCCTGCACGGGGGCGGTAAATTCCTCACCGAGCTCTTCCCAGCGCAGGGCCCGGTCCACCATGGACATGGCCATCGCCTTGCGCTCGGCCTGCCCGAAGACCAGACCGTAGCCACGGGTGAACTTCGGCGGGCTCTTGGCCGATCCGTTGAACTGGTTGACCATCTGGCATTCGGTCAGCCGGATCTCGCCCAGGGTCAGGGTGAAGCCCAGCTCTTCGGCGAAGAACTCCACCTCGACGGCGCCGTAGCGGATTTCTCCCGTGAAGGGGTGCGTGCGGCCATAGCCGCGCTGGGAGGAATAGGCCAGCGCCAGGAGAAAGCCTTCGTCGCCGCGTGCCAGGTTCTGCAGGCGCAGGTCACGGTCGGCGGGGAAGGACAGGGGATCGCGGGTCAGGTCGCCAACGACGTGACCCTCTTCCGGCAGGGGATCGGCTTCCATGAGCCCTTCCTCGGAAAGGAGATCGGTCACACGGGGCATGGCCTCGTCGGTCAGGGCCGCACGTTCCGCCTCTTCCAGCTCGGGTTCGCCTTCGGCTGCAAGGGTGAAGTCCAGCAGACGATGGGTGTAGTCGAAGGTGGGGCCAAGCAGCTGCCCGCCGGGCAGATCCTTGTAGGTGGCCGAGATGCGCCGCTCCACGAGCATGGCGCCGGTGTCGAGCGGCTCGGAATAGCCAAAGCGCGGCAGGGTGGTGCGATAGGCGCGGATGAGGAAGGCGGCCTCGATCAGATCGCCCCGGGACTGCTTGATGGCAAGGGCCGCAAGCGCTTCGTCATAGAGCGAGCCTTCGCCCATGACCCGGGCGACGGACAGGGCCATCTGCTCGGCGATCTGGTCCAGGGTGAGGCTCGGCACATCGGTGCGGCCGCGGCGACGGCGGGCGAGCAGCCGGTGGGCGTTGCGGATGGCCTTTTCGCCACCCTTGACGGCAACATACATGGCTCAGGCCTCCAGGATCGTCAGGTCGGTGGAGCGGGGAACGGCGGCAAAGCCGGCCGGTGCCGCGAAGATCACATCCACGCCGCGGGGGAAGCGGCGGTGGTTTTCCATCATCTGCGGCCAGAAGCGCGGCGGCAGGGGGGCGGCTGCGAAGTCGGTGCTGGACTGGACGCCCGGGCCGGAGAGGCGGACCTGCGGCGCCGGCGAACCATTCTCCACGGCGAGGATCAGCATGGTGGAGCGGTCCGGATATTCCAGCGTGCCCTGGGCATAGCCGGCAAGGGCGGGAAGGGACTCGGGCCGGGCCACGAAGGCGAAGGCGGCTTCTGCCGGATCGCTGGTGATCGGCGCGCCGGTGTGGAAGCGCAGCCAGCCGGCGACGGCGGGATTTGCCGCAAGCGTCGCATCGAGCCAGATAGGCGTGTCGAAGTCGCACAGGGTGAGCGCGGCGGCGGCAAGGGCTGCGGGCAGGGGCGCTTCGGGCACAAGCGCGGCTGCATCGAAGGCCTGCAGGGTGCCCGGGCGCGCCATGGCCTGCATCAGCACGCGGAAGCAGGACTGGGCATCATGCACCGCGTCGGCAAAGGCCGGGGCAAGGGCGGCGGATGTCAGGTTGGGGGATGCGGTCATCAGTTGTCTCCCCGGACCATGGTGAAGAAGTCGACGCGGGTGGCTGCCGTTTCCTGGCGCAGGGTGTTGCGGGCCTGGTCGCGCGCTTCGGCAAGCGGCGTGATCACGCAGGCCTCGACGACCGGGCGATGCACCGGGTTCTGCCACAGGGCATCGATCAGGGCGGCGGTGCGGGCATGGGTCTTGTCCCGGCCGAGCACATAGGCGGTGCCCACTTCGCCGGATTTCACGCGGACCACGCAGCGGGTGACCGTGACCTCACCCAGGTTGAACGGGCTGCCGGTGCCGCCCATGCGGCCACGCGCCATGATGAGACCGGTTTCCGCCGGGCGGATCAGGTCATGGCCGGTGGGCATGGGCAGGGTGGCCGCGAGTTCCCCGAGGCGGGTCGCGTCTGCGGTGGCGAGGGTGGCCATGATGCGGCGGCGGTCATCGGCGCCTGCGCCATCTTGCGCGGCGGGGTCTGCACCCGGGGAAGTCCGGGCGGCATCCTGAGGGGACTGGTGCATGGGCTCTCGTCCGTCGGTCGGCGGCGCCATGGGGCGCTCAAGGGGAATTCCGGTTGAACTAATCATCGAATCGTCTATTTGTATAGACAAATATTCTCGTTGACTTGGTGGTAGCGGGGTTTGATGACACGCCCATGACGACACCGTTGAAAATGGATCAGGCCCGGATCGACCGGGGCACCGGCATCGCCTTGTGGCGGCAGATCGCGGAATGGCTGAGGGCCGAAATCGCAGCAGGCACCTATGAGGCGGGGGGCCGTGTGCCGACGGAAGCGGAGATCGCCGCCCGGTTCGAGGTGAACCGGCACACGGTGCGGCGGGCCATCGCGGCGCTGATCGCGGATGGCATCCTGCGCGCCGATCAGGGGCGGGGGACGTTCGTGGCCTCGGCGCCGATTTCCTATCCGATCCGGCGCCGCACGCGGTTTTCCGAAATCGTCTCGTCCCAGGACAAGACCCCCACGGGCCGCATGACCGGCTGCGCGGAGGAGGAGGCGGATGCCTTTCTGGCGGCGCAGCTGGAGCTTGCGGTGGGCACGCTTCTCTGGCGGATCGAGACCCTGCGGGTGGTCGACGGGCTTCCCGTTCTCGTGGCGACAAGCTGGATCGAGAAGTCGCGGTTTCCCGACCTGCCGGACATCTACGGGGAGACGAATTCCTTCACCCTGGCTCTGGCGCGCGCGGGCGTCGATGATTATTCGCGCCGCAGCACCCGGGTTTCGGCCGAGCTGATCGAACGGGGGGATGCGCTCCAGCTCGGGCTGGAAGACGGCCAGCCGGTGCTGGTCCTCGACAGCGTGAACGTGACCCCGGACGGGCGGCCGGTGCAATATACCCGCACGCGCATGGCCGCCGACCGGATGCAGCTGGTCATCGAACCGGAGGCCTGACGCGGGATCTTTAGTCCCTGGTCCAGAAGGGATTGCGTCCGGCCAGCTCGTCCCAGAGCTTGCGGGCCTTGCGCCAGTCCCGGTCGGCGCGGGCACGCGCCCGGGCGAGGCAGAAGCCGGCGGCAAAGGCTCCTTGCGGGGGCAGATCGTCCAGGCCCGAGGCCAGTCGCTCCGCCATGGCAACATCGTTCAGGCTGCCGAAGACATCCTGCAGGCGCTTGAGGGCGGCGAGCCAGGGTTTCAGCCTCTTGCCCGGATAGAGCGGGTCGAAGAAATCCAGCCCGTAGCGCAGGCTCTTCAGCGCCTTGCGCATGTCGTGCCGCTCGGTCTCGCTCAGGTCGTCCAGTCGGTCGCCATAGGCCTGAACTGCCTTCCAGCGGCGCTTGAGCGCCTGCCTTGCGGTCTTTTCCAGATCCTGTTCCCAGACCTTGCCTTCCGCCCTTTCCCAGGGGCGCATGGCAAGCAGCTCCGCGAGGGTGAGAAGCAGGTCGTTCCAGCGCGGATCCCGCAGGTCGTCCGCCAGGCGCTGGCGCAGTGCGCTGCGCCGCTGGTCCAGAAGATCCATGAGCGAGCTGGCCGAAACAATCTCCGGCAGCGCCTCGCACAGGGGGGCGACAATCTCGTCGCGCAGCACGTCGAGGTCTCGCACCGGGCCCACCAGACGGGCCAGATCGCGGGCGAGGCCTGCCAGATGACGGCGGGCGGCAACCTCTTCCAGCGCCGGCCGGAACAGATCCAGCGCGCTGCGCAGCCGGCGCAGGCCCACCCGCAGCTGGTGGGCGATTTCCGGTTCCGGGGTCGCCAGATAGCCCAGCCGGTTGTCGGCGATCTGCATCAGGCAGTCGGCGAGAACGGCGGTCATGGCTTCGCCGGTCCGGTGCTCCCGGTTGATCAGGTCCTCACCCGCGCCGCGGGGAAGGGGGGAAGCCGGCTCGCCCGCCATCAGCCGATAGCCGCGCTCGGACTTGCTGCAGGGGGAGAAGGCAAAGGGCACATCCGCCAGAAGCCAGCGGGCGGTGGCAAAGAGACCGGCCGCCGGGCCGGACACACGCTCCAGCTCCACCTCGCAAAGGGGCGCGCGCAGGTCTCCGGCCACGACGTCGCCCTGGTCCAGGGCAATCTCGACGCTCACGTCCGGTTCGGCTCGGATTTCGCGGACATGCCGCTCGATACGGGTCTCGAAGACCGGCGACAGGGGGGATCCGGCAACGGCCCGGTTCAGGGCCTTCAGGGCACGGGGATCGTCGATCAGCGCCAGGTCGAGGCTGTCGCCCTCGAGAGGCTTCTCGATCTCGACGGCGCTGGAAAGCCCGCCCTTCACACCGGTTCCGATCTTCAGGGTCTGGACCCGCTGGCCGGACGACTTGTCCCGCAGGCGCAGCGAGATCCTGGCGCGGCGCAGGGCCTGATCGGGGGTGTCCACATAGGTGGAGCGCAGGGTCGCGGGTGTCGCCGGGGCCTCGCTCACGCCTTGCGGGGCGGCCACGGTCTTCAGCGTCTCCAGGTCCTGAGGCGCCACCACGAGCTTCAGTTCGATTTCCCGTTGCGCGGACATGGTTCCTCTCCGGTGCCGGACAGCCTGATCCGCGCAAGCTAATGCAGCGGAGGGATTTTTTCTAGGATCGGGATGGTCGCAGGTGGGGGCTGCCAGTGGAAGACGATCAGCGGTCGGCGAGGCAGGAGGGACCGAGGTGGATCCACCGGCCTGTGCCACGTGATGTGCCGTATGTGCCATCGTGTCGGGATGCTGCTTCCCCGGCCGGCGCGTCTGACCCCGCCAGATCCGTGGTGCCCCCCGCCGGAATCGAACCGGCACTCCGTGAGGAAACGGATTTTGAATCCGCCGCGTCTACCAATTCCGCCAGGGGGGCGTGCAGACCGGGGGCGATAATAGTCAGGCGGGGACGGGCGTCAATCCTCTTCCCCCGCTGCGGACGGGGGCTTTCCAGCCTGTGCACAGGCATCCGTCCGGAGGGCGAAGGTTTGCCCGGTTGCCGGGGCGCGGTGGGCGTTGCAAAGGACGCTGGCCAGACTTTGCGGGGGAAGGTGAGGGTCGGTCGACCGTGCCGGTTGAAAGGGGCGGCACGCGGCCGGGGTGCGCGATGGCGGTCGACGCAGGGTCGCCCGGGCTCCGCATATGCTGCCCTGCAAGGTTTGAGGATGACAGGGCGGCGGCAAGCGGCTAATCAGAGGATCATGTTGCGCCGCCTTTACGACTGGACCCTGTCCCTTGCCGCCGGACCGCGAGCCCCGCTCGCCCTCGGCGCCGTTTCCTTCATCGAGAGCTCCGTCTTCCCGATCCCGCCGGACATCCTGCTGGTGCCGATGGTGATCGCCCGGCGCGAGCGCGCCTGGGCCTATGCGGCCCTGTGCACCGCCATGTCGGTGCTGGGCGGCATTCTCGGCTATCTCATCGGCATGTTCCTCTTCGTGCAGGTGGCCGAGCCGATCCTCGCCTTTTACGGCAAGCTGCATTATTTCGAGGAATTCAGCGCCACCTTCATGGCCTGGGGCTGGTGGTTCGTGTTCTTCGCAGGGCTTACCCCCTTCCCCTACAAGGTGATCACCATCGCCTCGGGGGCTGCGGGTCTCAGCTCGCCGGTCTTCATCCTGGCCAGCCTCGTCTCGCGCGGGCTGCGCTTCTTCATCGAAGCGGCACTTCTCTATTTCTTCGGCCCGCCGATCCGTGATTTCATCGAGCGCCGGCTCGGGCTGGTCTTCACCGTCTGCGTGGTGGCGCTGGTCGGGGGCTTTGCCCTTCTGAAACTCGTCTAGGAGCGGGACGCCCATGGCATTCAAGGCAAAATTCGGGATCATCCTCCTGTTCCTCGGGGCCGCGGCCGTCATCTCCACGGCCTGGGGCTTCCAGCTCCTCGGCGGCTATGTGCCCTGCAAGCTCTGCCTCGAACAGCGGGTGCCCTATTACGTGGCGCTGCCGCTAATCGTGCTGGCGCTGATTGCCCGCCTGAAAAACCGGAACCTGCTGGCGCTGGCGTTTCTCGTTCTGGTCGGCATCGTCTTCGCCTACGGCTCCGGTCTCGGGGTCTATCAGGCCGGGGCCGAATGGGCCTTCTGGCCGGGTCCGAACGATTGCGGCGGCGGTTCTGCCATGGCGACGACCACCGCCGACCTGCTGAAGGGGCTGCAGACCCAGCGGATCGTCAGCTGCTCGGAAGCAAGCTGGCGCATGCTGGGCCTGTCCTTTGCCGGCTGGAACGCGGTGGCGTCGGCCGGTCTCTCGCTGCTGGCCTTCTTCAGCGGCTATCTCTGCGTCTATCGCCGGAGGGGCGCATGAGCGGTCGCCCGCCTTCCCGCGAGGCTGACGAGGCGCGGCGCCAGCAGGCGCTGCGTGACATCGACCGGGTGATGGCCGAAAGCGAGACCGTGGGCGGATCCAGCTTCGTGCGCATGGCCAAGCGGGCGCAGGACCACCTGCAGGCCGACGACAAGCCGGAGGGCGACCGGATCGAGGTCTGGGGCACGCGCATCGGCCGCATGGCGGGCCTCGTATTCTTCGCCGGACTTCTCATCCACCTTGCGGTGACCTATCTGTTCTAGGCAACGGCCGCCCGGATGCCGTGTCTGGCAAGGTGCCTCTGGCCCCGTGCGCAGGCAGGCGGTTCCCTCGGGCGCTGTTTTGCACTAGACGGTCACAGGCTCTGGTCCCCTTGCTGCGGGACGGAGCGGACAGGCGGCGCGGACACGGGGTCTGCTGCCCGAACATCTTGGACAGTTTTGCATGGCCTCCATTCATCCTCCGCGGTCAAATGATTGGGCGACGCGGCGCGCCCCCGATCTCGACGCCTTCGAGGAGCTGGCCAGCGAGACCCTGGCGCAGCTGCCGGGCGAATTCCTGACCCGTTGCGGCAATCTGCAGATCTCGCTTGCGGACTATGCGCCGGATGAAATCCTGGATGAAATGGGGATCGAGGATCCGTTCGAACTGCTCGGCCTATTCGAGGGCAGCCCCTTCACGGAGGAGGCGGCGTCCATGGTCACCGGCCAGATGCCCAACCGGATCTGGCTGTTCCGCCGGGCGATCCTCGACTACTGGGCCGCCAATGACGAGAGCCTCGGGGAAATCGTCGCTCATGTGCTGATCCACGAGATCGGCCACCACTTCGGCCTCTCGGATGCGGACATGGAACGCATCGAGGCCGCGGTGGGGGACTGACCCAGCCGCGGCCTCGCGCAAGTCGTTCGGAAAGATCGCGGCGTGTCAGCCGGCGTTCTTGGCCCGCTCGATGGATTCGATGATCAGCTGCTTGGCCTTCTCGACGCCTTCGACGCCGGTCACCTTCACCCACTTGCCGGGTTCCAGATCCTTGTAGTGCTCGAAGAAGTGCTTGACCTGCGCGATGGTGATTTCCGGCAGATCGGACACGTCGTTGACGTTGTCATAGCGCTTGGTGAGCTTGTGGGTCGGAACCGCGAGGATCTTCTCGTCCTGGCCGCTCTCGTCTTCCATCAGCAGAACGCCGATCGGACGGCAGCTCATGATCGCGCCCGGGATGATCGGCCGCTGGTTGACGACGACCACGTCGATGGGGTCGCCATCGCCGCACAGGGTGTGCGGAACGAAGCCGTAGTTACCCGGATAGCGCATGGGGGTGTAGAGGAAACGGTCCACGTACATGGCGCCGGCTTCCTTGTCCATTTCATACTTGATCGGCTCACCGCCGATGGACACTTCGATGATGACGTTGATGTCCTCGGGCGGGTTCTTGCCGATCGGCACCGCATCAATACGCATGCTGCTTGACTCCTGTTGGCTGTCCGTGGGTCTATTGCAGGCCGATTGACCAAGTGCAAGCCTTTATTGTTGCGATGCAACTTTACGATGAACGTTGCTGCGCGCGAGTGTCGCCAGCGGTTGCTTTGCGCAGGAAGCATCCGGAAGGACCTGAGGATCATGAAGAGCTTTGCCGCAACGTTTCCCCGGGCGTTTCTCCTTGCCCTGACGCTTGTCCTGCCCCTGGCTCTTTCCATGAGCGCGGATCGCGGCCTGGCGGGAGAGGTCGAAAGCGCCTACAGCAAGATCCGGCTGGAGGCCTGCGCCGTTGCCTCGCCCCCCTCTGAGGAGGGGACCGACGGCGGCAGCTGGATCTGTCCGGGGTACCAAGACATCCCGGTGCGCGTGGCGGAAGGGGATCTGCGCATGTTCGTGTCCTTCGGACCTCAGGCGGGAGACGAGATCGCCGCGGTTCAGACCTTCCCCAACTTCAACACCATCAACGAGACCCTGGAGTGGCGTCTGCGTGGCGGGGTGCCCTTCGCGACGATCCTGCGGTGGTTCCTCGATGCGCCGGATGGCGGACGGCCCGACGAGGTTCTGGTCGTCACGCAACTGGGGGCGGGCGTCACCTGTCATGTGGCCTATGTGGATGCCCGGGCCAACGGGAATGCCAATGCGCTGGCCCGTCAGGCGGCGGATGATCTTGCGGGCTCTCATGATTGCAACCAGATGCCGCGGGTGATCGGACGCCCAGGCGTGCTCGCCCGCTAGGCGCCGTCTTCTAGGCGCGGGTCGAGAGCGGCGGCCAGGTGTAGATCGCCAGATCCAGGGTCTGGCCGGCGCTGCGATAGGTGGAGGTTGCGGCCAAGGTGCCGCCGATGGCCTGATAGAACCCGCGCGCCGCGCTGTTTTGCCCCAGCACCTGAACGGCCAGGGTGGGCCGCCCGCGGGCGGCCAGATCCTTGCGCACGGCAGCAAAGAGGCTGCGGCCGAAGCCCAGACCCTGATGGTCGGGGCGCATGTAGAGCTCGTAGATCTCGCCGGCCTGGGGGAAGTCGCTCAGGCGGCAGCTGCCAAAGGTCGCGTAGCCGGCTGGCTTGCCGAGCACGTCGAGCACCATGATCTCAACGCCCCGGCGCAAGGCGCCTTGCCACCAGGCATCCGTCCGCCGGGCGATGAGGCGGCGCAGCTCCACCCCTTGCAACACGCCCTGATAGGCGAGCGTCCAGGCTTGTGCGTGGATCTCGGCCAGATCGGCGCAATCGTCGAGGGTCGCGCGGCGGAGGCTGGTGGGCTCGCGGATCATCCTGCGAGGATACACAGGCGGTCCGGGCGTGAACAAGACGTTTGTCGGGAGGCTGGGCGACCGGGAAAGGCTCGAACCGGTGTCCGGTGAGCGCGCGGAGCGCCGGATATGAAAAGGGCCGGCAAGAGCCGGCCCTTCAGTTGCCCTGATGCATACTCACGTACTGTCATCCTGGTCCGGTTCCAACTTCGGGGGGCTGGGGGGCTAGTGCGTTCCGAAGTCAGACGGTAGGGCCATCAGGGTATGAAGGTAATATGGTCAGCCAAAATGGCTGGTGATTGACTGCATTGCGGCGAAATCTTGATTTTTTTGCCGAGACTTGCCTTGGCTCTGCCGCAGGGAAAGGCGGAAGATATCTGTCTCTGCAGGGGTTCGTGACGAAGCCTGTTGCCGGGGCCATGCGCTGAAACCGGGAACGGGGTTGCGCTGGCGGTTCGTTAGGTGACAAACTTCCCCGGTGATGCCGGGCGTCGGCGAGTGGGCTGGATCCCATCCTCCCGACCCGAGGTCTGGCTCCTGCAGGCAAGGAGGCCGAATGAGCGACACGGACAACGGATCGTCAGTGCCCCTGAACCGGGACGGTGCGGAACCCGCCGCGGTTGCCCCGATCCCAACGGCCGCCGCGGCGACCGGAGGAGCTGCCACGGGGATCTCGTCAGGCTCCGGCTCTCCGCCCGCGCGCCCGGCCGTCAGTTTCAATCGGCGGGAGCTGGATGCGATCCTGCGGCTTTACGGGCGCATGGTGGCGGACGGCGAGTGGCGGGACTATGCCATCGATCTGTTGAAGGAGAAGGCGGTGTTTTCCGTCTTCCGCCGCACGTCCGAGATGCCGCTCTATCGGATCGAGAAGGACCCCAAGCTGGCCCGCCGGCAGGGCGCCTACAGCGTTGTCGCCGCGGGCGGCATGGTGCTGAAGCGTGGCCACGAGCTGCCGCAGGTTCTCAAGGTGCTGGAAAAGAAGAAGCACTTGCGGCTGGTGTGAGTGAGGTCAGTATCTCTCGAATTTTTCCAGATTGTCGGTGACGTCGTAGTAGTCGCCCTTGTCCTTCAGGAAGATGTGCCTTGTCGCGCTCATCCCGGTCGGTGCCTCAAGGCAGCCGGCCGCTATGGCCACGTGATCCACTTCATGCCGGCGATAAAACAGGCTGGAGCCGCAGTGGCGGCAAAATCCACGTTGAGCCCAGCTCGAGGATTCATACCAGGCGAGACCGCCGTCGCAGGTGAAGGTCACCGCGTCCCATGGCGCGCGCGTGGAGGCCCAGATGTGGCCGCTCATGCGGCGGCACTGGCTGCAATGGCACAGGGTGACGTTCGGTTCGACCGACGGCACCTCGAAACTGACCTTACCGCAATCACACCGTCCCTTGAGCATGGTCGTTCCCCCGATTGAAATCTCCTATAAAAAAGCCCGGCGCGAAGGCCGGGCTTTTCTCGTTCGTCTCTGGCTCGCGCTTAGTCGCGGTTGCCGAAGAGCTGCAGCAGCATGACGAAGAGGTTGATGAAGTCCAGGTACAGACGCAGGGCGCCCATGATGGACTTCTTCATCGCCACTTCCTCGCCATCGGCGTGGTAGTACATTTCCTTGATCTGCTGGGTGTCGTAGGCGGTGAGGCCGGCGAACACCAGGACGCCGATCACGGAGATGGCGAACTGCATGGCCGAAGAGGCCAGGAAGATGTTGACCAGCGACGCGATCACGATGCCGATCAGGCCCATCATCAGGAACGAGCCGAGGCCGGACAGGCTCTTCTTCGTGGTGTAGCCATAGAGGCTCAGACCACCGAAGGAGGCGGCCGTGATGAAGAAGACGCGGGCGATCGAGTTGCCGGTATAGACCAGGAAGATCGACGACAGGGACAGGCCCATCAGCGCCGCATAGACCATGAACATGGTGCGCGCGGTGGAGCCGCTCATGGCGTGGATGCGGGCGGAGAGGAAGAACACCATGCCAAGCGGGGCCAGCATGACAACCCACTTGAGCTGGGAGCCATAAAGAGCGGCGCCGAAGGAGGTGATCAGGGTGCCGTTGCCGAGCTGGGCAACAGCCTGATCCGGGTTCTGGGTGGTCGCCAGAAGGAAGGCGCCGACGGCGAAGAGGCCGGTGAGGGCCAGGCCGAACGTCATGTAGTTGTAGACGCCCAGCATGTAGGCGCGGAGGCCCTGATCGATCGCCGCGTCAGCGCGGGTGCCGGCCACCGAATACGTAGAGCCCGGGTTTCGGTTGAGGGTCGACATTCCAGTTTCCTCGTTTCTAGAGACTGGGCGGAAACCGCCCGACGTAATCCTGAGAACCAATATGGACATTCCGGTGGCCGCTCACAAGGGCTTGCGCCCTTGTTTTGCATGACGTCTTCGTTATTTCCGCGTCCTGCGACAAAGTGTTCCGACACCGATCCGGCGGTTCATCTTTCATTCATCCTTTCCGGTCCGGGGCGTGACCAGACCTTTACAGGTCTCGAAGCACCTTGACCGGCTTTTCGCCCAGAATGCGCCAGGTGCCGATGAGGCCGAAGCCGACGGTGAACACCAGCGCGAGGCCGATGGCGGTCGCGGCCGTTGCGGGCAGGAGCGTGAAGGTCCCGCCCATCACCTGGGTCAGCACGAACCAGGCGGCGACGGAGCCCGCCAGAAGCGCGAAGATGGCGGTCGCCAGACCGATCAGCGCATATTCGGCCGCATAGGCGAGAATGAGCCAGCCGCGGGTGGCGCCGAGGGTCTTCAGAACGACAGCATCGTGGATGCGGTTGCGATGTCCGGCCGCGAGCGCGCCGGCAAGGACGAGGACGCTCGCGATCAGGGTGATGGCCGAAGCGCCCCGAATGGCAAGCGCAAGCTGGCCGACCAGATCGTTGACCTGTCCGATGGCGTCCTTCACGCGCACGGTGGTGACGGTGGGAAAGGCGCTCGCGACCTCGCGCAGGAGGGCGAGTTCGGTCGCATCGTCCACCGGGTCGTCCCATCCCAGCGTCATGAGGTGGGCGTGCGGGGCGCCGGCAAAGGTGTTGGGGGAGAAGACCATGATGAAGTTGATGGCCAGCGATCGCCACTCCACCTCGCGGCTGCTGGTGATGGTCGCGGTGATCTCCCGGCCCAGCACGTTGACGGTCAGCTCGTCGCCGATCTTCAGGCCGAGATCCTGCATGGCCTCCTCGACGAAGGAGACCTGCGGCGGGCCCGAATAGTCCTGCGGCCACCACTCGCCCTGGATCAGGCGGGAGTTCTCGGGCAGCGTCTGCGCATAGGTGATGCCCCGGTCCCCGCGCAGCACCCAGCCGGAGCCGCCGGAGGTGTCGAACTCGCGGGCGGGAATGCCCTTCAGCGAGGTGATCCGGCCGCGCAGCATGGGAACGCTTTCCACGGTCGCGGTGGGTGCCTGCTGCCGCAGCAGGGCCTCGAAGGCGTCACGCTCGTGGCTCTGGATGTCGATGAAGAAGAAACTCGGGGCCTGATCGGCAATGGTGGAGGTGAGTTCCCGGCGCAGGTTGCCGTCGATCAGGGCGAGGGCGGCCAGCAGGGTGAGGCCCAGCCCGAGCGAGAGGACCACCGAGGGGGTCAGCGCGCCGGGGCGATGGATGTTGCCGATGGCGAGCCGCAACCAGGCACGTGAGACCGGCGGCACGGCGCGGGCCAGGCGCATGATCGCCCGGGAAATGAGCGTCAGCAGCAGCAGGGCGGCCGCTGCGGCAACCACATAGATCACGGCCATGCGCGTGTCATAGGACAGGGCGATGGCGATCGCGGTCAGCAGGGCGACCGTGAGCAGCGTCGCGATGCGGTACCGCGCCCGGGGCATGCGGGCGGGTCCGTAGCCCGCGTCCCGGAACAGGGCCGTCGGCGGAATGTCGTGGGCACGTCCGAGCGGCCAGAGCGCGAAGGCGAGGGCCGTCAGCAGGCCGAAGAGGACGCCGAGGGCCAGCTCGGACGGATAGACGGCGGCCACCAGCCGGATCGGCAGAAGGCCCTGCAGGGCGGCATCGACGATGAAGGGCAGGCTGGCGCCGACGGCCAGACCGATGCCGATGCCAATGGCGGCCAGGGCGAGGATCTGGATCAGATAGACCTTGAAGGCAAAGTCGCCGCTGGCGCCGAGGCACTTCAGGCTGGCGATCACCTCGCGCTTTGTGTCGAGGAAGGCGCGGATGGCATTGGCCACACCCACGCCGCCGACGACCAGTGCGGTGAGGCCGACAAGGGAGAGGAACTGCGCGAAACGGTCGATGCTGCGCTGAAGGCCGGGGGCCGCATTGGCGCGGGAGCGGATCCGCCATCCGGCATCGGGCTGGTCTTCGCGAGCCTGTTCGATCAGCGTCTTGAGCCCGGTTTCCGAGACGGGCGTGGCGAGGCGCAGCTTGTAGTGCCACTGGGCGAGACTGCCCGGCTGGATCAGGCCGGTTGCGGGCAGCGCCTCGCGCGAGATCATCAGGCGGGGCCCAAGTTCGAAGCCGCCCTCCAGCTTGTCCGGTTCGTGGGCAATTGCGGCGCGGATGATCACCTGGGTCTTGCCGAGGGAGAGACGGTCGCCGGGGGACAGGCCCAGTCGGCCGAGCAGGGTGGCATCCGCCACCGCGCCGAAGGTGCCGTCTGTGTCCGGGGCCAGCGCGTCTTGCAGCGTCTGCCCGTCGGAGAGCTCCATCGCGCCATAGAGCGGATAAAGGTCATCCACCGCCTTGAGTTCGACCAGCATCTGGTCACTGCCGTCGGTCAGGCGGGCCATGGCGCGCATGGTGGCGCTTTCCGACACCGTGCCGAGACCGGCGAGATAGGCGCGCTCGGCATCGTCCGCCTGGCGATGCATCAGGGAGAAGGACATGTCGCCGCCGAGGATCGTCTGCCCTTCGGCGGAGATGCCTTCGGTCAGGGCGCGCGACAGGGAGGTGACGCCGGTGATGGCGGCCACGCCAAGGGCAATGCAGGCGAGGAAGATGTAGAAACCGCGCAGGCCGCCGCGCAGCTCGCGCCAGGCAAAGCGAAAGGCGAGGCCCAGACCGGTGCTGGCACTTGGGGCAAAGGCGCTCATGCAACGGGCTCCGCAGAAGCGTCGGCAGGGGCTTCCTCGTCGATCTCGCCGGATCGCACGCGGATCACCCGGTCGCACTGGCGGGCGAGCGACAGGTCGTGGGTCACGATCACGAGGGTCATGCCGCGCTCGCGCTGGGCGGCAAACATCAGCTCGATGATTTGCCGGCCGGTGCTTTCGTCGAGATTGCCGGTCGGTTCGTCGGCGATCAGGATTTCCGGCTCGACCACGAGGGCGCGGGCAACGGCCACGCGCTGCTGTTCGCCGCCGGACATCTGGGAGGGGTAGTGATCGAGGCGATGGGCGAGGCCGACGGCTTCCAGCTCCTTGCGGGCCTTGGCGAAGGCCGCCGGATGTCCGGCGAGTTCCAGGGGCACGGCCACGTTTTCGAGCGCGGTCATGTTGGGGATGAGATGGAAGGATTGGAAGACGATGCCTATGTTGCGGCCGCGGAACCGGGCCAGCGCATCCTCGTTGAGGGGCTGGAGATCTTGCCCCGCGACCCGGATCGTGCCCTTGTCGGCGCGCTCCAGCCCGGCCATGACCATAAGCAGCGTGGACTTTCCCGACCCGGATGGGCCGACCAGGCCGACGGCCGTTCCGCGGGCAATCTCCAGGTCGACGCCCTTGAGGATGTGGACCCGTCCGGCCCCCTGTCCGAGGCTCAGGTGCACGTCCTTGAGGTGGATGGCCGGCTGATCTGTCATGGGGCTTCGCGCTCTCCGCAGCTGGTGTCGGCATCCGGTGCAGAAACGGCACTGGCCTGCGCTACACTTGCCTGTCTACATTCAGCGACCATATGGGGCTGAGACCCTCGTGATCCAGAGCCTGTCGGGAACGAAAATGTATCAAATTCTCTCAAGAGCGGTTGCTGTCCTTGCCTTCGGTCTGGTTCTGGCGAGCCCGGCGCGGGCGGAGACGCTCAAGCTGATCGTCTTCGGCGACAGTCTCACGGCAGGCTATCAGCTTGCCCCGGACGAGGCCTATCCCGCCCAGCTGGAGCGCGCGCTCAGGGCGCGGGGCCATGATGTGAGCGTGGTCAATGCCAGTGTTTCCGGCGATACGACCTCGGGCGGTCTCTCCCGTCTCGACTGGTCCGTTGGCGAGGGGGGCGATGCGGTGATAGTGGAACTGGGGGCCAACGACATGTTGCGCGGCCTGCCGCCGGAGACCACCCGGGCCAATCTCCAGGCTATCGTGCAGCAGCTCAAGGCCAAGGGCATGGAGGTGCTGGTGGCCGGCATGCAGGCACAGCGCAATCTCGGCGAGGACTATGCGGCTGCCTATGATCCGATCTTCGGCGAGATCGCGCGACAGGAAGGCGCCCTGTTCTATCCCTTCTTCCTGGAGGGGGTCGCGCTCGATCCCGCGCTCAACCTGCCGGACGGGATGCATCCCACCGGAGAAGGGGTTTCCGTGATCGTCGAGGCCATGCTACCACTCGTCGAATCCCTCCTCGAGCGGGCCGCGGCGCACTGACCGGGCCTGCTTTCGTTTCGACAATCCGACTTCTTGAAGCCAAAAGGATCTCCTGATGGATTACCGTCGTCTTGGCCGCACCGACATCAAGGTGAGCTCCCAGTGCCTTGGCACCATGACCTGGGGCGAGCAGAATTCCGAGGCCGAAGGCCACGCCCAGATGGATTTCGCCATCGACAAGGGCATCAACTTCTTCGATACCGCCGAGCTTTACGCGATCCCGCCCAAGCGCGAGACGCAGGGCCGCACGGAGCGGATCATCGGCAGCTGGTTCAAGGCGCGCGGCAACCGCGACAAGGTGGTGCTGGCCACCAAGGTCGTGGGCCGGACCGAGATGGACTGGTTCCGCAAGGATGGCTCCCATCCGAAGCTCGACGCCCGCAACATCGAGGAAGCGGTCGAGCAGTCCCTGAAGAACCTTCAGACCGACTATATCGATCTCTATCAGATCCACTGGCCGGACCGGAACACGCCGGGCTTCGGTTCCAACCCGACCCGCTGGAAGGACGTGGAGCCGGCGGCGGACGAAGTCTCCATCGGCGAAACCCTCGACGTGATGGACCGGCTGGTGAAGAGCGGCAAGGTGCGTCACATCGGCCTGTCGAACGAGAGCGCCTGGGGCACCATGACTTTCGTGAAGGAAGCCGAGATGCGCGGCGTGCCGCGCGTGGTCTCCATCCAGAATGCCTATTCGCTGGTCAACCGGACCTTCGAGGTCAATCTGGCCGAGGTCGCATTGCGCGAGGATGTCGGGCTGCTGGCCTATTCGGCTTTGGCCCAGGGCTATCTGACCGGCAAGTACCGCAATGGCGCCCTGCCGGCGGGAGCGCGCAAGACCCTGTTCGACCGGCTGCAGCGTTATGAGGTTCCGGGTGCGGACGCGGCCTTCGAGGCCTATTTCAAGCTGGCCGAGGATGCGGGTCTCGATCCGGCGCAGATGGCGCTCGCCTTTGCCGAAAGCCGGTCCTTCATGACCTCCGTCATCATCGGGGCGACGAAGATCGAGCAGCTGGAAACCGACATCGCGGCTTCCGAGCTCAAGCTCTCTGATGACGTGCTGGCGCGGATCGACGAGATCCACCAGCTCACCGGCAACCCCTGCCCCTGACAGATCTGCCGCTGAGGCGATCCGAGAGAATCACGGAGGCGGCGCAGGCTGCCTCCGGACCGCTCCTGCTGCAGTGCGAAATGGGCAAGATCTTGTTTTCCAAGGCCTTGTGAAAAAGGCTTGCGCAGGATGCGGATTTGGATTCCGATCAGGTCATCGGTATCTGCGGAGGGAAGACCCATGCCGCGACTTTTTACGGGACTTGAGATTCCGGCCGAAACCGGACTGTTCCTGTCCATGCTCCGGGGCGGCCTGAAGGGCGCGCGCTGGATCGATCCCGAGAATTACCACATCACCCTGCGCTTCATCGGCGACATCGACGACCGCACGGCGGACGAGGTGGTGGATGCGCTTGACCGGATTCGCCGCGATCCGGTGCGCATCGAGCTGAGCGGGCTTGGGTCCTTCGGCAATGGCAGGCCCCATGCGGTGTGGGCGCGGGTGGCGCCAAGCCCGGCGCTTGCCGAGCTGCAGGCCGAGCAGGAACGTATCCTGCAGCGGCTGCATCTTCCGCCCGAGCGGCGCAAGTACATGCCGCATGTGACGGTGGCCCGGTGCAAGACCTCCACCAACGAGGAGGTGGCCCGCTGGCTCACCGAGCGGGGCAGCTTCCATGCGCCGACATTCACGGCAGGGCGTTTCGTGCTCTACTCCTCCCGCTCCAGCATCGGCGGCGGGCCTTACGTGGTTGAAGAGAGCTTTCCGCTTGCCGCATGACGCAGATGTTATTGCGCGAAACTAAGATTATATTCACCTGCTACGGGTAATACTCACGCACAAGTTCCGAAAAAACTGGAACACCCGTGATCAACACTGTGCAGCGAGTGACCCGTGACCCCCCAGAAACTCATGTCCGGGGTGCCGATCCCCTTGCGTATCGGCGCCCTTTCTCTTCTTGCCGCCCTGGCCATCGCCTTGCTGATGGGGGTCTTCTTCTACACCGACAGGGCGCTTCAGAGCGCGGGGCTGGAGCAATCC
Source organism: Roseibium aestuarii (assembly GCF_008477545.1). Taxonomy (GTDB): domain Bacteria; phylum Pseudomonadota; class Alphaproteobacteria; order Rhizobiales; family Stappiaceae; genus Roseibium; species Roseibium aestuarii. Next base: position 74,120 of record NZ_VORA01000003.1, on the reverse strand, counting down.
GGCTATGCGGCTCTTGATGTCCGTGCCGCAGAACTGAGGGTCGCGGCCCTCGAGATGCGGCGAAGGGAGAAGGACTTCCTGCTGCGTCGCGACGAGAAATACGTCACCGACTACATGACCGCCGTCGCAGCTGCACAGGAAACACTCTCTGCCATGCAGGCGTTGCCGGCTTCTGAAGACATCCGCGCCGATGTGGATGTCCTGAGCAACGGTCTCTCCGCCGTCGCTGCCCAGTTCGAACGGGTGGTTGGCGCCATGCGCGAACTTGGTCTCACCGAGGAAGAGGGACTTCAGGGACAGCTTCGCGCGGCGGTCCATAATGTGGAGAAGCAGCTCGAAGCCGCCAATTTGGATGGGTTGACGATCAAGATGCTGATGATGCGCCGGCACGAGAAGGACTTCATGCTGCGCAACGATCTCAAATACATCGACCGCATCGACGCGCGGCGTGCCGAATTCGACCCGCTTCTGGCAGCCTCGGGTCTGCCCGATGCGCAGAAGGCGGAAATCTCGGGGCTGATGGATGTCTACCAGAAAGGCGCGCGCGCCTATGCGGATGGCAAGCTTGGTCTGGACGGCGAGATCGCCAGGGTCTCCGAGCTCTTTGCCGAGCTGTCACCCTCCTTCCAGCGGATCAATGAGGCGGCGACGGCCGGCGCGCAGCATGCGGCGCGTTCACTGGAAGCCGTGCGGAGCTGGTCCCGGGATATCTTCCTCGGGGCGGGCGGCGTCAGCCTGGTCGTCTGTCTCGGACTGGGTGTCCTGATCGGCCGCAGCATCACGGTTCCGCTGAACCGGATGATCGAGGTGATGAAACGGCTGACCGAGGGTGAGTTCACGCTGGACGTGCCGCACAAGGAAACCGGCAGCGAGATCGGCCAGATGGCGCGGGCGCTCGAGGTGTTCCGGGAGACCGGTCTGCGGACTCGTGAGCTGGAAGAGGAGCAGAAGGCCCGCGAGATCCAGGCGCGTGAGGAAAAGCGCGTGATGATGCAGTCGCTGGCGAATTCCTTCGACCAGAGCGTCGGGCGTATCATGGGAAGCCTTTCCAGCTCGTCGGGCGCTCTGAACGAGACTGCGCGGTCGCTCTCCCAGGTCTCCACTGCTACAAGCACGGAGGCCGAAAGTGTGGCAGCTGCCTCCGAGCAGACCTCCGTCAATGTCCAGATGGTCGCCTCGGCGGCGGAGGAAATGTCGTCTTCCATCAGTGAGATCGGCCGTCAGGTCCGCAATGCTTCCGCGTCATCCCAAAAAGCGGCGGAGGCCGTGCAGCAGACCGGGAACCAGATCCACAAGCTGGCCGACATGGCCAACCGCATCGGCGACGTCATCTCGATCATTTCAGAGATTGCGGAACAGACCAATCTGCTGGCCCTCAACGCGACGATCGAATCCGCCCGTGTGGGCGAAGCCGGCAAGGGCTTTGCCGTTGTCGCAGGTGAAGTGAAGGCATTGGCGACTGAAACGGCCAAAGCCACTGAAAGCATTGCCGGTCTTGTCCGCGACATTCAGGACGAGACGCGCACGGCGGTAAGTTCGGTAGAGGATATCGGGAAGGTCATAAAGGATCTGGAAAACGCCTCCGCCGCCATCGCCGCCGCCATGGAAGAGCAGGGCGCTACCACCGAGGCCGTCGCGCGCAACGTGTCGGAGGCAGCCACGGGTATTGGCGAGGTGACCCGCTCCATCCAGAGTGTGAACGGTGGGGCAGTGCAGACCAGCAGTGCCTCCGGTCAGGTGATGTCGGCGGCGCAGGATCTGTCGTCCCAGGCGGAGACGATGCGGGTCGAGGTGGAGAAGTTCCTCGCGACGATCCGGGCGGCCTGATCCGTCAGGGGAAAACCAGCGATCCGGCCCGGGTGGTCCTCAGGACTGTCCGGGTCCTTTCGTGTCCAGAAGCTCGCGGTAGACCGCAAGCGTTGCCGCGCACATGGCTTCGACCGAGAAATGCTGGCGGACATGGTCGAGCGCGCGGTCGCAGACGGCCGTTCTCGCTTCAGGCGACAGGCTGAGGGCGTTGGCAATGGCAGCTGCGAGCGCGGCCGCATCGGCAGGAGGCACCCGCCAGCCGGTGCGGGCATCCGCGCTGACCTGCGGTGGGGCGAGCACGGTTTCGGGCACGGCCCCCAGATCGGACACGATGACAGGCACGCAGGCCGCCTGCGCCTCCACGGCGGCGCGGCCGAAGGCTTCCGGCTCGACGGAGGCGACAATCGCGAGATCTGCCAGAGCCAGGGCCGCGGGCACATCGGCACAGTGCCCGACAAGGCGGATGCGGTCACTGAGGCCGTGAGCGGCAATGCGCTCCGTCAGTTCCCGCTGATACTCCACCCGGCCCTGGGCATCGCCTGCCAGGATGACCGTGATATTGCCCTGTCCGGAGGCTGCGAGGCGCGCGGCTGCATCGATCAGCACCTTCTGCCCCTTCCAGGCGGTGAGCCTGGCGAGGTTGAGCAAAATGGGCGCGCGACCGGGCGTGCCGGGCAGGGCGATCCCCCATTCGTTGGCAAGAGCCGCGATCCGCTCAGGGTCCACGGCTGCCGGGTGCAGGGCGGCCAGGTCGGAGCCGCGGTGGATCACACGCAGGCGGTCGCGGGCAAAGGGATGGCGTTCGGCGATCAGGGACGCGGTGTAGCGGGAGTTGGCGATCACCCGGTCCCCGCGCGCCATGACGGAATTGTAGAAGGCCTTGAACCAGGACGACTGATTGTAGATGCCGTGATAGGTGGTGACGAAGGGCTTGCCTTCGGCCCGCGCGGCCCAGAGCGACGACCACGCCGGGGCACGGGAGCGGGCGTGGACCAGATCAACACCCTTGGCCCGGATCAGCGCCCGGAGCCGGTTGCGATTGGCCCAGAGGGTGAACGGGTTCTTGGATTTCACCGGCAGGGTGATGTGACGCGCGCCGGCCGCCTCCAGCTCCGCCACCATGGGGCCGCCCTGGCTGACCACCAGAGCCGTTCCGCCGGCCTCAACGATGGCGCGGGCCATGTCCACCGTGGTCCGTTCTGCCCCGCCGGTCACCAGGTCGGGAATGACCTGAAGGATGACGGGCTTGCGCGCCGGAGCAGAGGGGGAAAGGATCGGCATGGATCGGGGCCTTCTTTTTCGGCGCGGGCTGTGTCACATCGGGTCCGTGAAAACCCCTGTCGAGCTGAGCCATAATATGTCCGACCCGCAACCGCAATTCATCGCCGCCCCGGCACCCGCCGGGACTGAGGAAAAGATCGCGGTGCTGCACCGTCCTTCTGCTGCCGGGATGGCGGATCGGCCCGGGCTTTTCTGGCTGTCGGGCTTCAAGTCGGACATGTCCGGCTCCAAGGCGGTGGCGCTCGACGCCCATGCGGCGGCGCAGGGGCTCGCCTGCACTCGCTTCGATTATCGCGGCCACGGGGCCTCGGGGGGGACGTTCGAGGATCTCTGCGTGTCGGACTGGCTGGCCGATGCACTGACGGTCTTCGATCGGTTCTGTCAGAGGCCGACGGTGATCGTCGGGTCGTCGATGGGCGGATGGATCGCGCTGCTGCTGGCGCTGGCCCGTCGCAAGGCGCAGCTCGGGGGGCTGGTGCTGATCGCACCGGCAGTGGATTTCACCGAGGAACTCATGTGGAAGCAGCGCTTCAGCGACGAGATCCGCACGGCGATTGAGACCCAAGGGCGCTGGGCGCAGCCCTCGGCCTATGGAGATGATCCATATGTCATCACCCGCAAGCTCATCGAGGACGGGCGAGATCACCTGCTGCTCGGCGGCGAGATCGCCCCGGGCTGTCCCTTGCATATCCTGCAAGGGCAGCAGGACCCGGATGTGCCCTGGACCCATGCGATGCGGCTGGTGGAGCGCCTGCCGCTGGATGACGTGACCGTGACCCTGGTGCCAGACGGGGACCACCGCCTGTCCCGGCCGCAGGATCTGGAGCTTCTGCTGCGGGCGGTCGACGGTCTGGTGGCGCGCGCGATGGTCTGACACCGGCACTCAGCCGGTCAGTATCGAGGCCCTTCACAAGGTCTGACTGTCAGAAGGAGAGGGGGCCGTTGTCGAGAACTTCGCGGAGGACGAAGAAGGTGCGGGTCAGGCGGACACCCGGCAGCACCGACAGGCGCTTGCCGTGCAGGCTCTCGAATTCGGCCATGTCCTTCACCCGCAGCTTCAGGAAATAATCCATGTCGCCGGCGACGAAGTGGCAGTCGACGAGGCCCGGAATGTCCCGCGCGGCGGCTTCAAAACGGTCGAGGTTCTCCTGTGCCGAGCTGTCCAGAACGATGCCGATGATCACCAGCGTGCCGAGATCGACCTTCTGCGGATCGACGATGCCGCGCACATCCTTGAGATGGCCGGTGCTCATCAGCTTCTGGGTGCGCCGATGGCACGTGGCTGCGCTCAGCCCGAGCTCCTGTGCCAGATCCGCATTGGACAGGCGGCCGTTGTCCTGCAGCTTTCTCAGGATCTGAAGGTCGGTTTTGTCCGGATACTGCACGGTGGATCGGCTCTCTTTAGCGTCTGTTGCTGCACCGTTTCTGAGCGAAAGGGCGGGTTGGCGGAAGCGGAAAATGGCCGTTTTCCCCGATTGTCGGCATCAGGCGCGATAAAAATCCCGGTTGTCGCCAATCAGGGAATGAAGCAATTCCATGCCGCAGCGTAACTCTGGCATGTGCTCTTCTCAGGGGCTGAGAGCGGGTCAGAGAGGAAGGCTTTCCCGCCCGTTGCGGAAGCCCTTGTACCAGCCCCAGAAGAGGCGGGCGGCCGTGGAGCGGAAGGGCGCCCAGTTCCGCGCGAGGACGTCGAGATCCTTCGCAGGCATGCGGTCGCCGAGGGAGAGGGCCTTGGCGACGGCCACCTGCAGGGCCAGGTCGCCGGAGGGGAAGATGTCCGGGTGGCCTGCGCAGAAGAGCAGATAGACATCTGCCGTCCACGGGCCGATGCCCTTGAGCGCGCAGAGCCGGGTTCGCGCGTCGTCGGCGGTGGCGCGGGCCAGATCGGTCAGGTCCAGATGGTCGAGGCAGGCCTCGGCCAGTCCGCGAATGGTGACCAGTTTGGAGCGGGACAGGCCGAGCGCGAGCAGGGTTTCATCGCCTGCGGCCTGGAGTGTCTCCGGCGTCAGGGGCGCGACCTGCGTCTGAAGGCGGCCGAAGATCGCAGCGGCGCTGGCGACGCTGACCTGCTGGCCGACGATGACCTGAACCAGCCCGGCAAAGTCGGACGGACGGCGGCGCAGGGCGAGCGGCCCGGCCTGATCCGCCACCGGATGCAGGGCAGGGTGAAGCTCGATGAGGGCGCGGAGGTCTCGGGCGATGTCGTCCAGGGTCTCGATCGGTGTCATGCGGGGCCTGTCAAAGGGGCGGAAGGGCGGTCGGCAACGGGCCGTGCCGGGTTGGCGGGTCTTGCACACGCCGGTCAAGGTGATAGGACGGATCGCAGCATCTGCCTACCCGCAATGGTCTTCAGCAGGTTTTGGGTCCCTTGTCGACATCGTCTCCGATCTTCCGTTTTGCGCCGTCCCCCAATGGGCATCTGCATCTGGGCCATGCGCTGTCCGCGCTTCTGAACTGCCGGGCGGCGGAGCGGACCGGTGGCACCTGTCTCCTGCGGATCGAGAACATCGACCAGACCCGCTGTACACCTGCCCTCGAGCAGGAAATGCTGGAGGATCTGACCTGGATCGGGGCGCGGTTCAGCGGACCGGTCCTGCGCCAGTCTGAACGGTTCGACGTCTACCGTGCGGCACTTGAGCGGCTCGAGCGGGACGGACTGACCTATCGCTCCTATCTGACGCGGGGCGAGATCAAGCGGTTCATTGCGGACCGGGAAGCCGAGGGCCTGGTCTGGCCCCGGGATCCGGACGGCGCGCCGCTTTATCCCGGGGACCGAACGGTGCTGGAGGCCGACGAGATCCGTCGCCGGGAAGCGTCCGACATGCCGTTTGCCATCCGTCTCGACATGGGCAAGGCGCTTGCGCGGCTCGGGGCCATGCCGGACTGGTGGGAAGGACCGGCGGAGTTGGGCGAGGGCGAGGATCCCGCGCGCTGGATGGAGGGGCGACGGATCCCTGCTGAACCGGCAGCGTGGGGCGATGTTGTTCTGGGCCGGAAGGACTGTCCGACCAGCTATCACCTGTCGGTGGTGGTGGACGATGCGGAGCAGGGCGTCACGGATGTGCTGCGCGGGCAGGACCTCTATCACGCCACCTCCGTCCACCGGCTCCTGCAGGTGCTGCTTGGTCTCCCGGAGCTGCGCTATCGGCATCACCGGCTGATCCTCGATGACGAGGGACGCAAGCTTTCCAAGTCCCTGGCGTCGGCCAGCCTGCGTGACCTGCGAAGCAGCGGGGTGACCGAGAGGGAGGTAATGGGGCGGATTGGATTATAGGTATTAATTACAATGTTCAATTTGTCATATGTATTAGAGTTTACATGAAATTACTTCGGGTTAGTGAAATGTATACCCGGAAAACGTAGGGTTCTTCGAAGGGTTCGGTCGCCCGGCCCCTGGCTGTGTCACGCGTCATTTGCGCCAGTTCGGAACCGTATCGAATCATGAGAGACGCTAGGATTTTCTTCCAGTCGGTTCGGTCCGTCCTGGGTCGGGTCTTCATCCGTTCGGCGCTTTACATCACCGCCCTTCTCTTTGCCTTCGCGGGACTCAGCGGCTACGTCTATCATCAGGCACAGTCCGAGCGCGCGGATCAGCAGTTCCTTCAGATGGCGGGTAGCCATGCCAACATGCTGGCCACTCTCGGAGCCGTGGCGATCGGCAATTCGGACCATCGGGAGGTGCGTCGACTGGCAGACGCCATGCGTCACGAACTCAACGTGACCGGCGTCGACATCTTCGATGCGAATGGAACCACCTTTCTGGACGAACTGGCGCGGCCTCCGATCAGTTCGGCATCGGTGCGGGAGGTCTTGCGCACCGGACGGGAAATCATTCAGAAGCGTGGCATCCGTCTGGCGCTCTATTCACCAGTCGTGAACAGCGGCCGTGTCGACGGGGTCATCTTTCTTGCCATGCGGCAGGAGCAGGCCGCGGCCGCAAATGCCGCCCTGCTGCGGCAGACCCTGCTGACGACCGGGCTTTTCGTGCTCGTGTCCCTTCCGCTGTGCGCCTATCTCCTGCATCGGTCGACACGCGGTATCAGCCGGGTGACCCAGGCCGCGAATGAAGCGGCGCAAGGGTTCCTTGATACCTCGCTGACCCCGCAAGGCACCGGGGAGGTGCGCGAGCTTCAGGTCGCCTTCTCCACCATGGCGCAACGGCTGAGGGCGACGATCCAGCGGATCGAATACATGGCGAATGTCGATCACGTGACCTGCCTGCCCAACCGGCTCAAGTTCGGCAATATCCTCACCAAGCGCATCGATCAGGAGAAGGGCGCCAGCGGCGGCCTCTTCCTCATCGATCTGGATCGCTTCAAGGCGATCAACGATATGCATGGCCATGAGGTTGGGGATCGGCTGCTGCTGCTGGTGGCGGAGCGTCTCTCGGCCCTGACCCAGAAGATGGTGGACGACGGGCTGGAGACCACGCCGGTGCTGTCGCGCTGGTCGGGCGACGAGTTCATGATCCTCATCCCGGGGGTCACGGATCAGGACGTGTTGCACGTGCTCGCCGAGGAGATTCTGCGAGGGTTGCGCCAGCCCTTCCGGGTCGACAATCATCTCTTCAAGGTCCGCGCCTCGATCGGGGTCTGCATCTATCCCGATCAGGCGGCCACGTCCGACGATATCCTGCGGTGCGCGGATATGGCGATGTTCTCTGCCAAGCAGTCTGGTCGCGACCGCTGTTCCTTCTTCAACGTGCAGATCCGCAAGGCGGCGGAAGAGCGCGAGCGGATCGAGCATCACCTGCGCGATGCCCTTGCCCAGAACGAGTTCTCGGTGGTCTACCAACCGAAGGTCCACATGACGACCGGCCGCATCATCGGCTCTGAGGCCTTGCTGCGCTGGAACAATCCGGAACTCGGTCAGGTCTCCCCCTTCCGCTTCGTGCCACTGGCGGAAGAATGCGGCCTGATGCCGGCGATCGGCGAATTCGTGCTGCAACGCTCGCTGTCGGACATGCGGGACATGCGCCGGAGCGGTCATGACCTGACGATTGCGATCAACGTCTCGCCGGTCCAGTTCCAGGCGGATTTCTTCACCGACCGCACACTCGGCGTGCTGGGGGAAAGCAACTTCCCGCTGGAGCGGGTGGAACTGGAAATCACGGAATCCGCACTGGGCGCCTCGCCGCAGCAGATCCGCCAGCAGATGATGCCCCTCAAGGACGAGGGCGTCTCGTTTGCCATTGACGATTTCGGAACCGGGTTCTCCAATCTCGGGACGCTCACATCCCTGCCTTTCGACACGCTGAAAATCGACCGCTCCTTCGTAACCCGGATCGATGAGGACGAGGAGCGGCGCAACCTGGTGCAGGTGATCCTGCTCATGGCCCGGCAGCTCAACATGAAGACGGTGGCCGAGGGCATCGAGACGGAGATGGAGCGGCGTTATCTCGGCACATGGGGCGCCAACATCGGACAGGGCTATCTCTGGAGCCCGCCGGTTTCGCTGGCCGCCTTCCGCGAGCTGGTCGAGCAGGAGACCGTGTTCGACATGTCGGGCACCATGCAGTCCCGCACCTCCGCTCACCTTTGAGCGGTCATCCGGCCCCCCACAGATGCAGGAAGCCGCCCCAGAGGCTGGTGGTGGCGATGGCAAAGAGCGTCGTCAGGGTGATGGAGTTCGAGGACATGGCGTGGCCGGTCCCGTACTTGTTGGCGAAGATATAGGCGTTAACCCCGGTCGGGCAGGCGGCCGTCAGGGTTGCGGCGGCGGTCCAGAGCGGTGGCAGGTGGAACACGTGGGCGCCGAGGCCGAAGACGATGGCCGGCATGATGCCCACCTTCAGCACGCTCAGCAGGATCCCTGGCAGAAGATTGCCACGGATGCCATAGGCCACCATGCTCATGCCCAGGGACAGCAGCGCCACCGGCAGGGCGGTGCCTGCGATCCGGTCGAGGACATCCTTCATCAGTCCCGACACCGGCAGGTGCGCCAGACGCCAGACGAGGGCGGCGAGGATGCCGACCACGATCGGATTGGTCGCGAGGCTGCGCAGCACGTTCTTCACGGTCGAAGACAGGGTGCCGCCTTCCCCCACGCCGTCGGCCTGGGCCGCCCGCTCCATGATCACCGCAATGAGGATCGTCATCACCGGCAGGTGGATGGAGAGGATCAGCAGCAGGGGCGTGAGCCCGGCATCGCCATAGATCGCGGAGATCAGGGGCAGGCCGACCATCACCGTGTTGGCGAAGGACGCGCTGGTTCCGGCGATGGCGCAGGCGCGGGCGTCGCGGGCGAAAAGGCGCCGGGTGAGGCCCGCAGCCAGCAGCCAGGTGGCGAAGACGCCGCCGAAATAGCTTGCCCAGAGCGCCCAGGGGGTTTCGCCCTCCATGTCCACGGCGGCCAGCGTCTTGAAGAGCAGGACCGGGATCGCGATCACATAGACATATTGCGCGAGCGCGTCGCCGGTCGCCTGAGGCAGCAGGCCCGTGCGGGCGACGATGTAGCCGAGCCCGATCAGAATGAAGACCGGTGCGACAATGATCAGTATTTCCAGAGACATGGAGCCAGTCCGGAGGTTTGGAAAAACAGCGGCGCGAAGGGCCGTTGTCAGGATTTCGGGTTCAGCTGGAGGGGCCGTGCTGATAGGCTCAAGGCCAGATCGGGTCACCAGCCGGACCGCTGGCACGGCTGTGCCGGCAGGAACGGGAATGGCGAGGATGGCCCGAGCCCACTCATCTGGCAAGGGGACGCGCGTGAATTCCGAAGAACGGCTTGCGTTGCTGCTGCATGACCTGAGGACGCCGCTTTCGGCCATGCGCCTCACCGCCGACCTGATTGCCCAGGATGGCCTCACCCGACGCCAGAGCGAGCGGATGGATCTGCTTCTCGGGGCGATCGATGCTCTGGTCGAGATGACGCGGGAGGCGATGCCCGGCGCCGGAGACGCGGTCGACACTCGCGAGGCTGCCGGAAAGGACGGCGCCCTCGGGCAGGACGGCCGTCACGATCTGGCTCGCCTTGTGCAGGACATTGCCGCCCTGTTTCGCCCCCGTGCGGAGGATGAGGGGCGCGTGCTTCTCGTGGAGCCTGCCGGTCGGCAGGCCAGTCTTCCGCTCTCGCGTGCCGTGCTGCTGCGCCGGGCGCTGGGCATCCTGCTCGACAATGCGTTGCGCTATGGCGCCGGGCCCATCCGGGTGACAACCGCTTTCGAGGACGCCGGTGACAGCGCCTCCCCCGGAGTAACGCTCGTGCTGCGGGTGACGGATTGCGGGCCGGGCATCCCGGCAGACCTGCGCTCCCGTCTGTTTCAGGCCGGGGCGCGGGGCGCGGCGGAGGCCCATCCGGGCGGCCACGGGCTCGGCCTCTTCGGCGCGCGCGAGCTGCTGCGCGAGGCGGGCGGTGATCTGGCTCTCGGCGAGAGGCAGGACGGCGAGGCGGGGGCGGTCTTCGATCTGCGGATCCCGCTGGGAGTGGAAGATCTGGCTCCTGCCCGGGTGGAGCTGGCGGATGATGCCACCTGCGCCGAGGCTGATGCCCATGTGCTGCTTATCGAGGATCACGGGCCGAGCCGCCAGCTGATTGCTAGCGTCCTTGGCTCCTTCAACCTGTCCTGCGACCTTGCCGTGGATGTGGAGGCGGCCCTGGGGCTTCTGGACCGCCGGTCCTATGACGGATTTCTTGTCGATCTCCATCTGGGGTCGACAAGCGGCCTGGCCTTCGCCTATGCGCTCAAGGCTCTGGCCGGGCTTACCGTTCCGCCTGTCCTGCTGCTCACGGCCGCGCCGGAGCGGATCACGGCGGCGGTGCGCGAGGAGGCGGGGATCCTGGCGGTCGTTGCAAAGCCGATCGACCCGGCGGCGCTCTACGAGGCCTTGCGGCCTGTCTTCCGCCACCGGCAGGCGCTGTCCTCAGGAGCGGATTGAGGGACGGATTGACGGTCTGGCAGGGCGGCCACCCTTGGCGTGCGGCGGTGAAATGGGCTAAAGAGCGCCCATGGAAAATGGGGCGCGATCAATCCTGACCAGTGTTTTTGCTCGTCTGCGGACCCGTGCAGACCGCCTGCGGCCGCATGGCCATCGCCTTCTGGCGTGGTGCCGGCGTCATCCGCTGACGGCCGTCGCGATCTATGTGGTGCTGGTGTCGGCGCTGTTTCTCGCCTTTCCGGACGTCGATCTCTGGGCGAGCGGCCTATTCTTCGATCCGGAGCGCCACGGCTTCTTCGCCCAGTTCAGCCCCTTCCTGCGGCAATTCCGGCATCTCGGGCCCCATCTGGTCACGCTGATCGCGATCGTTTGCGTGGGTGTGGTGCTGGCCAAGCTGATCTTCCCGGCCCGGCGGCCGCTGATGCCCCTGCGCACGCCGCTGTTCCTGCTGACAAGCCTCATTCTGGGGCCGGGCCTGCTGGTCAACGCGATCCTGAAGAACAACTGGGGGCGTCCGCGCCCGGTGATGGTGGATCTCTTCGACGGCGACATGCCCTATCAGCCGGTCTGGAAGATCACCAGCTGGTGCGACACCAACTGCTCCTTCGTCTCCGGCGAGGCCTCGGCAGGCATGTGGCTGGTGGCGGCAGTCGTTCTGGTTGCCCCCGTGACCTGGCGCAAGGCGTTGCTCGCCTTCTTCCTGCCGCTCGGCCTTCTCCTGTCCCTGAACCGGATCGCCTTCGGCGGGCATTTCCTGTCCGACACGCTGATTTCCTGGGGGCTCACCCTGATGGTGGTGCTTGCCTGTCACAGGCTGTTCTTCGGGAGGGCGGGTCACGCTCTGCATGACCGCCGGCTCGACGAGGTGCTGACCCGTTCCGGCCGCAGGCTGCATGTCGCGGCCCGGCGTGCGGGCGCGCGAGTGGTTCGCTCCGCGCGCCGCTTCGTCTCCATGTTCCGCGAGCCCTGAGACGGATCACGCCTCAGGGCCGGCAGATCAGGGGCGCCCGCTCAGTGCTTGCGGGTGAGAAGCTTCTCGATCTCGTGGGAAGGATGGCCGGTCAGTTCCTTGTCGACCTCGGCCACGATGCGCGCCTTGACCTCCTTGTGAAAGGCCTTGCGCAGGTCGCCCAGAACCACCGGAGGCGCGGCGACAACCAGTTGCTTGTAGGCGCCGCGGTGGGCCGCCTTGTAGAGCATCTCCGCCATGTCCTTCGCGAAACGGTGTTTTTCCAGAGTGTGCCAATCGGTCTGCTCGGCCGCGCTGCGCTGCGGGCCGGGGCCATCGCTGAATCGGCCCGGGGCATCGGTGCCCTGATCACTGGTCTTGGGATTGTCGGAGTGAAAATCCCGGATCACCTGAAGGTTCGGGAAGTCACGGTCGCCTTCGTTGCGGAAGACGAGTGCCTTCTCGCCATCGCCGACGAAAACCCAGGCGTCATGATCGATGCGGATGCCTGTCATGGCTGAACTCCTTCTCTGTGCGGGGGAAATTGCTTTCTCCCGCCAAATGCCCTGCCAGCCCACTCATGGATGTGGAGATCGCCCGGGGGAGTTCAAGAGGGGAACGGACAGCGGCCGGGCGCCTGTCGCGGAGGCCGGGCGCGTGCGCCGCAGGATTCTGCCAAGGCGGACGGGCGAGCGATCTTCAAGCCAGACAAAGAGACTGTTCAGCCGAGGCAGGGCCTTGCGCTGACGGCGGAGCAGCCGGGCGGCGCGACGGTCCGCAGCAATAAGCGTGATGGTGCCAGCCGCCAGAAGCGGCACGCCGGTGGGGATGGGCAGCCACAGGGTGGCAAGCCCCAGAAGGATGAGGGCGAACGCAAGGAACAGCCACAGGAGTTTCAAGACACATCTCTCCGCATGCCACGCCCTTCTGTAGCGGGGGAGGACGACGGATGCGTGACGGTGTTCAGCGGGCGAGGCGGTCCAGAAGGGCGAGACTGCCAGCCTCGATCAGCCGGTAGACCTGCTCGAACCCGTCGGCGCCGTCATAATAGGGGTCCGGCACCGCGCGGTCCGGCGTCTCCAGGAACAGGCGGGGCAGGGTGCCGCCGCTGCGGGCCTGCATGCGCTTCAGATGGGCCAGATTGTCCGGGTCCATGGCCAGGATATGATCGAAGACGTGAAAGTCGTCGTCGGTCACCTGCCGCGCCTTCTGGCGCGAGATGTCGATGCCGTGGCGGGCTGCAACTTCGACAGAGCGCGGATCGGGCGGGTTGCCCACATGCCAGGCCCCGGTGCCGGCGGAGTCCACCCTGAGGGGCCCTCCATGTCCGCTCTTGTCCGCGACGGCCCGGAAGACCCCTTCGGCGAGGGGCGAGCGGCAGATGTTTCCAAGGCAGACGAAAAGGATCGATGTCATCGGGCGCGGGCTTTCTTGACGGATCGGGAACGGACGGCGCGGAGCCGGCGTTGCTGACAGAAGGGTCCAGGTCTGAGCATATGATGCTGGCAGCCCTGCGCAAGGAGACCGATGCCATGACGAAACGTCTGAACCCCGGTGAAGTGGCCATGAAACTGGAGGCCCTCGACGGGTGGACGGTGCATGACAGTCAGGGGGGCTCGATTTCCCGTGGCTTCGAATTCGCGGACTTCAGCCAGGCCTTCGGGTTCATGACCCGGGTGGCGCTTGCAGCTGAAAAGCTCGATCATCACCCCGACTGGAGCAATGTCTACAAGACGGTGAAGATCCGCCTGAGCACCCATGATGCGGGCGGGCTCACGGATCTCGACTTCAAGCTGGCCGGGATCATCGACCGGATCGCCGGCGAAGCGCGTGATCCTCAGGGCTAGCCCTTACGGATGAGGAAACGACCGGCCTCGCCGTCTCGCTCAGAGGCCTCGAGCACGTGGCCGGCCTCATTGCAGAAATGGGGAATGTCGATGAAGGCCATGGGGTCCGTGGTCAGCACTTCGAGGGTTTCACCGCTGGCCAGTTGTCCGATTGCCTTGCGCGTCTTGAGCACGGGCAGCGGGCATTTCAGGCCCTTGAGGTCGAGCTGGGTGGAAGTCGTCACGAATGGTTCCTTCGAAGCTGACATCGAAACGGGACGGGGATCCCTGTCCTTCCTATATATCAGGCGCGAGCGACCTGTCGCGCCCAGCCTTGCCCTGGCAAGCGTTCCTCACCGGGAGATCCCATGACCGTATCCGCCAAGACCGCACCTCTTCCCACCCGTCAGGATGTTCTCGATTTCTGGTGGCAGGCGGGGCCTGCCAAATGGTTTGCCCGCGATGACGCCTTTGATGCCGAGATCCGGGAGCGGTTCCTGGCGCTGATGGAGGCTGCGGCGCGTGGCGACCTGGCGGAATGGGAAGGGACGGCTGATGGCGCACTGGCGTTGCTCATTCTGCTCGATCAATTCCCGCGCAATGTCTACCGGCAGGATGCCCGGGCCTTCGCAACCGATCCCGAGGCCTTGCGCATTGCCCGTCAGTCCGTGGACCGGGGCTTCGACCGGTCGTTCCCGAAGGAAGCGCGCAGCTTCTTCTATCTTCCGTTTGAACATGCGGAGGACATGGCGGCTCAGGAGCGGTCCGTCGACCTGTTCCGCCGTCTGGGGCAGGAGACCACCTATCTCTATGCCCTGATCCACATGGATGTGATCCGCCGCTTCGGGCGCTTCCCCCATCGCAACGCGGTTCTCGGCCGCCAGACCACCGAGGCGGAAGCGGCGTTCCTCGCCGATGGCGGTTTCTCCGCGTGAGGGCGTGCCCTCCGGAGTTTTCGGGCTCCGGCAGCGCCGCGCAAAGATGACAGCTGCCCCAGCGTCGACAAGGGTTTCCAGAGCGTAAACAGGGGGTGTGCACGCCGTGAAAGAGGCGGGTTGCCCCTTTCTGCGTCAGTTTTTCTGCATGGATTTTGACCGCAGGGCGCATTTGGTCTGAGGCGGTGCACATTTTATGATCATTTTTGCGATTTTGCCGCAAAAAGTGGCGTTTCCAGTGGCGCTGGCTTGGTCCGCATCAGTGCGCCTTTCCCTCCTTCGTTGACCTGCAAATGAGCGGAATCCCCGGATTCCGCCAATTTTCGCTGCGCTGCGGCAAGTTGGCACGTTCCTTGAAAAGAAGAGCCCGACGCCGGTTCGGGTCTTCGTCTTTCCCTGTCCAAGGGGGGCGGGGCAGGTCCGAAAGAGGAGGCCCTTCTGAGGGGCTCCGACTGGGACCCGAAAGGGGATCCAAGGAGCCGGCTAAGGCGCCTCTTCACCGGGAAGAGGAAACAGAAAAGGAATGGGAACGAGCAATGAAAATTGTGATGGCCATTATCAAGCCGTTCAAGCTCGATGAAGTGCGTGATGCACTCACCGGCATCGGCATCCAGGGCCTGACTGTGACCGAGGTGAAGGGGTACGGCCGTCAGAAGGGCCATACCGAGATCTATCGCGGGACCGAATATGCAGTCAGCTTCCTGCCGAAGCTGAAGATCGAAGTCGCCGTGTCCGGCGAAGCCGTCGACAAGGTCGTCGAGGTAATCTCCGTGGCCGCCAAGACCGGCCAGATCGGTGACGGCAAGATCTTCGTCTATTCCATCGATCAGGTGGTCCGCATCCGCACCGGCGAAACCGACGCCGAAGCTCTTTGATTCACGCGAGGGAAAACACCATGACCAAACTTGTCGCAAGAAGCGCGGCTACGCTTGGCGCTCTCGGGCTGATGGCAGCTCCGGCGCTGGCGCAGGACTCGGCAGTCCCGGCCGAGACCCAGTACATCTTCAACACCCTTCTCTTCCTCATCGGCGGGTTCCTCGTCATGTGGATGGCTGCCGGCTTCGCCATGCTGGAAGCCGGCCTGGTGCGTTCCAAGAACGTGTCCATGCAGTGCCTGAAGAACATCGCTCTCTATTCCGTTGCCGGCCTGCTGTTCTGGCTTACCGGCTACAGCCTGATGTACACCGGCGTTGACGGCGGCTTCATCGGCTCCTTCGGCCCGTATTCCTTTGACGATGTCGGCGGCAACGCCCTCGACACCGGCTACTCCACGGCGTCTGACTGGTTCTTCCAGATGGTCTTCTGCGCCACCACCGCCTCGATCGTGTCCGGCACCCTGGCCGAGCGCATCAAGCTGTGGCCCTTCATGATCTTCACGATCGTGCTGACCGGCTTCATCTACCCGATCGCCGGGTCCTGGCAGTGGGGCGGCGGCTTCCTGTCCGAAATGGGCTTCTCCGATTTCGCAGGTTCCACGCTGGTTCACTCCGTCGGTGGCTGGGCTGCCCTCTCCGGCGCCCTGATCCTCGGCGCTCGTCGCGGCAAGTATGGCGCTGACGGCTCCGTGCACCCGATGCCGGGTTCCTCCATGCCGCTCGCGACCCTCGGCACGTTCATCCTGTGGCTCGGCTGGTTCGGCTTCAACGGTGCGTCTCAGCTCGCCATGGGCACCATCGGTGACGTGACCGACGTCTCCCGCATCTTCGCCAACACCAACATGGCTGCTGCTGCCGGTGTGGTCGTCGCGATGATCCTGACCCAGGTTCTCTACAAGAAGGTCGACGTGACCATGGCCCTGAACGGCGCACTTGCCGGTCTGGTCTCCATCACTGCCGAGCCGCTGGCTCCGACCGTCCTGCAGTCCGTCATCGTCGGCGGCGTGGGTGCTGCGATCGTGGTCTTCGCCGTGCCGCTGCTCGACAAGCTGAAGATCGACGACGTCGTCGGCGCCATCCCGGTCCACCTGCTGTGCGGCATCTGGGGCACCTTCATCGTTCCGTTCTCCAACGGCGACACCTCCTACGTGACCCAGCTCATCGGCATTGCCTGCTACGGCGTCTTCACCCTGGTTGCTTCCACCATCGTGTGGTTCATCCTGAAGGCCCTGATCGGCATCCGTGTCTCGGAAGAGGAAGAAGCCCTGGGTCTCGACAAGGTCGAGATCGGCGTGGAAGCCTATCCGGAGTTCGGCATCGGCTCCACCCGCTAAGCGGGATCCGAAATCGCGGTCGGTTGGCTCGGACCGCGAACCTGAAGCCCGGGGCAGTGCCCCGGGCTTTTTTTGGTCTGCAAGGCGTTGCGGGATATTGCAACATTATTGGGCAATTGCCGTAAAATGCGGCGCCTCGATTGGCGCGCCTCGCGACAGGTGGCGGACGCCATTTCAAAATCCCATGACTTGATAAGATGATAGGCATGAATGCCCGCTTGGCATGCAACTTGTATTCCTGAGGCCCGAAATCCGCATAGAAAATAAGCGGAGTGCACACAGGGAGTACACGATGACTGATCAAGCCGTGGGCGGAGACGTGTTCTTCGTTCTCATGGGGGCCATTCTGGTCTTCGCCATGCACGGGGGCTTCGCGTTCCTCGAAGTCGGCACCGTCCGGCACAAGAACCAGGTGAATGCCCTGGTGAAGATCCTCGTCGATTTTGCGATCTCGACGGTGGCCTATTTCTTCGTCGGCTACGGCTTTGCCTATGGCACCAGCTTCCTGGTCGATGCGGCAACGCTCACCGGTGGCGGTGTCGGTTTCGAGCTGCAGGGGCTGACCCTGGTCAAGTTCTTCTTCCTCACCACCTTCGCGGCGGCCATTCCAGCGATCATCTCCGGCGGCATCGCCGAGCGCATGAAGTTCCTGCCCCAGTGCCTGGCCACCGCCGCGCTGGTGGGTGTGGGCTATCCGCTGTTCGAAGGCATCGTGTGGAACGGCAACTTCGGCCTTCAGGCCATGCTGACGGAAGCGTTCGGCGCCGGGTTCCATGACTTCGCGGGCTCCGTCGTGGTTCATGCGGTGGGCGGCTGGATCGCGCTGGGGGCCGTGCTGCTGCTCGGCCCGCGTCTGGGCCGCTATGATGCGGACGGACGCATGATGGGCATTCCGCCGTCGTCCATTCCCTGGCTGGCGCTGGGGTCCTGGATGCTCTGCGTGGGCTGGTTCGGCTTCAACGTGATGACGGCCGGATCCCTGCAGGCCGCATCGGGCCTCGTGGCGATCAATTCGCTCATGGCTATGGTCGGCGGGATCCTCTCGGCCCTCGTCGTCGGCCGCAATGACCCGGGCTTCGTTCACAACGGCGCGCTTGCCGGTCTGGTGGCTGTCTGCGCCGGGTCGGACCTGATGCATCCGGTGGGCAGCCTGATCGTTGGTGCGGTGGCCGGTGGCCTCTTCGTCAAGGGTTTCGAGCTGTGCCAGTCGCGGCTCCGCATCGATGACGTGCTCGGCGTCTGGCCGCTGCACGGGCTCTGCGGGCTCTGGGGCGGCGTCGCGGCCGGCATCTTCGGTCAGCAGGCGCTGGGGGGTCTCGGTGGCGTGTCGCTCCCGGCACAGATCATCGGCACGCTGGCCGGTGTCGTCTATGCCTTCGTTCTGGGTGTCGCCGTCTATGGGGTGCTGAAGGTCGCAATCGGGCTGCGCCTGTCGAAGGACGAGGAGCGCCGCGGCGCCGACCTTTCCATTCACAAGATCAGCGCAACGCCTGAATCCGACATCCTGCGCTGAGATCGTTCGCGCAAGTGGTCATGAAAAAACCCTCCGGGATCGCTCCCGGAGGGTTTGTCGTTTCAGCGCGGTGGTGCGCCCCGGTTCACAACACCAGCACGCCCCGATGCTTGGCCTTGTGATCCGGCTCCACGTGGATGGTCACGTGGGCGCCCGGCACCTTGCGGCCGATGGCCTGCTCAATGCGGTCGCAGATCTCGTGGGCGGCATCCACGGTCAGGTCGCCGGGCACGACAAGGTGGAAGTCGATGAAGGTGGTGCGGCCGGAATGCCGGGTGCGCAGGTCGTGGGCCTCAAGCGCCCCGTCGCCATGGTCGCGGATCATGTCGCGGATATGGGCCTGAACGTCCTCGGAAGCGGCTTCATCCATCAGGCCGGAGACGGATTCCTTCATCACCTCCCAGCCGGTCCACAGCACGTTGACGCCGACGAGCCCGGCGAGCACCGTGTCGAGCATCTGCCAGCCGGTCAGGGTGACCAGACCGACGCCAGCCAGAACACCGAGTGAGGTGAAGACGTCGGCCACCAGATGCTTGCCGTCGGCCCTCAGGGCCGGCGAGCGGTGTTTCTTTGCGGCCTTGAGCAGCACCCAGGCCCAAACGCCGTTCAGGGCGGCGGCGGCGGCATTCACCCCGAGGCCCAGGGGCGAATAGGTGACGACCTCGCTGGAGAGATAGCTCTGCCAGGTCGAGTGGAAGATCGAGAGCGACGCCAGAACGATGAGCACGCCGACGAGAACCGCGGCGAAATACTCTGCCTTGTCATGACCATAGGGGTGGTTCTGGTCGGCCGGCTTGGCAGCCATCCACACCGCGAAGAGCGTGGCGAGCGAGGCGGCCACGTTGACGATGGTTTCCAGCGCGTCGGCATAGAGCGCCGTGGAGCCCGTCATCAGGAAGGCGGTGTATTTCAAACCGAGCGAGAGCATCCCGACAACAAGGCTGCCGAGTGCGATTTTCAGCCGAATGGTCATGGAGAGTGTCCGCTATCCGCTAGAAATCCGGCGGGTTGCCCCGCATTTCCTTGCGACACCTACCACGTTTGCGCCCGGACACAAGCGCAGGCGCGGAAATTCCCCGTGGCAAAACCGCCCCGAAGGTGGGCGGATACGCAGGGATGCGGTGCCCTAGCGGGCCGCTGCGAGGTCGATGGTGCGGGCGCCGATGATGCGGCCGGGGCCGTCCTCGGTCTCCAGCTGCACGATCACGGCGCCCCGCGCGAGGCCTGTGTTGCGGATCTCGCTCAGGGGAATGCGGAACACCTGGGCCGAACCGTCCCACATGCCGATGGGCTGCATCTGCCGGGCGACATTCACGTAAGTCACGGTCTCCCCGGAGTTCTCCCCCCGATTGATCGCGACATCGACCCGATCGTCCAGCATGGAGAAATAGACGGTCGCCATGCGCGCTCGATCAGGAAGGGCACCACTGACGTGCACTTCCATGGCCATGTCGGTGACGCTGGTTTCGACCTGGGAGGTGAAGGGCTCCGCGCGCATGATGGCTTCGTCAATGGCCACGGCATTGCTGCCGACCACGTGTTCGCCACCGTTGATCACCATTTGCGGGGTGTAGATGGACCGGTCGCCGCGTTGCTCCGCATAGGCGCGCTGACGGGTGGAGTTCGCGCCGCTGGCCAGCGTGTCCTTCCAGCCGAGATAGTCCCAGTAGTCGACGGGCAGCGACAGGGCCAGCACACCTTCCCGGTCGCTGAGCCTTTGCAGCAGAGTGTCGGCGGGGGGGCAGGAGGAGCAGCCCTGGCTGGTGAAGAGTTCGAGGACGACGGCCGGTTCGGAGGGCAAGGGGGTGGAGAGGGCCGGGGTTTCGGCGGCGACGGCCTGCAGTGCCGACAGCAGCACGCCTGCGATGGCAGCAGAAACGGTTCCGAGCCTTGTGCGACGGCCGACAAAACGTGCGATCGGGGCGAGCCCTTCCTGCGGCATCTGATCCATTCTCCGGTATCCCGTCGTTCCCAGTCCGGGAACACTACCGAGTTTCAATCCTCGCAGCCAATCACGAGCAGGTTATGGCCGTGGGCGAGCCTTGCGCTCATGGGGCGCAGTTCCCGGCAATCGAGGGTCACTCGGCCTGCAATTTCCGGATTTCGGCGAGGAAGCCTTGGTAATTCTCTTCCGTCAAGGGGCCGAACAGCTTGTACCGGATCGTTCCCTTGCGATCGATCAGGAAGGTTTCGGGAACGCCGGTGACGCCCCACTCGATGCCGGCCCGTCCGTCGTCATCCGTGCCGACCCTGTCGAAGGGATTACCGAAGCTGGCGAGGAAGCGCCGGGCGTTCTCGGTGGGGTCCTTGTAGTTGATCGCGGCCATCTGCAGGCCCTCGACCTCGGCCAGACGCTCAAGGAAGGGATGTTCCTGCCGGCAGGGACCGCACCAGGAGGCGAAGACATTGACGGCGGTGACCTGTCCCTCGAAATCCGCGTTTGTCAGACCGGGCACGGGCTGGCCGTTCTCCGTCAGGCCCTCCAGCGCGGGCAGGGCAGTCTGGGGGGCCGGCTTGTCGATCAGCGCCGAGGGGATCACGGAGGGATCCCGGCCCATGGTGAGCTGGACGAGGAACAGGGCCGCCAGGGCCGCGAAGAGAAAGAGCGGCAGAAGCACGAGCACCGGCAGGCGCCGGGACGTGGTCTTTCCGGCCGGCTGGGGCTGATCGGTCATTCCTGGGTATCCGTTGCGGTGGAGGACAGCTTTGCGGCGGCAGGGGCCGTGGCCGGGCCTCGGCGGGTGACGCCCTTGCTGGCGAGATCGTGCAGCGTGCGCTCCAGCTGGCGCCGGTCGAGGACGACCCACGCCACGAGAGCCAGAACGATCAGGGTGCTGATGGCGTAGGACGCCAGAATGAAGCCGGAATAGGGTCCGAGATCCATGGGGTTACTCCGCTGCGCCGGGTGTGCCGGACATCGGGCTGGAAAGGGGAGAGGACGGGGGTGCCATGCGTGCGGCGCGGGAGCCGGCGGCGGCCTTCAGGCGCATGGCGCGGACCCGACGGCGCAGGATCTCGTTGCGCATGGCCTGCAGGTGCAGCACGAAGAACAGCAGCGTGGCGGCGCCCGCCATGACGAAGAGCGGCACCAGCATGGAGGTGTCGATGGTGGGGCCATCCATGCGCATGACGCTGGCGGGCTGGTGCAGGGTGTTCCACCATTCCACCGAGAACTTGATGATCGGCAGGTTGATGGCGCCGACCAGGGTCAGGACGGCGGCGGCCTTCCCTGCGCGGATCGGGTCTTCCATGGTGCGCCACAGGGCGATCAGGCCCAGATACATGATCAGCAGCACGAGCACGGAGGTCATCCGCGCGTCCCACTCCCAGTAGGTGCCCCACATGGGCCGGCCCCAGAGCGAGCCGGTGATGAGGGCAATCAGGGTGAAAGCGGCGCCGATCGGGGCCGCGGCCTTGGCGGACACATCGGCGAGCGGGTGTTTCCAGACCAGGGTGCCGAGGGACGAGATGGCCATGATCGAATAGGTCATCATGCAGAGCCAGGCCGCCGGCACGTGGATGTACATGATCTTCACCGTCTGGCCCTGCTGGTAGTCCTCGGGCGAGACGAAGAAGGTCATGTAGAGGCCGACCGCGAAAGCGGCGAGGCAGGCTGCCGTCAGCCAGGGCAGCACGATCTGCGTCAGGCGCAGGAATCTCGTCGGGTTAGCGTAATCCAGTATGGCCATATGACTTCAACCTAGAGCGTTCCGGTCTGGCAGGCAAAGAGCCTGATGACGGCGTCAGGGCATTGCGCTGGATCAATCCGCGGCCCTACCCCGGGCCTCACCTTAATCGGAAGAGAAGCGCAAGGCCATTGCGGAGGCAACGGGACCGATGACCGCAGCCAGAAGGCTGAGGGCGCAGAGAATGGCAAAGGGCGCCCGGAAGGGCGTGCCGACCACAAGAGCGGCATTGGCGGCGCTGACACCGAAGATCAGCACCGGGATCGCCAGCGGCACGACAAGGACGGCCAGCAGCAGTCCGCCCCGGCGCAGGGACACGGTGAGAGCCGCGCCGATGGCGCCAATGAGCGTGAGCGCCGGCGTTCCCACCAGAAGCGTCAGGGTGACTGCGCCCATGGCGAGCGGCTGCAGGTTCAGGAAGATGCCCAGAACCGGCGCGGCGACGACCAGGGGCAGCCCGGTCGCCAGCCAGTGGGCCAGGCACTTGGTGAGGACCACCAGTTCCAGCGGCCGTCCCGCCATCAGCATCAGGTCAAGGGTGCCGTCGTCCCGGTCAGCCTGGAACAGTCGGTCGAGCCCAAGCAGGGTGGCGAGAAGGGCTCCGATCCACAGAATTGCCGGACCGATGCGGGCCAGAAGGTTCATGTCCGGGCCGAGGCCGAAGGGGATGACCGTGACGACAGCGAGGAAGAAGAGGACTCCCACCTGCGCGCCGCCGCCGACGCGCATGGAAAGGCGCAGCTCCCGGCGCAGCAGGGTCATGGCCCAGGGGAGGGGGCGTTCGCTCATCCGTAGATCTCCTCCAGACTGTCCGGCTCGCCGTCGGCGGAGGGCATGTCTGCGGGATCGGCGGCTTCCAGATGCAGCGTGCGGGAGGGCCTGAGGGCCAGGGGCGTGTGGGTTGCTGTCAGGATCATTCCGCCATGGGTCAGATGGTCCTGCATGAGCGTAAGGAGCAGCGCCTCGGACGCCGTGTCGAGGGCCGAGGTCGGCTCATCCATGAGCCAGATCGGGCGCGGGCAGACGAAGAGCCGGGCCAGCGCCAGCCGCCGGGTCTGGCCGGCCGACAGATAGGCCGCGGGCAGCCGCGCCGTGTGGCCGATGCCCAGCATCTCGAGGGCGGCATCGGTTGCCACCGGAAATCCCGAAAAGGCCTGCGGCCGTGCGGGCTGAAGGAAGTCGCGCCAGAACTCCAGGTTCTCGAGGGCGGTCAGGGCCGGTTTCACCGCGCTCTGGTGGCCGAAATAATGGGCGTGTTCGGCCGGGGAGCGCTCGGTCTCTCCGCCCTGAAGCCGCAGCGTCCCTTCGGTTGGCGGGACGAGCCCGGCCAGCGTGCGCAGCAGCGATGACTTGCCGATGCCGTTCTGACCGGTGACGATCAGCGCATGTCCTGCGTCCAGATCGAAGGACAGCCCGGAAAAGACCCGGCGTCCGCCCCGGTCAATGGCAATGTTTTCGGCAAGGAGTTTCAGCATAAGCGGCTCCCCGGTACACCCGAGCGCCAATCGGGGGAGCCTTCCGGATATGTGACAATGCCCGGAGCCTGCCGCAGGCTTGCGGCAGATCCGGGCATCTCGTGCGGGGCTTGACCCAGTTTCGCGTCGACTGTCATCCGGCTCAGCTGCTTGCGAGCCGCCGGATCAGGCGGCCCGTATGGTGGACAGGAACTTCTGCAGTTCCGCTTGCAGGATTTCCGACTGCTTTGCAAGATCTCCGGAGGCATCGAGCACCTGGTTGGCGGTGCGGCTGGAGTTGCCGGCCGCGTCGGTGACCAGTTCGATGGCGTTGGTTACCTCGGCGGTTCCCGAAGCAGCCTGCTGCACGTTGCGCGCGATTTCCTGCGTTGCAGCGGCCTGTTCCTCGACCGCAGCGGCGACAGCCGAAGAGATCTCGTTCACCCGCCCAATCGTTTCCGCAACACCGTTGATCGCCGAGGCGGTGTCCGTGGTGGAGTTCTGGATCTCGTTAATCTGATTGGCAATTTCCGTCGTGGCCTTGGCAGTCTGATCCGCAAGCTGCTTCACTTCGGCGGCCACCACCGCAAAGCCCTTGCCGGCCTCACCGGCGCGAGCCGCCTCGATGGTCGCGTTGAGGGCGAGCAGGTTGGTCTGACCGGCGATGCCGTTGATCAGTTCGACGATATCGCCGATCTTCTGCGCCGCATTGGACAGGCCTTCGACCTTGCCGGCGGCCGCATCCGCGTCGCGGGCGGCAGCCTGCGACATCTTGCTCGAGTTTTCGACCTGCGACGAGATTTCCTGAACAGACGCGGTCAGCTCCTCGGTCGCTGCCGCGACGGTTTCCACGTTCGAAGAGGCTTCTTCCGAGGCCGTTGATACTGTCGCGGATTGGGACGAGGTGGCGCTGGCATTGGCATACATTTCGCGGGCGAAAGTCTCTAGCCGGGACGCCGCCTGGGACACGGAGCGGACGATGCTGCCGACCGAGTTTTCGAAGTCATCGGCCATGCGGACGAGCATCTGGCGGTTCTGTCCTTCGGCAAGAGCCTTCTGCGCTTCGTGCTCCACCGCGATCCGGTGGCTGCGTTCGGATTGTTCCTTGAAGAAGATCGCGGCCTTGGCCAGATCGCCAATCTCGTCGCGCCGGTCGGCGCCCACGATTTCGACTTGCTCTTCTCCCTCAGCAAGACGCTTCAGGGTGGCGACGATGCGGTGGATCGGGCGGGAAATGCCGTAGGTCGCGATGAAGATCGCCAGCAGCGTGCCGACGAGGATCGCGGCCACAGCGGTGATGACGATACTGGTGGCTGCGGCTTCGGACGCCTCGAAGGAGGAGATGCGTTCGGCCGCCATCGCCTCGCCGGAATAGGTGCTGTAGACCTTGACCTTGGCGGTCACGTCCTTCTGGCCCTCCAGAGCGGTTGCGAGGGCTGCCTTGATGGTCACCGCGTCATCCGGGTTTTGCTGCGCGGTCGCGATCATGGTGTCGATGGTCGCGAAGTAGCCGTTCAAGGCAGTGCGGACTTCCTGCAGTTGCGCTTTTTCGGTCTGGTCGGCGACGGCTTCGAGCTTCGGCAGACGATCAAGCATTTCCTGAGCGCGGCGCTGCTTCTGCTCCACATAGGAAGCTGCTTCCTGCGGCTCCAGGGCCAACTGGTAGGTCATGCGCGAAATGGCAACAATGTCGATGCGAAGGTCCATCGCCTCGCGGGCGGCCTCTTCGGTCTGGCCGACAGCGTGGAAGGACGAGGAAAGCTTCGAGAGTTCGGTATAGGACACGGTGGCGATGCCAGCGGCGGAGAGCCCAAGCAGTGCGACGACGCAGAGCATCTTGTGCACGATTGGCAGATTTTTGAGGACCATCAGTAGCTCCTGGCAACCCGTGAGGATGGGACTGTGATGCACAGGGGTGCGCCGGTGGGGGAAGGGCCGGTCTTGTGAGGATGGAGTTGCCGATGCGTATTTTTACGGCCGAAACCTTAAGGGCATGTTTAAGAAAGTGCCTCAAGGGCAGGTTGAAGACGCCTGCGCGAGGCGCTTTGGGTCAGCCTCCGGATTGCCGGCCGCCGTGCTGATCCGGATAGACCAAGGGCCAGAACATCCGACGACGTTCCGGCCCCTGGCGGTCTGAAATGGCATGTACCCTGCGGAACGACAGTCATTCCGCAGGGGAGCCGCTGGTCTTAGAAGTGGACCGAGCGGGAGGTTGCCGGAACCTGCAGCGGCGGCGCGAACTTGGTCAGATCGATGCCTTCGACAGCTTCCTTGTATTCCTCGACGGTCGGGGTGCGGCCCAGGATCGCGGAGAGAACCACGACCGGGGTCGAGGCCAGCAGGGATTCACCCTTCTTGGTCGCGCTGTCGGCCACGACGCGGCCCTGGAACAGGCGGGTCGAGGTGGCGAGAACCGTGTCACCCTTTGCAGCCTTTTCCTGGTTGCCCATGCAGAGGTTGCAGCCCGGGCGCTCGAGATAGAGGATGTTCTCATACTCGGTGCGGGCGGCAGTCTTCGGCGCAGCGTCGTCGAACTCGAAGCCGGAGTACTTTTCCAGGGTCTCCCAGTCGCCTTCGGCCTTCAGCTCGTCGATGATGTTGTAGGTCGGGGCCGCGACCACG
This sequence comes from Roseibium aestuarii, assembly GCF_008477545.1. GTDB lineage: Bacteria > Pseudomonadota > Alphaproteobacteria > Rhizobiales > Stappiaceae > Roseibium > Roseibium aestuarii. Next base: position 47,962 of record NZ_VORA01000003.1, on the reverse strand, counting down.
AGCGGAGCCTTGAACTCCACCTTGCCCTTGGCCTTTTCCAGGTTGCGCAGCATCTGGGCAACGATCTTGATGTCGCCCTTGTGCACCATGCAGGAGCCGACGAAGCCGAGGTCGACCTTCTTCTCGCCGCCATAGTAGGACACCGGACGGATGGTGTCGTGGGTGTAGCGCTTGGAGACGTCGGCGTTGTTGACGTCCGGATCGGCGATCATCGGCTCGTCGATCTGGTCGAGGTCCACCACCACTTCGGCGAAGTACTTGGCGTCCGCATCCGGGGTCAGCGCCGGCTTCTCGCCGGAGCGGATCTCGGCGATGCGCTTGTCGGCCTTGGCGATCAGGCCCTTCAGGACCTGGGCGTCATTGTCCATGCCCTTGTCGATCATCACCTGGATACGGGACTTGGCCAGCTCGAGGGAGCCGATCAGGGTCTCGTCGTTGGAGATGCAGATGGAGGCCTTGGCCTTCATTTCCGCGGTCCAGTCGGTGAAGGTGAAGGCCTGGTCGGCCAGCAGGGTGCCGATGTGCACTTCGATGACGCGGCCCTGGAAGACGTTGTCGCCATGCTGCTTCAGCATCTGGGCCTGGGTGGCGTGCACCACGTCACGGAAGTCCATGTAGTCCTTCATGGCGCCCTTGAAGGTCACCTTGACGGATTCCGGGATCGGCATGGTGGCTTCGCCGGTGGCCAGAGCCAGAGCCACGGTGCCGCTGTCTGCGCCGAAGGCAACGCCCTTGGACATGCGGGTGTGGCTGTCGCCGCCGATGATGATGTCCCAGTCGTCCACGGTCAGGTCGTTCAGGACCTTGTGGATCACGTCCGTCATGGAGTGATAGGCGCCCTTGGGGTCACGGCCGGTGATCAGGCCGAACTTGTGCATGAAGGCCATCAGCTTCGGCGTGTTGGCCTGCGCCTTCAGGTCCCACACGGAGGCGGTGTGACAGCCGGACTGATAGGCACCGTCCACCAGCGGGGAGATGACGGTGGCCGCCATGGCTTCCAGTTCCTGGGCGGTCATGAGACCGGTGGTGTCCTGGGAGCCGACGATGTTCACGCGGACGCGCACGTCGGAACCGGCATGGAGAACCTTGCCCGGGGTGTTGCCGACGGCATTGGCGTTGAAGATCTTCTCCACGGCGGTCATGCCCTGACCTTCATGGGAGATTTCCTTGGACGGTGCGAAGACCAGCGGGGCTTCCACGCCCAAGGTTTCGGCGGCGAGGGTCTGCAGCTTCTTGCCGAAGACCACGGCATAGGAGCCGCCGGCCTTCATGAACTCGACCTTCTGCGGGGTGAAGGACGACTTCAGGTCGGCCAGTTCCTCGGCGCCGTCTTCGCTGTAGAGCTTCTTGGATTTGGTGTTGATCTTCAGCACGGTGCCGGTGGCGACGGAGTATTTCTGCTCCAGAACCGGGTTGCCGTCATTGTTGAGGATCGGGTTGCCGTCGGCGTCCAGCTTCTTCACCCAGTTCTTCAGGTCGACACCGATGCCGCCGGTCACGCCGACGGTGGTGAGGAAGATCGGGGAGATGCCGTTGGTGCCGGCCACGACCGGAGCGTAGTTCACAAAAGGCACATAGGGAGAGGCCTGCTTGCCGGTCCACAGGGCCACGTTGTTCACGCCGGACATGCGGGAGGAACCCACGCCCATGGTGCCCTTTTCGGCGATGAGCATGACGCGCTTGCCCGGATGCTGCAGCTTGAGCGCTTCGATTTCCTTCTGGGCTTCTTCGGAAATCATGCACTTGCCGTGCAGCTCGCGGTCGGAGCGGGAGTGTGCCTGGTTGCCCGGGGACAGAAGGTCGGTGGAGATATCGCCTTCTGCGGCGATGTAGGTCACCACTTCGATCTCTTCGTCCACGTCCGGCAGCTTGGTGAAGAACTCGGCCTTCGCGTAGCTTTCCAGAATGTCGCGGGCGATCGGGTTGCCGGCTTCGAAGGCGGCCTTCAGGCGGTCGGTGTCGGCGGCATAGAGGAAGACCTGGGTCTTCAGAACGTCGGCGGCATCCTTGGCGATGTCGGCATCGTCACCCAGCGCCAGATCGAGCAGCACCTCGATGGACGGGCCGCCCTTCATGTGGGACAGCAGCTCGAAGGCAAAGGCCGGGGTAATTTCGGCGACGGTGGCCTGGCCGAGGATGATTTCCTTGAGGAACTTCGCCTTCACGCCGGCCGCACTCGTGGTGCCGGGCAGGGTGTTGTAGATGAAGTACTTGAGCGAATCCGCGCGGTGCTCGTTGCCGGCATCCTTGATCTGCTCGACGATTTCGGCAAGCAGCGCGCCGTCATCGATGGGCTTGGGATGCAGGCCCTGGGTCTTGCGCGTCTCGATTTCCTTGAGGTAGTCGGAATACAGGCTCATGATGGTCGCGGCGTCCTTCTGATGGTGGAAGCTTACGCCGGATCGTCTCTCTCGCGAGCCGGGACAAGCTTGCTTGGCGCGGTCATAATATAGTATACATATGTATGCAACACGTTTCCGCGCGATTGACGGCGCGATGGACCAGATTTTCGTTTCCCGGCCCTGCGCGCTGTCGCACTCGGGTTGCCACTGTGCCCTAGATTGGAAAACAGAAAGTGTTCAGGCGGCACTTTCACGCCTCATGACGTGCCTCAGGACGGGTCCCGCGACTGCCAGTCCGGATCGGGCCCACGGGGCAGCGCATCTGTCTCGTGACCGGATCATTCAGGGAACGAATTCCCGCACAAGGACTTGAAATCACGAAGGGCAGGGCAAAAGTCTCGGGCAGTGACCGCGTGTGGCGTGAAAGCGATCACGGGTCAGCGGCCCTGGCGCGCCAAGATGCTGCGCCGAGGCGGCGTGACCGAAAGCCTGTCGAGATTTCACCGGAGGCCGGTTCCGACCTCCGCGCAAGACCAGTCCGCATCCGGGGGACGCGACCCAACGGCGTGCGGCATGTGAAGGAGAGCACCTGACGTGACCCAGTCCCTTGACAGTTTCAAGTCGAAGAAGACCCTCAAGGTCGGTGACAAGACCTACACCTATTTCTCCATTCCCGACGCCGAGAAGAACGGGCTCGAAGGTGTGTCGCGCCTGCCGTTCTCGCTGAAGGTGGTGCTGGAGAACCTGTTGCGTTTCGAGGACGGGCGCACGGTGACCGCCGATGACATCCGCGCCGTGGCCAAGTGGCTCGGCTCCCGCACGTCCGATCACGAGATTTCCTATCGTCCGGCCCGCGTGCTGATGCAGGATTTCACCGGCGTTCCGGCGGTGGTGGATCTGGCGGCCATGCGCGATGCGGCCGTCAAGCTCGGCGGCGATCCGAAGAAGGTCAACCCGCTGGTGCCGGTGGACCTGGTGATCGACCACTCGGTGATGATCGACTATTTCGGCACCAAGGACGCCTTCCGGCGCAATGTGGAGCTGGAATATGAACGTAACGGCGAGCGCTACGAGTTCCTGCGCTGGGGCCAGTCGGCCTTCGACAACTTCCGCGCCGTGCCGCCGGGAACCGGCATCTGCCATCAGGTGAACCTGGAATATCTGGCCCAGACCGTCTGGACCCGGGACGAAGGCGGCGAGACCATCGCCTATCCCGACACGCTGGTCGGCACGGACAGCCACACCACCATGGTCAACGGTCTTGCCGTGCTGGGCTGGGGTGTGGGCGGCATCGAGGCGGAAGCGGCCATGCTCGGCCAGCCCATCTCCATGCTCATTCCGGAGGTCATCGGCTTCAAGCTGACCGGCAAGCTGAACGAGGGCATCACCGCCACCGACCTGGTGCTGCGCGTCGTGGAGATGCTGCGCAAGAAGGGCGTGGTCGGCAAGTTCGTCGAGTTCTACGGCCCTGGCCTCGACAACCTGTCGCTCGAGGATGCGGCAACCATCGCCAACATGGCGCCGGAATATGGCGCGACCTGCGGCTTCTTCCCTGTCGACAGCGACACGCTGAAATATCTGAAGGCGACCGGCCGCGATGCGGACCGGGTGGCGCTGGTCGAGGCCTATGCCAAGGCGCAGGGCATGTTCCGCTCTGGCGCCGAAGAGCCGGTCTTCACCGACACGCTGGAACTGGACATTTCTACGGTCGTGCCCTCCGTCTCGGGCCCGAAGCGTCCGCAGGACCGTATCGATCTCTCCGGTGCCGCGGCCGGTTTCGCCAAGACCATGGAAACCGAATTCAAGAAGGCCACCGAGCTTTCCAAGCGGGTGCCGGTGGAGGGCAAGTCCCACGACATCGGCAATGGCGATGTGGTGATCGCCGCCATCACCTCCTGCACCAACACCTCCAATCCCTCCGTGCTGATCGGCGCCGGGCTTCTGGCCCGCAATGCCCTGAAGAAGGGCCTGACCGTCAAGCCCTGGGTGAAGACCTCGCTGGCGCCGGGCTCTCAGGTGGTGACCGACTATCTGGAAAAGGCAGGCGTCCAAAGCGATCTGGATGCGTTGGGCTTCACGCTCGCCGGATATGGCTGCACAACCTGCATCGGCAATTCCGGTCCGCTCGATCCGGCGATTTCCAGGGCGGTGAATGACCATGATCTGGTGGTCTGCTCCGTGCTCTCCGGCAACCGCAACTTCGAGGGCCGGGTGAACCCGGATGTGCGGGCGAATTACCTCGCCTCGCCGCCGCTGGTCGTCGCCTATGCCATCGCCGGCAGCCTCAACATCAACGTGGCCGAAGATCCGCTCGGTCAGGACCCGGACGGAAACCCGGTCTATCTCCGGGATATCTGGCCGACCACGGCCGAGATCACCGATCTGATCCGCTCCTCCATCACCGAGGAGATGTTCCGCGAGCGCTATGGCGACGTGTTCAAGGGCGATGAACACTGGCAGGCGATCAAGGTCGAGGGCGGCATGACCTACAAGTGGCCGTCCGCCTCCACCTATGTGGCGAATCCGCCCTATTTCGAAGACATGACTATGGAGCCCAAGCCCCTGACGGACATCCAGAATGCCGCCGTTATGGGTCTGTTCCTCGACAGCATCACCACTGACCACATTTCGCCCGCCGGCAACATCAAGGCCAACAGCCCGGCCGGGGAATATCTCTCCCAGCATCAGGTGGCCGTGAAGGACTTCAACTCCTATGGCGCGCGGCGCGGCAACCACGAGGTCATGATGCGCGGCACCTTTGCCAACATCCGCATCAAGAACCAGATGGTGCCCGGGGTCGAGGGCGGCGTTACCCTGAAGGATGGCGCCCAGAAGTGGATCTATGACGCCTGCATGGAGTATCAGGCGGAAGGCACGCCGCTGGTCGTCTTCGCGGGCAAGGAATATGGCACCGGCTCGTCCCGTGACTGGGCAGCCAAGGGCACGAAGCTGCTCGGCGTGCGGGCGGTCATCGCCCAGTCCTTCGAGCGCATCCACCGCTCCAACCTGGTGGGCATGGGCGTCATTCCGCTGGTCTTCAAGGACGGCGAGAGCTGGCAGTCCCACGGCATCACCGGCAAGGAGCGGGTGACCATCAAGGGCATCGCCGACATCACCCCGCGCCAGATGATGGACGTGGAAGTGACCTACGCGGACGGCACGACGAAGGTGATCGAGTGCCAGTGCCGCGTCGATACGCTGGACGAGCTGGAATACATCAAGGCCGGCGGCATCCTGCACTACGTTCTGCGGAACCTGGTGACCGGGTGAGGCGGTTGTCCTTTTCCACCTGATGAAGCGGGCCCTGCGGGGCCCGTTTCTGTCTCTGCTGTCAGCATCACGCCTCCGTGTTCGTCATCCCGTGACGCTTCGACACACGCGGCGCCCAGGTTTGCCGAGACGCATCGGCATGAGGGAGGAGAGAGGGAGTGTGGCGGCCTTCACTGCTGCGGGCTTGCTCGCGTTGCCCGGCTCGCAACCTCGCTTCCACCCCCCGTCAGCCCCGCGCAATCTTTGCGGGGCAGTGTCGCGCGGATGCCATGCAGACGAAGGGGGCTCCTGATGAGTGTGACGCTGACCCGACGCCGTTTCTTGACCGGGCTGATGGCCGGGGCGGGTGCGGGGCTGGCCGGGTGCCAGCCGTCTGCGCGCGGGGTCTACGGTGCACCGCAGCCTGCCTATCTGGTCGAGGAGGTTCCCGACTACGGCGCGATCTACGGTGCCAGGCTCGACGGCGGCTATTCCCTGCCGCCGGTCGATTATCTCGACTTCGATCCGACCCTCTGGCGCCAGCGGGTGCATTATCCGGTCGGTCCTGCACCGGGGACCGTGGTGGTCGATCCGGCCGCCAAGTTCCTCTACGTGGTCGAGCCGGGCGGACGGGCGGTGCGCTATGGCATCAGCGTCGGGCGGGCAGGCTACAGCTGGCAGGGCGAGGCGGTGGTCGGCGCGAAGCAGGTCTGGCCGAAGTGGTTCCCGCCGGCGGAAATGATTGCCCGTGATCCGGATCTGGAGATTTTTCGCAAGGGTCAGGAGGGCGGGCCGACCAATCCGCTGGGGGCGCGTGCGCTCTATCTCTGGCAGGGAGGGCGCGACACGCTCTACAGGATCCACGGCACGAACCAGCCGAAGAGCATCGGCTGGGATGCGTCCTCGGGCTGCATCCGGCTTTGGCAGCAGGACATCATCGACCTCTATGACCGGGTGCCGATGGGCGCGCGGGTGATCGTGCTGAGTGCCTGAACCGGTGCCTGCCGGGGCCTTTTTACGCCTGTCCGGCGATGGCGGTGGCGAAATCCCGGGCCTTGAAGGGCTCCAGATCCTCGACCCCTTCGCCGATGCCGATGAAATGGACCGGCAGCTTGTGCTTGGCGGCGATGGCGACAAGGATGCCGCCCCGGGCGGTGCCGTCCAGCTTGGTCATGACCAGACCGGTGACACCGGCCACCCGGCCGAAGATTTCCACCTGGCTCAGGGCATTCTGGCCGGTGGTGGCGTCCAGGGTCAGGATCACGTCGTGCGGGGCTTCCGGGTCGTGCTTCTTGATCACGCGGATGACCTTTTCGAGCTCGTCCATGAGCTCGGCCTTGTTCTGCAGGCGGCCGGCCGTGTCGATGAGGAGAACGTCGACATTCTTGTCCTTCGCCTCCTTCATGGCGTCGAAGGCGAGGCCTGCCGCATCGGCGCCGGTGGCGCGGGCGATGACTTCAGCCCCCGTGCGGCTGCCCCAGATCTTGAGCTGCTCCACGGCGGCGGCGCGGAACGTGTCGCCCGCGGCCAGCATCACGGTCTTGCCCTCGCGGGCGAGCTTCTGGGAGAGCTTGCCGATGGTGGTGGTCTTGCCGGTGCCGTTGACTCCGACCATCAGCACCACATGGGGCTTCTTGCCCCGGTTCAGGTCCAGCGGCAAGGCGACGGGCTCAAGCACCTTCTCCACCTCGTCGGCGAGAATGGCGCGGACTTCCTCCGGCGCGATTTCCTTGTCGTAGCGACCGGACGCAAGGCGTTCGGTGATGGCCATGGCCGTGTCGACGCCCAGATCCGCCTGGATCAGAACGTCTTCCAGATCCTCCAGCATGGAGGCGTCCAGCTTGCGCTTGGTGAAGATGGACGAGATGCCCTCGGTGAGGGCGGAGGACGAGCGGGACAGGCCGGCGCGCAGACGCTGGAACCAGCTCTGCTTCTGGGCTTCCGGCTGGGCGGGCGCAACTGGCGCAGGGGCCAGCTGAGCGGAGGCCTCGGGGGTCGGTTCCGTGGGGGCCGGTTCTTCGGGGGCGCTTTCGGGCAGGATGGCGGGGGCGCTCTCCGGCTGCGCCGCAACTGCCGTGTCCGTTTCAGCTTCGGCTTCAACCTCGACCTGAGGTTCAGGCTCGGCAACAGGCTGGGGCTCGGCGGCCTCTGCAATCGGGGCAACGGCTTCCGGCACCGTGTCCGCTTCCGGCGTCAGGGCCTCGGCATCTGCATCAGGCTCGACGGCGGACGCGGTGTCCTCGGCCACTTCCTGAGGGCGGACGGCAGCCTCTTCCGGTGTCTCGTCCTTCGCCCCGAAGAGACGTCCGAAAAATCCGCGCTTCTTGTCGCTCATGAAAAAGGCCTTGAACTGTCAGTCGTCATAGGGGCGTGGCCGTTCGCTGGGAACGGTCATGCGGCTCTTGATACCACATCGCCCAGAAGATGGCGGTCGCTGTGGCCGATAATTTTGACCATCAGGATCTCGCCTGCCTCGCCACCGGTGATCTCGGTCTGGGTGAAGGTTTCGGTGCGGCCGAGCCCTTCCTTTTCCACCAGCACCGGCAGGATCTTGCCCACTTCACCGGCGAGATGCTTCTTCAGCACTTCCTCGCCCTTGGCGCGCAGGCGCGCGCCGCGCTCCTTCACCACCTGGCGCGGCAGCTGGGGCATGCGGGCGGCCGGCGTGCCCGGACGGGGCGAGAAGGGAAAGACGTGGAGATGGGTCAGGCCGCATTCATCGACGATCCGCAGCGAGTTCTGGAACATCTCTTCCGTCTCGGTGGGGAAGCCGGCGATGATGTCGGCACCGAAGACCACGTCCGGGCGCAGGCGGCGGACCTCTTCACAGAAGGCGATCGTGTCGGCGCGCAGGTGGCGGCGCTTCATGCGCTTGAGGATCATGTCGTCGCCGGCCTGAAGCGAGAGATGGAAGTGGGGCATCAGCCGCTCGTCATCGGCGATCACCCGCATCAGCTCGTCGTCGGCCTCGATGCTGTCGATGGAGGACAGGCGCAGGCGCTTCAGGTCCGGCACCATCTTCAGGATCTTGGCGGTCAGCGCGCCGAGTTTCGGCGTGCCCGGCAGATCGGAGCCGTAGCTGGTGATGTCCACGCCGGTCAGCACGATCTCGTTGTAGCCGTTTTCAGTCAGGCGGCGGATCTGGTCGATGACCACGCCCATGGGCACGGAGCGGGAATTGCCGCGGCCGTAGGGGATGATGCAGAAGGTGCAGCGGTGATCGCAGCCGTTCTGCACCTGGACGAAGGCGCGGGCGCGGCCCTCCAGCCCGTCGATCAGGTGGCCGGCGGTCTCCTCGACACTCATGATGTCGTTGACGCGCACCTTCTCGCTGTCGTCGATGCCGAAGGTCGCGACCTGCTGGTAGGACTTGCGCTCCAGCTTCTCGGTGTTGCCGAGCACCAGGTCCACTTCCTCCATTTCGGAGAAGGTGGCGCTCTCGGTCTGGGCCGCGCAGCCGGTGACGATGATCCGGGCGTTGGGATTGTCGCGGCGTGCCTTGCGCACGGCCTGACGGGCCTGGCGCACGGCTTCGTTGGTCACCGCGCAGGTGTTGATCAGGATAGCATCCTTGAGGCCGGCGGCTTCTGCCTCCCGCTTCATGACTTCCGATTCATAGGAATTCAGACGGCAGCCAAAGGTAACGACGTCAATGCTCACGCGGCATCTCCGGCGGGCTCGAGCGCCAGGTCGCCTTCGGCAACCTTCTCCCAGGCGAGGGTTTCCAGATCGATCTCCCCCTCGAATTCCACTTCCGTCAGGCCGGTCATGATCACGTGGCCGTCGCTTTCGCGCCATTCGATGGTGATCGGGCCGCCGGGCAGATGGATGACGGACTTGCGGCCGGCCTTGTTGTCGCGCGCGGCGGCAACCGCCACGGCGCAGGCTCCGGTGCCGCAGGCCAGCGTCAGGCCCGCGCCGCGTTCCCACACCTTCACGCGGATCTCGTTCTCTCCGATGAACTGGGCCAGCGAGATGTTCGCACCCTCGGGGAAGATCGGATGATGTTCCAGCAGCGGCCCGACCTTGGCCAGGTCATAGGCCTCGATGTCCTTGACCCAGAAGATGGCGTGGGGATTGCCCATGCTGACCACGGCGGGCGTGTGCAGGATGGGATCGTCGATCGGGCCGATCTGCAGTTCGATGGCGCGTGTGTCGGCGAATTCTTCCGCCAGCGGGATCTGGTCCCAGCGCAGGCGCGGAACGCCCATGTCGACGGAAATCGTGCGCGGAACACCGCTGGCGACCGCATTCAGCAGCCCGGCGTTGGTCTGGATCGTCACGGCCGACTTGCCGCTTTCCTCCAGCAGCAGACGGCCGATGCAGCGGGTCGCATTGCCACAGGCATCCACCTGGGATCCGTCCATGTTATGAATGCGCATGAAGGCATCGACGCCCGGCAGGGACGAGCGTTCGACGGTGATCATCTGGTCGAAGCCGATGCCGGTCTCGCGGGAGCCCAGGCGCGCGATGACATCCGGCGTCAGGGCCAGTTTCTCGCTGCGCGCATCCCAGACGACAAAGTCGTTGCCGAGGCCGTTCATTTTCAAAAAGGGTCTGCGCATATGCGGCTGCCTGTCCGTCGGATCCACCAGAATGTCCAAGGAATTGGTCCAGCGGCGCGGTGTCGTGACCGCATGGCCGCCGGAAGCCCCTATATGGCGGAAAACGCGCGGGATTACCAGACCTGCGACGCAGGGCAGGGCTGCGTCGCGGACCCCGCGAGCGGACAGGGTAAACCGGCGGGCTTGCGCCGGATCAGAGGGTACTGGCCTTGAACGTGTCGCAGGCGCGGATGTCGCCGGAGGAAAAGCCCTCGCGGAACCACCGCACCCGCTGGGCGGAGCTGCCGTGGTTGAAGGTTTCCGGCACGGCATAGCCGCGGGCCTGCTTCTGCAGGGTGTCGTCGCCGATGCGGCTGGCCGCGTTCAGGGCTTCCTCGATGTCGCCGTCCTCGATGAAATCCTGCTGGCGGGCGGCATGATGGGCCCATATGCCGGCGAAACAGTCGGCCTGCAGCTCGACGCGCACGGACAGCGCATTGGCGTCCCGCTCGCTCATGCCCTGACGGGCCTGGTGATACTCCGGCAGGATGCCCAGCACATTTTGCAAGTGATGGCCGACCTCGTGGGCCAGAACATAGGCCTGGGCGAAATCGCCCGGGGCCTTCAACTGGCCGGCCAGCTGCCGGTAGAAGGTGAGGTCGATGTAGATCTTCTGATCCTGGCCGCAATAGAAGGGGCCCACGGCGGCGCTGGCCTGTCCGCAGGCGGAGCGCACTGCATCGGAGAAGAGCACGAGGCGCGGCTCGGGGTAGTTCATACCCTGTTCGGCGAGAAGCGTGTTCCAGGTGTCTTCCGTGTCGGCCAAGACCACGGAGACGAACCGCGACGTCTCGTCATTGGCCGGGGCGGTCGTACCCGACGAGATGGCCGGGCCGCTGTCGTAGGACGATCCGCCGTTCAGCCCGAGCAGGGTCAGCGGGTCGATGCCCGTGAACCAGGCGAGCGCCAGGACAATCAGGATGCCACCGAGCCCCAGACCGCCACCGCGCGCACTGCGGCCGCGCGACAGGGGAATGCGCAGGCCCGGGCGGGATCCGCCTGCCATGCGATAGCCTCTGCGATCCTCGACATTTCCGCTTTCGCGACGACCCTTCCAGCGCATGTTCTTTCCTCCTCGCGGCCGGGCCCCTCAGGCTCAGGCGATGTTCATCACGGTTCCCGGTCCGATCCGTTCCAGGATCGCCCGCATGTGGGCCGGCGCCACGGCCACGCAGCCCTCGGTCGGCAGGTAACCTTCCCGGGCGACGTGGAAGAAGATCGCGCTTCCCCTTCCTGCAACGGCCGGGAACATGTTTTGGTTCAACACGACCACGATGTCGTAGAGGCGATCGTCGCGCCACATCTTCTCGTGCCCCGCTTCGAAGGGCAGATCGACCGGGCGATTGTAGCGCGGATGACGGGGATCGTCGCACCAGCCGTCCGTGGGCACGAGGCGTTCGACGGGCAGTTCGGTACGCGGGCGCGGGCCGCGATCGGCGCGATAGACGGCATTCAGCAGCTCGAAGCTCCCCATCGGCGTCGCACCGTCTCCCTCTCGCTTGAACCGGGTGAGGCCCGAGCGGCCGAGTGCACACGCAAACGTGATCTCTCCACACGTCAGCAGGCCACGGGTTGCGCCCGGTGTGGTCGCGCGGACCTCCAGCACTTTCACGAGATTTTTCAAGCGGCCTCCGGGCGTTGGGAGAGGATTGGCAAAAAGTGCAAGCCGAGAGCGGGGAGAGGATCCGCCCGTCGAAGGGGTCAGAATAAAGTCGCCATAACTCCGGCGTGAAGAAGAATTGACGAAGCAATGCTTGTCCAGCGATGATTTCCCTCGCACAAACGTCGCCAGATTTCCATATTGGGTGGCGCATGGCCTGAAGGCCGAAGGCAACGCCCTGTTGCGCCGGCACGTGTGCTGGACGAGGTGAGGACCGAAAGATGACCGCCCGGACCATTCTGATCATCGATGACGACACCCAGCTGCGGGAAGCACTGGTCGAGCAGCTCTCGCTCTACGACGAGTTCACGACGCTCCAGGCGGAAACGGCCGCTTCGGGGCTGAAGATGGCCAAGTCCGAGCATGTCGATCTGCTGCTCATGGATGTGGGTCTTCCCGACATCGACGGACGCGAGGCGGTGAAGCTGCTGCGCAAGAGCGACTTCAAGGCACCGGTGATCATGCTGACCGGTCATGATGGCGACAGCGACACGATCCTCGGTCTTGAGGCCGGCGCCAATGACTATGTCACCAAGCCGTTCAAGTTCGCCGTGCTGCTCGCCCGCATTCGCGCCCATTTGCGCCAGCACGAGCAGAGCGAAGACGCCACCTTCGCCATCGGCCGCTATTCCTTCCGTCCGGCGGCAAAGCTGATGCAGGACGATCAGGGCTCCAAGATCCGGCTGACGGAGAAGGAGACCTCCATCCTGAAGTTCCTCTACCGCGCCGGAGAAAAGCCGGTGACCCGCGACATTCTCCTGCATGAGGTCTGGGGCTACAATTCCGGCGTCACCACCCATACGCTGGAAACCCATATCTATCGCCTGCGCCAGAAGATCGAGCGGGATCCGTCCAACGCGGAGCTTCTGGTCACCGAGGCGGGCGGCTACAAGCTCGTCCCCTGACCCGGCTGGCTTCCGGATCCTTCAATCTGTGCGGACAGGAGCCCTCCTGTCCCCGGCCACTGGACCGTTCGGGCGAAGCATCGTAAAGCTTGATCATGAGCCTGACCGAAGACATCGTCCTCCTGCAGCAGATCCCGGTATTCGCCGATTTTGCGGATGATCACCTGCGTCTGCTCGCCTTCAGCGCCGAAAGCATGGACTACCGCAGCGGATCGACCCTCTTTGACGAGGGCGAACGGGCGGATGGCGGCATGGTTGTCGCCTCGGGCTCCGTGTCCCTGCGCAAGCGCGGGCCGGAAGGCTATGATGAGGTGGACGTGGCCCCGACGGGCACGCTGCTCGGCGAAACGGCTCTTCTGGTCGACACCAAGCGCCCCTGCCGGGCCGTCGCCGTGGGTGCCGTGCGGGTGATCCGCATTCGTCGCGCCCTCTTCAAGCGCATGGTTCAGGAATATCCGGAACTCGCCAAGCAGCTCTTCGACAAGCAGGCCGCCCGCTATCAGCAGACCGTTGCCGCTCTCAAGCCCATCGGCGAGCGGATCGAGGATCTGCGCCGCCTCGCCGGCGATCAGGTCGACTGAGTTTTCCTGACACGTGATGAGACCTGCCCGTCGTCAGGCGGCGCGCAGCCGCGCCTTGAGGCTTGTGGCGAGCGTCAGCCCCAGGCGGATGGCGGCCACGGCCAGCCCCGCCAGGAGCACGAGCACGGCCGGGCGCAGGGACAGGGCGAGGTTGAAGTTCGCCATGAAGACCCGTTCCGCCGGAAGATTCGTCGCCAGAGCATACCAGGCATATTCGAGCCCTGCCGTGAGGGCGGATGCGACCAGCGCTGCGGCGGTGAGAATGCCGATGTTTTCCAGTCGCCAGCGCCGGGCGGCGATCAGCCGGTAGAGCATCAGCAGCACGAAAAGTCCGGACAGCAGGGTCGCTGCCGAAACATCCGCCTTGGCCTGCAGGAAGTGATGGAAGAGCGCCAGCGCCGTTGCCGGATAGACCAGTCGGTGAAGGGTGGTCCAGCGCGGGCCCATGGTGCGGATCGCCCGGTCGAAGGACGTCGCCCCCAGCGCGATCAGGGCGAGCAGGGCCACAAAGCCGATGGTGAGATAGAAGCGCAGGGCGATCTCGGAAGCAATCTTCGGCAGAACCCAGTTTTCCTGCGCCATGTAGAGCCCCAGATGCAGCATCGCATAGGCAAGCGCGGTAACGCCGATCATGCGGCGCAGGCCGATCACCCTGTTCCAGCGGAAGATCCGCCGGATGGGCGTGACGGCGAGGCTCAGGACCAGGATCCGCACCGCCCATTCGCCGGTCTGGTGCAGGGCGAACTCGAAGGGCTCCGGCCGGATCGGTCCGAAGGCAAGATCCTGGAAGACCAGCACGCCGGGAACGAGCAGGGCGAGGAAGACGACGAGGCGGAGCACGGAGAGCTGTCCGGTTCGGTCGGTCCAGGGCGCAAGGGGCGCCAGGCGGGAGAATACTGTCGCTGTCATGCCGACACTCTAGCCGTCCATTGTGGCGCCTGCGGGATAAATCATTTCAAGCCTTTGTGAAGGCCTCGCGATACGAAAAGGCCGGAGCAGATGCCCCGGCCTCGTCAGCAGTCGTTTGTCCGGGATCTCAGACCCAGGGACGGGATTCGGCAGCCGAACCTTCGAACGTGTCGATAGAGGTGCGCTTTTCCAGGGTCAGGCCGATGTCGTCGAGGCCGTTCATCAGGCAGTGCTTGCGGAAGGGGTCAATCTCGAAGGAGATCTCGCCGCCGTCCGGACCCTTGATGACCTGGGCTTCCAGATCCACGGTCAGGGTGGAGTTGGCGCCACGGTTCGCGTCGTCGAGCAGCTTCTCAAGCTCCTCCTCGGAGACCTGGATCGGCAGAATGCCGTTCTTGAAGCAGTTGTTGTAGAAGATGTCGGCGAAGGACGTGGAGATCACGCAGCGGATGCCGTAGTCGAGCAGGGCCCAGGGGGCATGCTCGCGGGAGGAGCCGCAGCCGAAGTTGTCGCCGGCCACCAGGATCTGGGCGTCCTTGTAGGCCGGCTTGTTCAGCACGAAGTCCTCGTTCGGAGTGCCGTCGTCATTGGTGCGCAGCTCGTGGAAGAGCGCGGTGCCGAGGCCAGTGCGCTTGATGGTCTTCAGGAACTGCTTCGGGATGATCATGTCGGTGTCGATGTTGATGATCGGCAGCGGGGCCGCGACACCGGTGAGCGTGACGAATTTTTCCAAGGCGATCTCTCCAGAATTCTTGTGCTTGTAACGGACTGTCAGTCGAGGGGTCCCTTCAGGGTCAGGCTGTCAGGCTGAGCCCGGCGTCGGCCCCGATCATCAGATTGAGGTTCTGGACGGCGGCGCCGGATGCGCCCTTGCCCAGATTGTCATAGACGGCGATCAGCACGGCCTGGGCGCGGGCATCGTTGGCAAACACATGCAGGCGCAGGGTGTTGGTGCCGTTGTGCGCTTCCGGGTTCAGGTCGGCGGAGCTGCCGATGTCGGCCAGGGGCGCGACCTCGACAAAGCCGTCGCTGATGGCGGCGAAATGATCGGCGATGGCTGCATGCAGCTCGGCACCGGTCGGAACCTTCGGCAGGGTCGCCAGCTGCAGCGGAATGGCCGTCAGCATGCCCTTGTAGTAGTTGCCGACCGCCGGGGTGAAGAGCGGCGTGCGGGTCAGGCCGCTGTAGGCGGTCATCTCGGGCAGGTGCTTGTGATTGAGGGTCAGGGCATAGGGCGCGAAGGTGTTTGCCTTGCTGCCGGCGGCCTCATAGTCGGCGATCATGGACTTGCCGCCGCCGGAATAGCCGGAGATGCCGTTGTAGGTCACCGGATGGTCGGCTGGCAGAAGACCGGCCTCGATCAGCGGACGCAGAAGGGCGATCAGGCCCTGGGGCCAGCAGCCGGGATTGGCGACCCGCTTCGAGGCGGCAATGCGCGCGCCCTGATCTTTCGCCATTTCGGCAAAGCCATAGTCCCAGCCCTCGGCAACCCGATAGGCGGTCGAGGCATCGATGACGCGGGTGGTCTCGCTGGTGATCAGCGACACGCTTTCCTTGGCGGCGTCATCCGGCAGGCACAGGATGGCCACATCGGCAGAGTTGAGCAGATCGGCGCGGGCCGAGAGGTCCTTGCGCAGGTGGTCGGGGATCGACAGCAACTCCAGATCGCGGCGCGCGGCCAGGCGCTCGCGGATCTGCAAACCCGTCGTTCCTGCTTCGCCGTCAATGAAAACGCGCGCAACCATGGCCGGTCCCTCTCCAAAAAACCTCAGACTTCCGTGGCAGCCTATTACACCGATTGCAGGGCGAAGTCACTCGCAGGTGGTGGCCCGCGAACTCAAACACCCGTTGAAACAATCTCACCTGTCCACCGGTGAATGGCAGTGCGGCGCAATCGCAAGCCAGGCACCGCAAAATGGGGGCAGCCTGCTGTCCGGGCCGTCGGACTGGGCGGATCGAGCTGTCCTGTCACGGTTTTTTGGTCGGTTCTTTCTTCCACCGGACCATCTTTAGCCTGAAATTGAGGGGAGAAACCGGATAAGCTCTCCGCAATTCTATGTAGGCAACATGGGACCGCCGTAAGGGCTCCCTTCATCAACGTCTGCTTAGATCAAGGCACAGTCGGCGTGAACAGCAGTCGAAAGGGACGGAAATGCCGGACAAGACAGAGATCTCGAAAACGCGGATGATCGAGGCGCTGGTCGCCAGATTGAGCGGGGAGAGCGAGGATCTCGCCAGCTTCGCCCGCGAATTCTACCTGCGCGGCGCGGGAGAGGATCTGGTCGCCTACAGCGAGGACGAGCTGATCGCCTTCGCCCGCACGGCCTACGAGGATTTCCAGATCCACGACAAGGGCACCCACCGGGTCACGGTCGCCAACCCGTCGTTCAAGGCCAAGGGCCACAAGGCGGGTGAAGTCACGGTCATCGAGATCGTCAACGACAACATGCCCTTCCTGGTGGATTCGGTGATGGCCGAACTCCAGGACAGCCGGCTCGAGGTGCATCTGGTCCTTCACCCGATCTTCTCCATCGAGCGGGACGCCTCCGGCAAGCTGATCTCCGCCACCGGCAAGAAGCGCGGCGCGCCGCGCGAAGAGGATCAGGAAAGCCTGATCCACATTCACGTCACCCGCATCGACAGCGCTGAAGTTCGCGACGGTCTCAAGGCGCGTCTCGACGCCGTGCTCAAGGATGTGCGCGCCGCCGTCGAGGACTGGGACCCGATGCAGAAGCGCCTGCGCCGGGCCATTAACACCTACAAGACGACCCAGGCGACGGGGGCCGGTGACGAGCTCTGGGAGGCCATTCATTTCCTGGAGTGGATGGCGGCCGACAACTTCATCTTCCTCGGCATGCGCGAATACAAGTTCGAGGGCGGCGTGGAAGAGGGCAACCTGTCGCCGTACGAAGGCACGGGCCTCGGCCTTCTTGCCGATCCGGATGTGCGCGTCCTGCGTCGTGGCTCCGAGTTCGTGCAGATCACGCCGGAAATCCGCGAGTTCCTGATGAAGCCGGAGCCGCTGATCATCGCCAAGGCAAATGTGAAGAGCCGGGTGCATCGGCGCGTCCACATGGAATATGTCGGGGCAAAGCTCTTTGACGACGATGGCCAGATGGTCGGCGAGCTGCGCATCATCGGTCTCTTTGCCTCCACGGCCTACACGGAGCCGACCAGCACCATTCCGTTCCTGCGCCGCAAGGTGGCGAGCGTGCTGGCCAAGGCCGGCTACGATCCGGAGAGCCATTCCGGCCGCGCCCTGACCAACGTGATGGAGAGTTTCCCCCGCGACGAGCTGTTCCAGATCGACCGGGACACGCTGTTCGATTTCGCGATCACCATCCTGCAGCTGGACGAACGCCCGCGCATTCGCGTGCTGGCCCGTGCCGACAAGTTCGACCGCTATGTGTCGATCCTCTGCTTCGTGCCGCGGGACCGCTACAACACGGAAGTGCGGCTCAACATCGGCTCCTATCTGGCGTCGATTTATGACGGGCGCCTCTCGGCCTGGTACGTGACCTATCTCGACCGGCCGCTGACCCGTGTCCACTTCATCATCGGGCGCGACAAGGGCAAGACCCCGACCCCGGACCAGAGCGATCTGGAAGCGGCGATTGCCTCCATGGTCCGCACCTGGCCGGACAATCTGCGCGATGCGCTGAAGGCCCGGTTCGATCCGGTCACCGCCCGCGCCTTGTCGGAGCGCTATGCGCTGGCCTTCCACGGCGGCTACAAGGAAGTCTACAACGCGGAAACCGCCCTCGGTGACGTGCTGAAGATCGAGACCCTGTCGCCGGACCGGGACACGGCCATCACCTTCTTCCGGGCCGCCGGGTCGGAGGACACGCGCCTCTCCCTCAAGGTCTATCATCAGGGGTCGCCGATCCCGCTGTCGGCCCGCGTGCCGCTTCTGGAAAACATGGGCTTCCGCGTGATCAACGAGCGCACCTACCGGGTGACCCCGACGGATGAGCCGCTGAGCTATCTGCACGAGATGACGCTGGCAGCCCGGGATGGATCCGAGATCGCTCTCGACGATCACGTGATCGGCCGTCTGGAGAGCCTGTTCATGGCGATCTGGGAAGGCCGGGCGGAAAACGACGGCTATAACGCCCTGGTGCTGAGCGCGGGTCTTGCCTGGCGGGACATCGCGGTGGTGCGGGCCCTGTCCAAGTATCTGCGGCAGGCGGGCATCCGCTTCTCCGAAGACTACATGTGGACCACGCTCAACGCCTATCCGCATGTGGCGGCAAAGCTGGTGGAACTCTTCCACACCCGCTTTGACCCGACCCGGGACGATCAGGACCGGACGCTCGGAACGGCGAAGATCGAGGCCGAGATCGCCAGCGATCTGGAAACGGTCAGCAGTCTGGACGACGACCGCATCCTGCGGCGCTTCCAGAACGTGATCGACAACATCCTGCGCACCAACTTCTACCAGCTGGACCAAGCCGGGCTGCCGAAGCCGACCTTTGCCTTCAAGATCAACTCCCGCGGAATCGAGGATCTTCCCCAGCCGCGGCCCTTGCGCGAAATCTTTGTCTACAGCCCCCGGGTCGAGGGCGTGCATCTGCGCTTCGGCATGGTGGCGCGCGGGGGCTTGCGCTGGTCTGACCGGGCGCAGGACTTCCGCACGGAAGTGCTCGGTCTCGTCAAGGCGCAGCAGGTGAAGAACGCGGTGATCGTGCCGGTGGGGGCCAAGGGCGGTTTCGTGCCCAAGCAGCTGCCGGACATGAGCGACCGCGAGGCGTGGTTCCAGGAAGGGACCGAGAGCTACAAGATCTTCATCAACGCCCTGCTCGACGTGACCGACAACCTGGTGGACGACAAGATCGTGCCGCCGACGCTGGTCCAGCGTTACGACGCCGACGATCCCTATCTGGTGGTTGCCGCCGACAAGGGCACGGCCACCTTCTCCGACACGGCCAACGGCATTTCCCAGTCGCGGGACTTCTGGCTGGATGACGCCTTCGCCTCGGGCGGTTCTGCCGGCTATGACCACAAGAAGATGGCCATCACCGCACGTGGGGCCTGGGAAGCGGCCAAGCGTCACTTCCGGGAAATGAACCGGGACATCCAGACCGAGCCCTTCACCGTCTGCGGTGTGGGCGACATGTCCGGGGACGTGTTCGGCAACGGCATGCTGCTGTCCCGGGCGATCAAGCTGGTGGCGGCCTTCGATCACCGGGACATCTTCATCGATCCGACCCCGGATCCGGAGACCTCCTGGGCGGAGCGCAAGCGCGTCTTCGATCTGGGACGCTCGTCCTGGAAGGACTATGACGCCAAGCTGATCTCCAAGGGCGGCGGGGTCTTCCCGCGCAATGCCAAGTCCATTCCGCTTTCCGCTGAAATGCAGGAGCTGCTCGGGATCGCAAGGGCAACCGCCACGCCGCAGGAGGTGATGACCGCCATTCTGAAGCTGAAGGTGGATCTTCTCTGGTTCGGCGGCATCGGCACCTACATCCGCTCGTCCGCCGAGACCGATGCGGATGCGGGCGACCGCGCCAATGACGCGATCCGCATCACCGCGGCCCAGGTCGGCGCGAAGGTCATCGGTGAGGGCGCGAACCTCGGCATGACCCAGCGAGCCCGTATCGAGTTCCATCGCCATGGTGGCCGCTGCAACTCGGATGCGATCGACAACTCCGCCGGGGTGAACTCCTCGGACATGGAGGTCAACATCAAGATCGCGCTCGGCGCTGCGGTGAAGGCCAGCAAGCTGTCCGTGAAGGACCGCAACACGCTTCTGTCGGAAATGACCGACGAGGTGGCCGCGCTGGTGCTGCGCAACAACTATCTCCAGACCCTGTCGCTCTCCATGACGGAGACCCGAGGGGCGGAGAACTTCGGCTATCAGATGCGCATGATGCGGCAGCTGGAACAGCTCGGCGAGCTGGACCGTCAGGTCGAGTTCCTGCCCGATGATGCGACGCTGGCCGACATGGCCAAGTCTGGCACCTATCTGGCCCGGGCGGAGCTGGGCGTGCTGCTCGCCTATGCCAAGCTGCATCTCTACGACAAGCTGCTTGGCAGCAACGTGCCCGATGACAGCTATCTGGAACGGGAGCTGTTCCGCTACTTCCCGAGCCAGATGACGGAAGACTACCGGGACGAGATCAAGGGTCACCGCCTGCGCCGCGAGATCATCGCGACCATGATGGCCAACTCGATCATCAACCGGGGTGGGGCGACCTTCATCACCAAGGTGGCGGATCAGACCGGTGCCACGGCTGCTGAAATCGCTCGTTCCTTCGTGGCGGTGCGCGACAGCTTCGGCCTGACGGCGCTGAACGAGGAGGTCGATGCCCACGACACCCGCATCGACGGGACGCTGCAGCTCGAGCTCTATCGCTCCATCCAGGATCTGGTCATTGAGCAGGTGGTCTGGTTCCAGCGCAACGTGGCCTTCGACAAGGGCATCGCGGATGTGGTCGATCGCTTCGCGACGGGCATCAAGGCCCTTCGGCCGCAGCTGAAGACCCTGACCGGGAAGAGCGTTTCCGCCGATCTGAATGGTCGCGAGCAGGCCTATCTGGCCGCCGGGGTGGATGCGGGCCTTGCCGAGCGCATCGCCTGGCTGCCGGTGGAAGGGGCGGTGCCGGATATCGTCGTGATCGCCGAGGCGACCAGGGCGGATCTTGGCGATGCGGCCAAGGCCTTCTTCGAAGTGGCGTCCTACTTCCGCATCGGAGCCATCGATGCGCTGGCACGGGACCTCAAGATCGCGGACTATTACGACGGTCTGGCGCTCGACCGGGCGCGGACGGTTCTCGCCTCCGCGCATCGGGATCTTGCGACGCAAGCCATCGTCGCGGGCAGCTTCCAGAGCTGGCTGGCCACCCATGAAGCGGTGGTGAAGCGGTCGCTGGCGACGGTGAACGAGATCCTCGACGGAGACCTCAGCGTGTCGAAATTCTCCGTGGCGGCGAGCCTTCTGGCGGAAATCGCCCGCTGATCCTCCAGGATCTCGGTGACGAGCTTGACGTGATCCGGGCCGGCAGCCACGCTGTCGGCCCGTTTTCATGTTTCCGGGCCTCTTGCGTGACCGTTTCCCCTTCCTCTGCCAGTCCGTCCGCCAGCCTTTCCATCCGGTTGTCCTGGGCGCTGTTCGACTGGGCGACCCAGCCCTTCTTCACGCTGGTGACGACCTTCGTCTTCGCGCCCTATTTCGCGACGCGGGTCGCCGCCACGCCGGCGCTGGGGCAGGAGCTCTGGGGCTATGCGACGGCCGCCGCCGGACTGGTGATTGCCCTGCTGGCACCGCTGCTCGGATCGGTCGCCGACGCCACCGGCCACCGCAAGCCGTGGATCCTGGCCTTTTCCGTGCCGCTTGTCGTCGGTTGCTGCCTTTTGTGGGGGGCGGTGCCCGGTGGGCCCCACAGTGTCGCGCTGGCGCTGGGCGGCTTTGCGCTTGCGACCCTCGCGGTCGAGTTCGCGACGGTCTTCAACAATGCGATGATGGGGGATCTCGTCCCGCGCGGTCAGGTGGGAAGATTGTCGGGGCTGGGATGGGCTATCGGCTATGCGGGCGGGCTGGTCAGCCTCGTGCTGGCGCTGGGCTTCTTGGTGGCCTCTCCGGAGACCGGCCGGACGCTCCTCGGGCTCACGCCGCTCTTCGGGCTTGATCCGCAGACCGGTGCCGGTGACCGGGTCAGCGGTCCGCTCTCGGCCCTGTGGTATGCCGTCTTCGTCCTGCCGCTGTTCCTGGTGGTTCCCGATGCGCCGAAGCGTGCGCGTTTGTCCCACGCCTTGCGCGCAGGCGCTGCCTCGCTGAGGGACGCCGTCCGCGGGCTGAAGGATGCGGGGCCGCTGACGACCTTCCTTCTCGCCAACATGGCCTACAAGGACGGGCTGGTCGCGCTTTTTGCCTTCGGTGGCATCTATGCGGCAGGCCAGCTCGGCTGGGAGACCGTGGAAATCGGCATTTTCGGCATCCTTCTCACCGTGACGGGCACGGCCGGTGCGCTGGCCGGAGGGGTTCTGGACGACCGGATCGGGCCGCGCCGTGTTCTCCTCGGCGCCCTCGCGCTGCTCTTCGTCTGCGGGCTGGGGCTGATCTCCCTTGATCGGACGACGGTGCTCTTCGTGGTGCCGGTGGTTCCCGGGGGCGAGGGGCTTTTCAGCGGCGTGGCGGATCAGGTGTTCCTGGGGCTCGGGGCCGTGATCGGGGCTGCGGCCGGGCCCCTGCAGGCGGCGTCCCGCAGCCTTCTCGTGGCGCTGGCTCCTGCGGACCGGCTGACCCAGTCCTTCGGGCTCATGGCCCTGTCCGGCAAGGTCACCAGTTTCCTGAGCCCGCTGGCCGTCGGGCTCCTCACCGCCGCGACGGGATCGCAGCGGGCGGGCATGTCGGTGATCCTTCTGTTCTTTGTCCTTGGGGCGCTGCTGCTGCGGCGGCTTGATGCGCGATAGGGTCGCGCTGCAGCAGAGAGGTCAGGCGGCAGAGCGAACGCCCTTGAGGAAGGTCTCCACCTCCTGTTTCAGCCGGTTGGCTTCTGCCTTGAGGACATCGGCGGACATGTTCACCTTGCGGGCGGCAGAACCGGTCTGATCGGCGGAGGCGGCCACCTGGACAATGTTGCTTGCCACATCCTGCGTGCCGTTGGCCGCTTCCTGGATGTTGCGGGCGATCTCCTCCGTCGCCTGGCTTTGCTGGTCGACGGAGCCCTGGATGCCCATGGAGATCTCGTTCATGTTCTCGATGATCTCGGAAATCCGGGCAATTGCCTCCACCGCGCCGGTGGTTTCTTCCTGAACGGCGTTGATCTGGGCGGAGATCTCCTCGGTGGCCTTGGAGGTCTGGGTTGCCAGTTCCTTCACCTCGGCCGCGACCACGGCAAAACCCTTGCCCGCTTCGCCCGCGCGGGCGGCCTCGATGGTGGCGTTGAGGGCCAGAAGGTTGGTCTGTTCCGCGATGGCGGTGATCAGCTTGACCACTTCGCCGATTCTGGCGGCGGCGCTGGAAAGTTCCTCGATCTTGCTGTTGGTGGTGTTGGCCTGGGTCACGGCCTGGCTCGCAATCTCTGCCGACTGGGCCATCTGGCGGCGGATCTCGCCGACCGACGCCATCAGTTCCTCGGCGGCCGAGGCGACGGTTTCCACGTTTGCCGAGGCTTCTTCCGAGGCGGCCGCGACCGCCGTGCTTTTGGCGCTGGTGTCATCGGCACCCGACGTCAGGGTGATGGCCGCCGTGGAAAGATCGCCCACCTGCGACATGACCGTGGTCACCAGCTGGCTGATCTGGGCATCGAAGCTGCTGGACAGGGTCCGGATGCTTTCCGCGCGCCGGATCTGCTCCTGCTGTTGCAGGGCCTGCTGGGCGGCCAGGTCTTCGGCCTCGCGGGCCTTGTCGCGGAAGATCTCGAGTGCCTTGTTCACCTCGCCGATCTCGTCGCGGCGGTCCGTGTCGGGAATGGTCACGTCGTAGCGGTGATCGGTGAGCGCGCGGATGCTGTCGAGGATCTGGCGGAACGGCCTCTGGATCAGGGCGCGGCCGGCAAGGAGGAGCGCGGCGGCGGCCACCAGAAGCATCACGGCGCTCACCGCAAGCACGGTCCAGACCACGTCATAGGTGGCACTCTGCAGGGTCGAGGTGGGAACATCCACCGCGAGAAACAGGCTTTGGCCGGTGGTGCCCACGCTGATGGGCACGAGGATGCTGACCACATCCTCGCCGAAGCGCGGGGAGAACCCGTAGTAGCTCGTCATGCGGCCCTGTTCGAGCTCGGCCCAGATCCGCGCGGAGGTGTCGCCATCGGCCTGGGCTGCGCCGTCCGCCCATGGCTTGTCGAGTAGTGCCTCGTCCGGATGGGTGACCCACTTCCGGCCCTGGGAGAGGAGTTTCACCTCGCCGGTATCAAGGGGGCGGATGGCATTCAGGCTTTCCGAGATGGCCTTGAGATAGAGATCCACGCCGACCGCACCGATCGGCTTGCCGTCCGCCATCAGCGGGGCCGAGAAGGTCATGCCCGTGGCGGTGCCGCCATCGTTCAGGCCCCAGGTGTAGGGCTCGGTGACGAAGGGCTTGCCAGTCTCGTAGGCCACCGTGAACCAGAGCGCCGGCTCGGCAGCCTGCTCGATGTCGGTGAGCGGAATGGCCTGATATTCGATCTTGTCGCCGTCGCGGTAGAAATAGGGGCGCCAGCCGCCTGTCTCGTTGTGCAGGTCCTTGCCGACGAATTCCGCGTTGCGTCCGTCCAGTTCGTCGGTGGTGACAACGCCCCAGACCCCGGAAAGGTCCGGCTGCTCGGCGAGGACGCCGCGAAGCGTGGCGATCCAGGCCAGCCGATCGACGGAGCCAGCCTGTTTCAGGCCGGAGAGCGTGTCGCCGAGGGACTTGGCGATGGTGTGGCCATGCTCCAGCGTTCGGCGAACATATTCGGCCTGAGCTTCGGCGACATTCTCGGCGCGCCGGATGGCCTGATCTCTGGTGATCGTGGAGACGGTCCAGACAATCACTCCGACCCCGACGATCAGCACTGCGGCAATGCTGGAAATGCTGAGGGCTACGAGTTTGGTCGTAATGCCGGCGGATCTGAGCATCTGTTACTCCGGATCAGAAGATCAATCCGGAGAACGATAGAAAATACGTATTTAAGGAAGTGTTATTAGAAATGGAAACGACTGGCGAAGCAAGTTTTCGCCAGTCGTCTTACTGTTATTTATATCAATGGCGGAAATGACGCATTCCGGTCATGACCATTGCCAGGCCAGCTTCATCGGCCGCTGCGATGACTTCGTCGTCACGCATGGAGCCGCCGGGCTGGATCACGGCCGTCGCGCCGGCTTCCGCCGCAGACAGCAGGCCATCGGCGAAGGGGAAGAAGGCGTCTGAGGCAACCACGCAGCCCTTGGTCAGGGCTTCGGTCAGGCCGGCGGCCTCGGTGGCGTCGAGCGCCTTGCGGGCGGCGATGCGGGCGCTGTCGACGCGGCTCATCTGGCCGGCGCCGACGCCGACGGTGGCTCCGTCGCGGGCGTAGACGATGGCGTTGGACTTGACGTGCTTGGCCACGCGGAAGGCGAACTTCAGGTCTTTCAGTTCCTGCTCGGTGGGCGCGCGCTTCGTCACGACCTTGAGGTCCAGGTCATCGACCACACCGCTGTCGCGGTCCTGCACGAGCAGGCCGCCGGCCACGGACTTGACGAAGAGGCCCTTGGCGCGCGGATCGGCAAGACCGCCGGTCAGCAGCAGGCGCAGGTTCTTCTTGGCGGCGATGATTTCCTTGGCGGCTTCGTCTGCATCCGGGGCGATGATCACCTCGGTGAAGATCTTGACGATCTCTTCGGCGGCGGCCGCGTCGAGCTTGCCGTTCAGGGCGACAATGCCCCCGAAGGCGGAGACCGGGTCGCAGCGCAGGGCCAGTTCATAGGCCTCGCGCAGGGTCGGGGCTTCCGCCACGCCGCAAGGGTTGGCATGCTTGATGATGGCCACAGCCGCGGTGCGCGCCGGGTCGAACTCGGAGACCAGCTCGAAGGCGGCGTCCGTGTCGTTGATGTTGTTGTAGGAGAGCGTCTTGCCCTGGATCTGGCGCGCGGTCGCGACACCCGGCCGGGCTTCGCCGGTCTTGTAGAAGCCTGCGGACTGATGCGGGTTCTCGCCGTAGCGCATGACTTCGGCCAGCTTGCCGCCGACGGCGCGGTGGGTCGGGGTGGCTTCGTTCAGCTGATCGGCCATCCAGTTGGAGACGGCGGCGTCATAGGCGGCGGTGCGGGCAAAGGCCTTCAGCGCCAGCTTCTTGCGCAGCTCGATCGGAGACTGGCCGCCGTTGGCGTCCAGCGCCGCGATCACGTCCGCATAATCTGCCGGGTCGGTGACCACGGTGACATAGGCATGGTTCTTGGCGGCGGCGCGGGTCATGGCCGGGCCGCCGATGTCGATGTTCTCGATGCCGGTCGCGTAATCCGCGCCCTTGGCCACCACGTCCTCGAAGGGATAGAGGTTGCCGCAGAAGAGATCGATGCCGGTGATGCCGTGCTCGGCCATGGCGGCCTGGTGGTCGGCGTCGTCACGGATGGAGAGAAGACCGCCGTGGACTTTCGGATGCAGGGTCTTTACCCGGCCGTCCATGATCTCGGGGAAGCCGGTCACTTCGGAAATGTCGAGAACTTCGAGGCCCGCATCCTTCAGGGACTTGTAGGAGCCGCCGGTGGAGACCAGCTCGACGCCGCGCTCGGCCAGGGCCTTGGCGAACTCGACCAGTCCGGTCTTGTCGAAAACGGAAAGCAGCGCGCGCTTGACGGGGACCAGCGGCGGAACGGGAACACTCTTGGACACAATGGCCATGAAGCTTGCCTCGTGATGTCGTGAAGGAAGGGGACACTCGCGGGTCGCCTATCACGAATGCTGGCAAAGCAAAAGCCCAAGGAAACGCCATCGGGCCGTTTGGGACGCGTCAGCTCGGGTCAGATCGATCCGGCCGGTCGAACGCGGCGTCGAGTGCGCTTTCGATCTCGTCCTCGAAGGAGTGGGGGGCCGGTGCGGCCGGCGCCTCATCGGTCCCGGCGGGATCTGCGGAGATGTCCGCGTCCTCCGTCTGCGGGTCGTCGAGCGGCAGCTCCGGCGTGGCCATGACCTGCGCGCGGATGCGGCTCAGGGGGCGGCGCTCCGGCCGGGCGACAGCGGTGCGGCGGAATTGCCAGACGACGGTCGGAGACGAGCTGATGCGGCCGTAGATGACCAGCTGCAGCGTCTTGCGATGGCCATAGACGTCCGACAGGTAGATGGAGTCTTCCAGCGCCAGATCCTGACCCGGACTGTCGAACTCCCAGGCCTCGCCGTCGGGACAGGCGAGCAGGATGGCCGCACCGCCGCGCAGGAGACTTGCCTTGATGGCCGGGTGCAGATGGAAGCGGATGGCAAACTGGTCGCCATGGCGCTCCGGGCCGCCGGCCGGGAAGCTGTCGATCCCGTCGAGCACCGTGCCGTCGCCGGCAAGGCGGATGTCGCGGCAATGGATGATGCCGAAGGACTTGAGATAGCCATCGTGGGAGGCGGTGACGCGGGTGCCGGCGTCGTCCTCGTGCCGTTCCACCGGAACGATGGTCGGTCCGGACACCACCGGAGCGCCGAGCCAGCGCCCGAAGGGCCAGTCTGCCAGGAAGCGGCAGGACGAGGTGTCTTCAAGGGAGGCGGTGGAATGGGCCGCCGTGGAGCGGCTGACCTTGCGCCAGGCGTCGCTGGCGCGGGCGGACACGCCGCAATTCACCACCAGCCGGTTGAGGCCGGAGGAGAACTCGAAGGACAGGCAACCGGCATGGGCGGAGCCGCTGACCCCGTCGCGGGGCGGGCGGCCCGTGTCCATGAGCACGAGGCTCTGGCCGCCGCTCAGGCGCTGATAGCCGCTGTGCGGCGCATTGGAGGGCGGGGCACCGCGCGCATCGTCATAGGCCATGATGGTGGCCACGAGATCGTTGGGGGTGGAGCCCATGCCGTTGAAATGGGCGAGCGCGCCGTCCGCGTGGCGGAAGAAGCGCAGGATCGGCATCATGCGGTCGACGGACTGCATCACCGTGCCGGTCATTTCCAGCCCCTGGGCCATGAAGACCTGGCGCACGGGCAGAAGATCCGCGAGGATCTGGATGATCGCCCCGGGACTGCGCGACACATGCCCGCCGTCCGGGAGGATCTGGCGGTTCAGCTCGTAGTCGAGGCGGCGCAAGGCCTGGCGGGTGAAGCGGCCATGACCGGAGAGGCAGACCGAGCCCGCGGCGATGGCAAGAGCAGCCTGCAGGCGCTCCACCCCGTCGTGGGTGTCGTTGATCGTCCTTCGCAGATAGCGCAGGTGGCGGGCCAGCGCGCGCAGGAACCGGCTGTAGAACTCGTGGTCGCTGTCTTCCAGCAGGAAGGGCGAATGGCTCAGCCAGGAGAGCATGCGGCGGGTGACTACCGGCGGCTGCCAGGCCACCTTGTCCCAGCGCCCGCAATGGGTGATCCAGTCATCGACGAGGACCCGGGCATTCTTGCGTGAGACCTGGCTGCTGGTGGCGCGCAGGTCGCGCAGCCAGCCGAAGCCGTGCAGCGCCCGGTACCAGTCCGCATTCGCGCCCTCGATGAGAAAGGGCGAGCGGCCGTGGGTCTCGATCAGGTGGCCGGAGAAGAGGAACCGCCCGCCGTAGATGTCGGCGGCATTGGTCTCGTCGGCGGTGCGCAGATCCTGAGGGGCGATGATCAGCCGTTCCGGCGCGGAGGGGCTGGGCAGGAACCGGAACACCGGGCCCCCGTGGACCCAGCGCATCCCGTTCTGCCAGACATGACCAAGGGCCAGGCGCCAGATGCGGCCCTGTTCCGTGACCGCTTTCATCGCTCGGTCACTCCGTTGGTCACTGTCTTTTCACTGCGGAATATGGTGCTGCCCTTTCCTTCGGCCCCAAGGAAAAATTAAGGTTAGCAATTGCTTACAATTCACTAGGCCGGATTAACGGTTTATTCCGCGTTAATTCTTCCGCAGGCGGGCGGCGAAAAATCCGTCGAGACCGGTGAGGCTGCCGTCGGCCGTGGCCGGGTGGTGCGGCAGGCTCCGCAGATAGCCTTCCGGGCTGATGCTCGTGGTCAGGCCGCCGAGATCCTCCGCGGTGACGGGCTCGAGGCTGACGGCGGGATTGCGCTCCAGCAGGGCTGCGATCTGGGCTTCGCCCTCTTCCGGCTGGAGGGAGCAGGTGCAATAGACCAGCAGGCCGCCGGGCTTCAGCCAGGTCAGTGCCCGGTCGAGAAGCTCGGTCTGGATCTCCGCCAGCTTGCCGATGTCATAGGCTTGCTTGATCCAGGGCAGGTCCGGGTGACGGCGGATGGTGCCGGTTGCGCCGCAGGGGGCATCGAGCAGGATGGCGTCGAAGGGCGCCTTGGGCTCCCAGGTCTTCAGGTCGGCGGCGACGATTTCGGCCGTCATGCCGGTGCGGGCGAGGTTGTCGCTCACGCGCTTGAGCCGGCTCCTGGAAATGTCGACGGCGGTGACCTTTGCACCGGCGGCGGCCAGTTGAAGCGTCTTGCCGCCGGGGGCGGCACAGAGATCGGCGACGCTCTTGCCGGCAATGTCGCCCAGCAGGCGGGCGGGAAGGGCGGCGGCGGCATCCTGCACCCACCAGGCGCCTTCCGCGTAGCCGTCAAGCTGATCGATGATGGCCTTTTCCCCCAGGCGAACCGAGCGGTTGCCGACGAGCGTGCCGCCCACACGGGTGGCCCAGCCGGCGGCATCGTCCTTGATGCTCAGGTCGACGGCGGCTTCCTTGCTGTGGGCCTCGGCGATGGCGCGGGCTGTCTCTGCGCCATAGGTCTCGGTCCAGCTCTCGAAAAGCCAGTCCGGGGTGTTGAGGCGCACGCCATCCAAATCTGCGGTCATCTCGTCCCGCTCGCGCCCAAGGCGGCGCAGCACACCGTTCACCAGCCCCTTGTAGGGTTTGGCACGCCGGTCGGCGCCCGCATGGTCCACGGCCAGATTGACCGCCGCGCTGTCGGGGATGTCGAGATAGAGCATCTGGGTGATGGCGATGTGGAGGATGTCGACCACGCGGCCGGTCTTTTCAGGGATCTTCCGATCCAGCAGCCGGTCCAGGATCGCGGCGATCTCGCCGCGATGGCGCAGGCTGCCGCCGACGATGGCCCGCACCAGCGCCCGGTCGTTGGGGGCCAGGGCACGGAAGCCGCTGTGGCCGGAGGTCAGGTCCAGTTCCGCATCGATGGCATGACGCTTGTGAACCACATTGCCCAGAATGTCTGCGGCCACCTTGCGGGCCGCGAAGCCGGGCTTGCCGGCCAGACCGGGAAGATCATCTCCCTGGCTTGCCTTGGGCTGCTGCGGTCGGGTCTGGGGGCGGCGGGTGCCACCGGTCGGTCGTGCCACGGAAGAATTCCAGTCTTGAAGGTGCCGGATCGATCCGGGCGGTAAAATGACAGGCGCCGCAGCCCGGGGAACCGGACAGCGGCGCGAAGCCCTATTTTAAGCGCGTGGCGAAGCCGGCGAAAGGGTTTTCTTGCAAGGAGCCTTAACGAAGCGGTTTTTGTCGCCTCTGAGGTCCCAGCCTCCTCACGTCACGGGCCTCAACCCCAGGGGCCGCGGGGCCTGGCGCCCGGATCACGGGGATGGTTCGGAATGCCGGAGCGACCGGAGGCCGAGGCAGATGGACGGGATGCGGCGCCATGGGGCGTCGACATCGTGTCTCCTCCGCCTCCACCGAGGCCGGAGGCCGCCATCTGGCGGAGCGCCGCGATGCGGTTTTCGGTCGCCGGGTGGGTGGAGAAGAGGTTGTCCATCCGTTCCCCCGACAGCGGGTTGATGATGAACATGTGGGCGGTCGCCGGATTGTGCTCGGCATCCGGATTGTGGATGTGCTCGACGCCACCGGCGATCTTGGACAGAGCGGAGGCCAGCCACATGGGCTCGCCGCAGATTTCCGCGCCCATGCGGTCGGCGGCATATTCGCGGGTCCGCGAGATGGCCATCTGCACCAGCGCGGCTGCCAGCGGGGCGACGATCATCGCCACCAGCACGCCGACAAAGCCGAAGGGATTGTTGTTGTCGCGGTTGCCGCCGAAGAAGAAGGCGAAGTTGCCGAGCATGGAGATCGCCCCCGCCAGCGTGGCGGTGATCGTCATGGTCAGCGTGTCGCGGTTCTTCACGTGGGCCAGCTCATGGGCCATCACGCCTGCCACTTCCTCGCGGGTGAGCATGCGCAGCAGGCCGGTGGTGGCGGCAACGGCGGCATTCTGCGGATTGCGGCCGGTGGCAAAGGCGTTCGGCTGCGGATTGTCGATGAGATAGACCTTCGGCATGGGCAGATCGGCACGGGCCGCGAGCTGGCGCACCAGACCGTAATATTCCGGTGCGCTGCGTTCATCGACCTCCTGGGCATGGTGCATGCGCAGCACCATCTTGTCGGAGTTCCAGTAGCCGAAGAGGTTCATGGCGGCGGCAATCACCAGGGCAATCATCATGCCCGACTGGCCGCCGATCATGAAGCCGATGCCCATGAAGAGAGCGGTCATGGCCGCCAGCAGCATCGCTGTCCTGATATAGTTCATCGTCGTTCGTCCAAGACCTTTTTGCATTCGGGTCGCGCGGGCTTTATATGCCCTGTCACAGATGAAATGGGATTGCCGCGCCGGTTTAGCAAGGCGGCGAGGGGGCATGAACCCCTGCGATCCCGCCAGGAAAAGGCCCACGCCCCATGTCTGAGACGCCCGAAACCCGTCCGAGTTCCAACACCGCTTCCCTCGACTATACGGTTGCGGCCGATGCTCCGTCTCTGGCTGCGACCCCGGAAGAGGCGCCGCGCCGGGCCTTCGAGGATCTGCCGCCCGCCGCCCAGCGCGCCCTGCTCGAGGCAGAAGAGCGGCGCAAGGAGATCGATGCCCGTCAGGCCGCCCTGCCCAAAGAAGTGGATGGACGCGGCGGACTGGAGCCCACCCGCTACGAGGACTGGGAGATCAAGGGCCTGACGGTCGACTTCTGAGGAGAGGGGATCGCACCGGGCGGATCATCGATGCGCCTGGGCCTGAACCCTCACCCGACCCTTTGGGTCGACCTCTCCCGGTCTCGGGAGAGGTACGTTTCCCGTGTTGAGAGATCAGGGGCTCAGTGATGGTTCTTGAGGCGTTGAGGCCGGAGTTCTCTGGCTCTCCACGGCTCACCTCTCCCAAGCCTGGGAGAGGTCGGCGCGCTGCGCCGGGTGAGGGTTGCTTTCGCGCCTCCGCTTGAGACCTGTCCGCCCTCATCGAGTGAGGTGAGGGCACGGCAGGGATGCCATGGTCGAGCCATGGCATCAGTCCTGTTTCAGAGGCTTGAGACCTGCGGATCACTTGTAGACGATCAGCAGGTCCTTGGCGTCGATCTGGGAGCCGGCGGTGACGAGGACCTCGGCGATCTCGCCGTCCCGTTCCGCGTGGAGCGCGGTTTCCATCTTCATGGCTTCGATCGAGAGCAGCATGTCGCCGGCGGTCACCGACTGGCCGGGCTGGACGGCAATGGTCGAGATGACGCCCGGCATGGGCGCGCCCAGGTGGTTGGCATTGCCTTCCTCGGCCTTGCGGCGGGCGGCCGCGCCAGAGGCGCCGTGGGCCCGGTCTGGCACCTTGATGATGCGCGGCTGGCCGTTGAGCTCGAAGAAGACCTTGCGATCGCCGTTCTCGTCGGTCTCGCCGATGGCCTGGCACACGACCACGAGGGTCTTGCCCGGCTCCAGCTCGACGAGGATCTCGTCCCCCACGTCCAGACCGTAGAAATACACCGGGGTCGGCAGCACTTCGGTGGGGCCGTAGAGATCCTGAGCCTTGTCGAAGTCGGCAAAGACCTTCGGATACATGAGATAGGCGGCCAGATCCTGATCGGACGGCTCCTTGCCCATGATCTCCTTCAGCTTGACCCGCTCGGCACCGAGATCGGCTTCCGGGATCAGCGAGCCCGGACGCACTGTTATCTGGGCAGAGCCCTTCAGCGCCTTTTTCTGCAGGGCTTCGGGCCAGCCGCCGGGAGACTGGCCGAGATCGCCGCGCAGCATGCTGACCACGCTGTCGGGGAAGGCCACGTCCTTCTTCGGGTCGGCCACATCGGCGGCGCTCAGACCCTGGCTCACCATCATCAGCGCCATGTCGCCCACCACCTTGGAGGAGGGGGTCACCTTGACAATGTCGCCGAAGAGCATGTTGGCGTCGCGGTAGGCCTGGGCCACTTCGTGCCAGCGGCTTTCGAGACCGAGCGAGCGGGCCTGTTCCTTCAGGTTGGTGAACTGGCCACCGGGCATCTCGTGCAGATAGACTTCCGAGGCGCCGGCCTTCAGGTCGCTTTCGAAGGCGGCATACTGGTTGCGCACGGCCTCCCAGTAGAAGGAAATGCGGCGGATGGTTTCCGGGTCGAGGCCCGGGTCCCGGTCCGTGCCGCGCAGGGCCTCGACGATGGAGCCGAGGCAGGGCTGGGAGGTGAGGCCGGAGAGGGCATCCATGGCCGCATCCACCGCATCGACGCCGGCCTCGACGGCCGCCAGGACGGTGGCCGCGGAAATGCCCGACGTGTCGTGGGTGTGGAGGTGCAGCGGCAGGTCGGTCTCCTGACGCAGGGCGCTGACCAGCTGTCGGGCCGCAGCGGGCTTGAGCAGGCCGGCCATGTCCTTAATGCCGATGATGTGGGCACCGGCGGCTTCCAGTTCCTTCACCAGACCCACGTAGTATTTCAGGTCATATTTCGGCCGGGCGCTGTCGAGCAGGTCGCCGGTGTAGCAGAGCACGCCCTCGCAGAGCTTGTCGGCCTCGATCACCGCGTCCATGGAGACGCGCATGTTCTCCACCCAGTTGAGGCAGTCGAAGACGCGGAACAGGTCGACGCCGCCTTCGGCAGCCTGTTTCACGAAGAACTTCACCACATTGTCGGGGTAGTTGGTGTAGCCGACGCCGTTGGAGCCGCGCAGCAGCATCTGCAGCAGGATGTTGGGGGCCTTGGCGCGGATCTGGGCCAGACGCTCCCAGGGGCTTTCGGTGAGGAAGCGCATGGCGACGTCGAAGGTCGCGCCGCCCCAGCATTCCAGCGAGAAGAGCTGCGGCAGGCCGGCCGCATAGGCATCCGCCACGCGCACGATGTCGTGGCTGCGCATGCGGGTGGCGAGCAGCGACTGGTGCGCGTCGCGCATGGTGGTGTCGGTCACCAGCACCCGGTCCTGCTGCTTCATCCAGGCAGCGAAGCCCTTCGGGCCCAGCTGATCGAGGAGCTGGCGGGTGCCGTCCGGCTTCACGTCGCCAAAGTCCGGCACTTCCGGCAGCATGGCGTCCTTCGCCGGTTCCGGCCGGTTGCGGGTTTCCGGGTGGCCGTTGACCGAGACGTCGGCGATATAGGTCAGCAGCTTGGTGGCGCGGTCCTGCCGGCGGGTCTGGGCAAAGAGCTCGGGCGTGTTGTCGATGAAGCGGGTGGTGTAGTCGTTCGCCCGGAATTTCGGGTGACCGATGATGTTTTCCAGAAATTCCAGGTTGGTGGCGACGCCACGGATGCGGAATTCGCGCAGGGCGCGGTCCATGCGCTTGCAGGCTTCCTCGGCGCTGGGCGCCCAGGCGGTGACCTTTTCCAGCAGCGGATCATAGAAACGGGTGATCACCGCGCCGGAATAGGCGGTGCCGCCGTCGAGACGGATGCCGAAGCCGGTCGCGCCGCGATAGGCGGTGATGCGGCCGTAATCGGGAATGAAGTTCTGCTCCGGATCTTCGGTGGTGATGCGGCACTGGAGGGCATGGCCATGGAGGCGGATGTCAGCCTGAGCGGGAACGCCGCTTTCCGGCGTGCCGATCCGGTGACCATTGAGGATCTGGATCTGGGCCTTGACGATGTCGATGCCGGTGACTTCCTCGGTCACCGTATGCTCGACCTGGACGCGCGGGTTCACCTCGATGAAGTAGATGGCGCCCGTATCCGCATCCATCAGGAATTCGACGGTGCCAGCGCCGCGGTAATTCACCTCGCGGCCGATCTTCAGGCCGTAGTCGCACAGTTCCGCGCGCTTCTCCGGGCTCATGTAGGGGGCCGGGGCCCGCTCCACGACCTTCTGATGGCGGCGCTGGATCGAGCAGTCGCGCTCGAACAGGTGGACGAGGCCGCCCTGACCGTCACCGAGGATCTGCACCTCCACGTGGCGGGCGCGCTCCACCAGCTTTTCCAGATAGATCTCGTCCTTGCCGAAGGCGGCCTTGGCCTCGCGCTTGGCGGCGGTCACTTCCTTGAGCAGGGTCGCCTCGTCCGGGATGACGCGCATGCCGCGTCCGCCGCCGCCCCAGGAGGCCTTGAGCATGACCGGATAGCCGATGCGGCCAGCCTGCTGCTTGATCTGCTCCATGTCGTCGGGCAGCGGGTCGGTCGCCGGCATCACCGGCACCCCGGCGGCAATCGCCAGTTCGCGGGCCGCCACCTTGTTGCCGAGACGGCGCATGGTTTCCGGCGTCGGGCCGATGAAGATCAGACCGGCTTCGGCGCAGGCCTCGGCAAATTCCGGGCTTTCCGACAGAAGGCCGTAGCCCGGATGGATGGCATCCGCGCCCGAGAGGCGGGCGATGCGGATGATGTCCTCGATGTTTAGATAGGCCTCGATGGGGCCGAGCCCCTTGCCGACCTGATAGGCCTCATCCGCCTTGAAGCGATGCAATGCGAGCTTGTCCTGCTCGGCGAAGATGGCAACTGTCTTCAGGCCGAGTTCGTTTGCAGCGCGAAAGATGCGGATCGCGATCTCCGAACGGTTGGCGACGAGGATCTTACGAATGGACAAGACTTAAACCTCCCAGAATGCCGGAAAACCCATTGGCAGCGCGGAATAATCCGAATTCCTGACAGGAGTGCAAGCCCCCTTTGCCAACGAAACGTTATGACCGGATAAATAAAGGTTATTGCTGCGGTGCCGAAATCCCGCAAGGGTCGCAAGGCATCTTCCGATGCAATTTCGCACGAAGCGGCAGAGCGCGCGGGGATCCCGTTCTTGTGGCGTCTGGACGACCTGGCAAGGCAGTGCGGCCGAGCATCTGTCCTGTGGCCGCAAGTCATCGCTTCGGACGCCAGAGTCATTCCGACATTCCTCAGGGTTAATGATGTGCTTTTGGATTTACGCAGAGTCTTTCCGTGATTCAGTTCTTGACTCGACTTTGAGAAAGACTCGCGCCGCAAAAGAAAATATCGAACGGATTCGTTCGAGGACTCGGTGCAGATTCAGCATCTTGTGCATTGGAGAGTGTATTCGACGAGATCTTGTAGGGAACGAAAGCGGAATCGCCGCTTGTCCGCGATTCGGGCGGGTTTTGTTCCAGAGTCGTTCCTGCTTCCAGACCATCTATTTGAAATTAATATCGAATTTTCTCCGAATCTTCCGTTTTTCCGGCATCCCGGGGAGGGGGAGAAGTCGTCCAGCCTCACAAAAGGCAGGACAGTGCCAATTGCCTGTGATAGACACCGCCCGACTTTTCACGCGACTGACCGGCGGAGACCTTCGTGTCCCCGCAGGCAACCACAAGACAGCTCATGGCCCGTCCAAACGCCCCGCTGCTGCCGCCTCAGGCACGCTCGAAGACCGTGACCGCGGTTCTGGGGCCGACCAACACAGGCAAGACCCACCTGGCCATCGAGCGGATGGCCGCGCACCCTTCCGGTATGATCGGCTTGCCCCTGCGCCTGCTGGCGCGGGAGGTCTACAACCGCATGGTGGAGCGCAAGGGACCGGAAACGGTCGCGCTCATCACCGGCGAAGAGAAGATCATCCCGAAGACGCCGCGTTACTGGGTTTGCACCGTAGAAGCGATGCCGCTCGACATCGTCACCGATTTCGTGGCGATCGACGAGGTGCAGCTGGCCTCCAACATGGACCGGGGGCATGTCTTCACCGACCGTATCCTGAATGTTCGCGGGCGCTCCGAGACCTTGCTGCTGGGAGCGGCGACCGTTCGCCCGCTGCTGGAAAAGCTGCTGCCCGGACTGAATGTCGTGACCCGGCCGCGCATGTCGGTGCTGACCTATGCGGGCTCGAAGAAGGTTTCGCGCCTTCCGGCACGCTCTGCCATCGTCGCGTTTTCCTCCGACGAGGTCTATGGCATCGCCGAACTGCTGCGCCGCCAGAGGGGCGGGGCTGCCGTGGTGCTGGGATCGCTCAGCCCGCGCACGCGAAACGCGCAGGTGGAGCTGTTCCAGAACGGGGATGTGGAGCATCTGGTGGCGACCGATGCCATCGGCATGGGCCTCAATCTCGACGTGGATCATGTGGCCTTTGCCGGCGCGCGCAAATATGATGGCTACCAGTACCGGCAGCTGACGGCAGCCGAGATGGGCCAGATCGCCGGCCGTGCGGGCCGGCACACCCGCGACGGCAGCTTCGGGGTCACCGGCCGGGTGGATCCGCTGGACGACGAGCTGGTGGATCAGATCGAAAGTCACCGGTTCGACGGGCTGAAAGTGCTGCAATGGCGCAACAGTCGACTGGATTTTTCGTCCACCAGCGCCCTTCGGCGCTCGCTGGACGTGGTGCCTCGGGAAGAGGGGCTTGCGCGGGCGCCCATCGGTGACGACATCACCGCGCTGGAGCACCTGCTGCGGGATTCCGTCATTTCGGGCATGGCAAATGGCCGTGATGCGGTCGAAAAGCTGTGGGACGTGTGCCAGATCCCGGACTACCGGAAGATTGCTCCCGCCAATCACGCGGAGCTTCTGAACACGATTTATACCCATCTGATGCGGGACGGAGCGATCATTGACGACTGGTTTAGTCGTCAAGTGGCCTTCGCAGACCGCACTGATGGTGATATCGACACACTGGCAAACCGGATTGCCCATATCCGGACCTGGACATTTGTCGCGAACCGACCCGACTGGCTGGCCGATCCGGCCCACTGGCAGGGCGTTACCCGCGACATTGAAGATAAACTGTCTGATGCGCTGCACGAACGCCTCACCCAGAGGTTTGTCGATCGGCGCACCAGCGTCTTGATGCGACGTTTGAGAGAGAACGCCATGCTGGAAGCGGAAATTACGTCGAGCGGTGATGTGCTCGTGGAAGGTCAGCACATCGGGAACCTCCTCGGCTTCCGGTTCGCCCCTGATGCGGCTGCCGAGGGACCTGACGGGAAGACCCTGCGGGCTGCGGCTCAAAAGGCCCTGGCTGCGGAAATCGAGGCGCGGGCGGATCGTCTGTCGCGCTCCGAAAACGGGGACTTCATCCTCGCTTCGGACGGCTCGCTGCGCTGGCGTGGCGAAGTGGTGGCCAAGCTGGCCGCCGCAGAGGATGTGCTGAAGCCCTCCGTCATCCTGCTGGCTGACGAACAGCTGACCGGCCCTGCCCGCGACAAGGTGCAGGAACGGGTTGCCCTGTGGGTGCGCAGCCAGATCGAAACGCTGCTCAAGCCGCTGACCGACCTGCAGGCCGCCGAAGGCCTCGAAGGTCTTGCACGTGGCGTTGCCTTCCGCATCGTCGAGAACCTCGGCATCCTGGAACGGCAGGAGGCCTCCGACGAGGTGCGCCAGCTGGACCAGGACATGCGCGCATCGCTGCGCAAGCTCGGTGTCCGTTTCGGCGCCTACAACATCTACGTTCCGGCCCTGCTGAAGCCGGCGCCGAGCCAGCTGCTGGCCCAGCTCTGGGCCCTGAAGCACGGCTCGCTCGACATGGATGGCCTGAGCGAACTGCCGCAGCTGTCTGCGTCCGGCCGCACGTCGATCCCGGTCGACCCGGCCATCGACAAGTCGCTCTACAAGGTCGTCGGCTTCCGCGTCTGCGGTCCGCGCGCCGTGCGTGTCGACATTCTGGAGCGTCTGGCCGACATCATTCGTCCGCTGGTTTCCTGGAAGCCGCTCGACGCCGAAGTCACGCCGCCGGAAGGGGCCATTGCCCAGGGTGGCGGCTTCACCGTCACGGTGGCGATGACCTCGCTGCTCGGCTGTGCCGGTGATGATTTCTCCCAGATCCTGAAGTCGCTCGGCTACCGGGTCGAGACCAAGGAAGTGCAGCGTCCGGTGGCGGTCGCAGCCGCACC
Organism: Roseibium aestuarii; assembly: GCF_008477545.1. GTDB lineage: Bacteria > Pseudomonadota > Alphaproteobacteria > Rhizobiales > Stappiaceae > Roseibium > Roseibium aestuarii. The sequence goes on along the minus strand of NZ_VORA01000003.1, from coordinate 9,243 downwards.
CGTGGCTGCGGAAACCGCTGTGGACGCTCCGGCGGACGCTGCTGCCGAGGACGCCGCGCCGGTCGCCGAAAGCTCTGAAGCTCCGGCCGAAGTGGTTGCCGAGACCATGACCGAAGAGGCTGCTGCTTCCGAGGCAGCGGTTGAAACCGAAACCGTCACCATCGAGATCTGGCGTCCGGGCCGCGGGGATCGCCGTCCGCGCCGTCAGGGCCAGGATGGTCGTCGCCAGGGTCAGGACAATCGGGGCGGTCAGGATGCGCGCGGCAAGGGCGGCGAAGGCCGTGACGGCCGCAAGGATGGTTTCCGTGGCGACAAGCGCGGTGGCAAGGGCAAGGGCGGTCCCCGTCCGGACCGCGCCGAGCGTGGCCCGAAGACCTTCGAATCCGCGCCCAAGCCGAAGAAGGACAAGCCGGTGGACATGGACAGCCCGTTCGCGGCGCTGCTCGCCCTGAAGTCCGGCATGGACAAGAAGGGGAAATCCTGATTTCCGACAAGGTGTCACCGACCGCCCTGGCCTCCGGGGCGCTGAGGATCGACAAGTGGCTGTGGTACGCCCGCGTCACGAAATCCCGGTCGCTTGCCCAGAAGCTGGCGACCGGGGGCCATGTCCGGATCAATCAGGAGAAGATCTCCTCCGCCTCCAAGACCATCAAGCCCGGCGACGTGCTGACCATCGGTCTGGAGCGGCGGGTGCTGGTGCTGAAGGTGGTTGCGCTGGGAAGCCGGCGCGGTCCCTACGAAGAAGCCAGACTGCTTTACGAGGATCTTTCTCCCCCGCCGCCGCCCAAGGCCGACGTGGTGCCGCAACCGGCCCAGCGGGACCCGGGAGCGGGGCGTCCGACCAAGCGGGACCGGCGGCAGATCGACGCCTTCCTGCAGGGCGACTGAGGCCCTTTCCCTGTCTTCGCTGCGAAGCTGAAACGAAAATCTTCGGCATTGCGGCCGCACGCAAGGGTTTTTCTTCACGGGGGCAGGGGACGCACGGTCAGGCGCTTGCGCGGAACCGTCAAAAGCGATACCCAACGCCCTTGATATTTGCCATTGAGGAAAGCGCATCCCGGACGCGACGAGATGCGCCTCTGCCCGAGCCGGCCAAGAGGACCTGCGATGACCTACGTCGTCACCGACAACTGCATCAAGTGCAAGTACACCGACTGTGTGGAAGTCTGCCCCGTGGATTGCTTCTACGAAGGCGAGAACATGCTGGTGATCAATCCGGATGAATGCATCGACTGCGGTGTGTGCGAACCGGAATGCCCGGCCGAGGCGATCCTGCCGGACACCGAGCCAGGCCTGGAGAAGTGGATCGAGCTGAACGCCGAGTATTCGGCGAAATGGCCGAATATCACCGAAAAGAAGGACGCGCTGCCCGAGGCCGCAGAATTCGACGGCAAGGAAAACAAGCTCGAGCAGTATTTCTCTGCCGAAGGACCGCAGGGCGCCTGAGCAGCCTTGAAGCGTGATTGACAGGGAAGCCGCTGCCGGTGATGCCGGGGCGGCTTTCTGCTTTCGGGGGCCTGCGCTCGGGTTCGTGCAGCGGCAGACAGGGCTGTGTCAGGGGCTTCGCGCCCCGGTCCGATCGGGGGAAGCATGGCGTCCATTGCAGGTGATGAAGAGGTCGAGATCCTGGGTGCCGGCAGCTGGCAATCCGCGCCGGAGCGGGTGCGGAGAGGCCTTGGCAAAATGTCCGGGTATCCTTGCGTCAGGCGCATGACGAGCGGCAACGCACTCATCACTCTTTGATTTTTTGCCTGCCTGTGCTATATTTGCAAGATAGTCGTTCAGACACACTGGCTAAAGCTCCGTGGTGGAGGCGTTTAGCGCTGCAGTCCGAGCTGGATTGTGAACTGGATCACATGCTTCGTATGACTGACTTCACCCATAGTGTGGTTTCCAACGGCTGACCACCCCGACACGCGCTCTATCAACAGTGTCCTGACTTGCGGACACGTTCGGGATTTTGCGTGTCACACAAAGAACAGAAGACCGCCTCCGGCGGTCATTTCGACCGCGCCGGTTCTCTGGCGAGGATCGGCAACTGCGCAGGAGTAGACGAGAGAATGGCAACTGGCACGAAGAAGACCGCGCAGCGACAGGGTTTCAAGACGGGCGAGTATATCGTCTATCCGGCTCATGGTGTCGGTCAGATCACGGCCATCGAAGAGCAGAGCGTGGCGGGTCACACTCTTGAGCTCCTGGTCATTGTTTTCGACAAGGACAAGATGACCCTGCGGGTTCCCGTGGCCAAGATCGCCAGCGTCGGCATGCGCAAGCTCGGTGACCCGGATGCGGTCGACAAGGCTCTGGAGACCGTTCGTGGCCGTCCGCGCATCAAGCGCACCATGTGGAGCCGTCGTGCCCAGGAATATGAAGCGAAGATCAACTCCGGCGACCTGATCGCGATTTCGGAAGTTGTGCGCGATCTGTACCGGTCTGAAAATCAGCCGGAACAGTCCTATTCCGAGCGTCAGCTCTATGAAGCTGCCCTGGACCGCATGGCCCGCGAAATCGCAGCCGTGAACAAGTGCTCCGAGACCGAAGCCGTCAAGCAGATCGAGCTGAACCTGTCGAAGGCGCCGAGCCGCCTGAAGGCCGCCGCCGAAGCTGCCGATGCTGATGACGAAGACGATCAGGAAGAAGCGGCCTGAGGGCCTGCGAGCTCATCCTGACGAGATGACGAGACCCCGGCTCCGGCCGGGGTTTTCTTTTATGGGCTGGCTTTTGCCGGGAGAAGGCCGATCCGGGGCATCCTTTCGGTGAACTCTGCGTTCACGGATTTGTGCTCCCTGCGCCTCTCCTTTCGCGTCCAGGCGTGATCTAGGCTGCGGTCGGGCGCGTATTCTGACCGAAGAAACGCAGGAGCGACGGACATGTCCCATTCCTTGAGCGAAAGACGTCAGTTGGTACGGACGGCCATGAAGGCGCCGTATCTCACTCGCGAGGAAGAGCGGGAGCTTGCCGAACGCTGGCGCGACGGGCGCGACAAGGTGGCCCTAGAGCGCCTGACCCTTTCCCACATGCGGCTCGTGATTGCGGTGGCCTCGCGCTTCCGCCATTTCGGCCTGTCCCTGGGCGACATGATACAGGAAGGGCATGTGGGATTGCTGGAAGCGGCAGCCCGGTTCGAACCCGAGCGCGAGGTGCGCTTTTCCACCTATGCAACGTGGTGGATCCGCGCCTCCATTCAGGACTACATCCTGAGAAACTGGTCCATCGTGCGCGGTGGCACCTCGTCCAGCCAGAAGGCGCTGTTCTTCAACCTGCGGCGCCTGCGGGCCAAGCTGCTGGGCAAGCAGCAGAACCTCACCGATTCCGAAGTGCACCGGAAGATCGCCGAAGCGCTGGGGGTCAAGCCGCAGGATGTGGCCATGATGTCCGCCCGGCTTTCCGGCCCGGACAGCTCCCTCAACGCTCCGGCGGTCGATGGAGACGAGGGCAGTGCGGACCGGCAGGACTTCCTGGTCTCCGACGAGCCCCTTCCCGACGAGGTGGTGGGGCGCTCCATCGACGACGAACGCCGGCGCCGGTGGCTGTCCTCCGCCCTGAAGGTGCTGAGCGACCGGGAGCTTGAGATCGTGCGTCAGCGCCGCCTGACCGATGAAGGCGCCACGCTGGAGTCCCTCGGCCAGAGCCTCGGCATCTCCAAGGAACGGGTGCGGCAGATCGAGAACCGGGCGCTGGAAAAGCTGAAGGTGGCCCTGCTGGAACGTCAGGCGGACCAGTCGGCCTTCAGCCACTGACACCTTTCAGGCGCGCGCAGACATGAAAAACCCCGGTTGATGGATCCATCAGCCGGGGTTTTCTGTCTCGGGCGCTCAGTCGACCACCAGCTTCACATAGCTGCCGGGGGCGATCTGGCTGGCCGGGTCCAGGCTGTTCAGGATGGAGAAGAACTCAAGCCGACGGGAGGGCTCGATGCCGCTCATGCCGATGGCGAGCTTGCGCGGCGTGTCGCCGGGGCCCGTTTCCACCACCTTGATCCGCAGGGACTTGAGCCTTGCGCGTTCGGTCGGGGAAAGCTGGCGGAAGCTCTCGATGGTTTCCTTGAAGCCCTGTTCGAAAGCCTGATCCGGCTGGCGGCTGGCAAAGATGAAGCGGTATCCGGTGCGGCCGATGCGCAGAACGGCAATGCGGAAAGACCAGCCCTGGGTGATCGCCGCGCCGGTGACGCCGGGAATGCCGTCGATGGTGGTCGCCCGCACGGTTTCCGGCAGCAGGCCGTTGATCCAGCCGGAATTCATGTAGGCGGTCAGCGTGTCGAAGTTGCTCACGTCGGCGCCGTCGAAGCGCATGGCCGTGCCGTTGCCGTCGCTGGCCAGAACCGCTTCCGGCGAGTTTTCCAGAATGTAGCCTGTGGGTACGGTGAAGCCGATGCCGAGCGCCTTGTGCAGGAAGGCCCGACCCCGGACGAAGCCTTCCAGCGGATCGTCGCCGAAGAGCATGCCGTCGATCTGGGACAGGTAGGCCTTCTGGTCGCGCTCGCCGATGCCGGGGCCGGAGAATTGACGTGCCTCGCGCACGGCCAGGTTCACCCGGTCGGGCGTGGTCGGGTGGGACGACAGGAAGTCAGGCGCGTCGGAGCCGTCGTTCTGGGCGTTCTGATAGGCCGAGAAGTCCGCCATGGACTTCAGGAAGCGGGAGGCGGCGAAGGGGTCGTATCCGGCCTTGGCGAGCGTCTTCACGCCCACCGCATCGGCCTGAAGCTCCTGCGTCTGCGAGAAGCGGGCAAAGGACATCTGCGACGACAGGATCGCCTGTCGGGTGCTCTCGCTCTCCTGCAGCACGTTGCTCAGCACCTTGTTGGTGAGTTCGGTCACCTCGGCGCGCTGCTGGCGGGCAATGGCGTGATTGGAGGTGACGTGGGCCATCTCGTGGGCCAGCACGGCCGCCAGCTCCGAGGTGTCATTGGCGAGCGCCAGAAGGCCACGGGTCACATAGAGATAGCCGCCGGGCAGGGCAAAGGCATTGACCGCCGGCGAATTCAGAATGGTGATGCGATAACTCTGGGACGGATCCTCGGAGGCTTCCACCAGCCGCCCGATGACCCCGGCGACAGCCCGCTCCGCGCCCGGATCCTCGTAGACGCCGCCATAGGTGGCGACCACGCGCGGGTGTTCGCGTGCGCCGATGTCTTCTGCCAGACCGGGCCGCAACGTGCCCGGTGCGATGACGCCGACGGAGGTCGAGTTGCCGAGAAGCTGGCAGCCGGCAAGCAGCAGCGACAGGGACAGGGAGGCGGCAAACGACCGCAGCCCGCGCCGAGAGAGGCGCGCGGTTCGGGAGGGGCCTTGTACCAGTGTTGCGGTCACTCTGCGTCCTTCGTCACGTCCAGGATGTCCAGCTGTCGCGGATGAACCAGCTCGACCAGCGGACCGTCCCTGTCCTCCACCAGGCCGCGAAGGCGAACCCGGACCGTCTTTCCCTGGCCAAGAGAACGGTCGAGAGCCTCGAGGGTTTCGCGAAAGGGGGCAATCCGCGCGGCGGTGATCGTCGCCGTCAGGTCGACCTTCCAGTATCCGCCGAAGTTGAGATAGCGGGTCTTGGCGGTTTTTCCAAGAGAGACGAGAGGGCCTTCTATCACGACCTCCTGTCCGGTGAAGGGAAGAATGGTTGCGGGCCTGTCCGACCGCAGGGGAAAGCGGGTCTTCCAGACCCCACGCCGGTGTCGCCGGCCGGTCTGTTCCCAGAGGGCGAGGGCGGCCAGACAGGGCGGCGGCAGGGTGTAGTCGGTGAGATCGGCGAGGGCCAGGCCGGCTTCCAGCAGGCGTTGCTGCACCAGAGTGCCGTCGCCGTCCCGCAGCCAGGCGGGGGGGATGCCCCAGCGGTCCGCGGGGCCGGAGACGGCCGCGTGGTAGGAGCCTGAGCGCAGGGGAGCATCGGCGGAGGCGCCCGCAAGGTCGCCGGTCAGCACATGCAGCCCTGCAGGTCTGACGGCGAAGCCTTCCGCATCCATGAAGAGAGGGAGATCCGGCCAGCGCGGGCCGGGCGTGAAGCCGGGCGGCTGTGGCAGGGTGTCCTGAGGGGTGGCACCGCAGGTTTGCGTCCCGAGGTCTTCCGATGAGGTGGAGGGGGCGAGGGGCTTCGGCGTGCCGCCGTGTTTCGTTGCGCTTTCGCCCTTCGCTGGCGAAACGGCGAAGGCAGGTGCGACAAACGCCAGCGCAAGAAGAGCCAAGGCTGCGGCAAGAGCTCTGTGCGTGGCAGGGCAAAGGATGTGGCGCCACCAGGTGACGGACCCGGTCCATTCACGCGATGCCCCAGGGCCGGACCGGGCGGTCGGCCGCCGGGGCAACGCACCGTCAGGGCATCGGGGATGTCGGGGACGTTGCAAGGCCGTCATTCTCCGGTGGACCGGCACCAAGGCTAGCGCCTCGCACCGCCGCCGCCAAGCGCGTCCTGCTGATGCGCCGCGGGCCAGCTCTGACCGGTGCCATCGTCTGGATCCTTTCGGAAGAGCACCGGCCTTCAGCCTGACATTCTGCCAGAACCCCGGCCTGATCGCCTCAGCACCCTGATCACGTTTGGTCGCACCTCTGCCCCACCTTTGACCGGTGAAAGCCCGGACGACGTCCTGGTGAGAGCCTCACGCTTCACCAGCCATCTGCCGGGTGAAGCGGTCCGGACCGCGCTCTGAGATCGGGCCTGCCTCCCGGGGATTTGGCGGCGCAAGGGGTCGCCAGACCGGCCCGAACATGATAAGGCAGCTTTCCAGTGGTCCCGTAGCTCAGCAGGATAGAGCATCAGATTCCTAATCTGAGGGTCACGCGTTCGAATCGCGTCGGGATCACCAATCTCTCCGATGTCTTTCCCGATCTGCTGCCGGGCACGAGACCGAGCGCTTGCGCCGGATCTAGCGTCATTGCTGTCCCGCCATTGGCCTTTGTGTTGCTTCCGATCGAGCGTGTGAATTCTTCTTCCCGTCAGGCGGGGCGTTTTGTGCTCCGAGGTCCTCGCCCTGCCGTCGATCGTTGCAGGGGGCTCATGATTTAGGCAGGATGCGCGCGGACGAAGCGGATATGGTGAGCCGATCCTGCCCGCCCCGTTCGCCGATGCCCAAGGCATCGATGCAGGGCGCTTCCTCCGTGCTGCATTTCCGGTTCATCCCATCATGACCTTCCCGATCTCCGCACCGGCCTTTCTCCTGCGCAATGTCCGTCTGTCTTCGGATCCGTCGGCTCCCATCGATCTGCGGATCGAGGAGGGGAGGATCGTGGCGATCGGCCCGGATCTCGCCACGGACGATCTGTCCGTGATGGACGGGGGTGGGGCCATGCTCATCCCGGGGTTTGTGGAAAGCCATATTCACCTGGACAAGGCCTGCATTCTCGATCGCTGCCGCAACGAGACCGGAACCCTCGCTGGCGCCATTGCTTCAGTGGCGGTGGCCAAGGCGGCGTTTTCCGAAGAGGACATCTATTTCCGTGGCGCCGGGGTGCTGGAAAAGGCCATCGCCCAGGGTACGAACGCCTTGCGCACCCATGTGGAGATCGATCCGGTGGTCGGGTTGACGGGGTTCCGGGCCGTGATGCGCCTGAAGCAGGATTTTGCCTGGGCGCTCGATCTGCAGATCTGCGTCTTTCCGCAGGATGGGCTGACCAATCTCCCCGGCACGCTCGAGCTTCTGGACGAGGCGCTCGATCAGGGCGCCGACCTTCTGGGTGGCTGTCCCTATACGGATCCGGAACCGGACACCCAGATCCGGCTGCTGTTCGAGCTGGCAAGGGCCCGGGATGTGGATCTGGACTTCCACCTGGACTTCCATCTTGATCCCCGTCGCGGTCATCTGGACGAGATCCTCAGGCAGACGGAGGCCCATGAGTTTCAGGGCCGGGTCACGATCGGCCATGTCACCAGCCTCTCGGCTCTGCCGGCTCCGGAGCTCGACGCTGTGCTGAAGCGGCTGGTGTCGGCCGGGGTGGCGCTTACCGTCCTGCCCGCGACGGATCTCTATCTCATGGGGCGGGGCCACGACCATCTGGTGCCCCGGGGGGTGACACCCGCCCATCGGCTGGCCGCTCTGGGCGGCTGCTGCACGCTCGCCACCAACAATGTGCTCAATCCCTTCACGCCCTATGGGGATTGCTCGCTGCCGCGCCTCGCCAATCTCTATGCCAACATCCAGCAGCTCGGCGAAGCGCCCGATCTCGAGACCTGCCTTGCCATGGTCACGTCTCTGCCCGAAAGGCTTCTGGGCCGTGAGCGCCGGATCGAGGCCGGCGCCGAGGCGACCTTCATCGCCTTGGATGCCCGGGACGGTGCCCAGGTGGTCGGCGAGATCCGGCGCCCGGTGTGGGGCATGAAGAAGGGGCGCATGACCTTCGAGGCTCCGGCACCGCGCGTGCTTGGGCCGCGGGCAGCGCCGTTTGCCTGTGAGCCGGTGCGTGGATCGGGGGATCCGCTTGAGGATGTTCCGACGTTCCGCTCCGCACTCGGCTCCGCGCCCGGCCCCGCTGCCGCAGATCTGGAAGCAGCCTTTGCCTCTTATGAGGCGGCGTTGGTGTCGAATGATGTCGCCACTCTCGACCGGCTGTTCCTCGATGCGCCGCAGACCATCCGCTATGGCGGTGGCGAGAACCTCTATGGCTATGCGCAGATTGCCGCCTATCGCGCCGGGCGCAGCCCTGCCGGGCTGGACCGGGTTTTGTCGCGGACGGTTCTCACTGCCCATGGGCCGGACGTGGCTGTGGCCTCGACGCTCTTTCATCGGGATACGGCGCCTGGAAAGGTTGGGCGCCAGATGCAGACCTGGGTGCGGACTTCAGAGGGCTGGAAGATTGCCGCGGCCCATGTCAGCGTCATCGATGACCCGGAGGCCAAGGGATCTCCGTCGCTCTGATCGCACGGTTTTCGCGTTTGGACCGGCACAACCGGTCCGGATCGGGCCTACGGAAAACCTCAGGCGGATTGGTCCGAAATCGGGTCAGCCTGTTGAAAACACGCCAGGATCGCCGCAAACCCTGCGTCCTGCCTGTGGAGATGTCTGCGTTGTTCACAGGGGGTGCGGGGGTGGATCTGAAAATTTTGGTTTGGTGGATTTTTTGGCGTTGACGGTTTTGGGGTGGGTGCGTATAAGCCTGTTCATCGACGGCGGCCAAGTCGCTGGCGACGGGGCGCTGCGCTCCAAATTCCCGAAAACGAGGGCTTGAGGCTCGAAAGTGATTTCGAGGCCGGCGTCTTTTGGTCTTCGGGTATGAACTTCGGTTCGGTTCTTTGACAATTTGGTATTGAAGGAAGGGAAGCGTGGAC
>NZ_VORA01000002.1 GCF_008477545.1 Roseibium aestuarii | reverse complement strand
AAGGTGTGGGAGAGTAGGTCGCCGCCAGGCCTGCTAAACGCAATCAATTCTCTTCAACAAATCCTCCGACATAACGCGGGATGGAGCAGCCCGGTAGCTCGTCAGGCTCATAACCTGAAGGTCGCAGGTTCAAATCCTGCTCCCGCAACCAATCAAAAATACCCGCCCAAAAGGCGGGTTTTTTGTTTGGTAACGGGATCCAGCCGAGATCCTCACGCCGGCCCCCTCAAGGAGGGCAAAGCCCGACGCAGAAGGGCAAAAATGACAAATCCTGCGACACAAACCAAAATCCATATAGAAGAATACCATCAGCCTCGCCAAAAGCGGGGCTGTCTTGCGTTTTAAGGACCACCAAAACTTAACAGCCCAGAAACCCAGCCTCTGGAAGAAAACCCGCCCTCGTGGCGGGTTTTTGCGTTTGAAGGGGGAGATTTGATGCTGGATCGGGCGGAAGCCTTTCACCTATCCCGAGGCCGCTTGAGCAGTAATGGGAATGCTACAAGCGGCATAGATTGCGGTAACCGAAATGTCCCGTTCGGGGCGTTTTGGTTTGAAGGGAGCGGAGCGGTCGGATATCCTTCTGTGAATGGATCCGGCGCAGATCGGGTCGTGCAATCGCCAACAAGCAAGTCCTGATGCCCCGGCCCGTTCCTTCCGAGAAGATTTCGCTCACCGACACGGATCGCAAGATCCTTGACATTCTGTCCCTGGACGGATCGATCAGCTATGCGGCCCTTGGGGCTGCGGTCGGCCTGTCGTCGACGGGGGCCCATGAGCGGGTGAAGCGGCTCAAGGAGCAAGGGGTCATCAAGCGCATTGCCGCGGTGATCGAGCCGCGCAAGATCGACCGGAGCTTCCTCTGCTTCGTGCGCCTCAAGCTGTCGGATGTCGACAAGCGCGGCAAGGCCGAGCAGCTGATGAAGATCAGCGAGATCGAGGAAATCCATAACATCGCCGGGGAATACTCCATCCTGTGCAAGATCCGGTCCAAGGATACGGAGCACATGGAGCAGGTGTACAACGAGATCTACAAGATCCCTGGCGTGGTGCAATCCGAGACCACGGTTGTCTTCGGAACCTTCCTCGAACAGCCCATGCGCCTGTCCAGCGACGAGGATGATGGGGCCGAGGCCTGAGGCCGCGCACCGCGTCTCGTCATCCGGCAGCCGCCACGCCGCAGCCTGACGGGCGATGGCCCGACCTGCGCTTCTTCAGTTTCCGGGAACCAGCTCTTTGACGCCTGTCAGCCTCGAGGCTAGAGGGGATTGCGGAGCCTTGCGACCTGGGCCGTCGTGACGGGAGCGCTCGTCGAGGCACCGTTGCGGGCGAGGCGGGCGCGGTTGAGCTTGTTGGCGATGAAGATGCCGATGCCCGTCCAGACCAGCAGGAACATGATGAGCGAGGGCAGGCCGAAGGGCTCGCGGTAGTAGAAGACCGCCAGAAGGAAGTTGAAGGTCGGCGACAGATACTGAATGAAGCTCATGGTCACCGAGGGCACGTTGGTCGAGGCGTAGCTGTAGCACCACATGGGAATGACATTCATCAGGCCGATGAAGATCAGAAGGGCCGTCTGGGTCGGGGTGGTGGTGACGAAACCGACCAGGGTTCCCTCCGCGCCCTTGGCAGCCAGATAGGCGAGCGCTGGAACGAGCAGCAGACCGAATTCGATGGTGATGGCGACCTGGCTCGGGACGCGGACAAAGCCGCGCTTGAAGATGGTGTAGCCCGCATAGAACAGGCCGAGCATCAGTCCGTAGACCGGGAAGTGCCCCTGGGTGGCGAAGGCGTAGATCAGGATGCCGGTGAAGGAGACGGCGACCGCCAGAAGCGATCCGCGATCCGGCTTCTCCTTCAGGAAAACCACCCCCATGAGGGCAGTGAGGACGGGACCGAGGTAATAGCCGAGGCCAGCGTCGAGAATGCGTTCCGACACCAGGCAATAGACATAGGTCAGCCACCAGCCGGCGAGAATGCCGGCGCAGGCCGTCAGCAGGGCGACGGTCCGCAGGCTACGGAGGGTCTCGATCAGGCGCGGGCCCTGCCGGGACACGAGGAGCGTGACCGGAAGGAGAAAGACCACGGACCAGAGCACCCGGTGCGCGATGACCTCGAGGATGTCGATGGAGGCGAGGGGCTTGTAGATGAAGGGATAGACGCCCCAGATCAGGCCGGCTGCGATGCCGGTGTATATTCCCTGTCGCGTCTGGTTGGCCTGTTCCGACTGCAGCTGGTGATGGCCGGACCCGTCCTTCGTCATGATGCGCCTCGACTTTCTCGTTCCCCGATCCCCGGTTGTGCTGATGTTCCTGTCTTGTCGTGTTCTGTCGTGCCGGGCCCGCTTTTCGGGCTCTTGCTGCTCAGGCGGGCCTGATCTTATGTCGGGTCCCGCTCGGGGCGGCTAGAGGCCAAGTGGGAGACTTGCTCCGGCCGAGCCTTTGTCTTTGTGGCCTTCATCCGCTGTTGCGGTTGGAGCCGGTCCGGTGCCTGTAACGCGGGCGAATGCGGGAAAGGGGAGAAACGTCGCTTGTCTTGCACTCCCCTTCGACCCTGCAAGGGGCCGGAGGCCTCAGGGGCGCGCTCCGGATTACCCGGGGTTCCCCGAAAGGGCCCGCCGGAGGGGTGGGCTCACTTGAAGCAGACCAGGCTGATGATCTGCCTCAACCCCTCCGACGGAAGGTGGACGGGAGGTCAGGCCTCCCGAAACGGCTTCTGGGCAGTAAACAGGTAACGGAACTGTTGGATCCCTGCCTCATATGCGGCTTCATCGTGACGGAAGACGAAGAGCTCCTCGAAGCCTTCCGCGATGAAGTCGTCCCGCAGACTGTCGAGCACGCGGAGCTTGCTGGCCCAGTGCTGGTTTTCCTCGGCGCTGAAATCGACCGCCCGGTAGTCCCCGAAGACCTCGCGCAGGATGACGGCGAGTTCGGTCAGATCCGGGCGCCAGGTGTCGCTGGTGAAGGAACGCTTGGGGAAGGTGCGGAAGATCGCGAGCTTGCCGCCGGGCTTCAGGGCCTCGTGGAAGTCGCGGATCGTCTGGCGCTGGTCACGGGTGAAATAGATCGTGTCGATGGACACGATATGATCGAAGCTTTCGGGCTCGAAATCGATCTGCTGGAGATCCATGCGATGGAATTCGAGCGGCAGATCGCCGAGGCGCGCCCGCTCGGAAGCCTCGGCGATGGCGCTGGCTGCCAGATCAATCCCGACCACCTGCGCGCCGGTCTTTTGTGCCATGTAGGTGGAGATCAGCCCGTAGCCGCAGCCCACGTCCAGCAGCCGGTCACCGGCTTCCGGGGCCAGAAGATCGAGCATGGCGTCGAGCTGGGTGAAGTCGGCCATGCCGTGCTGGCCATAGTTCTCGCCATAGACCTGGCGGCAGAACTCCGCGTGGGCCTTCGAGCGCAGAGCCTGGGCATAATAGCTCTCGTAGGCGGCGTTGCGCATCGCCTGCTTGTCCGGATCGTTGTAGCGCAGGAGATACTGGATCTGGGTCTCCTTGCCGTCGATGCTGAAGGGCTCGACCGCCTCGTGCTGCAGGCGCGGATTGCTGCGGATGTAGTCCGCCAGCCCGCCCAGGGTCGGGTTCTCGACCAGTGCCGAGAGCGGCAGGCAGATGCCGTGGTCTTTCTCGAGCTGGCTGACGAAGAGCATGGCCTTGAGCGAGTGGCCGCCGGACTGGAAGAAGTCATCCGCAGGAGCGGCCGACGGCACGCCCAGGGTCTCGATCCAGAGCGGAGCCAGAAGGTCGATGATCGTTTCCGTCGGCGACGGGGCGGTCAGCGTGGACATTTCGTTTGGGCCTCCCAGGCATTCAAGAGAGCGGTCCGGTCGATCTTCTGGTTTGCCGTGAGCGGCAAGGCGTCGACCATCAGCACATGCGACGGCACCATGTGGGCTGGCAGCCTGGCGCCGAGGGCGCTGCGGATCTGCTCGGCCGTCATCGGAACGCGGGTGACGACGGCTGCAAGCAGGTCGCGCGTCGCCCGGTATTCGATGCTGGTGACATGAGCCGAGGCCACGCCGTCCAGCGACTTGAGCGTGCTTTCCACCTCCCCGAGTTCGACCCGGTGACCGCGGATCTTCACCTGATCGTCCTTGCGGCCGATGAAGACGAGGTCTCCGTTGTCCCGCGGACGGGCATAGTCTCCGGTGCGATAGATCCTTTCGCCGGGGCGGAAGGGAAGGGAGCAGAAGGCGCGCTGGGTCAGCTCGGGCCGGTTCAGATAGCCGGAGGCGACCGAAGGACCGGCGATGAAGATCTCGCCGCTGGCGCCCGGCGGCACGGGTTGAAGCGTGTCGTCGAGCAGCAGGATGTCCATGTTGTCGATGGGGCGACCAATGGAGACGGATCCGTCCTGATCTCTCAGCGGATCATAGACGTGATGCATGCAGCCGACCGTGGCCTCTGTCGGGCCGTATTCGTTGATCAGCTGGACCTTTCCTCCCATGCGGGAGTGAACCTTCGCGGCGAGGTCGGAGGTGAAGTCCTCTCCGCCCACGATGATCCGCGAAATGCGGCTGGTCGCGGTGACCAGCTCTGCAAACACCTCCAGATAGGCGGGGGTGATCTTGAGGACGTCGACCCGATTGTCCGACAGGATCGTGCGGATCACGAAGGGATCGTTGATCCCGTCATAAATCTCGATCGTGCCGCCGCGCAGAAGGGGCGGAAAGATGCAGGTCGCCGTGAAGTCGAAGGACAAGGGCGAGTAGAGGGCAAAGCGCTCGGGACCGCGCGGTGCATAGGCCTCGGCCGCCCAGTGGCAATAGTTGGCGAGATTGGCGCGGCTGACCACCACACCCTTCGGCTGTCCGGTGGAGCCGGAAGTGTAAATGACATAAGCCGGATCATCCTCTTCCACGAGCGCGCCATGGGCAATCGCCAGATTGCCGGACGGGGTGATCTCGTCGACGGCGATGGCGCTTGCGGTCGTGTCACCGGGGAGGCGGGAGAGCAGCGCGCTTGTGCCCAGGATGGCAGTAGCGCCACTGTCGGTCAGGAGAAAGGCGAGGCGCTCTTCCGGCAGGCGCTGGTCAAGCGGCAGATAGGCCGCGCCCACATGCAGGATCGCCAGCAGGCTGGCCACAAGGTCGAAGCCGTGGGGTTGCAGAACCCCTACAACCGCTCCCCTGCCGATGCCGGCCTGGATCAGGGTTTCGGCAATGGTCGACATGCGCTGCACCAGGTCATCGCAGGTCCAGGTTTCATCCCCTTGCGAGAGCGCGGGATTGAGCGGATTACGCGCACAGGTCTCCAGAATGCAGAACAGCACGTCCGATGTGACGGACGATATGTCTTGAGCTACGGTTCTGGTCAGCAGTGCCATGATCCCCTCCAAGGATGACATCCTATGATATGATCAATATCCGGATATTGTACAGTGATAAGCGAAAAAAATATGACAGCATCCCGCATATGTCCCTGTTTGCCGGATGGAAACATACACGCAAAGGTGGTGTTTGCGGGCTCTGTCACCTGACCGCTGGGGCGGGTCAGATTGGGGCGCGAGTGGCGGCCAGCGCCCCGTTCTCAAGGCAGATGGCGGTATTTATTCCGGGTCGCGCGCAGGCGTCTGGCGGAGGTGTCCGGGCTGCTGCGACTAGGGGATCAGGAGCTGGCAACCCGAATTGCAACCAGAGCGCGTTCCTGTCTTTTTTGCGGATTTTTTGTCACCGATCCATTCGCAAGCGCAAATGGCGGGCGGAAGGGGGCATTTTGGCAAACGCATGCCGGTGCCGTCGCGCGGGGCAGGTGCCACGGCGCGGCCGGACGAGAGCCGGAGCGGAACGCTCTCAGCGTCGATTCGCAAGGGTCGCAGCCGTCACGCTGAGCCCGGCACTAGGGTCGCGGCAGCCAGGCAACCCCAAAAAACGGCGCGGGCCGATTGTGGTGTCAGAGGCGGCGTGCGGCTTCGATCACCGTGGCGTCGAGGCCAGCGCCGCCGGTTTCCACGTGGGCGATCAGCTGTTCGCGCATGCGTGGTTCCCAGAAATCCTTCAGGTGGGCGGCAATCCGCTCGGCCTGGTCGCTGCCGCGCTGGCTCTTGAAGAAGGTGGCGATCTGGTTGGCCATGTAGACCATCTTCTCAGGCGACATCACTGTCCTCGTGGCGAATGCGATGCGGGTGGGCGTAGAGATCGAAGCCGGAGCCGCGGGCAAAGGCGGCCAGGGTGATGCCGCAGCTTTCCGCCAGCCGCTTGGCATGGGCGGTCGGAGCGGAGACGGCGATCAGGCAGGGAGAGCCGGCGAAGGCGCATTTCTGCACCAGTTCAAGGGACACGCGGCTCGTCAGCACGAAGGCGCCATCGGCAGGTGAAAGGCCGCCCCGGGCCAATGCGCCGATCAGCTTGTCGAGGGCGTTGTGGCGGCCGACATCTTCCCGGGCGAGCACGATGCCCTTGCCCGGAACAAGAAAGCCGGCGGCATGAACGGCGCCCGTCTGGTCATAAAGGGGCTGCATCCGGCGCAGCTGCTCCGTCGCGCCGGCAACCTCGGCGCGGCTCAGGGTGAGCGTGGTGCCGATCACCGGCAGGTCCCTGAGCGCCTGGTCCAGACTGTCGAGCCCGCAGAGGCCGCAGCCGGTGGGGCCAGCCATGACGCGGCGGCGCTGGTGCAGAGCGTCGGCCCGCTCGGCGCGCAGCCACATGCGGGCCTCGATTCCGTTCTCGTGGGCGACGGGCTCGAAACTCTCGATCTCGTCCGCATGGGTGACGATGCCTTCGCTCAGCGAGAAGCCGACGGCAAAATCTTCGATGTCATCAGGCGTGGCGAGCATCACCGCGTGGGAGGTGCCGTTATAGACCAGGGCCACGGGCACCTCTTCCGGCAGGGTGCGCGAAATGGCCCGGCGGCCATCGGCCTGCTGGGTCACGCCCTGTTCGCTGGAGGCGCGGGAAAACGCCGGTCCTGTGGTCATCGGTCCTTCCTCGCCCGCGGCGCCCGGCTGCTCTGCGCCGCGCCAGCCCGCATTCGGGCGGGGCAGGGCAGACAGGCGCAGGGCGGCGCGGACCTTGCTCATTCGGCGGCCGGCAGGATGCGGCGGGAGCGTGTGGCCTGGGCCGCATAGTCTTCCTGCCAGTCGGTCGGCCCGTTGGACGGGCTGACCTGCACTGCCGTCACCTTGTATTCCGGGCAGTTGGTCGCCCAGTCGCTGTAATCGGTGGTGATCACATTAGCCTGAGTGTCCGGGTGGTGGAAGGTGGTGTAGACGACGCCGGGGCTGACCCGGTCGGTGATCTTCGCCTTGAGCGTGGTCTCTCCGGACCGGCTGGCGAGCTTGACCCAGTCGCCTTCCTTGATGCCGCGCTGCTCGGCGTCATGGGGATGGACCTCCAGACGGTCCGCATCGTGCCAGATCACGTTGTCCGTGCGCCGGGTCTGGGCGCCCACGTTATACTGGCTGAGGATGCGGCCGGTGGTCAGCAGCAGCGGGAAGCGCGGTCCGGTCTTCTCGTCGGTGGCCACATATTCGGTCAGGATGAAGCGCCCCTTGCCGCGCACGAAGCCCTCCACATGCATCAGCGGCGTGCCGTCCGGATTGGCGTCGTTGCAGGGCCACTGGACCGAGCCCTTCTGCTCCAGCAGCTCATAGGTGACATTGGCAAAGGAGGGCGTGGTGGCCGCGATCTCCGCCATGATCTCAGACGGGTGCTCGTAGGACCATTCGGCCCCCATTGCATTGGCCAGCATCTGAGTGATTTCCCAGTCCGCATAGCCGTTCTTCGGTGCCATCACCTTGCGCACCCGGTTGATGCGGCGCTCGGCATTGGTGAAGGTGCCGTCCTTTTCCAGGAAGGACGAGCCCGGCAGGAAGACGTGGGCGTAATTGGCGGTCTCGTTCAGGAAGAGGTCATGCACGATGACGCAGTCCATCGCCGCCAGGCCCGCGGCCACGTGCTTTGTGTCCGGATCTGACTGCAGAATGTCCTCGCCCTGGCAATAGAGCCCGCGGAACGTGCCGTCGACGGCGGCGTCCAGCATGTTGGGAATGCGCAGGCCCGGCTCCGGGTCGATGGTCACGCCCCAGGCCTTCTCGAAGATGGCGCGCACTTCCGGCAGCTTCACATGGCGATAGCCGGGCAGCTCGTGGGGGAAGGAGCCCATGTCGCAGGAGCCCTGCACATTGTTCTGGCCGCGCAAGGGGTTCACGCCCACACCCTCGCGGCCGATGTTGCCGGTGAGCATGGCCAGATTTGCGATGGCCATGACCGTGGTCGAACCCTGCGAATGCTCCGTCACGCCGAGGCCGTAGTAGATTGCCCCGTTGCCGCCGGTGGCAAAGAGCCGGGCCGCGGCCCGCAGCTCTTCCGCCGGCACGCCGGTGAGAAACTGGGTGGTCTCCGGGCTGTGACGCTCCTCGGCGACAAATTCCGCATAATCCTGGAACTCGTCCCAGTTGCAACGGTCGCGGATGAAGGCCTCGTCATAGAGCCGTTCGGTGACGATGACATGGGCGAGCGCGGTCACGACCGCGACGTTGGTGCCCGGACGCAGCGCCAGATGGTGCGAGGCCTCCACATGGGCGGAGCGGACCAGGTCGATGCGGCGCGGATCGATGACGATCAGCTTCGCCCCCTGGCGCAGGCGCTTCTTCAGGCGGGATCCGAAGACCGGATGACCGTCGGTCGGGTTGGCGCCGATGACGATGACCACGTCCGTCTTCTCGACGCTGTCGAAGTCCTGGGTGCCGGCGGAGGTGCCGAAGGTCTGGCCGAGGCCATAGCCGGTCGGCGAATGGCAGACACGGGCACAGGTGTCCGTGTTGTTGTTGCCGAAGACCGCGCGGGCCAGCTTCTGCACCAGGAAGGTCTCCTCGTTGGTGCAGCGGGACGAGGTGATGACCCCGATGGACTTCGGACCGTAAGCCTCCTGGATGCCGCGCATGCGGTTGGCGGCAAAGGTCAGGGCCTCCTTCCAGGAGACCTCGCGCCAGGGCTCGTCGATGCGGTCGCGGATCATGGGCGACAGGATGCGGTCCTTGTGGCTGGCATAGCCATAGGCAAAGCGGCCCTTGACGCAGGAGTGGCCGCGATTTGCCTTACCGTCCTTGTAGGGGACCATGCGCACCAGCTCGTCGCCGTTCAGCTCGGCCTTGAAGGAGCAGCCGACGCCGCAATAGGCGCAGGTGGTGACGACGGAGCGGGTGGGCGTGCCCTTTTCGATAACGGACTTTTCCTGAAGGGTCGCCGTGGGGCAGGCCTGAACGCAGGCGCCGCAGCTCACGCAATCGGACGACAGGAAGTCGTCAAAGGCAGCCCCCGGGCTCACCCGGCTGTCGAAGCCGCGGCCCTCGATGGTCAGGGCGAAGGTGCCCTGCACTTCCTCGCAGGCGCGCACGCAGCGGGAGCAGACGATGCATTTCGCCGGATCATAGGTGAAATAGGGGTTGGAGCTGTCCTTCGCCTTGTAGAGCGGGTTGGCCTCTCCGGAGGTGTCGCGGGCGCTAAAATGATTGGCGAGGACGGGCGCCTGCGGCGCGGTGTAGCGCACGTCGCGCAGGCCCACCGCACCGGCCTGGGTCTGCAATTCGCAGTCGCCATTAGCGGAACAGGTGAGGCAGTCCAGCGGGTGGTCGGAGATATAGAGTTCCATCACCCCCTTGCGCAGCTTCTGCACCTTGCCGGTCTGGGTGTGGACGACCATGCCCGGGGCCACCGGCGTGGTGCAGGAGGCGGGCGTGCCGCGCCGTCCCTCGATTTCCACCATGCAGAGGCGGCAGGAGCCGAAGGCGTCCACCATGTCGGTGGCGCAGAGCCTGGGGATCTGGATGCCCGCTTCCATGGAGGCGCGCATGACCGAGGTGCCTTCCGGCACGGTGACCTCGAACCCGTCGATGGTGAGGGTCACCGGCTTGCCGGTTTTCGGCGGGGTGCCCATGTCCCGGTCGTCGTGCCGGGCATCTGCAACCTTGCGGCCGTCGATCAGGTCGGCATGCGGGGTGCCTGCATGAACGTTCATTCTGCAGCCTCCTTGAAGGGCTTTGCGGCGCCGGGGAAGTCTTCCGGGAAATGGGTGAGCGCGGACATGACGGGGAAGGGGGTGAAGCCGCCGAGAGCGCAGAGCGAACCATCCTTCATCGTCTCGCAGAGATCGGTGAGGAGCGGGATGGCCTCCGCCTCGCCGGCGGCGATCCGGTCGATGGTCTCGACGCCCCGCGTGGAGCCAATGCGGCAAGGGGTGCACTTGCCGCAGGATTCAACGGCGCAGAATTCCATGGCGAAGCGGGCCATCTTCAGCATGTCGACCGTCTCGTCGAAGACGACCAGCCCGGCGTGACCCACAAGGCCGCCCGCCTTGTCGAATTCCTCGTAGCCGAGCGGCGTGTCGAAACGGGAGACGGGCATGTAGGCACCGAGCGGACCGCCCACCTGCACGGCGCGCACCGGACGGCCGGAGCGGGTGCCGCCGCCGATCTCGTTGACGGCCTCGCCGAGGGTCATGCCGAAGGCGGTCTCGAACAGGCCGCCATGTTTCACATTGCCCGCGATCTGAAGGGTCACGGTGCCGCGCGAGCGGCCAACGCCGAAGCTGGCGTAATGCTCTGCGCCCCGTTCGAAGATGACCGGCACGCTGGCCAGGCTGATGACATTGTTGACCACGGTCGGCTTGCTGAACAGGCCTTCCAGCGCGGGAAGCGGCGGCTTGGCGCGCACGGTGCCGCGCTTGCCTTCCAGAGAGTTGAGCAGCGAGGTTTCCTCGCCGCAGACATAGGCGCCCGCGCCCATACGCACCTCCAGCTCAAAGGCGTGACCGCTGCCGAGAATGCCGGACCCGAGCACCCGGTTCTGGTTGGCAATGCGGATCGCCTGTTCCAGGATGCGGATGGCGTCGGGATATTCGGAGCGCACGTAGATGTAGCCCCGGGTGGCGCCAGTCGCGAGGCCGGCGATCACCATGCCCTCGATCAGGGAGAAGGGGTCGCCTTCCATGATCATGCGGTCGGCGAAGGTGCCGCTGTCGCCCTCGTCCGCGTTGCAGACGATGTATTTCTGCGGGGCCGGGGCCAGGCGCACCGTGTCCCACTTGATGCCGGTTGGGAAGCCCGCGCCGCCGCGGCCGCGCAGACCGGAGAGCTTCATCTCGTCGACGATCTCTTCCGGCTTCAGGGCCAGCGCCCGGCGCAGGCCGGCAAGGCCGCCATGGGCCTCGTAGTCGGCGAGGCTCACCGGGTCGATCAGACCGCAGCGGGCAAATGTCAGCCGGGTCTGGCGGGCGAAGAAGGGGATCTTCTCGACCGGACCGAGGCTTTCCAGGGTGCCGTTTAGCAGGGCGTCCGCCTGTCCGGGCGTGACATTGCCATAGGCCTGGCGGCCGTCGCCGCGATCCACCTCGACGAGGGGCTCGAGCCAGATCATGCCGCGGCTGCCGTTGCGGATCAGCTCGATCTCGAGGCCTGCCGCCTTGGCCGCAGCCCGGATGGCGTCCGCCACATCATCGGCGCCAAGGGCGCGGGCGGCGGTGTCGAGGGGCACGTAGATCTTCATGGGCGGATTGAGGTGAGTGCTCATGCGCCCGCCTCCGCGAGAAGTCGGGTCAGGCGGGTCTCGTCGAGGTGAGCGAGGGGCTTGTCATCAAGGAGAGCAGCCGGCCCGCAGGCACAGAGCCCGAGGCAATAGACCGGCTCGACCGTGACAGCGCCATTCGCGGTGGTGCCCGGGCGGTCGAGACCGAGCCGGGCGAGGGCCGCCTCTTCCAGCGCGCGGGCGCCGACCGACTGGCAAGCCTCGGCGCGGCAGATCTTCAGCACGTGCCGGCCATGGGGCTCGGTGCGGAAATCCGGATAGAAGCTGACGACCCCATACACCTCGGCGCGGGTGATGTTCAGCTCATGGGCAATGGTCTGGAACCCGGTCTCGGGAATGAAGCCGAACTCATGCTGCAGGTCGTGCAGGATCGGCAGCAGCGGCCCCTCGCGGTGCAGATGACGTGCGACGACGGCGCTCACCTCCGCCTCTGTGGGGGCGGTTCGGGGTGCGGACATGCTTCTCTCCCATGTAACCTCCGGCACAGGATGCGCCTGTCACATGGAAAATCAATATCGCTGTTCCGTTATTTGATTGAGAAATTCTATCAAGCGGCCGGAGGCGTTCGGCAGGTCGAGATGGTCCGGGCCGCGCGCAGGAGGGATTGCACGACCGGGGTATGCGGATCCCGGTGGGGGGCGATCAGGCCGACCACGTGATCCTTGCGCGCACCGTCGAGGGGCACGGCGGCGAGCGGCTTTCCCTGGATCAGGAACTGGGCGATATCGGCCGGCAGGACGGTGACCCAGTCACCGGCCAGAACATTGGCGACGAGAACGACGGTCGAATTGCTTTCGATCCGGGCATCGGGTGCGATCCCGGCCTCCGAGAGGTTGCGGTTGATGATCCGCCGGTTCTGCATGGCACCGGTCAGCAGGCACAGGCGCTGGTCAGCCAGATCGGCCCAGCCGACGCTCTTGCGGGCGGCGAGCGGCGTGTCGGCGCGGCAGACCAGCCGGTAGGCCTCGCTGTAGAGGGGCTCGGAGCTGACGCGGCCCAGCGGCTCGTTGTCGAGATAGGTCAGCCCCGCATCGACCTCCAGATTGTCGAGCATCGACAGGATCTCGGCCGACGTGCGGGAGAGCACCGTGAAGCGCACGTTGGGATGGCTGGCGCTGAGCTCCGAGGTGAGGCGTGCGGCCCAAGTCAACGCGGTGGGAATGACCGCGATGCGCAGGTGTCCTGCGAGCCCGTGCCGGGAGGCCTGCATCTCCTCCTTCAGCTGCTTGGCATCGGCCACGATGCGCCGTGCCCAGGCCAGCGCGCTCTGCCCCTCGGGTGTGAGGCCGCCGTAGCGCGAGCCGCGGAAGATGAGCTGGACGCCGAGCTGCTCCTCCAGCTGGCGGATGCCCGTGGACAGGGTGGGCTGAGTAATGCCCAGGGTCAGGGCGGCGCGACCGAAATGCTCCTCATTGACCACGGCAATGAACATTTCCAGCTTGTCCAGCATCGGAATTCCCAATCGAAAGAGTGTCTTTCAATCGGAAATACCAAAGAAGTCGGACGCCTGTCACCTGCTCTGTCAGAAGGTCTTTTGCTGTTCATCTTGCCGCAGGGCAGCGTGAATGACTTGCGCTGCACAACGTGAAGTGTTTGCCGCATCGTTAATTCCATGCAACCATAACTTTACGGAGTGATGAAATTCACCCCCGGGAGGAGGTGCACGGGTCGGCTCGTGCATTCGGGGGAGGATGGACGGCACCTCCGAAAACGGCGCAAGAAGCGCCGAAAAACCACAAGAAATCGGAGGTTCTTCAGGGAGGGAAGCCATGTCGCGAGCGGTCGCGTCCGGTCATCATCTTACCGTAAAGTCAGCGCTCGTCATCGATGATCATCCGCTTTATTGCGATGCTCTGGCCATGACGATGGAAGGGATCTTCAACACGCGACGGATCCGGACGGCCACCTGTCTGGAAGAGGCCCTGCGTCTGCTCAGGGCGCCCTATTGTCCGGATCTGGTGATGCTGGATCTCAACCTGCCGGATGTGTCCGGCACCAGCGGGTTCATCAAGATCAAGCGGCGCATTCCCGATGTGCCGGTCATCGTCACCTCGGCCGTGGCCACCGACGCAGTGATTCATGCTGTGATGCAGGCCGGCGCCACGGGCTTCATCCCCAAGGATATCGGCCGCGAGGCCTTCAAGCAGGCGATGATCGATATCGGCGAGGGCAAGATCTATCTGCCGCCCGGTTACAGCCGCACGGCGAGCACCGCCCTGCCGGAGGACACGTCCGGCGATGCGATTTCGGCGAAGATCGCCAGCCTCTCCGCCCAGCAGACCCGCATTCTAAGCCTGATCTGCGAAGGCAAGCAGAACAAGATGATCGCCTATGAGATGCAGCTCGCCGAAGCCACGGTGAAGGCCCATATCACGGCGCTTCTGCGGCGTCTGGGGGTGCGCAGCCGCACCCAGGCCGCGCTCATGGTGCGCGAGGTGTCGATCCGGCACAGCCTGCAGTGAGGGAGCACACGACTGTGAGGTCGCTGCCGGGGACAAAGAGGGCGCCGTGACGACACTGGAGCAGAAGCCGCCGGAGACGATCCGGATCGCGGTGTCGCGCTCGCCTGATCCGCAAGCGGCGCTGGCGGAGATTGCGGCGCAGATCGCTGATCTGCGCACCAGTTTCCTGCTGTTGCTGGTGCCTGCCCATCTCGACCTGAAGCTGATGCAGGAGGAGCTTGCCTCCGGCCTGCCCGGGCGAACGGTCTTTGGCTGCACTACAGCGGGGCAGATCACCGGCCGGGGCTACGAGGCGGAGGCGCTGGTCGCGCTCGCCTTTCCGCGCACCCAGTTCCGGGTGGCCTCTCATCTCTTCCATCCGGTTGCCCCGGTGTCGATTGCCGATGTGGTGGCGCAGACCGAACGGGTCGTCGACAGGTTCCGGCCGACGCCCGGTCGCCGGCGGCTGGCGCTGGTCTTCACGGATGGCCTGTCGAAACAGGAGGACATCCTGGTCGCAGCCCTGGAGGCGGGTCTGAAGGACATTCCGGTCTTCGGCGGGTCCGCCGGTGATGGTCTCACCTTCCGGCAGACCTTCGTTCTTCATGACGGGCGGTTCCACAGCAACGCCGCCCTGCTGCTCCTGCTGGAGACGCCGCTGTCCTTCCGGGGCGTCGGCTTCGATCACTTCCAGCCGACGGAAAAGCGCATGGTGGTGACGAAGGCCGTGCCGGAAGAGCGGCTCGTGCTGGAGATCAACGGCGCGCCGGCGGCGGAGGAATATGCGCGGCTGGCGGAGGTGCCGGTCGCCGAGCTGTCGCCCATCGTCTTTGCGGAAAATCCCGTTCTCGTGCGCAACCGCAATCTCTATCACGTGCGCGCCATCCAGCAGATCCAGGGGGGATCGGGGCTGACCTTCCTGTCCGCCATCGATGACGGCCTGCTGCTCACGCTCGGGCGCGGCAAGGAGATCATCCGCACCCTCGACAGCAGTCTGGATCTGACGGGAGAGGGCGGCGAGGAACCGGACTTCATCCTCGGCTTCGACTGCTATCTCCGGCGGCTCGAGATCGAGCACAAGGGGCTGGGTGCCGAGGCCTCCGACAAGCTGCGCCGGCACCGGGTGGTCGGCTTCAACACCTATGGCGAACAGCATCTCGGCGTTCACGTGAACCAGACCTTTGTCGGCGTCGCCTTCTTTCCCGGCGGCGCGGTGAGCGGGGTCGCATGATCGATCCGAACGAACCGCTCGAGGTCCAGGTCGTCCGGCAGGCGCGCATCATCGAGGCGCTGATCGGCCGGGCCGAGCGCAGCCACGAGCTGGGGGGGAGCGCCTATTCCCTGTTTCAGTCGGCCATCGCCCTGCAGGCGGAGGTCTGGGAAAAGACCCGGACGCTGGAAGAAGCGCTGGACACTCTGGGGCGGGCCTCAGGCGAGCTGGAGGTCGCCTATCGCAGCCGGGAACGGACGGAAAAGACGCTTGCCGACGTGATGGTGGCCATGGAAGGGGGCTTCGCGCTGTTTTCCGAGGACCGCCTGCAGGTCTGCAACCGCCTGTTCCGCCAGTTGTTGCCGGATGTGGAGCCGCTGATCCAGCCGGGGCTTCTGCTGGAGGATTTTCTCGAGGCGCTGCGCACCAGCCGGCATGTGCGCCGGGAAGGCGGGCGCGACGCGGATGCGCTGATGCAGCTGTCGACCCGCCGGCGCCTGTCCTCCTTCATCATTCCGCTGCGCGGCGAACGGTTTTACCAGCTGTCCCTGCGCAAGACGGGAGCGGAGACCACCGCAGTCCTGCTCACCGAGGTGACGGATATCGTCCGCCAGAACCGGCAGGAAAAGCGTCTGCTCATCGAGGGGCAGGAGCATTTCCTCCAGACCACCTTCGACCATCTGGCGCTGGGCATCTGCACCTTTTCCGCCAGGGGCGAGGTGCAGGCCAGCAACGAACGTTTCGCCGAACTGCTCGCCCTGCCGCTCTCGCTGCTTGCCAAGGGCGTCAGCCTGACCCGTCTGGTGGAGCATCTGGAGAGGCACGGCATCCTGCAGGAAGAGGGTGTGCGACTGGTCTTCCCCGGCTGGTTCAAATCGGTGCTGCGGGGCAGGCGGG
Source organism: Roseibium aestuarii (assembly GCF_008477545.1). Lineage (GTDB taxonomy): Bacteria > Pseudomonadota > Alphaproteobacteria > Rhizobiales > Stappiaceae > Roseibium > Roseibium aestuarii. The sequence goes on along the minus strand of NZ_VORA01000002.1, from coordinate 944,712 downwards.
TGCAGAGACTGGTCCGCCGCAGCGACGGATTCGCGCTGGATCTTCAGGCGCATGGATTGCCGCGCGGGGGCTTCGTGGTGACCGTGATGGATGTCACGGCGCAGACCGAGGCGGCCGACCTGCTGGAGCGGCGGGTGCAGGAGCGCACGGCGGAACTGACCGAGGCGAACCGGCAGCTGCAGCGCCATGCGAAGGAGCAGGCCCAGACCGAAGACGCGCTGATACAGGCCAAGGAGGCGGCCGAGGCGGCCCATGTCTCCAAGACCCGGTTCCTGGCGGCGGCCAGCCATGATCTGCTGCAGCCGATCAACGCGGCGAAACTCTATATTTCCACTCTGCGGGAGACGGTCGGCTCTGACCGGGCGCGGGACACGGTGGATCGTCTGAGCCGCTCCTTTGCCTCCATCGAGACCCTGCTTCAGTCCTTGCTGGAGATCTCCCGGCTCGACAGCACAGGGGCGGAATTCAACATCACCAGCTTCTGTCTGGAGGAGCCCTTGCGCTCCCTGCAGGAAGACCTGGCGCCGCTCGCCGCCCAGAAGGGGCTGGCGTTGCATGTGGAGCCGAGCAGTGCCTGGGTCCGCTCCGACCGGCGCTACCTGATGCGTTCCATCCGCAATCTGGCGGTGAATGCGATCCAGTACACCCAGAGCGGCCGCATCCTGATCGGTTGCCGCCTGCGCGGACAGGAGATCTCCGTGCAGGTCTGGGACACGGGCGTGGGCATCTCGCCGGAGAACCAGACGCGGATCTTCGAGGAGTTCACACGGCTGGGCGAAGGGGGCGGGGGCAGCGGAATGGGGCTCGGCCTGTCCATCGTGCAACGGGCCTGCCGGCATCTGGGCCACGAGGTGCGGCTTCAATCCCGGCGCGGCCGGGGGTCGATGTTCGCCATCGACCTTCCCATGGTCCGCCGGCCGGGCGAGATGCGCTCCGTGAACCGGGCCCAGCCGGTCGAACCCATGTCGCCCCATGGCGGGCTCGACCTGATCATCCTGGCCATCGAGAACGATCCGGACGTACTGCACGCCATGACCCAGCGGCTCGACAGCTGGGGGGCGGGTGTTCTGGCCTGCGCCTCGACCGAAGAGGCGCTGACGCTGATGGAAGACATAGGCACGCCGCCGGACATCATCATTGCCGATTATCAGCTCAACGGGGAAGACACGGGCGTTCAGGCGATCCGGGCCCTGCGGGCGGCGGCCAGGGTGGAGGTGCCGGCTATCGTCATCTCGGCGCGCAGTTCGAAGGACCTGTTGCAACTGGGGCGGGACGAGGCGTTCTCGGTGATGAAGAAGCCCGTCAATCTGCCGCGCCTGCGGGCGCTGATCGACTGGAAAACGCGGCCTCAGGTGGCCTGAGATCCGGCGAGCCGCAGACTTTGGTCGGCAGTGACTCCGTTTCTGCCTGCGCTCATCCTGACAGGCGAATGACTGGTTCTTGTGCGGGGAGGAAAGGCACATGACGCGGCGCTGGTCCGTTTTCAGCGCAGGATGGGGGCTGGCACTGGCCGTGCTGATCGCGGGGCCATGGGCAGGCCTGGGGGCGAGCATGGGGGCAGGCGAGGCGCTGGCCGAGGAACGCCCGGCCGTCGAACCGGTGCTGTCCACCTACGAAGCCTTCTTTCGCGCGGGCTCGCTGGACCGCATCGAAGGGGGAGCGCCGCTCACCTATGTGGTGCAGACGCGAGGGTGGTCGGGCAAGGACGCCGCCACGCCGCCGCCAGCCGAGGCAGCGGACGAGCATCTGACCCTCACCGTGCAGGCGGACGGGCAAGCCGTTCTCGCCCGCAAGGGGCATCAGCTCGGGGCATTTCCGGCGTCGGTCGGCAATCCGGTGATCATGTATTTCATGGAGACCACCCTGCGCGACATGGCGCGGCAATCCGGCGGCAGTCCCTTCTACATCCGCAACCGGCTGAAGGAGGCACTCTTGCGGGCGGCCGAGCGGCAGGAGGTGACGGTCGAGCGCGGTGCGGGGACGAAGCCTGCCGAACGGGTGACCATCCATCCCTTCGCAGGCGATGCGGAGCGTGACCGCATGGGCGGCTTTCGGGACATGTCCCTGTCGGTGACCTTTTCCGAAGAGGTGCCGGGCGAGATCGTCGCGCTGGAGGCCGCCGCGCCGGATGACGCTGGCGACGCGGAGAGCGGATATCGGCACAGCCTGCGCCTGGAGGGTGAAACGGATGCGGGCCAGCAACAGGGGAGCCTGACGCGATGACGAGGCAGCGAGTGTCCAGAGGGCGAGGAAGGCTGATCCGTGCGCTCGTGCTTTCGGTGGCCTGTGCCTTGCCGCTGGCCGGTCAGGCGCAGTCTCACGGCGGTGCGCATGACCCCGGGCGGTGGAACGACTATCCGACCGAGGCGCGGGCGGATTATGTCTTCGGCTGCATGGCGGCCAACGGGCAGGACCAGCTGACCCTGCGCCGCTGCGCCTGTTCGGTCGATGTGATCGCCTCGATCATCCCTTACGAGAAATACGAGCAGGCCGAAACGGTGCTCACCCTGCAACAGGTGGGCGGCGAGCGCATGTCGGCCTTCCGCACCATGCACATGGCCACCGCGCTGGTGGCGGATCTGCGCCGGGCGCAGGCGGAAGCCGAGATCCTGTGCTTCTGATATGAAGTGCCGCGCTCAGGTCCGCCCGGGCGCAGGCAATATCCCGGTCACGCCGGCGGGGTCTTGGGCAGGCGGGTGTCGAAGCTGTTGCCTTCCGTGTCCCGGGCGATCACGTGGAACTCCGGCGCGCCATTGTCGCGGTAGCTGAAGCGGAACACCGGGTTCTCCGAGATCGAGATACCCCCATCCACCCGGAACAGAAGCGTGTCGCCCTGCCAGACCTCCAGCTGGTGGATGAAATGGGCGGAGATGAAGAGATGGGTCAGCTGATCCCGCTGCAGGCCCGAGTAATTGGGGTGGCGGATCATGATCTGGGCCTCGCGCATCTGGCCGGACTGGGCGGGTGCCTCTCCGAAGATGCGCAGGCGGGTTTCCCCCATGCCGGCGAGCGCGGCTTCCGGGTCCTTGGTGGCCGGGGCCGAACAGCCGCCCGATGCCTTGACGAACCTTCCGGCCATGTAGGTGCCACGCTCCGTTTCGGCCAGCACGCGCACATTCGAATACTGGTTCACCCGCACCCGCGTCTCGAAGGCGAGCGGATGCATGTCGGGGCCGAAGTCGATCTCGGCGGCGATGGGCGAGGGGTTCTCGTCGATCACCACGCGAACCCGATTGAGGAGCAGCGGGTCGGAAGGATCCTGCTCGATGCGGATGGGGACGGTGGCCGCGTCGGCGGCCCGATAAGGGGCCTCGACGGTGAAGACCGGTGCGCCTTCGGCCAGCGGTGTCTCGCCCAGGATATCCGGGCGCAGGGCCTCCCAGGTCGCGCCGTCCTGCAGGGGATTGTCCGGTGCCGGGTCCTCGGCTCTTGCGCCGGGTGAGAGGAGGATGAGCGCGGCTGCGAAAGCGGCACCAAAGGCAAGGCGCGGCAAACGTGCTGCCGATCCTGCTGCATGCGGGATGGGGAACATCTGGATGGTCCTCCCGGAACTGTCCATGGATCGGTGCAGGATAGCAGTCAGGGGAAAGCCGTAGAACCGAGCCTTTCGGATGTGTAGGCAGACGGTCCGGACCCGTCAGACTGGGCGCGTTGGACTGGGCGGGGAACCGCCAGCGAGGAGGCTGGTGACGTGTTCGAGGCATTCATCCTGATCTGTGCGCTGGGCGTCGGGGTTCCGCCCGGGGGCGGCGACACGCCGTGCCGCGAGATGCTGCTCCCGGGCTACGGGCGCGCAAGCGTGGAGCCATGTCAGGCGGCGCTCGCCGCCCGGCCGTCGCCCTGGCAGGTGGTGCCGGGGACGGGTGCCGTATCCTGCAACCATGTGGCGGCTTCTTCCCTTGTCTTCCGCGAGATCGCGCCGGGTGTCCATGTGCACGAGGGACGGGTCTCCGTGCCGGACCCGTCGAGCGGCGGGGATCTGTCCAACATCGGCTTCGTGATTGGCGCGCGCAGCGTTGCCGTGATCGATGCGGGGGGATCGCGGCGGGTGGGCGAGGAAGTCTACCGGGCGATCCGGCAACTGACAGACCTGCCGATCAGTCATCTGGTGCTGACCCATCTTCACCCGGATCATCTGCTCGGAGCCGAGGTCTTCGTCGAGGCCGGGGCAACGGTGATCGGGCATGAACGCCTGCCCCGTGCCCTGGCCGAGCGGACGGAGACTTACACGACAACCTTCCGCAGGTCGCTCGGAGAGGAGGTCTTTCTCGGCAGCCGGATCCTGTCACCCGAGCTGATCGTCCCAGCCTCTCCCGGGATGACGCTGGATCTCGGGAACCGGGTGCTGGATCTGCTCCCGCAGGAGACCGGCCACAGCCTTGCGGATCTCGTGGTGGTGGACCGGGCGACCGGGACCGCGTTTCTCGGGGACGTGCTCTTCGACCGGCATCTGCCGGTGGTGGACGGGTCGCTGAAAGGGTGGTTGCGCGGGCTTGATACGCTCGCTGTCCGGCCCTTCGCCCGGGTCGTGCCGGGACACGGGGCGCGCAACCTCTCCTGGCCCGATGCCGCTGCCCCCTTGCGGCGCTATCTGGAGGCTCTGGAACAGGAGACCCGCGCGGCGCTGGCGGCCGGAGAGACCCTCTCGGCGGCAGCCTCCCACGCAGGGCGGGAGGCCGGTGAAAGCTGGGAGCTGTTCGAAGCCTATGGAAGCCGTAACGCGACGGCGGCCTATACGGAGCTGGAGTGGGAGTAGGGCGCCCGTGCCCTATTCGGGCAGGGCCTCCTGCAGCAGACGGGAGAGGGCGTAGATCCGCTTTTCGATCAAAACCGGCGTCTCGCAGACATAGGTGAGCGCCCGCTGGCGATCCTGAAAGATCCGCTCGTCCCACGCGATCTGCTCCTCCAGCGTGTCGAGGCGATCGAAATCCGGGGTCTCGCTGGCCTCGACCGTCGCAAATTCCTCCCGGGCGGCCTCGATGCGGGCACTGAGTTGGGTCTGCTTCTGGGCGTAGGTGACGATGCCGCTCATGATGCGGCTGCGGGTGGAGGAAAGTCGCTCGAAACTGGCGCGGAAGATGCGGCCGGGTTCGGCCGGGTCCAGACCGGGATGGGCTGCGATCCATCGGGCGATCTCCGCCTCCGCGGTCTCCAGATCGACGCGGCGCAGGGAGATCTGATCGGCCAGATCCTTGCCCTCCCGGGACAAGGGTTGGTCGTCGACCGGAGCCGGCCACATGACCCCCAGCGACAGGGTCTCGACCTTGCGCTGTACACAGGGCCACTCCGGATCGGTGAAGGTTTCGGCGTGCCCTGGAAGGGCCGTGCCAAGCATCAGTGCGGCCCCCAGAACCAGACCTGGAAACGGGGCGCAAAGCGCGCGCGGTGGACGAGACCCCTGCGGGCGCGCGTCCTGTCTTCGGCTCGTTCCTTGCAGCTTCCGCATGGTTCGGTCCTCGTCGTTCTTGCTCAAGCCAGTATAGGAGGGCGCCTGCGCAAATGCAGGTCTCGATTTACACACTAAGGTCGCAATTGTGGGTCGGGGGGGCGTTTCTATAATCGGCTCAGATCGAACATTACGAACAGTTAATCCGGCTCTCAGACCGGATATCGGGAGGAAAAACCATGCGCACACGCGCTGCTCTGGCTGTTCAGGCCGGAAAGCCCCTCGTTGTGACCGAAGTCAACCTGGAGGGTCCCAAGGCCTTCGAGGTGCTTGTCGAGATCAAGGCAACAGGCCTGTGCCACACGGACGAGTTCACCCGCTCGGGCGATGACCCGGAGGGGCTGTTTCCCGCCATTCTGGGCCATGAGGGCGCGGGCGTCGTCGTCGAGGTCGGACCGGGGGTGACCTCGCTCAAGCCGGGTGACCACGTGATCCCGCTCTACACGCCGGAATGCCGGCAATGCGAGTACTGCCTCCACCCCAAGACCAACCTGTGCCAGGCGATCCGCTCGACCCAGGGCCAGGGGCTGATGCCGGACGGCACCTCGCGCTTCACCACCCTGGATGGGGAGAAGATCCACCACTACATGGGCTGCTCGACCTTCTCCAACTATACGGTTCTGCCCGAAATCGCCCTGGCGAAGATCCGCGAGGACGCGCCCTTCGACATCGTCTGCTATATCGGTTGCGGCGTCACCACGGGCATTGGCGCGGTGATCAATACGGCGAAGGTCGAGATCGGCTCCCGGGCCATCGTTTTCGGTCTCGGCGGCATCGGGCTCAACGTCATTCAGGGCCTGCGTCTGGCGGGCGCGGACCAGATCGTCGGGGTGGATCTCAATCCGTCGAAGAAGGCGATTGCCGAGCGTTTCGGCATGACCGATTTCGTCAACCCTTCCGAGGTCGACGGGGATCTGGTGGCCTATCTCGTCAACCTGACGAAGGGTGGCGCGGATTACACCTTCGATGCCACGGGCAATGTGAAGGTCATGCGCACGGCGCTGGAGTCTGCCCACAAGGGCTGGGGCGAAAGCATCATCATCGGCGTGGCACCGGCCGGGGCCGAGATCTCCACCCGTCCCTTCCAGCTGGTGACCGGGCGCAACTGGCGCGGCACGGCGTTCGGCGGCGCGCGCGGGCGCACCGACGTGCCGAAGATCGTCGACTGGTACATGCAGGGCAAGATCGAGATCGACCCGATGATCACCCATCGTCTCAGCCTGGACGAGATCAACCACGGCTTCGACCTGATGCACGAGGGCAAGTCCATCCGTGCGGTGGTGGTCTATTGAGCGGCGCCATGGAGATCCTGTCGCAGAACCGGTGCTTCGGTGGCGTGCAGACGGTGGTCCGGCATCGGTCCGACGTGTGCCGCTGCTCCATGACGCTCGGGGTCTTCATGCCGCCTCAGGCAGAGGAGCGGCCGGTGCCGGCCCTGTGGTTCCTCTCCGGGCTGACCTGTACCCACGAGAATGCCATGACAAAGGCCGGCCTGCAGGCCCATGCGGCCCGGCACGGTCTGGCGCTGATCTTTCCCGACACCTCGCCCCGGGGCGAGGGGGTGGCTGATGACGACGCCTATGACCTGGGTCAGGGGGCGGGGTTCTACGTTAATGCCACCCAGGCGCCCTGGCGCGGCCATTACCAGATGTACGACTACGTGGTGAAGGAACTGCCGGCGCTTCTGGAAAGCGAATTTGCGCTGAACGGCGTGCACGGCATCACCGGGCATTCCATGGGTGGCCACGGGGCGATCACCATCGCCCTGCGCAACCCGGACCGCTACCGATCCCTCTCGGCATTCGCGCCGATCGTCAACCCGACCCGGTCGGACTGGGGCCGCAAGCAGCTCTCCGCCTATCTGGGGGATGACGAGGCGCAGTGGGCTGCCCATGACGCCAGCCTGTTGCTGGAGGAGGCGGGGTGGAAGGGAGACATCCTGATCGACCAGGGCGCGGCGGACCAGTTTCTCGACCTGTTGCGGCCGGAGGCGATGGCGGAAGCCCTGGCGCGGACCCGGCAGCCTTCCGTGCTGCGCCTGCAGCCGGGATATGACCACAGCTATTTCTTCGTCGCCAGCTTTGGCGAGGATCACGTGCGCTGGCATGCGGAGCGTCTGGCCAGCGCCTGACAGGGAATTCGCGAGGTTTCGGAGGAGCCCGAGCCGCGACGGGGGCGTCGCGCGGAGGGCAGAGATCTGGCGATGGGACCGGCGAAGGCCGGTCGGGTGGAACGGTCGGCGATGGGTCGGCCGCACCGGAATGCGTTCACCCGATGCCGGGGCCGGAGGAGGCCCCGGTTGCGCAGGCGGGCTCGCCCGGATCGGGATCTCTATGGGAGGAAATGATGAAACGGCTAATGCGTGACAAGCGGCTTCTCGCCGCGACAGCAGCCTTCCTGATTGGCAGTTCGGCCGCGGCCGTCGCCAATGAGGAACTGAAATCCCTGATGAACGACCCGAACCAGTGGGTCATCCAGACGGGCAACTATTCCAACCACCGTTATTCCGAGCTGGACCAGATCAACGCCGACAACGTGGGCAAGCTGCAGGTCGCCTGGAGCTTCTCTACCGGCGTGCTGCGTGGCCATGAAGGCTCGCCGCTGGTGATCGGCGACGTGATGTATGTGCACACGCCGTTCCCCAACATTGTCTATGCGCTTGACCTCAACAACGAGGGCAAGGTGCTCTGGAAATACGAGCCCAAGCAGGACGCCAATGTCGTGCCTGTCATGTGCTGCGACACGGTGAACCGTGGTCTGGCCTATGGCGACGGCAAGATCTTCCTGCATCAGGCCGACACGACGGTCGTGGCCCTCGATGCCAAGACCGGCGAGAAGGTCTGGTCCGTGATCAACGGCGATCCCTCCAAGGGGGAAACCAACACGGCAACCGTGATGCCGGTCAAGGACACGATCATCGTCGGCATTTCCGGGGGTGAATTCGGTGTGCGCGGTTCGGTGACCGCCTACAAGATGTCCGACGGTTCGGTCGCCTGGCGCGGCTATTCCATGGGCCCGGACAGCGACACGCTGATGGATCCGGAAAAGACCACCCATCTGGGCAAGCCGGTCGGCAAGGACAGCGGCACGGCGACCTGGGAAGGGGACCAGTGGAAGATCGGCGGCGGCACCACCTGGGGCTGGTATTCCTATGATCCCGAGCTGAACCTGATCTATTACGGCACGGGCAACCCGTCGACCTGGAACCCGGCCCAGCGCCCGGGCGACAACCGCTGGTCCATGACCATCTTCGCACGAGATGCGGACACCGGCATGGCCAAGTGGGTCTATCAGATGACGCCCCACGACGAGTGGGACTTCGACGGCATCAACGAGATGATCCTGACCGAGCAGGAAATCGGCGGCCAGATGCGCAAGCTTCTGACCCACTTCGACCGCAACGGCCTGGGCTATACGCTTGACCGGGAAAGCGGCGAACTGCTGGTGGCGGAAAAGTATGATCCGGTCGTGAACTGGACCACCGGTGTCGACATGGACAAGAACTCCGACACCTATGGCCGTCCGGCCGTGGTGGCGCAGTATTCCACCGAGCAGAACGGGGAAGACACGAATTCCACCGGCATCTGCCCGGCGGCTCTCGGGTCCAAGGACCAGCAGCCGGCGGCCTATTCGCCCAAGACCCAGACCTTCTATGTGCCGACCAACCACGTCTGCATGGACTACGAGCCGTTCCGCGTCAGCTACACGGCCGGTCAGCCCTATGTGGGTGCGACGCTGTCCATGTATCCGCCGGAAGGCAGCCATGGCGGCATGGGCAACTTCATTGCCTGGGACAATGTCAACGGCAAGATCAAGTGGTCCCTGCCGGAGCAGTTCTCGGTCTGGTCGGGTGCCATGGCGACCGCAGGCGACATCGTCTTCTACGGCACGCTGGAAGGCCACGTGAAGGCCGTGAGCGCGGAAACGGGTGAGCTTCTCTACAAGTTCAAGACTCCGTCCGGGATCATCGGCAACTTCATGACCTATACCCACAAGGGCAAGCAATATGTTGCGATCCTGTCGGGTGTCGGTGGCTGGGCCGGGATCGGCCTCGCAGCCGGGCTGACCAACCCGAATGACGGTCTGGGTGCCGTCGGCGGGTATGCGGCTCTGAGCGACTATACCGCTCTGGGCGGAACGCTGACGGTGTTCACCCTGCCTGAGTGACCTCCCGTCGAGGCGGCGGCCACAGTCGCCGCCCACCTTGTCCGGCGCGCGGATCCCACGTCCCTGCGCCGGACCTGTCTGACACTCCAGAAGCCTTGGTGATTGAGACGATGCGTGCTCCCCTTTCTTCCTTCGGCCCCTTCTCAGGCCCCATTTGCGGCCCCATTTTCGGACCTGTGTCCGGTCTGGCGCTCGCGGCGGCCCTGCTCATCGGCCCCTTCTCCGGACTGGTTTCCAGCGCTGCCCTTGCAGAGGAGGTCGACAAGACCTCGGAAGCCTATCAGGTGGCCAACATCGTCGCCGCAAGCCAGGAGGACGGCGTCTATTACACCGAGGACGGCGTGCCGACCTATTCCATCAAGGAAGACGGCACGGTGGACTGGCTGACCTATTCCGGCTTCCGGCGCTATCACTCCGAATGCCACGTCTGCCACGGCCCGGAGGGCGAGGGATCAAGCTATGCACCGGCCCTGAAGAAGTCGGCGATCGATCTCGACTATTACAGTTTCGTCGATGTGGTGACCAACGGACGCACCAAGGTCAATGCAGCCGAGAACTCGGTGATGCCGGCCTTCGGCACCAATGCGAACGTGATGTGCTATCTCAACGACATCTACGTCTACCTCAAGGCGCGGGGCATGGACGCGGTGCCGCGTGGCCGCCCGGCCAAGAAGGAAGGCAAGCCGGATGCAATCCGGGAGGCGGAGAATGCCTGCCTCGGTGGTTGAATACGGGCCTCGCCTGTGCAGCAAGAAGCCCCGGGCCTGGCTCGGGACCTTTCTGGCTGTCGCGACCCTCTCTGGCTTGGGCGGCGGCGGCGAGGCGCTTGCCCAGTCGGCCGACCTGACCTCGAAGCGGGCCTTCCGGGTCTGCGCCGATCCGGCGAACCTGCCCTTGTCATCGGAAGACGGCAGCGGGTTCGAAAACCGCATCGCCGAGCTTCTGGCCGAACGGCTCGAGCTGCCGCTGACCTACACCTGGTTTCCCATGGCAACCGGTTTCGTGCGCCGGACACTCGGCGAAAACCGCTGCGATGTGGTGATCGGCTATGGCCAGGGCGACGAGATGGTCCTCAACACCAACCACTATTATACCTCTGCCTATGTGCTTGTGTCCCGGCGCAACGGACCGCTCGACGAGGTCTCCCGCCTGAGTGATCCGGCGCTTTCCGGCGCACGGATCGCCATCGTCGCGGGCAGCCCGCCGGCCACTCATCTGGCGCTTCACGGTCTGCTCAAGACCGCGCGGCCCTTCCCGCTGGTCGTGGACCGGCGCTACGAGAATCCGCCCCGGGACATGCTTCAGGCCGTTGAGGCGGGGGAGGTGGATGCGGCGATCCTCTGGGGGCCGATTGCCGGCCCGATGATCAAGGCGTCCCATCCGGACTTGCGGCTGGTGCCGCTTCTGGAGGAGCCAGGGCTGCCGCGCATGTTCTATCGCATCACCATGGGGGTGCGACGCGGCGAGAAGGACTGGCAGCGCAAGCTCAATTCGCTCATTCGCCGGAACCAGAAGGAGATCGATGCGATCCTCGTCGACGCGGGCGTGCCCCTTCTCACCCAGATGGGGACCGAGTGGCTCTATCCCGATCAGCAGGCCGGTGAGGCGAAGCCATGACACCGGCACAGAGCGGCCTGGGCTTGATGAGGCGGCGGGCAGGATTCTGGCCGCTTGTCCGCTTTCTCGCAGCCTTGTTCGTCCTGTCCGTCTCAGGTCTCCTCGCCTCCGGTTTTCCCGTTGTCCCTGCCCTGGCCGCTGACGTGCCGGAACCGAAGGGCTATCGGCTCGATGAGTATCGCGCCCCGGTTCCCGACACGCTCGCCGGCGCCCGGGTCATCGATGCGCGGGAGGCGCATGATCTGTGGGAGCAGAAGGCGGCGGCCTTTGTCGACGTGATGCCGCGCCCGCCGAAGCCCAAGGGGCTGCCGGCCGGCACCCTGTGGCGCCAGCCGCCGCGCCAGTCGATCCCGGGCAGTCTCTGGCTGGCCAATGCGGGCTATGGCGATCTCGCGCCAGAGATGGAAAGCTATTTCCTCAACGGCTTGCAGGCTGCGACCGGCGGAGACCGGACCCGGCCGCTGGTGATCTTCTGTCAGGCCGGATGCTGGATGTCCTGGAATGCCGCAAAGCGGGCGCTCGCTCATGGCTATCGGCAGGTGCTCTGGCTGCCCGAGGGCATGGATGGGTGGAGTGCCGAAGGCTATCCGGTGGAGGATCTGCAGCCCGAACCCGGCGGCTTGTGAGCGCCTTCTGACTTTCCTGAAGTCCCGCCGGTTCAAGGCACGACGAAGCGGCCGAGAGCACGCGGGCCATCGCCGGTCTCGAGTTCGTCCAGGACCATCAGGGTATCCGTATCGATCACGGTGACAGAGTTGGAGAACCAGTTGGCCACATAGATCCTGCGGCCGTCCGGGCTGACATCGATTCCTTCCGGATATTCGCCGACCGGCAGGGTCGCAATCACCGCAAGGGTCCGGGTGTCGAAGACGGTGACGCTGTCCCCATACTGGTTGCTGACAAAACCGCGGTGTCCGGCGAAGGCAACGCAATAGGGGCGCTCGCCGGTTGGAACCTTGCCAAGGGTCGCGCCACTCCGCGGGTCGAGAAGCGTCACCGCATTGGAGCCCACATCGGCGGTGGCCAGCCTGCCGTCGGGCAGGAAGCGCAGTCCGAAGGGACGTTCGCCCACCGGAATGCGCCGGATCAGGGTGAGGCGATCCGCATCAAAGAGGGAGACCTGATCGGCATCCCTGTCGGCGGAGGCGAGAAAGCGGCCGTCGGCAGAGACATCCAGTCCCGCCGGTGCGCTGCCGGTTTCCAGCTCGCCTGCCACGCGCAGGGCGGTGGGGTCTGACAGGTCGATCACCCAGATGCGGGCGTTGTACCAGTCGGAAACGAAGGCGCGCCGCCGCGACGGGTCGACCGCCACGCCGATCGGTCCTCCCGCCAGTTGCAATGTGGTCTGGATCTCGAGGTCGCCGAGGGACAGGCGGGTCAGGGTCTTGCTGCCCGGACTGACGATGAAGACCGCCCCGAGCTCGGGGGAGACGGCAACCCCCGCCGGTTCGCCGGGGATGGCGACCCTTGCGTTCCACTCCTGATCCATCGGATCGAGCACGCTGATGTCATTGCTGCCCTGATTGGTGATGATCAGGGTTTCCGACGAGGCGGGGGCGCAGGAAAACGTGACGGCGAGGATCATCAGGCCCGCCGCCACCAACGTACGGGACCCTGCGCCGGGATGCGCGGGCCGCCTGACCGTTCTAGTCACCGAACCGGGCCTTCAGGGCGTCGAGCCCTCCCTGATACACGCCGCTCACGGCGGCAACGGCGGCCTCGTCGTTGAGGTTCGCGGGCGGATCGTTGTTGGGATAGCCGCGATAGAAGGCGCCGCGCCACTCGATCAGGGACCGGTCGCTGCCCACCGGCTTCACCGTCAGATGGGAGGAGTAGTTCGTGACCGGCAGCACCTCCACCTTCACGTCGGTGATCCGGTAGGAATAGGTCATCTTCGCCGCGTCATACTTGTAGAGCTCTTCGGAGATGGTCGGGCCGCCCTCTTCGCCGAGGGTGAGCACGCGGGTGGCACCGGGTGCATTGTCGCCGGTTCCGGTGGAACTGTGCACCGCCGGATGCCAGCTCATGTCCTGGAAATTGCCGACGACCGCCCAGACCTTGTCGGGCGTGGCGGCCACTTCGGTGGAAAGCGTCACCTTCTGGCGGGTGGGGCCGTGGGCCTCCACGGGGCTGGCCAGCACGGCCAGGGCAAGGCCCGCCAGCCCCACACCGAGGGAGAAATTGCGGAAGGCGGAAAACGAGGAGGTGGAGGTCATGTCGTCATGTCCGTGCAGGGCGCGCTGACGCGCGAGAAGGGCCGGTCTTTGCCGCAAGGCGATGGGTTTCAGCCTATTGGGCAAGGGCGCAACGGCAATAATCCTTAGGTCTCGGTTTTTGTTCTAAGTCGAGGGTGACATTCTACTTAAAATTGAAGCTGGGGCACGTGGGAGGAAACCAGCAATGTCTGTCACGAAAGGGTCTCATCGGATCCTTTGCTGCGGCGCATTACTTTTTTGCCTTGCAGCATTTTCCGCGAATACTGCTTTGGCCCTCGAGGTGCGGGCGGCGCTGCTGCGGGTGGACACCACGGGCTCCCTGCCGATTTCCCGTCTTGATCTGCCCCCGGAAGATCTGGGGATTGCCGGGGGCCGGCTTGGTACGGAAGACAATCAGACCACCGGCCGCTTCACCGACACGACCTACACCCTGGAAACCCGCGTGGTTGCGCCGGAGGCCGCCGTCGAGGCGCTGGACGAGTTGCTGGGGCAGGGCATCGGGCTGGTCGCCGTCATGGCGGACGGGGCGACGGTTGCCGAGCTGGCGCGCCGTGCGGGCGAGCGGGCCGTGATCCTGAATGCCAGCGCGCCGGATGACGACCTGCGCAGCGAGGCTTGCGCGGCCAATCTCCTGCACGTGGCCCCCAGCCGGGCGATGCTGGCCGATGCGCTGGTCCAGTTTCTCGTCTGGAAAAAGTGGCCTCGCATCTTCCTGATCCACGGGTCGCATCCGGCAGATCTGGCCCTGGCGGAGAGCTACCGACGGGCCGCGCGCAAGTTCGGTGCGAAGATCGTCGAGGAACGGGTGTTCGAGGATACGGGTGGGGCGCGGCGCACGGATTCCGGTCATGTGCTGGTGCAGCGGCAGATCCCTGTCTTCACCCAGCGCGCGGAAGATCATGATGTTGTCGTTGCCGCCGACGAGAGCGACGTCTTTGCGCCCTATCTGCCCTATCACACCTGGGACCCGCGCCCGGTGGCGGGATCGGCGGGCCTCACGCCGGTGAGTTGGACCTGGGCCCATGAGGCCTGGGGCGCCACCCAGTTCCAGCGGCGGTTCGAGAAGCTCAACGGCCGGCCCATGCGCCCGCAGGACTATCAGGCCTGGCTTGCCATGCGGGTGATCGGCGAAGCGGTGACGCGGACCGGATCGAACGACCCGGCGCGGCTGCGCGACTATGTGTTGTCGGACGGGTTCGAGCTTGCCGCCTTCAAGGGGCAGAAGGTGACCTTCCGGCCCTGGAATGGCCAGATGCGCCAGCCGATCCTTCTGACCAACCTGCATCTCACGGTGTCTGTCTCGCCGCAGGACGGGTTCCTGCATCAGACATCGCCCCTCGACACGCTCGGGCTGGACCGGCCGGAATCCGGTTGCACGGCCTTCAAGGAGATCCGCCCATGATCCGCCCCGGCCTGCTCGTTCTGGCGAGCCTCCTGATTGCGCCTCCGGCGCTCGCCAACAAGGTCTTCGTGACCAACGAACGAGGCAACACTGTCACCGTTCTGGACAGCGCCAGCTGGGAGGTGATCGGCGAGTTTCCGGCGGGCAATCGGCCCCGTGGCATCACCATCAGCCCGGACGGCAAGGAGCTTTATGTCTGCGCTTCCGACGACGATGTGGTGCGGGTCTTCGATCCGCACACCTATGAGGAGCTGCACACGCTTCCCTCAGGGCCTGATCCGGAGCTCTTCGTGCTGCATCCTTCGGGCAATCCGCTTTACATCGCCAATGAGGACGACAATCTGGTCACCGTGGTGGATGTGAAGACCCGTCAGGTTCTGGCGGAAGTGCCGGTGGGGGTGGAGCCGGAAGGCATGGCGATCCGGCCGGACGGCCAGTACATCGTCAACACCTCCGAGACGACGAACATGGCGCATTTCATCGATGCAGAGAGCTATGACATCACCCACAACGTGCTGGTGGACCAGAGGCCGCGTTATGCGGAATTCACCGCCGACGGGTCCAAGCTCTATGTGAGTGCGGAAATCGGCGGCACGGTGTCGGTGATCGACACGGCCGCCGGAGAGCCCTCCATCGTGCACAAGATCGCCTTCCAGGTGCCCGGCGTGTTGCCGGAATGGCTGCAGCCGGTCGGCATCCGCATCACGGAGGACGCGTCCCGGGTCTTCGTGGCGTTGGGGCCGGCCAATCGGGTCGCGGTGATCGACGGCAAGACCGATGAAGTCTCGGACTATCTGCTGGTCGGCCAGCGGGTGTGGCAGATGGCCTTCACCCCGGACGAGGCCTTCCTGATTACCACCAACGGCAATTCCAATGACGTGAGCATCATCGACGTGAAGGCCGAAAAGGTCATCCGGTCTGTCCAGGTGGGCGAGCAGCCCTGGGGGGTGGTGGTCGCGCCGGAGTGACGGGTGCTGCAGCGGAACAATCGCCAGAGAAAGAAACGGAGCAAGAGACCGGCAATGCAACGGTCCGCTCCAGAGGCAAGGGCTTCCAAGTCGATCCGGGCCGTGATCGGGGGAGACCATCATCAAAGATGACGGCCCGGGAGGACGATCATGAGACAACATAATCGCGCGAAAGGCCGGGCCGCTCGCCGGGCTGCCGGGCTTGTCGGAGCTCTTGCCGGAGCTCTTGCAGGCGCGCTCGGGCTTTCGGTGGCCGCGAGTGCGGCCCCCCTGTGTGACGACCTCGGCTTTGCCGGGTTGCTCGCCAAGTGCAACCGGGGCGAACCGATCACCCTGACGCTTGCCTCGGGCAAGCCGCTGGGCGAGGACGCGGTGCTGCAATCCGGGGCCTATTACGTGATCAATTTCGTCGCCGACGGCACGGCGGAGCTGGCCATTACCGGGCCTGAATTCTTCCGCGCCATCTGGATGAACGAGGTGGTGATCAACGACATCGAGATCCGTCCGATGGCGATCGACAGTCTGGAGTTCGACGACGAGGGCGAGGCGCGCCTGTCCTTCATCGCCATCAAACCGGGCTCCTACGAGCTCAAGATCCCCGACAGTCATGGGGATGCGCAGAAGGTGACGATTTCGATCCAGTAGCTTGAAAGACGCCGCGTCTCTCCGATGGGAGGCGCGGCGTTCTGCTCCGGGGGAGGGAGGCAGAGATGAGAAGCCTGATCACACATGCATTCGCAAAGACCCTGACCGGCCTTGCGCTGGGCGTCTGCGCGGGGCTTGCGGCTCTGGTCGCGCCGCTTCAGGCGCAGGACCTGCCGAAGATCCGGGGCGCCATGCTGGCCACCGGAACGGTGAACTGGGAGATTTCCACCATCCGGGCCAATGGCCTGGACAAGGCGAACGGCTTCGAGTTCGCGGTGCAGGACTATGCGGACAATGCGGCCACCCGCATCGCCCTGGAAGGCGGCGAGGCGGATGTGGTCGTGGCCGACTGGATCTGGGCGGCGCGCCAGCGGGCGGCCGGCAAGGCCTATGTCTTCCTGCCCTATTCGCGCGCGGTGGGCGGGATCGTCGTCAAGCCGGACAGCGGTGTCGAGGAGCTGCCGGATCTGGCGGGCAAGCAGATCGGCATTGCCGGAGGACCGCTCGACAAGTCCTGGCTGATCCTGCGGGCCTATGCGACCCGCAAATACGGCTTCGACCTGAAGGGCGAGACCGAGCAGGTGTTCGGCGCGCCGCCGCTGATCTTCAAGTCGGCGCTGACCGGCGAGACGGCGGGGGCGATCAACTTCTGGCATTTCCTCGCGAAGATGAAGGCCGCAGGCATGACCGAGCTTGTCTCCGTTTCCGATGCGGCGCAGGAGCTGGGGCTCGATCTTGATACGCCGCTTCTCGGCTATGTGCTGAAGGAGGAGTTCGTCCGGGCCCATCCGGACGCGGTCAAGGGGCTGGCAAAGGCCTCGCGCGCCGCCAAGGCCCTGCTGCAGAGCGATGAGGCCGCATGGGACGCCCTGAAACCTGCCATGGGGGCGAAGAGCGATGCGGAATTCGAGGCGCTGAAGGCAGGATATCTGGAGGGCATCCCGGCGGATCGCCCGGTGGATGAAGCGGCGGCAGACCGGTTCCTGAAGATCATGGCGGAGCTGGGCGGCGAAGAGCTTGTCGGCACGGCGACGCAGCTGCCGGAGGGGTTGTTCCTTCACCTTGACTGACATCCGACACGCCCCCCGACCCCATGCCGCCTTTCTGCCGGTCTTCCGGCTGCCGCTCGAGCGGTTGGCGTCGCTTGGCGCGCTGCTGGTGCTGTGGCTGGTCGCGGCAGAGTTGACGGGAGATCCCACGGTGCTGCCGGCGCCCTGGGAAATGGTGGCCCCTGCGGCAAAGGAGCTGGCCAGTGGAGCCTTGCCCTTTCATCTGGGCATGACCCTGTGGCGGGTCGCCTGGTCCTTCTGCCTGGCCATGGCGCTTGGCGGTCTCATCGGCTTTGCGATGGGGCGCTCCGAGCGGGTTGACCGGTGGCTCGACCCCTGGCTGGTCATCTTCCTCAACCTGCCGGCGCTGGTGCTGATCGTGCTGTGCTATCTCTGGATCGGCCTCAACGAGACGGCGGCGATCGCGGCGGTGGTGCTCAACAAGATCCCCAATGTGGCGGCGCTGATCCGGGAGGGCGCACGGGCGCTCGACCCGCAGGTCGATGCCATGGCGCGGGTCTATCGTCTCTCGCCCCTGACCCGTCTGCGCCACATTCTTCTTCCGCAGCTGGCTCCCTTTATCACGGCGGCAGCGCGCTCGGGTCTGGCGGTCATCTGGAAGATCGTGCTGGTGGTGGAGTTTCTCGGGCGCTCGAACGGCATCGGCTTCCAGATCCACCTTCATTTCCAGCAGTTCGATGTGGCGATGGTGCTGGTCTATGCCTTTTCCTTCATTCTGGTCATGCTTGCGGTCGAAGGGCTGGTTCTCCAGCCTGTGGAGCGGCGGGTGCGGCGATGGAGGGCGGCATGACGGCGGTTCATGTGCAGCGCAAGGCCTTCGGCTCGCTCGAGGTTCTGGGCGATATCCGCTTCACGGTCGCGCCGGGGCAGACACTGGCGATCCTCGGGCCGTCAGGGGTGGGAAAGTCAACGCTGCTGCGGATCGTTGCCGGGCTGGATCCGGATTTCGAGGGCCGGGTCCGGCGACCGGAGCGGTTGGCCATGGTCTTTCAGGAACCAGTGCTGCTGCCCTGGCGCACATGCCTGCAAAATCTCACGCTGGTGCATCCAGACCTGACCGAGGCGCAGGCGATGGACCTGCTCCGCCGGGTCGGGTTGGAGGACAAGGCCGGGGTCTTTCCAGGGCAGCTTTCGCTTGGCCAGCAGCGCCGTCTTGCCCTTGCCCGGGCCTTTGCCGGACGGCCGGAGCTTCTCATCCTCGACGAGCCCTATGTCTCGCTGGATGAGGCGACGGCTGCCGAGATGCTGTCGCTCACCCGAGATCTCCTGCGCGAGCACGCGCCCGCAACATTGCTCGTCACCCATTCGGAGGCGGAGGCACGTTCTCTGGCCAACCGGGTGATGCGGCTTGACGGGTCTCCGGCGCGGCTGGTGGAAGAGCGGCCGTTCAGGCCGCGGGAACGGGAGGCGCTGGCATGAGCGGGCTTCAGGTGGACGGCATCACGTTTCGCTACGCCGCAAAGGGCCCGGCGGCGCTTGAGGATGTGAGCTTCCGGGTGGAGCCCGGTGTCTTCTGCGCGCTGCTTGGCCCCAATGGGGCGGGCAAGTCCACGCTCTTTGCCTTGCTCACCCGGCTGGTTGTGGCGCGTGCGGGCCGGATCGAGGTGGCCGGACACGACCTTGCCCGCCATCCGCGCGCGGCGCTGGCCGCCATCGGCGTGGTGTTCCAGCAACCGACGCTGGATTTGGACATGAGCGTCTGGAGCAACCTGACCTATTTCGCCGGACTGCACGGGCTCTCCGGTCGCAAGGCGAGGTGCGCCATCGAGGCGGCGCTTGACCGGCTGAGCATGCGGGAGCGGGCCGGGGAACCGGTGCGCAATCTCAATGGAGGTCATCGGCGGCGCATGGAAATCGCGCGGGCGCTGATCCACCGTCCCGCGGTGCTGCTTCTGGACGAGGCCACCGTGGGGCTGGATGCGGCGTCGCGGGCGGCGATCACCGATCATGTGCATGATCTCGCCGCGCACGGTTTGGACGGTCATCGCCCGGCGGTGCTCTGGGCGAGCCATCTGGTCGACGAGATCCGCCCGGCGGACCAAGTGGTGATCCTGCACCGGGGCAAGGTTCTGGCGCAGGGCGATGCTCGCGATCTGGCCGGCGAGACCACGCTGGCGCAGCGGTTCCTGGCCATGACCGGGGAGGAGCGGGAAGGGGCGTCCGGCGCGGCCGGCCCGGTGGGAGAGGGCGCAACTGGAAGGGCCGGGGAGGCAGCCGAATGAGCGGATGGATGGTGGCGATGCGGGTGATCTGCCTGCGCGAGGCCCGGCGGTTCCTGTCCCAGCGGGGCCGCTTTCTCGCAGCCCTCGTCCGTCCGCTCGTCTGGTTGCTGGTCTTTGCGGCAGGTTTCCGGGCGGCACTGGGCCTGTCGATCATCCCGCCCTATCAGACCTACATCACCTATGAGGTCTACATCATTCCGGGCCTGTGCGGCATGATCCAGCTGTTCAACGGCATGCAGTCTTCCCTGTCCCTGGTCTATGATCAGGAAATGGGGTCCATGCGGCTGCTCCTGACCTCGCCCTATCCGCGCTGGTGGCTGCTTCTGTCGAAGTTGCTGGCAGGCGTTCTCGTCTCCATCCTGCAGGTCGCGGCCTTCCTGGCGCTTGCGGTCCTGTTCGGGGTGGAGATCCCGCTCGAAGGTCTCGCCCTGCTGGTGCCGGTGCTGGTGGCAACCGGGCTGATGCTCGGGGCGCTCGGGCTGCTGCTCTCCTCAACCATCCGTCAGCTGGAGAATTTCGCCGGGGTGATGAACTTTGTGATCTTTCCCATGTTCTTCCTCTCGAGCGCGCTCTATCCCCTCTGGAAGATGGCGGAAAGCTCGCCGCTCCTGCGCGATGTCTGTGCCTTCAATCCCTTCACCCATGCAGTCGAGCTGATCCGCTTCGCGCTCTATGGCCAGCTCAATCTTCCCGCGCTCGGCTGGGTCGTTCTCACCTTCTGCCTCTGCATGGGCGGTGCGCTCTGGGGCTATGATCCCGGCAGGGGGCTGCAGCGGCGCCGGGTGCGCTGAAACCTCCCGAAGGCCTCCGAAAACCGCGACTTTCCGCTGTATTGTGTGCTCAGGCCTTCGAGCCAATGCTGATCCGGGGAGGTGAATGCGCCCTGCATCGCCGAGGAAGCGGAGGAAACCCCATGGTCAGTATCCATCCAGCCATCGACAATGGCTTCTCGCCGGCCAGGGCCGGCTTTTCCGGCGGCACGTTGAAGTGCCACTGTGCCACCAATCCGGTCTGCGTCGAGGTCAGCGCGCAGACGGCGCATAACCACGCCTGCGGCTGCACCAAGTGCTGGAAGCCGGCCGGGGCGACCTTCGCCCAGATCGCCGTGGTCGGCCGCGACAATGTGAAGGTCACCGCCAACGGCGACAAGCTGCAGATCGTCGATCCCAGCGCCACGATCCAGCGCTATGCCTGCAAGGACTGCGGCGTGCACATGTTCGGCCGGATCGAGAACACCGGTCATCCGTTCTACGGCCTCGACTTCGTTCACACGGAACTCAGCGATCAGGATGGCTGGTCGCCGCCGGAATTCGCGGCGTTCGTCTCGTCGGTGATCGAAAGCGGGGTCGACCCGTCCCAGATGCCCGCAATCCGCGCCCGCCTGCGCGAGCTGGGGCTGGAACCCTATGACGCCCTGTCGCCGGCGCTGATGGACGCGATTGCGACCCATGTGGCCAAGCAGAAGGGATTGCTCGCCGCCTGAGGGCAGACGGCCGAGAGGGAGTGAGACAAGAACAACGCCGCCCTGGAGCGATCCGGGCGGCGTTGTTGCGTCAGGTGAGGAAGCGGAGCGGCCTCAGAGCCGGGTCCAGAGGCCGTTGGCGCGCGAGGAGGCGATGCAGGCGGCGATGAAGCGCATGCCGGCCAACCCGTCCTCGATCCCCGGTGCGTGGACTGCCGGGTCGGCGCTCTGTCCCGCCGCATCGGCCCGGATCAAGGCGGCCGCTTCCGTGTAGAGCGTGGCGAAGGCCTCGAGATAGCCTTCCGGATGGCCGCCGGGGGTGCGCAGGTTGCGGCTGCCTTGCGGCGTCGTGCCGCTGCCGCCCCGGGTGAGGATGCGGGCCGGTTCGCCGAAGGGGGTGTAGCGCATCTCGTTCGGGTTTTCCTGGTGCCAGTCGAGACCGGCCTTGTCGCCGTAGATCCGCAGCCGCAGGCCATTCTCGTTGCCCGGGGCGACCTGGGAGGTCCAGATCAGGCCCTTGGCGCCCCCCTCGTAGCGCATCATCACGTGGACATTGTCGTCCACCTGACGGCCGGGCACGAAACTGTCGAGATCGGCAGCAAGCTCCTCCGGCGTGAGGCCCGAGACATAGCAGGCGAGGTTGAAGGCATGGGTGCCGATGTCGCCGACGCAGCCGCCCGCACCCGATCGGGCGGGATCGGTGCGCCAGTCCGCCTGCTTGTTGTGGGTCTCGACCGTCAGCCAGTCCTGGACATATTCCGCCTGAACCAGACGGATGGTGCCCAGATCGCCCCGGGCCACCATCTCGCGCGCCTGACGGACCAGCGGATAGGCGGTGTAATTGTGGGTGAGGATGAACCGGGCGCGAGACCGGGCGGCGGCCTTAGCGATGGCGTCGGCCTCTTCGCGGGTCGCCGCCAGCGGCTTGTCGCAGATCACGTGGATGCCCGCTTCGAGGAAGGCGATGGCCGGGGCGGCGTGCATGTGGTTGGGGGTGACGATGGCCACCGCGTCGATGCCGTCGCCGCCGTTGGTCCGCCTCGCTGCCTCGCGGGCGGCCATCTCGATGAAGTCCGTATAGGCACGGTCCGGCTCGATGCCGAGTTCGGCTGCGGAAGCGCGGGCCCGCTCCGCATCGGAGGACAGCGCGCCCGCGACCAGTTCCCACTGACCGTCCATGCGGGCAGCGATGCGGTGGACGGCGCCGATGAAGGCGCCCTGACCGCCGCCGACCATGCCCAGTCTCAAGCGTCTCATCGGTCGATCCCCAGCATGGCGCGCAGCTGCGCCCGGTCAGTGGTGCCGCCGGCAAAGTCGTCGAAGGCCTTGTCGGTTACCTGAATGATGTGGCTCTCGATGAAGGGGGCGCCCTCGGCGGCACCCTGTTCGGGCGACTTGAGGCAGCATTCCCATTCCAGCACCGCCCAGCTGTCATAGCCATGCTGGGCGAGTTTGGAGAAGATGCCCGAGAAATCGACCTGGCCGTCGCCGAGGGAGCGGAAGCGGCCTGCGCGCTGGACCCAACCCTGATAGCCGGAATAGACGCCTTGCCGTCCATCCGGGTTGAACTCGGCATCCTTCACGTGAAAGGCGCAGATGCGCTCGTGGTAGATGTCGATGAAGGAGAGATAATCGAGCTGCTGCAGCAGGAAGTGGGACGGGTCGTAGTTGATCCGGCAGCGGGCGTGGCCGCCGAGCGCTTCCAGGAACATCTCAAAGGTAGCGCCGTCGAAGACATCCTCGCCCGGATGGATCTCGTAGCCCACGTCGACGCCATTCTCGTCATAGACGTCGAGGATCGGCTTCCAGCGCCTGGCCAGTTCGCCGAAGGCTTCCTCGATCAGCCCGGCCGGTCTTTGCGGCCAGGGGTAGAGGTAGGGGAAGGCAAGCGATCCGGTGAAGCTGACGGAGGCGGAAAGGCCCAGACGGCGGGAGGCGACGGCCGCCTTCTTCATCTGGTCCACCGCCCACTCCTGCCGCGCTTTCGGCTGGCCGTGGACGCTTGCCGGCGCGAAGGCGTCGAAGGCCAGATCATAGGCTGGATGGACCGCAACGAGCTGACCCTGCAAGTGGGTGGAGAGTTCGGTGATCTCGACCCCGGCGTCGCGGCAGATGCCCTTGATCTCGTCGCAGTAGGTCTGGCTTTCGGCCGCCTTGTCCAGGTCGAAGAGGCGAGCGTCGAAGGTGGGGATCTGGACCCCCTTGTAGCCGAGGCCCGCCGCCCAGCGGGCGATGGCGTCGAGGGAATTGAAGGGAGCCTCGTCTCCGGCAAACTGGGCCAGAAACAGCGCCGGACCCTTGATCAGTCCTGCCATGAGAAACTCCTCTTCCTGTTGCGGTGTCTGCGTCGGCGGGAAATGCCGGGTTGGTCAGGCCTTGCGCCCGTCTTTCGGGGCGTAAAGAAAACGGGTGAAGTCGGCGGTGCGACCGAGACCGGTCACATCGAAGGCGATCATGCCGACGAAGGCACCGGTGAAGGAGCCGTGCTCGCCGCGCCCCCCCTCGTCGGAGATGACGCTCGCGTCGAGGGCCGGGCCGAAGGGGTGCCAGTCGGTGCCGTCCTGCCGCCAGAAGAATTGCTGCGCGGCATGGTCTACCTCGACGGCGAGCTCCACCGGACCGGGGGCAAGCGGCACCGGATCGGCCGGGAACTGCATCTGGCCGTTGGGCCAGTCGCCGGGGCAGGACATCAACATCAGGCAGCGTCCGAGCGCCTCGGTGTGGCTCACGGCGGCGGCGTGGAACTTGTGCCGGTTGTAATAGGTCGTGAGGCCGGCGGCCTGCTGATAGGTTTCCGGCGCGAAGGCGTCGAGGGTGGTCTCCACCCGATAGGCGAGGTGTTCCTGGCGGCGGGCGATCAGCGACTGCTCGTACCAGCTGCCGATGCTCTCGCGCCCGATCAGCCGCAGGGCGGAGCCGGTGAGCGTGTAGAGGCGCCGGGGTTCCGGGGTTCGCAGCCACTGGAACTCGGGCGGAAGGTCCTCGCCGGTAAAGCGGTGTTCGATCGGTGCGGCCGGTCGGGGCGCAGCATTGGTCAGGCCCGTAACCTCGACCGCGGGCACTGTGCCGCCCTGTTCCAGC
Organism: Roseibium aestuarii; assembly: GCF_008477545.1. Taxonomy (GTDB): domain Bacteria; phylum Pseudomonadota; class Alphaproteobacteria; order Rhizobiales; family Stappiaceae; genus Roseibium; species Roseibium aestuarii. Next base: position 920,416 of record NZ_VORA01000002.1, on the reverse strand, counting down.
CAGAGCCAGTCGTCGCGCCAGACGCATTTCTGAATGCCCGTCTCGCGGCCAAGCGGCGAGAAGCGTCCGGTGCCGTCGGGCCCGGGAATGGGCCGCGAACACAGGTGGGTGTGATAGGTCTGGCCGTCCGGCGTCTCGACGATCTGGCCGTGGCCGGCGCGCTGCAGCGGTGCGTCGGGATCATCCTTCGCGGTGATCAGGTGGGTTGCCGGGTGCAGCTCGTAGGGGCCGTCGATCTGGCGCGATCGGGCCATGGTGACCGCGTGGCCATAACCGGTGCCGCCCTCGGCCACGGTCAGGTAGTACCAGCCGTTGCGCTTGGAAAGATGGGGGCCCTCGGTCAGACCATGGGGGCTGCCGGAGAAGATCTTCTTCGGCTTGCCGATGAGACCCTCCCCCTCGGACCATTCCTGCAGCAGGATGCCGTCGAAGGCCGGGTGCTTCGGATGGCCTCCGACGGAATTGGAGATGTGGTTCCACTGGAGCACCAGGAACCACTTCCGGCCGTCGTCGTCATGGAAGAGCGACGGGTCGAAACCGTGGGAGCAGACGTAGATGGGATCGCTCCACGGCCCCTCGATGAAAGGGGCCGTGACGATGTAGTTGTGTGCGTCCTTGAAGTTCCCATCCAGCCGCTTCACATCCGTGTAGACCAGCCAGAACCGGTCGTCGGCATGGCTGAGGCACGGGGCCCAGATGCCGCCGCTGTCCGGATTGCCGCGCATGTCGAGCTGCGAGGCGCGCGACAGGGGGCGGCAGGCCAGATCCCAGTTGACCAGATCGGTGGAGCGGTGGATCTGCACGCCCGGATACCATTCGAAGGTCGAGGTGGCGATGAAGTAGTCATCGCCTGCCCGGCAGATCGAGGGATCCGGGTTGAAGCCCGGCAGGATGGGATTTCGGATCATTTGCGCGCCGGTCCTTTGCGCTCTGCGGAGGCAGCCCACAGGTTGATGTCGGCCTCCCGGGTGGTGTCCTCGATGAGGCGCAGTTCCTCGTCCGAGAAGTCCAGGTTCTCGAGCGTGCCGACACAGTCGATCACCTGCTCCGGACGGCTGGCACCGATGAGTGCCGTGGTGACGCGACCGTGGCGCAGCACCCAGGCAATCGCCATCTGGGCGAGGGTCTGGCCGCGGCTCCTGGCGATCTCGTTCAGGGCGCGGATGGCGGCGAGGTTCTCCTCGTTCAGGAATTCCGGCCGCAGGGACTTGCCCTGGGTCGCCCGGCTGCCTTCCGGGATCTCGCCGAGATATTTCGAGGTCAGCATGCCCTGAGCCAGCGGCGAGAAGGCGATGGAGCCGACGCCCAGATCCTCGAGAGTGTCGAGCAGGCCATCCTCTTCCACCCAGCGGTTGATCATCGAATAGCTCGGCTGGTGGATCAGGCAGGGGGTGCCCAGCTCCTTCAGGATCGCCACCGCTTCCCGGGTCCGCTTCGAGTTGTAGGAGGAGATCCCCACGTAGAGCGCGCGCCCCGACCGGACGATGTGGTCCAGCGCCATCATCGTCTCTTCCAGCGGCGTGTCCGGATCGAAGCGATGGGAATAGAAGATGTCGACATAGTCGAGACCCATGCGCTTCAGGGACTGGTCGCAGGAGGCGATGAGATACTTGCGGCTGCCCCATTCGCCATAAGGCCCCGGCCACATGCCATAGCCAGCCTTTGACGAAATGATCATCTCGTCGCGATAGGGCGCGAAATCCTTGCGCAGCAACTCGCCGAACGCGGTCTCCGCCGACCCCGGCAGCGGCCCGTAGTTGTTGGCCAGATCGAAATGGGTGATGCCCAGATCGAAGGCCGTGCGGGCAATGGCCCGCTTGGTCGCATGGGGGGTGTCATCGCCGAAGTTGTGCCACAGCCCGAGGGAAATCGCGGGTAGTTTCAGCCCGGATTTCCCGCAGCGGCGGTAGATCATCTTGTCGTAGCGTGCGGACGATGCAGTCCAGGTCATGGTCTCTCCCGTTCAGGCCAGAAGGCCCCTTGCTGCCTGCGGATCCAGCGCTTGCGGCCGGTCGCAGGTCGTTTGCATGTCGATGAAGGCGCCACGCTCGCCTGAGGCGAGAATCGCGGTCATCACCTCCACAACATGCAGTGCAAATTCGAGAGAGCAACGGTGCGGCCGATTTTCCAGGATGGCCTGTGCCATATCTGCAAGGCCTGCGGTCCGGTAATTGGCGTGGCCCCGGTCATTGGCCTTGGCGAAGGGGTGATCCCATTCGCGCAGGATGTTGACGAAGACATTCTGCTCGGTCATGCGCACTTCCCCGCCGAAGAAGTTCGGATCCGGAACGTGCAGCGTGCCCTTGCGGCCGTAGAGCTCCATGTTGGAATGCCCGTGCTGCCACACATCCCAGCTTGCGCAATAGGTGATCTGGGCGCCGGAGTGGAACTGCAGCACCGCGTGGATCGTGGTCGGGGTCTCGACCTTGATCTTCTCGCCGTTGCGGGGCTGGGAGGTGATGGTGCGCTCGGGCGAGCCCATGGAGCTCATGGCCGCCACCCGCTTCACGGGTCCGAGCAGCTGCACCAGGTTCGAGATGTAATAGGGACCGAGATCGAGGATCGGGCCGCCGCCGGGCTGGAAGAAGAAGTCCGGGTTCGGATGCCACATTTCCATGCCCGGGCTCTGGACGAAGCAGGTGCCGGACGTGACCTTGCCCACCGCATCCCCGTCGATCAGGGCGCGGGCCAGCTGATGGGACGCGCCCATGAAGGTGTCGGGCGCGGAGCCGATGCGCAGGCCCCTGGGCTCGGCGATCCGTGCCAGCTCCTGACCCTGGTCCACGCTCAGCACGAAGGGCTTTTCCGAATAAACGTGCTTGCCGGCCTCGAGCACGGCCTTCGAGACCGTGAAATGGGCGTTGGGAACGGTCAGATTGACGATGATGTCGATGTCATCGGCGGCCAGCAGGCCGTCGACGGTCTCCGCCCGCAGGCCGAATTCCTCGGCGCGGGCCTTGGCGGCGGCCTCGTTCAGGTCGGCGCAGGCGCGCACCTCGATGCCACGGAAGAGAGGGGAGAGGCGCATGTAGGCGGCGGAGATGTTGCCGCAGCCGAGAATGCCGATGCCCAGGGACTTGCTCATGACAGGGATCCTCAGAAGGTCTTGAAAGTGGCGATGGAGCGGGTGGCGAAGCGGGTCGCATCGGACGGCTTGTCGTGCTCCATCACGAAGAGGTCGATGCCGATGCCGCGCAGGGCCTTCATGATGGCCGGCCAGTCCATGGTGCCGTGGCCGACATCGGCCCAGCCGTCCTCGTCGGTGCACTTGCCTGCCGGGGCGATGTCCTTCACATGGGCCGTGGTGATCCGGTCCTTGTGCCGTTCGATCCAGGCCAGCGGATCGTGATTGCCACGCACCACCCAGGCCACATCCATTTCCCACTCCAGCGACGGGGCTGCGTCGAGGATGATGTCCATCGGCACGCTGCCGTCGGCGAAGGGCTTGAATTCGAAATCGTGGTTGTGCCAGCCGAAGCGTAGGCCGGCATCCTTCATGGGTGCGGCAATCGCCTCGAGCCGTTGCGCCAGGGCGCGCCAGTGGGCCGGATCGCCCGAGCGCTGTTGCGGCGGCACGGCGGGCACGAAGACGCGGCCCATGCCTAGGGTCTTCGCCGTTGCGATGACCTTGGCGATGTCGTCCTCGAACTGTTCCATCGGGAAGAAGTGACCGGAGGGCATGGTCAGGCCGTGCTTGTCGAGCAGGGCGCGGAAGGCGGCCGGGTCGGCGTAGTTGCCACCGAAGCCTTCGACCTGGGTGTAGCCGAGGCCGGCCAGCGTGGCGAGCACATCGTCCCAGGGGGTGAAGTCGCGGGCAGAATAAAGCTGGAAGGACAGTTCCATTTCCGAAATTCCTGTGGGTTCAACGGGTCAAAGACGAAGTTCGGTATCGAGGTCGAAAAGATGGGCGCGTTCCGGGGCGAAGCCGATCACCAGACGGTCGCCGGGGCGGGTGCGGGCCTGGCCGTCGAGGCGGATCCAGAGGTTGCTGCCGTCGAGGGTGACCCGGGCGAAGGTGTCCGAGCCCAGAGGCTCGATCAGGTCCACCTCGGCGGTGAGGGATATGGCGGCGGCTTCTGCCTCTGCGCCGGACACGATGTGCTCGGGCCGGATGCCGAGGGTCGCCGGGCCGGGGCGCGCGCCCTGCGGGTCGGCAAAGGCATAGCCGGCAAGCGGCAGGTTGAGGCTGCCGGACACGAACCGCAGATGATCGCCGCCCTCGATGCGTCCGTCGAAGAAGTTCATGGACGGCGAGCCGATGAAATTCGCCACATAGCGGCAGTTCGGGCGCAGGTAGATCTCTTCCGGCGTGTCGAGCTGGAGGATCGAGCCGCCGCGCATGATGGCGATGCGGTCGGCCAGGGTCATGGCCTCGATCTGGTCATGGGTGACGTAGATCATCGTGTTCTTCAGCTTGGAATGGAGCTGCTTGATCTCCACCCTCAGGTCGGCCCGCAGCTTGGCGTCCAGATTGGAGAGCGGCTCGTCGAACAGGAAGACATCCGCGTCGCGCACCAGCGCCCGGCCGATGGCGGCCCGCTGGCGCTGGCCGCCGGAGAGGGCTGCGGGCTTGCGGTCGAGCAGGGGCTCGATCTGCAGGATCTTCGCGGCCCGGTCCACGCGGGCGGCGATTTCCGCCTTGGGCAGCCCGGCGTTCTTCAGGCCGAAGCTGAGGTTTCCGGCCACCGTCATTTGCGGGTAGAGCGCGTAGGACTGGAAGACCATGCCGATGCCGCGCTGCGACGGTTCCTCCCAGGTCACGTTGCGCCCGCCGATGAAGATCTGACCCTCGGAGATTTCCAGAAGGCCGGCGATGCAGTTGAGCAGGGTGGACTTGCCGCAGCCCGACGACCCGAGCAGGACGAGAAACTCGCCCTGGCCGACATTCAGGTCCAGATCCTTCAGCACTCTAAGGGAGCCGAAGTCGAGGGAGAGGTTGCGGATGGAAATGCTGGGTTCCATGAGCGTGATCCTTCAGCCTTTGACGGCGCCCGCCGCGATACCGCGAACGAAGAGCTTGCCAGAGAGGAAGTAGATGGAGAGGGGAACGAGGCCGGTGAGGATGGTCGCCGCCATGTTGACGTTGTATTCCTTCACCCCTTGCGTGGAGTTCACGATGTTGTTGAGCTGCACGGTCATGGGATAGAGGTCCGGCTTGGTGTAGATCACGCCGAAGAGGAAGTCGTTCCAGATGCCGGTGACCTGCAGGATGATCGCGACCACGAAGATCGGCAGGCTCATGGGCAGCATGATCTTGAAGTAGATCGCCCAGAAACCGGCGCCGTCCACCCGTGCGGCCTTGAAGAGTTCTTCCGGCACCGAGGCGAAGTAGTTGCGGAACAGCAGGGTCAGGATCGGCATGCCGAAGACCGAGTGCACCAGCACCAGACCGGTCAGGCTGCCGTAGAGCCCCACTTCCCGCAGCATGATCACGATCGGATAGATCATCACCTGATAGGGGATGAAGGCGCCGACGATCAGGATGGTGAAGAAGAGCTCCGCCCCCTTGAAGCGCCAGTTGGCCAGCGCGTAGCCATTCACCGAGGCGATGGCGATGGACAGGATCACCGAGGGAACAAGGATGCGCACCGAGTTCCAGAAACCGCGGGACAGGCCGTCGCAGTTCAGCCCGGTGCAGGCCTCCGACCAGGCCTTCACCCAGGGCTCGAAGGTGATTTCGAGCGGGGGCGCGAAGATGTTGCCGAGGCGGATCTCCGGCATGCCTTTCAGCGAGGTGACGACCATCACGTAGAGGGGCAGGAGATAGTAGAGGGCGACAAGGGTCAGCGTGCCATAGATGAAGAGATTGCGGCGCGAGAAGCGGCGTGCCGGCTTGCGTCCGCGCGGGCCAGGTTCGAGATCGGATCGCGTGCCGCTTGGCGTCGGGGTCGCAGCGGTAGCGACGGCAACGGTGGTGTCGACAGGCTCCAGCTCGGGCTGCGGGAACTTCAGGGAGTTCTTCAGGAGGTGGGGCGTCTTGGTCATTTGCGCTTGCCTCCGAATTCGAGATAGGCCCAGGGCACGACGATGATCACCACCGTGAGCAGCATCATGGTCGAGGCGGCGAAGCCCTGACCGAGGTTCTGGGACAGGAACATGGCGTCATAGACGTATTTCGCGGGGACTTCCGAGGCGATGCCCGGGCCGCCGCCGGTCTGGGCGACGACGAGGTCGTAGACCTTGATGATGCCCGAGGCGATGAGCACGATGGCGGTGATGAAGATGCCGCGCATCATGGGAATGACGATGAAGAGATAGGTCTTCCAGGTCGGAATGCCGTCGATGCGTGCGGCCTTCCAGATGTCCTCGTCGATGCCGCGCAGGCCGGCCAGCATCAGGCACATGATCAGCCCTGTCTCATGCCAGAGACCAGCGATCAGAACCCCGTAGATCACGATGTCCGGATTGTAGAGCGGGTCGAAGGTGAAGCTCTCCCAGCCCAGGCCGCGCACCACGGCCTGCACGCCGAAGTCCGGGTTGAGGATCCACTGCCAGGCGAGGCCGGTGACGATGAAACTCAGGGCGAAAGGATAGAGCAGGATGGTGCGGAACGTGTCCTCGAAACGGATCTTCTGGTCGAGCAGGGCCGCGAGCAGGAAGCCGATGACCAGCGCGAAGATCAGGGAGAACGCCCCGTAGATCGCCAGGTTCTCGATGGAAGTCAGCCACTTGCTGCTGCCCCAGAGACGCTCGTACTGGCGCAGGCCCACGAAGCTTTCCTTCGGCAGGAGCTTGGAGTTGGTGAAGGAGTAGACCACCGTCCAGGCCGTGCCGCCGATGAAGATGCACAGGGCGGTCGCGATCATGGGGATCGCGGCGACCTTGGCGCTGATGTTCCTGTGCCACCTTGCGGGGCGAGCCATTGCAGCCATGCGGAAGACCTTTTGCGGGTTGTCGTGACGCCGGAAGCCTCTTTCCCGAGCCGGATGGCGCAGTTCCCCATGCGCGGTCGCAAGGCGACCGGGGCGCACGCCGGGATGGCAAGGGAGCCCTCAGGCAGAGGCCGGGCCCAGGCCCGGACCGGTTCCCGCGCCCTCGGGTGAGGAGGAGCGCGGGCGCCGGTCCGGTCAGTGCTGGACGTCAGCTCAGTCGGCTTCTTCCACGATGGAGGCGAAACGGGTCTGGGCCTCTTCCGCCGTCAGGGACGGGGTGTTGAAGAACTCCACGAAGAGATCGTTCACGAGGGTCAGACTGTCGGCGGACATGAGCTGGTCAGGGGACGGGATGACGTTGCCCTTGGCCAGGATGTCGAGGCCCTTGCGCATGCAGTCGTTGGCCGCATTCAGGTCTACGTCGCCGCGCACGGGCAGGGAGCCCTTCTTCAGGTTGAAGGCGACCTGGGTTTCCGGCGACATCATCACCTCGGCGAGGACGCCCTGGGCTTCGGTGATGGCAGCGTCATCCACCTTCGGGAAGTAGAAGGCGTCACCGCCGGTCTGGATCACCTCGTTCACGCCGAGACCCGGCAGACAGGTGTAATCCTTGCCGGCGACCTGTCCGGCCACCTGGAATTCCCCTTGCGCCCAGTCGCCCATGATCTGGCCGGCGGCCTTGCCGGTGATGACCATGGTGGTGGCGTCGTTCCAGTTCTGGACGTTGGAATTCTTGGCCATGTCGCGGGCGGTGGCGGCGGCCTGGAAGACGCGGGCCATGTCCGGGCCTGCGGCGAATTCCGCATCCTTGTCGCCGAAGACCTTGGTGTAGGCATCGGGGCCGGCGAGGGCGACGAGCAGGACCTGGAAGGCCAGGGTGGTCTGCCAGGGCTGCTGGCCCAGCGCCAGCGGCACGACGCCTGCGGCCTCAAGCTTGGGGGCGGCGGCGGCGAATTCGTCCCAGTTGGTCGGCACGGCGACACCGGCCTTTTCAAAGACCGAGTTGTTCAGCCAGAGCCACTGCTGGGAATGGATGTTGACGGGCACGCAGTAGATCTTGCCGTCGAGGGTGCAGCTGTCGAGCAGGCTGGCGGGACGGACGATGTCCTTCCAATTGTTCTTCTCGGCAATCTCGGTGAGGTCGCGCATCAGGCCGGCCTCGACCAGCTCCTCGGCCTGACGGCCGTGGTTGAACTGGGTGGCGCCCATCGGGTCGCCGCCGGTGATGCGGCTGATCATGATCGGCCGCGCGGTGCCGCCGGAACCGGCGATGGCGCCGTCGACCCACTTGTTGCCGGTGGCATCGAAGGCCTTGGCGAATTCGGCCACAGCAGCGGCTTCACCGCCCGAGGTCCACCAATGGGTGACTTCCAGATCTGTGGCATGGGCCACGGAGACGCCGCAAAGGGCCGTCGCCGCGACAAGCGTCGTGCGAATGGATTTCATGATTTCCTCCCTGGTGACCACCCGTGTTCAGTCGGATGGCCGGATCCTCCACGCCCTGACCGGATCTCCTCCATCCGGTGCGGACGCCTTCCATGTCCGCTCCTCCTCGACCGGACAGTGAAATCGATTACATTGACCATTCTGATTTCTTCGGGTTTGATCATGTAAACGATTACATGCATCATTTGCGCGGAAAGCGTTTGAGTCAAGTCACAGAATGGGCAATTGATCGGATGATCGGAAGGTGAGTGCGAGTGGTCGAAAAGCCCGTTAGAATTCAGGATGTTGCAAAAGCTGCGGGTGTATCCACTGCAACCGTAAGTCGTGCCTTGAGCAATCCGGCGCTGCTCAGCGAGGGGACTCGCGATGCGGTTCTGGAGGCCATTCGCGCCACCGGCTACCGGGTGAACCGGGCCGCACGCTCCCTGCGGCGGCAGGAAGCACGTGCGGTTCTCGTGCTCGTGCCCAATCTCGGCAACCCCTTCTTCTCAGAGATCCTGGCCGGCTTGAGCGCGGTCATGGGGGAGGCGGATTATTCCGTGCTCATCACCGACACCAAGGGCGAGACCCACGAGGATCCGGCGCTGCTCGATGCCTTCCGGGACAGCCGGGTCGACGGCATGATCTCCCTGGATGGCAGCATGTGCGTCCGGGATCTGCGCACCCTGGCCAGTCGGGGCGGGGAGGGGCGGATCGTCTTTGCCTGCGAATGGGTGCGCGATGCCCATCTGCCTTCGGTGCGCAGCGACAATCTGGAAGGGGCGCGGCTTGCCGTCCGTCACCTGCATGATCTCGGGCACCGGAGAATCGCCCATGTCACCGGGCCTGAAGACAACGTGCTTACCCACATGCGGCGTCAGGGGATGCTGGAGGAGCGGGCGCGACTGAACCTGCCGACGCGGGACGAATGGATCATCCGGGGAGACTTCTCGCTCAGGTCCGGCGCCCATGCGGCGGCGCGCATCCTGGAGATGCGGGAGCGGCCGAGCGCGGTCTTCTGCGCCTCCGATCAGGTGGCCTTCGGTCTGATCTCGGCGCTTCAGGCTGGCGGCGTGCGGGTGCCGGAAGATCTCTCCGTCATCGGCTTCGACGATATCGAGTTGTCGGCCTATTACGTCCCGGCCCTGACCACCATCCGCCAGGACCGGCGCCGGCTCGGGGAATCCGCGGCGCGCATGCTGCTCGACCGGCTCGGGGCAAGCGGCCCATTCGCCGGAGGGCGCGCTGCCTGCGACAGCGAGGTGGTCACGCTCGGGGTGGAGCTTGTGGTGCGCGACAGCACCTGCCCGCCGATCGTGGCCTGATCCCTGCGACCCAGGGCCGACGCCTGACCGAGCAGGCGGGAAAAGCAGCGCTGCCCTCTTGCGGGATGGGCGCGGGCTTTCTACTGGAGGAGCTTCCGCATTCCCCTGCGGCTGGCTGCCCGGCACACGGCGCCGCCGCTCGAGACCGAGAGCCTTGATCATGTCTGTTTCCGACCGCCCGGATCTGGAGCCGCGCAAGCCCACCCACACGCTTCTGGACAATCTGCAAGGGCAGGCTTTCGGCATCCTGATGACAGCCTTCGGCGTCACGTTGCTGCGGGCCGCCGGACTGGTGACCGGCCAGACGGCGGGCATGTCCCTGCTGATCTCCTATTCGACCGGATACAGCTTCGGGATCGTCTTCTTCCTGATCAACATCCCCTTCTACCTCTTCGCCTGGATGCGCATGGGACCGGGCTTCACCCTGCGGTCGCTCATTTCGGCGACGATGATCTCGATCCTGGCCGATTTCGCGCCGCAGGTGATCGCCTATTCCCATCTGAACATCTTCGTAGCCGCATTGCTGGCCGGCGCCACGTCCGGCGTCGGGTTGATCGCCCTGTTCCGGCACGGGGCGAGTGCGGGCGGGCTCGGCATCCTGGCGCTCTATATTCAGGACCGAACCGGGTTCCGGGCAGGCTGGGTGCAGCTGGGGGTGGATCTGTGCATCTTTGCCGCCAGTTTCCTGGTGCTGGCGCCGATGGCGGTGGCGGCTTCGCTTTTCGGCGCGCTCGTGCTCAACGTCATCATCGCGCTCAATCACCGCAAGGACTGGTACGTCGCGCACTGACCGGAGCGTGATCGATCAGACGTTCTTGAGAGGGATCACGTCGACGGCGTGGCTGGTGGCCTGACTGCCCGAGGAGCGCAGCACGCCCTTCACCGGAGCCACGTCGGAATAATCCCGGCCATAGGCGACGACGATGTGGTCCTGATCGACCATGAGGGCGTTGGTCGGATCGTATTCCACCCAGCCGGCCTCCTGTCCGCACCAGGCGCGTACCCAGGCGTGCATGGCGTCCGCGCCTTCCAGACGCTCCTTGCCTTCGGGCGGCAGGGTGCGCAGGAAGCCGCTGACATATCCGGCCGGGATGCCGAGGCTGCGCAGGCAGGCGATCATCATGTGGGAGAAGTCCTGGCAGACGCCCTTGCGCTGGTCGAAGGCGTGGCGCACCGGCGTGCTCACATCGGTCGCTTCCGCATCGAAGGTCATGTCCCGGTTGAGGGCCGCGCCGATGGCCAGAACGGCCTGCTGGACACTCATTCCCGGGCGCAGGCACCCGGCCGCATAGTCGCGGAAGACCGGATCGGCGGGGACGCGCTGGGACGGGCCGAGGAAATGGATCGGCTGGTCGCCGTCCATCTGGCGAATGGCCGAGAGTTCGCTGGCCAGTCGATCGAGGGCGGGGGAGAAATCGAGGCTCGGGCCGCCCCCGTAACGTTCCACCCGGGCGGCCAGCCGGTAACAGAGATGGGAATGGGGCGAGTGGAAGACCACGTCGCACTGGCGGTTGCCGAAGAAGTCCACCTGCTCGTAGCGCTCGTCCGCATCGGGTTCCACGGCGAGGTGATGGGCGTGGACATGCTGCACCCCGGGCAGGTGGCGCGGCGCAAGGCGCAGGATCTGCCGTCCGGAATCCGCCGGGACCACATAGTCGTAGCGGATGGAAAGGGTGATGTCGTAGAGCACGGCAGCCTCTAGCGGGTGTAGGTCGAGAACAGTCCGTCGGAAAGATTGCGAATTCGCAGGCTCAGGTCATCCAGATCCTCGGTCGACAGGTCGTCCGGGGTCTTGACCGCAAGGCTGGCGTAAAGGGCAAGGACCGAGCGCGCGAGCGGCGAGGGCTGGCCATTGTGGTCGGCGCCCGGCAGGGCCTCGATGTGATCGCGCAGATGCTCCAGCTGATAGAGTACGGAGCGCGGATTGTAGGTGTCCAGTCCGAGCAGATCGAGAACCGGCGCACGGCTGAGCGTCACCGCATAGCGCTGGTTCAGGGACAGGGTGCTGTCGCCCACTTCCAGCAGCAGGTCGAGCGCGCCTTCGGGCGCATCGTCGGCCCCGAAACGGGCGAGGAGCGCGCACATGGCCAGCGCCCGCTCGAGCGAGCGGCCGATGCTGAGGAACCGCCAGCCGACGAAGCGGTACATGTTCTCGTGCACAAGGCCGGAGAAGCCGGTGATCTGGCGCAGGACCCCGCCCATGGCGAGGGTGGCGTCCTCGCTGTCGAGGCGTGGCCGGGCGCGGATCTCGGTAAGGGACCGGGAGAGGTCATTGAGGGCAAGCCAGCCATCGATGGAGAAACGGTCGCGCACCTTGGCCGCGCTGGCCAAGGCCGCATTGACGTTCATCTGAAGGCCCTCCGGAATGGGTGTCTTGAGTTCGAGGCCGAGGGTTTCCAGATGGTCTGCGATCGCGGCGGTGACGGGGCCGTCCGGGTCTCCGGTCTCGGCAAGACGGGCGTGATAGGCGCGCAACAGGCGCACGGCCCCTTCGGCCCGCTCCACATAGCGGCCCAGCCAGAACAGGTTGTCGGCGGCGCGGGCGGGCAGCAGGCTGGGGCGGCTGCGCACATAGGGCGCATTGGCCTTGGGCAGCAGGGACTCAGGCTTTTCGGGGGCGCCGCCCACGATCCAGACGTCTGCCGCGCGGCCGCCCGACTGCATGGCAAGGGCGCCGACCTCGTCGGAGCCACCGATGCGGGCAAAGCCTCCGGACATGACTTCCCAGCCCTTTTCCGTGCGGGCGAGGAAAACGCGCAGGCTCATGGGGCGCGGGACCAGTTGGCCGTCCACATGGGCCGGCGTGGTGGAAAGGGTCACGGCCTCCTGGCCGACAAGGGCCTCGCCCTCCGTCTCCAGCCACTTGCGGAAGTCGCTGTCATTGGCGCGGTCGAGACAGCCGCCGAGCACATCGTTGGGGCCGACGGTGAAGGGCAGGCCGGTGGAAAGCGACCGGCTGATCATCATCCGCTCGAGATTGTCGCCCACATAGGCCCGCGCCGCCTCGTCGCCGCACCACCAGGTAGCGATGTTGGGCAGCTTCAGCGGTTCGCCGCGCAGGTGCTCGCAGATGCGCGGCAGGAAGGCCAGCAAGGCGCGGGTTTCCAGCACGCCGGAGCCGAGGGCGTTGATCATGGTCAGCGAGCCGTTGCGCAGGGCCTCGACCATGCCCGGCGTGCCGATTTGTGACTGTTCGTCCAGTTCCAGCGGGTCGGCCCAGTTGGCGTCCAGCCGGCGCCAGAGCACGCTGATCGGCCGCGGTCCGGCGATGGTGCGCACCATCAGCTTGCCGTCCGTGACCATCAGGTCTTCGCCGTCGAGCAGCATGAAGCCCAGGTAGCGGGCGATATAGGCATGCTCGAAATAGGTGTCGTTCATCAGCCCGGGGGTGAGGATCGCCACCCGGCTGTCGGTCTCGCCGCGCAGGTTCAGCAAGGTCTCGCGGAAGCGGCGGAAGAAGCCGGCGAGGCGGTGAACATGGGCCTTGGGGTAGAAATCAGAGAAGATCCGTGTGGTGGCCACCCGGTTCTCCAGAGCAAAGCCGGCGCCGGAAGGAGCCTGTGCCCGGTCGCCCAGAACCCACCAGGTGCCATCCGGGCCGCGCCCGAGCTCGAAGGCGAGGAAATGCAGGAAGTGGCCGGAGCGGGGTTCCAGGCCGACCATGGGCCGCAGCCATTCGGCGTTGCGGGCGATCAGGCCGGCGGGAAGATGTCCGCCCGCGACCAGCTCGTTGTCGCCGTAAAGGTCGGCGACCACGTCCTCCAGCAGCTCGGCGCGCTGGATCAGGCCATCGCAGATCGACTGCCAGTCCGACTGGTCGATGAGGATCGGAATGTGGCTCAGCGGCCAGGTCCGCTCCGAGGGCCCTGCTTCGTCGTAGTACCGGAAGAAGACGCCGGCATCGTTGAGATACTGGGTGCCGCGGGCAAAGCGCTGGGCAGTCTCCTCGGGCGACAAGCTCGCCAGATATTTCAGGAACGGTCCCCAGACCGGGCGGACACGGCCCTCGGCATCGAGCAGCTCGTCCGCGGTCCCCGGTGCGGGGTGATAGCGGGTGAGCAGATCGCCGAAGGTCGCCTTGTCCACATGCGGGGTCAGGGGCACGTTCATGCGCTTACAATCCGGCCGGGCGACGCAGGTCGAGGGTCATGGGGAACTGCGGATGCGGGGTCTCGGGAACCGGACGGTATGCGCCGGGGCGGTGGCCATGGGGCTCAAACCGCGCCAGCCGGCGGGCCTGGGCCTCGTTGCCATTGACGGGGAAGGTCTCGTAGTTGCGCCCGCCCGGATGGGCCACATGATAGACGCAGCCGCCGACCGCGCGGCCGCTCCACTGGTCGAAGATGTCGAGGGTCAGGGGCGCATCAACCGGGTGAACGGGATGCAGGGCCATGGCCGGCTGCCAGGCCTTGAAGCGCACGCCGGCGACGGAGACGCCGTTTTCCGTCGTCTTCTGCAAGGGCACCTGCCGCCCGTTGCAGGTGACGAGGTAGCGATCCGGATCCGAGGTGGTCAGTTTCACCTGCAATCTCTCCGTCGAACTGTCCGTGTAGCGCACCGTGCCGCCAATGGCGCCGGTCTCGCCCATCACATGCCAGGGTTCCAGCGCCTGCCGCAGCTCCAGCCGTGTCCCCTCTACCTCGGTCTCGCCGTAGAAGGGGAAGCGGAACTCGGCCTGGGCTACGAACCAGTCGGCGCGGAAGGGATAGCCGTGCTCGCGCAGATCCGCCAGCACCTCCTGAAAATCCATCCAAAGATAGTGCGGCAGCATAAACCGATCATGAAGAGCGGTGCCCCAGCGGGTAAGGCTGCCCTTCAGCGGGGCCTTCCACATGCGGGCGATGATGGCGCGGATCAGCAGCTGCTGGGCCAGGCTCATGCGCGGATCGGGCGGCATCTCGAAGCCGCGGAACTCGATCAGGCCGAGGCGGCCGGTCGGGCCGTCGGGCGAATAGAGCTTGTCGATGCAGATCTCGGCGCGGTGGGTGTTGCCGGTCACGTCCACCATCAGGTTGCGCAGCAGCCGGTCCACCAGCCAGGGGAAGGGGGTCTGTCCCTCGTCCGGCGCCTTGATCTGGGACAGCGCGATCTCGAGCTCGTAGAGCGCATCGGCGCGGCCCTCGTCGACGCGCGGGGCCTGGGAGGTCGGGCCGATGAACAGGCCGGAGAAGAGATAGGACAGGCTCGGATGGCGCTGCCAGTAGAGGATGAGGCTGCGCAGAAGGTCCGGACGGCGCAGGAACGGGCTGTCGAGGGGCGTCGCGCCGCCCACGACTACGTGGTTCCCGCCGCCGGTGCCTGTGTGCTTGCCGTCGATCATGAACTTGTCGGCGCCGAGACGGCTCTGGCGGGCCTCCTCGTAGATCGCCTCGGTGGTGGCAACGCAGTCATCCCAGCTGGAGGCCGGGTGAATGTTGACCTCGATCACGCCCGGGTCCGGGGCCACGCGGATGACGTTGATGCGCGGATCGGTCGGCGGGGCATAGCCTTCGATGTGGATCGGCAGGTTCAGGGCGGCGGCGGCCGTCTCGGCGGCTGCGATCAGTTCCAGATAGTCCTCCAGGCGCTCGACCGGCGGCATGAAGATGCACAGGCGTCCGTCGCGGGGTTCCACCGCGATCGCGGTGCGCACGGACCAGCCTTCCTCGAGCACCTGCTCGCTGATGTCCTGGGTCTTGCCTGCCGCGCGGAAGCCGGCGGTGGGCTGGACACGCTCTGCCGTCTCGCCGACGGGGAACTCCGGAAGAGGCTCCTTCGGCAGGGTGGGGTCGGCGACGTTGATGTAAGGGTACTGGGCCGGGGGAATGTGGGGCAGGCTGTCGAGCGGAAGGCGGAAGCCGACCGGGCTGTCGCCGGGAATGAGGAACAGTTCCTCTCGACGCAGCTTCCACTTTTCCGAGCGCCAGCGGGTGCCGGACGGCTTTGCCTGGGACTGCCAGCGCTGGACCGGCAGGACGAAGCCAGCAGGCGTGGTCAGGCCCCGGTCGAAGACGCGGGCCATGCGGTGCCGTGTCTCGGCATCTTCCAGCTTGGAGTTCTTTGGTGTGACGTTCTCAGGCAGGCGATGCTCCTTGAGCATCCATTCGGCTGGATCCTCGAAGGCCGGCACCACATAGTCGGGAGCCAGGTCCAGGGTCTCGGCGATGGTCTGCAGCAGGGCGCGGGCCTTGTCCGGATCGGCACCGGTGCGCGCGCCTTCTTCCGCCACCAGGTCCGCGTTGCGCCAGATCGGCTTGCCGTCGTTGCGCCAGTAGAGGGAGAAGGTCCATCGCGGCAGGGTCTCGCCGGGATACCACTTGCCTTGGCCGTAATGGAGGAACCCGCCGGGGGCAAAACGCTTGCGCAGGCGGCGGATCAGGTCGTCCGCCTTCTGGCGCTTGGTCGGGCCGACGGCCTCCGTATTCCACTCGGGGCTTTCGAAATCGTCGATGGACACGAAGGTCGGTTCGCCTCCCATGGTGAGGCGCACGTCTTCTGCCGACAGCACCTCATCCACCTTGTGGCCGAGGGCGTTGAGATCGCGCCAGGAGTCGTCGGAGAAGGGCATGGTGATGCGCGGGTGTTCCGCCACGCGCTTCACCTCCATGTGGAAGTTGAAGTCCACCTCCGCCGGGCTCGCCATGCCCGAGAGTGGCGCGGCGCTGCGGTAATGCGGGGTCGCCGACAGGGGAATGTGGCTCTCGCCCGTCAGCAGGCCGGAGGTGGGGTCGAGCCCGATCCAGCCAGCGCCGGGCAGATAGACCTCTGCCCAGGCGTGGAGGTCGGTGAAGTCGTGGTCGGTGCCGGAGGGGCCGTCGAGGGCCTCCAGGTCCGGCTTCAGTTGGATCAGGTAGCCGGAGACGAATCGCGCGGCAAAGCCCAGGCGGCGCAGCACCTGCACCAGAAGCCAGCTCGTGTCGCGGCAGGAGCCCTTCTTGTAGCGCAGGGTCTCGTCCGGGGTCTGGACGCCCGGCTCCATGCGGATGATGTAGCTGATCTCCTGGGAGAGATGCGTGTTGAGGGCGACAAGGAAGTCGACCGTGCCCATCTCGGCCCGGGACACCGTGCCCATGAAGGCCTCGAAGTCCGGGCCGACCGGCTCCACGTGGGTGTAGATCGACAGGTCGCGGCGCAGATCCTCCTCATAGGTGAAGGGCCAGGTCTCGGCCGCTTCCTCCACGAAGAAGTCGAAGGGATTGTAGACCGACATGTCGGCGACCAGATCGACCTCGATCTTCAGTTCACGCACCGGCTCGGGGAAGACGAACCGGGATAGCCAGTTGCCGTAAGGGTCCTGCTGGTGGTTCACGAAATGGGGCTGGGGGCCGACCTTGAGGCTGTGAGAGAGCACCTTGGTGCGGCTGTGCGGGGCGGGGCGGAGCCGGATGATCTGAGGGCTGAGGGTGACCGGGCGATCATACTTGTAATGGGTGAGATGGTAGATGCTGGCTTTGTTGGTCATGGCCCCGCCCGGGTAAAAGTCGCAATGGCCCAAGGGTTTCACAAATGGCGACACCGCACTAGGGCTTTTTGCATGGGTTTTCTGCGTTGCCTCGAAATTGGGCAAGTGGCTGTTTCGCTGGGCGGTGCTCCGGTCTCTTGCGCCTTCCTGCAAGATGTCCGGCGGGTCCGGAGCGGTTCCTGCCGCGACGCGAAGAGGATGCGGCTTCCGGTTGGGCTGATTTTTTCAGGCAATACGGACGGATCGTCTTTCCAGTGACCGTCAATGGTCCGTTCGAATTGTGGTTTCGCTGTAAGATTGTCGTCTCGGGTCAGAGTGGCCGCTTTGCGGGCCTCTCCAACGGTGACAGGAAACGCGGGATGAAAATCGACCAGATCGACCGGCAGATTCTCATGGCCTTGCAGGAGAACGGGCGATTGTCGAACGCGGCGCTGGCCGAGCAGGTCGGGCTGGCCGCGACCTCGATGAGCGACCGGGTGAAGCGTCTGCAAAAGAGCGGTTTCATCACCGGGTATCATGCCTCGCTTGATCCCAATCTTCTGGGCTTCGGTATCCTGGTCTTCGTGGAAGTGCTTCTCGACAAGTCGGGGGCAGACGGATTCGAGCGGTTCGGCGCGGCGGTGGCGAAAGAGCCGCGCATCCACGAGTGCCATCTGATCGCCGGCGGGTTCGACTACCTGCTCAAGGCGCGGCTGCCGGACATGGTGTCCTATCGCACCTTCCTGGGGGAGGTCATTCCCGCCTTGCCGGGGGTTCGCGAGACCCGGTCCTTCACGGTCATGGAAGAGGTGAAGCGCGAAAGTGCCCTGCCGCTCTGAAGCCTGGCGCAGGGTCAGTGGCGATCACGGTTTTTGACAGCTAAATTAATTCATTGACGTTTTGAAAGTTTTCTTACAGCTTCAGTGCATTGAGGATGGCTCCCGATGGCTGACGACCTGCGCGAAAAATTGCTGGGCTTTCAGAAGGACGGCTCCCGGGCGGAACGGGCGCTCGCGGGCTACATGCTGTCGTCCCTGTCCCGTCTTCCCTTTGAAACCGCGGCGAGCCTTGCCTTGAGCGTCGGGGTCAGCGAACCCACGGTCGGGCGTTTCTGCCGGGCGCTGGGCTATCACAGCTTCCGCCATCTGAAGGAAAGCCTGCGCGACGACATCGGCGATCATCCCTGGCTGATCCGCGACCGGCTCGATGAATTCCGTCAGAAGGCCCGCGAGAGCGAACCGCAGCTTTCCCGCGGGCTCGAACTCGAGATCGCCGGGATCGTGGCCGTCTACGAGCAGGCGCGCAGCCCGCAGTGGGCCGAGGTCGTGGCGCGGCTGGCCAGCGTGCCGCGCATCTTCGTGGCCGGGTTCCAGACCGAGCGCGGCCATGCCCAGTATTTTGCCAATCAGCTGACCTATCTTCGCGACGGGGTGCAGCTCGTCGACCTGTCGGCGGGCAATTTCGCCGAAGTCCTGCTGGGGGAGGGGGAGCGTGCCCTCGTGCTGTTCGAGGCGCGGCACTATGCCCGTCACGCCCGCCTTTTGGCCGAGGCCGCGCGGGCGCAAGGGGTTCCGGTGACCCTGATTACGGATCGCTATTGCGACTGGGGGCCGTCCCTCTGCAATGAGGTCTTTGCGGTGGCGACCCAGTTCAACCAGTTCTGGGATTCGACCGCCCACATGGGATGCCTGGGCAATCTTCTGATCAATTCCGTCTTCACGGCCTTAGGCGAAGGGGTGGAGGAGCGTGTGCGCCGCACCTCCGAACTCTATGGCCGTTTCACCGGGCATGTGGGCAATCCGCTCAGCCATCTTGCAAAATGAACAAGGTTCAACAGCCTTCCAACTGGAGTAGAACGACATGAAATCCCTGATGAAATCCGCAATTGCCGGGGTTCTGCTGGCCGGGTCCATGTGGTCCGCGGCGTCTGCCGAGACCCTGAAGCTGGGCACCGAAGGCGCCTATCCTCCCTTCAACTACATGGAAGCCGACGGCACCGTGGCCGGCTTCGACATCGAGATCGGCCTGGCGCTTTGCGCGAAGATGGGCGTCGAGTGCGAGATCGTCACCCAGGATTGGGACGGCATCATCCCGGGCCTTTTGGCCAAGAAGTACGACTTCATCATCGCTTCGATGTTCATCACCGACGAGCGCAAGGAAGTCGTCGACTTCACCGACCCCTACTACCTGGCGGCCATGACCCATGTCGTGCCGAAGGGCTCGGACATCACCGAGTTCACCAATGAAGCCCTCAAGGGCAAGGTGATCGGCGCACAGGGCGGCACCACGCAGGCCGACTACATTGATGCGACCTATCCGGATGCAGAGATCAAGTTCTATCCGACCCAGGACGAAGCCAACCTGGATCTGGCCAACGGCCGCCTCGACATGCAGGTCGGCGACATGCTGCCGATGCTGGACTGGGTGACCAAGTCCGACGACGGCAGCTGCTGCGAGCTGGCCGGCGAACCGATCACCGAGCGCAAGTTCGTCGGTGACGGCGTCGGTATCGCCGTGCGCAAGGAAGATGGCGACCTGCGCGAGCGCATGAACGCTGCCCTGAAGGAAATCCGCGAAGACGGCACCTACAAGGCCATCAACGACAAGTACTTCAGCATCGACGTCTATACGATGAAATGAGTGGGGCAGACCTTCGTGTCCGTTCCTCCGGCAGGGTCGCTCGCGACCCTGCCGGGCCTTCCTCACGGCCGGTCGCCGTGATCGCGCCTGAGGCGCTTCCCGCTTGAAAGAACCGTCATGTCCTCCTCCGGTCTGCTCATCGATGCCGCCGAGCTTCGCCTCGTCCGCCTGCCTCTGCTCACCCCCTTCGTCATTTCCACTGGCACGATGACGGAGAAGGTCTTTCCGCTGCTCGTGCTGAAGTCGGGCGGTCTGGAAGGCATTTCCGAAGGCGTGATGGATGTTCTTCCCGATTATCTGGAAGAAACGGTCGCCGGCACGCTGGACTTCATGACCACCTATCTGCTGCCGCAGGTGGTGGGCAAACGCTTTGCCTCGCCGGCGGATCTGGAGCCGGTGCTGGCGCCCTGGCGCGGCAACCGCATGGCACGTGCGGCCGTGGAAATGGCTTTCTGGGATCTCTGGGCCAAGAGCCTCGACCAGCCGCTGCAGGCGGTGCTCGGCGGGCGCGGCGATGCGATCGACGTGGGCGTGAGCCTCGGCATTGCCTCCATCGAGACGACGCTGGAACGGGTCGCGGCCTCCGTCGAGGCGGGTTACAAGCGGGTCAAGCTGAAGATCCGCCAGGGTCATGACGTGGAGATGGTCGCCGCCGTGCGCGCAGCCTTCCCCCATGCCAAGCTGACCGTGGACGCCAATACCGACTATGGACTGGTTGATCTGCCGGTCCTGCGGGCGCTGGACGATTTCAATCTCGACTATATCGAGCAGCCGCTCGCCTTCGACGACATTCACGATCACGCCCAGGTGCAGGCGGCGCTGAAGACGGCGATCTGTCTGGACGAGAGCATCCGCACGGCCGTGGATGCGCGCAAGGCGCTGGAATCGCGTGCCGGCCGGGTGATCAACATCAAGGTCGGCCGGGTCGGCGGGCACCGGGAGGCACGTGCCATTCACGACGTGTCGGCGGCCTTCGGCGCGCCGGTCTGGTGCGGCGGCATGCTGGAAGCCGGCATCGGCCGGGCCCACAACATTCATCTGGCGACACTGCCGAATTTCACCAAGCCGGGCGACACCTCCAGCGCAAGCCGCTATTTCGCCCGCGACATCGTCAACGAGCCGCTGGAAGCGGTGGGCGGACGCATGCCGGTGCCGCGCAACGGGGCCGGCATCGGGGTCACGCTCGACCGTCCCTATCTGGAAACGGTCAGCACGCTGGTGCAGGAGATGCGCCCGTGAGCGGCGAGAGCGGCGTCTCCGGCGATCTGGTGCTGCGGGACCTCGCCTCTCTGGCCGAGTTCAAGCAGGCGGAAGTGTTGCAGCGGGCCACATGGGGCGAGGACGACATTCCCGACAATGCGGATATCCTCTTCGCCCTGCAGAGCGAGGGAGCCTGCGTGGCGGGCGCCTTCGAGGGCGGGCGCATGGTGGCCTTCGTCCTCAGTTTCCCGACCCTCGATCCGAAGGTGCAGCATTCGCACCGGCTGGCGGTGCACCCGGATGCACGCGGTCTGCGGCTCGGGTCGCGGCTCAAGTGGTATCAGCGCGACTGGTGCCTGGCGCGGGGCATCACGCGCATCCGCTGGACCTATGATCCGATCCGCAAGGTCAATGCGAGCCTGAACATTGCCGCACTCGGCGCGACGGCCAATGTCTATCTGGACGACTATTACGGTCCGATGGAAGGCATCAACAAGGGCGTCCCATCCGACCGGGTGATGGCGGAATGGCATCTGGACGCGCCGGGTGTGGTGGCACGGGCCCGCGGCGAAACGGTTGCGCCGAGAGCCGATGTGACCGACGCCGGTGAGACGATTTCCATTCCGCAGGACTTTCCCGCCCTGCTTGCGGCAGACCCGGACGCAGGACTGGCGGCACGTCTCGCCCTGCGGGCGCAGCTGCACGAGGCTTTTGGACGCGGCCTGTCCATCTTCGGTTTCGACCGGACGACGGCGACCTATCATCTGTCGTGAGAGTGCGCCGGGCGTGCCCGGCGCTTTTTCCTGCCGATCCGGCCGGGCTCAGCCCATGCGTTCGGAGGCATAGCTTCCCGGCGAGGCCGGGAAGACCACGGTGCGCGATCCGTTGATGAAGACGCGCTGGTGGATATGGGCATGGACGGCGCGTGACAGAACCTGTGCTTCCACGTCGCGGCCGAGAGAGACATAGTCCTCCGGCGACTGGGCGTGGGTGACGCGCACGGTGTCCTGCTCGATGATCGGGCCTTCGTCCAGATCCGCCGTGACATAATGCGCGGTGGCGCCGATCAGCTTCACGCCGCGCTCATAGGCCTGCTTGTAGGGGTTGGCGCCCTTGAAGCTCGGCAGGAACGAGTGGTGGATGTTGATGATCCGCCCGGCCATCTTCTGGCACATTTCGTCGGAGAGAACCTGCATGTAGCGGGCGAGAACGACCAGTTCCGCGCCGCTGTCGACGATCACCTGCATCTGCTGGGCTTCGGCCGCAGCCTTCGTCTCCTTCGTCACCTTGATGTAGTGGAAGGGGATGTCGTGGTTGACCACCAGCTTCTGGTAGTCGAGGTGGTTGGAAATAACCGCCACGATGTCGATGGGCAGGGCGCCGATGCGCCAGCGGTAGAGCATGTCGTTCAGGCAATGGCCGAAGCGGGAGACCATCAGCACGACCTTCATCTTGCGGGACAGGTCGTGGAAGTCGAAGGCCGCGTTCAGGCTCTCGCCGATGGGCGTGAAGGCCAGCTTCAGGGCCTGCAGGCTCTCGCCCTCCTGGCTCTCGAAGCTGATGCGCATGAAGAAGCGGCCGGTGTGCACGTCGTCGAACTGCTGGCTGTCGAGAATGTTGCACCCCTTCTGGGCCAGGAAACCGGCAATCGCCGCCACGATGCCACGGGCGGTGGGGCAGGAGACGGTCAGGGCATATTGCGGGGCAGCGGTGGCAGTCAGGGCAGCGGACATGGGTTTTGGCTCATTTCTCGGACAAACGGCATTCCTCATGGGAGATCGGGCGCGGGGCTGCAAGTGCTTTCTGGTCGCAAGCGACGGTTTTCAGCGATTTCGCGCCTGTTTTTCCGCCATGAACCCGAGCGCGAACCGGCTGGCGCGGCTGATCCGGGCGATACCTTTCGACAACGTCCGCCGCCGCACTCGCCCAGCTGACGCTGAGGATTTTGCGGAGGGCGCTTTACAAAAGTAATAAAGTAATACTTAATGTCCGGGCGAGGAGGAAATCGCACCATCGTGACCGGTGTCCGGAGGAGGACAGTCCGCCCTTGGTCCTGGAGAAGGGCAGAAGCGGGCACTTGGGGGGCCGGTCGTGTTTCAAGTGGAGGAAATCATGAAGCTCAAGTCCCTGCTCATCGCGAGTGCGATGATGCTTGCGCCCGCATCCGTCATGGCTGCGGATCTCACCATCGGCTTTTCCCAGATCGGCTCCGAGTCCGGCTGGCGTGCGGCGGAAACCACCGTCACCAAGCAGGAAGCCGAGAAGCGCGGGATCGATCTGAAGTTTGCTGATGCCCAGCAGAAGCAGGAAAACCAGATCAAGGCGATCCGTTCGTTCATTGCCCAGGACGTCGATGCGATCCTGCTGGCGCCCGTCGTGGCAACCGGCTGGGACGAAGTGCTGGAAGAAGCCAAGGACGCGGAAATCCCCGTGCTCCTGCTCGACCGCACCGTCGATGCCTCGGAAGATCTCTATCTGACCGCCGTGACCTCCGATCTGGTTCACGAAGGCGAAGTCGCGGGCAAGTGGCTGGTCGAGGAAATGGCCGGCAAGCCGTGCAACGTTGTCGAGCTTCAGGGCACGACCGGTTCGTCTCCGGCCATCGACCGCAAGAAGGGCTTCGAGCAGGGCATCGCAGGTCATGACAACCTGAAGATCATCCGCAGCCAGACCGGCGACTTCACCCGCAGTCAGGGCAAGGTCGTGATGGAGAGCTTCCTCAAGGCCGAAGGCGGCGCGAACATCTGCGCCCTCTACGCCCATAATGACGACATGGCCGTCGGCGCCATCCAGGCGATCAAGGAAGCCGGTCTCAAGCCGGGTCAGGACATCAAGATCGTGTCCATCGACTCCGTGCCGGACATCCACTTGGCCATGGCCGCCGGCGAAGCCAATGCCACCATCGAGCTGACCCCTAATATGGCCGGCCCGGCGCTCGACGCACTTGAAGCCTATCTCTCCAGCGGCACCACCCCGCCGAAGTGGATCCAGACCGAATCCCGTCTCTATACGCTGAAGGACGACAACCAGGCCGTCTATGAAGCGAAGAAGGGTCTGGGCTACTGATCCGGAATGACGCACCCTGTCCCGGGCGGTACACGCCCGGGACGACCCCTGCGGGGCGCAAGGCGCTGATCGACAGGTGTCATGGGGGCGAACCGGATCAGGGTCTTTGGGCCCGGAGGACTGCAGGTCGTCAGTGAGGGCGGCCGGGGGGAAGGAAAACCATGTCCGAGGACACGCGGCCGGTGCTGAGCGCGACCGGCATCTCGAAGTTTTTTCCCGGCGCCATCGCGCTGGACAGTGTGGATCTCACGCTCTACCCGGGGGAGGTTCATGCGCTCCTCGGTGAGAACGGAGCAGGCAAGTCCACCCTCATTAAGTGCCTGACCGGAGCCTACCGCCGTGATGCGGGCTCGATCCAGCTCGACGGCGAGGAAATTTCCCCGACGAGCACCCAGGAGAGCCAGGTTCACGGGATCGGAACGGTCTATCAGGAGGTCAATCTCCTTCCCAATCTGAGTGTTGCCGAGAACCTCTTTCTCGGTCGACAGCCGCTGCGTTTCGGCTTCGTCTCCCAGCGCCGGATGCAGCGGGAAGCGCGGAGGATCCTCGGGGGTTACGGCCTGAGGATCCATCCCGCCGAGCCGCTCTCGACCTTCTCGGTCGCCGTGCAGCAGGTTGTGGCCATCGCGCGTGCCGTCGAGCTCTCGGGCAAGGTGCTCATTCTGGACGAACCCACCGCCAGTCTCGACCGGGACGAGGTGGAGATGCTGTTCAAGGTCATCCGCCAGCTGAAAGAACGCGGACTGGCCATCGTCTTCATCACCCATTTCCTCGATCAGGTCTTCGAGATCTGTGACCGGGCGACCGTGCTGCGCAATGGCCGGGTGGTGGGCACGCGTGAACTTGCCCATTCCAGCCAGACGGATGTGGTGCATCTGATGCTCGGCCGTCAGCTGGAGAGCAGGGTTCAGGACCGCGCGCCCCAGACGGCGGGGAAGACACTTCTCGAATTCAAGGGGATCGGCCGAAAGGGCATGCTGGAGCCCTTCGATCTGGCGATCCGCGAGGGCGAGGTCGTGGGTCTGGCCGGGCTTCTGGGCTCGGGGCGCACGGAAACCGCGAACCTGATCTTCGGTGCGGTGCCGGCGGATCAGGGCGAGGCGTGGCTGCGGGATCAGAAGATCGCCCTGACCTCGCCGCGTGACGCCATCCGCCATCGTTTCGGCCTGTGCCCCGAGGATCGCAAGACCGACGGGATTGTCGGCGACCTGTCGGTGCGGGAGAACATCATCCTGGCATTGCAGGCGCGGCAGGGCTGGTTCCGGCCGCTCAACAAGGCCAAGGTCAACGAGCTGGCCGAGGCCTATGTGAAGGCGCTGGACATCCGGCTGGCCTCCCTCGACATGCCCATTCGCTTCCTGTCCGGCGGCAATCAGCAGAAGGCGCTTCTCGCCCGCTGGCTCGCCACAAATCCGGACTTCCTCATTCTCGACGAACCGACCCGGGGCATCGACGTGGGGGCCCATGCGGAGATCATCGCCCTGATCGAGGGGCTGCGGGAGAAGGGCATGGCGCTTCTCGTTGCCTCCTCGGAGCTCGAGGAACTCGTTGCCTATTCGACGCGCGTCGTGGTGCTGCGCGACCGGCGACAGGTGTGCGAGCTGCACGGCGAGGACATCTCCACCCGCAACATCGTGGCCGCCATCGCGCAAGGCCATCTCGAGGAGGTGGCCTGATGACCCATGGCCTTCAAGCGACCCTGCGGCGGGTGGCGCCGCAGCTGATGATCCTTGCGGCGGTGCTGCTGCTCAATGTCATCGTCTTCCCGGACTTCTTCCGCATCGAATTCCAGAACGGCCGCCTCTTCGGCAATCTGGTGGATGTGTTCAATCGCGGGGCTCCCACCGCGCTCCTGTGCATCGGAATGACGCTGGTGATCGCCACCCGCGGCATCGACCTATCGGTCGGTGCGGTGATGGCCATCGCCGGGGCCACAGCGGCCTCGCTCGTCGCCGACGGCAGCGGCTGGGTGACGGCCCTGCTCGGGGCTCTGGCGGTCGGCGTGCTCTGCGGGCTGTGGAACGGCGTGCTTGTCGCCGTGCTGCGGATCCAGCCGATTGTCGCGACGCTGGTGCTGATGGTGGCCGGGCGGGGCATTGCCCAGCTCATCACGGAAGGCACCATTCTCACCTTCGTCAATCCCGGGCTCATCCATCTGGGGGCGGGGACCGTGCTCGGCGTTCCCACGCCCATCCTCATCTGGATCGGGCTTGGCGCGCTGATCACACTCGGCGTCCGGCGCACCGCGCTGGGCATGCTGGTCGAGGCCATCGGCATCAACGAGAGCTCGTCGCGGCTGGCCGGCATCAACAGCCGGGTGCTGCTGATCTGCGTCTATCTGGTCACCGGCTTCTGCGCCGCGCTTGCCGGAGTCATCGTCGCTGCCGACATCAAGGGGGCCGATGCCAACAATGCCGGTCTCTGGCTGGAGCTGGATGCCATCCTTGCGGTGGTTATCGGCGGCAACTCGCTGCTCGGCGGACGGTTCTCCATCGTCGCTTCGCTGATCGGGGCGCTGATCATCCAGTCGGTGAATTCGGTGATCCTGCTTTCGGGCCTGCCGCCGGAGTTCAATCTGGTGATCAAGGCGCTGATCATCATCGCGATCCTGGTCATCCAGTCGCCCACGGTGAAACACGCGCTCTACATCCTGCGGGCCTCGGCGGAAAGTGCGGGTGTCGACACGCCTGCCGCCTCTGCATCCGCGCCGCTTGCCAAGTCCACGGAGACCGCCCGATGATCCGCTCCACCCACCTGCCGCTGGTGGTGACCATCCTCACCTTCCTGGCGGCCTTCGTGCTCTGCTCGGGCCAGTATCCGGCGATGATGTCGACGCGGGTCGTGGCCAATCTGCTCACCGACAATGCCTTCCTCGGCATCGTCGCCGTGGGCATGACCTTCGTCATCCTGTCCGGGGGCATCGATCTGTCGGTGGGCTCGGTCATCGCCTTCACCGGGGTGTTTCTGGCGGTCATCCTGCGGGACACGTCGATCCATCCGCTGGCGGCCTTTGCCCTGGTGCTGGCCATGACCATCGCCTTCGGGGCGGCGATGGGCGCGATCATCCATTATCTCGACATGCCAGCCTTCATCGTCACGCTGGCGGGCATGTTCCTGGCGCGCGGCCTCGCCTATGTGCTGTCGACGGACAGCGTGCCCATCACTCACGAGTTCTATGACGTGCTCCAGTCCCTCTACTGGAAGGCGCCGGGGGGAGGGCGGTTCCGGCTCACCGGCATGGTGATGCTGGCGACCTTCATCATCGGCATGGTGGTGGCCCATCGCACCCGCTTCGGTCAGAACGTCTATGCGCTTGGCGGCGGGGCGCAGACGGCCCGGCTGATGGGCGTGCCGCTGGCGAGCACAACCATCGGCATCTATGCGCTTTCCGGTGGCCTCGCCGGACTGGCCGGAATCGTCTTCTCGCTCTACACCTCTGCCGGCTACTCGCTGGCGACGGTGGGGGTGGAACTCGATGCGATTGCGGCCGTGGTCATCGGCGGCACGCTGCTTTCCGGGGGGAGCGGCTTCGTCGCAGGCACATTCTTTGGCATTTTGATCATGGGCTTGATACAAACCTACATCGTGTTTGACGGGACATTGTCGAGCTGGTGGACCAAGATCGTGATCGGCGGTCTCCTCTTCGCATTCATCCTGCTGCAAAAGGGTCTGACTTGGGCAACGACAGCGCGCAGAAAACCACTGATCGATTTCGCCGCGCCCTGATGACCTTCGTAACCTCCGGAGAGCTGGGCAACCGGATCGGCAACCACACCAGTCAGGTGGTGGAACAGCTGGGGCGCGCGATCGTGGCCGGAGAATATCCGCCCGAGACGATGATCCCGCTCGATCCGGACATCGAGGAGATGTTCAACGTCTCGCGCACGGTGGTCCGGGAAGCCAAGAAGACGCTGATCGGCAAGGGACTGATCCAGTCCAAGGCGAAGGTGGGCACCCATGTGCGCCCGCCCGAGCAGTGGAACATGTTCGATCCGGACGTGCTGCGCTGGCATGCCAACCTGCGCAATGCGGGCGTGTTCCTGGAGGAGCTGTTCGAGATCCGGCTGATCTTCGAGCCGGCGGCTGCCAGCAAGGCGGCGGCGCGCGCCAATGCCGCCGATTGCGCCGCCCTGTCCGAGCTTTGCGACAATCTGGCGACCGGTCGGGACCGGGCGGCGGTGGCCGTGGCCGATCTGGAGTTCCACAAGATGGTGCTGCGGCTGTCGGGCAACCGGTTCCTGCAATCGCTCGGCGATCTGGTGCAGGCAGCGCTTTATTCGCTTTTCGTGGAAGAGGCGCAGGAGCGCAGCGACAGCGAGACGGTCGCCTTCCTCGACCGGCACCGGGCCGTGGTCCGGGCCATCGAGGCGGGGGCCCCCGACGAGGCCTCGGAGGCCATGCGTCGGGTCATTGTGGCGGGCCGCAGACAGCCCGCCACCTGATCCGTCGGGTCAGGGGCGTTTCAGCTCCAGACCGGCAACAGCTCTTCCCGGAAGGCGAAACGGACAAGATGCCGGATCACCACATCTTTGAGCTGTTCCAGATCCGTTTCCGAGGTGCTTTCCAGATCGATCCGGAGCGCCGAACCGGCAGCGGTCAGACGGCAGGTGCCGACCCCGAAAGTGATGCTGCCCTCTTCGGGCGTGGAGGTCACCGGCCGCTTGTGGGCGAAATGCTTGCAGAGCTGCTGGAGATATTTCGAGGCATGGGCCGTCTCGATGGTGGTCCTTGCCAGCAGGGGCGGGGTTTCGGTCAGGCTCATTCCAGGGTCTCCAGCTTGCGGGTGGCTTCATCGAGCACAGCCGCCATGGCGGCGATGGTCTCGCGGCTCGCCTCGCCATCCTTGAGGCGCAGGCGCAGGGCGAATTTCAGATTTTCCATGGCCCGCAGGATGGGCAGGGGCGGGCCGTTGCGGCTGTCGCCATCCGCGCCGCCGCCCAGTCGTCCGAGCAGGGCCTCGCCGACCGGGCCGTTCGCCTCGAGGAAGGACTGGCCGGCCTCGGTGATGGTGTAGCTCTTGCGGCCGCCGGTGGTCTCCGTGACATCGGCATAGCCCATGTCGTTCAGCCAGGTCAGCGTCGGGTAGATCACGCCGGGGCTCGGGCTGTAGCTGCCGCCGAAGCGTTCCTCGATGTCCTTGATCAGTTCATAGCCGTGGCTCGGCTTGTCGCGGATGAGGAGGAGCAGAAGGTGACGCAGTTCGCCATAGTCGAACATGCGACGGCCACCTCTTCGGCCGCCCATTCTGCCACCGATTCTCCCACCCGGGCCGCCACCCATGCGGCCTCTGCCGCGACCGCCCCGGCCGTCCGTCAGGTCGTCGGAGAAGATATCCTCACTCTCGCGACCGGAGGAGCGACCGGAGACGCGACCTTCTGGCCGGCCTTCCGGACGTCCGCGCCCACGCGGGCCGTTGTCATGGTCTTCGGGTCCCCGGCTGCGGAAGGGATAGGCAAAGGCGTCGGAATTGCTCTCGACGTCCCGACCAAAGCGGCCTCTGCCGCGATTGTAGCGATGTCTCATGTCGCAAAAGATGGTCTAAGATATATCGTAATTCAAGATATATCGTAGAGTTTCTTTGGTGCCGGAGTGCCGAGGTCTGCCGAGACCGCCTCGCGGCGCTCGCATTCCTTTGCGTTTTCAGCTATTTGACGTGCCTATGCGCAGCAGGAGGAGACGCGGATGACCAGGCTGGCGGTGGTGACGGGCGGTGTATCGGGACTGGGTCTTGCGATGGCCGAACGCCTCGTGAGGGAGGGGTTCACGGTGGTGGTGACCCATCCGCCCACGATGGATCCGGCGACTTTTGTCCTGCCGGAGGGGCTGGTTCCGCGCGCTTGCGATGCGGCCTTGGAAGCTGAGGTTCAGGCACTTTTCGATGGGCTGCGCGAGACCTTCGGCACGGCTCCGTCGGTGCTCGTCAACAATGCGGGCATCCAGACCTGGGCGTCGCTGCTGGAGCTGAGCACGCAGGACTGGGACCGGGTGATCGCCACCAATCTGAAGGGGTGCTTCCTGAACACGCGGATCGGGGCTCAGGCCATGATCGATGCGGGCGTGACCTCGGGCGCCATCGTCAATCTGGGGTCGGGTTGCAACAAGGTCGCCTTCCCGAGGCTGGTCGACTACACCGCCTCGAAGGGGGGCATCGAGCAGTTCACCAAGGTGGCCGCCCTGGAACTGGGGCCCCACGGCATCCGGGTGAATTGCGTCGCGCCGGGGGCCATCGAGACCGAGCGCACCCGGGCGGAAGCCGGCGACTATGCGGGCAAGTGGTCGCGCATCACGCCCCTGCGCCGGGTGGGAACGCCGGAGGATATCGCAAACGCCGTCTGGTTCCTCGCGTCGCCGCAGGCCAGCTTCATCACCGGCCAGACCCTCCATGTGGACGGCGGCGTCTTCTCCCAGGCGCCCTGGCCGGACTATTCGTGATGTGGGGCGCGGGCGGCGCGATCAGAGGGCTGCACCGCTGCACAGCTCTCCGCCGATCCAGACCCGGGAAATATTGGCCCGGGTCACCCCATAGATGAGCTTTTCCAGGATCTCGTCGTCGCCGGAATAGAGTTCCGGCCACAGGCGGATCGGCGCGCCGGCGGCCTCCGGATCCACCAGAATGGCATCGAAGATCTTGCCCGGCTCGAAGGTGCCGACGGGCAGGCCGAGGGCCCGCGCGCCGCCGGCGGTCGCCACATGGAAGGCGGTGGGCACGTCGACGCGCTGTCCGGCACGGGCGGAGCGCTCACCGGCGGCAAGGGCGGGATCCGTCCCGCTTTCCAGCAGGCGGCCGGACCAGAGCGCACTGCGCAGGGAATTGGCGAGGCTGGCAGAGGGGCCTGCCGAGATATCCGTGCCGAGGCCGACCCGGACGCCCTTTTCCAGTGCCTGGGCGAGGGGGAAGATCGCGTCGGCGAAATAGGCGTTCGACAGGGGGCAATGGGCGACCGCTGCCTTGCGCAGCGCGATCTTTTCCATGTCATCCAGCGAGATGAAATTGCCATGCGCAAGAACCGTGTGTTCGCGCAGGAGGCCGAACCGGTCGAGGCTTTCCGTGTCGCTCATGCCGTGACGGTCGAGCACGTGGTTGTGCTCCCAGTCTCCTTCCGAAGCGTGGGTCTGGATGTGGCAGCAGGTGTCGGCGGCCATCGCGCCCAGCTCGTGCAGCAGGTCATCGGTGCAGGCGGGAATGAAGCGCGGGGTGATCACCGGCTTCACACGGCCTTCGCCATTGTCCGGGTGGTGGGTGATGTAGTCGATCAGGTCCTGCGTGCCCTTGAGTGCCGCGTCGACGGAGGCGTCGCGGTAGTCGTCCGGGCAGAGATCCTTGTGGTCCATTGCCACCTTGCCGATCAGGGCGCGCTGGCCCTTTTCCAGGCAGATATCTGCGAGCAGCCGGTTGGCGCCCGGGTGGATGGTGCCGAAATAGAGCGCCGTCGTGGTGCCGTTGGCGATCAGGTCTTCCACCAGCATGGCATAGGCGCGGGCGGCGAAGGCCTCGTCCCGGTAGCGGGCTTCCAGGGGGAAGGTGTAGGTTTTCAGCCAGACGTCAAGGGGCTGGTCGAGGGCCGTGCCGAGCTGCGGATATTGCGGCGCATGGATATGCAGGTCGACGAAGCCGGGCAGGAGGAACTGGCCCTCCGGCAGGCGGGTCAGGCGCCCGCTCTGTTCGGCCTCCGCCACGAGGCGGGCATGATCGGCAGTGCCGTCTTCCCAGGTGGCCATGATGCGTCCGTCGCCATCCAGTTCGATCAGCCGATTGCGAAAGGCTTCGGCCTCACCGCAGACGGGGGCATGGAAGCCGCTGGCCAGCAGGAACCGGTTGCGCAGGGAGTGAGTCATGGCAGGGCCTTTCGCTGAGGGCCGGCCCGGGGCCGACGTTACGCACAAACGGCCGCCTTGTGGCACGAACCGGCCGCAGGGGAAAGAGGAAAGCGGCGGCGGCCGGGGGAAAGGGCGGGGGAAAAGCGCGAGACTGGCTGCGGGGGCCGCTGGTCAGACCTCTTCCTGCGACAGGGCGCGCTGGCGGAACTGGGAGGGCGTCAGCCCCTCGTGCGCGCGGAAGACGCGCTGCAGGTGGGAAGCGTCGGCGAAGCCCGAGCGGGCTGCAATTTCCGACTGGGCGAGGCGCGGTTCGCGCAGGAGAAGCTTGGCATGGGCCAGCCGCAGGCGGGTGCCGGCGGCGGCCGGAGACAGGTTCAGGCTTGCCTGAAAGTGGCGTTCGAGCTTGCGCCGGCTCACGCCCAGCCCGTCTGCGATCTGCTGGACGGAGGGCGGGGCGTGCAAGGCATGTTGCAGGCGGACCAGAGCCCCGCGCACCAGGGGGTCGCGGGTCGAGAGTTCGAGCGGCAGTCCGGGCTGGGGCGTCTCTCCCTGGTGCTGGGCATCGATGATCATGATGTGCAGGCTCTTCTGGGCCGCGGCCGCGCCCACGTGCCGGTCGACGAGGAAGGCGGCCAGATGGGCGGAGCTAACCCCGCCGGAGCAGGTGAGCCGGTTGCGGTCGACCACGAAGATCTGGTCGGAGATCGGGGTCAGACCATCGAAGCGATCGAGGAAGTCTTCGTGATGGAACCAGCTGACGCAGCAGCGATAGCCGTCCATCAGTCCGGCCTGATGCAGCAGGAAGGCCCCGGTGCAGACGCCGACAAGGCCCACATCCGCTGCGGCTGCGTCCTTGAGGAAGCGCATGGCCTCCGGTGGCAGGGGGGCGACCTCATCCAGCAGTCCGCCCACGACCACGATGTAGTCATAGGATCGCGGGTCGCCCAGGCGGGTGTCGGGATGGATGCTGAGACCGCAGGAGGCGCGGATCGGCTTCATGTCGGAGGAGAGCACATGCCAGTCGCAGTGGATAGGACGGGACCGGTCGCCCTCGTCGGCGGCCAGCCGCAGCACGTCGACGAAGTTGGCGAAGGCCGACAGGGTGAACTGACTGGCGAGCAGGAAACCAACGCGCAGCCTTGGCGTGGAGGGCGCACGGCTGCGGTGCGGCGCAGGGGAGGCGGCTCGGGACATGTGGGAACTTCCGGGCGTGACGCAAATCTGCAGGGATAGTGTCGCAAATCTACAATCCTGCCAAGCGCAACCGCAGTAGCATGTGCCGGATGTCCTGTTGACCTTGCGGGTTGCGCCATGACGAAATTTTCTGCCCTGTCCCTGCTTGCGAATGCCTTCAGCGGGCACAGGAACTGGCCGGAGCAATGGCCCGACAAGGAGCCGAAACCCGCCTATGACGTGATCGTCGTGGGTGCTGGCGGACACGGGCTCGCCTGTGCCTACTACCTTGCCAAGGAACACGGGATCCGCAACGTCGCGGTGATCGACAAGGGGTGGCTCGGCGGTGGCAACACCGGGCGCAACACCACCATCATCCGGTCCAACTATCTCTATGACGAGAGCGCCAAGCTCTATGACCATGCGCTGGATCTTTGGGACGGCCTGTCGCAGGAGCTCAATTACAACGTCATGTACTCCCAGCGCGGGGTGATGATGCTGGCCCACACCACGGGCGACGTGCAGAGCTTCAAGCGGCACATCCATGCCAACCGGCTGAACGGGGTCGACAATGCCTGGCTGACCCCGGAAGAGGCGAAGGCCTATTGCCCGCCGCTCAGCATCGATCCGCGGGCGCGCTATCCCATCCTCGGCGCTGCCCTGCAGCGGCGCGCGGGTACGGCGCGGCATGACGCGGTGGCCTGGGGCTATGCACGGGCGGCGACGAAGCTCGGCGTCGACATCATCCAGAACTGCCCGGTCACGGCGATCCGGCGCGGCCCGGACGGGGCGGTGACCGGAGTGGAGACCGCGCGCGGCTTCATCGCGGCGAAGAAGGTGGCGGTGTCGGCGGCCGGACACACGTCCGTCGTCATGGAGAGCGCGGGGGTGCGTCTGCCGCTGGAAAGCTTCCCGCTGCAGGCGCTTGTCAGCGAACCGGTCAAGCCGGTGATCCCCTGTGTCGTCATGTCCAACACGGTGCATGCCTATATTTCCCAGTCGGACAAGGGCGAGCTGGTGATCGGATCGGGCACGGACCAGTACACGAGCTATTCGCAGCGGGGCGGGTTGCCGCTGATCGAGCACACGGTGGCGGCGATCTGCGAGATCTTCCCCCTGTTCAACCGCATGCGCATGCTGCGCAAGTGGGGTGGCATCGTCGACGTGACGCCGGACCGCTCGGCCATCCTCGGCAAGACGCCGGTCACGGGTCTCTATGTCAATTGCGGCTGGGGCACGGGCGGCTTCAAGGCCACGCCCGGGGCCGGTCACACGCTGGCCTGGACGGTCGCCAGGGACGAGCCCCATGCGGCCAACGCCCCCTTCACTCTGGAACGTTTTACCACCGGACGCCTGATCGACGAGGCGGCGGCTGCCGCCGTGGCTCACTGATCCGCTTTCCCATTGATCCGGCACCTTGAGGGTCCGACATGCTGCTCATCACTTGCCCCTATTGCCAGGAAACCCTTCCCGAGGCCGAATTCGTCTATGCGGGCGAAGCCCATATCGCCCGGCCGGAGGACCCTTCTCAGGTGTCTGACGAGGCCTGGCGTGACTTCCTCTTCATCCGCACCAATCCGAAGGGCCCGCATTTCGAGCGCTGGCGGCATCTGCATGGTTGCGGCCGTTTCTTCAATGCGGTGCGCGACACGGTGAGCGATCGCTTCCTGACCACCTACAAGGCGGGGGAGCCGAAACCGGATCTGGCGACCCTGACGGGAGAGGCGAAATGAGCGCGTTCCGTGTCCACGGCAAGGGCCGGGTGAACCACGGCCGCAAGGTCGGCTTCCGCTTCGACGGCACGCCCTTCGAGGGGCTGGAGGGTGACACGGTTGCTTCTGCCCTTCTGGCCCACGGGGTTCACCTGATGGGCCGGTCCTTCAAGTATCACCGGCCGCGTGGTCCGGTGACGGCAGGGTCGGAGGAGCCGAATGCGCTGATCGAGACGCGCCGCGGCATCGATCGGAGCGAGGGGCGCGTGGAGCCCAACACCCGCGCCACCATGGCTGAGCTGCGCGAGGGACTGGAGGCGGTCAGTCAGAACCGCTGGCCGTCGCTGGGCTTCGATGTGGGGGCGGTCAACGACGGGTTCCACAAGCTTCTGCCGGCCGGCTTCTACTACAAGACCTTCATGTGGCCGAAGAGCTTCTGGGACAAGGTCTACGAACCCTTCATCCGCGCGGCCGCCGGCCTCGGCAGGTCCCCCGATGCACCGGATCCTGACAGCTATGCCTCGCGCTATCTGCACACGGATGTGCTGGTGGTCGGTGGCGGACCGGCTGGCCTGGCGGCTGCGCGCGCAGCCGCCGAGGCGGGACTTCGGGTCACGCTGGTGGACGAGAGCAGCGAGATCGGCGGCAGTCTGCTGTCCGAGCCGGATGTCGTGATCGATGGTACGCCCGCCTGGGACTGGCTCGCCGGGGAAGTGGCCGCACTGGCTGCACTCGGGGTGAAGCTCATGCCGCGCACCACGGCCATCGGCTATTACCACCAGAACATGATCGGCCTCGTCGAGCGGGTGACCGATCATCTGGCGGAGCCGGACCCGGCCTTGCCGCGCGAGAGGCTGTGGCGTGTCCGCGCCCGTCAGGTCGTGCTGGCACAGGGCGCGCTGGAAAAGCCGCTGATTTTCGACGGCAATGATCGTCCGGGGGTGATGCTGGCGGGGTCGGCCCAGACCTATCTGAACCGCTATGGCGTGCGGGTGGGACAGACGGCGGTGGTGGTGACCAGCCATGACAGTGCCTGGTCTGCCGCCTTTGACCTCGCCGCCGTCGGGACCTCCATCGCGGCCATCGTCGATACGCGCGCCGAGCTGCGCGAGGATCTTCTGGGGCGCGCCCATGCGCTGGGCATCGAGGTGCTGCGCGGCCATACGGTCACGGGGACCGCCGGCCGGCTGCGGGTCAGTGCCATCACGGTCAATCCGGTTCAGTCTGGTGCAGTGGGTGCTGGGCGGAACATAGCTTGCGACTGCGTCCTGATGTCCGGCGGCTGGACGCCGACGCTGCATCTCTTCTCCCACACTCAGGGCAAGCTGGAGTGGGACGAGGAGGGCAAGACCTTCCTGCCTTTCGAAACCCGGGAGGATTGCCAGATTGCCGGCGCCGGTCGCGGTCTCTGGGGGATCGAGGCCGCGCTGGCCGACGGGTCTGCCATGGGCGCAAGGGCGGCCGAGGCCCTGGGCGCGCGCGTGCTTGCGCGCAGCCATGCGGTGGAACGTGACCGCACGGGCAGCGGTGTCGCAAAGAAAGAGTTGCCGACCCTCAAGGACCTGACCTCCACCCGCGCCTTCGTCGATTTCCAGAATGACGTGACCGCCAAGGATCTCCGGCTGGCGGTGCGCGAGGGCATGCGCTCCATCGAGCACGTGAAGCGCTACACCACCAACGGAATGGCGACCGATCAGGGCAAGATGTCCAACATCAACGGCCTGATCATTGCCGCCGATGCGCTCGGCAAGCCCGCGCCGCAGGTGGGGCTGACCACCTTCCGGCCGCCCTATACGCCGACCAGTTTCGGTGCGCTTTGCGGCTATCACCGGGGCGATCACTTCGACCTGACCCGCAAGACGCCCATCGATCCCTGGGCGGAGGCGCAGGGCGCGGTGTTCGAGCCGGTGGGCCAGTGGCGGCGCGCCCGCTATTTCCCCAAACCCGGTGAAGACATGGACACGGCGGTGGCGCGGGAATGCCTGACGACCCGGAGCGCGGTGGGCATGTTCGACGCCTCGACCCTCGGGAAGATCGAGATCGTCGGACCGGACGCGGCCGCGTTCCTGGAGCGCATGTACACCAACCCGTGGAGCAAGCTGGCGCCCGACCGGTGCCGCTATGGCCTGCTGCTGGGCGAGGACGGCTTCATCCGGGACGACGGGGTGATTGCCCGTCTGGCCCAGGACCGCTTCCATGTGACCACCACCACCGGTGGCGCGGCGCGGGTGCTGGCGATGATGGAGGATTATC
Source organism: Roseibium aestuarii (assembly GCF_008477545.1). GTDB lineage: Bacteria > Pseudomonadota > Alphaproteobacteria > Rhizobiales > Stappiaceae > Roseibium > Roseibium aestuarii. The sequence goes on along the minus strand of NZ_VORA01000002.1, from coordinate 883,512 downwards.
TCCAGACGGAATGGCCGCATCTGAAGGTCTGGCTGACCTCGGTCACCGAGCAATGGGCGACCATCGCCCTCAATGGTCCGAAGGCACGTGCGCTGCTGGAACCCTTCGTTGAGGGACTGGATCTGACGCCGGAAGCCTTTCCCCACATGGCCAATGGCACCTGCACGGTCGCGGGCTTCCCGGCCCGGCTCTGGCGGGTCAGCTTCACCGGTGAGCTGGGGTTCGAGATCAACGTGCCCGCCCGGCACGGCAGGGAACTCTGGGAGATCCTGTGGCAGGCCGGTCAGGCCCACGGCGTCTGTGCCTATGGCACGGAGACCATGCATGTGCTGCGGGCGGAGAAGGGCTACATCATCGTCGGTCAGGACACGGATGGCACGGTGACGCCGCAGGATGCGGGGCTTGGCTGGGCCATCGGCAAGGCGAAGCCTGATTTCGTCGGCAAGCGCTCGCTGAGCCGTCCCGACATGCTGGTGGAAAGCCGCAAGCAATTGGTCGGGCTGCTGACGGAAGATCATTCGAAGCTGGAGGAAGGGGCGCAGATCGTCCTCGATCCCTCCCAGCCGATCCCGATGAAGATGGTCGGGCATGTCACCTCCTCCTATCACTCGCAGGCGCTCGGGCGGCCGATTGCCCTGGCGCTGGTCGAAGGCGGTTTCGGGCGGATGGGGGACTTGGTGCATGTGCCGATGGAAGATCGCACCCTGGCGGCACGGATCACGGGAACGGTCTTCCTGGATCCGGCCGGCGACCGGTTGAAGATGTGACGGGAGAGACCAGACGATGACTGTCGTTCCTCATGAGCTTGTGGCCGGCGTGCTGTCGGAAACGCCTGACCTGTCGGTGTCGCTGATGCCTCTTCGTGGCCGGTTTTCCCTACGGCTGATGCCGGAGGGGACTGATCCGGCTGGCGAGGTTCTGGGCTTCCGCCTGCCGACGCGCATCGGCGCGCGTCAGGCGGCCGGGTCGCGCGAGGTGGTCTGCCTCGGGCCCGACGAATGGCTGGTGGTCTGCGATGACGCGGACAGGGCTGTGATCGAGCAGGGCGTTGCGACGCTGGCAGCAAGCGTGCCGCATGCGCTCGTGGATCTCTCCGACCGGGAGCTGACGGTCATGGTTTCCGGGTCCAGGGCCACGGAACTGCTGACCCTGGGCTGGCCGCGTGATCCGCAAAGTGTTGCCGTGGGCACGGCGCGGCGAACGGTGTTCGACGGTGTCACGGTGGTCATATGGCGCGATGGGGAGACGCAGTGGCGTCTCGACGTCTGGCGTTCCTTTGCGCCCCATGTGCTCGATCTGCTGCTCACCGGTTGCCGCGAACTCGCCGCAGGCTGACGGCGGACAAAGGCACACGGCCCAACGCAAGCGCCGGGCCGTGACGAGTGTGAGCCATGCGCCGAGCGGCGCGGGCGTTCAGGCATAGAGCCGGCGCAGGCCGGGGATCCTTGCGAAGACCAGAACATCCAGCACGAGCAGGCTGATCAGGGTCAGACCCACCAGAGGGAAGGCTAGCGACACGATCAGCATGAGCAGCATCGCGTTCTTCCAGTGGGGCATGTCGGCGGGCACTTGCGGGGCGAAGAGGCGGGCGGCCATCTTCTTCGGCCGGCGCAGCCACCACATGGCGACACCCGAGAGGCTGAGGAAGACCATTGCGAGGCAGAAGAGCGTGTTGAAGGCGAGATTCCACACGCTCACCAGCCCCATGTGCAGGGGAACGGAGACGGCCATGGTCTTGCCCGCCAGCGAGTAGTCGGCAAAGCGCACATCCACCAGAACCTTGCCCGTGTACTGGTCGACATGGACGGTCTTGTCGGCAAAGGGGTTTTCCGCATCCGCGCTCATGGTGTCCTGGTTGAGGGTCCATACCCCGGTCGCCCCCTTGGGGAAGGCGATCCGATAGCGGCTGGTGAAGCCCAGCCGGTCGCCCAGGGCTGCGATCGTATCGAGGGTGACCGGCTCGCCTTCCAGAGTGCCTGCGGTGCCCAGATCGGAACCAGAGGCCGGAAGCGGGGTCTGTTCCAGCGCCCAGGGCATGTCCTTGTGCCCTTCGTGGTTCATGGCTGCATGGGTTTCGTCGGACAGTGGCACGTTGTCCCATTTCTGTGCCGGGAAGGTGCTCCAGGCCTGAACCAGCTTGCTGCCCCAGACACCGGTCCAGGACATGCCGGACAGGAGGAAGAGGAGGAGCACGATGGAGAGCGCCGCGCCGATGGTGACGTGGAGGCTCTTTAGGACCTCACGGGTCGGACCGCGCAAGAACGGTGTGAGGCTTGCGAGAAGGCTGCGTTCTCTAGGCCACCACATGTAAAGTCCGGTGAGGATGAGAATGATGCCGAAGCCTGCGGCGATCTCCAGGATGCGGTCGCCGGGGGTGCCGAGCAGAAGGTCGCCATGGATGGTATCGGCAAGGTCATACCAGCCGTCGCGGCGGCGCCAGGTCTCGACGATTTCACCCGTATAGGGATCGAGCGCGACCATGGTCTGGCCACCTTCTGCCTGCTTGATGCGGAAGACGTTCACCCGGTCGGGGGCAGGGGCCTTGATCCATTCCACCAGAGTGGCGCCGGGGAAATCCTGCAGGGCGAGGGCGGACTGGTCTTCCAGCGAAAGGGCCTGTGCGGCCTGAGGCACGGAGATGGTGATCTTCTCGCCCTCCCGGCCGTCGAAATAGCCGATGAGCATCATCATCATGCCGGTGATGGCGAGGATGATCATGAAAGGGGCGACGAAAAGCCCGGCATAGAAGTGCCAGCGCCAGGCTGCGAGATAAAAGCGGCGGTCGAGGCCGCGCGACAGGGTTGCGTCGGTGGACGCGGTGGAAAGGGACATTGAAAGGCTCCAGTCCTGGCAAACACGCGCGGGCAGATCTGCGGGCGCAAATCGGCGGCCGCAGGGGCGCGTTTGCTTCATCAGAGTGATTGATCGGAATTGAACTCAGGCGTGGAGCGGGAAAGGGGGCGCGCGGGCGCCCAGAGGCAGATGCTGCGCGCGGGCGAGCAGAAGCTCGGCAAAGGCGCGGGCCGCGGGCGAACGGATCGGTCCGGGATGGCCGAGGGGCGGAATCCCGGATGTGAGGTTGGCCGTGAGGCCTGAGCCGAAGAGGCAGATGCTCTTCTTGGTCTGGCGGTCGTCTTCGGGCGCCGGGGTCGCGGGGTCCTCGACCTGCCGCCCTTCGGCGTCGAGGTAGAGCGTGTGCAGTCCGTCAGAAGTACACAGCACCAGAGAGATCACCCCGTCAGAGGCACGACCGGGCATCACGCCGGGCGGCAGCAAGGCGGCCACCAGAACGGCAAGGGTCAGCAGGGCCGTCAGGATCCTGCGGCCCGTTCCCCTGTGCTGCGTGCTGAGCGGTGTCTGTCCCAGTTGTCTTGCCCCGTCACCTGACCTTTGTTGTAGCGAAGCGCATGCGGACGGGCAATGGCCGCGATGTCGCGGGGCATTGCGGGTGTGGCGTGCGGCTGATCCGGGGGCTCCGGCGTGCCTGACGTGCCCTTGCCGTGCAGGGAAGTGCATTATTTGTGATCACAAATTTTTATTCCCTGCTTATCGGGGCTTGTGTCGTGCCGGCGGCACCGACGCCTCCTTTCGCACCTGCAACCGCCCTGCAGCACGCGAGACCATGCCGGCCAGATCTCGCAGAACCGTGCTGATTTCGGTGACATGTTCGCCAAAGTGAGGCCGGATTTCGTGCTGGCTATCTCTTCGGGGAGCACAGATGATGCGGCGTTGCCGCATGCTGAACCTGCTGCCCAATTCATGGATGTGCCGAGCAATTGAGCGACAGCTACTGAATTTTCACCCTTGCAATTTTTTTCATGCGGACTTGTGATCATGATCACTTGCCATTGTGAAAGGGTCTGGTCCGATCATGATCGAAGTTATTGGGGTCACGAAGGTCTTCCCGGGGCCGGACATGGATTTCACCGCGCTTGGCGGTGTGTCGCTCACGGTTCAGGATAATGAATTCTTCACCTTGCTCGGCCCTTCAGGCTGCGGCAAGACGACCCTGCTTCGGGTGATTGCGGGCTTTGAATACCCCACCAGCGGATCCGTGCTTCTGGATGGAAAGGACCTGCTGGCCCAGCCGCCCTACCGGCGTCCGGTCAACACGGTCTTCCAGTCCTATGCCCTGTTCCCGCACATGAGCGTGGCGGAGAACATCGCCTTCGGTCTTGAGATGCTGAACAAGCCGAAGGCCGAAATTCGCAAGACGGTGGCGGACATGCTGGACCTGGTGCGCATGACGCCCATGGCGGACCGCAAGACCTCCGAGATTTCCGGTGGCCAGCAACAGCGCGTGGCGCTGGCGCGGGCCCTGGCGCCCCGGCCGAAGGTGCTGCTGCTGGATGAGCCGCTTTCTGCGCTGGACTACAAGCTGCGCAAGGACATGCAGCTGGAGCTGAAGCGCCTGCAGGCGGAAACGGGCATCACCTTCATCTTCGTCACCCACGACCAGGAAGAAGCGCTGACCATGTCGGACCGCATCGCGGTGATGAACGCGGGCACCGTGCGCCAGATCGGCTCGCCGCGCGAGATCTACGACCAGCCGTCCGAACGCTTCGTGGCCGATTTCATTGGCGAGACCAATTTCATCACCGCCGATCTGGTCGGCGTGGAAGGGGACGGATCGGGCCTCGTGCGGGTGCGGCTCGCCGGCGGGGTCGAGACCCACGTGCAGGCCCCCTCGAGCGATCTGGCGAGCGCCATGTCCAATGGTCCGGTGACCCTCGCCATCCGCCCCGAACATGCGATCCTGGTGGACGAGCCGCAGGGGCTGCTGAAGGGGGCGCTGGAGAATGTCGTCTATTTCGGCACGGACACTCATTTCCACGTGGCGCTGGATGATGGCGGTCTCTTCGTGCTGCGGCAGCAGAACCAGCCGGGACAGCGGTCCGACATGAGCGTCGGCGACCGGGTCGGACTGTCGCTCGGCCGGGGTGTCGGCCAGATCCTGAGGGACTGAGCCCATGACAGATGCCGCTCTTGTCCATGTCCAGAAGGAACGCCGCAGCCGCTGGATGCTGCTGACCCCGGCGCTGGTCGTTCTCTTCATCGCGGCCTCCGGGCCGCTCCTGATCGTGATGCTCTATTCCTTCCTCACCGCCGGCCCTTATGGCGGGGTGGAGTGGAGTTTCTCCATCGACGGATGGTTCTCCGTTCTGCTGCAACGGGATTTCTTCTCCGAGGAGCTGACCTTCGCGGATGCCCATCTGTCGATCTTCTGGCGCTCGGTGAAACTGTCTTTGCTGACGGCGGTGATCACGTTCCTGATCGGCTTTCCGACCGCCTATTTCATCGCGACCCGGCCGAAGCGGCAGCGCGACATCTGGATGCTGTTGATCATCATTCCCTTCTGGACCAACCTGCTGATCCGCACCTTTGCGATCATGGAGCTGATCCGTGCGGAGGGAACGGTCAATCTTGTGCTCCTGTGGCTCGGCATCATCGACACGCCGATCCAGATGCTCTTCACCGAGTTCGCCGTGCTCTTCGGCATGGCCTATGTCTATCTGCCGCTCATGGTGCTGCCGATCTATGCCTCGCTGGAGCGGCTGGACTTCCGGCTGGTGGAGGCGGGCTATGATCTCTACGCCACCCGCTGGCAGGTGCTGAAGCGCATCATCTTCCCGCTCGCCAAGCCGGGGGTGATCGCCGGATCGATCCTCGTCTTCGTGCCGTCACTGGGCGCCTATGTCACGCCGCGCGTTCTGGGCGGCGGCAAGCAGCTGATGCTCGGCAACCTGATCGAGTTGCAGTTCGGGCAGGGGCGCAACTGGCCGCTGGGCGCAGCGCTCTCGCTGACCCTGCTCGCGATCGTGATGATCGCGCTCTTCGTCTATGTGCGGGCCGCAGGAACGGAGGAGAACGGGCATGGCTAGAACCTTCGACATTCGCCGGCAGACCGGCTTCCCGGCCATTGCCATGGCCTGCTTCATCCTGCTCTACCTGCCGATCATCCTGCTGGTGGCCTATTCCTTCAACGCCGGGTCGTCGGTGGCCGTTTGGGAAGGGTTCTCCTGGCGCTGGTATGCCTCGGCCTGGGAGAATGATCAGGTGCGGGCCGCGACCGTGCGCTCGCTCATCCTGGCGCTTTCGGCCACGGTTCTGGCGACGGCCTGTGCCGTGCCGGCCGCTCTTGCCATGGCCCGGCCCGGCCGCTTCAAGGGGCAGGGGCTGATCTTCGGGTTGATCAACCAGCCGCTCATGGTGCCGGAAATCGTCACTGCCGTGGCGCTGCTGATCGTCTTTGCGGCGGTCAAGGTTGCCACCGGCTACACGGGCATGGGCTATCTGATCCTCGCCCATTCGGCCTTTTGCATTCCCTTTGCCTACATGCCCATCAAGGCGCGGCTGGCCGGCATGGACCGGGCGCTGGAACAGGCGGGGCAGGATCTTTACGGAACCCCGTTCCGGGTGTTCCTGCGCATCACCCTGCCGCAGCTCTGGCCCGGTATTCTGGCCGGGGCCATGCTTGCCTTCGTCATCTCGCTGGATGACGTGGTGATTACCGAATTCGTGAAATCCGCAGGTCAGGACACGCTGCCCACCTACATGCTGGGTCAGCTGCGGCGGGTCGTGACCCCGGAAGTCAATGCCATCGCGACCGTGCTTCTCGGCATTTCGGTTGTCATGGTGGTGGCGTTCTTCTTCCTCAGCAAGAGCAGAAAATAAGCGGGGAAGCCTTCAGACCAGAGGACAGACAGCAGCAACAGGAGATCGAGATGACGCCTTTCGGAAGAACGATGACGGCCCTTGCCGCGCTCATGGTGAGCGTGCCCGCCCATGCAGCCGGCGAGCTGAACATCTACAACTGGGGCAATTACACCAGCCCCGAGATGATCGAGAAGTTCGAGAAGGCCTTCGATGTGAAGGTCACGGTCACGGACTATGACAGCAACGACACCGCGCTGGCCAAGATCAAGGCCGGGGGGCACGGCTTCGACATCGTCGTTCCGTCGGGCACCTATGTGCCGATCTTCATCTCCGAAGGCCTGCTGATGGAATCCAAGCCCAACGAGATGGAGAACTTTAAGCACATGGATCCCCAGTGGGTCGATGTGGGCTTCGATCCGGGCCGCAACTACACGGTTCCCTGGCAGTGGGGCACGGTGGGCGTGACGGTCAACACCTCCGTCTACAAGGGTGACATCAACACCGCCGCCATCTTCCTGGACCCGCCGGAGGAGCTGAAGGGCAAGATTTCCGTCGTGCCGGAAATGATGGATGTCATGAAGACCACCATCAAGTATCTGGGCGGCGAGCAGTGCACCGAGGACAAAGAGCTGCTGAAGAAGGTGCGCGACAAGCTGGTCGAGGCAAAGAAGGACTGGCTCTCGCTCGAATATGGCACCATCGAGAAATACGTGAAGGGTGACTATGCCGCCGGGGTGAACTGGAACGGCTCGTCCCTGCGCTCGCGCCTGCAGAACGAGGACATTGCCTTCGGCTATCCGCAGACCGGCTATCCGATCTGGATGGACAATGCGGCGATTCTCGCTGACGCCAAGAACGTGGATAACGCGAAGGCCTTCCTGAACTTCATCATGGAGCCGGAAAACGCCGCGATGATCTCCAACTTTGCCCGCTATGCCAATGGCATCAAGGGGTCGGAAGAGTTCATGGATCCGGTCATGGCCTCCGCGCCGGAAGTCATCATTCCGGACGACCTGAAGGCCGCCGGCTTCATGACCGAGACCTGCTCGCCGGAAGTCCGCAAGATCTACACGATGATCTGGACCGAACTGCAGAAGTAAGCCGACCGATCAGAAGCGCGCCGGGGGCTCCGGCGCGCCTTGTCCTTCCGCACTTCGGCCGCAGGGCCCGGGTGCGGCCTCCTTTCTTCCCTTTCCCTGACCGCACGGGGCTCTCATGTCTGCCGACCTGATCATTCTCAACGGACGTCTTGTGACGTTCGATCGCAATCGCCCCACGGCCTCGGCACTGGCCATCCGCGACGGGCGGATCCTCGCGGTCGGCGACACGGCGGAGATGCGCCTTCTGGCCGGTCCGGCGACGCGCTATGTGGATGCGGCCGGCGGCACGGTGCTGCCCGGATTCATCGACAGCCACGTGCATCTCTTCGGCGGGTCGGTGGAGCTCGATTATCTCAACCTCTACGGGGTGCGGGGTCTCGACACTCTGACCGCGCGGGTGCGCGCCTGGGCGGCCGAGTGCCCGGATGACAAGGTCGTCTTTGCGGTCCAGGCGGACTACACGATCCTCGGCGACGGGGTGGCGACCACCCGTCAGGCGCTGGATCAGGTGATGCCGGACCGGCCCTTCGCCATGTTTGCCCCCGACCATCACACCATGTGGGCCAATACCCGCGCGCTGGAACTTGTCGGTTTCCTGCATGGGGCGCAGGTGGACCAGGGTTCGGAGATCATGATGGCCGCCGACGGCACGGCCACGGGAGAGCTGCGCGAACCGGCGGCCTATGGTCCGGTGCTGGCGTTGACGCGCTTCGGCGGGCGGGAGCTGCTCGGCATGGTCAGCGGCTCGGATCCGGTGCCGCCGGCGACCCCGGCCCAGAGAGCGCTGGACAAGGCGGCGCTCATCTACGGGCTGAAGCATTGTGCGGCGCAGGGCATTACCGGCCTGCACAACATGGATGGCAACTTCTACCAGCTGGAGCTTCTCAGCGAGCTGGAAGCTGAGGGCGAATTGCTCTGCCGCACGGAAATTCCGTTCCACTTCAAGAATTTCGACAAGATCGAGCGGTTCGAGGAAGCCGTCGAGATGCGGCGCCGCTATCAGGGCGACTGGGTCTGGTGCAACCGGGTGAAGATGTTCATCGACGGGGTGGTGGAAAGCTCCACGGCGCTCATGCTCGAGCCCTATCCCGGGCTCGAAACCTATGGGGATGCGGTCTTCACCCAGGAGCATTTCAATGCGGCCGTGGTCAAGGCCGACGAGCTCGGCTTCCAGCTCGCGGTTCACGCCATCGGCGATGCAGGGATCCGCTGGACGCTGGATGCCTATGAGCTGGCGCGCAAGACCAATGGCGCGCGGGACAGCCGTCATCGGATCGAGCATATCGAGATCCTGCATCCTGATGACCTGCCCCGGTTCAAGGATCTCGGAGTCGTCGCCTCCATCCAGCCGGGGCACGCGCCCTTTGGCGGCGTCTTCCCGCCGGGTGGGGTGGCGAAGATGCTGCATCCGCGCCAGATCTCGACCGCCTATGCCTGGCAGGATATCCGCGCCACCGGCACGCCGGTGATCTTCTCCACCGACTGGCCGGTGATCGGCGTGGAGGTCATGCCGACCATCAAGGCGGCCATCGCGCCGGTGGATCTCGGTTCTCCCTGGCGGGATCAGACCCAGTCTCTCCATGACACGCTGGAAAGCTACACGGCGATGAATGCCTGGGTGGAGTTCAACGAGGAGCGGAAGGGCAAGCTGATGCCCGGGATGATGGCCGATATCGCCGTCATGTCCCACGACCTGGAGAACCTGCCGGCAGCCGAGATCACGCAGGCGCGCTGCATCACCACCATCGCAGGCGGGCGCATCACCTATCAGGCGTGAACCGCCCGGCCTTGTTCCCGCTTTGCCTGACCCTGTGAAACGAAAGAAGCCCCGGTCATGGACCGGGGCTTCCTGCATCTCAGGGCGTGACGCGGTGTTAGTCCGTGTCGGGGCGCACCACATAGACGGACTGGCGGGCGTGGCGCACGACGCGGGCGGCGTTGGGGCCGAGCAGATAGTCGCTCAGCTCCGGCCGATGGGCGCCGAGCACGATCACATGGCTGTCGATGCGGTTGGCCACGGACATGATCTCGTCATAAATCGTGCCGTGGGCGATGTGGCCCTTCACGCCCGAGGGATCGGCCGCATGGGTGCCGAGGAAGTCGCGCAGGGCATCCCGCGCGCGCTCCAGCACGCCCTTTTCATCGGCCGGACGGAAGTAGGATCCGACAATAGGCATGTTGTAGGTGGGCACTACCAGAAGGGCATGGAGTTCAGCCGAAAGCAGGGAGGCCTGAGCCTCCGCCACCTTCAGCAGGTGGACGGCCGAAGCCTCGTCCGCGATGTCCAGCGCCAGAAGGACTCTCTTTGTCATGGGTCAGGTCTCCAGGGCTCAGAAGGCAGGAACGGTCTGGCGGCGGCGCTGCATGGCGACCACGAGGCCGAGCAGCAGCAAGGCGGGGATGTAGAAGACTTCCTTCGGCATCCGTTCCGCCGGCATCTGCACCTTGGCGATCACCACGCTTTCATCGGCGTAATAGTCGTAGCCCTGCAGGTCGGAGAAGTAGCGGGTGCCGGGGAAAGGTTCTTCCAGCAGCATCTTGTCGCCATCTTCCATGACGGTCAGGCCCACGTTGGCAAGACGGGTCTCGCCATCGGCAATCGGGCCCAGCTCGACCATCATGGTCAGCTCGTCGATCTGGTCCGGCTTGTCGAAGTCGGGGCCGGAGACGACAATGCGCAGCGTCGCGTTTTCGGGAGCCTCGGCGGCGAGAGCCACCACATCGGTGCCCGGACGGTCGATGAAGGGTGGCTGGACATAGTCGAGCCAGAAGCCCGGGCGGAACAGGGTGAAGGCCACCACGAGCAGGGCTGCGGTTTCCCAGATCCTGCTTTTCGCCAGGAAGTAGCCCTGGGTCGCCGCTGCGAAGAGCATCATGGCCACCACCGCCACGCCGAAGACGAAGACGGCCTTCAGCGGCGTCACGTCGATGAGCAGCAGCTCGGTGTTGAAGAGGAACAGGAAGGGCAGCAGGGCGGTGCGGATGTCATAGGCAAAGCCCTGGATACCCGTCTTGATCGGATCCCCGCCGGAAATGGCGGCCGCGGCAAAGGCTGCCAGACCCACAGGAGGCGTGTCGTCGGCGAGAATGCCGAAGTAGAACACGAAGAGGTGGACGGCGACCAGCGGAACGATCAGGCCGGACTGGGCGCCGACCGTCACGATGACCGGGGCCATCAGGGACGACACCACGATGTAGTTGGCCGTGGTGGGAAGGCCCATGCCGAGAACGAGGCTCATGACGGCAACGAGCAGCAGCATGACCATCAGGTTGCCGCCGGACAGGAACTCGACGAACTCGCCGATGACCTGATGGGCGCCGGTGAGGGACACGGTGCCGACGATGATGCCGGCTGCGCCGGTGGCCACGCCAATGCCGATCATGGACCTTGCACCGGCGACCATGCCGTTGCCGAAGTCGACGAAGCCCTGCCGGATGCTCTGCGACATGGTGGACCCGGTCTTGCGCAGCATGGACTTCAGCGGGTGCTGGGTCAGGACGATGAAGATCATCGCGACGGTGGCCCAGTAGGCGGAGGTCATCGGCGACAGGCGCTCGACCAGGATCGACCAGATCAGGACAACGATCGGCAGCAGGAAGTAGAAGCCGGTGATGGCCACGTCCCAGGCGCGCGGCAGCTCGTCAATGGGGGCGTTGGGGTCATCCATCTCCAGATCGGGATGGCGGGCCGCCACGGCCAGCAGGACCACGTAGGCCACGAGGAAGGTCAGGGCCGCTGCGGTGAAGGTGAGGCCCGGGAAGGCGACCTTGATCCAGCCGAGGCCGTAGTAGACCACGGCGGCGAGGGCTGCCATCAGGATGAAGCCGAGCAGCACGCCCGAGAGGCGGCTGGCGATCGATGCGGTGACGGACGGACGCTTCAGGCCCTTGAGGCCCAGCTTCAGGGCCTCCAGATGCACGATGTAGACCAGGGCGATGTAGGAAATGATCGCCGGCAGGAACGCGTGCTTGATCAGCTCCGGATAGGAGACGCCGGTGAACTCGGAGATGAGAAAGGCGGCTGCCCCCATGACCGGCGGGGTCAGCTGGCCGTTGGTGGAGGAGGCCACCTCGACGGCGCCGGCCTTTTCCGGCTTGAAGCCGGTGCGCTTCATCAGGGGAATGGTGAAGGTGCCGGTGGTCACCACGTTGGCAATCGACGAACCGGAATAGAGGCCCGAGAGCGCGGAGGCGACGACGGCGGCCTTGGCGGGGCCACCGCGCAGGTGGCCGAGCAGGGCGAAGGCCAGCTTGATGAAGTAGTTGCCCGCGCCGGCCTTTTCCAGCAGGGCGCCGAAGAGCACGAAGAGGAAGATCATGGAGGCGGAAACGCCGAGCGCCACGCCGAAGACCCCTTCGGTCTGCATCCAGTAGTGCCACATGGCCTTGCCGAGGGATGCGCCCTTCCACTGGATGGCTTCCGGCATGAAGGAGAGGTGGCCGAAGAAGACGTAGAAGACGAAGATGCTGGCGACGATGACCAGCGGCAGGCCGAGGGCGCGATAGACTGCGATGGCCAGCGAGATCATGCCGATGGCGGAGATGGCAATGTCTGCGGTGGTGGGCAGACCTGCACGCTGGGCGATCGCATCCTTGAAGAACAGCAGGTAGAGGCAGCTTGCAGCGCCGAGGATCGCGAGAATCCAGTCATACCAGGGCACGCGGTTGCGCGGGCTCGACTTGAACAGCGGATAGGCGAGCATCGCCAGGACAAGGGCGAAGGCCAGGTGGATCTGGCGGGATTCCTGGTTGTTGAAGACCAGGTTCAGCCCCAGGGACTGGGTCAGGACGAAGGGAAGATCCGACGCGATGTAGAGCTGGAAGGCGGACCAGACGAAGGCGAGGGCGAGGATGAACTTGCCTACCATGCCTGCCGCGCTGCGCGCACCGGTTTCCACCTCGGCGACCATCATGTCGACGTCGACATTGGATTTCTGAGTTTGTGAGTGATCGTTTGCGACCGACATGCGTGTTCCCCTCAATACCCCTCATGGCATCCGGACGGGCCTTTCGTCCGGATGAGGCCCGGCCTCTCCTGCGGGAGAGCGCCCAGCATTACCACCTGTTAAGGAGTTTGACGTGTTTCAACCGCCCCGTCCACGTCCGGTTGAAGATACCGGGACCAGGGGCGATGCGCTGATTTCATGGCTGAAAAACAGGAAAAGGCCGGGCAGCGGGTGCCCGGCCTTTCCAAGCGGGTGGACTTACATCCAGCCGCGTTCCTTGTAGTACTTCACGGCGCCCGGATGAAGCGGAGCAGAGAGACCGTCCTTGATCATCTCTTCTTCCTTCAGGTTGGAGAAGGCCGGGTGCAGCTTCTTGAAGGCGTCGAAGTTGTCGAAGACGGCCTTCACGACGGTGTAGACGACTTCGTCAGACACGTCGGCGGAGGTGATGAAGGTCGCGCCCACGCCGAAGGTGGTGACGTCGGCGTCGGTGCCCTTGTACATGCCGCCCGGAATGGTGGCGACGCGGTAGTAGGGGTTCTCGGCGACCAGCTTGTCGATCGGCGCGCCGGTCACGGAAACCAGCTCGACGTCACAGGTGGTTGCGGCTTCGGTCACGGCAGCGGCCGGGTGACCCACGGTGTAGATCATGGCGTCGATCTTGCCGTCGCACAGGGCCTGGGCCATTTCGGCGCCCTTCAGCTCGGCGGCCAGCGCGAAGTCTTCCATCTTCATGCCGAAGGCATCCATGACGACTTCGGTGGTGGCGCGCATGCCGGAACCGGCGTTGCCCACGTTGACCTTCTTGCCCTTCAGGTCTTCGAACTTGGCAATGCCCGAGCCCTTCAGGACGATGAGGGTGAACGGCTCCGGATGGACGGAGAAGACAGCGCGTTCCTTTTCGAAGGCGCCCTGTTCAGCGAACTGGGAGGTGCCGTGATAGGCATGGTACTGCCAGTCGGACTGGGCCACGCCGAATTCCAGCTCGCCAGCGCGAACGGTGTTGATGTTGTAGACAGAACCGCCGGTGGATTCTGCGGAGCAACGGATGCCGTGTTCCTTGCGGTCCTTGTTCACCAGACGGCAGATTGCACCACCGGTCGGGTAGTACACGCCGGTGACGCCACCGGTGCCGATGGAGATGAACTGGTCGGCGGAGGCCGCGGAAGCGGTCATGCCGAGGGCGAATGCGCCAAGCATGGCGGACTTCATGAACTTCATTGTCGTTCCCCTGTTGGTGAAGGGTGCTGGATCAGGTCCAGAACCCCAGTCAAACACAGACCAGCTGGTCGGTGAAGGTGTGAAGGGAGAAAAGACGGGCCGACGTGTGGCCGATCGGCCTGTCCTGTCCCGCTAGTTCGAAGAAATCGTACTTAGAGCCGCACCAATCGCTTGTCCAAGGCGGTTCACGATGGTTTCCACGTCTTTTTCGGTCACGATGAAGGGCGGCGCGAGCAGGATGTGATCGCCGCTGCGTCCGTTGATCGTGCCGCCCATCGGGTAAACCATCAGGCCCCGCTCCATGGCTTCGCGCTTGATGCGGGCATGCAGTTTCAGGGCCGGGTCGAAGGGTTCCTTCGTCTCGCGGTCACGCACCAGCTCGACGCCCATGAAGAGGCCCCGGCCGCGAATGTCACCCACATGCGGGTTCTGGCCGAGCTGTTCGTGGAGCTGTGCGGAGAGGAAATTGCCCATGGCGCGCACGTTGTCGAGCAGGTGGTCGCGGCGGATCACGGTCTGCACGGCCACGCCGGCGGCAGCTGCCATCGGGTGGCCCATGTAGGTGTGGCCATGCTGGAAGAAGCCGGTGCCATTGGCGAAGGCCTCGAAGATGCGGCGGCTGAGCAGGGTCGCGCCGATCGGCTGATAGCCGCCGCCGAGGCCCTTGGCGATGCTGAGCAGATCCGGGACGATGTCGTCCTGCTCGCAGGCGTAGAGGCTGCCGGTCCGCCCCATGCCGCACATGACCTCGTCGAGGATCAGCAGCACGCCGTACTTGTCGCAGATCTCGCGGATGCGGCGGAAATAGCCGGGTGCGGGGGGAATGGCACCAGCGGTGGCGCCGACGACCGGCTCCGCCACGAAGGCCATGACCTCTTCGGCGCCGAGCTCGAGGATCTTGTCCTCCAGTTCCTGGGCTGCCCGCAGACCGTAGTCCTCCAGGCTCTCGCCGTCCTTCTGCTCGCGGTAGGCATAGCAGGGGGCGATATGGTGGGTCTCGATCAGCAGCGGGCTGAACTGGGTGCGGCGCCATTCGTTGCCGCCGGCGGCCAGCGCGCCCAGGGTGTTGCCGTGGTAGCTCTGGCGACGGGCGATCACGTGGCGACGCTGGGGCTGGCCGGTCTCGACGAAATACTGGCGCGCCATTTTGAGCGCGGCCTCGACCGCTTCCGATCCGCCGCTCACCAGATAGACGTGGTCCAGGCCTTCAGGGGCTGCTTCGACCAGCATGTCGGCCAGGCGCTCGGCGACTTCGGTGGTGAAGAAGCCGGTATGGGCATAGGCCATCCGGTCCAGCTGCTCGTGCAGGGCGGCCAGCACATCCGGGTGGCCGTGACCCAGGCAGGAGACCGCGGCGCCACCGCTGGCGTCGATGTAGCGCTTGCCGGTCTGGTCCGTGATCTCGATCCCGGCGCCGGAGACGGCGACCGGCAGGGTGGCGTGAATGGAGCGATGGAGAAGGTGGGTCATCTTGCCTTGATCCCGTTTGCGGCGGGGACGGGGGTCCGTTCGGCCGCATGGGTTTGGAAGTCGGTGTGGTAGTCGTCGAGGCTCTTCAGCGCCCGAAGGGTGTCTTCCCCGCCATGGCCGGCGATGAGCACGGCCAGGACTTCGGCGAGCGCGAAGATGGGGGTCATCGTGTGATAGAAGCCGGGGCTTTCCGTGGCGGCGAGAAGGGGGTGGTCGGCCAGGCGTGCAAGCGGCGACACCGCGCTGTCGGTCAGGGCGACGATCCGCATGCCCCGCTCCTTCGCATAGGTCGCGAGGTCCAGGGTCTGGCGGGTATAGGGCAGCACGCTGGCAACGAAGAGCACGTCCTGCGGCTCGGCATAGCGGATTGCATCCGGGCCGGTGCCGGCGATGCCGTCGAGGAGAACGGATTTCTCGCCGATCAGGCTGAGGATGTAGTGCATCTGGAAGGCGACCGGATGGCTGGCGCGCAAGCCGAGGCAGTAGACCCGCCGGGCCTCCGCGATGGCGCGCGCGGCGACCGTGATGGTGCGCAACACGTTCGGAGACGTCAGCGCCTGGATCTGTCCGTGGATGGCCGTGAAGAGGTTGGCGGCCAGTGCCTCTTCTCCCTCCAGCTGCTGCAAGCGGGCGTGATGTCCGGCCTTTGTGGCAAAGCCGCCGGTGAGGGCTCGCATGGCATCCGCATAGAGGGTGCGCACCTCGTCGTAGCCCTCATAGCCGTTCTGCTTGGCCAGCCGCATCATGGTCGCCGGCTGCACACCCGCGCGCCGGGCCTGTTCGCGCATCGACAGCAGCGCCACATCGCGCGGGTTGTCGATCACATAGCGGGCCGCTTTCTGCAGTTCGGCCGAGAGACCGGGGAAAGCGGCGATCAGAGCCTGTGTGAGGGGCGGGTGTTCCATGGGCGGGCAGCTTAGTCCCGTTTATTTGGGCTTGCAACAACTGTTGCAAGTTGGCATTGGAAGGATCAATTGAAACATGAATAGGATGCTGCCATGACCGGCGCCCCCGCCTTCCAGATCAGTGGCCTCAAGGACATTGCCATTGCCGTCGCGCCCAATGGCGGGCGCAAGACGCGGGCCGATCATCCGAACGTGCCGCTGACGCCTGCCGATCTGGCGGGAACGGCGATGGATTGCCTGAGTGAAGGCGCGGCGATGATCCATGTTCACGTGCGCAAGCCGGATGGAACGCATCTTCTGGATGCGGATGCCTATCGGGATGTGATCCATGCCATCCGGGCCGAGGTCGGGTCCCGCATTCTGGTGCAGATCACCAGCGAGGCGCTCGGGATCTATTCGCCGCAGGAACAGATCGACGTGGTGCGGGCCGTGCGGCCCGAGGCCGTGTCGCTTGCCTATCGCGAGCTTGTGCGCAGCGATGCGGACCTGCCGGCCTTCCTCGATCTTCTGGGCTGGATGAAGCGGGAGCAGGTGCTGCCGCAGATCATTCTCTATGCGCCGGAGGATGCGCGCCAGCTGGAGGCACTGCGCCAGCGCGGCGACCTGCCCTTCGCCGACATTCCGGTGCTTTATGTGCTGGGGCGTTACACCACGTCGCAGACGTCAGAACCGGCCGATCTGCTGCCGTTCCTGGCCGACGGCGAGCCGCGCTTTGCCCACTGGAGCGTGTGTGCCTTCGGGCGCCACGAGACGGCCTGTCTCACCATGGCGGGCCTGCTGGGTGGCCATGCCCGGACGGGCTTCGAGAACAACACCCATCTGCCCAATGGCCGGATTGCCAGTTCCAATGCGGAGCTGGTGGAGGCGGTCGCAAGCAGTCTGCGCGGCAACGGCATCAGCCTGATGGATGCGGAAGGCCTGCGCGCCAGCATCTGCGCGGTGCTGCAAGGCTGAGGGTTCAGGGTTTGGGGTTCAGGGCTTGGGGCGCTTGAGTTTCAGTCGCTCCATGTCGTCGGTGATGGGGATGAAGTCGTCTGCGTCGCCGGGGGGCAGATGGAAGGGGCCTTCCGCCCAGTCTGCCCGCTTCCAGGCCGCCTTGGCCTGCTCGATCTTCTCGGGCGAGGACGAGACGAAGTTCCACCAGATGTAGCGCGGTCCGTTGAGGGTCTCGCCGCCCAGGGCCATGAGCCGGGCGCCTTGCGGCCCGGCGGTGAGGGTGATGCGGTCGCCCGGCCGGAAGACCATCATGCGCCCCGCCTCGAAGGTGTCGCCGGCCACGTGCACCGATCCCTCCGTGATGTAGATACCCCGGTCCTCGTGGTCGTCGGGCAGGGGCAGGCGCGCCCCGGGAGCCAGGGTCACGTCCGCATAGAAGATGTCGCTGTGCATGGTGACCGGCGCGCGCTCCCCCCAGGCAGAGCCCAGGATGAGCCTTGCGCTGGCGCCACCCTCCTGCAACAGGGGCAAGGCGTCGCGGCCGTGATGCTCGAAGGCCGGAGCCATGTCTTCCTTGTCTTCGGGCAACGCCACCCAGGTCTGGATGCCGAAGAGCGAATGGGGGGCAGAGCGGGTCTGCGGGCTCGTGCGCTCCGAATGGGTGACGCCCTTGCCCGCGAGCATCCAGTTGACCTCGCCCGGGTGGATCATCTGGTTGGTGCCCAGGCTGTCGCGATGCTGGAACTCGCCCTTGTAGAGATAGGTCACGGTGCCCAGCCCGATATGGGGATGGGGGCGGACGTCGATGCCGTTCGAGGTCAGGAACTCGGCCGGCCCCACCTGATCGAAGAAGATGAAGGGGCCGACCATCTGCCGCCTGGGCGAGGGCAGGGCCCGGCGCACCTCGAAGCCGCCGATGTCCCGCGCGCGGGGAATGATCAGGGTTTCAAGGCTGTCGGGAGATCCACCCGAGGCGGCATCTTGCATCGGATTCCAGCTCATGGGATTGGTCCTCGTCTCTTGCCGTTGGAGCGCCGGGGCAGGCGCCCGGTCAGCTTGTCAGAAAGCGCTGAAGGGCGACAAGTTCTTCCTGCCGGATCTCGTGTCCGCCACGATGCGTCACGACCTCGGGCGCAGCACCGCCGGCGCGGAAATGATCGATGAGCGACTGGGTCAGCGGCAAGGGGCAGATCGGGTCCATCTGTCCCGCCGTGATCAGCAGCTTCAGGTTCTCGTACCGATTGCCCTTCGGCGGATCGAAGGGGATGAGCGGGTGCAGCAGGGCCGCCCGATCCACCAGATCGCCATGGTGGAGGAGAACATTGGCCAGAATGTTGGCGCCGTTCGAATAGCCGAAGGCATAGAAGGGCGCGCCCTCGTGGGCGGCGCGATGGGCGCGGATGAACGCGGCCATCTTTTGCGTCGCCCTGGCGAGATCCGGCATGTCATAGACCCCTTCACCGGTGCGCCGGAAGAAGCGGGCGGCACCGTGCTCGGAGACGTCGCCCCGGGGAGAGAGGATGCCCGCTCCCGGGTGGATCTGGCGGACCAGATCAAAGAACTGGTTCTCGTCACCCCCCGTGCCGTGCAGGGCAAGGATCATGGGTGCCTGCGGGTCCGGCTGGCGGACCCGCGTTGCATATAGCTCCAGATCGGTCATGGCCCGGGTCACGCTCCTCTGGTCAGGGGCGGCAGCTGGGCCTCGATGCGGGCCCGATGCGGCTCGTAGCGGGTGGGCAGCTTCAGGGCTTCGCCCAGATGTGCCGTGTCCTCGTCCCGGTCGAAACCGGGTTCGTTGGTGGCGATCTCGAAAAGAACGCCGCCGGGGGTGCGGAAGTAGATGGCCCAGAAGTAGTCGCGGTCGATGACCGGGGTCACCTGATAGCCGGTGTCCATCAGGGCCTTGCGCACCTCGAGCTGGGCCGCGCGATCCTCCACGGCGAAGGCGATATGGTGCACGGATCCGGCGGCCTGCCGGGCGGCCGAAGCCCCGGGCATGGCCTGCAGGTCGATGGTGTCGGCCGCATTGCCGCCTGCCACCTTGAGGCGGATCAGATCCCCCTGCCGGTCGACTTCCTCGTAGCCCATGAAGGTGAGGAGCTCGGCCGTCGCATCCGGGTCCCGCAGCTGGAAGCGCGCGCCATGGAAGCCGAGGATGCCGACATCCTCCGGCACATCTCCGCCCGTCCAGGGCTTGCGGTCGCGGATATCGCTTTCCACGAGGGCCAGACCGTCGCCGTCGGGTCCGTCAAAATGCAGGCGGTCTTCGCCGAAGGCGGTCTGGCGGCTGAGGCCGGTCAGGCCAAGGTCGCTCAACCGTTCCTGCCAGAAGGGGAGGGAACCGCGCGGGACGGCGAATTCGGTCACGCCGACCTCGCCCGCTCCGCGGCTGCCGCGGGGGATCGGGCCATAGGGGAAATAGGTCATGACCGAGCCGGGGGTGCCGACTTCGTCGCCATAATAGAGATGATAGACATCGGGGGCGTCGAAGTTGACCGTGGTCTTGACCCGGCGCATGCCGAGCGTGTCGGTGAAGAAGGCATTGTTTTCGCCAGCACTTGCGGCGAGGGACGTAACGTGATGCAGGCCCCGGATCTGGGTGATCATCCTGGTGTCCTCCGGTTGGTGGTGCGGGTGGTCCGCTGTCTGACCGAAAGAATGGGGCGCAGGGCCTAATTGCGCAACGGACAACAAATATGCATTTATTGTTGTTAAAAATGGAATGATCAAGATGGATGACCTGAAATCGATCCGGGTGTTTCTCGAGGTCGCGGGGCAACGCAGCTTTGCCGGGGCCGCCCGCACGCTCGGCATGACGCCTGCGTCGGTGACGCGCATCCTGGCGCGGCTGGAAGAGGAGCTCGGGCTGCAGCTCCTGCTGCGCACCACGCGCAAGGTTTCGCTGACCAGTGCGGGGGCCATGGTGGCCGCACGCTTCGCCCCGCTGGTGGAGGGGTTTGACGACGCGCGGGCGGAGATCGCCCGGGCCAGCCTGCCGGATCGCGGTCGGCTGCGGATCAGCGCGCCGCTCTCCATGGGGCTGAAGGTTCTGCCCGATCTGCTGCCGGCCTTTCAGGCGCGCTATCCGGACATCGAGGTGTCGCTGAACCTGACGGACCGGCTTGTCGATATCCTGGAAGATGACTGCGATCTGGCGATCCGCATCTCGGAGGCTCCTCAGGACAAGTCGACCATCTGGCGCAAGATCTGCGAGGTGCCCCGGGTCATCGTTGCCGCGCCCGCCCTTTTCAAGCGCATCGCGCCGGTCAGCGCGCCAGAGGACCTGTCGCCCGACGTCTGCCTTTCCTACAGCCAGACCGGTCAGCCGGAGCGCTGGCTGCTGCGCCGGGAGCAGAGCGAGCGAGCCGTGCGGGCGGGCAGTCGGGTGGTGACCAACAGCGGCGACATGCTGCTGTCGCTGGTGGAAAACGGACATGGCATGGCCCTTCTGCCGCGCTTCATGGCGCAGGAGGGGCTTGATCGGGGAACGCTTGTCCAGGTGTTGCCCGACTGGCAGGTGAAGGGCCTCTGGCTCACCCTCTTCTATCCGCCCTATGACCGGCTGCCGCCGCTGGTTACGACCTTCTCGGACTTCTTCGAGACCCATATCCGCGACAAGGATCTTGCCTTCGCCTGGGGCTGAGGTGCAGGCGTGGGCCAAAAAAAAGCCCCTGCGCGCCGGAGCGGGCAGGGGCCACAGGGGAAAGCCTGAGGGTCAGTCGAACATGGAGTTCGGCAGGACCAGAGCGATGTCCGGGAAGGCGATGATCAGCAGCAGGGCGACGATCATGGCCAGAAGGAAGGGGAAGACCCCCCGGAAGATGGTGCTCAGGGGCACGTCGCCCGCCACACCGCGCACGACGAAGACGTTGAGGCCGACCGGTGGGGTGATCATGCCCATTTCGATCACGATCACCGCGACGACGCCGAACCAGATCGGGTCGAAGCCATGCTGCAGGATGATCGGGAAGACGATCGGAATGGAGACCACCAGCATGGCCAGACCGTCCATGAACATGCCCATCACCACATAGGCCAGGATGATCACGATCAGCGAACCGTAGGGGCCGAGGCCGAGGCTCTGGAGGCCTTCGCCGAGGATGGTCGGAATGTGGGTCACCGCGAAGAACGGGTTCAGCACATTGGCGCCGATGACGATCATGTAGAGCATGGCCGTCGTCTTCAGGGTGTCGAGCAGGGCCTTGCGGAAGCTGTCCATGGAGAGCTGGCGCTTGATCAGGGCCAGCAGGATCACCAGCGCTGCACCGATGCCCGAGGCCTCGACCGGGGTGAAGGCCCCGACATAGATGCCGCCGATGGACAGGACGATGACGGCGAGCAGCGGACCGGCCTGGCCGAGATGGGCGATCTTCTGGCGCAGCGACAGGGCTTCACCTGCGGGACCTGCGGCGGGATCGCGCCAGGCGACGAACCAGACCACGGCGATGAAGAGCACCACCAGCAGCAGTCCCGGCAGGATGCCGGCCATGAAGAGGCGGCCGATCGACTGTTCCGTCAGGATGGCATAGAGCACGAAGCCGGTCGAGGGCGGGATCAGGAAGCCCAGCGTGCCGCCGGCCGCGATCGCTCCGGTCGCCAGGCTGTCCGCATAGCCGAGGCGTCGCATCTCGGGCAGGGCGACCTTGCCGAGGGTGACAGCGGTTGCGACCGAGGAGCCGGAGACGGCGGAGAAGGCGGCGCATCCCAGCACGGAGGCCGAGGCGAGGCCGCCCCGGAACCGGCCCACCCAGGCATAGGCGGCGTCATAAAGACCCCGGCTGAAACCGGCGGCCGACGAGATGTTACCCAGCAGGATGAACATGGGGATGACGACGAGGGACTCGGCCGTCACCGAGGAATAGCTCTCCGTGACCAGGACCGCACCGGCGGTGCGCAGACCCTCCAGGCCCCACAGGCCGAAGAAGCCGACGAAGAGCATGGCGAAGGCGACGGGGGTGCGGAGCGCCAGGAGAAGAAACAGGCCGGCGATACCGAGCAGGCCGATGGTGGCGGGGCTCATGTCTTATTTCTTTCCGCTCAGAAGCATGACGATCTGGGCGAGGTAGACCAGGACGCACAGGGCAGTGCCGGCGACGAGGATGGCGTAGAACGGCCAGATCGGCAGGTCGAGCATGTTGGTGGCGTCCTCGAACTCGAAGGCATCGAGGGCCTTGAGCCAGGCTCGCCAGACCAGATGGCCAAGCACGCCGACGGCGAGGACGCGGGAGAGGAGGTCGCCGAAGAGGCGGCCCCAGCGGCCCAGCAGGTTGTCGAAGACATCGACCCCCACATGACCGTCGTGGGCGGTGCAATAGGGCAGGGCCGACATGACCAGGGCGAGCGAGGTGAGCTGGACAATCTCGTTGGAGCCGAGGATGGGCTGGCCGAAGAGGTAGCGCATCACCACGCCGACGGCGATCACGATCACCATGAAGAGCAGGCAGAGGGCGCCGAAGCCAGCCAGGAGGAGAGTGGCCTGGTGGTAGGATCTCCACCAGGCCGGACGCGTATCTTGCATCATGGGTCGCTTGGGTCTCAGTTGCCCAGAAGGGCATCGAGTACGGCCTGACCTTCTTCGCCGGCTTCCTTGACCACGGCAGCGGTCACACCGGAGGACAGGTCGTCGAAGGCCTTGGCTTCTTCAGGGGTCAGTTCGATGACTTCCTTGCCGTCCATCTCGCCGAAGGCCTTGATGCCGGAGGCGGCAACGGTCAGCTGGACCTTGTTGCCCAGATCGGAGGCTTCACGGCCGGCTTCCAGAACGGCAGCCTGGTCGGCGTCGGACAGGGCCTTGAAGGCATCGCGGTTCATGAGGATGTAGAACGGCGAGTTGGTGGTGTTCATGCCCTTGGTCAGGTACTTGGCCACTTCACCGAGACGGAAGGCCTTGGTCGCGGTGCCGTCGATCATGGCGCCGTCGATCACGCCGGTCTGCATGGCGTTGTAGATTTCCGACACGGGCATGGAGACCGGGGTCGCACCCCAGGATTCCACCAGAAGGCCGGTGTTGCGGGAAGGGACGCGGATCTTCAGGCCGGCGATGTCGGCCGGGCTGCGCACAGCCTTGTCACGCATGTAGAGCACGTTTTCGGCGCTGGACCACAGGCTGACCAGCTGGGTGCGCTTGTACTCGCCCTTCAGCTTGTCGATGTTGTCCCAGATCGTCTTGGTGCCGGTCTCTTCGTCCACGACGCCCGGCAGTTCCGCGATCAGGGTCAGCGGGAAGGCCGAGGCGGTGTAGCCATGCAGGCCGACCGCGAATTCGGCGACACCATCCAGAACGCGCGCATACTGTTCCACCGGGCCACCACCGAGCTCACCGCCGGAGTAGAGCGTCACGGTGACATTGCCGCCGGTCTTTTCCTTCACCATGTCGGCGAAGGGCTGGAAGGCGCCTGCGACATAAGGATGGGTGGGCGGCATGAAGTTGGCGAACTTCATGTCTTCCGCCAGAGCGGCAGACGCGGTGAGGCCGCAGATGGCGGCAGCTGCGAGTACAGACTTGATAAGGCGCATGGTGATCCTCCCTTGAATCCGCGCTTGGTCCATCGGACCAGTAACAGGTCGACCCGTTTTAGGCGCTCAAGGGGCCGCCAAACCAATTCGAAGGGACGCGCAGGTCATAAGTTCTACGTGCGGGCTGGTGTCGCGGTTCTCACGAAAGGGAAAGGCGCAAGCGCAGAATTCTGGCGTGTTTCAGGTGCAGGAGGGGGAAATCGTCATATGCGGGTGATAGGTTTCCTGCTCGCCTTCGCGAGGGTCCCCGGAGGCGGCGCTGTGTCGGAACGGGTTCCGTGCTTCCGCGAACAGTGAGGCTATCTGCTTGATTGTGCTGGCCTCTCCGGCAATCGGACAAGGTTTCGGAAAGCAAAAAGGGCGGGGCACAAGGCCCCGCCCTTCTCGAGTCTCCGGAGGAAACCGGATTACTTCCAGGAGGCGATCAGGGTGTCGTAGTCGACGGTGACCGGCTCCGGCTTTTCGTTGGAGAGGGCAGCCTTCGGTGCACCTTCACGCTCCAGCCAGACGGACGGATCTTCCGGCTCGTTCATCTTCGGGCCGAGATCGCCCTGGACGCCGGCGCGTTCCAGACGCTCCAGCACCTTTTCCTGGGCTTCGCAGAGTGCATCGAGTGCTTCCTGCGGGGTCTTGGCGCCGGACATGGCGTCACCGATGTTCTGCCACCACAGCTGAGCCAGCTTCGGGTAGTCCGGAACGTTGGTGCCGGTGGGCGACCACTGGACGCGGGCCGGGGAGCGGTAGAACTCGACCAGACCGCCGAGCTTCGGAGCGCGCTCGGTGAAGCTCTTGTCCTGGATCGTGCTCTCGCGGATGAAGGTCAGGCCCACGTGGGACTTCTTCACGTCAACCGTCTTGGAGGTCACGAACTGGGCGTAGAGCCAGGCAGCCTTCGCACGGTCCACCGGGGTCGACTTCATGAGGGTCCAGGAACCGGCGTCCTGATAACCGACCTTCATGCCTTCTTCCCAGTAAGCGCCGTGGGGGCTCGGTGCCATGCGCCATTTCGGGGTGCCATCTTCGTTCAGAACAGCCTTTGCCCCATCGCCCACCATGTCGGCGGTGAAGGCGGTGTACCAGAACATCTGCTGGGCGACTGCACCCTGGGCCGGAACCGGGCCGGCTTCGGAGAAGGTCATGCCGGCAGCGGTCGGCGGGGAGTACTTGTTCAGCCACTCGATGGCCTTGGTCACCGCATAGACGGCAGCCGGGGAGTTGGTTGCCCCACCGCGTGCGACGCAGGACCCGACCGGCTGGGAGTT
The DNA here is from genome assembly GCF_008477545.1 of Roseibium aestuarii. Taxonomy (GTDB): domain Bacteria; phylum Pseudomonadota; class Alphaproteobacteria; order Rhizobiales; family Stappiaceae; genus Roseibium; species Roseibium aestuarii. The sequence continues at coordinate 858,499 of NZ_VORA01000002.1, read as the reverse complement.
TTCGTTCACACGAATGCCCCACTCGTCGACGGGCAGGCCGTTCGGCTCACCCTTGTCGCCCATGCCGGCCATGGACATCCACGCATCGGTGTAACGCCAGCCGAGCGAGGGGTCCTTCTTGCCGTAGTCCATGTTGCCATAGACCTTCTGGCCGTCGATTTCCTTGCCGGTGAAGAACTCGGCAATGTCTTCATAGGCAGACCAGTTGACCGGAACGCCCAGCTCGTAGCCGTACTTTTCCTTGAACTCGGCCTTGAAATCCGGGTTTGTGAACCAGTCGTACCGGAACCAGTAAAGGTTCGCGAACTGCTGGTCGGGCAGCTGGTAGAGCTTGCCGTCAGGGCCGGTGGTGAACTTCGAGCCGATGAAGTCGGCGATGTCGAGGCCCGGGTTGGTCACGTCGGAGCCTTCGCCGGACATCCAGTCGGTCAGGTTGCGGGCCTGCTGATAGCGCCAGTGGGTGCCGATCAGGTCACTGTCGTTGATGTAGGCGTCGTAGATGTTCTCGCCGGACTGCATCTGGGTCTGCAGCTTTTCCACCACGTCACCTTCACCGATCAGGTCGTGGGTGATCTTGATGCCGGTGATGGCGGTGAAGGCCGGAGCCAGCACCTTGGCTTCATACTCGTGGGTGGTGATGGTTTCGGACACCACCTTGATTTCCATGCCGGCGAAGGGCTGAGCCGCATCGACGAACCACTGCATTTCCGCTTCCTGGTCGGCACGGCTCAGGGTGGACAGATCGCCGATTTCCGAATCCAGGAATTTCTTGGCGTCGTCCATGCCGGCGAAGGCCGGGGCCGACAGGGTGCCGAGCAGCAGCGTAAGCGCCGTGCCGGTCTTCAGTGAACGTATCATGTCATTCCTCCCAAGGTTTCAGACATTCCGGACCGGCTCTGCTCCCTGATTCCTCCCAGGGCGACAGGGCCGAGTTTGCCTCCTTACACCCAGCGAAACACTGCTGTGGCGTAGATCAGGCAGACGATGAGGGCTCCCCACTGGGGTGCGCTCATGGTTCCAAGCCAGGCCAGGTTGATGAAGGCCGAGCCGAGAAGGGTGATGAAGAGGCGGTCACCGCGCGTCGTCTCGATGCGCAGGATGCCGACGCGCGGGGTCTCCGGGAAACGGATCGCCAGCACGGTGAAGGTGATCAGCAGCAGCGCGATGACCGTGAAGAAAATCGCGGTGGGCAGGGTCCAAGCCATCCAGGCCATGTCGTGTTCTCCCGGTCCTCAGACACGCCCCAGGGCAAAGCCCTTGGCGATGTAGTTGCGGACGAAATAGATGACGAGGGCGCCGGGCACGATGGTGAGCACGCCGGCGGCGGCGAGCACGCCCCAGTCGAGGCCCGAGGCGGAGACGGTGCGGGTCATGGTGGCGGCGATCGGCTTGGCGTCCACCGAGGTCAGGGTGCGCGACAAGAGCAGCTCGACCCAGGAGAACATGAAGCAGAAGAAGGCCGCGACCCCGATCCCGCTAGCGATCAGCGGCATGAAGATCTTCACGAAGAAACGCGGGAAGGAGTAGCCGTCGATATAGGCGGTCTCGTCGATTTCCTTCGGCACGCCGCGCATGAAGCCTTCCAGGATCCACACGGCCAGCGGCACGTTGAACAGGCAGTGGGCGAGCGCCACGGCGATGTGGGTGTCGAAGAGGCCGACCGACGAATAGAGCTGGAAGAAGGGCAGGGCGAAGACGGCTGGCGGCGCCATGCGGTTGGTCAGCAGCCAGAAGAACAGGTGCTTGTCGCCGAGGAACGTGTAGCGCGAGAAGGCATAGGCTGCCGGCAGCGCCACGCTGATGGAGATGACCGTGTTGATCACCACGTAGATCAGCGAGTTCACATAGCCCATGTACCAGCTCGGATCGGTCAGGATCGTCGCATAGTTGCGGAAGGTCAGTTCCTGCGGCCAGAGCGAGAAGGTCGACAGGATCTCCGCGTTGGTCTTCAGGCTCATGTTCACCAGCCAGTAGATCGGCAGGAGCAGGAAGACCAGATAGAGGGTCATGACGACTGCGCGGCCGTTGACCTTCGGCAGGGCGCTGGCCCGACCGGAGGAGGCGGAGGTGGAGGTGGAAGCTGCCATGCTCATCGGCCGGTCTCCCTTTTGTCGAGATTGGTCATGACCGTGTAGAAGACCCAGGAGATCAGCAGGATCACCAGGAAGTACATGATGGAGAAGGCGGCTGCGGGCCCGAGGTCGAACTGGCCGAGTGCCATCTTCACCAGGTCGATGGACAGGAAGGTGGTCGAGTTGCCCGGTCCGCCGCCGGTGACGACGAAGGGCTCGGTGTAGATCATGAAGCTGTCCATGAAGCGCAGCAGGATGGCGATCATCAGCACGCCCTGCATCTTCGGCAGTTCGATGAAGCGGAACACGGCCCAGCGGCTGGCCTGGTCGATCTTGGTGGCCTGATAATAGGCGTCGGGGATCGACTGCAGGCCGGCATAGGCGAGCAGGGCGACAAGCGACGTCCAGTGCCAGACATCCATGATGATCACGGTGGCCCAGGCGGCAAAGAAGTCCTGGGTGTAGTTGTAGGGGATGCCGAGCTTGTCGAGCGTGTAGCCGAGGAGGCCGATGTCGACGCGGCCGAAGATCTGCCAGATCGTGCCCACCACGTTCCACGGAATGAGGAGCGGCAGGGCCATGAGGACGAGGCAGACCGAGGCCCAGAAGCCCTTCTTGGGCATGTTCAACGCCACGAAGATGCCGAGCGGAACCTCGATGGCGAGAATGATCGCGGAGAAGGCGAGCTGGCGGCCGAGCGCGTCCCACATGCGCTGGGAGTTCAGCATCTCGTCGAACCATTCGAGGCCGGCCCAGAAGAACTCGTTGTTCCCGAAGGTGTCCTGGACGGAATAGTTGACCACGGTCATCAGCGGCACGACAGCGGAAAACGCCACGAGCACCAGCACGGGCAGGACCAGGAACCAGGCCTTGTGATTGACTGTCTTTTCCATCAGGCAGCCTCCCCTTCCACGCGCCAGTTGTCGCGGTAGACGTTGATGTGGGCCGGATCAAAGACGACCCGGTTCATGTCGGTGGTGATCGTCGCGCCTTCGGGGGCGATGATGTTGATCGGCTGGCCGAAGAAGTCGGCCCGGACGATCTTGTGGCGGCCCACGTCCTCGACGCGGCGCAGCTTGACCGGAAGGCCCTCGCTGTCGGAAAGACGGGCATATTCCGGGCGCACGCCGATGGCGACGTCGCCATCAAGGCCGGCATAAGCGCGGCCGAGCGGAATGTGCGAGCCGTTGATGTAGGCCTTGTTGCCCTCGACCCGGGCCGGGATGACGTTCATCCCCGGCGAGCCGATGAAATAGCCGACGAACGTGTGCTGCGGCGTCTCGAAGAGTTCCTCGGGCGTGCCGATCTGCACCACGCGGCCGTCATGCATCACCACCACCTTGTCGGCGAAGGTCAGGGCCTCCGTCTGGTCGTGGGTGACGTAGATCATGGTGTGGCCGAACTCGCGGTGGAGCGACTTGAGCTGGGTGCGCAGCTCCCACTTCATGTGCGGGTCGATCACGGTCAGCGGCTCGTCGAAGAGCAGGGCGTTCACGTCCTCGCGCACCATGCCGCGGCCGAGCGAGATCTTCTGCTTGGCATCGGCGGTGAGACCGCGGGCCTTGTGGTCGAGCTCGGATTCCATGCCGATCATGCGGGCAATGGCCTGGACGCGCGAGGCGATATAGGCCGGATCCGCGCCGCGGTTGCGCAGGGGGAAAGCCAGGTTCTGGCGCACCGTCATCGTGTCGTAGACGACCGGGAACTGGAAGACCTGGGCGATGTTGCGTTCGGCGGTGGGGGCGTGGGTCACGTCCCGATCACCGAAAAGGATGCGTCCCTGGCTTGGGTGCAGCAGACCGGAGATGATGTTCAGAAGGGTTGACTTGCCGCAGCCGGAGGCGCCGAGCAGGGCATAGGCCTCGCCGTCGTTCCAGACGTGGTTCAGTTCCTTCAGGGCGAAGTCCTGTTCTCCGGTCGGGTTCGCCCGATAGGAGTGGGCCAGGTTGTCGAGGGTGATGCGTGCCATCGGGTCAGCTCCCTCACGCGGCCACGGCATAGGCGGCGGGTGCCACCAGGGTGCCGTTCAGGTCGAAGATGTAGACGTGGCTCGGGTCCAGATAGACCTTGAGCGTGGTGTCGAGGGCCAGGTCATGCACCCCATGCACCAGACCGACCCAGCGTTCGCCGTGGTGGTTCAGGTGGATGAAGGTTTCCGACCCGGTGATCTCGGTCACGGTCAGGCGCGGGGAAAATTCCATCGCATCCGGCGTGTGGGAGAAGACTTCCAGGTGGTTCGGGCGGAAGCCTGCGAGATAGCGGCCATCGGCGAGGCTGGCCAGCGCTCCGGCTGCTGCCGTCGACTGACCGTCGCCGAACATCAGGCGGGATCCGGTCTTGGACACCTGCATGAAATTCATGGGCGGATCGGAGAAGACGCGGGCGGTCGTCGCGTCGACGGGCGCGCGATAGACTTCCGGGGTCTTGCCGAACTGGGTGACACGGCCTTCCCACAGGGTGGCGGTGTTGCCGCCGAGCAGCAGGGCTTCTTCCGGCTCGGTGGTCGCATAGACGAAGATGGAACCGGCGGCCTCGAAGATCTTCGGGATCTCGGCGCGCAGTTCCTCGCGCAGCTTGTAGTCCAGGTTGGCGAGCGGTTCGTCGAGCAGCACGAGGCCGGCGTTCTTGACGAGGGCGCGGGCGAGGGCGCAGCGCTGCTGCTGGCCGCCAGAGAGCTCCAGCGGCTTGCGGTCGAGCAGGCCGTCGAGCTTCATCAGGCCGGCGGATTCCTTCACGGCTCGGTCGATCTCGGCGGCGGACTTGCCAAGCAGCCGCAAGGGGCTGGCGATGTTCTCATAGACCGTGATCGAGGGGTAGTTGATGAACTGCTGATAGACCATGGCGACGTTGCGCTGCTGCACGGGCAGGCCGGTCACGTCTTCGCCATTCCACAGCACGCGGCCGGAGGTCGGCTTGTCGAGGCCGGCCATCAGGCGCATGAGGGTCGTCTTGCCCGACAGGGTCGGACCGAGCAGCACGTTCATCGTGCCGCCCATAAGGGTCAGGTCTGTGGCGTGGATATGGGTCTGGCGACCCACCACCTTCGACACGCCTTCGAGCTGAAGTGCCATAGTTTCCTCCCGGATTCCGTCGCCGGCCGGCCTCAGTGGGCCTGGGCTGTCTGCCCTTCGGCGCCGTGCTCCTTCATCCATTGATCAAGGTCGTCGATCTGGGCCGGCGTCATGCGCAGGCCGAGCTTGTTGCGGCGCCAGACGATATCCTCGGCCGTGCGCGCATATTCCCGATCCCGGAGCCAGCGAACCTCCCGTTCGCTCAAGGTGGCCCCGAAATCCCGTCCCATGTCCTGTGCGCTGGCGGCCTCTGCCATCAGGTTCCAGGCGTCGGTTCCGTAGGCGCGCACCAGTCGCCAGGCCCACTCCCGCGTCAGGAAGGGATAGGCCTTGTGCAGCTTGCCCACCATCGCCTCGAAATCGCCGACAGGGAAGTCCCCGCCGGGAAGCGGAACGCGCGCGGTCCACTTGCCCTTGAGATCGGGGAAGACCTCTCCGACCAGATCCATGGCGCTTTCGGCCAGGCGGCGGTAGGTGGTGATCTTGCCGCCGAAGATGTTGAGCAGCGGCGCGCCGGAGATGCGCTCCAGCTTCAACGTGTAGTCGCGGGTGGCGGCGGTGGCCGACGAGGCGCCATCGTCATAGAGCGGACGCACGCCGGAGTAGCTCCACAGGATGTCGTCCACGCTCACCGGCGTCTTGAAATACTGGCTGGCGAAATTGACCAGATAGGCCTTTTCCTCGTCGGTGCAGACCGGCTTGGTATAGGGATCCGGATGATCGGAGTCGGTCGTTCCGATGAGGGTGAAATCCCGCTCGTAGGGAATGGCGAAGATGATGCGCCCGTCCGTGCCCTGCAGGAAGTAGCACTTGTCGTGATCGTAGAGCTTGCGGGTGACGATGTGCGACCCGCGCACCAGGCGAACGCTTTCGCGGGTGTTGGCGCGCACCGTCTGGCGCAGGATGTCGCCGACCCAGGGGCCGCCGGCATTGATGACCATGCGCGCGCACACCGTCGAGGTCTCTCCGGTTGCCTCGTCGCGGATCTCGACGGACCACAGTCCGTCCTCGCCATGGGCGGAGACCACCCGGGTGCGGGGACGGATGACCGCGCCGCGCTGTTCCGCGTCCCGGGCATTCAGGATGACCAGGCGGCTGTCCTCGATCCAGCAGTCGGAATATTCATAGGCCTTGGCGAAGCGGTCCTGCAGGGGCGCGCCTTCCGGGGTGCCCTTGAGCGACACGGTCGTGGTGCCGGGCAGGATCTTGCGGCCGCCGAGATGGTCATAGAGGAAGAGGCCGAGGCGGATGAGCCAGGCGGGGCGCCGGCCCTTCATCCAGGGCATGAAGGTGTTCAGGAGGCGCGAGGTCGGGGTCGATCCCTCGAAGCGCATGTCCTGATGATAGGGCAGGACGAAGCGCATGGGCCAGCTGATGTGTGGCATGGCCGAGAGCAGGACTTCCCGCTCGATCAGGGCCTCGCGCACCAGCCGGAACTCGAAATACTCCAGATAGCGCAGGCCGCCGTGGAAGAGCTTGGTGGAGCTGGACGAGGTTGCCGACCCGAGGTCGTTCATTTCCGCCAGCATCACGGACAGGCCCCGGCCGGCTGCGTCACGGGCGATGCCGCACCCGTTCACGCCGCCACCGACGATGAACAGGTCGTAGATTTTATTTTCGCCGTCGTGCTGCGACACCCTGGCCTCCCATCCAAAGCTCAACGGTGGCCATGCGAACACAAATGACGGCTGAGAGTCAATCAGAAATGTTCGTTTATTTTCGTTTGTAGCCTTTCGTAGCAAATCCAAGCCCTTACGCGTGCGGCGGTGAGGGCTTGCCTGTGGTTTTTCCGGGGGGTGCAGGTGCGAAGACGATGCTGCGCTGCGGTGAAGATGGGTCCTGACCGGTTCTTGTTCTCAAAAGCGAAATTGGGCATGGTGAAACGCGCAAAAAGGAACATGAACAGAAGATCCGCCATGAGCCAGGCCTTCAGACTGCCGGAAATACTCGAGATTGCCCGTGCCGAGGGCAAGGTCACGGTCGAAGATCTGGCCGAACGGTTCAACGTGACCGTCCAGACGATTCGCCGCGACCTGGCGGAGCTGGCCGAGCTGGGGCGGCTGGAGCGGGTGCATGGCGGTGCCGTGCTGCCCTCCGGCGTGTCAAATATCGGCTATGAGGAGCGGCGGGGTCTCAATCGCTCGGCCAAGGTGGCGATCGCCAAGGCCTGCGCGCGGGAAATTCCGGATGGGGCCTCGGTCTTCATGAACATCGGCACCTCGACGGAGGCGGTGGCCCGCGAGCTGCTGCACCACAAGGATCTGCTGGTGGTGACCAACAACATGAACATCGCCAACATTCTGGTCGACAACCCGGACTGCGACATCATTGTCGCCGGGGGCATGGTGCGCCGGGCCGATGGCGGTCTGGTCGGCACCCTGACCATGAAGGCCATCGAGCAGTTCAAGTTCGATCTGGCGGTGATCGGCTGTTCGGCGATGGATGAGGACGGGCTGCTGCTCGACTTCGATATTCAGGAAGTCGGTGTCAGCCAGACGATCATCGCCCAGTCGCGCCGGGTGTTCCTGGTGGCCGATCAGTCCAAGTTCAAGCGCAATGCCCCGGCGCGCATCGCCTCGCTGCAGGAGGTGGACGCCCTCTTCATGGATCACCCGCTGCCGGCCAAGCTGGAGCGCAAGTGCCGCGACTGGGGTGTCGAGGTGCATATTGCCGAGGATGCGGGCGGCGCGGACTGAGCCACGCCTTCGCCACACCTCCGGCCCCGCGATCAAGCGCGGCCGGAGTGATGTCCGACAGGGATCTGCCGATCAGGGGCGCGGGCCGGTCAACCCGGCGATGATGCCGCGCAGTTCGGCGAGACCGCGCATGCGGCCGATCAGCGGATACCCCGGATGGGTCTTGCGGGATGCGTCATCCAGCAGCTCGTGACCGTGATCGGGCCGGAAGACGATGTCCGCATCGGCGCGGCCCTCGGCCTTGCGGCGGGTCTCCTCGTCGAGCAGCGCCTTCACCAGCGCCACCATGTCCGTGTCCCCTTCCAGATGGGCGGCCTCCTCGAAGGAGCCGTCCGGCTCCTTGGCCACATTGCGCAGGTGAGCAAAGTGGATGCGGTCGGCAAAGCGCCGGGCGATGGCCGGTACGTCATTGGCCGGGTTGGCTCCGAGCGAGCCGGCGCAGAGCGTCAGACCGTTGGCCCGGCTGTCGTGGGCTGCAAGGATCTTCTCGATGTCCTGCGCCCCGGTGACGATGCGCGGCAGGCCGAGAATGTCCTTGGGCGGATCGTCGGGATGGACCGCGAAGGAGAGGCCGAGCTCTTCGGCGGCCGGGATCACTTCGTCGAGGAAGCGCTTGAAGTTCGCGCGCAGGTCATCGCGGCTCAGGCCTTCATAGGGCTTGAGCGCCTCGCGCAGGCCGTCCGGGTCGAAGCGGTCATAGGCGCCGGGAAGACCGGCCATGATCGACGTGGTGAGCAGATCCCGGTCCTCCTGCGTGCTGGCCTGGAACCAGGCCTTTGCCGCCTTGACCGTGTCCGGGGCGAAGCTCTCTTCGGCGCCGGGTCGCCGCACCATGCAGATGTCGAAGGCGGCCATGCGCACTTCGCTGTAGCGCAGGCAGGTGCCGCCGCGGTGAACGGGGGCCGTCAGGTCCGTGCGGGTCCAGTCCAGCAGCGGCATGAAATTGTAGCAGATGACCTTGATGCCCTCGGCAGCCAGGTTCGCCATGGACTGGCGATAATTGGCAAGGAGCACCGAGAGGTCGCCCTCGCCGCGCTTGATGCGCTCGTGCAGGGGCAGGCTCTCGACGACCGTCCAGGCAAAGCCCGCGCGGTTGATCCGGTTGCGCCGTGCGGCGATCGTGTCCTTCTGCCAGACCTCGCCATAGGGAACCTCATGCAGGGCGGTGACGATGCTGGCCGCACCTGTCTGGGCAATCTCGCCCAGGGAAATGCGGTCGAAGTCACCATACCAGCGCCAGCCCTCGATCATGTCATGTGCTCCAGAACCGGGCGGACCCCGTCGATGGTCAGAAGGAGATAGGCGGATTCCACGTGCAGGCGGATGGCATCGGCCAGGGCCTTGTCGAAGATCCGGGTTTCGGAAAGAAGCGCGGCGACCTTGTCACCCGGGGTCTTGCCGCTGTCCGAGAGCGCCTTGAGAGACGCCGCCAGTGGATCGCGCACGTCGATGGGCGCGCCGTCCAGGTCGGTGCCGCCCACATAGATCATCCAGGCCGCAACCGCGGTGCACAGGCCCAGGCTGTCGCGTCCGGCGGCCAGGTTGTCGCGGAGCGTGCCCAGAATGCGCTGGGGCAGCTTCTGGCTGCCGTCCATGGCGATCTGCCAGGTGCGATGGCGGATTGCCGGGTTGGCGTAGCGGGTGAAGAGGGCTTCCGCATAGGCCTTCAGGTCGACGCCCGCAGGGGCCTCGAACGAGGGCATGATCTCGTGCCGCCAGAGATGCCGGACGAACTCGGCAAAGACCGGATCGGCCACGGTCTCGGCGATGGTTTCATGGCCGGCGAGATAGCCGAGATAGGCGAGCGAGGAGTGGGTGCCGTTCAGCATCCGCAGTTTCATGTGCTCGTAAGGGGTGACATCGGTGACGAGTTCGACGCCGACTGCCGCAAGGTCGGGGCGGGCGTCATGGCCATAGGCCGCGACGAAATCATCCTCGACCACCCACTGACGAAAAGGTTCGTGCATTACGGGTGCGGCGTCGAAGGTGCCGGTTGCTGCGGCGAGGGCTTCAATGTCCTCGGGCTTGGTGGCGGGCACGATGCGGTCGACCATGGTGCAGGGGAAGCGGCCCTGCGCCTCGATCCATGCAGCCAGATCCGGATCGACAGCACGGGCAAAGTCCAGCACGAGACCGCGCAGCAGCCGACCGTTTTCGGGAAGGTTGTCGCAGGTCATCACCGTGAAGGGCGGCAGCCCGGCGGCGCGGCGACGGGCGAGCGCCTTGACCAGATAGCCGATGGCTGAACGCGGGGCGTCGCTCTCAAGGTCGTGGCGGATGTCCGGATGATCGAGGTTCAGGCGGCCGGTCGCTGGATCGTGGCAATAGCCCTTTTCCGTCACGGTCAGGCTGACGATGCGGATGTCGGCATCGGCCATGGCGGCCAGCACCGCTTCCGGGTTCTCGCGGGCAACCAGAATGTCGGTGACGATCTGCACCTTTCGGTCCGTCGTGCCGTCGGGGCCCAGTTCGCGGGCGGTGTAGACGAACTCCTGCGGGGCGAGGTTGTCGCGCATGGTCGCGCTCTGCAGGCTGACGCCGATGATGCCCCATTCGGTGCCGGAGGCCCGGGCGGCCTCCTCGATATAGACTGCGCCATGGGCCCGGAAGAAGGCGCCAAGGCCCAGATGGACGATGCGCGCTTGCGGCTTCGCGCCGGTTCGGGTCAGGCGCGGCAGTTCTTGTACCAGATCAGCGGGCAAGCCAGCCTCCATCCACGTTGAGAATGGCGCCGTGAATATATTTTGCGGCCGGTGAGCACAAGAAGACGGCGGTCTCACCGATGTCGGAAGCCTCGCCCCAGCGGCCGGCCGGGATGCGCTCCAGAATGGCCTTGTTGCGGACCGGGTCGTCCCGCAGGGCCTGGGTGTTGTTGGTGGCGATATAGCCCGGCGCGATGGCGTTGACGTTCACGCGCCTGGCCGCCCATTCATTGGCAAGGATCTTCGTGATGCCCGCGACGCCATGCTTGGCGGCCGTGTAGGACGGCACGCGGATGCCGCCCTGGAAGGAGAGCAGCGAGGCGATATTGACGATGGCGCCTTCACCCTGGCGGGCCATGACGGCCTTGCCGAAGGCCTGACAGGTGAAGAACACCGCCTTGAGATTGACGTCCATCACGTCGTCCCAGTCGGCCTCGGAGAAATCGACGCTGTCGGCGCGGCGGATGATGCCGGCATTGTTGATCAGGATGTCGATCTTCTCGGCTTCGAAGAGACCTGTGGCGGCCATGGGGTCGGTGAAATCGAGGGCGACATGGCGGCCGCCCTCGATCATCGACAGGGTCTCGTCACAGTCGCGGCGGGCGGCGCAAAGCACCTGCGCCCCGGCGTTGGAGAGCGAGACCGCTATGGCCTGACCGATGCCCGTGTTGGCGCCGGTGACAAGCGCCGTCTTGCCGTGGAGGGAGAAGGGGTTCATCGCAGATCCCCCATGGCCACCATGTCCATGTCGGTGAAGTCGACATTGTCGCCGGCCATCGCCCAGCAGAAGGTGTAGGCGCCCGTGCCGGCCCCGCAATGGATCGACCAGGGCGGGGAGATCACCACCTCCTCGTTGGCCATGACCAGGTGGCGGGTCTCATGGGGCTGACCCATGAAGTGGAAGACGCGCTGTTCGGGGCCAAGCTCGAAATAGAGATAGGCCTCCATGCGCCGGTCATGCAGGTGGGCGGGCATGGTGTTCCAGACGGAGCCCGGCTTGAACTGGGTGTAGCCCATGACAAGCTGGCAGGTGTCGGCCACTTCCGGGTGGAGGAACTGCAGGATGACGCGCTCGTTGCAGGTTTCCGGAGCGCCGAGTTCGACACGTCGGGCGTCCTTCACGGTGATGAGCCGGGTCGGGCAGGCGCGATGAGCGGGGGCGGAGAGGATGTAGAAGCGGCCCGGGCCGGAGAAGGTCACCGGTCCCTTGCCCATGCCGATGTAGAGCACATCGCCGCGTCCGACCTCGTGGGTCTCGCCGTCCACCGTCACCTGTCCGGTCTCGCCGATGTTGAGGATGCCCATCTCGCGGCGGTCGAGGATCGAGGCGGTGCCGGCTTCGGCCACCTTGTCGAGGGTGAGCGATCCGGTGCCGGGCACCGCGCCGCCCATGATCAGGCGGTCATAATGGGAATAGACGAGCCGGATTTCACCCTCGGCAAAGAGCCCGGACGCATGGAAATGCTGGCGCAGGCCCTCCGTGTCCAGGGTCTTGGCGGTGGCCGGGTCGATGGCGTAGCGGGTTTCGACGGAAAGCATCGGTAGGGCTCCTGAACGGGAAGGGGATCAGAGAAAATCGTCGCGGCGGGGCGTGAAGGTGTCGATGAGGCGGCCAGGCTCCAGGCAGACGCAGCCGTGGCGGACGCCGGAGGGGATGACGAAGCTGTCTCCGGGGCCGATCTCGAATTCCTCGCCGCCCAGGGAAAAGCGGAAGCGGCCGCTTTCCACATAGGTGGACTGGATATGCGGATGATCGTGCAGCTTTCCTTCCGCCCCCTCATGGGCAAAGCGGAAGGAGACCACCATCAGCTCGGGGCTCTCGGACAGAACCTGTCGCGTGACGCCGGGGTCGGCCTGAACGGCCGGAAAGGTCTTCAGGGTCATGGACAACCTCAGTGGAACAGGGACGGCAGCCACAGGGAGAGCGCCGGAATGTAGGTGACGAGCAACAGGGTAAAGACGGCGGCACCGTAGAAGGGCCAGATGGTGCGGATCGCCTCCCAGACCGAAATCCGGCCAACCGCGCAGCCGACGAAGAGTACGGTACCGACCGGCGGGGTGCACAGGCCGATGCCCAGGTTGAGGATGAGGATCACGCCGAAATGCACCGGATCGACGCCGAAGGCGGTGGCAACCGGCAGGAAGATCGGCGTGGTGATGACGATCAGCGGCGACATGTCCATGAAGGTGCCGAGCATCAGCAGGACCAGGTTGATCAGCAGCAGGATGACGATCGGGTTGTCGGACACGGTCTTCATCATCTCGACCAGTTCGGCCGGGATGCGCAGGAAGGCCAGCAGCCAGCCGAAGGACGCCGCGGAGCCGATGACCAGCAGCACCATCGCGGTGGTGCGCACGGCAGCCTTGGTGGCTTCCACGAAGCCGGACCAGTTCATGGTGCGATAGGCGATGAAGGTGACGAGCAGCGCATAGACGGCCGCGATGCAGGAGCTTTCGGAGGCGGTGAAGATCCCTGAACGCACGCCGCCGAAGATGATGCCGATGAGCAGCAGGCCGGGAACGGCATTGATGAAGAGCGCGCCAAGGGCGGCCCAGCCGGGGAATTTCTCCGTCGGATAGCCAGCGCGCTTGGCGATCATCCAGGCGGCAACCATCAGGGATGCGGCAAGCAGCAGGCCAGGCAGGATGCCCGCGGTAAAGAGATCCGCGATCGACAGGCGGCCGCCGGCGGCGATCGAGTAGATGATCATGTTGTGGGAGGGCGGCAGCATCAGGGCGATGATTGACGACGTGACGGTCACGTTCACCGCATAGTTCACCGAATAGCCGCGTTGGGCCATCTGCGGGATCATCAGACCGCCGATGGCGGTGGCGTCGGCTGCGGCGGACCCGGAGATGCCGCCGAAGAGGACGGAGGCGGCGATGTTGACCTGCCCCAGGCCGCCGCGCATCTGCCCGACGGCAGCGGCGGCGAGTGCCACGAGGCGGCGGGCAATGTCGCCACGCACCATGATCTCACCGGCGAAGATGAAGAAGGGAATGGCCATCAGTGCGAAGACCGACACGCCGGAATTGAGCTGCTGGAAGACGATCATCGGCGGCAGGCCCATGTAGAGGACCGTCGCCAGGGCGGAGGCGCCGAGGCAGAAGGCGACCGGCGTTCCGATCAGCAGGAGAACCGTGAAGGTTCCGAAGAGGATGAGAGTTTCCATGTCACGCGGCCTCCGGGTCCGCGTCGCCAAAGCGGGCCGTGGGCAGACCGGCGGCGCGGCGGGCCAGACGTTCGAGAGAGAAGACGGTCAGCAGGCATCCGCCTGCGACAAGGGGCAGAAAATCGACCGCGCCGGAGACGCCGAGGGACGGCAGCTTCACGTTCCAGGCGGAGGCGGCGAGCTGGGATCCGAACCAGGTCATGCCGATGCCGAAGGCGCCGACGACCATGTCGGACAGGCTGAAGAGCCAGAGTTTCGCGCCGCGCGGCAAGAAGTAGAGCAGCACGTCGAAGCTGAGGTGATAGCCTTCGCGGATGCCGACGGCAGCGCCCAGAAAGATGAACCATCCCATGAGGATGACGGAGGCCGGCTCGCTCCAGATCAGGCTGTCGTTCAGCACATAGCGCATGAAGACCTGGGCGGAAATGAAGACCGTCATCAGGATCAGGCCGGCACCGGCCAGCCACAAGGCTGCCCTTGCGACCAGGCCAAGGGCCAGCGCAACGGATGTCATCAGGTTTTGCAAGGTCGTGTCCCCGGGACAAACAAGGAGGGGGTGGCCCCGCGTCAGGTGGGCGGACGCGGGGCCGGATCAGGCGTCAGTCCGTCGCGCGGATGCGGGCGACCAGATCCTTGAGCTTGTCGGAGGTGACATGCTTGGCATAGACGCTGTCCATGGCCTTCATGAAGGGCTCCTTGTCGATGTCGGTCACGACTTCGACGCCGGCCGCACGGACCTTTTCCTCGGAGGCCTTTTCACGCTGCTTCCACAGGTCGCGCATCACCGGAACGCTGTCCTTGGCGGCCTGGCGAACGGCGGCCTGATCCTCTGCGGAGAGCTTGTCCCAGGAAGCCTTGGACATGACGAGGATTTCCGGAACGATCAGGTGCTCGTCGAGGGTGTAGTAGCCCGCGACCTCATAGTGGCCGGAGGATTCGTAGGACGGCCAGTTGTTCTCGGCCCCGTCGATGACGCCGGTCTGGATCGAGGAATAGACCTCGCCATAGGGCATCGGTGTGGCGTTGGCGCCAAGGGCGGACATCATGTCGACGAAGATGTCGGACTGCATGACGCGAACCTTCATGCCGGACAGATCCTCGATGGACTTGATCGGCTTGACCTTGTTGTAGAAGGAGCGCGAGCCGCCGTCATAGAAGGCGAGGCCGACGAAGCCGTGCGGTTCGAAGGCCTTGAGGATGTCTTCACCCACCGGGCCATCCATCACGCGGTGCATGTGGTCCGCGCCCTTGAAGATGTAGGGCAGGGAGACAACCTTGGTTTCCTCGACCAGGTTGTTGAAGGGGCCCATGGAGACGCGGTTCAGGTCGATGACGCCGAACTTGGTCTGTTCGATGGTGTCCTTCTCCTGACCCAGCTGGGCGGAGTGGAAGACTTCCACGCAGAGACGGCCGCCGGTGCGCTCCTCGAGCAGCTTGCCCATTTCCTTCACCGCTTCCACGGTGGGATAGCCGTCCGGATGGGTGTCAGAGGACTTCAGGGTGATTTCGCAGGCGAAGGCCGAGGTGGCGAGCGCTGCGCTTGCCAGCAGAGCGCCGGCAAGGGTCTTCAAGAGTTTCATTCCATTCTCCTCCCAGAAAATGGCTCGTCAGAGCCGGTAGGCCTGCTTGGCAAGCCTGTAGGCAAGGTCTTGAGCGACCTCGAAAGCCTCATCTTCGTCCAGGCGACCGGTGGTCACGAGGGTTGCGAGATAGGCGCAGTCCACCCGCCGTGACACATCGTGCCGGGCAGGAATGGAACAGAAGGCGCGGGTGTCATCATTGAACCCGACGGTGTTGTAGAAGCCGGCCGTTTCGGTGGTCAGCTCGCGGAAGCGGCGCATGCCCTCCGGGCTGTCGTAGAACCACCAAGCCGGTCCGAGCTTGAGTGACGGATAGACCCCGGCCAGCGGTGCGAGCTCGCGAGCATAGGCGGTCTCGTCGAGGGTGAAGAGAATGACCGAGAGGTCCTTCTCCATGCCCACCGCATCGAGCAGGGGCTTGAGCGCGCGCACATAGTCCGTGCGGGTCGGGATGTCGAAGCCCTTGTCCCGGCCGAAGGTCGCCATCACCGGCCCAGAATGGTTGCGGTGGCTGCCTGCGTGGATCTGCAGCACTAGCCTGTCCTCCAGGCTCATGCGGGCCATTTCGGTCAGCATGTGGCCCCGGAACGCGTCCGCCTCCTCCGCGGAACAGGTTCCCTTCAGGGCCTTCTGGAACAGGGCCTCTGCATCGGCCGGTGAGAGGTTCTCGGTGCGCGCGGTCGGATGGCCGTGATCGGACGAGGTGGCGCCGAAGGACTTGAAGAAGGCACGGCGCTCGCGATGGGCTGCCAGATACCCTTGCCAGGTCGTGGCGTCTTCGCCGGCCAGTTCGCCGAAGCGCTCGACATTGGCGGCAAAGCCGTCAAACTCCGGGTCGACCACCGCGTCGGGGCGATAGGCGGTCACCACGCGTCCGGTCCAGCCACTGTCGCGGATCGCCGCGTGCCACTTGAGATCGTCGAGGGGCGATTCGGTGGTCGCGATCACTTCGATGTTGAAGCGCTCGAACAGGGCGCGGGGGCGGAAGTCGGGGCGGGTCAGGCAGTCGGCGATGTGATCATAGGCCTCGTCGGCGGTTTCGGCCGACAGGCGGCCGGTCCAGCCGAAGACCTGCTCGAAGGAATGATCGATCCAGAGGCGCGACGGGGTGCCGCGGAAGAGATGGTAATTCTCGGCAAAGATCCGCCAGATCTTGCGACCGTCGGTCTCCGCGCGGGATCCGTCGGCCCGGGGAACGCCGAGGCTGTCGAGGTCGATGCCCTGGGAGCAGAGCATGCGGAAGACATAGTGGTCGGGGGTGATGAAGAGCTGGGCCGGGTCCGGGAAGGACTCGTTCTCCGCATACCAGCGCGGATCCGTGTGGCCATGGGGGCTGACGATGGGCAGGTCGCGCACGGTCTCGTAGAGATCGCGTGCCAGCGACCGCAGGGTCGGCTCGGCCGGGAAAAGACGGTCCGGATCCAGCCGGCTCGCCTGTCGGGTCTGCAATTTCGTCAGGTGCTGGGACACCGTCTGCTCCTCCACTCGACCGCGGGTCCTTTGGGGTGAGGCCCTTGTTTTCCCTCGCAAACTGTTGGCAAGCGAAGGTAGGTCTTTAAATCGATCTAGTTTAGTAATATGCTAGTTGAAATTCGGAGTCAACGGAGCGTTACCCATGACCGGACCCAGCGTCCTCCAGGCGCTTGAACCTCTCAAGATCCGCTCGATCGCGGATACGGTGTTCGACGAACTGCACCAGCAGATCCTCTCCCTCGAGCTGGCGCCGGGGACGAAGGTGTCGGAGCTGGATGTGGCGCGTGCGCTCGGGGTCTCGCGGCAACCGGTCCGGGATGCGTTCTTCCGCCTGTCCCAGCTCGGGTTCATCCAGATCCGGCCCCAGCGGGCGACGGTGATCACCAAGGTTTCGGAGGCGGCCGTGCTCCGGGCCCGCTTCATCCGGACCGCGCTGGAGATCGCCTGCCTGCGTGCGGCGATGGAGGTGATCACGCCGGCGCAGGTCGACGAGCTGGAGGAGATGCTTCACGTGCAGCAGGCCGCAGTCAGTGCCGACCAGCGCCAGACCTTCCATCAGCTGGATGATGCCTTCCATCTGCGGATCTGCGAGATTGCGCGCCACGACTATGCCTGGACCTTGATCCGCGATCAGAAGGCTCATATGGATCGGGTGCGGTATCTGTCTCTGGCCTCCGGTGCCCAGGCCGCGCTGGACGATCACCGGCTCATCGTCGCGGCCGTTCGTGAGGACCGGCGCGCCGAGGCAGAAGCCCTGCTGACGAGCCATCTCGGGCGCATCGCCCGCATTCTGGGCCAGATCCGGGCCGAACACGCCGATTATTTCGAGGAATGAGCCCGATGACCCAGCGTCTCCTGTGTATTGGCGAGTGCATGGTGGAGCTGTCTCCGCGCGGCGAGGACAGCTGTGCCATCGGTTATGCCGGGGATACGTTCAACACCGCCTTCTATGCCCGTCAGGTGGCCGGGCCGGAAGCGCTTCGCGTTGCCTATCAGAGTGGCGTCGGTGACGACGAACTCTCCGCGCGGATGATTGCTTTCATGGAAGCGCAGGGGGTCGAGACGCGCATGCATGTGGTGCCTGGCGCGACCGTCGGTCTCTACATGATCTTCCTGAAGAACGGCGAGCGCAGCTTCCAGTACTGGCGCGCCCAGTCGGCAGCACGACGGCTGGCGGAAGGGCTCGAGACATTTGCGGCCCTTCAGCCCGGCGACACGGCCTATTTCTCCGGCATCACGCTGGCGATCCTGACCGAGGCGGACCGCGAGCGCCTGCTCGACTGGCTCGCTCAGGCGCGGGCGCGCGGGGTTCGGACGGCCTTTGATCCGAACCTGCGGCCGCGACTGTGGCCGAGTGCGGACGACATGCGTGACTGGACCATGCGCGGGGCGGGTGTGGCCGATGTGATCCTGCCCAGCTTCGAGGATGAGGCGACCTGGTTCGGCGATGCGGATCTGCGTGCGACCGCCGAGCGCTATCTGGCGGCCGGGGCCGACCTGCTGATCGTGAAGGATGGTCCGGGCGCGGTCCTGATCCGGCAGCGCGGACGGGAGGATGTCCTCGTCTCGCCGGCGCCGGTGCGGGAGATAGTCGACACGACCTCGGCCGGCGATGCCTTTAATGGTGCGGTGCTTGCAGCCCTTGCGGAAGGTACGTCTCTCGAGCGGGCCGTTGCGCTTGGTTGCGACGTCGCAGGCCAGGTGGTGCAGCAGCGCGGTGCGCTGGTGCAGGTTTCGCTCGCCCGCGAGACGGGATCGGCGGTGGCCGGCTGAAGCTCTTGCGGCGCTGAAGCCGAAGCCAGCGCCGCTCTCTTTTCTCAGGCTCCGAGTTCCGAGGCCCAGGGCGGATTGGCACCAGCCCGCGACACGGTGATGGCGGCGACCTGAGCGCCAAGCTCGAGCGCTGCCTTCAGAGCGTCCGGCGACAGGCTGGCCACCTTGTCCTTTGTCAGCAGACCCTGATCGGAAAGCGAGGCGAGAACGCCCGCGTTAAACGTGTCGCCCGCCCCCACCGTGTCCACCACGGTCACAGGACGACCGGCGACCTCGATGCTCACGCCCGAGGCGGTCAGGGCGATGGCTCCCTCCTTGCCGCGGGTCACGATCACCAGGCTCGGACCTGCCGCCAGAAGGGCGCGGGCCTTGTCCTCGATCGGGGCCGGGCCAGCATCCATCCAGGTCAGATCTTCGTCGGACACCTTCACGATGTCGCTCTGGGCGATCATGGCCTTCAGGCGCCCGCGATAGCGGGCCTCGTCGGCAATGAAGCCGGGGCGGATGTTCGGGTCGATCATGATCACCCGCGTTGCCGCCTCGCGGGTCAGAAGGGCAGCATAGGTGTCGGCGCAGGGCTCGACCGCAAGGCTGATGCCGCCGAAATAGAGGGTGGAAACGCTTTCGCCGAGGGCGGGCAGATCCTCCGGCCGGATCATGCGTCCGGCGGTGTTCTCGTCATAGAAGACATAGGTCGCGTGGCCGTCCTTCAGGGAGACGAAGGCAAGCGTCGTCGGGCGGCCGGAGCGGATCGCATAGCCGGTGTCGACGCCGCTCTCGGTCAGGGCCGCTTCCAGTTGCTTTCCGAACAGGTCCGAGGACAGTCCGGTCATCAGGCCGGCTGCCTTGCCGAGCCGTCCGAGAGCAATGGCCGTGTTGAAGATCGCGCCCCCGCTCAAGGGAGAGAAGGCGGCTTCGCCTTCAGTCCCCTGAGCCGGGATCATGTCGATGAGGGATTCGCCGCAGCAGAGCAGCATGGCGGGGTCAGTCCTTTGCCAGGAAGGCCTTCAGCACGTCGCGGGTCCCGTGGGTCCACAGGTCGTGCATGTGTTGGGAGAAGGCCTCGGTGAAACCGGGGTGCTGGCCCAGATTGCCGAAAATATCGGTCAACGCAAGGAAGGCGCGCGGGTCTTCGCGGGTGGCCAGAGCTGCCTTCTGAAGCTGGTCGCGCCTTTCGTCTTCCAGCGGCTGTCCGAAGGCCGGGTCGGCGGTGGCGGCGCAATAGCGGCACCAGAAGGCAACCTCGAGTGCCAGACCTTGGATCGAGCGGCCCTGGCTGAGAGCGTCGTGGATGCTCGGCAGGATGAATTTCGGCTGCCGGTTGGAGCCGTCGAGGCAGAGGCGGGCGATGGTGTCGCCAACGGCCGGATTGGCGAAGCGGTTGCCACAGGTCTTCAGATAGGTGTTGAAGTCGATCCCCGGGATGGTGGGGATGAGCGGGATCACGTCGAGGCCGATGAGCTTTGCCAGCCAGTTGGCAATGTCCGGATCGGCCATGGCCTCATGCACGAAGTGGTGACCCAGCAGGGCAGAGGGATAGGCAATCGCCGCGTGGCCGCCGTTGAGAAGACGCAGCTTCATCAGTTCGTAAGGGGCGACGTCCTTGACGAATTCAACGCCGACTTCTTCCAGCTGCGGGCGGCCGGTGGGGAAGTTGTCTTCCATCACCCACTGGCGGAAGGGCTCGCAGGCGACAGGCGCCCGGTCTGCGATGCCGAAGCGGTCCTTCACCATGGTGATCTCGCGCTCGGACGTGGCCGGGGTGATGCAGTCGACCATGGAGTTGGGGAAGGCGACGTTTGCTTCGATCCAGCCGGCCAGATCCGGGGTCATCAGCCGGGCGAGGCCGAGTACGGTCTGGCGCGCCACATGGCCATTTTCCGGCAGGTTGTCGCAGGACAGGATGGTGAAGGGCGGGAGGCCGGTGTCCTTGCGCAGGGCAAGGGCGGTGATCAGCAGGCCGAAGACGGTGTTGGGCGCTTCCGGATGGTCGATGTCCGCCTGAATGTCCGGATGGGAGGCGTCGAAGCCGCCGGTCTTGGCATTGATGAAGTAACCGCCCTCGGTGATCGTGAGGGACACGATGCGGATCTCGGGCCGGATGAGCGTGGCGATCAGGGTCTGCGCATCGATTTCGGCGAAGTCGATCATGGAGCCGATCACGGAGGCGGAATAGCCGCTCGGGTCCAGCTCCACCACGGTGGTCAGCCAGTCCTGGCCCTTCAGCTTCTCGCGCATCGCATTGTCATAGGATTTCACGCCGGCGCCCACGAGGGCCCAGTCGTGGTCGAGCCCCTTCGCGAAGAGCCGGTCGAGATAGACCGCCTGATGGGCGCGATGAAAGTTGCCCACTCCGATGTGAACGATGCCGGGGGTCAGGGCGGCGCGGTCGTAGGCAGGTGCACGGATCCCCTCCGGCAGGGTGCCGAGGGTGTTCTGGTTCAATTCGATGGTCATTTCTCAGCTCATCCAGTTTCCGCCGTCGACGTTGTAGGTCTGGGCGAGGATGTAATCGGCCTCCGAGGAAGCCAGGAAGACGGCCATGCCGGTCAGGTCTCGGGCGGTGCCCATGCGGCCATAGGGGACCGCTTCCCCGACGAGGCGTTTCTTTTCGCCCAGGGGGCGGTTTTCGTATTTCGCAAAGAGGGCGTCGACGCCGTCCCAGTGCTCGCCATCGACGACGCCGGGTGCGATGGCGTTGACGTTGATGCCGTGCCTGATCAGATCCAGCCCGGCCGACTGGGTGAGGCTGATGACGGCGGCCTTGGTGGCACAGTAGACGCCGACGAGGGCCTCGCCGCGGCGGCCGGCCTGGCTCGCCATGTTGATGATCTTGCCGCCCTTCCCGCGGGCGATCATGGAGCGGGCGGCGGCCTGCATCATGAAGAGCGTGCCCGAGACGTTGATCTGGAACAGCCGGTCGTAGCTCTCCCGGGTGATCTCGACGATGGGCGCGAGATCGAAGAGGGCCGCATTGTTGATCAGGATGTCGAGGCCGCCGGTGCGGGTCTCGACAGCGCGGATGGCGGCATCGATCGAGGCCTGATCTGTCACGTCGAGGGAGACCGCATAGGCGCGCGCGCCGAGGTCCTCGGCGGCGGCCTTCGCGCCGTCGAGGTTGATGTCGGCGATGGCGACGGTCGCGCCTTCGTCCAGATAGGCTTGGGCGAAAGCCTTGCCGATGCCGCGGGCGGCACCGGTGATCAGGGCGGATTTCCCCTTGAGGCGGTTCATGATTGCCGCAGTCCCTGCGCGTCGAAGCGATGCAGCTTGGCGGGATCCGGCGACAGGAAGACCGTGTCGCCGTGGCGGACGCCGACTTCGCCGGAGACGCGCACCGTCAGCGGGTCGAGGCCGTTCACGTGAACATAGAGGAAGGTGTCGGAGCCCAGATGCTCGGCGACGCCGACGCGGCCCTGCCACAGACCCTCGGTGGTGGAGAGGGTGATGTGTTCCGGACGGATGCCGATGGTGTGGGCGCCGAATTGCGCCGCATCCGCACCGTCGATGAAGTTCATCTTGGGCGAGCCGATGAAGCCGGCGACGAACTTGTTGCGCGGGGCGTTGTAGAGCTCCAGCGGCGAGCCGACCTGCTCGATGCGGCCGGCCTGCAGCACCACGATCTTGTCGGCCATGGTCATGGCTTCCACCTGATCGTGGGTCACATAGATCATCGTGGTCTTCAGGGTCTGGTGCAGCTCGGAGATCTCGAGGCGCATGTTGACCCGCAGCGCGGCATCGAGGTTGGAGAGCGGCTCGTCGAAGAGGAACGCCGCCGGCTCGCGGACAATGGCCCGGCCGATGGCGACGCGCTGGCGCTGACCGCCCGAGAGCTGGCCAGGGCGGCGGTCCAGATAGTCGGTCAGGTTGAGCACCTTGGCGGCGTTGGCGACGCGGCGATCCTGTTCGGCCTTGTCCATCTTCGCCATCTTGAGCGGGAAGGCGATGTTCTTGCGCACCGACATGTGCGGATAGAGCGCATAGGACTGGAACACCATGGCAAGGCCACGGCGGGCGGGCTGGACGTGGGTGGCGTCCGTGCCGTCAATGGCGATTTCGCCCGAGCTGACGTCTTCCAGCCCTGCGATCAGGCGCAGGAGCGTGGACTTGCCGCAGCCCGAGGGGCCGACGAAGACGACGAACTCGCCGTCATTGATCTGCAGGTCCAGCGGAGGGATCACCTCGACGTCGCCGAAGGACTTGGTGACCTGGTTCAGGGTAATCTGTCCCATCTTGAAGATCCTTATTTCACGGCGCCGAAGGTGAGACCGCGCACGAGCTGCTTCTGGCTGAACCAGCCGAGGATCAGGATCGGTGCGATGGCGAGTGTCGAGGCGGCCGACAGTTTGGCGTAGAAGAGCCCTTCGGGGCTGGAGTAGCTGGCGATGAACGCGGTGAGCGGTGCGGCCTTGGCCGCCGTCAGGTTCAGGGTCCAGAAGGCTTCGTTCCAGGCCAGGATGATGTTGAGCAGGATGGTGGAGGCGATGCCGGGCACGGCCATGGGCGTCAGCACGTAGAGGATTTCCTCGCGCAGGGTCGCCCCGTCCATGCGGGCGGCCTCAAGGATCTCGCCGGGGATTTCCTTGAAGTAGGTGTAGAGCATCCACACGATGATCGGCAGGTTGCAGAGCATCAGCACGACGACCAGACCGATGCGGCTGTCGAGCAGACCCAGCTGGATGAAGATCAGGTAGATCGGATAGAGCACCCCGACGGCAGGCAGCATCTTGGTGGAGAGCATCCACAGCAGGATGTCCTTGGTCTTCTTGCCGGGCACGAAGGCCATGGCCCAGGCGGCCGGAATGGCGACCATGGTGCCGAGCAGGGTGGAGCCGCCCGCAATGATCACCGAGTTCCAGAGGAAGCGCAGATAGTCGGAGCGTTCCTGGACGACCGCATAGTTCTCCAGCGTCCAGTCGAAGCCGAGGAAGAGCGGGGGATCGGCGATGGCCTGGGCTTCGGTCTTGAAGCTGGTCAGCACGGTCCACAGGATGGGGAAGAAGATGAGGAACCCGACGCTCCAGGCGGCGAGGGTGGTGATCGCCTTGCGGCGGGTCGAGACACGGCGTGCCATGGTCTTCTGTCCTCCTCAGGCGTCGAGGTTCTTGCCGACGATCCGCATCAGGAAGATCGCGACGATATTGGCGAGAATGACGGCGAAGATGCCGCCAGCGGAGCCCAGGCCGACGTTCTGGCTTTCCAGCACGCGCTGGTAGATCAGGTAGGTCAGGGTCTTGGTGCCGAAGGAGCCCTGGGTCGTCACGAAGATTTCCGCGAAGATCGAGAGCAGGAAGATGGTCTGGATCAGGATGACCACGGTGATCGCCCGGGCCAGATGGGGCAGCACGATGTAGCCGAATCGGGCAAGCACCGGCGCGCCGTCCATTTCGGCGGCCTCCAGCTGTTCGCTGTCGAGGGACTGGATCGCGGTCAGCAGGATCAGGGTGGCAAAGGGCAGCCACTGCCAGGCGACGATCACGATGATCGACAGCAGCGGCGACTGGGACAGCCAGTCATAGGGCTGGGCGCCGAATGCCTTGAAGAGATGAGCGAAAAGCCCGTTCACCGGATCCATGAACATGTTCTTCCACACCAGTGCGGAAACGGTCGGCATGACGAAGAACGGTGCGATGACCAGGATGCGGACGATGCCCTGTCCCCAGAAGGGCTGGTCGAGCAGAAGGGCGAGAAGAACGCCCAGCACGACCGTGATGGCGAGAACGCCGCCGACCAGGATCAGGGTGGAGAGGACACTGGGCCAGAAGGCGGAGGCGGTGAAGAAGCGGATGTAGTTCTCGAAACCCACCCATCCGAGGTCGCCGCCCTTCAGGGGCAGGTATTTCTTGAAGGAAAAGGTGAGGGTCATGATCAGGGGCACGAGCATCCAGCCGAGCAGCAGGACGACGGCAGGAGCCATCATCAGGCGAGCGGCGGCGCGCGAGTGCTGAGTAGCCATGGCGGAATGTCCTTTGATCCCTGCGGGGAGCCCTGCGGTCGATGGATTCGGCGGGGCGGGTGCCGGCGGGAAGAGAAAACGGGGGACGGGCGGACCCGTCCCCCGCAGTCGGGAGGCTCTTAGTAGCCAGCGGCTTCCATTTCGTCGGCGGTCAGGCTCTGGGCCTTTGCGAGCGCGTCGGCAGCAGACTGCTGTCCGGCCAGGGCGGCGGAGAATTCCTGACCGACCTGGGTGGCAATGCCGGCGAACTCGGGGATCGCGACGAACTGAACGCCGGTGTAGGGCACCGGATCAACGGTCGGCGACTTGGGGTCGGCGGCGTTGATGCTGTCGATGGTCATCTTGGCGAAGGGCACCTTGGCGTATTCGGCGTTCTCATAAAGAGAGGTGCGGGTTCCCGGGGGAACGTTCGCCCAGCCTTCCTTGGACGCGACCAGCGCGGTGTAGTCCTTGGACGTTGCCCAGGCGACGAACTTCTTCGCCGCGTCGACGCTGTCGGAGCCGGCCGGAATGGCGAGGGACCAGGCCCAGAGCCAGTTGCCGCGCTTGCCCAGGCCCTTGTCCGGAGCCAGGGCGAAGCCGACCTTGTCGGCGACCTGGCTGTCGGTCGGGTTGGTCACGAAGGACGCCGCCACGGTGGCGTCGATCCACATGCCGCACTTGCCGGTCTGGAAGAGGGAGAGGTTCTCGTTGAAGCCGTTGGACGAGGCGCCCGGAGGGCCGTAGCTGTTCATCAGGTCGAGGTAGAAGGTCAGCGTGTCGGACCAGGCCTGGCTGTCGAACTGCGGCTTCCACTCCTCGTCGAACCAGCGTGCGCCGAAGGAGTTGCCCATGGCCGTCAGGAAGGCCATGTTCTCGCCCCAGCCGGCCTTGCCGCGCAGGCAGATGCCGTAGACTTCATTGTCCTTGTCGGTCATGGCCGCGGCGGCTTCCTTGATGAAGTCCCAGGTCGGGGCTTCCGGCATGGTCAGGCCAGCCTTCTCCATCAGGTCCTTGCGGTACATCACCATGGAGCTCTCGCCGTAGAACGGTGCGGCGTAGAGGTTGCCGTCCACGGTCAGGCCGGAGCGGATGGCCGGCAGAAGATCGTCCACGTCATAGTCGGCCGGCAGGTCGTTCAGCGACACCAGCCAGTCCTGGGCACCCCAGATCGGAACTTCGTAGGTGCCGATGGTCATCACGTCGAACTGGCCACCCTTGGCCGCGATGTCCTGGGTGACACGCTGGCGCAGGACGTTTTCCTCGAGGGTCACCCACTCGAGTTCGATGTCCGGGTTCTTGGCGGTGAAGTCATCCGTCAGCTTCTGCATGCGGATCATGTCGCCGTTGTTCACGGTCGCGATCGTCAGCTTCTCGGCAAGGGCCGGGCCGGCAACGAGCGTGAGTGCAGTCGCGCCCATCAGGGCACGTGCGAGAAAGGTCATGGTTTCCTCCCGATCGCTCGAATGCGTTGTTTCGAGCAATTTTTGCTGAATGAGCATTTGCTACATGAGCGGGCAAATATTCACAAAATAGGAGAGGCGCGTCAAGAAGGCGCAGGTGCCCCAAGGGCGACTTTCGATTCTGCAGCGCAAAAAAGTCTTTGAAAGCAGTGTGTTGTGCAGGGTCGGTTTGAGGGCGCGGTGCATCGATCCCGCCGTTCGGGCAGGTTGAAGCGGTTTGGAAGCAAGGCGGGAGGGCGGGTTTGCTGCGCTGCGAAACAGTTAATTTGCGAGCGTCGGGCGCTCGACGCCGAGGGGTCGGCGGCGCTTGCGAACCGAACGATCACGCGGTGGCGAGCGTAGCAGAGTGCCGATCAGGCGGTGAGCAGCAGTTCTGCCGTTGCCTCGTTGGTTACGAGGCCGTTGATCAGGCGGCCTTTCAGGGCGCCCAGGATCGCGGGGATCTTCTGCTTGCCCGCCGCGATGCCGGTGACCGGATGATCCGCATCCGGACGCAAGGGCGCGCTGGCAACCCGGTCGTTGGTCAGGCCCTCGATCAGCTTGCCGTTGCTGTCGTAGACCCAACTGGTGATTTCGCCCATGGCGCCGGCCTTCAGCAGGTCGCGCATTTCGGCCTCGCTGATGAAGCCGTCCACATAAAGAGGGGCAGTCTCACCCATGTTGCCGATGCCGACGAAGGTGGCGCTCGCCTGTTCCGTGAGGCCGAGGATGTTGCGCACCGGCGGCTGGTCATGGAGAAGGCTGCGCTCCTCCCGCGAGCCGGCGAAGACCGGCAGGGGCATCGGGTAATGGCGGGCATTGATCCTGTCCGCGAGACGGATCACCACGTTATAGGCGGATGCCGAGCCATCGGACATCATGTTCCCCAGGAGGGAGACGATCTTGTGCTGCGGGCAGTTCAGGATCGGCACCTGGTCCACCATGGCGCGAAGGGCGCGGCCGGTGCCCAGCGTGATGACCTGAGGGGTCTCCACCTTGAGCTGGCGTTCCAGCTCGGCGGCGGCAGCCTCCGCCACGCCCACCATGGAGAAGGGCGCGTCCGGATCGCTCGGAACCACTTCGCACATCTGCAGTCCATAACGAGACTTCAGCTCGGCGGAGAGCTCCATGCAGCGGGCGATCGGGTGGTCGAGGCGGACCTTGATCAGCTTTTCGCTGACAGCCAGCGAAACCAGGCGCTGGGCTGACTGGCGGGACACACCGAGCTTGCGGGCAATCTCGTCCTGGGTGTTGCCGGCAACGTAATAGAGCCACCCGGCGCGGGCGGCGTCGTCCAGTCGGCTCGTTTCGGTGTCCAGTTTTGGCGCCATGCGCGGGTGTCAGCCTTGATCCAGCGAAGAAGGGGTCTCGATGTCCAGTCCACGGCCCATAGCAAAAAACCGGGCCCATGTGTCAAAAAATGGCACCGGGGGTGTCAGGCCCTGGGTCCGGGCGTCTTCCGGTCCCAGGTGGCTCGCGCCGACGAAATGCAGCACCTGCATCTGGGCGGCGCGGGCAGCGGTCAGTCCGGGCAGGCTGTCCTCGATCACCAGACAGGCCTCCGGGGACACGCCGCAGCGAGCGGCCGCATGAAGGAAGAGATCGGGCGCGGGCTTGCCGTTCGCGACCTCCGAGGCCGTGAAGACACGGTCGCCGAAGTAGGATGCGAGGCCCGTCACCTTGAGGGAATGGGCGGCGCGGCGCGGGGTGCTGCTGGTGGCGACACAGGAGCGTGGCGCCAGCCGGGTCAGGACCTCGACGATCCCCTCCACCGGCTTCAGCTCCCGGTCGAAGGTGGCCAGAAGCTTGCCGCG
Organism: Roseibium aestuarii; assembly: GCF_008477545.1. Taxonomy (GTDB): domain Bacteria; phylum Pseudomonadota; class Alphaproteobacteria; order Rhizobiales; family Stappiaceae; genus Roseibium; species Roseibium aestuarii. The sequence continues at coordinate 830,768 of NZ_VORA01000002.1, read as the reverse complement.
ATAGTCTTCCTCGAAGTCCGGCTCAAGGCGAAGGCCGAAATCGCGCCGCACCGCTTCCACCACCTTGGGAAAGCTGCGGCCAAGGAAATGGGCCTTGAAATAGGCATAGTCGACCGATGCACCGCGGGCAGCAAGTTCGCCGAGCAGAACGCGGGCGCTGATGATCTCGCTGTCGATGAGGACGCCGTCGCAATCGAAGATCACCAGATCGACGGGGCGGCGCGGCTCGAGCACATCCAGCGGATGGGGCGGGACAAGCGCGGGATCTTCTGAAGCAGGCGACATGAACTGCGAGCACTCCGGCAAACCGGTGACTGGACCGGACAGTCCTTGGCGGGATTTGCCCGGTCTTGTCAATCGTGCAGCGCGAAGGGAACGGCGCCGACCGCGTGCAGCAGCCTTCCCGGCTCAAGTCTCTCAGGCGGTCTCCCCCTGCATGGGGGCGATGTCGCGTTCGACGATCTGCGGGATGGATTTGCCGCACGCGACAGCCATCATGAGCGGGCCGACGCCCTTGATGTCATCGGCGACGACGCGCTCGCTGACGTAATATTCGGCCGAACCGTCACGGTAGCGGTCCTGATAGCGTCCCAGCCCTGCCACCTCGCAGATCCGGGCCATCTGCAGGGTGCCGTCCGCCCCTCGGGCGAGGCTGCCGAGACACAGGTCTCGAAGCAAGCGGTTGGCTTCGGCCTCGCCAAAGCCTGGGCAGAGGTCGAGCTTGTTTGCCTGCAGCAAGGCATAGACAAGCATTGCGGAGGCCGAGGTTTCCTCGAAGTTTCCGGAGAGCTGCGGCTGGTCTATCACCTGAAGCCAAAGGCCTGAGGGCTGTCGCAAGTCCATGAGCTTGCGCATCAGGCGGATCGTCGCGTCTTGCAGGGGGGCAAAGCGTTCGGGGCCGACAAGTGCGGCAACATCGACGAGGCACATGGCGAGCCAGCCAAGGGCACGGGCCCAATGCGCCCGCGAGTGGCCGCCTCCGGCGAGGGCCCAGGGCTGCATTCCAGCTTCGTCGGTCGCGTGGGCGTAGAGGCCGGTTGCGGGGACGAAAGACTGGGAGAGCGCCGTCGACAGCTGGGAGAGACTGTCTTCAATCAGGCCGGGAGAGTTGGTGGTCATGCCGTAGCCCACCTGGAACGGGGCAGCCATGTAGAGGCCATCGAGCCAGATCTGCCACGGGTAGCGCAGCTTGTGCCAGTAAACGCCGGATCGGGTGCGCGGATGGGTTCGCAACTGGCTGGCCAGCAGGGCGGCAGCTTCGAGATAGAGCGGATCGCCCGTGACCTTTGCCAAGTAAAGAAGGGCCCGTCCGGACAAGATGTTGTCGATGTTGTATTCGCTCGGATCATAGCCTGCGAGAGACACGGTGCCGTCGGAACCCCTCCGGATTTGGGGCGTGATCAGGCGCAGCAGATGGTCGAGCCAGCGCTCCTCTCCGGTGGCCAGGTGAAGGAGCTCGAGACCGCGATAGAGGCATCCGTCCTCGTAGCACCAGTGCCCGCGCTTGTAGGGTTGATAACGTGTGGCATAGACGTCGAAGAATGCGGTCAGCACGCGGGTGCCTCCTGGTCGCATTGAGTGAGGCCACGATCATCGATCTCGGCGAAGTCGCAGTAGAGAAGGCGGTGGCGAAGCTCGGGGACCTGGTCTGCCATCAGCGGGATCTCCGCCATGGCCTGCGGGTCAAACCCGATCGTCATTGCTCTCACGACGATGCCGGTGACTGGTGCTTCCGGAAGTCCGAGAGCCGCGATGCCGGCAAGGCGCACATTGGTCGCTGTGATCCGTTCGAGTGTCACGTTTCGGATCCGGGGAGTGGTGTGGTCGACTGGCGCGGGCGTTCGTGACTGAATGGCTTTGGACCGGCCGTCTGCGTCACAGAAATAGAACGCGTTGATGGCGAGGGCCGTATCCACGTGGTCCATGATCACATCCTCGACGCGGATCCGTTCCACCGTTCCCCCGCGGCCGCGCCGCGTCTTCAGGCGCACGCCGCGGTCGGTATGGGAGAACTCGCAGGCGCTCACGGTCACATCCCGGATGTCGCCGCTCATTTCTGATCCGAGCACAACGGCGCCGTGACCGCGCTCCATCAGGCAGTGAGCAATCGTGAGCCTCTCGGTCGGCGCCAGATGGTCGAGTTGGCCCGGGCCGCGCTTTCCGGACTTGATGGCAATGCAGTCATCGCCGACGGAAAAGTGGATCCCGCTCATGTCTACGTCCCGGCAGCTTTCCGGGTTGAACCCGTCCGTATTGGGGCTGTCGGCCGGGTTGAGGATGGTCAGGGCGCTCGCCTTGAGGCCCCGGCAATGGAACGGATGGATTGTCCAGGACGGGGAGTTCGTCACGGTGAGGCCCGACAGGGAGACCTGCTCGCAATGGGCGAGGAACAGCGTTCGGGCGCGTCTGGCGCCGTTGCGGGTCTCCTTGGGCCAGGACCACCAGTCCCCATGTGCGCCTCCGCCATCCACGGTGCCTGCTCCCGTGATTGAAAGATCGTGGCAATCGATGCCGGTCAGGAGCGCGGCGTGGCTGGCCTCGGGGAGACCTTCCCAGGTGCCCAGCACACGACCGGTGGGGTCATGGGATGGCAGGATGGGCCAGGCTTCCCGGTCCGGAACGGCCCGCAAGGTCGTGCCCGCCGGAATCCAGAGGGTGAGCGAGGGCCGCAGAAAGAGCGGGCGGGTCAGGAAGGTGCCCTCCGGCAGAACCAAGGTGCCGCCCGGAGGCACGGCCTCGATGGCGCGGGAGAGCGCCTCGCAATTGTCCTGCGCCAGGGGCGACACACCGAAGGCTGTGGCATGGACCAGCCCGGCGCAGCGGGCCGTGCGGAAGCGGAGGTCCTCGCCGTCGGCGGAAAGCCGGTATTCGGTGTCCGGATCCAGGTGCTCGAGAAACAGCGGCGCCTTCGCGGTCTGTCCGGAGCGCACGGGGGTCAGGGTGTCCATCCGGAAGAGCTTCCAGGAAAGGGGAGCGCCCAGATGATAGCGCGTGCCCTCCGGCAGCAGGAGGATGGCGGCCGTGCGGCTCGTCACGGTTTTCAGGATGAGACGGGTCATGACCTTAATGGCCTCGGCGGGAAAGATGCGGGAAAGAGCGGTGGCCGTTTCTGGGGGCGGCCACCGCAGTTCGAGATCAGGAGCGGTATTCCTCGATGGCCTCGTTGATGCCTTCGATGATGTCCTGGGCCGCGGTTTCCGCGTCCATTTGGCCATAGGCATAGGCTTCGAGGGTGTCGAGGAAGATGCTCCGGACCTCCGGATGTTCGTTGAGGGGCGAAACGTTCGGGCCGGTTCCGGCCATGACGATCGCGTTGGCTTCGGCCAGGGCGGGCTCGATTGCGCCTGCGGCCTTGAGCTGATCGGCTGCCGCCTTGGACGCCGGCAGGCCGCGGGTGCTGCCAAGGATCTCGATGCCTTCCTTCTCGTTGAGCAGGCAATTCAGGATCTGGGCGGCCGCTTCCTTGTTCTGCGAGTTCTTCGAGACGGAGAACATCATGGAGGGCTTGCGGTAGACGCCTTCAGCCACCGCATCGGCATTCTGCAGCAGCTTGACCGGCACGAGGACCTCGCCTTCCTTCAGCGGATCGGAGAACTTGAAGAAGGTTGAATCCCATTCGTAGGAGCCGGCGATGTGACCGTCCGCCCATTCGGGCTTCTCATAGAGACGGACATTGCCGGCTGCGTTGGCCGTCTCCCTGTCCATGACGACACCAGCCTTCATCATCTCGCCATAGAAGGCGATGCCTCTGGCGAGCTCTTCCTGGCTCCAGGCGACGGTGAGGCTGTTTGGATCGATGAGGTCCTTGCCCGAGATCTGGGTGGTGTAGAGGGACACCAGGAGAGCTGCGGTTTCATCAACCGCGTTCAGAGGATAGTAGTCGGTCCCAAGTTTCTCGCGGATCTGGGCCGCAGCGCCAAAAAGCTCGTCCCAGGTGGTGGGCAATGCGGCGCCAGCCTTGTCGAAGGTGGTCTTGTTGAAGAAGAACACCCGGCCGGTGGTGGATAGCGGAAGGCCGTTGAGCTTGCCGTTGATCGAGGTTGTTGCCAGCTCCGCATCGGTCCAGTTGCTCAGGTCGATGGTGCCGGACAGCGTGTTCAGATCGGCGAAGCCTTCGCCGTTGGCCGAGAAGAGGGGCAGCCAGGGCCAGTTGATCTGCATGATGTCGGCTTCGGTGCCGCCGGCGATCTGCGTCGTCACCTTTTCCAGGTGTCCGGCCCAGCCGGTGAACTCCGGCTTGATCACGTGGCCATGCTTGTCGCCACAGACCTTCAGGGCTTCCTGGGTTGCTGTGTGCCGGCTGTCGCCCCCCCACCAGCTCATGCGCAGTTCTGCGGCGCCGGCCGCAGTTGCGAGTGAGGTCGATGCAAGAACGGCACCCAAAAGGCTCTTCCACTTCGTCATGTTGTCCTCCCTAGACAGTCAATTTCCGGTGTCGGCCAGCGAGACATTCTCCTCCGTCTGCCAGTCGAAAAGGTGGATGCGCGGACCTTGCGGCTTGAGGCTGAGCGTGTCGCCGCGCCGGGGCATCGCGCTCAGTCGCTCGGTCAGGGCCACTGCCACAAGCGGCAGGGATCCGACTTTCAGATGGATGTGGATCTCGTGGCCCAGATATTCGGCCGTGGTGACGGTGCCCCGCAGGCTGCCGGGTGTTCCGTCGGGAACCACGTCGAGATGCTGCGGGCGAATGCCGATGCGTATCTTGCCCTGCGGGGTCGCGAGGCGCTCCGCCAGACCGTCCTTGATCGCAATGGTCTGATCGCCGAAGGTCAGGTGCGGCTGTGTGTCCATTGTGAGGGTGCCCTCCACCAGGTTCATCTCGGGCATTCCGATGAAGCCTGCGACAAAGGCGTTGGCGGGGCGCTCGTAGAGGGTCAGCGGATCGGCGACCTGCATGATGCGGCCGTCCTTCATGACGCAGATCCTGTCGCCCATGGTCATGGCCTCGGTCTGGTCGTGGGTGACATAGACCACTGTCGCCGGCCGTCCTTCGGCTTTCAGCCGCTTGTGCAGGTCGGTGATCCGCACCCGCATGGAAGCGCGCAGCTTGGCATCAAGGTTCGACAGGGGTTCGTCGAAGAGGAAGACGTCGGGCTGCTTGATCAGCGCGCGTCCGACCGCGACCCGCTGGGCCTGGCCGCCGGACAGTTGCTTGGGCAAACGGTCCAGAAGTTCGCCGATCTCGAGGGTTCCCGACACATCCGTGGTGGCGCTGTCGATCTCGTCCTTCGGGCGCCGCCGCAGTCGCAGGCCGAAGGCCAGATTGGAGCGGACCTTCATGTGCGGGTAGAGCGCGTAGTTCTGGAAGACCATCGAGATGCCGCGCTTGCCGGGCACCACGTCATTGACCACCTTGCCGCCGATGCGGATCTCGCCGCCGGTGATGGTTTCAAGGCCCGCAATCATCCGCAGGGTGGTGGACTTGGCGCAGCCGGAAGGGCCGACGAGCACCATGAATTCACCTTCGGCCACATCGAGGTTGATGCCATGCACGGCCTTGAAGCCGCCGCCATAGGTCTTTTCGACAGATCGTAACTGAAGCTCGGCCATCAGCCTTTCACTCCTCCGGTGGAGATGCCTTCGATGAAGTATTTCTGGGCCAGGAAAAAGACGGTCAGCGAGGGGGCGAGGGCCAGCACCGACATGGCGAGGATCTGGTTCCAGTCGAAGGCTTCCGTGGTGTCGATGGAGAGCTTTAGCGCGAGGCTGACCGGGTAGTTCTCGACCGACGAGATGTAGATCAGAGGGCCCAGGAAGTCGTTCATCGTCCACATGAACTGGAAGAGGCAAACCGAGATGATGGCCGGCATCAGCATGGGGACGACGATGTAGATCAGGGTCTGGAGCGTGTTGGCCCCGTCGACCCGTGCCGCCTCCTCCATGTCGCGCGGGATGGCGCGCAGGAACTGGATCAGCATGAAGACGAAGAACGCATCGCCCGCCAGCGCCGACGGCACCCAGAGGGGCAGGAAGCTGTCCAGCCAGCCAATGTCCCGAAAAAGAAGATATTGCGGTATGCGGGTCACCACATTGGGCAGCAGCAGCGTCGCGATCACTGTCATGAACAGGATCTTCTTGCCGGGAAACTCGAAGCGGGCAAAGCCATAGGCAACGAGCGTGCAGGAGACGGCGGTGCCGATGACCTTCGGGATGATGATCACCAGGGTGTTCCAGATGAAATGCCCGAAGGTGTAGGGCGTGGAGGTCTTCCAGCCATTGATGTAGCCGTCCAGGGTCGGTTCCTTGGGCCAGAACGAGGGGCTGGCAAAGATTTCCGCATTGGTCTTGAAGGACGCGCCGATCAGCCAGATGAGCGGGTAGAGCATCAGCAGTCCGAAGGCGGCCAGAACCGCATATCGGAAGAGGCTTGAGATGCGGGCTCTGCGCCGCAGCTTCAGCTCCATCGTGGTCGCAGGCTCGGTGCTGGTCATGAGCGGCTTGGTGAGGTGTTCGCTTGCGGAGGTCATGGCTCAGCTCCTCCTGTCGCCGGCGTAATAGACCCACTTCTTCGACGACCAGAAGGCGATGAGGGTCAGGGTCATGATGATGGCGAAGAGCACCCAGGCGATGGCCGAGGCGTAACCCATGTCGAAGCTCTTGAAGGCCTTGTCATAGATGTAGAGGGGCAGGAGATAGGTCGACTTCAGCGGTCCGCCATTGGTGATGATGTAGGGCCCGTTGAACTCCTGAAAGGCCTGCACCGTCTGCATGATCAGGTTGAAGAAGATCACGGGGGTGATTAACGGCAGGGTGATGTAGCGGAACACGTGCCAGCGGTTCGCGCCATCAATGGTCGCGGCCTCGTAAAGGCTCTTGTCGACGGATTGCAGCGCGGCCAGGAAGATGACCATGGCCGAGCCGAATTGCCAGCACCGCAGCAGGGTCAGTGTGAAGAGCGCGTTCTGCGGGTCGCCGAACCAGTTTACCGGCTCCAGGCCCAGGGAGGTCAGACCGAGATTGACCAGGCCGTTATGGGCGAAGATGTAGCGCCACAGGACTGCGATCGCGACCGAGCCGCCCAATATCGAGGGCACATAATAGGCGGTGCGGAACAGGTTGATCGCCCTAAGGCGGTAATTGAGGATGACCGCGACAAGAAGCGCAAAGCCGAGTTTCAGCGGGACCGTCATGGCGACATAGAGCAGGGTGACGCTCAGGGACTTGTCGAAGGTTCGGTCGCGGGTCAGGAGCTTTTCATAGTTGCGCAGTCCGACCCAGTCGGGGGTCGACAGCAGGTCGTAGTTGGTGAAGCTCAGGTAGAAGCTTGCCGCGAAGGGAAAGGCCGTGAAGAACAGGAGCCCCACCAGATAGGGCGTCACATAGGCCAGCCCGAGAAATCGGTTGTCGCCGCCCATCAGACGCCCCCGGTCTCGTTCGAAGCGGCGGTGATGACCATCGCCCTCTCGCAGGACGCGCAGGTCCGGATGGCAGGGGGTATGCAGCGGATTTGGTGTTCGAAATATTTCATGAAATGGTGCAGCCGCCCTGCTTGGCGGACCAGGCTCCTCCAGCCCGAGCCGTCAAAAAGACCAGCCATTTCCTCCCTTGGTCGCGCGGATTGTCCTCCGGCCCGCACTGACTGGCCTACCATATGCAGGAGTTGTCAGCCGGGAAATGAACGGATTAAAAGAAAAGAATGGAGAAAAACGAACATTCCCTTCTGCCTGGGCCACTTTCGGATGTGCCTCCCCAGGCTCTGGCCCTTTGGCTCGCCCGCACGCCCATCCGCATGCAGCACGGACCGGCGTGGCGGATCGACAAGATCAATCCGGTCCACGATCTTGTGGTCTGTCTGTCCGGGGGCGGCAGCTACCGGATCGGGCAGGAGGCGTTCGAGGTGCGGGCTGGCGAGGCCTTCCTGATCCGTCGGGGCGAGCGGTTTCGCGGGGTCATCGCCGACACGCCTGAAAACTATACAGGCTTTGCGCAGCATTTCTCGCTTGAACTCTTCGGGCGCACGGATCTGCTCTCGCAGATGCGCCTCCGACGCGTCGCCCGCCTTCCCGACTGGCCGGCGCTGGAACCGCTGGCGATCATCCATCGCTCCGGCGCAGGGGCGAGTGCGACCACTCTGGCGCAGCATCACCAGTTCATGCTGTTCCTTCTGGCCTATCTGCAGGTGGCTTTCGAGGGGTGGCAGTCGGAGGAAGCGCTTCTGGGGAGCCAAGACCAGCTCTCGCTGCAGATCATGCTGGCGGCGTCTCACCTGTCCAGCGATCCGCTGGACAGGCAGGTGCTGGAGCGGGTCATGGCCGAGGTGCCCTACAATGCCGACTATTTCCGCCGGGCCTTCCGGGAGCGCATCGGCTTCACGCCGCAGAAATACCTTGAGCTGAAGAAAATGGAATATGCCGTCCACCGGCTCGGCAAGGGGCAGACAGTGAAGGAGACCGCGGCCGAGCTCGGATACTCGGACCCCTATTTCTTCAGTCGCATGTTCCGGCAGTATATCGGGGCCAGTCCGTCGAGCTATCGGCTGAAGCGCTCGACAGGACGCCCGTTTGATTATGTCGAATAGGCCGATGTGGCCAGGCCATAGGCGGTGAGGGCGTTGCCGCCCATGATGGCGGCGCGGTCGGCGTCGCCGAGATCCGCCAGAAGCGTTTCCGTGGTCTCGACCCAGCGGTCGTAGGAGGCGCCGAGGGTGCAGACCGGCCAGTCACTGCCCCAGATCAGCCGGCCGGGCCCGAAGCTCGTCAGAAGATGGTCGGTATAGGGGCGCAGGTCGTCGGTGGTCCATGCCTCGGCGGCCTCCGTCACGAGCCCGGACAGCTTGCAGAAAGCCGAGGTCTCTTGTGCCAGACGGGACATGGAAGCGGCCCAATCCTCAAAGTCCCGATCCCGGATCCGGGGCTTGGAGCCGTGGTCGATGACCGTGCGCAGATCCGGATAGCGCCCGAGCAGGGTGAGCAGCCGGTCCAGATGACGGGGCAGGGTGAGGGCGTCGAAGGTGAGGTCATGGGCGACGAGCGCCCGGAAGGCCGGATCCAGATCGGGACGCAGCATCCAGTCGTCATCGGCAATGTCCTGGATCATCGGCCGCAGCCCCACGAGGCGCGGGTGCGCCGCGAGCCCGGCAATCCGGTCAGGGGCGTCTGGTGCCGCGAAATCTGCCCAGCCGACAACGCCGCGGACAGATGGAGTGCGGTCTGCCAATTCGAGCAGGAAGCGGGTCTCCGCGACGGTGGGAGCCGCCTGGACGAGGATGGTCCCGTCGATCTCGTGGCGGTTGAGGTGGGGCTTCAGGTCGGCGGGCAGGAAGTCCCGGTAGAGCGGCGCAAGATCGGGCGTGAGCCAGCCATAGTCGCCGCGCTCCACGGCCCAGAAGTGCTGATGGGCGTCGATGCGGGGAGGGGAAACGGTCACGGGGCCACCACTCCCTTCTTGACGATGATGTTGCCATAGAGCCGGGTTTCGCCGGTCTGGATCACGGCGAAGGCGGCACGTGCCCGGTCATAGAAAGCATGACGTTCGAGCCCTGTGACCGTTGCCGGATAGTCGGCTGTCGTCTCGATGATCTGCTGGAAACGGGCAACGACATCAGGAATCGCCTCCGGATCGTCGACAACCTGCATGGTGAGGGCGGGATCGGGGACGAAAGTGTCCAGGGGCATGATCTCGAGCACGGCCCGCAGCACGTCGGTGGCGGAGACCCCGTCCATGCGGATGAGCCGGCGAGCGCTGCTGGTGCCGGGAAAATTCGCATCCGCAATGACGATCTCGTCGCCGTGGCCCATGGAGGCGAGGGTGTGAAGGAGATCGGGCGAAAGAAGGGGGTTCAGGCCGCGGAGCATGAGGCGGTCTCCCGGTTGGCGTCGAGGGGAAGCGGTGCATCCGGGCGGATCAGGCCGCTTGCGCGCAGGTCCGACCAGAAACCGTCCGGGATCGGTGTCTTCAGCAGGCGGATGTTGGCCTCAACCTCTGCCGGGCTGACTGCACCGGGCACGACCGTCTTGACGCTCGGGTGGCCAAGGACGAATTGCAGGGCGGCGGCAATCAGGCGCACGCCGTGATCGGCGCAGAGCGCTTCGATGCGACGCACCCGGTCGAGCACGTCCTCGGGGGCCGGGGCGTAGTTGTATTTGGCACCCGGGACGGCGCCGGTCGCCAGGATGCCGGAGTTGTAGGGGCCGCCGAGGATGATACCCACGTCCCGCGTCTCGCACAGGGGCAGGAAGGTCTCTAGCGCCTCCTGTTCCAGAAGGGTGTAGCGGCCGGCCAAGAGGAAGCAGTCGAAATCGGCGAGTTCCAGCAACTTCTGACACACCTGCCACTCGTTGACACCGGCGCCGATTGCAGTGATTTCGCCGGCGGCGCGCAGCTCGGTCAGGGCCCGGTATCCGCCCCGGTCGAAGAGCTCGCGGACGCGGGCCTCCGAGGCCTCCCGGGACCCTTGCGAGAAGGCGCAGACGTCGTGGATCAGCAGGATGTCTGCATTGGCGACGCCGAGACGTTGGCGGCTTGCTTCATAGGACCGCATGACCCCGTCGTAGCTGTAGTCGAAGACGATGCGCTTCTGCGGCACGTCGACGAAGGCTTCCGGCGTCACCTCATGGGGCTCGCAGTCGAGCAGTAGCCGGCCGATCTTGGTGGACAGTTCGATCGTGTCGCGGCCGAAGCGGGCGATGGCGCGGGAAAAGCGCTCCTCCGATCGGCCGAGGCCATATTGCGGCGCCGTGTCGAAATAGCGGATGCCCGCGTCATAGGCCGCCTGAAGGGTCGCCTGGGCGTCTTCTTCCTCTACCTTGCGATAGAGATTGCCGAGCGGCGCGCCGCCGAAACCCATCTCGGTGAGATGGATCTCGCGGGCCGTGCGCCGGTTGAGCAGGCGCGTTCCAAGGGTCGTCATATGCGTCTCCTCCCAGGGGCATATGTCCGCATGTCTGCGGCAGTCTTTCGGATCAGTCGAAGAGGTCGGGGCGCTGGACTGCGAGCGGTTCCAGCCGCTCCACCAGCTTGTTGAGATGGCGCTGCATGGCGGCGCGGGCGGCCTCCGCATCCCGGTCGCGGATGGCGTCGATGATGGGCCGGTGTTCCTCGTAGGCGCCGTGGGCGCGGTCCTCCAGCGGCAGCAGCATCTGCCGGGCGCGGTTGACCTGAACCCAGCCGGTGGTCGCGAGCGTCTGGATCTTCGGGAAGCCGGTGAAGGCGAGGATCATGTCATGCATGCGCTCATCCTCCCGGTAGAAGCCGTCGTAGTCGTTGTCTTCCAGATAGAGCGCCTGAAGCCGCAGGTTGCGGGTGAGTTCCGCCAGTTGCTCCTCGGTCCGGTCGGTGGCCACCTTGGCGACGGCGGCCAGCTCCACCGCCTCGCGCAGGAAGGCTCCTTCCCGGATCTCGGCCATGGAGAACTTGGTGACCCGCGAGCCGGACTGGGGAATGACTTCCACCAGACCTTCGACCGCCAGGCGAGTGATGGCCTCGCTCACCGGCGAGCGGGAGACCCCCAGCTGGGCGCAGATCACCTGCTTGCGCAGCATGGTTCCCGGCGGCAGCTGCATGGAGAGGATCGCCGTGCGCAGGCTGTCATAGACGCGCTGGGCAAGGGAGCCGGACAGCTTGCCGATGTCAGGCAGCTCGACCCCCAGATCGGCCTGATCGGGGGCTTCGGTCGCGGTGGGCGCGAGGGTCGTGTCCGGCGTGGGGGATGGGGCTGACGGCATGTTTCTTCCAGATTTGAATGCTAACATGTTAGTTGACATCGTGTTGGTGTCAAGCTAGTCGTTGGGTCGAGGCGGCCGGTTTCCACGGCCGGGAGGGAGCGTTTTCGTGTTGAAGACACACGCAAAATCAATTCTGCTGCACGCAGACGACACGATCGTCATCGCATTGGCCGATCTGGAAGCCGGCGACCATATCCCCCATGTGGAGGTTGCCCTGCCGGCGAAGGTGATGCGCGGTCACAAGATCGCCCGCCGTCCGATCGCGACCGGCGAGAAGGTCATTCGCTACGGCCAGATCATCGGTCAGGCCACCCGCGACATCGCGGCCGGGGAACATGTTCATGTCCAGAACCTGGGCATGGGCGAACACACCCAGGATTACGGCCACGCGGAGGCCAGCATTCCGCTGGCGCCGGCGGAAGAGGAGCGCACGTTCCTCGGCTACCATCGCCCGACCGGCAAGGTGGGGACGCGCAATTACATCGGCATCCTGACTTCAGTGAACTGCTCCGGTTCTGTGGCCAAGTTCATTGCGGAAGCGGCTCAGAAGTCCGGACTGCTGGATGAATATCCGAATGTGGATGGCGTGGTGCCCATTGTCCATGGCACCGGATGCGGCATGTCCGGCAAGGACGAGGGTTACGCCACCCTGTTCCGAACCCTGTCAGGCTATGCCCAGCATCCGAATTTCGCCGCCATCCTGCTGATCGGTCTGGGCTGCGAGGTCATGCAGATTGCCGACCTGATCGGCGACCGGAAGATGCGCCCGGGCGGTGACCTGCGCTACATGACCATCCAGCAGACCGGCGGCACCCGCAAGACCATCGAGGCGGGGCTGAAAGAGCTGCGCGAACTCTGCGAGATCGCCAATCAGGCAACACGCGCTCCGGCTCCGGTCTCCCACATCATGGTGGGCATGCAGTGCGGCGGGTCTGATGGCTATTCCGGCATCACCGCCAACCCGGCGCTGGGCGTGGCCTCGGATCTGCTCGTGCGCCACGGTGGCACGACGATCCTGTCGGAGACCTCCGAGATCTATGGCGCCGAGCATCTGCTGACCCGCCGGGCGGTCTCCGTTGATGTGGGTGAAAAGCTCATCGAGCGCGTGCGCTGGTGGGAAGACTATACGGCGCGCAACGGCGGCGAGATGGACAACAATCCCTCGCCCGGCAACAAGCGCGGCGGCCTGACCACCATTCTGGAAAAGTCGCTGGGGGCTGCCGCCAAGGGCGGATCCGCGCCGCTGGTGGATGTCTACAAGTTTGCAGAGCCGATCACCAAGAAGGGCTTCGTCTTCATGGACAGCCCGGGCTTCGACCCGTGCTCGGTGACGGGCCAGATCGCATCGGGGGCGAACATCATCGTCTTCACCACCGGTCGCGGCTCCGTGTCGGGCTACATGCCGACCCCCTGCATCAAGCTGGCCACCAACACCGAGATGTACAGCCGCATGTCCGAGGACATGGACATCAATTGCGGCGATGTCATCTCCGAAGGTGTGAGCCTGGAGGAGAAGGGCCGCGAGATCTTCGAACGGATCATCGCGGTGGCGTCGGGCGAGAAATCCATGAGCGAGGAACTGGGCTACGGCGGGGTGGAATTCGTGCCCTGGCAGATCGGCGCGGTGATGTAGCCGCGGCTGTCGTCACACAGGAATGACTAGCGCCCTCGGGGAAGGGCGGCATCGGGAGGATATCGGGTGCGTTTGGAAGGAAAGACCATTCTGGTCTCTGCCGCAGGGCAGGGGATCGGCCGGGCCAGTGCCATTGCCTGTGCGCGGGAGGGGGCGAAGGTCATCGCCGTCGACATCAATGAGGAAACGCTTGCCACCCTGCCGGAGGAGCAGGCCGGCATCGAGGTGCGCCGGCTGGACGTGCGGGACCGCGGAGCCATCGATGCGCTGGCCGCAGACCTGCCGGATCTGGACGGGCTCTTCAACTGTGCGGGCTTCGTCCACAACGGCACGGTGCTCGACATTTCCGAAGAGGACTGGGCCTTTTCCTTCGACCTGAACGTGACCTCCATGTTCCGAATGAGCCAGGCCTTCCTGCCCGGGATGCTGCGCCGGGCGGAGGCCGCCGGAACAGCCTCGATTCTGAACATGGCGTCCATGGCATCCTCCATCAAGGGCTTCCCCATGCGCACCGCCTACGGGGCGACCAAGGCGGCGGTGATCGGGCTGACCAAGGGGGTTGCGGCCGATTTCGTGGCGCAGGGCTTGCGCTGCAATGCGCTTTGCCCCGGCACGGTCGACACGCCGTCCCTTCGCGGACGCATCGCCTCCGCGGCCGATCCGGTCGCTGCCGAAAAGGCCTTCATCGCCCGCCAGCCCATGGGACGTCTGGCCACCGTCGACGACATGACGCCGATGGTCGTCTACCTGCTCTCCGACGAGAGCCGCTTCGTGTCCGGCCAGGCTCTTCTGGTCGATGGCGGCGTGACGATCTAGGCCTGCGCGGCCGACATTTTTGGGGCGGTTCGCCGTCTGCGGTTTGGGAGGACTGCACATCATGACAGATCTGGTCCGGATGGCCGGGATCGAGAAGCGCTTTCCCGGCGTGCATGCGCTGCGCAGCGTCAGCTTCGATCTGCGCAGCGGTGAGGTTCACGCCCTGATGGGCGAGAATGGCGCGGGCAAGTCGACCCTGATGAAGATCCTCTCCGGGATCTATCCCAAGGACGACGGGGTGATGGAGATCCACGGCGAGGCCGTCGAGCTGGACGGACCCAAGGCCGCCCAGAAACTCGGCATCGGCATCATTCATCAGGAACTGAGTCTGATGAATGATCTGACCGTGGCGCAGAACATCTTCATCGGCCGCGAGCCGCGCCTGCGCTTCGGCCGTCTGGACGAAGCCGCCCTCAACCGGAAGGCGGCGGAAATCTTCGCCTCCATGAACCTGCATCTCGACCCGAAGACGATCGTCGGTGAGCTGACAATCGCCCGCCAGCAGATGGTGGAGATCGCCAAGGCCCTGTCGCACCGGTCGCGCATCCTGATCATGGACGAGCCGACCGCTGCGCTGAATGACGCGGAAATCGCCGAGCTCTTCACCATCATCCGCCGGCTCAAGGCGGATGGGGTCGGCATCATCTACATCTCCCACAAGATGGACGAACTGAAGCGGATCGCCGACCGGGTGACCGTGATGCGTGACGGATCCTATGTGGGCACCGTCGAGGCGGCGGACACGCCGATCTCGACCATCATTTCCATGATGGTCGGCCGCGAACTGACCAACGACGTAGTGGACATCCCCGACCTGTCGCAGGCGGATGTCCTGCTCGAGGTCGAGGGTCTCAACCGGGGCCGCGAGATCCGGGATGTCAGCTTCTCTGTCCGCAAGGGCGAGATCCTGGGCTTTGCCGGTCTGATGGGGGCCGGGCGCACGGAAGTGGCCCGGGCCATCTTCGGCGCGGATCCCCGCGAGAGCGGCGAGATCAAGGTGCATGGACGTCCCTGCGCCATTGCCTCGCCCTCGGACGCGGTGAAGGCGGGCATCGGCTATCTCTCGGAGGACCGGAAGCATTTCGGTCTGGCGACAGGCATGGACGTGCGCAACAACATCGCGCTGGCCAGTCTCGACCGGTTTTCCGGGCGCACCGGGGTGCTGGATGAGAGCGCCATGCGGGACACGGCGCGGGGCTACATCGAGAAGCTCGGCATCCGCACCCCGTCGGACACCCAGGAGGTTCGGCTGCTTTCGGGGGGCAACCAGCAGAAGGTCGTCATCGCCAAGTGGCTCTACCGGGACTGTGACATCCTGATCTTCGACGAGCCGACCCGCGGCATCGATATCGGCGCCAAGTCGGAAATCTACAAGCTCCTGAAGCAGCTGGCAGCGGAAGGCCGGGCGATCATCGTCATTTCCTCCGAGTTGCCCGAGGTCATGCGCCTGAGCCATCGTATTGCCGTGATGTGCGAAGGGCGGCTGACCGGAATTCTGCCCGGCGGAGCCGAAACAACACAAGAAGACATCATGCATCTGGCGACCCTGAGGGCGCCCGTGATGCAGCCTGAGGGAGCAGACGCATGAGCCTTGCACGCACCACCCCCGCCCCGTCGATCTTCAGCCGTCTGATCGACACCGGCGCCCATCAGAAGCTGCTGGCCTTCGCCAGCCTAATCCTGCTGCTCGTCGGGTTCTCGATTGCCTCGCCCAACTTCATGCAGACCTCCAACATGATCGCCATCCTGCAGGCGACTTCGGTCAACGGGGTTCTTGCGGTCGCGGCAACGCTGGTCATCATCACCGGCGGCATCGACCTGTCGGTGGGCACGCTCATGACCTTCTGCGCGGTCATCGCCGGCATTGTCCTGACGAACCTCGGCATGCCGCTGCCGCTGGGCATCCTTGCCGCCGTCGGCACCGGCGCCCTGTGCGGTCTGTGCTCGGGCACCTTCATTGCCAAGATGAAGATCCCGCCGTTCATCGCGACGCTCGGAATGATGCTGATCCTCAAGGGCCTGTCCCTGGTGATTTCCGGCACCCGGCCGATCTATTTCAACGACACGCCCGGCTTCGACCAGATCTCGCGCGGCTCGCTGATCGGCGACCTCATTCCGGCGCTGCCCATTCCCAACGGCGTGCTGATCCTCTTCCTCGTGGCGGCAGCCGCCTCCTACATCCTCGGCCGTACGGTGCTGGGCCGCTACACTTTCGCGCTCGGGTCGAATGAAGAGGCCGTGCGCCTGTCGGGTGTGAACACGGACCGGTGGAAGATGGCCGTCTATGCGCTGGCCGGCGGCATCTGCGGCATTGCGGGTCTCCTGATCGCGTCGCGCCTGAACTCCGCCCAGCCGGCGCTGGGGCTCGGATACGAGCTGGAAGCGATCGCCGCCGTGGTGATCGGGGGAACCTCGCTCTCCGGCGGGCGGGGCACGGTGCTCGGCACCCTGATCGGCGCCCTGATCATGGCGGTTCTCACCAACGGTCTGCGCGTGCTCTCCGTCGCCCAGGAGTGGCAGACGGTGGTGACCGGCGCGATCATCATCCTCGCGGTCTATGCGGACATGATGCGCAAGAAGAAGGCGTGAGGAGCCAACGGTTTCAATCAAGAAGAGGGCGGAAAAAGGCCCCGGCAACATCCCGGATAAGCGGGCAAGATCCAAAGGAGAGGAATATGCTTACAAGACGTGGACTACTCGGTGCGACCACCGCTCTCGGGCTGATGCTGTCCGGAACCGTGGCCATGGCGGCGGATACCTATGTTCCGCTGATCTCCAAGGGCTTCCAGCACCAGTTCTGGCAGGCGGTGAAGGCCGGCGCCGATCAGGCCGCTGCCGACCTGGGCGTGACCATCACCTTCGAAGGTCCGGACAATGAGACCATGGTCGACCGCCAGATCGACATGCTGTCGGCAGCCCTCGCGAAGAAGCCGACCGCGATCGGCTTTGCCGCTCTCGACAGCCAGGCCGCCATTCCGCTGCTGAAGCAGGCCAAGGAAGCCGGCATTCCGGTGATCGCCTTCGACAGCGGCGTGGACAGCGACATTCCGCTTGCCACCGCCTCCACCGACAATGCTGCTGCGGCGGCGCTGGCCGCCGACAAGATGGCCGAGCTGATCGGCGGAGCGGGCAAGGTGGCCGTGGTCGCCCACGACCAGACCAGCCGCACGGGTATCGACCGTCGGGACGGGTTCCTGAACCAGATCCAGGCGAAATATCCGAACATCGAGGTCGTGACCGTGCAGTACGGCGGCGGTGACCATCTGAAGTCCACCGAAGTGACCAAGGCGATCCTCACCGCCAACCCGGATCTGAAGGGCATCTTCGGCACCAACGAAGGCTCCGCCATCGGCGTGGTCAATGGCGTGAGCGAGATGGGCACGAAGGATCTAGTGATCATCGGCTACGACAGTGGCAAGGCCCAGAAGGACGCCATCCGCTCCGGTCTGATGGCCGGCGCGATCACCCAGAACCCGGTCGGCATCGGCTACGAGACGGTGAAGGCCGCCGTGGAAGCTGCTCAGGGCAAGCAGGTGCCCTCGCACATTGACACGGGCTTCTACTACTACGACAACTCGAACATCGACGATCCGAAGATCGCCGCCGTTCTTTACGACTGATCCGACACGGGGTCCCGTCAGCGGATCCAATGGGCCCGGCGGAGCACGCCGGGCCCTCATCACAGGGAAGAGATTTCATGAAATTGCTGCGGTATGGCGCCCCGGGACAGGAAAAGCCCGGCCTTCTGGATGATGCGGGTCAGGTGCGTGACCTGTCGGCCCATGTGAGCGACATTGCAGGCGCTGCCCTGCAGCCGGAAACCCTTGCCAAGCTCGCCGGCCTCGACGTGTCCAGCCTGCCGGTCGTCAGCGGCACGCCCCAGGAAGATCTGCGGCTCGGGCCGTGCGTGGGCGCGGTCGGCAAGTTCGTCTGCATCGGGCTCAACTACTCCGACCACGCTGCGGAATCCGGCATGGCCGTGCCCCCGGAGCCGGTGGTCTTCAACAAGTGGACGTCGGCCATCGTCGGTCCGGATGACAATGTCGAGATCCCGCGCGGCTCCACCAAGACCGACTGGGAAGTCGAGCTCGGCGTCGTGATCGGCAAGGGCGGCCGCTACATCGAGGAAGCGGACGCGATGGACCATGTGGCCGGCTTCTGCGTCATCAACGACGTCTCCGAGCGTGAATACCAGATCGAGCGTTCCGGCACCTGGGACAAGGGCAAGGGCTGCGACACGTTCGGTCCGCTGGGTCCCTGGCTCGTGACCAAGGACGAGGTCGGCAACTACGACGATCTGGCCATGTGGCTTGAAGTCGACGGCAAGCGCTATCAGGACGGCACCTCGGCCACCATGGTCTACAAGGTGCCCTTCCTGGTGTCTTATCTGTCCCGCTTCATGAGCCTGCAGCCGGGCGACGTGATCTCCACCGGCACCCCTCCGGGCGTCGGCATGGGCCAGAATCCGCCGGTCTATCTGAAGGGCGGCGAAGTGATGAAGCTTGGCATCGACAAGCTCGGCACCCAGACGCAGAAGGTGGTGAAGGCCTGACGGTCCTCGCACGCCATTGTGAACGAAAAGACCGCGTCCGCGAGCTGCCGGGCGCGGTCTTTTTCAATTTCGGCCATTGAATCGGTTCGGTCTTCCCCTCATATCTGGACCGTTCATTCCGTTTTCCGGGCCGGGTTTCACAGGCTCTGGAAGGCCTCCGTTTCCCCCG
Source organism: Roseibium aestuarii (assembly GCF_008477545.1). GTDB lineage: Bacteria > Pseudomonadota > Alphaproteobacteria > Rhizobiales > Stappiaceae > Roseibium > Roseibium aestuarii. Next base: position 811,935 of record NZ_VORA01000002.1, on the reverse strand, counting down.
AGAGGACGTTTTTCTCATGAGTGACAGCAGCAGCTACATTCCGCCCAAGGTCTGGACGTGGGAGGCCCCGAGCGGGGGCCAGTTCGCCAGCATCAACCGTCCGGTGTCCGGCGCGACCCATGACAAGGAGCTGCCGGTTGGCAAGCATCCGTTCCAGCTCTATTCCCTGGCCACGCCGAATGGCCAGAAGGTCACCATCATGTTCGAGGAGCTGCTGGCTGCCGGTCATGCGGGCGCGGAATATGACGCCTGGCTGATCCGGATCGGCGATGGCGACCAGTTCGGCAGCGGGTTCGTCGACGTGAACCCGAACTCCAAGATCCCGGCCCTCATGGACCGTTCCGGCGAGACCCCGGTGCGGGTGTTCGAGAGCGGCTCCATCCTGCTGCATCTGGCCGAGAAGTTCGGCGCCTTCCTGGCCAAGGACGGGCCGGCGCGGACCGAGGCCCTGAACTGGCTGTTCTGGCAGATGGGCTCTGCGCCTTATCTCGGCGGCGGCTTCGGCCATTTCTACGCCTATGCGCCGGAGAAGTTCGAGTATCCGATCAACCGCTTTGCGATGGAAACCAAGCGCCAGCTCGATGTGCTGGACAAGCAGCTTGCCGAGAACGAGTTCATCGCCGGCTCCGAATATACCATCGCCGACATGGCGATCTGGCCCTGGTACGGCAACCTGGCCCTCGGGCGCCAGTACAATGCGGCCGAGTTCCTGGGCGTGCATGAATATGAAAACGTGCAGCGCTGGGCCAAGCAGATCGACGCCCGTCCCGCCGTCATTCGCGGCCGCCGGGTCAACCGGGTGTTCGGCGAGGAAAGCGAACAGCTGGCGGAACGCCATGACGCGAGCGATCTGGACTGATCCAGCGTTCACACGCTGATTTTCGATGAAAAGGGGCGGTGCCGGCGACGGCATCGCCCGTTTTTGTTCAGAAAATTCGGAACTCATGGGTGTTTCGGAGGGTTTGCGTTTGGGGAATGCCACACATGTGGCTGCGATCCGGCAATTCTGCAGCAGGGATGTCGCGGTGCCGGAGGTTCCCCGCAAAAATCTGAGGCAAGAAAAAAGGCACCCCATGAGCATGGACACTTCCGTCAGCGGCATTCCCGAGCCGGAGGGCGCAGCATCCCCCATCGATACCGAGTATGAGCTCGGACAGGACAACATCGAGTCCTCCGTCGGGCCGATCGACTTCGACGTGCACAATCCGGTCTTTCTCATCTCCGGTCTGTCGATCGTCATCTTCGTCGTTCTGACCCTGGCGCTTCAGGATCAGGCGGGTGCCGTGTTCAACGGATTGCGCGACTGGCTGACGTCCAATCTGGACTGGTTCTTCCTGGGCTCCGCCAACATCTTCGTGATCTTCTGCGTGGTGCTGATCTTCACGCCGCTGGCGCGGGTGCGCATCGGCGGGCGCGACGCGACGCCGGATTACGGTTACGTCGGCTGGTTTGCCATGCTGTTTGCAGCCGGCATGGGCATCGGCCTGATGTTCTTCGGGGTCAGCGAGCCGATCTCCCACTTCAATTCCGCGCTCGGTGGCGTGTCCGCTGACGGCTCTGTGCGGGCCGACTGGGCGCCGCTCGGCGGTGCGGAGGGTGATCCCCAGGGGGCCGCCCGGCTGGGCATGGCGGCGACCATCTTCCACTGGGGTCTGCACCCCTGGGCGATCTATGCGGTCGTGGCCCTGGCGCTTGCCCTGTTCTCCTACAACAAGGGTCTGCCGCTCACCATGCGGTCCGTGTTCTATCCGATCTTCGGCGAGCGGATCTGGGGCTGGCCGGGTCATGTGGTCGATATCCTTGCGGTCTTCGCGACGCTGTTCGGTCTGGCGACCTCGCTCGGCTTCGGTGCGGAGCAGGCCAATGCGGGCCTCGAATATCTCTTCGGCCTTCCCAACAACGAGGTCTCGCGGGTTCTGCTGATCTCGGGCATCACCGGCATTGCGCTGTTCTCGGTGCTGCGCGGGCTCGACGGTGGTGTGAAGGTGCTCTCCGAGATCAACATGGGTCTCGCGGCGCTGCTGCTCGTCTTCGTGGTGGCGGTGGGTCCGACGGCGGCGATCCTGAGCGGTCTCTTCGACAGTCTTGTCGCCTATGGAGAGTATCTGCCGGCCCTGTCCAATCCGCTCGGACGTGAGGACGCGAATTTCAGTCAGGGCTGGACCGCCTTCTACTGGGCCTGGTGGATCTCCTGGTCGCCCTTCGTGGGCATGTTCATCGCCCGGGTCAGCCGGGGCCGTACGGTGCGCGAGTTCATCATTTGCGTGCTGCTGATCCCCTCTCTCGTCTGCGTGGTCTGGATGAGCGTCTTCGGTGGAACGGCCATCGAGCAGATGGTGGACGAAGGCATCACCGATGTGGCGGATGCGGCGCTGGAACTGAAGCTCTTCCTGATGCTGCAGCATCTGCCGTTGAGCGGGATCACGTCCTTTGTCGGCATCGTTCTGGTGATCGTGTTCTTCGTGACGTCGTCGGATTCCGGCTCGCTGGTGATCGACACCATCACCGCGGGCGGCAAGGTGGATGCGCCGCTGCCGCAGCGGGTCTTCTGGTGCACATTCGAAGGACTGGTGGCGATTGCCCTGCTGCTCGGGGGCGGGCTCGGGGCCTTGCAGGCCATGGCCGTCTCCACCGGCTTCCCCTTCACCATCGTGCTGCTGATGACCTGCTACGCCATCGTCAAGGGACTGATGGACGAGCCGCGCTAGACGGGCTCGCGCGACGTCGAAAAAAGAGAAAGCCGCCGGTGGGTGCCGGCGGCTTTCGTGTGTCTGCCTTGAAAGCGGGCTGACGCTTACTTCAGGTCGGCTGCGCGTTCCGCATCCACGGCTTCCTGGGCGGAGGCGACGGCTGCGTTGAACATGTCGAAGACTTCGGTGCCACCGGGCACTTCGGTCTTGAACCAGTCGAAGACCGGCGCAACGGCGTCCTTGAAGACGGCCTTTTCCTCAGGCGTCGGCACGTAGATCTCGCCACCGGCCTTCAGGAATTCCTGATAGGCAGCGATTTCCTTGCGCTTCGGAGAGGCGAAGGTGGCCTGCTGGAGAGCGGCGAAGCCGTCGACGACGATCTTGCGCTGATCTTCGCTCAGCCCCTGGAACGTGTCCTCGGACATCCACCAGAAGGCGCCCATGTAGCTGTGACCGTCGAGGGTCAGGTACTTCAGGCCGGCATCGGTGAACTTCATGTTCATGATGTCGGTGATGCCGTTCGCGGTGCCTTCCACCACGCCGGTCTGCAGGGCGGTGAAGAGCTCGGGCCACGGCACGGGCGTCGGTGCGGCCCCCACGGCGGTCGCCACCTGCTGCGGCAGGGCGGCCGGCACGGTGCGCATCTTCAGGCCCTTTAGATCACCTGGCGACTTGATGGTCTTCGAAGTGTTGGCGTAGTTGCGCCAGCCGCCGGTGTTGCCGATGGTCATGAGGCGGATCTTGTTGTCGCTGTCGGCCAGGGCCTTGGCGCGCAATTCGCGGGTGAAGTCACCCTTCAGCACTTCCTCGGCCACCCGGTCGTCGCTCATCAGATAGGGCAGATCCAGAACCTGGATGTAGGGGAAGATGCCGGCGGCCCCACCCGAGGTGGAGATATAGATGTCGATGCTTCCTCCGGCGACACCCTGCAGGCATTCCTCACCCGTTGCGCAGAGCTGGGTGCCGATGAACAGTTCCACGGCAATGGCGCCGTTGGAGGCGTTCTCGACGTAGTTCTTGAAGACCACCAGGCCGTCGTAGTCCTCGTCGTTCTCGTTCGAATTCGCCGTGGCGCGAAGGGTGATGTCCGCTGCATGTGCCGCCATGCCGGACACGGCGAGCGTGCTGGCCAGCAGCAGGGTCTTCATCAAGGTCTTGAGCATGCTATTCCTCCCTAAGTTACTCAAGTCATTCCACAAATCCTGCAAGTCGCGGGATGGTGAGGCTGAGGGCCGGGAAATAGGTGATCAGGAAGATCACCGCGATCTCGGCCAACAGGAACGGGAAAGTCGCGCGGGCCACCGTCTCCACCCGCAGGCGGGAGACAGACGAGGTGACGAAGAGCACGAGCCCCATGGGCGGGGTGAGCAGACCGACGGTCAGGTTCACCGCCATGACGATGGCGAAATGCACCGGGTCGATGCCCATGGACAGGAAGATCGGACCGAGGATCGGGCCGAGAATGATGATGGCCGGGCCGGCGTCCAGGAACATGCCCACGATGAACAGCAGGATGTTGATCAGGAACAGCAGGACCAGCGGGTTGTCGGACAGGCCCAGGATGATTTCCGCCAGCAGCTCCGGCGTGTGCGACAGGCTGGCCACCGTCTTGAAAGCCATGGCGGCGCCCACCAGCAGCAGCACCACGGCGGAGGTCAGGCCGGAGCGCATGAAGACGTCCGGGATGTCCTTCAGCTTGAGGCTGCGCAGGACGAAGAGGCCGATGAGCAGCGCATAGCCGGCCGCGACCGCAGAGGCTTCCGTGGGGGTGAAGACCCCGCCCAGGATGCCGCCCATGATGATGACCGGGGTCATCAGCGGCCAGAAGGCATTGAGGCTCGCCTTGCCACGTTCGCCCCATGTGGCGCGGCGGGTGGCCTGGGGCAGGTTCTCCTTGTCGGCCAGAAGCCGGACGATGAGCATCAGGCTGCCGCCGATCATGACCCCGGGCACGATGCCGGCGAGGAAGAGGGCGGCGACGCTCTCGCCCATGACATAGGCGTAGATGATCATGATCCCGGAAGGCGGAATGATCGGGCCGATGATGGAGGAGGCAGCCGTGACAGCTGCAGCAAAGCGGGTGCTGTAGCCCTGCTTTTCCATGGCCGGGATCAGCATGGAGCCGAGAGCGGATACGTCGGCCACCGCGGATCCTGACAGACCGGCAAATAGCATGGAAGAGAGGATGTTCACGTGGGCGAGGCCGCCGCGCAGATGGCCGATCACCGCCTGGGCGAATTCCACCAGGCGCAGGGTGATGCCCGCCCGGTTCATCAGTTCGCCCGCCAGCATGAAGAAGGGGATCGCCATCAGCGGGAAGCTGTCCATCCCGTTGTAGATGTTGCGGTAGAGCAGGACGATGTCGCGCTCCTGACCGTTCCACCACAGGAGAAGGGCAGGGGCGGCGACCAGACCGAAGACGATCGGCAGGCCGAGCATGAGAAAGACGAGGAAGAGCGGCAGGAACAGGCTCAGCATCATTCCGCTCCCAGGGTGGTATGGGTCAGCGCGATGGGCGGCAGGCGGTCGCGCCCGCCGGTCAGCACGACGAGGGCGCGCAGGATCAGCTCCAGGCAGACGGAGAACATGGCAGTGACGCCGATGGCGAGCGAGGCCAGCATCCAGCTGCGGGGAATGGACATCCACTTGCTGAGGTCAAGACTGACGGGAACCTTGATGGCGGCCATGGTGAAGCGGCCGCCGAAGCCGGTCACCTCGGACCAGCCGATCAGCACGCCCTTCCAGAGAACGAGGGCCACGAGGCAGAGCAGCAGGAGCGAGACGAGCCCGGCGGCAGCGCGGGGCAGCATGCTCACCACCATGTCGACGCTGACGAAGCCGCCGCGCCGGAAGGCGGTGGGTGCCATCAGGCCGGTCATCCAGAGCATGAGGAAGCGGGCGGCCTCCTCCGTCCAGGGCAGGGCATTGCCCAGACCATAGCGGAACAGCACCTGCACGAGGATGATCACCACCATCGCGCCGATGCAGGCGGCGCCCAGCCAACGGCCGAGCGTCAGTGCGGCGGCATTGAGCGCGCCGAGAACCCTGGCGAGTGCCAAGAGCAATGTCATTCCGGTCCTCCCTGTCGCGCTTCGGCTCCTCCCGCGGCGCGACCCATTCCATCCCCCTTGCCGGTGCGTCCACCGGCGCAAGGGAGCTTCAGTTGTCGGCCCGCAGAGGCACCTGTCCCAGCTTTCCTGCGAAGAAGGTGAGGGCATCGCCGTCCCGCATCTCGGCTTTTACCACCCGACCCAGGACGATCAGATGATCGCCGCCTTCATAGGCTGCGAATCTAGCGCACTCGAACCGCGCCAGACAGTTTTCGATCAGCGGCACGCCGTGCTCGTTCAGCCCGAAATCCAGCGCCTCGAAGGCGTGGGCGTTGCGGGCAAAGCCCTGGCACAGGGCCGCCTGCTCGTTGCTGAGCACGTGGATGGCGTAATGCTCGGCCGCCTCGAAATACTGGAAGCGGCGCGAGGTCTTGTCGGGCGCCCACAGAACCAGTGGCGGATCGAGAGAGACCGACGAGAAGCTGTTGGCGGTGATCCCGACAGGGCCATCCGCCGAAGGCGCCGTGACCACGGTCACGCCGGTGGCGAAGCGCCCAAAGGCGTCCCGCAGCAAGCGGGTGTTCTGACCATCCGGCTGGAAGGTCACCGGATGATCCGGGGACATCATCGACATCATGGCACCTCCGATCCAAGGGCTGCTTCATAGAGGCGGAACCAGCTCTGCCGGTCGAGGGTGACCGACAGGGCCTCGGAAATCCGCCCGATACGCTCCAGGTTGTTGGTTCCCAGAACCGGCAGAAGCCCGGCCGGGTGGGCAAGCAGGAAGGCGATGGCGACCGCTGCACGGTCCACGCCCTGTGCGGCGGCGATCTCGTCCATCAGGGCAGCGAGCGGGCCGGACCCGGTCATCAGGCTGCCACCGCCGAGCGGCGACCAGGCCATGAGCGGCGTACCGTGACGCTGGTGGAACGCCAAGTCCCCATTGGTGAAGGGACGGATCTCGCCGAGGCTGATCTCGATCTGGTTCGTGGCGAGCCGGGTCTCCATTGCCGCCTGCAGGAGCTCCCAGTCCCAGGGGCGGAAGTTGGAGACGCCGACCGCGCGGACCTTGCCGCTCTTCACCAGGCCGTCAAGGGTTGCGCCGGTCTCGGCCGGATCCATGAAGGGATCGGGGCGATGGATCAGCAGCAGGTCGATCGTGTCGATGCCCATGTCGGTCAGGGACTGGTCGACGGAGGCCTCGATATGGGCGCGGGAGGTGTCGTAATGCTTCACCTGAGCGGCCGCGTGACGGCCGGCTGGGGCGACGATGCCGCATTTGGTGACGATCTCCATGCGCTGGCGCAGGGCCGGATTGGCCTTCAGCGCGCCGCCGAGAATGGCTTCGGCCTGATAGCCGCCGTAGATGTCGGCCTGATCGAAGGTGGTGATACCCTGATCCAGACAGGCCTGGATCTTGGCTTCCACATGGGCCGGCGACGTATCAGCATCGTCGCCGAGCCGCCACATGCCATAGACGAGACGGCTGAAGTCGAAGTCCGGGGTGATCGCGATCCGCTGCATCAGCGACGTTCTCCTGCGCCAAGCGGCGTGTTGGGGGTGGTGGCGGGCACGCGGCCGTAAGCCTCCGGCAGGCTGCAGGTCTTCAGCTGCGGCAGTACCTTCGTGCCGAAGTGGTTCGCCTCGTCCAGATGCGGATAGCCGGAGAAGATGAAGGCGCGCATGCCCATCTTCCGGTATTGCTCGATCTTGGACAGGACCTGATCGGTGGAGCCGACGAGGGCGGCGCCGCAGCCGGAGCGGGCCCGGCCGACGCCGGTCCACAGGTTGGGCTCCACATAGCCATACTGGTCGGCGAGTTCCCGGTTCTTTGCCTGATGGCTGACGCCCAGCGATCCGGCGTCGAGGGCGCGTTCGCGGATAGCGCGGCCATAGTCGTCGTCCAGCTTCGAGACGATGTAGTCGGCATATTCACGGGCTTCGGCCTCGGTGTCGCGCACGATCATGTGCACGCGCAGACCGTAGTCGAGGGTGCGGCCATAGCGTTCGGCCACGGCATTGACCGCCTTCATCCGGCCGGCGAGCTCATCCATCTTCTCGGGCCACATCAGATAGACGTCGCAATGCTGGCCGCAGAGCTCGAGGGCATCCGGCGAGTAGCCGCCGAAATAGAGCAGGGGGCCGCCGGTCTGATAGGGGCGGGCGGGATCGGTCGAGACGTTGGCGAAGGAATAGACCTCGCCCTCGTGATTGATCTCGTCGCGGGTCCAGGCCTGCTTGAGGATCTCCACCACTTCGCGCGAGCGCTGGTAGCGAAAGGCGCTGTCGGCCTTCTCGCCGGGGAAGTCGGAGGAGATGATGTTGACGGTCAGGCGGCCCTTCAGCATGTGGTCGAGGGTCGCGATGGTGCGGGCCAGCATGATCGGCTGCATCTCGCCGCAGCGCACGGCCGCCAGCATGTTGATGCGATCCGTCAGGGGCGCGCAACCGGCGACGAAGGACAGGGTGTCCTGACCGACCTGATAGGAGGACGGGCACAGGATGTTGCGGAAACCGAGGTCTTCGGCAGTCTTCACGATCTGCGAGCAATGCTCCCAGGACGAGCGGAGCGTCCCGTCGGGTACGCCGAGAAACTGGTAGTCGTCGGAGCAGAGTGCTGCGAACCAGGATACCTCGGCTGCGTCCAGATCGGCGGATGTCACCGGTACGACGGTCATTTCCCCTCCCGTGTCATTTTGGTGCGATTTCCTCTTGCGTATCATCCGCCTTGATGTAGATCAATAGTGTATCAATTTTTTCATGTGACCGTCACGCAAGCCCATGACCCCGCCCAGCCAGTCTGCCACCGCGCTCCCGATCTATCTTCAGATCAGCGAAAACCTCATCCGGGACATCGCCGCCGGGCGGCTTGTCGACGGCGAACGCCTGCCGCCTGAACGGGAGATGGCGGCTTCCCTGGGGATCTCGGTCGGCACCTTGCGCAAGGCGCTGGCGGAGCTGGAACGGCAGAAGCTGCTGGAGCGGCTGCAGGGGTCGGGCAACTACATCCGCCACCAGCCGAATGTGGCGAGCGTCTATTCCATGTTCCGGCTGGAGCTGGTGGGCGGCGGCGGCCTTCCCCGCGCCGAAGTGATCTCGCTCGACCTGATGCGCAAGCCTGACGATCTGCCAGAGTTCGGGCGTTCCGAGCGGGCCAGCCGGATCCGGCGCCTGCGCTACCTGAACGAAACGCTGATCGCGCTGGAGGAAATCTGGCTGGACGGATCGGCCGGAGAGATCCAGGCGGCGAAGCTCTCCGACAGTCTCTACCGCTATTACAAGCTGCATCTCGGGTTCTGGATCTCCCGGGCCGAAGATCGGGTCGGCGTCGCCGCGATTCCCTCCTGGGGCGGCGAGCGGTTCCATCTGTCCGCCGGGACGCCTGCCGGCTACGTGGAGCGCTTCAGCTGGGCGCAGGACGAGTTGCCGGTGGAGTTCTCGCGCACGTGGTTCGACGCCTCCAGGGCGCTCTACGTGCAGCGCATGAAATAGGGCGTTGCGCCCGAACCTTGAAACACATCACAGCAAGAAGGCCGACGGAAAACGGCCGTCAGACGGGAGTGAGACATGCCGAGCGTGACACATTACGGGGTCATCGGATGCGGAATGATGGGGCAGGAACATCTGCGCAATATCGCGCTTCTGCCCGACACGAGGGTCAGCGTCATCTTCGAGCCGGATGCGCAGATGCGGGAGAAGGCGGCAGCGCTGGTGCCCGGCGCCCGCTTCGTCGGCTCCATTGCGGAGCTGCTCGCGGAACCGGCGCTGGACTGCCTGCTGATCGCCAGCCCGAATTTCCGCCACGTGGAGCAGATGGAGGAGATTCGCCGCGCCCGGCCGCTGCCGCTGCTGGTGGAAAAGCCGCTCTTCACCGACCCGGCCGACATGGCGCGTCTCGACGCCTTCCGCGGCACCTATCCAGCGCCGATCTGGGTGGCGATGGAATATCGCTACATGCCGCCGGTCGCCGAGCTTCTGGCACGGGCCGAAGAGGCCACGGGCGGCATCCGCATGCTGACCATCCGCGAACACCGCTTCCCCTTCCTGCAGAAGGTGGGCGACTGGAACCGGTTCAACCGCAACACGGGCGGCACCTTCGTGGAGAAGTGCTGCCATTTCTTCGATCTGATGCGGCTGATCCTGAAGTCCGAGCCGGTGCGCGTGTCGGCCTCCGCCGGGCAGGCGGTCAATCATCTGGACGAGCGCTATGACGGGGAGACGCCGGACATCCTCGACCATGGCTATGTGATCGTCGACTTCGAGAATGGCGCGCGGGCGCTGCTGGAACTCTGCATGTTCGCCGAAGGGGCCCGCTATCAGGAGGAAATCTCCGCCGTGGGCGCCAGGGGCAAGATCGAGGCGCTCGTGCCGGGGCCGGGGCGGTTCTGGCCCGAGCATCTGGGCGAGCCGCCGGTGCCGCAGGTCATCGTCAGCCCGCGTGATCCCAAGGGACCGAGCGTGCTGCCGATCCCGGTCGATCCCACCCTGCTGGAGGCGGGCGACCACAATGGCTCGACCTTCTATCAGCACCAGCGCTTCCTGGAGGTGGTGCGGGGCCAGCGGGCCGCGCCGGAGGTCTCTTTGGAAGACGGGCGCATGGCCGTCCTGATGGGGCTTGCGGCCCAGGAGGCAGCGCGTACCGGCGAGAGCGTGCTTCTGAGCGATATGGGGCTGAGTTCTGCGGTGGAGTGAGGGCGCCTGTTTGCCCCGATGTCTCAGCTCCTCCCGTGTCCGCTGTCCCGGCCTTGAGCCGGGACCAATGCGTCCGTCCGTTGGGGATAGGGCCTCGGCTACTAGATCCCGGATCTTCGGCTTGCGCCTCGTCCGGGAAGGCGGGAGAGGAGAGGCTTTTGGTTCCGGCTGGCAACCCTCACCCGGAGCGTTGCTCCGACCTCTCCCAGGCTTGGGAGAGGTTGGTGGTGCCTGGCGTTGCCGCAGGGGCTAATACCTCTCCCAGGCTTGGGAGAGGTTGGCCCGAAGGGGCGGGGGCGGGTTCACTGCGGTTTTCTGCGGAAGGAGGGGGCTCAAGCCTGAGCCTTTCCCCAAAACAAAACCGGCGGCCGAGGGGCCGCCGGTTTCGCAGTGTCGATGCGGGGATCGGCTTACTTCATTTCGCTCACGACGGTGAAGGCATCGCCTTCGATCTTGAACAGGGCGTAGGTGCCCGGTACGTCGCCGTTGGCGTCGAAGTTGTGGTCGCCGGCAGCGCCCTTGTAGTCGATGGCCTTGCCTTCGGCGATCAGCGCCTTGGCCTTGGCCCATTCGCCCGGAAGGATGGCTTCGCCTTCGCCGTTGGAGACTTCGCGCAGGGCGGCTGCGACGCCGGCCTTGTCGCCACCGGCCTTTTCCACGGCCAGAGCCAGCAGGAAGGCGGCGTCATAGGAGGTGTTGACGAAGATCGCATCCGGATCGCCGCCAGCCGCCTTGAAGGCTTCGTTGAAGACGTCGAGGGCGTCAGACTTCTCGCCAACCGGGGAGGAAGCGACGAAGGTGGTCAGGTTGTCGGAGCCCAGTTCCTTGAACAGGGCGTCGGACTTCATGCCGTCGCCGCCAACGAACTTCTCGAAGAAGCCGTTTTCGAGAGCCTGGCGCAGGATGGTCAGGCCGGTGCCGTCGCCGTAGTCGAAGATGACGAGGGTGTCGGCGCCGCCGCTGGACAGGTCGGCCAGGTTGGAGCGGTAGGAGGCCTTGTCGGCTTCATGGGCTGCAAAGCCTGCGACTTCGCCGCCCTGGGCTTCGAACTCGGCCTTGAAGGCATTGGCGAGGCCGGTGCCGTAGTCGTTGTTCAGATAGGCCACGGCGACCTTGGCGTAACCCTGTTCCTTCAGGGTGCGGGCGAGCGCACGGCCCTGATAGTCATCGGAGGGCACGGTACGGAAGACGGTGTCCTTGTCGTCCAGGCCGGAGATTTCCGGCGAGGTGCCGGACGGGGTCACCATGGCGATGCCGGCCGGAACGGTCACGGAGCCTGCAGCGGCGAGCACAGCACCGGAGCAATGGGGGCCGACCACGGCCACCACGCCTTCGATGTTCACGGCCTTGGTGGCCGCGTCGGTGCCGCCCTGGGGGCTGCAGGCGCTGTCGCCGACCACGCCGACGAGCTTTTCGCCTGCCAGAATGCCCCCCTGTTCATTGACCTGGGCGAAGGCCAGCTGGGCCGCGTCGATCATGGCCGGAGCCATGGCCGCGATCGGGCCGGAAACGCCGCCGAGCAGACCGATCTTGACGTCGGCCTTTGCCGGGGCTGCGGCCAGAGCGGTTGCGGCCATCAGGCCACCGACAAGGGCGAGAGCTTTGGTCTTCATAACTGTACTTACCTCCACACGTGGGTACTTGCCGCCGCCGGTTCTTGCCGGCGGCGCATTGTCATCGGGCGTCCTGATCGGATCTGGCCGCGCCGCGCAGGGGCTCGGGCAGCAGACCGTCGGGACGGAACCTGAGCACGAGCTGCAGCATCAGGCCGATCAGGAAGAGCCGGATGTATTTCGCCTTCACCGCATATTCGGACGGAAGCTGGTCGGTTGCAATCTCCGACATGGACCAGATGATCCACACCACGGCGGTGCCGAGAATGGCGCCGCGATTGTTGCCGGAGCCGCCGAGGATCAGCATGATCCAGACGAGGAAGGTGGCGACCATCGGGTCGATGGCCTCAGGGGTGATCGAACGGTTGAAGTGGGCAAAGAGCGCCCCGCCGAGCCCCATGAGGGCGGCACCGAAGATGAAGGCCTCCAGCCGCCGACGCTCGATGGCCTTGCCCATGGCGCGGGCGGCCAGCTCGTTGTCGCGGATGGCGCGCATCATGCGGCCCCAGGGCGCGTTGAACTGGCGCTCGACCATCAGATAGGCGACGAGCAGCACGACGGCGACAATGGCGAGATAGGCCATCTGCGACAGGGCATAGTCGAGATCGCCGAAGGGGCGGGGAATGGCGGTGATGCCCCGGGCGCCGTTGGTGAGCTCCGGCTCCGACTTCACCACGAGGCGGATGATTTCCGCCACGCCGATGGTGGCGATGGCCAGATAGTCCGAGCGGAAGCGCAGACAGATCTTGCCGATCGGCCAGGCGATCAGTCCGGCGGCGACCATGGCCGCCAGCCAGCCGAGCAGCAGCGGCATGTCGAAGCCGCCGATGCGCCCTTCTGCTGCGGCCGTCGTCACGATGGCCGAGGTGTAGGCCCCGACGGCGAAGAAGCCGGCGATGCCTGCGTTGAAGAGACCGGCAAAGCCCCACTGGATGTTCAGGCCCAGGGCGAGCAGCGCATAGATGCCGATGAAGATGCCCATGAAGAGGGCGTAGTTGAGGAGACCTGCAAGTTCCATCGTCGTCTCCCCCTTAAAGGACCTTGCCGCGGAGCAGCCCCGTGGGGCGCACCAGCAGCATGAAGAGCAGGATGGCGAAGGCCATGGCGGCCTTGTATTCGCCCGGCAGCACCAGAACCGAGAGTTCTTCCGCCAGACCGACGATCAGCCCGCCGAGAACCGCGCCCTCGACCCGGCCGACCCCGCCGAGAACGGCGGCGGCGAACATGGGCAGAAGCATGCCCCAGCCCATCATGGACTTGAGCTCGGTGTTGAGGCCGAGGAAGACCCCCGAAGCGGCGCAGAGGCCGCCGGCGATGATCCAGGTCAGCATGATGACCTTGCGGTTGTCGATGCCCGACAGCAGCGCCAGGTTGGGGTTGTCGGACATGGCGCGCATGGCCTTGCCCCACTTGGAGCGGGCGAGGAAGAGCTGCAGCACGACAACGGCGGCGATCAGGAAGGCAAGGGTCCAGAGTTCCCGGTCCTTGATGCGCAGACCCCAGTAGACCTCGGGCCGCACGATGCCGCGCGAATAGGTTTCCGCATCCACGCCCCAGACGACCTGCACCACGGCGCGGATCATCAGGGCGATGCCGAGCGACGACATGACGGTGATGATCTTCGGCCGGTCGCGCAGATGGGCATAGAAGCCCTTGTCGATGCCGATGGCGATCAGGGCGGTCAGGGCCATGGTCGCGGGCAGGGCGACAAGAAGCGGGGCACCCGCCTGCACCAGGGCCAGCGCAATGAAGGCGCCAAGCGTTGCCAGATCGCCGTGGGCCAGGTGGGAATAGCGCAGGATGGCGTAGATCAGCGTGATGCCGATGGCGCCGAGCGCATAGATGGACCCCAGGACCAGGCCCGGGATGATGTAGAAGTTCAGAAGTTCAAGCATGTCCATGATGTCGTCCTCACCCGCCGAGGAACATTTCGGCGACCTCACGGTCGGCGAGGAGATCGGCGCCCGTGCCCTCGTGGCGGTTCTGGCCGGAAGCCAGGACATAGCCGCGATCGGCAAAGGCGAGCGCCTGCTTCGCGTGCTGCTCGACCAGCAGGATGGCCACGCCCGTGTCGCGCACATTGCGGCAGATCTGGAAGATCTGCTCCATGTACTTGGGCGAGAGGCCTGCGGTCGGCTCGTCGAGGAGCAGCAGCTTCGGGTCGAGCATCAGGGCCCGGCCCATGGCAACCATCTGGCGCTGACCGCCCGACAGGGTGCCTGCCAGGGTCTTGCGCCGTTCCTTCAGGTCGGGGAAGAGGGTGTAGACCCGGTCATAGGCCGCGCTCAGGTCACCCTTCTTCAGGAAGGCGCCCATCTCCAGGTTCTCGTGGATCGACATTTCCCGGAAGATGTTGTCGACCTGCGGCACATAGGAGATGCCGCGCTGGACGATCCGGTCCGGCGACCAGCGGGTGATGTCATCACCATCGAAGACGATGGAGCCGCCGCGCACGGTGAGCAGGCCGAAGACGGCCTTCATGGCGGTGGACTTGCCCGCGCCGTTGGGGCCGACGATGACCACGATCTCGCGCGGGTCCACATGCATGGAGACCTGCTGCAGGATGTCGGCATCGCCATAGCCGCCGGTGACGGCGCTCATGGTCAGAAGGGCGCTCATGCGTGGTCTCCCTGGGTTTCGCCCAGATAGGCTTCGAGCACGCGGGCGTCGGAGCGCACCGTGTGGAAGTCGCCCTGGATCAGCACCGCGCCTTCGGCCATGCAGATGACCGGATCGCACAGCTTCTCGATCATCTCCATGTCATGCTCGATGAGGATGAAGGTGTAGCCGCGTTCCCGGTTCAGGATCTGGATCTTCTCCTCCAGCTTGCGCAGGAGCGTGCGGTTGACGCCGGCGGCCGGCTCGTCGAGGAGCACGAGCTTGGCATCCGTCATCATGGTGCGGCCCAGTTCGAGCAGCTTCTTCTGCCCGCCGGACAGGTTGCCCGCGCGCTGGTTCGCCACATGGGTCAGCTCGAGGAAGGCGAGGGTATCCCAGGCCTTGCGTTCGACCTCGGCCTCAGCCTTGCGCACCTTGCCCCAGGATAGCCAGTTGGCGAACAGGCTTTCGCCCGGCTGGGCCGGGGGAACCATCATCAGGTTCTCCAGCACGGTGAGCTGATGGAATTCGTGGGGGATCTGGAAGGTGCGCACAAGGCCGCGATGGAACAGCGCATCGCTTTCCAGATCGGTCACGTCCTCGCCCAGGAAGCGGATCGTGCCGCTGGACGGGGGAAAGGCTCCGGCGATCAGGTTGAACAGGGTGGTCTTGCCGGCCCCGTTGGGGCCGATGAGACCGGTGATGGTCCCCTTTTCCACCTTGAGACTGCACCCGTTGACGGCCTTGAAGCCGCTGAAATCCATCACAAGCTGGTCGAGCTCCAGCATAGAGGCTCCTTTCCGGCGGCCAGTGTCCGGCCGCTCGGTCTTCGTGGTTCTTTTCTAGTTGGCGCCGGACTGCGGGAGATCGCGGAGGATCGCACGCACCGGCGCTGCATCGAGACCTGCCAGTTTCAGCGGCAGGGCAATCAATTCATAGTCACCCGGCACGACATCGGCCAGTACGAGATTTTCCAGGATCCGCATGTCATGGTCGCGGGCGACCATGTGGGAGGGCAGCTCCTTGGAGGTTTCCGGGTCGACGGAAGGCACATCCACGCCCACCAGCCGCACGCCGCGGGCGGCGAGAAGCGCCATGGTTTCCGGGGCCAGCGTGCGGAAGCCCTTAGGCCAGATCATGGGATCGGGGCGTTCCTCGATCCGCAGCAGCACCCGGGACGGACAGGCTTCAAGCTGACCTGCGATCTCCTCCGGCTGCACCAGCGGGCCCTTGCCCCTTGCATCGATCACCCGGGCGGGGCCGATGAATTCGGCGAGATCCAGCGTGTCGATGGTGGCGCCCTCTGCCGCATAGTGGGAGGGGGCATCCGCGTGGGCGCCGCAATGGGTGGAGAAGGAGATTTCGGTCACGTTGACCGGGCACTGCGGGCCGATGGCGAAGGTGGTCTTCACCTGGCAGGGCGCGTCGCCCGGAAAGACCGCCATGTCGGCGCGGACCGGCGGCGTGATGTCGATGATCCGCATCTCAGGTCACCTTCTGCCGGCGCTTGTACTCCTCGCGATCCCAGAGCCGGTCGCGCAGGATCTCTTCCAGGATGGCGACGGCGCGCAGCACGTCCGCGTGCGAGAGATAGAGCGGGGTGAAGCCGAAGCGGACGATGTCGGGGGCGCGGAAGTCGCCGATGACACCGCGCGCGATCAGGGCCTGCATCAGCGCATAGCCTTGCTCGAAGCGGAAGGAGATCTGGCTGCCGCGCTCGTCCGGATTGCGCGGGCCGGCGAGTTCCAGCTGCGGGCAGCGGGCTTCCACCTCGCTCAGGAACAGTTCGCAGAGCGAGACCGACTTGGCGCGAAGCTGCTCCATGTCCACGTCGTCAAAGACGTCGAGGGCCGCGTCCAGGGCGCTGAGGCCGAGGATCGGCGGCGTGCCGACGCGCATGCGGTCGACGCCTCGTGCGGGGCGATAGTCGAGATCGAAGGCGAAGGGCGCGTCATGGCCCATCCAGCCGGTGAGGGGGGCTGCGAGCGTTCCGTGATGACGGGGCGCGGCATAGAGGAAGGCGGGCGCGCCCGGACCACCGTTCAGATACTTGTAGCCACAGCCGACCGCGAAATCCGCGCCATCGGCGGCCAGATGCACCTGAAATGCGCCCGCGGAATGGGCCAGATCCCAGAAGCTGATGGCGCCGACCGCGTGGGTCTTCTCGGCGATGGCCTTCATGTCGTAGCGGCGGCCGGTGCGGTAGTCCACGTGGGTCAGCATGACCACGGCGATATCCTCGCCAATGGCGGCCTCAACCTCTGCGGGATCCACGACGCGCAGCTCATGGCCGCGGTCCAGCAGGTCACGCAGGCCCTGAGCCATGTAGAGATCGGTCGGGAAATTGCCGCTGTCGGACAGAATGACCTTGCGGTCGGGGCGCAGGGCGAGCGCGGCCACCAGAACCTTGAATACGTTGAGAGACGTGCTGTCGGCGGCAATCACGCTGTCGGGCTCCGCGCCCACCAGACGGGCGATGCGGTTGCCGACCCGGGCAGGCAGATCCATCCAGCCATGGTCGTTCCAGCCACGGATGAGGCTTTCTCCCCATTCCCGGGTCACGACCGCCTGGATCCGCTCCGGCACATGACGGGGCAGCACGCCCAGGGAGTTGCCATCCAGATAGATGGTCCCTTCGGGGATGCTGAAGGCCTGCTTCTTGGCGGCCAGGGGATCGGTCAGGTCAAGCGGGTGGGACATCGGTCGCCTCGGTTGTCTCTGTTGGGCTCGCCTCTTATCGCAAAAGCGCAGAGGGGCGGAAGCGACTCTTTTGCAATTTTCGCATTTTCCAGAGTCATGTGGACGCAATTTGATTGCGTCTGCCCTGACGTAAAATGAAAGGCTGTACCGGGAAGGGGCGCTGGCCCGGCGGGTGCGTGTACATGGCCCGAGAAACATGATAACCGGCACCCAACCACGCCGGGCGCCGTCTGTCGCCCGCATGTTTTCGAAATGACGGATCTGGCGATGTTGCCCGGACGGGGCCATCGGACCGGACCGATGCAGTCGACAGGAAACGCCCATGAGCAGTCTCGCCGCCGATCTTCAGAGCATTCTCGGGCCGAAGGGCTGGTTGTCCGGAGACGATGCCGCGCCGTTCAGCCGGGACTGGCTGAACCGTTATGGCGAGGTGCCGCTGGGTGTGGCCCGTCCGGCGACCACGACGGAAGTGTCGCAGGTCGTGGCGGCCTGTCATGCGGCCGGTGTGCCGGTGACGCCCCAGGGCGGCAACACTAGCCTGTGCGGCGGCGCGGTCAGCGGAACTGCGGGCGGAGTGATCCTGTCGCTGGCGCGGATGAACCGGATCGGCGACGTGGACCGGGCGGCCGGCACCATCGAGGTGGAGGCGGGCACCATTCTGGCCAGCCTTCATTCCCATGTGGAAGCCCAGGACCTGATCTTCCCGCTGCATCTGGGCGCGGAAGGCTCGGCCCAGATCGGCGGTCTCATCGGCACCAACGCCGGCGGCAGCCATGCCCTGCGCTATGGAATGATGCAGGATCTTGTGATGGGCATGGAAGTCGTGCTGGCCGACGGCACGGTCTGGGACGGTCTGCGCGCCGTGCAGAAGGACAATGCGGGCTATCAGCTCCGCCGCCTGTTCTGCGGCGCCGAAGGCACGCTCGGCATCGTGACGCGTGCGGTGCTGAAGCTCTATCCGGCGCCCAAGCAGAAGGCGACGGCTCTTCTTGCCCTTCCCGATATCGAGACGCTTGTCTCCTATGGCACCTACCTGCGCTCGGAAGCGGGCGAGTTCATCAGCGGTCTGGAGTTCTTCTGCGACCTGGGGCTGGATCTGGCCCTGCGTCATGTGGAAGGCATGGAGTTTCCGCTGGAAAGCCGCAGCCCGTTCTATCTGCTGGTCGAGCTGACCACCTCCTCCGCCCTCGTGCCCCTGGACGAGATCCTGGAAGGGGCGCTGACGGTGGGCATGGAAAACGGTCAGGTGAGTGATGGGGCGCTTGCCATGTCGGAAGCCCAGCGGGCCGCGTTCTGGCGCCTGCGCGAGGAGCAGCCGGAGGGGCAGCGCCTGGAAGGGGCCCAGCTCAAGCATGATATCTCGGTGCCGCCGGGCAAGCTCGCGGCCTTCCTGACCGAGGGCGAGGGTGTGTGCCAGTTGATCCTGCCGGGGGTGCGCATCAATCCCTTTGGCCATTTGGGAGACGGCAACGTGCATTACAATCTCTCGCCGGCCGTCGGGTCGAGCGACTTTGCCGACAAGGCGCAGGCCTTTGCGGAAGGACTTGGCAGCCTCGCCAGCCGTCTTCAGGGGAGTTTCGCCGCCGAGCACGGGCTTGGCCGTTCGAAGATCGCGCTTGCCGATGCCCTGCGGCCGGCCAATGAGCGCGAGCTCATGGGGCGGATCAAGACGGCCATGGATCCGCGCGGCATCATGAACCCGGGGGTCGTTCTCAAGGGCTGATCCAGAACCCGCTTGATCCTGGGCAAGCGATAACGCGACCCGGGATCGGAGCGCCACAGAGCTCTCTCTTTCCGTTTTTCAGCCATCGAGCACAGGGGCTCACCGGCCCCGGATCTTCAGGCCTTGCCTTCGTCCGGGGTGACGAAGGTGACCTTGGGTGCGCAGGCTATGTGCCTTGTGCCTTCAGCTTTTGGGCACGGCGTGGTGGCGCAGGTGGCGTTTCTGAGCCGCGATGCGGAACTGGGCGTTGGCCGCGCCGTAGCCGCCATAGCCGTTGCGCCGTTCGACGATCTCGAAGAAGAAGCCTTCGCCATAGGTGGGGCTGTAGAGCTGGAAATACTCGCCGCCACGCTCGTCCCGGTCATAGAGGATGCCGAAGGTCTTCAACCGCTCTAGGAAGACCTCGTCCAGACCGAAACGGGCGTCGAGGTCGTCATAGTAGTTGGGGGAGATCACCAGCGGGCGGAAGCCGTTGCGGGTCAGCGCGGCGACGGTCGCAAACATGTCGCCGGTCTCGAAGGCCAGATGCTGCACCGTCGAGCCGAAGCTCTCCTCCAGGAAACGGCCGGCGAAGGTGCGGGCGTTCTCGGCCCCGTTGAGGGTCACCCGGAAGCTGCCCGAGGCGTTTTCGATGGCCCGGCTGCGGACAAGGCCTGCCGGGTCGACCACATCCACCATCGGGGTCTTGCTTGTGGCAAAGAGCGAGGTGTTGAAGAGCAGCCAGCTCAGCATGTCCTCGTAGGGCATGGTCTCGGCCAGATGGTCGATGCGGGTCAGCCCCGCGTTGGCGACCGCACCCTCGCTGTCCACCGGCTCGAACTCGCTGTCCCAGACTTGGGCGAGTGGTCCGCCTTCTTCCAGAAAATGCAGCACACCGCCGCCGAGCGCACGGATGGCCGGGATTTCCAGCTCGCCGGGTCCGACGGGCTGGGTGAAGGGAGCCGCGCCCAGGGCGCGCGCCCGTTCGACGGTGGCGCGGGCATCGCTGACCTTCAGGCCGATGTCGCAGACATTCGTGCCATGGGTCAGGTAGGAGGCGTGGGCGAAGCCCTTCGGATCGGTGTTGATCACGATGCGTATGTCGCCCTGCTGCCAGAGATCCACCGACTTGCTCACGTGCCGGCGGGTGCGCCGGAAGCCGAGGGTGGAGAGAAGCCCGCCAAGCTCCTGCGCCTCGCGGGCATTGGCGGCGAACTCGACGAAGGCGATGCCTTCCACCTCGACCGGAGGCGGCATGTCGGGCACGGCAATGCGGATGTCCGGTTCGGTGCGGCGTACCTGATCCATCAGGTTGACCAGCGACCGGTGCCCGTCCTCGGCGATGGTGCGGGGCGAGCCGCCGCGGAACTGATCGTTGAAGATTTCCAGCGAAAGGACGCCGTCATAGCCGGTGGCCGCAATGGCGCGCATGAAGCCGGTCACATCCAGATCGCCTTCTCCGGGCATGTTGCGGAAGTGGCGGCTCCAGTAGAGCAGGTCCATGTCGATGAGCGGGGCGTCGGCCAGCTGGACAAAGAAGATCTTGTCGCCGGGAATCGAGCGGATGCTCTCGTTCGGCACCTTGCGCGAGAGGGAGTGGAACGTGTCGAGGATCAGCCCGACCTGGGGGTGGTCGGCCCTGCGGACGATTTCCCAGGCGTCCCGGTGGTCGTTGATGAAGCGGCCCCAGGCGAGGGCCTCGTAACCGATCCGCACGCCGTGAGCCCTGGCCACGTCGCCAAGCGCCGCCAGATCGTCGGCCGCCCGGTCGATGCCGCCGAGAGCCAGCGGCGACACGTTGGAGCAGATGAGCACCAGATCGGTGCCCAGCTCGTTCATCAGGTCGAACTTGCGCTGGGCCCGCTCGAAGGCGCGGGTCCGCTGCGGCTCGGGCATGCCCTCGAAGTCGCGGAAGGGCTGGAAGAGCGAGATCTCCAGTCCGTTGTCGCGGACCATGCGGCCCACGTCGCGGGGGCTGGCATCGAAGGCGAGAAAGTCATTCTCGAAGATTTCCACCCCGTCAAAGCCCGCGGCCGAAATGGCCTCGAGCTTTTCCTTGAGATCACCGGCGATGGTGACGGTGGCGATGGCGGTCTTCATGACAGGTTCTTTCCGGCGATCAGTAGCCAAGGACGCGGGGCAGCCAGAGAACGGTCTCAGGCACGAAGGTCAGGACCGCGAGCACCAGCACCTCGACGAAGAAGAAGGGCAGGATGGCCCTGGTCAGCCGCGCCATGCCGACCTGGGCGATGCCTTCGGCGACGAAGAGGCACAGGCCGAGCGGAGGCGTGATGAGGCCGATCATCAGGTTGAAGATGACGAGGATGCCGAAATGCACCGGATCGATGCCAAGGCCCACGGCGATCGGATGCAGGATCGGCACCAGCACCAGCATGGCGGCAATGCCTTCGAGGAACAGGCCGACGAAGAGGAAGAGCGCCATGGTGGCCAGCAGGAAGGCGGTCTGGCTGTCCACGTTGCCCAGCACCCAGTCCGTGAGGAGGTTCGGAACCCGGTTATAGGTCAGCAGCCAGTTTGCGGCCGAGACGGCACCGATGATGATGAGGATGATCGCGCTGTCGCGCATGGCGCCTGCAAAGAGTGCGGGCAGGCGGGACAGGCGGATGTTGCGGTAGACCACGATGCCGAGGAAGAGGGCATAGGCGACGGCGAAGCTGGCGGCCTCCGTCGGGGTGACGATGCCGAGAAGGATCGACCCGACCACGAAGACGGGCATGAGAAGGGGCAGGATGCCGCCGAGCACGGCGGAGCGGCGGGAGACGGTCTCGAGGTCGGCGGCCTGATTGCCGCGATCCACCTTCACGGTCAGCATCACATAAACCGACAGGAAGATCGCCAGCAGGATGCCCGGCATGACACCGGCGAGGAAGAGCGCGGGCACGGACACGCCGGAGACGATCAGCGCATAGATGATGACCGGGATCGAGGGCGGGATGATCGGCCCGATGACCGAAGAGGCCGCGGTCAGGGCGGCCGCGAAGGGGCGCGAGTAGCCGTGCTTTTCCATTTCGGGAATGAACACGCGGCCGATGGCGGAGGTGTCGGCAACCGCAGAGCCGGAGAGGCCGGCGAAGATCACCGAGGCCCAGATGTTGACGAGGGCAAGGCCCGCCCGCAGGCGGCCGACCAGCACGTTGGCAAAGGCAATGATGCGGCCGGTGATGCCGCTTTCGTTCATCACTTCCCCGGCCAGCACGAAGAGCGGGATGGCCAGCAGGGGGAAGGAGTTCATCCCCTTGAACATCTCGGTTGCGACGATGCGCAGGGAATAGGGCGCTTCGCCAAAGCCCATGAAGACCAGGATCGTGGCGAAGATGGTCACGGCGATGGGCGTGCCGATAACGAGGAGCAGCAGGAAGAGCGCGTAGATCATGGGTCAGGCCACCGTCTTGTCGCCGGTCAGGCGTTCGCTGAAGCGGATCAGGGCGGCCAGCGCCAGCATGGCGCCGCCGAGCGTCATGGCGAATTGCCAGGTGCCGATGCGGGCGAGGCCTTCGAGGGCCTCGATGCCGGTCGTCTCCGCGAGGCTCTGGCCGAGGGAGCGCAGGCCGGAGGCGGCAATGTGGCCGCGGCGGCTGGCAAAGTCGTGGCCGGAAAGCATCAGGCCGATGCCGGCGGCAATCGTCAGCAGGTCGACGCCTGCAAAGAGACGGTCGCGGATCCCTGGTCGCAGAAGATCGGTGAGGATGGTGAAGCGGATGTGCCGGTCCTGGAGATAGGCGAGCGCACAGCCGAACATCACGCCGTAGATCGTGAGATAGATGGGCAGTTCCTCGCCCCAGGCGACGGATGAGCCCACGGTGTAGCGGCGCAGGGAATTGATGAAGATGATGGCGAAGACAAGGGCCATCGACAGTCCGGCGCCCAGACCAAAGATCCGGCGTGCGAGAAGACCGACCATGTTCATGTGCGTATGTCCCGATCACGCTGCCCGGGCGCGGGGCCCGGGCAGGTCAGAGATGCCTTATTCGGAGGCCGAGGCGACGGCGGCCTGCAGGCGATCGATCCATTCGGCATCGTCGCCCAGTTCCTTGCGCAGATACTCTACCACCGCCGGCTGGGCCTTGGCGGCGAAGGCGGCAATTTCGTCTGCCGTCGGGGAGTAGACCTGCATTCCTTCGGCCTGAACCTTGTTCACGCCCTCAGCGGTCGACCACTGCTGGATCGAGCGGCCCATGTTGCCGGCCACGATGGCGGCGCGCTGGACCACGGACTTTTCCGCATCGCTCAGACCGGTGAAGAACTCGTCGGAGATGAGGATGAAGTCGGCCGCATAGACGTGACCGTCGAGGGTCATGAACTTCTGCAGCTTGTGCAGGCCGTTGTTGTAGATCACGCCGACCGGGTTTTCCTGGCCGTCGACCACGCCGGTGGACAGGGCGTTGGGCAGCTCGGTCCAGGCGATCGGGGTGGGCTCACCGCCTAGGCCGCTGACCATTTCCAGATAGAGCGGGATCGGCTGGACGCGGAACTTCAGGCCCGCCATGTCTTCCGGCTTGCGGATTTTGCGGGTGTTGTTGGTGAAGTTGCGGAAGCCGGTCTCGCCATAGGCCAGGGTGCGCAGGCCGGTCTGCTCAAGGCAGTGGTCGCCAAGCGCCTTGCCGAATTCGCCGTCCAGAACCTTCCACGCCACGGTCGCGGAGGAGAAGGTGTAGGGAATGTCGAGCACGGAGGCCGCGCTGCAGACCTTGGACATGGCGCCGGAGACGAGGACCACCTGGGTCACGTTGTCCATGGCCTGAGCGACGAGCTCATCTTCGTTGCCGAGGGCGCCGGCGGGGAAGAGCTCGACCGTCAGGTCGGTTTCACCTTCGACGATGTTCTTGAAGATATGGGCAGCAGCGCCCTTCTTCGAAGCGGTCCAGTCGTCCGGATCCACGTGAGCGACGCGGATGGTCTGGGCGTGAGCGGTGGCCGCGAGGCCGAGAGACAGAAGCGTGCCGGCGGCAAGCCGTGCAAAGATCGATTTCATTGAAGTTCCTCCCAAGTGACGTTCAGTCGTTCGCAGTCTCCTGCGAAACAGTATCGAAGGCATCGAAACTTGCCTTCATCCGTACCGGATCGGCAGGGCGACCGGTAAAGAGCTCGAAGGCCCGGACTGCCTGATAAAGGGCCATCCCGGAGCCGGGCAGGGTGCGGCAGCCGAGGGCGCGCGCGCGTGTCAGAAGTTCGGTTTCCAGCGGGAAATAGACGATGTCGGAGACCCACATCGACGGGCGCAGAACCTCTGCGGGGCAGGGCATGCCGGGCGACTTGGCCATGCCGACCGGCGTGGCATTGACGAGCCCGTCGAGATCGGCGGCCGTGACCGCGTCGAGGGTTGTGATGGCCTCTGCGACGAGACCCGGGCGGTTGGCCTGGACCTGTTCGGCAAGGGCGGCGGCCCGGGACGCGTCCATGTCGAAGATCTTCAGGTGCCGGACACCGCAGTCGGCGAGCGCATGGGCGACCGCAACACCTGCGCCACCGGCGCCGATCAGCAGAACCCTTTCGCGCACCGCGCCCTCCATGCCCCGGCGGAATCCTTCCGCATAGCCCCAGAGGTCCGTGTTGTGGCCGTAGCGCTTGCCATCCCGGAAGACGACGGTGTTCACCGATCCGACGGCGCGGGCATTGTCCGACAGCACGTCGAGGAGCGGCAGGATCTCGATCTTGAAGGGGAAGGTGATGTTCAGGCCGTCAAAGCCTGCGAGCTCGGCGGCGCGCACGAGATCGGGCAGCGCGGGCACGGCGCCCGGCAGACGCTCCGCAAGGGCATCCGTGTCGATCAGCCGATAGACCCCCCGCAGGCCTTGGGCCGCGGCTTCCGCCATGTGCATCTCCGGCGTGCGGGACCGTGCGATCCCCTTGCCGATGAGACCAGCCAGCAGCGTGCCGGATGTGGCGCCCATGACCGGTTCCTCCCAATTGATTTATATCATTGCCGATTAAAATGTACCATCCGGTTAAATGAGTCAACGGCTTTGTACCCGGCGGTTAAAACTGCTAAGCAGGGCGTGCTCAAGCGACGCGGGAAGACCAGATGACAAGGCAGAAAGCCGAAGCCGGCCAGACGGAAACCAAAAGCGGATGGAAGCAGAATCCGGAGGCGGTGAAGGCCGATATCCTGGCCGTGGCGCTGGCGGAATTTTCCCGCAATGGCCTGTCCGGTGCCCGCATGGACGAGATCGCGGCCAAGACGCGCACGTCCAAGCGCATGATCTATTACTATTTCGGCAGCAAGGAAGAGCTCTACCAGAAGGCGCTCGAGGCGGCCTATGCGGAAGTGCGAAAGGGCGAGGAGGCGCTGGCGCTGTCCCATCTGGCACCCGTCGAGGCGCTGGGACGGCTGGCGGAGTTCACCTTCGACCACCATCGCCGCAACCCGGATTTCATCCGGCTCGTCATGATCGAGAACATCCATGACGGCAAGTATCTCGAGCAGTCGGAAACCATCGGCAGCCTGAACCAGGCGGCGATCCGCAACATTGCCGAGATCTATGAGCGCGGCGTGCGCGATGGGGTCTTCCGCAAGGGTCTGTCTCCCTTGCGCATCCACTGGATCATTTCCGCAATCAGCTTCTTCAACGTCTCCAACCAGGCGACCTTCTCGCTGCTGTTCGGCAAGCAGCTTTTCGGAGAGGCGGGGCAGGAGCTGGCCCGTCAGGATGCGCGGGAAGCGGTGCTGGGGTTCGTCCGGGCCTGACGACCACTTCGCCGCGTCGCAGTCGCAAAAAAAAGGCTCGTCGAGGGGGGGATCGGCGAGCCTTTGAAGTTTTCGGGGGACGGGGAGGTCAGTCGGTGACCGATCCCTCCTCGTCCTTGGCCATCTTGATGCGGCCCTTGAGGACCTTTCCGAGGACGATGGGCAGAACGAAGCCGATGACGGCAACGGCCCAGAGAGACGCCGACAGCGGGCTGTCGATCAGGGTCCACCAGTCGCCATTGTCGATGCTGATGGCGCGGCGGAGATTGCTTTCCATGGCATTGCCGAGAAGGGTGCCGAGGATGACGGGCACGAGCGGCACGTCCAGCTTGCGCAGGACCCAGCCCATGATGCCGAAGCCGACCATGACCAGAAGGTCGAAGGACGAGCCCGAGATGCCGTAGATGCCGACGAAGCTCACCATGGCCACGATGGGCATGAGGATGCGCGGCGGGATCAGCAGGATGCGGGTGAACATGCCGATCATCGGGATGTTCAGGGCCAGCAGCATGAAGTTGGCGATGAAGAGCGCGGCGATCAGACCCCAGACCACGTCCGGCTGCTGGGTGAAGAGCAGCGGGCCGGGGGTGATGTTGAGAGCCAGCAGCACGGCCAGCAGAACGGCGGTGGTGCCGGAGCCGGGCACGCCGAGCGCGAGCATGGGGACCAGTGCCCCACCGGCGGCGGCATTGTTGCCGGCTTCCGGAGCGGCCACGCCGCGCGGATCGCCGGTGCCGAAGGTGCCTTCCTTGTCGACGAGCCGCTTTTCCATGGAATAGGAGATGAACGAGCCGAGGGAAGCACCGGCACCGGGCAGCACGCCTGCGAGGAAGCCGAGGAGACTGGTGCGCAGCATGGTGGGGGTGCAGTATTTCAGCATGGCCCAGCTGGGCATCAGGCGGCCGATCTCCACCTTCTTGCCGGCCGCGTCGGAATTGCCGTGGCGGTGCTCGAGGAAGATGAAGACTTCCGAGAGCGCGAAGAGACCGACGATGGCGACGAGGAAGTCGATGCCGTCATAAAGATGGACTTCGCCGAAGGTGAAGCGGGGCACGCCGGTCTGGGTATCGACGCCCACCATGGCGAGGCCGATGCCGAGAGCTGCGGCGAAGGCGGTCTTGGCCTGATTGGTGGAGGCAACGCCGCCGAGCGTGGCGAAGGCCAGGGTGAAGAGGGCGAAATATTCCGCCGGGCCGAAGAGCAGGGCGATCTTCACCAGCTGCGGGGCCAGCAGGATCAGGCCCCAGGTGGCCAGGAATGCGCCGACGAAGGAGGCAATCCCTGAGAGCGAGAGGGCTTCGCCGGCCTGACCCTTCTGGGCCATGGGATAGCCGTCCAGACAGGTCATCATCGCCGGTTCGTCACCGGGGATGTTGAGCAGGATCGACGAGATGCGGCCGCCATACATGGCGCCGTAATAGACCGAGGTCAGCAGGATCAGCGAGGGCGTTGCGCCGAGACCCAGGGTGAAGGCCAGCGGAATGAGGATCGCCACGCCGTTGGACGGACCAAGGCCGGGCAGGGCGCCCATGATGGTGCCGAGGAAACAGCCGAGCAGGGCCAGCAGAAGGTTCTGCCAGGTCAGCGCGATGACGAAGCCATCGGCGAGAGAAGAGAGGGTGTCCATCGAGGCGCTCCGTCAGAAACCGAGGGGGCCCTTGGCCAGGGACAGGCCGAGGACGAGATGGAAGACGACATAGATGCCGAGCGAGGTGCAGATGCCGGTGGCCACGGAGCCGAGGGCGCCGGAGCCGAGGCGCCAGGTCAGGTAACCGGCGGCGAGCGCGGTTGCGATCACGAAGCCGAGCTCGGGCAGGGCCAGGGCATAGACAACCATCACGCCACCGGCCGCGAAGATCTCCAGCAGGCGTCCGAGGGACGGCCAGTGCGGATCGGCGTCCGGTTTGAGGAAGATGGCGAGCGACGCCAGCGCCAGCACAACGGCGATGATGAGCGGAAAGGCCTTGGGGCCCACGGCGTCGGACAGGAAACTTTCTTCGATGATCAGCGCGGCCCAGGCATAGCCTGCGGCCAGCAGCAGACCGATCGCCCCGAATATGCGGTCACTCATTGGACGCTCTCCCTCCGGAGGCTCCGCCTGCAGGGGAGCCTTCCCTTCTTGTTGCTTGTTCTTGTTTGAAAAAGGGGCCGGAAGTCACATTGGCTGCAACGTCCGGCCCCGGTCATCGGCCCGAAGGGCTTACTTGATGATGCCGATCTCGCGGGAGATCTGCTGGATCTGGGCAACGGATTCGCCCACGAACTTCTGGAAGTCCTCACCGGTCAGGTCCAGCGGAGCGAGGCCGTTGGCTTCCATGGTCTGTTTCCAGGCGTCGCTGGCGTAGAGTTCGCCGATCTTGGCAACCCAGGCGTTGTAGGCTTCGTCGGACATGCCGCCCGGAGCGTAGAACCCGCGCCAGTTGGCGCCGATGGCATCAACGCCCTGTTCCTTGGCGGTTCCGAACTTGGAGAATTCGCCCGGCAGACGGTCGGGGGAGAGCACGGCCAGAACCTTGATGTCGCCGCTGTCCACGAAGCCCTTGGCTTCGGAGATGTCACCGGTGAAGGCCTGGACGGAACCGGCCAGCAGCTGGGTCACGGCTTCGCCGCCGCCATCGAAGGCGATGTACTTCACCTTGCGAACGTCATCGATGCCATAGGCGTTGGCTGCGATCAGGACCTTCAGGTGGTCCCAGCCACCCACGGCGGAGCCACCGGCAACGGCGATGGAGGCCGGATCGGTCTTCATCTGTTCCAGCAGTTCCGGAAGGGTGTTGATCGGGCTGTTGGCAGCCACGGCGATCACGCCATAATCGGCGCCGACGGACGCAACCCAGCGGACCTGTTCCATGGTGTTGCCCGGATAGGCGCCCTGGGCCAGACGGGTGGAGGTGGCGGACGAAGCGGCAACGATCAGGTCGTTGCTGTCATTGCGCTTGTTCACCACTTCGGCATAGGCCACGCCACCGCCGCCACCGGCGAGGTTGACGACCTGCATGGTCTTGTCGATGAGGCCGAGGTCCTGAAGGGTCTTGCCGACCTGACGGCAGGTGAAGTCCCAGCCGCCGCCCGGGTTGGCCGGTGCAATGCACTCGGGGCTTTCCGGCATGAAGTCGGCTGCCTGGGCAAAGAGCGAAGACGCGCCAAGGAAGGCGGCCGCCAGCAGGGCGCGGCTCGTTTTGAATGTCATGATGTGTTCCTCCACATGCTGCGGGTCCGAGTGGCCCGCTTCCTTATTCCACCAGGCCGCGATCACGGCGTCCTCCCGGTGGGGATGGGGCAGAGAGTAGCGAGAGAAACTGTCATCAAGCTGTCACCCCTGCGCAAGGTGCTTGCATGGGGGGCGCTGTCTTGGCACTAGAAAGGGCGGAGGAGAGCCGAATTGCGTCTTTTGCTCGTCGAAGACACCTATGATATGGCGGAAGCCATCATGATCCGGCTGGAGCGGGCAGGGGCTGCGTGCGATCTGGCGCGGACCCTGGAGCAGGCGCGCGAATGCGTTGCCGTGCAGCGCTATGACGTGATCGTCCTCGACATCAACCTTCCCGATGGGCTGGGAACAGACCTGCTCCGGGAGATGCGCGCACGGGGCGAGCGGACACCGATCCTCATGCTGACGGCCGAGTTCTCCGTCGATGACCGGGTCTCGTCGCTCAACTGGGGCGCGGATGACTATCTGGTCAAGCCGTTCGACCATCGCGAGCTCGAGGCCCGGGTGCGGGCGCTTTATCGGCGCGAGGCGGGCGAGAAGTCCGAGGAAGTGGCGCTCGGGCGTCTGCGCTTCAATCCCGGCGCGCGGACGCTTCGGCTCGATGACGAGCCGCTGCCGCTGACCCGGCGCGAGATCAGCCTGCTTGAGGTTCTGGTGCGCAACCGGGGCAAGGTGGTCAGCAAGGAGCGGCTCTTCGAGAGCATTTTCAGCTTCGAGGAAACGGACGTGGGCATGAATGCGGTCGAGCTCTATATCGCCCGCCTGCGCAAGAAGCTGGGTGAGACCGGCGTGCGTATCGCCACCCAGCGCGGCCTCGGCTACAGGCTGGACATCGATGGCTGAGCGGCGCGCCGTTCTGGGCACCCTGTCCCTCACCGCCCGCGTCGCGCTGGGGGTTCTCTCCATCTTGCTCATCGGCATCGGTATCGTTTCTGTCGCCGCCTTCACCTATGGCCGGGAGGCTGCGGAAGAGGCCTATGACCGTCTGCTGCTGGGAGCTGCCAACAACATCGCCTCGGCGGTCTCCGTGCAGGATGGACGGCTGGCCGTGACGCTTCCGGTGTCGGCCTTCCAGTTGCTGGCACTGGCGCCGGAGGACCGGATCGGCTACCGGGTGATCGGCGTGCGCGGCGAGACGCTGACGGGATATGGCGAGATTTCCCTGCCCGAGGCACGGGGCCGGCGCGGCACGCCGGACTATTTCGATGCGGATTTCTTCGGCGAGCCCGCCCGCTTCGCGGTGGTGAGCCGCCGCTTTGCAGAGCGAACCCTCAACGGCACGGTGAATGTGATCGTCGGCCACACGCTGCGCGCCCGCAATGACCTCGCCCTCGATATCACCCGCAAGGCGCTTTACGTGGTGGCCGCGACCGGTGCGGCCATGATGCTTCTGGCCGCGGTGGTGGTGCGCTCGGCCCTCAAGCCGCTGGAACGGATCGCAGCCGAACTGTCGCGGCGCGATCCCCATGACCTGACGCCCATGAACACGCGCCTGCCTAAGGACATTGCCGTGATGGTGGAAGCGGCCAACCGCTTCATGCATCGGCTCGACCGGCAGATGGGCTCGATGCGGCACCTGATTTCCGATGCAGCGCATCAGTTGCGCACACCCGTTGCCGCCCTCCGTGCTCAGGCCGATCTTCTGGCCGGCGAGGAGGACGAGGGACGCCGCGCGCGGATCGTGGAGCGGATCCACACGCGCTCCGTCCGGCTCGGCCGTCTGCTCGACCAGCTTCTGGCCCGGGCGCTCGTGGTTCACCGGG
The DNA here is from genome assembly GCF_008477545.1 of Roseibium aestuarii. Classification (GTDB taxonomy): domain Bacteria; phylum Pseudomonadota; class Alphaproteobacteria; order Rhizobiales; family Stappiaceae; genus Roseibium; species Roseibium aestuarii. Next base: position 781,210 of record NZ_VORA01000002.1, on the reverse strand, counting down.
GCGAGAGCGCCCGGCGTCAGTGGCTGGATCTGAGGGACGTGGCGCTGGATGTCTGCGAAGAGGATGACCACAGCGTGCTGGCGCCCCAGTCCGAGGTGCGCCTCGACCTGCCGCCCGACCCGGTTCCGGTGCTGGCGGATCCGCCCAGCGTGCATGAGGCACTGAAGAACCTTCTGAACAATGCGCTCACCCATGGCCGGGCGCCGGTCACCGTGGGCGCTGGCATGGAAGATGGCAAGGCGGTGCTGTGGGTGCGCGATTGCGGCAACGGCCCTGCGCCCGAAATCCTGCGCGGCGCAGGCACCCGCTTCAACACGCCGGAGGGGCGGATGCGCGAGGGAAGCTCGGGGCTCGGACTGGCGATCGCCCATTCGGTTGCCGATGCCTTTGGCGGGCGGCTGGTGATGGAGAAGGACGCGGGCGATGGCTTCCGGGCCGTCCTGGTCTTCGATCCGGCCGGGGAGGCACGCTCATGAGATCCTGGATCGCCGGGGTGCCGCTGGTCCTGTCCCTTCTTTGCGGGGTTCAGTCCGCTGCGGCGCAGGAAGCGGTGCGAACCTATGGGGCCGAGGGAACGGGGCGGACGCTGATCGTGCGGTCCACCACGGATATTGCCGTGTTCGATCCGGTGCTGGAGGCCTTCGTTGCCGAAGTTCCGGGCCTGAGCCTGCGCTACGAGCAGTGGGGCTCCAACACGCTTTACCGGACAACCATGGCGGAGTGCCGCTCTGGTCAGCCGGGGGCGGATGTGGTGATCAGCTCCGGCGTGCATCAGATGGTCAAGCTGGTGAATGACGCCTGCGGCCAGCCCTATCGCAGCGTGCTGACCGAGAGGCTTCCCGATGACCTGCGCTGGCGCGACGAGCTGTGGGGCATCACCCGGGAGCCGGCCGTGATTGTCTACAACAAGCAGGCCCTGCCGGTGGAGGACATCCCACGTTCGCGCTTCGACCTGCTCGATCTGCTGCGCCAGAAGCCGGAGAGCTACGTCGGCCATGTGGCAACTTATGATGTGGAGGCCTCGGGGCTCGGCTATCTCTTTGCCTTCGCCGATTCCCACGAGGCGACCACTTTCGGGGCGCTTCAGGAAGCCTTCAGTCGGACGGGCGCCGTCTCGACCTGCTGCTCCTACGACATCATCGCCGGAGTGGCGGAGGGCACCTATCTCATCGCCTATAACGTGCTGGGATCCTATGCTCATGGCTATCAGGCCGAGGATCCGCGCATCGGCATCGTGCTGCCGACGGATTACACGCTCGTGCTGTCCCGCGCGCTGATGATCCAGAAGGAGGCGCGGCATTACGGGGACGCGACGCGGTTCCTGGAGTTTCTGCTCTCCACGCGCGGCGAGATTGCCCTGCGCAAGGCCCTGCTGATTTCGCCGCTGCTGGACGGGGAAGCGGATGGGGGCGAGGGGCTTCCGGTCTCCGCACAGCGCACCATTGAGCTGTCGCCGACCCTGCTCGTCAGTCTGGATGCCCGGACCCGTCAGGCCTTCCTGCGCCGGTGGCGGACGACTTTCCCCGGCCCGTGACGAGGGCTTGCGTTCCCAGCCTGCCGATTTCGCGATAGGGTCGGTACAAGGTCATGGCCCTTGCCCTTGCCCTTGCCCTTGCCACTCTCCCCTCAGCTTTCGGAAAGATCCCGGTGCCTGACGCAATTCATCTCACCCCGCTCACCGGCGCGCTGCTGGTCCTGGTCGTCGTTGCCTGTGGGCACAAGTTCCGTGATGCCTGGAAAAAGCAGGAAGAGGGCTGGCGGCGCCGGGCCTGGCTCTATGGGGTGCCTGCCGGTGTCGGCCTGCTGATGCTTGCCTTCATCCCCTTGAAGACCTGAAGGCTTGAACGGACAGTCCAGACATGAAGAAAGCCGGCGTTTCCGCCGGCTTTCCTGTTCTTGCAACATTGTCTTCGAAGGCCTCAGCCGCCGAAGTCGTCGAGCATGATGTCCTCGCGGTCGACGCCCAGATCCAGCAGCATCTTGATGACCGACTGGTTCATGATCGGGGGACCGCACATGTAGAACTCGCAGTCTTCCGGCGCGGCGTGGTCCTTCAGGTACTCGTTGTAGAGCACGTTGTGAATGAACCCGGTGTAGCCGTCCCAGTCGTCACCCGGCTGCGGGTCGGACAGGGCGACGTGCCATTCGAAGTTGTCGAATTCGGCGGCCAGCTGGTCGAAGTCCTCGACGAAGAACATCTCGCGACGGGAGCGGGCACCGTACCAGAAGCTGATCTTGCGATCGCGGTTCTGCAGGCGCTTGAGCTGGTCGAAGATGTGCGAGCGCATGGGCGCCATGCCTGCGCCACCGCCGATGAAGATCATTTCCTTCTTGGTCTCACGGGCGAAGAACTCGCCGAACGGACCGGAAATGGTGACCTTGTCGCCAGGCTTCAGGTTGAAGATGTAGGACGACATCTTGCCCGGAGGAACGTCGCTGGACCCCGGGGGCGGGGTGGCCACGCGGACGTTGAGCATGATCATGCCCTTTTCTTCCGGGTAGTTGGCCATGGAGTAGGCGCGTTCGATCGGCACGTCGACGGTGGAGTTGAAACGCCACAGGTCGAACTTGTCCCAGTCCTCGCGATACTCTTCCTGGATGTCGAAATCCTTGTAGGAGAGCGAGTGCTTGGGCGCTTCGATCTGGATGTAGCCACCGGCGCGGAAGTCGACGTTCTCGCCTTCCGGCAGGTCGAGCACGAGGGCCTTGATGAAGGTCGCGACGTTGTCGTTGGAACGCACGGTGCATTCCCACTTCTTGACGCCGAAGACTTCCTCGGGAACCTCGATCTCCATGTCCTGCTTCACGGCCACCTGGCACGACAGGCGGTCGCCGCAGGCGGCTTCGCGCTTGGTGATGTGGCTTTCTTCCGTCGGCAGGATGGAGCCGCCGCCGGAATGAACCTTCACCCGGCACTGGGCACAGGTGCCGCCGCCGCCGCAGGCCGACGGAACGAAGAGCTTCTCGGCTGCCAGCGTCTGCAGCAGCTTGCCGCCGGCCGGCACCGAGATGGTCTTCTCGCCGTTGATGGTGATGTTGACGTTGCCGGTGGAGACCAGCTTGGAGCGCGCGGCCAGGATGATTGCCACCAGGCCGAGCACGATGAGGGTGAAGAGGGCAACGCCCAGGCTGAATGTTTCCATTTGTCCCGTGCTCCCCTTACAGCTTCACGCCAGAGAAGGACATGAAGGCCATGGCCATCAGTCCGGCGGTGATGAAGGTGATGCCGAGGCCCTGCAGGCCGTCCGGAACATCCGAGTACTTCAGCTTCTCGCGCACGCCCGCCATGGCCGTGATGGCCAGCGCCCAGCCGAGACCGGACGAGATGCCATAGGTGGTGGCCTGGGCGAAGTCGTAGTCGCGCTCCACCATGAACAGGGAGCCGCCGAGAATGGCGCAGTTCACGGTGATCAGCGGCAGGAAGATGCCGAGGGCGTTGTAGAGGGCGGGCATGTACTTATCGAGGAACATTTCCAGGATCTGCACGATGGCCGCGATGACGCCGATGTAGGAGATCAGACCGAGGAAGGTCAGGTCCACGTCGGGGAAGCCGGCCCAGGCAAGCGCGCCGGGCTTCAGCAGGTAGGTCAGAAGCAGGTTGTTCGCCGGCACCGTGATGGCCTGAACGATCATCACGGAGATGCCGAGACCGATCGCCGTGCCGATCTTCTTGGACACGGCGATGAAGGTGCACATGCCCAGGAAGAAGGACAGGGCCAGGTTTTCGACGAAAACCGCTTTGACAGCGAGTGCAATCAAGCCTTCCATCAGTGGGCCTCAACGGTTTGGATCTTGTATTCGCGCTCTTCCGCCTGTTCCGGCTTCCAGGTGCGGAAGGCCCAGATCAGCAGACCGATCACGAAGAAGGCGGAGGGCGGCAGCAGAAGCAGGCCGTTGGGCACGTACCAGCCGCCGTTGTTGACGGTCTGGAGCAGGGTCACGCCGAAGAGGGACCCGGAGCCGAACAGTTCGCGGATGATGCCGACCAGCATGAGGATGAAGCCGTAGCCCAGGCCGTTGCCGATGCCGTCGATGAAACTGTCGATCGGCGGGTTCTTCATGGCAAAGGCTTCGGCGCGGCCCATCACGATGCAGTTGGTGATGATCAGGCCGACGAAGACCGACAGGGTCTTGGAGATCTCGAACGCATAGGCCTTCAGCAGCTGATCCACCACGATCACCAGCGATGCGATGATCACCATCTGGACGATGATGCGGATCGACGAGGGGATGTGGTTGCGCAGCATGGAGATGAACATGGACGAGAACGCCGTCACCAGTGTCACGGCGATTGCCATCACCAGCGCGACCTTCAGGGAGGAGGTCACGGCCAGCGAGGAGCAGATGCCGAGCACCTGAAGGGTGATCGGGTTGTTGTCTACCAGCGGATCGACAAGGAGCTCGCGACGGGTCTGACTCATTTGATCTCTCCTGCCTTGATCTTGTTCAGGAAGGCCTCGTAGCCGTCGCTGCCCATCCAGAAGCGGACCAGGTTGTCCACCCCACGGGAGGTGAGCGTCGCACCGGCGAGGGCGTCGACATAGTATTCAGGGCCGGCTGCGGGCTGGGTCTTGGCGACGGTGATCTGGAGATCGCCGTTGTCATCGCGCAGCTTCTTGCCGTTCCACAGGGCCTTCCAGCGCGGATTGTCCACCTCTGCGCCCAGACCCGGGGTTTCGCCCTGCTCGTAGAACTGCAGGCCGAAGATGTCATTGCCGTTCTCTTCAAGGGCAATGAAGCCCCACAGCGTGGACCACAGGCCGTAGCCGTGGACCGGCAGAACCACCTTGTCGATGGCGCCATTGGCATCGCGCAGCAGATAGACCGTCTTGTAGAAGGATTGGCGCGAGATGCTGGCCGGGTCGTCTTCCAGAGCGCGGCTCAGGGCCGGGTCGTCGGCGGCAGCCCGGTCGTCGAAGGTCGCCGCGTCGAACTGGTCGGTGAACTCACCGGTCCGCAGGTCGACCACATGCGGTTCGAACGCCTCGAAGGCGGTTGCCACGCTGACCGCCGGGTCATAGACGCCCGCGACCTGGAGGATGTTGATGCGCTTGTCGCGCAGCTTGTTTTCTTCCTGCACCGGGCGCAGGGCGACGGCTGCGATGGACACGATCATGCTGGCGAAGAGGCACAGGGTGACCGCCACGAAGAGGGTCTTCGCGGTGCTGTCCGTCGGCAGGTCGAGGAACCTGCGCAGCGGGCCCTTGGGGCTTGCGGTGTTTGCGGAGCCGTCAACCATGGCGACGCATCCTCCGTTTGATGTTCGCCTGAATGACGAAATAGTCGATGAGAGGGGCAAAGACGTTGCCGAAGAGGATCGCCAGCATCATGCCTTCCGGGAAGGCCGGGTTGATCACGCGGATCATGACGACCATCACGCCGATGAGCGCGCCGTAGATGTAGCGGCCCACGTTGGTGTGGGAGGCAGAGACCGGCTCGGTGACCATGAAGGCCAGACCGAAGGCGTAGCCGCCGACCACCAGATGCCAGTACCAGGGCATGGCGAACATCGGGTTGCTGTCGGAGCCGACCGCGTTGAGCAGCATCGAGAAGCCGATCATGCCGGCCAGGCAGCCAATGACCAGACGCCAGTTGGCGATCTTGGTGGCCAGCAGGAAGGCCAGGCCGATGAGGCAGGCCAGCGTCGAGGTTTCCCCGAGGCAGCCCTGGATGAAGCCGAAGAAGGCGTCTGACCAGGTGATTCCGGCCGCCTGGAGGGCCTGATAGCCGTCGGTGGCGGAGACGGAGAGCGCGGTGGCGCCGGAGAAGCCGTCAACGGGCGTCCAGATGCTGTCGCCGGACATGTAGGCCGGGTAGGCGAAGTAGAGGAACGCACGGCCGGTGAGGGCCGGGTTCAGGAAGTTCTTGCCCGTGCCGCCGAAGACTTCCTTGCCGATGACAACGCCGAAGGCGATGCCCAGACCCACCTGCCACAGCGGAATGCTGGGGGGCATGATCAGGGTGTAGAGCATGGACGTGACGAGGAAGCCCTCGTTCACTTCATGGCCGCGCACCGTGGCAAAGATCACTTCGCAGATGCCGCCCACCACAAGGGTCGTGAGGTAGATCGGCAGGAAGTAGAGCAGGCCGTGGAAGGCGCAGGCGAAGATGCTGTCCGGGTTGAGCCCGATGCCGAGCGCCTGGATCAGACCAACGCGCCAACCGGTCTGGGCGCTCTCGCCCAGAAGGGCGATGGCGGAGTTGGCCTGCCAGCCGGTGTTGTACCAGCCGAAGAGGATCGCCGGGATGGTGGCGATGACCACGTAGGTCATGATCCGCTTCATGTCGATGTAGCTGCGCACGTGGGGCGCAGCCGTCGTCACGGTCTTCGGGGTGTAAAGGAAGGATTCCACCATCTCGTAGAGAGGGAAGAACCGCTCGTATTTGCCGCCCTTTTCGAAGTGCGGTTCAATACGGTCAAAGAAATTGCGCAGACCCAACGGATCAGCCCTCCTTCTCGATTTTCTCGAGGCTCTCGCGCAGGGCGATGCCATATTCATACTTGGCCGGGCAGGCGAAGCCGACGAGACCGAGGTCTTCCTCGTCGAGTTCGAGGGCGCCGAGGGCCTGGGCGGTGTCCGTGTCCTTGACCAGAAGCGCGCGCAGGAGCTGGGTCGGCAGGTAGTCCTGCGGCATCAGTTCCTCGAAGGTGCCCAGCGGCACCATGGCGCGACGGCCACCATTGAGATTGGTGGTCAGGTCATAGAGCTTCTTCGACAGGGCCGATCCGAGGACCGGCTGGAAGGCATATTTGCCCGGCATCGGCCGGATCCAGCCCATCGGGATCTGCTCATGGTCTTCCGACATCAGCGTGATCTGGCGATGGTAGCGGCCGAGATAGCCGAAGCTGCCGTCTGCCGCCCGTCCGCTCAGCACCGAACCGGACACGAGACGCAGCAGCGCGGTGCCGGCGACTTCGCCCTTGGTCAGGTCCTGGGTAGACGCACCGAGCACGGTGCGGACCAGACGCGGCTTGGCCGCGCGCGGACCGGCGAGCGCGATCACCCGGCTCGGGTCGAGATGACCCGTGCGGGCGAGGGTGCCAATTGTCAGCACATCCTGATAGGAGATCGTCCAGACCGGTTCGGCCGCGCTCGGCGGGGTCAGGAAATGCAGGTGGGTGCCTGCGAGACCTGCCGGATGGGGGCCGGAGAAGGCCACCTGGGTGACGCCGCCGATCTTCAGCGGGTCGACCTTGAGTTTCTCGGACTGGCAGAGATAGGTGGGGCCCGAGGTCAGCTTGGCGACGAGGGCGAGGCCGGTCTCGAAGTCGGCAAGCCGCTCGGAGATCACCACATCCGTGTCGGCTGCGAGCGGCTCGGTGTCGAGGGCGGTGACGTAGATCGCCTTCGGCCGGGTCGTGCTGTGCGGCACCTTGGAATAGGGACGGGTGCGGAAGGAAGTCCACAGGCCGGCCGCGCAGAGCTTCGCCACGATGTCTTCGGCAGAGGCATCGGCCGCGATCGGGCCAAAGGCGACACCAGTGTCCGAGGCGTCGGTCACCTCGATCACGACGCTTTCCAGAACCCGGCGTGCGCCGCGGTTGATGGCGCGCACGCGACCGGTGACCGGCGACACGATCACGGCATCCGGATCGTCCTTGGGGCAGAAGAGGGGCGTGCCGCGCTGAACCGTCTCCTGCTCGCCAATGAGCATTTTCGGCTTCAGTCCGACATAGTCCACCCCGAGCAGGCCGACCGTCTCGATCGGTCCCCCGTCATGGATTTTCTGGTCCGGAGCGCCGGTGATAGGCAGGTCCAGACCCTTCTTGAGCTTGATTACATTCATCTCTAGGCCAAGGCGGTCCTCTGGAGAGCGCGGTTAGGGAGTGTCACGCGATGGTGGAGGGATCAGTTGGCCTTGCGGGTCACGCCGGTCGCAGCCAATGCCCATTCAGGGGCATAAAGCGCATTTCCGCCTTAAAAAACAACTAGCGTTTCCCAGAAAATGTAGATATCCAGCCATCAAAGATCGCCATCGCGTCCGTTCGGATACCTATCATGGTCCCGCGTTAAGTAAACGGAAAAGCGCATCGTGGACGATCCGGCCAGACCCCATTGTCTCAATTGCCGTATCCGAAGAGATTCCGTGCCATGATCCGATATTGCGCTCTCGCCCTTCTCCTGACCTTCGCGGCGTGTTCTGGCGAGGAACCGGCCAAGACGGTGCGCCTCTCCGGCAAGACCATGGGCACCACCTATCACATTACGGCCGTGAAGGTTCCCGACGGGCTGACCGAGGAAGGCCTCTCCGCCGATGTGGAGACGGTTCTCAAGGACGTGAACGGCAAGATGTCCAACTGGGACAAGGCCTCGGAAGTCTCCCTCTTTTCGGCCAGCACCAGCACGGAGCCCTTCAAGGTTTCCGGCGACTTCATCACGGTCATGAAGGCTGCCAACGAGATCCACGCGGGCAGCGAGGGCAAGTTCGACGTCACGCTCGGCCCGCTGATCAACCTGTGGGGCTTCGGTCCGCGCAAGCCCGAGGATCCGGTCCCGGCCCAGGCCGACATCGAGCAGGCCCTGACCCATGTGGGCCAGTCGCGCTTGCTGACCCTTGATGAAGCGGCCTCCACCGTGACCAAGGCGGAGCCGGAACTGGGCATCAACCTGTCGGCCATCGCCAAGGGCTTCGGCATCGACGCGGTCGCGGCCAAGCTCAAGGGGCTGGGCGTCGAGAACTACATGGTCGAGATCGGCGGCGATCTGGTGACCGCCGGCGTCAACGAGAAGGGCGAAACCTGGAAGATCGGCATCGAAAAGCCGGAGCCGGGCGAGAAGTCCATCGAGCTGATCGTCTCGGTCAAGGACAATGGCATGGCCACCTCCGGCGATTACCGCAATTTCGTCGAGCATGAGGGCAAGCGCTTCTCCCACATCATCGATCCGACCACTGGCTGGCCGATCACCCACTGGACGACCTCCGTCACCGTGATCGCGGACAATGCCATGCTGGCGGACGGCTGGGCCACGGCCATGCTGGCCCTGGGCGCCGACGAGGGCCTCAAGGTTGCCGAAGACAAGGGTCTGGCTGTCTATTTCATCTCGCGCAAGGCGGATGGCGGCGAAGGATATGACATCATTTCCAGCACCGCCTTTGAAGCCCTGAAGGGTGCGGAGTAAGGCTCCGGCTCCCTGATCCGACGTTCAGCAAGGAAGGACCTGCGTCCGACATGGAAACGTTTCTTTTTGCCTTCGTGATCCTGATGCTGGTGGTGACCGGCATGGCTCTCGGCGTGATCTTCATGGGCAAGACCATCAAGGGCAGTTGCGGTGGCCTGAATGCCATTGCGGGTGCCGACAAGTGCGTGGTCTGCTCCAAGGACATCGATCCCAACAGCCCGCTGATCGACAAGCTGCAGTGCCCCCGGGCGCGCAAGATGCGCGCTCAGATGGAGCAGGCGGGTCAGGCGGGCGCCTGATCGCAGGCTCTGACACAGGCCTTTAAGGCCGATGGTCAAGACAAGATGCATTCAGCCGGTGGAGGCAGTTCCGCCGGCTTTTTCGTATCCGCGGCAAGGGATTGGGAGGGGGTAGGCCATGGCGGTCGACCGGCCGGAGGATCAGTCGTCGTCCAGCTCGGAGGACCGGGCAGGGCGGCGCGCCAGACGGACCATGAAGACGATGGCGGCCGCAAGCCCGAGCGCCATGGCGTACCAGGTCAGGGCATATTGAAGGTGGTTGTTGCGGAAGCTGATGATCGTGAGCCCGCCGCGCGGGTAGGCGGCTGGATCCGCGCCCTGCTCCGCATCGATGAAATAGGGGGCCGGCGACGGCAGGCCGGCGCTTGCCGAAAGAGCGTCCACGTCGCGGGAGTACCAGCGGCCCTTTTCCGGCTCGTTCGCCTGCAGCAGCGTGCCTTCCGGCTCGCCGATGCGCAGGAGGCCGGTGACGGTCACCGGGCCGGCGGGAACGGGGGCGTGGGCGTCCGGATCACGCAGTTCGGTCGGCACGAAGCCCCGATTGATCCAGACGATCTCCCCCGCATTGGTTTCAAGCGGGGAGAGGATCCAGTAGCCGGGGCCCAGATCGGTCACGGCCTTGACGGGCGTGTCGTGTCCGGGGAGATAGCGGCCGCTTGCGGCGACACGCAGATAGGCGTGCGTGTCGGCGGAAACGGAAGGCCAGTCGGCGCGGGCAGGGGCGGGGACAGGAGCGCCGTGGGCGCGGGTTTCGACCTGGGCGATCAGGGTGGTCTTCCAGGCGAGGCGGCGAAGCTGCCAATTGCCCAGCAGCACCAGGCAAATGACAGCGACACACGCGATGCCGAGGAGAACGAGGTTTGCGCGACGACGCTGGCGCCAGTCGGTCATGGTCATTCTCCCCGGCATATCCCGATCAGGGAAGCTGGCGCACGGCCTCGATCTGGTCGTGCGACGGCATCATGTTTTCCTTCAGGTGGAACATCACCCAGATGGAGCCCGCCATCACGATCACGACCAGCAGGATTGTGAAGATGGTGGACATGGCAAGCCAGCCCTCCTCGGCCTTAGAGGTCACGTGGAGGAAGTAGTAGATGTGCACCAGCATCTGGATGGCGCCGAGGCCGAAGACGATGGCCAGGACCATTGCCTTGCTGTCCAGAACATCGCCCATGACCAGCCAGAAGGGGATCACGGTCAGGACGACGGAGAGCACGAAGCCGATCATGTAGGACTTGAACGAGCCGTGGCTCTCGTCGTGATGATCGTGCCCGTGGGTGGTGTTGGAAGACGTGCTCATACGGTGACCCCCGCAAGATAGACGAAGGAGAACACCCCGATCCAGATCAGGTCCAGGAAGTGCCAGAACATGCTCAGGCACATCACCCGGCGCTTGTTCTCGCGGGTGATGCCATGGATCTGAAGCTGGGCCAGCAGCACGAACAGCCAGATGCAGCCGGCGGTCACGTGCAGGCCGTGGGTGCCCACAAGGGTGTAGAAGGACGACAGGAAGGCGCTGGCCATCGGCGTGGCACCGACATGCCACAGATGGGTGAATTCCTTGATTTCCAGACCAAGGAACGCCAGGCCGAACAGACCGGTGACGATCAGCCACAGCTGCGTGCCGCGCAGGTCACCCTTGTGCATCCGCAGGACGGAGAAGCCGTAGGTGATGGACGAGAACAGCAGCATGAAGGTCGACACGAGGATCATGTCGATCTCGAACAGATCGGCCGGGGAGGGGCCGGCCGCAAAATTGCGGCCGAGCACGGCGTAGGTGGCAAAGAGCGTGCCGAAGATCAGGCAGTCGCTCATCAGGTAGATCCAGAAGCCCAGCAGGGTTCCCGGCTCGTGATGATGCTCTTCACCGTCGTGATGGGTTTCGCGAACGTAGAAGTCGATCGCTTCGGGGGACGTTTGCGTGGTCATCATGCATTGCCTCCGGAGGACAGGAGCTTGGTCCGTTCCCCTTCGATCGCGGCCACTTCATCCGGCTGGACGTAATAGTCGCGCTTGTAGTTGAAGGTGTGGTCGATGCCATAGGCGAGCGCCAGGATGAAGGTCACCAGCGCGAGCCACCAGATGTGCCAGACGAGGGCGAAGCCCATGCCCGTGATGAAGATCGTGAGGATGACCCCGGTGCCGGTGTATTTCGGCATGTGGATCGGCTCGAAACCTTCGGTCGGACGGACATAACCCGCCTTCTTCATGTGCCACCAGGCATCAATCTGATGCACCTTCGGCGTGAAGGCGAAGTTGTAGTAGGGCGGGGGCGAGGAGGTGGCCCATTCCAGGGTCCGGCCCGTGCCCCAGGGGTCGCCGGTGGTGTCCTTGAGCTTCTCGCGGTTCCGGATGGAGACGAAGAGCTGCAGCAGGAACGCACCGATGCCGCAGGCGATCAGCAGGGCACCGAGAAGGGCCGTGATGAAGTAGCCGGCATAGATGGTGTCCTCGAACTGGCTGAGACGGCGGGTGACGCCCATCAGGCCCAGCACGTAGAGCGGCATGAAGGCGAGATAGAAGCCGACCAGCCAGCACCAGAACGAGACCTTGCCCCAGAACGGATCCAGCTTGAAGCCGAAAGCCTTGGGGAACCAGTAGGAGATCCCTGCGAAGACGCCGAAGACCACGCCGCCGATGATGACGTTATGGAAGTGGGCGATCAGGAACAGGGAGTTGTGCAGCACGTAGTCCGCCGGCGGAACGGCTAGCAGAACGCCGGTCATGCCACCGATGACGAAGGTGAGCATGAAGCCGATGGTCCACAGCATGGGCACTTCGAAGCGGATGCGGCCCTTGTAGAGGGTGAACAGCCAGTTGAAGAGCTTGGCGCCCGTGGGGATCGAGATCACCATGGTGGTGATGCCGAAGAAGGAGTTCACGTCCGCGCCCGCACCCATGGTGAAGAAGTGGTGCAGCCACACCAGGTAGGACAGGATCATGATCACGGCGGTGGCATAGACCATGGAAGTGTAGCCGAAGAGCCGCTTGCCGGTGAAGGTCGGAACCACTTCGGAGAAGATCCCGAAGACCGGCAGGGTCAGGATGTACACTTCCGGGTGACCCCAGATCCAGATCAGGTTCACGTACATCATCGGGCTTCCGCCCATGTCGCTCGTGAAGAAATGCGTGCCGAGGTAACGGTCCGCGGTCAGGAGGGCGAGGGTCGCCGTCAGGATCGGGAAGGTCGCGACGATCAGGATGTTGGTGCAGAGGGTGGTCCAGCAGAAGACAGGCATCTTCATGTAGTCCATGCCCGGTGCGCGCATCTTGACGATGGTCACGATCAGGTTGATCCCTGAAAGGGTCGTCCCGATACCGGCGATCTGCAAGGCCCAGATATAATAGTCCACCCCGACGCTCGGACTGAATTCAAGCCCCGACAGCGGCGGATAGGCCAGCCAGCCGGCGGTGGAGAATTCACCGACGAAGAGGGAGATCATGACCAGGATCGCGCCCGACGTCGTCAGCCAGAAGCTGAAGTTGTTCAGGAACGGGAAGGCCACGTCGCGGGCGCCGATCTGCAGCGGCATCACGTAGTTCATGAAGCCGGTGACGAAGGGCATGGCCACGAAGAAGATCATGATCATGCCGTGCGCGGTGAAGATCTGATCGTAGTGGTGGCTGTCCAGGTAGCCGGTGCCGCCGGACGCGGCCCAGGCCTGCTGCACGCGCATGAGCAGTGCATCGGCAAAGCCACGCACCAGCATGACGAGGGCCAGCACCATGTACATGATGCCGATCTTCTTGTGATCGATGCTGGTGAACCATTCCTTCCAGAGATAACCCCAGAGGCGGAAGTAGGTGAGGGCACCCAGCAGCGCCATGCCGCCGATGACCACACCGATGAAGGTGGCAAGCACCACCGGCTCGTAGAACGGGAAGATGTCCCAGCCGAGCTTGCCGAAGATGGGATCCCAACGGGAATAATCCACGTGGGCGAGAGCTTCTCCTGCCATTTTGTCCTCAAAATGCTTCGTCGAACAGGGACGGATCGCCGGTCAGCGGCGCTCCGTCCCTCGACACAGGGATTTCAGTCAGGGTTTCGTCAGTTGGTCTGCCGGGTCTTCAGCGCGTCGAGAAGGCCGAGGCCCTCGCCGTCGAGCTGGACCAGGGTCATCTTGCGTTCGCTCTGCGGAGCAGTTTCCGCATTGGCGCGCTGGATGCCGGTCAGCAGGCCAGCCGGATCGTCGGACGAGCAGATGCCGGCGAAGATGTCACGCATGGTGAGACCTTCGATGCCGCCACCGCCAAGGGCGTCCACCATCATCATGTCGTTCTGACACAGCTTGCTGCTGTCGACGCACTGATTGAGGATTGCGCCCCACAGCTCCTGATCGACCGCCGTGTAGTAGGTGACAGGATGGTCGATGCTCTTCTGGTCGAGCGACAGGAACTGGGTGCGGCCCAGCTCGCTCTTGCCTTCAGCCCGGACCTTTTCGACCCAGGCGTCGAAGCCGCCCGTGTCAACGCCGTGGAAGCGGAAGTCCATGTGGGAGAAGCCGGCGCCGGAATAGTTCGCGCTGAAGCCCTTGTAGTCGCCTGCCTTGTTGATGACCGCGTTGAGTTCGGTCTGCATGCCGGGCATCGCATAGATCTGGCCGGCCAGGGCGGGGACGTAGAAGGAGTTCATCACCGTGGTGGAGGTGATTTCGAACTTGATCGGGCGATCGACGGGAGCCGCGGCTTCATTGACGGCAGCGATGCCGTACTGCGGGTAGACGAAGAGCCACTTCCAGTCCATGGCCACGACCTGGATGACCAGCGGCTCGACGGTTTCATCGACCGGCTGGTCTTCCGAAATGCGCGTCAGCGGCTGATAGGGGTCCAGACGGTGGGTCGCGACCCAGGTCAGACCCGCCAGGCAGAGGATGATCGCCATGGGCACGGCCCAGATGACCATCTCCAGGCTGGTGGAGTGGTGCCAATCCGGCTCGTAAGCCGCATCCTTGTTGGAAGCGCGATACTTGATCGCGAAGAAGACCGTGAGAGCCATCACGGGCAGGACGACGATCAACATGAGAATCGTCGAATAGATGATCAGGTCACTTTGTTGCTGTGCAATGTCGCCGGAGGGAGACATGACGACAAGATTGCAGCCGCAAAGTAGTGACGCAATTGCGAGGAGGAGCGCGTGTTTCACATACTTCATGAGGTCAGATCTAAAGCAGGGCACAAGAGGGGGAGGAGCTTTACGACATTACGTAAAGCATTGACTTCTATGAGGTTTTTTCGTGTCATTTAGATGCCAGGCTCCGGTATTTATAAGAAGCGGGTCAGGCATGCAAGGCGGTATTGCGTCGCAGCATGGAGGCCTTGCCTTTTTTGTCACTTGTAGAGCGCAGCGTTCTGTGCGGCAATCGTCAGATCTGACGCTGCGTTCCGAGGAGATTGCCGGGCGGGGAGGCCCGGCACTCAGGAAACCTTCGGAACAATCGTGTCGGATCAGACATTTATCCTGCGTAGAAACGCAGTATCAGGGAGGTCGTAAATGACTGACATTCCGAGCGATCGGGTCGTTGAGAGCACAGGCCACAGTGGCCAGAGGGTGCTCGATGAGCTTTTCGTGACAGTCATCATGGCGCGTGTGACCGATCATTTCGGTTTCTTCGTTTATGCTTTCGCATCCGTTCTCGTCTTCCCCAAGGTGTTCTTCTCCTATGCCGACCCGGCAACAGCCATGCTGCTGTCGTTCATGGTATTCCCGCTTGCGTTTCTGGTGCGCCCCTTCGCGAGCCAGGTCTTCAAGCTGCTGGAGCCCCGCTTCGGCCGGTCGGGCAAGGTGGCTGCCGCCATCGGGATCCTGTGCATCTCCACCATGGCCATCGGCCTTCTGCCGAGCTACGAGAGCGCGGGGATGCTTGCACCAGTTCTGCTGATCGCCCTGCGCGTGGCGCAAGGGATCGGCCTTGGCGGCGGCTGGGACGGGCTCACGCTGCTGTTGCAGACCAACGCGCCGGAGAACCGCCGCGGCTGGTATGCCATGATCCCGCAGCTTGGCGCCCCCATCGGCCTTTGCGTGGCTGCGGCCATCTTCTATGTGCTCACCGGATTCCTGACCGAGCAGGAGTTCTACCAGTGGGGCTGGCGCTGGCCGTTCTTCGCCG
Source organism: Roseibium aestuarii (assembly GCF_008477545.1). Taxonomy (GTDB): domain Bacteria; phylum Pseudomonadota; class Alphaproteobacteria; order Rhizobiales; family Stappiaceae; genus Roseibium; species Roseibium aestuarii. The sequence goes on along the minus strand of NZ_VORA01000002.1, from coordinate 765,682 downwards.
TTCTGGCGGTGAATGTGGTCTCGCTCTTTGCGCGGCTGCAGCTCATCCACTCCAAGGAACACGTGGAACTGCAGAAGGAGCAGCAGCTCTATTCCAGCCCGTTCTTCGAGATGCTGCGCGCTCACTGGCGGGGCGTTCTGCTGGGAACGCTGCTGCCGCTGGCCAGCTACGCGCTCATGCACATGGTCTCCGTCTTCCCGCTTGCCCACATGGTCCTGACCAATCAGGCGCCCATTTCCGACTTCCTCTTCGTCGAGATCATGGGCGGTGCGCTCTTCATTGTCGCGGTGGTGATGTCGGGGGTTCTGGCGGACATGATCGGCCGGAGGCGGCTGCTGGCCGCGACTTCGGTGCTGATCGGCGGCTACAGCTTCCTGATCACCACCCTGTTCGACGGCGGCATCGTCTTCACGCTCTTCGGCTTCCTGCTGCTCGGCCTGTCCTATGGCCAGGCGAGCTCCATCCTGCCGAACCGCTTCGAGAAGAAGTACCGCTACACGGCGGCGGCCCTGTCCACCAACCTGTCCTGGATCTTCGGGGCAGCCTTCGCGCCGCTGGTGGCGCTCTGGCTCTCCCAGACCTACGGGCTGGCCTCGGCAGGGCTTTATCTCCTGTCGGGGGCGCTGGTCACCCTCGGGGCCCTTGCGGTGCTGAAGTACCGGGTGCGCCCGGCGCGCTGAAGACCGAATGATCGCGGATGGCGCGGCATGCTGCGCCATCCGTCTTCCCCGTGGCGCGTGCCCCGTGGCGCGGGCAGGACGCTTCGTCGACGAGAGCGTCAGCGAAGCCCTCTCTCAGGAACCGATCTCGTGGGCCGTTGTTGCTCAGGAGACTGCCGTGCGCCGCTGCTTGCGCCAGATGTTGCAAGAGACAAGCGCCATTCGCGACAAAGGAGATCCGAGATGACCCCAAGCTCCTATCAACAGCCCATGCGGGGCGACAAGAGCCACGACCGGACGGTGAGCCAGTCGGTGGACAGCAACCTGTCGTCCGAAGCTGCCACCGTCGGACAGATCCTTGCCAAGAAGGGCGGGGCGCTGGTCAGCGTGAAACCCGGCGATACGGTGGCGACCGCCGTACAGGTGCTCAAGGAAAAGGGCATTGGCGCGCTGCTGGTGCTGGACGATGCGGGCACCATGCAGGGCATCCTGTCCGAGCGCGACATCGTGCGCAAGTTGGCCGAAACGCCGGGCCAGACCCTGCCGCAGCTGGTGGAAGGGCTGATGACCCGCAAGGTGGTCACCTGCACCCCGGCCGATCCGCTCGATACGGTGCTCAAGATGATGAATGACGGCCGCTTCCGGCACCTGCCCGTGCTGGACGGCGGCAAGCTGTGCGGCATGATCAGCATCGGCGATGTGGTCAACCACCGGCTCGTGCAGCTGGAATGGGAAGCCCTCCAGATGAAGCAGATGATCGTCGGCTGAACCGCTCGGCCGAACCGGATGTGTCCGGCTGTCTTGCCGGCTGTCTTGCCGATTGTCTTGAATGTGACATGGAAGGCTGCAAGGAAAGGGTCCGCTCCGGGAGGGGTGGATCCTTTGTTGTTTCAGGTGTTTTTCCGCATGTGCCCGACTTCCTCGTCTTCGACCTTTGCCAGTCTTGATCGCCGCCGCTTCCTCACGCGCACGTCTGCGGCAGGCGCGGCGGCCAGTCTCCCCTGGATCTTTCCCGAGGCGGGCAACGCGGGCGAGGGCCCTGCGCCGGCGTTCTCCCTCGGGGTTGCCTCGGGTAGCCCGACGGCGACGAGCGTCGTTCTGTGGACTCGGCTGATCTTCCCGGCCCCCAAGGCGGACCCGTTTTCCTTCGCGCCTGTTGCGCTTCCCGCCCTGCCCGAGCGCCTCGACGTGGAATGGGTGGTGGCCCGGGATGCGCAGCTGAGCGACGTGGTCGCTCGCGGTCTGGCGCAGGCCGACGCGGCGCTGGGACACTCGGTGCATGTGGAAGTGACGGATCTTGCCCCGGCGACAACCTATCATTACGGCTTCCGCTGTGCCGGCGAGGCGAGCCCGGTGGGGCGGACGCGCACGGCCCCTTCCGCCGACATGGACGTGGAGCTGCGGCTGGCGCTGGCGAGCTGCCAGCAATATGAGCATGGCTATTACGCCGCCTTCCGCCACATGGCGGGGCAGCCGCTCGATGCGGTCCTGCATCTCGGCGACTACATCTACGAGAAGAGCTGGGGCAAGGGGCATGTGCGCCGGCACGGCACCGGCGTGCCCTCGACGCTCGGGGAATACCGGGACCGGTATGCGCTCTACAAGTCGGATCCGGACCTTCAGGCGGCGCATGCGGCCTTTCCCTGGCTGGTCATCTGGGATGACCATGAGGTGATGGACAATTACTCTGCGGACCGGGCGCCCAACGACCGGGATCCGGCGCGGTTTCTGGAGCGTCGCCGTGCGGCCTATCAGGCCTGGTATGAACACATGCCCGTGCCGCCCCTGTCGGCGCAGCAGCTGGCAGACCTCGATTTCTCGACCCTGGCCATTCATGGTCATCACCGGTTCGGCGGTCAGCTCGACCTCGTGCTCCTCGATTCGCGGCAGTACCGCTCTGTCCAGCCTGCGGATGCGGTCGAGGCAGCCGGTCCGGCGCGGACCATGCTCGGGGCGGCGCAGGAGGCCTGGCTCGACGAGACGTTGCAGCAGGCGCACGGCCGCTGGACGGTGATTGCCCAGCCGACCCTCCTGTCCGAGCGTGATCTCGCTCCGGGCGAGGCGGCCCGCTACAATCTCGACGGCTGGGACGGTTACCGGGCCGCGCGGCAGCGGCTTCTGGACAGTGTGCGCGCGGCGGGCCTGCGCAATCCGGTAATCGTGGGCGGCGACCTGCATGCCTTCTATGCGGCGGATGTGCCCGAAAGCTTCGATGGCGAGCCGGGCCGGACCCTTGCCAGCGAGGTCGTCGTCGGTTCGATCACGTCAGACGGACCGTCCGAGGCGACCATCGCCACCGCCCTCGCCGAAAACCCGCATCTCCGCTTCGCTTCCGGTCGCCACCATGGCTATGCGGTGCTCGTTCTGGCCGCAGACGCGGCGCGGGTGGACTTGATGGCCGTCGACGATCGCAAGGATCAGAGGAGTGACTGTGCGGTGTTCCAACGCCTTTCGATCGCGGAGGGACATCCGGGTATCGTGATCGGGTAGAGCGCGCGGATCGTCGGCGATCTGGAACAAATGCTCTCGTGTGCCGTTGGGTTTGCAGAGACGGGCGCAAGGCTGCGCCCGAAGCCGAACGGAGGGGGCAAGTCCGCTTGCCCTCAGACACAGGAGATCGACATGGACCTCATCCGCATCATTCTCGCCATTCTTCTTCCGCCCCTCGGCGTGCTGCTGCAAGTGGGCCTCGGTGCGCAGTTCTGGCTGAACATCCTGCTGACCCTGCTGGGCTATATCCCCGGCATCGTCCACGCTGTCTGGGTGATCGCGCGCCGCTGAGCGCGTCGCCTTACGCCAGAAGCAGTCCCCGCACGCCCTCATGCGGCCGCGACAGGCCAGGCGTCAGCGCATAGAGGCAGGCCTGGAGGGCATGGTAGATGTCCGGCTTGCCGGTGAACTGGTTCGAGGCGGGGCGACCCGCCTCATCCACTTCCGGGTGCCAGCCGCCTTCCTTCCCGTCGATGAAGAGGGTGCTGGCAGCCTGCCAGAGGCGCTCGAAGCTGCGGGCGTCCTCCTCGAACTGCTCGAGCTTCATCAGGCTCGCATAGACGCCGATCGCCTCGGTCACCGGCCACCAGTAGCGGTCGGGAATCCTCACCTTTCCATCGAAATCGAGCGTATAGGCCAGACCGCCGCCCGGCTGCCAGGCGTCGGCCATGGCCCGCTCCGTCAGGGCACGGGCGGCTTCCGGCAAGCCGGACCGAGGTCGGCCGCACAGGTCCCAGTATTGCAGGGCCAGACGGGCAAATTCAAAGGAGTGACCCGGTGTGGTGCCCGCCGGGCGGAACATCGGGTTGCCGGCATAGGCCTCGTCGACGCTCCAGTCCGCATGATAATGTTCCGGGATGCGCCAGCCATGGCGCGGCGCCATCTCTCCAACGAAGAAGGCAAGGATCCGGCCCGCCCGCTCCAGCCAGGCTTCGCGGCCGGTGATCTCGTAGGCCGCGAGGAACGCTTCGGTCGCGTGCATGTTGGCGTTCATGCCGCGATAGGTGGAGAAGGGCTGCCAGTCGCGGCGGAATTCGTCGCGCATCAGGCCGGCCTCGTCATCCCAGAAATGCTCCAGAATGATCGTCTCGACCTGCTTGAGGAGCGTGCTCGCGTCCGGGTGGTTTACCGCAGCGGCACTCGCGGCCGCCAGCAGCACGAAGGCGTGCCCATAGGCGAGCTTGTCTGTCGGGGCCGGACCGCCGTCCGCTGCGAAGGCCATGAAGCCGCCGTGCGCCCGGTCGCGATGGGGTCCGAGAAGCGCTGCCATGCCCACCTCGATGATCGGCTCGCAGCCCGGATGCCCGGCCAGATGTCCAAGCGCATAGGAATGGACAAGCCGGGTGGTGGTCATCAGATCCTGCGGCTGCCCCGGGATCGGCTGCCCCTGACTGTCCAGGCACCACAGCGCAGGCACGCCGCTTGCGCCATGCGCGTCCGAGGCGAGGCTGGCCTTGAAAAAACTGAGCAGGTCACGGGCCTGTTCCTGCATGAAGGAGATGCGTGCGGGCGCAAGGGCGGAGTGCTGGAAAACGGGAGGCTGGGTCATGAAAAGCCGTGTGTCGGAAAGGAAATGAATGGCAACAAAGGAAGGGATCGTCAAATCCAGCCGGCGTCCTGCACCATGGTCCAGGGAAGGGCGCGCAGCCGTTCGTTGATCGTGCCGCCCGGGCCGCCATTCGAATTGACGAGCACGGCCCAGCTGATGTCGTAGGGCGTGTTCAGCATCACCGAGCCCGTGCCGGGCAGGAAGCCGGAATGGCCCGACGCGCCGCGGGCGTCCGTGTTCCAGCCGCAGCCATAGGAGCCGCTGGCGGGCGTCGGCTGCAGCACCCTGTCACGCCAGTCGGGCGGCAGCAGGTCGCTGGGGCTCGGGCGACCGTCCATGTGCAGCAGGAAAGCGACCAGATCGCGGGGTCGCCCGACCCATCCGCCGCCTGCGTCCCTGCGGCGAATGTCGATGGTGGCCGGATCGCGGGCGGCCCCCGTCGCGTAGGTCACCTCGTCCGGTCCGCGCAGGCCCGGGCCTCCGCCCACGTGCAGCCCGTCGGCCCCTGCTGGCAGAAGGATGCGCTCGCGCACATGATCCTCATAGGGCCTGCCGGTCACGGCCTCGATCACGCGGCCCAAGAGGAGGTAGCCCATGTTGGAATAGGCATAGCCGGTGCCCGGTGCCTGATCGAGAGGCACGGTGCGGAACACCTCCACCATCATGTCATGCATGGAAAGTTCGGGAAGCATCCAGGTCGGATCCTGTCCGCGCGTGCTCCAGCCGCCGGCGGTGTGGTGCAGAAGGTGAGAGACCGTGATGTCGAGGGCGCGGGGATCAGCGAACTCGGTAAACTGCGGCAGGAGGCCGTCAGGACCGAAGACCCTGTCCTCCAGGTTCACCCGGCCGTCGGCGACAAGGGCCATGACGGTGGTGCCGGTGATGGGCTTGGACAGGCTGGCGACCCGCATCCGATGGCGCGGGGTCAGGGGCGTGCCGAATTCGTCGGCCGAACCGACCGCATGTTCGAAGACCAGTTCGCCGTGGCGGGCCATGGCGATCGACAGGCCGCGCACGTTGTTGGTGGCAATGAAGTTGCTCAGATGCCCGGTGAAGAGGTCTTGTTCCTCAAGGCTCAGGCCGCCGGTCATTGCGGCAGCGCTCAGGGGGGAGAGCATGGTCAGTGCGGCCCCGGCCGCGCCGAAGCGCAGGATCTGGCGCCGGCTCAGGCCCCGTTCCAGCCCCCGTTCCAGCCCCCGGTTCAGCCCCTGGTGATCCCGTTCTCCAAGACCGTTTTCGTGACCCTGCAACCCCATGGCTCAAGACCTTCAACAGCCGCCGGCGCTTGTCGCCGCGATGCTCTCGATCGCCTCGGCGGTCCGCTGATCGACCACACCGGTAACCGGCAGATTATACTGTTCCTGGAAGGAGATCACGGAAAGTGTTGTGGTCTCGTCGAAGACGGTGTCCGGAAATTCGAGCAGGTGGCCAAGCTGGCCCAGCTTTGCTTCCAGAATGCGGACACGGGGCGACAGATCGCCTTCCCGCAATTCGACGAAGGTGCGCTGGGGTTCGGCGTCGCACGTGCCGTTTTCGGCGGGCAGCGGGTCCAGCACGAAGATGTCGTTGAGAACGCCGCCGTCGGCCCCCATCACCTGGGGCAACAGACTTTCCGTGGCCTGAAGCGCATCCACCCGCAGGCCGCTGGCCTCTGCCAGAAGCTGGCCGTTCTTGCCCTGTTTCAGGCGCAGGCGACCGCCGTCGCACTCAATGGCACAGACGATCTGCTCGCCCTCGCGGGCGCAGTTGGCGGTGATGCCATGGGTTTCGTTGGGCACGTCCCAGAGCGAGAAGTTGAAGCCGACGAAGACATCCTGTCCCGTTTGGTCGCTGTCGGAGCGGCGGTAGAGCGCACGAACATTGCGGACCTCGCCGGCCTTCCGGTCCTGGGAGGTGCCGTAGCACTGGTTCGCGCCGGACATTATGTCCTGTGCTGCGCCGGATCCGGTCGCGAGGCTGAAGGCCAGCGCGGCGAGCAAGAGGGGGCGTGAGGGGTGGCGGGGGAAGATCTGCATCATCGCCAGTTTCCGGTCAGGACGAAGGGCGCCCAGTAGAAGGGATGGGAGAAGCCGGGGTCGAGCCCGTCACCGCGCTGGTCCATGGGCTCTGCAAATCGGCGGGCGGTCTCGAAGACGACGCTGCGGGTCGCCAGATGGGTTTGGCTCCCGACCTTGCCGGCAATGAACTCGCGCTGGGCGACGGCGAGCGCCTCCGCCTTGCTCATTCCGCCCAGTTCCTTCAGCTCGTAGAAACGCTGCATCAGCAGGGCCGTGGAGGCGTCCGCCACAGGCCAGAGGCTGGCGATCGTGGAGCCGGCGCCCCGGTCGCTGGTGATCTTGGCAAGGCTTTCGATCTCGCGCCCGTCGCTCGACGCATTGGCGCGGCCGGTCTCGCAGGCAGACAGGGTCAAGAGCTCCACATGGCGGAAGTCGAAGTCGGCCGGGTCATCCTTGATCGTGCTCAGGCTCAGGTGGTCGCCGGTGCCCAGCAGCAGGAAGGAGTCCGCCTCGCTCTCGCCCAGATAGAAGTGAGACGAGATGTGCACCACGCCCAGACCTTGCGGATTGCCCTCGCCGATGCGCAGGGCCCGCACGAGGGCGGTCTGGTCAAAGGCCTTGTCCATGAAGACCTCGCCGTCGAAGAGGCCGAAGCCATTGTCCCCCTTCACGATGCCGTCAAGCTCCACCTCGACGCCGGGCAGGGCGGAGAAGAGCTCGGTTTCCTGGGTCATGCCAAGCGCGGCGAAGGGGATGTCGGTCACCTGACGGCCGCTGATCTCGGTCTCGCTGCTGGTCAGGAGGGAGAGCGCGAAACGCTCGACAAGGAACCTGCTGCCGTCATGCAGGGTCTGGAAGGGCATGTAGCGCAGGCGGCGGTCGAGGGAGACGAGGAGAAGCTCGGGGGTCTCCCGGACGAGAAGCGGCTCCACGGGCCCGAGCAGAAGCGCGTGGAGGCGCTGCGCCATGGGCCGCACGTCGACGCCCGGATCGCTGACCGCGAGATGGTAGTCCTCAAGGAAGGCGTTCAGCCGGGCCTCGGTGAAGGGCTCTCCGTCCCAGTCGCTGAGCGTGAAGCTCTCGCGGCTGTCCCTAGTCGTGACCAGAATGTTGAGCCGGTCCGGCATCACCAGATAGTGGATCGCGACGGCCTTGTCCTTGAGCGGCGCGAGGATCGTCTGCTGCACGGAGGCCTGAGCCGCCAGCGTGGTCTGGGCCGCGGCAGTGTTCACTGTCGCAGGCGTGTCGGAGAGGGTGGCGGCGGCCTCCCGGATGCGCTTCAACCCCTGTTCATAGGTGACCTGAGCGTCCGTAAGACGGCGGTCGATCTCGGCGAGGCGCGTCTGGTCCTGAGCGTTCAGCCCCTGGATGGCCTGGCGTGCCAGAAGCTCGAGGCGTTCGCGCACGTCGCTCACGGTGGGCAGGCGCAGGTCGTCGAGCGCCGTTTTCAGGGCCTGTTCCGACGGGGAATAGGGGATCTCGCGGAAGGCGTCGCCGGCAAAGGCGGTGTCCCGGCCGGAAAACTGGAAGGCCTCGAAGTCCTTGAGGAGGGAGAGGACGAACTCCGCCTCCTCCAGCCGGTCCTGCCGGACGAGAAGATCGGCAAGCCAGCGGTAATTGTCGGAGACCAGGTCGCGGAAGCAGCCTTGCAGCCTCTCGGGAATGGCGGAGAGATCGCGCCGCACCCCCTGCAATTCGTTGATCACGTCCTTGGCAAGCACGAGGGCGATGTCGTCGGAGCCAAGGGCGAAGATCCGTTCGCTGGCCTTGGAGAGATGGCAGACCGTGGTGAGCTGGCCCTGAAGGGCACCGGTGCCGATGCCTGCGACCCGGTCGAGCTGGCGTTCGGCGGCAAGTGCCGTCAGTTCCAGGTCCAGCGCCTGATCTCGCTCTCCCGCGTCCTTCAGTCCCGAGGCATAGACCCGGGCGGAAGTGACCAGCGCCATGCTGAGACCGCCGCGTGCCTTCACGCTTTCGAAGGTGTCGCGGGCGCGGGCCAGGTCGGAGGCGAGCGGCAGAGGCTGCGCCCGTGGCAGGCTCAGGATCTGCTGATAGGCCTGTGCCTGCGCATCGCCATTGCGCGCCAGGAGCGCGAGATATTCGACGAAGCCCGGCGGCAGGGACGACAGGTCGCCCGGGTCGCGCTGGGCGATGATCCGGCGCAGCGTCGGGGTGCGCAGGGTGTTGGGATCAAGGGTCAGGGGGGAGCGGGCCTCTGCCAGCGGGGAGATGACCCCGGAATTTCCGAGAAGCTGGTCTTTTTCCGCGGCCAGACCGAGCTGCAGGGCTCCGGTGAAGTCGCCATAGGCTGCCAGAACATCGACAAGGGCAAGAGAGGTCCTGCTTTCCAGCCGATCGACACCCACGGCGACCAGATCGGTTCCGAAGGCCCCGGAGGCGAGGAATTTCGCGGCGGTTTCGCAATCATCGGCGTCGGCCGTCGGGCTGTCACAGAGCTGGTCGAGGAGCCGGCTCAGATCTTGCGCGCGCTCTTGCCCCGCCCCGGTGGCGTCCAGGGCTTGGAGGGCGACCGCGGCGGAGATGTCGTTGTCATAGGCGAAGGGTGAGCCGGGGCCGGCTTCCCGGCGAATGCCCTGTTCCAGGCTCTTGCGGGGCTCGTCGGGGGAGCGGGCCAGCTCGGGGGCGAGGGTGAGCAGGCGGGACAAGGTGACGCCCGCTTGCCGCACATCCGCATCGCGCAGCAGCCGCAGCCATCTTGCCCCCTCCGCCAGATCCACGGAGCCACCGCACGAAGCGCAGAGATAGAGCTCGGCGAGGGTACGGGCAAAATCCTGATCGGTCTTTGCCCGGGCCTCGATCAGGGCCTTCCCCTTGGGCGAGGCAAGCGCCAGATTTCCGGCCATCATCCGGTTAGCGATGAGCTCAGACCCGGCGAGGGTCCGGTATTCACCGAGATTGCGGGTGATCATCGCCTCGTAGAAGCGCAGGGCCTCGGCCGGAGCTTCGGGAGCCTGTCGCTCGGCCAGGCGCGCCAGCTGATAGTTGGCGAAAGGTTCGCCCGTCTTCGCGGCCATCTTGAGCAGGCCGTCGATCTCTGCCTGCGAGGTGGTGGTGCCATTGCCGTGGTCCAGCATGAAGGCGAGATGGGAGGCGGCGTAGGGTGTGCCGGCCGCAGCCGAGGCGCGCAACAGGGTCAGCGCCTCGCCGGTGCCCTTGCCCAGCACGCTGGCGCCGTCGAGCAGGCGTTCGGCGAGGGAATACTGGAGTTTCGGCCGGGGAAGGGCAGCGACCTGCTCCAGAGCCTGAGGATGCTTCATCACCAGATGGGCGAGGCGGGCAAGGGTGACCCGGCCGTCGATGGTCAGCTCGAGGGTCTGGCTGGTGACCATGGGGCCCGACAGGGCCGGTTCTTCATATCCATTCTCGCCGGGCAGGGTGGCGACGAGGTCGCGGACGACGCCGGCGAGGTCGGTTCCCCGGTCCGCAGCGTCGAGATAGCGCTGATAGAGGGTGGGTGTCGCGACGGCCTGAGCGGTCCAGAAGTCTGCGGCGCCTGGGCTTCGGGCGACGCCGATGCCCTGCCGGTAGATCTTGGCGAGCATGCGGGCAGCCGCACCTGGCTCCGCGCCATAGGGTTCGTGGATCAGCGAGCGGACAAGGTCCTGCTGGAAGGGCGCCCAGGTGCCATCCTCGGCCAGGGCATCCATCAGGGCCGAAAGCTCCGGCGTCTGCTTGGCGAGCCAGCCGGCCTGACGATAGCCCGAGGCGAAGAGGAAGGGCGCTACCGGGATCGGTCGGGCGTTGGCGCTTGCCGGGGTTCCCGAGCAGGCGGGGGCGGTTACGGCCACCATGCCGGCGGCCATCACATCGCTCAGGGTGGGGGTGAAGGCGCCGCTTTCCGGCACCTTTCCAAGGGCTTCCAGCATGCGGTTCCAGGTGGCGCGGCTGCCGCCGCCGAAGGCGCCGTCGATCTCGCCGCTGGTACAGCCGTGGATCTGGGTGAGCTGCTGGGCAGCCTTCAGATAGCCATGGAAGACCGAGTTGAAGTCGCGTTGCAGCGACAGGGTGCTGCCGAAGTCTTCGTTGAGCGCCTGGGACAGGACCCCGCAGAGCGCGTTGCCGTAGGTCGCCACATCGGCGGTCATGCGCGACAGCGCGGCGTCGTGGCCCGAGAGGATCCTTTCGATCTGGCCCAGGGCTACAGGGTCGTTGCCGGGAAAGTCGCCCCAGGTCCAGCGGTCCCGGTCGCGCACTCCGACGCGCTCGGCCAGATCGTCGATCCGGGTGCCGGTCCAGGCGGAGAGCAGGACGAGGGCGGTCTGCGCCTCTTCGGCGCGGGTCGCGGGCTTCGGCGCGCAAGCGAGCGGTGCAAGGGTGGCGCTGACCCGGCTGATCGCGCTTCCCGCCGGGCCGGGTTGCGGTGCCGGACCTGCGGCGGCGGGCGTTGACGCAGAGGGGGATGGGCTGGTGCTCGTCGCCGTCCGAGGTGGGGCGCCCAGACCTGCGAGAAGGCTCTCGGCGATGCCGGCGGTATCGGCGCTGTTGAGCAGCAGGCTGGTGACGACCGTGGGGGCGAAGGCCATGAAATCGGCACGGGCCGTGTCGGGGAAACGGAAGTGAAGGGCCGCGAAACAGGCGCAAGAATCGATGCGGATATAGAAGGACGTGACGGTTTCGCCGCTGGCGCGATTGTTGAGGGTGATCGAACAGACGGCGGGGCTGTCGAAGGGCGCGGAGGCCAGGTCGAAGCCGTATTTGACCCAGTTCTGCTGGCGTTCGTCCGTCAGGGCCCGGCAGCTGGCATATTCGTCCTGAATGAGCCGCAGATTGCCGCTGACCTGGCCGAGATCGAACTTACGGTCGACACCCTCCTCGCGGAAATAGGCGCCGGCCGGCAGGGTCGCGGTGATCTGGTAGGGCGTGCTGTTGCGATAGATCTGCAGAGCTTCGGCGGGAGAAAGAGCGAGGATCAGGCCTGCGAGAAGGGCAAGGCATCTGAGGAGCATCTGGAGACTTCCCTTCCGCATGTGCCGGGGATCAACCGTCGAGATTGACGATCTCGACCCGTCGGTTTTCCGCTGCTTCCGGCTGGACGGGGTTCTTCAGGCGCTCTTCGCCGAAGCCGACCGCGATCAGACGGTCGGGGGAGATGCCGAAGGTGGAGACCAGATAGCCGCGCACCGCATCGGCCCGGCGTTCGGACAGATCCATGTTGTAGTCGCGGCTGCCGGCAGCATCCGTGTGGCCATTGAGGAGCATGCGGGACTGACCCAGGTTCCGGTCGAGCAGGGCCTGGCCGAGAGCGTTGAGGTCTGGAAGCGATGCGGGCGTGATCTCGGCGGAATTGTAGGCGAACTGGATTTCGATGTTGATGTGCGGCAGGTCATAGGTGTCGATGATCTTCGCCACTTGCTGCTTCATTTCCACCTTCAGGCCGCGGGTCGGCAGCTTGCCGAGATAGGCGCGCTCGGCCTCGGGAAGGGTGGGCGCGGGGGGCGAAGGCTTCAGACCGCGGGTCAGCGGCTTGTTCAGCTTCGGCTTGAGCTGCTGGATGATGGCATCGCTCGACAGAGGCTGGGTGGCTGACTGGCCAAGGGCTGCCGGGGCAACAAGGAGACTGGCTGCAAACGCCGCGACTGTGACGAAGCGCACAGTCTGCGACCCCGGTCGGTTGCTAGTCATGAAACACGGTCCTTGAGTAAAGTTCTGTTCAGAAACGGTGGTTACCCTCACGAGGGTACTTTAAGACGATTATTGCCGCGACGAAAAGCATCAGGCTTGAAAAAGGGTCTCAGACATCTGAGCATGACGCTGAGCGATTTGCCAGCAGTGGGTGAAGAGATTCACCTGCAATATTAAGATATTGTGACGATTGCTTCCTCGTGTTTCCGGAAACACCATCGGTGCAGACGAGAGAGACGGGGGGCGGTGAGAGACGCCGGCAGGACTCCTGCTGCGCGGATTGGGGGTAGTTTGGGCAGTTTCCTGATGTTTGCCGCCTGTGCAGTCGCGTTTCTGCTCTCGGTGCCTGCCGCCAGTCACACGGGGCTGACCACCTGGGCATCGATCGCGGCAGCGGTCACGGCCTTCACGGCCATGGCGCTCAATCAGTTCCTGGCAACGCGCCCTCGGTTTCTGGAAAGCGCCTTCGGCGGCCTGGATCGCATGTATCACGTGCATCGGCAGCTCGGGTATCTCGCCTTCGGCCTCATGCTCTTCCACTATTTCGTTTCGCCGAATTTCCGCGGCAAGGTGCTGACCACGGGGCTGAACGAGCTGGCCGGGGAGGCGGGAGAGATCGGTTTCTACGGACTGGTCACGCTGGTCGGCGTCAGTCTTTTCAAGCGCATTCCCTGGACGCGGATCGAGATCCCCTGGCAGCTCTGGCGCCAGAGCCATCGCTTCATTGGCGTGTTCTTCGTCTTCATCGCGTTCCATCTCAATTTCATCAAGCGGCCCTTTGACGGAACGGCCCTGCTCGCCGGATATCTCAATGTCATGGCCGCGCTGGGCGTTTGCAGCTTCGCGGTGACCCAGATCCGGCCTTTCCTGATGCGCAAGCGCTACCGGGTGAGCGAGATCCTGCCCCTTGCCGGGGCGACGCTGGTGCGCGCCGTTCCCGTGTCTTCGGGCCTGTCGGCGCGGCCGGGTCAGTTCGCCTTCATCGGGGCGGAGCGGGCAGGGCTTCGCGAGCCGCATCCCTTCACCATCGCAAGGCATGGAGAAGGCAACGAAATCGGCTTTGCCATCAAGCCCTTGGGCGACTTCACCCGCCGGCTGCGCGACGAGCTGAAGGTGGGCGACACCCTGCGGGTCGAGGGCGGCTATGGCAGGTTCGAAGCCGGACGGGGGGCGGAGCGCCAGGTCTGGATCGCGGGCGGTATCGGCATCACGCCGTTCCTTGCGCTGGCGCAGGAGCTGCGCAGTAATCCGCAGCGCTGCGTGCATCTGTTCCACTGCGTGCGCAACACGGAGGAAGCTGTCGGCGACACCGAGCTTGCGGCTCTGGCGCAGGAGCTGCCGAATTTCGATTTCACGCTGCATGTCTCGAAGACGGATGGGCGGTTCACGGCAGAAGGACTTCTGGCGCGGTCCACGGTGGACCCGGGCGGTGCGGAACTGTGGTTCTGCGGCCCGGCCGCCCTGCGCGAGGCGGTGACAGGCGATCTTAAGCGGCTGGGCCACAAGCCTGCCCGCGTCAGGTTTGAACGTTTCGAGTTCCGGTAATCCGGCGGACGGGTCAGGATCAAGGAGAGGAACAATGAGCATGAGTGGCACGCGACGCGGGACGGACGCTTCTTCCCGCAAGCCCGGGGCGAAGATCGTCCCCCTCCTCTCCGCGATCATTCTGTCGCTGGGATATGGCACGGGCGGGACCCGGGCCGCCGACCTTTTCGGAGACGGCGCCTTCTCCTCCTATCAGGCCGATGTGAAGAACGGCGAATATCTGGCGAATGCGGCCGGATGCGTCGGCTGTCACGCGGCGGGCGAGGACACAAGCCTGCTTTCGGGCGGCCGCCAGCTTGACACCTATATCGGGACCTTCTTCGTGCCTAACATTACCGCCCACGCCAATGGCACCGGCGGCTGGAGCAATTCCCAGTATCTGAATGCGGTGATCAATGGCCTCGCGCCGGACGGGCGCAACTATTACCCGGTCTTCCCTTACGCGGCCTATGCGGGGATGAAGCCGGAGGACGTGCTCGACATCAAGGCCTATATCGAGACGCTGCCTCAGTCCGATGCCGCTTCCGAGAGGCACGAGGTCTCCTTCCCGTATAATCTCAACAGCACCATCTCGCTCTGGAAGCGGGGCAACCTGACGACGCCGGCCTTCCAGCCGGGCGATGGCTCGCAGATGTCGCGCGGACGCTATCTCGTCGAGACCGTCGGGGCCTGCGGCGAGTGCCACACCCCGCGCAGCCTGACCTGGGGCCTGAGCGCCGATGAGGCACTGACTGGGGAGAAGGGGATCAACGGAGAGCTCGCTCCCGACATTTCCACCGCCCGGATGACAGGCCTGTCTCACCCGGATGTCTTCTCGAAGGATTTCCTCGACAAGGGGCTGAAGCTTTCGGGCAGTCCGGTCACCTCTCCGCTCAAGCGCAACATGGTCAAGGGACTGGCGGTGCTGACCGATGAGGACCGGCTTGCCATGCTCGCCTATCTGACGGGCCGCGAGCAGGAGGTGAAGAAGGTGGAACTCAGCGCCACCGCCACCTGCCGCGCCGACAGTGGGGGCGCTGCCCTGCCCGCCGGGGACCTTGCCAGCAAGGCGGATGATTTCGTCGGGCGCTATTGCCGCAACTGTCACGGGCTCGGCGAGAGCGCCCAGGGCAGTTTCCCGGCGGGAGACCTTGCCTCGATTGCCCGCAATCCGGCCTTCGTGACGCCGGGCAACCGGATGCAGTCCCTGCTCTACACCAGCGTGTCCAGCGGCCGCATGCCCTATGGCCAGAGCCCTTCGGACGAAGAGCTCGAGGCGTTGGGCGCCTGGATCGAGAGCCTGGACACGGCCGAGATCAGTGCGGAACCGGCTCCGGCCGCCCGTTTGCGCCCGATTCGTCACTGGAAGGATCAGGCGGAGCTGGCGCTGCGCGATCTTTCGGGGGTGGACGAACGGGACCGGCCCTTCATCCGCTATTACACCTTCCTCAACCTCTACAATGGCGTGCATCCTTGCGAGGACATGGACGCCTTCGGGCGGCGGCTCGATCTCTATCGGGCCGGGTTCCGCAAGCTGCTGAACTCTGTGTCCCAGGGCCCGCGTCTGGTCATGCCGGACCCGGTCGAAGGCGCCAACAATCTGCTGTTCCGGGTCGATATCCGCGATTTCAAGTGGGATGTGGAGCGCTGGAGCAAGCTGGCGGAAACCTACCCTTACGGCTATGCGCCGGAGAATGATCCGGCGCTGCTGGCCCTGTCGGACCAGACCGGCGCCCAGTTGCCGATCATGCGGGCGGACTGGTTCATGGCCAATGCCAGCCGTCCGGAAATGTATCACATGCTGCTCGACCTGCCCGAGAACATCGGGGATCTGGAACGGGCGATGGGCGTGGACGTCAATGCCAACATCGAGCGGCTTGCCGTTGCCCGCGGCGCGTTCCTGGAAGGGTCGTCCGGGGTCTCCGACCATAACCGGCTGCTGGAGCGTCATGATCTGCCCGGCGGCGGATATTACTGGAAATCCTACGATTTCGCCGGCAGCCGCGAGGCGCAGAGCCTGAAATTGCATCCTCATGGTCCGGCGGAGATCGCGCCGCTTGCCGACGGGCTGGAGCCTTTCGAGCATGACGGCGGCGAGATGCTCTTCACGCTGCCGAACGGCCTTCAGGGCTACTATCTCTCCACCGCCGCAGGCGACCGGATCGACCGGGGGCCGACGGCCATCGTGTCCTTCCGCCAGCGGCCGATCGGCAAGGGGATCGACATCATCAACGGCCGGTCCTGCATGAGCTGTCATTCGGACGGGATCATCTCCAAGCGGGATCAGCTGCGGGCTCATCTGGAGACCTCGGCGCTCTTCTCCCTCGACCAGCGCGACACGCTGCTGCGCATGTATGTGGAGCAGACCGAGCTCGACAGGCTCTACGATCAGGACCGGAAGGTCTTCATCGATGCGCTGGCGAAGATCGAGGCCACTGAAGTTGCTCCGGACGGTACGGTGAAGAGCCGCAGCGGTCCGGGCAAGGAAGAGGTCGTCACCTGGTTCGCCGACTTCTATGAGGCCGATCTGGATGCGGAGATGCTGGCGGCGGAGTTCGAGATGTCGCTCGAGGACTTCGAAACGGCGATCCAGCGGGTGCAGGATCCCACGGCGCGCAGCTTTGCCATCGACTGGATCAACCAGACCCGGGCGGGGGTGCGCGTGCCCCGCTTCGAGGTGGAGGAGCAGTTCGCCCGCCTGATCAAGCCGGTGCTCAATCTGGATCCGCTCACCCATCCGGGCCGGGTGGAGACCACCGGGCTGCTGCCGGCAAGCTACAAGGATGCCAGCTATCGGGACGACGGCTACCGGGAGGACGAGAATGCCGTTGCCCTGAAACTGCGGGTGGATGTGGCCAATACGGATGTCTTCGTCGACGAGAACCTGAGCTTCCGGGTGACCGCGAACAACGCCTGCGAGTTGCAGATCTTTTATGTGGAGGCCGATGGCAATGTGGAGATCATTCCCGACGCCATGATCGGCGATCCTGTCCTGCATCCCGGTCAGCCGCGGATCATCCCGGATCCTGCGGTCGGGGCGCTGGTCTTCGACACGCCGGCCCATGACGAGACCCTGGTGCTGAACTGCCGGGAAGGGGGCTTGGGCAATCATCGGCTCAGCGCGGCCGAGGCGCGCAAGCTGGTGCGCGCCACCCGCCAGCCGCCCTCGCGCGGTCTTGCGGTGAAGCTCTTCGAGAAAAACCGCACCGAGCTCGCCGCCCAGTCCCTGCCGCAGGCCAAGGGCCAGACCCTTGCCCCGCCGCGCCAGACCTCGGCGGTGCACATGGTGACCTTCAACGTCCAGGCCCGCAACTAGGTGAGGGGCCAAAGTGATGATGCAAAGGGCAGGGCCGGGAGACCGGTCCTGCCCTTTCGGTTTTATGGCTGGGCCCTCCTGAGGAATGCCGGGACGCATTATCCGGTCCCGGGCGCAGCCACTCACCCTCTCCGTCGTCGAACCATGGCATGACGGCGGTGGGCGAGGGGTGCGAAAGACACAGAGGCCAAAGGCTGGATCCTCGGCACGAGGCCGAGGATGACCACCGAGGCGTTGAAGGTCCCAGGTGTGAGAGCTCAGAGACCTGCGGCAGGTGTCGCCCGCCGATGTTCCCTGTCACGCACCCTTTCCTTCGTCACTACCGGGCGTGACCCGGCAATCCATGCGGTGACGCCTCGACCCGGCATGGCCGCGCGAAGAGGCGAGGGGAGGGCATGACGGGGGTGGGAAACGCGGTCGAGGAGCCTTTGGTCTTACGGCCGGACGATGGTGAAGCCGGCTTCGTCCAGTTCCATCAGGGTCACCACTCCGGCGGGGACGATCTCCACGTCGTCCAGCAGGGGTACGTCCCTGCCTTCCGTCTTGCTCATGGCGTCGATGGTGTTGCCGCAGGCGGCGAAGGTCACGTTGGGCATGCTCTGGGCGAAGGACTTCATCCGGTCGGCGACCGGGGTGGTGTCGGCGCGCAGCATGTGAAGACCGGCGCTGAAGGCGACAACGCGGATCTCCACCTCTTCGCCCAGATCCGAATAGTGGCGGGAGACGTTGGCGGCGATGTTGAGCACGCTGGTCATCTTGTCCGGATCATTGTCGCTGATCTGAAGGGCGAGACGATGGATGCCGTCTGCAGCGCTGGCGGGGGTCGGGCTGGCCAGGGGCGTTGCGGCGGCTGCACCGAACAGGGTCAGGGCCGCAAATCCGTGCTTCATCAGGGTTCTGCGATCACACCACATCTCTTCCTCCTCCCGGGAAGCCGGCCGGAATATCCGGCCGTACAGACAGGCTGGGCCAAGGGGGGGCGTGGCTCCCTCGGCGATGGGGCGTCAGGCCCCGGAGAAGGATGCGGAGGCTGCGCCGTCCCGCGCCTCCGTCTCCTCCCGTGGCCTGCATCCTCCCGGTCAGTCGACGCCGCCGGCGCCCCCTGCCTCGTCATCATCCACGGACCCGGGGGTCACGTCGAGGATGCGGGCGTGCATGGTGATCTCCACCGGGCCGGGCTTGCAGCTTTCCATGCAAGGGGCGGAGGTCGCCATGTCGTGGCCTTCCGCATCCCGGTCATCGGCGATGAAATTCTCCTCGTTGGGCAGACGGATCTCCGTGAAGTTCTCGTTGGAGAGCTCGAACTCCTCGTCGGTGACCACGTCGTTCAGATAGAGAAGATAGGCCGTCAGGGCATAGACATCATCATCCGACAGGGAGCGGGCGTTGCCGAAGGGCATGGCGCGGCGCACGTAGTCGTAGACCGTCGAAAGATAGGGCCAGTAGGAGCCGATGGTTTTTTCCGGCCGTTCGTCGGTCAGGGTGTCCTGACCCCCGGCGAGAACCGGCCAGCGGCCGACGCCCTCACCGAAGTCGCCATGACAGACGGCGCAGTTTTCCGAGAAGAGCACCTCGCCATCGGAGACCGTGCCGCGGCCAACCGGCAGACCGGTGCCATCCGGGCGGATGTCGATGTCCCAGGCGGCGATTTCCTCCGCCTCGGCCTTGCGGCCGAGACCGAAGACCTTGCCGTCATGGCCAGAGGCTGTCGGGGTGGGGGCCGCCGAGGTCGTGTCCGGAGCCGCATCGCTGCGGGTTTGCTCCGGTTCTGGCGCCGCCGCAGGCGCAGGCGCAGGCGCAGGGGCCGCCTGAGCCGAGAAGCCGGCGAGATAGGCGATCACGTTGTCCAGATCCGCATCGGACTTCAGCCCGGCGAAGGCCATCTTGGTGCCGGGCACCATGTCCTTCGGCTTGGCGAGATAGGTTGCAAGGGTCTCCGGGGTCCAGACAAGACCGTCCCCGCCGGCCTTGATCATGGCCTTGGAATACTTGAAGTCCGGCAAGGTGCCGGCGGTGCGCCCGATCAGCTCGTTGAGCTCGGGCCCGACCTTGTTCTTCGCGCCTTCGCCGACCGCGTGGCAGGCGGCGCATTTCTTGAAGACCTTCTCGCCCGCAGCCGGATCGCCCGCCAGCGCGGTGCCGGTGGCGAGGATCAGCGGCAGGGACAGGGTGAGCAGGGGACGCGCTAGCGCGCGCCAACTGCCGACCCGCGCATCACGAAACTTCGACATTTTCCACGGTTCCATCTGCTTTGACATGCCAGGTCTGGATGCCGTTGTTGTGATAGATCGAGTTCTCGCCCCGGGCGGCGCGCAGCTCGTTCTTGGTGGGCTGGTAGAACCCGTGCTCGTCCATCGCCCGGGACTGGAGAAGGAGGGGGGAACCGTCCCAGGCGATGTCGAGATAGAAGCGATGCAGGGCCTTGGAGAGGGAGGGTCCGTCGAGGCGTGCGGTGGTCCAGTTGCGGCCGCCGTCGATGGAGACATCCACCCGCGAGATGCGCCCGTTGCCGGACCAGGCCAGACCGGAGATGACCAGCGGACCCTTGCCGTGGGTGATCGGGGCCTGGGGGCTGGGGCTGGTGATGACGGACTTGGGGTCCATCACCCAGGTGAAGCGGCGCGCCTTGCCGTTGGCCAGAAGGTCCGTGTATTTCGAGGTTTCCTCGCGCTGGTGCCAGGGTTCGTCGCCCACCTCGATGCGGCGCAGCCATTTCACCCACATGTTGCCTTCCCAGCCCGGCACGACGAGGCGCAGGGGATAGCCCTGTTCGGGCCGCAGGGCCTCGCCGTTCATCTTGAAGGCGACAAGGCAGTCGTCGAGCGCCTTTTCCAGCGGGATCGAGCGGGTCATGGCGGAGGCATCCGCGCCCTCGGGCATCACCCACTTGGCCGAAGTCTTCACGCCGGCCTCCTCGAGGAGGAGCTTCAGCGACACGCCCGTGTACATCACGCAATGGACCATGCCGTGGGTGTACTGGCAGCCGTTGAGCTGGGATCCGCGCCATTCCATGCCGGAGTTGGCCGCGCATTCCAGGAAGTAGAGCCGGTTCTCGCGGGGGAAGCGCTTGAGGTCCTCCATGGTGAAGACCAGCGGTGTGTCGACCAGGCCATTGATCATAAGCCGGTGCGCGGCCGGATCCACGTCGGCGATGCCGGCATGGTGACGCTCGAAACACAGGCCGTTGGGGGTGATGATGCCGTCAAGTTCATGCAGGGGCGTGAAATTGACCGAGCTCTCGGTGGCGGCGGTCAGCCATTCCACGTCCCGGCGCACCACATGGGCTTCGTATGGCGAGGGGGTGCCATAGGGACGGGCCTGCACGCCGTCGCCCAGATAGCGGTTCCAGTCCTGCACCTCGGTGATCAGCGGATCGCCAGCCGCGCGTGCGGCAACGGCGGTTCCCGCCAGGGTGCCTGCACTCAGGCCCGCCTTGAGCAGGGACCGGCGGGAGAGGGCCGCCGGCGAGAGGGGTGTCTTTGTTTCGCTCATGAAGATGTCCTCAGGATGCGCGAAGGGAAAAGGGGTCAGCCGGCCAGCTTGACGGACTGGTTGTCCGGCAGGACGACGACGGGATTTTTCGACAGATGGGCCTCGACGACCTCGGCGATGGGCGGGCCTTCCGTGCCCTCGTTCACCGAGGCCCAGCCGGCGACGATGTATTCGCGGGCCGGATCGATCGCCTCGCCGGTGGACAGCAGGGTCATGGCGGAGATGCGCTCGCCGATCGATTTCGACGGGTCGATGGTGTAGCCCATGCCGCCGACACGAACCATGTCGCCCCCCTGCTGGTAATAGGGATCCGGGTTGAACAGGTTGTCGCCCACATCCTCCAGAATGTCCTTGAGCATCTGACCGGTCATGGCCGTGCGATAGGCGGCCGGATAGGTCATGGCGCAGGCGTTGTGCACGTCCTCGAAGGTGATGTCCTGGCCTGGCAGCAGCGTGGTGCCCCAGCGGAAGCCGGGGGAGAGGGCGATCTCCGCATCGCGTTCGGACAGGAGCGCCTGGCAGATCAGGTCATCGAAGGTGCCGTTGAAGTTGCCACGCCGGTAGAGGAGACTTTCGGTGCGGCCGAGCACCCGCTGGAGATCGGCCTCATAGGGCGCGCGCACCTCGTCGATGAGGGCGCTCATCTCCGCATCCGGCGTGATCACGTCGGAGAAGATCGGGATCAGGCGATGGGCATAGCTGGTGACCTTGCCGTCCTGGACGTCGAGGTCGATGCGGCTGAGGAACTTGCCGTTGGAGCCCGACGCGATCACCAGCGTGTTGTTGACGATCACCGGCTCGGGCAGGGCGTCATGGGTGTGGCCGGTGAGGATCACATCGATCCCGTCGACGCGGGAGGCCAGCTTGCGGTCCACGTCGAAGCCGTTGTGGGAGAGGAGCACGACCACGTCTGCGCCTTCTGCAATGGCTTCTTCGACGTGGGCGGCAATGTCCTCTTCCTTGATGCCGAAGGACCAGTCGGGGATCATCCAGCGGGGATTGGCGATGGGGGTGTAGGGGAAGGCCTGACCGATGACGGCGACCCTTGCGCCGCCGCGTTCATACATGCGCCAGGCCTCGAAGGCGGGTTCGTCCCACTCCGCGTCATAGATGTTGGAGCCGAGGAAGGCGAAGGGCAGACCGTCGATGATCTCCTTCACCCGGTCTGTGCCATAGGTGAACTCCCAGTGTCCCGTCATGGCATCCGGCTTCAGGGCGTTCATCACCGTCACCATGTCCTGGCCAAGGGTGGCGTTGGAGGTGAAGCTGCCCTGCCAGGTGTCGCCGCCATCGAGCAGCAGCACATTGTCGTCGCCGCGCTCGGCGCGGATGCGGCGGATCACGGTGGCGATCCGGTCCAGTCCACCCATGCGGCCATAGCTGCGGGCCAGCGCCACATAGTCCTCGCTCGTCAGCGCATAGGCATCCGGGGATCCGGGCGCGATGTTGTAGAGCTTCAGGAAATCGGCCCCGGTCACGTGCGGCGGCTGGCCGGCAACCTCGCCGATACCGAGGTTGATGGAGGGCTCGCGGAAATAGAGCGGCTTCAGCTGGGCGTGAATGTCGGTGATGTGGACGAGGGTGAGCTTGCCCTTCGGGTCCATGGCCAGGAGCTGGTCCTCCGTCAGGCTCTGCTGCGCCATCAGCCGCGACCAGGATCCGGCCATGCCGGAGCCCAGAAGGGCGCTGGTGGCTGTCGCCGCCATCAGGAATTCACGTCTGGAAAACATCTGGGCCTACTCCGTTTCAGGCTCATGGTCGGCAGGTCTGCGGCACGGGGGCGCTGTCCGGCTGTGACAGGCCGGTGATCAAAGCACGCGTTGCGGACACTCGATGGATCAGGGGCCGGTGCGGGGTCTCCCCGCACCGGACGATGGGTTCAGGCCCGCGGGTGCGGGGCCTCTGGCGCAGGGCCTATTGGCGAACCGACGGGGTTTCGACGCCGAGGCCCGTGCCGCGCCAGGTGACATAGACTTCCAGTGCCATCAGCTCGTCGGAGAAGGCGGCCGGGAAGGCCGCGCGAGTGTCCCGGATGCAACCGCGGAAGCGGTTGTGCAGGGAGACCATTTCGGACTGCTTGAGGCGATAGGTCGGGAAGCCGTTGACGTTGCCCTGGCTCAGGTGGTCGGCGCGGATGTAGTTGCCGTTGTTGTCCTCATGGCACGAGGCGCAGGAGAGGTTCAGCTGGCCCATGCGGGTGTAATAGGTCTCCTTGCCCTTTTCCCACCAGGACTGCATGTCGCCGGAGGTGAGGTCGATGGAGACCGGTTCGCCGAGGGACTGGTGCCGGATGAAGGTGGTCAGCGCCCGCTGGTCGGGGGCGTCGAACTTGTAGGGCTCGGCCTGCATGTTGGCTTCGCGGCACTTGTTGATCTGAAGCTCGACGTTGATCGGCCGCTTGGCGTCCGCATCCCACTTCGGGTAGTGGGCGCCGATGCCTTTCAGGAATTCCTTGCCGTCCCCGTGACAGGAAGCGCAGGACTTGCCGGCCGCACCATCCACGGTGTTCCAGATCGTCTCGCCCTGTTCCACATAGAGCATGCCCGGGTTCTGGAAGCTGTCGGCCTCCAGCGCGCGGGTCTCGTCCGTGCGGTAGAGCCAGCCGGATGTCACCTCGTCGAGGGGATGTCCTTCGGGCGCAGGCGCGCGGGTGATGATCTCGGTCTCGCCGTCGATGATGAGTTGCTCATCCACGGGTCCGCCCGAGAGGGCAGGTGTGGCCGCGACGATGATCGCCGACAATGTCCACCCCAGTCTTTTCGTGATCCTGGCCAAATCGTCTCCTCCCGATTGGTGCGGTCCCTCGGTTGCCGTCATTCCACGGCGATGGAATTCACCGCCTCGTAGATGCTCCCGTCGTCGTCCACCCAGGTGAACTTGAATGTGCCCGGCTCATCGACCCGGACGTTGAATTCCAGATAGGGGTTGGCCGAGACGGCGGGGTCCATGTCGCAGGTGAAGACCACCTGGCCGTTGAACTCGCAGGTGAACTTGTTGATGATCTGGCGCGGAACCAGATTGCCGGCCTTGTCCTTGCGCTGGCCGGATTCCATCGGGTGGCTGATCAGCGTCTTGATCGCGATCACCTCGCCCTTGGCGGCCTTTTTCGGCACTTTCACGCGGGGTTTGTTGTCTGCCATTTGTCTGTGTCCTTGTTGATCTGGCGAAGCCTGTCGGGATCCGGAATCCGGGGGGCGGTCAGCCGCCGCAGCCGCCGATCGTCACCTTGACTTCCTTGCGGTCGATGAAGACCGAGCCGTCGTTCATGCGGGCGACTGCGATCACGTTCTGGGTCTTCGCCAGACGGATGCGGGTCTTGGCCTCCGCCACGCCGCTCAGGGCGGTGAAGTGGAAGGTCGCGACGGCGGGATTTGGATTGCCATCGGCCAGGATCAGCACGGACTCAACGTAGTTGTCGGCGGTCATGGGGCTGTCGACCGATACGCCGACCGGCACGGTGTTGCCGTTCTCGGCGATCTCGGGCGTGTCGAGCGAGACGGTGCCTTCGGTCGGGGTCGCGCCCTTGGTGAAAGCCATGATGGCCTCGTCGGTGGACTGCGCGGCGGCAAGCGCCAGGCGCGGCAGGAAGGCCAGGGTAACGGCGGCGCCGGCCGTGGCGCCCAGCATCTGGCGTCGGGTGATCGTCATGGAAAGCTCCTTGAAGCGGTGTCTCAGTTGTCCTTGAGCGTCATGAGATAGGAGACGACGTCTTCCACCTCCTGCGCGGTCAGAATGGTCTTGCCCTTGTGCTCGTCATCGACATTGGCGCCGACCTTGAGGGTGTAGAAGCCGGGCATCACGGTCTGCTCGCCGAAGACGGCCTTGCTGTTCATGACGATGGCGCGCAGCTGCGGCTCCTCCCAGCGGCTGGCCACCCCGTCGAGGCTGGGGCCGACATCGCCGTGGAAGAGCTCCTTGCTCAGGTCGGCGTTCTCGTGACAGGCGAGGCAGTTGCCCTTCTTGCGGTCGGCGAAGGCCGCGCGCCCGGAGGCCGGATCGCCGGCGGTGCCCGTCAGGGACTGGGCGAAGGACATGTCCTCGATGGGCAGGCTGTCCGGTTCGATGGTGCCGGCCCTCGCGGCGGCGCTTGCGATGAGACCAAGGCCGACAATCGACGCCGGCAGCCCCAGGTTCTTCAGGCCCTTCAACATTGGTCCGGGTTTCCTCCTCCTCTCAGGACAGACGGCACTGCACCGGCAGTCTCTGCCGGGATGCCGTTCCATCCCCGGCGACTCCTGCAGGGCCGCCGTTCCTCCTCAAATAGAAACATATGATTTTTTGAATGTGTATGGCAAGTGCCAAGTTCCGCTGCGTCGAAGCAATCTTCTGAGCTTCAGTCGGAGACCGCTTTGCCCTCTTCGCGCATCCGGTTGATGATGCGGGCGTGGTACTTCTGAAAATGCTCCTCGCCCTCGTAGCCCTTTTCGCGGACCCAGCGGAACATGTTGAGGAAGGTGAGCTTGCCAAAGGCGCCGGGCATGGTGGCCACCGCTGCCTGGGACACGGAGCCTTCCGCCGGTGCCTCCTCGGGCAGGAAGACGATGGTGGGGGTGAAGACGAAGCCCCATTTGCGGGCGGCGGTCTTTTCGGTGAGGGTCTCGCCGTCCAGGTCGGTGACCTCCTCGTCCCCGAACATGTTGTATTGCACGACCATGTAGTTGGCCTTGATGAAGTCGCTCACCTCCGGGTCGGAGAGGATCTTCTCATGCATCTGCCGGCAATAGATGCAGCCGCGCTGTTCGAAGATCAGGACCAGCCGCTTGCCTTCGGCCTGGGCCGTCGCGATGTCTTCGGCCACATCGCGGAAGGTCACCGTGAACCAGGGCTCCTTGTGCAGCCCGTCCTCGCCCATTTCCACCGCATGAGCGGTGCCGGGGAGGGCCGGAAGCAAAGCGCCGGCACAGAGAAACGCAAGGAGTGCTGCGGAACGCAGGCAAGGGATGGGGGGAAACCGGACCATGATCGTCCTCCGGGATCAGCCGACCTGGGTAAAGGCCGGGAAGGTTTCGAGAAGCCAGTTGGCGATTGCCGAAACCTGGCCGGTGATGATGAGAAGTCCGGTGAGCACCAGAAAGCCGCCCATGACCTTTTCCACGAGGCCCATGTGCCGACGGAATCGCCGGGCGAAGGCGAGGAAGCGGCTGGCGAAGGCGGCGGCGATGATGAAGGGCAAGCCGATGCCCAGGGCGTAGACCGCAAGCAGGCTCGCGCCCGTCCAGGCCGTGTCCGACCCGCCGGCGACGAAGAGGATCGAGGCCAGAACCGGGCCGACACATGGGGTCCAGCCGAAGGCGAAGGCCAGGCCCATGACGAAGGCACCGAGCAGTCCCGTCGGCTTCGACTGGGGATGGAAGCGCGCTTCGCGGAAGAGAAGCGCGATGCGGAACAGCCCCAGGAAGTGGAGGCCCATCACGATGATGAGCGCACCGGCGATGATCGACAGGGTGTCGTAGTAGCGGGCGATTGACTGACCGACCACATTGGCGGTCGCGCCCAGTGCCACGAAGACGACCGTGAAGCCGAGCACGAAGGCGATGGCGGCGAGGATGATCCTGCGTCCGGTCTCCGAGGTCGGGCGCTCCTCCTGCAACTGATCGACGCTGACACCTGCGAGAAAGCAGAGATACGGCGGCACGATGGGCAGCACGCAAGGGGACACGAAGGAAAGAAGGCCGGCGAGAAATGCCGCCCCCAGCGAAACGTCGAGCATGTCCCCTCCCACTCCTCCCCGGTGAGGCTTCTCGAAATATTCAAAAAGCGCTATATATCGCAAACACAGTTTGGCGGAGAGTTCAACATGGCAAGTGTGCTGCAGCTGCGAAGACCGCGGAGCCCGGTCCGGTCTTCCTTCAGGCGACGACCGTCATGGATGGGGGCGATCACGGCGGCGGGTGCGCGTGTACTTTCATGGTGCGTCGTGATGAGCGCCCTGCTGGCGCTGGGCCCGCCGGGCGGGGCGGTGGCGGCCGAGCTGGTGATGCTCGAGCAGCCGGGCTGCGCCTGGTGCAAGCGGTGGAACGAGGAGATCGCGCCAGCCTATCCGAACACGCCCGAGGGGCGGCGGGCTCCGCTGCGCCGCGTCGATATCAGCCGCCCCTGGCCGCAAGATCTGGATGGTATTTCGCCTGACGTGCTGACACCGACCTTCATCCTGATTGAAGACGGTCAGGAAGTTGCCAGACTGCGAGGCTATCCGGGTGAGCACTTCTTTTGGCCCGTTCTTGGCGAAATGATTGAAAAACTTGGGTCAAAGACCCCAGAAGCCGATTGAACTCCGGCTTCGCTTGGGGCATCAAGCACAGGTGGAGGATCGTGCGGCGAGATGGACGCACCAACCGGGATTGGTCAAGTGATGCAGGAACCTTCGAAGGACGCCTCCGGGATGTCCAAGGATGTGGACCTTCTGATCCAGCAGGCGCGCAAGGCAAGCGACCTGCTCAAGGCGCTGTCCCATGAAACGCGTCTGGTGATTCTCTGCCTGTTGTCGGAGGGTGAGAAGTCCGTCTCGGAGCTTGAGGAAATTCTCGCCATGTCCCAGGCTGCGGTGTCGCAGCAGCTGGCACGCCTGCGGCTCGAAGGCCTCGTTCAGGCCCGCCGCGATGGACGCATGATCTACTACAGCCTCATGAACAACGAGGTGAGCACCGTGATCGCCGGTCTCTATGACCTCTTCTGCAAGGACGTGCGCGGCGGCGATGTCTGAGGGCCTGTTCGCCTGACGTTGCGTGCAGTGCACCACGCGGGCGGTTTGCCGCCTCCGGATCGCACTGCTAGTCTCGCCTGAAAAGACGCCATCCCTTGCATGGCGCGTGAGGAAACGCATCAACGGCCAGAGGGGGAGCTCGGTCATGGTGGCGCTGGACGCTTCTCTTTTGTTGCCCGTCCTCGGGGGACTTGCCGGCGTGGCCCTCGGGTTCGTCGCCCGGTCGACCCATTTCTGCACGCTCTCGGCACTGGAACGGTTCTGGTATGCCGGCGACAGTTCGGGCATTCGCTGCTGGGCTCTGGCATCGCTCGTGGCGCTGGCGGCGACCCAGCTGCTGGTGGTGTTCGGCTTCGCCGATCCCCGGCTCTCCTTCTATCTCGCCTCCGACTTCCCCTGGACCGGCGCGATTGCCGGCGGGTTGATGTTCGGCTTCGGCATGGCGCTGGTGGGGACCTGCGGCTTCGGGGCCGTGTTGCGTCTGGGGGGAGGCAGCCTGCGGGCGCTCGTGGTGCTGACGGTCATCGGCCTGTCGGCGCTCGCTGCGCAGCGGGGGCTCGTCGGGCTCGTGCGCCGGCCGCTCGTCGATGATCTGGCCCTGTCCTTCGACTGGAGCGGAAGCCAGTCCCTCGGCGACATTCTGGCAACCCTGCTGGGTCTTCCCGCCTTTCCGCTGGTGCAGCCGCTTCTGGCCCTGCTGATTGCCGCTGCCGGCCTGTGGTGGGTGTTCCGGCCGGCGTCCTTCCGGCGGCATCGGGTGCGGATTGCGGCTTCGGCTGTCATCGGACTGGTGATCGCCTTTGGCTGGGCGGTAACCACCCAGCTTGCCAACGGTGCGCTGGCTCCGGTGCAGGTCGAGGCCGGATCCTTCGTGGTGCCGGTGGGCGACACCATCCTCCAGCTCATCACCTATACCGGGACCGGACCGGACTATGGGGTGGGGCTTGTCGTTGGAACGGTCGTTGGTGCGGCGCTGGCCGCCTTCCGCAAGCGGGACATCCGCTGGGAGGCTTGTGACGATGCGCGGGAACTCGGGCGCCACATTCTGGGTGGTACGCTGATGGGTGTCGGAGGTGTCTTCGCCATGGGCTGCACGGTAGGCCAGACGATGACCGGCTTCTCCGCGCTCGCCATTTCCGCGCCCGTCGTCACGCTCTGCATGGTGCTGGGGGCAAGGCTCGGCCTGTCCCTGCTGGTGGAGGGCTCTCTGCTCTCGGCCTTCCGGCGCAACGAAGGGACGGAACGCCCCTCCGCTGCCGAATAGCCCTTACTCCTCGCTTGCGACGAAGCGGTAAGCCGTGCCCGAACGCTCGACCCGGCCGCTTGCCGGGGTGGGGAAGTGATAGCCGATGACCCGGCTCCGGTCGCCTGCAAGCCGGTCGAGCAGGGCGAGACGGGTCGCGATCGCCTGCTGTGGATCCTGGTCGCTGCCTGAGATCCAGTCCGGCCGCTCGAAGGAAATCACCGCGTTGGAGATGGCATCTCCGACAATCAGCACGCTCTCTCCCGCATCATGCAGCATGTAGGACGTGTGGCCCTGCGTGTGGCCGGCCGTGTCCACTGCCTCGATGCCCGGCAGGATTTCCTGCCCCGGACGGATCAGTGTGACCCGGTCCTCGATGGCCGCGAAACGGGTCTGGGCGCCGACGACGAAGGTGCGGCGCTCCTCCGGGGTCTGCGAGAGCGTGGTGTCGGCGCGCCAGTAGTCCCATTCGGCTTGCGGCACCAGAACCTCCGCATTGGCAAAGAGCGGTTCGTCGAACTCGTCGAGCATGCCCCAGAGATGGTCCGGGTGGCCATGGGTCAGAACCACATGGGTGATCTCGTCGGAGGAGATCCCCGCCTCGTCCAGACGTTGGGGCAATTCGCCCGCGGTCGCCTGAAAATTTCCGCCGGAGCCGACATCGAAGAGGATCGTGCGATCCCCGCTGCGCACCAGCGTGACGTTGCAGTCGGGCACAAGTGCATCGATGGGCAGGCCGTGGGGCGAAAGCAGCGCGCTGATTTCCTCCGGCGTGCGATCCGGCAGGGCGAAGGACATGGGCAGCGTCAGATGACCATCCGACAGGACGGTGATCGCGTGCTCTCCCAGCTCCAGCGCGCGGGCCGGGGTGACGAAGCCGAGGGATCGCGTCAGCGGGGCAAACGCGCCCGTGGCGAGCAGGCCAGAGCCCGCGAAAAGGCCGGAGCCGGTGGCAAGCAGCTTTCGGCGCGACAGATGCGGGCCTGATGTTTCGGACATGTTGACCTCCCATACATTCAAATTCATGAATATATCTATGTTTTGTTGACCCAGGTCAATGAGACCCGACGTCAACGTGGCTTCCGTGAAGACGCGCTGCGCGGAGAGCGCCCCAGAAGCGATCACTGATACGGGAGCCTGCCGATGGATCTGTCCTTCCTGCTGGAACGTCTGCCGGAACCCTGGGTTTTGGCGCTGGGCGGCTTGCTCGTGGGCGTGGCCTTCGGGGCGTTTGCCCAGCAGAGCCGGTTCTGTCTGCGCGCTGCCTCGCTGGAGTTCGCGCGCGGACGGGTCGGCGACCGGCTGCCCATCTGGCTTCTGGTCTTCTCCACCGCGCTGCTGGGAACCCAGGCGCTCGTCAGCCTTGGTGAGGTTCAGGCGGAAGAGGCGCGGCAACTGGCATCTCCCCAGAGCCTGTCGGGCGCCTTGCTTGGCGGGTTGATGTTCGGAGCGGGCATGGTGATGGCGCGCGGGTGTGCCAGCCGGCTGCTGGTGCTCTCGGCCACGGGAAACCTGCGTGCGCTGCTGTCCGGTCTGGTCTTTGCGGTGATGGCACAGGCGAGCCTGCGCGGGCTGTTGCGCCCCTTGCGCGAGAGCCTTGCGGGCCTGTGGACCACCGGCGACATCGGCGGCAATGATCTTCTGGTCCATCTGGGCCTGAGCACCGGCGGGGCCTTTGCCATTGGCGGGGTCTGGGCGCTGGCCGGGGTCTTTTATGCCTGGCGCAGCCGGATGGGCCTCTGGCGGCTTTGTGCCGCCGTCGGGGCGGGGGCGGCCATTCCGCTCGCCTGGTGGTTTACCTCTGCCATGGCACGTCAGGCCTTCGATCCCGTGCAGGTGGAAGCTGTGACCTTCACCGGTCCGTCCGCCGACACGCTGATGCTGCTGCTGTCGCCTCCGGGGGAGATCCTCGACTTCGACATCGGGCTGGTGCCGGGTGTCTTTCTTGGCTCCTTCCTGGCGGCCTGGTTCAGTCGCGAGCTGGTACTTCAGGGCTTCGAGGGCGGCAGGTCCATGGCCCGCTACATGGCCGGGGCGGCCCTCATGGGCTTTGGCGGCATGCTGGCAGGCGGCTGCGCGGTGGGGGCGGGCGTCACGGGCGCTTCTGTCTTTGCGGTGACTGCGTGGATCACGCTGGCGGCGATCTGGCTTGCGGCGGGGATCACCGACCGGCTGATCGGCGGCGAAGGCAGGGCCAACCCCTAGGACCCGCAGGATCGGCCGGAAGCCCCGGGCGAGAGGATCTCGCGCCCGGGGGCTGTTTTTCAGGCGGCGCTGTAAAGCGAGGCGATCTCGCTGGCGTATTTGGTCTGGATGTTGGACCGGCGCACCTTCATGGTTGCGGTCACCTCGTCGTCGTCATGGTCCAGCTCCTTGCTCAGGAGATAGAACTTGCGGATATGGGCCACCTGGGCAAGCTGGCTGTTGGCCGCATTGATCTCCGTTTCCACCAGCGCGCGGACAGCCGGGTTTTCCGACAGGTTGCGGAAATTGGTGAAGGAGATGTTCTTCTCCTCGGCCCACCGTCCCACGGTCTCGAAATCGATCTGGATCAGGGCGGAGACATATTTGCGGGCCTCGCCGATGACGATGCATTCCTTGATGAAGGGGCTGCTCTTGACGGTGTTCTCGATCTCCGAAGGGCTTAGGTTCTTGCCGCCGGCGGTGATCATGATGTCCTTCAGACGGTCGACGATGCGGAACTGGCCGTCTTCCACCTTCACCACGTCACCGGTGTGCAGCCAACCGTCCCGGATGGTGGCCTCGGTCGCGCCCGGGTTCTTGTAATAGCCCTTGAAGACCACGTCGCCGCGGATCAGCAGCTCCCCGTTGTCCCCGACCCGCGCATCCACTCCGCGCACCGGAATGCCGACGGAGCCGGAGTCGAGCCGGTCGAGGGTCTGGCCCAGCACAATGCCGCTGCACTCGGTCATGCCGTAGACCTCGATCAGCGGAACGCCGAGCGTGCGGAAGAAGCGGACGATCTTGGGCGAGATCGGCGCCGCTCCGGTCATGGCGACGGACGCGCGGCGCAGGCCGATGTAATTCTGCAGGGCGCGGAAGACGAGCAGGTAGCAGACGAGATAGGTGAGATGCTGGGTCAGGCTGCGCTCGGCCCTGGGCACTTCGGCAAAGGGTTCGCACAGGCGGCAGGCCAGGTCGAAAAGCGCCTTGCGGTAGCCTCCGGCCTCCAGCATGCGGATGTAGATGGAGGAGTGGAGCTTCTCCCAGATGCGCGGCACGCCGAGGAACATGGAGGGCGCCAGCTCGCGCAGGTCTTCCTGCACGGTGCGCAGGGATTCCCCGAAGCAGACCCGGTAGCCCACATAGATCGGTGTCATGGTGGTGCAGATCTGTTCGGCCACATGGCAGAGCGGCAGATAGGAAAGATGGGAGGAGGCGGGCGTCGCGCCGATGCAGGCCACCATGGCCACCGCCTGGGCACGGATGCCGCGATAGGTCAGCATGGCGCCCTTGGGCTTGCCGGTGGAGCCGGAGGTGTAGATCATCAGCGCCACATCCTCGAGGGTCTGGGCGGCAAGACGCGCGTCGATCAGTCCCGGGTTCTCGTCCCGGTGGCTCGCGCCCAGCTGTTCCAGACGGTCGAAGGACATGACGAAATCGGTCGAATAGGCTCTCAGGCCCTTGGTTTCCACGACCACGATCCGGCGCAGCAGAGGCAGCTGGTCGCGCACCTCCATCACCTTGTCGAGCTGTTCCTGATCCTCGCAGATGATCACCTCGGTGTCGGAATGTTCCAGCACATAGGCGACCTCATTGGCCGGACTGGTGGGATAGACGCCGATGGCGATGGCGCCGATCGCCTCGGTGCCGAGCTGGCCGAGAACCCACTCGGCCCGGTTCTCGGACAGGATAGCCACATGGCCTCCGGTCTCGACGCCCAGGGCGGCCAGGCCGTGCCCGACCAGACAGGCGCGGTCGAAATAGGCCTTCCAGGTGATCGGGTTCCAGATGCCGAAGTCCTTCTGCAGAAGGGCGATCCGGTCCGGATGGCGCGCGGCCTGTTCGCGCAGCATCTGGGGAAGGGTCAGGGCGGGGAGCTCGGATGTCATGTGCAAACCCTCAGGAAAGCCAGCGCTTGCGGCGCTTGTAGTGCTTGATCTCGCGGTAGCTCTTGTGGTTCTCGCCGCCGCTCATGCCGAGGTAGAACTCGCGCACGTCCTCGTCGGCGGTCAGTCGCTCGGTGGGACCGTCCAGCACGATCTTGCCGTGTTCCATGATGTAGCCGTAGTGGGCGACGGCGAAGGCGATGGAGGCGTTCTGTTCCACCAGCAGCATGGAGACGCCCAGATCCCGGTTGATCGAGGCGATGATGGTGAAAATCTCCTCCACCAGCAGGGGCGACAGGCCGAGGGACGGCTCGTCGAGCAGGATCAGCGACGGTTGGGCAATCAGCGCACGGCCGATCGCCAGCATCTGCTGCTCGCCGCCCGACAGATAACCGGCCAGCCCGTTGCGCCGTTCGTGCAGGCGCGGGAAATACTGGTAGACCAGATCGAAGCCCTTCGGCTTCACGCCACGGCCCGACAGGGCGAAGGTGGCGGCCGTGAGGTTTTCCTCCACGGTCAGGTCCTCGAAGATGCGGCGCCCCTCCATCACGTGGAAGAGGCCGCGCCGCACCAGCGCATGGGGTGCCAGACGGGCGGTATCCCCCCCGTCGAAGCGAATGGATCCGGCAGTGACGGCGCCGTTCTCCAGCGTCAGGAGGTTCGAGACCGCCTTGAGCGTGGTGGATTTGCCGGCGCCGTTGGAGCCGAGCAGGGTCACGATCTTCCCCCGCTCGACCGCCAGCGACAGGCCGCGGAGCACCTGGATCGTCTTGTTGTAGACAACCTCGATGTTGTTGATGTCGAGGATGGTATCCACGGCCATGCGTCTTACTCCTGCAGGCTGATCCAGTCGGACGCCGGGTCCATCTTCTGGGTCGCGGCGTTGTAGGTGTAGATGCGGCCCACCGGGATGGAGTTGCCGCTGATGGTGATCGGCTTGCCGATGATACCGCCGGTGTCGAAGTCCTTGATGGTGTTCAGGGCAGCCTTCAGGTTCTCACCATTGAGCTCCTTGCCGGCCTCGAGCGTGCGCTTGGCGGCTTCGGAGAAGAGCATGGCGGTGAGGAAGCCCTGCATGTAGGGGGTCGAGCGGTAGTCGGGGCGCATCTGGCGGATGCGGTCCAGCATCGGCGCATCGTCGGCCTCATCGTCGGCATAGCGATAGGGCATCACGCCCATGTAGCCGTTGGCGACATCACCGACCTTGGCCCAGGAGCCCGGGTCCATGGACCAGAAGGTGCCCATGAACTTGGTGTCGAGACCAAGCTGCTTGGCCTGGCTCATGAATTCGGGGATCGGGGCCAGAAGGTAGCCGTGGAAGATGGCGTAGTCGGGCCGGGCGCGGCGCAGCTTGAGCACCTCGGTGGAGACATCGACGGCCGTCGGCGGGGTGATGATTTCCTCGACGATTTCCAGCCCAAGCTCCTGGGCGCGGGCCTTGGTGCCGGCAATCGGATCACGGCCGAATTCGGTGTCGGAGTTGACGAGGACGATCTTGGCGCCCGGCTTTTCCTTGGCGATGTATTCCAGCAGGATGCCGGTCATTTCCGTGTAGTCCGGCCCGGCCATGAACTGGAAGGGATAGGTCGCCGGGTCATTGAGCTCGCTGGCATAGGAGGTGCCGGCCATCAGGATGGAGCCCATGCGGTTGAGTTCCGGATTGATGGTCTTGGCGAAGCCCGTGCTGTCGCCGTAGTAGAAGTGGATCTCTTCCTGGCTGTTCAGCTTGTTGAAGGCGGCCACCGAGGCGTCGACCTTGTAGGCCGTGTCCTCGTAGACGAAGCGAAGCTGGCGTCCCGCGATGCCGCCTTCTTCGTTGATCATCTTCACGTAGTCTTGGATGCCGGCTTCCACGCCGACGCCGGCGAAGCCGAACATGCCGGTGAGCGGCAGGGAGCCCGCGATGACGATCTCGTCGGCGGACAGGGCCGGCAGGCTCGCGCCGAGGGACAGGGTGAGCGCCGTCGATACGGCCAGAACCAGTCTTCTTGAGAATTTCATCATTTCAAATTCCTCCTCGAGATGTTCCCACGTCTGTTTTTGTCATTTCCGGAAGGGCCAAAGGTGGAAGAACCTGCGGATCCTCTGGATGATTTCGGCCAGTCCCTTGGGCTCCGCGATGAGAAAGCCGATGATCAGGGCGCCGAAAACGATGGTCCGAATGGGCGAGAGTGCGGTGACCGCATTCGGAAAGATCGTGGTCAGCCACTCCACCGCGAAGCGCAGCAACTCGGGGACAAGGGTCATGAAGACGGCGCCGACGACGCCGCCCAGGATGGTGCCCATGCCGCCCACGATGATCGCTGCGAGGAAGAAGATGGAGTAGATGAAGGGGAAGCTTTCCGGGGTGACGACCCGGAAGAAATAGGCCCACATGCCCCCGGCGACGCCCGCATAGAAGGACGAGACGGCGAAGCTCAGAAGCTTGTAGCGCAGCAGGGAGATCCCCAGCACTTCGGCCGAGATGTCCCGGTCTCGGATGGCGATGAAGGCGCGGCCGATGCGGGTGCGGAAGAGATTGGCTGCCCCAAGCACCATCAGCGCGGTGATCGGCACGAAGACATAGTAGAGGTGGACATAGTCCGTCAGCTCGACGCCGAAGAGGCTGGCTGGGGTGACGTTGATGCCGGAATTGCCGTTGGTGACGCTCTGCCAGTTGACGAAGACGAAGTGCAGGATGAAGGAGGCGGCGATCGTCGCGATGGCGAGATAGAGCCCCTTCACCCGCAGGCTGGGCAGGCCGACGACCAGTCCGACGCAGGCTGCCACCGCCCCGCCAACCACCAGATTGACGAGGAAAGGCAGGCCGGTGCGGGCTTCCAGCACGGCCACCGTATAGGCGCCGACCGCCATGAAGGCCGCCTGGCCGATGCTCACCAGACCGGTGAACCCGGTGAGGATGTTGAGCCCGGTGGCACTGGCCACGTTGATCGACACGAGGCAGGCGAGATAGAGCCAGTAGTTGTCGAGTGCCAGGGGTGCCAGGGCGAGGGCGATCAGCAGGATCGCCATCCAGAGCCGCTGGGGGCTGGTGGTCAGGAGAGCCTCGTCGGCCCGGTAGCTGTGTTTTGCGGTACCAATCAACATGTCACAGACGCTCGATCTCGGTTGTGCCGAACAGGCCGTAGGGGCGGATCATCAGCATCGCGATGAGGATCCCGAAGGTGGTGACGATCTTGTATTCGCCGCCCAGGTAGGTGCCGGCCCAGGCCTCGAAGACGCCGATCAGCAGGCCGCCGATGAGGGCGCCCGCGATGGAGTCCAGCCCGCCGACGATGACGACGACCAGGGCAGACAGGCCGAAGACGCCCATGGCGGGCGAAATGCCGCCGATGGATCCGAGCAGGATGCCCGCCCCGGCTGCGGTGGCGCAGCCGATGATCCAGGCGACGGAGAAGACACCGGGCACGTTGATGCCGCAGGAATAGGCGGCCGCCTGGTCGGAGGCCGTGGCACGCAGGGCAACTCCGCCGCGCCAGAAGCGGAAGAGCAGGACGAAGCCGGCGATGACCACGGCGGAGACAAGGAAGGCGATGGCGATCTTGCGCGAGACGTAGGCCTCGCCCAGGAAGATCGGTTGGTTGCCAAGGAAGGCCGGGAGGGCGCGCGGTTCCGTTCCCCAGAGCAGTTCGACGAGGCCGACGACCACCGATCCGATGCCGATGGTCACCATGAAGACCGAGATCGGGTTCTCGCCAAGCATGGGCCGGATCAGGCCACGCTCCAGGATCGCGCCGACCAGACCGCCGCCGGCGATCGACAGGACGATCGCCACCCAGGCCGGAAGGCCGAGGCCCGCGGCAAAGGCGAAGAACAGATAGGCGCCGAGCATGACGATCTCGCCGACGGCCAGGTTGATCACCCGGGTTGCCTTGTAGATCAGCACGAAGGCCAGCGCGGTGAGGGAGAGAAGGGCGCCTGCGCCCAGTCCCGCCAGGGTGACTTCGGTGAAGAAGAGAAGGTCGCTCATGCCACGCTCGCCCGCTTGTGGATCTTTTCCTTGATGGCTGCCGGTTCGCCGGCGCCCAGATAGGCCTCGGCCACCTGGGCGTTGCCCTGAACCTCGTGGGGCAGGCCGCTGGCGATGACTTCGCCGAAGTTCAGCACCACCACGTGGTCGGAGATGTCCATGACCATGCCCATGTCGTGCTCGACCATGAGGATCGTCGTGCCCCATTCCTCCTTCACGTCGAGGATGAAGCGGGCCATGTCCTCGGTCTCTTCCCGGTTCATGCCCGCGACCGGCTCGTCGAGAAGCAGGATGCGCGGATGCATGGCGAGGGCGCGGGCCAGCTCCACCCGCTTCTGCAGGCCGTAGGAGAGGGCGGCCACCGGCATGTTGCGGATGTGGTTGATCTCGAGGAAATCGATGATGCGTTCTTCCACGTCCCGGCGCAGCTCCATCTCCTCGCGCGCGGCGCGGCCCCAATAGGCGAAGGCGTCGAGGATGTTGGTCTTCAGGTGGGCGTGGCGGCCGAGCTTGATGTTGTCGAGCACGGTCATGCCCCGGAACAGGGCGATGTTCTGGAAGGTGCGGGCAAAGCCGATGCGGGCCCGGTGGGGCGGGTGCATGCGGGTGATGTCCTCGCCGTTGTAGCGGATCGTGCCCTGCTGCGGCTTGTAGAAGCCCGAGATGCAGTTGAACATGGAGGTCTTGCCCGCACCGTTCGGCCCGATCAGGGCCGTGATGGAGCCGGGGGCGACGCTGAAGGACACGTCGCGCAGCGCCTTTACTCCGCCGAAGGACAGGGAGACGCCCTCCACCTCCAGGCTGGCGGCAGCGCCGGACGGGGCGCCTTTGCGCGCGGCTTCTGCCTGCGTGGCGGCGCCGCGGTGCGGCTTCAGGGAAACGGGCGCGCTCATGCCCGTTCTCCACGAAGCGGCGCGCTCCCGCATGTCGCGGCTGCGGTCCGACGGGCGGCGGGGCCTGTTCCGGCGGCCTTTCGTCCTGCCGTGAAACGGCTGGCTGACGTCATTACTTTTCCTCCCCATTGCCTCCGGCCGCCTCCCCGCGACCGGATGCGCTCCGCCTCCGTTGCCGGGGCGGGGCCTTGTTGTCCTTCAGAACAGCGCCGCAGGCGCCAGACGCTCGATCACCCGTTCCACCGGTTCGTCCATGTCGCGGCCTGCCCGTTCGAAGCCCTTCTTCCAGTCCTCCACGTGGCGCTTCATCCAGGTGGCGGCGCGGGTCTTGTCCCGGGCGCGCAGGGCGTCGATCAGCTCCCGATGGGCGCGGATCATGCGGCCGGCCCCTTCCGGCACCCGGCGGCAGATCAGCTCGCTGGTCGGGAAGATCAGCAGGGCCGAGGGCTCGCGGGCCAATTCGAGAACCCGGTTGCCGGAGGCGCGGGCCAGCAGGGCGTGGAAGTCCGTGTCGAGCTGGGCGATGCGGCTGGGATCGGCGTGGTCGATCTCGCTCTCGGCGCTGCGCTGGTTGGCTTCGAGCGCCTTGATGTGGCTGTCGGTCGCGTGGTCGATGGCTGCCTCGACGGACATGATTTCCAGAACCAGCGTGGCGTCAAAGACCTCGCGAAAGGTGACCTGGCCGAGGACGAGGGCGCGGCTCATGCGGCTGGACAGGTTGCGATAGCGTGGCGGGCAGACATGCAGCTTGCGGCCGGCCTCGCGCTGAACCAGTCCGCTCTGCTCCAGCAGCCGGATGCCTTCGCGAACGGTCGAACGGTTCACGCCGAACTGGCGTACCAGCTCCGCTTCCGTGCCCACCTGGTCTCCGGGGCGCAGGCGGCCGGACATGATCTCCCGCTCGATGGCTTCGGCCACCATCTGGTAGGCAGAGGGAACCTTGATCTTGTTGTAACGTGCCGCGGTCATGCTGCCTGCCCGGTTTCATTTGTCGGACAAAAGCTGCCATGCGTAAAAGAAGCAGGTCAAGCGGCTGAAATGGCCCGTGATACACTCGAAAATCTGACACTTACTGTGCAGTTGCAGCAATGCACTGAGGAGTTTGCCTATTGTCCGACAAACGACATATTATTTTTATTGCGTTGCATTAAATCCGGTGTGCAATGCGATCTCGGGGAATTGCGGAAGGTTCTCGAGCGGGAATCCCGGCAAATTGCAGTCAAGTGCAATCAAACCCTCTGGTTGGGCATCGGCTTGCGGGGCGAAACGCCATCGCCGGCTTTTCGCCGTTCAGGGCGCTTGTGGGGTTTGCGGTGACTTT
This sequence comes from Roseibium aestuarii, assembly GCF_008477545.1. Lineage (GTDB taxonomy): Bacteria > Pseudomonadota > Alphaproteobacteria > Rhizobiales > Stappiaceae > Roseibium > Roseibium aestuarii. Next base: position 726,812 of record NZ_VORA01000002.1, on the reverse strand, counting down.
CGGGCCTGTGGGCTCTGCACAATTTTCCCGTCGGTGTGGGCCGGGCCGGAACGAAAAAGTGTCTCACGATCCTGTGCAGAGATAGGGCCCAGGCGATTGTCCGTCGACAGGCACACGGGCGCATGGCCCGACAAACCGACATTTGACGGGATGTGTGCCGGGAGGAGCGTCGGCTGGGGGCGTCGTGGAGGGGGGAGGGGGAGGGCGCTGATGCGCAATGTGCCTGCGCTGATCAGCGCGGCGCGCAAGGGGCCGGGTCATCTGGGGCCAAGGCGGGCCCGGGCGCGAGGCGCCCGGGCTCACTATTGTGGAGAGGATCAGTTCATGACGTTGGGCAGGAACAGGATCAGGTCCGGGAAGAGCACGATGAGGGCGACGATCACCACTTCCCCGACGAGGAAGGGCGCCACGCCGCTGAAAACGCTCTGCAGGGAGATGTCCGGCCGGATGCCGTTGACCACGTAACAGTTCAGCCCGACAGGCGGGGTGATCACGCCGATCTCGATGAGCTTCACCAGCAGGATGCCGAACCAGATCGGGTCGTATCCGAGACCGACGATGGCCGGGAACACCACCGGCAGGGTCAGCATCATCATGCCAAGCCCGTCGAGGATCATGCCCATCAGCAGGTAGAGGCCGATGATCCCGAGCAGGATCATCCAGCGCGGCACGTCCAGCCCCACAACCATGTCGGTCACAGCGCCGGGCAGACCGGTGAAGGCCAGGAAGCGGACGAAGATCAGCACGCCCCAGATGACCATGAAGATCATCACCGTGGTCTGGACGGTGTCGAGCAGGCCCTTGCGCAGGTCGCGCAGGCGCATGCGCTTCACCATGGCCATGGCAAAGATGATGGCCATGGCGACGCCGGCGGATTCTGTCGGGGTCATCCAGCCGAGATAGATGCCGCCGAGGATCACGCCGACCACCGCGAAGACGCCGCTGACTTGAGGCAGGGCGCGCAGCTTTTCCATGAAGGTGGTGCTGGGTTCCAGCGGTGCGAGGTCCGGCTTCAGCTTCACCACGATGGTGATGACGACGAGGTAGACCGCCATGGAGAGCAGGCCGGGCACCAGACCGGCAAGCAGAAGCTTGGCGACCGACTGTTCCACGATGATGCCGTAGATGACGAGCAGGGCAGAAGGCGGGATGAGGGCGGCCAGCGTGCCGCCGACGGCAACCACCCCGGCGGCGAGCCGCCGGTCATAACCACGCTTTTCCATTTCCGGCAGGGCAAGCTGGGTGAAGACGGCGGTCGAGGCCGTGCTGGCGCCGGACACCGCCGCAAAGCCTGCGGAGGCGAAGATGGTGGCCGTGGCCAGTCCGCCCGGCGCGCGTCCGACCCATTTTCGCGCCGCTTCATAGGCCGAGGTCGTGATGCCCGCATGCATGGCGAGGAAACCGATGGCAATGAAGAGCGGAAGGACGCTCAGCGCATAACTGCCGGAGTTGGCATAGGGAATGATGCCGGCCAGGCCGGTCGCCACGGTGGGATTGCGCAGGATCATCATGCCGACGATCCCGGTGAGAGCGGAGGCATAGGCCACGGGCACGCCCATGACCACCAGCAGGGTGAGGCTGCCGATGCCGAGATATCCGAGTGTGATGGGATCCATGGGAGGCCTATTGCGAGGGCGTTGTGCCGAAGATCGGCGAGGTGTCCTTGGGGTGTGCGACAAGGCGCAGGGCTTCGGTCAGCTGCAGCAGCAGGCGCAGGCCAAGCAGGACAAGGGCTGCGGTCACCACGGCAATGCCGGGCCACAGGGGAATGCCGATTTCCGGTGTGTCGCCCCCGTTGCTCCAGGCGCGGCTCAGGTTCAGCCAGCTGCCCTTGGCCAGAAGGCAGACCACCACAAAGGCGGCCAGAAGCGAGAGCGTCTCGTTGAGCCACTTCATGCGGCCGCGGTAGCGGTCACTGAAAAGGGTCATGCGCACGTTGCCGAAGCGGCTCTGGCCATAGGCGATGCCGAGCGTGACGAGCACGACCATCACCTGTTCGATGATGTCGATGGAGCCTTTCAGCGGCATGTGGAACAGGCCGCGCCCGGCCACTTCGGCGCAGACGAGCAGCATGAGAATGGCAATGAGGCCGCCGGACAGGGTGGCGGCCAGTCTCTCCACATGGCGGAGCCAGTGATCGAGGCGGGTAATCAGGGATTTCATGGGCGGACCTTCTCCCGGTCGGGATCCGGCGGAATGGTCCGCCGGATCCTTCGCCGCAGCCGCGTTACGGCTTGGACTGGGCTTCGCTCGCTTCGGTCAGGATGAGGTCGAAGAGTTCCTGCCCGGGGATGCCCTTGGCGGTCACGTCATCGATCCACTTCTGCCAGCTCGGCTTGACGGCGGCCTGCAGGGCATCGCGCACGTCGTCGGTCAGCGGAATGCGCTTCAGACCCTTGGCGTCGAATTCCTTCTCGTTGGCCTGGTCGATTTCGGCATAGGCCTTGATCTGATGGTCATAGGCGGGGCCGACAGCTTCCTGGAGCAGGGTCTTGTACTGGTCCGGAAGGGCGTTGTAGGCGTCGGTGTTGGCCGCAACCGTGCACTGGACGGTGCCGAGGTTCCAGCCGTCGGTCACCCAGGTGGAGATCTCGTGGAAGCGATAGGCCACGAAGGCGTAGGTGTAGGGATAGACCACCCCTTCGATCACGCCGCGTTCCAGGGCGTTGTAGAGGTCCGGCGCGGGCAGGGTTGCGGGGACGGCGCCAAGCGCTTCCATCAGGGCAGCATGACCGCCGGAGGCGTTGAGACGGTATCCATCCCAGCCGGCCAGGTTCATCGGGGCTTCGCCCTTGCCCATGATCTCGTAGTTCGGCATGAGCGCCGACATGATCGGGACAGCATTCCACCGCGCCCATTCGGCGGCAACCGCCGGGTGCTGGAGATATTTCTCATAGACCTTGTACTGGGTCTCAAGGGTGGGCAGCGGCAGGAAGGCCTGGCTCAGACCCATGGAGGCCGGGGTCTTGTCCGGGTGATAGAAGGGGCAGACGGTGGCCGCCTCGAAGGCGCCCAGCTGCAGGCCGTCGATGTTCTCCTTCGGGTCGGAGAGCACGCCGCCATATTGCAGGTCGAGCTCGAAATTGCCGTCGGTCTTGGCTGCAAGATATTCCTTCAGGCCTTCGACGCCCTCGGTGAAGCCGCGGCGTGCGCCCCAGAGCGAGACGAGCCACTTGACCTTGGGGCCTTCGACTTCGGCGGCGCTGGCGCTCGCGGTCGGGGCAAGCACGCCGGTCGCCAGGCTGGTGGTGACGGTGGCTGCGGTGGCCAGGCCGAGGCAGATCCTGCGGAGAGTGGTTCTGGACTTCATGGTTCCTCCCAATGACTGATGTGAGCGCGGCCTGAGGCTCGCGTGATGCGATGACGGTAAAGGCGGTGCCGACCCATGCTTGTTCTTGTTGCGGGTCGTGGGTCTTCTTCTTGTTGGTCCGGATGCGGCCGGGTGGGCAGCCGCTCCGGACAGGAACGGGATCAGCGGTGCCGGAAGACCGGCGGCCGCTTTTCCGCGAAGGCGGTCATGCCCTCCATGCGGTCTTCGGTGGCGAAGGTCGCGTAGAGGAGGCGGCGTTCCAGATGGATGCCGGCGGCGAGATGGTTCTCCTGGGACTGGTTCACGGCTTCCTTGGCCAGGCGCAGGATCGGCCTGGAGGCCTCCGCGATCTGCCGGGCGAGCGCCATGGCGTCCTCCAGGTAGGTGGCAAGCGGGGAGACGCGGCTGACGAGGCCGCGCGCAAGCGCTTCGTCAGCCTTCATCGGCCGGCCGGTCAGGATCATGTCCATGGCGACGGCCTTGCCGACGATCCGCGTCAGGCGCTGGGTGCCGCCGGCACCCGGAATGATGCCGATGCGGGTCTCGGGCAGGGCGAAGCGGGCGTTGTCGGCCGCCACGATGATGTCGCACATCAGGGCCAGCTCGCAGCCGCCGCCAAGCGCATGGCCGGCAACGGCGGCGATGAGGGGCTTGCGGCAGGAGGCGGCCCGTTCCCACGTGGCGGTGACGAAGTCCTCCTCATAGACCTCCGGCGAGGTCTTGGTCCGAATCTCCTTCACGTCGGCGCCGGCGGCGAAGGCCCGCTCGTCGCCGGTCAGCACGATGACATGGATCTGGTCGTCCCGTTCCAGCGTGTCGAGGGCGGCGGAGAGTTCCGACGTGATCTGGTGATTGAGCGCGTTGAGCGCTTCGGGCCGGTTGAGGCGCACGAGCGCGACGGGACCATGGGTTTCCAGAAGAATGGTGGTCCGGGAAGGGGCGTTCATCACAGGGCTCCGGATGCATTGGGGGCCGCGATGCGGATCACGACCTTGCCGAAGCGCTCGGGATGGTCGAGGCGGGCAAGGGCATCGCGGGTGTGGTCAAGGTCGAAGACGCTGTCGACGGGCACCGTGAAGGCCTTCCGTTCGAAGCAGGAAATCAGGGTGCGGAATTCGGCCAGGCTTCCCATGGTCGAGCCATGCAGGGAAAGCTGGCGCACGAAGAGGCGCTGAAGATCGGCGGACGGGTGAGCGCCGGTGGTCGCGCCGCAGGTGACGATGGCGCCACCACGGCGCGCCGCGCGCAGGGAGGTCTTCCAGGTGGCCTCTCCCACGTTGTCGATGACGAGGTCGGCGCCATGGCCACCGGTCAGGGAGAGGATCTGGTTCAGGGGGTCGCGGGCGTAGTCCACGACCTCGAAGCCTTCGTCTGCACAGCGGGCAATCTTGTCTGTCCCGGTGGTGGAGGCGATGACCCGGGCACCGGCCATGCGGGCCAGCTGGCCTGCCGCAAAGGCGACGCCACCGCCCGCGCCCTGGACGAGAACGGTCTGTCCGGGTTTCACGGGGACCTTGCCGAAGACCATGCGCCAGGCTGTCAGATAGGCCACGCCGAGAGCGGCTGCGGCGAGCGGGTCCGTCTGTGGCGAGATTGGCACGACGGAGGGTTCCGGCAGGGCGATGAATTCCGCGAGTGTGCCATCCCGGTGCTCGCCGGGAATTCGTGCTGTCAGGCAGAGCGGCTGATCACCGGCCGTGCAATGGGGGCAGCGCCCGCAGAATTCGTAAGGATAGAGAAGGACGCGGGTTCCCGGCGTCAGGGATGAGCCTTCCGGCGCCTCGACGATTTCACCGACGCCATCCACACCCATGATCAGCGGCAGGTCGTGAGTGATGCCTGCGCCATTGTCGCGCATGTAGAGATCGACCCGGTTCAGGGAGGCCGCGAGCATGCGCACGAGCACGTTGCCGCCCCGCCGCCGTGGCACGGGCGCTTCGCCGATCCGGCAACCATCAGGTCCCCGCTGATGCAGAGTGAACGCCTTCATTCCCAGTCCTCCTGCTTTGAATGTAAATAGCTTGTCATAAAAAGCAAGAGAGCTTCCATCTTGCGGTGCAGCGAGGATTGGTCGATTGCGCCGTTTATGTTGCTTTTACAGCATTATGAGTCGCCCTTTTGTCGGGTTCTGGTGGGTTCTCTTGCCAAGCGAAAGTCGGCTATATATGACAATATATTGTAATTAATCATGTGTGGGAGGAGCGACTTGCTCGACCTTGAGACGCGCGCTCAACTGGTGGCAACCATTCGCCGTTTTGTGGATGACCGGCTGATTCCGGCCGAGGCCGAGGTGGCCGAACAGGATGCGATTCCCTCTGATATCATTCAGGAAATGCGGGATCTGGGCCTGTTCGGCCTGTCCATTCCCGAGGAGTTTGGCGGTCTGGGCCTGGGGATGGCCGACAAGGCGGCGCTGATCTTCGAGATCGGGCGGGCGGCGCCGGCATTCCGATCGATCTTTGCAACCAATGTGGGGATCGGCTCTCAGGGCATCGTGATTGATGGCACGCCTGAGCAGAAGGCTGCCTATCTGCCGCGAATTGCCAGCGGGGAGCTGATCGGCTCCTTCGCCCTGACGGAACCGGATGTGGGGTCCGATGCGGGGTCGGTGCGGACCAGTGCAGTGCGGGACGGTGCGTTCTACGTGCTGAACGGCACGAAGCGCTTCATCACCAACGCGCCACTGGCGGGTCTTTTCACGGTCATGGCGCGCACGGATGCCACGCAGAAGGGTGCGCGCGGCGTGTCCGCCTTTGCGGTCGAGGCAGGGATGCCGGGTCTGTCGACGGGCAAGCCCGAGAAGAAGATGGGCCAGCAGGGTGCCCATGTGTGCGATGTGATCTTCGAGAATTGCCGGGTGCCGGCGTCCGCGCTGATCGGCGGTGTCGAGGGCATGGGGTTCAAGACCGCGATGAAGGTGCTCGACAAGGGGCGTCTGCATATTGCGGCGGCCTGCGTTGGCCTGGCCGAGCGGATCATCGACGACATGATGGACCATGCCGTCACGCGGACCCAGTTCGGCAAGTCGATCGCTGACTTCCAGATGCTTCAGGTGATGTTCGCCGACAGCCGTGCCGAGGCCTATGCGGCGCGGGCGATGGTCGAGGATGCGGCCCGGCGTCGGGATGCGGGTGAAGATGTCAGCGTTCTGGCATCCTGTGCCAAGATGTTTGCCTCCGAAATGGTGGGGCGTGTGGCGGACCGGAACGTGCAGGTGCACGGTGGCGCGGGCTACATCCGCGAATACCGCGCCGAACAGCTCTTCCGGGATGCGCGGCTCTTCCGCATCTACGAGGGGACGACCCAGATCCAGCAGGGAATCATCGCCCGGGCCATGGCGTCCGAGGCGCGGGAGCGGGCCGGCCTATAGGTCGGCCGGCTCTAACTGATCGACATCGAGCTGGCGCATGTTCGTGAGAACCTTGTCCAGATAATGGATCAGGTGGATCTTGTCGGTGGTGGAGAAGCCCATGAGGGCTGCCTCGTAGAAGCCTGAGATCCGGGTGCTCATGTCCGTGCGCCAGAGGCCGCGGCCGTGGCTCGTCAGACGGATGAGCCGGCTGCGGCTGTCATGGGGCGAGACGGTGCGTTCGATGAGCCCGTCGCGCTCCAGGCGCGCGAGGACGCCGGTGAGGTTCTGGCGGCTGACCATCAGGAAGCGGGTCAGCTCGCCCACGGCGATGCCTGCCTCCGATCCCTTGCGGGCCAGTGCACCGATCACGGCCCATTGCTGGGTGGTGATGTGCATGTCCTCCAGCGCCTTCGTGCCGCATTTGTGCATGAGATTCGCCGACTGATACAGCCGGAAAAACAGGCGGTTGGCCAGGTCATCGACCTCGGTTTGCTTCAGGATCTGCTCATTTTCGCTCATGGGAATCATTCATCCTTGCAAATGCGGGACAAGTCAACTCGACCGCCTCTGTGTCAGAATAAATGTAAACTACTTGACATAAAATTGGGATCCCGATATTTCGGATCAGAACCCGAACGGGACAGGCTTGCGGCAAGAAAATGATTTTATCCCAGTGATATAGGGTATAAGATCGGACCCGCTGCCGAGTTCTAGTATATGGAGGAGGAACTCGTGAGAGGGCTTAAAGGTAAAACTGTTGTCGTAACCGGCGGTGGTGGAGGAATCGGCGCCGCGACCTGCCTGCGCTTTGCGGAGGAAGGGGCTCGCGTGGCTGTCGTCGACCTGAACGAGGCTGCTGCTGCCCGTGTGGTCGCAGAGCTCGAAGCCGTCGGCGGACAGGGACTTGCGGTCGCTGTCGACCTGACCGATGCAGAAGCGACGGCTGCGGCCGTGGTCCGGATCGAGGCTGAACTCGGCGCGATCGACGTGCTGGTCAACGGCGTGGGCTGGGATGTCTTCACGCCCTTCCTCAAGAGCGGCCGCGACTTCTGGTCGAAGATCATCGACATCAACCTGCACGGTGTTCTCAACATCACCAAGCCGGTTCTCGCCGGAATGGCCGAGCGCAAGGCTGGCCGGATCGTGTCTCTGGCGTCCGACGCGGCGCGGGGCGGGTCCTCCGGTGAAAGCGTCTATGCCGCGTGCAAGGCCGGCGTCATCGCCTTTTCCAAGACCATTGCCCGCGAGCATGCCCGTCACGGCATTTCCGTGAACGTTGTCTGCCCTGGCGTGACCGAGACGGCCATGCTCGACGCCTTCATGGAAGCCGCCGGCGACAAGGAAAAGCTGCGCACGGCCTTCACCCGGGCGGTGCCGATGGGGCGTCTGGGCCAGCCGGGCGATCTGCCGGGCGCGATCGCCTTCTTCGCAAGTGACGACGCCGGTTTCATCACCGGACAGGTGCTGTCGGTTTCCGGCGGCCTGACGATGCATGGCTGAGGGAGCAGCATCCATGACCTATGAAGACATTCTCTATGAGGTGAAGGACGGCGCTGCCTGGATCACCATCAACCGTCCCGAGAAGTACAATGCGTTCCGCGGTCAGACCTGCGAGGAACTCATTCACGCCTTCAACAAGGCGGGTTGGGACAAGTCGGTCGGCGTGATCGTTCTGACGGGTGCCGGTGACAAGGCCTTCTGCACGGGGGGCGACCAGTCTGCCCATGAAGGTCAGTATGACGGGCGTGGCACCATCGGCCTGCCGATGGAAGACCTGCATTCGATCATTCGCGACGTTCCGAAGCCGGTGATTGCCCGTGTTCAGGGCTTCGCCATCGGCGGCGGCAACGTGCTGGCCACAATCTGCGACTTCACAATTGCCGGCGACAAGGCCGTCTTCGGTCAGGTCGGGCCCAAGGTCGGGTCCGTCGATCCGGGCTTCGGCACCGCGTTCCTGGCCCGTGTGGTCGGTGAGAAGAAGGCGCGCGAGATCTGGTATCTCTGCCGCCGCTATTCCGCCCAGGAAGCTCTCGACATGGGTCTGGCCAATACGGTCGTGCCCCATGACCAGCTGGATGCCGAGGTCGAGAAGTGGTGCGCGGAGATCATGGAAAAGTCTCCGACGGCCATCGCACTCGCCAAGCGCAGCTTCAACATGGACACGGAGCATCAGCGCGGCATTGCCGGGCTCGGGATGCTGGGTCTGTCCCTCTATTACGACACGGACGAGAGCAAGGAAGGCGGCATCGCCTTCAAGGAAAAGCGCAAGCCGGACTTCCGCAAGTTCGGCATGTAAGACAAGGCGGGCGTCGGCGGGCCAGGCCCCCGGCGTCCTCATTGCCTGCGCATGGGAGGGCAGGATGAGAACGATTTTCGATACCGAGGAACTGGACCAGATCCGCGACCTCGCCCGCAAGTTTGCCCGTGAGCGGGTGGCGCCGGGCTATCTTGGGCGCGAGAAGGCTGGCCGTTTCGACATGAGCCTGCTGCGGGAAATGGGCGAACTGGGCCTGATTGCCCCGGAACTGCCGGAAGAATTCGGTGGCATGGGCGCGGCCTTCCTCTATTCCGGTGTGATCGTCGAGGAAATCGCCCGCGCTGACTTCACCTTCGGCTATGCCTCGCTCCTGGCCTCGCTCAACGGACAGATCCTGCGCCGGTTTGCCCGGCCCGAGGTTGCCCGCGAGTGGCTTCCCGGTCTGACGGCGGGCGAGCATATGCTGGCCATCGCCCTGACCGAGCCCAAGGGCGGATCGGATGCGGCGAACCTCGGCCTGCGCATGGAGCGCGACGGCGACCATTACATCATCAATGGCGAGAAGACGTCGATCTCCGCCAACCAGATCGCCAAGGGCGTGGTCACCTTTGCCCGCACGGGCAAGCCGGAGGACCGGGCGCGGGGCGTTTCCGCCCTGCTCATCCCGCTGGACCTGCCGGGGATCTCGACCTCGAAATTCGCCAATTGCGGTCAGAACTCGGTCGGCCATGGCTCGATCTGGTTCGACAACGTCCGGGTTCCGGCGGAATACCTGCTGGGCGAGGAGGGCAAGGGCTTTGCCCAGGTGATGCACGGGTTCGACTTCTCGCGCTCGCTCATCGGCCTGCAGTGCATCGGGACCGCGCGCCAGAGTCTGGACGAGACCTGGGCCTACATCACCGAGCGTGAAGCCTTCGGCAAGCCGCTGGCGGCCTTCCAGGGCGTCACCCATCAGTTGGCCGATTTCGACACCAAGCTGGAGGCGGCCCGCCTCATGTCCATGAACGCGCTGTGGCTGAAGGATCAGGGGCTGCCGCATACCGCGGAAGCGGCCATGACCAAGTGGTGGCCGCCGCTTCTGGCCTATGAGGCCATCCATGCCTGCCTGCTGATCCACGGCCATGCTGGCTATTCGGAAGACTTCCCGTTCCAGCAGCGTCTGCGCGACGTGCTTGGCCTGCAGATCGGCGACGGCACGGCGCACATCATGAAGAACATCATCGCCCGTGAGCGGGCGGGAAAGGCGACGTCTGCAGCCTGAGGCTGCAGACGAGCGCGCCGCCAGAGGGAAGAAGGGGGCCTGATCCGGGTGGGGAGACCCGGATCAAGGGTCGCAATAAAGAGGAGGAAACCCCGTGAAATTCGATGCAGTCCTGATCGAACCCCGTATTCGCGAGATGACCGAGAAGGGGTTCTGGCACGGCAAGACCGTGAACGACTATTTCGCCGCCTGCCTTGCGGCCGGGCCGGACAAACTGGCGCTGACGTCCATTTCCGTTCCCTCCGGCGATCGCCGGGACCTCACCTGGGCAGAGCTCGATCGGCTGGCCGATCGGGCCGCCGTCGGCCTGTCGCGTCTGGGGGTGGTGAAGGATGACGTGGTGTCCTGTCAGCTGCCGAATGGCTGGCAGTTCGTCGCGACTTATCTGGGCTGCGCCCGTCTCGGTGCGGTCTTCAACCCGGTCATGCACATCTTCCGTGAGCGCGAGCTGAGCTTCATGCTCAAGCACGGGGAGACGAAGGTCTTCGTCATCCCGAAGCTGTTCCGCGGTTTCGATCACGAGCAGATGGTTGACGGCATGTTGCCCGACCTGCCCCATCTCAGCCACGTGCTGGTGAGCGGCGGCGAGGGCGCGCGGGATCTGGAAGGCCTCCTCTTCGATCCGGCGCTCGACGACGAGCCGGAGCTTGCGCAGATCGTCAGCCGGTCCCTGCCGGGTGCCAATGATGTCTGTCAGCTGATCTACACCTCGGGCACCACCGGTGAGCCCAAGGGGGTGATGCACACCGCCAACACCATGTATTCTAACCTGGTCCCATATGCGGACCGGCTGCATCTGGGTGCTGACGACGTGATCCTCATGGCCTCGCCCATGGCCCATCAGACCGGCTTCATGTACGGGCTGCTGATGCCGATCCAGCTTCAGGCACGCACCGTGGTCATGGACCTGTGGGACAAGACCATTGCCGCCCGGGTCGTCGCGGAGGAAGGGGTGACCTTCACCATGGCCTCGACCCCGTTCCTGATGGATCTTGCAGCCGCCGTCGAGGAGGCGAAGAGCGACTGCTCGTCCCTGCGGATCTTCCTCTGCGCCGGCACGGCCATTCCGGGCCCGGTGGTGGAGCGGGCGCAATCGGTGCTCGGGGCGAAGATCGTCTCGGCCTGGGGCATGACGGAAAACGGTGCCGTGACCCTGACCAGTCCGGAAGATCCGGACGACCGCTCGATCAACAGCGACGGTCTGCCGCTTGCCGGCATGGAGCTGCAGGTGCGGCGCGCGGATGGCAGCGAGGCGGGTGCCGGCGAGGAGGGGGAACTCTTCGTGCGCGGCTGTTCCAACTTCGGCGGCTATCTCAAGCGTCCGCAGTGGAACAACGTTGATGCCGAGGGCTGGTTCGACACCGGTGACATCGCCCGCAAGGATGCCGAGGGCTACATCCGCATTTGCGGCCGGTCCAAGGACATCATCATTCGCGGGGCGGAGAACATTCCCGTGGTCGAGGTTGAAAGCGTGCTGTTCAAGCACCCCGCCATCTCCACGGTCGCAATCGTCGGCTATCCGGACGAGCGTCTGGGCGAGCGTGCCTGTGCCTTCGTGGTGCTGCGTCCCGGTCAGTCCTTCTCGTTCGAGGACATGCAGGCCTTCCTCAAGGAGCATCACTTCTCGCGCAACTACTGGCCGGAGCGGCTGGAAATCTGTGATGCGCTGCCGTCCACCGCGTCGGGCAAGATCCAGAAGTTCGCCCTGCGCAAGATCCTGAGCGACGAACTCAAGGGCTGACCCTCCCACAGCCCTCGATAGCCGCCAGCCTTTGCCCGACTGTCCTCGCAAAGACTGGCGGTTCTCGTTTGCGCTCCTCGTCGTGGCCGTCTGCCAGATGGGGGGCACGCAGCCAACACGATGAGGCGTGAAGCGGGGCCTCTCTCCTGCCTGAGACAGGAGAGAGGCCCTTTGCATTTCAAAGCTCGGAGCAGCAAGGGCGTGCGAGGCCAGGCCCTTGTCTGGCACAGCGGATTAGGGCGCGCGCGCTCGCCGCGTCTGTCAGTCCTTGGCGAAGCTCACCGTCACGCCGCGCTGGCGGAAATAGGCTTGCAGCAGCTTGCGGCCGGAGCGGTTGTTCTGGACAAGCCGGGTCGGCTCCAGAACGGCTTCCTTGAGGCCCTCACGCTTCAGCGCGGCCTTGAGGGCTGCGATGTGCAGGTCGATGTCTTCATTGTCTGCCTGCAGGGAGGCATAGATGGCGTCGGTTGCTTCGGCTACGGTCAGTTCGCTCACGGGTGCATTCCTGATGTTGTCTGGCTGGCGGTTAGCACATTTTCCGCCCCGACTTCAAACAGAGTTCTGCGGCAAGGGTGGCAATCCGCGCCTTTCCAGCCTCTCGACCGATGGCTCTGTTGCGGTGAAGGCTTGATGCCATTGGGGGAAGGGACCCGGGAGGCCCGTGCTTGGCCTCCCGATCTGTCTTGCTCTCTCCGGCCCGATCAGGGGGCCTGGGTGAGGTCGATCTCGCCCCCGCTTGCCGTGACCTTGCCGCCGACAACAAGCGGTCGGCGTTCGGAGGCCGGCAGGATCACCCGGGCGCGGCCGAGGATCGGGGCCGCGTTCCCCTGCTGATCCCATCTCAGGGTCAGGGTGTCGGCATCACCGTCGAGGGATAAGGCGAGAAGGCTGTAGGGCGCATCCGCGCTCACGCCATCATCCTCATAGAGCATGCCGGTGGCCGAACCCTCGCCCGGCACGGGGAAGAGCGCGAGGTCGCGTGCCGTCTCGGCGGCGGGATGCGCCCGGCTGGCACCGCGTCCCAGCGGCAGGATTGCGCCCGCACGCGAGAAGAGCGGCATGGTGCCCAGATCGACGGGCAGGTTCAGCACGCTGCCGCCCGGGTGCCAGGTTCCGGCGAAGAAGTCCCACCAGCCGGAGGGGTTGCCGGGCAACCGGACCTTCCTGCTCGTGGCGCCCTGTTCGACCACATTGGCGACGAGAAGGTCCGGGCCGAGCATGAAGTCGTCCGTGTCTTCCCAGCACATGGCGTCTTCGGGGAACTCGAGGAAGGTCGGCCGGATCATGGGCTCGTTGAAGGCCGAGGCCCGCCACAGCAGGGTGTAGAGATAGGGCAGCAGCCGATAGCGCAGCCGGATCGCCTCGCGGATGTGGTCGGTGACCTGCGGATACATCCAGGGCTCGTTGGCGGTCTGGTCGTCGTTCCAGCTGTGAATGGTGAAGCGGGGGTGGAAGATGCCATTTTGCACCCAGCGCACCAGAAGCTCCGGGTCGGGCCGGGGGCCGGCAAAGCCGCCGACATCGTGACCGATGTTAAAGAAGCCGGAGAGGGACAGGCCGAGACCCATGCGGATGTTCCAACGAAGGGTCTCCCACGAGGTGCGGTTGTCGCCGGTCCATGTCTGGGCATGGCGCTGCAGGCCGGGCGCCCCGGAGCGGCTGATCAGATAAGGCCGCTTGCCGGGTGCGTGACGCTTCTGGGCTTCCTCGGACGCCCGGGTCATGAGGATGGGTTGAACGGGGCGGATCAGGCTGATCGGGATCTCGCGCCCGAAGCCGGAACAGCGGGCCAGGTCGTCCCAGATCTCGTATTCGTTGTTGTCGTTCCAGGTGGACCCGATCCCCTTTTCCAGAAGCTGGCGGGTGACATTTTCCTGCCACCAGCGGACGGTCTCCGGACGGGTGAAATCGAGGTGGGATCCTTCGTCATCCCAGAAGAGCGAGCGCTCCGGGCGGTCGGCTTCGCTGTCGGTGATGAAGAGGCCCGCCTCTGCGGCCTCGTCATAGCGCGGATGATCCTGAAGCAGGCAGGGCTTGATGTTGGCGATGAGGTGGACACCTGCCTCGCGGAACTTTCCCGTCATGGCGAGGGCGTCCGGCACCTTTTCGGTGTTCCAGTTGAAGACGTAGCGCTTGTCACCGATGGAGGTGTAGCCGGAGGAGAGCTGGAAGCTGTCGCAGGGGATATCGTGTTCGGCCAGCTTTTCAAGGAAGCCTTCGAGCTGGGCCTGCGCGTCCGTAGCATCCGTATAGGACATGGTGGAGCCGGAGTAGCCCAGCGTCCAGCGCGGGGGGAAGGCGGTGCCACCCGTCAGTCTGGCCTGATGGGTTGCCAGCCCGGCGAGATCCTGACCCCAGCACATGTAATAGTCGAGGTCGCCGTCCTCGGCGCGGTAGCTGCGATAGGGACGGTGATAATTGTCGAGCTCGTTGCCGAGATCGAACCAGGCTCCGGCCAGATTGTCGTAGAAGATCGACCAGCAGCCGGCCGTCTGCGTCCGGGTCAGGGTGAAGGGAATGTGCTTGTAGAGCGGGTCGGTGGTCTGGGCATCGTAGCCCATCGCGTCGAGGTTCCGCATTTCATAGCGCCGCCCGGACCGCTCCAGGAGGCCTGCCTTCTCGCCCAGGCCGAAGACCTTCTCCTCGCTTGCGCGGGAGAGGAAATGCGCGTGACGATGATCGCGCACGCCGAGCATCATGCCGCCGGTCGGCCGGTCCTGCGCGAAGATCTTCCATTCGCCGGCGATCCGGGCCTCCCACTGGAGATGCAGGGGATGCGAGATCGTCAGACGGATGACATCGGTCGAGATGACGATGCGGTCCGCCTGTTGCACGAAGTCGAAGGCAGGGCAGGTGAAGCCGGCATGGCTGTCGCGGGAGCGGCCTTCGAAGGGGGCATCCCCGTCCTGTGCCACGCTCCAGCTCCGGTCCAGCCGCCAGGTCTTATCCTTCAGCAGGGAGACCCGAAGCAGGTTCGCCTCGAGAACGGCGATCCTCAGGGCGTGCCGGCCCTCGACCACAAGCTCGACCCCGGTGGGGAGGGCCTTTGCGAGGCTCCAGTTTCTCAGCGTTTTCATCAGTAACCCAGAAGCAGTTTCGGAAGGGCGAGGCTGATTTCCGGAACGAAGGTGACCAGAAGCAGCAGGACGAACAGGACCGCATAGAAGGGCAGAAGCGGACGGATGACGGCGCCGATGCTGGTGCCCCCGACGGAGCAGCCGACAAAGAGGGCGGAGCCGACCGGCGGGGTGCAGATGCCGATGCACAGGTTGAAGGTCATCACGATGCCGAAATGGACCGGGTCCATGCCCAGGCTCTGAACCACGGGCATGAAGATGGGCGTGAAGATCAGCAGCGCCGGGGTCATGTCCATGAAGGTTCCAACGATCAGCAGGGCGACGTTGATCGCCAGCAGAATCATGATCGGATTGTCGGAGATGCCGAGCAGGGCATCGGACAGGGCGTAGGGAATGTCGCCAAAGGCCATGGCGCGGCTCATGGCGATGCTGGCGCCGATCATGAGCAGGACAATCGACGTGGTGACGGCGGAATCCAGCACGATCGAGGGCAGGTCCTTCAGGCTGATTTCCCGATACCAGAAGAGAGCGAGGATCAGGGTGTAGAGAACCGCGATGGCCGAGGCTTCGGTGGCGGTGAAGGCGCCGGAGATGATGCCGCCCATGACCACGATGACCAGACCCAGCGGCAGAATGGCGTTGCGCGTGGCCTCAAGCACCTGGGCCCAGCTTGACCTGGGGGCGACCGGATAGCCGCGCCGCTTGGCGATGATCCCGGCAACCGCCATCAGGCCGAAGCCCATCAGGATGCCCGGCACATAGCCGGCGACGAAGAGGGCGGCGATGGAGGTTCCGCCGGTGATGAGGGAATAGACGATCAGCGTGGCCGAGGGCGGGATCAAAAGGCCGGTCGGGCAGGAGGCAATGTTGACGGCGGCGGAAAACGCCGGGTCATAGCCTTCCTTCTTCTGCAAGGGGGCCATGACGCCGCCGACGGCTGCCGCCGCGGCCACGGCCGAGCCGGAGATGGAGCCGAACATCATGTTGGCCAGCACGTTGCAATGGGCCAGTGCGCCGGGCAGGCGCCCCCCAAGAACCTGGGCGAAGGCGATCAGCCGCACGGCGATGCCGCCCCGGTTCATGATGTTGCCCGCCAGAATGAAGAAGGGAATGGCCAGCAGGGTGAAGCTGTCCAGACCCGAGGCCATCTGCTGGGCGACGATGAAGACGGACTGGTTGAAGTCCATGAAGAGAAGGAACGTCACGGCGGCGGAGGCGCCGATGGCAAAGGCAACGGGGACGCCGATTGCGGTCAGCAGACCGAAGACGCCGAAAAGCAAGAGAGCCGCACTGGCCATGAAAATCTCCCGGAATGAAATGGCCTCAGTCGAGCGGGCCGAAGGCGGCGGCGTCGGTGTTGAGGCTCCGGCCTGCAAAAAGGTCGCGGCAGAACGTGAGGCAGTAATAGAGCATCACGAGGCCGGCGAAGGGGATGGCGCCATAGACGTAGCCCATGGGCAGCTGAAGGCTGGGCGTGACCTGGCCTGAGGACAGGGTGCGCACCACGAGCTGGCCGCCGCCATAGACCATCACGATGGCGCAGAAGAGCGCGATCACGCCGATGATGACGAGTTCGGAAATCATCTTGCGTCTGCCGCTCAGGTGCAGGGTCAGCAGGTCGATGGCCAGATGGCGGCGCTGTCCGAGCGTGTAGGCGCCACCGATCAGGGCCAGCCACATGAAGAGGAACCGGGCCAGCTCGTCGGTGGATGTGCTGGGCGTTCCAAGAATGAACCGGCTGATGACCTGCCAGGACACACAGACAACCAGGATGGAAAAGATCACGACGATGGTCGATCGCAGAAGAGTGTCGATGGCATTACGCATCGGCGGCCTCCTGCAGGGCACAGGCTCTTGATTGGCGCATGGTGGAGTCCTCCCAACTCTGATTTTTCACCATTTTCCCCTCAGCAGAATTCACGAGCGCACGCAATTGGTCAACCAATTTCATTCAGCTGGTTGACTGATTTTCAATTTTGGCAAATGTTCTTGGGCGATTGGTCGACCGGAGCGGCGTCTTGGCGTTGGGGGACCAATTGACTTTCGGCCGCGCGCAGTTCTGGCGCGGTCAGTCCTTGGGAGGAATTTCTAAAATGAAGATTTCTTATCTGTCTGCAGTTGCAGCAACCGCGATTCTCGGCGCAACCCTTACGGCGGAAGCCGCCACCCTGCGCCTCAACCACAACAACCCGCCGGAGCATCCTGTTCACATTTCGATGCAGGTCATGGCGGACCGTGTCGCCGAACTGACGAATGGCGAGGTCAAGATCCGCATCTACCCGAACGCCCAGCTCGGCACCCAGCGCGAATCCATGGAACTGGTCCAGAGCTGCGCTCTCGAGATGGCCCGCTCCAACGCGTCGGAGCTGGAAGCCTTCGAGGAAAGCTATTCGGCTCTGAACCTGCCGTACATCTTCCAGTCCGAAGAGCATTTCAACACGGTCGTCACCGGCGAGATCGGCGCTGACATCCTCAACGCGTCGGTTGCCCAGGGCTTCCGCGGTGTCGCCTACTACACGGAAGGCGCCCGCTCCTTCTATGGCGACCGTCCCATCACGTCGCCGGCCGATCTGAAGGGCATGAAGATCCGCGTTCAGCCGAGCCCCTCGGCCATCCGCATGGTCGAGCTTCTCGGCGGCAACCCGACGCCGATCGCCTGGGGCGAGCTTTACAGCGCCCTGCAGCAGGGTGTGGTCGACGGTGCGGAAAACAACCCGACCGCTCTCACCACCGCCCGTCACGGCGAAGTGGCCAAGCACTTCTCGCTCGACGAACACACCATGATCCCGTCGGTCGTGGTGATTTCTAACTGCGCCTATGACGCCCTGACGGAAGACCAGCGCACCGCCCTGCGTCAGGCGGCGCTGGAATCCATGGCCGCTCATCGCGCTGCCTGGAACGCTGCCTCGGATGCGGCCATCGAAGCCGCCCAGAAGGAGCTCGGGGTGAACGTTCATCAGGTGGAGAAGGGCCCGTTCGTGGAAGCCGTGCTGCCGATGCATGAGGAAGTGGCCGCCAAGTCGCAGAACCTGGCTGACCTGATCGCCCGCATCAAGGCCGCCAATTAAGGTCGGAAAACCCAAGGAACCGGCACATGCTCGAACGATCGGATCTCGCAGAAAATGCCCTTCAGTGTCTGCACGACGAGGACTATGACCGTCCTTTCAACCTGCAGAACCTGAATGCAGAGACGCTGATCTTCACCAGGGGGAGGCAAGGCCTCTCCCTGGACGGCGACTGGAACTTCTGTGTCGATCTGCTCGATACCGGTCTCCGGCAGAAATGGTTCTCCATGCTGCCGGAAGCGCCGGAAGACCGGATCGAACCCTGGGACTATGATCCCTATCAGGGCGAGACGGTGCCGGTTCCTTCCTGCTGGCAGATGCTGAAGGAGAAATGGTATTTCTTCGAGGGTTCTGCCTGGTACACCCGCTCTCTCACGGTTGACGAACTGGCCGGGGGGAGGCGGCGCTTCCTGCGCATCGGTGCTGCCCAGTATGACTGCAAGGTCTTCATCAACGGCGCTTTCATCGGGAACCACTACGGCGGGTCCACGCCCTTCTGCGTCGAGGTGAGTGACGCGCTGCGGGCGGGCGAGAACTGGATCATGCTGTGCGTCAACAACACCCGGACCCTGGACCGGGTGCCGATGCGCAACACGGACTGGTTCAACTACGGCGGCGTCTATCGGGAGGTCTCGCTCTACGAGACGCCGGCGACCGTCATCCGGGGCCTGTTCGCGCGTCTGTCGGAAGGCCGCGTCAAGGTAACCGTGGAGGTCGACGGTCCGTCAGAGGCGGCGCGTGTCGTCATTGCGGAGCTGGGCGTTGATGAAAGCCTTGCGCTGGACCTCGGACGCGGCGAGGTCGATCTGGATGTGTCGCCCGAGTTGTGGGCGCCGGACCATCCGAAGCTTTATGATATTCGCGTCGAGGCCGGCGGTGACGTGGTTCACGACCGGGTGGGCTTCCGCACCATCGAGCGCCGGGGCACGGATCTTTATCTGAACGGTCAGCCCCTGTTCCTGCGCGGGATCTCCGTGCATGAGGACGATGAGCTCCGCGGCAAGTGCACGAGCGAGGCGGACCTGCGCCAGCGCTTTGCCCATGCACGGGATCTGGGCTGCAACTTCCTGCGGCTGGCCCACTATCCCCACCACGAGATGGCGGCCGAGCTGGCGGATGAGCTGGGCTTCCTGCTCTGGGAGGAAATTCCCGTCTACTGGGCCATCGATTTCGCCAATCCCGCGACACGGCGCGATGCGGAAAACCAGCTGCGCGAGCTGATCCGGCGCGACCGGAACCGGGCAAGCGTCATCATCTGGTCCATCGGCAACGAGAATCCCGACACAGACGCGCGGCTGGACTTCATGCGCGGGCTGACGGATGTCGCTCGTGAGGAAGATCCGACCCGTCTGATCTCGGCGGCCTGTCTGGTGAACCACGCCCGGCTGAAGATCGAGGACAGGCTGGCCCGGCATATCGACGTCATCGGCCTCAATGAGTATTACGGCTGGTACGAGGAGAATTTCGACGAGCTGATCGAGATTGGCCGCAATTCCGATCCCGACCGGCCGGTGGTGATTTCCGAGACCGGCGCGGATGGCGATCACACGGTCCACGGACCGGAAAAGGGGCTGTTCAGCATCTCGTATCAGCGGGAGGTCTACGAGAAGCAGATCGAAACCCTTAGCCGTCTATCTTATATTCGGGGTATCTCGCCGTGGATCCTCTATGATTTCCGGGTCGAGCGCCGCCAGAATGTGTTCCAGCGCGGGTTCAACCGGAAGGGTCTGATCGGCGCGGACAAGACAACAAGGAAGCCGGCCTTCGAGGTGCTCCGTGCATTTTACGAAGGGTTGAAAGCCAAGGACGACATCGCATGACCACCTCCCGTCGATACCAGGATGTTGCGCATGAGCTTCGTCAGCTCATTCGGGCACGTGGTATGAAACAGGGTGAGCGCCTCATGGCCGAACGGCAGGTTTCCGAGGAGCTGGGCGTTTCCCGCTCCCTCGTCCGCGAAGCCCTGATCATGCTGGAAATCGAGGGGCTGGTGGAAGTGCGGCAGGGCTCCGGGGTCTATCTGCGTTCCAGTCCGGATGACAAAGCGCCGCCTCTTCGCGATGACATCGGTCCCTTTGAGCTGCTGCAGGCGCGCCAGCTTCTGGAAAGCAACATTGCCGCCTTTGCCGCCGAAATGGTGACGAAGAACGACATCGTGCGGATGAAGGAAGCGCTGGACGTGGAGCGCCGCGGGATCGAGACCGGCAATCCGGACTACAGCGGCGACGAGATGTTCCACCGCTTGATCGCCGAGGCAACGCAGAATTCGGTGCTGGTCGACATGGTTCAGGAGCTTTGGAACAAGCGCGAACAGAGCTCGATGTGGGCGCGGCTGCATGAGCGCATTTTCGACGGCGACTATCGCAAGGCCTGGCTCGACGACCATCGGGCGATCCTTCTGGCGCTGCAGAACAAGGACCCTCAGGCCGCCCGCCGTGCCATGTGGCAGCATCTTGAGAATGTCCGCGAGACGCTCATGGACGTGTCGGATGTGGAAGACCCGGAATTCGACGGCTACCTGTTCCAACCTATCGGCCAGCTCGGCTGACCCCAGCGGAAACATGCGACAGGGTTCCCTGCGAGCCTTGCGGGAGAGAGTGATGAAGGAAACGTGGCGCTGGTTCGGCCCCAATGATCCGGTGACGCTTGCGGATATCCGCCAGACCGGGGCGAGCGGGATTGTCACGGCCCTGCATGACCTGCCCAATGGTGTCGTGTGGCCGAAGGAGCGGATCCTCGAGCGCCAGTCGATGATCCGCGCGGCGGGCCTCGAGTGGCAGGTGGTGGAGAGCATCCCCGTGCATGAGGACATCAAGACCGGCGCACCCGGCTGGCAGTCCCATGCAGAGGCCTGGGCGGAGAGTTTCGAGAACCTTGCGGCCTGCGGTATTCGGACCATCTGCTACAATTTCATGCCGGTCCTCGACTGGACCCGAACCGATCTTGCCCATGAGCTTGAGAACGGCGCGCTCTGCCTGCGCTATGACGCGGTGGACCTGGCGATGTTCGATCTGCACATCCTGGGCCGACCGGGTGCTGCGGCGGATCATCTGCCGGAGATCGTCGCGCGCGCCGGCGAGCGCGTCGCCCAGACCGATGACGCGGAACGCGACCGGCTGACGCGGACCGTCATCGCCGGTCTGCCCGGGTCGGAAGAAAGCTATTCGCTGGCCAGCTTCCGCGAGCGGCTGGAGGCCTATCGGGGCATTGGATCCCGTGAATTGCGCGCCAACCTTGCGGCCTTCCTGCGCCTTGTGGTTCCGCGGGCGGAGGCGGCGGGCGTGGTCCTTGCCATTCATCCCGACGACCCGCCAAGACCGCTTTTCGGTCTTCCGCGCGTGGTCTCGACGCGCGACGATATGGCGGCAATCGCCGAGATGGTCGACAGTCCGGCGAATGGCTTCACCTTCTGCACCGGCTCCTACGGGGTGCGGGCCGACAATGACCTGCCGGCCATGATCCGCGCCCATGGGGAGCGCATCCATTTCGTGCACCTGCGGGCCACCCGACGAGAGGCCGACGGGGTCAGCTTCCACGAGGCGGACCATCTGGACGGCGATGTGGACATGGTCGAGGTGGTGCAGGCCCTCCTCGAGATCGAGCGGGCCTCAGGACGCTCGCTGCCCTTCCGGCCCGATCATGGCCACGCGATGAAGGACGATCTCCAGCGCAAGACCAATCCCGGTTATCCGCTCATTGGCCGCCTGCGCGGTCTCGCCGAGATTCGCGGCGTCGCGAGGGCCCTCTCGGCCCGCATGGCCTAGGCCGGTCCCCCTGCACGACTGACCTTCAAGCCGTCGGACGGCCGTGCGCGGCCGCCGGCGCGGTGACCGCCTGCGCGGGGCCGGACCCCGGATCCAGCCCAGAGGCTGGTGCGGCAGTGCGATTGACATGAATACTGATTCATGTTTCACATATTTCCAAGCTCTGGCCATGAACCGCACGCGGGAGACGTGCGGGGGAGGGGTCCTCGGACCGGCGGGCTTGTTTGGGAGGATTTCAAGTATGACTTTCTGTTGGAAGGGTTTGCCCGGCTCGGTTCTGGCCGGCTTGCTGACATTGTCCGCCGGCACAGGCGTTGCTGTCGCCGACGACATCAAGATTGCGCATGTCTACGGCATGACCGGCGCGCTGGAGGCTTATGCCAAGCAGTCGCACACCGGGCTGATGATGGGGCTGGAATACGCCACCGACGGCTCCATGGAGATCAACGGCAACAAGCTGGTGGTCATCGAGAAGGATACGCAGCTCAAGCCGGATATCGGCAAGGCAGCCTTGGCCGAAGCCTTTGGCGATGACGATGCGGCCATCGCGGTCGGTCCGGTGTCCTCTGGGGTGGCGCTCGCCATGCTTCCCGTCGCCGAGGAATACGGCAAGATCCTGCTGGTGGAGCCGGCGGTTGCCGACAGCATCACCGGGGCGGACTGGAACCGCTTCATCTTCCGCACCGGCCGTAACTCCTCGCAAGACGCGATTTCCAACGCGGTGGCCCTTGGTGCCAAGGATGTAACCATCGCGACGCTGGCGCAGGACTATGCCTTCGGCCATGACGGCGTCGCCGCCTTCAAGGAAGCGCTTGCCGGTACGGGTGCCGAACTGGCCTTTGAGGAATATGCACCGACCGATACCCAGGACTTCACCGCTGCCGCACAGCGCATCTTCGACGCGCTCAAGGACAAGCCGGGCCGCAAGTTCCTCTTCGTGATCTGGGCCGGCGGCAACAACCCGATCGGCAAGATCCAGGCCATGGAGCCCCAGCGCTTCGGCATCGAGATCTCTACCGGCGGCAACATTCTGGCGGCCATGAAGGCCTACAAGTCCCTGCCGGGCATGGAAGGCGCCACCTACTATTACTACGACATTCCGAAGAACCCGGTGAACGACTGGCTCGTGAGCGAGCACCAGAAGCGCTTCGGCACTCCGCCGGACTTCTTCACCGCAGGCGGCATGTCCGCCGGGATCGCGATTGTCGATGCACTGCGCAAGGCCGGCTCCACGGATACGGAAGCCCTGATCGCGGCCATGGAAGGCATGGAGTTCGAGACGCCGAAGGGCAAGATGGTGTTCCGCAAGGAAGATCACCAGGCGCTGCAGTCCATGTACCACTTCAAAATCCGGGTCGACCCGAATGTCGAGTGGGGCATTCCGGAACTCGTCCGCGAGCTGAAGATCGAGGACATGAACATCCCCGTTCGTAACAAGTGACCCCAGGCCGCGGCGGCCACTCCGGCCGCCGCCGTCTTCCAGGTGCTGTCCTCCTGGCGCTGTCCTTCAGGGCCTGCCCTTTGCGCTCTTTGCGAAGGCCTGCCTGCTGCGCCGCGCCCGTACGCCCCCTCGCGACCCTGTCTGGATCCGGACGTGACCACAGAACACCCCATTCTCGAAACCCGTGATGTGACCATCCGCTTCGGCGGTCATGTGGCGGTCGATCACGTGAGCTGCGCCTTTCCGCGCGGCACGCTGACGGCCATCGTCGGGCCGAACGGCGCCGGCAAGACGACCTATTTCAATCTGATCTCGGGTCAGCTCAAGGCGACGTCCGGGCAGGTGCTGCTCAATGGCGCCGACATCACGCGCGCTTCGGTTCCCGAGCGCACGGCGCGCGGCATCGGCCGCGCCTTCCAGCTCACCAACCTGTTTCCCTCGCTCAGCGTGCGCGAGAATGTTCGGCTCGTTGCCCAGGCCAAGGCCGGCAAGGGCTTCGACATGTTCTCAATGGCCGATAGCCACATCGAGCTGATCGAGCGCGCCGAGCATGTGCTCGCCGAGGTGCGCCTGCTGGACGACGGGGACCGGATCGTTTCCGCCCTGTCCCACGGCGACCAGCGCAAGCTCGAAGTGGCGCTGCTGATCGCGCTCGGGCCGCAGGTGCTGATGTTCGACGAGCCGACCGCCGGCATGAGCGTCGACGAAGTTCCGGTCATCCTCGACCTGATCAGGACCCTGAAACAGGACATGGACCGCACCATCCTGCTGGTGGAACACAAGATGGACGTCATCCGCTCGCTCGCCGACCGGATCATCGTCCTGCACAACGGGGCGCTCGTTGCCGAAGGCGAACCTGCCGCCGTGATCGCCATGCCGATCGTTCAGGAAGCCTATCTCGGCAAGGTGCCGGAGGCCGCCCAATGACCACGCCCCTTCTGACGCTCGAGGGCGTCCACACCCACATCGGGCCCTATCACATCCTGCAAGGGGTGGATCTCGTCGTGCCTGAGGGGGGCGTGTCCGTGCTGCTGGGCCGCAATGGCGCCGGCAAGTCGACCACCCTGCGCACCGTCATGGGCCTGTGGACCGCAAGCCGCGGCCGCATCAGCTTTGGCGGCCGCGAGATCACCCGGCTCGACACGCCGTCGATTTCGCGCAGCGGCATTGCCTTCGTGCCTGAAAACATGGGCATCTTCACCGATCTGACGGTGGCTGAAAACATGACCCTGGCCGCCAGCCGCGGCGGAATGGACCCGAAGCGTCTCGCCTGGATCCAGGACCTGTTTCCGCCGATCGGCACCTTCTGGAACTCCTCGGCCGGCACGCTTTCCGGCGGCCAGAAGCAGATGCTCGCCGTGTCGCGGGCCATCATCGAGCCGCGTCAGCTCATCCTGATCGACGAACCGACCAAGGGTTTGGCGCCGGCCATCATCAAGTCGATGACCGATGCCCTGCGCCAGCTCAAGGAAACCGAGACCACCATCCTGCTGGTGGAACAGAACTTCGCCATGGCCTCCAGCATCGGCGACACGGTGGCCATCATGGATGACGGGCATATCGTCCATGCGGGCGACATGGCGGAGCTTGTGGCCGACGTCGACCTGCAGGAGCGGTTGATGGGCCTGAGCCTGGAGGCGCATCAATGAGCGGTAGTGCAATCAAGCCGAGGATCGAGAAGGTCTCCCTTTCCGACCGACTGGCCGACAAGGCGCCCCTGCTCTTGGTGCCGGCGTTGGCCCTCGCCGGACTGCTGGCAATCGGCAATCCCTCGACCTGGCTGACCCTGACGGTCGCAGGGGTCGCGATGGGGCTGATGGTGTTCATCATGGCCTCCGGGCTGACCGTGGTCTTCGGGTTGATGGACGTGATCAACTTCGGTCACGGTGCCTTCGTGTCCGTCGGCGCCTTCGTTGGCTTCTCCATCCTGATCTGGCTCGGTGGCTGGGCATCCGCCCCCAGTGTCTTCCTCAATCTTGCCGCCGTCCTTGTGGCCATCCTCGTGGCCATGACGGTGACCGGACTGATGGGATATGCCTTCGAGCGCGTGATCGTGATGCCGGTCTATGGACAGCATCTGAAACAGATCCTGGTGACCATGGGCGGGCTCATCGTTGCCCAGCAGCTCATCTACGTGTTCTGGGGTCCGGACGCGATCCACGTTGCCCGGCCGCAGAGCCTGCAGGGCTCGATCCTGCTCGGCAACGCGGCCATCGAAAAATACCGGCTGGTCGCAGTGGGCATCGGCCTCGTGCTGTTCCTGGTCATGCGCCACATCCTGCGGTCGACGCGGATCGGCCTGCTGGTGCGCGCAGGCGTCGAGAACAGCGAGATGGTCGAGGCGCTGGGCTACCGGGTGAAGCGGCTGTTCCTGCTGGTCTTCATGGCAGGCTCCGCGCTGGCCGGTCTCGGCGGCGTCATGTGGGGGCTCTATCAGGAGACGATCACCGCGCACATGGGCTCCGACATCATGGTGCTGGTGTTCATCGTGGTCATCATCGGCGGGCTCGGTTCGGTGGAGGGCTGCTTCATCGGCGCGCTGCTCGTCGGGCTCCTGTCCAATTACACGGCCTTCCTCGAGCCCAAGGTGGCGCTGGTCTCCACCATCGGGCTGATGGTGGTCATTCTCATGTGGCGGCCGCAAGGACTTTATCCCGTGGTCAAGGCGAAGTGAGGAGAGAGACATGCTGAAACGACTTCTCTCCGGCGACACGCCACGCAGCCCGGTTCTCACCGCCCTGCTGCTGGTCATCCTGCTGACGCTCGCCTTCGCCCCCTTCCTGCTGCCGGGCACCAAGTCGCTGGAGACGGCAGCCCGCATCTGCATCTTCATCGTGCTGGTGGCGAGCTACGACCTGCTGCTCGGCTATGCCGGCATCGTCTCCTTCGCCCACACCATGTTCTTCGGCATCGGTGCCTATGGCACCGCGCTGGCGCTTTCCTCCACGGGGCCGAGTTTCCTGTCGATTGTCTGGGGCAGCGCGGCGGGGGCGTTGGTTGCCGCGCTCTTCGCGCTGGCCATCGGGCTGTTCTCGCTGCGGGTGAAGGCAATCTTCTTTGCCATGGTGACGCTCGCGGTTGCCAGTGCCTTCGCCGTGCTGGTGTCGCAGATGTCCTGGCTGACCGGCGGCGAGGACGGGCTCAACTACAAGATCCCGAGAGAGCTGACACCGGCCTTCAAGCTGTTTTCGGCGAAGATCTTCGGGACCAGCGTCAACGGCAAGGTGCTGTCCTACTATCTGGTCTTCACGGTGGCGCTCTGTCTCTTCCTGATGCTGCTCAGGGTGGTCAATTCGCCCTTCGGCCGGACGCTGCAGGCCGTGCGCGACAATGACTTCCGCGCCGAGGCCATCGGTTACCGGGTGGTCTGGTACCGCACCACCGCCACGGTCATGTCGGCGGTGGTCGCCGCCCTTGCCGGATCGCTGCTGGCCGTCTGGCTCCGCTACACGGGACCCGCCACGACGCTCTCCATGGAGATCATGATCGACATCCTGCTGATGGTGGTGATCGGCGGCATGGGAACCATGTATGGCGCGGTGCTGGGGGCGACCCTCTTCATCCTGGCGCAGACCTATCTGCAAGGTCTGATGGGTGCCGCATCCAGCGCCATCAGCGCAGTGCCGGTGGTATCGGACCTGATTGCCGCCGACCGCTGGCTGCTGTGGCTCGGCGTGCTCTTCATCCTCTCCGTCTATTTCTTCCCGACCGGCATTGTCGGACGGCTGCGCAAGGCGCGTGCATGACATCCGGCGGGCTTTATCTTCAGCAAGGCGGCGAGGGGGATCCGGTCCTGCTGCTGCATGGCTGGTCGTGCCACGGCGGGTTCTTCGCCGGTCAGGTCGAGGCGCTGGAAGGGTCGCATCAGGTTCTGGTTCCCGATCTTCCCGGCCATGGCCGCACGGGCGCCTTTGACGGCGATCTGAGCATCGAGGCGGCCGCCGATGGGGTGGCCGAGCTTCTCGACAGAGGCGGCCACAGCAATGTGACCCTCTGCGGCTGGTCCATGGGCGCGCATGTGGCCTATTCCCTTGCCCAACGCCACGGCACCGCCCGGATCGCCCGGATCATTGCCATCGACATGACGCCGAAGGTTCTGAACGGTCCGGACTGGGCGCTGGGGTCGGGCGGCGATCTGGATGCCGCGCGCAATGCTCTGGTGCTGGACGGCATGACCCGCGACTGGGCGGTCATGGCGCCGCGCATTGCGCACCGCATCTTTGCCCGCGACAGCGGGACCGATCCGGAGCTGCTGGCTCATACGAATGCGGAAATCGCCGGGGCCGATCCAGCCCTGCTGAAGCCCATGTGGGCCTCGCTGACAGCGCAGGACTTTCGCGACTTTCTTTCCCGTGATCTCGACGTGCCGCTGCATCTCTGCTTCGGGGCGCAGAGCCAGCTTTACGGGCCGGAGGTCGCCGCCTGGCATCGGGCTCATGTGGCCGGTGTCGATATCCGTCTCTTCGAGCGCTCCGGCCATGCGCCGCATCTGGAAGAGCGTGACGCCTTCAATGCCTGGCTCCTGGGTCTTCTCGGTTGAGCCGGACGGAATGCGGGCGGTGACGCCCGCCTGCGGCTTCAGCCCTTGCCCACATCCTCCACATAGACAAGCGCCCGGCCTTCGCAGACGCGCACGCCGTCTGCCGTGGTGCAGGTGGTTTCCAGATCGACCAGATGCTTTTCCGGGCGCAGGCGGGTTACGGTGACCCGGGCGGTCAGGGCCGTGTCGAGCGGCGCGTCGGTCAGAAAGCGCATGTCCTGCTTGAGATAATTGGTGCCGCGACCGGGGAGTTTCACCCCGAGCAGATAGGAGAAGAGCGCGCCGATCAGCGGGCCGGGTACGGTTTCGGGCACCGCACCGTCGAGCGCCGCCTGGCGCTTGAACGCGATCATGTCCTCTGCCGAATAGGTGCGGGTGATCTCGCTCAATTGTCCGATCTCGAAGGTCATGCGGCGTCTCCGGAAAGCTGGCATTCTCCGCTCAGGGTCACGATCCCGTCGGCCTGGCGCGCGATCTCGATGGCGATGCGGCGCGGGTCGGCGGCATCGGGGGTGAGGCGGATGACGAGTTCCTCATCCGCATAGGAGGGTGCCGGAAACATCAGCGATTGAACCATGTGCCCCTGTCCCGGCCAGTGCTTCTGCAGCAGACCGTAGACACGCGTATAAAGCAGCATGCCGTGGGAGACGGTGCGGCCAAAACGGGTTTCGGCGGAGAAGGCCGGATCGACGTGGATCGGATTGTTGTCCGCCGAGAGGGCGGCGAAATCGTCGAAGTCCTGCTGGGTCGGCGTCCAGGTGGCGCGGATCTCGGTTATGGGGTCGGGCATGAGTGTCGTCATGAGGATGTCTCCTCGGCCTTTCTGAAGCTGTCTCTCAGGATGTTCTTGCGTACCTTGCCGGCAGCGGTGCGGGGCAGCTCGTTCACCACATGGAAGCTCTTCGGCACCTTGTAGGGGGCAAGCAGCGTGCGGCACCAGGCGGGCAGCTCTGCGGTGCCTAGCGTGCTGCCGGGCCGTTCCAGCAGGAAGGCCGCGCCGACTTCGCCCCATTTCGCGTCCTCAACGCCAATGACCACGGCCTCGAGGATCGCCGGATGGGTGGTCAGGACCCGCTCCACCTCTGCCGGATAGACGTTCTCGCCGCCGGAAATGTACATGTCCTTGATCCGGTCGACGATGAAGTAATAGCCGTCCGCGTCCCGCCGGGCGACGTCGCCGGAGCGGAGCCAGCCATCCTCCGTGAAGGCGTTTGCGGTCGCCTCCGGGTTGTCCATGTAGCCAGGCGTGATGCCGGGGCCGCGAAGCTGCAGCTCGCCTTCGCCTTCCCCCTCGATGATCATGCCGTTGATGTCCTGCAGGCGCACGTCGGTCAGGATCTGTGCCTTGCCGACGGAGCCGATCTTTTCCTCGGCCCGGTCCGGATCCATCAGGAACACGGTCGGCCCGGTTTCGGTCATGCCCATGCCGTTGCAGATGGTGGCGCCGAGCTTGAGAAAATCGGTCAGGATCCGCTCCGGGATCGGCGCGCCGCCGCAGCCGAGATAGCTGATTGCCGAGAAATCGATCTCCTCGAGATCCGGATGGAGCGACAGGGCCTGATAGATTGCCGGAACCGCGAAGAACGAGGTGACTTCGCCCTTGTGCATCAGGCTCACCACCGTATCCACGTCGAACTTGCGCAGGATGATGGAGCGCCCGCCGAGCAGGAACAGCGGCAGGGTCGGCAGGTTGATCCCGGCCGTGTGGAAGAGCGGCAGATAGTTGACGCAGCAGTCGGAGCCGGTGAGCGTCGCCGCCATGGAATAGTTGACCATGTTGGCCCAGGCCATGCCGGCGGTCTGGATCGCCGCCTTGGGCAGGCCGGTGGTGCCCGAGGTGTAGAGCAGATACCAGGGCGCTTCTGCCGGAATGCGGCCGTCGCCGACGGGGCAGGCCGAGGCTGCCCGGATCATCGCCTCCATGCTGTCCGGCCTGTTGGCCGCATCTTCGCCCATGGGGCAGAGCGGCAGGCCGAGGGTCGTGGCGAGTGCCCCGGCGATGGCTGCGAAGTCAGCATCGTGGATGAGCAGCTTCGCCCGCGACTGGGCAAGGATCGGTTCGAGTTCGGCTTGCGGCTGGCGCCAATTGAGCGGGATGAGGATGATGCGGGACTTCTGGGCCGCAAACAGGATGACGAAGAAGTCGGCCCGGTTCATGCAAAGGACGGCGATGCGATCGCCGGGGGTCAGTCCCCGGTCGAGCAGGGCATTGGCGAAGCGTGTCGCCCGGTCGTTGATCTCGGCAAACGTCATGTCGACACCGGTGTCATGGTCGGTAAAGGCGACCCTGTGCGGTGTCAGTTCGGCCCGCTTTGCGGCCATGTCGGTCAGCCATTCCATCCCGTCCTCCCACAAACATCGGATTGGCGGCCCTTGCGGGCTCTGTCATGTCCTGAAACGCGTCATTCCCTCGTGCGTGTCGGCTGCGATCACCCGCTCCAGAAAGCGCTCCCTCTCCTGGTCCAGCCGCTGGCGGACCTTGGCAATACGCGCATCGTCCCAGACACTTGCACGGGTGGTTTTCAGCGTATTCGGGTTCTGCGTCGCGATCGTGTCGGTCCAGGCGTCGATCTGGCGGTCGAGCCCGTCGCGCGGCAGCACGGCGGCGGCAAGGCCTAGGTCTCTGGCCTCTGCGGCGGTGAGCCGGGTGTTCAGATATTGCAGCTCGAGGGCTTTCGCCGTGCCGATGCGCTCCGGTAGCAGGGCCGTCCAGCCGCCGTCCGGCCCGAAGCCGACAACGCCATAATAGGGCTGCAGGAAAGCCGTCTCGCTCATGGCGACCATGTCTGCCGCGAGCACCAGTCCGAGCGCTCCACCGGTGACCGGTCCGTTGACGGCGCAGAGCATGGGGGCGGGAAAGGCGAGCATCTTCAGAATGACATCGTGCAGGGCGCCGACGATCCGCTCCGAATAGGCGGCAAGGCGTTCCGGGTCGTCCGCCTCGGCCAGAAAGCCCGCAATGTCCCCGCCGGTGGAAAAGCTCTTGCCTTCGGCGGAAAGCACGAGCACGTCCGGCACGTGAGCTTCGGCGCAGACGAGGCAGTTCATCAGGTCGTCCAGCAGGGCAGGGGTCAGGGCATTGTGCCGTTCCGGCCGGTTCAGGCGGATGCGGGCAATGCCCTCGTCCACCAAGAGATTGGCGAGCGCGTTCATGGCGTCAGGGCTTCAGTCCGTTGGCGATCATGTCGTGGACGGTCGCCACGATCTCGTCGATCGGCGTGGTGTCGCCCCATATCACGAGGCGCTCGCCGAGGGAGCGCGAGATGCCCATCAGGGCCCAGGCGCGGGTGTCGGCATCACCCGGGCGAATGTGGCCCGCCTCCACTGCGGCCTCCAAGCCCTTGCGATAGCCCTCGGAGAAGGCCTGATAATAGGCGTTATAGGCGTCCTGATCGACGAAAAGCGCTTCCTGAACGATCCGGTAGAGATCCGGATGGGCGCGCACGAATTCGAGGAAGGCCGTCAGGCCGGCCTTTTCGGCATCGAGCCGGTTGGGGATATCACGGGTCGCCTGGCTGAGTTCGCGGCGCACGAGCCGGCCCATTTCGAGGACAAGCTCGTGAAACACCTCGTCCTTGCTCTTGAAGTAGATGTAGAATGTGCCTTGGGCGACACCGGCTTCGCTGGTGATGTGGCCGATGGAGGCGTCGTTGAAACCACGCGCGCCGATCACCCGTTCGGCTGCCGTCAGAATGGCCTTGCGGGTCGCTTCCCCCCGGGCCGTCTTGGGCTGTGAGGTGTCTTCCGAGGCGTTCGCAGTGCCTCCGGTCTTGCGTGCCGGCTTTGCCAAATGCCCCTCCCGAGAGCCTGATACATGAGACATGAATCACTATTCATATTTCAGGTCGGAAAGCAAGCGTCTCTCCCAGGCGCCGAAGGGCCGGGCTGGGGCAGGGAGTGAGGCAAGGGGGGGAAGCAGGGCACTGGCTGGCACGCTACTTTGGCTTTGCCCTCGGCGGGTGCTCCAGCCTATCATCCAGGCAACACACCCGCCTGGTATCCTCAGTCCAAATGACCAAGACCGCTATTTCACAACATCAGCTCGCCCAGCTTGCGGCCCGCTTTTCCGAGGCGGTTGCGCGGCAGGACTGGACCCATGCGCTTGAGGCCGCTGACAGTCTGGTTGCGGCGCTGCCGGGTCATGCCGGCGTCGTCTACAACAAGGCGCTGGTGTTGAAGGAGCTTGGGCGTGGGCCGGAGCGCATCGCCACCCTGCGGGAAGCGCTCAAGGCAGCTCCCGACCATGCGAATGCCCGGTTCGAGCTGGCGTCTGCCCTGATGGATGCGGGGGATCTCGCCGAGGCCGCGAAACTGTTCGAGGCCTATCTCTCTCAGGTCCCCGACGACACGGATGCGCGGTTGAACCTCGGCCAATGTCTTCTGCGTCTCGACCGGCCAGGGGACGCCCTGGAGCCTCTGCGGGCCGCCCATGCTGGGGCTCCGGGTCTTGCGACCGCTGCGGCGCTCGCGAGTGCCCTGCGCGACACGGGGCATCTGGCGGCGGCGAAGGCCCTGCTTGCCGATCTGCCCTCGACACCCGAGGCCGCAGCCCTGCGGCTCAAGATCCTGACCCAGGGCGCGCGGGGCCGGATCGCGCTCTCGGCCGCGCGACTTTGAGGCGATCGGCCTCGGCCTGATCAGCTTCTTTTGGCGCGGTAGCTCTTGCGGTAAAGCCCGGGCTCGTCCTGCAGGGCATCCTGCACTTGCGTGTGGCGGGTCAGGGCCGCCTCGTCCATCGGTCCGAACTCCAGCTCCAGCGCCTCGCGGGGCACCGGCCAGCCCTGGGCAACCGGGGTTCCGGCTGCAAGGGTTCCGCTGAACTGCGGATCGGTCCAGATCGCGGGGAAATGCACCAGCCCGTCGCGCCATTGGTCCGCATCGACCAGCCCGGTTAGGGTGCGGAACGGCAGCTCGCCCCGGTTGGCCGGATGGGAGAACAGCATCCACCAGCCTTCGGGCAGCTCCAGGGTCCAGAAGCTGTTGAACTTCACGAGAAACTGCCCGTCTTCCACGCCCGGAACGCCGCGTCCCTGTTCGGGCACATGCACGCCGATGGGCGAACGGGAGGTTCGGCCCTGCGGATGCGCGGGCAGATCCCAGTCCCAGGAGAGCTCACCGTTCTCGACGGTCAGGTCCGCGGCCAGAGGGAACAGAATTCCGGCCTGCATGGCATCGAGGAAGGGCGGGCATTGCTTGACCGTGCGCACTTCGGCGCCGGCCAGGACCGCGCTCTCGGTCTTTGCCGGCATGGTCTTGACCCAGTCCGGCAGGGTGCCTGCGGCGAGCCGGGGCTTGGGAACCAGAGTTTCGTAACCGGGCAGGCAGCTCAGGCGGATCTTCATGCCCGCTTTCTTGCCATGAGGGTGTGGGTCACCGCAATGATGACGGTGAGCGCGATGAAGATCACGCCGATGGCGTTGATCATCGGCGACAGGCCGAAGCGCATGCGGCTGCCGATTTCCGTCACCAGCGTCCAGGAACTGCCGATGGCGAAGAACGTCGTGTTGTAATTCTCGAAAGACTGAAGAAAGGCGAGGCCGCTCGCTGTCAGGATCGTCGGCATGAGGAAGGGCAGGGTCACCCGCCGGAACACGAAGAGCGGGGTCGCGCCCAGATCAAGCCCGGCCTCTTCGAGCGAGGGGTCCTGACGCTGGAGCCGGGCCATGAACATGAGCATGCAGTAGCTGGCGATAAAGGACGTGTGGGCGAAGACCGTGGTCAGCAACCCGGCCTGGAGCCCGAAATAGTCGCGCCAGAAGATCATGGTCGTGACGCCCAGAACGATGCCCGGCACGAGGATCGGTGACACGAGGATCGTGTAGAGAATTGTGCCCGCGCTGGACTGCAGCCGGGTCAGAAGGAAGGCACCCGACAGGCCCAGCGGGATCGACAGGCAGATCACGCCGCTTGCGATGATCAGGCTGTGCCAGAGCCCCTGGATGAAGCGCGTGTCCTGGGGCAGTTCCATGAACCATCGCAAGGTGAAGCCCTGCCAGTCGGTGGCGGAGGGCGTCGGGGCCGCATTGAAGGCGGCGATGACCACGAAGATCAGCGGCAGGAACATGTAGACAAAGAACAGGAGCAGGTAGCCGTTCAGCAAGGCGCCCGACCAGTCCGGGCCGGTCTTGCGCCGGCGGATGGTTCCGGACACGACGCCCGGCATGTCAGTCGCCGCGGTCATTTCGCGATATCCCTTACGCTCACCTTGAAGATGGCCATGTTGATCAGAATGAACAGGATGCAGGCTGCGAGCAGGGCCAGTGAGTAGGCCGAGCCCTGGTTCCAGGAATCCGCTTCGAAGAAACGCCGGTAGATCAGCTGGGAGAACCAGTCCGGATGAAGCCCTCGCCCGACGATCTCGGGTGCGGCGATGGTGCCGGCCGAAAGCATGAAGGTGATGATCGAGCCCACCGCGATGCCCGGCTTGGCATGGGGGATGACGATGCGCGTATGGATCTTCCAGATCGAGCCGCCGAGGTCGCGGGCGGCTTCGATCTGGGCTTTGTCCAGGGTGTCGATGGTGTTGTACATGGGGAAGACCATGAACAGCATGTAGGCATAGACCATGACGGAGAAGACCGCGCCATTCGAGGCGACAAAGCGGAAGCCTTCTCCGGCGGCAAGGTCGATCAGGCCGAGGCTGTCGAGCAGGCTGTTCAGAACGCCATTCTTCTCCAGGATCATCACCCAGGAAAAGATCCGCAGCAGCTCGTTGCTGGCATAGGGAATGACCAGACCGATCAGGATCAGCGTCAGTTTCCCTCTGGTTTCCGCCATTGCCGCCGCATAGGCGACGGGATAGCTGATGAGGAAGGTGCAGATCGTCACCGTCAGCGCGTAGAGCAGGGTCATCGCGAAGATCTTGAGGTGAAGGCCGCTCATGCTGGTGAAGTTCTCGAGCGAAATCCGCTCCTTCATCCCCGCTTCACCGGAGGACGTGTCCTCCTTTGCTTCAAGCTCTGCGATCTCCTTGTCGAGCGTCGCGATCTGGTCGCGCAGCTCCTCCGCGCGGGCCGTGCGATCCTCGTCGCTCAGGGCAGAGGGAGCAGAAGCCGACGGCACCATGCCCGGCGTGGGAAGGGACGGGATGGCCGGAGCGACCGGTGTTGCGGAAGGCATCGTCATGGAAGGCGCGAAAGGCGAGGGGGCTGACGGCATCTGGCCGACGGCGGGGCCTGCGCGTTCAAGCCCGCTCAGCTCCTGCTCGAGCTGGAATTTCTCCGTATAGGCCCGGTCGATCGCGAGAGCGAGAGTTGCCGTCTCGCCGGCCCGGTCCTCGTAGGTGAAGGCGCGCTCGATCATGCGGATCTGCGGCACGATGATCATCAGCAGGATCCAGAAGCCGACAAGCCCGATGAACAGGGCCGTCAATCCGCGTCCGTAGGTTCTGACGAGGGTTTCCATGGGCCTATGCCTTGTCGCGGGCCATGGAGCCGGGGCGCATGACGACGGCGTCCTGATGCCGGAACGCCAGGGTCATCGTGTCGGCCAGCGCGAGCATTTCCTCGCCGCGATTGTGCAGGTTGACGTGAATGCCCTGGCTGCCGGAGCGCAGATAGAGGTTGATCAGCGCGCCCTCGAGATCCCTGCGATCAAGCTGGGCCTGAAGCTGGTTGGACGCGGCCGGAGCACCGCCGCGATCGACGATGCCGATACGCTCGGGGCGCACCATGACGAGGGCTTCGTCGCCCACGTTCAGCCGGTGAAGGTTGATCCCGACCATGGGGCCGTGTGGCGTTTCCACCTGGGCCTCGCCATTTTCGGAACGGACCACCTTGCCCGAAAAGACGTTCTGCTCGCCCACGAAGGTCGCGGCAAAGGGCGTTTCCGGATTGTTGTAGAGCGCATCGGCGGTGGCGACCTGATCGATACGGCCCTCGTTCATCACGGCCACCCGGTCGGACATGGCAAGGGCTTCCCCTTGATCATGGGTGATGTAGATGAAGGTCACCTGGGTCTTGCGCTGGATTGCCTTCAGCTCGGCGCGCATGTGCTGGCGCAGCTTCAGGTCCAGGGCGGACAGCGGTTCGTCAAGAAGCAGCACCGCCGGCTCCACGGCAAGGGCGCGGGCCACGGCCACGCGCTGGCGCTGGCCGCCGGAAAGCTCACCCGGTTTCTTGTCTTCCTGACCGGAGAGCGCCACCAGGCCAAGCAGTTCCTCTGCCTTGCGGCGCCGTTCGGCCTTGGCCACGCCGCGGGCTTCCAGTCCGAAAGCCACGTTCTCACAGACGCTCATCAGCGGGAAGAGGGCAAGGCTCTGGAAGATCAGGGCGGTGGGGCGATGGTTGGGCCCGATGCCGATCATCGGTTCGCCGCCGATCGCAATGGCACCCGACGACGGGTTGAGGAAGCCGGAGATCATCCGCAGGATCGTCGTCTTGCCGCAGCCGGAGGGGCCGAGAATGGAGAAGAATTCGCCCGCCCGGATCGTCAGGTCTGTCGGCTGAACGGCGGTGAAGCCGTTCGGGTAGATCATGGAAACGCCGGAAAGCTCGACATCCTTGCCAATCATGGGCAGCCCCTCGAAAAACGCGGAAGACCGGGGACAGAAAGCCGCCCCCGGTCATGATGGTTCCCGTCAGCGGATCAGCTGTTGGTGATCTTGTCGACATATTCCTGGCGCAGCGGCGCGAACCAGGGCGTGTCGGCCTGCCACCACCAGAGGTTTGCGAGGTTGTCGGCGTTGTAGGTCTCGGCAAACTGCTTCTTGTAGTCGTCGCCTGCGAAGTCGGAAGCGCCGGCAACGGCGGAGTTGTAGCCGGTGTTGGCCGAGAGCAGGCCGCCGAATTCCGGGGTCATCAGGGCGTTGATGAAGGCATAGCCCTGTTCCAGGTTTTCAGCGCCGGAGGGAATGCCGACGGAGTCCATCCAGGTGATGCCGCCTTCCTTGGGCATGCGGTACTTCCACTTGGCGTCGCCACGGTTCAGCAGCAGGCCAGTGGTGTCCCAGGTCTGGCCGATGGCGGCACCGGCCTGGGTGAAGGCGTTCTCGGCTTCGGTGGCGTTGTTCCAGAAGGCCGCGATCTTGTCCTTGTTGCCGATGATGAACTTGGCGCAGGCATCCCACACGCGGCGGGCGTCTTCTTCGCTCTTGTAGACGTCCAGCATGCGGTTGGACTTCATCTCGCCGGTGGCGTCCAGATAGAGGCCGACACCCATGATGACGGACTTCTGGCGGAAGGCCGACTTGCCCACGGCGTCAGCGGCAAACAGCGAGCCATAGGACACGTCGCTGTCGGAGAGTGCGAAGACCGAGCTGTCGAAGGTAATGGCTTCGGTGCCCCAGTTGAACGGCAGCAGCATGCGCTTGCCGCGGTAGGTGCCGCCGAGCTTGACGCTGTCGTTGACCATCGAGGCGATCAGGTTGGACATGTTCGGCAGCTTGGCTTCATCGAGCGGCTGCAGCAGGTTGTCCGGATAGTAGTTCGGGCCGTTGGTCACGGAGGGGAAGATCACGTCGAAGCCCTTGCCGCCGGCAGCCTTGAGCTTCTGCTCGGCTTCGTCGTTCGAGCCGTAGGTCGACAGGTTGATCTTGATGCCCGTGTCCTTCTCGAACTTGTCGATCTGGTTCTGCTGGATGTAGTCGCCCCAGGCGAAGACGTTGACCTGTCCGGAGGACGCAAGGGCATCGGATGCCTTCAGAACCACGGGAGCAGAAAGAATGGCGCCGGTGGCGGCGGTACCCTGCAATAGTGTGCGACGCGAAATCATAACGGTCTCCTGAAACAATAAGGGGCGAGATCAGCTGGAATCGAAGCTTTTGGCTCTGCCGGGCCTGTTATTATTTACGCTGTGCAAAGCTTTCATGACACTCCAGGAGAGGCTATCAGTAGTAATGCTGACGCGCGCCCATCCTGGCGGCCCTCATCAGGGGAAGGTTGGACGCGAAATGGCGGGCCGGCGACCTAGAAGCGATAGCCGAACCTGGCATTGAAGCTGTTGTCCGTCGCGGCTTGACCGAATTCGCCCCGGTAGGCGGCGGAGAGATCCAGTTGCTCCGTGACGCTGAGGGTGACGCCCGCTTCGACCAGCGCCGTATCCCGGTCGATCGGCGTTCCCGCCACCGTGAAGGACTGGCTTCCGCCAACAAAGGCCGAGGTGACCGAAGGGGTGAGGTCGCCGAAGCTGTGCCGCCATGCCAGCGCTCCCGTGAAGGTCACGATCGCACCGTTGTCGAGTGCCCCGACCTGACGCCTTGCCCGCATGCCGAGCATGCTCACGCCCAGGGTCTGCGACGAGCCGTCGACGCGAAGCGCCGCTGCGCCGCCCTTCTCCGTGAAGCCGTCGGTGGTCACATGGGTCACGGCAAGACCGGCAAAGGGCCGGAGACGCGCGACTGGTGTTTCGAAACCGTAGCCGACTTCGCCGAAGGCCTGGAACGACAGGGACGTGTAGTCTGCCGTCAGGGTGTCCGTGAAGCCGGGGAACGCCACCGACCGGGAGGAAGACACCTCGTTCCAGCTGAAGGTCGTTCCGGCCTGTGCTTCCAGCGGGCCGTAGGCGCGGCCGGCGTAGGCGCCGATCGTGTAGCTGTCGATCGTGGCGTCGGAGCTGCGGCCCTTCACCCGGGCGTCGGTACGGCCGTAACCGGCAAGCAGGCCGGCATTGAAGCCATAGAAGCCGTCCCGTTCCAGCCCCGCGACAAGGCCGCCCGAATTGCGCGTCACGCCTGCTGCATTCGCATTGCCGAACGTGCGGCCGAAGGATCCGTAAGCCTCGCCCCAGAGCTCCCCGGATGTCAGGAACTCCGGCAGCCCATCACCGGGGCCATTTGTGGCGATCTGCGATGTGGGGCCTTGGCCCGAGGCGGCAAAGGCCCCGTTGATCCGGCCGCTGATGATGTTGCGGAACGTGGCGCTGTCCTGGAAGACGATGGCTTGGGCCGAGGCATGGGCTTCGCCGGACAGCTGGTCCAGGATGCCGGGGATTGCGCCTGCGTCGGTCTGGATGGCGAAGGCATCATAAAGGTCATTGCCGTTGGGCAGGGCATTCACGGCCCTGGCGACTGCCGCCTGGTTTGGCGTTTCGGCAAGATCGTCGAACGCCGCGTCATTGCGTTCCAGGGTGAGGAAGACCGAGGTCGGGTCGTAGGAAAGATCGAAGTTCAGGAACAGGAAGCTGTCCTGATTGGTCGAGCCGAATTCCCCGGTCACAGTGCCGGCGGAGAGGATCTCGATCGGCTGCCAGATCGCCACACCCGAGAGATCGTCGAAGGCGACCTTGACCTGGGATCCTGCGTCGATGGTCGCCGTGCCGGTGCTGGTGAGGAAGCCGTTGCCGCCGATTGTTGCCTGATAGAACGAACCCGCCGCGAAATCGATGTCCCCCACCGTGCCGGAGCCGGTCAGTGTGCCGCTGCTGCGCACGTCGACGGTCCCGCCGAAGTCGGTGTCCACCGACAGCGTGCCGCCGGTGACCTCTCCAGTGCCGGAGAAGGAGGAGAAATCGCCGGTCAGGCTGGTGAGGCCCGCCTCATGCAGGATTGCGCCGGTGCCCGAGACCGCGCTGTTGAAATCAAGGTCCGTGTCGGTGTGGTTGAACACCAGTGTGCCGGTGCCCGTGCCGAAAGTGATCGTCGTCGCATCGCCATTGCTGTCGGTGATATTGCCCGCCGCTGCTGCACTCGCTCCGGAGGCTGCGCCGATATTGAGCGAACCGGTCGATCCGGCATTCTGGGCGATGGTGAACCCGTCTCTTGCCCGTGCGGTGCCCCCATCAGACACTGTCAATGTGCCGGTGCCACTCTCGCCGACTTTAATACTGACGATGCCGAGTTCGTCGCCTGCAGTGAGCTTGGAGCCTGCGCCCGAAACTGTGACTGAGCCCTCGGAGCCCGCGACGGCGCCGATATGAATGTCTCTGACAGCGAAGGCCTCGCCGCCATTGGAAATCTCCAGCGTACCGGTGCCGACGCGACCGACGTAGAAACTAACGCCTGCCGAAAGCTTGGAGCCGCTGCCGGAGATCGTCACGGTCCCCTCAGAGCCAGCGAACCGACCGAGATAGACATCATTTTTGACATTGGCTTCACCCCCATTGGAGATGTCGAGCCTTCCGTTGCCATCTTCGCCGACGACGATAGCGCTGTTCACTGAAACGAGCCTGGACCCCGTGCCGGAGACAGTAACCGTGCCTGTGCTGCCCGCCTCATAGCCGAGAAAGATGCGGCCACCAGCCTGGGCTGTGCCCCCATTGAACAGCGTCAATGTGCCGGTGCCAGCCTCGCCGACGATGATCTTCTTGAAGCCGGTATCGTCGCCCGCGGTGAGCTTGGAGCCTGCGCCCGAAACTGTCACCGTGGCGTTTGCGCCTGCGAGCCGACCGAGGCGGACGTCGCCGCCGGACGCCGTGCCGCCGGCCAGGATATCCAGTGTCGCCGAGCCCGCGTCCGCAACGCGCAGCTCGCCGCTGCTTCCGACTGTGAGTGACGAACCGGCGCCGGAAATGGTCGCCGATGCGCTTCCGGCGCCGATCACCGCCAGATCGGTGAGGGCGATGTCGCCGCCGTCGAGAATGTTGAGCGTCGCCTCGCCCTGGCCCAGGAGGAGCGCGTCCGAGGTCACCTGTGCGCCGGACCCGGACACGGTCAGCACCCCGCTTGAGCCGGCGTCATACGCCAGATAGAGGTAACTGCCGACGTTCAGTGTGGAGCCGGAGCCGGAAATCGTCACCGTGCCGGAGCTGCCCGTGGATGTGCCCACATAGACGCGGCCTCCGCCCTCGACGACCCCGCCGTTCGAGATCGAGAGGGTGCCGGTCCCGTTGAGGCCAACGGTGAAGTCGTTGCCGGATGTCAGCTTCGATCCGCTGCCGGTCACGCTCACGGTGCCCGTGGACCCGCCGTTGCCGCCAAGAAGGACCTCGTCCGCGAAAGTGGCGGTCGCGCCGTTGGAGACCGTCAGCGCCCCGGATCCGGCCGCTCCCATGAAAACGTCGCCTCCGGCGGTCAGGGTCGTTTCACTGCCGGACAGGGTGATCGTTCCGCTGCCCTGGGAATAGAGGCCGATGAAGAGGTCGCCTGTGGCTGCCACCGATCCGCCATTCGCGACCGACAGGGCGCCTTCACCGTTGAAGCCAACGGTGAAACTGATGCCGGATGTAAGCTCTGATCCGTTTCCGGTCACGTTGACGGTGCCATTGGCATCGGCGTTGCCGCCGAGAAGGACCTTGTCTGCAATGGTGGCGGTCGCGCCCTCCGAGACAGTCAGTGTTCCCGTACCTGACAGTCCGACGAAAGCGTCGTCTCCTGTCGTTAGGGTCGAGCCGGAGCCGGAGAGGGTCACGGTCCCGGTGCCATCAAGGTATTGGCCGATGATGAGATCGCCGCCGGCAGTCGCGGATCCGCCGTCTGCGACCGACAGGGCGCCGGTCTCGCGCACGCCCACCACGATGTCGTCGTTGGCGGTAAGTTGCGAGCCGCTTCCGGAAATCGTGAGCGTGCCATTCGAGCCGGTGTCCTTGCCGACATAAACGTCGGTGGATGTCGTGGTTCCGGCAATCTGGAGGGTTCCGCCTTCGACAGTGATGGTTCCGGTGCCGATGTCATTGGTGCCCGACAGGATGGTCGTTCCGGAAAAGACATCGATATCGCCGCTGCCGCTGATCGCGGCATCGAACAGCAGAGCAGCGTCGGTGTGGTTGAACACCAGCGTTCCGGTGCCCAAACCGAAGGCGATGCTTGCCGGAAGCCCGCCCG
This sequence comes from Roseibium aestuarii, assembly GCF_008477545.1. Classification (GTDB taxonomy): domain Bacteria; phylum Pseudomonadota; class Alphaproteobacteria; order Rhizobiales; family Stappiaceae; genus Roseibium; species Roseibium aestuarii. Next base: position 685,308 of record NZ_VORA01000002.1, on the reverse strand, counting down.
CATCCTGAACGTTGCCAGCCGCCACGGCGGTTTCCCCTACGGCCGCGCCGATGTTGAGAGTACCGGTGGAGCCGGTGAACCCTGCGATTGTCAGCTCCGTGGTCGCCTCGACCACGCCGCCGACGCTCACGGTCAAGGTGCCGGTGCCCTGCCGGCCGACAGCGATGTTCAGGCCGGAAAGCTTCGAACCGCTTCCCGTCACGGTGCCGGTTCCCTGCGAGCCGGTCCCGAACCCGAAGAAGACGACATCCGAGCCATCGAGTTCGCCGCCATTCGAGATGGTCAGGGTGCCCGTCCCGATGTTGCCGATATAGGTGGCAAAACTGTTCACGACTTTTGAGCCGGCGCCCGAAATCGTCACCGTGCCGCTGCCCCCGCTCGCCGTCCCGACCGAGAAGGTACTTCCCGTGTCGACGGAGCCGCCGTTCGTAACGATGAGCGAGCCTGTGCCAGCCCTTCCGACGTCCACGCGGGTATCCGACTCAAAGTTGGCTCCCGAGCCGGAGACCGTCGCAGTGCCTTCAGAACCGCTGTCTTTTCCGATGAAAACGGAATTCGCTTCGCCACCGCCTGAAATCACGAGCGTGCCCTTGGATCCGTTCTGATTGCCGACGGTCAGGTCACTGTTGACCGTCAGGTCACCGGCGAGGCCGATGTCCAGTTCGGAGTTGGGCAAGGTGTCGCCGACAACCACATTGTCGAAGGTTTGCGGCGAGTTGACCGTTTCCTGGACCCCGTCGACGATCTTGTCCGCCGCCCGGGCCTGTTGCGGGACGATGGCAACCAGCGCCGTCGTGGTCATCAGCGCCGCGCAGAAGAGCTTGAGGGTGTCGCTTCTTTCCTGACCCGCATTTCGGCCTGCAGCCCGTCGTCCCGCGTTCACTGCTTCGGATGAAAATTTCTTTTTCATGATCAGCCCTGGATCCCCAAACACTCGTCTGAAATTTTCCGCGGCACTCGCGCAGCACGGTTCGCGCTCTGCTGGCAGCGGCTAGAATTACGTCCGTCTGTAACTTGGGAAAAATCTCAGGACGACCGACTTCGCGTGGGTTTGCACGCAGCGACAAGAGAATTGCCGATGCGGTCAAGGGCGCCGGGTTTTTCAGGCCTGCAAGCCTGCTAAAAGAAAGCAGGAAACAGACAGCAAGCCGGGCGGCCATGAACGACTCAAGCGACAAGATTCAGCGGAAAAATCAGGAACCTGTCCTTGCCGGCGACGGGATGGGCGTTCCGGATGACAACCCGTTCCACGTCACCTATTCCGGCAATCTCGGAGCCTGGATGACGCACTTCAACGTGTCGCTGGCCTTCACCACCTACACAGCCGGAAAGGTGGTCCTGATCGGCCCGGGGCTTGCCGGAAACATTGCGGTGAGTGAACGCAATTTCGGCCATGCCATGGCTCTGCGCGCGACAGAGACCGGCTTGTATCTCTCCACGAAGCATCAGGTCTGGCGGTTTGAAAACGGATTGGAGGCAGGCTGCCAGCTCGACGGCTGGGATCGGGTCTACATGCCACGCCGCTGCGACGTGACGGGTGCGGTCGACGTCCACGACATCCACATCGACAAGAACGGCCGCCTGCTGGTCGCCGTCACCCTCTACAACTGCCTGGCCGAACTGGACGGCCGGGGCAGCTTTTCACCGGTCTGGCGGCCCGCCTTCATCAGCGAGATCGCGAATGAGGACCGCTGTCATTTCAACGGCTTTTGCCTGGAGGAGGGCGAGGCGGCCTATGCCACGGTGATCGGTGCCAGCAATGTCGAGGCCGGTTGGCGCGACATGCGTGCGGATGGAGGTCTGGTGATCGATATCCGCAGCGATCAGGTGGTGGCTGAAGGCCTTGCCATGCCGCACACCCCGCGCATGCACCGGGGCGAGCTCTACATTCTGGAGGCGGGGTCCGGCTGGTTCGGCCGCATCGACCGGCAGGCCGGGACGTTCGAACGACTGGCTTGGTTCCCGGGGTTCCTGCGGGGCCTGTCCTTCCACGGCGACCATGCAGTCATTGGCCTGTCCAAGCCACGCAACAAGATTTTCTCCGGCCTGCCGCTGGACGAGGAACTGCGCCGTCGCGGGCGCGACCCCGAATGTGCCGTCTATGTGGTGCGCCTCAGCGACGGGGAAGTCTGTCACGCCCTGTCGATTACGGGCTCCGTAGAGGAACTCTACGATACGGTGGTCCTGCCCGGGACCCGGCAGCCGATGCTGATCGGGCTGGAGGGCAGTGAAATCGGGAAATATGTCGCGATCGGTCCGGACCGGTCCGCCTCCATCCGGTCCCATGCCGCGGAATGAGCCAGTTGCAGCGGGCGGAAGGCGATGACGTCTCCTGAAGCGCTTGCACATTCTCGAAGAGTGGCGAAGTTTTTCAGGCTTTGTTTGAAAAATGCGCAGCGTCACCTGCGCAATATTGTTTCAGCTCAAAGCTCTGTCGTGTAATGTTTCTGGCATTGTGCAGCAGGAAATTTCTCAAGACGTCCGTAAGGCGCGGTTTTTTGAGCGGTGCGGTCCGGTTGTCCGGCGGCCCGCAAGTCAGGCAGGTATCGTTTAGTCTTGCGAGATGATCTGGATTTCCGCCAATCGCTATTCCCGGGATCCGCGAGCGGCGACCTGGACCTTTTTGTGCCTGGAGTTCGCCTGAGCACCCGCGGCCTTCCGGCGAAGGATCAGCTGGCCTACATCACTCAGGAAATGCAGCCTTTTGTAAGAAAGTTAAGTCCACTTGCCGGGCGGTCGCCACAGGAAGGATTTTACTCGGATATCAGCGGGTATTATTTTGATGGCCTCCCAATTCTGGACGTAAAATCGGACGGTTATACGTTTTTACCGCCCGAAAAGAAGGATCCCTCGCTCACGGATTCCTATCCTTGGATCTTGATGGTCCGTCTCAAAGGTGAGGCCGAATACGTCGTCGACGGCAAACGCTTTCGATACGCCCCAGGGGAGGTGAACATCAGAACCCCGGACAACCAACTGGCAGGGACCGTGACCGACAGCGACCAGATCATGTTCTATCTGGATCCCGATCAGGTCAGTGGCCTGGAAGACACGTTGAACTGGTTGAGTTCCGCTGATGGCGCCGCATCCATTCATCCCCTGTTGGGTCAATATCTGACGGCTCTGGGCGGCGTGTTGCCGGGGATCCCCAAGGAGGAGGCGGCAACGGTCGCCTCCACGACGCTTGCCATGATCCGTGCCTGTCTGTCGCGCCTGCCCGATGACATCGTCGCGGCCAGCCATCCGATGCGCGCAACCCGCCTGGAACTGGCCCGGCAACACGTGGACGCGCATCTGAAGTCACCGGACCTGTCTCCCGACACCATTCGATCCGTTCTGGCTCTGTCGAAACGCCGGATGAACGATCTCTTCGAGGAGTGCGGAGGCGTGCAGAACTACATTCGCGGGCGTCGGCTGCTGGCGTGCTTCAAGGCGATCCTGGCCAACAGCGGAGAAAGTCCGGTCATGTCGATTGCCGAAGACTTCGGATTTTGCAACGGCGCCCACTTCAGCCGGGTGTTCAAGGCGCATTTCGGCTGGTCTCCGAGCGATGCCAGAGACATGGCGAGGCACACGCTCGCAACCTCGACCTATGAACGCTGGTTGCGGGACGAGGCGAGGCTTCAGGCCGCATCCCCGCAAGGGGAGCGCCCGTGACGACGACGATGAGGGCCGGGGCGTTGGCTTCTGCGGACAGCAAGGGGGCAGGCCGCAACGCTTCTGCGGCGAATGTCCTGGATCAACCGATCCGGATCGACCGGTTCACGACCGCGCGTCAGGAGCCGGAGGGCCAGTTCGCCCGGTGGCGTGATCTTGTATCGCCGATCCTCGATGTCTCCCAGGTCGAGACGCCGAGACCCGGCTTCCGCGCGGCCGGTCGCGCCTATGATCTGGGGGCACTGCATCTGGTCTCCGCCCGCATGGACCCCATGGCGTTCCGCCACGGCGAGGACCACGTGGCGACCTCCGGCATCGATCACTGGTGCCTGACCCTGGTCAAGGGCGGGGTGCTGACAAGCCAGGGCATGGAAAGCGTTGTCGAAGCGCGAGCCGGGTCACTGGATCTGAAGTCGCTGGCCTACCCGTTTGCCGGGCGTGCGAACGAGACGGACGTCCTTAGCCTTTACCTGCAGCGCGACGATTTCAGCGAAATCGCCGAGGCCATCGATGCTGCCTGCTTCCGTCGGCTGACCGGTTCGATGGCGAATATCCTCAAGGATTTCCTTGTCGGTGTGGAAACGCGCCTGGCCGTGATGACTGTGTCCGATATCTCTCTGCTGGTCGAAACCCTCACCTTGCTCCTGAGGGCGCTCGTCGCTCCGACCGCGGACGCTCTTGCTGCGGCCGAGCGTCCGGTGTCCGTCGGCCGGTTCAACCTCGCCCGCAAGTACATCCAGGACAATCTCGCGTCTTCGGATCTCGGGGCAGACAGCATCTGCAAGGCGCTGAACCTGTCGCGACGCCAGCTCTACTATCTGTTCGAACCGCACGGCGGTGTCGCCGGGTTCATCAAGCAGCGCCGGTTGACGGCTGCCTGCAGGGCGCTGGCCAATTCGAAGGATCACCGGCTGATCAGCACGATTGCCTACACCTACGGCTACACCAACCAGTCGCTGTTCTCGCGGCACTTCCAGGCAGAGTTCGGTTTCACGCCCCGAGAAGCCAGGCAAGCCAGGCTCTGCGGTCATCTTCCCCGGCGCTCACCGTCGCGCACCTTCTCGGATTGGCTCTTGCGCGCCGAGTGAGTTGGGCTTGGTCCGGCAACTCGGCCTTCCCTTGCAACTCAGCGTCTGAGAGAAACTGCGTCAGATCAGGACCGCATTCCGCTCACACAGCCAGTGGAACGCGCCATCGCGTTCCGTTTGAAATCGTGAGGAAAATTGCCGTTGCCTGGTCTTATGGCCGACAGCACGCACCGCATCGCGCCGTATCGAAGCGTCCGCATCTGAAGCTTGGAACGCAGCTCAGGGTGTTGAACGAGCCGGCTCGGTCTCGAGTATCGAGATCACGCCATCAGAATTTTATTGGGAGGAATTGGTAGCGGAGGAGGGACTCGAACCCCCGACACGCGGATTATGATTCCGCTGCTCTAACCGACTGAGCTACTCCGCCATCCGGGCCGGCAGCGCTTGGTGCCAGCGAATGTGGGGTGCTTATAGTGATCGGATCGGCGCCCTGTCAAGCGGGGGAAGCGGCTGCGGTTCGAGAATTTTGAAAAAGCCACGCAGTGCCTTGGACAGCCTGTGGAAAGTGCTGTGAACACAAGGGCGTGGCGTCAGGAACTCAGCGGCATATGGGCTGGCTCGCGGCGCCCGTGGTTCAGCGGTCTCAACGGTGCGGCCGGTTCCTCGCGCCCCTCAACCTTCCTTCACGAAGCGCAGCAGGGTGAAAAGGCGCGCAGGGGGCAGGGCGCGGCTGTCCATGAGGGTGAGGCCTGCGATATCCATCACCTGTTCTCGCGGGAAGAGCGGGTCCCAGCCGATCGTGTCGGAGGCGCGCGCGAGAAGCCGTTCGAGGGTGGCGCGGATCCCGCGTTCGGCAGAAAAATGGTTCACCAGAATGACCTGGCCGCCGGGGCGGGTGACGCGGGCGAGCTCCGCCATGACCTTGCGCGGGTCGGGGACGACGGGCAGCAGGTACATTGCCACGGTCACGTCGAAATGACTGTTGGGAAAGTCGAGGTTGCCGGCGTCCATTTCCAGGATGGCGTCCACATGCGGCATGTGGGTGGCACGCTTGCGCGCCTTGTCCAGCATCTCCCGCGATAGGTCGATGCCGGTCACGCTCAGGTGAGGGCGATAGCGCGACAGGGACATCCCGGTGCCCACACCTGCCTCAAGCACCTTCCCTGCGAGCGGGTTGATGGTGTCGACGGCGGCGCGGCGGCCCCAGTAGAGGGGCGCGCGGAAGACCAGATCATAGACCGGCGCCCAGCGGGCATAGGCCGATCGGACGGCCCTTTCATCAAGCACGGAGGTGCGCAGGCGCGGCGTGAAGCGGGCGAGGTGCCGGTCCGCCGACCGCGACAGGGCCTTGAGCTTGAGTGCCAGTCGTCCCTGTCGTGCCATCCCGCTTTCCCCGTGCTCTGTGACAGGCCCCTGATGGGCGCCTGCCGCGCCGGACCGGGACGGTCAGGCCGACAGGCGGGGTGCCTGATCCTTGTCAGCATCCTTGTCAACGGCCCAGGCGCCATCCCGTTCCGCCCGGTCGATCCAGCCGCCGCCCAGAACCCGGGCGTCGGTGCCGTCGCTGTCATAGAACACGCATGCCTGTCCCGGCGCTACCCCTCTTTCGCCTGAGGTGAGTTCCACGCTGATCACGCCATCGTGGTTCGAGAGACGGGCCGGTGCGGGCGGACGGGTGGAGCGGACCTTGGCGAAGATCTCGAGCGTGTCGCCCTCATCCAGGGGCTGGTCCCCTAGCCAGTTGAGTTCGCGCAGGACGACCTTGCGGGTGGCAAGGGCCTCGCGCGGGCCGACGATTACCCGCTTCGTGTCCGGATCCAGCCGCACCACGTAGAGCGGTTCGCCGGTGGCAACCCCGAGCCCGCGGCGCTGGCCGATGGTGAAGTGGATGATGCCTTCATGACGTCCGAGGACGGAGCCGTCCATATGAACGATCTCGCCTGGCTCGGCCGCATTGGGGCGCAGCTTCTTGATTACCTCGGCATAGTCGCCATTGGGCACGAAGCAGATGTCCTGGCTGTCCGGCTTGTTGGCGACGGACAGGCCGTAGTGGGTCGCGAGTTCGCGCACCTGCGGCTTGGACATGGCGCCGAGGGGAAAGCGGATGAAATCCAGCTGTTCCTGCGTGGTCGCGAAGAGGAAGTAGCTCTGGTCCCGGTCTTGGTCGACCGGGCGGAAGAGGCTGCGCTTGTTGCCGGTGGTCTCGGAACGCACATAGTGGCCGGTGGCCAGCACGTCGGCGCCCAGGTCCTTCGCGGTCTGCAGCAGGTCCTTGAATTTCACGGTCTGATTGCAGGAAACGCAGGGGATCGGCGTTTCTCCCGCCATGTAGCTGTCGGCGAAACGGTCCATCACCTGTTCCTTGAACCGGCTTTCGTAGTCGAGGACGTAATGGGGAATGCCGATCTTTTCGGCCGCCCGGCGGGCATCGTGAATGTCCACGCCGGCGCAGCAGGACTTTGCCTTGGAAACCATGGCGCCATGATCGTAGAGCTGCAGGGTCACGCCGATCACTTCATAGCCCTGGTCGGCGAGAAGAGCGGCCACGACGGAGCTGTCGACGCCGCCGGACATGGCCACGACGACGCGGGTGTCTTCAGGGCGGCCGGGAAGGCCGAGGCTGTTGAGCATGCCAATCACCTAGGGTGTTGTTCTGCGGACATTGACAAGCGCTCCGGCCGTGACATGTCGGTCCGACCGCTCTGTCAGGGGAGCCTGTGCCGGTCTCGGAAGATCTTGCGGTACGCCCGTTCCGGAGATGGGGTGCGTCAAGAAGGTCCGGGGCATGGCCTTGCGTTCGCGTCGCAGGGTCGTTTCAGATTTGGCCGCACTATACAGAGGAAGCCGGTTTTCGCCAATCGTTTGCGTTGGCGCCGCCCGGCAGGGCTTGCCGGGTGGGAAAAGGATTCCGGGTGCGGGCGGAATCGGATTCCTCCAGGCGGTCGCGGACATCGGGATAATTTATGCTTTTCAATGACTTGGCTTCTGGCCCCGCACTTGCTTCCTGAGCGGTAGACAAGACTGCCGTCCGGTGACGGCGCAAGCCGGGAAAGAGTGAAGCGTGCAGCTGCCAGGTTTTTTGACAGGAGTGTCCGGTCCCGCGCTTTCGGCAGGTTCTGCCGGAAGTGACGCCGCCCTGCCGATCGGCGTGCCCGGAGCCTTTCAGTCCCTTCTGGGTGGCGAGGCCGGCGCGGGTGTTCCGGCGGCAACCGCAGAGGGCGGCTTTGGCGGATCGGGCCTGCCGCGTCCGGGTGTTTCCGGTGCCGCGGAGATGGTGGTGCCGCCTGCGGAGCTTTCCGAGGTTCCGGCGCTCGACGAGGAGGAGCTGGTCGAAGAGCTGGTCGCCAGTCTGATGGCGCCGGCTGTTCCGGTCGTGCAGACGCCGGTGCCGACCGGCGAGATTGCCGATCCTCTCACATCTGCTCCTGCCGTGTCCGGCCAGAGCGCGGCGAGTGATGCCGGGCTTCCGGAAATTGCGGGAGAGGGCTCTGTCGACGCAGGGGCTCCGCTGCCGTCCGGTGCTGCGGGTCTGCCGCAGGCTCCGGCCTCCGGTCAGGCTGCGGGTCTCCGCAGTGTGGCCGGGACTGATCCTGCGGGCGATGCCTTGCCTGTTGCGTCTGTCGCTGCCGTTTCCGGGACGTCTGCGGGCGACGCTCCGGACCAGGAGCCTTTTGCGACCACTGCCGATGCGGCTGCGGCATCCGATGACACGGCTCCTGATCAGACGACCGGGTCTGGGGCGGCCTCCCGTGAGGCGATTGTGGCAGGAGACACCCTTGCGGATCGTGCTCCGCCTTCGACCGAGTTCGATCCGGGTGTGAAGGAAACGGCCTTGGCTGCCGATCCGTCGCGCGGGCGCCGCTGGCGTGACGGTCTGCCGCTGGAGGCGCGGGCAGGTGCTGCGCGTGATGGGGCGGACGGTGTGGTGCAGGTGCCCGTTGATCCGGCGGCTGCCGCGTCGAGCAGAAATGGCGCTGCACCGACGGACATCTCTCAGGTGCAGGCGGCGAAGCCGGGTGAGGCTCCCACGGCTGTGCCCGCAGAGGCTTCGGGACGGGGTGTCACGCGCGGGGCTGATCCGGCTGCGACGTCTGCTCCGGTGTCTCCTGCGGCGGCGGCTGTCACCCCTGGTGCCACGGGCGCGCAAGGTGCTTCGCCGCTTGACCAGCTTGCCGCCCAGGCGGATGCGGCAGGTCTGGTGTCCGTTTCCGCAAGGCGTGCGCCGGCTCCTGATGCCGAGCGTCCCGTTGCCACTGCGACGACTGGCGCATCCGCCCCGTCCGTGATGGGCGAGAGTGATCTCCTCACCGCAGACGCGGTGACGGGCGTCGAGGAGGGCGGTGAGGTTGCCTCCGCTGCGCCGCGTGCTGCGACGGCCGGAGGCGCTGCTTCGGCGACCACTGCGCAGGCGGTTGATGTGGTTTCCGGGGCCGAGACCGACCCTGTCGATCTGGCCGCAGGCCCTGATGTGGCGGTTGAGGATGATCCTCAGGGGCTGAAGCGTCTCGGTGGCGTTCAGGTGGTTCCGGGTCAGGTGAATGGCGGCGAACAGGCTGCGTCTGCTCCTGCTGGTCCCGCCAATGCGGTGACGGCGGCGGTGATGGAGGGGCAAGTCGGGGCGTCGGGCGGCGTTTTCACGTCCGTTGATGATGCGGTGGCCGGTGCTGCACTTGCCACGACGCTCGATGCCGAGGCCGGGTATGATGTGTCCCTGGATCCGTATGGCCTGACGGGCGGGTTGACGACCCAGTCCATGACCAATGGTGAAAGCCTGTCGACGGGTCGGGCCAGTGCCCTGCCGCAGCCCACCCAGGCGCAGTCGGGTCATGTGGCAACGCAGGTGGCCGGTGCCATGGCCAATTCTCTGGCCAAGGGCGAGACCAAGTTCCAGATGCGCTTCGATCCGCCGGAGCTTGGCCGCGTCGATGTGAGCCTCAAGGTCGCCAAGGACGGCACGGTGCATGCGCATCTGACCGTCGAGCGCCCGGAGACCCTCGACATGTTCCTGCGCGACCAGCGCGGACTGGAGCGGGCCTTCCAGGAGGCCGGGCTGAAGGCCGACATGGAGAACCTCCAGTTCTCCCTGCAGGACCAGGGCGGTCAGGCATTTGCCGGGAACGAGGGCGGTCAGGATCAGTCCGCCCCGAGCTGGAGCCAGGCTTCCGGGGCCGGAGGCGCGGAGGAGCCGGCGGCTGTGGCCGAGGTGGCGGCGCGCTATGGCGCACGCGGCAGCTCCGGGCTCGATATCCGGATCTGAGCAAGGGTTTCGGGCGTCGCGTCACGGGGGTGATGCGGCGGCTTCGGAAAATGGAATTCGATCAGGGGGTGCTACATCCGGCCGTTGGAGCCGGAGTGGCGGGCCTCAGGACAGGGCAGGGGAAGGCAGCAGGGGTCGCACGCGGCCCGACGACACAGTTTGCAGGGCAAGGAGCCTAGTGACATGAGTGAAGTAGCAGCAACCTCGTCGACTGGTGGCGCCAGCGCGTCGAAGTCGACGGCAGCCACCACCGGGCTTCTGGCCAATTACGATCTGTTTCTGGCGCTCCTGACAACCCAGGTGACGAACCAGGACCCGCTCGACCCGCTGGATTCGTCCGAATATACCAATCAGCTCGTTCAATATTCCGCCGTTGAACAGTCGATCCAGACGAATGCCCATCTGGAAGACCTGCTGGCGAGTTTCGAGAGCAGCCGCGCCTCCGCCTATGTGAGCTATCTCGGTCAGGAGGTCACGGCCTCCGGCGATACCACCATGCTGCGCGATGACAATGCTTCCTGGCAGTATTCGGTCAAGGAAGCGGCCGCCGGTCAGGTCGAGGTTCGAAATTCGCTTGGGGCTCTCGTCTACCGCGAGGAGATCAGCGTCGAGAAGGGCAAGGGAACCTGGTCCTGGAACGGCACGACCAGCGGTGGCGGCACTGCGACAGAGGGAGCCTATACGGTGTCCTTCGAGCTCTACGATGCCAAGGGAAACCGGGAAACCGTCACCAGCCAGATCACCGGTGTCGTCGACGAGGTGAACATGACGGAAAACTCAGCCACGCTGAAGATCGGCGATGTGGAGGTGCCCGTTACCTCCGTGCAGTCCGTCCGCTCCACAGGCTGAAGGGCCCTTTTGCCGTCCTTTGGCCTTCATCCTTGAAAAAAATCACGAATTTCGCCTTCCCTTTGCCTCGTGCTGCCCCTGTTTCAGGCGGCTCGGGCGTGCGGAAGGCGAAATTCTTTGCATTTTGCATCTGAATTTGCGGATGGTTAACAGATCTTGAGACTATTTATTAAAATTGATCGTCAAAGTTCTGTCGTCTCTTAAATTCCGTTCAGAAACAAACCTGTTTATAGTTAATGCAAGGTGACTGCCTGCTTAGGCAAATTTTAAGCAGGTGTCTGTACTCTCAAGCTCAACCTTGGTCATGGTTAGTGTGAGAGTACAATGACCGAACAAATTCGTTCGCGCGTTAAATATGTGATCGGGCCGGATGGAAGTCCTCTTACCATCGCCGATCTTCCGCCCACGTCCACCAAGAGGTGGGTCATCCGTCGCAAGGCGGAAGTGGTGGCAGCGGTTCGGGGCGGTCTTCTGTCGCTCGAGGAAGCTTGTCAGCGGTATACGCTGACGGTCGAGGAGTTTCTCTCCTGGCAGAGCTCGATCGAGAAACATGGGCTGGCCGGACTTCGTGCCACGCGCATCCAGCAGTACCGTAACTAGCGGTCTGCCAACGAGCTTTGAGGTTCCGGGTGCCTTGCGTGCCCGGTGAAGGGCGGCCCTGTGCCGCCCTTTTCTTTGTTTCCGCAGTCTCTGCGTTGAGACCTTATCCGGTGGCGGCCTGCCTCCACGCGTCGCTCTGCCGCGACGCAAATTGGCCTCCCGATATTTCCCAAGGTGTCGGGCGCCGGGCTCAAGGGCGAAATTGGTTGGGGTTAACCGGACCAGCCCGGGTGCGGCAGGGTCGGGATTCGCCTATTGTGTGCAAAGAGTTAACGCGCCGGGCAGCTTTTCCCCATCCGTCTTGCAATCTGCATTTGCCAAAATGGCGGAAAAGCTGGGGTGGCGCGAAACGGTTAACGGGTCGTTAACCACTTGTTAACCTTCTGGGCGGCAAATTTTGCCCAGTGAAATGGTTCGTCGTCGCAGGCTGTGGGGAGTTCGTCCAGCGATGACGTGGGGCAAATGAGCGGGCACTCGTGAACGGGCTTATCGAATTCATCAAGACGCTGGGGCCGACCCGGATCGCCGCAATGGGAGCTGTGGCGGCTATCCTCATCGGGGTCTTCGCCTTCATCATCCTGCGCGTTACCGCGCCGCAGATGACGCAGCTTTACAGCGAGCTGACGCTGGAGGATTCCGGCGCAATCGTGAACCAGCTGGAATCCCAGGGCGTTCAGTTCGAGTTGCGCAACAATGGCGCAACGATCATGGTGCCGGCCGATCAGGTCGCGCGCCTGCGGATGCGGCTTGCGGAAGAGGGGCTGCCGACGGGTGGCTCGATCGGCTACGAGATCTTTGATCGGTCCGATACGCTCGGCGCAACCACCTTCGTCCAGAACATCAACAAGCTGCGCGCCATGGAAGGCGAGCTGGCCCGCACCATCTCCTCCATTTCCCGCATCCGCTCTGCCCGGGTGCATCTGGTGATTCCGGAGCGCCAGCTCTTCCAGAAGGATCAGCGTCCGCCGTCTGCCTCCATCGTGCTGAGCGTGCGCGGGGCGCTGGGTGAGGGTGAAATTCGGTCGGTCCAGCATCTGGTGGCTGCCGCTGTCGATGGTCTCACCCCGGATCACGTGTCGATCGTTGACGAGACCGGCCGCCTGCTGGCCTCCGGCGCAAGTGCGGGCGAGGACGGGGTTCTGTCCACCGCGCTGCAGGAACGGGAAGTGGCGCTCGAATCCCGTCTGCGCAACCAGGTCGAAGAGATCCTGAACAGCGTGGTCGGCCCCGGTCGGGCCCGGGTGCGGGTCGCCACCGAGCTTGATCACAACAAGATCACTGAGACCACGGAGACCTATGATCCGGAAGGTCAGGTCGTCCGCTCGACCCAGAGCAAGGAAGAGGCGTCCTCGAGCGTTAACGCACGGGATGAGGTCACCGTCGGCAACCAGCTGCCGAACAACCAGCAGAACAACGGCGGCGCGGGTGACCGGGACGACAGCAGCCTGACCGAGGAAATCGTCAACTACGAGATTTCGCGCGCCACGCGCACCCAGATCGTCGAGGCCGGTGCCATCAAGCGGCTGTCGGTGGCGGTTCTGGTCGACGGCACCTATGCCCCCAACGACAACGGCGATGTGGTATATTCGCCCCGCTCCCAGGAGACCCTTGACCGGATTGCGCTTCTGGTGCGCTCCGCAGTGGGCTTCGACGAAGGGCGCGGTGACGTCGTCGAGGTGGTGAACCTGCAGTTCGCCATGCCGCCGGCGGCCGATCTTGGCGAAGGCGAAGGCGGTCTGTTCGAGTTCACCCGTCAGGACATCATGCGCTTCGCCGAGCTGGGCGTGCTGGCCATGATCTCCGTGCTGCTTCTCTTCTTCGTGGTCCGCCCGCTGCTGCGTCGAATCGTGACCCCGGAAGAGCACGTGACCCAGGAGCTGATCATTGGTCCTGACGGCACGCTGATCGCCGATAGCGATGCGGCGGCCGGCAAGGATGATGAGGAGGATGAGATCCGCATCGAGTGGCTGGAAGAAGCGAAGGCGGCCGGCGCCATGCAGGCCACTTCCATCGCCAAGGTTGGCGAGATGATCGGTGAATACCCGAGCGAAGCCGTGACCATCGTGCGCGGCTGGCTGGACGAGGCGGCATAAGAAATGGCGGCAGATCGTCTTCAACAGCAACTGACCGTTCAGAAGGACGGGGAAGACCGCGAGCTGCGTGGCCCGGAACGGGCTGCGGTTCTGCTGCTTGCGCTGGGCGAGCAGCACGGCAAGCCGATCTGGGAGCGTCTGGACGAGATCGAAGTGCGTCAGGTGTCTGCCGCCATGGCCAATCTCGGTCCGGTGACGCCCTCCATGCTGGAGGGGCTCTTCGTCGATTTTGTCCGCAGAATCACCTCGCGCGGGGCGCTGACCGGTAACGTGGACGCGACGGAGCGTCTTCTGGCGAACTTCCTGCCCGGTGACCGCGTGGCGATCATCATGGAGGAAATCCGCGGACCGGCCGGCCGCAACATGTGGGAGAAGCTCTCCAACGTGCAGGAGAACGTTCTCGCCAACTATCTGAAGAACGAATATCCGCAGACCGTGGCGGTCGTGCTGTCAAAGATCGACAGCAATCATGCGGCGAAGGTGCTGGGCATCCTGCCGGAAGATCTGGCGCTGGAAGTGGTCAGCCGCATGCTGCGCATGGATGCGGTCCAGAAGGAAGTGCTGGAGAAGGTCGAGCAGACCCTGCGTGTGGAGTTCATGTCGAACCTGACGAATACCTCGCGTCGGGACAGCCACGAGATGATGGCCGACATCTTCAACAACTTCGACCGACAGACGGAAGCCCGCTTCCTCGCCGCGCTGGAAGAGGAAAACCGCGAGGCGGCCGACCGCATCAAGACGCTGATGTTCACCTTCGACGATCTGCTGAAGCTGGATGCGGCCAGCGCCCAGACCCTGCTGCGCAACGTGGAGAAGGACCGTCTGGCCATCGCGCTCAAGGGCTCCACCGATGCGGCGCGGGAATATTTCTTCGGCAACATGTCGTCGCGCGCGGCCAAGCTGCTGCAGGACGATATGGATGCTCTCGGGCCCGTCCGCCTGCGCGATGTGGATGATGCCCAGACCGGCATGGTGAACACCGCCAAGGATCTGGCGGCCAAGGGTGAAATCATGATCTCCAAATCCAAGGGCGAAGACGAGATCATCTACTGATGCGGCGTGACGTTCGAGCGAGTTCCATGGGGCACATGACGAGTCCATCGAAATTCCTTTTTGATACGGATTTCACCGCCCCCGAGGTTCCGGTGGTGGAGGCACCCGTCGAGCCGGAAGTGCCGATGATGCCCGTTGCCGATCACGAGGCGGCGCTGGCGACCGCCCGCAAGATCGCCTTCGAGGAGGGCCGCGCGGCGGCGGCCAAGGAGCTTGCGACCTCGCAGGACCAGCGCCTGACCAATGCGGTTTATGATCTGGTGGCCATGAGCGGGCAGGTGGTGGCCGCGGCGGAGGCCGAACAGGCGTCCCAGGAGCAGGATGCCATCGGGCTGGCCTTCATGATTGCCCGGCGTCTGTGCGCGCATCTTCTGGCGCGCCAGCCCCTGGCGGAGACCGTGGCGCTCTTTTCCGAGTGCCTCGGCCCCTTGCGCAAGTCTCCCCATCTGGTGGTGCGCATCGCGCCGCAGGATGTGGAGGCCCTGAAGGCGAAGGTCGATCCGATCGTCGCGGAGAAGGGGTTTGAGGGGAAGCTGGTGATCCTGGGGGCTGCGGAGGTCGCGCGCGGGGATTGCCGGATCGAATGGGGCGAAGGCGGGATCATCCGCGATCGCAAGGCGCTTGAAAAACAGATTGATGCCAGCATCAAGGCCTACCTTCAGGCGCGGGGTCAGGGCCGGACGCAGGCTGCAGCGGAAACCGCTCCCGCAGGAGCGGACCAAGAGGACAAGGCGTGATGAGCAACGACAAGGAAAACGGCGGCATTCCGCTCGACGAGCTTGAGGCCCCCGGGCGCGTCGTCGAAGGGGACGAACCCCATGCCCCGCAGTCGGCCGCGGATCTGGAAGCCGTCTTCGACGTGCCTGTCCGCATCTCTGCGGTTCTCGGTCACTCCAAGATGCATGTCTCGGAGCTTCTGAAGCTCGCATCGGGCACGGTGCTGGAGCTGGACCGGAAGGTGGGGGAAGCCATCGACATTTATGTGAATGACCGGCTGGTTGCCCGTGGCGAAGTGGTTCTCGTCGAGGACAAGCTGGGCGTGACCATGACCGAAATCATCAAGACGGATCGCTAGGAGAGTAGGGACGGGTCATGAGACTCCTGATTGTTGGCACGCTCGGCGGCCAGTTGACCACCGCCTCCAAGATCGCGATGCAGCGCGGCGCCCAGGTGACCCACGCGGATGACATCGAAGGCGCCATGCGGGTGCTGCGCTCCGGGCGCGGTGCCGATCTGGTGATGGTCGATGTGTCGCTGAACATCGGCGGCTTCCTGGATCAGC
Organism: Roseibium aestuarii; assembly: GCF_008477545.1. Classification (GTDB taxonomy): domain Bacteria; phylum Pseudomonadota; class Alphaproteobacteria; order Rhizobiales; family Stappiaceae; genus Roseibium; species Roseibium aestuarii. The sequence continues at coordinate 669,489 of NZ_VORA01000002.1, read as the reverse complement.
TTCACAGCGAGCGGGTGCATGTGCCCATCGTCGCCTGTGGCGTGGAAGCCGATGCCCAGGCGGCCGTGGCGGCCATCCGTGCAGGTGCCAAGGAATATATCCCTCTTCCGCCCGATCCTGAGCTGATCGCCGCCGTCCTGTCCGCCGTGGCGCAGGAACGCGGCGACCTGATTTACCGGGACGAGGCGATGGCCTCCGTCGTCAAGCTGGCCGAACAGGTGGCGCCGTCTGATGCCAGCGTGCTGATCACGGGTGAGTCCGGCACGGGTAAGGAAGTGATCGCACGCCATGTGCATCGCTGCTCCAACCGGGCCAACAAGCCCTTCATCTCCATCAATTGCGCGGCCATTCCGGAGCATCTGCTGGAATCCGAGCTGTTCGGTCACGAGAAGGGCGCCTTCACCGGTGCTGTGGCGCGGCGTATCGGCAAGTTCGAGGAAGCGGATGGCGGCACGCTGCTGCTGGACGAGATCTCGGAAATGGATGTGCGCCTGCAGGCCAAGCTGCTGCGCGCGATCCAGGAGCGGGTGATCGACCGGGTGGGCGGATCGCGCCCTGTTCCGGTCAACATCCGCATTCTGGCGACCTCCAACCGGGATCTGGCTGAGAGCGTGCGCATGGGGCAGTTCCGCGAGGATCTGCTGTTCCGTCTGAATGTGGTGAACCTGAAGCTGCCGCCCCTGCGCGAGCGTCCCGCCGACATCCTCGAGCTGGCAGCCTTCTTCATCGAGCATTATTCCGAAGCCAATGGCATGCCCCAGCGCAACCTGTCGGTGGAGGCACGCCAGGCCCTGACCACGAACCCCTGGCCGGGCAACGTGCGCGAGCTGGAAAACACCATGCACCGCGCCGTGCTTCTGGCCCAGGGGCCGGAGATCGGCGTGGAAGCCATTCGCATGCCGGACGGCTCGCCGATTGCCGCCCGGGGCCCTGCCGAGCGGGCTGCGGCCACGGCGGAAGCGGTGACCCGGTCCTTCGTCGGGCGGACGGTGGCCGATGTGGAGCGGGATCTCATCCTCGATACGCTCGATCATTGCCTCGGCAACCGCACCCATGCTGCAAAGATCTTGGGAATTTCGATCCGCACGCTGCGGAACAAGCTGAATCAATATACGGATGAAGGGGTGCCGGTGCCGGGCCCGGGCGAGGTTCGCCCGGCCTGAGGCCGGTTCGGGCGCCGGGACAGGCGCCGGAGGTGCAGCAGAGCAGGTGGGGCGTCCCTGTCGGGATCCACGGGCTCTGCGGGAAAGACAAGGTCTTAGAGGGCGTTCATGGCGGATACGACGAGTGTCGGATCATCCCCAGCGGGTCAGGTCCCTGCTCCCACCGGAGCGGGCCCTGCCGGCATGCCTGCCGGCAACTCTGTCTCGGTCCAGTCCCTCTTTGATGCTCTGAAGCGCGGCGACACCGGTCTTGCGGTGGGCGTGATGGTCATTCTGACCCTCATGATCCTGCCCATGCCGGCCATGCTGCTCGACGCCTTCCTGGCGGTTTCGATCATCTTCTCGGTCCTCATCCTCATGACGGGCCTCTTCATTCAGAAGCCTCTGGAATTCTCGTCCTTCCCCACGGTGCTGCTGATCACCACGATGCTGCGGCTCGGCCTCAACATCTCCTCGACGCGCCTCATCCTGTCGCGCGGGCACGAGGGGACAGCGGCGGCCGGCAACGTCATCCAGTCCTTCGGCAACCTGGTGATGGGGGGCAACTTCGTCATCGGGATCATCGTCTTCGCGATCCTGGTGATCGTGAACTTCGTCGTGATCACCAAGGGTTCGGGACGTATCGCCGAAGTGGCTGCCCGCTTCACCCTGGACGCCATGCCCGGCAAGCAGATGGCCATCGACGCCGATCTGTCCGCCGGGCTCATCGACGAGGCAACGGCCCGTCAGCGCCGCCGGGATCTGGAAGGCGAGAGCGCCTTCTTCGGGGCGATGGACGGCGCGTCGAAGTTCGTGCGCGGCGATGCGATCGCCGGCCTGCTGATCACCTTCATCAACATCATCGCCGGGATTATCATCGGCGTGGCGCAGATGGAGCTGAGCTTCTCGGAAGCCGCCAACAACTACACGCTCCTGACCATCGGTGACGGCCTGGTCTCCCAGATCCCGGCGCTGATCGTCTCCACCGCAGCCGGTATCCTGGTGTCCAAGGCCGGGGTGCAGGGGGCAGCCGACAAGGCACTGGCCACCCAGTTCACCGGCTATCCCAAGGCGCTGGGCATGTCCTCGGCGGTCATGGTGATCCTGTCCTTCCTGCCCGGCATTCCCATGGTGCCGTTCCTCGGTCTGGCCGGGGTCGCGGGCTGGCTGGCCTACCGGGCGGACGATCGCAAGAAGACGGCGGCACGCGAGGAAATCATCGAGAAGGCGAAGGAGACCGCGCCCAAGCCGCCGGCCGAGCCGCCGATCACCGATGCGCTGAAGATGGACGAGCTGCGCATCGAGCTGGGCTATGCCCTGCTGCCGCTGATCAATGGCAAGGATCCGAGCGGCGCCGATCAGCTTACCGAGCAGATCAAGGCCCTGCGCCGCCAGATCGCGGGCGACATGGGCGTCATCATGCCGCCGGTGCGCATTCTCGACAACATCCAGCTCGGAGCGAACGATTACGTCATCAAGGTCAAGGAAGTGGAGGCCGGGAAGGGCATTCTCTACCCGAACCATTTCATGGTCATGGATCCGGCGGGCGGGCAGGTGAAGCTGCCGGGTACCCACACCACGGAGCCGACCTTCGGTCTGCCGGCCACCTGGGTGGAGGCCCAGTACCGGGAGGATGCGTCCCTGCGCGGCTACACGGTGGTGGATCCGGCGACGGTGCTGTCGACCCATCTGACCGAGACCATCAAGAACAACGTGGCCGAACTGCTGACCTATGGCGACGTGCAGAAGCTCCTGAAGGAGCTGAAGGGCGATCAGGCCAAGCTGGTGGACGACCTGATCCCGTCGCAGATCTCGGTCTCCGGCATCCAGCGCGTGTTGCAGACCCTGCTCTCCGAGCGCGTGTCCGTGCGCGATCTGGGCACCATTCTGGAAGGCGTGTCGGAGGCGACGGGCTTCACCCGCAACACGAACACCATTGCCGAGCACGTGCGCTCGCGGCTCGGCCGCCAGATCTGCGCCGCAAATCTCGCGCCGGGCGGCTATCTGCCGCTCATCGCCATGTCGCCCCAGTGGGAGACCGCCTTCCTCGAATCCATCGTCGGCGATGGGGACGACAAGCAGCTGGCCATGCAGCCGAGCAAGCTGCAGGAGTTCGTCAACAAGGTGCGCGATGCCTTCGAGGCGGCAGCCCAGAAGGGTGAGGTTCCGGTTCTCCTGACATCGCCCCAGACCCGGCCCTTCGTTCGCTCCATCGTGGAGCGCTTCCGGGCGCATACGACCGTTATGAGCCAGTCGGAAGTGCATCCTCGGGTCAAGCTGAAGACGATCGGATCGATCTGATCCGGCGGGGCTTCAGAAGAGCGCGGTCAGACGAGAAGATTGAGGCGGGAGAGGGCTGCGGCATTCGAGGTGCCAAGGGTGCCCGACCCCTGGAGCGAGTTGAGCACCTGCTGCTTCACGACCGTCACATTGGTCGCAAAGACGCCCTGAACCATGTTGTTGCGCAGGGTCTTGCCTTCCTCGATGGACTGGCGGCGGCGCGCGGACCAGTTTTCGTTGAATTGCTTCAACGTCATCCGTTCATCGCGATTTCTGTAGTTGCCGCTGACTGCCATGGTCTGACCTTGCGGCAGTCATGGTTAACGGGCCGTTAAGGCCGGTCATCTCGTCGCGGCGGCAAGCCGTGTGATTGACGCTCCGCCGGGAAGCGGCTAGCAGGGGGCACCGCATGGCCGCTTGTGTTCCCGCGCGAGGTTCAGGCCCCTTTTTCCGATCACGATCGAGCATTCCATGACCAGTTATCCCCTGTCTCTCGACGGCTATACCGACATTCCCAACGACAAGGTGGCCTATGTGGTCACGTATCTGGAAATGACGCAGGCTCCCGAGGAGGGTGCGACGGCACGCGGCGACGTGACCCTGGAGCGCTGGACCAGCGTCGATCCGGCCGAATACAAGGCGCTCTATCGGGAGATCGGCGAGACCTGGCTGTGGTTCTCCCGCCTGCGCATGAGCGAGGACAAGCTGGTCGAGATCCTGGGCCGTCCGGGGACCGAGCTTTACGTTCCCATGCGCGATGGCAAGCGGCTCGGCATGCTGGAGATCGATGTGTCCAATCCCCATTCGGTGGAGATCGTCTTCTTCGGTCTGGTTCCCGAGGCGGTGGGCGGTGGTCTCGGCCGCTGGCTGATGCAGAGCGGGCTGGACATGGTCTGGGCGCGCCCGGACACCCGGCGCGTCTGGCTGCACACCTGCACCGGCGACAGCCCGGCAGCGATCCACTTCTATCAGGCCTGCGGCTTCAAGCCCTACAAGCGGGCCATCGAGGTTGCCGACGATCCGCGGGCGACCGGCCTGATGCCAGCCCATCTCGGCCGCCACGTTCCCTATCTGGGCTGAGGCCTGCCGGCTCAGCCGGGACGGCCGACCCTTTCCGGAAAGGCGCGGGTGATGGCGTCCCGGTTGGCGTCGATCACGCCGCGTTCGGTGATCAGGCCCGTTACAAGGCGGGCCGGGGTGACGTCATGGGCGGGATTGGCCACCAGACGGGTGCCTGACGCCGGGACCACGCTGATGATCTCGCCTCCCTCGCCGATGACGCGGGTGACTTCCTCGCCGGGGCGTTCCTCGAAGATGAAGGAGCCGGGGCCGTCTTCCAGCCGGAAGTCGATGCCGGAAGAGGGGGAGGCGACGAGGAAGGGGATGCCGCAGTCCCGCGCGGCAAGAGCGGTCCCATAGGTGCCGATCCTCGCGCAGACGTCGCCATCGGAGGTGATGGCCTCGGCTCCGGCCAGAACCATGTCGATGTGCCCCTGCTGCATGAGATGAGGGGCAGCGTTGTCGGCGATGATCGTGTGGGCTACCCCGTGCTCCGCCAGTTCCCAGGCGAGCAGTTTCGAGCCATCGAGCAGGGGGCGGGTCTCGGCCACCCAGACATGCACCGGCAGACCGCCATCGTGGCAGAGATAGACCGCAGCGGAGACCGGGCCGAGATCGATGCCCGTCAGCCAGCCCGCATCGCCGCGCAGGAGAATGTTCACCGTCTGGCCGCGGCGGCGCTCCGTGGCCGCCTCGCCGATCGCCTGGAGCCCGTTCATGCCGATGGTCAAGGTGCTGGCGATCTCGTCATCGCAGAGCTGGCCCGCGAGAATAAAGGCTGCCCGCTCGCGCAGGCCCGGCTCCAGAGGTCCGAGGCGCTGGCGCATCATGTCGAGGGCCATGCGCAGGCTGGCGGCCGTCGGCCGTGCCTGGCGCAGGGTGCCGCAGGCTTCCTCAAGGGCGGTGTAGTCGGGATCCTTGCGCATGGCGAGCGCCACCCCATAGGCGGCGGCGACCGCGCAGAGCACCGGTCCGCGCAGGGCGCGTCCTCGAATGGCGGCGGCCACCTGTTCCACCGTTTCGAGGCGAACCGTCACCAGCTCCCGGGGCAGGCGGCGCTGATCGACGATGCGCAGCGCCCAGCCGTCTTCCTCCAGCATGAGGCTTCGCAGTTTCTGGCCCCTGACGAGCATGCGTGTCTCCTTGCGCCCGGGTGTCGTTGCCGGATCCGGCCGGCGGGCAATGCGCGGGCAGTCTGCCCACAATAGATCTGGAAAGATTTAAGGGATTATCCTAATCTTCATTAACCATTCGTGCCGGAAAGCCGGTGGATTAGGGGAGTTCGGGCCGGGGCTGCGGCTGCGTCACGGTCAAGAGTTGGTTAACACTCCTGTTGCGGGTCGGGAAGATTCCCGATGCGTTCCTGGATTCGCCTGGTGCTTCTGCCCCGATGCAGGTGTGCCCGGCCAAAGATCCGAAGGTGCGATCCGCAGTGCCAGCCCTTCCAGCCTCCGAACTCAGTCAAGGAGCCGACATGAGCATGTCTGAAATGCCGGACAACATCGTGCCCCATGCCAGGGTGCGCTCCCTGCGGGACGCCATCCGCAAGGTGCAGCTGGGGGAAGTGGAACGGTCGGACGTGGTGGTTGAACTGCAGGACGCGGAAAAGGCCCGGCTGGAGCTTCTGGCGGAAGAGATGCAGGACGTCTTCCGGGAGATCCCGGATGACGATGACCAGTTCACCCTGCAGATCGCGACGGGCTCCACGGCCCGGTTCTGGGTCGACGTCACGAGCCATGTGGTGATGGGCGGCGACCGCAAGACCTATCGCTTCGTCAAGGACACCCGCCTGGGGCGCATGGTCGTTCTGGAAACCGCCAGCGTCGACGACATGGCGGATTGCCTGACCGAATATATTGCCGAACGCATTCTCGAGCGGGAAAAGGCCATCGAGGGCGACTGGCTCAATGCCCGGCTGCGTCAGGCCAATGCAGGCGCGCCACGCCGCAGCCTGCACAAGGGCCGGGGCTCGAGCTGGCTGGCACTTTCCGCCACCTTCCTGATCGGCCTGCTGATGGGCGTGCTCGGTCTCTTTGCCTATGCGTGGTTCGCCAACCCGCTCTGAAGCCCTGTCGGCCTCTCGATCCGCAGGCCGCCCGCGGGCGGCCGGTCAGGCGTGCGAGGATCCGGGGATGGGCAGGCGGGTCTGGTCGATGCGCTGAAGCGGCGCGGCGGCGGTGGTGAAGCCGCGTTCTTCCAGATCGCATTGCCAGCGCCCGGCGTCGTCACGGACAATCGAAAACAGATTGTAGCGCGCGCCGGGCTTCTTGCCGCCAGGCGCATTGGTGGCCGAGGGCACGCCGATCACCGGCACAGGTCCGTCCGGGCCCTCGATGGTCGCGCGACTGTCGATATGGGTGTGGCCGTGGAGGATCAGCTCCGCCCCGGCGCGCCGGATCACCGCGCGTACGCGGGACGCGTCGGACAGGCGCTTGTGCCAGTGGGTGGCGTGTCGGAAGGGCGGGTGATGGATCATCACCACCCGGAACAGGCCTTCCCGCCCGAGTGTTTCCAGGGTCTCGCGCAGACGGCGGGCCTGCTTGCTGCCTACCCGGCCGGTGGCAAACCACGGGCCGGAGGCGCGAGCAGTGGAAACGCCCACAATCGCCACGTCGCCACGCCGGCGCACATAGGGAAATCGCAGATCGTCCGTGAAGCCTGCGTCCGCTGCACTGCCATCGTCGCGCTCGGCAGCGCGCGCATCCTCGATGCGGTCGTCGCCGACCATGTAGGGCCGCCAGGCCTCGCGCGCCTTCTTCAGGGCGCCGGGGACATAGGCATCATGATTGCCGGGCACGACGGAGACCCAATCATCGTCGCCGATGCTGTCCAGCCAGTCGCGGGCGCCGCTGATCTCGAGCGGCAGGGCGATGTTCACCAGGTCTCCGGTGATGGCGACGTGGTCAGGCGTCTGGGCCTTCATGTCGGCGATCAGCTGGTCGAGGGTGGTCCCCTTCATATCCGTCGAGCGGTTCCGCTTCCAGTTCAGGTATCCCAGGATGCGCTTGGAGAAGAGCTGGAGCAACTTGGGATCGGGAAGGGGGCCGAGATGGGGATCGGACAGATGGGCAAGCTTGAACATGGGCGCATCTTCAAACGAAAAGGCGCCGCGTCAAGATAAATCGCGGCGCCTTTCGGCAGTCTCGGGAGATTCTTGGGGGTCTGCCCTGGGGGCGGACCTGGGACTTTCAGTTTCCGGCGAAGGTCGTCAGAGTTGCGATGACGCGCGGATTGCTGAAGTCTACGGCCGGCTTCCACTGGAAGCGGCTCGGGCGACGACGGGTGAAGAACATCTTCAACATGGTATGACTCGATCGTTTTTTGTCGTGCACAGGTGTCAGGGTCAACGGGTGCGATCCCGCCGTGAGCGTCACGCGCGGTCGCAAGGGCAGGACACCTGCTTGAACTTTTCAATGCTGTCTCCGGGGATCCGGCACGGCGCTCCACTTGAGCGGGGGATCCGTGAGGAAGATACTGTTCCTCCAGGAGACGGCCGGAAGATACGTCTTCGCGCATGAGTTGAGGAGTGCTGATTCCGATGAGCAGCCATGCGTTGGCGGATGGGGTGGCATGCTGTTGGGGCATGCGTAAATTTTGAGCAGAAAAGCGATGGTTAATACAAGGTTTCTGGCACGATGCCTCTCTGTTCTGCCTAAATCATGGGCGCAGTCGCTGGTGCATTGTGGCGTTCTTCTGTGCAGCGGGCACACGGTGGGAGTACGCGTCATGGTGGTCGACCGGGACGCGGGGACCATCCATCTGGTGCGCCACACCTATCTCTCCGGGTGGTATCTGCCGGGCGGCGGCGTGGATCCGGGGGAGCGTCTGGACGAGGCGGCACGCAGGGAGGTGCGCGAAGAGCTTGGCGTGGAAGCGTTCGGTGCCATGCGGCTCATCGGGTTTCATCTCAACCGGAAGGGGCTGGGGCGCGATCAGGTCGGCCTGTTCCTGCTGACAGACTGGGCGCCGGGCGCTGGATATCTCGTGCCCAACGGAGAGATCGCGGAGGCGGGTGTGTTTCCGATGACGGATCTGCCTGAGGATGTTACCCGCGCCACGCGGGCGCGGATCGAGGCCTATCTGGCTGCCCCTGACGGAGCGGCGCTGGAGGATGGCGCAGCGCTCGGCTACTGGGATCAGGACTGACCGGTTGGGGACGGCGAGGCGGCAGGCGCCCCGTCGCGGTGTTCCGTCGGGCTTGGCCGGGATCCGACCCTCAGAGGTGGTCTCGGCCGTGCGGGGCATCCAGATCGAGCGCCGGTCCCACCGGGATCACGCCGGTCGGATTGATCGTGCCATGCGATCCGTAATAATGGGTCTTGATCACCTCCAGCTCCACGGTCCCGGCGATCCCCGGCATCTGGTAGAGCTCGCGCAGATAGCCCGAGAGGTTCGGATAGTCGGCGATGCGGCGGATGTTGCACTTGAAGTGGCCGACATAAACCGGATCGAATCGGATCAGGGTGGTGAAGAGGCGCCAGTCGGCCTCGGTCAGCCGGTCGCCGACCAGATAGCGCCGGGTCGACAGGCGGTCTTCCAGATCGTCGAGCGTGTCGAAGAGAGCGGTCACGGCCTCTTCATAGGCGTCCTGCTTTGTTGCGAAGCCGGCCTTGTACACGCCATTGTTCACCGTGTGATAGACACGTTCGTTGATCTCGTCGATCTCCTCGCGCAGCTCCTGCGGCGACAGGTCAAGGGTCGAGCCGGTGAGGGCGTCGAAGGCCCCGTTGAACATGCGGATGATTTCCGCGCTCTCGTTGGAGACGATCGTGCCGGTCTTCTTGTCCCACAGAACGGGGACGGTGGCGCGCCCCGTATAGTCGGGTTTTGCCGCGCGATAGATCTGCCAGAGATAGTCCGCGCCATTGACCGGGTCAGGGGTCGCAAATTCCCAGCCGTTCTCGAGCATCAGGGGCTCCACGGCCGTCACGGGAATGAGATCCTCCAGCCCCTTCATCTTGCGGAAGATGAGGGTGCGATGGGCCCAGGGGCACGCGAAGGAGACATAGAGGTGATATCGGTCGGCCTCTGCAGCGAAGCCGCCTTGACCGCTCGGGCCGGGGCTGCCGTCGGCGGTCACCCAGTTGCGGAAGGCAGCGTCTTCGCGCTTGAACTTGCCGCCCGTCTTGCTGGTGTCATACCACTTGTCCTGCCACTGGCCGTCGACCAGAAGTCCCATGGGAGTCTCCCTTTTCTGTCGGATCGTCGTCTGTCCGCCGCCGAAAGGGCGACCGTCCGGTTCTCTTTAAGCAACTCTTCTCATCAGATAGACGTTCCCCTGGCGAGGACAATCGCCTGAATGCAGTGTTCACCTCATGTGGACAGTGGCGGGCGATGCCTGCCGCAGAAGCGCGGCCGGAAAGCGCTTTACCTTTCGGATCAGGCCTGCTATCGGCAAGGAACAGGGCCCGCACAGCTTGAGGCCCGCGACAAGGTGAAACCGCATGGCTCTGGCTGTCACGCTGCGACGACGAAGCATCCGACGAGAAGTCTCTCGTCTGACTGCGCGCGCGTGACCGGAGCTGCTTCCCCGAAGATGAAGGATTGAGGGAACCCGTGTCAGGCGCAAGATCCCCTTGCTTGACAGGACCCTCTCCCATGAAGCCTTCCAACTGGTTCGTTCGTCTCGAAGAAGCTGCCGATGAGGCCGCTGTTGAAGCCATGCAGGCGGAAGCCTTTGGCCCCGGCCGCTATGCCCGGACCGCCTTCAAGGTGCGCGAAGGCTTTCCCCATTCCGCAGATCTGAGCCTGATCGGCATGACCGGCGACCGGATCGCCGGCTCCGTGCGGCTGACCCCCATCCTCATCGGCGACACGCCGGCGCAACTGCTCGGGCCGCTCACCGTGGATCCGGTCTACAAGAACCGGGGCCTCGGCAAGCTGCTCCTGGCAACGGTGGAGGACATGGCACGGGCGCAGGGCGAAACCGCCATCCTTCTCGTAGGCGATGCGCCCTATTACGGTCCCTCCGGCTACAAGCCCGTGCCCTTTGGCAAGATCGCCCTGCCGGGGCCGGTCGATCCGGCGCGTCTGCTGATCCTGCAGCTCACCGACGCCCCCATGCCGGAAGGCGCCGTGCGCGGCGCCCTGCGCTGAGGCAGGGCCGCCTCAGCGGCCTTCCCGGTACCACATGACGGACAGGACGCCGATCAGCAGTGCCAATCCCAGAAGACCGGAGAGCAGCGGCAGCCGGTTGACCCCGTTCAGCACGCTGGCCTCGCTCTGGCGCAGGCCAATCCAGCCGTTTCCGGCATATCTTGCGGCGTCGCGCAGGGCCGAGATCCGGGGCAGGTCCAGATCCCCGTTCACATCAAGAAGGCGCATGGACGCGCCGCCCGTCTGTTCGGCCAGGGGCGCGAGCTTCTCGGTGGTGGACAGCACGTCCTGCAGTTCCTTGGGGTTCTGCGGTCCGATATGGATGAGCGCCGTCCGGTCCCCTTCCTTCACCGTGTAGAGCCCGATTTCCTCCGGGCGCCATTCCGCCCGCCACAGTCCGGGCTCGGCTTCGGAGAGGATCACCTCTTCCTCGCGCCCGGACGGGGTCGTCAGGCGGGCCGGGGAGACGCTTTCACCCAGGGTCTGGCGTTCGATGTCGAGCAGGGGGCCACGTTGGGAGAGGCGCAGGGCCTCTTCTTCCAGATCCGGTTCCTGCATCAGCCAGTGGGCGAGACGGCGCAGCATCTGGACGTGCGGTCCGCCGCCCTCGTAGCCGCGCGCCCAGAGCCAGACATGATCGGATAGGAGCAGGGCCACACGGCCTTCGCCCTCGCGGTTGAGCACCAGCAACGGCTTGTCCTCGGGGCCGGTCATGAGTGCCTGACCCGCATTGAGCTCGGTGTCGACCAGACGGAACCAGCGGCTCCAGGCGGGCGGCTCGGTCTGGGAGCCGGGCAGGCCACGGGTCACCGGATGGCGCTTGCCGATCTCCGCCAGCTCGGGGTGGAAGGGGGTTTCCAGGATCAGCCCGGTGGGCTCTGCCGGCAGGATCGGGGCGAGCGGCGTGCGGTAGAGCGAGCCGCCTTCCGCATAATCGGGGCCTCCTGCCACCAGAACAGCGCCACCGGCCTCCACATAGCGGGCGATATTGTCGAAATAGATCGAGGGCAGCACGCCGCGCCGCTCGTAGCGGTCGAAGATGATGAGGTCGAACTCGTCGATCTTGACCGAGAAGAGCTCCCGGGTGGGGAAGGCGATCAGGGACAGCTGGTTGATCGGCGTGCCGTCCTGCTTCTCGGGCGGCCGCAGGATGGTGAAATGCACCAGATCGACGGAGGCATCCGACTTCAGCAGGTTGCGCCAGGTACGCTCGCCGGCGTGGGGCGAGCCGGAAACCAGCAGAACGCGCAGGTTCTCGCGGATGCCGTCGATGGTGACCACGGCGCGATTGTTCAGGGGCGTGAGTTCGCCCGGGAGCGGACTGGCGTCCAGCTCGAAGATGTTGTCGCCGCCATGGGCGATTTCCAGCGGGATCTCGATCCTCTCGCCGACGCGCAAGGTCCGGGTGGACAGGCGCACGCCGTCGCGGCGGATCTCGACCTCCACCGCTGCGCCGGGTCTTGCACCGGCTCCAGCGTCGCGGATTTCCAGCTCGACCGACTGCTCCGATCCGACGAGGCCGAAACGCGGCGTGCGGTGGAGGATCAGGCGCCGGTCAACCTCGGTGGCGCGTCCGGTGATCAGGCCGTGAACGGGAGCCTCGAAGCCGAGGGCGGCAGCCTTGTCCGGAATGTCGTGGATCTGCCCGTCGGTGACGAGCAGCGCGCCGCCCACCCGTTCGGGCGGAACATCGGACAGACCATTGGCCAGCGCCCTGAACAGTTCGCTGCCATTGCCCGATCCGTCGTTGCGCACCTCGATGCGCCGGACCTCGAAGCCGGGGAGGGTTTCCAGGCGGGCGGCAATCTGGTCGACGGCGGTGGCGGTCGTCGCCTCGCGCCCATCGAAACTCTGGCTCTGGGTCGCGTCGGTCACGAGGGCGACGACGCTGGTCAGCGGCTCGCGGTCTTCCTGTTCGATCGCCGGATTGGCAAGCGCGGCGACAAGCAGGCCCATGGCCAGCGCCCGCAGCGGCCAGCCGCGCAGGCCCATGAGAGCGGAGATTCCGGTGACCAGTGCCATGGCCACGGCGCAGGCGGCCAGGGCCCAGAGCGGCAGGAGAGGATCGAAGGCGAGCGACCAGGTCATGGATGTGCCACGCGTCCTTTCGTCATTGGCCCAGCCTTTCCAGCAGGTCCGGAATGTGGACCTGATCGGCCTTGTAGTTGCCGGTCAGGGTGTACATCACGATGTTGATCCCGGCCCGATAGGCATATTCCCGTTGCAGCGGATCGTCGGGCACAGTGGGCAGCAAGGGGCGCCCCTCCCGGTCCATGGCCCAGGCGGCTGCCATGTCGTTGCCGGTGATGAGGATGGGCGAGACCCCGTCGCCGCCACGCACGGGGCGGCCTTCGGCGGCGCCTTCGAGGCTCTCCACCCAGAGCGGGCTGGTGCCATAGCGGCCGGGGAAACTGTCGAGCAGGTAGAAGGACTTGGTGAGGACGTGATCGGTCGGCACGGGCTCGAGCGCCGGAATGTCCAGCCCGTCGAGGATCTCGCGCAGCTTCAGGGTTGCGGGCGAGGCGCCAAGAGATGTGCTGCTGGCCAGGTGATCGCGGGTGTCGAAGAGGATCGTGCCGCCGTTGCGCATGAAGGTGTCGACCCGCGACATGGTGGCCGCATCGGGCTTGGCCAGCGCCGGGTCGACGGGCCAGTAGAGCAGGGAGAAGAAGGCCAGCTCGTCGCGTGCCAGATCGACGCCCATGGGCAGCCCGGGTTCGAGGGCGGTGCGGTCTGCAAGATACTGGCTGAGGCCGAAGAGCCCGGCATCGCTGATGTCATCGAGTTCCGGGCTGCCGGTGCGGACATAGGCGAGGCGGGTCTTGAGGCTCGCCTCAAGGGCGCGCAGGTCGTCGGACGTCTCCTGAGCCAGGGCGTCGCCGTGAGGAATGAGCGCGGTGCCTGCGAGGGCAAGCGCGAGGGCCACGGAGGCAATGCGGCCCGGGCGCCGCAGGCGGCGGGTCAGACGGCTGACGCCTCCGCCCAGCAGGATTACGGCCAGCCCATCCAGCAGGATCAGGGCGAAGGCGAGCAGGAAGGCAAGGGTGCGCAAGTCGGTGCTCTCCTGCGAGGGATAGGCAAGGCCTTCGACCCGGGCGCCGAGCGGTTCGAGATCGAGACGGGTCAGGCTCGCATCCGGGGACAGCAGGTTGAGGGCGCGGAAGCCATCCTCGCTGCCATAGAGCCCGGGCGGGGTGCTGCGCGTGGCGCGGGTGGCGGCAAAGCGGTCGGCGAGGATCGGCGCGATATCTGCAGGCGGGGTGGTGAAGGCGCCCTGACCGTCGAGCAGCCGCAAGGGCGGCAGCACATTGGCTTCTTCGGTCGTGGCCGCAGACGCATCGGTGGCATCGGCGCTGCGGGCGCTGTCGGCGGCGGCAAAGGCGTTGGAGACGGAGAGCACCCGGCGCAGCATGTCCACGAAGGAGCCCGAAAGCGGCAGGTTGGACCAGGCGCTGTCGGCGGTGACGTGGAAGAGTACGAGAGAGCCGCGCCCGACGGCGCGGGCCGTCACGAGCGGCGTGCCGTCTTCCAGCATGGCCCAGGTGCGCTCGGACAGGGTCGGCGAGGGCTCGGCCAGAACCTGACGGCTGACGGTGACTTCGGGCGGCACGGCGATGCCGGCGAAGGGGCTTTCGGGTGCGAAGGGCGCCAGGTGCTGGGGTTGTTTCCACGACAGGGCGCCGCCGAGGGTGCGGTCGCCGTTGCGCAGGGTCACCGGGATGAGCGCATCGGTGCCACCGGCCGTGCGCGGCCCGGCAAAGCGCAGCAGCGTCCCGCCATTGCGCACCCACTGGTCGAGACGCTCCACCACCGGTTCCGGCAAGCGGCCGACATCTGCAAGTACGAGCACGGCGATGCCCTGGTCCAGCAGCTCGGGGATGGCCTGATCCATGTCGCCTGCCCGGGGCAGGCGCAGATCGGAGAAGGGGGAGAGGGCGCGCTGCAGATAATAGAGCGGCGACAGAAGCGGCTGGTCTTGATCGCCGGACTGGCCGGACACGAGCCCGACCATGCGCCGACGCCAGCTGTCATCGACGAGCTGCACGGCGCCGGCCGCCCGTTCCTGGGCGATTTCCACCCGGGCGATGTCGTTGCGCAATTCACTCGGCAGGTCAAAGGCGGCCACGGTTTCGCTTGAGCCATCCGCGAAGGTGATCGCGTGCTCGGCAAGCACCAGACCTTTCAGATCCAGAGCGCGGATCTGCGCCGTCTGGCGGGCCGTGTCCGGATGGCGCAGCACGGTGACGGTCAGGGCCTCGGCATTGTTGGCCAGACCCTTGAGGCCGAGCGGTACATCGAGCCCGGTGTAGATGCGCAAGGGGACCGGGCTAGCCAGATCGGCAAGGGCGCGGGCAAAGCCGGTGCCCGGGTCCCTGTCGGGAGAGGCGCCAGCAGCGTCTGCGGCCTCTGCGGCAGGGCCGGCGGAACGAACGGCGTGATCGGTGCCGTCCGACAGCCACACAACCGCGCCGGGGCGCTGTCGGGTGGTTGCCTCGCGCAGACCGGCGATGAGGTCATCGCGTTCGGGCGCCCAGGGACGGGGCTGAAGCGCGCGCAGGTGTTCGCGGGCCTCGGCGGCCGACGTCGGCTCGAGCGCCTGGGCCGGTCCATCGGCGGTGGCGCCGAGCATCACGGTCCGGCCCGAACGTTCGGCCTCGGCCAGAAGGGTGTCGGCCAGAGCGACCTGTCTGTCCCATGCGCCCGCACTGGTCCAGCCGTTGTCGAGGACCAGAAGCACGGGACCGTCCCCGTCATCGGGGAGGCCGCGGGTGGGCTGCCAGATCGGGCCCGCCAGCGCGAGGATCACGAGGGCAGCGAGGCACAGGCGCAGCAGGGTGAGCCACCACGGGCTTCGGCTCGGCATCTCCTCGTGGCGGAAGATGTCGAGCAGGAGACGCAGGGGCGGGAAGGTGATTTCCTGCGGGCGCGGAGGGGTCAGGCGCAGAAGCCACCAGATGGCCGGAAGGCTTGCGAGCGCCAGAAGCATCCAGGGACTGGCGAAGGCGAGCGGCAGAGACCCGATCATGTGCCACCTCCGGCGGACATCGCCTGGCCTGTTCCCGAGAGTGCTGCGTGCAGCACCAGCAGCGGGGCGGTCGGGGCCTGATCCGTGTGATGGAGCGTGTAGGTCCATCCCGCCCGGCGGGCCAGGTCGCGGATCTGCGCCTTGTGACGGGCGAGCCGCTCCTGATAGGCCTCGCGCCAGGCCTCGGCGCGGCCGGCGGTCAGGGTTTCACCGGTTTCGGGGTCGCGGAACTCGACACGGCCGCCGAAGGGGAATGTCTCTTCCACCGGATCGAGGATCTGAACGATGTGGCCGCGCGCTCCGGTTCCTGCAATCTTTGTGACCCAGTCGTGCAGGTCATCCACCGGATCGAGAAGATCCGCGAAGAGGACCACGTCGGAGAAGCGGCGAATGCCGGAGGCTTCAGGATAGGACCGGGGGGCGCCTTGATCTCGGGCAGCCGGCAGATGAGCAAGGGCGGAGGCCAGACGTTCGGCGGCGCGCCGATCTGCCAGGGGGCGGGTGATGCCGGGCAGCCCCACCCGCTCGCCGGAGGCAGCCAGCATGTCGGCCAGCGCCAGCAGCAGGACGATGGCGCGATCCCGCTTCGTCACGGGGGCGAGACGCGAGGAAAAGGCCATTGAGGGGGTCAGGTCGGCCCAGAGCCAGACCGTATGGGCGGCTTCCCACTCCTGTTCGCGCACATAGAGATGATCGTCGCGGGCGGAACGGCGCCAGTCGATCCGCAGGGCCGGCTCGCCCATGGTGAAGGGGCGGAACTGCCAGAAGCTCTCGCCCGGGCCCGAGCGGCGGCGCCCGTGCCAGCCGGAGGTCACCGACGCCGAGATATGACTTGCCGCCACCAGCAGGTCGGGCAGGGCTTCGGCCAGACCGCGCGCCTCGCCGAGGACAAGCGGAACCGATCCCGTCTCGAGGGGCGGCGCGGTCATCGTCACCGCGGGGTCCTGGCCTGTGGGCTCCTTCGACGCCATGTGGGGCGGCACTCCTGTCCGGCCGGGGTCAGGCCAGGGTTTCCTTGACGCGGCGAATGACGTCGCGAACGGTGTAGCCGTCGGCCCGGGCGGCAAAGGTCAGCGCCATGCGGTGCTGCAACACCGGTTCGGCGAGCGCCAGCACATCATCGAGGGAGGGGGCAAGACGCCCTTCCACCAGAGCGCGGGCGCGCACGGTCAGCATCAGGGCCTGGCTGGCGCGGGGGCCAGGGCCCCAGGCAATCAGTTTCTTCAGGCTGTCGTCGCCGTCGCGCTCGTCGGGGCGGGCGCCGCGCACCAGCTTGAGGATGGAATCGATCACCTTTTCTCCAACAGGCATCTGACGCACCAGCTGCTGATATTTCACCAGCTCGTCCGGGCTCATGGCCGTCTGCGGGGTTGCCTGACGGGCCCCGGTCGTCTCGAGCAGGATGCGGCGTTCGGCCTCCAGATCGGGGTAGTGCACATCGATCTGCATGAGGAAGCGGTCAAGCTGGGCCTCGGGCAGGGGATAGGTGCCCTCCTGTTCCAGCGGGTTCTGGGTGGCCAGCACGTGGAAGGGGCGCGGCAGGTCGTGGGACTGGCCGGCGATGGTCACGTGATATTCCTGCATGGCCTGCAACAGGGCCGACTGGGTGCGCGGGCTCGCCCGGTTGATTTCGTCGGCCATCAGCAGCTGGGAGAAGACGGGTCCGCGCAGGAAGCGGAAGGCGCGGGTTCCGTCTGCCGCCTGCTCCATCACCTCGGAGCCGAGAATGTCGGAAGGCAGCAGGTCCGGGGTGAACTGGATGCGCTGGGCGTGCAGGCCGAGCACCGTGCCCAGGGTCTCCACCAGCTTGGTCTTGGCAAGGCCCGGCACACCAACGAGAAGCCCGTGCCCGCCTGCCAGCACGGTCACCAGCGTCTGGAGCACCACTTTCTCCTGGCCGAAGATGATGCGCGAGACGTCGGACCGGGCGGCGGTGATGCGCGCGACTGCCGTTTCCGCCAGCGCGGCGATGGCTTCGAGTTCGGCCTCGGAGGGAGTGGCGGGAGGAGACGTGACGATGCTCATTCTTCACCTGCGCTTGGGGTGGTCCGCCGGGAGCGACGGACACGGAACGAAAGGGACCTGGGCGTCGCGGCAGACCGATCAGGGGTCCGCGCGCCACCGGTTCGGCACAGTGTGCCATCGCATCTTTGACATGCCGATAAGAAACGCCGGTCTTCGAACCGGATCCTCCGGATCTGTCGCTGAGCCACAGCATCGAGGCCATATCTGGCCAAATCATGTTCGCTGCAGACGAGTTTGGCAGGTCTGCGACATCGGGATAAGTCCGAAAATTTGTCCATGTGTCGCAAGGGAAGGTCGAAAGGCCACGAATTGCAGGGCCTTGCTTGATTTGGGGGGCTCCGGGACGACATAAAGGGGAACGAGATTTCCCAAGGAGGACCGGGTGACACAGACGCTTCAGACGCCGCTGCCGGAGGGACTGGCCGAGCTGATGCGCCGGGCGGATCCGCTTTCGCGCGGGATTCCGCCGGTGGAGCGGTGGAACCCGCCCTTCTGCGGCGATCTGGACATGCGAATCGACAGCCAGGGCCGGTGGTTCTACATGGGCACCCCCATCGGGCGGGAAAAGCTGGTGAAGCTCTTCGCCTCGGTCCTGCTGAAGGGCGAGGATGGCTCTCACTATCTCGTGACCCCTGTGGAAAAGGTCCGTATCCAGGTGGAGGACGCGCCCTTCCTGGCCGTTGAACTGCATGCGCAGGGGGACGGGCGCGACCAGCTGCTGACCTTCCGCACCAATGTCGGCGACGTGGTCGAGGCGGGGCCGGACCATGCGGTGAGCTTTACGCTGGAGGACGAGACCGACGGGCTGAAGCCCTATGTGCTGGTGCGGGGCCGTCTGCTGGCCAAGCTGTCCCGGCCGCTGCTCTATCAGCTGGCGGATCTCTTCGACGAGGCCGAGGTGGAGGGAACCTTGCGCAGCGGCGTGTGGAGCGGCGGACAGTTCTTCCCACTTCCCGAGGGGATGCAGGCAACGTGAGAGACCCGGCCACATCTCCGCTCGGCAATCCGGATCCGGGCGTGTCCTTCGCTGCCGGATATGCGGATTTCCGCGCCCGCTTCCTGGATCGCGCGCCCTTGCGGCTCGAACGGGAGACCGGCGACCACGTGTTCAATCCGGATCTGCCGCCCTATGCCATGTGGGAGGGGCCGCCCCGGGACGCCGCCGTGCTGATCCCCCTGCGCCAGTTGCGCGGCGAGGCGCATGTCATTCTCACCCAGCGCACGCCGCACCTGCGCTCTCATGCCGGTCAGATCGCCTTTCCCGGTGGGAAGATCGATGCGGAGGATGCCGGTCCGCGGGCGGCTGCCCTGCGCGAGGCACACGAAGAGATCGGCCTGTCGCCGCAGGCGGTCTCCATTCTGGGCGATCTGGCCCCCTATCACACGGGCTCGGGATACCGGATCGTGCCGGTGGTGGCGGAGGTGGCGGTGGATGCTGTCCTTGTCGCCAATCCGGCGGAAGTGGCCGACGTCTTCGAGGTGCCGCTGCCCTTTCTCATGGACCCGGCCAATCATCGCAAGCAGAGCCGTTCCTGGCAGGGGCGCGAACGCTTCTTCTACGAAATGCCATACGGCGAACGCTATATCTGGGGGGTGACCGCCGGCATTCTCCGTTCTCTCTTCGAAACGGTCTATGGCTGATGCTCAGGGTCATTCTCACACATCTCGTCCTGTTTCTGCTGCCCTTCCTCGGCTACGGGCTCTGGCTCTGGGTGACCCGGAAGGCGAGCGCCGACCGGGCCTGGCGTGACGGGCCGATGCTCTATCTGTCGCTGGCAGGCGCGCTGCTCGTGGTTCTGAGCCTGGTCTTCTTCGCCAGTTTCGAGAAGGGGCAGGTGGATCGGGATTATCAGCCGTCGCGCATGGAAAACGGCCGCTTCGTTCCCGGCGGGTTCCGGTGAATGACCCGCTCTTCCGCGTTCGACTGGATCCTTGCGCCTGATCTCCAGGCCGTGTTCGACCTGCTGCTTCAGGATGGGGACGAGGCCCGGGTCGTGGGTGGTGCCGTGCGCAACAGCCTGCTTGGCGAAAAGGTCGATGACATCGACATTGCCACCACGGCCGAACCCTCGGTGGTGATGGAGCGGGCGAAACGCGTCGGGGTCCGGGCGATCGGAACGGGCCTCGAGCATGGCACGGTCACGCTCGTCGGCGACGGGCGGGCCTTCGAGGTCACGACCCTGCGTGCGGATGTGGAGACCTTCGGCCGCAAGGCGGTGGTGCGGTTCGGCCGCGACTGGGAAGAGGATGCGCGCCGGCGGGACTTCACCCTCAACGCGCTCTATCTCGACCGGACCGGCAAACTGATTGATCCGCTTGGCGGGCTCGAGGATTGCCTGGCCCGGCGGGTGATCTTCATCGGCGACCCGGATCTCCGCATTCGCGAGGACTATCTTCGCATCCTGCGCTTCTACCGCTTTCATGCCACCTATGGCGCCGGAACCCCGGACCCGGAGGGGAGAGCCGCCTGCCTGCGCGAGAAGGAGGGGCTGAAGCATCTCTCCGCCGAGCGCATTGCCAAGGAACTGCTGAAGCTGGTGGCCGCGAAGGGCGCAGCAGACAGTCTGGCGGTCATGCAGGAGGACGGTCTTCTCGAGCTGCTTCTTCCGGGGGGCGCGAATGTGCAAGCGGTCGCCCGACTTCAAGGACTTGCCGCCGAGGGCACGCTGGCGCGGGTTGCGCCTGCGGTTGCCCTTGCCGTGCTGGTCGATGGCGGCGAAGCGCAGCTTGCAGCGGTTGCGGACCGGCTCAAGCTCTCCAATGCGCTGCGGGAGCGCATGGTGGGAGCGCATCGTGCCGTGGCGCTGTGGGACGATCTGCGCCGGGATCGGCCGGAGGTTGATCTTCTCCGCGTGCTGCGCCGGATGGCCTTCGACCTTGGGCTCGAGGCAACCGGGGACGGGCTTGCCCTCGTGCTGGTTCGTGCAGGCGAGGCGGACGCGCAGGCCATCGAGGACGCAAGGCGGGGGCTTGGCGCGTTGACGGGCGTTTCCGTTCCGGTCTTCCCGCTCGCCGGACGGGATCTGATGGCGGCAGGATTGCCTGCCGGTCCTGCGCTGGGGGTTGCTCTCAAGCGGCTGCAGGCAGTGTGGATCGACAGTGATTTTCAGGCAGATCGCGCGGCCCTGCTGGCGGTGCTGGGCACGGGCACGCCGGAATGACACCCGCGCCAGAGGTCAAATGCGCGAACCTGACGCAAGGATATCTTCAGATTCTCGTCCTAGCCTGAAACGGTTCGACCGCCGTCTCCGGTGGTCGCGTGCGAGGGCTTCCGGCGGACATGAAACCGATCGTCGTGGTGACCCAGACCGAAGCACATCTGCCGCCCAGCTTGCAGGACCTGCAGTTGCTTTATCGGGTCGAGAGAGTTTCCTTCGAGGAGATCACGCCAGCGCGGCTGGCTGAAAGCTCCCTTGGCCTCATCAGCATGGCCCGGGTCGAGCGTGAACACGCCGACCGACTGAAGGCGGTGCTTGAGGCCGAACCGGGCATTCGTTGCATCGGCATGGTGTCGCCGGAGCGGCGTCAGGAGACGGTGCAGGCTCAGGCCCTTGGGCTGGCCGACCTCTGGGATCGGGACGAGCCGGCCTCCCTTGCGGTGGGCAAGATCCGCCGACTTCTCGGCACCTATGGGGTGCCCGCCCTTGCAGACGATATCCCGGAAGCCACCCGTGTCGGTGTTCTCGAGGCCTGCGAGGCCTTCGAAACGGCGGTGATGAGCACGGTCGTCGGCGAGGCTTTGCCGCTGGGCAGCTGCAATCGCGCGGTGTCGGCGATCATGTCCGCCCTGAAGGTGGATGGCCTGACGGTGTGGCTCTCTACCGTCCAGAACCACCACAGTCCCACATTCTGTCATTCGCTGATGGTGACCGGGCTCGTGCTGCAATTCGTCGATGTTCTGGGGGTGACGGAGCGCGACAGTGTCCAGATGGGCATCGGCGCGATGCTGCATGATCTGGGCAAGGTGAAGCTGCCGCTGGCGGTCCTGGACAAGCCTGTGGAACAACTCAGCGAGGAAGAGCGGAACCTGATCGCCCTGCATCCTGAATATGCGGATGTGATCCTGAAGGGGCAGCCCGCCGTGCCAGCCATCGTCCGCAACATGATGGTCGCCCATCATGAATATCTCGATGGAACCGGCTATCCCATGGGGCTGATGGGAGACGAGATCTCCGCCTGTCTGCGGATCCTCTCCATCTGCAATCTCTATGCGGGGATGATCGATCGCTATCGCAACGATCACCCGTCGTCGCCGCGTCAGGCCTTTGCGACCCTCTTCGGCATGGGGCGCAAGCTGGATGCGGATCTGCTGGCCCTGTTCCGTGAAGTGGTGCTCGACCGGGAAACGGTGGCACCGCGTCCCGGCCGCATGGACATGCCGCGGCTGATCAACTGACCGGCAAGGGCCTCCGGCTCATGGCCACTTCACCACCGGCGGCATGGACGACAGGATCGAGGCGACATTGCCGCCGGTCTTCAGGCCGAAGATCGTGCCGCGGTCGAAGAGCAGATTGTATTCCACGTAACGCCCGCGCCGGATGAGCTGTTCCTCGCGCTCGGCCTCGGTCCACGGCTTGCGGAAGTTTGCCCGCACCAGCTCGGGATAGATGCCGAGGAAGGCGCGGCCGACGTCCTGGGTGAAGGCGAAGTCCGCGTCCCATTCTCCAGAATGCAGATAGTCGTAGAAGATCCCGCCGATGCCGCGCGGCTCGTTGCGGTGCGGCAGGAAGAAATACTCGTCGCACCAGGCCTTGTAGCCGTCATAGTCGGCGACCGCATGGGCCTCGCAGGCCCCGCGCATGGCCGCATGGAAGGCCTGCGTGTCCGGGTCCTCCTGGGTGCGGCGGGCGTCCAGAACCGGGGTCAGGTCGGCGCCACCGCCGAACCACTGGCGGGTGGTCACAACCATGCGCGTGTTCATGTGCACGGCCGGCACATGCGGGTTCTGGGGATGGGCGATGAGGCTGATGCCGGAGGCCCAGAAACGCGGGTCTTCTGCCGCCCCGGGGATCTGGCCCCGAAACTCCGGCGAGAACTCGCCGTGAACGGTGGAGACATGAACCCCGACCTTCTCGAAGACCCGGCCATGCATCATCGACATGACGCCGCCGCCGCCCTTGGCACCGGTGCTGTCCGTGCGCTCCCAGGGGGTGCGGACGAAGCGGCCGGCCGTTTGGTCGGAGAGTGGGCCGTTCCCGGTTGCGATCTCGTCCTCGAGCGTTTCGAAGGCCGCGCAGATCTGATCGCGCAGGTTGGCGAACCAGACCGTCGCCGTGGTCTTCTTGGTCTCGATATCGGCAGGCACCGGGCCGCCGCGGGTGGACTTGTCGTTCTGGCTCATGAAACGTTGCCTGTGGTTTCCGGCTTTCGGGATCGTCAAGCCTTTTACGGAACTTGGCGGCGGGTGACCAGCCCCGCCGCGCGACGGGTCACCCGGGAAAGGCCGATGTCTGGCGCAGGGCTTCCCCCAGAACCATGGCGCCCGCGATCGCCACATTGAGGGAGCGTGTCTCCGGGCGCATGGGAACGGTGATGCGCGCATCCGCGCCATCGTGGACCGCTTCTGGCACGCCCGAGCTCTCTCGGCCCAGCATCAGGAGGTCGTCGGTACGAAAGGTAAAGTCCGTGTAGGGCAGATCGGATCGGGTGGTCAGCAGCACCAGACGTCGCCCTTCGCTCAGCCGCCAGGCCTCGAAATGGGCATGGCTCATGTGGCGCACGAGGGCGGCCTGGTCGAGATAGTCCATGCCGGCCCGCTTCAGGCCCTTGTCGGAGAGAGGGAAGCCGGCGGGTTCGATCAGGTGCACGGTGCGTCCGAGACAGGCGGACAGGCGCAGGAGCGTTCCGGTGTTCTGGGGAATATCCGGCTGATACAGGACGAGATGGGGCACGATCCGGGTTCCTTTCTGGCGTGAGGGGCAGGTCGCACGGGTCTGCGCGGAATGCAAGCGCGTCGACTCAGGCTATGGTCTGGCGACCCGTCGCCTCGCGTGCCGCCCTGCGGGGCCTTTTCGCATCCTGAGCGACCGATGATCGGAGCCTGTCGCGTGTTTTTGCCCTTCCGAATGTTCGAGCGCTGGATCGCGCCCTTTTCTTCCGCCGGTTCGGCGCCTGAAGGTGGGGGCACGCTGGCACTTGTGGTGCATTTCGTCCGGCAGGCGCGCTGGCCCTTTGCGCTGATGCTCGTGCTGGGCGGCGCCATGGCCGGGGTCGAGGCCAGCCTCTATGTGCTGGTGGGGGATATTGTCGACCGGCTGGAGGGCGTGCCGCGGGCAACGTTCCTGGCGCAGACCTGGCCCATTCTTGCGGCCATGGCAGCCTTCGTCATCGTGGCGCGGACGCTCACCAACAGCCTGTCGGCCCTTGTCGAAGAACAGGCGGTGGTGCCGCATTTCTTCAATCTGGTGCGCTGGCAGTCCCACAAGCGGGTCATGACCCAGAGCCTCGGGTTCTTCCACGAGGATTTCTCCGGGCGTCTGGCGCAGAAGGTGATGCAGAGCGGCTTTGCACTGGGCGACTTCATGGTCAACCTGCTGCAGACCGTCTGGTACATTCTGGTCTATGCCCTGAGCACGCTGGTGCTGCTCGGCCAGCTCAGCCCGGTGCTCGGACTGGTGGTCGCTGTCTGGCTCGCGAGCTTTGCGGTGCTTGCCCGGTATTTCGTTCCCCGGGTGCGACAGGCGGCGCGCGAGATGGCCAATGGGCAATCCCGGATCAGCGGGCATCTGGTCGACACCTACACCAACATCCAGACGGTCAAGCTCTTCGGCGAGGAGGGGGTGGAGGACGCGGCGACGCAGGCCATCTTCCGCTCCGGCATCGAGAAGACCCGCGCC
Source organism: Roseibium aestuarii (assembly GCF_008477545.1). Taxonomy (GTDB): domain Bacteria; phylum Pseudomonadota; class Alphaproteobacteria; order Rhizobiales; family Stappiaceae; genus Roseibium; species Roseibium aestuarii. The sequence continues at coordinate 645,025 of NZ_VORA01000002.1, read as the reverse complement.
TTCACCCGGTTGCTGACCTCCGTGCGCAGCGCGATGGCGCTGCTGAGCAGCGTGATGATGGTGCTGATTGCCGCGATGGCTCTGGTGGCCTGGCAGGATGGGGGGCTGAGCACGGGGGATGTGGCCTTCACCCTCGGTCTCGTGCTGCGGCTCAATCTCCTGCTCAACCGGTTGTTCGGTCAGCTCAATGGCCTTTTCCGCAACATCGGCACCTTCCAGGACAGCATGGACACGGTCCTGCAGCCGGTCGCGGTCACCGATGCAGCGGATGCGGCCGATCTTGAGGTGGCGCAGGGCCGGATCGATTTCTCCCGTCTGAGCTTTCACTATGGCAAGGGAAGCGGCGTGCTTGAGGGGCTGGACCTGAGCATCGCGCCGGGCGAGCGCGTCGGTCTTGTCGGGCCGTCGGGCGCGGGCAAGTCGACGCTCGTCAGTCTGCTGCTGCGGTTCCACGATGCGGAAGCCGGCTCGGTGCGGATCGACGGGGTGGACGTGCGCCAAGTCACCCAGGAGAGCCTGCGCCGGCAGATCGGCATGGTGACCCAGGACACGTCCCTGCTGCATCGCTCGATCCGCGACAACATTCTCTACGGGCGGCCGGGGGCGAGCGAGGCGGAGATGATCGAGGCCGCGCGCCGGGCGCACGCCCTCGATTTCATCGAGGGACTTTCGGACAAGCAGGGGCGGCGCGGGTTCGACGCACGGGTGGGCGAGCGCGGGGTGAAGCTCTCCGGCGGGCAGCGCCAGCGCATCGCCATTGCCCGGGTGCTGCTGAAGAACGCCCCGATCCTCGTGCTGGACGAGGCGACCTCCGCCCTGGACTCGGAGGTCGAGGCGGCGATCCAGGACAATCTGCTGGAGCTGATGCAGGGCAAGACGGTGATCGCCATTGCCCATCGCCTGTCCACCATCTCACGGCTCGACCGGCTGGTGGTGATGGACCGGGGCCGGATCGTGCAATCGGGGACGCATGAGGCCCTGTTGCGGCAGCCTGACGGGCTCTATGCGCGGCTTTGGGAGCGGCAGTCCGGCGGATTTCTGGCCGAGGGGTGATCTGGCCCCAACCTGTAGTCGTAGACCGTTCAGATATCCGATCCGTCGCGACGTGCAGCGATCCCTCGCCAACCCAGGTTTCTCCGATGATCCAGTATGTAGTCGCCTATGTCGCCACCACCGTCATCTTTCTCGGCATCGATGCCATCTGGCTGGGCAAGGTCGCGACCCGGTTCTATGTCGACAACATCGGTCATCTGATGCTCGACAAGCCGAACATGGCTGCCGCGGCCGGGTTCTATGCGCTCTACATCGTCGGCATCGTGATCTTCGCGATCTCTCCCTCCCTGCGCTCGGGCAACGTGGGCTACGCGCTTCTGTATGGGGCGCTCTTCGGCTTCTTCGCCTATGCGACCTATGACATGACCAATTATGCGACGTTGAAGGGCTGGCCCTTCGTGGTGGTGATCGTGGATGTGGCGTGGGGCACGGTCCTGACCGGGATCTCCGCTTTCCTCGGCACGCTGGTCGCGCGAATGATGGTGAGTGGCTGAAGCCGCAACGTCAGCTTGAAAGGCGCGTCGCCCCGTCAGGCGAGGGATCCGCGACATACTGACCGCCAACGGCGCGGGAACGGCGAGGGCTGATCCGCAAGCCCTTGGGGTTACGATATTTTTACTCGGTTGCATGAGACTTTGGACAAGGGCTCCTGATTGTGGGGGCCGCTTCCCTCTTCTCGGACCGACGCGCTTCACATGACACTTTCCATCAAGGGCCGCTTCGTGGCCATGGTTCTGACGGCCGTCGCCATCATGCTGGCGGGTACGGCCTTCGCCTTTTATTCCTTCCGCACCGCCCTGATCGCCCAGTTGCAGAACCCGACCATGAAGGACGTCTTCCTCAGCGGGGACCTGTCCTCCCAGATCGACAAGCTGATCCTCGGCGAGATGATCAACATCGCCCTCGTGGTGATGCCGGTGGGCGTGGGCTTCCTTGTCCTGGCGATCGTGCTTGCGCTGGGCCTTGCCCGGCCGCTGGCCAAGCTGCAGCAGGGGCTGGACCGGCTGCGCGAAGGGGAGCTGGACGTGGAGATCGACGGTGCCGACCGCCGCGATGAGCTCGGCGTGATCGCCCGCTCGGTCATCGGATTCCGCGAGAAGCTGGCGCAGCGCGCCGAAGAAGAGGCGCAGCAGAAGGCCGAACAGCAGGCCCGCGCCGAGGAGGACCGCAAGGCGCTGATGGCCGATGTGGCGACCGACTTCGAGCGCACGGTGATCAGCGTGGTCGAGGCCCTGACCCGGGCTTCGGAAACGGTCAGCCAGAGTTCTGCCGTGGTGCAGGGCGCCGTGGGCTCCTCCCTCGAGGCGGTGAGCGAAGTCAGTTCCGCCAGCGAAGAGGCCAGCAGCTCTGTAGTGGCGGTGAATGAATCTGCCGAACATCTCGCCCGTTCCATCGCCGATATCGGTGGCAACGTGGCGCAGGCGGCGCAGATCGCCGGAACGGCCGTGGCCGAAGCGCGCAAGACCGACGCCATCGTCGGGCGCCTGTCCGACACGGGTCGGGCCATCGGCGAGATCGTCGACCTGATCAGCCAGATCGCCAGCCAGACCAACCTGCTTGCCCTCAACGCGACCATCGAGGCCGCTCGCGCCGGGGCTGCCGGCTCGGGCTTCGCCGTTGTGGCCAACGAGGTGAAGACGCTCGCCGAGCAGACCACCAAGGCGACGGAAGACATTTCCGCGCAGGTCGCCTCCGTGCAGGATGTGGCCGCGCAGGCGGAAGCCGCCATCGGCTCGATTGCGGCCACCATCGACCAGATCAGCGAGATTTCCGGCATCGTGCGCCAGGCGGTGGAAGAGCAGACCCATGCGACCCACCAGATCGGCGACAATGCCCGCATCGCGGAGGGCAGCTCGCGCCGGGTGTCTTCCAACATGGGGCGCCTCTCGGCGGCCATGGACGACAGCCATTCGGCGACCGCCGAGTTGCAGTCTGCCTCGGGCGAGCTCGCCGGCCTGTCTTCCGCCCTGCAGGATCAGGTGCGGCAGTTCCTCGTCAGCGTGCGCGCGGCCTGACGGCGCGCTTGGCCACCAACAGCCATGTGATGAAAGCCGGCCTCGTGCCGGCTTTTTTCATGGAGGCGGGCTTGATGGGGCGCGTGCAAGCGGTGCCGGAGCGCGAACCGGCTGTCCTGTTGCCGAATTGCAACGAAGAGCGTGTCCCGTCAGCCGGTGTGGAAAAGAATGCTTGTGATCGCTGCGGCAATCAGTAGCATCCCTGACATCCGCCGCCCGGCGGTTCTGCTTCGCCCGTCTTCAGACGAAGCACCCGGTCACCGCATTCATTTCCCTCGGGGCCTTTTCCCCCAGGATCAGAGGAGGAGCTACATGACAGTCTTTGTTCAGCTGCATCGCACCAGCTCTTCCCTTTGCGTGGCCCGTCGCGTCTCCTGCTGAGCGCGTTTCGACCTTTTTTCCGACCTCTTGCCATAATCCGGTTCTCGTAAAGCCCTGACGCGGTGCGACTGCGTTCCGGCTGCGCACGATCCCGTGTCGTCTCGAGACCTTCATGTTCTTGCCTTAACGGAGGCAGTGCCATGTCGGCGCGTTATCCCTTTGATCCGTTCGCCATGCCCGAACGGCCCGATGTTCCCTTTCCCGCTGCCCGGATCGACCGTGCGGCGTCCTCCTTGCCGATGACGCGCCGGCTTGCGCGTCTGGGTCTGCGAGCGGTCAGCCTTGTCGGGTTGATCGCCGGCCTTTCCGTCCTGATCTTCCTTCCCGCGCTGGTTTCCGAGCTAGCCCGGATCGAGGCCGTGACGGTCGAGGGGCAGACCTATTCCGCCAGCGCCTTTGTCGAGGCGCTCGGATCGCTCTATCTGGGCAGCGTGATCGTCGCGATTGCCTTGACATCCTTCCTGGCCGCCGCTGCCCTCGCCCGACCGGATCTCGATCCGGCATTGGGGCGCTGGATGAGCGCGCCGGCCGCTGACGCGCGAGGGGAGCATCGGTTGTCCTCCCTGCGCAGAAAGGTAACCCATGTTTGAACCGCTTTTCCGGCGTTTCGAGCGCCTTGTTGATCCCTTTGCGGAGACGCCGCTCGAGGCGCCGCCCTCCGGGTTCATGGCTTTCTGCTGGTATTACACCCGGCCGGTCTGGCCCATTCTGGCGGGTGTGGCCTGTCTCGGCGCGATGATCGCCGTGCTGGAGGTCTATATCTTCACCTATATCGGGGATCTGGTGACCTGGCTGGAGGGCGCGGACCGCGCGTCCTTTCTGTCGGAGAACTGGCCCCGTCTCGCCCTCATGGCGGCGGTGCTGCTTCTGGCACGCCCCGCCGTGGAGGTGGTCTGGCAGCTCCTGTTCCATCAGGGGCTGATGGGCACCTTCCCCATGTCCATCCGCTTCCGGGCGCACCGCTACCTGCTGCGGCAGAGCGTGTCCTTCTATCAGAACGACTTCGCCGGGCGGATTGCCAACAAGCTGATGCAGACCGCGCTTTCCGTGCGGGAGGTGGTCAGCAAGTTCGCCGACATCCTCGTCTATGTCAGCGTCTACTTCACCGCGTCCGTGGTGGTGGTCTCCGGCGCAGATCCCTGGTTCGGCGCGCTCTTCATGGGCTGGCTCGGGGCCTATCTGGTGACCCTTCGCCATTTCATCCCGAAACTGCGGGATGTGTCGAAGGATCAGGCCGATGCCCGTGCCCTGATGACCGGGCACGTGGTGGATGCCTATACCAACATCACCACGGTGAAGCTCTTCGCGCATACCGCGCGCGAGGAGACCTATGCCCGTGGCTCGATGCAGGCCTTCCTCGACACGGTCTTCGGCCAGATGCGGCTGGTGACCAAGCTGAACGTGGTGCTGGTGCTCATCAACATGGCGCTCCTGTTCGGCACGGGGGCTCTGGCCATCGCGCTGTGGCAGGTCAGTGCCGTGACGACCGGGCAGATCGCCATCGCCATCGCGCTTGTCCTGCGTCTTCAGGGCATGTCCCACTGGATCCTCTGGGAGCTGGCCGGACTGTTCGAGAATGTCGGGACCGTGCAGGATGGCATCGGCACGCTGGCGCGGGAGCGCGAGGTGCAGGACGTGCCGAACGCCACCGCACTCGCCGTGCCGAACGGGGAGGTGACCTTCGAGGGCATCCGCTTCCACTATGGCAAGACCAGCAGCGTGATCGAGAACCTCTCCCTGACCATCCGTCCGGGTGAGAAGATTGGTCTCATCGGCCGGTCGGGTGCGGGCAAGTCCACGCTCGTCAACCTGCTCCTGCGCTTCTATGACCTGGAAGGCGGGCGCATTCTCATCGACGGGCAGGACATTGCCCTGACCCGGCAGGACCTGATCCGGCAAAATGTCGGGGTCGTCACCCAGGACACGTCGCTGCTGCATCGGTCGATCTTCGAGAATGTCGCCTATGGCAAGCCTGAGGCGAGCGAGGCGGACGTGATCGACGCGCTGAAGAAGGCCCATGCCTGGGACTTCGTGGCAACGCTCACCGATCAGGCCGGGCGCGTGGGGCTGGCCGCCCATGTGGGCGAGCGTGGGGTCAAGCTGTCCGGCGGACAGCGCCAGCGCATCGCGATTGCCCGCGTCTTCCTGAAGGATGCGCCGATTCTGGTGCTGGACGAGGCCACGTCAGCGCTCGACTCCGAGGTGGAGGCCGCCATTCAGGAGAGCCTCTTCGACCTGATGAAGGGCAAGACGGTGATCGCCATTGCCCACCGCCTGTCGACCATCTCGGCCATGGACCGGCTGATCGTCCTCGACAAGGGGCGAATCATCGAGGAGGGGGATCACCAGACCCTTCAGGCGGCCGGCGGGCTTTATGCCCATCTGTGGGCGCACCAGTCCGGCGGGTTCCTCGACAGCGCTGCGGAGGCTTCTCGGGAAACGGCCTGAGGACCGGATTTGCCGGGTGCAACGAGGCTCGATGGCGGCGCGACACGGTGAAAGGTGTCGCGCCGCTGCCACCTGACGCCGCGAAATCGGGCTTTCGCCAAAATGCCGACTTGCGTTGCAGGGGGAAAAAAGGGCAGAAAAAAGACGGGCGCGCGCTTGTTTGACCTAAAGCAAATACGCGTGGTCTGTCCGGTGGTATCGCCGGGCGTTGGGAGGGACGAACCAGAATACGAGAGACTTCAACAAGGTGCGCGCAGATGCCGCACTTTGCAGTCGTTGAGACCTGTCCGATTCCGCTTAATCTTTCCGGCACTGCTGGAAGGGCCAGAGCGTGTTGGGACGGTCTTTCGGTACAAGTTGAACAGGTTTCGAGAGGACGCGACCTTGGCACATACGGATACGGCGGAACCTACTCGCCGCGAATTCCTCTACATAGCGACTGGCGCCGCAGGCGTCGTGGGCGCTGGCGCGCTGGCATGGCCGTTCATCGACCAGATGAACCCGGATGCCTCCGCATTGGCTCTGGCCTCCATCGAGGTCGATGTATCTGCCGTGGAAGAGGGGCAGTCGATCACGGTTCAGTGGCGCGGCAAGCCGGTCTTCATCCGCTACCGCACCGCAGAAGAGATCGAGGCTGCCAACAGCGTGCCGCTCTCCGATCTGCCTGACCAGGCCGCGCGCAACTCCAATCTGCCGGATGGCACCGAGGCCACCGACGCCAACCGGTCCGCGGAAGGCAAGGAGCCCTGGCTCGTGATGGTGGGGATCTGTACGCACCTCGGCTGCGTGCCGCTGGGCGAACAGGGTGATTTCGGTGGCTGGTTCTGCCCGTGCCACGGGTCGCACTACGACACCGCCGGCCGTATCCGCAAGGGCCCGGCTCCGGAGAACCTGCTCATCCCGCCGTATGCGTTCGTGTCCGACACGACGATCAAGATCGGCTAACGGCAGCAGTGTGAGGAGACAGCCATGGCTGGACATTCGAATTACGTACCGCAGAGCGCTGCTGCCAAGTGGCTTGAAAGCCGCCTGCCGGTCATTTCCCTGATCCGCGGATCCTTCGTCGATTTCCCGACCCCGAAGAACCTGAACTACTGGTGGACCTTCGGCGGGATCCTGTTCTTCGTGCTCATCGCCCAGATCCTGACCGGGGTCGTGCTGGTGATGCACTACACGCCCAACACCGCCATGGCCTTCGACAGCGTCGAGCACATCATGCGCGATGTGAACTACGGCTGGATGCTGCGCTATCTGCACGCCAACGGCGCGTCGATGTTCTTCATCGCCGTCTACATCCACATCTTCCGCGGTCTCTACTACGGGTCCTACAAGGCTCCGCGCGAAATTTCGTGGATCCTCGGCGTGATCATCTTCCTGATCATGATGGGCACCGCCTTCATGGGCTACGTGCTGCCCTGGGGCCAGATGTCCTTCTGGGGCGCCACCGTGATCACCAACCTGTTCTCCGCCATTCCGCTGGTGGGTGAAGCCATCCGCACCTGGCTGTGGGGCGGCTTCGCGGTCGACAATCCGACCCTGAACCGGTTCTTCTCCCTGCACTACCTGCTGCCGTTCATGATCTTCGGCGTGGTTCTGCTGCACGTGTGGGCCTTCCACACCACCGGCAACAACAACCCGACCGGCGTGCAGCCCAAGTCCAAGCAGGACACCCTGCCGTTCCACCCCTACTACACGGTCAAGGATCTGTTCGCGATCATCGTGTTCATGATCTTCTTCGTCTGGTTCGCCTTCTACGTGCCGAACTACATGGGGCATCCGGACAACTACATCGAGGCGAACCCGCTGGTGACTCCGGCGCATATCGTTCCCGAGTGGTACTTCCTGCCCTTCTACGCCATCCTGCGCGCCATTCCGGACAAGCTCGGTGGTGTGGTGGCCATGTTCGGTGCCATCGCGGTGCTCTTCGTGCTGCCCTGGCTGGACCGTTCCAAGGTTCGCTCCGGTTCCTACCGTCCGCTGTTCAAGCAGTTCTTCTGGGTGTTCGCCCTGGTCTGCGTGGCTCTGGGCTACCTGGGCGCCATGCCGGCGGAAGGCATCTATGTCACCCTGTCGCGCATCTGCACGGCCTATTACTTCGCCCATTTCCTGATCATCCTGCCGCTGCTGGGCCTCTTCGAGAAGCCCCTGCCGCTGCCGGCCTCGATCTCGGAAGCCGTTCTCAAGGGGGGCTCTGCCCATCCGGCGGGTGCGGTCTCCGCTCCGGAAACCAAGTGACCTCGAGCTGGATCAGGAGTTTTTGAAACAATGAGCACCATGATCAAGATGGTTCGGGTCCTTTCGGCGGTCGCAACCCTGGCGGTTGCGGCTCCGGCCCTGGCAGCTGGAAGCGGCCCGCATGTGGAGCGCCAGTCCTGGAGCTTCGCCGGCCCGTTCGGCACCTATGACAAGGCCCAGCTGCAGCGCGGCTTCAAGATCTACAAGGAAGTCTGTTCGTCCTGTCACTCCCTGCGGCTCGTGAAGTTCCGCAACCTGGGTGAGGAAGGTGGCCTCGGCTACTCCGAAGAGCAGGTGAAGGCGATTGCCGCGGAATACACCGTGGAAGATGGCCCGAACGACGATGGCGACATGTTCGAGCGTCCCGCAGTTGCTGCGGATGCTTTCCCGTCGCCCTTCCCGAACGAGAAGGCGGCTCGGGCTTCCAACGGCGGCGCCTATCCGCCGGACTTCTCGCTGCTGGCCAAGGCGCGTGCGGCGCATCGCGGGTTCCCGTGGTTCGTCTTCGACGCTTTCACCCAGTATCAGGAGCTTGGCCCGGACTACATCTACGGCCTGCTGACCGGCTACGAGGAAGCGCCGGAAGGCGTCGAGGTGCCGGATGGGCAGTATTACAACCCGCACTTCATGAACGGTCACTTCATCGGCATGGCTCCGCCCCTGTCCGACGAACTGGTCGAGTATGAAGACGGCACGGCGATGACGACCGAGCAGTATGCGAAGGACGTCTCCGCGTTCATGATGTGGGCCGCCGAGCCCCATCTGGAAGCGCGCAAGAAGATCGGCTTCCGGGTCATGGTCTTCCTGGTGTTCTTCGCCGGCCTGCTCTACTTCACCAAGAAGAAGCTCTGGAAGAACGTGGCGCACTGAGCCAACCTCTCTTCAGACGTCTGATCAGGGCCGCCGGAGCTTCCGGCGGCCCTTTTTCGTGGTCGCACCGCCGATGCAGCGTGATTGCGGGAATTGCAGGGCGCGCCCCGAACCGGTAAAGCAGGGGGAACGCGGGCGCCAAGCCCGCCCTATCGCAAGAAGAACGAGACGACCGACATGACCGATCGCAGTGTCCAGGATGAACTGAGGCAATCCATTCGCACCATCGTGGACTATCCCAAGGAAGGGATCCTGTTCCGGGACATTACGACCCTTCTGGGCGACGCGCGGGCCTTCCGCCGTGCGGTGGATGCGCTGGTGCAGCCCTGGGCCGGGTCCAAGGTCGACCAGATCGCCGGGATCGAGGCGCGCGGCTTCATTCTGGGCGGCGCGGTGGCGCATCAGCTCTCCGCCGGCTTCGTGCCGATCCGCAAGAAGGGCAAGCTGCCGCACGAGACCGTGCGCATCGCCTATTCGCTGGAATATGGCGTCGACGAGATGGAAATGCACAAGGATGCGATCAAGCCCGGCGACAAGGTGATCGTCGTGGACGATCTGATTGCCACCGGCGGCACGGCGGAAGCGGCCTGCAAGCTGCTTCAGTCCATGGGCGCCGATATCGTGGCGGCGTGCTTCATCGTCGACCTGCCGGATCTGGGTGGCCGGGCGAAGCTGGAAGCGCTGAATGTGCCGGTGCGCACGCTCGTGGCCTTTGACGGTCATTAACCGCCGCACCGCGTCGATGGTGAAACTCGGTTAGGGCTGGCGCAAGGGCAAGCCTTGCGGCAATGCTGAGGGCGGGTATCCTTGACCCCGCTGCCGCCTGGCCGTCAGAGCGACTTGAGGAGATCGAGAGCTGCATGAGCGTTGAAATCAGACCGCTGAGCGGGGACGATCATGCCCGCGTGCACGACTTCCTGACCCAGCGATGGGCAGGGCCGGTGATGCTTCTGGGCGGTGAGGCGATCGATGCCTCTCGCCTGCCGGGCTTCATCGCCATGGATGGGGATGAGATCGCCGGGCTCGTCACCATCATCAAGCGGGACGCGGAATGGGAGATCCTGACCCTCGATTCCATCAACCGCTGGGGTGGCGTGGGCACCCAGCTTCTGGATGCGGTCGTGGATGATGCACGCAAGGCCGGCATCGGCCGGCTGACGGTGCGCACCTCCAACGACAATCTGGATGCCTTCCGCTTCTACCAGCGGCGCGGCTTCCGTTTCGAGAACATCGTGCAAGGGGTGATCGATCAGGAGCGCGAGCAGAAGCCGGAGATCCCCCTGCGTGGGGAATATGGCATCGAGCTGCACGATGAGATCCTCTTCGCCCGGCACCTCTGAGGTACCTGGAACGCTCAACGCAAAGCCCCGCAGCCGGATCCGGTTGCGGGGCTTTTCTTTTGTCGAGCCGAGGTGGCCTGGGTGCCTCTCCGGCTCAGGTGTCGCCCCTGAGCGCCAGGAAGACCTTGCTGTCGAAGGAGAAGACCAGTTCGCCGTGCTGGTTGTGACCTTCGTTATGGCCGAAGACGAGACCCCAGCCGGGACGGGAGCCGCTGGCGCGCTTGCCGGCGACCGTCCGCCGATAGGTGATCGTGTCCCCGGCATAGACGGGCTTCAGCCACCTGAGATTTTCAAACCCGGGGGAGGGGCCCAGCGCTGCGACCGGCTGACCGGTGGCGAGCGCCTCTTCCTCCATTTCCTGCCGCTTGAGCACGAGCAGACGCATGAAGACGGAAGCCGTGTGCCAGCCGGAGGCGCAGAGCCGTCCGAAGTGCGTGCGTTCAGCGCCTTCTTCGCTCAGGTGGAAGGCCTGGGGATCATAGTCCTTGGCGAAACGGATGATGTCCTCGGCGGAGAAGTGGTAGCTGCCGAGCTCCAGGCAGTCGCCTTCCGCGATTTCCTCGAAGAAGTCGATCATGGGCGGGCCTCCACGCGCCGGGCGAAGAGCGCCGGGTTCTCGTATTGCATCACCAGTTCGCCGGCGCCGTTGAAGGTCTCCACCAGCATGGTCACCATGCCGTAGCCGGGACGAGAGCGGAGCGGGCGGGCGGCGAGCACGGTCATGCGGGCGCTCAGCGTGTCGCCGGCCAGAACCGGCCGCATCCACTTCAGCGAGGTGATGCCGGGAGAGCCCTCGCAGGTGCTGCGGGCGAGCAGGGCGCGGGTGATGAGGCGCTGGGTCAGTCCGGCCGTCTGCCACCCGGAGGCGGCAAGGCCGCCAAGGATGGAGGCGCGTCCGGCCTCTTCGTCAAGATGGAAGGGCTGGGGGTCGAATTCCCGTGCGAAGGCCAGAAGCTCATCCCGTTCGAGGGTCAGGCTTCCGAGGTCGAAGATCTTTCCTGGCGAAAAGTCCTCGAAGGCAAGTTCGTGAGTCATGGCCCCACGCTATCCGCGCCGCGCGCACATGGAAAGCCGTCGGATGCGTCCGCGAGGCAGCGGGTGTCTCCCGGAGCCCCGCCGTCGAGCGTGGGAGACACCCGGACAGGCGGACGTGTCCGACCTGTCGCAGGGCCCCCCTCATGGATCGGATGACGGCTGGACAGGTTCAGCCCTTCACGTATTTGCGCCAGTCGTGCTCTTCGCGGAAGCCGAGGACCTCGCGGATTTTCCTGTTGGAGAAGAGAGCCTCATTCTCTCCGAGCTCGCGGCTGACCGGAACATTGGGGAAGAAGCGCTTCAGGATCTCGGCGGTGGGCATGTTCACGGAATTCGTGTCATTGCCCGCGTTGAAGATCTGGAAGCCCAGGCCGTCCTTTTCCAGGCACAGGTCGACGATCTGCCCCAGATCGCGCGCGTCGATGTAGCAGAAGATGTTGCGGCGGCGCACTTGCGGGTTGGCGAAGAAGCCGGGGAAGAGATCATATTCGTGGGGCTCGATCACGTTGCCGATGCGCAGGGCGTAGATGTCGAAGCCGGAGCGCCGCTGGAAGGCGCGGGCGGTCACCTCGTTGCAGACTTTGGACAGGCCATAGCTGTCCATGGGGTCGACGTCATAGTTTTCTTCCACCGGCAGCACCTTCGGGTCGACCTCGCCATCGGCGAAGCACACGCCGTAGGTGGTCTCCGACGAGGCAATGACGATCTTGCGGATGCCGAGCTTCACCGCCGCCTCGATCACGTTGTAGGTGCCTACCGTATTGACCTCGAAGGTCTTGTTGTCGGGGCGGATGAGGATGCGGGGCACGGCGGCAAAATGGACCACGGCGTCGAAGGCGGGCACGCCGGTGCCGGGTTCCAGCTCGTCGAAGTTGGCGTAGCTGGTCATGACGTTGAACATCTCGCCCGACTGGGTGATGTCGGCAATGAGATTGTCGACACCCGGATGATCGAGCGGCGTCAGATCCACGTTCACCACCCGGTGGCCGCGCTCCAGCAGCCAGGGGATCACGTGCCGGCCGGCCTTGCCGCTGCCGCCGGTGAACAGGATGCGCTTGGGCCGCGATGCGGGCGTCTGGGTCATGACAGGTCTCCTCCTTGATGAGCGCTCATCATGCGCATTCAGGCTGGTGTTTCCACCTTTGGCGGCGGTTCATCCACCACCGAGTGGCTCAGTGGCAGACAGGTTTTCTCACAGCGGCCAGATGAGCAGGATGGCTGGCAGACCGAGGCCGAGGACCAGAAGTTCCAGGGGCAGGCCCATGCGCCAGTAGTCGCCGAAACGATAGCCGCCGGGGCCCATGATGATGGTGTTGTTCTTGTGTCCGATCGGCGTCAGGAAGGCGCAGGAGGCCGACACGGCGACCGCCATGAGGAACGGATCCGGATTGACCCCCAGTGCATTGGCGATCTGCACGCCGATGGGGGCGGCGATCAGGCAGGTGGCAACGTTGTTGAGGAAGTCGGACAGGGTCATGGTGACGACCATAAGGGCGGCGAGGGCCACCCAGCTCGGCATGCCATCGGTCGCCTGGACGATGGAACGGGCGACAAGCTCCGCACTGCCGGATTTCTCGAAGGCGAGGCCGAGGGGAATGAGGGAGCCGAGCAGCACGATCACCTTCCACTCCACCGCTTCGTAGATCTCGCTGCCGCTGACGAGGCGGGAGAGCGCATAGACCACGACGCAGAGCGCCAGCGCCAGTTCCAGATGCATGAGCCCTGCGATGGAGGCGGCGATGGCGGCGGCAAAGCAGCCAATGGCGAGGAAGGCCTTGTTGCGCTGGATGACATCGGTCGTGCGTCCCTCCAGAGGCAAAACGCCCAGCCAGGAAATGGCCGCGCGCAGCCGGTCGGAGGGGCCCAGGAGCAGCAGGACGTCGCCCGGCAGGATGGTCAGGTGGCGCACCCGGCTGTGCAGGGTCTTGCCCTGGCGCGAGACGCCCAGAAGGGTGACGCCGTGACCATAGAGCAGGGACAGGCCAAAGGCCGTCTGATAGGCGATGCGGGAGCTGTCGGTGACGATGGCTTCCTGCAGGGACAGGCTGTTGCCGGTGAGGCCACCCTTGTGCTGCTCGGAGCCGGCGAAATCGAGCTTGGTTGCCCCCATGAAGGCCTCGATGCCCTTGGGCTCGCCTTCCACGACCAGGTAATCACCGGGCTGGATCACCTCCCGGTGGGCAAAGCCGCGCAGTCGGCGTCCGTGGCGGATCAGGCCCAGCAGGTTGATGTCGTTCTCGTCGGCCGCCGGATAGAGGTCGTCGACCGTCAGCTTGCCCTCCTTGGCGGCGTCACCGACCTTGAGTTCGGCCACATAGAGGCTTTCCGACGTCTCGAAGGTTTCCGGCGTCACCCGCGTGCGGCTGGGCAGCAGGCGCCAGCCGATGACGGTAAGATAAGCGAGGCCCGCGAGCGCCACGATGAGGCCGACGGGCGTGAAGTCGAACATGCCGAAGGGGGCGCCCAGGGCGGTCTGACGGTATTGGGCGATGACGATGTTGGGCGGGGTGCCGATCATGGTGATCATGCCGCCGAGGATCGTGGCGAAGGAGAGCGGCATGAGGCTGAGCCCCGGTCCGCGCTCGTTCTTGCGGGCGGCCTCCAGGTCCAGCGGCATGAGCAGGGCCAGGGCCGCGACGTTGTTGATCACGGCGGACAGGGCCGCGCCAAAGAGGCCGAGGACCCCGATATGGGTGGTGAGGCGCGCGGAGAAGGCGAGGAGATGGCGGGCGGCGAGCTCCACCGCGCCAGAGTTCATCAATCCGCGAGAGACGATCAGGACGAGGGCGATGATGACCACGGCCGAATTGGAAAAGCCGGAGAACATCTCTTCCTCGGGCACGAGACCGAGCAGGGTGGCCACCAGGAGCGCGCCGAAGGCGACGAGGTCAAAGCGCACCGGCCCCCAGACCAGAAGCGCGAAGAGCGCGCCGAACAGGCTGAAAAGGGCGATCTGATCAAAGGTCAAGGTGACATGCCTCCCGAAAACTGTTCCGGCTGAAGGGGCCGGCTCCCCCTGGGCGTCGCGTCAGGCCCGCAGGGCGCGGAATGAGAAGGATGCCTCAGCGAGAATTCACCGGAGGCCTCTTCGTTCCCATGGGGCGTCACTCCTTTTGCACAACGGTCAGGCGGGCCTCCCGCAGGGGGGAGCCCGCCCGGCCGGGGGTCAGATAACGCGGACCGTCAGGTCCGGCAGGCCGGCGATCGAAACGGTCATGACATCACCGGGCTCGACCGCGCCGACGCCAGCCGGAGTGCCGGTCAGGATGACATCTCCGGCGGCCAGATGGAAATAGCGCGACAGATAGGAAATCATTTCCGGCACCTTCCAGATCATCTGGTTGAGATCCCCGGACTGGCGCTCCGCACCGTTCACCGCCAGGGAAATGGTCCCGGACGACATGTCGGCAAGGGTTTCGACCGGATGGATCGGGCCGATGGGGGCGGAGTGCTCGAAGGACTTCGCCGTATCCCAGGGGCGGCCGGCCTTCTTGGCCTCGGCCTGAAGATCGCGGCGGGTCATGTCGAGGGCCGCAGCGTAGCCATAGACATGGGACAGCGCGTCCTCGATGGCGATGTCAGAGCCACCGGACTTCAGGGCAACGGCAAGCTCTGCCTCGTGATGCACGTCGGTGGTCTGCGGCGGATAGGGGAAGGTGCCGGATGCGTCCAGGTTGTCCGGGTTCTTCTGGAAGAAGAAGGGCGGCTCCCGGTCCGGGTCGTGGCCCATTTCCACCGCGTGGGCGGCGTAGTTGCGGCCGATGCAATAGACCCGGCGGACGGGGAAGCGATCGGTCGTGCCGGCGACGGGCAGGCTGTGGGGTTCGGTTGGGGCAAAGACATAGGACACGGGAGACTTGACCTTTCTGATGGTGCGGGCACCGGCCTGAGCCGGTGATCTGCAGTCGCCAGTGTCTTAGCATGGCGAGGCGGGGGGCAAGCAAGGCCAGCGTGCGTCACGCGGAGCAGGTCTCCGGATCCGTATAATTACCGTTCGTTGATAAGCCAATCTTTACGGGGCTTCCCTAGGGTGAGTCCATTGATTGATGTATTTTCAGGAGCAGTCATGACCACGACGGCAGCCGTGCGGGTCAAGAGCCAGATGGAGCGCGCACTCGGGGACATTCCCGTGCTTGCGCTGGATCTGGACAGTCTCAAATGCGCGCAGGTGACGGCGTCAAACTTCTCGGACTGGGGGTGCTGTCTCGTCGGGGCCGATGTCGGGGTGCTGAACCGCAATATCGCCGTGAAGATCGACGATGCGGATGAATTCCTGCGTGGCCGGGTCACCGGCCGCAAGAAGAACTACGTGACGGTGCTCTTCCTTCGCGAGCTGGGCACCCAGCATGAAAAGCGGGCAGAGAAGCGCTATGCGATGACCGCCGCGGCAAGGGTCTGCGACATGGCCCGCAAGAGCGAGATCAAGTGCGTCATCACCGACGCCAGCAAGTCCGGTTGCCGGATCGAGGGGGAGGGGCTGGAATCCCTGCCCGACGAGGTGCTGGTCTTCGTCCAGACCTTCGACCAGCCGGTGCGCGGAACAGTGGCCTGGAAGACCAAGTCCTCTGCCGGCCTGCGGCTCTTCTGGAATGGTGCCCGCTCCATCGTGTGAGCGGGCGTGAGACCGGGCATGAAAAAAGGGCGGCACGGGCCGCCCTTTCGTGTTCCGTCCTGTGGCGTGGTTCAGGTGTTGAACTTGAAGAGCAGGACGTCGCCGTCCTTCACCACGTATTCCTTGCCTTCGTCACGCGCCTTGCCGGCTTCCTTGGCAGCCGTTTCGCCGCCGAGGGTGACATAGTCGTCATAGGCAATGGTCTGGGCGCGGATGAAGCCGCGCTCGAAGTCGGAGTGGATCACGCCGGCAGCGCCCGGGGCCTTGGTGCCCGAGGTGATGGTCCAGGCGCGGGTTTCCTTCGGACCTGCGGTGAAATAGGTGATCAGGCCGAGCAGCTCGTAGCCGGCGCGGATCAGACGGTCGAGGCCCGGCTCTTCCAGGCCGATGGTTTCCAGGAACTCGGCCTGCTCGTCGCGCGGAAGCTGGGAAATCTCGGCCTCGATGGCGGCGGAGATCACGACTGCAACCGCGCCTTCCGCCTCGGCCTTGGCCTTCACCTTGTCGGAGAGGGCGTTGCCCTTGTCGGCGGAGGCTTCTTCCACGTTGCAGACGTAGAGAACCGGCTTGGAGGTAAGCAGGTTCAGGCCGGTCAGGATCTTGCGCTCTTCCGCATCATCCAACTTGAGCACGCGCACCGGCTTGCCTTCCTGCAGGACGGCGAGGGCCGCTTCCATGATCGGGATCACCGCCTTGGCGTCCTTGTCCCCGCCGGTGGCCTTCTTCTTCAGCGGCGGCAGGCGGCGCTCCAGGCTCTCCATGTCGGCGATCATCAGCTCGGTCTCGACGGTCTCGGCGTCGGCGATCGGGTCGATGGTGCCTTCCACGTGGGTGATGTCGTCATCCACGAAGCAGCGCAGCACGTGGGCGATGGCGTCGACCTCGCGGATGTTGGCGAGGAACTGGTTGCCCAGACCTTCGCCCTTGGAGGCGCCACGCACCAGACCGGCAATGTCCACGAAGGTGATGCGGGTCGGAATGATCTCCTTGGAGCCGGCGACCTTGGCGATGGCGCTCAGGCGCGGATCCGGCACGCCCACCTCACCGGTGTTCGGCTCGATGGTGCAAAAGGGATAGTTCGCGGCCTGCGCGGCTGCGGTCTTGGTGAGCGCGTTGAAAAGCGTGGACTTGCCGACGTTGGGCAGCCCGACGATGCCGCACTGGAAACCCATGGGTGATCGCTTTCGGTTGGATGGCTTTGATCGTTGCCGCTATGTGCCGGATGGGGGGCGCAAGGTCAAGCGGCGCAGCGCGGGCGCGGCGTTTCTCTTGGCTTTTCTGCCCAGTCGCACCTAGCCTTGCGCGCTATTGCAGGCCGGGCAGATCCAGTGTGACCCGGTTGCAGCCTCTCGGGGCCTTGGGGGCGTCGCGCAGGAGATCTGCGAGGCGGGTGTCGGGCCGGATCTCTCCGGACAGATTGATCCAGAGCTCGGAGAGAAGCTGGCGCGCGCCGTCCCGGCTGCATTTCACGCTCACCCGGTCGCCGGCGCCGGGGCCGAAGGCCCGGTCGAACACCCGGCGCAACTCTGCGGCGGAAATGGTCCGGCCGGCATTTGCGGCGAGGTAGGCTGCCACCGGAGAGCGGTTGATCTCGTCGAGAAGCTGAAGGCTGTCGTCGAAATATTCGTCGGCACCGCCTTTGGCCTGATAGCAGGTGCCGTGCTTGATCCATTCGTGGCGATGCAGGGCGCTCCGGGTGCCCGGCATGGCGCGGGCAAGGCTCGCAGCCGTTTCCCGGTCGATCTCCGGTTCGGGCAGGCGCTCCCAGTCCGATCGGCCATCCACGGCCTGAAGACCTGTGTCGACCCGGCAATATTCACGCTCGCGCGGCTGCGGCCACAATCCATGGAGGGAGAGTTGCCGGGCCGGATCACGCAGCTTGCCGGTGTTGAGCAACCGGCATTCGCGCGTTCCCGACCGGCCCTCGCAGAAGGCAGGAAGCCAGCTCAGGGCCAGAAGGTTCTCCGTGGATCCGGTAGCGTTCGTGCGGGCAGGGCGGGTTTGCGCGGCAGGGCGCTCCGGGGCTGCGGGGCGGGGCTTCGCCGAGGAAGCGGTTCCCGCTGCTTCGAAACAGGAGAGGGCGACCCAACGCTCTTCCGCTTGCGGGGCGCCGGGCACGATGACGAGGGCATGATCGCCGCCAGCCTTGTTGAGGCCCTTCAGGGCATAGACCTGACCCGGTGTCAGGCGCACAGCCCCGGGATTCGTGCTGCGCTTGAGGGATTGCAGGGCCTCGCAGGCACGGGCTGCGCGCAGCGTCCCCTCCTTGCGCAGTTGCGCGCTGGCCGGTGCGCCGGCGACGATCACGCTCAGGACCGTGGCCAGAAGGAGGGGGAGGGCGAAGGGGGCAGGGCGCGAGCGCATGAGGCAAGGGTCCGCAGGCGAAGAAAGGGGGTCTTCCCGCAGACTAGGCAGTCCTTGCGGGCCTGTGAAGGCTTGCCGCGCGCTCAGATGCGGAGTTCAGTCCTTGCCGAGCAGTTTCTTCAGCATGTCGGCCATGGGGCCGGAGGACGGAAGCTCCGGCTTGTGACCCTGCCGGGCCTGACGGATATGGCTCTGGGCCTTGGGCTTGGCTTGAGTTTGGGGCTGTGCTTTTGGAGAGGCAGAGACGGTATTGCTGTCCGTTTCCGCCTTGCCGCGCCGGGCCTTTTCCGGGTTCAGCGCCAGGGTCAGCTTGTTGGAGAACTGGCTGTCCTGACCTTCGGCCAGAAGATCCGCATTGTCGGCGATCTCGCGCAGCAGGGGCTCCAGCCACTCCCGGTCCACCTTGGCGAAGTCGCCGAGCACATAGTTGGAGACCAGCTTCTTGTCGCCGGGATGGCCAATGCCCAGACGCAGGCGGCGATAGGCATCGCCGATATGGGCGGTGATCGAACGCAGGCCATTGTGGCCGCCGTGACCGCCGCCGACCTTCATGCGGAACTTCGCGGGCGGCAGATCCAGCTCGTCGTAGATGACGAGCACGTCTGCGGGCTCCAGCTTGTAGAAGCGGATGGCCTCGCCAACGGAGCGGCCGCTGTCATTCATGAAGGTGGCGGGCTTGAGCAGGAGAACCTTCGAGGAGCCGACCCGGCCTTCGCTCACCTGTCCCTGAAACCGCAGCCGCCAGGGCGCGAAGTCGGAATGACGGCGATGGATCTCGTCGACGGCCATGAAACCGATGTTGTGGCGATTGTGCTCGTATTTCGCGCCCGGGTTTCCAAGGCCCACAATCAGCTTCATCTCGTTGCGCTCCATCCGGCTTCACAAAGCAAAAGACCGCTGACGAGCAGCGGTCCTTGGAGAAGGGAAGGCGGTGCCGCCTTCCCTTCGAACTGCAGAGGCAGAGAAGCCTATCAGGCTTCTTCGCCTTCCTCAGCTTCACCTTCGCTCTTCAGACCAGCCGGAGCGGCGATCGTGGCAACGGTGAAATCGCGATCCGTGATGGTCGGCTTGCAGCCGGCCGGCAGGGTGGTCGCGGAGATGTGGATGGAATCACCGAGGTTGACCGTGGACAGGTCGAAGTCGATGGATTCCGGAATGGCGGTCGCGGGGACAGTCATTTCCACGGTGTGGCGAACGATGTTCAGCACGCCGCCCTTCTTGAGGCCCGGGCAGGTTTCCTCGTTGAGGAAGTGAACCGGAACTTCAACGGTCAGGGTAGCGTCCTTGCCGACGCGCAGGAAGTCAACGTGAACCAGTTCGTCACGAACCGGATCCAGCTGGTAGTCCTTGGCGATCACGCGGTGCTTCTCACCGTCCACCTCGATGGTGGCGATGTGGGTCAGGAACCCGCCCTTGTGCAGGGCAATGGTGGTTTCCTTCACCGGAATGGTGATCGGCAGAGCCGGCTTCTTGTCACCGTAGATGACAGCGGGAATAAGACCTTCGCGACGCAGTGCACGAGCGGCCCCCTTGCCCACCCGGTCTCGTGCCGTTGCTTTCAGCTCAAAGCCGTTAGCCATGGCAAAACTCCTTCGGATGTAATGATAAGGACCGGCGTATCGTCGGGCGCGGGGCCCGAGGATCCGGGATCGGTCCAGATGCGCCTCCTCCAGGGGTGCAGGCGCAGGCGGGTCTATAGCGGAAAGCCGCCGCGAGTGCAAGGTCGCGACGGGCGCCGGTGTCACTCGGCTGGCAGCGCCTCGAGGGCGTCTTCCGGGCCGCTCAGAAGATGCTCGGCGGTAATCGCGCGCGGGGCGGCTTCCACCGGCTCCAGCTCTGCGAGGCCCGCGCCGGAGGGGGAGATCCCCATCGCCTCGAACTTCCGCGCCGACGGGAGAATGCGGCCTTCCAGGGAGCCGACGGCCTTGTTGTAGCGCTCCACGGTGGACTTCAGCGCCTTGCCAACGCCTGTCATGTGGTCGCCGAAGACGGCGATGCGGTCATAGAGCTCCTGGCCGAGATCCTTGATCTGCTGGGCGTTGCGGGTGATCTTTTCCTGCTGCCACCCATAGGCGATGGCCTTGACCAGGGCGATGAAGGTGGTGGGGGTGCAGATCAGCACCTTCTGCTTCAGGGCATTCTCGAAGATCGTCGGATCTTGGTCGATGGCGGCGGAATAGAAGGCCTCGCCGGGCACGAACATGACGACGAAGTCCGGCGCCTCGGTCAGCAGCTTCCAGTATTCCTTCGAACCGAGGTTCTTCACGTGGGCCTTCACATGGGCCACATGGGTAGCGATGTGGGCCTTGCGCTCGGTCTCGTCGGTGGCCTCTGCGGCGGCGAGATAGGCATCGAGCGGCGTCTTGGCATCGACGACGATGGACTTGCCGCCGGGCAGGCGCACGATCACGTCCGGGCGCAGGCGGCCATCCTCGTGATCGAAGCTCTGTTCCTCGACGAAATCGGCGTGTTCGCTCATTCCGGCCAGTTCCAGCACATTGCGGAGCTGGAATTCCCCCCAGCGGCCCCGGGTCTTGGGCTGGCGCAGGGCCTGCACCAGACGGCTGGTCTCCGTGCGCAGGTTTATCTGGCCTTCCGCCAGGTTGCGCACCTGTTCGGTGATCTGCTGGTAGGCGCCTTCGCGCACCTTTTCCAGATCGCCCACCTTGGTCTCGAACTTGGTCAGGCTTTCGCGCAAGGGCTGGACGAGGGTCTCGATGGCTTTCTGGCGCGCATCCAGATCGCTGGTCGCATTGGCCTTGTGTTGTTCGAATCGCTCGCTCACCAGCTTGAGGAAATGCTCGCTGCTGGCGCCGAGCGCCTTGCTGGCGAGGGCGGAAAATTCCGCTTCCATCTTCTTGTGGAACTCCTTGAGCTCGGCCAGCCGTTCCGCGTGCTGGCCGCGCTCGGCTTCCAGACGGGTCTTCAGGGTCGCGATCTCGGCCTTGAGGGCGGCTGCGGTGTCCTGAAGGGCCCGGCGTTCGCCTTCGAGGGCGGGAACCCGCTCCAGATGGGCACGGGCGGCGGCGAGATCGGCAAGGGCGGCCTGACGGCTCTCGCTGGTCTCTTCCAGACGCTGCTGGAGCGTGAGGCTGGTGGTGCGCTGCTCGAGGAGCGCCTCATGGGCGGAGGCAAGCGCTTGGCTCTTTGGCCGCATGCCCACGAGCCAGGTCAGGAAGGCAGCGGCAAGGGCTGCGGCCAGCGCGGTCAGGCTCAGGGCCGGAAGGTCCGGCCAGACAAGAAGAAGGTCTGAAATCATGGTCTCGAAAGGTCACAAGGCAAGGAATGAATGGGTGTTTCAGGCGTGCAGCCGACTTGAGGGCGGGACACGGCACGCGGCGGTTCGCGAGAGCGAAGGCTGAACCCTAGGAGGTTTGCGCGGGGCGCCGCAAGCTGGAAGTGTGCTGGGTCCACCGGTCAGCTGCAGGCTGAAACAAGGAAGCCGGCCCCATGGGAGCCGGCTTCTGAAAGGTGCAGGTCTGGTCCGGGATCAGCCGGTCAGCTGAAGAGGCTGGACACCGACTTTTCGAGCGCGGTGCGATTGATGGCCTCACCGATCAGCGGCGCGATGGAGATCGTGCGGATGTTCGGGGCGGCGGTGATCGCAGCGGTCGGCTCGATGGAGTTGGTGATCACCAGTTCCTTGAGCTTGGAGGAGGAGACGCGGGCGACCGCGCCACCGGAAAGAACGCCGTGGGTGATGTAGGCGGTCACCGACTTGGCGCCCTTGTTCAGGAGGGCCTCGGCGGCGTTGCACAGGGTGCCGCCGCTGTCGACGATGTCGTCGACGAGAATGCAGTCAAAGCCTTCGACGTCGCCGATGATGTTCATCACCTCGGATTCCCCAGGCTTGTCGCGGCGCTTGTCGACGATGGACAGCGGAGCCTCGATGCGCTTTGCCAGCGCACGGGCACGCACCACGCCGCCCACGTCCGGGGATACGACCATCACGTTGTCGGTGGCGTAACGCTCCTTGATGTCGCGGGTCATGACCGGCGCGGCAAAGAGGTTGTCGGTCGGCAGGTCGAAGAAGCCCTGGATCTGGCCGGCGTGCAGGTCGAGCGTGAGAACACGGTCGGCACCGGCTTCGGTGATCAGATTGGCGACGAGCTTGGCCGAGATGGGCGTGCGGCCGGAGGCGCGACGGTCCTGGCGGGCATAGCCGAAATAGGGGACCACGGCGGTGATGCGACGGGCGGAGGAGCGGCGCAGCGCATCAATGATGATGAGCAGCTCCATCAAGTGGTCGTTTGCCGGGTAGCTGGTGGATTGCACGACGAAGACGTCTTCGCCACGCACGTTTTCCTGAATCTCGACGAAAATTTCCTGGTCGGCGAAGCGGCGGACCTGGCACTTGGCCAGCGGCACTTCGAGATATTTGGAAATTTCCTCAGCGAGGGCGCGATTGGAGTTGCCCGCGACGATTTTCATTGGCCGCATGTCCTTCTGGTGCGACACCGGGCGCCACGATCCGAGTGGATCGAAGGACGGCCGGACCGGATCCCTGATGAGTTGATGCCGTGCGTTTCTTGAGTGCGCCGGTCTGCCTGGTTGGGTGCGGCGGCGTTTTAACAATCAAGTCCTGTTCCGACAACCGGGAGTCTTGCCGGAAGAGGCGGATTTTCGAAATTAATTAACGGAGCGCCCCGGTTTGCCGGCTCAGGGCGATCCGTCTCCCGATGCGAACCGGTTTAAGGACGCGGGCTCTTCAGCCACGCATCGATCTCGACCACCGTGCGCTTGGCGATTCGGCGCAACGCATCGCCGTCTGCGGCCTCCCACGGATCTCCCGAAACGCCATCGGCGACCTCGGTGCCGGAGAAGCGCTTCAGCCGGTTGCCGCCCGCATCGACGATGTCGAAGACATAGAAGAGGCTCGAGGACGAGGGATCGGCGGTGGCCGACAGATATCCGTTCACCCGGTAGGTCGCGGCAGCACCCACCCGGCGCACCAGAACCAGCCCCTGGCGGTGGGCCTCGGTGCCGATCTCGCGCGACAGTTCGTCGGCGATGTTGCCCGGAGCGCCGGTGAAGGGCTCGAAGGCGAAGGTAACCGGTCCGCTCTGGGGCGTGGTGGCCGTGCCCGGGCGCTGCAGGGCAGGGGCGGGGGATCCGATCAGCGTGGGCGGTTCCGGCCGGTTCTGGCAGGCGGCCAGAAGGAGGGCTGCGGCGGCAAGGCCCGCCAGGCGAAGGGAGGTGGAAAGAGGCATGGCCACGCGAATGGTCCGTCCTGTCATCTGGGGTCGGCGGTTGTCGGCGGTCCGCAGGCCTGAATCGGCCCTGGCCCCCGCAAGAGATTGCAAAAGCTTTAGCCCGAGTTGAGCGCGAGGTCGAGAGGAAGTCGGGAAAGACACTCCGCTTCCCCCGGTCCCGTCAGATAGCTGCGTCCGAGGGTCACGGCGGTGTCGGTGGCCGAATCCATCAGGACCACGTGGAGGAAGAGTACCATTCCCGGTTCGATCAGGGTCTCGTTGTCCCGATAGGCGATGGGGGCATCCATCCAGCTGGGGGCAAAGCGGGCGCCCAGGGAGTAGCCACAGGTGTTCAGCCGATGGGGCATCATGTCATGGGCATCGATGACGGCGGCATGGGCCAGGAACAGATCGGAGAAGCTGGTTCCCGCGGTCAGTCTGGCTTCCATGGCGCTCAGGGCCTCGCGGGCAACGGCCTCCATGTCCTGCCAGCGCCGGGTCGGCGGACCGATGGGCAGGGTGCGCATGTGGGCCGCATGGTAGCGCCGGAAGGCGCCGGCCCATTCGAGGGTCAGCTGATCGCTGTCCGCGAGAGAGCGCCTGCCCGAATGGGACCGCACGAGCAGGGCGTCGCGGCCCGAACCGATGACGAAGTCATTGGCTGCATAGTCGCCCCCGCCCGCCAGCACCGCGCCCTGCAGGGCGGCCAAGATGTCGGCCTCGTTGGCGCCAGGCCGGATCAGCGGCAAGGCGGTCTCCAGGGCCGTGTCGGCAAGATCGGCGGCCTTGCGCACATAGACCAGCTCCTCGGCCGACTTCACCGCCCTGAGCGAGGGAACGAGAGAGGAGGTGTCGCGCAGGTCGGCGAAGCTGGTGAGCTGCTCCTGCAAGGCCAGCGCGATGGCGCCGGTCATGCCGTGGCTGTCGAATTCCACCCCGAGCCGCGTGCCCAGAAGATCGAGGGAAAAGAGCAGTTCCTTCAGCTGCCCGACCGGATCGGCATGGCCCCGGTCCACCCAGATGCGGATGTCGGAGATGTTGGAGGTATGGCGCGCCTGCCGCTGGTCGGCGGAGCGGGTCAGCAGGACCTTGCGGCCGTCCCGCGTCACGACAAGGCACTGGAAGAAGCAGAAGCCGAAGGTCTCGTAGCCGGTGAGCCAGTAGAGGCTTTCCTGGGCAAAGAGCAGCAGCGCGTCGAGCTTTTCCGCCGCCATGCGGTCTGTCAGCCGCTGCATGCGGGCGGAGAATTCCTCTTCCGTGAAATGCAGCGCCATGGGTCTCTCCGGGTGGGATGGCCTCTCAGGCCGGGGACGGGCTGGTGAGTGCGATGGCCGACAGGAGGCGGCCGTAATCGGGTTCGGAGCGGTGGGTCGAGCGGCGATAGGAGTAGAATTCCTCCTCGCCCGCATAGGTGCAGCGATCGAGAGACAGGGCGGTGCCTGCTCCGGCAGCCTCGAGCCGATGGACGATGAAGTTCGGCAGGTCGAACATGAAATGGGTCTCGCGGGCCGAGGGGCTGAAGAAGCGGAGGTAGGCCTCATCCTCTTCGGCGAATCGGGCGCGAAACTCCGGTCCGACCTCATAGGCGGTGGCGGAGATCGTGGGGCCGAGGACCGCGACCACATTCGCCCGGTTGGCGCCGAGCGCTTCCATGGCCGCAAGCGTGTTTTCCAGAATGCCGCCGATCGCGCCCTTCCAGCCCGCGTGCGCCGCGCCGATGACACCGGCCCCGGGATCGGCGAAGAGCACCGGGCCGCAGTCGGCGGTGGCAATGCCCAGGATCAGGTCGGGTCGATCGGTCACCAGCCCATCCGCGCGGCGGTCCTCGCCCTCGGCAAAGGGACGCGACACGGTGAGCACATCGGCGGAGTGGATCTGGTGTGCGGTGACGAGGCGGTCGACGGGCAGGGCGAAGCGTTCGGCCGCACGGGCGCGGTTTTCCTGCACATGGGCCGGATGGTCGGACGAGCCGAGGCCGATGTTCAGCCCCTCGTAGATGCCCTTGGACACTCCGCCCTTGCGGGAGAAGAAGCCGTGGGAAATGCCCTCAAGGTTCAGCTCGGAAGCGACGATCATTCTGTTTTCATAACTCCATGGGGCCAGGCTCCAATGACCGGACCGTCGGCGTGCCAGTGCAGCCCCCGTCACTTGCCTGTCTCTAGCCCAATCTCTGGCCAGTTTCTGGCCCTGTCTTTTGCTGAGTCTCTGGCCGAGATCCATCGCTGCGGATCGGCCGGGGCCTCTGCGGGTCAGGCCCTGTCGAAGGGGGGCAGGGCGGCGCCAGTCTGACTGATCGCCAGCACTTTGAAAAGACTGCCCATCTGGTCGGGGGCGGCGAGACGCTCGACCGCGTCGCGGATCTCGTCCTGCTCGGATAGGGACTTGCCGGTGCCAAGAGCGCCGGCGCGTTCCAGCAGGCCGAGCCGCAGAAGGAACTCGCCCTGTTCAAGTGGCGGGTGCGCCTTCGCGCCTCCGGCACGGGCGGCCTGGGCCAGCGCCTCGAAATTCACGTGAGCGGTCAGGTCGGCGTCACCGGGGCATTCGAACACGTCCACATAGGCATGGTCCTGCAGGGCCTGAAGCGTGTCGCCGGGCGCGCTGCGCAGATAACCGTAATCCACTGCAAGCGCACAGCCGCCGTCCGCCGCGATCCGGGTGCCGAGCTGCTGCATGATGGCATTGGCGGCCGGCTGGGTTTCCAGGATCGATCCCGGGGGCGACGCCCGCAGCAGGGGGGGCAGCAGGGCCTCGTCGAGGGCATCCTGCCCGGCTCCGAAGACGAAGCGGTCTTGCCCGTCCAGCCCGACGAGCCTTTCGCGCCAGCCCCCCGGGGTGCGGACGAACTGGTGGATCGGCAGGGCATCGAAGAATTCATTGGCGACCACAAGGAGCGGCCCCTCGGGCAGGTCCTCGATGCGGTCTACATGGGTGACGGCCAGGGGCGCGTCGTCCAGCGTCCGGCGCTGGGTGTCGCGCAGCTCCGCGCTGGTCTCCACCATCACCAGCCGTGCGGCCTGAAGGAAGGCTGGGCGAAGGCGCGCGGTGCGCAGGATGTCGGCCATGAGAGTGCCCCGGCCGGGGCCAAGCTCGGCGAGGACGAAAGGAGAGGGGCGGCCAAGACTTTCCCAGGCGGAGAGCAGGAAGGCGCCGATCAGCTCGCCGAACATCTGGCTGACTTCGGGTGCCGTGATGAAGTCGCCCTCCCGGCCGAAGGGCGGCTTCGTCATGTAATAGCCGTCCGCCGGGTCGGCGAGGCAGGTGGCCATGTAGTCGGCGACCGTGATCGGCCCCTGGGCGCGGATGCGGTCCTTGAGCCTGCGGGCCAGCGGGGTGTCGGTCATGGGGCGCTCTCCCTCCGGATCAGGGCTTGCGCCGGGACGACCAGACCATCACCGCGATGCCGGTGAGGATCATCGGCAGGGAGAGGAGCATGCCCATGGTCAGGAAGCCGGAGAGATAGCCGATCTGGGCGTCGGGCACCCGGTAGAATTCAACGAAGCTGCGCGCAAGCCCGTAGCCGCAGACAAAGGCGCCGGCCAGGAAGCCGGGGGAGCGCAGCTTGCCGAGACGCCAGACGAGAAGGGCCAGCACGGCAAAGAGCACGACACCTTCGAGGCCGGCCTCATAGAGCTGGCTGGGATGGCGCGGCTCCGGGCCGCCATTGGGGAAGACAATGGCCCAGGGCACGTCGGTCGGACGGCCCCAGAGCTCGGAGTTGATGAAGTTGGCCAGTCGCCCGAAGAAAAGGCCGATGGGGGCGGCAGCGCCGGCGAGGTCGAAGAGGCGCCACAGGGAGAGGCCTCGCCGGTGGGCGAAGAGCACCATGGCGAAGACCGTGCCGAGGAAGCCGCCATGGAAGGACATGCCGCCGGTCCAGACCGCCGGAATCTCGAGCGGATGGCTGAGGTAATAGGCCGGATTGTAGAATACCACGTAGCCGAGGCGGCCGCCGAGGATGATGCCGAGGGTTGCCCAGACCACGAAGTCGTCCAGATCGAGCGGCGTCGGGCGCGGGCTTGCGTCCCACAGCCGGTCCCGGGTGACCAGAAGGCGCATGTAGCGCCAGGCCAGGATGATGCCGGCGATATAGGCCAGCGCATACCAGCGGATCGCGAAGGGGCCGACTTCCAGGATGACCGGATCGATCATCGGAAAGGGAAGCGCGAGAAGCGGCATCAGGATCTCCTGGTTCTTGCGTGCCTGACCCGGTAGGCGGGCTGCGGTCGACCTGCGATAAATTGACGAGAAGGCGAAAGCAAGGCCCAGAGCCTGCTTGAAGTCGGGCGCAAAGGCACATAGGTGTCTAGTCAGAGTACTGAGGCCCCCGGACCGGGGGCGTGACCCGCGCGGACAGAGCTTCCCCCTGTCGCGGCGCTCGCCAAGGACACCAAGCCATGACCCAGGGCCCCAACCGCCTGTTCGACGATTTCGCCAAGCTCATGACCGATGCGGCCGGAATGGCCCAGGGCGCGCGCCGGGAGGTGGAGACCGCCTTCCGCGCCCAGGCCGAGCGTTTCCTTTCCGACATGGACCTCGTGACCAAGGAAGAGCACGAGGCGGTGAAGGACATGGCCGTACGCGCGCTGGACCGGGTGGAAGAGCTGGAAGCCCGTCTGGCGGCGCTGGAATCCGCGGCCAAGCCGGCCAAGGCCGCGCGCAAGGGCAAGGATGAAGCGGACGCCTGAGGCGGTTGCCGCTGTTGCGGAGGAGACTCCGGTCATTGACGAGGGGTCGCGGCTATATCCGGGCGCGGCCCCTTGTCCATTTTCAGACCTTACTCGAGTGCAGCGCGATAGAGGACGGATTCGCTTCACGAAACAGTGCGAGATCCCTGTTGACCTATCGGGAGATCGTCCACAGTATTGTCCTGTCGGATCCTCGGCGGCGATATCGGTGAAAGGGCACGTGCATCTATACTTGATCCCGGAAGGGATTCGTCATGGGACCCGGCGCAGCCGTCGAGCGCCTTTCCCCAGGACGGCCAGGGGACCTTTACTGCCAGCCCCGCATTCGGACGTGTTTTTCCCCGTGTCCGAAGGGTGGCGGTCCGCGAGAGGAGAGGTTCATGAGCCTCATCGAGATCGAATTCGAGCGCCCCGGCAATCCCGTCGACACGATCGAAACCGTCGCCTCCATCAATGACTGGACCTTCGAACGGTCCGAAGACGACGAGATCACCATCTCCGTCGGCGGCAACTGGTGCGACTACCACATCTCCTTCTCCTGGATGGAAGAGGTCGAGGCGCTGCATCTGGCAAGCGCCTTCGATCTCAAGGTCACCGAGCAGCGCAAGGGCGAGGTCATCAAGCTGATGGCACTCGTGAACGAGCAGCTCTGGATGGGCCATTTCGACCTGTGGACACAGGAATCCCTCGTGATGTTCCGCCAGTCCCTGCTGCTGGCAGGCGGGGCGGAAGCCAATCCGGCGCAGATCGAAGGCATGCTGGCCAATGCGCTGGACAGCTGCGAGCGGTTTTACCAATCCTTCCAGTTCGTTGTCTGGGCTGGCAAAAGTGCTATAGAGGCTCTGGAAACAGCACTTTTCGAAACCGCAGGCGAAGCATGATTTTCAACAAGGAACGTCCTTTCCTTCTGGTCGGTGCCGGCCGGATGGGTGGTGCAATGCTGGCCGGATGGATCGCCCGAGGCGTCGATCCGGCCTCTCTCGTCGTGAGCGATCCCTCTCCGGCCCCGGACATGGCGGCCTTCCTCGCCGAAAACGGGATCCGTCACGTGACCACTGTTCCGGAGGATCTGGCGCCGGCCCTGGTGCTGGTGGCGGTGAAGCCCCAGCTGATGGACAAGGTTCTGCCGGGTCTGAAGCCCGCCGTGCGGCCGGACACGGTCATCCTGTCGGTCGCCGCCGGGACGCCGATTACCACCTTCGAGGCCGCTTTCGGCCCGGTGCCTGTCGCCCGTGCCATGCCCAACACGCCGGCCATGGTTTCGCGAGGCATCACCGCAGTCTATCCGACCGATCGGGTGACAGACGCCCAGAAGGACACCATCGGCACCCTGCTTCAGGCGGTGGGCAAGGTGGTCTGGCTCGATAGCGAAGACCAGATCGACAGTGTCACCGCCATCAGCGGTTCGGGCCCGGCCTATGTCTTCTATCTTGCCGAATGCCTGACAGAGGCTGCCCGCTCCCTGGGTCTGCCCGACGATGTTGCCCGTGATCTGGCCGAGGCGACCGTATCGGGCGCCGGGGAACTGATGCATCAGTCGAGCGACACGCCTGCCGTGCTGCGTCAGAACGTCACCTCGCCCAATGGCACCACGGCCGCCGCGCTGGAGGTTCTCATGGCTGACGATGGCCTCAAGCCCCTGATGCGCAAGGCGGCCGAGGCCGCGCACAGGCGCGCCCAGGAACTGGCCGCAGGCTGACCTGACGTCCCCTCTGCGACAGAGCCTTTCAGGCCGCTCTTCCCATTCCGGGCGAGCGGCCTATTCTTTTTGCCAGAGAGCGTCCGCGAGCCGGGATCAGCTTTGCGGAGATCGGCCTGCTGCAGCATGGAGAAGTGTTTCATGGCTCCCACCAAGTCTTCCGGGAAATCCTCCGGCCCTGACACCCGCCAGATCGTGACCGCCTATCTGGGGCTTCTGGCGGAAGGCCCGCTGGAAGAGGCCACGCTTGGCCGGCTGGCCGAGCGGGCGGAGATCAGCCTTGGCGATCTGCGGGCGCGGTTTTCCGGCCGCGCGGCCCTGATTGCCGCCTTCGCCGCCATGATCGACGAGGAGGTTCTGGCAGAGCGGGATCCGGACATGGCGGGTCAGCCTGCCCATGACCGGCTCTTTGACGTGCTCATGACCCGGCTCGACAAGCTGGAGCCCTACAAGGAGGGGATTCGTTCCCTGATGGCGGGAGTGCGCCGGGATCCGGCGCTGGCGCTCGAGGTCAACTGCATTGCCGTGCGCTCGCAGGCCTGGATGCTGACGGCCGCCGGGATTTCCCTTCCCGGGCTGCGGGGATCGCTGGTGACCCAGGGGCTGGCGGTGTCCTTCGCCAAGGTCGTGGCCACGTGGCTGGCGGAAGAGGATCCGGGCATGCCCCGGACCATGGCGAAGCTCGACCGGGAGCTGGATCGGGGTGAAGACTGGCTGAAGCGTCTCGACAAGGCCGAGGTTCTCGCCGGTCGTCTCGGCCGTCTGGCCTGCCGCCTGCGCAAGGCGGGGCGGCGCATGTCGTCGAAGCGCCGACCGCGCTGGGCGGAGGAAACCGATCTGGGAACCGGTGTCCCGGGCGACGATGCGGTGGCCGGAGCCTGAAGTCAGGCTGTCTTCCGTCGTTGCCTTGCGGACACATGCGCCGGGCAAGTCTTTCAGGCCGCCTTGCACCTGCGGGGCGGGCTTGCCATTGTCGGGTCACAACTGACAATGACAGGTGGAATGACCCGTGAGCGACACGACCGACAAGGCAGCCAGTGCAACGATCACCTTCGACGATTTCATGAAGGTGGATATCCGGGTCGGCCGGGTGGTGGAGGCGGAGGTCTTCAAGGAAGCCCGCAAGCCCGCCTACAAGATGATGATCGATTTCGGCCCCGATATCGGGGTCCGCAAATCCTCCGCCCAGATCACGAAACATTATCTCCCTGAGGAGTTGATCGGCCGCCGGGTGATGGCGGTTGTCAATTTTCCGCCGCGCCAGATCGGGCCGATCAAGTCCGAGGTTCTGACCCTTGGCGTCCCGGACGAGGAGGGAGAGGTGGTTCTCGTCGTGCCGGACAAGGATGTGCCGATCGGCGGGCGCCTGTTCTAGGCATGGGCGCTGAGATCCCCGTCCTCACCACGCCCCGGCTTGTTCTGCGCGCGCAGACGGTCGAGGACTGGCCGCGTTATCTCGCCTTCATGCAGAGCGATCGGGCCCGGTTCATGGGTGGCCCCTATGATGTCTTCGGGGCCTGGGCCCTCTTCACCGGTGACCTTGCCCAGTGGCCGCTCTTCGGTCATGGCGGCCTGATGATCGACGAGCGCGCGACCGGGCGCTGCGTGGGGCAGGTGGGGATCAACCACGGGCCGCTGTTTCCCGAAAAGGAACTCGGCTGGATGCTCTACGAGGGCTTCGAGGGCAAGGGATATGCGCTGGAAGCGGCCTCGGCGCTGCGGCACTGGGGCTTTACGCAGTTCGGACTGGAGACCCTCGTTTCCTACATCGATCCGGAGAACGCGGCCTCGCGGCGCCTCGCCGAGCGGCTTGGCGCCGTGCTCGACTCGAGTGCCCCGCGAAACGCGCCGGATGATCTGGTCTACCGGCACCCGCGCCCCTGATTTCCGGGAATGGGGGGCGCTGTCGCTTCTCGCTTCTCGCCTCGCGCTGGTCATCCCGGATCAAGTCCGGCAATGACGGCGGAGAGGCAAAGAACGGTCCCGCACCGGCCTTTCCGCCGTCCCGGACGCAGCGCAAGCGGAGATCCGGGACCTCGAAACCGACGTGCGTATGGATCTTCGGGAGAAGAGTGGGTCCCGGCTCAGGGCCGGGACGGCGCGGAGAGAAGGGCGATGCTTCGAGAGTACCCTCTCGGTCGTCATCAACTCTGTCTTTGGGCCTTCACCCGGAAATGCGGTCCTCTCTGGCAATGCCCTCCCACCGTCATCCCCGGTCGAGCCGGGGATGACGGTGGGAGGGCCTGAGGCTGTTGCGGCATGCTGCGGTTGGCAGGGGGCGGGGGGCGTGGCGATGGCTTACGCATTCCGGGAAGCCTGCGCAGGCAGGCCTGACGTCTGAAGGCGCCGAAACGTGCCTCAGGCCGGGAGCCCTACGCACACCCATCTTGCCTCAGGCCGGCAGCCTGACGCGGGCGCGGAGGCCGCCGAGCGGGCTGTCTTCCAGATAGATCTCGCCGCCGTGGCTGCGGGCGATGTCGCGGGCAATGGCCAGGCCGAGCCCGCTGCCGGACAGGTCCTGATTGCGCGCCTCGTCGAGGCGGTGGAAGGGGCGGAAGGCGTCGTCGCGGCTGGAGGCGGGAATACCGGGGCCATCGTCGTCGATCGTCACCGTGAGCCAGCCCTGACGCAGGATGCCGTGAACCTCCACCCGGCCGCCGAACTTGGAGGCGTTGGTGATCAGGTTCGACAGGCAGCGCTTCATCGCATTGCGGCGCAGGGGGATCATCGGCTCGCCCTCGTAGCGGGCGCGAATGTCGGTGCCGGAGATCTCCGCCTCCTCCTCGAGTTCCTCGAGCATGAGCGCCATGTCGGTTTCGACCACGGCCTCATCCCCGTCGCCACGAGCGAAGGCGAGATAATCCTCCAGCATGTGGGTCATCTCGTTGACGTCGCGCTTCATGCCCTCGGTCTCTGATCCGCCTGGCAGGAGCGCGAGCTGCAGGCGGAAACGGGTGAGGATGGTGCGCAGGTCATGGCTGACCCCGGCCAGCATGGTGGTGCGCTGCTCGATCTGGCGTTCGATGCGCCGACGCATCTCGATGAAGGCATGGGAGGCCTGGCGAACCTCGCGGGCGCCGGAGGGGCGCAGCCGGTCGGTCGGACGGCCCTTGCCGAAGCTCTCGGCGGCCTCGGCCAGACGCACGACCGGGCGGATCTGGTTGCGCAGGAAGAGCATGGCGATCACCACCAGGACCAGCGAGGTGGTGAACATCCAGACCAGGAAGATGTGAGAGTTGGAGGCAAATGTCTGGCTGCGGCGGGCAAAGACGCGCAGCACATGGTCCTTGAGCTGGATGCGGATCTCGACAAAGCGCGCATTGCCCACCGTGTCGATCCAGAAGGGCTTGCCGATGGTCGTGCTGATGGCCCGGCTCAGTCCCTGGTCGATGACGTCGAAATAGGGTTTCGGCGTCGGGGGCGGCAGCGGCTCGGGCGGGAGGACGGTGGCCGAAAGCCCCAGGACCTCCGACCCCATGCGCTCGACCAGGGTGAAGTCGCTTCCGAGGTCCAGATTCTCCAGAATGAACACCATGGAGGCGATCTCGCGCACCACCGCTTCGGACATGCGGCGGGAGACCAGATCGTAGTGGCGTTCCATGAAGACGAAGACGAGCACCGACTGCAGGATGATGATGGGCAGAAGGATGATCAGGAGGGCGCGGGTGTAGAGCCGCTTCGGTCCGATGGCATGAAGGGCACGGGCCACGACCTCATAGATGTGGGCCAGCGGGCGCAAGGGGCGCGGCAGACTGGAAAGAAACCGGTTGAAATTGGCCATGAGGCGCCCGCGCTCCTGCGGCTCAGTCGCAGGCCAGGCGGTAGCCGATGCCGCGGACGGTCTGGAGATAGAGCGGGTTTGCCGGGTCGGTCTCGATCTTGCGCCGCAGCCGGTTGATCTGCACGTCGACGGTCCGCTCGCCCATGGCGCCGTCGTCGCCGACGATCTTGTGGCGGGGCACGGTCGCGCCGGGTTGTTCGGCGAAGATGGTCAGGATCTGGCGTTCCCGGTCGGTCAGGCGCACCATGCTCTCCCCGTTCTTCAGCTCTCCGCGGGCGGGGCTGAAGACATAGGGGCCGAAGCGGATCTCGGTCTGGGGCGTGGTGCGCTTCGGTCCGCCGCGGCGCAGGATGGCGGAGATGCGCAGCATCAGCTCGCGCGGCTCGAAGGGTTTGGCCAGGTAGTCGTCGGCGCCGGCCTCGAGACCGGCAATCCGGTCGCCGGCTTCCGAGCGGGCGGTCAGCATGATGATCGGCACCTGCGAGGTCTGGCGCAGGTCCTCGGCGAGGGACAGTCCGGTCTCGCCGGGCATCATGATGTCGAGAATCAGCAGGTCGAAGCTCAGTCCTTCCATGAAGGCGCGGGCTTCCGCCGCATTGGCCGCCGAGGTTACGCGGAAGCCCTCGTCCATGAGCACGCGGCCGAGCAGATCACGGATCCGCTGATCGTCGTCCACAAGCAGGATATGGCTGGCGTTGTCGTCTGGTGGCATGGGCGGTCTGGTCACTTCCTGTCAGAATTCCTGTCCGGGTCGGCGCCCTCCGGGAGAGCCATGGTCGGTGCGACCGCAGCTGCCGACAGGGAACGAGCCGGACGGTCCGTGTTGTAGATCATCTCGGCGACGGCGTCGCGGGCGTCCTCGTCGATCATCGCATGGAGGAACTGGCGCACGATGTCGTCCGATCCTGGCGGAAGGGTGGCAAGCGCACGCGAAAGCCTCTCCGACTGGGGGGACGACAGGGAACGCGCCAGGGCATGGCCGGTCGGCGTCGTGTAAAGGAGCCGCTGACGGCGGTCGAGGGGCCCCGGTTTCTGGAGGATGAAGTCCTTGTCCACCAGCTGCTTCAGCACGCGGCCGAG
Source organism: Roseibium aestuarii (assembly GCF_008477545.1). GTDB lineage: Bacteria > Pseudomonadota > Alphaproteobacteria > Rhizobiales > Stappiaceae > Roseibium > Roseibium aestuarii. Next base: position 610,235 of record NZ_VORA01000002.1, on the reverse strand, counting down.
GCTCTGCTTGGTGATGCGCAGGATGGCCAGAAGGTCGGTGACCATCATGCCCGGGTTGCGGTCGACGAAATGCAGCACCCGATGATGGGCGCGGCCGAAGTCGAAGGCGGCCAGCCGCTCGTCCGGATCGGAGGTGAAATCCCGATAGGCGTAGAAGAGCAGCTCGATCAGGTCGCAGTGGGGCGTGATCACGGGCTCGTCCGGATGAAGCTCCGGCCGGGTGAGCGGCGTCGCATCACCGTCCGGTGACGCAGGGGGATTCGCGGTTTTGAAATTTACGTCAGCCATATTGACTTATTTAAGGTCGATTGTTACTCCAAGTGCGCCCTGAACGAAATGTTTGATCGGGGGCGGGTCAATTTGCACTTGCCCAGAACCGAATCCAATCCTTCAATCGCGTCAGGCCACGATACCGACACTTGCTGCGCCGTGCAAAACCCCAGTTACCGTTTCGGGGTGCCGGATTTGCGCAGTTGACCGAGCGACAAGACCGGATCTGACCGGCAGGAGAGACGAGAATGGCAGGCGTGCCCTTTGATCAGCGCGATGGCGACATCTGGATGGACGGTGAGTTCGTTCCTTGGGCGGATGCGAAGCTCCATGTGCTGAGCCATGGTCTGCACTATGCCAGCTGCGTTTTCGAAGGCGAGCGCGCCTATGAGGGCGTGATCTTCAAGTCGGCCGAGCATACCACCCGTCTGCACGCGTCGGCCTCGGTTCTGGGCTTCAAGATCCCATTCACCGAAGCGGAGATCAATGCGGCCAAGGAAGCTGTCCTGAAGCGTCAGGGGCTGACCAACGCCTATATCCGTGCCTTCGCCTGGCGCGGCAGCGAGATGATGGGCGTTTCCGCCCAGCACAACACCATTCACACGGCCATCGCCGCCTGGGACTGGCCGAGCTACTTCAAGCCGGAAGAACGGCTGAAGGGCATCCGCCTCGACATGGCCGAGTATCGCCGCCCCGATCCGAAGACCGCGCCGTTCAAGGCCAAGGCCGCCGGTCTCTACATGATCTGCACCCTGTCCAAGCACGCGGCCGAAGCCAAGGGCTATGCGGATGCGCTGATGCTGGACTATCGCGGCCAGGTGGCCGAGGCGACCGGCGCCAATGTCTTCTTCGTCAAGGACGGCAAGATCCACACGCCGACCCCGGACTGCTTCCTGGATGGCATCACCCGTCGCACGGTGATCGGTCTTGCCCGGGACAAGGGGCTTGAGGTGATCGAGCGGGTCATCATGCCTGAGGAACTTGCGAGCTTCGAACAGTGTTTCCTCACCGGAACGGCGGCGGAAGTCACCCCGGTGTCCGAGGTCGGGCCCTATTCCTTCCAGGTTGGCGAGATCACCAAGACCCTCATGGAAGCCTATGACGCCAAGGTGCGCGCAGGCGCTCCGGTCGCGGCCTGAGGCTGTTTCCAGTTTCCAAATGCAAAAGGGGCGGTCCCGCGGGGCCGCCCCTTTTTGTTCGTCTGGCCCGCAGGTGGGGACCGTCAAGTCAATGAGCGCCGGAGGCCGGAGCGCCTTCGGACCGTGCGTCTTCGTCATGCTGGGCGTGGAACAGGCGACCGCGTTCGGCCAGCAGGACCAGAGCCAGACCCACGAGGCCATAGGCAAAGAAGCCCAGCCCCAGATAGGTGGTCGTTCCGTCGAAATGGTGGCCCATGTAGGCGCCGAGCATGGCGCCGCCCAGCGTGGTGGTGAAGCCGAGTACCGAGGAGGCGGTGCCGGCAATGTCGCCCAGCGGCTCCATGGCCATGGTGTTGAAGTTGGGGCCGATGAAGCCGAAGGAGGACATCAGCAGCGACATGATGATGACGAAGGCATAGACGTTGATCGTCTGGGCAAGGGAGAGCGCCAGCAGCAGCCCGCCGAGGAGGATGAACACTAGCGTCGCCACATGGGAGATGCGGCGCATGCCGTAGGTCGCCACCAGCCGGGAATTCATGAAGGAGGCGCCCGACATGGTCAGCGCGATGCCGGCGAAGACGACCGGGAACCAGACGCCCAGCCCGAACACGTCGACGAAGATCTGCTGGGACATGGTGATGAAGGAGAAGAGACCGCCGAAGACGAAGGTCATGGCCAGCATGTAGCCCAGGCTGACCCGGGTCGTGACCGTGCGGGCATAGGCGCTGGCGATGGAGCGGACGGCGAGGGGCTTGCGGTCTTCCCGAGCCAGCGTCTCCGGCAGGCGGACCCAGCACCAGACCAGCATGATCAGGCCTGCGCCCAGCAGCAGGGAGAAGATCCAGTGCCAGTTGCTGGCCAGCAGGACCACCTGTCCGATGGAGGGCGCGACGATGGGCACGGCCATGAAGATCATCATCACGAGGGACATGACCTGACCCATGCGGCGGCCGGAGAAGCAGTCGCGGACCACCGAGACGGCGATGACCCGTGTCGCGGCGCAGCCAATACCCTGCACGAGGCGGGCGAGAAGCAGCTGGTCGAGGGTCTCCGACATGAGGGAGCCGATGCTGGCGAGCGAATAGACCGCCAGGCCGCCCAGCAGGAGGGCGCGCCGGCCGAAGGCATCGGAAATCGGTCCGTAGAAGAGCTGCGCCACGCCGAAGCCGATCATGTAGGAAATCAGGATCTGCTGGCGGTCATTGGGATCGGCGATCGACAGGGCATCGCCGATCTCGGGCAGCGCCGGCAGCATCACGTCCATGGCCAGCGCATTGAGCGCCATGAGCGCCGCGATCATGATCACGAATTCGGCGAAAGGCAGGGCCAGCTTCGCGGCGGGCTGGGGAGCGGGCGCCCGTGCCGCAGGGGAGGTGGGAGACGTCATGAATGCTCCTGCATCAGCATCGGGGCGGCCGGTGGGCGCAGCGGAGCCCGGGGAGGAACCCGGGCGGTGGCTCGGGCAAGGGCATGCTGGCGCAAAGGGGTGGCGTCGCCCGCGATCGGGGGGATCTTCCGATTAACACAGTAGAACTACGTAAACCAGCGCGTTTCATCTGCGTCCGGTTCGAGATCCGCAGCCCTCAGCGCTGGTCCCAGCGTTCCGCATCCCGGTCGTCGACGGCCTTTGCCTCGACCCAGGTGCCGGACGATCCGTCGCGCAGATGCTCCTTCTTCCAGAAGGGGGCGCGGGTCTTGAGGAAGTCCATCAGGAAGTCGGCGGCCTCGAAGGCAGCGCGGCGATGACTGGAGGCGGCGACCACAAGCACGATCTGAGCCCCCGGCGCGATCTTGCCGTGGCGATGAATGACGGTCAGCCCGGTCAGCGGCCAGCGCTCCAGGGCCTGAGAGGCGATACGGCCGATTTCGGTCTCGGCCATGCCCGGATAATGTTCCAGCTCGAGTGCGGCCAGACGGCCCCCCTCATCCCGGCACAGGCCGACAAAACTCACCAGTGCGCCCACATCCTGCCGGCCCTGGCTCAGCCGGTCGCATTCCGCCGCCAGATCGAAATCTTCGCTCTGGACGAGAATGCGCGGTAGCACGGGCGAGAGGGGCGACAGGGGAGCGGTCACGGTTCAGCCTCCGGTCATCGGCGGGAAGAGGGCGAGTTCGGATGCGCCGGCGAGGGGCGTGTCGAGTTCCACATGCATCTGGTCCAGGGCCGCGCGCAGGGTCTCCCGATCCCCGAAGGCGAAGGCATAGGTCTCGTCGCGCCCGGCGAGATCATCGAGAAGCTCCGCGATCGTCGTGACGGAGGCAGGGATCTCGATCCGCTCTTCCTCCCGGCCGACCCGTTCGCGGATCGAGGCGAAATACTTGATCAGCATCGGTCTTCCTCTCCCGAAGCGGTGGTTCAGCTGTCCCGGTCGATCAGATGACCGATGCCGGCACGGAAATAGTCATAGCCCGTATATAGGGTCAGCACGGCCGCGAGCCAAAGGGCGATGAGGCCCGCCAGCACGGTGCCCGGAATGACAGCCTCCCCGGCAGGGCCTACCAGCAGCAAGGCGATTGCGACCAGCTGGACCGTGGTCTTCCACTTTGCCAGCTGGGTGACCGGCACACTGACCTGCAGTTCGGCCAGAAACTCGCGCAGGCCCGAGACGAGGATCTCGCGGCACAGGATGATGATGGCGGCAACCAGGGACCAGCCACCGATGGTGCCGTCGGAGGCAAGCATGAGAAGGCTGACGGAGACAAGCAGCTTGTCGGCAATGGGGTCCAGCATCCGGCCCAGGGAAGACTGCTGCTGCCAGGCGCGGGCGAGGTAACCGTCGAAGAAGTCGGTGATGGCCGCGACGACGAAGATCGCAAGCGCGATCCAGCGTGGCGTGTGTCCGGTGAAATAGAAGCAGGCCGACACCGCCGGGACGGCAACGATGCGCCCGTAGGTGAGAATGTTCGGCAGGCTGAGGACGACGTTTCTTTTCATGGAGACTTCTCGGGGAGCCTTCTCAAGGGGCCTTTCCGGGTGTCCGGGCCTGGCACATCGGTTCAGGCGGACACAAGCACGGGGGGAAGAGAGGTGTCAACGTCCGGCACGCGCGACACCGCGGGCCGACCCCGATCACCCGAAGATCGCATCACCCTGCTGGTCGATCAGCAGACGTGCCTTGCGCAGGGTGTGTTCGGCGGCCTCGTCACGGCTGCTCATGGTGTCGGCACGGATGAAGGTATGGCTGCGCGTCTCGCCATCGATCTCGCGCTCGATCCGTCCGGCGATCTGCCACTGGCTGCCGTTGCGCATGGGGGCGACGATGATGCGATAGCCCTCGTGCTCTACCGCCGTCTCGGGCTCGTCGCCACTGGTGGCAGGGGTGCTGGAGAACAAGCCCTTCAGAAGTTTGGTCAGCATCGCGTCGGTTTCCTCCTCACTGGTCCGCGGCGCGCGCGGCGCGGGACACGTGGCCTTTGGCCTCATGTATCGTGCCGGGGGCTCTCCCCGCAAGGCCGGTTGGGGCGGAAAATCCGGAGATGGCGCGGGGCGAGGCTCTGCTGCGGCCCGGTTTCACTTTGCCGGGCTGTATTCCACGGACATGGCCGGGCGGGGGGCGTCGTTGGCCGGCAGGATGTCGGGGAAGGGCGGCAGATCGTCTGCAAGCGTGTCCTCGAAGCCGGGCGCACGCATTTCTTCCGGGGCGAGCGGTCCGAGGGCGGAAAACAGCTCCTGCAGGTGGTCCTGATAGCGGCGCCAGCGGCCGATGGACGAGCGGAACATGGGCTTGCGGACCTGCACGTCGGAGAAGGTGTTGACCGGCGTGTCGCCCTCGTAGAAGGCGAGGCAAGCCTCCTCCCAGTCCAGACCGCACAGGTCGACGAGGCGGCGGCTCTCTTCTTCCTGGGCGTGGACGAGTTTCTCGTAGATCAGGCTGTGGGGCGGCTGCGGCAGCACCTTTTCCCAGTGGCTGACGAGGCGGGCATATTCCAGCACATATTCCCCGACCGTGCGCTCGTCGCGGGCATAGTTGTGGGCCTTGGACATGGCGTGGGTGAGAAGCGAGATGCAGATGTCGGCAGGGCTGCGCAGGGTGTGGATGAAGGTGGCCTTGGGGAAGATCAGCCGCATCAGCCACAGCATCTCGAAATTGTGCGGCATCTTGTCCGTGACCCGGCGGGCCCGGCGGTCGATTTGGTCCAGCTCCTTGAGATACCCGCGCGCAATGCGGCGATAATCGCCGGCATCCAGACTGCGCAGACGTTCTTCGAGCGCCGGGGAGGGCTGTCGCTTGAGGCCGAGATCGTCCTGAACCCGGCGGAAATAGGTCAGTTCGCCGCCGGCGGTCACATGGGAGTGGCGGGCGATGATCTGTTCGACCAGGGTGGTGCCGGAGCGGGGCATGCCGAAGATGAAGACAGGCTTGTCGCTGTCATCGGCGGCAAGGCTCTCGCGCTCGGCGAAGAAGTCGGGGGTGAAGACCTCGCGCAGGAAGGCCATGCGTTCCCGGTGCGCGCCCATGTCGAAGGGGTCGTAATGGGTGGCGCGGGCGGCGCGGAAGTGGTCGACGGCATGGGGCACGTCACCCAGGTCGCCATAGATCTTGGCGGCCGACCAGTTCAGCGCGGCAGCATCCTCGGGCCCGGGGCCCGGGGTCGCGGCCAGTCGGGCCTCGATGTCATCGAGAAAGGCGGGACGGGTCTTGTGAGAGCGATGGAAGGCGAGACGCTGATAGGCGGTGGGCGCTTCGCTGTCGACGGCAACGGCGTGCTCGTAGAAGCCATAGGAGGCGTCGATGTTGCCGAGGGAGACTTCCAGATGTCCCAGTCCGATGAGGGCGTGACCGTGTTCCGGGTCGAGCTTCAGGGCCTTCTCGAAGCTGGCGCGGGCCATCACGGGCTTGCGCTTCAGCCGATAGACCTCGCCGAGCTGTGCATGGAGTTCCGCCATTCGGGGCGCCAGGGCAACGGCCTTTTGCAGCGCGCTCTGGGCTTCGTCCAGATCGCCGGCATGCATCAGGGAGATGCCGAGAAGCTGGAAGATCTGAGGATGCTTCTTGGCGCGGCTGGCAGCGATCTGGAAGTGCTGGATGGCCGCTCCGAGATGTCCGGCCTGGTGGGCGATGATCCCGAGCGTGAAATGCGCCTGCGGATGTCTGGGGTCGAGTTCCAGCACCTGCCTGAAAAGCTCTGCGGCCTCGTCAATACGTCCGGCATGCTGAAGGGCAAGAGCCTGCTCCGCCAGCCGTTGGATAGGGGTCGTCATCGATTAGCCGTCACAGGTTCGGGGGCACGCGGACGCAGTAGCGCACTCAGTCTGTAAACGCTAGCGTTTACATTCTGTCATAATTGAGGCGTAAATGTGTCCAAATTGTGATTAAGTGTACAGAGGTGTCGACTGTGATGTTGGGGAACTGAATTAGTTTATTGAAATTACTGACAATATGAAGGCCTGATCATTCGATCGGCGTCGGCGGTCACAATCTGTTGAGACCGCGGTGAGATCGCGCCCGGTGATAGACCAAGGAGCACGACCAACCTGCGGCGTCATGTCCCACTGCCAAGTTTACCGCCCGAGATCCCGGCGGGTCCAGTGATTGCGGCAGAGCGACACGTAGGTCTCGTTGCCCCCGATCACGACCTGCTCTCCCTCTTCCACAATGGCGCCGGAGGCGTCGAGACGGGCGACCATGGTGGCCTTGCGGCCGCACCAGCAGATCGTCTTGATCTCCTTCAGATTGTCCGCGAGTGCGAGCAGGGCCGCGCTGCCCGGGAAGAGCTTTCCTTGAAAGTCGGTGCGCAGGCCATAGCACATGACCGGGATCTCCAGATCATCGGCGACGCGCGCAAGCTGGCGCACCTGCTCCTCGGTCAGGAACTGGGCCTCGTCCACGAAGACCGCATCGAGGCGTCGGGCGGTGTGGGCCGTCTCCACGTGGGCGAGGAGATCGTCCTTCGTATGGAAGACATCGGCCTCCGCCGACAGGCCGATGCGCGAGCCGATGCGGCCCTTGCCGGCGCGATCATCAAAGGCTGCAATGAGGAGCAGGGTGGTCATGCCCCGTTCCTGGTAGTTGTAGGCCGCCTGGAGCAGGGTCGTCGACTTGCCGGCGTTCATGGTGGAGTAGTTGAAGTAGAGCTTGCCCATCGACCTGTTCGTTCACTGACTCGGAGACTGGCCCGAAGTCTTGACCGCAGGCGGGTTCAGCTCAACGCTCTTGTGCCGGTTATGCAGGGATTAATGCGGGGGATCGCGCCGCTTTCAGCGGGGAAGCAGCAGATCCATCACCAGCGGCACATGATCGGACCCGATGTCCGGCCCGATGCCGACCTGCCGGATGGCGACGGGAGCGGAGACGGCCACGTGATCGACGGTGGCCCCCAGCAGCCAGCGCAGGTGCCAGTTGTAGAAGAAGCGGGTCGTCTGGGGGAAACCGCCGGGGAAGCGGGTGCCGAGCTTGAACCGGGTCAGGAACTCCCCGAAGCGAGTGGACCAGGGGGCGGTGTTCCAGTCGCCGATCACCGCCAGAGGGAGCGCCTCACCCAAACCGGACCGCTTGCGGCGCTTGGCGACTTCCCGGCCCACCATGGACAGATAGCGCCCGCGATCGGCATGCTGGATCTTGGAGCGCGGGCTTTCCGGATGCACGGCCACGATGGTGAGGCCCGGGCTGGACCCTGTCTGTGTCGTAGCCGATTCCTGTGCTCCCGCCGGGTTGACCCGGAAGGAAAGGATTTCGCGCGGGTCATCGCTCCAGATGGTGGTGGCGATGCTGCTGACGGTCTCCTCGCGCACGTCGTCCAGCGGGTAGCGGGAGAAGACGGTGATGTCGCCAAGCGCGCCGGAATGGCGGAATTGCGGATAGGGGCCGACCCCGGCGATGTCTGCCGTGCCGGTGCTGGCGGCCAGGGTCTCGGCCTGGGCCTGCCAGGCGGTTTCCTGAAGGATCAGCACATCGGGCCGGGCCTCCGTCAGGAAAGCGGTCAGGGCCTCGCCACGCAGATCGGTGCGTTCCAGGTTGATGGAGACGACGCGAAGCGGCACGCCTGCCCCCTCGGAGATCTCCGGGGCGGCTGAGGGCAGGGCGAGAAGGCGCAGGCCCATGGCGACGCCCAGGGAAAAGGCCGGCAGGCTGAGGGCCAGAAGGCCAAGCCGGTAGACCCGGGGGAAGCGATGGGGGGCGAGCTGGCCGATCAGGCCGCAGGCGATGGCCGCGAGACCGAGGGCCAGAAGCTGGGGCTGGAAGAAGCCGAGATTGTCGAAGAGCCACTTGCGCGGCCAGACCATGGGGGCGATGCCCAGCAAGCTGACGGCGACGCCGCCCAGAATGGCGATCCAGGCGGCCTGTGCGAAGCAGGCACCCAGAAAGGACTGTGCAGGGCGGGGGGCGTGATCGCGCGGCATCGGCTTCCGGCTTCGGCTGAGGGGCGGCAGGGGGAGGGCATGCAAGGCAGGCGCCGGTGAAACGGTGAGGCCGGAGGAGGAGAGAGGCCCTCTCCGGCAGACCCGTTTCTATCACAGGCACGCTGGGCTTGTCCCCCGTTGCGTCACCCGCCCGGGGCGGGGGTCCCGGGCCAGCCGGGTCTCCGCGTGGATCGGGGCCTATTCGTGGAAATGATCGTAGACCAGCCGCGCGATGGCCTCCGAAATGCCGGGCACGGCGGCCAGATCCTCGATGCCGGCCTTGGACACCGCCTTGGCCGTGCCGAAGTGGCGCAGCAGCGCCCGCTTGCGCGTGGGACCGATGCCGGCGATGTCGTCGAGCGGGTTCTTCGTGATGTCCTTCTTGCGGCGCGCCCGGTGCGAGCCGATGGCAAAGCGGTGGGCCTCGTCACGCAGGCGCTGGACGAAATAGAGCACCGGATCGCGTTCCGGCAGCATGAAGCTGTCACGGCCGGGGATGAAGAATTTCTCGCGGCCGGCGTCCCGGTCGGGGCCCTTTGCGATGCCGACGAGGGGCACATTGGTGATGCCCAGTTCGGTCAGGGTGTCGCGCGCCGCATTGAGCTGGCCGAGGCCGCCGTCGATGAAGACCAGATCCGGCCAGGCGGGGATCTCCACCATGGAGGCGGGCACGCCGGTCTCGTCCTCTTCCGCCTCGGGTGCCTGATCATCACGTACCTCCGCAGGCGCGGGGGCCTCGTCGGCGTGCTCCTTCAGCAGGCGCGAGAAGCGGCGGGTCAGGACTTCGCGCATCATGCCGTAGTCGTCGCCGGGGACCACGTCTTCCGACTTGATGTTGAACTTGCGGTAATGGGCCTTGGCGAAGCCTTCCGGTCCGGCGACGATCATGCCGCCGACCGCGTTCGTCCCCATGATATGGGAATTGTCATAGACCTCGATGCGGCGCGGGGTGCGGGGCAGGTCGAAGGCCTCGGCCACCCCTTCCAGCAGACGGGTCTGGCTGGAGGTCTCGGCAAGCCGCCGTCCCAGCGCCTCGCGGGCATTGGTCAGGGCATGTTCGACCAGCTCGCGCTTTTCGCCCCGCTTCGGGGTCTGGACCACCACCTTGCGCTCCGTGCGCTCCGACAGGGCATCGGCGAGGAGGTCCTGTTCCTCCAGATCGTGGGAAAGCAGGATCAGACGCGGTGCGGGCTTGTCATCATAGAACTGGGCGATGAAGCTTTCCAGAACCGCCGGTTCTTCAAGGGTCCGGTCGGCCTTGGGGTAATAGGCGCGGTTGCCCCAGTTCTGGCCCGTGCGGAAGAAGAACACCTGGATGCAGGTCTGCCCGCCGTCCTGATGGATGGCGAAGACATCCGCTTCCTCGACGGTCTGGGGGTTGATCCCCTGGCTGGACTGGATGTGGGACAGGGCGGCCAGCCGGTCGCGGCAGATTGCGGCGCGCTCGAAGTCCAGCACCTCGGACGCGGCTTCCATCTGGCGGGCGAGCTCGGTCTTGATCAGCTGGCTGCGGCCGGAGAGGAAGGCCTTGGCCTCGGCCACGAGTCCGGCATAGTCCTGCGGGTCGATCTCGTTGGTGCAGGGACCGGCGCAGCGCTTGATCTGGTAGAGCAGGCAGGGGCGGGACCGGTTCTCGTAATAGCTTTCGGTGCAGTTGCGGATCAGGAACGCCTTCTGCAGGGCGTTGATGGTACGGTCCACCGCGCCGGCGGAGGCGAAGGGGCCGAAATAGTCGCCCTTGCGCTTGCGCGCGCCGCGATGCTTCACGATGGCCGGTGCCTCGTGATCGCCGGTGATCAGGATGTAGGGGAAGGACTTGTCGTCGCGCAGCAGCACGTTGAAGCGTGGCCGCAGGCGCTTGATCAGGTTCGCCTCCAGCAGCAGCGCCTCTGCCTCCGTCCGGGTGACGACGAATTCCATCGACGCGGTGGAGAGGATCATCCGCATGATGCGGTTGGACTGGCCCTGAAGGCGGGTGTAGCTGGTCACCCGCTTCTTGAGGCTGCGGGCCTTGCCCACATAGAGCACGTCACCATTCTCGTCGATCATGCGATAGACGCCCGGCCCCATGGGCAGACGCTTCACTTGATCCGCGATGACTTCGACCCCCTTCGGCATGGGCGCCGGTGCTTCCGTGCCTGTCACGCTGGCGGTCTGGGCCGTGGCGACGGGTGTGCCGTCAGCCGCAGCTGGCGTCGAGGGGGCGGGCGTCGCGGTGGGGTCTGTGTCTTGCGTCATGCTGCTTCTTGAGGGAGCGTTTCGTCTGCTCCTCATATGGGGTCGGGGCGCTCGGCCCCAAGTCGGCCCGGAGACGGGCAGGGCGGCTTCTCTCAAGTCTAGACGATTCCGCCGGCCACATCGGAGCCTTGCGTGCAGATCCCGGGCTTATTCCCCAACGTCGACCACGTCGGGGGTGCGCCAGGCCAGATGCTGGCCGCCATCGAGGGCGATCATCTGACCGGTGATGGAGCGGCATTCCCAGAGATAGAGCACGGTGCGGGCAAATTCCTCGGGCGCGGGTCCGTGTTCCAGCAGGACAGAACGTGTCTGACGGGCAAATTCCGCTTCCGACTGGCGCTCATTGCGGAAGCTCGGGCCCGGGCCGACGCCATTGACCCGGATGCGTGGAGCCAGTGCCTGGGCCATGCGCCGGGTCGCATCCCACAGGGCGCCCTTGGAGATGGAATAGGTCAGGGCCTGGGGGGTGAGTTTCCAGACCCGTTGATCGATCAGATTGACGATCAGCCCGTCCCGGCCGTCCGGCAGGGCTTCGGACATGAGCTGGGCCAGGAGCAGCGGCGCGCGCACATGAATGGCCATGTGCCGGTTGAAGAGGTCGTCTGAAAGGCTGCCCATGCCGTCATCCTCGAAGATCGAGGCGTTGTTGACGAGCACATCTATGGGACCAAGCGCCTGCGTGATGCCGGCCATCAGACCGGGGAGGGTGGCGCTGTCGGTCAGATCGGCGATCACGGTCTTGCAGCGGCAACCGGCTTCGCCCAGGTCCCTCGCCAGGATCTCGACACGGTCCGCCCCTTCATGAGCATGAAGGGCCAGGGACCAGCCGGCCTGCGCCAGGCCCCGCGCGATCACGGATCCGATGCGGCTGGAGGCGCCGGTGACAAGGGCAGTTGCGGGGCGGGACGTGGTCACGAAAGGATCCTTCAGCGAGCTGCGGGGAGGCGGCACTCGTCCCGGAAACGGTGGATGCCAGCGGAGAGCGGGCGCGCGGGATCCCGCGCAGCCCTGATTCTCATACGCTGGCGGTTGCCGTCCGGTTTACACGGCTCCGGCGTCAGGAGCCTTGAGATGCCTCAGGAGGACAGTCCCATGGCATAGACCGCGAAGATATAGCCCGCATAGGCGGCGCAGAGGAGGAGCCCGGTGACCTTGCCGAGGCAGACCCGCCACTTGGCCAGAGCCAGCAGCAGCACCGCACAGCCAAGCATGACCCAGACGTCGAAGTTCAGGATCTCTGCGGGCACCTCGATCGGCACGATGGCCGAGGTGATGCCCATGATGGCCAGAAGATTGAAGACGTTGGAGCCGATCACGTTGCCGATGGCAACCGCGCCATGCTGACGGATGGCGGCCATGACCGTGGTTGCAAGTTCGGGAAGGGAGGTGCCGAGGGCAATGACGGTCAGCGCGATCACCGCGTCGCTCACGCCCCAGGCCTGGGCGATGCCGGTGGCGCCATCGATGGTGAACTGGGCTGCCAGGGGCAGACCCACCAGACCGATGAGGATATAGGCGATCGCAAGAAGGGTGTTTTCCGGAACGCCCTCGACGTCCTCGATATCGTCGACCGAGGAGGCGCCGTCGCAGCAGCTGGCCGCGGCACCGTCCTTGAGGTCCTTGCGATGACGACGGGTGGCACGGGCGGAGTCCAGCAGGAAAAGGGCCAGCAGGCCCAGAAGCACCAGCCCGGAGAGCAGGCCCAGGGTTCCGGTGGAGGCGAGTGCGATGAAGATTACCGTAACCGCTACCATGAAGACCGCGTTGCGCGTGGCCCCGTCTTCGCCGCAGGGAGTGGCCGCAATCAGGGCCGGAAGGCCGAGCACGGCCAGCACGTTGGCGATGTTGGAGCCGACCACGTTGCCCACGGCGATGCCACCGGCATTCTCGAGGGCGGCGCCCAGGGAGATGACGAGCTCCGGCGCCGAGGTGCCAAAGGCGACGATGGTGAGACCGATGACCAGATTGGGAATGCCGAGCCGTTTGGCGATCGAGACGGAGCCGCGTACGAGCAGGTCACCTGCGATGATCAATGCCACAAGGCCGCCTGCGAGGCTCACATAGTCTAGAAGCATTCCTGGTTCCGGTTCCGTCTTGACGAGATGGGGGCGGACGCGTCCGCGCGACTGGCGCCTTATACGCAATAGAAGTGGGAAGGGAAAGGCGCGGGACAAGGGGGCAGCCGGGCAAGATAGGCAGGTTTTTCCCGTTGTTTCCTCGCAACTTGCGAAAGTTAACCCGCCATTCACCGTGCCGGCGAATGACCACAATTCATCATTAAAATTCCTCAATCTCTGTGAGGATCCGCCACAAAGACCCTCCATATGTCGAACCTGGGTGAGGATGGGGACAAGCCAGATGGCTGTCCCGTCTCGACTGAACAAAGTACATCTGGAGTATCCATCATGAAGCGTCTTGCCCTTGCAGGATTGACCGTTGCCGTCGCCAGCCTGAGCGTTCCGGCGCTGGCCGCCGATCTGCCCTATCCGAGCGAACCGGCACCGTCCTACTCTGATCCGGTTCCGGCCGCCCGTTTCGACTGGAACGGCGCCTATGCCGGTGGCAACCTCGGCTGGGGCTGGGGTAACTTCGACAACAGCGGCGCAGCCGACACCGAGGGCAATGGGGTCCAGGGTGGCGTGCATGCCGGTTACAACTACATGATCACGCCGAACGTGCTGGCCGGTGTCGAAGCTGACTTCCAGCTGTCCGACCTGAACGACACCGCGACCTCTGGTGGCGTGACCGCTGAGACCAGCTCCGACTGGAACGCCAGCGTCCGCGGCCGTCTGGGCTACACCTTCGACCGCTTCATGGTCTACGGTGCCGGTGGTCTGGCGATCGCCGACCAGTCCCTGAAGGTCGGTGGCAACTCGGCCGACACCACCGCCGTGGGCTGGACCCTGGGCGCCGGTGTTGAAGGCGCCGTCACCAACAACGTGACCGCCCGCGTCGAATACGTGCACCAGGACTTCGGCTCCGAAGACTTCAACATCTCCGGCACCAGCTACAAGTCCGAAATGGACGACGACATCGTCCGCGCCGGCGTCAGCTACAAGTTCTGATCCGTCGGACCTGCGGAGGGCCTCCTCCGTCAGATGTGAAATTGCAGGGCCCGGTGCGCAAGCGCCGGGCCTTGTTACATTCAGATACAGAAAGCCGCTCTGTCCGAACCTCGGGGGATGCTAGTAAATTTCCGCAGGATGACGACGCGAAAACGGCGCTTAAGTGTTTTCGCAGGTAAACTGTGTTTCTGGCTGTGTGTCTGGCGGACATGGATGATGACGGATCACCCCTGATTGTCCTCCATGGAAGTGCCGGGCTTGGGCGCGCGGGTGAAACGGACTGATGGAGATCCCTCCGGCGTCACAGGACGCGGGAGGGCGCATGGGAGACGGGTATGCGGTTTCTGGCGAGGGGGCTTGTTGGCCTCATCCTGCTTGCGATCACGGTGGGGGCGGTCGGTTTCGGCGTCTGGCGGCTGGTTGACACCCTGTCGGTCGAGGAAACCCGGCGCCGTCCGCCTGTCGAGGAGCGGTCCTACTCGGTGAACGTGGCGCGGCTGGAGCCGGAGACCGTGGTGCCGGTGACCGTTGTCTACGGCCAGATCCGCAGCTGGCGCAATCTCGAGGTCCGCGCCAGTTCCGAAGGACGTCTGGTCGAGGTCTCGCAGACCTTCCGCGATGGGGAGGCGGTCAGGGCCGGGGACCTTCTGCTGAAAATCGATCCGGCCGATGCCCAGTCCGGCCTGCTGGATGCCAAGGCAGCGCTCGCCGATGCGGAAGCTCAGAAGGCCGAGGCGGAAGAGGCCATCGGTGCGGCGGAGCAGGAGCTGGAGGCCGCGCGCAAGCAGCTCGAGTTGCGGCGCAGCTCTCTCGACCGCCAGCGGCAGCTTCTCGACCGGGGTTATGCGACCATGGTTCAGGTGGAGCAGGAAGAGCTGTCGCTTGCGGCCATCGAGCAGTCGCTGGGCAGCCGGCTTCAATCCATCATCACTGCCCGCAAGAAGATCGAACGCATGGAGCTGAACGTGGAGCGGGCGCGGATCACCCTGCGCGACGCGGAACGGACGCTCGAGGACACGGAATTGCGTGCGCCGTTCGCCGGCACGCTGGATCAGGTGGATGCCACGCTCGGCCGGCGGGTGGGGACCAATGATGCGCTGGCGGTGCTCATCGACCCCACCGCGCTCGAGGCGAGCTTCACCCTGTCGACTGCGGAATTCTCGCGTTTTCTCGATGATGCCGGCCGCCTGATCAAGGCGCCGGTGAAGGTGGAGCTGGATCTCGGCGGACGCGCGATTACCGTTACCGGGCATCTGGACCGGGCGGCCGCCCGAGTGGCGGAGGGCGATGCGGGCCGTCAGCTCTTTGCAACGCTCGAGGTGGGCGAGGCAACGATCCTGCGTCCCGGCGACTTTGTGACCTTGCGGGTGGAAGAACCGACCCTGACCAATGTGGCCCGTGTTCCGGCCGCGGCCGTGAATGCGGCCGGCGAAATGCTGCTGCTCGACGCGGATCAGCGTCTTGAGGAGCACAAGGCGCGGATCCTGCGCCGTCTCGGCGACGAGATCGTCCTGGCGGACGTGCCCTTCGGCCGCAGCTACGTGACCGAGCGGCTGCCGCAGCTGGGGGCGGGGCTGAAGGTCTCGCCGCGCGGCGCCGATGCCGGGTCTGCTCCCGAAGGGCAGGACGGTCAGGGCCGTCGACCGGTGGCCGAGAGCGGTGGCGGCGCGCAGGAGCTTGTCGCTCTTGATCCCGCACGGCGGGAGGCGCTGATTGCCAAGGTCAACAGCCGCCCCATTCCCGACGAGCGAAAGGCCGAGATCCTCGGCATCCTGAAAGGGGACAGCGTGCCGCGCAGCCTGATCGACAGGCTGGAGAACGGCGGACGCGGGCAGCGCGGCTAGGGAGAGCAGCATGCAAGGGTCCAAAGCCTGGTCCGGCCTTCTCGACTACATGGTCAACCACCGCACGGCGGCAAATCTGCTCCTGTGCATCATGCTCTTCGGCGGCATTGCCGCCGGCCTCAACATCCGCACCCAGTATTTTCCGGACATCGTCCGCGAGCAGGTGAATGTCACCGTGACCTGGCCAGGCGCCGGGCCCGAAGACATGGACCGGGCGGTGGTCGAGATCCTGGGGCCGCAGCTTCTGAGCGTCGACGGGGTGAGCGAAGCGTCCTCCGTGGCCCGTGAGGGCCGTGCCACCCTCGAGCTCGAGTTCGAGGCCAACTGGGACATGGGCAAGGCCACCGACGAGGTGAAGGCGCTTGTCGATCAGGCCAAGAGCAACCTGCCGGAAGGGGTGGATGAACCTCGCGTGACCCGGTCCAACTTCCGCGACCGGGTGACCAACGTGGTCATCTACGGACCTATCGACGAGGATCAGCTGTCGCGCTTCGCCGAGGACCTTCAGACCCGGCTGTTCCAGAAGGGCGTGACGCGCGTGTCGATTTCCGGCACGGCGGACCCGGTGATCCGGGTCACCGCCAGCGAGGGGCGGCTCATCCGTCATGACCTGCAGCTGAGCGATCTGGCCGAGGCGCTGAAGCGGGAAATGGACACGACGCCTGCGGGCGAGATCAACAATGGCGGGGCACGTCTGCGCACCGGCAACGAGCGGCGCACGGAGGAAGAGCTCGGCAATATTGTTGTGAAGACGCCTGCGCAGGGCGAGAAGCTGCTGCTGCGGGATGTGGCAACCCTTGAAACCGAAGGGGTCGAGGCCGGACGGGCCTTCTACCACAAGGGCATGCCGGCCGTGGTGCTGCGGATCGACCGGAACGCGACCGGCGACACGATCAGCCTGCAGCGGCAGGTGGAGGCGACCGTTGCCGAGTTCCAGTCCACTCTGCCCAAGGGCACGGTGGCCCAGCTGACCGAAACCCGGTCGCAAGGGATCATCGACCGGCTGAACATCCTCATCGAAAACGGTATCTTCGGCCTGCTCCTGGTGCTGGGCTTCCTCTTCCTGTTCCTGTCCGCTCGCACGGCCTTCTGGGTTGCCATGGGCATTCCCGTCGCCATGGCGGCCACCGTGGGACTGATGTTCGCCTTTGGCCTCACGCTCAACATGATCTCGGTCTTCGCCCTGATCATCTGTCTGGGCATCGTGGTGGATGACGCCATCGTCGTGGGTGAACATGCGGATTTCCTTGCCCGGCGCGGCTATTCGCCGGCCCAGGCGGCAGCTCTCTCGGCGCGGCGCATGGCCCTGCCGGTCTTCAGTGCCTCCATCACCACGGTGATCGCCTTTTCGGGACTGACGACCATCGGCGGCTTCTTCGGCACCATGATTGCGTCCATTCCCTGGGTGGTGTCCGTGGTGCTCGTGGCCAGTCTGGTGGAGAGCTTCCTCATCCTGCCAGCCCACATGCGCCACGCGCTTGCCGCACCCCACAAGACCAGCTGGTATGATCTGCCGAACAAGCTCTTCAACATCGGCTTTGCCTGGTTCCTGCGCCGGCTTTTCCGCCCCTTCATGGGGCTGGTAATCGGCCTGCGTTATCCGGTGATGGGGTTTGCGATCATGGGCCTACTGCTCACTTCGCTGCTCTATTTCAACGGCACCGTTCAGTGGCGGTTCTTCAATGCACCGGAGCGGGGCGTGATCTCGGCCAATATCGCGATGCTGCCCGGGGCGACGCGCGCTGACACCGAGGCCATGATTGCCGAGATGCAGCGGGCGCTCGACAAGGTCGACGCGGACTATGCGCAGGCCCATGGCGCGGCGCCCGTGATCTTCTCGCTGGCCACGGTTGGCGGCAACGAAGGGCGCGGTCTGCAGGTGGCCGACAGCAAGGACACGGATCAGCTCGGTGGCTTTTCCATCGAGCTGATCGATCCGGACCTGCGCGATTATTCCGCCTTCCAGTTCATCGGGGACTGGCAGAAGGAGATCCGCCGCTCCCCCCTGCTGGAGACGCTGGCCCTGCGCGGTGAACGCTCCGGGCCGGGGGGCGATGCCATCGACGTGGAGCTTTATGGCCCGTCGACGGAGACCCTGAAGGAGGCGGCAGAATATCTGAAGCAGGCGCTCGCCGGCTATGAAGGCGTCAGCGGTCTGGAAGACACGCTGTCCTATGACAAGACCGAGCTGAACCTGACGCTGACGCCGCGGGGCGAGGCGCTGGGCTTCACCACGGACAGCGTTGCTCGGGTGCTGCGGGACCGACTGTCGGGCATCGAGGTGGCCGAGTTTCCGGTGGGCCGTCGGACGGCGACCGTGAAGGTCAGCCTGCCGGACGAGGAGACCGACAGCGCCTTCATCTACGAAACGCGGGTGCGCACGCCTGCCGGAACCTATGTGGCGTTGAGCGAAATCGTCAATGTGGACAGTTCCTTCGGTTTTGCATCCGTGCGCCGGCAGAACGGTCTGCGGACGCTGAAGGTCACGGGCAGCGTGTCCGAGGATGATCCCGAGGCCGCAAACCGCATTCTCTCCCGCCTGGAAGACACCCTGTTGCCGGAGGTGAAGGCGCGGTTCGACGTGGACAGCGCGGTGCGTGGCCTGGCGGAACAGGAGCGGGATTTCCTGTCCGATGCTCTTCTCGGCTTCGGTCTGTGCCTGGGCGGCATCTATCTGACGCTCGCCTGGGTCTTCGCCTCCTGGACCCGTCCCATCGTTGTCATCCTGATCATTCCCTTCGGCAGTATGGGGATGCTCTGGGGCCATTATTGGCACGGGTTGCCGCTGAGCATGTTCTCCATTGTCGGCTTCATCGGAATGGCAGGCATCATCATCAATGACAGCATCGTGCTGGTGACGACGATCGATGAATATGCCCGCACCCGGCCGTTCCTGTCGGCCGTGGTCGAAGGGGTCTGCGACCGTCTGCGCGCGGTGATCCTGACGTCGGCCACCACGGTCTTCGGACTGGCGCCACTGCTCTTCGAGACGAGCCGGCAGGCGCAGTTCCTGCTGCCCACGGTGATCACGCTCGCCTATGGCCTGGGGTTCGGTCTCTTCCTCGTCATTCTGGTCACGCCGGCGGTGCTGGCCATCCAGAACGACATCGGCGGGCTGATGCGCACCGGGCGTCGGCTGGCACGGGTGCCTTTCGGGCGGCGCAAGGGGCTCGGCCGCCCGGCGCGCCCCCTCGACCAGCCGGCGGAATAGGCATTCGGGCACGGCAGGTCCAAGACAAAAGGGGCGGATCCGCAAGGATCCGCCCCTTTGTCATGTCGGGTGGTGCGCCCGCTCCTCAGGCAAGCGGTTCGGCGATGCCGCTGACCGGCTGCGGCGCGACGGCGGAGGCGCCGAAGGATGGCACGGCCGCTTCGAAACTGGCAAGCCAGGCGACGAGGCGCGGATAGCTCTCGCGCCAGGCGCCGGCAAAACGAACATCCAGATAGCCAAGGGCGCAGGCAAGCGCGATGGTGCCGACCGTGGCATCGGTTTCTGCGGTCAGGTTGGCGGGCGGGGAGGCTTCCAGCGCCGTCAGGGCGCGGGTGACCTTGGCCGCCTGATAGTTGGTCCAGTCATCGAAGCGCTTGTCTTCCGGGCGGAAACGCTTCTCGTAGACCTGCAGGATGCCAGCATCCATGATGCCATCGGCGAGCGCCTGAAGGGCCAGAACGGGGAAGCGTGCCTCGCCCACCGGCAGGATGCGGTTGCCGCCGGCGCGATGGTCGAGATACTCCAGAATGACGCGGCTGTCGTAGAGCACGGTCCCGTCTTCCAGGATGAGCGCCGGGATCTTGCCGAGCGGATTCTGCTGGCGGATGCTGTCGGACGGATCCGCTGTCTTTGTCTCTTCGATCTGCAGCAGCGGCTTGAGGTTCAGGATGGCCGCGGCAATCTTGACCTTGCGGCCAAAGGGAGAGGCGGCGGACGAGCGCAGGACGAGCATGTTTCGAAAAAACCTCTGATCTGGTCGTGGGGGGCTGGGACGCTGACGCCCGGAGAAGCTCCGGGCGCGACAGGATTTTAGATGCGTGCGGATGACGGGCGGCGGGGGCCGGCCGGCTGGCGGGCCGAAGCGAATCCCGCCGCAGCGCCCCTGTCAGTCCGGACGGACCGTCTGGCAGTGGCGGCCATAGACCCGCCAGTCGTCATTGGACGGCAGGCAGGCTTCGACGCCCCAGGAGATGCCGAGGAAACCGGCATTCTGTTCCACCATGTAATAGGCGGTGAGGGGCTGATCGGATGTGGTCAGCACGCGCACGCTGCAATAGCGGCGGGTCAGCTCGCTCGGGTCGCCGTTGTCCAGCGCCAGTTCATAGGCACTTTCGAAACCGACGAGACGGTCGGTGCCGTTGTAGAGGCTCTCGGCGCGGTCGAGCTGGGTCTTTACCCGGGTGAGCACGGAAGCATTGTCGCAGGCCGGAAGGGGGCCGGAAAAGCCGAAGGCGCTTGCCGGTGCGGTCTGGGCCAGGCTGGCCATGGCGAGGGCGCCGACAGCGGCGACCAGGGACAGTGCTGCGGAACGGCGGGTGGCAAAGGATTTCATGAACATCGAGGGGCTCCAGGCGGGCCGTCCCGGACAGGGGGGTGCGGCAGGGCCCTGCCGTCCGGGCGAACGCATGAGGAAAGCCGTCGTGTCCGGAGGGCCGGGCGCGACAGGTGTGAAACTGCCGACACGATGGCGCAGCTTGTCAGGCGGGTCAAGCCAAAGCCGCGCCGGGCTCCTGCGGAATAAGGCAGAGTTCGGCCTGCAAGGACACTCGCAGGCCGAGGGCCGTCATTCGGGAATGATCTGCTCGACGCTCCAGCCCGCATCCGGGGTGTTGCGCAGGATCTCGCAGAGTTCGGGCAGGAGGTCGCGCATCTCGTCGCCAAGGGTGAAGGGGGGATTGATGAGGGTCATGCCCGATCCCATCATCGCCGTGTCCTGGGCGCTGCGGGCAATACGCAGCTCAAGCTGCAGCACGTCCCGGATGCCGGCGTCCTTGAAGTCCTGGTGCATCCGGTTGATGGCCCTGCGGTCCTTCAGCGGATACCAGATGGCAAAGGTGCCGCCGGCCCACTTGCTCCATCCCTTGATGACGGCCTTCGCAATCTGCTCGAACTCGTCCGTCTTTTCGAAGGGCGGATCGATGATCACGAAGCCGCGCTTTTCCTTGGGCGGCAGGAAGCCACCCATGGCAAGCCAGGCATCCAGATGGATGGTCTTGACCTGATGGTCCCCGGCAAAGAGATCGGACAGGGTCTTGAAATCGGCAGGGTGCAGCTCCGTCAGGGTCAGCCGGTCCTGAGGGCGCATCATCTGGCGGGCGAGGAGCGGGGAACCCGGGTAGATCCGCAAGGTCCCGTCCGGATTTTCGGCGCGCACCACGTCGAGCCAGGGGGCCAGGATCTCGCGGGCGCGGGGCGAGAGATCGGCGGCCAGAACCTTGCCGATGCCCTGCTGCCATTCTCCGGTCTTCAGGGTTTCCTCCGACCCCAGATCATAGCGGCCGATGCCGGCATGGGTGTCGAGGATGCGGAAGGCCTTGTCCTTCTTCTGGAAATGCAGGATCAGGCGGGCAAGCACTGCGTGCTTGAGCACATCACCGATGTTTCCCACGTGATAGGCGTGACGATAGTTCATCCAGGTGTCCTTTCGGCGCCGCCATCCTGCGGGCCAGACGGTCTGTCCGGGGCTTGCGGCCTCCGGGGCCGCGCCTGAAGCCAGAGCACGGCGCGGGTTTCGTTGGGTCCTTGCGCTCTCGGCTCAGCGCTGCAGGTAGACCACGGCCTTGTCGCCATAGTCCGCGGTGCCGATTTCGCGGAACCCGAGACGCTGGTGGAAGCGGACCGACCCCGGATTGGCGGGCCGGGTATTGACCTCGCAGACGAAGGGCTGCCCTTCCGCCGCGAAGCGGTCGAACAGACCCTGATAGAGCGCCTCGCCGATGCGGTGGCCGCGCAGCTCCGGCGCGACGCAGATCCGGTCCGTATAGAAGAAGCGGGCGACGTTCTCCTGAAGCCACTTGAAGTTCCGGCTGTCATAGTCTGCCGTCTCATCATAGCAGAGGAGGAAGCCAACCGGCATCTCGTCCTTCACGGCGACGATGCAGGCGCGCGCCTCGGCGATCTGGTCGGTCAGCTCCTCGGCGGAGAGATCGTTCACGGCAGGAACCGCACCGGCGTTCATGGCCAGGAGGGCTGCAAGATCGCCTGCGCGGAAGCCCCGGATCGAAAGAGTTGCATTCGCGGCGGTGACAGGGGCAGGCGACTGGGTCATCGCGGGATCTCCGGTTTGGGCGTGGCGGGAGGGCAGGGGCGAGGCGGCGTGCCGCCAGCGGACTTGCGGTTCGACGCGCTGGCGCAGGCCACATGGGGCCTTCGGTCTCCCGGTCTTGTGGCTTCCGTTTACAGAAGGGGCGCGCGCGATGCCAGAGCTTTCCTGAACGGCGCCGGGGACCAGGATCTGCCCTGTCAGCCGGGCAAGCCGACGAGTGTCGCGTGGCTTCGGACGGTCGAGTGCCTTTGTGCGTGTGTCAGTCCGAAGGGGGAGGGCAATGGGGGCTGCGGACATCGAGCCGGAGGGGAAGGCAGGGCGACGCGAGCCAGGGGGACGGCGGGGTCGCCAGCGTGAGGCGCAAACGTCCTTGGAAAAGAAAAAGGGGAGGCCCGAAGGCTTCCCCTTGATGCTTTCCGCTGATCCCGTCGACCTCTGATCCGCTCGTCCCTGACGCACCCTGTCAGTCGCAAGCCGGTCTCATCGTTCGGGACACGTCTCCGCGGCAGACCGTGGAGACGTGAAAGGATCAATCGTCGTCGCCGTCGTCGTAGCCAGCGTCGTCTGCGTCAGATGCGGTGGCGGCACCTTCGCCTTCACCTTCGATCAGCTGCAGGTTCACGGCCTTCGGGCCCTTGCCGCGACGATCCGGTTCGGTCTCGAATGAGATCCGCTGGCCGCTGTCGAGGACGGTCATGCCCGAGCGTTCCACGGCAGAGATGTGCACGAAGACATCGTTCTCGCCGTTGTCCGGGGTGATGAAGCCGAAGCCCTTGTCACCCTTGAAGAACTTCACGGTGCCGTTCTGACGGGGACCGCGTTCCACCGGAGCGTCGAATTCCGGACGGGGACGACGCGGACGGAAACCGCCTTCACGGTCACCACCGCCGAAGCCACCTTCACGGTTGCCGCCGCCGTAGCCGCCTTCGCGGCCGCCACCAGCGCCACCGCCATAGCCGCCTTCACGACGGGGGCCGCCGTAGCCGCCGCCTTCACGGCGCGGGCCGCCGAAATTGCCGCCCTCGCGACGTTCGCCGCCGCCTTCACGACGACCACCGCCAGCGCCGTAACCGCCGCTGCCTTCACGACGACCGCCGCCGTAACCACCTTCGCGATCCCGGTCGCCATAACCGCCTTCTCGACGACCCGCACCATAGCCACCATCACGGCCGCCGCCGTAATTGTTGTCGCCATAGCCGCCGTAGCCGCCGCCAAAATCGTTGCCGCCAAAATCACTGCCGAAGTCTTGCGGACCGCCAAACTCGCGCTTGCCGCCGCGACGTCCACGCGACCGCCGGTCCGAATCACCATCGTGCATTACCAAATCACCCTAACTGCGTGCCTACCGCTCTTCGGCACTGTAGCTTTGAAACTCTCCCGCGAAACGCGGGGTCCCTTTGACCTGCGTGTGACTCACGCCGGTCCACATGAAAACAGGCTTGGGCTGTACTACGTCGCCGCAAATCCCATACCAGTCCGCTGCAAATTCATCATAAGGGCGGGCGGGGCGGAATCGCAAGCGAATCCTTGAAAGTGATGTCAATTACTTTCCGTAGCGGGAGGCCAGATGCGGCCCCATTCCGACAGCGGTGTTTCTTGCCCGTCACAGGTCGAGCGGCTCGCCTCCTCTGTCAGCGCGAAGGCGGAACCTGTCCAGCGCCAGCGGCTCCAGACACCGCAATCGCCGATGCCGGACCCCCGGAAGAGGCTGTCCAATTCGAGGCTGGGGGCGTCCCAGTGCAGGTTGTAGAGCAGGTCCATTGCCACCGGTCCCTGGTCGGACATGCGGGCGAAGGACAGCTGGCGCGTCTTGCCATCCGCACCAGCGAGCAGGGCCACATAGGCGGCGTTATAGGCGCCGGGGGCTCCGCAGGGCAGGAGATAGAGGGTGAGCTTGTCGTCGAGGGGGGCTGCCACCGCATCCAGATTGGGGAAAATGCCCGGATCCACGTCGGAACAGAAGCGGTTCGCGTCCCAGGCAGCCGCGATGGCGGGCGGCAGGGTGGCCGGATCGACGATCGGCAGGGCATGCGGGGCGTCCTGCGCCAGGGCCTCGCCCTTCGTCTGGATGGCCGAGGTGGTGCCTGTGCGACGCTGCTGGTCGTCCAGCCAGGACAGGGAGGCCATCAGTCCCTTGAGCGGGATCTGCAGGGACACCGTCTCCTCGCCGATGGGCAGGTCCATGCGCAGGGTCTTGCCCGCCACCATGGCGCGCAGCAGTGTGTCGGTGGCCGGGCCTGCCGGATACCAGAAGCCTTCGCCGCCAAGCGGGCGGAACCCGAGGGGCGCGGTGATCGCGGCCTGGCTTTCCCGCAGCTGGGCCACCTGGATCTCGTCGACGGCCTTGCCATCGATCCACAGTTTCAGCGCCTTGTCCCCGTTGAGCGCCGCATTGGCCGTGATGCGCACGAGCGCCGGGGCTTCGGCCGGCCAGTTGCGGACGATGCGCAGATCGAGCCAGACGGACCGGTCACGGATCAGCGCGGAGGCGGTGCACAGGCCCGAATTGGTGCAGGCGACCGACCAGCGATCAAAGCTCGGCATGGTGCGCGGACGCAGCACGGCGGGTGTCGCGGAGGACGGGGAGGCGGCCGCTGCGGTCGTCGCCTTCGTCGAAGATGTTCCAGATGCGACGGAAGCGGCCGGGACGCCGGCGTGATTGCCTGGCTGATTGCCAGCCCCAGGCGCGCGCGGGCTCGTTTCCCCGCCGGCCGGATTGGCACGCGGGCTGGGGGAGGTGCCTTCCGGCAGCTTGCCTGTGGCGGGATTGGTGGCCGGAACGGGAGGGCGAATGTCCTTCGCCTGCGCAGCCGAAACCCCGCAGAGCAAGGCAGCTGCGAGCAGAAGCGGACGGAGCGGGCGGCGCGGTGTCATCGGTGTCTTGCAACCTTGTTGTGCCCGAGGCTGTCCATGGGGCCAATCTTCTTGTACGAAACCGGAAGGAGAAGGAAAAGGCTCGATCCCGCAAAGCCTCGCGGGAATATGCGTTTTCCCTCAGCTTCAACAGGTTCCGGACGGGGCCGGGGATCGGGAGCGCGCCTGTGCGCGTCAAGGGTCGCCGTGGTCCTCTTCTGCCGCACTCACAAGGGATGTGCCCGCCATGACCTCTTCATCCAACGCTGCTTCGTCCCAAGGGGCGGATCAGGATCTTCCGCCGCTGCAGATCCTGATCGTGCAGGTCTCCGCCTTCCAGCAGAATTGTTCGATCCTCTGGGATCCGCGCACCATGGTGGGCGCGGTGGTGGATCCGGGGGGAGATGTGCCGCTGCTTCTCGAAGCCATTCGCGAGAATGGGGTAAAGGTGGAGAAGATCGTCATCACCCACGGTCATATCGATCATGTGGGGGGCGCGGCCGATCTTGCCGCCGAGCTCGGGGTGCCGGTGGAAGGACCGCACGAGGCGGACCGGATGCTTTTGAAGCGGGTGAGCGATCAGGCGCGCCAGTTCGGCTTGCCGGACGTGAAGACCGTGGAGCCGGACCGCTGGCTGGAAGACGGGGACACCATGGAAATGGCAGGGCGCAGCTTCGACGTGCTGCATTGCCCGGGTCATGCGCCGGGGCATGTGGTGTTCTTCGACCCGGAGCTGCGCCTGGCGATTTCCGGGGATGTGCTGTTCAAGGGCTCGGTGGGCCGGACGGATCTGCCGGGCGGCGATCATGCAACGCTCATTCGCTCGATCCGTGACAAGCTGCTGCCTCTGGGCGATGACGTGAGTTTCCTGCCCGGCCATGGTCCGGCTTCGACGCTCGGCGAAGAGCGCAGGACCAACCCGTTCCTCGTTTGATCCGAGAAAAAGGGCGGGGCTCCGTCGGAGGCCCGCCCTTGAACATGACCCGGAGCCGGTGGCTCAGAGGATGGATCTGAGCGCCTCGATCCGGTCGTTGACCAGCCAGCCGTAATAATTCTCGCGTGGCCAGGCCTGACCGGAAGACCGGAAGCGGGCTGCCCGCTGCCAGGGGTCGCCGAGGTTGTAGAGCGTGGCGGTCAGGCCCGGATTTCCGGAAATGTCGACCTTGGCCACGGACTTGTAGGCCTCGATGGCCTCCTGAATGATCGCGGCCATGTAATGCAGCGACCGGTTCGGGTCCATGGTGGCGCCATAGACGTCGCCGGCGTCGCGGGCGTCGAGCTTGCGCAGGCCCGAGACCCGGTTCACCCGGTCGCTCATCTTGAGCACGGTCAGGGGGCTCAGCTGGCCGAGGCCGAAGCTCTGGCCGGCGAAGAGGGGCTGGAAGAAGGTCTCGTTGAAGCTCTTGCCCGGATAGCGCACGCCATCCACCCGGCGGCCGCGGAACCTGCTGTCCCAGATGCGCTCGTAGCAGCTCCACAGGCGCGAGCTGTCGGCGCTGTCGCGGCTGCAGCTCTCGAACTGGGGCTTGGTCACGAAGTCCATGACATGCTCGCCCTCATAGGCGAAGTCGATGCTGAGCCCCGCATAGGACAGGGCCTTGATGTAATAGGACTGGGCGCTGTCGAGGGTGTTGTAGTTGTAGGTGTGTTCGCCGACGATCGCGCCGATCATGTGGATCGGGTCGATGCCGTATTTGCGGGACACGCTCTTGATGGAGCCGATCAGTCCCTTGTCCCGGCGCAGCACCGCGACGACCTTCTCGAACTTGGCGTTATAGCTGGAGTCGAAAGCCTGGGTTCGGCGGGCGGAGGCATAAGGGATTTCGGGCTGACTGGCCGAGCGATTGCCTTCCGGCGCCTTGCGCAGGGTCGACTGGGACAGGGCGGGAGCCGGCGCCATCAGGCTGGTCGCCATCAGAGCCACGGCCAGCGGCATGGCAATCGCGCGTCGGATATGACGTGCCAGACGTCCGAACCCTGATCCGGCGGTGAGGAACATCCGCTCTTCCAAAATCCAAGCTCCTCCTGGCGAGGGAAAAGGGAGGCGCCAGGTCATGCAAACGGTTATTGCCACATGGCGGTTCCGAGTGTCGCCACAGTTGCGAACCTCCTCGAGGCCCGAAACAGGCGTGATCCCCTGCCATGGGGCGAGCCCTTGCGCCCCATATGCGGCAGCCTTGTGGCAGCCTGCGGGCCAAGGGACTCAAATTCCCGAAAAAAGTCGCGCCAAGAAAACATTCCGCAGGGTCCAAGGCAAGGGCTGTCGGGCGCTTTCTGACCCTTTGGCGAACCCCCTGCCAAAACCTCTGGGGATTGCGGGTAAAGTCGCGTGATGGAGGTTCGTTCCGTGATGGCCATCACACGTGCGGCGCGTCGAAACGGGTAGGGTCGGCGCGCCTTGCCCAGCTTGGGATTAGGAAGCCTGTCCGACGAGCTTGTTCCGCAGAGAGCGGTTGCTGGTCGACGATCCGAGCCAGATGTCGAAGAAGGCGCGGGCAAAGGCCGGATCGCGGATCTCGCCGATCTTGCGGCTGCCGGAGTAGAATACCGCCGAACCCTGCGCCGTCTTGACACCGATGAGGGACTGACCCGCCTTCACATTGGGAAAGATGCCGCTCATCTGCTCTTGCCAGCTGGCGAGGGAGGCCTCCGACGCCCGGCCCTGCTTGCGGATCTCGTCGATCGATTTCTCCGCAATCGCGGTTCCCTTGAAGTCGCGCCGGTAGGTGAGCGCGAGCGCAAAGGGGCCGTCGGGGGCATAACGACCCTGAGGCGCGTAGAGGCTCGCATCGAACACGGGCAGGCCAAAGAAGGTGAAGCGGCCCTCGCCGACGAGTTCTCCGCCGGCCACCAGCCGTGCTGCCGCCGGCTCTGCCCGGGCCGGGCCGATGGTCTGTATAAGAAGGGTAATCGCAAGGGTGGCGAAGAGGGCAAGGGTCGCGAGGGACCTCACCGACTGCCGGCGGGTGGCCTCCGCACTGGTGCGGGGCGGACGCGTGCTGGCGGTGTCTCCGGTCAAAAGGCTCGGGATCGGATCGCTGTACATCTCGGGTCCTCCAGAAAAAGCGGCTGAAGCAGGGACGGCTCGGGAGCCGGTCCTTGCGGCAATGCAGCAGTTACGTTTCGAGCCGCCGTTCAGATCCATCACATTTGCGTAAGCGCAGCGGGATCCGTTGCGGGAGAAGTTTCCGCAAGGACAACTTATCGATGGTCGCGTCATCTGAGACGGTCCATTTTAACGTTCGGGGAGAGCCGGATGTGCTAAGCTCGAAATCGTGATTGGATCACGGTGACGCAACGGCGGATTGCCGCTTTCCTCGAGCCGCTGCTCTCCGGAGAATGGCGGTTTCCAGGGAGCCGTGAGGGGACTGGTTGCAGGCCTCTGCCGCTGGCCCGTAATGCGATGACTTCGGGTTGGAGGTGCCCGGAAGGGGCTTTGTCCCGTGAAACCTCCCTTCGGCATGATTTTTCGGGCGGACTGATCAGGGAACGGACGGGATCATGAATGACTTCAGCATGAAACGGGGGGATGGACAGCGCATTCGGACCGATCGGCCGAAGCTCTACCGTGTCGTCCTGCTCAACGACGAGTTCACGCCTCAGGACTTTGTGCTCACACTTCTGCGTCAGGAGTTCCGGCTGGATGGCAGTCAGGCCGGGCTTGTTCTGGCGACCGCGC
This sequence comes from Roseibium aestuarii, assembly GCF_008477545.1. GTDB lineage: Bacteria > Pseudomonadota > Alphaproteobacteria > Rhizobiales > Stappiaceae > Roseibium > Roseibium aestuarii. The sequence continues at coordinate 581,548 of NZ_VORA01000002.1, read as the reverse complement.
ATGAAAAGGGCGCCTGCATGGTCTCGGTCTATCCAAGGGATGTTGCGGAGACCAAGGCAGAGCGCGGCATCGATGCTGCCCGGCGTGCCGGCTTTCCGCTGCATTTCACGGTCGAACCGGAAGAGTAAGCGACCGGGCGCTGCCCAGAGGATTCTGGCCCAGATCTCTGCCGCCTGTCGGATCCCGCTGCTGCCGATCAGCGCTGTCCTGTTCCAGAGCGCCGCAGCTCGCAGATCCTGCGCCAGTCGTGCCTGCTCCAGACTTTCCTGCCGAGGTGATGAAGCTGAGCGCGCGCTCACGGGGCGTGATCCGGTCCAGTTCCGGTTCAGGGACCGACGCGGACCGGGCTCGGTGCGCCCGAGGCGCAGAGCGGTCAGATGGACAGTAAAGGCACCCAGGCGCCAAGGCCCGGAGCATGTCTGCTCCGGGCCTCGTCATTTCATCATTCTCGCAGGTCCCTGCGGTGTTCAGTCGCCGCGCAGGCGGACGACAGTGCTGATGGCCGGCTTCTGGGGCGTCTTGCCCTTTGCGTCGTGCGTCGTCTCCTGAGGGGCCGGTTCGCGGGAGAGCACGCTGCGCGTCAGGGCGTCCCGGGTTTCGCGGGCCAGCCGCTCGCTGTCCGGATCGGACAGTCCGGAGCCATCCAGGGAGAGGTCATGCTCCTTGGCCCGCCCGGTGAGCGTGGTTTCTCCTTCCGGGCGATCGCTTCCAATCTCGTCCTCGAAGTCATCCATGGCCGTGTCGAAGGCATAGTCCTCGAAGGAATAAGGCCGTTCGGTCTCGCGCTGGGCGCCGGGGGAGAGGGCGAGGCTTTCCCAGGTGCCGTCGTCTGCGGCTGACGACGAGGCATAGGCAGAGGTGTTCTCGCCGGGCTCGCCGGTCAGACCCAGTTCCTCGGCCGGGCCGCGGCCTTCCATGGCGATCTGGTAGTTGCGCACCAGACCCTTGAGCTGGACGATCTGCTCGTTGGCAAGATCCACCTGCAGCTTGTAGTTCTGCAGCTTCTTGTTCTCCTGAACCAGATCCTCGATCCGGTCCGCATATTTCTGCGCCTGGTTGCGCTGATGGTTCAGGTCGGTCAGCGCCGAATTGTAGCGCAGGTTCAGCTCGCGCAGCTTCTCGCTGGCGGTGACCAGATCATTGCGGTCGCGCTCATGGTTCTTCTGGGCACTGCCGAGCAGGTGTTCGATCTCCTGCATGCGCTTGACGAGATTGCGGTTCTTCTCCCGCAAGCCGGTGTTGTCGCGGGTCATTTCCTGCAGGGTCTGGGCCGAGACGCGGCGCTGGGACGACAGGGTCTCGACCTCGGACTTCAGGGTGTAGATCTCGTTGTCATGCTTGCGCTGTTCCTCTTCCAGCCGCGAGCGGGCAAAGGAAAGTTCCTGCTGAGCCATGTCGAGCTGGGACTTGAGGTCGATGTTGTGGCTGCGCACCTCCGCATTCTGGCGCTTGGTCGCCTCGAGCTGGGTGGAGGTGACATTGGCCCGCTTCAGCTCCTCATCCAGCTGCTGGGCGCTTTCGGACAGCTTCTGCTGCAGGTGCTTTTCCCGGCCGTTCATCTCCTCGAGATTGGCCTGCAGGGCTTCCGAATGGGCTTCCAGGGCCTGATACTTGGCCTCCAGGTCACCGAGCGAGCCCCGCAGTTCCTCGGTGAGGGTCCGGGTCTGGAGCAGCTCAAGGCTCTGGGCCTTGTGGTCCTCGTTGACCTTGCGGTTGTTGTCGCGGATTGAAATCAGCTCGTTGCGGGCGGTCTCCAGGGCCGTGCGGGTCTCACCGTGGCGCTTGCGCAGGGCGCTGAGCTCCGCCTGAGCCTCGGCCAGCTGGCCAGACAGGGAGTGAACCTTGTGATTGGAGTCGATCAGGTCCGTTGAGATCTTGGCGTTCTCCGACTTGAGCCGGATCTCGGTTTCCACCTGGGCGCGGGAGCGCTCGAGGAAATCCGTCAGCATGGAGATGCTGTGGCGGCTTTCCATGTAGAGGGTGTTCATCTGCTCGAAGGCCTGGGTCAGGCTGCCGAGCCGGGTCTTGAGCCCGTCGAGCTGGTGCTGCTTCTCCTGAAGTTTCAGAGCGAAGGGGGAGAGGTGACGGTCGTCGCCGAAAGCGTCCTCCTCCTCGATGCCGGCTTCCATGTCCTCTGGCTCGGACGTGGCGCTGCGGCTGCCCGTGCGCAGATCTCCTGAACTCAGGCTGCCCGCCGGTCCGGAGCCCTGACGGCCGGCGTGGGCCGTGCGATACAGTTCGCGTGCCAGCTGTTCCGAGGCGCGGGCCTCGACGGAGCGTGTGTCCGCAGAGCGGGCCAGCGGCAGCCAGCCTTCCTGTCCGGTCGCCGGATCGCCTTCACGCGGGCCTTTCCCGGTGGGATCATCTGGACCCGAGCCTCCCCGGCGCGGACCCGGGATGCCCCCCGGCTTGGACGGACGCGACGACCTGGAAAACAGCCCCATCTTTGACCTCCTGGATACCCTGACCGGTCGCGCGTGACCTCCTCACCCGCCCGGTCAGGCAATGGTTAAGGAAGAGTAAACGGCGAATGACCGCGGGCGGCAAGTGGTAAATTTCCGCAGGGTCAGTTTTGGGGCGCCACAACGGACTCATGGCGGGGCGTCGAAGCGAATCCGTTCCGGGGCGCTTTCCGGCTCCAAGGGGCGCAGGGGCGGGGAAGCGTGTTGCGAAAACGGGCCGGAGAGCGGGGATGCCGCTCTCCGGCGCCTCTCACCGGCCCGGGCGGCCGGTCTTTTTCGGGCGGCCGCGGCGGCGGTTTTCCTCGGCCGGATCTTCATAGGAACCGGCGCCGATCTTGCCGCGAACCAGGGGCTTCTGCTCTTCGGCACCGCTGTCGAACTTCGGCTTCTGGGGCACGGGCCCGCTGGCCAGGGGCACCTCGGTGCGGCCGACGGTCATTTCGTCCAGGGTGTTCTTGCGGACCTTGGCCGAGGGGCTGAGCGTGCCGCTGGCCTTGCCGCTTGCGGCCCTCGCCCGGTCGGCAGCGGTTTCCTTCTTCTTGCCGGAGGCGCCGGACTTGGTGCCGCCGGCACCGAACTTGCGGTCGCCCTGATAGCCGCCGGTCTTCTCGTCGATGGAGGACTGGCGGGCCATGGCGTCGTCGGCCACGGCCAGCTCGGTCTCGCGCAGGCGCTTGACCTCGTCGCGGAGGCGGGCTGCGGTCTCGAAGTCCAGATCTGCGGCGGCTTCGCGCATCTTCCGTTCCAGATCGTCGATATGGGCCTTGAGGTTGTGGCCGACCAGCGAGCCTTCCTCGGCAAAGCCTGCTTCCACGGTGACGTGGTCCTGCTCGTAGACGCTCTGGAGGATGTCGCCGATGTTGCGCTTCACGCTTTCGGGCGTGATGCCATGCTCCTCGTTATAGGCGAGCTGCTTCTCGCGGCGGCGGTTGGTCTCGGCGATGGCCCGCTCCATGGAGCCGGTCATGTTGTCCGCATAGAGGATGACCTTGCCGTCGACGTTTCGGGCCGCGCGGCCGATGGTCTGAACCAGCGAGGTTTCGGAGCGCAGGAAGCCTTCCTTGTCCGCATCGAGAATGGCCACCAGCGCGCATTCGGGAATGTCGAGGCCCTCGCGCAGCAGGTTGATGCCGATCAGCACGTCGAAGGCCCCGAGGCGCAGGTCGCGGATGATCTCGATCCGCTCCAGCGTGTCGATGTCCGAGTGCATGTAGCGCACACGCACGCCGTTCTCATGCAGATATTCGGTCAGGTCCTCGGCCATGCGCTTGGTCAGCGTGGTGACCAGGGTGCGATAGCCCTTGGCGGCGACGGCACGCACCTCGCCCAGCAGGTCGTCGACCTGGGAGGAGGCGGGGCGAATGTCGATGACCGGATCCACCAGGCCCGTGGGGCGAATGACCTGCTCGGCGAAGACGCCGCCGCTCTGTTCCATCTCCCAGCTTCCCGGAGTCGCTGAAACGGCGATGGACTGCGGCCGCATGGCGTCCCATTCCTCGAAGCGCAGCGGCCGGTTGTCCATGCAGGAGGGCAGGCGGAAACCGTATTCCGCAAGGGTTGCCTTGCGGCGGAAGTCGCCCCGGTACATGCCGCCGATCTGGGGAATGGTCACGTGGCTTTCGTCGGCGAAGACGATGGCATTGTCCGGCAGGTACTCGAAGAGGGTCGGGGGCGGCTCGCCGGGCGCACGGCCGGTGAGATAGCGCGAGTAGTTCTCGATGCCCTGACAGGATCCGGTGGCTTCCAGCATCTCCAGGTCGAAGCGGGTGCGCTGTTCCAGGCGCTGGGCCTCCAGCAGGCGGCCATGGGCGTTGAGCTCTTCCAGGCGCTGCTTCAGCTCGGCCTTGATCGACTTGATCGCCTGGGTCAGCGTCGGCTTCGGGGTCACGTAGTGCGAGTTGGCGTAGACCTTCACCTGCTTCAGCTCGCCCGCCTTGCGGCCGGTCAGCGGATCGAACTCGGTGATGGCCTCGATCTCGTCGCCGAACATGGAGATGCGCCAGGCCCTGTCCTCATAGTGGGCGGGGAAGAGCTCGATCGTGTCGCCGCGCACCCGGAAGGTGCCGCGCTGGAAGGCCGCGTCGTTGCGCTTGTACTGAAGCGCGACCAGATCGGCGATGAGCTGGCGCTGGTCGATGCGCTCGCCCACCTCGATGGCGAAGGTCATGGCGGTATAGGTCTCGACCGAGCCGATACCGTAGATGCAGGAGACCGAGGCGACGATGATCACGTCATCGCGTTCGAGCAGGGCACGGGTGGCCGAGTGGCGCATTCGGTCGATCTGCTCGTTGATGGAGCTTTCCTTCTCGATGTAGGTGTCCGTGCGCGGGACATAGGCTTCCGGCTGGTAGTAGTCGTAGTAGGAGACGAAATACTCCACCGCGTTGTCCGGGAAGAAGTTCTTGAACTCGCCGTAGAGCTGGGCCGCCAGGGTCTTGTTGGGGGCCAGGATGAGGGCCGGGCGCTGGGTGCGCTGGATCACCTGGGCCATGGTGTAGGTCTTGCCGGAGCCGGTGACGCCAAGGAGAACCTGGGTCTGCTCGCCCGAATTCACCCCCTCGACCAGTTCGGCGATTGCGGTCGGCTGGTCGCCGCGCGGCTCGTATTCGGACTTCAGGACGATGGGCACGCCGCCTTCCGACTTCTGCGGGCGTTCCGGCCGGTGGGGAGTCCAGATCTTGCCGCCCTTGTGCAGCGGGTTGCCGCTCTCGATCAGCGCCGACAGCGCCTCGACCGTCGCGGTGGCGCCCTGGTTGCCCGTCAGCTCGCCGAACTTGGCTTCCGCCTTGCTCTTCTTCTTGTTGTCCTTCTTGTGCTGCTTGAGCCGGGTTTCCAGCTCCTCGGCCTCTTCCAGGGTCATGTCCATGCCCGCGACCGGGTTCAGACCGCCTGCGGCGCGTTCACGCGCGCTGTCGGCCTTGCCCATGGAGGTGCCCCGGGCGGATTTCGCGGGTTTGTCCGTCTTTCCGCTCACGCCGGATGTGCTTCGCACATCGGCTGCGCGGGTGCGGCCTGACCGGCCGGCGGGCACTTGCCCTTGCGCACCTTCGGTGCGGTCCTCCTGCTCGGTCACATCTCGTCCGGTTGCGGCTTTCCCTTGCGGGCCTTTGGCCGCCGGCTTTGCAGCTTCCTCCTCGATCTGCTCCTCGATCTCCCGGGCCCAGTCGCTGATGGAGCCGGACAGGGGAACACCCTCGAAGGGCGCCTGGGGCGCTTCGCCGAAACCCTCGGGGCTCGAGGTTTCAGGATCAAGTTCGGTCGGGGAGGCGGGCTTCTTGCTCATGGGCTGCAATATGGGACGAGTCCGTGGCGGAGAAAAGAGCTCGTTTCGGTTTTGTTCCCGCCTTGCCGCCCGTTTGCCCGGCTTCCTGCCGGGAGTGTGTCAGGAAGCCAGGCTCTGGTTGCTATGAAAATTGCAAGGTTTGCGTTCGCGAGCGATTTTCATTGCGTGGCTGACAGATAAAGCCAATCGGGCAGTCCGTGAGATCGGAAGTCGATGTGAAGGCGGGTTCGGCCACCAATTCATAGGCACAGAATGCCTGGCCCGAAACAAAGCGCTCGAAAGTGGTGGGAGAGGTATCCATGACGATCGAGCCGGCTTGATCAACCATGGCGGTTGCCGCGGCACAGGACATGGACTGGACAAGTGGCCTCGCCTCTGCAGCGGTCTGCATGATCAGAACTGTTGCTGTGATCAGAGCAAGTTTCGATGGATTGGGCATGTAATGCTCTCTGAGAAGTGTTGTTACCTCAGGAGCAGGATGAGCCGGAGAGCATGCAGCTCAAATTGTTAGAATTTTCAGTCCTGGCGCAATTTGTATGGAAGCGTGAATGATCAATTATCGTGTGGGCTGAAACCCGAAACACGCTGTTCATTGTGCCGCAAGACTAACCTGCCTCGAGGTCTGGCTTGAGCAGGTGTCCCCAGTGAACCGTTCAGGCTCTGGCTGGTTCTACGAGCGAGAACATGGCGCCCTGAGGGTCTTGGCAATTGGCAATACGCGATCCACCGGGCACCTCTTGCGGGCCGTGGAGAACGGTGCCCCCATTGGTGGAGACCCGATCCACGGCAGCCTCGATGTCATCCACGCAGAAGTAATAGGCCCAGAGCGGCACGGGTACCTGAGGCATCTTGGTCATGATACCGGCGAAGGCCGGGCCGTCGCGCCGGACGGTCTGGTAGATGCCCAGCTCTCCCATGTCGACGGCCATGTCCTTCTGCCAATCGAACATCTCCGCATAGAAGTCGAAGGCGGCAGGTCCGTCACCGGCGTGCAGTTCGTGCCAACCGACGGTCCCCTGGGTTCCAGGCGCAGGCTCGTCCGGCATGGGGCCGTCCATTGGCCCGGGTTCGAACAGACAGATGGCCGCTCCTTGCGGATCCGCGAGAGAGGCAAAGCGGCCGATGTTCGGAATATCCGCCGGGCCGAAATGAACCGCGCTCCCTTTGGCCGTCATCCGCCTTACCATGGCGTCGAGATCCATGACGCCGATGTAGCCGATCCAGTGGGGCGGGACTCCGGCCTGTTCCATCTCCTGGGGGCGGGGCAACATGCCTGCCGTTCCCATCTCGAAGCCGGGCACATGTAGCATCGTGTAGTCAAAACCGGCCATGGAATTGACGCTTGTGGTCCATCCCAGCACCTTCGAATAGAACTCCGCGGCCAAGGCGGGGTCGGTGGTGTAAAGCTCGTACCAGACGAAAATTCCCTGCATCTTGCTTGCTCCATCCTCGGGTCCGTCGGCCCGACATTGTCCGCCTCTGCGGGGGCGGTGCGTCAAAGTGGATGTCATTCCGCAGCCGGGTGGCGTCCAGCGTGCTTGCTCCGGCAGTTGTTCGGCCAGATACTCACCGAGACTATCGGGTACTCTTCTTCACCACCAATCCTTCTCGACCGGGTCGGGTATGAAGATTACGTATGGGAAGTTTGCATTTTGGATTGATATCAACATAATCGAGCCATGTCAAATCAACGGATGATCCCCCTCGCAAGAACGCTCCATGTAAAGGATACCTGTCTGTGCCTGGCGGCCCAGCGGGCCGCGCGTACCCTTGCGCGGAGGTTCGATCTCGCCTTCCAGCCGGTTGGGCTGACCAATCAGCAGTTTTCCCTGCTCATGTCGCTGAACCGGCCGGAGCCTCCGGCGATGGGGCCGGTGGCAGAGCTGCTCGCCATGGATCGAACCACCCTGACGGCTGCCCTCAAGCCGCTGACGAAGAGGGGATGGGTCCGGACGGAGCCCGACCCGAAAGATCGCCGGGGCCGGCTGCTTTTCCTGACCTATGAGGGGCAGCAGATCCTTGCGCAGGCCCTGCCGATCTGGCAAGCGGAGCATCTCGCGCTTGAGGAAAAGCTCTCGGAGGTTGACCTGGTCGAGCTGCGCCGCGGCCTCGCAAACCTTGCGGGGTGAGGGGAGCTTGGGAAGAGGTCCCGACCTTGCCCTTTGCGATGATCAGGCTTCGGGCTTCTTGTGCCCGTCGGAATGGCCGAGGTCCATGTCGGGCCAGACCAGATCGCGCAGGCGCTGCTTGAGTTCCTTGGGCTGGGGGAAGCCGCCGTCGACCTTGCGGTCCCAGACCGGTTGGCCGTCACAGGTGATGGTGAAGACGCCGCCCGTTCCGGGCACGAGGGTCAGGGCGCCGATCTCTTCGGAAAATGTGCTGAGCGCCTCCTGGGCCATCCAGGCGGAACGCAGCAGCCATCCGCATTGGCGGCAGTAGGTGATGATGATATGGGGTCCGGGAAGGTCTTGCATGGAAAGGCTTTCGATCCGGGTTGGGCCGCCAGAACGGGACACGGGACTTGCCATATTTCGACGATCCTGTCCGGGACGACAAGGGGGCTGCCTTCGAGACCTGTCGACAGGCGCTGGCAGATCTTCCCGAGGTTTCACAGCAAATGGGGGGGCTCATCGGCGCCCGGCCGCTCGGGGGGCTGACGAACCGGGTTTTCTGGCTGGAGGCCGCGCGGGGAGACTTCGTGCTGCGCTTGCCGAGAGCCGCCTCGGCGTCCCTGATCGACCGGCGCGCGGAACGCCAGGCGCTTGAGGTCGCGGCGCGCCTCGGGGTCGGTGTGCCGCCCATCGTCTGCGACGCGGAGCGCGGAGTGCTGCTGCTGCCCGGCCTGAAGGATGAAGGCCCCGCCACGCCTGCCCAGGTAGGGGCGGTGCTTGCACGGTTGCATGGCTCACCCGAGCCCTTCGAGGCGGTCCGCGCCCTGCCGCCGTATCTGGACCTCTGCCGCGACCGGCTGAGGGGCTCGGAGGAGGCTCTGGCGCTGTCTGAACCGGCAAGCGAAGCGGCCTCCGCGCTGATGGGTCTGCTCGCGGCGGAGCCCCTTGTGCCCTGCCACTTCGATCCGGCACCGGGAAACATCCTTCTGGTGGAGGGCCGGGCGCTTCTGGTCGATTTCGAATATGCCGCGATGGCGCCTGCCGCCTGGGATCTGGCCTATGCCTGCCTTGAACATGACTATGACACCGACGCGGAAGCAGCCTTTCTGGACGCTTATGGCGCGGGATCGCGACGGCCGCCGCAGCGGGTGGTCGAGGCCTGCAAGGTGATCTGTGACGTGATCTCCATGCTGTGGGCGCTGGATCAGCAGGCCCGCGGCAACGACGCGGACGACTTCACCGGCTTTGCCCTGCAGCGGCGCGACCGTGCGCTCGCCCGTCTTGCGGCCATGGGCTGACCACGCTTCTAGTCGGACTGGGCCGCCGGGGGCAGAAGACCGGCTGGCGGTGTCTGGCGCAGGCAGCTGGCATAGGTGGTGTTCAGATCCTCCCTCAGCACGGGATCCTCGGGCTGTTCCACGAGGCGCGCCCAGGCGCCGCGTCCATCCATGTCGCTCTGGGTGCAGGTGCAGGCGGCCCGGCAGGCTTCCGCATCGCCATAAGTCGCCGCACAGGAGGCCTGGCACCCGTCGATGAAGGCGATGGCGTCCCGGTCCGGGGCGCCGAAGACCAGGGCGATCACCCAGACGGTTCCGTAAAGCAGGGGCTGGTGCAGCAGATAGATCGGCAGGGACTTGCGGCCGAGCAGGCGCAGCAGGCGTCCGGGACGGCTCGCTCCGGCCGTGGCGTCGAGGGCGGTGAGGGCCTTGCGGCGGCCGGTCGCCGTTTGCTCAAGCCAGCCGGTCAGCAGGCCTGCAAGGCCGAGCCCCAGGAAGACCAGTCCGGACCAGGGGATCAGCGGCACATAGTCGACGGCGTCGCTGTCGGGCACTCCGAGCCCGGTCCAGAGCCAGAGGTCGCCGGCAAGTGTCTCCACGGGTGGCGCGAAGCCAAGCGCCAGAAGCGCGGCGCCAAGACCGAAGGCCATGAACGGCGGACGGGTGACGGCAACAAGCGCCATGACGCTGGAGACCGCCATGCAATGGAGAATGCCGAAGCGGACCATGCTGGGGCCGAAGGTGGTCCACGTGATGAGCGAGACGGCGGCAGCCGCCGCGACGAGAATGGCTTCGCGACGCAGGAAGGACGTCCAGCGGATGCCGGTGCCGTGGGCCAGCCGAAGGGAAACCCCCGAGAGGAAGAGGAAGGATCCGGCGATGGCGGCGGCGAAGCCGCGCCAGGCGGGATCGGTCGAGACGGCCCAGTCCACATAGCCGAACCAGGAGAGGTCCCACGACAGGTGATAGATCACCATTGCGATGATCGCGAACCCGCGCAGCATGTCGACGATGGCAAGCCGGCCTGTGCGGCCGCGCGGGGAGGAAGACTTGGGAAACTGTCGGTCGGACGCGGTCACAATGTGCCCCTGGGCCTCTAGCGACCGGTCCGTCGGGTCGGGACAGTCAGCCGCTGAAGGCGTTGATGAGAAGACTGATCAGGCCTGTGCCGAGGATCATGGTGCCAACCATGGGCCAGGGCGAGGGTCTGCGAGGGGACAGGATATCCTGGGGTGCCGGATCCTGAAGCATGTCGCCGCTCCTTCGTCTGTTTCGTGCTCCCGACCGGAGGCTTGTGCCCGGGAAGGGGAGGGTTGCGCCGGGCTCTCTGCCGAAGGGGCGAGGGGCACGGCTTCCGAGTACTCCACGCAACGCGGTACCGGAGTGTCCGGTTCCAGCCCTGAAGAGTGGCTGCGCACTACAGGTGACGAAAGATGGTAAATGAAGCCTTAACGGGGTTTTCCAGAGGAAAGGCTTCCCTTGGGTCCGCAGGGCCTGTCAGTCCTGCGGAGGGATGCGTCAGACGGGTCAAATCTTGCTCGCCGTGGCCTCAAAGGCCGAGCGTGTCGAGGCCGGCCTCCAGGTGGTCGGCCAGAAGAGGCTGCCCCAGGAAATATTCGCAGCTGGCCGTCTTCGTGGTGGATTGTGCGCGCTCCTGCGCATCCTGCATGACCTGTTCCAGATCATCGGCCTCGAAATCGCCGCGGCCGATCCACAGCAGGGCATAGAGTTCGGCGGTCTCGTCGACATTCATGTCCTGCAGCAGCTCGCGGAGCTCCTCTTCGGTCATGTCGTCGTTTTCTTCCTCAGCGAGGCCCTCGTGGTGATGGCTGTCGGTGAGGTTTTCCTCGTCGAATTCGACGTCGCCCTCGTGACCGTCTTCATAAGAGTCGGAGACGATCGAGTTTGCCATGCGGATCTTTTCGATGAGGAAGCGCACGCTTTCGGCGGACAGGTTGAATTCGACGGACATGGAAACTCCAGAAGCTCGGATGTGCCGGTGACGCACCGGCGGACAAGAAAACGGGTCCTCCTGTCGGACGAGGTCTCTCGCCGGAGACGGCTCGGGCGACACGGGGGGGCGCCAGTCTAAACGGACGGGCCCTCGTCAGGTTCCCCGAGGGGGGCGCCGCGCGGGGCCTTGGGGCAAGGCGTGCGGAAAGGCTGCGCACCTCCGACCGCCGGCACCCGGCTGCCCGCACAAGTTATGTCTTCATTTACAGACCCGGACAAGCTGCTAGACTTTCCGTTGCGGAAACTTTGCGAGGTGGCTTCCATGACTGACGCACGCATGTCTTTCACGATCCGGTCCGCATCTGGGGGCAGGTCACTCCGGCGACGGATCGGTCTCTATACCCGCCAGGGCGCGCTGGCGCTGGCGTTCCTCGGCGCGCTGGTCGTGCCCGCAGCGAGCGACTGCACCTGCCGCGACCGACAGGGCAATGATCGCGATCTCGGTGAGGTGATCTGTCTTCAGGTGGGGGGACGGATGTATCTCGCCAGATGCGAGATGAACCAGAACATGACGGTCTGGAAGGAAGTCGCCGACGGGTGTCCCTCGGCGGCGGTCGCGCCCCTGTGCCCGGCTGGGGACCAGGCCCGGCCGCTTGTCCAGACCCGGACGGATCTGGCGGAGAGGCTGGTCGCGACGCGACTGTGACGGCAAGGGACGCCTCGGTGCGCCCGGTTGCGCCTGAGGCATTCGGCCTCGCGCGGGCCGGGATCAGGTCGGCGTGTGCTGTTCCAGCACCTGAGGCGTCAGCATGGCGGGCGATGACGTGCGGCTGACGGGGCTCTCCGGTCCCCATGCGGCGGCGAAAGTCAGGCCGATGGCCATGAGCAGGCCGAGACCGATCGCCACGATGAGCTTGCGCGCTTCGGCAATGTCGGCCTGGGTCTTCTGACGGCGGGTGCGGCCGAAGCGGGTGGTCTGGGTGGGCGTCGCCCAGCGGTTGATCGAACGGGCAGCCGGCAGATCGTCGTCCGCCACGCTGGACGTGGTGTTTCCGGATGACGCTTCGGCACCCAGAGTTTCCTGTTCCCGCTTCAGCAGAACCAGAGACGGCCTGGCCGCAGCGCGGTCGGCCACGTTCTGAAAGGGCGTGGTCTGCGCCATGTCGGGACGGGTGGCAAGCTGGCGGGACATCACTGGATCTCCGGGCGCGGGCGCACCAGGCGGGAGGTGTGTTCGCGGAAGATCTGGCGCTCGAGAGCTTCGGCGCGGCGCGGGGCGTCGGCGCTGACCAGGTCCCGGAAGAGGCGGCTGGCCAGATGGGCGGTCGCGAGGCTCATCAGGGCAAAGGCCACGGTCAGGGCGATGAGCAGGGGCGACTGATCGGTGGTTTCCGACAGGATCCGCGGCAGCACGGCGGCAACGGAGGCAAGAATGGCGCCGGTCAGAAGCAGTTCGAATCTGCTCGAACCGGAGCCTTTGTGGGGAGCCGCGCCGGTCTGGCCGCGGGACACGGATCTGGATGCCATCCTCTTCTCCTTCCAAAAGAAACTGGCGCTTCAATGCTCCCGGAAACACGCAACAGAGGGAGGGCGCTGCCTTTTGACAAGGCTGAGACTGGGGGAGGAGTTGGCCGGCCGAAAGACGCCATTTCGGCACTTCCGGTGTCATTTTGTGGCAAGGATGTGGCGACGTTTATCTCCGTTAGAAATCGGTTAACGCCGGGGTCCGGTCAGCAGAGGCTGCGGTCTAGCCTGCCATGCAGTGCCGGGGGGCGACTGCCTGCGGAAAATACCGATGACGGTCAAAATGGACCGTCAGGATTCATATCTTTTTTGCTTTTCCGACAGACATTTGACGTAACGAACACGACCGAGAGATCGGACCAGAAGAAGCCCATGACCACAGTACCGGCACCCAAGATGATGCAACCCGCCGCCCCGGAAACGGAGAGCGCGGAAGACATCGCCCTGCCGATCTCCGAAAAGCCGAATGGGCTGACCCTCGCGGGCCTGCAGTTTTTCATCGCCGACATCAACCGGAAGACCATCCTCTGGCACGAGATCGGCTCCCAGAGCTTTGACAGTCGGGTGCGCGACATTCAGGAGGCTCCGCTCTCCGAGGCGCTGGGCCTGCTGACCCAGGAGGACAAGCGCACGATCCTGCGTCTGGTGCAGGGCGCGATCCGCGACGGCAAGGCAGGGCCCTTCGATGTGGGCGGCGGCGCCGATCACCGCATTCCCGGCATTCCGCTTGTCGCTTACCGTTATCCGGTCAGCGATAACCGTATTCTTGCCATCTGCTTCCCATCGATCGGCGAGGATGATGCCAACCCGGGCAATATTGCCCTCGGGCTTGCGCCGATTCTTCAGCATTTCGTCGCCAGCACGAACCGGATCGTTCTGCTGGTCGATAATTTCGGCTATGTGCGCTTTGCGAGCGAAGGGTTCATCCGGGCCTTCGGGATTTCCGACATCAAGCTGGTGCTAGGCCGCAACATTGCCCATGTGCAGAAGAGGGTGGGGCGGACCATCGTCTCGCTCTGCATTGCCTCACTGACGCGCCGGGCGAGTGCCACCGGGCGCGGCAAATTCCTGCTGGCTTCGGGCGACACGCTGGAGCTGGCCTATAACGCCATGCACTTCCGCATCGGCGGCAGTTTCGGCGGCGTTCTATTCTCGGCCGGGCAGATTGGCGGCGACACGGATTTCGCCAAGGTGTTCAACCTGGCGAGCGCGCCCATGATGGTCGTCAACATCCAGACCCGGATGATCGTGGCGGCCAATCAGTCGGCCATGAAGACCTATCATCTGACCCAGGAGATCATGGATACGCAGCCGATCACGGAAACGCTGCTGCACCCCAAGAGCTACTCCACCCTGTTGCAGACGGCTCAGCAGGGCTCGGACGTGCCCCAGTCGGTGGTCGTCAACTCTCTCAATGGCCAGTCGAAGAAGAAGCGTCTGAAGGCGGTGCTTCTGGAGGATGACAAGGCCCCGAAGCTGATGCTGGAAGCCCGCTCCTGAGCCCTTTGGCGCAATGTCATTCCATGCCGGGCCGAACCGGATCGACCAGAGCCCCGAAACGCAGGTTTCGGGGCTCTCTTTTTGCCGGTTCACCATCTGTTGCCCTTGCCAGCCCTGGCCTCAGGGACTAGGGTCCGCGCGCTTGGAATCTCCCGTCTCCCATGGAGGAAAAAATGGGCTTTATCGCCGATGCGCTGGCGCGTGTGAAACCGTCCGCGACCATTGCAGTCACCAACAAGGCTCGCGAGCTGAAGGCCGCCGGCCGGGACGTCATCGGGCTCGGCGCCGGTGAACCGGACTTCGACACTCCGGAGAATATCAAGGCTGCCGCCATTGCCGCCATCAACGACGGAAAGACCAAATACACCGCCGTTGACGGGATCCCCGAGCTGAAGGCTGCGATCTGCGCCAAGTTCAAGCGGGAGAACGGCCTGGATTACCAGCCGAACCAGATCACGGTGGGAACCGGCGGCAAGCAGGTGCTCTACAATGCCCTGATCGCCACCATCAACCCGGGTGACGAGGTTGTCATCCCCACGCCCTACTGGGTGTCCTATCCGGACATGGTGCTGCTGGCCGGTGGCGAGCCGGTGATCGTCGAGGCGGACAAGTCCACCTTCAAGATCACCCCGGAAGCGCTCGACGCGTCGATCACCTCGCGCACCAAGTGGGTCATCTTCAACTCGCCGTCCAACCCGTCCGGCGCGGCCTATACCCGCGACGAGCTGAAGGCCCTGACGGACGTGCTGCTGAAGCACCCGCATGTGTGGATCATGTCCGACGACATGTATGAGCACCTGGTCTATGACGGGTTCGAGTTCACCACTCCGGCCCAGGTCGAGCCGAAGCTCTATGACCGCACGCTGACCGTGAACGGCGTCTCCAAGGCCTATTCCATGACCGGCTGGCGCATCGGCTATGCCGGTGGTCCGGCCGAGCTGATCAAGGCCATGGCCAAGGTTCAGTCCCAGTCCACGTCCAACCCGAGCTCGATCGCCCAGTGGGCGGCCGTGGAGGCCCTCAACGGCCCGCAGGACTTCATCCCGGCCAACAACGAGGTCTTCAAGGGCCGTCGCGATCTGGTCGTGTCCATGCTGAACCAGGCGAACGGCATCTCCTGCCCGAACCCGGAAGGCGCGTTCTACGTGTTCCCGTCCTGCGCCGGCACCATCGGCAAGACCGCGCCGTCGGGCAAGGTCATCGAGACGGACGAGGACTTCGTGACCGAGCTGCTGGAAACCGAAGGCGTTGCCGTTGTTCAGGGGTCGGCCTTTGGCCTTGGCCCGAACTTCCGCATCTCCTATGCAACGGCGACGGAAGCCCTGGAAGAAGCCTGCACGCGCATCCAGCGCTTCTGCGGCAATCTGAAATAAGATTTCGGTCTCTCTGACCGGATGAACGAAGGGGCGGAGCAATCCGCCCCTTTTTCTTTGTGCGGAGGGCTTCTCCACAGGGTGCGAGAAATCTCAGGAACCAAATCCGACCGGTCGGGTTTTCCAGTCACGAAGAGGCGCCGACCGGCGACTCCGACAAGGCCCCGGGGTGTTGGGCAGACCACAGACGGTCAGACTGCCCCCCGGAAAACCGGCCCTTCAAACCGGAGACTGATGACATGACCCGCTTCGCCAAATTTGCGATGACCCTTTCGGCTGCCCCGATCTTGGCCGCAGCAACCGCCATGACCGCTCCTGCCATGGCCGCAGACGGCGCTCCTGGCGTCGAAATCGGCAAGCTGACCTGCGAGATCCAGAACGAGAAGAACTTCGTCATTGGCTCGTCCGCGACGCTTGGCTGCAGCTACAAGCCGGTGAGCGGTCCGGTCGAATATTATCACGGTGAGGTCGACGAGTTCGGCATCGATCTGGGCACCACGAATTCCGCAGTGCTGATCTGGGGTGTCGTTGCTCCGACCGTCGATAAGGATCCGGGCGCTCTCGCCGGTGAATACGGCGGCGTGACCGCCGGTGTCAGCGTCGGTGCCGGCATCAAGGCCAATGCCCTGATCGGTGGCTTCGACAAGTCGATCGCCCTGAACCCGCTCAGCATCGAAGGCCAGACCGGCCTGAACCTGACCGCCGGCATCAGCCAGCTGACCCTGAAGCCGATCAGCTGATCTGCCCGATCCATTCTGTTCAGCCCCGACAGAAGCCCGGGTTCTCTTCCGGGTTTCCCGTCCAACTTGCCGCCCCCCTTCAGTGGGGGCGGTTTTTTTCGTTCGCCGGCGCGATCCGGCGCATTGTGACCACCATTCTGCGAAGCCACGCTCCGCGTGGTTCAGTAGTGGGACTTGCAGGGCGGCGCGACGCCGTTGGCGCAGGGGGTGCCGAGCATCTGCTGGAATTCCTGGCGGCGCATGCGGTCCAGCCTCTCGTTCAGCTGGCGGGTGTGCAGATCGTTGAGCTGGCGGGTGCGGTTCTCGTTGAGCTGCTGTTCGGCCGAGGGAAGGCGCGCGCGCGGATCGGACGTGTTCTGACCGTAGAGCGCGCTCGCGCCGCCGCTCTGGGCAAGGACGTTCGAAGGGGCAACAGAGAGCCCGGCCGTCAGGCACGCGGTTCCAAGCAGCATCATGAGCATCAGGGCACGCTGGTGGGAAGGTCTCATGACCGGCTCCTCTCGCAATGGCGATCCGTTCAAGATAGGAACGGATTGGGGCAATGGTGAGGGCTGCGCGTGGTGGTTTGCGGAAAATCCCGTGACGTGGGACCGCCCGCTGTTCCGGCGTAGGTCATGGGCGTATCAGCCGCGATCATCACGGCTTGGGTGCGGCACGATCGGCGATGTTCAGAACCGCATGGTCCCGGACATGAAGGTGACGTGGCCCTGGAAGGAATTCTCCACGCCGAACTCCCGGAAATGACGGCCGCTGAAGCTGACCCCCTTGCCGCCGATGCGGGTTGAATAGCCGAAGGCCGGACCGACTGCATAGGTTCGGCGCTTGAAGTCGCCGAGCGTTGCGCCGCTGCCGCTGTCGCCAGTGACCTGGGTGATGCCATAGCCTGCTACACCTGCGGTCCATCCCGGGGCGAACTGATATCCGAGAGCTGCTTCCAGGTGGAAGGTGTCGCCATTCCGGTAATTGGTGGAGGGGTTTTCCAGCTCGATCGTGTATCCGATCGCCGAGGAGAGCTCGATGCCGCTCTCCTTCCAGACTTTCGTGAAAGCCCATGAGGCGTCAAAGCCCACATGGTTCTTGCCGGCGTTGGGCTGGAAGCCGGTGGCGTAGGTCCCGGTCGGCAGCCATGTGGTCAACGAGACGGTGTGGGCAAAGCTCCCGTGCGACCAGCCGTTCTGGATCTTGAGACTGATATCGCCCACCCCCCAGCCGGAGGTGGAGAGGTTGCCCGTTACCGCTCCCGAGGCTGATGCCTCGAGAGCGGTGTGATTGGCGAAGGGGAGCGTGGCCGAAATGCTCGCGTTGCCGCCGAAGAGCCCGTAAGGGGAGACGTAAAGCGCGTTGCCGAGGGCAGCGAATACGGTCTTGCGCACATTCAGGTCCACGACGCCGTCGGCCACGACCCTGTCGACGTCGCCGTCATAGGCAATGGCACCGACCGTGGCATAGAAGCCAGGGGGCGGGGTGGCGCCGGCACCGAAGGCGGACGAGCCGCCGATATAGAGGCCGGAGCCGGACTCGGCTGCCTGTGATGCCGGAGCACCCGGCAGGAGGGCAGCAAGGGCCGCCACCGGCAGGAGCCGGAACACTCGTGACATCATTCTTGCTCCTCCCGGGTGAGCCCGCTGGATCTGCCCCATCGACGTGCGACTAGGCCTTGTGAACCGGAGTGCCGCCAAGCCAGGTTTCAAGCACGGCGATCTCCTTGATCGTGTCGGGGTCGACTTTCCGGGGATCCTTTTCGAGGAGGACGAAGTCGGCGAACTTGCCCGCTTCAAGGCTGCCGATCTCATGCTCGGAGCCCATCTGCCAGGCGGCGTTGATGGTCATGGCACGAATGGCCGTCTCGACGGAGATCCGCTCGTCGGGCGCCAGAACGTAATCCGGTTCCTTCCAGGTCTTGCGGGTCACGGCCATCTCGATCATGTGCAGCGGATTGGGCTCGGTGACGAAATAGTCCGAGTGAAGGGTGAAGCCGACGCCTGCCTTCTCGCAGCTTCTGGCTCGGTCCAGCAGCTTTGCCTTCTCTTCGCCGAAGACCCGATCCCGCATGGCAACGCCCCAGTAATGAACGTGTCCGATGAGGAAGCTGGCCTGAACGCCAAGCTCCTTCATTCGGGCGATCTGGTCGTCATGGAGAATGGAGCAATGCTCGATCCGGGTCCGGACCTTCGCGAGATCGACGCCCGCATCGCGGATCTTCTCGCAGGCGTCGAGAACGTTGTCGATGCCTGCGTCGCCATTGCCGTGAATGGAGAGGAGCCAGCCCTTCTGGCCCCAGCGCGTGCCGCGCTTCGCGAGCTCCTCGACGCTCATATAGGAGAGGCCACGGTCAGTGGAATTCAGATAAGGTTCGCGCTGAAGGCCTGTGAACCCCTGGTTGGACCCGTCCGCAATCAGCTTGTAACCACAGACGCGGAAAAGGCCATCGCCCATGCCGGGCGTGTCGATCAGGTTGACCTTGTCCCAGGCATCATCATAGTTCGTGAGCGGATAGGCCCGCAGACGCGCGGCCATCTTGCCGGTGGCGTAGGCTGCCTTGACAACTTCCATGTCGCCCGGTCCGCTGGTAACCCCGCCGAAGCTCAGGTCGGTGAGCGTCGTCAGGCCGACCCTGGAGAAGCGCTGGGTCAGGCTGACGAGGGCTTCGCTCGGCTTGGCTGCCTGAGCTGCCGGATTGGCAAACAGGACGGGAAGCCAGGCGGTGTTGTTCTTCATGACCCCGTTCAGCTTGCCGGAAGCGTCGCGCACATATTCGGCGCCGGGAGGGGCGACGACATTCTCGTCGATGCCAGCGGCGGCGAAGGCCATGCGGTTGGCATATCCCAGATGACCGGAGGCATTCAGCACGAAGACCGGATGCTCCGTCGAGACCCGGTCGAGATCATCCAGGGTCAGCTCTTCCGGGCCGACCTGAAGGGATGGGTCGTAATTGATGCCGACGATCCAGTCGCCCTTGGGGGTGTCTGCGGCGAGGCGGCGGAGATGCTCGATCACTTCCTCGGTGCTGCCGAAACTGGCGACACCGACATACTCGCCAAAGGATGCGAGCAAGCCACCCGAAATCGGATGGGTGTGGGCCTCCACGAAACCGGGAAGCATGACCTTGCCCTGCAGGTCGACAGTCTTTGCCCCGCTGCCTGCCGCCTTGGTCACTTCCGCGAGAGAGCCCACGGCGAGGATCTTGTCCCCCTGGATGGCAATGGCTTCGGCCTCGGAGAAGTCGGCATCGACGGTCAGGATGGTGCCGCCTGTGAAGATCGTCACCTCTGCGCCTTGCGCATGCGCGCGGGAGGACCATCCGCTTGCCAGCCCGAGAGTGCCGAAACCGCGGCGCCACCGGTCACGAAACCTCTTCGATCCATAACGGCTTCGCAGAGAAAGGGGCTTCGGGCCCGATCCGGAGCGGCGTTCCGCTCCTCAATCTCGGCAACCGCAGGAATCATTTGCAGGAAACCCTTCAAGACGTCTCCGCAGCAGGGGCAGTTATACTTTGTTCCAGACTTGTAGTTAGCCTGCTATATTTCAAGGGGATAAAATTTATTGAGCATAAGCGCCGCTCGGATAGAATTTCAATCTGAGAGTGAGAATTTACGTATTTTCCCTTATTGTCGATTTTCCGAGGCCCAGGCTTTCGGCAGGGGGTGGCCGGCGCTCACCTTCGCGTTATTTGCAGTTGAGGACCTGTTGCGGTCATCTGGTGTCCGTCGACATGATCCACGAGGAATGTGACCATGAACGTGATCTTCAAGCCCTCCTGGGCGATCCCCGAGCGGGAAGCGACCCCGGAATCGGTCTTTCTGAACCGGCGCAAGTTCCTGAAGGGCAGTGGCGCGGTTCTGGTCGGCAGTGCCGGTCTTGCGGGCTTGCGGCCCGGAGCGGCCCGCGCCGAGGAGGATCCTTCTGCCGGCCTTTATCCGGTGCCGCGCAACGAGACCTACCGGCTTGATCGGGAGATCACGCCGGAAGAGGTCAGCTCGCGCTACAACAATTTCTACGAATTCGGCACCCACAAGGAGATCCACCGGGCCGCGCAGGCACTGCGCATCCGGCCCTGGACGGTGGAGATCGACGGGCTGGTCGACAAGCCGATGACGCTGGACATCGACGATCTGCTCAAGCGCATGCCGCTGGAAGAGCGTCTCTACCGGCACCGCTGCGTCGAGGCCTGGTCCATGGCCGTGCCCTGGTCCGGCTTCCCGCTGGCCGAGCTGGTGAAGCTGGCGTCCCCGACCTCTGCGGCGAAATACGTGCGCTTCGAGACCTTCCTCGATCCGAACATGGCGGAAGGGCAGAACCAGCCCTGGTATCCCTGGCCCTATGTGGAGGGGCTGACGCTGGCCGAGGCAACCAACGAGCTCGCCTTCATGGTGACGGGGGTCTATGGCAAGCCCTTGCAGAAGCAGTTCGGCGCCCCGCTGCGCCTGGCGGTGCCGTGGAAATACGGGTTCAAGTCGATCAAGTCGATTGTCCGCATTTCCTTCACCGACAAGCAGCCGGTCGGTCTCTGGGAGGCCATTCAGGCTTCGGAATACGGGTTCTGGGCCAATGTGAACCCGGGTGTCTCCCATCCGCGCTGGAGCCAGGCGGACGAGCAGATCCTGGGCACGCGGGAGCGTCGCGAGACGCTGATCTTCAATGGTTACGTCGATCAGGTGGCGTCGCTCTATCCGGACTGGAAGACGGACATGAGCCTCTATCGCTGATCCGCAAGATCCGTCGCTGACATGCCAAAAAAGAAAGGCCGGCGCTCCGGGGCAGGAGAGCCGGCCTTCTTGTGTGCAGGCTGGGGGGCTTGCCTGCACATCAGGGGGGCGCGAACGCGTCTTGGCTTGCGTTCCTTCCTGATCTGGGGAGGGGCGCGGCCGGTTTAAAGACGGGTCAAGATTAAAAATCGGACAGGTTTGCCGGGAAGGCATCCGGCGGCGGGCGTGGACCGGCGGGGCAGGGCCGCATGCGTTCGCCATGCAAGGCAAAAAAAAGCCGGGCCTGAGGGCCCGGCAGTTTGATTTGATTCACTGCGAGAGCAGTGGAATCACCTTCCAGAGGGGAACAGCTGGTAAGGCAGCACTGGGAGGAAGTGTGCTGCCCGAGAACCAACAGTGATGCCTATATGCAGTGCACAAGCTGAACAAACAAGAGGCACCTCTGCAATACAGCTATGCAAAAAGTTAATAGCTGGTGTGCAGGCAGCGAGTTTCGGCGTCATTCCGTCGATTTTCGTGCCAGACATCGTTGAAAATCAGGAGGTTGATCGGGGGTGAGGGGCGTTCATCACACGATTGTGCGGCGCAATGCGGGCCTGCGGCTGCGGTGCATAACTCACGCAAGGGGCTGGCCCGGCAAGGCTGACGTTCCTGACTTGCGTGCTGGCGCAGCCTGTCCGGTCAGAACGACCAGTTTTCGGCAGCCGCCACCAGGAAATCACGGAAGGCGGTGATGCGGGCGGTGTTCTTCAGCTCCGAGGGATAGACGAAATAGGTGTCGAAGGAGGGCACCTTGTCTTCCAGTTCGGAGAGGACCTGTACCAGCTGGCTGTCCTTCTCGATGATGTAGTCGGGAAGGATGGCGATGCCGACGCCTTCCTGGACCGCGCGCTTGATGGCGACCAGGTTGTTCAGCTTGAGCACGGAGCGGCGCGGGTCGAGGGCCGGGCGTCCGGCCTTCTCCAGCCAGTTCATCTCGCGCAGGTAGGCGGGGGCCTGCTCGCCGAAGGTGACGATCCGGTGGTTCTTGTCGAGCTCGGAAATCTCCTTCGGCGTGCCGAAGGTCTTCAGGTACAGCGGCGAGGCAAAGACGTGGAAATGCACCGTGAAGAGCTTGCGCTGGATCAGGTCGGGCTGGGTGGGCTGACGCAGGCGGATCGCCACGTCAGCTTCGCGCATGCCGAGGTCGAGCTCGTCGTCGTCGAAGATGAGCTGGAGTTCGACATCCGGATAGAGATCCACGAAATCCTTGATGCGGGAGGTCAGCCAGGTGGAGCCGAGGCCCACGGTGGTGGTGACCCGCAGGATCCCGGAGGGCTTTTCCTTGCTGTCGGTCAGGCGGCCCTGCACGGCCTCGAGCTTCATCAGCACGTCGCGGGCTGTACGGTAGAGCAACTCGCCCTGTTCGGTCAGGAGCAGGCCGCGGGCATGGCGATGGAAGAGGGGAACATTCAGGTCTGCCTCAAGGGAGCTGACCTGACGGGACACGGCGGACTGGCTCATGTTGAGCGCGTCGCCTGCGTGCGTGAAGCTGCCCGCCTGGGCGGCAGCATGAAAGATACGCAGTTTGTCCCAGTCCATGGTTCGTGTTCCCGGTTGAGGGGCGAGACCGCCCGGGGGCGGGCTCGCAGGCAGGATCGCTCGGTCGAGCAGTCTTGCAGGTGAAGGTGAATGTTTTATTCGGCGGCCGCAACCGCGTGGAGGTCCTGTTCGGCGAGGAACTTCTCGGCCTCCAGCGCGGCCATGCAGCCCATGCCGGCGGCCGTCACCGCCTGGCGGTAGACGTCGTCGGTCACGTCTCCGGCGGCAAAGACGCCCGGGATCGAGGTCTTGGTGCTGTCGGGCGCGGTGACCAGATAGTCGCCGGCCTTGAGTTCCAGCTGGCCGCGGAACAGGTCCACGGACGGGGCGTGGCCGATGGCGATGAAGACGCCGTCGGTCTTGAGTTCGCTGAGTTCACCCGTGCGGGTGTTCTTCAGGCGCACGCCAGTGACGCCCTTGGGGACGCCGCCGCCGAGGATCTCGTCAATGGCGCTGTTCCAGATCACCTCGACCTTGGGATGGGCGAAGAGCCGCTCCTGCAGGATGCGCTCGGCGCGCAGGCTGTCGCGGCGATGGACGAGGGTCACCTTGGAGGCGAGATTGGCGAGGTAGAGGGCTTCTTCCACGGCGGTGTTGCCGCCGCCGACCACAACCACTTCGCGGTTGCGATAGAAGAAGCCATCGCAGGTGGCACAGGCCGACACGCCGGCGCCCATGAAGTCCTCTTCGGAGGGCAGGCCCAGCCAGCGCGCCTGGGCGCCGGTCGCGATGATCACCGCGTCGGCGGTATAGGTGGTGCCGCTGTCGGTTTCGAAGGTGAAGGGGCGCTTGGAGAGGTCGGCGGTGGTGATGGTGTCATAGACCATCTTGGTGCCCACATGCTCGGCCTGCTTCTGCATCTGCTCCATGAGCCAGGGGCCCTGGATCGGATCGGCGAAGCCCGGATAGTTTTCCACGTCGGTGGTGATGGTCAGCTGGCCGCCGGGCTGGATGCCGGACACCAGGGTGGGCTGCACCATCGCACGGGCTGCATAGATTGCCGCGGTGTAGCCGGCCGGGCCGGAGCCGATGATGAGAAGCCTGGTGTGTTCGGTCGTCATGAGTTCAGCCTTTTCTCGTCTCTTCAGGGCCGCAGGCCGCCTCCGTCGCGCCCGTTCCGGCCGCGTGCGGCGTCGGGTGTCGTGACAGAGCCTTGCGGATCGCGGCAGCAATCAGCGGTGTGGAGTCCAGTGGTTCGTAGGTAGTGGTTTTCAAAGGGCCCGGAAAGGGGTGAATGACGCCCATCTCCCGCAACGTCCCCAGAAAGCGGTCAATCTTCGCGTGACCACCGGTGGGATGGAAGACGTGGATGGGGCGGCCGGTCGCCGCAGCCTCGCCGATCATGTTCGTGCTGTCGGCGGTGGCGACGATCGCATCGGCATTCGCCAGATAGGCCGGCAGGGGATTGTCCCCGGATCCGTCCCACATGAGATGGGATCCGGTGGCGGCGAGCCGGGCGAGCCCTTCGGCCAGGGGCGCCGGGGTCCGGCGCGAGGCGGTGATCATCAGGCCGGCGCCAGAGCCTTGCGCGAGCGCGCGCAGGCCGTCGAGAAGGCGTGTCTGGTCTTGCGCGGAGAAGCGGTGATGGCGGCTGTCCCCGCCGACGAGCACGGCGATCCGCGGGTGGGGCAAAGATTCGATCTCCGCAAGCGGTGTGGCGCGCTGCGCCTTCAGGAGACTTGCGGAAAAGCGATGCGGAGACGTCGGGGTGACGAGCACGTTGTCCCCGCGCAAGGGATCGTGGGTCTGGACCCAGATCAGGTCGGCGGCGCGGGGTCCGATGCGCGGATCTTTGAGGCAGACGGTGAGCGTGCGGCCGGCGCTCGCCCGCTTGATCGCGGCCAGATAGGCAACGGCACGGCGCCCGGACGCGATGGCCACGTCCGGATAGGGCGACTGGAAGGGGCTCGTGGCAGCGCCCGGGGCTTCGCGCGGGTCAAGCGGTCCGCGTGGCAGCAGCCAGGACCAGGGGCGGCGTGGCGCGACGCGAAGCACGCGGGTCTCGGCCCCGAGCGCGTTGGCGACGCCAATGCACTGGCCTTCATCCCCGGCCTTGCCGTCGGTCACGACCCAGCAGGTCAGCGGCGCGGCGTCCAGCGGAGTCGGTGTCTGTGCGGCGGGCAAGGCGGTCTCTCGGATCATGAGCGGGAAGAGGGCAGGCGGGGGACGCGGATTTCAGGACCGTCCCGCAGTCCCCGGGGCGGGCGACACGGCACGGCGAATGACGTCCGGATCGGCTTGCCTGGGGATTTGCAGGTCGCGGCGAGGCATATAATCTTTCCACATGATGCGCAATTTTGTTAGACTCTTGCACAACGGCGCAAAAAATCATAACGCATCCTGAACATCTGGTCTTTGCCTCCCCAGCCAGAACAGGCGGAAACGCGCGACAGGGCCCCTCCCGGTGCCCTGCGGTGAGCGACGTGGCCTGACGCTTCGTGGGGATGACTGAGGAGAAGTACCCCTTGAAAGCGCGGCTCGATACCATCGACTGGCACATTCTGAAAGAACTGCAGGACGATGGGCGCATGACAAACGTCGAACTCGCGCGCCGGGTGGGCATTTCCGCGCCCCCCTGTCTGCGGCGGGTCCGGGCCCTGGAAGAGGCCGGACTGATCCTCGGCTACCGGACCCTTCTGGACGAGAAGGAGCTGGGCTACGACGTGACCGCCTTTGCGATGGTCGGTCTGCATTCCCAGACGGAGGCCGATCTGATCGCCTTCGAGGAGAAGGTGAAGAACTGGCCCATCGTGCGGGAGAGCTTCATGCTGTCCGGCGAGGTCGACTTCCTGCTGAAATGCGTGTCACCGGATCTCCAGACGTTCCAGAACTTCATCATCCGCGAGCTGACGGCGACCACGAATGTGGACAGCGTGCGCACCGCGCTGACGATCCGCCGCACCAAGGACGAGCCGGTCGTCCCGATCGCCTGATCGGGACCTGATCCTGATCTCCAGTTCTGACCAAAACAAAAAAGCCGGTCTCGCGAGAGGCCGGCTTCTTGCATTTCGGAGGGGCATGCAAGCTCAGACGAACTTCACGTCCTCGATCTCGTAGGAGCGGGCGCCGCCCGGAGCAGAGACTTCCACGCTGTCGCCGATGGTCTTGCCGATGAGGGCGCGCGCAATCGGGGAGGAGATGGAGATCTTGTTCTGCTTCACGTCGGATTCCACGTCGCCGACGAGCGTGTAGACCTTCTCTTCTTCCGTGTCCTCGTCGATGAGTTTCACGGTGGCGCCAAACTTCACGACGGTGCCGGAGAGCTTGCTGACGTCGATGATCTCGGCGCGCGAGAGCTTGTCTTCCAGCTCGGCAATCCGGCCTTCGTTGTGGCTCTGGGCTTCCTTGGCCGCGTGATATTCCGCGTTTTCCGACAGGTCGCCGTGAGCGCGCGCTTCGGAAATCGCTTCAACGATGCGCGGACGCTCGACCGAAGTGCGTTCCTTCAGCTCATTCTGAAGCATCGCATAACCGGCGGAGGTCATCGGAATTTTTTCCATTGGTCTCAGACCTTCAGTTCCTTGGGTCCTGCTTCTTCAAGGACCACGCGACAAAAAAGAACCCGACCGGGAAAGCAGAACTTTCCCGGCCGGTGGATGGCGATAATAACCTTAGCCGAAGTAAGATTGCAAAGGCTTCACTTCAAGGGACCCGGACTTGTAGCCTACGATCCCCTTGGCGGCGGCTACCGATCCTGCGAGCGTCGTATAATACGGAACCTTTTGCAAGAGGGCGGCGCGGCGCATCGAACGGCTGTCCGACATGGCCTGTGCGCCTTCCGTGGTGTTGAACACCAGCGCAACCTCGCCATTCTTGATCACGTCGACGATGTGCGGACGCCCTTCCAGAACCTTGTTGATACGGGTGCAGTTGATGCCCTTTTCCGCAAGATAGGTCTGGGTGCCGCCGGTGGCGATGATCTTGAAGCCGGCCTGTTCCAGGGAACGGACCGCTTCGACCACGCCAGCCTTGTCCTGATCGCGCATGGACACGAAGACCGTGCCGCTTTCCGGAACCACGGTGCCCGAGGCGATCTGCGACTTGGCAAAGGCAATCGGGAAGGCGGCGTCGAGGCCCATGACCTCGCCGGTGGAGCGCATTTCCGGGCCGAGAATGGTGTCCACGCCGGGGAAGCGGGCAAACGGGAAGACCGCTTCCTTAACCGCGATGTGGTTCAGCTTCTTCTCGGTCAGGCCGAAGGAGGCCAGGCTCTCGCCGGCCATGACGCGGCTGGCGATCTTGGCGATCGGCTCGCCGATGGTCTTGGCGACGAAGGGCACCGTGCGCGAGGCGCGCGGGTTGACTTCAAGCACGTAGATCTCGCCGTCCTTGATGGCGAACTGCACGTTCATCAGGCCGCCGACCTCGAGGGCGCGGGCGAGCACTTCCGTCTGGCGCTTCAGCTCCGCGATCATCTCGACGGAGAGCGAGAAGGGCGGCAGGGAGCAGGCGCTGTCACCGGAGTGAATGCCGGCTTCCTCGATGTGCTCCATGATGCCGCAGACGAAGACATCCTTGCCGTCGCACAGCGCATCCACGTCCACTTCGGTCGCGTTTTCCAGATAGCGGTCGAAGAGGAGCGGGTTGGTGCCGAGCAGGGTGTTGATCTGGCCGGTCTTGTCGTTCGGGTACTTGGCGCGGATGTCGCCGGGTACCAGCTCCGGCAGGGTGCCGAGCAGGTAGGAGTTGAGGGCTTCCTCGTCCCGGATGATCTGCATGGCCCGGCCGCCCAGCACGTAGGACGGGCGCACGACGAGCGGCAGGCCCAGCTGGCCGGCGATCAGGCGGCCCTGCTCGACGGAGTAGGCGATGCCGTTTTCCGGCTGCTTGAGGCCCTTGCGGACCAGCAGCTTCTGGAACCGGTCACGGTCTTCGGCCAGGTCGATCATGTCCGGGGAGGTGCCGAGGATCGGCACGTCCGCCTTGACGAGGGCCTGGGCGAGCTTCAGCGGGGTCTGGCCGCCGAACTGCACGATCACGCCGTGCAGGGTGCCGTTCTGCTGTTCCTTGCGGATGATCTCCAGCACGTCCTCGGCGGTGAGCGGCTCGAAATAGAGACGGTCGGAGGTGTCGTAGTCGGTGGAGACCGTTTCCGGGTTGCAGTTGATCATGATGGTCTCATACCCGGCGTCTTCCAGGGCAAAGGCCGCATGACAGCAGCAATAGTCGAACTCGATCCCCTGGCCGATGCGGTTCGGACCGCCGCCGAGGATGACGACCTTCTTGGCGTCGGACGGATTGGATTCGCAATCCGGTTGGCCCAGGAAGGGAGCTTCGTAGGTCGAGTACATGTAGGCGGTCGGCGAGGCGAACTCGGCCGCGCAGGTGTCGATGCGCTTGTAGACCGGGTGCACGTCGAAGGAGGCGCGCAGCTTGGCGACGTCGTCCGCGTCCTTGCCGGTCAGGGCAGCAAGACGGCTGTCAGAGAAGCCGAGGGCCTTCAGCTGGCGCAGGGCCGTTGCGTTGGTCGGCAGGCCGTGGGTGCGGACCTTTTCTTCCATTGCGACGATCTCGGCAATCGCGTGAAGGAACCACGGATTGATGCCGGAGGCCTGTTCGATGTCCTCGACGCTGGTGCCGAGACGCATGGCCTGGGCCACGTTCAGCAGGCGGGTCGGGGTCGGGGTGGCGACGGCCGCGCGGATCGCGTTGGCGTCGTCGCCCTGACCAAGGCCGGGGATCTCGACCTCGTCGAAGCCGGACAGGCCGGTTTCCAGACCGCGCAGGGCCTTCTGCAGGCTTTCGGAGAAGGTGCGGCCGATGGCCATGACTTCACCGACCGACTTCATGGCGGTGGTGAGAACCGGCTCGGAGCCCGGGAACTTCTCGAAGGCGAAGCGCGGGATCTTGGTGACCACATAGTCGATCGACGGCTCGAAGGACGCCGGCGTTGCGCCGCCGGTGATGTCGTTTTCCAGCTCGTCCAGTGTGTAGCCGATGGCCAGCTTGGCTGCGATCTTGGCGATCGGGAAGCCGGTGGCCTTGGACGCGAGAGCCGACGAGCGGGACACGCGCGGGTTCATCTCGATGACCACGAGGCGGCCGGACTTGGGGTCGACGGCGAACTGGACGTTCGAGCCACCGGTTTCCACGCCGATCTCGCGCAGGACGGCGATCGAGGCGTCCCGCATGATCTGGTATTCCTTGTCGGTCAGCGTCAGGGCCGGCGCGACAGTGATGGAATCCCCGGTGTGAACGCCCATCGGATCGACGTTCTCGATGGAGCAGATGATGATGCAGTTGTCCGCCTTGTCGCGGACCACTTCCATCTCATACTCCTTCCAGCCGAGCAGGCTCTCGTCGATGAGAACCTGGCCCACGGGAGAGGCATCGATGCCGGAGCGGATGATGGTTTCGTATTCTTCCCGGTTGTAGGCCACGCCGCCGCCGGTGCCGCCCAGGGTGAAGGCGGGGCGGATGATGGCGGGCAGACCGATGTCGTCCAGCGCCTTCATGGCTTCCATGTAGCCGACATTGCGGTCGTAACCGGTGATCTTGCCCTGTTCGTTGCGGATGGCGGGCGAGGAGGCGATGGCGGCACGCGGATTTTCCAGGCCGATCTTGTCCATGGCCTTGCGGAACTTCTCGCGGTCTTCCGCCTTGTCGATGACGTCGGCGCGGGCGCCGATCATCTCGACGCCGAATTCCTCGAGCACACCCATCTCTTCCAGGGCGAGGGCGCAGTTCAGCGCCGTCTGGCCACCCATGGTCGGGAGCAGGGCGTCGGGACGTTCCTTCTCGATGATCTTGGCAACGATTTCCGGCGTGATCGGCTCGATGTAGGTGGCGTCGGCCAGGTCCGGATCGGTCATGATCGTCGCCGGGTTCGAGTTCACCAGAATGATGCGGTAGCCTTCCTCGCGCAGCGCCTTGCACGCCTGGGTGCCGGAATAGTCGAACTCACAGGCCTGGCCGATCACGATGGGACCGGCGCCGATGATGAGAATGGAGGAGATGTCTGTGCGTTTGGGCATAGAGGCTCGCAGTCGCCGTCACCTCGCAGGGCCCCCTGCTGGTTCGGCGCGTTTCTTTAAGTGAATGACACTGTTGGCTGAGCGCGTCTTATAGGCAAACTCTGGCCGGGAAGGAACCCCGAAGAGGCGCTTATTTTTCCTTTTGCAGGGCGCGGTCGGCGAAAATTCCGGATTCGGGGCAAGGCTTTCACCCGAACTCCTCAGCTCCCAGGGTTCGAGGCGCCGCTTTCCACCGTTTCGAGCTGCAGTGTGGACTGACCGTCGAAGTCGCGCACACCCTGGTCGAGGGCAAAGCAGGCAAGGCGAATCGACCGCGGGATCTCCAGGGCCTTTCCATCCCGTCGCCCCCTTTCATAATACTGGATCATCCGTCGCTTCAGCCCCAGAAGCTCGGCCGCATCCTTCTGCTTGAGGCCCAGCCGCTTGCGCCACTGGCGGAACTGGTCCGAGGTCATTGTGAAGTCGGGTGCGGAGGTCATCTGTGGCGTGTCCGTCTGGGAGGGCGCATGCCCCTTTTGCCGGAGTTTGACGGCAGGAGGCCGCCGGGATCAAGGGGAGGCGGAGAGGCTGGTGAAATTGCTCCAGCGCACTATTTCGAAACATTGTCAAAAATGACTATATTATTCGGGTTCACGCCGGTCGCCATCCCGCTGCGTTGATAACCATGTCCTGCGTTTTGGTTATCGGGACGTAAAATCTAACTTTGCTTTTCAGGTTAAGGGGGGTAAGTGTAGATGAAGTTGCGTGGATCTGTGGTCCCAAGCTACTGGTTTTAATGGCGTATTGACGGTCATGTTGCCGAGGTATCAAGAGCTTTCTCGTATCGAGGGAAGTCGGGGTTGTAACCCGAACTATGCGAGTGCGCGCATTCACGGCGGCGTTCTTGTCTCGCTTGATACCTATGCGAG
Organism: Roseibium aestuarii; assembly: GCF_008477545.1. Classification (GTDB taxonomy): domain Bacteria; phylum Pseudomonadota; class Alphaproteobacteria; order Rhizobiales; family Stappiaceae; genus Roseibium; species Roseibium aestuarii. The sequence goes on along the minus strand of NZ_VORA01000002.1, from coordinate 551,156 downwards.
GGACCTCGGGCATGATCTCCTGCAGGTGATCAACGAGCTGGGATTGAGCTTCGGCGCTCCGTCCCAGTGGGGCGGCCAATATGTCTCCCAGGTGGACTTCGGGCACCTGCTCGATGAGCTTTCCGTACGCGTCGATGATCCCTGTCTCGGCCTCAACTGGTGCACCCGACGGCCTGTCAGCCGCGAACGGCTAATCGGGCTTGCCGCGCGCTACGCACCCACGCCGCTTGAAGCCCTTCAGATGATCGCCCGCTTCCTGTCGATTGCCATCGACACCCGCCGCTGCGAAGTCGAGCAGGAGGGCGACGAGGTCTCTCTGGTCTGGTCCTTCTCGCCGCTGCTCGTGCGTCCCGAACATCTGAGCGATGGACTGGCCGCAGAATTCTCGTCCTGCTTCCGTGAGGAATTCGGCCGTTCGGGCTGTGCGCCGGTGCGGGTCGAGCTGGCGCGGCGTCAGCCGAAGGTGCGGGGCTATTATGGCAGCATCCTCGGCGCTCCGGTGCAGTTCGAGGCGCGGAGCAACCGGCTGGTGTTTTCCACGCCCGCGATGCTGCGCCGGAACGGTGCCGCCGACCCCATGCTCTATGATGCGCTGGTCGAGCTTTGCGCGCGCCGCTTTGCCGATCTGCAGGAACACAAGGATTTCGTCTCTCAGGTCAGCGATGTCATCCTGGCGCGGATTGATGACGTGGATCTCAATCTCGAGGTCGCGGCCCGGGAACTCGGCATGTCTCCGCGCGTGCTGCAGCGAAAGCTGGCGGAAAAGAGCGCGACCTTCCAGGACCTCTATGACCGAATGCGCCGGGAACTGGCGAGCGAGTTGCTGCGCAACACGACCGTGCCGATCTCCGAAATCGCCTATCGGCTGGGGTTCTCGGCGGTCGGCAATTTCACGCGCGCGGCAAAGCGCTGGTACGGGGTGCCGCCGAAGCGCTGGCGCCACACTCAGGCGGGAGCCGCAGGGTAAGCTGAAGCGCGGGGCAGCCGGCTCCATCGGGCGAGGGCTCGATTCGCCTCTCCCGTTCCGGGGGAGCTGGCGGGCGTGATCACAGAGGCGATGATCCTGCTGCCGCTGTGGCAGGTGGAGGCGGTCGCTGACAGGTTTTCCGGGTGTGCCAATGGATCTTCAGGGCGTTAGGGAGGCTCCCTTCTGTCAGCTCTCTCGCAGGTGCTTTCCTCGTGATTGGATACATTGTTGAATCTGTCTAAATCGTCAGTATAATGCGATTTTTAATCTTAACGGCGCAAAGTCGTCGAGCGGGACTTTCTGTTCCGAGCTGCGCGCGGTCCAATATCTTTCTTTATAAAATTATTGATAATTCATATTTCTGGCATTGCGAGTGTGTCTGCGATTTTCCGTCATTGCTATTTCGTCATGTATCTATGCCAAATGGTTATGATCGAAAGCGGAAAATATTGGTTTATTTGGTCGAAAATCATGATTTCGAACCAAATGAACAAAATTTGGCGTCAATTGAGAACCAAAGGCTTCCCAAGTGATGGCATATTGAACCCTACGTGAAGGCCGTGGCTGTCGTTGCGTTTCTCACCTCCCGGTGAGACGCGAGGACAAGCGAGTTCCCGGTGGGACCTGGATGCGAGGGGGTGGGCCTCAAGTCCAGGAGGGATGAGCGGCACGGTCTGAGCGTGATCAAACCAAAAAAACTCGGGCAAACAAATGAACTCTATCGCAACCAACATGGTGGTCGTGCCTGATATCGCCGGTCCGGTGATTGATACCCCGGCTGAGGGTCAGGTTCTTTCCATCTCCGAAATGTCGGAGCTTTTCGACGTGACGCTGCGCGCTCTTCGCTTCTATGAAGAGAAGGGCCTGCTGACGCCGATCCGTCGTGGTGCGCGCCGTTTCTATGGTCCTGCTGAAGTTTCGCGCATGCGGATCATCCTGCAGGCCAAGAAGATCGGTCTGACCCTCGTGGAAATCCGTCGCGTGATCGCGCTTGTCGAGGGCGAAAAGCCGCGCGCCGAGCAGTTCCAGGAACTGAAGCAGATCTGCGAAGGTCAGCAGAAGCTCCTGCACGAGCAGAAGGCGCTGCTGGACGAGCAGGTGACTGAAGTGGACTCCCTGCTGATCAACCTGGACAAGCTTCTGGCTGCCTGATGATCAATCCTTCTGACGGCGGAGCGTCCCTATCGCTCCGTCGGCGGAGGGGGCTCCGACCGGTCTGTCCCGGACGCTGTTCGGCGATCGTGTCGCAAAAGAAATGGCCCGGCCACCTCCTAAGGTGCCGGGCCTTTTTTCGTCTCGTGGCTGCGGCCTTGCGGTCGTCGCAAGGCGAGGCGCCGAAACGCCTCGCTTTCATGCCCGCAATGCCTGTCAGGCCTGGGCCTTGTGTTCGCGCATCAGTTCGGTGAAGCGCTCGAACAGATAGTGGCTGTCGCGCGGACCGGGCGAGGCTTCCGGGTGATACTGCACGGAGAAGGCCGGCTTGTCCTTGACGCGCAGACCGCAGTTAGTGCCGTCGAAGAGCGAGCGATGGGTTTCTTCCACATTCTCGGGGAGCGTGTCCGTGTCCACCGCGAAGCCGTGGTTCATGGAGGTGATTTCCACCTTGCCCGTGGTGAAGTCGTGCACCGGGTGGTTGGCGCCATGGTGGCCCTGATGCATCTTTACGGTCTTCGCGCCAAGGGCCAGCGCCAGCATCTGGTGGCCGAGGCAGATGCCGAAGGTCGGAATGCCAGCGTCGACCACCTTGCGGATGGTCTTGGCAGCATATTCACCGGTGGCTGCCGGATCGCCCGGGCCGTTGGACAGGAACACCCCGTCCGGCCTCTGGGCGAGGATGTCGTCGGCGCTTGCGCTGGCGGGCATCACGGTGACCTTGCAGCCCGCATCGGACAAAAGGCGCAGGATGTTGCGCTTCACGCCGAAGTCGAGGGCGACCACATTGAACTCGGCCTTGTCGGCAGCACCATAGCCGGCGTTCCAGACCCAGGGGGTCTCGGTCCAGCCGTGGGTTTCCTTCGTGGTCACGTCCTTGGCGAGATCGAGCCCTTCCAGACCCGCCCAGGCAGCAGCCTTGGCCTTGAGCGCTTCGATGTCGAAGACGCCGTCCGGGTTGTGGGCGATCACGGCGTGGGGCATGCCCTTTTCGCGGATCAGCTTGGTCAGGGCGCGGGTATCGACACCGGAAATGCCGATGAGGCCGCGGGCCTTGAGCCAGACGTCCAGATGGGTCGCGGAACGGTAGTTGGCCGGATCGGTGATGCTGGCGCGCAGGACGCAGCCGAGCACGCCGGTTTCGGCGGCCATGTCCACGGTTTCCACGTCCTCGTCATTGGCGCCGACGTTGCCGATATGCGGGAAGGTGAAGGTGATGATCTGACCCGAATAGGACGGATCGGTCAGGATTTCCTGATAGCCGGTGATCGCGGTGTTGAAGCAGACTTCTCCGACCGCTTCGCCAATGGCGCCGAGGCCTTCCCCTTCAATCACGCTGCCATCGGCGAGCACAAGCAGGGCGGTCGCTGGTTTCACGGACCATGCGTCAGCAGTCGTCATCTCTTGTTTCCGGTATTTGTTGGTGACATCATGCGCTGCAGGGAGGCGAGAGCGCGCGGGTGTGAGCCCGTCCAAGAATGCCGTCTGCATTAAGCGCCGGACTTTAGGGGATGCTGGGCGGGACGTCAACATTTGGGCGCTGAAAAATAGCCTTGTAAATCCAATCACTTGAAGGTCGGCGGGTTGTCGTGCGCGTGTTTGCGCACTAAAATTGCGGCGTCGGGCCGGGCGGGGAAAGAGTGATGCGCGATACATTGAATACGGCGCTCAAGCAGGCGCAAACCCAGGCGGACAAGTGTCGCCTGTCGACCTTGCGGCTGATCCAGGCTGCCATTCGCGACCGGGACGTGGTTGCCCGCTCCCAGGGCGGGGACGGCGTTGAAGACGAGGATATCCTCGAAATGCTTCAGACCATGGTCCGCCAGCGTGACGTTTCCGCGCGCGAATTCGAGGAAATGGGTCAGCTGGATCTCGCCGAACAGGAACGGCGTGAAAGTGCCATCATCCGCGAATTCCTCCCGCACCAGATCGAGGGGGACGTGATGCAGGCGCTGTGCGCCCAGGCGGTCGAGGAACTGGATGCCCATGGCTTGCGCGATATCGGCCGCTGCATGGCCGCGCTCAAGCAGCGCTATCCGGGTCAGATGGATTTCGTGAAGGCCTCCTGCATGGTGAAGGACCTGCTGCGCGAGGGAAATCGTGCCGCGGACAGCGGCGAGGGGGCACAGCCTGCCGCCGGCCAGTAAGGCCGCAATCCTCAGATCCTGTCGCAAACGCTCTTGCCTTCGTGACGCCCTTGGGCCAGAGGGTGCGGCCGGACAGCGCGCGTGTCGGCGATGTGCCCTTGTGCCTCCTGCCGATTGCACCAGATGACTGGTGTGTCAAACTCCTTGACGGGCGAGCGCCCGAAGGGGTTCATGGGCGCTATTCCGGATCCTGACACCCGAACATGACGCGGCGCCCGCCGCCGAGACCCAAGCATGCGTTTTGACAATCGCCTTCTCGACGACATTCGCAACCGGCTGAACCTGTCGGATCTGGTTGCCCGCAAGGTGACGTGGGACCGGCGCAAGACGCAACCGGGCAAGGGGGACTTCTGGGCCTGCTGTCCGTTCCACCAGGAAAAGAGCCCGAGTTTCCACGTCGATGACCGGCGCAACCGCTATCACTGTTTCGGCTGCGGGGCGTCGGGGGATCACTTCCGCTTTGTCATGGAAACGGAAGGCCTGAGCTTTCCCGAGACCGTCGAGCGCCTGGCCGAGCAGGCGGGCGTGGCCCTGCCTGCGCCCGATCCGCAGGCGGCGCGCCGGGAGCAGAAGCGGGCAAGTCTGGTCGATGTCTGCGAGATGGCGGTGCGGTTCTTCCAGTCCGAGCTGGCCGGTCCGCGCGGAGCAGAGGCGCGGGCCTATGTGGCCCGGCGCGGCTTCTCGCCCCAGACCCTCTCCGAATTCCGCTTCGGCTTTGCGCCCGACAGCCGGGATGCCCTGAAGCGTCACCTGCTGGAGCGGGACGTGCCGGAGGCGATGATCGTCGAAGCCGGTCTGGCGATCCGTCCCGAAGACGGCCGTCCCTGCTACGACCGGTTCCGCGGGCGTCTGATGATCCCGATCCAGGACGACCGGGGGCGGGTGGTGGCCTTTGGCGGGCGCACGCTGCTGCCCGATGGCCAGCCCAAGTATCTCAATTCGCCGGAAACGCCGCTCTTCCACAAGGGCATCATGCTGTTCAACGCCCATCGCGCCCGCGGACCGGCCTACAAGAGTGGCCGGGCCGTGGTGGTCGAAGGCTATCTGGACGCCATTGCGCTCTATCAGGCGGGCCTGCACGAAGTGGTCGCCAGTCTCGGCACGGCTTTCACGGAAGACCAGATCCTGCGTCTGTGGAAGTTCGCGCCCGAACCGGTCGTCTGTTTCGACGGGGACGCGGCCGGGGTGTCCGCGGCGCACCGGGCGATTGACCGGATCCTGCCGGTGTTGACGAGCGGGCATTCGTTCCAGTTCTGCTTCCTTCCCGACGGGATGGATCCGGACGATCTGGTCAAGCAGAGCGGTCTTGCGGGCTTCGAGGCGGAGCTGGGACGCGCCCAGTCGCTCTTCGATGCTGTGTGGGAGCGGGAGATTTCCGTGGCCCGGCTGGACACGCCGGAGCGGAAGGCCGCGCTGGAAAAGCGCTTCGCCGAGCTGACCGAGGGAATCCGGGATCCGCTGGTCAAGCGGGGCTATCAGCTGGACATCAAGTTCAAGCTGTCGAACCTGTTCTTCCAGGCGGCGCGGGCGCAGCGCGGCTCGGACGGACGTGGAGGCTTTCCCGGTGGCGGCAAGCCGGGGTTCCAGACCGGCGCGGTGCCGGCCCGGGGCGGGCGCGTCAGCGCGCCGGACGGGCCGCATCACGGCATGGAGCGGATGGTCTGCGGCTTGTGTCTGAAATACCCGCATCTGATCGACCATCATCTGGAGCGGGTGGCGTCGATCCGCTTCTCCGATGCGCTGCATGGGCGGTTCCGCGACGTGCTGTGCCGCATGGCCGATCCGTCCCAGGCGCTCAGCGCCGAGGAGGCAACGCGGGAGTTCGACGAGGAGTTGCTGCATCTTCTGGCGGAAGTGAATGATGCGGTGGGCGAGGACAACGGACGCGGGCGTCCGGGAAGTTTCTCGGCACTTGTCCAGCGCTTCCCGCTGCTGAAGGACGAGCCGCCGGAGGATTTCGTCGAGGCGGTCTTCTTGCATTTCCTCGATGTGCTGGAGCTGAAGCGGCTGGAACAGGTGCTCGACGAGGAGATGAAGGCGGCAGAAACGGCGCTGGACGAGGGGAGCTGGATGCGAATCCAGGGGCTGTCTCAGGATCTGAGCCGCCGACGCGAGGAATGTGCCCGCGAGGACGGGGAGCTGGCCGAGCGGGCGAAGAAGCTGCGCCAGCGCGCCACGGGATCGGCCCCTCTGGTGGCTGCGACCTCCTCGCGTCCGCAGGGGCCTGCCGTACCTCAGCTGGCGCATCCGGGCGGACCGGGCTGGGATGAGGGGGGCTACGAGCCCGATTATGCCGCAGACGATGGGGTGCCGTTCTGAGCAGTGCCTCGAACGGGAGCGAAAATGGGGCTGTTTGGCCGGCAAATTTACCAATATGGCAAAGTTTTTGCCGCTTTCTGATTGACCCGACCCGAATCGCCCTTGCGAATCCGGAAAGGCGAGCTACATAGGAACTTGCAGCACACATGCCGCGGAACGGCCCCTTGAGGCCCCGGCGAGAAGTCTTGACGAGGCTGCAGACCCATCTGAAATCATCCGTGCGGGGCCTTGCCTCGGAGCGGTCGGCTACCTGTGCGAAATTTTGGATCCTCTGATCGGGATTCAGAAATTTTTTTCACGGTTAATCGGGACTTAAGGGACACGATCTACAACCCGAGGCAATGACCCGAATTTCGGGTAGGGGTTCGCGAAGCCTGCGCAACACCGGATGCATGCGCGCTGGCGGACCCACCGGGTTGAGGATCATCTGGGTTTTCACGCGGCGGAGCGGGCCGCGAGTTGGAGCAGAATATGGTATCTAAGGCGACGCAGGCAGACGAGAACCAGGACAATTCGGCGGACAATCCCGATGGTCCGCTTCTGGATCTGTCGGATGCAGCCGTCAAGCGGATGATCAAGACGGCCAAGAAGCGTGGGTACGTCACCTATGACGAACTCAACGAGGTCTTGCCGTCTGAACAGGTGTCTTCGGAAAAGATCGAAGACATCATGGCGATGCTGTCCGACATGGGCATCAACGTGATCGATTCCGACGAGGTTGACGAGGCTCCGGCCGAGGAGATCGACGGTGGCGAACTGGCCCCGGCGAGCAGCACGTCCCTGGCCAAGAGTGGCACCGCCAAGGAGCCGACGGATCGGACCGACGACCCCGTGCGCATGTATCTGCGCGAAATGGGATCGGTCGAGCTGCTGTCGCGCGAAGGCGAAATTGCCATCGCCAAGCGTATCGAGGCTGGCCGCGAGGCGATGATCGCCGGTCTGTGCGAAAGCCCGCTGACCTTCCAGGCCATCATCATCTGGCGCGACGAGCTGAATGAAGCCCAGGTTCTCCTGCGCGACATCATCGACCTCGAGGCGACATATGCCGGCCCGGACGCCAAGAACGGCCCGACGGGCGACAATGACGACGACGAGGATGCCGAGGAGGGCGGGTTCCCCCAGGCCAAGTCCGAGAACGGCGACGAGCAGACCGAAGGCGAGGAAAGCGACGAGGACGAGGACGACGAGTTCGAGTCCAACGTGTCCCTGTCGGCCATGGAAGCCGAGCTGAAGCCGCAGGTTCTCGAGACCTTCGACAACATCGCCGAAAACTACAAGAAGCTGCGCAAGTTGCAGGATCAGCTGGTCGAGAACAAGCTCGCCAACAAGACGCTGACGCCCTCGCAGGAGCGCCGCTACAAGAAGCTGAAGGACGACATCGTCCTTGATGTGAAGAGCCTGTCGCTCAACCAGAACCGCATCGACGCGCTGGTTGCCCAGCTCTATGACATCAACAAGCGCCTGATGGGCTATGAAGGCCGTCTGCTGCGTCTTGCCGACAGCTACAAGGTCGACCGCACCGACTTCCTGAAGCAGTATCAGGGCTCGGAGCTGGATCCGAACTGGCTGCGGAAAGTGGCGAACCTTTCCACCCGCGGGTGGAAGAACTTCGTCGCCACCGAGAAGGACAACATTCGCGAGCTGCGTCAGGAAATCCAGACGCTGGCGACCGAGACCGGTCTGGAAATTATCGAGTTCCGCCGCATCGTCGCCATGGTGCAGAAGGGCGAGCGCGAAGCCCGCATCGCTAAGAAGGAGATGGTCGAGGCCAACCTGCGTCTCGTGATCTCCATCGCCAAGAAATACACGAACCGTGGCCTGCAGTTCCTGGATCTGATCCAGGAAGGCAACATCGGTCTGATGAAGGCCGTGGACAAGTTCGAGTACCGCCGCGGCTACAAGTTCTCGACCTATGCCACCTGGTGGATCCGTCAGGCGATCACCCGGTCGATCGCCGACCAGGCTCGCACGATCCGTATTCCGGTGCACATGATCGAGACGATCAACAAGATCGTGCGCACCTCGCGCCAGATGCTGCACGAGATCGGCCGCGAGCCGACCCCGGAAGAGCTGGCCGAAAAGCTGCAGATGCCGCTGGAAAAGGTCCGCAAGGTCCTGAAGATCGCCAAGGAGCCGATCTCGCTCGAAACCCCGATCGGGGACGAGGAAGACAGCCACCTGGGCGACTTCATCGAGGACAAGAACGCGGTTCTGCCCATCGATGCGGCGATCCAGTCGAACCTGCGCGAGACCACGACCCGCGTTCTCGCCTCGCTCACGCCGCGCGAGGAGCGCGTCCTGCGCATGCGTTTCGGCATCGGCATGAACACCGACCACACCCTGGAAGAGGTGGGTCAGCAGTTCTCCGTGACCCGCGAACGTATCCGTCAGATCGAGGCCAAGGCGCTCCGCAAGCTCAAGCACCCGAGCCGCTCGCGCAAGCTGCGGTCGTTCCTCGACAGCTGAGCTGACTGACGTGTCTAGAGTTGAAGAACCCGGCGGAAACGCCGGGTTTTTTGCTGTCTTTTTGATTTCTGGGTTTTTTTTGGTTGTCATCCCGGACGACCGTGGGAGATCCGGGATCGGAGAGCTCATGGGTTTTTAGACAGGCATTCGACTCACCGGCCCCGGATCTCCGCGAACGCTTCGTCCGGGGTGACGATGGTAAGGTTTTGCACGTCGCCAACCCGGACTTGATCCGAGACCTCACTCGGAGCCTCGGGTCCCGGCGCAAGGCCGGGACGGCGAGGTGGGAGAGACGGGAGGGTGGTGCTCTTTGCGCCCAACCTGAATCCTGCCTTAGTTTCATGGCTTAGGTCGGCTCTGCTTCACGGGACGAGACGAGAGCGTGTCCCCGCGCATCAGGTTTCGACTGGTCGAAATCCATTGAACGATGGCCCGTGATCGCGAAGTGGCGGGCGCCATGAAGAGACTTGCAAGTGGAAGGCCGGTCGTCTTGTCCTCAGAGGAAGAGATATCTCATCCCCCAATCGACCTGAGTGCCGAGCGCCCCGTCCTGCCGGTCCATGAGTCTGTGCCTGTGCATGCGCACGGCGTCAGACTGCCTTCCAGCCTGTTTTCCATTGCTCTGGTCGTGTCTCTGGTGCTGCATGCCGTGGTGGGGCTCGTGCTGGTCGAGCAGAAGACAGAGACCTTCGAGCAACCGCCGACACTGCCGTCGATCGAGGTGGCTCTCGTGCCGCCTCCTGCTCAGGACCCTACCGCCGAACCTCAGAAGGCCGAGCCCCCCGCACCCGAGGAGAAGGCGGAGGAGGTGCCCGAGCCGGAACCTGCGCGCCAGGAGCAGGCCGAACAGACCCCGCCGCCGCCCGAACCGGAGACGCAGCCCGCCGTCGAACCGCCGCCAGTCCATCCAGCAGAGCAGGCTCCGGTGTTGCAGCCGGTCTTTGCCTTTGGCGACGAGGATCAGGCGGGTCCGGAGCTGGCCAAGGGAACGGCACCGGAGGATTCGACCGGCGCGGCGGATACCCCGCCGGACGCTTCCAATCTGAACGCGGCGCAGACGGCCGAAGCTGCGGCGAGCGAGGACAGCGACGAGACTGCTTCCGAGGTGGCTGAAGCTGAAGCGGAAAAGGCCGAAGAAGCCGAGCCGACCGTCTCCCAACCCGTTTCGCCAGAGGCCGTTGCCGATCCGGAGCCTGAAACGCCGACCGAGCCGGTCGAGGTGGCAGCACTCAGCCCCGACGAGCAAGCGGCGAGCGACGAGGCCCTCTCGAGTGGGGCAGATCCGGAGAGCACGCTGGAGCCAGACCCCTTGCCGGGGCAAGGCGACCTGGAGGTGCGGTTGTCGCGGGCACGACCGACGCAGAAGCCGGCACCTTCCGAGCGACCTGCCCGGCAGAACCAGCCCACGGCCACCAGGGAGGCCTCTCGGGCGGGGGGGCGCACCTCCGACCCTGCGGGGGTTCCGCCGCTCGCCCGGGCGCGGGAGCTGTTCTCCAACCAGATCCTCGGGGATACCCGCAGCCAGACGGCGATGCGGGGCATGGGGCCGGCGCAGCGTCTCAACCTTCTCTGCATGACGGAGCTGGATGCCCAGCTTCGGTCTTTCGATCCCGGTCGCCCGCCGGAGATGCTGCCGAGCTTCCGGCCTTCGGGCGGCACGTTTCTGGAGCCGGCGCAGGCGGCCTATCGCTCGCGCGGGGTCTGGTATGACCTTGCCTTCCGCTGCGAGGCCGACGACGAGATCCGCAAGGTCCAGGCCTTCTCCTTCCGGGTCGGGCCGCCGATCCGGCCCGCCCAGTGGGCCGAGCGCGGTCTGCCGAGCTTCTGAGGCTCCGGGAGGCTCCGGCGGCCGCTTTCGATCAGCCGAGCTGGTCGCGGATGGCCTGAAGGAAGATGCCCGCGCCCAGTGGGATGAGTGCGTCGGGGAAGTCGTAGTCGGGATTGTGCAGCGCCGGGCAGGCTTCTCCCGCGCCGAGAAACAGCATGGCGGCCGGGCACAGGGCCCGGTAGCGGCCGAAGTCCTCGGATGGCCGCCAGGGCAGGCCGGTGTCGCCCCAGGTCACGCCCTGCCGGTCGAGGGCGCTCGCCAGTGCGTCGGTTGCCTCTTGGGCATTCTCGCAGTGGTGGAAGACATCGTGGGTGGAGAAGCTGACCCCCAGCCCGTGTTCCGCAGCCAGGCGGCGGGCGAGTGCCTCCGCATCCTCGCAAAGTGCTGCCATGTGGTAGTCGGTCAGGGTGCGCAGGGTCACCCAGACCGCACCTTCCCCCGGCGCAATGCCGAAGGCTTCTTCCCCTAGCCGGGCGTGGGTCACGGTCACCAGCCGGAAATCCGCATTGGCCTGGGTGCCGCGCGACAGGGCGCTGAGCGCTGGCATGAGCGCGGACATGGCCGGCATGGGGGATGTACCTGTTTCGGGCTGCGAGGCATGGGCGGTGCGGCCGGAGAAGGTGATCTTCAGTCCTCGCGACGCGCAATTGACCGGACCGGCCTTGAGGGCGGCCGTGCCGATCGGCAATCCGGGCATGTTGTGAAGGGAGAGCGCCATGTCGGGCGCAAGAGCGCGGAAGGCCGCCTCCTCGATCACCCGGGCCGCGCCGGATCCGTCCTCTTCGGCAGGCTGGAACAGCAGCGCCACCTTTCCGCGTGCCGGACGTTGGCGGGCGAGTTCTTCCGCCACGGCGCAAAGGATCGTCATATGGCCGTCGTGGCCGCAGAGGTGCCCCTTGCCGGGGATCCGTGAGGCGTGGGCGGCGCCGGAGGTCTCGTGGATCGGCAGGGCATCCAGCTCGCAGCGCAGGAGGAGCATGGGGCCGGGGGCGGGTGCCTCGAAGACGGCGACCAGTCCGTGTCCGCCCAGATCCGTCAGCATCTGATCGGGAGACAGGGGTGCAAGCCAGGTGCGGATGCGCTCAGCGGTCGCCTGTTCCTCTCCGGAAACCTCCGGGTGCCGGTGCAGGGCGTGACGCAGTTCCAGCAGGCCGTCCGTCAGCGGGGGCGGGGTGACGGGCGAGGTCGGTGCGGAAGGCGTCTGGGCGGTCATGTCGGATGGGTCCTGAGAGGATCGTGCTGCCACCGGCCTACGACGCTTGACGGCGTCTTGGCAAGAGCGGGGGCAAGGGTGGGGGCAAGAGAAGGGCAAGCGCGGGGGCTGGAGCAGGCAGCACGCGCAGCTGGGCCGATCCGTCGAATTTGAAACGGATTTGACGCAAACCTGCGCGAGACTCCGAATGATAGTTTTACGTATGGGGCCTTATACTTCCCTTGGGTGAGGCAAGGGGATGCGCCATGGAGAGAGTTGCGGGGAAGGACGGGAGTGTGTCGTGACGTTCCTCAAACCCTATACGCCCTTGCTGCTCAGCCTGATGCGGGTCATCTGCGGGCTGGCCTTTCTTCAATATGGCATGAGCAAATTCTTCGGCTTTCCCCAGAGCGGGCTGGCCGGGGTCGAGCTGGACAGTTTCGAAGGCTGGAGCGGCCTGGTCGAGCTTGTCTGCGGTGGCCTGCTGGTGGCCGGTCTCTACACGCGGACGGCCGCGCTCGGGGCCTTCGGCTTCATTGCCCTCGGCTATCTGCTCGTTCATGCCCCTCACGGCGGCGTTCCGAGCCTCAAGGGCGACGAGCTGGCCATCGTCTCGGGCATGTGTTTCCTCTATCTCGCTGCCGCGGGCGGAGGACCGGTCAGCATCGACCGGCTCTTCGGAGAAAGCTGACCGCTCGGAGCGGGATCCGGATCGGGTGTGTATCTGAGGCCTGCGGGAAGGGCTTGTCGAAGGCTCAATAGAACCATAAAACCGGTTTTATCGAATCTTTCTCCGCGAGCTTCATGTCGACCGACCCTTCCATTGCAGATCTTCAGTCCGGACCTGTGCCGGAGGCGCTGACACTCGAGCGCGCGGCGCTGGGCTTTGCCGCGCTCGGGGCCGGGGCGCGGCTGAGTGTCCTGCTTGCCCTGGTCAAGGCGGGTCGCAAGGGGCTCACGGTCAGCGACATCCAGGATCGCATGGGTCTGGCGCCGTCGACGCTGGCCCACCATCTGCGTTCCCTCGCGCAGGCCGGGCTTATCACTCAGGAAAAGCAGGGGCGGTCGGTGGTCAACCGGGCCGCCTTCTCCCATCTGGCCGGACTTGGAGCCTATCTGCTTCAGGAATGCTGTGCCGAGGAGGATGCCTGCGGTTCCCCTGGCTCTCCCATGTCTTTCTCTGATCGGACGCGCTGACCCATGCAGTTTTCCCTTGAGACTGGCCCCCAGGCCATCGTTTCCGTGCGTGTGGCGTGCCGGGTGGGCGAAACCCGACCGCTGCTTGCGCCCTTCGGGCTGCAGACGCCGGATCAAACGCCCCTCGGCCTGTCGGTGGAGGGCGGATCGGTCGATCTGGTGGTGGAGCGCAACACCGGCCAGGAGGCCGCGCTGATCACCCCGGACCCGGGGGCGCAGGCCATTGTCCTGACCTACGGGTTTCAGGGCAGCGGCAAGGGGTATCCTGAAGGCATGTTCGCCGTCCATGACAGCCGCTACAGCCGCGCGGCGACTGATCTGGTTCAGGCCTTCGCCCAGGAGGGACCGGCGAACGGGGCAGGGGCAGAGGAGGATCCGGTGGCGCGGATCGTCCAGGAGGTCCACGCGCGGTTTGTCTATGGTCACGCAGAGCTGCGTTTCAATGACGGGCTCGATGCGGTGCCCTACCTCTCCTGCGGCACGACGGTCGGGTCCTGCGTCGACATCAACACCTATCTGATTGCCTGCCTGCGTTCGGCCGGGATCGAGGCGGCCTATATCACGGGTTACTTCTTCCCTGAAGAGCGGGGTGGGGTGTGCCGGGACATGCACTGCTGGGTGGTGACCCGCGAGGGCGATCGCCTGCGCGAATGGGACATTGCCCATCATCTGAAGATGGACCGCGCGCCGGTTGCCAGCGGGCTCAATCCGAAGCCCGGCTGCCGGGTCGCCCTGTTCCACGCCATGGGTCTTGATGTCCCGGAGCTCGGCATCCGGGATGCGAAACTGCTGGCCGAACCCGTCTGGGTGGAGGAGGGGAGCCTGATCCGGATCGCGGAGGCGGACCTGCAGATCCGCATGGATCACGGTTTCATGGAGATGCCCTTCGCGCGGGCGTGAGGACGACGGGTGCGGCCGGCTGACAAGAGTGAGGCAGTTAGAGGCCCGCTCCAGCCTTGTGCAGGAGGCGCGAAGGTGGATATTCTCTTGCGGCACGGGCGGGTTGCCAGAGTGGTCGCCCGTGTTCTTGGCCCCACTCCTGGCCGATTGCTCCTTCCCTTCGTCTCACGAGTGTTTTTCATGTCCAGCAGCGCGACCCGTTCCCTGATCCAGTCCTATTATGCCGCCTTCAACGCCGGCGATACCGCGGCCATGGAAGCCCTGGTCAGCGATGACGTGGCCCATGACGTGAATCAGGGGTCGCGCCGGAGCGGCAAGGCGCTGTTTGCCGAATTCAACGCCCACATGACCCGCTGCTACCGGGAAGAGCTGACCGACATGGTGATCATGGTCAGCGAGGACGGCACCCGTGCGGCGGCGGAGTTCGTCGTGAATGGCACCTATCTGGCGACCGACGAAGGCCTGCCGGAAGCGCAGGGCCAGACCTACCGCCTGCCGGCCGGCACGTTCTTCGCCATTGCCGGGGGCCGGATCACCCGCATCACGACCTATTACAATCTGGAAGACTGGATCGCCCAGGTCGGCGCCTGAGCGCCACCGCTCACAAGCATCCGTTCCAGACCTCCGAGGTTCTTCATGCATGTCATCGTTGTCGGGGCCGGCATTTCCGGCCTCTCCACCGCCTGGGCCCTGACCCGGCGCGGCGTGGACGTTACCCTGCTCGAGCAGGGACCGATCCCCAATCCCCTGTCGGCCTCCGGTGACCAGCACCGGATCATTCGCCGGGCCTATGGCGGCAAGGGCGGCTATCAGCGGCGCATCAGTGCCGCCTATGCTGCCTGGGACAGCATGTGGTCGGATCTTGGCACCTCTCACCTCATCGATACCGGCTTCCTGATCCTCTCCCAGCAACCGGGCGATGAGGGCGAGGAATACCGCGACGGGCTGGTTTCCTCAGGCTACACGCCGGAGATGATGAGCGGTGCGGAGGCGGCAGCGCGCTATCCCTTCCTGGACGGGGACAGCCTGCGCTTTGCGGCCTATCATCCCGAAGGCGGGGTGCTGCTGTGCCAGAAGATCGCTGCCGGCTTGCGGGACTGGCTGAGGGACAAGGGTGCGGATGTGCGCGAACAGACGCGGGTGACGGCCGTGGATGCGGCTGCGGGCGCCGTGACGCTTTCTTCCGGCGAGCGGCTTGTCGCCGACCATGTGGTGATCGCGGCCGGGGCCTGGGTGCTCAAGCTGTTGCCGGAGCTCGCCACCTCTCTCACCACCTACCGGACGGCCGTGGTCTATCTTGAGCCCCCGGCGGATCTGAAGCCCCACTGGGAGGCCGCGCCCGTGGTGCTCGACATTGGCGGGCCGGTGGATGGCTATATCCTGCCTCCAGTGGCGGGCACCGGTCTGAAGTTCGGCGCCGGCTATCACAAGCGGGCGGCCGCCCCGGACGAGGACCGCACGGCGGCAGTCGGCGAAGGGGAGGTGGTGCGCGATCTCTTCAGCCCGCCGATTGCCCGCATCGGCGAATACCGACCCACCGATGTGGTGACCTGCGCCTATACGTTTACTCGCGACGAGCATTTCTTCATGCAGCCGGGGGCGAGGCTCTCCGTGGTTTCCGCCTGCTCGGGCCACGGCTACAAGTTCGGCGCCGTGGTCGGGCAGAAGGTGGCCGAAGGCTTGCTGGACGGCGATCTGGAGGCGACGCGGATCTGGCTGGAAGCGCGCGACTGACGCGCGCCTCCGCTGGCGGGGTGCCCCTGGGTCTGTCTTTTGCCGGGCAGCTTGCCGGAATTGGGCGCGGCGCTCAGTTCCGGCCGGGCATCATGCGCATCAGGGTGCCGTCATGGCTGACGAACTGGTGCCACAGGGCACCCGCGACATGGGCTACAATCGTCAGGATGAAGAGTGGCTTCAGCAGCTCATGCACTTCGCCCGACAGATGCACGCCGCCGAACCAGGCGACCAGGCCGGTGATCGGTGCGATCAGCAGCAGAAGATAGAGGATCCCGTGGACCGAATGGGCCAGGATCTGCTGCCAGCGCGGTCCGGGCACGAGCGCGGGTGCACCGCGGGTCAGTTTCAAGGCGATGCGCAGGACCATCAGCACCAGCAGGGTGACGCCGAGCCAGATATGGGCATTGGCAAGGAATTCCACTGACGCCTCAGGGGTTTCGCCCTTGCGGAGCGCGCGGCCCAGGTCGCCCATGGCTTCGCCGAAGATCAGCTGGAAGAAGACGATCAGCGCGATGACCCAGTGAAGAAGGATCTGCAGTCGGCTGTAGGTGGCGGGATGGCTGGCTGTCATGGCTTGCCTCGTGTGGAGCGGTCGTGGGTGCTGGTCAGTCTAGGCTTTTTCACCGAGGCTCACGATGGGAAAATATTCGGCGGGCGCGAGGCGGTTTGACGCGGCGGACCGGGCGAAACTTCGGGAAAAGACCTCAGATTCTTGATCTTGAAGGCTTTTGCCGCGATTGTTGCCACTCAAGATAAGGGAGGACGGCATGAGCACACGTATCGAGATCCTGACCGGCGAAGCGCTGGGCGCTGCCCTGGAGGATCTCGCCCGTCTCCGGATCGAGGTGTTTCGCGCCTGGCCCTATCTCTACGAGGGCTCGATGGACTATGAGCGCGGCTATCTGGAGCGTTACGAGAAGACCAAGGGCGCGGTGATCGTCGGTGCCTTCGACGGGGACCGGCTGGTGGGGGCTGCCACCGGAGAGCCGCTGGAAGAAGAGGTCATCCAGTTTCGCGCCCCCTTCGAGGACAAGGGGTTGGATCCGAAGACCATCTTCTATCTGGCGGAAAGCGTCCTGCTGCCGGCCTATCGCGGCCAGGGCATAGGCCATCGCTTCTTCGATGAGCGGGAGGCCCATGCGCGGCGTCTCGGCTTCCAGGCCACAGCTTTCTGCGCGGTGGTGCGGCCGGACAGTCATCCGCTGCGGCCCGCCGACTATCAGCCGCTCGACGATTTCTGGAAGAAGCGGGGCTATGACAAGCTGAACGGCGTGCGAGTGCATTTCCCCTGGCGGGATGTGGGCGAGGAGCACGAGACCGAAAAGCCCATGCAGGTGTGGATGCGCCACCTCTGAGGATCAGTCTGGCCCGGCCGGCATGTTACCGGCCGCGCCCTTTCAAGGCATGGGGCGCGGAGGCCTCACGCGGGTTTCGGGGCCTGCGGGCCCAATCCTTCTGGCCCCAATCCTTCCGGCTTAGTCTTGCACCAGCTCGAACTGCAGGGTGACGGAGGCCGAGAGGCTTTCCTCACCGGCCTGCACCGGCACGTCGGCCCGCATCATCGCCATTTCCGCCTTGAACATGGGGACCGGGCCCGACCCGCTGCCCATTTCGCTGATCATCACCAGACGCCCCAGACGCACGCCGGCGGCTTGCGCATAGAGTTCCGCCTTGGCGCGGGCGTCCTTGACGGCGGCCTTGCGGGCGTCGTTCAGGGCCGCTTCCCGGTCTGACACCTGGAAGGAGATGCCGCCCATCTCGTTGGCACCGGCCTTCACCACCTCGTCGAGCACGCCGGACAGGCGGGTGAGGTCGCGGACTCTCACGCTCAGGCCGTTGCGCACCTCATAGCCGATGATCTTCAGCGGGGCGTCCGGATTGTCCCTGCGGTCGGCGTAGCGCGGGTTGATGGAGAAGCCGCTGGTCTGAAGATCGCGTTCATCGAGCCCGGCCGCCTTGAGCTTTTCGACGATCGCCGTGAGCTGGCGGGAGTTTGCATCCAGTGCTTCCGGCGCGTTGTCCCCCGGGGTGACCACGCTCAGGGTCAGCACGGCGGCGTCGGGCACCAGGGTGGCCGTGCCTTCGCCGCTGATGGTGATCATGGCCGGGGCGGGGCTGCGCTCGCCGTCCGCGCGGGCCGGCGTCATCGCCAGGGCCGAGGCGAGGACAAGGGCGCCGAGCCCTGCGGCCAGACCGCGAGACGGAGCAGACATTTGGCGGGAGATCGGAAGCTGGAACATGGGGCCTCGCTGGGTTGCGCGGGAAATCGATGACTGACCTTCGGGGAGGATTGCGGCGGGCCGATGGCAGGGCCCGTGATGAGATGAGGGCGATCCGTCGGCCGCTCAGTCTGCGACATTGCCCCGGGCCGAGAGAAGAACCGCCAGCGGGAGGGTTGCCTCGAAGCGGGAGCAGACGATGAGCGCCACGATGGTGAGCGGCACGCAGACGATCATGCCCACCGTGCCCCAGAGCGCGCCCCAGAAGGTGAGCGACAGCAGGATCACCAGCGGCGACAGGTTGAGATTGCTGCCCATCAGGCGCGGCTCCACCAGGTTTCCGAGGGTGAACTGGATCGCGCCCAGCCCGAAGGTGATGGCGAGGAAGGGGCCGAGACTGTCGTAGCTGACGAGGGCGAGCAGGGCGGGAAAGATCACCGCGACCAGGGAGCCGATGGTTGGAATGTAGTTGAGCACGAAGGCGATGAAGCCGAAGAGCGGCGCATAGGGCAGGCCGGCGGCCACCAGAATGAGGCCCGTGAGCGTGCCGGTGGCAGCGCTGACAATGGTCTTGATCCCCACGTAATGGAGGATGGAGCGGCTGATCTCGTCGCGGATGGCAAGCACCGATGCCGTGCGCTGAGGATCGCGGAAGAGGCGGCGCAGCTTGCCGTCGAAGGTGGATTGCTCCAGCAGCAGAAAGATCACGTAGATGGCCACAAGCGCACCGGAGCCGGCCAGCGTCGTGATGACGCTCGCCCCGGCGGTGACCATGCGCGGCAGAAGGTCGGCGGGCAGGAAGTCGCGGATGTTCAGGGTGAAGTCGGACGCGCCTTCGGGGGTCAGGCGGGCCACCAGATCCCGCAGCAAGGTTTCCAGGCGGGCCTGATAGACGGGGGCATCTGCCGCGAGCTGGGTGAGATTGGCGGTCACCAGATTGATGACCAGCGCCGTGCCGATGAAGATGCACACGAGGGAGAGGACCACCGCCAGCCAGCGCGGCACCCGCAGACCGCCCAGCGAGACCAGGCAGAAGGCATGGGCCAGCGCGTTGATCAGGTACCAGATGATCAGGGCGATCACGAAGGGCAGGAGCAGGGCCCGGCCGATGACCAGCAGCCAGCCGACCAGACAGACCAGCAGGACGCCAAGGGTGATGCCGAGAAGGGAGGCCCGCATGTTCGCACCTTTTGACAGGGGAGAGATCTTCAGGCCTACACGGTTGCGCGGCGCATGAAAAGCCGGAGCCGGGCGGGCAGGGCACCACATGGCCGTTCTCTCGACCCTGCAAGCCCCGCCTTCCGCCGTCGCACGGCGCTTGTTTCGCGTGCGGTTTGCGGCGGCTGGAGATCGGGTCTGGACAAGCGCCCCGGCGCGGCCGCAAGGCCCTTGCCGTCACTTCCGGCAATGGTGTAGGAACCAGTGATCTGCACCGCAGATCAGGGCCTGTAGCTCAATTGGTTAGAGCCGTCCGCTCATAACGGATTGGTTGGGGGTTCAAGTCCCTCCGGGCCCACCATTTTCTCCTTGTCTCAAGCATCCAGAGCAGCCCGTCGCGTGACGCGTCGAGGGTAGGGCTCCGCGCGTGTCATGGCCTGTGGTGTCTTCAAAGGTGGCTAGCCGGCGCAGATCGGGGGATTGGTCGCGCCATGGAGCGCGCCGATCGGGCGGGCCGTGTCTTCAGGCTGTCTTGAGGAGGCCGCCCCAGGTCTCGTGATGAGCGCGGGATGACCTGCGCAGGGCGCGATGGTGGTATTGATGCGTCGACGGAGCGCAGAAAGCACCGAAATCTATTGGTCCGGGCGCGCAAATTCGGGCTGTTCTTCCAATCAGTTCTCTCTATTGCGCGTGAAAAAATCTCGAAAATATCGGCACTTTTCTTTGTATTTTCGCGGGAACTATTTTTTCAAATCGTCGTTTTTCGAAAGGGCGTGACGATATTACAGAATTTCAGATTGACATTTTGATTTGAAAAACGTAGGAATACTGCATCGATATTTTCTTGCCGAGCTTTGGTTGCAACGCGATTGGCGCCGCGTTCCTAACGAACCCTCCCTTTAAAGCATCGTTATAACTGCTGGTGAGCCTGCGGCTTTCCGGTCCCTCCTCTATGCTATGAAAGGGTTCATCATGACCACTGGCACAGTAAAATGGTTCAATTCCACCAAAGGCTTCGGCTTCATTCAGCCTGACGATGGCGGCCTGGACGCGTTCGTCCACATCACCGCTGTCGAGCGGGCTGGCATGCGCGAAATCGTTGAAGGCCAGAAGATCGGCTACGACATGGAGCGAGACACCAAGTCTGGCAAGATGTCTGCCTGCAATCTGCAAGCTGCCTGATAGGTCCGGACTCTGCTTTCCCTTGACCACGGATGTACTGGCCCTGTCGAAAGCATGAGGACAAGCAAGGTCAGGCAAATTGCCTGGCCTTTTTTATACCTGCTCCCTTGTGAGCGGTCTCCATGAGGACAGCCATGACAGAGAATTACAGCAAGCTTCGCCAACAGGCCGAGTCCGCTTTTGGCAAAGCCCAGTCGCAACTTTTCGAACGCCAGCGGGCGCTCGACGATCTGAACTCGATCGTGATTGCCCGCAATGAAAAGACCCAGAGACTGCGCGAGGCGCGGCTTGCCAAGGAACTGCAGGACCGCGTCGCCTCGGCGGCCAAGTCGGGCTCTAAATCGGCGCGAAAGTCCTGAAGCTTCGACACGTTACCCCTCAAATTGGATTGAGATTTGAAAAGAACTACGAACAACGCACATTCCGAACGCCGCAGCACTGCGGCACATGCCAAGGCAGCTCTCGTCAAGGCCTTCCACGCCGCCAGGGAGGCGGCCGAACCGCATCGCGAGGCCAGGCAGGCAGAGCGGCTTCTGGTCGCCGAAGCGCGTGAGCAGCGTCGGGCCGAGCGCGAGCAGGTAAGACTTGACGAGCAGAATCGTGCTGCCGCCGAAGAAGCCGCCCGGGAGGCCGCCGTTGCTGCCGCTGCCAGAGCCGAGTTCGAGGCGCGCGAACTGGCGAACAAGACCCGTGCCGAGCGTGTCCTGAAGGACGAGGCGGATCGCAAGGCCGCACGCGACCTGCGCTATGCCAATCGAAAGGCCCGTCAGGCCTGACGTCATCACAAGGCAAGGCGGTGGTCCGGGTCACTGACCGTGATCACAGCCTTGCACCTGCCGTGTCCGGTCAGGACATGAGCGACGCTCTCCAGCATTTCCAAACATGGACCGGCGTTGCTCGCGACAGGAGCGAGGGCGTGGCTACACGCGCCTCCTGCATGGTCTTTCCATTTATCGTTTCTTTCCCGATCTTTTCCTGCTGGCCCGTTTCGTCCGGCCACATTCTCCTCCTCCCTCTTCCGAAAAGATCTCAAAGCCCTGGCAGCGGCCTTGCGCCTTATTGCGCGTCGAGAGGCCTGGGGGTGGCGGTGTAGAAGATCTCGATGAGGCGGGAGAGGGTTGTGGGGTCGAGGCTCAGGTTCTGGGCCTCGATGGCGGCGAGCGCGGCGCGGGTGGCGCGCAGGTGCCGGTCCGGGTCGAGCGCCGGGGCGGGTGCGCCCGCATCGGGCGCTGCAGCCGTCATGTCCTCGCCAAGCAGCCAGGCGACGGAGGTTTCCAGCGCCGTCGCGACCTTGTTGAGGGTGTCCCGCCTAGGATTTGCTGTTCCGTGTTTTTGACGCAAGAGCTGCCGGATGAGTTCCGGGTTGGTGCCGACGCGCAGAGACGCGTTGACGGGTGAAAGCCCGAGGTCTTCAAGTCTCTGCCGGATGCGGTTCTGAAGCGGTGTCATGACAGGATGCAGCCTGAGGCTGTGCCGGCGTGAAGTCAATTGCCGCAAGGGCCTTCCTGTTTCACCGGACGAGCGGCTGCGAGACTGTTTCCGGAGGGGGGAGTGGTCACGGCGATCGCTCCGGCTTGAGAGGATCAGGCGGGGACGAGGCGTGGCGAGGGCCGTCAGTCCTCCTCAACGCCCTGCCACCAGACGGTCTCCTGCCCGCCGGGGGCATCCGGATCGTGGAGGGTGACCACGAGGCGGCCGTCGTCCATCGCCCAGTCGAGCCCATAGGGGCCTGTCACGTCCAGTTCGGGCGTGGCTTCGGGCCATCGCGGGTCGAGAAGACGGGCGCGCTGGCCGTGCACGCCCTTGCGGGTGACGACGAGCAGCCAGAGCTCATCCGAGTTGCCCGCGTTGCGGATCACGTGGATGCCATCGGCCGCGCAACCGTCGTCGCCGTCGGTCGCAGCCTCCGCGTCGCAGAAGCCCTGATCCAGAGGGACCTCGCCCAGATCTTCGGTTCCGGAGGCCAGACGCAGGGTGGCGGAGGTCCGCTCGACCCGCCAAGACAGGGGCGTTCCCTCGATCGGGACACTGTCGTCCGTCAGGCTGGCGGCTGTCCGGCTGGCGGCTTCAAGGTGTTCGAAGCGGGCGCAGCGCGGCGTCATGTAGTCTTCCAGAAAGCCGAGATCCGCCTGTCGCTGGAAGGCGGAGCGCAGGCGGCAGGCCGCGCCATTGACGAAGGCGGGGGTGTTGCCCGGCGACCGGGTGACCAGATCGCATTCCAGATCCCGCCGCAGCGACCAGAGCGCCGCGCCGTCCTGCAGCACCTTCTCGTCCCGATGGGTGCAGATGCGGGCCGTCAGCGCCTGAAGCCGACGGGTGAGGTCGCGGTCGATGTCCCGGGTTCTTTCGATCAGACAGTCGCCGATGGCCGCGCCGCCCACCCGCCAGGCGGGATCTTCATGGCAGGCCTGCACTGCGGCCTGCAACTCAGTGTCCGGCGTGTCCGTGTCTGCGGCAAGGGCCGGTGCGCTCAGCAGCAGGCCGAGGAGAACAAGGCTCGAAAAGCGACCTCGGCAGGAGCGGAGGGAGTTTCTGGGCATGGTGGACATGGCGTCGCTCGTCTGGCTGCAGGGGGAAGGGGAGCAAAAGTTCACTCGGGCTCTGTGGGATCCTTGTCCTGGGAGGTCGTGTCCCGGGAGCTGCTGTCCTGGGGGGGCTTGTAGGCAATGAGGAAGGTCCAGGCGCCGTAGGCGGCGACGGCGGTGGTGATCCAGCCCCAGGACATGTTGCCCATCGAAAACTCGAAGGCGGCCCAGCCGGAACAGGCCACGACAATGGCGATGCGCAGCCAGAGGGGGCGGAAGAAGGGGTGTTCAGCGTCTTTCATCTTGCGGGGATCCGAAGCGGGAAGGGGAAGGTGGCGGGCATGCCATGAGCAGCCTCAGGCGAAGCTGTCAGGGGGCACGCGCGGGAGGCGGGTGGACCGGTCTCGCCGACGGTTGACTGCCTCTCGGTCCGGGCCGTCGATCAGGTTGGCGCCAAGGTGGCGCGAAAGGCGGCAGATCGCAAGTGGCGACCTTGCGTCACTCTGGCACGGAAAGAGGCAACCTCGCGCATTCTGTCACATTCCGCCGGTTTGGTCTTGAAACACAAGGGCTTTGCGTCAATTGTCAGGGCACCTTCATCCGACCGGACCCTGACGACATCCGAGGCCGTGAGACATGCCTGCATCCCTTGACCTGCTGACCGCCAACGACCGTCCGGGGGAGCATGCCGCCTCCTATTATGCGGCAACCGCCAACCGGGTGACCGATCATCCGGCCCTTGCCGGCGAGGCCCATTGCGACGTCTGCATCATCGGGGGCGGGTTTACGGGTCTGTCCACGGCGCTGCATCTGGCCGAGCGCGGCCACTCGGTCATCCTGCTGGAGGCGAACCGCATCGGCTGGGGCGCTTCGGGGCGCAACGGGGGGCAGGTGGGCACGGGCCAGCGGGTGGACCAGAGCGTGCTGGAACAGCGTCACGGGCTGGATCAGGCCCGGGTGCTCTGGGATCTGGCGCTTCAGTCCATGGATGTGACCATAGACCTGATTGCCCGTCACGGCATTGATTGCGACTATCGGCCCGGCGTGCTGCATGCGGATCACCAGCCCCGCTTCGTGCCCGAGACCAAGGCTTACGTGGAGCATCTCCAGTCGGTCTACGGCTATGACAAGGTCCGCTTCGTCGACAAGGCGGAAGTCCGCGAGATGGTTGGCTCTCCGGCCTATCACGGTGGCTCCCTCGACATGGGCTCCGGCCATCTGCATCCGCTCAATCTGGCGCTGGGCCTCGGGGCTGCTGCGGAGGCAGCCGGCGCGCGCCTGCACGAGCGCAGCCGGGTGACGGGGTACGAGACGGTGCCGGGCGGCGTCGTGGTGAAGACAGAGGCGGGTTCCGTGCGCGCCGGGCATCTGGTGCTTGCATGTAACGGTTATCTGGGCGGCATCGACCGCAAGACGGCGGCCCATGTGATGCCGATCAACAATTTCATCGTCGCCACCGAACCCCTGAGCGAGGCGGACGCGCGCGGGCTCATTCGCGACAATGTGGCGGTGGCCGACAGCAAGTTCGTCATCAACTACTTCCGTCTGTCGGCGGATCGGCGCATGCTGTTCGGCGGCGGGGAGAGCTATGGCTATCGCTTCCCGCAGGACCTCAAGGCCTTCGTGCGCAAGCCCATGACCGAGATCTATCCCCAGTTGAAGGACGTGCGGCTGGATTACGGCTGGGGCGGAACGCTGGCCATCACCGTGAAGCGCATGCCCTACTTCGCCCGCGTTTCGCCCAATGTGCTGAGCGCGGGCGGCTATTCCGGCCACGGGGTGGCCATGGCGACGTTTGCGGGCAAGGTGCTGGCGGAAGCGGTGGATGGCACCTCGGCGCGGTTCGACGCCTTTGCGGATCTGAAGCTTCCTGCCTTCCCGGGCGGGTCTGCCCTACGCCATCCGATCCTCATTCTGGCCATGACCTGGTTCGCCCTGCGCGACCGGCTGGGGATCTGATCATGACCGTCGGCGACCGGGAAAGCATTTCCGTCGGCAGTTTCTGGGAAGCCAGCGTCGGGACGATCAAGGAAGATCGCCAGCTCGTGGGCGAGGCGGTGTTTGATGTGGCGGTCATCGGCGGGGGCATCACCGGGTTGAGCGCGGCTCTCCGGCTGGCCGAGGCCGGGGCGTCCGTCTGCGTGCTGGAGGCCCGCCGCGTCGGATGGGGGGCATCGGGGCGCAACGGCGGGTTCTGCTGCTTCGGCGGCAGCAAGCTGTCGGAGCGGCAGATCATCGCGCGGCATGGGCTGGATGAGGCGAAGCGCTTCGTTTCCTACCAGCTGGAGGCGATCGACACGGTTGCCGAGCGGATCGAGCGGTTCGGCATGGATGTGGACCGGCACTCCGCCGGCGAGATGTATCTGGCCCATCGCCCGAGCGATGCGGCCGGCTTTGCCGAGCAGGCGGCCTTTCTCTCCGACACGTTCGGTCTGGGCGCGCGGGTGCTCTCCGTCGAGGAGCTGGAGGAAGAGGGGATCAGCGGGCCGGAGTTCCACGGCGGGCTGCACATGGCCCACGGCTTTGCCCTCAATCCGATGAAATACGTGCAAGGGCTGGCGGAGGCCGTGCGGCGCAAGGGCGCGCGCATATATGCTCATACGGAGGTCACCGGCATTGCCCGCGAGCGGGACGACTGGCGCCTGTCCACCCGCTTCGGCGGCGTGCGGGTGTCGCGGGTGGTGATGGCAGGCAATGGCTACACCCGCGAGAGCGTGCCGGAGTGGATCGGCGGGCGGTTGATGCCGGTCATGTCCTCCGTGATGGTGACAAGGCCGATGAGCGGGGACGAACTCTCCGCCCAAGGCTGGACCAGCGACGTGATGGCCGCCGACACCCGGATCCTGCTGCATTATTTCCGGCTCATGCCGGACAACCGTTTCCTCTTCGGCACGCGGGGCGGCATCTTCGAGCTGCCCGAGGCGCTGAAGGCCATGCAGAAGCGCGGCCGCGCCGACTTCGAGCGCATGTTCCCGGCCTGGGCCCATGTGGAGACCGAGCATTCCTGGCACGGCCACGTGTGTCTTGCCCGCGACCTGAGCGCCTATGTGGGGCCCATTCCGGACATGCCCGGAGTCTATGGCGCGATGGCCTATCACGGCAGCGGCGTCGCCATGGCCTCGCTGTCGGGCGAGAAGGTGGCGGAGCTGATCCTCGGCAAGATCGAGCGCAAGGATCTGCCTGCGGTGATCGCCAAGCCCTTCTCGAAGTTTCCCTTCCCCGCCCTGCGCCAGCTTTATCTGCAGGGCGCCTACTGGTGGTACGGCTTCAAGGACCGCTGACGCTGCCGGTCGCGGAGAGCTGCGGGCCCTGGGCGCGCCGCAGCACCGCCACATGCATGGACGCACGCAGATCGAAGCCGAGCCTCCGGTAGAGCCGGATGGCGCCGTCATTGTCCGCCCAGGCATGGAGGAAGGGCGTGTCGCCGCGCTCCAGAATGCGCTGGGCGACGAAATCCGACAGGCTGGCCGCAAGGCCCCGGCCCCGGAAGTCCGGATGGGTGCAGACCCCGCTGATTTCGGTGAAGCCGGGCAGGGAAAGCCGCTGTCCGGCCATGGCTGCCAGGCGTCCGTCGATGCGGACACCCCAGAAACGGCCCATCTCCGGCGTGCGCAGGCGGAAGGGGCCGGGTTTCGTCAGCTCGGCCAGGGCCAGCATCTCCGGCGCGTCCGCGGCCGAAAGGGGTAGGATCTCGTTTTCGCAGGGGGGCAGGCCCTCGGCCGGGCGCGTCTTCACCATCTGCACGCCTTCAGCGGTAAGCTCCGTTTCCAGACCTGCCGGCACGGTGCAGGGGCGGGCCTGCATGAGGAAGATCCGGTCTTCCGGATGATGAGAGGAGACCAGCGCCGCAAGTGCGGCAAGGGCCTCCGACGTGTCGTCCAGGCTTGCGGCAAAGGGCGAGACCTGCGGATCGAAGCGCCGAGCGAGACGTCCGCCCAGGGCCAGCCGATCCAGCCGGCTGACGAGGGCCTGCCAGACCGGCGCGTCCAGCGGATGGGCCGCTGTCTCTTGTGGCGCTGCGATTTTCGGCCGCTGGCTGAGGGGCAGGGCCTCCAGCGCGTCTTCCAGCCGGGCGAGGCGTGTGAGCAGATCTCCCTCGCCTTCGCTTACCGCATCGGCCACCGCCCGGTTCACCTGCTGCCAGGCGCCGGCGTTCAGCCCCTCGGCCATGGTCTGTCCGGCATCCGTCAGAGCCATGCGGCTAATGCGCTGGTCCTGCGGGTCGGGCTGCTTCTCAACCAGGCCGAGGGCAAGCAGTTTCGAGGTCATGCGGCTGACGCCGGGCTGGCTCTGGCGCAGGGCAAGGGCCAGGGACCCGATGCTGAGCGGCCCGTGGCGCAGCAGTGCCATGAGGATCGCATGATGGCTGGAGGGCGGTGCATCCGGACACTGGGCGTTCAGGATGACCTGCGTCTGGGTCTGCAGGATGTCACCGATGCGCTTCAGCCGGGTGCCGAGGGCGGTGTAACCGAGGTCGCGGATCAGGTCGTCCATGGAAGCTCACTTCATATCGAGTTATATAACAGGTTATTCACATCCGCGCGGCAGCGTCAAGCGACACCTTGGGAGTGTTGTGAGCCGCTGACCGGAGTGTGATCAACCCGGTCAGCGCTGTTCGGTCAGGGACAGGTGGTCAGAGAAGGCCGCGTCGGGCCAGATTGCGCAGCAGCGCGCCGGTGCCGAAGGTCCAGGGGGCGATGGCGTCGGTGTGGTCCACCACATTCACCAGCCGGCCGAGTTCGGGAGCGGAGATCTCCACCCGGTCGCCGATCTCGTGGGTGAAGCCCTGACCCGGCGCGCGGCGGTCCTTGGTGGGGGCAAACATGGTGCCCAGGAAGAGCATGGCCCCGTCCGGATACTGATGATGGGCGTTCAGGGTCTGGGAGGCCAGATCGGCGGGGGTGCGGCTGATGGCGGCCATGCGCGAAACGCCGGTCATCTCGAACCCGTCGTCGGCGCCGGTCACGCGCAGCGACACTTCCAGCTGCATCAGGGTGTCGAGGGTGAAGGACCCGTCGAAGAGGCGGATGAAGGGGCCGATTGCGCAGGAGGCATTGTTGTCCTTGGCCTTGCCGAGCAGCAGCGCGGATCGGCCTTCCACATCGCGCAGATTGACGTCATTGCCGAGGGTCGCGCCGACGATGGTGCCATCGGACCGCAGGGCAAGCACCACTTCCGGCTCAGGGTTGTTCCAGTCGGACATGGGGTGAATGCCGACGGAGGCGCCGCAGCCCACGGCGGCCATGGGCGGGCACTTGGTGAAGACTTCCGCATCCGGGCCGATGCCGACCTCCAGATATTGCGACCAGAGCCCCATGTCCTGAAGCAGGGCCTTGACCTCGGCCGCCTTCGGCGAGCCGGCCTTCACGCCCTTCAGGTTCTCGCCGATGACCGGTTTCAGCCGCTCGCGGATCGCATCGGCACGGGCCGGATCGCCCTTGGCCTGTTCCTCGATCACCCGCTCCAGCATGCTGTCGGCAAAGGTGACGCCTGCGGCCTTGACCGCCTGCAGGTCGCAAGGGGCGAGCAGGCTTCCGGCCTCGCCCGAAAGATAGGCGTCGAGAGACCCGATCTGCGGATAGCGGTCGGCTTCGCCCAGAAGCGTGGCGAGATCGTCGAGCTCCAGCAGCTGGGAAAGGGTGGGGGCAAGGCCGGTCAGGTCGCGCAGCACGTCACCTTCCACGAGAACCGGGGAGGGGCCATCCACATCCTGGCGCCAGACCCGGCCGACCAGAAGGGCGTTTCCGTCCTCCGGCAGAATGTCGCGGGCACTCGGGATGTTTGTCTCTGCGTGGTCCATCTGGGCCTCCCTTTGATGTTTTCTGGCCGTCCCCAGGCGGAATCATGCCGGGACGCTGAGCGCGAGCCTAGAGAAGGGCCGAAGCCCTCCGCAAGGTCACCGGAGCGTCAAACCGGCGGTGCCGTGCTGTGCCGTGTTGGGGCGGAAGGCTCAGCCGAGGGGCGGGCCGAAATAGATCGCGAGCCCGACCATGACGATCGATCCAATGACAAGGACCTCGCCCCAGGAGAGGCCCTTCTTCTGCTTCTTCTTGTCGGTCATGCGCTGCGGTCTCGTCTCGTGTCTTCTCGTGTCGGGGGCGGTGTTCCGTGGGGGCGATCCGGGGGCTCAGCCCTCGGCGCCTCGCCTGCTTGCGGCGGCAAAGGCCTGGATCAGGGCAGGGAACTCTTCGGGCGCGGGGAAGCGTTCATAGCTGTGGCTCGCCGGTGTGCGGGCCCAGTCCAGCCGTTCCGCCGTCTGTGTCTCCATGAAGGGCAGGGTCCAGCGGGGATCTTCCAGCAGCACGGAGCGGACATTGACGACGTCCGGCATGAAGGAGAGCCGTGTGAACATCCATGTCATGCAGGAGGGGCAGCCGAAGTGCCGGATTGCCTCGCCCTTCAGGCCGCAGGGCACCGGATCGCCCTTTGTCACGCGGAAGGCGTCGCCCGGCATGATCGCGGTGATCGAATAGGGCGCCGAGCTCATCTGCTGGCAGCCCCGGCAATGACAGGCCGAGGTGATCA
The DNA here is from genome assembly GCF_008477545.1 of Roseibium aestuarii. GTDB lineage: Bacteria > Pseudomonadota > Alphaproteobacteria > Rhizobiales > Stappiaceae > Roseibium > Roseibium aestuarii. Next base: position 521,642 of record NZ_VORA01000002.1, on the reverse strand, counting down.
GCGGGTCTGACCCGATCTCGAAGGCGCAGTCCCCGCAGCGGCACGCACCGCGCAAGGGATAGGATATGCCGGTCATGTGATGGTGCCCCTCCCGATGGTTCTGCTTCATGGTTAGGGCATTCCGGCCGCTGCGTCATGCGTAAAACGGCGGAGGGGGACTCGGCCCGGTGCCGCCACGCATTCCCCGTCATCCCCGGCCCGATCGGGGATCCGCGGGATGCCAGTCCGGCAAGTGCTGCCGGGGCATGTCTCGGGAGGGGCCTGACGATCCGGGAAATAATCACCCCCGCCATTGCCCGAACCTTCCGCATCGCGTAAAAGACCGGCCAGATTTCACGAACATCCGACCATTTCAAACGACGGAGACGCGAGGCCCCATGGCGCGCCAATTCATCTATCACATGCACGGCCTCTCCAAGGCCTATAACGGCAAGAAGGTTCTCGACAACATCCACCTGTCGTTCTACCCGGATGCCAAGATCGGTATCCTGGGTCCCAACGGCGCCGGCAAGTCGACCCTGCTCAAGATCATGGCCGGTCTCGACAAGGAATATACCGGTGAAGCCTGGGCTGCCGAAGGCGCCAAGGTCGGCTATCTGCCGCAGGAACCGCACCTGGACCCGGCCAAGACCGTGAAGGAAAACGTGATGGAAGGCGTCGCCCACAAGCAGGCGATCGTCGACCGTTACAACGAGCTGATGATGAACTACTCGGACGAGACCGCCGAGGAAGGCGCCAAGCTCCAGGACATCATCGACGCCGAAGACCTGTGGAACCTCGAAAGCAAGGTCGAGATGGCGATGGAAGCCCTGCGCTGCCCGCCGGAAGACGCCGACGTGACCAACCTGTCCGGTGGTGAACGCCGCCGCGTGGCGCTCTGCAAGCTGTTGCTCTCCGAGCCGGACCTGCTGCTGCTCGATGAGCCGACCAACCACCTGGACGCCGAAACCGTGCATTGGCTGGAACGCCACCTGCGCGAGTTCAAGGGCTCCGTGCTGATCATCACCCACGACCGCTACTTCCTGGACAATGTCACCGGCTGGATCCTGGAGCTCGACCGCGGTCAGGGCATCCCCTACGAAGGCAACTACTCCGCTTACCTGGAGAAGAAGACCAAGCGCATGGAGCAGGAAGGCCGCGAGAACATGGCCCGCTCCAAGGCGATTGCCCGCGAGCGCGAGTGGATGGGCATGTCGCCCAAGGGTCGCCAGACCAAGTCCAAGGCCCGTATCCGCGCCTTCGAGGATCTGCTCTCCGCACAGGAAGAGCGCATGCCCTCCATCGAACAGATCCTCATTCCGGTGGGCGAGCGCCTCGGCGCCAACGTCATCGAAGTGAAGAACGTTTCCAAGGGCTTCGGCGACCGCCTGCTGATCGACGATCTGTCCTTCAAGCTGCCGCGCGGCGGCATCGTCGGCGTGATCGGCCCGAACGGCGCCGGCAAGTCGACCCTGTTCAAGATGCTGACCGGTCAGGAAAAGCCGGACAGCGGTGAGGTCATCGTCGGCGACAGTGTGCGTCTGGGCTATGTGGACCAGTCCCGCGATGCGCTGAACCCGAGCAACAACGTCTGGGAAGAAATCTCCGGCGGCGCCGAGGTGCTCTACCTCGACGACAAGGAAATCAACTCCCGTGCCTATTGCTCGTCCTTCAACTTCAAGGGCCCGGCTCAGCAGGCCAAGGTGGGCGACCTCTCCGGTGGTCAGCGCAACCGCGTGCACCTTGCCAAGGTCCTGAAGCAGGGCGCCAACGTTCTGCTCCTCGATGAGCCGACCAACGATCTCGACACCGAGACCCTGGCCGCTCTCGAAGATGCGCTGGAAAACTACGCCGGCTGCGCCGTGGTCATCTCGCACGATCGTATGTTCCTCGACCGTCTTGCCACGCATATGCTCGCCTTTGAGGGCGACAGCCACGTGGAATGGTTCGAAGGCAACTTCGAAGACTACGAGAAGGACAAGGTCCGTCGCCTCGGCGCTCACGCAGCCGACCCGCGCCGCATCAAGTACAAGCCGCTGACCCGCTAAGGGATGCGGCCTGCGCGTGTGCCCTCAGGCTTCGTGCCCAGGGGGACGGCGCAGCACTTCAAGGACTGGAAGAGGCGGAGCCGAAAGGCTCCGCCTTTTTTGTATCCCGGGGCCCGAGGATCCGGCATCCGGCCTTGTGCACCGGCGTGAGAATCGTACTCTTGCGCCCATCCGTCCCGGAGGTTCGCGCCATGGCCAAGCAGTTTCCCGCTCTTCTCGACCAGCACATCGACTGGATCGGGCGTCAGCACATCTTCTTCACCGCGAGTGCCGCGCCCACCGGCCGGGTGAATGTCTCTCCCCGTCCGGCCACGGCGTTCCGGGTGCTCGGGCCGAACCTGGTTGCCTATCTGGACCAGACCGGCAGCAGCAACGAGACGGCGGCCCATATCCGCCAGCTCAACCGCATCACCCTCATGTTCTGCGCGGTGGAAGGGCCGCCCCAGATCCTACGGATCTATGGGTCGGCGACCGCCCTGCACCGGGGCACGGGCGACTATGACGCCCTGCTTGCTTCCGGGTTCGGCGGCGAGGAACCGGCGGGCGCCCGGCAGATCCTGCGGATCGACGTGGATCTGGTGCAGACCTCCTGCGGCTATGGGGTGCCGCTCTTCGACTATTCCGGCGAACGGCCGTCTCTCGACAACTGGTCAAAGGCCAAGACGCCGGAGGAGCTGGAGGCCTATCAGCGCGAGAAGAACACGGTGAGCCTTGACGGCTTTGCCACCGGGCTCTTCGACGAGGCGTGAGCCCGGCGTCCCGCGCTTTTTGGGTGGCAGGGGTTTGGGCTCCCCTCACGCCCAGGCACCGAGGGTCACCCGGATGAGCCCTTCCGAAATGTCGCCCAGGGTCTTGGAGGGCACGTTCGGTCCGGCATAGGGGCCGATCGGGTTCTCGTCCATGCTGAAGCCATAAGCGGCCCCGCCCAGGAAGATCGGCGGGCGCCCGGTGCTGCGGCTGTCGCCGCCGAAGGCATCGCTCACATGCAGGAACTTGGCGTAGAGATGGCAGGGTTTGCCCGCCCGATACCAGGCGGACGGCTGGTTCCAGGCGCGGGTGGAAAAGCCCGGGCGGGCCGATGACACGGCCTCCATGGTGCGGATGCCGTCCAGCGCGACCCCGCGGCACAGCGCCTGCCAGATGCAGTCCTGCAGCAGGCCCGCGTTGCCGGCCGCACCTGCCGGGGTCAGCGGCCCGAAGGCCTGCTGGAAGACATAGCGCGCACTCTCCAGTCCGGGGCGCGGCGCATAGATGCCATGGCTTTCGCCCTGAGCATTGCTGAGCTGGAAGGCCGTGGTGGCCGCACCCGTCTGCGGGTTGATGGCCGGTTCGCACACCCCTTCGAAGACGTTCGGCATGGCGGCGGATCCGAGGTTGATGCTCAGGTAATTGCCCTGTGCGAAGAAGTCTGCGATTGGCGCGTCCCAGTAGCCGGCAAGCGGATCGGTCGTCGTCGCGCCGTAGTTGCCGGACAGGACAGCCAGATAGTCGTTCGGATCGCTCAGACCGAAATACTGTCCGCCGATCAGGGGGGGCTGATAGGCGCAGGCCTGCAGCGGCGCGCGCCAGAGCAGGGGCTTGTAGTCCGCGGCGGAGGCGAGACTTTCCGCCTCGCGGGTGATGAAGGCCGCCCAGGCGGTGCCGATCTGCTGGCGCGTCACGGCCTTGCTCACCCCATAGGCCTCCAGCGGTTTGGGTGGCGGCGAGGCCTCGGCCATGCTGGCAATCGCCGGTGGCATGCGTTTGAAGCGCAGGTTGAGGCCGAAGCCGCTTACGGCGGAGACGTCGAACTGGGCATTCATGCCGAATTCCAGAATGTCGAAGGGGCCGGGCGCAGCCACACCGGGGGCCACCAGCGAGGGAAACTGGGTGAAGGGCACCGGGCACTGGCCGAGGATCGCGAGATCGTCCGGCTTTTGCGGGGAGACCACGAATATCAGCCTGTCGTTGCCGTTGGTGGCCTGGTCGAGAACCACGGCGGGAAGACCGGCCACGGGCACGAAGGGCATGGTCTGGCCGGCGGGGGCGAAGGTTCCGGCGGCGGTGAGGGTGGCAAGCGTGGAGGAGCCACCGTTGATCCACCCGCCAACCCATGCGGCGGCCGTCGGCGCCAGCCCGGTCTCGTCCCTGATTTCCATCATGATCTTCGACATGTCGCGCTCCCGGTCGTTCAATCTCTGCGAAGGGTTGAGCGCCTCATCCGCGCCCCGTCGCCAGAAGGACGCAGCGCATGCGGTTGCGTGATGACCCTGATGGCGCAGCGCCCATCGTTTCTCGTGATCCTCACATCAGGACATTTGACTTTCGCGGCCGGGCGGCGCGCGCTAGGTAAGCGCAGATCTCATCGTTGACCGGAGCCTGTCCCATGAGCCTTGCGGATGCCCCCATCGCCTCGCCCGAAACTGCCCTGGAAGCGCTGACCCTCGTTCCGGCGCGGAGGCTGTCGGCGCGGGTCAGCCTGCTTCTGAAGACGGCGACGCGGGGCGACTTCAACACCTTTGCCTGCGACAGTCTGGAGCTGACCATGGAAGGGATCGCCGGGGACCGTCATGGCGGCTTCACCCGGCGCTCGGGCGGGCGCGAACCCTACTATCCGCGGAGCACGGAAATGTGCAACGAGCGGCAGCTTTCGATTCTCGCGTCCGACGAGCTGGCGCTGGTTGCCCGCCGCATGGAGCTTGACCGGATCGAGCCGGGCTGGATCGGCGGCAACATCGTTCTCGACGGCATTGCCAATCTGTCGCTCCTGCCGCCGCGCACCCGTCTCGTCTTCGAAGGCGGCGCCGTGGTGCGCATCGACGGGGACAACGCCCCGTGCCGGGCGGCCGGAAAGTCCATTGCCGGTCACTTCCCCGAGCGCGAGGGGCTGGATCTGGCCTTCCCCAAGCAGGCCGTGCATCTGCGCGGGCTGGTCGGCTATGTGGAGAAGGCCGGCGTCATCGCGAGCGGCGAGGGCGTGATCGCCCATCTGCCACCCCAGTGGATCTACGGCGCGGCAAGCTGAGAGGCAGGTCAGCTGCGCTGGAAGTGGCGCAGGATGTTCTGGGAGCTTTCCGTGATCGCGAGGGTGATCTGCTTGATCTCCTCGGTCAGGGCGCCGAATTCCCGGCCGAGAGGTCCGGCGCGGTCGGCGGAGATCTTGGCGTTGAGCGCGATCATACGGGAGAACTGCGAGGCCTTGCGGATTTCCTCCACCGCCTGGAGAAGGTGAGCGGCATCCGCGTCACGTCTGGCTTGCCGCCGCTCCATCTCCTCGTCGAAATCCGCTTCCAGGGCCTGCACCAGGGCCTGGAGTGCCTGAAGCACCTCGCGCAGGACGAAATCGGAAAAAGCCGCCATGTCCGGCGTTGTCGCTGCCGTCCCGGATCCAGACAGGTTCTCGGCGATCTCCTGGGTGCGGCGCAGGAAGGTGTCGATGACCATTCTCGCGCCCGGGCCTGATCCCGCGCCATCTCTTAGCACCGCTTCGATGCGCGGCGATTGCAGGCGCGGCAGGTTCCGGGCCTCGTCACCTTCGGTCAGCACCCGGTAGCCGGCGCGAAATTCCTGCAAGGCAGTGTTCAACAGGGCGAGATAGGCTTCGTGCGTCTCGACCCTTCCGGAGTGCCGGGCGCCTGCGGCGAGGGCCAGGAAGCCGATCCTCTGGGAGAGCATGCGCTGACGGCCCGTGATGTTGATCAGGCTGGCAAAGGCTTTTTCTGAAACTTCGGAAGCTTGCACGCAGGGATCTCCCGTCCCGTCGGATGCCAGTGCGACATGACGTTGGGTCGTCTGAGCTGAAATCTAGCGGATAGATCGCCGGGTCGCGAAGTTCAAATTCTGGACATGTGTGGCTGAATGTGAGGCAGATCGTCAGGTTTCAACGGCCTGTCGGGCGGCTCTCCTGCATCTGTGTGGCGGCCCTTGCCGACCGGGTCGGGCGTGCTTTTTGTGCGCCGAAGTAAAAAGGGAGGCCGGTTTCCCGGCCTCCCTTGCGGAGGGATCACGGCGGACGGGGCCAGGCCCCGCCTGCGCGGTGTCACTGGTACATGCTGTTCGGGCCGAGCTTGATGGACAGGCGCAGCATGGAGCGCATGGAGAAGCCGACGCCGCTATCGATCGAGGTGCCACTGCGCCGTTCCGGTGCGGTGATGGCGGCGGCTCCGAGATCGGTCTGGTTGTATTCCATCTTCGGAACGAAGGAGTTGAGTTCCATGTTGCTGGTCAGCGAAAGGGTGGTGCGCGGGCTGAAGCGCTTGCGCGTCTCCAGGGTCAGGCCGCCGATGAAGGAAACGTCGTTGCTGTCGAGGGAGAGGCTGCCACTCACGTCTCCGCAGCCGGCACAAGTGGTCCCGGTCTGGCTGAGCGTTCCGGAATAGTCGGTGCGCGCATAATAGACGCCGGCCTGCAGACGGAACGAGGATTCCAGGCCGAGCTTGTCCCACAGGGCCCCGAGCAGGAAGGGCGAGTAGTCGCGCCCATAGGCCGCGAAGGCACCGAAGTAGTTGGTGTTCAGGTCTTCGTTATAGCGGACATTGACGATCGTTCCGCTCATGCTCGAGGACAGATCCTGATAGAAGCCGCGGACATCCGCGCCGAAGGCCAGATAGCTGTTGGAGGCTTTGATGTGGTCGGCCGCACCGGGTGCCAGCGACCAGCGGGCTTCCAGAGCCCCGCCCCAGGCATTGATGGTCCGGTCCGTATCGAGGCCCATGGTGTTGGCGCCGAGCGTGCCGGTGATCTGCTGGGTCGCCGGAATGTCGACCAGCGGCGTGATGAGGCAGTTGGTCTGCGGGCCGAGGCTGCCCGTGCATGTGTCCTTTTCGTTGCCGTCGACCCGAGCCCAGAACCCGCTCAGCGCAACCGCATCCGGGCCCTGTCCGGTTCCCTCCAGATCGAAGGTGAGGCCGCCATTCAGGTTGAAACCGGTGTTCTGATAGAAATCATCGGAGAACTTGAACGTCTCGAAAACGGTGAAGGTTCCGGTGGTGGTGGTTCGCGTCATCATGGAATCGATGTCGGGAACGAACATGAGGGCCGTGCCTGCGCCGAAGGTGAAGGTGGTCCCTCCGACCCGAACGGATCCTGTTTCCTGCGCCATGGCGCCGGTGGAGGCGGCTGCGAGGCCGGCCAAGGGGAGGCAGATGGCGGCAATGGCATGACGGTTGAAGCGCACGAGAAAAGCCTTTCATCGAAAATCACGAAATTCTGATGGCACGCTATAGTGGAAATGAAGACTTCCCTAGGGGGGAATCTTCGTGATGCGAAAGCACGGGCAAAGCTGTTGCTGAATTGCTTCAGCGGGTTTTCGCAAGCGGGTTCGCGAGACCTGGTCCGTGTCTGGATCCTCGGTCGGCACCTGTCGGCCGCAGCCCCAGGACTGGAGCAGGTCGTTCATGGCGTCGAGAACGAAAAACCGGGAGGAGTCCTGATCATAGCCCTCGGCCAGAAGCGCGTCATACTCCGTGTGGGTGTGGCGCACATGGGCGGTGGTGGCCTGCCACAGGGCAATGGAGGGCGGCAGGTGACGCAGGTGGCCGGCCAGCGCCAGATCGAGGATCGGTTCCGCATCGGCCATGGGGGCCCGGGGGATGAGGGTCCGCAGGGCCTTGCGCATTTCCTTCTCGCGTCGGGTTCCGGTCATGCCTTGCTTGCATCCTCTGCAGGGACACCGGGCAGAGGGATCGATTCGATCGGCGCCTGGCGCGCCCCGCCATTATCTCCGCCGGGACGGTCCGGTCCAGAGGTGCTTGTGCGGTGCGCGTCCGGTTTCGAACTCCGTCTCCATCCGGTCGCCCAGAACGTCGGCTTCCAGGCAGGGAGGCAGCTGGGCAAGGCCACGCCGGCTTTGCCAGCCGGACAGCGCGTGCTGGAGGGCCGACGAGAGACGGCCGGTCCAGCCGGTGGACAGGCGCAGGAACGGGCTCGCGGAGACGCAGGGCCAGGGAGCAGCGAAACGCGTTTGGGGCATGGGGCGAGGCACGGGAGACTCCAATTAGAAAAGAAAAGTCTTTTCCAATTACGCCCGACGGTGCCGTTCTGGCAATATGAAAAGCAAAAACTTTTTTTATGGGTCGGGCCGTGCTAGAAGGGGGCATGTCCGATCGCACCAAGACCCGAATTCTGACCGCCCTCAAGACCTCAGGCCCCCAGACCGCTGCGGAGCTTGCCGGGGGGCTTGCGGTCACGGCCGTGGCGGCGCGGCAGCATCTGGACAGCCTGTCCCAGGACGGGCTGGTCGCCTTCGAGGATGTCCGGTCCGGAGTGGGGCGCCCGCGCCGGATCTGGAAGCTCACCGCTGACGGCCATCGCCAGTTTCCCGACAATCACTCGGGCCTGATCCTGAGCCTTCTGGCGGGAATGCGGACGCTGCATGGGGAAGAGGGGCTGGAGGCCCTGATTGCCCTGCGCGAGGACCAGATGCGCAGCACCTATGCGAGCGCGGTGGCGGACCGGGGCGACCTGCGCTCCCGGCTTGAGGCGCTGGCGGAGATCCGGTCCCGGGAAGGCTACATGGCCGAGGTTCAGGCGCTGGAGGGGGAGCCCGACAGTTTCCTGCTGATCGAGAACCACTGCTCCATCTGCGCGGCGGCTACAGCCTGCCAGGGGTTCTGCCGGTCCGAGCTGCGTCTCTTCCAGGAGGTTCTGGGGGATGATGTGGATGTGCTGCGGGCCGAGCATCTTCTGTCCGGCGATCACCGCTGCGTCTATCGCGCCAGCCTGCGGTCCAGCAAGGCGGCCTGAAACGCGCCGATCCCGGCCGAGGTCAGGCCGGGCGATCCTCTTCACGCGGCTCCAGACCGAGATAGAGACCGGTGACCAGCTCGGCGAGGGTGTCCGGGTCGGCCTCGCGGCCCTGCGCCTTCAGGAACCCGAGGGCGGCGATGATCGCATCGCGGATCCGGTCCCGATCGAGCGGGCCTTCAGTGGGGGCACGCGCGGTCGCGGCGCCCTCTTCCCCGGTGACCAGCCAGACGAAGGACGTTTCCAGCGCTTCGGCAATCCGGAAGACCGTGTCGACCCGGGGCGAACCGTTGCCTTCGAGGCGCAAAACCTGCCGGAACAGGTCATGGTTCTCACTCACCCTTCGAGAGGCTGCGGTTGGCGTCAGATTGAGCTGTTTCAACCGGATACGGATCCGGGCCTGGAGTGTCTGTGTTCCCATGGGCTGATCCTGCCGGGGAATCGGTCCGGCGCCAATCCTTATCCGCGGCGGCGGAACATTTTGCGTGCGCCGGTTGACGTCAGGAAGGCTCGGGCCGCTCCAGCACCAGCCAGGTCCAGCGGACGCCGTGGCTGAGGTTCCAGTCCCCCTGGGACTGGGCTTGCTTGCGGCGAAGGGTTCGCAGGCCGAAGGCCTCGGCCCAGCTCAACAGCGCGTCCTCGTCGATCAGGAAATTGATGTGATGGGCAGCCGCTTCCCCGTGGCGCAGGGCCATGACGAGCCGGCCGCCCGGCGCCAGCAGCTGAGCCAGCCGCTGGAAGGCGAGCGGCTGTTCGGCCTCGTCCAGATGGTGCCAGACACCGGTCACCAGAATGAGGCCGTAGCGCTGGGTCACGCGGGAGAGGTTGGGGAAGCGGTCGTCCACCCAGTGGATCGGAATGGCCCGGTGGCGGGCCTGACCGGCTTCGCGCAAGGGCGCGCAGGGCTCCACCGCCGTGACCACTGCGCCGCGCCGGGCGAGCCAGGCGGCATCCCTCCCGGAACCTGCCCCCAGATCGAGCACGGCGAGACCCTTCAGCGTCTCGGGCAGGAGATCCAGCACCAGCCCGTAGAGCTTGACCGGATCGACGGCCTCGGTCCGCTCGATCCACTCCGGGCCGAGGCTTTCGTAACCGGTGATCGCGTCCTGGGGCATGGGAAAAAGGTCCGGTGGGAGAGGAACGGGCGGGCGTTTGTGCTCCGCTTCTAGCCCGATCCCGCCCGTCCGTCATCACCTGTGTCTCGCGACGTCCTGCCTGCCGCCTGCGTCAAGCGCTGGGGCACCATTCCAGTGACGCCTGCGGTCAGGCGGAGCGCTTGCGGCGCCCCACGGCGGCAAGCCCCGCGATCCCGGTCAGCACCAGAAGTGCGGGCGCGGGCAGGGGAATGGCCTGGGTCACGGGCGTGGTGATGAAACGGCCGCTGATCAGGGTTCCCTCGGGGACGGTGGCATCCGCATAGGACAGGGTCAGCCAGTCCGGGCCGAAGTCGACCACGAGGTCCGAGAACGCCGAGGTGATCACTTCGAAGCCGCTGAGCACCGAGCCATCGGAGAAATTGAGAAGAGAGAATGTCCATACAACGGGAAACAGGTTTGTCTCGTCGATGCTGGAGGCAGAACGAGTGGACGAGATCTGCAGCAAGTCGCCCCCGGCGCCTGCATTCATGTCGACCGAAAGAGCACTGAAATAGGTGGCCTCGGCCCCTGCGCCGACCGTCTTCACGAAGCTGCCGTAGTTCGCATCTGCCTTCAGGTTGATGGCGACAATGTCATTCAAAAGCGTCGAGGCGCTGGCGCTCATGGTGCCCAGGCACACCAGAAGCATTGCAACAAAGGTCCTGAGAAAAGCTGACATTCGAAAAATCTCCGAGGGAAATATTCGGAAAGCTAGCACATCCTCACGTTGCGTAAAGATATTTTGACGCGTTGAGCTCAAGCAAAGGACGGTGGCGTTCCGGACGGAGACCGAAGGCAGAGGCCGGATGGATCAGCGCGTCGTTTGAATGAAGGCCGGGCCGAGCTCGCATCCCGTATCTTCGATGGTCTTCCCCTGCGCTTCCCGCAGGCCGAAGTCGCCGACCTGAAGGTCGGGGAAGCTGATCTCGCGGACATGGGCCTGGCCCCTGACGATGACGTTTTCCGCACCGCAGCTATGGTTCCAGCGGCGGATCACCTCTCCGTCCACGTTGAAGCCCTTGAGTTCGACATAATCGACCGAGCCTTCGTCCGTGTCCCTGTGTTCCCAGGGATCGCGGGTCTTGCCCTCGAGATCATGAATGAGGACTTCGGCAAAGCGGAAGCGTTTCTTCGGATCCTGACAGGGGGTCGAGAGCGAGGCGAGAACCGCCCCATTGGCAGGGTTGATGATGCGGAGCTCCACGAGGTTCTCGGACACGCAGGTCTCCCTGGAGTAGTGGTATTCCCCGTCCAGCACATAGGCCTGCCCGAGCAGGACCTGTGACCCGTCGAGCTCCATGACCTTGTTGCCCTGCAAATCGGTGACCCATCGCTCGCCGTCGATCTTGGCGAACTTGTATTTTGCCTGCGCTTCGCCGGCCGGGTAGCCCTTGGGCAACAGGGCAGGGTCCTGATCGCCGGACGTCCAGTCATCGACCAGCATTTGCGGATAGACCATGAATTCTGGCACGTAGGAACGGGCGTCATCGTAGGGCTTGCGGTTTTCGGGCGTCATGAACCTGGCCGGAAGCCGCATGAGCTTGTTCAGTTCCCGTTCCGCCTCGGCGAGCCTCCTGGCCTGGGTGCCTCTGTCGTCATAGGGGACGGAACTCTTCATGGAATCCGGCTCGACCTGAGGCTTTCGCGGCACCTTGTAGCCGGTGGAGCGCTCGACGCCTTCTGCCAGGACGTTGTAGGCGGCGATGGTGGACCTCAGCTTCGGCCAGGAAGTGGCGCCGCGGTACCATTCCTGCAGGTCGAAGGCGGTATACTTGATCGAGACGATTTGCGCATCCCAAAGCTCCAGCCCGCCGGCGAAAACCTTCCTGGCCTCCTCGGCAGAGACGTAATCCTGCTGCTGGGCATTGTCGCGCATAAGGAAGTGGTCCCAGTCGGAGGACTCGGGGATGTTGAAGGACCAGGCCTGTCCGTCCGCCTTGCCGGGATCGCCGATGTCGACGACGACCTTGTAGCCCTGGGTGTAGCCGGAGGTGGTGTGCAGGCGGAAGACGACCTTGATGTCATAGGCCTGGAAGCCGGTGCGATACTCCTCCGGGATGTCCGTCAGCTGGGCCTGGAAATAGGTGTGGGTTCCGTCCAGCGCCGGCAGGGGCACCGTGGTGGGACTGTTGAACCGATATCGGAATCTGGCCGAGAGCACGGGATCGCCCATGAGGGCGAACATGGTCAGCTTCGCGTCCCAGCTGAAGTATTTCTGGTTCAGGGTGTCCTGATAGACCTTGTCTGCGGCATTGAAGGTGTAGCGGTCCTCGGCCTGCACGCTTGCAGCGGAGAGGACGCAAGCGGACAATGCCAGGATCAGAGCGCTGGCCAGACGGGCAAGGAGCGGTCTCGTTCTGCGGGGCATGGTCACTCCTCCATCCAGGCGTCGAAGGCCTTTTGCTGCTCTGCGCTGCGCTTCGGGGTCTTGCCGTTGTCGGCAGCGGCCAGATCGAGGGTGCTGACGAGAAGCGATGGCGCATCAGGCGTCCATTCGGGCAGGGCGATCTTCTCGATGGTCGGCGGCACTAGCGGGGCGGAGGTGGTGGCCTGGTCCTGGCTGCCGTCGCTCGTGTTGGTGGCGGCGACGTCTGTGTTGCTGTCCGCACTTTCGGGTCGCAGCTTGCCGATCTGGTGACCGATACCGCCGATGATCTGAAGGGGGAAGCGGAGGATCGCGCCGCCCACATCGGTGACCGTCTCGATCATCTCGCCGCCCTTGCGCTCGAAACTGTCGGTGTCGAGAACCGACCAGGCAAGTGGGCTGAAGACGAGCACGAGAAAGGCGATCTGCAGGCCGAGCGGTGGACGCCATTGCTTCACCGGCGGCTTGATGGACGCAGGCGTCATGGTCTCATGAGGGCGTTGGGCCGTGGGCGCGGAATCGCTGACAGGCCGCGTTTGTGGCGCTTGCGGGGCCGGTTCGGTCTCCGGCGCGTCGGTCTGCAACTGGAGCAGGGGGGACGCGCTCGTGAAGATCGTGCCGACAGGCGGTCCCGCTTGAAGGATGCCCGTCACCGGTGCGCGGATCCCTACCTTACGTCCATCCGACAGTTCGAGGCGGGCCATGATGGCCCCCTTTTCCACTCGGTCGCCGGGCGCGAAGGGGAGCTCGACAATCCGCAGCGGGTAAAGGCCGGGGTCGGTGGGTGTGCGCGTCTGGATGATGGGCATGGGCGGGGCAGGAAATTGCTTGCTGAAATGTCATGCGACGTTAGCACCCGCAGCATGGCAGGACAATTTTCCTTTTGTTTCCGAGCGATTTTGCTGTTTCATCCGGCGAGACGGCAGCCGGCCTTGCCCACGGTCTTGCGCAGGGTGTCGACGAGTATGCCGAAATCCTTCGAGCGCGGGGAGGACTTGCGCCAGACCAGCCCCACCGTGCGGGCAGGCTGGGGATCGGCGAAGCGCAGCAGGGTCACCCGTTCGTCACGCACCTCGAAGTCGGCGCAGATTTCGGGCAGAAGCGTCACCCCATAGCCGGCGGCAACCATCTGCATCACGGTGGCCAGCGAGGTCGCGCCCAGGGTGTTGCCTCCGGCGGTGGAGACATTCTGGCAATAGTTGAGCGCCTGATCGCGCAGGCAGTGGCCCTCTTCCAGAAGCAGGATATTTTCCTTTTCCAGATCATCGGGCAGCACCCGCCGGTCCCGGTCCAGGGTATCGGACGCGCAGCGGGCCAGCAGGAACCGGTCCTCGAAGAGCGGCTCGCTGATGAGTCCGGCCGTGTCTGCGGGCAGGGCGATGATGATCGCATCGAGCTTGCCTTCCTGCAGCTCCTCGGTCAGCGCCTGGGTCAGGGTCTCGCGAATGGTGAGCCGCAGTTCCGGGTGGGCGCTGGAGAGAACCGGCAGGATGCGCGGCAGGAGATAGGGCGCGATCGAGGGAATGATCCCGAGCCGCAGGGGGCCGGTGAGGGGCTGGCCGGCCTGGCGGGCGTAGTCGTGAAGGTCCTGCACGTCGGTGAGGATGGCGCGAGCGCGGGCGGCCACTTCCTCACCTTCCCGGGTGAGGCGCACCCGGTTGGGCAGGCGCTCGATCAGCATGACGCCGAGGTCGCGTTCCAGCTCCTTGATCTGCATGGACAGGGCAGGCTGGGAGACGGACACCGCATCAGCGGCCTTGCGGAAATGCAGGTGGGTGGCGAGGGCGTCGAGATAGCGGAGCTGGCGAAGGGAGATCATCCCGATAAGATACGCTTATGAGAGATCGCATTCAATACAATCGGTGCTGATCGGAACCGGGGGCGGTGCGATCCGTCTTCCCTGCAGGAGTTGCAAGCCTCAAGGGAGAAGGAGACCCTCATGACCGACAAGCCGAAACTGACGACGACCGCAGGTGCCCCCTGGCCGAACAATCAGGACAGCGTGACGGCGGGAGAGCGGGGGCCGCTGCTGCTGCAGGATTATCAGCTGCTGGAGAAGCTGGCGCATCAGAACCGCGAGCGGATCCCGGAGCGCACCGTCCACGCCAAGGGGTGGGGCGCCCACGGGGTTCTGAGGATCACTGGCGACATTTCCCGCTACACGCGCGCCAAGGCCCTGCAGCCGGGCGCGGAAACGCCGATGCTGGCCCGGTTCTCGACGGTGGCAGGCGAGCAGGGGGCGGCAGATCACGAGCGCGACGTGCGCGGCTTTGCCCTGAAGTTCTACACCGAGGAAGGCAACTGGGATCTGGTGGGAAACAACACGCCGGTCTTCTTCATCCGGGACGGCTACAAGTTCCCCGACTTCATCCACACCCAAAAGCGGCATCCCAAGACCAACATGCGCTCTCCCACCGCCATGTGGGACTTCTGGTCCCTGTCGCCAGAAAGCCTGCATCAGGTGACCATCCTCATGTCCGACCGGGGCCTGCCAAAGTCGCCGATGCACATGCATGGCTACGGCTCACACACCTATTCGCTCTGGAACGACGCGGGCGAGCGCTACTGGGTGAAGTTCCACTTCAAGACACAGCAGGGCATTGAGACGCTGTCCAACGCGGAGGCGGAGGAGATCATCGGCCGCACCCGCGAGGGCTATCAGGAACAGCTCTTCAACGCGATCGACCAGGGCGACTATCCGCGCTGGACCATGCAGATCCAGGTCATGCCGGAAAAGGATGCGGAGACCTGCGGCTTCAATCCGTTCGATCTGACCAAGGTCTGGCCGCACGGGGACTTCCCGCTGATCGACGTGGGTCACTTCGAGCTGAACCGGAACCCGGAAAACTATTTCGCCGAGATCGAGACTGCGGCCTTCTCGCCGTCCAACGTGGTGCCGGGCATCTCCTGGTCGCCGGACAAGATGCTGCAGGCGCGCATCTTCTCCTATGCGGATGCCCATCGCTATCGACTGGGCACCCATTACGACCAGATCCCGGTCAACCGGCCGCGCTGCCCGGTGCACCACTATCACAAGGACGGGGAGATGAACGTCTATGGCGGCGTGAAGACCGGCAACCCCAACGCCTTTTACGAGCCGAATTCCTTCAACGGGCCGGTGGAGCAGCGCGACGCGCAGGAACCGCCGCTGCGGGTGTCGGGCGATGCCACCCGCTATGATCACCGTACCGGGCATGACGACTATTCCCAGCCGCGCGCGCTCTATGAAAAGGTGATGGATCAGGGCGCTCGCGACCGGCTGCATGGCAACATGGGCGGTGCGCTGGTGGGCGTGCCGACCGAGATCGTCGAACGATGGCTCGGCCATCTGGCTCAGGTCCACCCGGACTATGTGGCGGGCGTGCGCAAGGTGTGGCAGGAGAAGTCCCGCGATGCGGGCTACGACCCCAACGGCCTGCCGATCACCGGGGATACGCCGCATGAGGCGGGGGATGAGCAGCCACACAGCCCGACGATCGCGGCCGAGTAAGGGTCTGCCTCATCGCGCGTGAAGATTTCAGCGGGTCCGGGTGCTTTCGCATCCGGGCCCGATTCTCTTTCTGGCTCGTGAAGAGAAGGCTGCGACGGGGGCTCTGCCTGCGGCGGAGGGTCGCGGTTGTGGGGTCTTGGCCTCGAGTGGGGAGGCGGTGCGGCGTGGAGCGCCCGGGCCCTGCGCGGGTGGCCGGGTCAGGATCCGTGCGGCAAGAGGTTTGCCGCGCTGGCCTTTCGCGCTTGTCCGGTTAACGGACACCTGCGCCATAAGGAGAACTTCGGGGGGCTCCGGGAGATCAATCAGAAATTCTTATCATAGTTTGGAATCAATACAATTGGACCTTATCCCGCCGCCTCGACATAGTGGCGCCGAACTCGCCGCGAGGCGGGCTGGGAGAGACCACATGCCACCGGAACGCCGGGGCAGGCCCTCTCTCGGGCACTCAATCAGACTAGAGCATCGGAGAGAGACGATGGACGCCAAGAGCGACAGCGCCGGAAAATGCCCGGTCATGCACGGCAGCGTGACCGAAACCGGAACGAGCAACACGGCCTGGTGGCCGAAGGCGCTCAACCTGGACATCCTGCATCAGCACGACACCAAGTCCAACCCGCTGGGCGAGGACTTCGACTATCGTGAAGAGCTGAAGAAGCTGGACGTTGCAGCCCTCAAGGCCGACCTGCACGCCCTGATGACCGACAGCCAGGATTGGTGGCCGGCCGACTACGGTCATTACGGCGGCCTGATGATCCGTCTGGCCTGGCACTCTGCCGGTTCCTACCGTCTGGCCGATGGCCGCGGTGGCGGCGGCACGGGCAACATTCGCTTCGCCCCGCTGAACTCCTGGCCGGACAACGTCTCCCTGGACAAGGCGCGCCGCCTGCTGTGGCCGGTGAAGAAGAAGTATGGCAACGCCATCTCCTGGGCCGACCTGATCATCCTGGCCGGTAACGTCGCTTACGAATCCATGGGTCTGAAGACCTTCGGCTTCTCCTTCGGCCGTCAGGACATCTGGCATCCCGAAAAGGACGTCTACTGGGGCGCCGAAAAGGAATGGCTGGCACCGTCCGACGAACGCTATGGTGACGTCGCGAACCCGGCCACCATGGAAAACCCGCTGGCTGCCGTGCAGATGGGCCTGATCTACGTGAACCCGGAAGGGGTGAACGGCAAGCCGGATCCGCTCAAGACCGCTCAGCAGGTGCGTGAGACCTTCGCCCGCATGGCCATGAACGACGAGGAAACCGCAGCGCTGGCCGCTGGCGGTCACACCGTCGGCAAGTGCCACGGCAATGGCGATGCGGCCACCCTCGGCTCCGAGCCGGAAGCTGCCGACTTCGCCGATCAGGGCCTTGGCTGGTCCAACCCGAACCTGCAGGGCAAGGCGGCAAACGCCATCACCTCCGGGATCGAAGGCGCCTGGACGACCAACCCGACCGTGTTCGACATGGGCTATTTCGAGCTCCTGTTCGGCTACGAGTGGGAACTGGCCCGCAGCCCGGCAGGTGCCCAGCAGTGGCAGCCGGTCGGCATCAAGGAAGAGCACATGCCGGTTGACGCGTCGGACCCGTCCGTCCGTCGCATGCCGATCATGACCGACGCCGACATGGCCATGAAGATGGACCCGACCTATCGCGCCATCTGCGAAAAGTTCATGGCCGATCCGGAATACTTCCGCGACACCTTTGCTCGCGCCTGGTTCAAGCTGACCCACCGTGATCTGGGCCCGCAGGTCCGCTATGTCGGTCCGGAAGCTCCGAAGGAAGTCCTCATCTGGCAGGACCCGGTTCCGGCCGGTGAAACCAACTACGACATTGGTGGTCTGAAGTCGGCGATTGCCGCCAGCGGCCTGTCCGTGTCCGAGCTGGTCTCCACCGCATGGGACAGCGCGCGCACCTACCGTCAGTCCGACATGCGCGGCGGTGCAAACGGTGCCCGCATCCGTCTGGCTCCGCAGAAGGATTGGGAAGGCAACGAGCCGGCTCGTCTGGCCAAGGTTCTCGCCGTTCTCGAGCCGCTGGCGGCCAAGTTCGGTGCTTCCGTGGCCGACACCATCGTCCTGGCTGGTAACGTGGGTATCGAGATGGCTGCAGATGCGGCCGGCTTCGATCTCTCCGTTCCCTTCGCACCGGGCCGTGGCGACGCAACCGACGAGATGACCGATGCGGCCAGCTTCGCTCCGCTGGAGCCGATCCATGACGGCTTCCGCAACTGGGTGAAGAAGGACTACGTGGTGAGCCCGGAAGAGCTGATGCTCGACCGCGCCCAGCTGATGGGTCTGACCGGTCCGGAAATGACCGTCCTGCTCGGCGGCCTGCGCGTTCTGGGTACCAACCATGGTGGCACCAAGCACGGCGTGTTCACGGATCAGGAAGGCGTTCTGTCCAACGACTTCTTCATCCACCTGACCGACATGGCCTACACCTGGAAGCCGACCGGCAAGAACACCTATGACATCTGCGACCGCAAGACCGGCGCCAAGGTGTTCACCGCCACCCGTGCGGATCTGGTGTTCGGTTCCAACTCGATCCTGCGCGCCTATGCGGAAGTCTACGCGCAGGACGATGCCTTCGACCGCTTCGTCAACGATTTCGTTGCCGCATGGGTCAAGGTGATGAACGCCGACCGGTTCGACCTGCAGGCCTGATCGGCCCAAGGTTAGCTGATGACGGAATGAGGGGCGGCCGAAAGGCTGCCCCTTTTTCATTGTCCACCGGGGTGTCCGCCCTTGCCGCGTCGAGGGGCGACGGATGCCGTCCAGCAGGACGCTGCGTCATGAAAACGAGGGCTTATCGAGAAGAAATATTTCACTGCTTTTATCCGCAATCCTGCGGAGGCTGCCGTTGCTCAGGCGAGGCAGATCTCTTATGAATTCCAATACCTTGCCCCTCACTGGAGAGGGGCCTTCGGGCAATGGTCAGCTATTTTAGCTAAATCT
Organism: Roseibium aestuarii; assembly: GCF_008477545.1. Taxonomy (GTDB): domain Bacteria; phylum Pseudomonadota; class Alphaproteobacteria; order Rhizobiales; family Stappiaceae; genus Roseibium; species Roseibium aestuarii. The sequence continues at coordinate 502,960 of NZ_VORA01000002.1, read as the reverse complement.
GATTTTATTGGTCGAAAATGGATTTAAGGGTTTTTTAAATCCTCAAGGCAGTGTGATCGGGACTCAACCTGGAGCCGGTGTGCGAAATGTCTGACGCGCTGAAAACTGAACTTGTGAACTTCAAGGCCCTGGATGCGGAAGCCAACGCTTCGCGTTCGGCCGAGCTTGCGAGGCAGGTGGCAACGCTTTTCTCCTATACCTCCGACAGATGCTCCGCCGAACAGGTGGAAATCTATGACGGGGTGCTGCTGCGCCTTGTCGGCATGGTGGAACGGGAAGTCCGTCAATTCGTGGCCGAGAAGATGGCGCGGTTGCGCCGCGGTCCCGAACAGACCGTGCGCCACCTCGCCGGAGACGATATCGCGGTCGCCGAGCCGATCCTGCGTGAAAGCCCGATCCTGCGCGACGTGGACCTGGTGGAGCTTGCCGACAAGCATGGCGATGACCACCGACTTGCCATCGCCCGCCGCGATGTCCTGTCCGAAATGGTTACGGATGTGCTGGTTCGGCGCGGCGACATCGTCGTGAAGCGGGCCGTGGCCAAGAATGGCGGCGCTCTCTTCAATGACGGCACGCTCTGTGCGCTGATCCACGAATCCGCGAAGGATGTCAGCATGCAGGAGATCCTGAGCGATCGCCCGGATCTGGCCGACAACCACATTCACCAGCTGATTGCCGTGGCCGCCGAAGATGTGCGGGCCAAGCTGGTCAGCCGCGGGCAGGGCGAGGAAGCCAGCCGCGTGGACGAGGCGGTCGACGCGCTCGCCGTCAACATGAGCAACGAATACTGGCTCGGCCGCTATGACTTCGAGACCGCGCAGACCCGCGTGCTCGTGCTGGCCAAGCGCGGCATGATCGACGAGGCGGCCCTGCGCCGCTTCGCCAATGAAGACCGGTTCGCCGAAGTGGTGGCTACCTTTGCCTGGATCGCCCGCTACGGCATCCAGGAGGTCAGTCACTGGATGGTGCGGCCGGATCCGGAACCCTTCCTGGTGGTGGCCCGTGCCAACGGCATTTCCGCCATCACCGTCAGCCAGCTGCTCAACATCGGGCCCTGGCGCCACCGCCTGACGCCGGAGTCCCGAAAGACGTCGCTTCAGGCCTTTGAACGCATGAGCGTCTCCGACGCCAAGCGCAAGCTGGCCATTTGGGCCCATGCCGGAATGTCCGGCTGACAAGAACACGACTTCAAACCAAAACAAGAACAGGGCGGTGGTTCGGGGCGCGAACCGCCGCCTCTTTTTTGTGATCCATGCGGTCGCCCGTCGAGGTGTCTCCCCCAGGGCCCTTCGTGAGGCTCTCTGCAAGGCCTTGAAGCCCCTAGCGTTCGCACGGCGGTGTCGCGTCGCCTAGATGCATTGTGCGGGCCGGGCGCCACCTGTTCATGACTTGCATTTTTGGCTTGATCGGTATAAAGATATCTTTATATCAAAATCAGCGTTCTGACCGGTGAGCTTGCAGGGCTCATGAGGGGAACGGATTGTGATCGGACACGCCATGCCAGAACAGAACAGCCTTTCGTTGGATGCAGGTCTTGCCGTGCTTCGGGCCGTGGCGGAGGAAACCCGCCTGCGGCTCGTGTCTCTGCTGGCGGAGAGCGAACTGACGGTCAAAGATGCGACCGCCATTCTCGGGCAGAGCCAGCCGCGCATCTCGCGCCATCTCAAGCTTCTGGCGGAAGCTCATCTGATCCGCCGCTATCCGGAAGGCTCCTGGGTCTATTACCGGCTGGGCGATGGGGCCGAGGGCGCCTTTGCCCGGGATCTCGTGGCCCGTCTTCAGGCAAGCGATCCGGTTCTCGTCGCCGACCGGGAGCGCTTTGAGGCGCTGCGCCGCGCCAAGGCTGAAGAGGCTGCCCGCTATTTCGCCTCCAAGGCCCGGACCTGGGACGAGGAGCGCTCGCTCCACGCCGCCGACAGCGAAGTGGAGCGTGCCATTCTGGCGGCACTCGGTCCGCAGTCCTTCCGCAGCTTCCTGGATCTGGGCACCGGCACCGGTCGCCTGCTTGAACTTCTGAGCGACCGCTATGACACCGCGCTTGGCATCGATGCCTCGCACGACATGCTGGCGGTGGCCCGGGCCAATCTCGCCCGTGCCGATCTGGGGGCAGCGCAGGTGCGCCATGGCGACATTTATGCGCTCAACGTGCCGCCCCGCTCCTTTGATGTGGTGGCGGTCCATCAGGTCCTTCACTTCCTTGAAGATCCGGCCCGGGCGCTTGCGGAGGCGGCGCGCGCCCTGCGGCCGGGCGGCCGGCTGCTCATCGTGGATTTCGCCCCGCACGGGCTGGAATTCCTGCGCGAGGAACATGCTCACCGGCGCCTCGGCTTTTCCCATGACCAGATGAAGTCCTGGCTGCAAGGCCTGGACCTGGATCTGGAACAGGTCACAGACCTCGCCCCCCGGGCGGAAGAAACTCAGAAACTGACAGTCACTTTGTGGGTGGCCCGAGATCCGCGCATCATCACGGATCTTCCGGTGGCCGACCCGAACCGAGAGGTTGCGTAACACCATGAGCGATCATCCCCATCGCCGTTCCCGTGACACGGGCGGGCCGAACATCACGGCCTCCTTCGAGTTCTTTCCGCCGAAGACGGACAAGATGGCCGAGACCCTGTGGGCAACCGTCAAGCGTCTGGAAGCCCTCAACCCGTCCTTCGTATCCGTGACCTATGGCGCGGGCGGCTCCACCCGTGAGCGCACCCACCGCACGGTGGAGCGGATCCTCAACGAGACCGGCATGCGTCCGGCCGCGCATCTGACCTGCGTCGGGGCCGCGCGGTCCGAGGTCGATGCGATCGTGCAGGACTATTGGGACATGGGTGTGCGGCATCTGGTGGCCCTGCGCGGTGACCCGCTGACGGGCATCGGAACGCCCTATGAATCCCATCCGGAAGGCTATGCCTATGCGGCCGACCTGGTGGCCGGGGTGAAGAAGATCGGCAATTTCGACGTGTCCGTCTCGGGCTATCCGGAGCGTCATCCGGAAAGCGGCGACTGGCAGGTCGAGCTGGACAATCTGAAGCGCAAGGTGGACGCCGGAGCCGACCGGGTTATCACCCAGTATTTCTTCGACAATGACCTGTTCGAGGATTATCTGGAACGGCTCGCCAAGGCCTCGATCTCCATTCCGGTGGTGCCGGGCATCCTGCCGATCCAGAATTTCGAGCAGACCGTCGGCTTCTCGGAAAGATGCGGCACGACGATCCCCGACTGGCTCGCCCGCCGCTTTGCCGGGCTTGGCGAGGATGCGGAAACCCGCAAGCTTGTCGGGGCAGGGGTGGCCTGCGAACAAGTGATGGATCTGGTCGACCGGGGTATTTCCGACTTCCATTTCTACACCATGAATCGGGCCGACCTGACCTATGCCCTGTGCCGGATGCTCGGCATGGGCGATGAGAACGGACAAGAGGCCGCGTGAAGCGGACGCACAGGACAAGAGTGACCCCATGACCAAGAGCCATCTCACCGACAGCCTGCGGGCCGCCGCCGCCAAGCGCATCCTCATCCTGGACGGGGCCATGGGCACCGAGATCCAGAACCACCGGTTCTCCGAAGAGGATTACCGGGGTGCGCGCTTTGCCGACTGGCCGCAGGACGTGAAGGGCAACAATGACCTTCTGTCGCTCACCCAGCCGGATGTCATCCGCCAGATCCACGTGGATTATCTGGAAGCGGGTGCCGATATCGTCGAGACCAACACCTTCTCCTCGACCACCATCGCCCAGGCCGACTACGGCATGGAAGCACTGGCCTTCGAGCTGAACGAGGTCTCCGCCCGTCTGGCCCGCGAGGCCTGCGATCTGGTCACCGCCCGCGATCCGTCCCGTCCGCGTTTCGTGGCGGGCGCGCTCGGGCCGACCAACCGCACCGCCTCCATCTCGCCGGATGTGAACAATCCGGGCTTCCGGGCCGTCTCCTTCGATGACCTGCGCATTGCCTATGCGGAGGCCGTGCGCGGCCTGATCGCCGGTGGCGCCGACATCCTGCTGGTCGAGACCATCTTCGACACGCTGAATGCCAAGGCCGCGCTGTTTGCCATCGACGAGGTCTTCGAGGAGGTCGGGCGGGTGCTGCCGGTGATGATTTCCGGCACGATCACCGACCTGTCCGGCCGCACGCTCTCCGGCCAGACGCCGGAAGCCTTCTGGAACTCCGTGCGCCATGCCCGTCCGCTGTCCATCGGCCTGAACTGCGCCCTTGGTGCCCGCGAGATGCGCGCCCATATCGCCGAGCTGTCGCGTCTGGCGGACACGCTGGTCTGCGCCTATCCGAATGCCGGCCTGCCGAACGAATTCGGCGAGTATGACGAGAGCCCGGAATATATGGCGAGCCTGATCCGCGACTTCGCGGACTCCGGTCTCGTGAACGTGGTCGGCGGCTGCTGCGGCACCACGCCGGCCCATATCCGCGCCATTGCCGAGACGGTGAAGGACATTGCACCGCGCAAGCTGCCGGATGTTCCCGTCCACATGCGCCTCTCGGGTCTCGAGCCTTTCGTGCTGACGCCGGAAGTCAATTTCGTCAATGTGGGCGAGCGCACCAACGTCACCGGCTCCGCCCGCTTCCGCAAGCTGATCAAGGAAGGCGACTATGCGACCGCCCTTGATGTGGCCCGCGATCAGGTGGAAAACGGCGCCCAGATCATCGACGTGAACATGGACGAGGGCCTGCTGGACTCCGAAGAGGCCATGGTCACCTTCCTCAATCTGATCGCCGCAGAGCCGGACATTGCCCGCGTGCCGATCATGATCGACAGTTCCAAGTGGACCGTGATCGAGGCCGGCCTGAAGTGCATTCAGGGCAAGGGCGTCGTCAACTCGATCTCCATGAAGGAGGGCGAGGCCCAGTTCATCGAACAGGCCAAGCTGGTGCGCCGCTACGGGGCGGCCGTGGTCGTCATGGCCTTCGACGAGACCGGTCAGGCCGACAGCTACGAGCGCAAGATCGAGATCTGCGCCCGGTCCTACAAGATCCTGACGGAGAAGGTGGGCCTGCCGCCGGAAGACATCATCTTCGACCCGAACATCTTCGCGGTGGCCACCGGCATCGAGGAGCACAACAACTACGGCGTCGACTTCATCGAGGCGACGGGCTGGATCCGCGAGAACCTGCCGCACGCCCATGTATCGGGCGGCGTGTCCAACCTCTCGTTCTCCTTCCGGGGCAACGAGGGCGTGCGCGAGGCCATGCACTCGGTCTTCCTCTATCATGCCATTGCCAAGGGCATGGACATGGGGATCGTCAACGCCGGTCAGCTTGCCGTCTATGACAAGCTCGACAAGGAATTGCGTGACCTTTGTGAAGACGTGGTTCTGAACCGCTCTCCCGAGGCAACCGACAAGCTGCTGGAAGCAGCCGAGCGCTGGAAGGGCGAGGGCGGCAAGAAGAAGGAAGCCGATCTCACCTGGCGGACCTGGGACGTGGCCAAGCGTCTCGAACATGCGCTGGTCAACGGCATCACCGATTTCGTCGACGAGGATACCGAAGAGGCCCGCCAGAGCTTCGACCGGCCGCTGCATGTGATTGAAGGTCCGCTGATGGACGGCATGAACGTGGTCGGCGACCTGTTCGGCTCGGGCCAGATGTTCCTTCCGCAGGTGGTGAAGTCCGCCCGGGTGATGAAGAAGGCCGTGGCCTATCTGATGCCCTTCATGGAGAAGGAAAAGCAGGAGCTCGGTCTGACCGCGCAGTCGTCTGCCGGCAAGATCCTCATGGCGACCGTGAAAGGCGATGTGCATGACATCGGCAAGAACATCGTCGGCGTCGTTCTCCAGTGCAACAACTACGAGGTGGTCGACCTGGGCGTGATGGTTCCGGCGACGAAGATCCTCGAAGTTGCCCGCGAGCAGAAGGTCGACATCATCGGCCTGTCCGGCCTGATCACGCCGTCTCTCGACGAGATGTGTCATGTGGCCGCCGAAATGGAGCGCGAGGGCATGGACCTTCCGCTGCTGATCGGCGGGGCGACGACCAGCCGGGTGCACACGGCGGTGAAGATCCATCCCAACTATGGCCGCGGTCAGGCGATTTATGTCACCGATGCGGGCCGTGCGGTGGGCGTGGTCTCCAAGCTGATGAGCGAGAACGGCCGCGCGCCCTATTACGCCGAGATCCGCGAAGAATACGCGAAGATCGCCGAGGACCATGCCCGTGCCCGCAGCGGCGGCGAGCGGGTGTCGATCGCCTCTGCCCGCGCGAACGGCTTCAAGGCCGATTTCGCCACCGTTGCACCGGTAAAGCCTTCCTTCTTCGGCACGAAGACCTTCCGCGATTTCCCGCTGGAGGAGCTGGTGCCGGTGATCGACTGGACGCCCTTCTTCTCCACCTGGGAGATCAAGGGGCGCTATCCGGCGGTGCTCACCGACGATCGCTATGGTGAGGCGGCGACCTCGCTCTACAACGACGCCCGGCGGATGCTTGACGAGATCGTGGAGAAGAAGCTGCTTCAGGCGCACGGGGTGGCCGGGTTCTGGCCGGCCAATGCCCGCGGTGACGACATCGTGCTTTACGGCGACGACAGCCGCGCGAGCGAGCTGGCGACCTTCTACACCCTGCGCCAGCAGATGGCCCGCAAGGCGGGGGCACGCGCCAATGTGGCCCTGTCCGACTTCGTCGCGCCGGAAGGCTCGGGTGTGGCCGATTACGTGGGTGGCTTTGCCGTGACGGCAGGTTTTGGTGAGGAAGAGCTGGCAGCGCGCTTTGCCCGGGCCAACGATGACTACAACAAGATCCTCAGCCAAGCGCTGGCGGACCGGCTGGCGGAAGCCTTCGCCGAAAAGCTGCACCAGATCGTGCGCAAGGAGCTCTGGGGCTATGCGGCCGACGAGACCTTCTCCAACGAGGAGCTGATCGAGGAGAAGTACCAGGGCATCCGTCCGGCGCCGGGCTATCCGGCCCAGCCGGACCACACGGAGAAGGAAACCCTGTTCCGTCTGCTCGACGCGGAGGCCCTGACCGGCATCCGTCTGACGGAGAGCTTCGCCATGGCGCCAGGCTCGTCCGTCTCGGGGCTCTATTTCTCCAACCCGGACAGCCACTATTTCGGCGTTGGCAAGATCGAGCGGGATCAGGTCGAGGACTATGCGGCACGCAAGGGCTGGACGGTCGAGTTCGCCGAGCGCTGGCTGGCACCGATTCTCAACTACGATCCGCGCCGCCTGGCCGCAGCCGAATAAGCCCGGTCATTGCGACGCGTAAAATGGGCCGGTTCCTTGATCCGGCCCCGGGTGGTTAAAATCAAAAGGGCCGGTTCCTTGATCCGGCCCCGGGTAGTTAAAATCAAAAGGGCCGGATCATTGATCCGGCCCTTGTCTGTTTCCGGCCCACTTTGCCGGGAAATCGTGCCGCCGCATCGGCACATCGTGTCAGATATCGCTTACCGAATGAAAGGCGGGGTTCAGAACACTCCCAGCACGATGGCTGCAAGGAACCCAAAGGCAAACAGGAATGCGAGCATGTTCAGGTTGCGTGTCAGGGTCATTCGGGCCTCCCGGTTTTTCCTAAAAACCTAACCAATCTTAAGAGAGGTTGACGGGGAAGCGAAGCAAAAAAGATGCTGTGGAGCGGTAGGCCCGGAGCACATTTGCCCCGGATTCTCTGGGCCTGCGAAAAAACGCCGGGGAATCAGCGGATTGCAAATGCTGCGTTGCAGCGAAACAATGCGCGCTCTAGGTGTGTCATTTGTTAATTTCGCGCTTTGGGTGGCTTTTACGCCGCAAGGGCATTTTGCCGCCTCAATTATTGCCAGAAATACGGGATCGTGAACCATTTGTTTCCACTTCGTCCCACAGGTTAAATTCCTGAGAAAGGCCTCATGCAACAGGCAGATGGCCACGGGGAGAAGCGAAAGGAAACCATGCTGAATCTGGGCATGTTGTCCGAGATGGCCAAGGATGCGAGCAAGACCGGCCGCCGGACCTTGATCTCTGCTGTGACAGATCTTTTCCTTTCCGCAAAGGATCGCGAAGCCGAGCAGGTGAGTATCCTGTTCGGGGACATCGTCATGCGTGTCCTGGGCGAGCTTGAAGCCGAGACGCGGATGGCGCTCTCGAGCCGGGTGAGCAGTCATCCGGCCGCTCCGCGTGACCTGATCACGACACTTGCCCGTGACGAGATTTCCGTCGCCCAGCCGGTGCTGGAACATTCCCCGGTTCTGACGGATGAGGATCTGGTCGATCTGGCGACCAGCCAGAGCATGGACCACCTGGATGCCATTGCCGGCCGCGCGCAGCTGGACGAGACCGTGACCGAAGCTCTGGTCGAGAATGGCTCGGACGAGGTGGTCACCAAGGTCGCCTGCAATGCGGGTGCGTCGCTGGGGGAGAGCACCTTCACCAAGCTGGTGGACCGGGCACGAAACAGCGAGCCGCTGCTGGAGGCTCTGGCGCGGCGTGAGGATCTTCCGCAGGAAGTCGTGGCAAACCTCGCCTCCATGGTGAGCGAGGAGCTGCGCGAGCGTCTTCAGGCCGTGGGGGGCGATCAGTCGCTTGCCGACAACATGGCCGGACGCGCGATGGAAGAGGTCAAGGCCCGTGCCAGCCGGGTCGGACAGTCCATGGCTCAGGCCAAGAAGGTGATCGAGGCCGTTCGGGCCGGCAAGACCTCCCTGGAGGAGGCCGTGGCGCATTTTGCCAAGGCGGACAAGGCGGCCGAACTCGGCATCCTGCTGGCGACGGTCAACCGTCTTCCGCCGGCCTCCGTGTCGAGCCTGGTCTATGCCAAGTCCGACAAGCCGCTCATCATCCTCTGCAAGGCCAACAAGCTGGATGTCTCGGCCTTCAAGCATATCCTGACCATGCGGGCCCGCCGGCTTGGCTCGGGCGTGCATGAGCTCAATGATGCGATGAAGCGCTATGAGGGGTTCAGCGTTCAGGCGGCCAAGGTGGCTCTTGCCGAACTTCTCAAGTCCATGACCCAGCCGGGTGGCGCAGACGAGGATGACGGCAGCGACGGCGCCGATGAAGGCGTCTTCCGGGTCAGCAAGAAGCGCGCAGGGGCAAAGGCCCCCTGACGCTCAGGCTCTTCGTTTTCCAGGATCAGTGTTGCGGTACAGGTTGAGCGCGGCTTCGGGCCGCGTCAGACCTTCTGCATGCGCAGGGTCAGCAGCGCGGCTGCGATCATCACGCTGCCGCCGACTTTCTGGATCCGCCCCATGATGGTGGGGCTGCGGAACCTTTCGCCCACTTCTGCCGCCAGCATCGCATAGATCCCCGCATTGGCCATGGCGAGGACCACGAAGGTCACGCCGAGCAGGCCGAGCTGGGGCCCGAGCGGCTGGGACGGGGCAACGAACTGGGGCAGAAAGGCGATGAAGAACAGGATGCCCTTGGGGTTCAGCGCCGTCACCACGAAGGAATGCACGAAGACCCGGCGGGCGGAGACCTGCGTCTTGCGGCTGGCTTCCTCGTCCATCTCCGCCACATGGGGCTTTGCGCGCCAGAGCTTGAGCCCCAGCCAGGCGAGATAGGCCGCGCCGCAGATCTTGATCAGCGTGAAGAGGGTGGCAGAGGCCGCCAGAAGCGCGCCCATGCCCAGAAGCGAGACGGTCGCAGCCGTCGCATCCCCCAGACCGACGCCGAGAATGCTTGCCAGAACGGTGCGCCGTCCCTGGGTCAGCGCATAGCTGACGACGAGCATGACGGTCGGCCCCGGCAGGGCCAGGACGATAAGGGTGGCAACCACATAGGCCGCGTAGAGTTCAAGAGACATGCGCCAGGTCTTTGCAAATCGGTCGAGCCCTCATGGGCAAGCGCGGCAAGATACGCCACGTGCCCCGGAATTGTCACGCGGACAAAGGTATCGCGGTGTCGCGCTCGCCCTCGGGCTTCTGGGCGCGGCCCTTGGATGGAATGCAGCCGCCAGCGCGCCGCAGACCGATGAGCCCGTGTTTACATCTCCTCCGCTGCCGCCCGAGCGTCCTGTGCCACAAGTTCAGCTTAAACCCCCGCAGACGTGGCCTGAGGGGGACATGCACGCTGTCCCAATTGGGCTTCCCCTGCAGGTGCTTGCTCGCTCACCCGGAGAGACCTTGCCCGACTGGCTGGCGCGTGCGCAGCTTCTGCCGGAGGCTTGTCCGATTGAGGGAGCCTTCCTGACGTCCCTGCCGCCCCTGGTGGGTGAGGGATCTTGCGGGGTTGCACCGGCCGTGCGTCTGGAAGCCCCAGCCGGCGGAAAGCCGGGCCTGCCGTCTCGACCGGAGATTTCCTGCGGGCTGGCAGGATTGCTCTCAACCTTTTTCCGTCAGGATCTGCGAGAGATCGCCCGACGCATGCTTGATGAGGATGTCACCGAGGTGCTGACCGGTCCGGGCTATGTCTGTCGCCATCGCAATGGCAATCCGGAGGCGAAGATTTCTGAACATGCGAAAGGCGAGGCCCTCGACGTGACCGGTTTCGTCCTGTCTTCAGGGGTGCGGGTGACGGTTGCCGACGACTGGGGCGGCGAGTCTCGGGAAGCCGCCTTCCTGAAGGCTGTCCACTCGGCAGCCTGCGGTCATTTCACCACGGTGCTCGGGCCGGAAGCCGATGCGGATCACGCGGATCATTTTCATCTCGACCGGGGCTGCCATGGGCGTGACTGCACCTATCGGATCTGCCAGTAGGACAGGCCGTGCGGCGCGGGTCAAAAAGGAAACCCGGGCCACCTTGCGGTGACCCGGGTCTGCGGATCGGATCCTGATGCCCTGGCAGGCTCTCCCGGCGCCGGTTCGGCCGGCCTAGGGGATGTCGTCGTCAGGGGTGGCCGCTCCTACTGACAGAAACGCTGTTCGCCGTTGTAGGTGGTGTAGGTGCCGGTGTTCGGGTTGAAGGACCGGTACTTGGAGGTGCAGTAGCGATACCAGGCCGGGCTCCAGGGCTGGAAGCCCGGGGCTTCATAGACGGGCTCGCCATAGACCGGTGCGTAGCCCGGGCGGACATAGCCGGGGGCCGGGGCGGGAGCCGCATAGCCCCGGTTGGAGGAGCCGACGATGAGGGCGCCGGCGGCCAGACCGATGATGCCGGCGGCAACCGCTGCACCCGGATCGATGCCCTTGCGGCGGGGGGCTTCATAGTGGCGGTGTCCGTGGTCGCGCCAGCCGTGGCGGTGGTCGGCCTGGGCGGCGGAGGTCATGGGCAGCAGGACAGCACCGGTCATGGCGACGGCGATGATCTTGCCGAGAAGGCTGTTGCTGTTGAAGGTCATGGCGATGTCCTTTCGAAGGTTCGGCCCTGAGTTCCGCTGAACCGAGCGCCGGTGGTTCCGGTGGACGGGGAGGGGTCGCCCTCGGCTCCGTTCCTGATGAGGCCAATATCTCTCACAACGGCTGAACCGGTTCTGAGATCCCCGTTCATCTGGCGTTCAGCTTCGCAATCCGGCTTTTCGCCTCGCAGGCAGCGGGCTATAGAGAGGTGGGAGAGGATCGGGGCCACCGGCGCGAGGTGGCCGTAACCCATTGCAGTTTCTTTGCTCCGAGGAGGAGGACTGATGACGGACGATCCCGCGACGCCGACTGGCGGCGTCATGAACGAAGCTGAAAAAAAGAAGCCCGACGTGTTGCAGGCAACCGACGATGCTGCCCGCCGTCAGGCGCGCGGCCTGCTGCGGCTTGCCCGCCACGGGGCGCTGGCGACCCTCGAGCCGGAGGACGGGCATCCGCTCGCAACCCGCACGGCGGTGGCCACCGATATCGATGGCACGCCCATCATCCTGATCTCCCGGCTTTCCGGGCATACGGCGGCGCTTGCGGCCGATCCGCGCTGCTCGCTGCTGGTCGGAGAGCCGGGCAAGGGGGATCCGCTCGCCCATCCGCGCATGTCTGTCGCCTGCCGGGCGGTGAAGGCGGAACGCGGCACGGAGCTGCGCGAGCGCTGCAAGCGGCGCTATCTGGCGCGCAACCCCAAGGCCGAGCTCTATGCCGAGTTTCCCGATTTCGACTTCTTCCGTCTCGAGGTGCTGCGCGCCAGCCTGAATGGCGGGTTCGGCAAGGCCTATGCTCTGACGGCCGGCGATCTGGTGCTCGACGAGGCGACCTGCGCCCCGCTGGTGGCCCGCGAGGCGGGGGCGGTGTCTCACATGAACGAGGATCACGGCGACGCCGTGAAACTCTATGCGGAGGTCCTGCTCAAGGAACCGGAGGGCGCCTGGGTGCTCGCCGGGCTCGACCCGGAAGGGGCCGACCTGCGTCTGGGCGACCGTCATGCCCGGCTCTGGTACGACGAGCATCTGGACGAAGGCGCCGACATGAAGGGCGCGCTGGTCGCCCTGGCCAAGAAGGCCCGCTCCCTCATTGCCGGGCAGGATCAGGCCTGAAGACAGCACATTGCCCCTGACCCGGCCAGCAGGTCGGGTCAGGTGAGGGGCAACCTCACACAAGGCGTGGTTGTCAAGTCCAGATCAGTCCGGCGGCATACAGGCCAAGGACGAGGGAACCGAGCAGGATCCCCACGATGTTCCAGGCGGTGAAGCGACTGTTGCGCCGATACGGCTCGGCCAGAGGATCGTTCAGGCGATTGACCCCGAGTAGGATCGGCAAGGGGCTCAGTCCTCCTGCAAGCATCAGGGCAGAACCGAGTGCCATCTTCGCCCCGGAACCATGACCGTCCAGAAGCGAGCCGGAAAAATAGCTCGCGAAGAGGAGCGCGGTGGCCAGAAGGGCGAAGATCCGGTGAATCTGAGGCGTGCCGTCCGGCGTGCGGCGATAAACAGCATTCATCGCCGGGATCAGCCAGAACAACATGAAGATCGCTCGCCATGCGGGAAGGATCTGTGGTCGCCCGTTTCGCTTTTCCCAGAGCCAGAACTTGAGGAACCAGAACCAGGGATAAAGTCCGAGGGTCAGAAGTCCCAGAATGATGAACTTCACAGGACTTACGGGATAGGAGATAGCCTGATCCCGATAGTCCCTGTCCCCTCTCAGGCCGGAGCGAAGACTGAGGCCGAGCAGGAGCAGAGACGCAATCACAATTGCGCCGAGGATGGCAAGCACTGCTGGCTCCGTGGCTGCCCCAGCGGAGGGATCTGTCGAAAGATAGTCGGTGCCGGCGGCCTTCTGATCCAGACGGTGCGATAGTCCCGACAGGTCGTAGTTTTCCCAGGCGGCGTCGCGAACTCCGTCTCGCAGGGACTGGTGCTCGCCAAGGCTCTCTGCCGCAGCGCTGCGCTTGTTGACCTGAAGAACCCAGTCAAAGGTGAGCCCGGATGAGGTGGACACGCTCGTCGATGTGAAGGTGGCCGCTTCACTGGTCAGGGAGACGGGATCGACTGCTTCGATCTTTATCAGAGACGTCTCAAGCGAGACCCTATGGGTATAGCGGCCGACCTCTCCAACGAGATATGGCGCCTTGCGATCAAGGCTGTTGATCTCCGTCAGCACCGTGGCCACGGCATCCCCCCGCATGGGAAATTCGTCCAGCAGAGAGCCCGACCGCAGGGTGTCATAGTCGAGCGTATAATATTCCTTGGTTGTGATCTGGTTCTGATCGCGCAGATCAAAGCGCATGGACGGGTCGCGAATGGCGATACCGGGATACAGGCCATTGTAATAGCGATGCCAGGTCTCTTCCATCTTGCGCTTGCTTTCCGAGCCCATGCGCGCGCGGAAGTCATCAGCTTGCCGCCCGGTGTAGGTCGTCGTGACCGTCAGCTTCAGGGGATCCCCAGGCTCTTTGGGGAAAGAGAAGACTTCCTCGACCTGCATCGAGGATTGGCGCGGGTCGACGTCCGGCAGTTTCGTCAGGCCATCGGTCTTTGCATCCAGAACGAGAGCGTAGCCAAAGTCGTCGATGGGCACCTTGAAGCCCATGCCGCCCTGGTTCGATGACGTCGGATCAAGCCAGAGATCCTTGCCCTCGATATCGGCAACGACGATGGCGTGATTGAAGACATAGGGAGAGGGTAGCAGGTCGGGGAGGCCGTGGCCGCGCTGGGAATGAACGAGCGCCACATGCGCGGGAATATCGAGCGTTGCGAGCGCAGAGACGAGAAGAAGGGCCTTGTCCTTGCAGTCACCAAAACCGGTTGCAAGAACCTCGTCGGGTTTGCGCGGCACATAGCCGCCTACGCCCATTTCCAGCCCGACATAGCGCACCTGATCCTGGATCAGGCGGCTGACCATCGAGGCCTTGATCTCCGGCTTGCCGTATGTGCCGGCAATCTTGCGGATCTCCGATGCAAGTTGGCCGTCAGGCAGGCTGGCGGGAGCGTAATGAGGGAGAAGGGCGGTGGTGATTGCCTGCCAGCCGTCCCATGTCGAAACCGACAGTTCGGACCATTGCTGGTGTTCCTCGGGAACCTGCGCTTCGCCGTAGCGGGCACGAAGGTTCTGCGAGGCCCATACATACCTTGTCATCCCGCCCTCAGACGTGATGGTCGGATCAGGGACATCGCCAACGGATTTGATCTCAAGCTGAATGTCTTCCGGGGCCAGAAGGCTCTTGCGCAGCACCCCGACGGGCACGGAGTAGTCCATTGAGTCCCGGTCAGCAAAACCAGACGCAAAGGTCGGATGTCGATAGGTGCGGACCTTGCTGAACTCGACAATATCGCCAACGCTCAAGGACGGGACGTGCGCGAAATAGGTGATTTCGCCGTCAATGATCCCGTCATTCAGACCGGTCTCGCGCCGAAGTTCCTCGAAGGTTATCTCGTCGGTCAGATCCTGCCATACGCCCTCGTGCAGGATCCGGATCCGGTGGACACCCAGCGTGCCGATCTGGGGATCAAAGGTCATGTCCAGAGCGCCGGCTGCCTCAAGGCCCTGACGGTTAGTGATCTGTCGCCAATGGGTTGTGAGGACCGTCTCGATGCCATCTTGCCAGTGGGTCTGCCGGTCGAGAAGGAGATCGAAAAGACCATCTTCCACGTCGGCGGGAGGCGACTGGGTCAGGTCCACCTCGGGCAGGGGGAGGGCCCAGGCCGGGGCTTCTACCCGCTCGGCAGCTGGCGCCTCCGTCAGATTCAGGCCAAGGATGAGTGCAAGCGAAAGAGCCGCTTTACGAAGAGAATCGGCAAAATTCATGGAAAATAGGACAATCCGGCTGGATAGGCGGTGCCTTTGGGTGATGGGTCCCAAAGGCTCAGGCTCAGTAAAAGTAGCAGTTCAAAATATCTAAACTTGTTTCACTATTTCTTGCAAGCCGAGGTGGTGGCCGCGCCTCTCCTTAACCCGCGCCTCAGGCTGCGCGGATGTTCAGCAGGAAGCCGTCGAGTTCGTGCTGGAGACGGTTGGTCTGGTCGGAGAGGGAGCCGATGGTGGCGCGCAGCTCCTCTGCCGCGGCACTCGCGGTGGTGGAGGCGAGGTTCACGTCTTCGATGTTGCGGCTGATGTCGCGGCTGCCTTCTGCCACTTCGTGAACGCTGCGGGCGATTTCCTGCGTCGTGCCGGACTGGGCCGCGATGGATCCGGACATGGTCTCGATCCGCTGACCCATGTCGGAGATGGCGGCGAGAACCGTGGTCATGGTCGAGCGGGTGCGATCCGACACCTTCTGCAAGTCCTCCACCTGGGCGCGGATCTCGTGGGTGGCGCGGGCGGTCTGGTCTGCCAATCCCTTGACCTCTGCGGCGACCACGGAGAAGCCCTTGCCGGCCGCCCCGGCGCGGGCTGCCTCGATGGTGGCGTTCAGTGCCAGAAGATTGGTCTGGTCGGCGATGTCGGTGATCAGGCTCACGACCGTGTCGATGCGCGCGGCGGCTTCACCGAGCAGGACGAGATCCTCGCTGGAGCCGGCGGCCTGGTTGCGCGTGTCGCTGATGAGATCGCGGGCGCTGCCGGCCTGGCGATCCGTCTCGGCAATGGCGTTGAGCAGCGCGTCCGAGGCGGATGCGACGGTATGGATGCCCTGGCTCGACTGCTGGGCCGCGCCGGCGACCGCGGCCGAGCGCTGGGAGGTCTGGGTGGCGGTGACGGCCATGCTCTGGGCGGTGATTTCCAGATCCTGGACGGCAACGGCAATACTGTCGGAGACCGCCTTGACCGTCGCTTCCAGACTGTCGGCTAGGCGCAGGGTGGCGTCGCGCTTTTCGATCTCGAGGCGTTCCTCCTCCTCACGGGCCTCTTGCCGCAGCCTTTCGATTTCCTGCAGGGCCTCGCGGAAGATGACGAAGGTTCGTGCCAGATCACCGATCTCATCCCGGCGATCGGTGGCAACCTTGCTGTCCATCTCGCCGCGAAGAAGGCCCTGAAGCGCCTGGGTCACCGCCTGAAGGGGACGGGCAATGCGGGTGTGGCCATAGATCAGCGACAGGGTGATGCCGAGGCAGATGGCACCGGTGGAAATGATCGTCATGAGGCGGATGCCTTCCCGCTCGTGCAGAAGGGCCTGCTGGGCGGCGGTCTGGACGAAGCGGTCGAGATCGGTCTGCAGGGCGACGAGCTCATGCTCCAGCTCTTGCTCTTCCCGCTCGACCTCGTGCGCGATTTGAGCGGCCATGGCCAGATCCTTGGCGTCAATGGCATGGACCACCTTCGCGAGGTGACCGGCGAACCGGTCGTAAGCGGTCTCGATCCCGGTGATGCGGGTGATGATCTCGGCGAACTTGCGGTCGTGTTCCGGTGTGGGAGCATGAGCGCGTGCGGTGCGTGCGGCGGCTTCGCTGCGTTTCAGCTCCTCGGCAATCTGCTGGGTCAGGGCCAGAATGCGGCCCTCCAGGGTGACCAGGTCCTCGGGGGTTCCACCGGTGCGGATCTCCGCGATGCGCAGCATGCGTTCGATGAGGATCTGCTGTTCCAGCTCGTGGCTGGTGACCTGGTTCACGGCCTTGACGAGCGGAAGATCCTCCTCGGTGATGGCGGTCAGCTCGGTGCCGATGCGGTCCATCTGCTGGATGCCGATGACGGTGACAGCCACTGTTGCCATGCCAACAATCAGCACGAGAAAAAGGATTTTCGCGGAAACCGACCGCGCGAATGATCTGACCATAGAATTGCCCCCGCAATACTTGTCATAAATGGCAATTCCTTGCCTGTTAGCGCAAGGGTTGCAGGGGCTCGGTTAACGCATCCTTTAAAATCAGAAGCTTGTGCGTAAAATCCTGTATATGAAATGTATGAATTGACGCATCCGCGGCGTCATCTCTTCTGCGTTCAGGCGGCGCGGATCCCGCTGAGGAACCCATCCAGCTTGGACTGGAGCACCTGGCTCTGGTGGTTGAGGCCCTCGATGGTCGAGCGAAGCTGGGTCGCAGCCGCGCTGGAGGAGGTGGCACCTTCGCTCACGTCCCGGATGCTGACGGAGATCTCCGTGCTGCCTCGGGAGACTTCGTTGGCGTTGCGGCTGATTTCGCTGGTGACCGCATTCTGCTCCTCGACCGCAGCGGCGATGGCGGAGATCTGGCCGTTCATTTCCGCAATGGCCTGAACCACCTGAGTGATGACCGTGCGGGTGAGTTCCGAGCCGTGCTGCAATTCCTCGACCTGGGCGCGGATATCGCCGGTGGCCTTTGCTGTCTGGGTGGCGAGGTCCTTTACCTCGGCGGCGACCACGGCAAAGCCCTTGCCGGCTTCTCCCGCCCGGGCGGCCTCGATGGTGGCATTCAGCGCCAGCAGGTTGGTCTGTCCGGCAATGTCGTTGATCAGTCCGACCACGTCATCGATGCGGGAGGCTGCGCCCGAGAGGAGCTCGACGGTCTCGCTGGAGGAGCGGGCATGTTCCACTGTGGAGGCCGTGACCCGTGTCGCTTCGCTGACCTGACGGCTGATTTCCTGGATCGAGCTCGACAGTTCCTCCGCCGCCGCAGCCACGGTCTGGACGCTGGCCTGCGACTGTTCGGCCGCACTGGCCACAGAAGCGGAGCGGTCCGAGGTCTGGGTGGCGGTGGCGGCAAGCGAGGCGGCGGTGGCATCCAGCTCGGCGATGGCACTGGCGAGCGCGTCGGAGACGGTCTTCACATCCGCCTCCAGATCGCTGGCGAGCTGGAGGGTTGCGGCGCGCTTTTCCATCTTGAGCCTTTCATCGAGCGCTGCCTGTTCTTCACGAAGTCGCTCTATCTCCAGCATGGTCTGGCGAAACGTCTCATAGGCGCCGGCAAGCTTGCCGATCTCGTCGCCGCGGGAGATGCGGATTTCCGCATTGAGGTCGCCGCGGGTGAGGCCGAGAATGGCGCGGGTGACGGCAATCAGCGGCCCGGCAATGCGGAAGCGGGCATAGGCGAAGGCGAGAGCCGCCCCCAGGGCGACGGAGAGCACGGAGGTGACGAGCATCTGCCGGATGCCATCATGTTCGTGTTCCACGGCGTTGCTGGCGGCGGTTTCGGTGAAGGCCTCCACATCGGCCTGAAGGTCGAGAAGGGAGGCGTCCAGGCCCTTTTCGAGTTTCACGATGCCGCCGATGTCGTCGCGGGCCCGGTCGAGATCACCGTTGCGCAGCAGCTCGATGACCTTCGCGACCTCTGCCTCGAAGGCCAGGTAATCCGCCTCGATCGTCGCGATCTTGCCGGCGACCTCGCCGAATTTCTGCCGTTCGATGGGCGTCAGGGCCGTGGTCGCACCGTCACGTGCGAGAGACAAGGTCTTCTCCAGCTCGGCCTCGACCTCATGGCTGAGCCGCAGGACTTCGGTCTCGAGTTCGGACAGGGACGCAGAGCCTTCAGCACTGGAAATCCCGGCAAGGCGCAGCATCCTTTCGAGCAGAACCGCCTGATGAAGCTGATGGGCGGTCACGGTCGAGACGGTCCTGGCGAGGGGAATGTCCTTTTCCGCAATGGATTCCAACTCCTTGCCGATCCGGGACATTTGAAGGATGCCAATCGAGGCGACGATGACGGTGGTCAGGCACACGGCCCCCACAAGAAGAAGGATCTTTGCGGAAACAGAATTCAGGTGCTTCATCAGCATTCGGGAGGCCCATCTTGCGGTGAGATGTTCGCGTCGTTGATGCCTATTTGTCTGCTTTCTGTAGAAATATTCAGTTAAAATTGGGAATTGAGCACGTATGTGGGAATAATTACGAATAAATTTACTTAGGTAATATTATCAGGGGTAGGTGGGCTCCAAAAGAAAACCCCGCCGTTTGGCGGGGTGTCTCCTGTGCGTTTGACGTGAAAGCGAGGACGGGCTCATCCGGGTCGGGGCAGGCCTCCTACGTCGCTGCTGCGTTACTCGGTGCCCTGGATTGCCGCGAGCTGCCACGCGCCTCCGCTCTGACGGCGGAAGGTCCACAATTCGGTGCTTTCCTGCGGTTCCTCCAGGCTGCCCGAGAGGACGCGGTCCGAGCCGCGCTCGACAATGGCGTCGAGGGCGGAGTAGCGCATGGCGACCGTTGCATAGTCGTCGCTGCCTTCGCTCCAGGCTTCCGACAGGTCGCCCTGCAGCAGCTTCACGTCCGAGACGCTGTTGCGCTTGCCGGCAGAGGCGAGCTCGGCGAGCTCTTCGGCCAGGAAGGACATGGCTTCGGGCGTCGCGAGCTTGCGCATCGTCGCATAGTCCTCGCGGCCATAGGCCTCCTGAACTTCCGTCAGCATGTCCTCGAAACGGTCGAAATCGGAGGCTTCCAGCTCAAGCGGGGCGTCGATCACCGTAGCCGGGGCCGGCGTGGCGGGTGCCGCTCCGCCAGAATTGCCGCCGAAGCTGAAGGGGGTGCCAGTGCTCTGATCTGCCGAGGTGCGGAAGTCGGTACGCGTGCCCATTCCTGCTGCGGTCGCCGCTGCCGGTTGCGGGCGGCGGTTCGCGAAGAAGCGCAGGGCCAGCATGACGAGGCCACCAATCAGCGCGATCTGGAAGATGAGGCCGAGGAAGCCTGCAAAGCCGCCCAGGCCACCGCCGAACATCATGCCGAAAAGGCCGCCCATGAGCAGGCCGCCCAGAAGGGCGCCGCCCATGCCGCCGAAGAACCCGCGCGAGGGCTGGGCAGCTTGCTGAGCGGTGGCTCCCGGGGCCGCCTTCTGGCTCTGTGCCGGCTGCGGCGTCATGGTGCGTTGCATGGGGGCGGCAGTGCCGGGGGCGGTCTTGGTGGCAGGCGGTGCCGAGAAAGTCTTGCTTCCACGGCTGCCGAAGCTGCTGAACCCGGCCTTGCGGGCCTCGGCAAAATCGGTGGCGGCGACGGTGGTCGCAAGGGCAAGGATCAGAAAAGCTGTCGTCTTGCGCAGACGGCTGGCGGCAGCAGGCATAAGGGGTTCTCCGTTGGGCCCGGAACGGGCAAAGCCCGCCTTATGTGGCGACGCGAGGGGCCGATTGCCAGAGGAGGCGCGTTCTTTTTCCGAGTGTTTCCAGACAAGAAAGGGCGGACCGTGTGGCCCGCCCCTTCAGGGTCAGATCATGTGCTGACGATCGTGCGTCAGGCCTTGCCCCAGCCGCCAGCGGTCGGGGTGATGACGGTCACGGCCTCGCCTGCCTTCAGGATGGTCTGGTCGCAGCCTTCCAGAACCTGAACGCTGCCGTCGAGGCGGCGGACCTCGGTGCGGCCCAATTCGCCGTCCTCGCCGCCTTCCATGCCCTTGGGGCGGATGGTGCGGTGAGAGGCGAGGATCGCGCAGTCCATTTCTTCGAGGAAGCGCAGGGTACGCTTCGTGCCGTCACCGGCCGACCATTTGCCCTTGCCGCCCGAGCCCTTGCGGATGTGGAAGTCTTCCAGCAGGACGGGGAAGCGGAATTCCAGCACTTCCGGATCGGTCAGGCGCGAGTTGGTCATGTGGACATGAACCCCGTCGGTGCCGTTGAAGCCGGGACCTGCGGGCGAACCGGAGCAGATCGTCTCGTAGTACTGGTAGGTGGCGTTGCCGAAGGTCAGGTTGTTCATCGACCCCTGGCTGTTGGCCATGGCGCCAAGGGCTGCGAAGAGGGCGTTGGTGACGTGCTGGGACGTCTCCACGTTGCCCGCCACCACGGCCGCCGGATAGGACGGGCGCAGCATGCAGTCATCGGGCAGGATGATGCGGATCGGCTTGAGGCAGCCCGCATTCATCGGAATGTGGCCGTCCACCATCACGCGGAAGCAGTAAAGCACGGCGGCGCGGGTCACCGGCTCGGGGGCGTTGAAGTTGTTGAGCTTCACCCCGCTCGTACCGGTGAAGTCGACGGTGGCTTCTCTGGCCTCCCGGTCGACCGTGATCTTGACCTTGATCACCGACCCCTGATCGGTGGGGTATTCGTACTCGCTGTCGGTGAGGGCCGAGATCACCCGGCGCACGCTTTCCTCCGCATTGTCCTGGACGTGACCCATGTAGGCCTGCACCACGTCGAGGCCGAAATGGGCGACCATCTTGCGGAGTTCCTGGATACCCTTCTCGTTGGCGGCAACCTGGGCCGACAGGTCGGCCACGTTCTGGTGCGGATTGCGGGCCGGGTACTTGTGGTTGGTCAGCAGCTCGACGAGCTCTGCCTCGCAGAAGCGGCCCTGATCGACGATCTTGAAGTTGTCGAAGAGCACGCCCTCCTCGTCCACGGTGGTGGCGCGCGGGGTCATGGAGCCGGGGGCGGAGCCGCCCACATCCGCATGGTGACCGCGCGAGGCGGACCAGAACAGGATCTCCTTGCCTTCGTCATCGAAGACGGGGGAGACGACCGTGATGTCCGGCAGGTGGGTGCCGCCATTGTAGGGCGCGTTCAGGGCAAAGACGTCGCCCGGCTTGATCCTGCCTTCGTTGAGCTTGATCACCGTCTCCACGGACCGGTCCATGGAGCCCAGGTGCACCGGCATGTGGGGGGCGTTGGCGACCAGCGCGCCGGTGGCATCGAAGACGGCGCAGGAGAAGTCCAGGCGTTCCTTGATGTTCACCGAATAGGCGGTGTTCTGCAGAGTGACGCCCATCTGTTCGGCGATGGACATGAAGAGGTTGTTGAAGACCTCCAGCATGACCGGATCGGCGTGGGTGCCGATGGCATCGGCGCGCTTCAGCGGCACGACGCGCTTCAGGATCACGTGGTCCTTGGGGTTGATCTCGGCCTGCCAGCCCGGTTCCACGACGATGGTGGCATGGGGCTCGATGATGAGCGCGGGGCCCATCACCTTGACGCCCGGCTTCAGCAGGTCACGGGTGTAGACCGCGCCGTCATGCCACTGGCCGTCGCTGTAGAAGCGGGTTTCGCGGGCCGGAGCCGGGGTGTCGGACACGAGGGTCAGATCCGGCTCGTCGAGGCCGGCGCCGCCGCCGAAGGTTTCCACCTCGAGGGCTTCGACCACCACCGGCTTTTCCTCATAGGCAAAGCCGAACTGCTTGCGGTGCGCATCCTCGAACTCGGCGCGCATGTCCTTCACGCCCGCCAGTGTGACCGGCAGCGGGGTGTCCGTGCCGTCATAGCGCAGGTGGACGATGGCGCGGGTCTGGCGATCGGCTTCCGCCACGCCCTGACCTTCCAGCTCGGCTTCGGTAAGGCGAGCGAGATCGTCGCGCAGGGTGGCGAGATCGGCGAGCAGAGCCTCGTCCAGACGCTTGACCACCGCCTGCTGACGGTTGGCGCGGATGTCGGCGAGCCCCATGCCATAGGCCGACAGGATGCCGGAGAAGGGGTGCAGGATGACCGTCTTCATGCCGAGCGTGTCGGCGACGAGACAGCCGGTCTGGCCGCCCGCACCACCGAAGCAGGTCAGCGCATAGTCCGTGACGTCATAGCCGCGCTGCACGGAGATCTTCTTGATGGCGTTGGCCATGTTCTCGACGGCGATCTTCAGGAAGCCGTCGGCGACGTCTTCCGGGGTGCGGCCGTCGCCGATCTTCGCGGCCAGTTCGGCGAATTTCGCCGTGACGGCGTGTTCGTCCAGCGGCTCGTCCCGGTTGGGGCCGAAGATCTTCGGGAAGAACTCGGGCGCGAGCTTGCCGGTCATCAGGTTGGCGTCGGTCACCGTCAGCGGGCCGCCGCGACGGTAGCAGGCCGGACCCGGGTTGGCGCCGGCGCTGTCCGGACCCACCTGGAAGCGTCCATCCTTGTAATGGAGGATGGAGCCTCCGCCGGCCGCCACCGTGTGGATCATCATCATCGGCGCGCGCATGCGCACACCGGCGACCTCGGTCTCGAAGGCGCGCTCATAGTCGCCGTCATAGTGGCACACGTCCGTGGAGGTGCCGCCCATGTCGAAGCCGATGATCTTGTCATAGCCGGCCATGCGGGAGGTCTCGACCGCGCCAACGACGCCGCCGGCCGGACCGGAGAGAATGGCGTCCTTGCCCTGGAACAGGTCGGCCGCCGTGAGGCCGCCCGACGACTGCATGAACATGAGCGCCGGGCCTTCGCCCAGCTCTTCCTGCACCTGGTTCACATAGCGGCGCAGGATCGGGGAGAGATAGGCGTCCACCACGGTGGTGTCGCCACGGCCCACCAGCTTCATCAGCGGCGAGGCTTCGTGGGAGATGGAGATCTGCGGGAAGCCGATCTCGCGCGCGATCTTGCCAAGCTCCTGCTCGTGCGCCGGATAGGCATAGGCATGCATCAGAACGATGGCGATGGAGCGGATGCCGTCGTCGAAGGCTGCCTGCATGCTCGCGCGGGCGCCTTCCGCATCAAGAGCAAGCTCCAGCGTTCCGTCGGCGCGGACGCGCTCGGCGATCTCGTAGACCTTCTCGTAGAGGAGTTCCGGCTTGATGATTTCCTTGGCGAAGATGTCGGGACGGGCCTGATAGCCGATCTCCAGGGCATCACGGAAACCTTTGGTAATGAAGAGGGCGGTGCGCTCGCCCTTGCGCTCCAGCAGCGCGTTGGTGGCAACCGTCGTGCCCATCTTCACGGTGGCGATCCGGTCGGAGGGGATGGGTTGGCCGGGCTCGACGCCCATCAGCTCGCGGATCCCCTGAATGGCGGCGTCGCGATAGGCTTCCGGGTTTTCCGACAGCACCTTGTGCGGGCGCAGGCTGCCGTCCGGCGCGCGGCCCACGATGTCGGTGAAGGTGCCACCACGGTCGATCCAGAAATCCCACATGCCCGTCGTCATGATCTCTTGTCCTTGCTCTGAAAGGTCGGGCCGGTCACCTGACGATGCCGGCACTCGTTGTTCGTCCCCATTACGTTTTCAATTTATCGATAAAATGTCAACGTAAACTGCAAGGTGATCCTGCGCGCTTTTTCACCACGTCATTCCAGGCGAGGAGGCAGGGTGGTTCCGCTTCGGGACGGGGGAGGGTTTCCAGGCGGTCAGTCGCGTCGTTCGAAACGGATGAGCGTGACGCCGCCGTGCCCGTAACCCCAGCCGGAGCTTTCGAAGGTGCGCCGATAGGGGGCGGGGACGGAGGCCAGCAGGGCGTCATGTTCTTGCTGGTTCACATGGCTGAGCACGAGCCAGAAGCGGGCAGGCAGCTCCAGCCCCGGGGGAATGACGCCCTTGAGATAGTGAACGGAGGTGACGTCCTGCACATAATAGGAAAAGGGCAGGGCGGTTTCGCGGTTTGAGGCGTAGACCGGATTGGACTGCGCGGCCGCGCTGGCGTCCGTGCTGCTCTCGATCACCGCAAGATATTGCCGGGCCAGGTCCCGGAACTCGGGCTTGCGCCGCTCGAGCACCGTCTCGGTCATGGTGGGAATGGTGACGGTGAGGAGCAGCGCGCTGAGCAGCAGCGGCCCGCCGCGCGGCAGAAGGGCTCGCGCGCCGAGACAGGCGAGAAGCACCAGTCCCGGCAGGGTGGCAATCAGATAGCGATCATAGAGAATCGGGCGCAGGCTGATCGAGGCGAGATATCCGGCCAGCGGCGGCAGCAGTGTGTAGCCCAGGAGCAGCGGCAGGGCCGCCGGCCAAAGGGGCTTTTGTGCCTGCGCCGAGGGCTCGCCTTCGTCGGATTTGGCTTGGGGGCGGACTAGGGCGATGAAGGAGAGCGCGGCAAAGCCCAGAAGCAGGAGGATGGCCTCCTTGCTGCCGCCCAGATGGATGGCGATCGCCTGGATCACCCGCCAGTTCGGTTCGGCAATCCAGAAGCCGTCATGCACCACGCTGCGGGCACGGCCGAGGAGGATGATGCCCCAGGGAAGATAAAGTGCGCCGCCCGCAATGAGCGCCAGGAGAAGCCGCAGGATCCCGCGCCGTCCAGCCGGATCGAGCAATGCCATGAACGCAAGACCGAGACCTGCACCGGCCACGCCGAAGGTCGCATAGATGTGGGTGTGCAGGAAAAGGGCGGTCGCAAGGGCGCTCCACAGGGCCGCGCCGGGGGCAGGGCAGGCGAGGGCGCGCAGGGTGGCCAGAAGGAAGAGCAGCCCGGTGGCGCTGAAAAGCGTGTACATGCGCGCCTCGCCCGAGAACCAGATCTCCATGGGCGAGCAGGCGAGGATAAGTGCGGTGGCCAAACCGACACCCTTGTCGGTGAGAGCCTCGCCAACCTTGTAGGCCAGCCAGATGGACAGGATCCCGGCCAGAAGCGACGGCAGGCGCAGGACATATTCCGCCTCGCCGAAGCCGTGGATGAACACCCAGAGCAGCAGGTTGTGGAGTGGGGGGTAGTTGTCGGCCGCGACGCTTGAAATCAGCTCGCCCAGGGTGCCGCGGGACTGGTCCCAGGACGCTGCCTCGTCAAACCACAGACTGGTGCGCGACAGGAGCGGCGCCCGGATGATCATGCCGATCATCACGATGGCCAGAAGAAGCAGATGGGGAGGCGACTGCATCAGGCGCCCGAAGAAGGCAGGGGCCCCGGCTCTGCCGGTGCTGCGTTGCCTTGCCGGGGACTCCCGGTCACTGATGGGGGGGCGTGAGCTCATCGCAGCAGCAGCGTCGCCTTCTGGATCTCGTCCCAGGTGATCCGGCCGTCGTCGTGGCGGGTGAGCGGCGGGAAGTGGCCCGGTACGATGAACCGCCCCCGGTCGAGCACCTTGCGCAGGGACGCGCCGGCCCGTTTCAGCGGATCGATTTCCATGTCCGGGATGCCGGAGAGTGCCTCGCGCGCCGTCTTCAGCGCATCGGCGGCGAGAATCACCGGGCCTTCGGCGGTGCGCAGATCCAGCGACATGTGTCCGGGCGAATGGCCCGGGGTCGGGAAGGCGGTCACACCGGGCAGCAGCTCCACCTCGCCCTCGATCAGCTCAAGACGGGTCTTGCGCAGGATGTCGGCGACATAGGGGGGCGTCGCCGGATCATCGGGGAAGGGGCCCTGGATATAGTCCCACTCGTCCTGGGACAGGATGACCTGCGCCTGCGGGAAGAGATCGATGTTGAGGCAATGGTCGAAATGGGCGTGGGAGAGGATGACCATCTCGAAATCCGCCGGCGTGAGACCGCGCTGCGCGAGCGCTGCGAGCAGCAGCCTGCGGGTGGTGAAATGGCCGCAATCGAAAAGCGCGCGGCGTCCCGCACTCTCCACCATCACGATGGTCGAGATCCCGAGGAAGCTGCCTTCCATGGCGAGACTGGAGCCGGACACGAGGATGTCGTAGCGCGGGGTCTGGTCGCTCTGGTGGGGCTGCATCCTGTCTCCTCCCGGGTTCGCAGGGTCGATGCGGACCTCTGACGAATGTGACAGGGTTTAGCAGATCTTCAGCCCTTGCCGCTATCCCTTATGCCGCGCAGGAGGTCGCATCCTGCCACGCTCTCCGTTGCGGGGGCTGGGGTGCGGGGACAGGGGTGCGCGGACGGGGCAAGAAGGGGAGCAAGGCGGGATGAACGAGGCAGATCAGCCGGGTCGCGGCGGCGCGACCGGTGACCGGATCATGAGATCGGAGATCGTCCGGGCGCTCGCGGTCTTCCTGCTGGTCTTCTATGCCGCCCGAATCGGGCTGGACATCGCCAACACCTTCATCGGCACGGGCAAGCCGATCTTCGCGGATTTCGTCTCCTTCTGGACGGCGGCCAGCAGCGCGGTGCAGGGAGACAGCCTGCTGCCCTATCATTTCGACGCGTTTTCGGCCCAGCAGAAGGCGCTGTTCGGCTGGGACAAGTTCGCCTTCTTCTATCCGCCCGTGTGGCTGCTTTATCTCCTTCCTTTTGGGTTCATGCCCTACATGGTCGCGGCGATGGTCTTTGCTTTCGGCACGGCCGCACTCGCCGCCTGGGCGATGGGGGCGCTGCTGCGGTCGCGTCAGGCCATGCTCTTCGTGCTGGTCTGGCCCGGCATCACCTTTGCGATGCTGCACGGGCAGAATTCCAATCTCAATCTGGCGCTGATGGCGGGTTTTCTGGCCGCCCTCGACCGGCGGCGGGAGGTGCTTGCGGGCGTTCTCATCGGCCTGATGGCCTACAAGCCGCATTTCGGGTTGCTCGTTCCTGTGGCTCTTCTGGCGGGCGGTCACTGGCGCGCCATCGGTGCCGCGGCGCTCACCGTGCTTGCCACGGGGCTCGCCA
This sequence comes from Roseibium aestuarii, assembly GCF_008477545.1. GTDB lineage: Bacteria > Pseudomonadota > Alphaproteobacteria > Rhizobiales > Stappiaceae > Roseibium > Roseibium aestuarii. Next base: position 475,790 of record NZ_VORA01000002.1, on the reverse strand, counting down.
GCCTCGCGGTCTTCGGAGCGGGAACCTGGGCGGCCTTTCTGGCTCAGGCGCCGGAAGCCAACCGCTGGCTCGTCGAGGCTGTCGTGCCGATCTCCAAGTTTGCCTCGCTCTTCGCCCTCGCCCGGCAGATCGACTTGCCGCTGTCCGTCGCTTTTGTCTTGCAAGCGGTTCTGGCGCTGGGCGCTGTCGCGGCCGTGGTGCTCGTCTGGCGACATCCTTACGAGGCCGGGTTGCGCGGTCTCCTGCGCGGCGCGGTGCTGGTCAGCGCGACCTGTGTCACCACGCCCTTCATTCTCGACTATGATCTGGCGCTTCTGGCCTTGCCCGTCGCCGTTCTGGTGCAGCTGGGCCTGAGTCGCGGTTTTTGCGCGCATGAGGTTCCGGTTCTGGCGCTCGCCTTCGCCCTGATGTTCTTCACGAGCGGGTGGGGTGTGGCGCTCGATCACTCAGCCAGCGCGTTGCCCGGGCTTCTTGTCTTCGCGCTGTGCCTGTATCGGGCAAAAATGCACGCTGCAGGGGGTAGGGTGCCTGACTGAGACGTGCTCTTCTGCCTGTCTTGCAGGCAGTGTGGCGCGTGGTTTGGCGGTTTTGATATTTTGTCGATAAATTGTTGATGTTTGACCCTGCGCAAGCTAGCCTGCTTGTCAGTCCTGCCGATGCCTGTCGAGCCGGGCCCGGAAAAAGAGGACAAAGTCCCGCTTCCAAGAGGAGAACATCAGATGACGATTTCACGCCGTTCCGCACTGGCCGGAGCCGGGTTCCTGGCTGCCGTTGCCTCTCTGGGTGGTCTGACCGCTGCCCATGCCGAAACCAAGTGGGACATGCCGACCCCCTATGGCGACAGCAACTTCCACACCCAGAACATCATGACCTTTGCCGAGGACGTGGCCGCCAAGACCAATGGCAGCCTGTCCATTCAGGTCCATTCCGCCGGCTCGCTGTTCAAGCACCCGGAAATCAAGAATGCCGTGCGCAAGGGCCTGGCCCCGATCGGCGAGCTTCTGATCTCCCGCCTGTCCAACGAAGACCCGGTCTTCGGGGTGGATTCGGTGCCGTTCCTCGCCAACTCCTATGACAGCTCCTTCAAGCTGTATCAGGCCTCCAAGCCGATCATGGAAGAGAAGCTGGAAGCCCAGGGCCTGAAGCTCCTCTACACCGTGCCGTGGCCGCCGCAGGGCATCTACACCAAGAAGGACGTCAATTCGATCGATGACCTCAAGGGCCTGAAGTTCCGCGCCTACAACACCTCCACCGAGCGCCTTGCCCAGCTCGCTGGTGCCGTGCCGACCCAGGTGGAAGTGGCCGACCTGCCGACCGCCTTCTCCACCGGCCGCGTGGAAGCCATGATCACCTCGCCGTCCACCGGCGCGGATTCCAAGGCATGGGACTACCTGGATCATTATTATGACGCCCAGGCCTGGCTGCCGAAGAACATGGTCATCGTGAATGCCGATGCCTTCAACGCGCTGAGCGCCGAAGAGCAGGCCGCCGTCATGGAAGCCGCTGCCGCTGCCGAAACCCGCGGCTGGGAAGCCTCCAAGGTCGAGACCGACGCCAAGACCAAGGTTCTGGTCGACAATGGCATCACGGTTGCCGTGCCGTCCGAGGCCCTGCAGAACGGTCTGAAGGAAATCGGCGACGTGATGACCGCCGAGTGGGCTGAAAGCGCCGGCGAAGACGGTGCGGCCATCGTCAAGGCCTTCATGGACTGACACCCGGAGCTGAACGGGGTCTGACCCTCGGGGCTGTCCTTCGGGACGTGCCCCGGGGACCAATCCCCGGATCGACGCTCATCGTGCGATCACGCCGATCCCGGTGCTTCCGGGGTCGGCCCGCCGTTCCCCCCGCCGTTCCTCCTGTATCGGGAGCCTCCGTCCATGCGCACTGCTCTGGATGTCCTCTATCGTCTGGCGCAAGCCCTGGCGGCCACCTGTCTGGTGGCGATTGCCGGTCTGGTCGTGCTCCAGGTTCTCTTCCGCATCGTCGATGGCGCGCGAAAGGCCTTCGGGCTCGACCCCGTCGGCCTGCTCGTGCCGTCGCTGGCCGAAATCTGCGGGTTCCTGCTCGTCGGTGCCAGTTTCCTTGCCCTGGCCGCCACCCTGCGCCGGGGAGATCACATCCGCGTCTCCCTGATGCTGCAGCACATGCCGGCCGGCCTTGCGCGGATCTTCGAGGTCTGGTGCCTGCTGGTGGCTGTCAGCCTGGCAGCCTATTTCACCTGGTACTCCGGCGGTCAGGCCTATGACAGCTACAAGTACAACGAAGTCTCGATCGGCATCATCCCGATCCCCCTGGTCTGGCCTCAGATCGTCATGACGCTGGGGCTCGTGGTCTTCACCATCGCGCTTCTCGATGATCTGGTCACCGCACTTTCCGGGCGCAAGCCCAGCTACGAGCTGGCGGTCAAGGGTGAAGCCTGGGAGGGCGGCGAATAATGGATCTCTCGCTCGTTGCCTTCTTCCTCGGCCTCGGCATGCTGGCGGCTCTGGCCACCGGCATCTGGGTCGGTGTGGCGCTCTTCGGCGTGGCGCTGGTCGCCATGATGACGCTGGTTTCCGCACCTACGGGTCCGGTTCTCGCCACCACCGTGTGGGGGGCTGCCAATTCCTGGGATCTGACGGCCCTGCCCATGTTCATCTGGATGGGGGAGATCCTCTTCCGCTCGCGGCTGTCGGAAGACATGTTCGCCGGCCTATCGCCCTGGATGCGCAATCTTCCCGGCCGGCTGCTGCATGTGAACATCCTGGGCTGCGGGATCTTCGCCGCCGTGTCGGGCTCCTCGGCCGCCACCACCGCCACCATCGGCAAGATGTCCCTGCCGGAGCTGAAGCGGCGCGGCTATGATGAGGCCATGGCCATCGGTACGCTGGCCGGATCTGGCACGCTCGGTCTTCTCATCCCGCCGTCGATCATCCTGATCGTCTACGGGGCCGCGACCGAACAGTCGATTTCCCGTCTCTTCATGGCAGGCGTGCTGCCGGGTGCAATGCTCTGCGTGCTCTTCATGGGCTATGTGGTGCTGTGGTCGATGCTGAACCGCTCGCGCATGCCGGAGGCCGAGGCGCCGGTGCCGTTCTTCGAGCGCGTCAAGGCCACGCGCCGTCTGGTGCCGGTGATCGGGCTGATCGCGGGTGTCATCGGCTCCATCTATGCGGGCCTTGCGGCGCCGACGGAAGCGGCGGCCATCGGCGTGCTGCTGGCGCTCATCCTGTCGTTCTTCTCCGGCACGCTGACCCGGCAGAACTTCACCGATGCGCTGCTGGGCGCGACCCGGACCTCCTGCATGATCGCCTTCATTCTGGCTGGGGCGGCCTTCCTGACGGTGGCCATGGGCTATACCGGCATCCCGCGCGAGCTGGCGGGCTGGATCGGCTCGCTGGGCCTCTCGCCCTTGCAGCTTCTGGCGGCGCTCACGGTGTTCTTCGTGGTGCTGGGCTGCTTCCTCGATGGGATTTCCGTAGTGGTGCTGACGACCTCGGTGATCCTGCCGATGGTGGAGCAGGCGGGTCTCGACCTGATCTGGTTCGGCATCTATCTGGTGCTCGTGGTCGAGATGAGCCAGATCACGCCGCCGGTTGGCTTCAACCTCTTCGTTCTGCAGGGCATGACCGGGCACAACATCTTCCGCGTGGCTCGGATGGCCCTGCCGTTCTTCCTGCTGATGGTGCTGGCGGTGGCGCTGATCGTTGCCTTCCCGCAGATAGCGTTGTGGTTGCCAGAGAACATGCTTTCCAACTAAAGGAAGCTGGGGCTCGCGGACGCAGGTTCGCGGGCCCTTCGATTTTCGGGAGACCGAGACCGCAGCATGACTTGAGGGAGGGCGGCATGAGCGACAGGAAGACATCGGGGGTTCCGGACACACTCAGCCCGGACGACCTTCTTCTGGCCGCCTCCATCGGTCCGGTCGTGTCGTCGGCGCATCTTGCGGCCGGCGCCATGCCGGCACTGTCTGAAATCGAATTCGGCGTGACCATGATGGTCAATGCCTATCAGCGCTGGATGGTCCGCTGCATGGCGGCGACCGGGGCGCAGGGTCTCGGCCCCCTCGACATTCTCGCCCTTCACATCGTGAACCATCGCAGCCGGCCGAAGACGCTGGCCGACATCTGCCTCGTCCTCAATATCGAGGACACCCATACGGTGACCTATGCGCTTAAGAAGCTGGAGAAAGCGGGGCTTGTCGCCTCCGGCAAGCGGGGTAAGGAAAAGACCGTCGCCATTACCCCCGAGGGTGAGAAGGCCTGTCTGGAATACAAACGTTTGCGCGAAGCCCTTCTGGTCAAGCCGATGAAGGCGTTGGGGCTGGACGAGAGCGAGATCTCGCGGCTTGCGGCCACCCTCCGTCTCATGTCCGGTCATTATGATCAGGCCGCCCGCGCCGCGGCCGCCATGTAACTCCTGCATCTCTCGTCAGGGGGCTCTCCGGGGGGCGCTGAAGGATCTGGACGAAGGATCTGGGCGAAGGAGCCCGGTTGAACGTTTCGTTATTTCTGGTATTTTCGAAATATCGAAATTCAACCGGCAGGAGCGCCTCATGTCCGCCCGCATCTATCACAATCCCGCCTGCGGCACCTCCCGCAACACCCTTGCCATGCTGGAGCAGGCCGGGGCGTCGCCCGAGGTCATCGAATATCTGAAGACGCCGCCCACCCGGGACGAGCTGGTCGACCTGATCGCGCGCATGGGCATCACTCCGCGCGACCTGCTGCGCCAGAAGGGCACGCCCTATGACGAGCTGGGGCTCGGCGAGGATCGCTGGAGCGATGACGAGCTGGTCGACTTCATGATGGCCCATCCGATCCTGATCAACCGTCCGATCGTGGTAACGGATCTGGGTGTCGCCCTGTGCCGGCCTTCCGAGAAGGTGCTGGATCTGCTGCCGGAGGGGGCGATCGGCGAATATGTGAAGGAGGACGGTGAGGTGGTGAAGGGAGGTGCCGCGTGAGCGCGCATCACCCGGAGGCATGGCGCGCCGACATGAGCTTTCCGGCGCTCGACGATGGTCTTCTGCGGCCGTTCGACGGGGCAGCACTTGCGGGTGAGGGGGCGCCAGCGCATCCGCCACGGGTGCTGTTGCTCTACGGGTCGGTCCGGGAGCGGTCCTACAGCCGCCTGCTGAGTTTCGAGGCAGCCCGGCTGCTGGAGCGTTTCGGTGCGGAGGTCCGGATCTTCGACCCCTCCGGCCTGCCGCTTCCCGATGATGCGCCGGTGGACCACCCCAAGGTTCAGGAGCTGCGCGATCTGGTCCTCTGGTCGGAGGCGCAGGTCTGGTGCTCGCCGGAGCGGCATGGCGCGATGACCGGCATCATGAAGGCGCAGATCGACTGGATCCCGCTCAGTCTCGGCGCCGTGCGGCCGACCCAGGGCAAGGTGCTCGCGGTGATGCAGGTGTCCGGCGGCTCCCAGTCCTTCAACGCGGTGAATCAGATGCGCGTTCTGGGGCGCTGGATGCGGATGGTGACCATTCCCAACCAGTCGTCTGTGCCCAAGGCTTTCCTCGAATTCGAGGAGAACGGCCGGATGAAGCCCTCGTCGCTCTATGACCGGGTGGTGGACGTGATGGAAGAGCTGATGAAATTCACCCTTCTGGTGCGTGGCCGCAGCGACTATCTGGTCGACCGCTATTCCGAGCGCAAGGAGAGTGCCGAGGAGCTGTCGCGCCGGGTGAACCAGCGCAGCATCTGATCAGGCGGGCGAGAGGCGGGGGCTCGGCTCGATGAACCCCTGACCACCCGTTCCATGAAGCGGAGGACGCGAAGACGCGATGACGTCCGCCACCATCTGCGCTTCCATTTCCAGATCGCTGGCCATTTCGTCGGATTCGGCGGCGCTGTGGTCCGCCGCCGAGCGATGGTCCGTAGCGCCGTTTTCGTCAGCGGTTTCGGATCGCTCCGTTGCGGCCTCCTCGGTCAGAGCCGTGCGGGCTGCGGCGCTTCGGCTGGCGGCAAGGGCGCCTGCGGTCAGGGTCTCGCCCAGATGGACGGAGGCCGCGTCGCTTGCCTGGCCCGGGCGGCCATAGAGGAAGCCCTGCACAAGATGACACCCGGCGGCGCGCAGCAGGGTGACCTGACGCATGTCCTCCACCCCTTCGGCGGTGATCTGCACGTCGAGCGAACGCCCGAGGCCGATGATCGCGGTCACGATCGCATCCGTGCTCGGGTTCTCGCCCAGGGTGCGGATGAAGGACCGGTCGATCTTGATCTTGTCGAAGGGGAAGCGGCTCAGATAGCTGAGCGAGGAATAGCCGGTGCCGAAGTCGTCCATGGCGATGGAGACGCCAAGGGCGCGGATCTTCTGCAGGGTGTCGACCACCGCGGCGGTGTTTGCGATCAGCAGGCTTTCGGTGATCTCGATCTCGAGCCGTTCCGGGGCGAGCCCGCTTTCGGTCAGGGCAAGGGCCACCTTGCGCTCCGTCTCGCCCGGCTTGAACTGGGCGGCTGAGACGTTGACCGCAACCCGCAGCGACTTGTCCTCCCAGCGGGCGGCTTCCCGGCAGGCGTGGAAGAGCACCCAGTCGCCGATGTCCTCGATCAGGCCGCTGTCTTCGGCAACGGGGATGAAGACATCCGGCGCTATGGTGCCCTTGGTCGGATGCTCCCAGCGGATGAGGGATTCGTAGCCCTTCAGCTTGTTGTCGGAGAGCGAATACTGCGGCTGGTAGAGAAGCTGGAACTGGTCCAGGCGCAGGGCCTTGACCAGGCCCTCTTCGATCTCCTTGCGCCGCTGGGCCTCGGCGTCCATGTCCGGGGTGTACCAGGCGAAAGTCGAGCGGCCGGAGTGCTTGGCGCGGTAGAGCGCGAGGTCGGCACAATGCAGCACGCGTGACGACCGCCAGCTGCCGTCACTGGCGCGGGCAATGCCGATGGACAGGGAGATCTTGATCTCCTTGCCGTCGATGTTGCAGGGGGTGTCGGTGGCGTGGATCATGTCGGTGGCGAGCTTGGTCAGGCGCCCGACGTCCGAGATGGACTTGATCATCACTGCGAATTCGTCCCCGGAGAGGCGGGCGACCAGATGGTCGCCGAAGACCGAGCGCAGCCGCTCCGCAATCACTTGCAGGAAGATGTCGCCTGTGCCGTGCCCGTGGGTGTCGTTGATTTCCTTGAACTTGTCGACGTCGATCAGCATGACGCCCATGTTCGTCGCCTTGGCGTGGACGAGCCGCAGGGCTTCCGTCAGCTGGGCGTTGAAGACGGCGCGGTTGGGCAAGCCGGTCAGGGCATCGTGATGCGCCATGTACTGCATGTGCATGTTCGTCTTCACCTGATCGCGGAAGCGGACCCACAGCAGGAAGCCGGCGAAGAGGAAGGAGGCGAGGCAGAGGATGGCGACAATGGAGGTGGCGATGCTGACGAAGATGGTGCGCGCCGCAATACGGGCCTGATGGTCCACCAGAAGCACCAGGGCGCCGTTGATCTCGCCCGCATGGAAATGGGGGATCACCACGAAGGAGCGGGTGGAGAAGATGCCGCGCCAGTCGAAGGCCAGGGTGGTGACGGGACCGGTGGCGGCATTCAGTTCCGCGACCGTTTCCATGAGGCTGCTTTCGGGCAGCTGGGAGCCGGCAACCAGATCGGGCAGGGGTGAAAGTGCCGGATCCATCAGGTCCTGCCGGGTCATCGGCAGCATCCAGATCACGGCGGAGGGGTCCAGCGCGCGGGTGACGGCCACCTGAACGGCCTGGAGATCCTTGTCGGCTTCGGCCGCCTTGACACCGGACTGGCGACTTGTTGACCGCTCGTCGGGGTCGCCGGACAGGCGCATGCCGTCCATCGGCGCGATCTGGCGCCGGTGGGCGAGAACCCGTTCAAGCTGCGGTCCAAGACCTCTGGCGGAAAGCGCTTCGGGCAGATTGTCCAGTGTCTCCGACAGCTCGGTCTTCAAGAGCCAGTAAGTCATCAGCCGGTTGGAGGAATAGATCCCCAGCGCCAGCATGACGACGAGCGTTGCCGTGAAGAAAAAGACAAACGAATTTTTGCCGGTCGCCACCGTCTGCATGAACAGGACACTTCTGCCAAATATGCCAATTTCCCCAACCTACCGGGGAGAGGTTTAGCCAATGTGAATCGCTTTGTCGAAATCGATAGTTTTCGCAAGGAGAGTTCTAAGTAGGTGGCCCTGCGTATTCGGGAGGATTGCCGACGGGTTGCTTGCCGCATCCCTCGCGGAAGCGGCTCGGGGCGTGAAAGAACCTGATCTTGCCCTGCGTGAGGCCGGAGGCGGCAAGTCCTGTCTGCCTCGGCGGGGGACGGGGGCGCCCCGGGACTAGGCAAGATCCGGCGTGGCGGCTACAAGGGGAAAACCCTTGATTCAGTTGCCGGCTTTCTGCTCGCGCAGGGTCCGGCACCCGGCAGGGGACTGCGGGACCGGTCAGATCCGGTCTGGTTTCCGATCTGCGACGACAGGAGTGGCGCTTGAGCGTTTGGAGCAGTCTGGCGAGCATTGTGTCGGCCATCGGCTCCAGCAGCGTGCAACTGGTGGACCGGCTGGTGCAGCTGGTGCTGGCCAAGCCCGAGGGAACCAACACGGTCGGTTTCACCGTGGCCATGATCGCGCTCTCGGCCAAGATGGCCAAGGCCGACGGGATCGTCACCAACGACGAGATTCTGGCCTTCGGCGAGCTCTTCCAGGTGCCGGAAGGCGAGGAGCGCAATGTGGCGCGCCTGTTCAATCTGGCCAAGGAAGACGTCGCCGGGTTCGAGGTCTATGCCAAGAAGCTGGCCGATCTCTTTCCCTATGACCGCATCACCCTGATCGACATTCTCGACGGTCTCTTCCACATCGCCAAGGCGGACGGGGTGCTGCACGAGAACGAGCTTGCCTATCTGGAGCGGGTGGCCGAGATCTTCGGTCTCGATGCGCGGGAGTTCGACCGCATTCTGTCGCGGCATGCCCGGCGCAGCTCCGACCCTTACAAGGTTCTGGGGGTCGACCCTTCCCTCGACGACGATGCCCTGAAGCGGCACTTCCGTCAGGCGGTGCGCCAGACCCATCCGGACCAGCTCATCGCGCGCGGAGTGCCTCAGGAATTCGTGCGCATTGCCAATGACAGGCTCGCGGCGCTCAATGCGGCCTGGGATCAGATCCGAGCGGAGAGAAGTCTATGAGTGTCGCCACCGATACCGGCGTGAAGGCCCGCGTTCATCCGTCGCCCAATCATGATGAGCGCCCGGACGGCGCGCCCATCGACATGCTGATCCTGCATTACACCGGCATGAAGACCGCCGAAGCTGCCCTGCAGCGCCTCTGCGACCCGGCGGCCAAGGTCTCGGCTCACTATTTCGTTCATGAAGACGGCCAGATCCTGCAATGCGTCCCGGAAGCCCGCCGGGCCTGGCATGCGGGCAAGAGCTTCTGGAAGGGGGAGCGGGACATCAATTCCCGGTCCATCGGCATCGAGATCGTCAGTCCGGGCCACGAGTTCGGCTATCGCGACTTCCCCGATGCGCAGATCGAGGCGGTCTGCGCGCTGGCGCGGGACATCTGCGGCCGGCACCGGATCCTTCCCTGGATGGTTCTAGCCCATTCCGACATTGCCCCCCAGCGCAAGCAGGATCCGGGCGAGCGTTTCCCGTGGTCGCAGCTGGCGGCCGCCGGCGTGGGTCATTACCTGGAGCCGCAGCCTATCGTCGGCAATCTCTTCATGCAGGAAGGGGATCGCGGTCAGCCGGTCGAGGCGATCCAGTCGATGCTGGCGCTTTATGGCTATGAGGTGGAGGTCTCCGGCTATTTCGACGGGTTGACCCGGTTTGCGGTGACCGCTTTCCAGCGGCATTTCCGCCCTGAGCGGGTGGATGGGATCGTTGACCAGTCAACTGTCGAGACCCTCCACAAGCTGCTGTCAGGGCTGCCGAAACTCTGATCGGGAGCCCTCGGGGCACCACAGCGGGGCGCGTTGTCGCGCGTCCCCCTCTCGCGCTCACAGGGTGCCCGAAGTCACCTTGTTTTCTTGGAAAAATATTCTCTGGCCGGGAACCGAACCGCCCCTCCGGCGTTCTGAATCCTGAATTGCGCGGAAATGCGCGCTTCCGGCCGGAATTTTCCTTCGGCGCTGACCTGCGCTTGTGTTCGCAAGATGTGGAAAGTTGGGGCCGTCAGGGTGATCCGAGGCACGGCCGGGAGGTGATTCCGGCTTTTGATCGGAAACGCGATGGCTGGCAATGCCCGGAGGCAGGATCTTCACCTTGTCACGGGGTACGCCGTTTCGCGCATGCCTTGATGTTGCCTGTAGTCTGCCGATTTCTGACCTGCTTGCGCCATATTTGCGACTCAATTAATGGAAATCCCGGATCCGTTAACCTTGATCGGTCTGAATTTAGCGAAATTCTTGTAATATTTCGTGATCGAGGGGGACTGATTTTCGTCCCATAGACCCGCCATTTCTCCGCCCCGGAAACGAATTCCTCAAGTTACAAAAAACAACAAGGGGCTCGGCTCGATGTTGAAGTCTAGCAAATCACTCGCCCAGGTGCTGTGCCTGGGGCTGGCCACTCTTGGCTTCGCGCCTGCCGCTCTGGCGGCTTCCTCCGGTTCGCAGCTCGTGCGTCCGGAACCCATCTCCATCTCCGCGTCGTCGGACCAGGTGGTTCCCGATTATCGCAACAACCCCGGTGCTCCGGTGCGCGTCGTCAACATGGGCCTCTCGGCCAAGGATGAAGACGGCGAAACCGATGCTTCGGGCAAGTCTTCCGTGGCCGATCGTGCCGCTTCCCGTACCAGCACCCGGTCTGTGAAGGATGCCGCCGCATCCAAGGGGCGGACCAATTACTCGGTGCTGATCCGCAAGGCTGCAAAGAAGCATGGCGTGCCGCTGAGCATTGCTCAGGCGGTCGTTCAGGTTGAAAGCAATTTCAACCCGAAGGCTCGTGGCAGTGCTGGGGAAGTCGGGCTGATGCAGATCAAGCCGGCAACCGCACGCGGCTTGGGCTATCGCGGGTCGACCCAGGCGCTCTACGATCCGGAAACCAATCTGGAATGGGGCATGCGCTATCTGGCGGGCGCTCATCAGCGCGCCGGTGGCGATGTCTGCGGCACGATCCTGCGCTACAATGCCGGTCACTATGCCAAGCGGATGAACCCGGTTTCTGCGCGCTACTGCAAAAAGGTGAAGACGATCCTCGCCTCGAGCTGAGGGCTTCGTCCATCTTTCGCTGAATGATCAACCCCCGTGCGACCGATTGGTTGCACGGGGGTTTCATTTTTTTTGACAAGCCTGGGAGCGCCTCGCTCAGGCGAATTTCTTCCGCGCCGCCTGAAGACTGGCGGGAGCGGTGACCGTGTCGGGCACATCTGCGGCCGCCAGCGGCTGGCCGAGCGCACTGGTGACCGGAATGACCCCGGCCCAGATCGGCAGGCCGAGATCCTCGTCCTCATCCACCGGCGGGCCGGAGCGCACCTTGGTGCTGACGTGGTCCATGGTCAGGCGCAGCACGCCCGTGGCCTTGAGCTCCTTGGGAAGCATCGGGCGGCTTTCGCTCCAGCGGCCCGGCAGCATGTGATCGGTGATCGCGATCAGCGAGGCTTCCTTTTCGTCAAGATCCTCCACCAGCGTCGCCTGGCCGTGAACGATGGCGCAGCGATAGTTCATGGACAGATTGAAGGCGGCGCGCGCCACCACCAGCCCGTCGAGATGGGTGACCGTGAAACTGACGGGCAGGCCGCCGGCCTGGGACTTGATCAGGCGGGTGGTGCTGGCCCCATGGACATAGAGCACGTCGCCGACACGGGCATAGGCCATAGGGATCACCATCGGCCGTTCGTCGGCGACGAACCCCATGTGGCCGACAAGGCCGCAGTCGAGGATCTCATTGGCAAGCGCGCGATCATAATCGCCCCGCTTCATCTGGCGGATGCGGGCATAGGCGGGGCGGTCCGGCTCTTGCCGGTCGCGGGAACGGTGGGTCGACGGATCATTAGAGGGGGCGTGGTCCATGGGAGGCCTTTTCTGCGTGTGATTGTGCGTCTGGGTGAGGCGGCCGTTTCGGGTGGCCGCATTTGATCTTCCTCCAGCTTGCCGCTAGAACTGGTTTGCCAACAGATCCGGATCTGACAAAATGACCAGACCAGTTTCCTCTTCTTCGTCCGAGGCGGACCGATCGACCCGGCGCGGGGGCGAGGGGATGCTCTCGTTGCCGGAGGGGCTTGTCACGCTTGATCGCGGGTCGGACGTGCCCCTGAGCCAGCAGATCTACCGCTCCCTGCGTGAGGCGGTGCGGGCGGGGCACCTCAGGGCGGGATTGAAGCTGCCGTCCTCGCGCAGTCTGGCGGCAGGGCTCGGCGTCTCCCGCAGCACGCTGAATGCAGCCCTTGATCTGCTTCAGGCGGAGGAGATCATTCAGGTGCGGCCGGGCTCCGGCGCGGTGGTCAGCAGTCCGGATCTGCGGGCGGCCCTGTCCGGGTCTTTGCCGGACCTTAGGGGCGGGATGGGCGGCGACAGCCGCAGGTCCGGGCTCTCCGCGCGGGGCGCGCTGCAGGCGGAAAACCTGCGCGGCGACAGCTGGGCGCGCTCTCCGGGCGCACTGGAGCCGGGAACACCGGCGCTGGATGTCTTTCCCCATGACCTGTGGGGCCGGGCCCTGCGCCGGGCGGCAAGGCATGTGCCGGGTCCGGAGCTGCTCTATCACGAGGCGACCGGTCATCCGCGCCTGAGGCAGGTGCTCGCCGACTATCTCGCTCTGGAACGCGGGGTGAAGGCGACGCCGGAGCAGATCCTCGTCACCTGCGGCATGCAGGCGCTGCTGTCGTGCCTCGCCCAGGCACTGGCCGATCCCGGCGATCTGGCGCTGATCGAGGACCCCGGATATTTGGGCGCGCGGTCGGCCTTTCACGGGGCGGGGCTGCAGGTGCGCGGCTTGCCCGTCGACGAGCACGGCGCCGATCCCCAACAGATCGGCACGGGCCGTGCCGCGCCGAAACTCATCTACGTGACGCCGTCCCATCACTATCCCTTCGGCACGCGCATGCCATTGCAACGGCGGCTGGCCCTGATCGAGGCGGTGCGCCTGGGTGGCGGGCTGATCCTCGAGGACGACTATGACAGCGAGTTCCTGTTTGACGGTCGGCCGGTGGCAGCGCTTCAGGGTCTCGCGCGGGAGGGAGAGGTGATCTACATGGGCACCTTCTCCAAGAGCTTCCTGCCGGGTCTGCGGCTGGCCTATTGTGTTCTGCCTGCGGATCTGGTGGAGCCCATGCGCCGGGTGTTCCGGCAGACCGGTCATCTGGCCAATGTCCATGCCCAGATCGCTCTGGCCGAACTGATGGAGGGCGGCGAATACCGCGCCCACCTGAAGCGGATCCGCAGCACCTACCTGAGCCGGGGCCTGCGGCTGGTTGAGGTGCTGCGCGAAGCACTCGGCAACCGGATTTCCGTCGAGGTGCCGACCGGCAACGTGCAGGTGACCCTGACCCTGAACGGCTGCGGCGACGATGAGGCCTTGGCCCGGCGTCTGCAGCAAAAGGGCTTCGCGGTGTCGCCGCTCAGCCCCTGCTATGTGGACCGGGAGGCGCAGGCGGGGCTGATCGTGGGGTTCGCGGGGGCCACCGAGCGCCAGATCACCGCGTTCGCCCGAGAGTTGCGGCACTGTCTGGATTAGGACACAGTCTGGCGCTGTAACGCAAAGCCGTGCACAGGGCTCGCTCAGGGCCTGACGTTCGTTCATCCCCTCCTGTCCGGAGCCTGTCTTGGACATCGAAGCCTTCCTTGCCCTTCTCGCCCTGATCCTCGTGGCGCTCTTTCTCGGCCTGCCGGTGCTGGTCGTTCTCCTCTGGCGCCGGGTGACGCGGCTCACCCTCACGGTGGAGCGGCTGGATGGCGCGCTCCGGGAGATCCGGGCCGGCAGGGGCGCGGTCGTTGCAGCTGCCGCTGCCGGGCACGAGAGCCCGGTGACCGGGGTCCCGGAAGAGGCTGGCGGAAAGGAACCCGAGGCACCGGTCGAGCAGGACGCGACCGAGGAGGAGCAGGTTCAAGCCGGAGAGGAGCCGAGTACACCGGAGGACCAGTCCGCTGCGAAGGCGTCCGATCTGCCGCCGTCGCCGCTGGAGGCTGCCTTGCGACGGGCGGGCGCGAGCGGAGAGGGGTGCAAGGGTGAGACCGATGGGAGGCAGCCTGCTGCGGCGCGGGCAGCGGTCCCGTCCCGCTCAGGCGCGCAGGACGAGGACCGGGAGCGGCTGATCGGCGGGCGCTGGTCGGTCTGGGCCGGGGGCGCGGCGCTCGCGGTCGGCGGTGTCTTCATGGTCGCCTATGCGGCTGAGGCGGGGCTTTTGGGGCCGGTCGGCCGGCTCGTGCTCGGGGCGCTCTTCGGTCTCGGTCTTGCGGCTGCGGGGGAATGGCTGCGGCGCAAGCCCGATCCGGCCGTCCTCGGCGGGCTTTCCTGGGCCAGCATTCCTGCCGTCCTGACGGCCGCCGGCACGATGGTGCTCTTTGCCGTGGTCTATTCAGCGCATGCGCTCTACGGTCTGGTGGGGCCGACACCCGCATTCCTGCTGCTTGGAGCACTGGCGATCTGCGGTCTCTTCGCGGCCCTGCTGCACGGGCCGGGCCTCGCGGTGCTGGGCCTGCCGGGCGCCTATCTCGTGCCGTTCCTGGTGACATCGGAGAGCCGCGACCTGGCGGCGGTCGTGCTCTATGTGCTGGCGGTTTCCGCTGCCGCCGTGGCGCTCGGGCGCTTGCGGCGCTGGCTCTGGCTTGCGGGCGCGGCGGTGGCCGGACTGGCGGGCTACGGGCTGCTGTTCCAGCTCATGGCGGCACCGGGCGACCGGCTGCTCCTGACGCTCTATCTTGCCGCCAGCGCGATGATCGTGCTGGCCGGCTTCGTCTGGCGGCATTATCCGGCGCGGGCGGATCTCTTCGTGGAGGTGGACCGGGCGGCGACCCTTGCCCTCGCCGCCGTCCTGCTGCCCTTTGCCGGGCACTTGCAATTCGAGGCGGATCTGGCCGCCCTCATGGGCGAAACCCTCGTGCTGCTGGCCCTGCCTCTGGCTGTCGGATACGTCTTCTGCGCCTTGCGCTACGGCGCGGTGCTGCCGCTGGCCCTCTTCCTGCTGCTCGCCCTTCAGCTCAAGGTGCCGGATGCCCTGGAGGCCCTGGAGGCCCTGGAGGCGCTGGATGCCGGAGTGATCTCTCCGCTGCCCTTTGATGTGCAGGACCGGCTTTCCGCCTTCTCCGCGTTCATGGCCGTCTGCGCCGCCGGGCTTGTCGCCACGGGTGCGCTGGCCCTGCGCCATGCGGCCAGCCGTGCGGTGCTTTCCGGGCTTGCGGTCTGCGGGGCGCTTGGCGTGCTCAGCGTGAGCTGGCTCCGGGTGGCGAGCTGGTCGGTCTCGCCGCTCTTTGCCGGGCTGGCGCTTGCTCTCGCGGTGGTCTTCTGGGGCGTCGCCAGCCGGATCGGTGCGCCGCGGCAGGATCTTGTCGGTGGCAGGGCGGCGCTGGTGACTTGGCTCGTGGGCGCGGTCGCAGCTCTCGGCTTTGCGGCCGGCTTCGCGCTGGAGGATGCGGCGCTGACAATCGCCTTCGGCCTGCTCTGTCCGGCGATTGCGCTCGTTCATGTACGCTATCCGCTGCCCGCCCTGCGGCCCTTCGCGGTCGTGGCAGTCGTGCCCTATGGCCTGTGTCTCCTGCGGGATCCCTTCATCGATGCGGCCGCGCTCGGGATAACGCCCGTCTTCAACCTGCTGCTTCTGGGCTACGGACTGCCGGCTGCGGGGGTCTGTGCGACGGCCTGGTCCTTCACGCGGACGGGTCGCGACCTGTGGTCGGATATCCTGCAGGCTCTGGCGATCTTCTTCGTGTCGCTGACCCTGGTGATGCTGACCCTGCACGGGATCGATCCCGTGTTCCGCTTTGACGGGGAGGGGGACGGGCTGCGCACCGGCGGGCTGCTGACCCTCATCGGCGGTGCGGTGTCGCTGGCCCTCGCCAGACTGTCCCGCGCCGGGGTGTTCGATGGCGCGCCGGTGCTGCGGACGGGGCGCATGGTCGTTGGTCTCGGCGGGATGATCTGGGGCGCGGCGACCCTCTTTGTCTTTGAAAACCCGGCCCTCACCGGAGCCCCCGTCGGCGACAGCTTCCTGATCAACTGGATCAGCCTGCTCTATGGTGGAGCCTGCCTGCTCTATGCCCTGCAATTGCGGATGTTGCGCGCCGACACGCCGCGCGCCTACCGTCTCACCGTGCTGTCCTTTGCCTGCGTCGCAGGCTTCTTCCTGATCAACCTCACGATCCGCAGCTGGTTCTCGCCGGACCGGCTGGACGCGGTTGCCGTGCGGTCTCTGGAGCAGGCGGTCTATTCTGCGGTGTGGCTGGCCGTGGGGCTTGCCTGTCTCCTCTGGGGCCTGGCGGCGGGGTCGCACCTGCTGCGCAAGCTCTCTGCAGTCATTCTGGTCGGGGTCACTCTGAAGGCCTTCCTCATCGACATGTCGGCGCTGGATGGCCTGCTGAGGGCCCTGTCCTTCATCGGTCTCGGTGCGGTGCTGATCGGGATCGGCGCGCTCTATCAGCGGCTTCCGGTCACCCGTCGGGCAGAGCCTCCGACCTCCGGTGACGACGGGGCGGCGCAAGGAGATGCTTGACCCGGCAGGCAATCCCACCTAAGGCAGCGGCTGCCAGTCGGCCGGACAGCCGCTGCCGCAAGTGCCGAAAGGCCGCGGGGGAGGAAAGTCCGGGCTCCACGGAAACACGGTGCCGGGTAACGCCCGGCGGGGGCGACCCCAGGGAAAGTGCCACAGAAAGCAAACCGCCCCGGATGCGTCCAGGGTAAGGGTGAAAGGGTGGGGTAAGAGCCCACCGCGCGGACGGTAACGGACGCGGCACGGTAAACCCCACCGGGAGCAAAACCGAATAGGGGCAGCGCGAACGCTCGACGTTCAGGCCTGTTTCCAGGCCAGTTGCCCGGGTTGGTTGCGAGAGGCGTCCGGTAACGGGCGTCCCAGATGAATGGCTGTCACGTCCGTGGCGACACGGGCCATACAGAACCCGGCTTACAGGCCGACTGGCATTTCATTTCACGTTTCAGACGGTTGCAACTTCCCCTTCTCCGGGGAGGGCCGTCGGCCCGCCGGCTTTTTTCAAGAAAATTGATGTGGACAGGGCAGGCGCCATTTCGGCCGGTTCCGGCTCGGTCAGGGCGTGTCCGGCTGCTCTGGCGATTCCGATTCCCCTTTTGTGTCAAGCCTTCGTTAACCATAAGCATGCCATCCATGCCGCTGGGTGAGAAAGCTGCCCTCGCAAGGTCCGGAATCCATGGGATTCCATTGACCGCCCATCATTTCCCATGGTATCCCATGAATACCCAGAACGGGGGAGAGGCGCCCATCTTGCGGCACCCGTCACCCGGAGATCGGACAAGCTCAATGAGCCGATCCCGGAGCCGGTCCCGATCCTCGAGTTCTGGAAAATCTGGGGCTCGTGGATCCTGAGAGATCCGCCAAGAGGGGACCGATGGCCGGCTTCGTTTCGCACTTCACCAACCGGCTGGATGCCAAGGGTCGCGTGTCGATCCCTGCACCCTTCCGCGCGGTCCTGACGCGAGACGGCTATGACGGCCTCTTCATGATTTCCTCGTCCCACTCGGCCAGCATCGATGCGGGCGGCAATGAACTCGTGAACGAGATCGAGGGACGGCTGGCCCAGTACAACAAGATGTCGCCGGAATATGACGCCCTTGCCATGGCGCTGTTTGGCGCCAGCGAGACGCCGAAGATCGACGGGGACGGCCGGATCGTGATCTCGGACATGGTGCGCGACATCACCGGCATCACGGATCAGGTGACCTTCACGGGGCTGGGCTACAAGTTCCAGATCTGGCACCCGGATCAGTTCCGCGAGCATCGCGCCGAAGTTCAGCGGCAGGCGCGCGCCCTTCTGTCGGGGCAGGTCCCCGGCATGACCAGACCAGGAGAGCCGGCATGAGCGCGGGCACCGAAAGCGGAGCGGCAGGCGGGCAGGGCTCGCCGGTCGAAGGCGGATCTGAGCGCCACATCCCGGTTCTCCTGCAGCCGGTCCTCGAGCATCTGGCCGTGCAGCCGCGTGAAGTGGTCATCGACGGCACCTTCGGCGCGGGCGGCTACTCGCGTGCGCTGCTGGCGCAAGGCGCAAGGGTCATCGGCATCGACCGGGATCCGGACGCAATTGCGGGCGGTCAGCCGCTGGTTCAGGCCTCCGACGGAAATCTAACCCTCGTGCCGGGACAGTTTGCCGATCTGGAAACCCATGCCCGTGCCCTCGGCCACGAGGGTGTCGACGGGGTCGTGCTGGATCTCGGGGTGTCGTCCATGCAACTCGATCAGGCGGAGCGCGGCTTCTCCTTCCTGCGCGACGGGCCGCTCGACATGCGCATGGAGCAGGCCGGTCCTTCGGCGGCAGATGTGGTCAACGAGCTGCCGGTGAAGGATCTCATTCGCATCATCGGTCTGCTGGGCGAGGAAAAGCGGGCGACGAGCGTGGCGCATGCCATCGAGAAGGCGCGGCTTGAAAAGCCCTTCACCCGGACGGCGGAACTCTCCGCGCTGATCGAGAAGGTGCTCGGCCGCAATCCGAAGAAGGCGCAGATCCATCCGGCGACCCGCACCTTCCAGGCCCTGCGCATCTATGTGAATGGCGAGCTGCACCAGGCCGCGCGCGCCCTTCAGGCCGCGGAAAACATCCTCAAGCCGGGTGGCCGCCTCGTGATCGTGTCCTTCCACTCGCTGGAAGACCGGCTTGTGAAGAAATTCCTGGCGGACCGCAGCCGCACCCGCGGCGGTGGCTCGCGCCACATGCCGGAGGAGGACGTTCCGCCGGCAACCTTCGATCTGTTGAGCCGCAAGGCGGTCGACCCCACCCCGGAAGAGGCGGAAGCCAATCCCCGGGCCCGGTCGGCCAAGCTGCGGGCGGGCCGGCGCACGGATGCTGCCGCTCGCGATCTCGACATTCATTCCATCGGCGTGCCGCGACTGGCCGCCTTTCACGGATTGGGGGGCTGATCCATGGTTCGGTACCTGAACGTCTTCTTCATTCTTCTCGTGGTCGTCGGGGCCGCCGCGCTTTACGACATGAAGCTTGGCGCCAAGGACAGCGCCTCGCGGGTTGTCGAGCTGCAGCAGCAGATCGGCGAGGAGCAGGAAACCATCCGTCAGCTCAAGGCCGAGTGGAGCCTGCTGAACCAGCCGGACCGGCTGCAGGGCGTGGTCGACCGCTACAACGAATATCTTCAGCTTGCCCCGCTCGATGCCCATCAGATCGTCAGTGTCGGCGACCTGCCCGCGCGTCCGGTCATGATGGAGCCGATCGGTGGCAAGGCGCCCCTGTCGGGCTATGCGGGTGCTGGCGCACCCGTGATCCAGTGAGGGGCTGACGATGGCATATATCACCGAGACCGAAAGCTTCCTCCAGGTCCGCAAGGCCAAGCCCCGTGCTGCGGCCGGGTCCATTTCCTCGGGCGCGGTCAAGTCGCGCGTCTACATCGCCATGCTTGCCTTCGTCGGCGTCTACATTGCCTTCGGCGCGCGCCTCGCCATGCTGGCGGAGACGATCGACGTGCCGCAGTCGGTGCGCCTGACCGAGCAGGACCGGATTTCGGCCTCCCGCCCGGATCTGATCGACCGCAATGGCGAGATCCTCGCCACCGACATCAAGACGGCTTCCGTCTTTGCGGACGCGCGCCGCATCATCGATGTGAACGAGGCCGTGGACGGTCTGACCCGGGTGCTGCCGGATCTCGACGCGGACATCCTGCGCCGCCGTCTGGAGAGCCGCAGCGCCTTCGTCTGGCTGAAGCGCGAGCTGACCCCGGAGCAGGCGCGCGCCGTCCATGATCTCGGCCTGCCGGGCATCGACTTCCTGACCGAGAACCAGCGCTTCTATCCGGGCGGCACCACCGCCGGTCACATCGTCGGCTCGGTGAACATCGACAATCAGGGCCTGACCGGCATCGAGCGCCATCTCGACAAGGACTGGCTTGCGGATCTGCAGGCGGCTGGCTTTACCGCCGATCGCCGCATGGAGCCGGTCAAGCTCGCCATGGACCTGCGCGTCCAGCATGTGGTGCGCGATGAGGTGGCCAAGGCCGTCGAACTCTACAAGGCAATTGCCGGCGTGGGCATCGTCCTCAACGTCCATACGGGCGAAGTGGTCGCCATGTCCTCGCTGCCCGACTACGACCCGAATGACCGCTCGCAGGCGCTGGAACAGATCCGCATGAACCGGGCGACCGGCGGCGTGTTCGAGATGGGGTCGGTGTTCAAGTCCTTCACCGTCGCCATGGCGCTCGATTCGGGCAAGGTTTCCATCAACGACAGCTTCGATGCGACCAAGCCGATCCGGGCTGGCGGGCGCACGATCACCGATTTCCACGGAAAACATCGGGTGCTCTCCGTGCCCGAAGTCTTCATCTATTCTTCCAACATTGGCACCGCCAAGATGATGCTGGCGACCGGTGTGGACGCGCAGAAGGAGTTCCTCGGCAAGCTGGGTCTGACCAGCCGCCTGGAGACCGAGCTGCCGGAAAATGCTGCCCCGCTGCTGCCGCCGAAATGGAACGAGCTGGCGGCCATGACCATCTCCTTCGGTCACGGCATCTCGGTCACGCCGATGCAGACGGCAGTCGCGACGGCTGCGCTGATGAATGGTGGCAAGCTCATTCCGCCGACCTTCTTCCCGCGCACGGAGGATGAGGCTAACGCCCTGGCAAAGCAGGTTGTTTCGCCGCAGACCAGCAAGGCGATGCGCTATCTTTACCGGCTCAACGTGGTCAATGCGGGCGGCTCCGGCAAGCGCGCCGAAGTGCCGGGCTATATCGTGGGCGGCAAGACGGGCACCGCCGAGAAGATCGAGAATGGCCGCTATGTCTCGAACAAGCGCCGCAACTCGTTCCTCTCCGCCTTCCCGATGGATGATCCGCAATACGTGGTTCTGGTGGTTCTCGACGAGCCCAAGCCGGAGCGCGAGGGCCTCCCGGCAACCGCCGGCATGAACGCCGCGCCCACCGTGGGTGCGATCATCCGGCGGGCCGCGCCCATGCTCGGCGTGATGCCGCGCTTCTCCGAAGGGGAAGAGCCGATCGAAATATCCTATTAGGATACTGACGGGCCTGAGAGCACCGGCGGGGTCGCATCCGTTATCCGGTCTCTCGCTTCGGCCCACCACATGACGACGCACAAACCGGACGACAGATTGAGATGGATCTTGCACAACTCGCCCCAGGCATGAGCCTGCCGGAGGCGTCTGCCCGCCTTGCCATCCGCGGCATCACCGCGGACAGCCGCCAGGTGGAGCAGGGGTTCGTCTTTGCGGCCCTCAAGGGCGCGAAGACTGATGGCGCCCAATTCGCCGTGTCTGCGGTGGAGAAGGGCGCTTCTGTCGTTCTGACCGATCCGGAGACCGCCGAGCGTCTCAAGACACTGCTTCCGGCCCATGTGGTTGTTCTGAGTGAAGCCGACCCGCGCCGGGCGCTTGCCCTCATGGCCGCGCGTTTCCACCGCCGCCAGCCCAAGGTCATCGCGGCCGTCACCGGCACCAGCGGCAAGACGTCGGTCGCCTATTTCCTCCGCCAGATCTTCCAATCCTGCGGTCATGCGGCCGCAAGCCTTGGCACGCTGGGCACGGTCACCTCGGCCGGCCAGTCCTATGGCGGGCTGACCACGCCGGATCCGGTGGCCCTGCACCGGGAGCTGGCGGCCCTTGCGGAGAGCGGCGTCACCCATGCGGCGATGGAGGCCTCCAGCCACGGGCTCGACCAGCACCGCCTCGACGGGGTGCAGCTTGTCGCGGCCGGCTTCACCAATCTGGGCCGCGACCACATGGATTATCATCCGACGGTCGAGGACTATCTCCAGGCGAAGCTTCGTCTCTTCCGCGATCTGGTGCCGACCGGCGGGGCCGTGGTGGTCGATCCGGGTGAAGCCTATGCGGATCGGGTTGTCGCCGTTGCGAAGGAACGGTGCCTGCGCCTCTTCACCGTTGGCGAAACCGGCAAGGACCTGACGCTGAGCGGTCTGAAGGCCGGACCGGCCGGTCAGCTTCTGACCGTCGACACGGCTCGGGGGCGCTATCAGGTGACGCTGCCGCTGATCGGCCGTTTCCAGGTGTCCAATGCGCTTATCGCCGCCGGACTGGCGATCACCTGCGGCGAGGACACAGGCGCTGTGCTGCGCGCGCTCGAAAATCTGCGCGGTGCGCCGGGGCGGCTGGAATTTGCCGGCCGAACGGGCAATGGCGCCACCGTGATCATCGATTATGCCCACAAGCCGGACGCGCTGGAAAACGCGCTGGCGGCGCTGCGCCCCTTCACGACCGGCCAGCTCAAGGTGGTGGTGGGGTGTGGCGGCGACCGGGATCCGGGCAAGCGCCCGATCATGGGCCGGATCGCGACCGAGCGCGCCGACGTGGTCTATATCACCGACGACAATCCGCGCTCCGAGGATCCGGCGACGATCCGCGCGGCCATGCTGGCGGAAGCACCCGGCGCGATCGAGATCGGCGACCGGGGCCAGGCGATTGCCGAGGCCGTCAGATCCCTTCAGGCGGGCGATGTTCTGTGCATCGCCGGCAAAGGACATGAAACGGGCCAGATTGTCGGCGACAGGGTTCTTCCCTTTTCAGATCATGAGGCGGTGAAGGCCGCCCTCGCCACGGGAGCACCGACCGCATGAGCGCGCCGCTTTGGACCAGGGCCGACTTTCTGACCGCAACCGGCGGCGAGGCGCGCGGCGATATTCCCGACGAGATCACCGGCATTTCCATCGACAGCCGCACCCTGGCGCCGGGCGATGCCTATGTGGCCATCGTTGGCGACCGGCTGGACGGTCATGACTTCGCCGGCGCGGCACTTGAGGCCGGGGCAGCCCTGGCGCTGGTCGCCCGCGACAAGCTCGCCGACCTGCCCGAAGGTGGCCGCTACGTGGTGGTTGACGATCCGCTGCAGGCCCTGCGCGATCTGGGCATTGCCGCCCGCGCCCGCAGTTTCGCGCGCATCGTCGCCGTCACCGGGTCGGTGGGCAAGACCAGCACCAAGGAAGCCCTGCGGCTGGCGCTCGCCCGCTCGGGCAAGGTGCATGCGTCTGTTGCCTCGTTCAACAATCACTGGGGCGTTCCGCTGACGCTGGCGCGCATGCCGGCGGACACGGAATACGGCGTCTTCGAGATCGGCATGAACCATGCCGGCGAAATCACCCCGCTGGTGAAGATGGTGCGGCCGCATGTGGCGATCATCACCACGGTGCAACCGGTTCATCTGGAGTTCTTCGACAGCGTGGAGCATATCGCCCAGGCCAAGGCGGAGATCTTCAACGGGCTGGAGCCGGAAGGCGTTGCGATCCTCAACAAGGACAATGACCAGTTCGACCTGCTGAAGTTCCACGCAGGGCTTGCCGGCGTGCGCAACATCCGCACCTTCGGCGAGGATCCGACCAGCGACAGCGTCATGGAAAAGATGTCGCTTCAGGCGGGGGGCTCCAGCATTCAGGCCCGTATCCTGGGCCAGGAATTCACCTACAAGATCGGCATTCCGGGCAAGCATCAGGTGCGCAACAGCCTGGCCGTGCTGACCGCCGTCGTGGACATGGGCGCGGATCTGGCGCTGGCGGGTCTCGCGCTCGCCGAGATGCAGGCGCCCAAGGGCCGCGGCGCGGTGATCAAGCTGGCACTTGCCGACGGTCAGGCCTGCCTGATCGACGAGACCTACAATGCCAATCCGGCCTCCATGCGGGCCGCGCTTGCGGTGCTCGGCGAGACGCCGGTGCGCCTGCCCGGGCGGCGCATTGCCGTTCTCGGCGACATGCGCGAGCTGGGGACCGATGCGGACCGGCTGCATCAGGAACTGCTCGAACCGATCCAGGCCGCCAATGTGGATCTGGTCTATCTGACCGGACCCCACATGCACACCCTGTGGGAACGACTTCCCAAGGCGCGGCGCGGGGGCTATGCGGACGTGTCCACCGGACTGGTCGACATGCTGACGAGCGATGTGCGCGCCGGTGACGTGATGATGATCAAGGGCTCTCTGGGCACCCGCATGGGTCCCGTGATGGAAGCCCTGAAGAAGGAGTTTGCCTCGGCGGAAGACGCCGAGACGATCTAGGGGCTCAAGATGTTTCACTACCTCGTCGCATTCGCCGACGCCATTTCTGCCTTGAACGTGTTCCGGTACATCACCTTCCGGACCGGCGGCGCGATCATGACCGCGCTGCTGTTCGTGTTCCTGTTCGGGCCGAAGATCATTTCCAGCCTGCGTCTGCGGCAGGGCCATGGCCAGCCGATCCGCGCGGACGGACCGGAAGCGCATCTGGCGAAGAAGGGCACGCCGACCATGGGCGGCCTGATGATCCTCTCCGGCGCGCTGGTTGCTGCACTCCTGTGGTGCGATCTCACCAATCCGTATGTCTGGATCGTCATCGGGGTGACCGTCGGCTTTGGTGCCATCGGCTTCTATGACGACTATCTCAAGGTCACCAAGTCCTCCCACAAGGGCTTCAGCGGCAAGAGCCGCCTAGGTCTAGAGTTCCTGATCGCCGCGTCCGCTGCCTTCGTGGTGACCCTGCTCGACAACGAGCCCTTCTCCACCTCCATCGCCTTTCCGTTCCTGAAGGACCTGACCCTCAATCTGGGCATCTTCTTCATTCCCTTCGCCGCCTTCGTGGTGGTGGGGGCCGGCAATGCGGTGAACCTGACCGACGGCCTGGATGGTCTGGCCATCGTTCCGGTGATGATCGCCTGCGCCGCCTTCGCGCTGATCGCCTATCTGTCCGGCAACGCCGTCTTCGCCAACTACCTGCAGATCCACCATGTGGCCGGAACCGGCGAACTGGCCGTGATCGCGGGTGCGGTGATCGGGGCAGGGCTCGGATTCCTGTGGTTCAATGCTCCGCCGGCCGCCATCTTTATGGGCGACACCGGCTCGCTTGCCCTTGGCGGCATGATCGGGGCGATCGCGGTCGCCACCAAGCACGAGATCGTGCTGGCGATCATCGGCGGTCTCTTCGTGCTGGAGGCCGTGTCGGTCATCGTGCAGGTGGCGTCGTTCAAGCTGACCGGCAAGCGGGTGTTCCGCATGGCGCCGATCCACCATCACTTCGAGCTGATGGGCTGGACCGAATCCCAGGTCGTGATCCGCTTCTGGATCATTGCCGTGGTTCTGGCCCTCGTCGGCCTCGCCACCCTGAAGCTGAGGTAAGCGATGATCCCGGTCACCTGCCTCAAGGGACAAGACATCGCTCTCTTCGGGCTTGGCGGCTCGGGACTGTCGACGGCGCGCGCGCTGGCCGAAGGCGGCGCGAAGGTGACCGTCTGGGACGACGCACCGGCTCGGGTCGAGGCGGCCCGGGCTGAAGGCCTGACCGCCACGGATCTGCGCCAGATCGACTGGAGTTGCGTGTCGGCGCTGGTGCTTGCGCCCGGCGTGTCCCTGACCCATCCGGTGCCGCACTGGTCGGTGCAGCTGGCGCAAGAACATGGCGTCGAGATCATCGGCGACATCGAGCTCTTCTGCCGGGAGCGCCGTCATCTGGCCAGCAAGGCCCGGATGATCGCCATTACCGGCACCAACGGCAAGTCCACCACCACCGCACTGATCACCCATCTTCTCAAGGCGCTGGGGCTCGACGCCCAGATGGGCGGCAACATCGGCGTGCCGATCCTCGACCTTGCTCCGCTCTCCGACGAGCGGGTCTATGTGGTCGAGTGCTCTTCCTATCAGATCGATCTGGCGCCCGGCCTCGACGCGACGGTGGGCGTTCACCTGAATCTGTCGCCGGATCATCTCGACCGGCACGGCAGCATGGAAAACTATGCGGCCATCAAGGAGCGTCTCGTGGCCAGCGCGCGGATCGCCGTGGTCGGTGTCGATGACGAGATGTCGGCGGCCATTGCCCAGCGGCAGGATCTGGCATCCATGCCGGTTTGGCGCATCTCCGCGCAAGGGCCGGTCGAGCAGGGGATCTGGCTTCAGGGCTCGACCCTCATGCGTTCCGAGGCCGGCGACGCTCACGCGGTTGCGGATCTCGCCGGGATCGACACGCTGCGCGGTGCGCACAACGGTCAGAACGCGGCGGCCGCCTTTGCCAGCCTCTGCGCCCTTGGCCTCGAACCGGAAGCCATTGCCGCAGCACTTCGCTCCTTCGGTGGGCTGCATCACCGCATGGAGCTTGTGGCGCGCGCGGGAAAGATCCTCTTCGTCAATGACAGCAAGGCCACCAACGCCGACGCGGCTGCCCGTGCGCTTTCCTCCTATGAGCGGATCTACTGGATCGCGGGTGGCAAGCCCAAGGCGGGAGGGATCGCCTCGCTGGACGCCTTCTTCCCGAAGATCGCCAAGGCCTATCTGATCGGTGAGGCCGCAGAGGCCTTTGCTGCAACACTCGAGGGCAAGGTCGCGACCGAGCTGTGCGGCACCCTCGACAAGGCCGTGATCGCGGCTGCTCGTGATGCGGGCGCAGATGCGTCCGCCGAAGTGGCCGTGCTCCTGTCGCCGGCCTGTGCGTCCTTCGACCAGTTCCCCAATTTCGAGAAGCGGGGTGAGGCCTTCGCCGAAGCGGTGAAGGCCCTGCCTGTCGTGCAAGAGCACCAGGAGACCGTCTGATGGTTAGTCGCGCCGATCGAAGCCGCTTTGCCGAATGGCTGTGGACTGTGGATCATTATCTTCTGGCTGCCTTCATCCTGCTGATGATCGGCGGCGTGGTCCTGTCCTTTGCGGCTTCGCCCCCCGTGGCGGATCGCATCGGCGTCGACACCTTCTATTTCGTCAAGCGTCAGGCGCTCTTCCTGATCCCGGCGCTCGGCATCATGCTGGCGGGCTCCATGCTGACCCCGCGTCTGGTGCGGCGCACGGCGCTGATCCTGTTCATCTTCTCGATCATCGCCCTGGTGGCGACGCTCTTCCTCGGCATGGAAGCCAAGGGCGCGCGCCGCTGGATCTATGTCGCCGGGTTCTCCCTGCAGCCGTCGGAGTTCCTCAAGCCCGCGTTCGTGATCATGGTGGCCTTCTTCCTTTCCGAAAGCGGGCGCCGGCGCGAAGTGCCGGGGGTTCTCTTCTCGGCGCTGCTCTTCATCATCTGCGCGGCGCTGCTGATCGCCCAGCCGGACTTCGGACAGACCATGCTGCTCGGCATGGTGTGGGCCGGGCTCTTCTTCTTCAACGGCCTGCCGTGGATTGCCATCGGTCTGCTGGCGGTGGCCGGTGTCGGCGGCCTTGCGGCGGCCTATGCCTTCCTGCCGCACGTGACCAACCGTGTGAACCGCTTCCTCGATCCGGGCAGCGGGGACACGCACCAGGTGGACACGGCGCTTGAATCCTTCGTCTCCGGCGGCTGGTTCGGCCGTGGTCCGGGAGAGGGTACCGTCAAGCGCATCCTGCCGGACAGCCACACGGACTTCATCTTCGCCGTGGTGGGCGAGGAGTTCGGGGCCATCGTCTGCATGTTCATCGTGCTCGTCTTCGGCTTCATCGTGATGCGTGGCCTGAACCACGCCAGCCGCGACCAGGACGCTTTCACCCGTCTGGCAACGGCGGGGCTAACCGTTCTCTTCGGCCTGCAGGCGACCATCAATCTGGCGGTGAACCTGAACCTGATGCCGCCCAAGGGCATGACGCTGCCTTTCATTTCCTACGGCGGGTCCTCGCTCCTGTCCTCGGCCATGCTGGCCGGTGGCATCCTGGCGCTCACCCGCAAGCGGCCGCGGCCGCGCGGCGGCGACGTGGTGACGATCTCGCGCCTGTCCCCCTCGAGCCTGCTGTAACCGTTTCCCTCAAAATCTCCGAAGTTCGACCCGCGTGATGACCAAAACGATCTTGCTGACAGCCGGTGGCACCGGCGGACACCTGTTTCCCGCCCAGGCGCTCGCCAGCGAATTGCAGCGCCGTGGCCATGTGGTGGAGCTCGCGACCGACGAGCGGGCGGACAAGTATGGGTCCGCCTTTCCGGCGCGCGCGGTGCATCTGATCGCCTCGGAAACCCTGCGCGGCAAGTCGCCGCTGAAACTGGCGAAGACCGCCTGGTCGCTGCTGCGCGGCACCTGGCAGGCGCGCCGGGTGATCAAGCGGCTCAAGCCCGACGTGGTGGTGGGCTTCGGCGGCTATCCGACCTTTCCGCCCATGTTCGCTGCGCGGCTGACGGGCACGCCGTCCATCCTGCACGAGGCGAACGGGGTGATGGGCCGGGCCAACGTGATGCTGGCGGGCGGCGTCACGGCCGTTGCTACCAGCCTGCCGCTGGCCCATGTGGCCGACGAAATCAAGAAACGCTCCGTGGAGACCGGCAACCCGGTGCGCGACGCGGTGATCGAGGTGGCTGCCACGCCCTATCCCGCGCTCGGCGGGGAGGGGGTGATCAATCTCCTGGTCTTCGGCGGGTCGCAGGGCGCGCGCTTCTTCTCCGATTGCGTGCCGCAGGCGCTGGCGCTGATGCCCGACCACCTGCGCAAGCGTATCTGGCTGGTACAGCAGTGCCGTCCGGAGGATCTGGAGCGGGTGCGGGAGATCTATCACGCCGCTGGTGTCGAGGCGGAGCTGCACAGTTTCTTCACGGACATGCCGGCGCGCATCGCCCAGGCTCATCTTGTCGTCAGCCGCTCCGGCGCCTCGACCATTTCCGAACTCTCGGTGATCGGCCGACCGGCCATTCTCGTGCCGCTGCCCGGCGCCATCGATCAGGACCAGCTCGCCAACGCGGTGGGGCTGGCCAATGCGGGCGCGGCCTGGCCGATTGCCCAGAACGAACTGACCCCGGAACGTCTGGCGGTCGAACTTACTCACCTGTTTGAAAACCCTGACCAACTGAAGGCGGCGGCTGCCGCAGCTCTCTCGCAGGGCAAGCCGGACGCGGTCCGGCGGCTTGCGGATCTCGTGGAGCGCGTGGCCGAAGGCAAGCCGATCATCGAAGGAGCACACCCATGAAAATGCCGCAGGATATCGGCCCGGTCCATTTCGTCGGCATCGGCGGCATCGGGATGAGCGGGATCGCGGAGGTGCTCAAGACCCTCGGCTATCAGGTTCAGGGCTCGGACATGGCGGAAAACGCCAATGTTCAGCGTCTGCGCGCCAACGGCATTCCGGTGACCGTCGGCCACAAGGCGGAGAACCTGGGAGACGCGGAAGTGCTCGTCGTCTCCTCCGCCATCAAGAAGGACAATCCGGAGCTGGTGGAAGCCCGCGAGCGGCTGATTCCGGTGGTCCGGCGTGCCGAGATGCTGGCAGAGCTGATGCGCTTCAAGCAGGCCATCGCCATTGGCGGCACCCACGGCAAGACGACGACCACCTCCATGGTTGCCGCCCTGCTGGATGCGGGCAAGTTGGACCCGACCGTCATCAACGGCGGCATCATCAATGCCTATGGCACCAATGCCCGCATGGGGGCAGGGGACTGGATGGTCGTCGAGGCGGACGAGAGCGACGGCACCTTCGTCAAGCTGCCGGCCGATATCGCCATCGTCACCAACATCGACCCCGAACATCTGGACCATTACGGCGACTTTGCCGGCGTGCGGGCCGCCTTCCGCCAGTTCGTAGAAAACGTGCCCTTCTACGGTTTTGCGGTCATGTGCCTCGATCACTCGGAGGTGCAGACGCTGATCGGCACCATCGAGGACCGCCGCATCGTCAGCTATGGCGCCAATCCGCAGGCGGATGTGCGCTTCACAGACGTCTCCATGGACGGTGGCAAGTCCACCTTCTCGGTCACCATCAGCAACCGGCGCACGGGCGAGAAGGTGGAGCTGAAGGATCTGGTGCTGCCCATGCCGGGCCTGCACAATATCTCCAACGCCACGGCGGCCATTGCTGTGGCGCATCAGCTCGGTGTCACTCCTGAGGCGATCCGGCAGGGGCTGGCGAGCTTCGGCGGGGTCAAGCGTCGCTTTACTCACACGGGCACCGTGGACGGCATCGCCATCTTCGACGATTACGGCCACCATCCGGTGGAAATCCGCGCGGTTCTGCATGCGGCCCGGGAAGCGGGAAACGGGCGCGTTATCGCCGTGGTGCAGCCGCATCGCTATTCGCGCCTGTCGAGCCTCTTCGATGATTTCTCCAACTGCTTCAACGACGCCGACAGCGTGATCGTGGCGCCCGTCTATGCGGCGGGTGAGCAGCTGATTACCGGAGCCGAGCATACGGATCTGGTCTCCGGCCTGAAGACCCGGGGGCACCGCTCGGTGCAGGCCATCTCCAGCCCGGACGAGCTGGCGGGGCTGGTGAACGAGCTGGCACAGCCGGGGGACTATGTGGTCTGCCTTGGCGCCGGCACCATCACCCAGTGGGCCTATGCGCTGCCGGAGCAGCTCAAGGCCCTGAAGGGGATCAGCGAATGAGCTTTCCCGATCTCCTGAGCCTTCATCCGGAGCTGTCCGAGGGCCTGCGCGGCAAGCTGGTGACGAACCAGCCCATGTCCGCCGTCAGCTGGTTTCGCACCGGCGGGCCGGCGCAGCTCCTGTTCCAGCCGGCGGATGCCGAAGACCTGAGCCTGTTCCTGGCAAAGCTGCCGCCGGAAATTCCCGTTTTGCCGGTGGGGCTTGGCTCCAATCTGCTGATCCGCGACGGCGGGCTGGAAGGGGTGGTCATCCGGCTGTCGGCGAAGGGCTTCGGGCAGATCGAACCGGCGGGCGAGGGACGCCTGCGGGTGGGCGCTGCGGTGCCTGACAAGCGCCTGGCGGAGGCGGCTGCCCAGGCCGGGCTTGGAGGCTTTGCCTTCTATACCGGCATTCCGGGCGGCATTGGCGGGGCTCTGCGCATGAATGCGGGGGCCCACGGCACGGAGACCTGCGAACGCATGGTGGAGCTTGTGGCGATCGACCGGAAGGGCGCGCGGCACGTGCTGACCAACGCGGACATGGACTATGCCTATCGCCATTCCGGCGCGTCGAAGGACCTGATCTTCGTCGAGGCGGTGATGGAGGGTGTCCCTTCGAGCGAGGAGGCCATCCGCGCCGAGATGGCGGCGGTGGTCGAGCATCGGGAGCGGGCCCAGCCCATTCGCGAGAAGACCGGCGGCTCGACCTTCAAGAACCCGGACGGCACGTCCGCCTGGAAGGAAATCGACAGGGCAGGGTGTCGCGGTCTGCGGATCGGCGGCGCACAAATGTCGGAATTGCACTGCAACTTCATGATCAACACAGGCGAAGCAACCGGGCACGATCTGGAGTGCCTCGGCGAGACCGTGCGCAAGCGCGTCTTCGAGACCTCGGGGATCAAGCTGCACTGGGAAATCAAACGGCTGGGGAACTTCGGTCCGGAGGGCGAGATTGCGCCGTTCCTGGGCGTCACAGAGGAGGCCGCATGATGGCTGGCAGTCAGAACGAGAAGAAGCACGTGGCCGTCCTCATGGGCGGCTGGGTCAACGAACGGCCGGTGAGCCTGTCGTCGGGCCGCGAATGCGCCAAGGCGCTGGAGGAGGCCGGCTACAAGGTCACCTGCGTCGACGTGGATCGCGACATCGCCTCCGTGCTCAAGGAGCTGAAACCGGATGTGGCCTTCAACGCGCTGCACGGGCCCTTTGGCGAAGACGGCTGCATTCAGGGTATCCTGGAGGTTCTGGGCATTCCCTACACCCATTCCGGGGTCATGGCGTCGGCTCTGGCGATGAACAAGGTGCAGGCGAAGGCGGTCATGTCTTCAGCCGGCGTTAACGTTACCAATCACGTTGTCTTCAACAGGTTCGAGATCGGTAACGAGCACCCGATGGAGCCGCCCTATGTGGTCAAGCCGATCAACGAAGGGTCGAGCTTCGGGGTGATCATCGTACGGGAGGGGCGCTCCCATCCGCCGCAGGAACTGACGTCGCGGGATTGGGACTATCCTGATGTTTTGATGTGCGAAAAATACATTCCGGGGCGGGAGCTGACCTGCGCCGTGATGGGGGATCAGGCCCTCGACATCATCGAGATCGTCCCCATGGGTCATGCCTTTTATGACTATGACGCGAAATATGCGGATGGCGGTTCAAAACACATCCTTCCTGCAAAAATTTCACCGATTGTTTACCAAGATGTACAGACACTGGCACTCACGGCTCATCGTGCGCTCGGGTGTCGCGGCGTCTCCAGATCGGACTTCCGGTTTGACGAGAAACCGGACGGCACCGGGGAACTGATTTGCCTGGAAGTTAACACTCAGCCGGGGATGACCCCGACGTCCCTTGTGCCGGAAATGGCGGCGCATGCGGGCTTCGATTTCAAGGCCCTGGTTTCATGGATGGTAGAGGACGCAAGTTGCTGTCGCTAGGACGGAAAAAGACGCGAAACATGCTGACGCCGCTGGAAGCCGAACTGGCTCCCCGCGGGCGCGGTGTCGCGCGTCTGCACCGTCAGCCCGTGTGGCGCGCCGCCGGCGTTCTCGCCGAGGTGCCGCGCGGTGCGGGCACGGTGGCGTCTGCCCTGTTCCTCACCCTGACCATCTCCTACGGCCTGATGCTCGGCGGCCATGGCCGTTCCGTCTCCGATGCCCTGCTGTCGGCCAGCGGTTTCGGCATCGACAGCATCAAGATGACCGGTCAGAGCGAGACCCAGACCTTCCAGATCCTCGAAGCCCTCGAGCTTCAGGAAGGCTCTTCGCTCGTGCTGTTCGACGCCGATGCCGCGCGCGCGCGCCTGACCGAGATTCCGTGGATCCGGCAGGCGTCCGTGATGAAGCTCTATCCGGGCACGCTCCAGGTGGATGTGGAGGAGAAGGTTCCCTATGCCCTGTGGCAGCGCGGCGAACACGTCTCCATCATCACCGAGCAGGGCGAAGTGATCACCGACCAGGTCGATGGCCGTTATGCCAACCTGCTGCTGGTTCTCAATCACGGCGCACAGCACCGGGCCAAGGAAATCCAGGCCGCGCTCGACACCGTGCCGGGCCTGCGTTCGCGGGTTCGGGCCGCCGAACTGATCAGCGACCGCCGCTGGGACCTGGTTCTGGAAAACGGCATCATCGTGCGCCTGCCGGAAGAAAATCTCGAGCAGGCCCTGGCCGAGCTCGCCACGATGGACGCGGAAAGCGGTCTGCTGACCCGGGACATCCGGCTGGTCGATCTTCGGCTGGCAGACCGGGTCGTCGTGAAACTGACACCGGAAGCCATGGAACGGCGTGAAAACGCGAAGGACGGTTCGGGCGTCATGGTCAAGCTGGAGCGCGACACATGAGCCGCAACGGATCCACCCTCTATCTGCCGCGCATGCGCCCCCTGCCGGGGCGTCGTGCCGTTGTGATGTCCGTGCTGGACGTGGGCTCGACCAAGATCTGCTGCCTTATCGCCAAGCTGACGCCGCGCGAAGAGGGCGACGTGCTGGCTGGCCGCTCCCATGCGGTGCAGGTGCTCGGCTTCGGCTATCAGCGGTCCCGCGGTATCAAGTCCGGCGTCGTGGTTGACATGGACGCGGCCGAACAGGCGATCCGTCTGGCCGTCGATGCGGCCGAGCGCATGGCCGGCGTGACGGTGGAAAGCCTGATCTCCAACGTCTCCTGCGGCCGTCTGCAGAGCGAGATCTTCTCCGCATCCGTGCCGCTGGCCGGCGACAGCGTGTCGGAAGCCGACATCCAGCGCGTGCTCTCCGCAGGCTCGTCCCATTCGGTGACGGAAGGCCGTGCGGTCACCCACGCGCTGCCCATCTCCTACACGCTCGACGGCAACCGGGGCATCCGCGATCCGCGCGGCATGATCGGCCACAAGCTGGGCGTGGACATGCAGGTCGTCACCACGGAAGTGCCGCCGGTGCGCAACCTGGAGCTCTGCATCAACCGCGGTCACCTGCACGTGGAGACCATGGTCGCCACGCCGTTTGCCTCCGGCCTCTCCACCCTGGTGGATGACGAGACCGAGCTCGGGGTGGCCTGCATCGACATGGGCGGTGGCACCACCACGCTCTCGGTCTTCGTGGAAGGCCAAATGGTGCATCTGGATGGGATCGCCGTTGGCGGGCACCACATCACCATGGACATTGCGCGCGCCTTCGCCACCCGGCTGCAGGACGCCGAGCGCATCAAGACCCTTTACGGATCGCCCCTGACGCTTTCCACCGACGACCGGGACATGCTGACGATCCCGCCGCTGGAAGCAGATGGCGATCTGCCAAACCAGATTCCCCGCTCGGCCCTGACCCGTGTGGTCCGGCCGCGGGTGGAAGAAATCCTCGAACTCGTGCGTGACCGCCTCACCGCATCCGGCTTTGCCGGCCGGGTGGGCAAGCAGATCGTCCTTACCGGCGGCGGCAGTCAGCTCACGGGTCTGGGGGAAGTTGCGCGCCGGATCCTGGGGCGTAACGTTCGTCTGGGTCGGCCCCTTGGGGTGGCCGGCCTCCCGGAGGCAGCCAAGGGACCGGCGTTCGCGACCGCGGTTGGCCTTCTCATCTATCCGCAGGTTGCACAGATCGAACAGTTCGATCCCCGAAGCCGACGCACAGGCTGGGGTGGACAGGGCGGTTATCTGTCACGTGTCGGGCAATGGATCAGGGAGAGCTTCTGACGATGACCGATCACCAGGAAACGCCGGCAACGGCAGTCGAGATTAGGGAAGAAGAGGGCCACTCCAGAACGGAAGCCCAGAAGGGTCGCGAGGATAACATGACCATCAACCTGAAGATGCCCGACATTCAGGAGCTGAAGCCCCGCATCACGGTCTTCGGCGTCGGGGGTGCTGGCGGCAACGCCGTCAACAACATGATCACGGCCGGCCTGCAGGGCTGCGACTTCGTGGTCGCCAACACGGACGCTCAGGCGCTTGCCATGAACAAGTCCGAACGTCTGGTGCAGATGGGCGTGGCCGTGACCGAAGGTCTCGGTGCAGGCTCCCAGCCGGAAGTCGGTTGCGCGGCCGCCGAGGAAGTGATCGACGAGATCAACGACCACCTGTCCGGTTCGCACATGGTCTTCATCACCGCCGGCATGGGCGGCGGCACCGGCACCGGTGCGGCTCCGGTCATCGCACGGGCGGCGCGCGAGCAGGGTATACTGACGGTAGGTGTGGTCACCAAGCCGTTCCAGTTCGAAGGCGGTCGCCGTATGCGCATCGCCGATGCGGGCATCGAGGAACTGCAGCGTAACGTCGATACGCTGATTGTGATCCCGAACCAGAACCTCTTCCGCATTGCCAATGCCCAGACCACCTTCGCCGACGCTTTCGCGATGGCCGATCAGGTGCTCTATTCGGGCGTGGCCTGCATCACCGACCTGATGGTCAAGGAAGGCCTGATCAACCTGGACTTCGCCGACGTGCGCTCCGTCATGCGCGGCATGGGCAAGGCCATGATGGGCACCGGCGAAGCCTCCGGCGAAAAGCGTGCGATGCAGGCGGCAGAAGCGGCCATTGCAAACCCGCTGCTCGACGAAAGCTCCATGAAGGGTGCCAAGGGCCTGCTGATCTCCATCACCGGCGGCAACGACATGACCCTGTTCGAGGTCGATGAAGCTGCGACCCGTATCCGCGAGGAAGTCGATCAGGACGCCAACATCATACTCGGCGCAACCTTCGACGAGAGCCTGGACGGCATCATCCGCGTGTCCGTCGTGGCCACCGGCATCGATCGTGAAATGGACGCGGGCTTCAACGCCCCCGCCGTTACCGCGAGCTTTCGCGCACCAGAGGTAAAGACCGCGCCGAAGGCCGAGCCCGCTCCGGCTCCGGTCGTGCGCAACGAAGCCGCTGCGGCCAAGGCCGTCGCGTCGCTGGAACGCGAACTGTCCATGCCGGAACCGGCTCCGGTTGCTGCTGCAACCGATCCGGAAGTCGAGATCAAGCCGTTCCGTCCGGCCGTCGAACAGCTGGCCACCCCGGCTCCGATGATGGATCTGGATGATGCGCATCATCCGCTTGCCGTCAGCGAAGAGCTGCCGGTGAGCAAGCCCTACATCCCGCCGGTTGCCGAACAGCATTCCCCGGCACCGCGCATGCCGACCCTCGACGACTTCCCGCCGATGGTTCAGCAGGAAATGAAGGCCCGCCAGGCCGCTGCGGCTGCTCCGGCACCGCGTCCGGCCCAGCCGGCGCCGCGTCAGGCTCCGGTCCAGGCGGCTGCTCCGGCACCGCGTCCGGCCCAGCCGGCCCCGGTCGCACCGGCGGCTCATGAAGTGCATCACGAGGAAGACCGTCGCCCGATGGGTCTGCTGCGCCGCCTGGCCAATGGTCTCGGCCGCCGCGAGGAATACGAGGACGAGCACGACGTGTTCGCCGAGCGTTCCGCCGCTCCGGTTCAGGCTCCCGCTCAGGCCCAGCGTCCGCAGGCGCCGGTTCAGGCACAGGCTCCGGTCCAGGCCCAGCGTCCGGCCCAGCCGCGCCCGGCCCAGCGTCCGGCCCATGGTGCTGCCGGTCAGCTGGACACCACCGGCCGTGCACCGGTGCGCCAGCCCGAGCCCCTGGATGACGATCAGCTGGAGATCCCGGCGTTCCTGCGCCGTCAGGCCAACTGAGTCGTCAGAGACCCTCTTCCCTGTCTCGAGGACAGCCCGGTCGAAAGGCCGGGCTGTTTTCGTTACGGCAGTTGAGGAGGGGAAAATTTCCCATTTCAGCCCAATGGGTTATCCGGGGTCGTTTCGTTACAAAGCGTAACAAACCTTTATTTCCCGTTTGACGGTCGCGCGCGTATGGTGCGCTCACTCGGCGATCGTTAATAAAAGTTTAGAACCGCGCTGGCGTTTCGATCGTTCGAACCCGATAGAGGACCTTCTGGCGCAAGGGCAAGGCTGGGCAGCATGACGCACCACATCGACAGACAGACCACTTTGGCGGAACAGGTGACCCTGACCGGCATTGGCGTTCATTCCGGCAAGCCCGCCAGCATCACCCTGTGTCCCGCCGATGCCAACACCGGCATCGTCTTCGTCCGCTCTGACAAGAAGGGGGCCCGCGAGATCGCAGCGCGCTGGGACAAGGTCTCTGCGACCGCTCTCTGCACCGTTCTGGGCGATCCGGCCGGAGATGGTCTTTCCACCGTCGAGCACCTGATGGCCGCTCTCTACGCCCTGCGCGTCGACAATCTGATGGTCGAGATCGACGGTCCGGAAATGCCGATCATGGACGGGAGCTCCGATGCCTTCGTCGAGGCGATCGATCAGGTCGGTTTGAAGCGTCTGGATCGTGGCCGCCGCTACATCCGGGTCAAGAAGCCGGTGCGCGTCGATACGGGTTCCGCCTGGTGCGAGTTGCATCCGCACAATGGCCTGCGCTTCGACATCACCATCGACTTCGACACGCCGCTGATCGGCCGCCAGTCCCTCGACATCGAGCTGACCCCGGACCTGTTCAAGCGCGACATCGCCCGCGCGCGCACCTTCGGCTATGTGAAGGATGTGGAGCAGCTCTGGAAGATGGGCTTTGCCCTCGGCTCTTCGCTCGAAAATTCCGTCGCCATTTCCGAGGACAAGGTTCTCAACCCGGAAGGCACCCGCTGGACCGACGAGTTCGTGCGCCACAAGACGCTGGATGCCATCGGCGACCTGTCTCTCGCCGGCCTGCAGATCCTTGGTCACTACCGCTCCTACAAGGGCGGCCACAAGATGAACCACGCCATTCTCGTCAAGCTCTTCGAGGATGAAAGCGCCTACGAGATCGTCGAGGCTCCGGCCTTCCGGGAAGCCGGTCAGGCAGAGAAGGCCGGTCTGGTCGCCGCGGCTCTGGCCCCCGACGTGTCCTGAGCTCATCCGATTTCATCACCACTTCTACCGCGCGGGCCAGTCTGGCCCGCGTTGCGTTTGAGGCGGGGCTTGGCCAAGGGGGAGGGAGCGTCACAAAAATGCTCCAAAGCTCCTCCACGAACCAGTGCCCCGGAGCGGTCCCGAAAACGGGAAAGCGCCCGGTGCCGGGCAGAAGGGACTTGTGAAACCGCCCGTTCCTCGTCTATGTGCGAGGGGCGGACCATCAGGATTTCCTGCAGGCGGGATTCGTGCCGGTCGAAGTGATGCCCGAAGCGGCATCTGCCGGACGGCTAACTGGAATGGATGAGGAGTATCTGGGGTGAAGATCATGAATGCACACCGGAAGGATCGGAACCGCAGTGCTGCTGCTCTCCTGAAGGTTGCTCTTCTCACGCTGTCTCTCGGCGTGGCTGCCTGTTCTTCCTCCAAGGACGACCTCGACGATCTGGCGCTGAACGATACGCCGGCCGAAGTGCTCTACAACGAGGGCCTGGCCCTGCGTGCCCAGGGCAAGCTGAAGCAGGCGGGCGACAAGTTCGAGGAGCTGGACAAGCTTTACCCCTATTCCGAATTCGCCAAGAAGTCGCTGGTCAACATGGCCTATGTGAACTTCTCGCGCGGGCGTTATGCGGAAGCCGTGTCTGCGGCCCAGCGGTTCCTGACCCTTTATCCCGGCAATGAAGACGCGGCCTACGCCCTCTACATCGTCGGCCAGAGCTATTTCCGCCAGATGCCGGACATCACCCGCGACCAGGCCGTGACCGAGAAGGCGGCGTCTGCCTTCCAGGAACTGCTGCAGCGCTATCCGGACAGCGAATATGCGTCTGACGCGGAAGCCAAGCTGCGCGTTGCCGCCGATCAGCTGGCGGGCAAGGAAATGCAGGTCGGCCGCTTCTATCTGGAAAAGCGGAACTACATCGCCGCCATCAACCGCTTCAAGGTGGTGGTGCTGCGCTATCAGACTACCCGTCACGTCGAAGAAGCCCTGTTCCGTCTCACCGAAGCCTATTATGCGCTCGGCGTGGTGAACGAGGCCCAGACGGCGGCTGCCGTGCTTGGCCACAACTTCCCCGACACCCAGTGGTACAAGGACGCCTATTCGCTCCTGTCCAAGGGCGGGTATGAGCCTTCCGAGAACAGCGGCAGCTGGATCAGCAAGGCGTTCAAGGGTATCAAGCTCTAAGGTTGTTCCACTTCCCTTCTTGCGGAGCCTTTCGGCATGCTGGTCGCTCTGTCCATTCGTGACATTGTCCTGATCGACCGTCTTGACCTCGAGTTTGCCTCCGGCATGTCGGTGCTGACCGGCGAGACCGGGGCGGGCAAGTCCATCCTGCTCGACAGCCTGTCTCTTGCCATTGGCGGACGCGGGGACGCAGGCCTGGTGCGTCATGGCGAGGAACAGGGGCAGGTGACTGCCGTCTTCGACGTGCGCGGTGATCATCCGGTTCGGGCGCTCCTGCGCGAAAACGGTGTCGAGGACGACGGGGATGTGATCCTGCGGCGCATCCAGACGG
This sequence comes from Roseibium aestuarii, assembly GCF_008477545.1. Classification (GTDB taxonomy): domain Bacteria; phylum Pseudomonadota; class Alphaproteobacteria; order Rhizobiales; family Stappiaceae; genus Roseibium; species Roseibium aestuarii. Next base: position 436,714 of record NZ_VORA01000002.1, on the reverse strand, counting down.
CGGACGGGCGCACACGTGCCTTCATCAACGATCAGCCGGTCAGCGTCGGGCTCATGCGCCAGGCGGGCGCCCTGCTCGTGGAAATTCATGGCCAGCATGATGACCGGGCCCTGACGGATCCGGAGACACACCGGGATCTGGTCGACAGTTTCGGCGGGCTTTCCGGCGACGTGGCGAAGGTGGCCGAAGCCTTCGCCGCCCTGCGCGCGGCGGAGAAGGCTGCAAGGGATCACGCGGCGCGCATCGATGCGGCCCGGCGTGAGGCGGATTATCTCAAGGCCGCAGTCGAGGAGCTGTCGAAGCTTTCGCCCAAGTCCGGCGAGGAAGAGGCGCTTGCCGACCGCCGGGCCACCATGATGCAGGTGGAGAAGATCGCCGGAGACCTGAACGAGGCCTACGAGACCCTGAACGGGTCGGCCTCGCCCATTCCGGAACTGGCCAGCCTGCTGCGCCGTCTGGAGCGCAAGGCCGATCAGGTGCCGCATCTGCTCAACGGTCCGGTGCGGGGTCTCGTCAGCGCGCTGGACAGTCTGGAAGAAGCGCGCGGTGGCCTGGAAAGTGCCCTGCGCCAGACCGATTTCGATCCGCGCGAGCTGGAGGCGACCGAAGAGCGTCTCTTCGCGCTGAGGGCTGCGGCGCGCAAGTTCTCCGTCACGGTGGAAGAACTGCCGGCGCTGGCCGCGCGCATGACCGAGGATCTCGCCGATCTGGATGCGGGAGAGGACAAGCTCGCAGCGCTTGAAGGCGCGGTCACCAAGGCACGCGAGACCTATGACGCGCTTGCGGTAAAACTGTCGGCCCGCCGGGAGAAGGTGGCTCGCACGCTGGAGAAGGCCGTCGGCGCGGAGCTTCCGGCCCTGAAGCTGGAGCGGGCGCGCTTCATCGTCGACATGACGAGCGATCCGGAAAGCCGCAGCCGGTCGGGCAACGACCAGCTGGAGTTCCATGTTCAGACCAACCCGGGCACCCGTCCGGGACCGATGATGAAGGTGGCGTCCGGGGGCGAGCTCTCGCGCTTCCTGCTGGCGCTGAAGGTCTGCCTGACGGACAAGGGCTCTGTTCCCACGCTTGTCTTCGACGAGATCGACACCGGCGTCGGCGGGGCTGTGGCCGAGGCGATCGGCGTCCGGCTTGCACGCCTTGCCGCCAATGTGCAGGTGCTGACCGTCACCCATGCGCCGCAGGTCGCGGCAAGGGCCGCCGGTCATTTCCTGATTGCCAAGGAAGACGCCGGCAAGGCCCGGGTGGCCACCCGGGTGAAGCGGATTGACGAGGACCATCGCAGCGAGGAAATCGCGCGCATGCTCGCGGGCAGCACCATCACCGAAGAGGCGCGCGCCGCCGCCCGCAAGCTGCTCACCGAAGGCGCCGGTTGAGACCCATTCCTGCGCGCTCCCGCCCGCGACATAAAAAAACGGCGGCCCGGGAGGAGGGCCGCCGATAAGTCATCGGGGGGAGCTCAGATGAAGTCGGGGGAGGCCAGAGGCCTCGCAGATCGATCAGCCGTCCTGAAGCGGCTTGGTGATCGTCTTGGTGTTCAGGTCCGGAAGGCTCAGCTCGATGCTCACGTCGTCATCGTGGAAGAAGCCCTGGGTATAGAAGAAACCGCCGGCGATCAGCGCCACGACGAGGGCGCCGGCAACGAACCAGCCTGCGCCGGACGAACGGCGGGTTTCGACAACGGTGGTGTCTCGGTCATGATAGGCCATGCTTGATACTCCTTGAGAAGCCTGGGGGCCGGGTGCGGAGGGTGTCGCTTCCAGGCGTCTCCCGTTCTCAACCGGCTTGTGATGGAGGAACTCTTGAGCGCACCATTGGGTTCCATTATGCGATAGTCGATGAGGGCAAGCCTGCTTGGCCTCCCCGTTCCCCTCGCGAAAAAAGCCTGACCGCCATGACCGACACCTCTGCCCGAGCCATTCCCGTCGACCAGCTGACGTTGCAGGATGCGCAGGTGGAGCTGGAACGGCTCGCCACGGAGATTGCCGAACACGACCGGCGCTATCACGGTGAGGACGCGCCGACGATCTCGGACGCGGACTATGACGCGCTGCGCCGGCGCAACGGCGAGATCGAAGCGCGCTTTCCAGAACTTGTGCGGTCCGACAGTCCGTCGGTCCGGGTGGGGGCGGAAGCCAGCGACGGCTTCGGCAAGATCACCCACCGGGTCCCGATGCTCTCCCTCGATAATGCCTTCGAGGACGGGGATGTTCGCGACTTCGTGGGCCGGGTGCGTCGCTTCCTGAAATATGACCCGCTCATGGGGGCGCTGGCGGTGACGGCCGAGCCGAAGATCGACGGGCTGTCGCTTTCGCTGCGCTATGAGGCCGGGGTGCTCGTCCATGCGGCGACCCGGGGCGACGGGGCCGTCGGCGAAAACGTGACGGCCAATGCGCGGACGATTTCCGACATTCCCCAGTCTCTCTCCGGCGACGTGCCGGAGGTCGTGGAGGTGCGCGGTGAAGTCTATATGGCGCACGCGGATTTTCAGGCGCTGAATGCGCGCATGGCGGCCAATGGGGGCAAGGTCTTCGCCAATCCGCGCAATGCGGCGGCAGGCTCCCTGCGCCAGCTCAACCCGGAGATCACCGCCACCCGGCCGCTGAAGTTCTTCGCCTATGCCTGGGGCGAGATGAGCGCGATGCCGGCAGACACCCAGATGGGCATGGTGGAGGCCTTCGCGGCCTGGGGCTTCAAGACCAATTCGCTCATGCAGCGCTGCGAAAGCGTGGAAGCGTTGCTGGAGGTCTATCTCCGGATCGAGGAAGAGCGGGCGACGCTCGGCTATGACATCGACGGCGTGGTCTACAAGGTGGACCGGCTGGACCTGCAGGGCCGCCTGGGCTTCATCTCCCGCTCGCCCCGCTGGGCGATTGCGCACAAGTTCCCGGCCGAGCAGGCTTATACGATCCTCAATGACATCGAGATCCAGGTGGGGCGGACCGGGGCGCTGACGCCGGTCGCCAAGCTGGAGCCGGTGACCGTGGGCGGGGTGGTCGTCTCCAATGCGACCCTGCACAACGAGGATTACATCAAGGGGATAGGTCAGGACGGCGAGCCGATACGGGGCGGAAAGGATCTGCGCGTGGGCGACACGGTGCGGATCCAGCGCGCGGGGGACGTGATCCCGCAGATCGTCGATGTGGATCTGGATAAGCGGCCGGCCGACAGCGCGCCCTACGTCTTCCCGACCACCTGTCCGGCCTGCGGCAGCCATGCGGTGCGCGAGGAAAACGCCAAGACGGGGCGGATGGACAGCGTGCGCCGCTGCACCGGCGGCCTGATCTGCCCGGCTCAGGCGACCGAGAAGCTCAAGCATTTCGTCTCGCGCAATGCCTTCGACATCGAAGGGTTCGGGGACAAGCAGGTGGATGCCTTTTTCGCCGACGAGCTGGTGCGCACGCCTGCGGATATCTTCACCCTGGAGGAGCGGGACCGGGTGGCGCTGACCAAGCTGCGCAACCGGGAGGGATGGGGCGCGGTCTCCGCGCGCAATCTCTTCGAGGCCATCAATGCGCGCCGGGACATCGACCTGCACCGCTTCATCTTCGCGCTCGGCATCCGGCACGTGGGGGAGGGCAACGCCAAGCTTCTGGCCCGCGCCTATGGCTCCTGGAACGCCTTCTATGCGGCAATGACCGAGGCGGGCGATCACGCCTCCTCCGCCTGGGCCGAGCTCAATGACATCGACGGCATCGGGCACATCGTGGCCGAGGCACTGACGGAGTTCTTCGCCGAGGATCACAACCGCGAGCAGCTCGATGCGCTGCTGGCTCAGGTGAGGCCGAAGGATGCGGAGCGGATCGATGCGGGGGACAGCCCGGTCGCCGGCAAGACCGTGGTCTTCACCGGCTCGCTGGAACGCATGACCCGCGACGAGGCCAAGGCCATGGCAGAGCGGCTGGGGGCGAAGGTCGCCGGATCCGTGTCGAAGAAGACGGACCTGCTGGTGGCCGGTCCGGGGGCCGGGTCCAAGCTGAAGAAGGCCGAAGAGCTCGAAATCGAGGTGATTTCCGAAGATCAGTGGTTCGAGCTGGTCGGAGCTTGAGGAGAGTGTACCTCGGCGGGTGACGCAGGCCGCGCCATCCTGTAGGACCGGGGGCTATCCGCATGGGACAAAGTGACAAGCAGGGGACATTTTCGTGGGTGTGAAGGTATTGGTGACGGGTGGGGCCGGGTTCATCGGCTCCCATCTGTGTGAGCGGCTGCGGGACCTGCCCGGCCATGAAGTCTGGTCGCTCGACAATTACTCGACGGGCAGCGAGGCGAACCACGTTTCCGGTGTGACCTATCTGCGGGGCGAGACCAAGGATATCGCCGAGCTGATCGACTTTGCTCCGGATTATATCTACCACCTCGGGGAGTATTCCCGGGTCGAGCAGTCCTTCGAGGATGTGGAACAGGTCTGGCGGTCCAACAAGGACGGGATCTTCGCCGTGCTTCAGTTTTGCCGCAAGACGGGCGCCAAGCTGATCTATGCGGGCTCCAGCACCAAGTTCGGCGACGGCGGCATGGGACGCAGCCAGAGCCCCTATGCCTGGACCAAGGCGACCAACACCGAGCTCGTGCAGAATTACGGCACCTGGTTCGGCGTGCCCTATGCGATCACCTATTTCTACAACGCCTATGGCCCGCGCGAGATCGCCAGCGGCAAGTATGCGACGCTGATCGCCCTGTTCAAGGAGCGCCGCCGCAAGGGCGAGGAGCTGACCGTCGTGTCGCCGGGGGTGCAGAAGCGCAATTTCACCCACATCAATGACATCGTCGACGGGATCCTGCTGGTCGGGCAGAACGGCTATGGCGACGAATTCGGCATCGGCAGCCCGGAATCCTTCTCGATCCTGGAGATTGCGAAGATGTTCGGTGGCGAGATCCGCATGCTGCCCGAACGCCCGGGCAACCGCATGACCGCCGATGTGATGACCGAAAAGACTCGCGCGCTTGGCTGGGAGCCGCGTCATTCGATCCGCGATCATATCCGCGAGTTCTGCGACAGTCTGGACACTTGAAGGCGCGGGGCGGCGGGCGGATAAAGGCTGTCACGGCACCCCGCCACCGCGGCCCGCAACTTCGGAACACGATATGAGCCATCCGATCGACGATGACGAGACCCTGACGCCGGCCGAGCGGCGGGCGCGCATGAGTGCCCGCATCCAGGCGGAGACGGGGATCGATCACGAAATGATCGAGCGGGTGGTCAATCGCTTCTATGACCGGGTTCGCGGCGATGATCTGCTCGGACCGGTCTTTGCCGAGCGGATCACCGACTGGCAGCCTCATCTGGAGACCATGTACCGGTTCTGGTCCTCGGTCGCGCTGGCCACTGGCGCCTATTCCGGCACGCCCATGCCGCGGCACATGGTGCTGCCCGTGGATGCGACCCATTTCGACCGGTGGCTCGCGCTCTTTGGCGAGACGGTTGCCGCCGAATGCCCGCCGGTGGCGGCCGAGCATTTTCTCTCCCGCGCCCGCAACATCGCCTCCAGTCTGGAAATGGGCGTTGCCTCCTACAATGGCGCGATCCTCGGGCGGGGCGAGCGCTTTCACCGGGGGTGAGGACGGCTGGCTTGGATCGCCCCTGAGGCGAGCGCGGAACGGGAGAGGGCCTTTTCCCATGAAAACTCCCGGAGATGCCTCGCCGCTGCCGCTTTTGTTGCTATATTGTTCTTCTGAAGTGATCATCAGAATCGGCGCGCGTGCACATGGCTGACCCCAACGGGTATCCCGACGACATCGAAGACACCTTTCCCGACGGGTTCGGCGGCGACGACGGATTTCCCGGCGACCGGCCGTCCGGTCTCGCGCCCAGCGGCTTCCAGCCGGCCCCTGCTGCTACGGCAGGAGGAGGCATTGCGGCCCGGGCCATGGCGGCCCGGCGGTCCCAGGCGCCGGACTATCTGGAAGGGCTGAACCCGGAACAGCGCGACGCGGTGATGACGCTGGAGGGCCCGCTGCTGGTGCTCGCCGGTGCGGGCACGGGCAAGACCCGCGTCCTGACCACCCGCATCGCCCATATTCTGGCGACGGGCTCGGCCCGGCCTTCGGAAATCCTTGCGGTGACCTTCACCAACAAGGCGGCGCGCGAGATGAAGGACCGCATCGCCGGCTTCATCGGCGGTCACGTGGAAGGCATGGCCTGGCTCGGCACCTTCCACTCCATCTGCGTGAAGATCCTGCGCCGCCATGCGGAACTGGTCGGCCTGAAGTCCGGTTTCTCCATCCTCGACACGGACGACCAGCTGCGTCTGATCAAGCAGATCATCCAGGCCGAAGGGCTCGACGAGAAGCGCTGGACGCCGCGGGCCTTTGCCGGAATGGTCGATGGCTGGAAGAACCGGGCCCAGACCCCGAACGAGATCTCGCATGGGGAGGCGGCCGCCTTCGCCGGCATCGGCCGCAAGCTCTACGCCGAATATCAGGACCGCCTGTCGATCCTGAACGCCTGCGATTTCGGCGACCTGCTGCTCCACGTTATCACCCTGTTCAAGAACAACCCGGACATTCTCGCCGACTATCAGCGCCGTTTCCGCTTCATGATGGTGGACGAGTACCAGGACACGAACGTCGCCCAGTATTTGTGGCTGCGTCTGCTGGCCCAGGGCAATGCGAACGTCTGCTGCGTCGGCGACGACGACCAGTCGATCTATGGCTGGCGCGGGGCGGAGGTGGACAACATCCTGCGCTTCGAGCACGACTTCCGCGGGGCCAAGGTCATCCGTCTGGAGCGCAACTATCGCTCGACGAGCCACATCCTGGCGGCGGCCTCTCACCTGATCAGTCACAATGAGGGGCGTCTGGGCAAGACGCTCTTCACCGACATTTCCGATCCGGACGAAGTGCCTGTCGCGGTTGCGTCGGCCTGGGATTCGGAAGAGGAAGCGCGCGCGATCGGCGAGGAAATCGAGACCCTGCAGACCCAGGGGCACCGGCTCAACGACATTGCCATTCTCGTTCGCGCTTCCTTCCAGATGCGGTCCTTCGAAGACCGTTTCGTCAGCATGGGGCTCAACTACCGGGTCATTGGCGGTCCGCGCTTCTATGAGCGTCTCGAAATCCGGGATGCGCTGGCCTATTTCCGCTGCGTGGTGCAGCCGGCCGACGATCTGGCCTTCGAGCGCATCGTCAACACGCCGAAGCGGGGGCTCGGGGACGCCACCTTGAAGCTGGTGCACGAGCTGGCGCGGGCCAACCGCATTCCGCTCATGGAAGCCGCCTTCCAGCTCTGCCAGACGGAAGAGATCAAGCCCAAGGCGCGCACCGCCCTGAAGGGCGTGCTCGACAATTTCGCCCGCTGGCGCCGGGAGTTGGAAACGGCCAAGCATACGGAGCTGGCCGAGATCATCCTGGACGAGAGCGGCTATACGGAAATGTGGCGCACCGACCGCTCTGCAGAGGCGCCCGGTCGGCTCGACAACCTCAAGGAACTCATCCGCTCCATGGAAGAGTTCGAGAGCATGGCCGGTTTCCTCGAGCATATCTCCCTGGTGATGGACCGGGACAGCGAGGAAGGGCTGGACGCGGTGTCGATCATGACGCTCCACTCGGCCAAGGGACTGGAATTCGACACGGTGTTTCTGCCCGGTTGGGAGGAAGGCCTCTTCCCGCATCAGCGGGCTCTGGACGAGAGCGGCAAGGCCGGTCTCGAGGAAGAACGGCGTCTGGCCTATGTGGGCGTCACCCGGGCCAAGAAGCGGGCGAAGATCTGGTTCACCTCGAACCGGCGGATCCACGGCCAGTGGCAGTCCTCCATTCCCTCTCGCTTCCTCGACGAGCTGCCCGAGGCCCATGTGGAGATCGTCGAGAGCTCGTCGAACTACGGCGGCTACGGCTCCTATGGTGGGGGTGGCTATGGCGCCTCGCGCTTCGATGGGCGCGACCCCTTCCAAAGCAGCTATTCCACGCCGGGCTGGCAGCGGGCGCAGAAGGCGCGCGCCGCACAGGACACGGTTCTGGAGCGGGGCAGCTTCAAGTCGTCGCGCCAGCGCAAGGCCGGGCCGATGACCATCGAGGGCGAGCTGGTGGCCAAGTCGGTGGCGAGCACGCCATCCCCCTACAGCCTGGGCGAGCGGGTGTTCCACATCAAGTTCGGCTATGGCGCGATTTCCGCCATCGAGGGCAACAAGCTGACCATCGAATTCGAGAAGGCCGGGCAGAAGAAAGTGCTCGACAGTTTCGTCGAGAAGCACTGATCGCCGGTCACGGCGCGGACACGGGCCTGGGGCTCCGTGTCTTGCCCTGGCCTTTTCGACCGAGGTTCCCCGTTCCTCGCCGCAAGGGGAAGTGGCGCGCCGGCGATGCCCTTCCGCAGGGTTGTGGCTTCTTCCGGGTGTGTCGGCGATGGTCATCTCTGCTTTTTGAGGGCGTTCAATACTTATTCTTTTCCTTGATTGTCCTTGATCTGCTCTGGAAACATCCGGAAACGAATCCTTACACTTTTTTACGTGCGTGCCCGTCGTCTTTCGGCATATTTGCCGCATGACCCGTTCCGAACATATCCTCATCGTCGAAGACGATCCCGAAATCGGCGCTCTCATGGAGCGTCACCTGGTTGCCAACGGCTGGAAGGTCTCTCTGGCGACGAACAGTGCCGAGATGGATCGGGTGCTGGGTCATGCCCGGATCGATCTGCTCATCCTCGACCTGATGCTCGGGGGCGAGGACGGGCTGAGCATCTGCCGGCGGCTTCGGGCAACCAGCACCATGCCGATCATCATCGTCTCGGCCAAGTCGGACGACTTCGACCGGGTCGTCGGGCTTGAGGTCGGTGCGGATGACTATCTTGCCAAGCCGTTCAATCCGCGCGAGCTGATTGCCCGCGTGCGCGCCCTGTTCCGGCGGGTGGAAATGGGGGCGGCGGCCCCCTCCGTCACCACCAAGACCATGGTTTTCGAAAACTGGAAGATGGATTGCACCGCACGGGTGCTGAAGAACCCGCAAGGGGCTGTGATCAGCCTGACCCCGGCGGAGTTCGACCTGTTGCAGGTGCTCGCCGAACGCCGGGGACGGGTTCTCAGCCGCGAGCAACTCATCGATCTCACCCACGCCGGCGCCTCTGTCGCCACGGGCACAGGTCGCAACATCGACATTCTGATTTCGCGGGTTCGCAGCAAGCTGGAGGCGGGCGGCGCGCCCTTCCAGTTCATCCGCACGGTGCGGGCCGGCGGCTACGAATTCGTGGCCGAAGTCATGGCGGTTTGATGCGGACCTCCGGCCTGCGCTGTCTCGCCCGACTGCTGCCGCGGCGCATTGCCGTGCAGATCACGCTGGTGATGGTGCTGGCCGTGATCTCCATCGCCGTGCTGACCTTCCTTCTGCTGCGCCTGATGCATGAAGGCCCGCCCCACGAGGACTATGTGCGGAACAATCTCGCATACGGGCTCGTGCTGGGGACGCTGAATGCGGGAGATCCGGCAGCACGTGCTGCCTATCTTGAGGGGATGCGGACCCCGGAAGGTGTCTCCGGCTTCCGACTGGTGGAGGCAGGAGAGTTGCAGGCGCTTTTCGACGAGCGCCGGGACCCGGGCGGACAGGGGGAATTTGCCGGGCCGCGGCCGCGGGGCGCAGGGCCGCTTCGCGATGGGGTGGTGCTCCTCGGAGACCGTTTCCTTCCCGATGCGAGTGGCGAGGGCGGACACAGGGAGTTCTTCTTCCGCCTCAGCGACGGGACGGGTGTGGCGATCACGGAAGCGCAGCGCGAGCGCCTCCCACTGCTGTTGACCCCCTTGTTCCAGATGCTTGTTTCCCTTGCCGTTTCGGTGCTGCTGCTGCTCGTCTGGGTGGCGCTGACGCTCACCCGTCCGCTCTCGGAGCTGGCGGCGTCGGCTGCTCTTTATGGCCAGGCGCCGACCCGCCCGGTGCCCATCGTCGAGCGTGGACCGTCCGAGGTGCGCAAGGTGGCGCATGCCTTCAACCTGATGCAGGAGCGCATTCAGGACATGATCGCGCGGCGCACGCGGATGCTTGCCGCCATCGGTCACGATCTGCGCACGCCCCTGACCCGTCTGCGCCTGCGCCTCGCCCTTATGGACGAGGGAGAGATGAAGCAGCGCAGCCTTGCGGATCTCGATCTCATGGAAATCCAGATCAACGGGGCGCTGAGCTATCTGCGGGCCGGAGACACCGGCGAGGCGCCGGACCTCATCGATCTTGGCAGCTTTCTGCGTGGCATCACCGACCAGTATGAGGATCTCGATCAGCAGGTGCCCCTCACCTGTGCGGGCGGGCTCAGCCTTCGGGGGCGGCCGGTGGAGCTCAACCGGGCGCTCTGCAACCTCATCGACAATGCCCTGCGCTATGCGGGGGCCGCAGAGATCCGTGCCGGGACGGCGGAGGGGGCCGTGGTGATCGATGTAATCGATCATGGACCGGGGATCGACCCTGACGCACGCGCCCGACTGCTCGAACCCTTCGAGCGCGGCGACGAGGCACGGACCTACGGCAAGGGCGTCGGGTTCGGGCTCGGCCTTTCCATCAGCCTGTCCATCGCGGAGGCCCACGGAGGGCATCTGGAGCTTCTGGACACGCCCGGCGGCGGATTGACCGCGCGCATGGTGCTGCCCATGGATGGACTGGCGGCCTGACAGCCTGACCTCGACCGCCTTTCCTTGGCTGCCAAGGTCACGCTGTCAGGCCGCAGACAGGTGGCGCCTATCTTCAGGTTCCGGCTGGAAACTTCTGGCCGTTTTCCGTCACTGCCTGTATATCGCGGCGAAACCCTCCTTCTTCAGACTTTGGCCGCCAGACCGGAGCCTCCATCTCCCGCGTGCCGCGATCACAGGAATGACCATGCAGACCGTCCGCGTACGAATCGCCGCCGAGGAACTTGAAGCCAAGCGCATTTCCGATGTTCTGGAACGGGCCTTCGAGGACGAGGGAAATCCGGTCGCCGTCTTCGAGAATTCGGCGGACGGGCGCATGTGGGCGGCCGAGGTCCTTCTCTTCGACATCGAGCCCGATGAGGCCATCGCCTTGGTGCGGGAAAAGGTCGGGTCCGATGCCTTCGCAGCACCGATCGACGCGGAGATCCTGCCGGATGTGAACTGGGTGGAGAAGAGCCTCGAGGGCCTGAAGCCGGTGTCTGCCGGCCGCTTCACCATTCACGGCGCGCACGACCGGGACAAGGTGCCCGGCGGTCATATCGGCATCGAGATCGAGGCGGCTCTCGCCTTTGGCACGGGGCATCACGGCACCACCGCTGGCTGTCTGGAAGAAATCGACCGGCTCTTTGCCATGCGCGACTATGCCCGGGTGCTGGATCTCGGCACGGGCACCGGCGTGCTGGCCATCGCCGCCGCCCTGCGGTCCCATCAGCCGGTGCTGGCCACCGACATTGATCCGGTGGCCACCAAGACCGCTGCCGAGAATGCCCGTCTCAACGGCGCCGGCCATCTGGTCCATACCTTCACCGCCAATGGCATGAACGACCGCCGCTTCGGCGAGAACGGACCGTTCGACCTGATCATCGCGAATATCCTGGCGCGGCCGCTGATGAAGATGGCGCGAGATATCGCCGCCAACATGACGCCGACCGCGACGCTGATCCTGTCCGGCCTGCGGGTCGAGGACGGTCCGCGCATTCTCTTCGCCTATGGCTGCCAGGGCTTCCACCTGTCGAAGCGGGGCGAGAAGAACGGCTGGCTGACGCTGACCCTGGTGCGCGGTCGCCCGCAGGCCTGAGCCTCGGGACGCCTTTCCTCCCTCGCCGCAGTTGGAGGTCAGGAACGGAACACACAAAAAAGGCGTGACCGGTGGTCACGCCTTTTTTCGTTCGACTCAGGCTGCTCCTGGGAGGAGGAGGGCTTGGCAGGGCCGAAATGTCTGGTGCCGTCGGCTCAGATCAGGGCGCCGGTGCGGCCTTCCTTTTCCAGCGATGCGCGGTCATAGCCGTGAGCGGTGAGGGTCGCGTCGTCGAGGGAGAGGAGGTAGCCGTTGACATAGCGGCGGGCCTGCTTTTCGCGGGCTTCAACCATGCGGCCAAGAGCGCGGCTGACGAAGTTGTTCGAGATCGTGTTGGTCATGGTCATCTCCATGGGTGTCATCTGGGAGGGCTGGGGTCCGGGGGCGTTGTCCTCGCCGGTCATGCCGATTTGTTCTTGACCCCAATATGGCCACATCGAGCCATGTCAGCTAGGCATGGAACTGCATGTCAGATCTGCAATTTTCGCATGTGCGAGATCGATGTTGCGTTGCAAAATGCAAAAAGGGCAGGATGGTTGAAGGGGACGCACGGACGCCCGGGCAAATCCCCTTGATCGGCGCCGCGTCCGGTCCTAGCTTCGAGGCATGTTCCAGTCTTTCGATGATCATTCCGATCCATCCTGCGGGGCGCCGCGTGCAGCGCTTCTCAGGGCAGAGCTGCGCCGCCGGTCCCTCGACGGCTTTCTCGTCCCCCGGGCGGATGCCCATCAGGGCGAGTATGTGCCCCCCCATGATTGCCGCCTGCAGTGGCTGACCGGCTTTGCCGGCTCGGCCGGTGTCGCGGCGGTGCTGGGAGACGAGGCCGCGATCTTCGTCGATGGCCGCTATACCCTGCAGGTGCGTGACCAGGTGGACATGGCGGTCTTCCCCGCCCAGCACCTGATCGAGGCGCCGCTCACCGGCTGGCTGGCCGAGCGTCTGAAACCGGGGCAGCGTCTGGGCTTTGATCCGATGCTTCACCCGATCAATGAAGTGCGTCGTCTGAAGGCCGTCTGCGATGCGGCCGGGGCCGAACTGGTCGCGGTGGATGGCAATCCGCTAGATGCGGTCTGGGAGGGGCGCCCGGCGGCGCCGCGCGGGGCCGTTGCCCTTTACCCGGAACACCACGCGGGTCGCTCGGCGTCCGACAAGATCGCCGAGATCCAGGGGATCGTCGCGCGCAAGGGCGCCAGCGCCAGCGTCCTGACCCAGCCGGATTCGGTTGCCTGGCTGCTCAACATCCGCGGGTCGGACGTCAGCCATACGCCGCTGCCTCTGTCCTTCGCCATTCTTCCGGCAGAAGGCCGCCCGCAGCTCTTCATCCGTTCCGAGAAGCTCTCCAACTCCGTGCGCTCCACCTTGAGCGATCTGGTGGATATCGAGGAGGAAGGTGCGTTTCTCTCTGGTCTTGCCCGGCTCGGGGCGACCGGTGCGAAGGTTTTGGTCGACCCGAACCTGGCGGGTCAGGCGATTGCGGATGCGATCGTCAAGGCCGGTGGCACTCTGGTGGAGGGAGCCGAACCGGTGCTCCTGCCCAAGGCGCGCAAGAACGCTCAGGAGCTGGAGGGAAGCCGTGCCGCCCATCGCCGGGATGGGGCCGCCTTCGTGCAGTTCCTGGCCTGGTTCGATGAGCATGCCCTCTCGGGCGAGCTGGACGAGATCAGTGCAGCGGAAAAGCTGGAGCATTTCCGGGCCCAGACCGGGGTTCTGAAGGACATTTCCTTCGACACGATCTCCGGTGCCGGTCCGAACGGGGCGATCTGTCACTACCGGGTGAGCCGGGCGTCCAACCTGCCGATCCCGGTGGGCAAGCCGTTCCTGATCGACAGCGGTGCTCAGTATGAGGATGGCACCACCGACATCACCCGCACGCTCGCCGTGGGCGAGATGACTGCGGAGATGAAGCGGCACTATACCCTGGTCCTCAAGGGGCATATCGGCATCTCGACGGCCCGCTTCCCGGTGGGCACCACCGGCGCGCAGCTCGATGTGCTGGCGCGCATTGCCCTGTGGAAGGCGGGTCTCGACTATGACCATGGCACCGGCCACGGGGTCGGGTCCTATCTCAGCGTGCACGAGGGCCCGCAGCGCATCGCCAAGACCGGCGTCGTGCCGCTGGAGCCGGGGATGATCCTGTCGAACGAGCCGGGCTACTATCCGGCCGGAGAATATGGGATCCGTCTCGAAAACCTCGAGATCGTCACCGGACCCGGCCCGATCGAGGGCGGCGAGCGGGCGATGCTCGGGTTCGAGACCCTGACGCTTGCGCCCTTCGACCGGCGTCTCATCGACGTGGATCTGCTGACGGCCGAGGAACGGCGCTGGGTCGATGCCTATCACGCCCGCGTGTTGGATGAGCTGGCGCCGCTGCTGGCCGATCCGATCCTGACCTGGCTCGAAGAGGCGACGTTGCCGCTCTGAGGAGCCTGTCTGAGACGGTCGCGCCGCGGGTTGGCCGGGGCGCGGTCGTTCGATCTGCCGGGGCGGGCGGGTGGCCCGATCCCCTTGAGGAGGAGTGTGCGGACGATGCGGGTGATGGATGTGGTGAAATCGCCGCTCTGGGCGCTGGAGCTGGCTACCGGGGCGAAGTCATTCCGGGACAATCCGATCCTCGGCAGCCGCCGTCTCAACGAGATGGGACTGCATCTCCAGCGCATCCGGCTGGCCGAGCGCATGGGCGACTGGCGCCGCAGCCGGCTGGAGCATTTGCTGCCGGAGGCTCGGCGGGCCGAGTATGCCACGCAGGGGTTCCTGCGCTACGACTCTCTGCTCTCCGAACCGGAGCTGGCGCAGCTGCGCGAAGAGGTCGAGACCACCCGTTTCGATGCCTATGACATGCGGCAGGGCAATGCGGTGACCCGTTTCATTCCCTTGTCGCCGGAGGTGCTGCGTCCGCTTCCCGTCTTGCGGCGGCTGGTGAGAGGGCAGACCTTCCAGAACAGCCTGCGCTATCTGGCCTCCAGCGATGCGGATCCCCTGGTCTATCTGCATGTGGTCATGACGGATCCGGCCAAGGGACAGGCGGATCCCCAGACCCTTTTCCACTCCGACACGTTCCACGCCACCGCGAAGTGCTGGTTCTTTCTCTATGACGTTCCCATGGAGGAGGGGCCCTTCACCTATGTTCCGGGCAGTCACCGGCTGACCGAAGGGCGCCTCGAATGGGAGCGCCAGCAGAGCCTGGAGGCGGCCACCGCCGCCAACCGGCTGCATGCCCGCGGATCCTTCCGGATCTCCGGGGAGGATCTGTCGCACCACGGTTTCGAGCGGCCTGTGGCCTTCGATGTTCCGGGCAACACGCTGGTGGTTGCCGATACGCACGGGTTCCATGCCCGCGGCCGCAGCACGCGCGCCTCGGTGCGCGTCGGGATCTACGGCTCCCTGCGCCGCAATCCCTTCTCGCCGATCGCAGGGCTTGATCCGTTTGATCTGCCGGGGCTGCGTGGCCGTCAGGCGCAGCTCTTCCTGACGCAACAGGCGCTCACGGCGCGGTTGAAGGGCAGGCGTCCTGCCCAGCCCTATGTGGGCAAGGTGCTGATCCGGGGTCCGTCACCGCTCTGATCTTCTGCCGCAACACGGGGATGTCAGCGATGGGATTCCGTCGCTTCCTCAATGAGCGCGTGGTTGAAGAAACGCAGGGAACGCACGTGGCGTGCCTGTCCGACGATGCGCTGCGGATCGCCGCTGTCCACCACGGGCAGGTTGGCCTCGCCGCATTCATCAAAGGTGCGCAGGGCCATGGTCAGGGTGTCGCCGTCGCGCAGGAAGGGCGTGCCCGCTTCCGGATCGAAGGGATCCGGCGCCTCCTGCTGCTCGGGCAGGGGATCCATGAAGTCGCGCACCTTCACCCGGTCCCGCAGATAGAGATGGCTTCCGGCCGAGAGGGAAAGCCCGCGCATTTCCAGCTGCCAGTGGAAATAGGACCGGCCGAGAATGGCCTGGGTCAGACCGACGGCCACCGACACGGTGAGCAGGAGCGCGAGCGAGAGCGTATAGCCGCCGGTCAGCTCAAACACGATCACCGTGGTGGAGAGGGGCGCGCCGAGAACGGCTGCGGCCACGCCGCCCATGCCGAGGATGGCATAGAGCCCCTCGCTGGAGGCCAGTTCCGGAAAGACCCTTGCCGCGATCAGCCCGAAGGCCCCGCCCGCCATGGCCCCCAGATAGAGGGCGGGGGAGAAGATGCCGCCGCCGAAGCGCGAGGCGAGGGTGATGGAGGTGGCTGCCGTCTTGGCGACCAGCAGCATCAGCATGAGATCCAGGCCGAGCTGGTTGCGGAGCGCCGCATCGGTCGTCTCGTAACCCACCCCCAGAATTTCCGGGAAGACGAGCGCAATGGCCCCGATCAGAAGCCCGCCAAGGGCCGGGCGCAACCAGATCCGCAGGGTCACGTGGCGGGCCAGCCAGTCGGTGCCAATCAGGGAATACTGGAAGAGGATGGCCACGGCCGCGCAAGTGAGGCCCAGCAGGGCGAAGGCGGGAAACTCCCAGTAGGATGTGACCTGGTGAGCCGGAATGACGAAGGCGGCCACATCCCCGAACCACAGGCGGGCGACGATGGTCGCCAGCACGGAGGCCACCGCGACGGGAGCGATGGCCGAGAGCGCATAATGGCCGAGCACCACCTCATGGGCGAAGAGCAGGCCTGCGATGGGAGCGTTGAAGGAGGCAGAGACCGCGCCCGCGACCCCGCAGGCGAGCAGCAGGCGACGGCTTGCGGCCGTGAGACGGGGGAGGCGCGTGAACTGGGCGCCGAGGGTTGCCCCCAGATGCACCATCGGCCCTTCGCGGCCGGCACTTGCGCCGGATCCCAGCGACAGCACTGTGATCAGGGCGGAGGAGAGGCCTGGCCAGAAGGACAGGCCCTCGCCGGCCTTGGCCCGGGCCTCGATCACGTCGGCGACGGAGAAGGTGCGCTGCATGGGCTGCACCAGCTTCAGCAGGACGCCGACGACAAGCCCCCCGAGCGCCGGGGCGAGCAGTATCACCCAGGCCGGAATGTCCTGTGCCGCGGTGACCACATGCTCGGAGCGGGTGCCGAGCCAGAGCAGCTGCACAAGGCCTATGAGCTCGCGGAAGAGGACGGCGGCGGCCCCCACCAGAAGCCCGATGACGGGGGCGGCAGCCCAGACCCAGGTCATGCCCTGATCGGAAAGGGCTCGCAGGTTCATCCGGCTGGTCGAGAGGACGGTGGCAAGGGCGAGCCGCAAGGGCGCTGTCATCCAGCGAAGCAGGCTTACAGGTTTTGGGGCGTCATCGGACATGGGCGGACTGCGATGGTTCTTCTTGCCTCAAGGATTATCGGGATTTGGGAAAATGCCAATGCGGACACCGAAGAATTCGGCCCTGGACTTCGGGTTTCTGCAATCTGGCCCTTGATTTTGCCTGAAGGCGGAGTCACGACGGACGGGCTTCATTCGATTGACCCATCGTTTCCGGATCCTCTGAGGTGACTTCAGGGATGCCGCATGACGATTCGTTTTTCGGCTTTCATCCTGATCCTCGCCCGAACCCAAGGAAGCCGGGTCCCATGTCTGTTTCTCATCCTGCCGCGCCCCATGACGGGGCCGATGTCCTTGCTGCTCCGGACGCGCCCATTGAAGACCGTGTCTTCTCGACCCCCGTCATGTGCCTGATTGCCGTTCTGATCGGCCTGGTCGCAGCCGCCGGCGCTGCCATCTTCCATCACCTGATCAACGTGGTGCACAACCTGTTCTTCTACGGGGTGCTGTCGACCCACTACAACGCCAACGAGTTCGAGGCGCCGAGTGCCTGGGGCGCGGGGATCATCCTGTCGCCGGTGATCGGCGGCCTGATCGTCGTGTGGATCGTGCGCACCTTCGCGCCCGAGGCCAAGGGCCACGGGGTGCCGGAGGTGATGTTCGCCATCTACCACAAGAAGGGCAATATCCGGGGCGCGGTCGCGCTCGCCAAGACGCTGGCCTCCGCCATTTCCATCGGCTCGGGTGCCTCGGTTGGCCGGGAAGGTCCGATCATCCAGATCGGCGCCTCCTTCGGTTCGACCATCGCCCGCTTCCTGAACGTGTCGCGCTGGCAGAAGATCACACTCCTGTCGGCCGGGGCCGGGGCGGGCATTGCCGCCACCTTCAATACGCCGCTCGGCGGAGTGCTGTTTGCGGTCGAGATGCTGCTGCCGGAAGTCAGCAACCGCACCTTCCTGCCGGTTGTGGTGGCGACCGCCACGGCGACCTATGTCAGCCACATGGTCTTCGGTCTGGACCCGGCCTTCCTTATGCCCTTGGCGGATGTGACCATCAGCGAGGCGGTGGATCCGGTGCAGCTGCTGGCCTACGGGGTGCTGGGCGCTCTGGCCGGGGTCATGTCCTGGGCCTTCATCAAGACCCTTGCCAAGTGCGAGGATCTCTTCCCGGCGCTGGGCATCAACGACTATCTGCAGAATGTCATCGGCATGTTGATGGTCGGGCTTCTGGCCTACGGGTTCTTCGTCGTCACCGGCCACTATCACACCTCGGGTGTGGGCTATGCCACGATCCAGGACATCCTCAACGGCTCGCCCTACACGCTGGCTCTTCTCGCCTGCCTGCTCTTCGGCAAGGTCTTTGCGACCTCCGTCAGCCTGGGGGCCGGGGCCTCGGGGGGCGTGTTCTCGCCGTCGCTCTTCATCGGGGCGACCCTTGGCGGGCTTGTCGGCGTGGCAGGGAGTCTGATCTTCCCCGAGCACGGCTTCCAGCCGGCGGAATTCGCGATGGTCGGCATGGCCGCCGTGGTGGGCGGCGCGACGGGGGCGGCGATGACCGCCATCGTCATGCTGTTCGAGATGACCCGCGACTACAATGTCATCGTGCCGCTGGTTCTGGCGGTGGCGCTGGCCGTCGGGGTGCGCCGCGCCCTGATCCAGGAAAACATCTACACGATCAAGCTGCGCAACCGGGGCAAGGTGGTTCCCACCAACCGGCACACCAACATGTATCTGGTGCAGCAGGCGCGCGAGCTGATGGCCACCAACGTCAAGATCCTGCCGATCGACATGGCGGTGGAAGAGGCCCTGCATGTGGTGGCCAACGAGGGGATCGACCATGTGATCGCCGCCGACGGTGCGCGCATTGCCGGTTATGTCCGCTTCGGCACCGTGCCCTATGCGCCGGACCGCTATGCGGGACAGACGCTCAAGGATCTGCTGCGGACCGACTACGTCGTCTCGCCGAAGTTCTCGATCCTGAATACGATCATCTCGCGGATGAACCAGCGCGGCCGGTCTTTCGCCATCATCACCGATACCGCGGCCCGGGTGCCGCGGCCGGATGACGTGGTGGGCGTGATCGACCGGACGGAGATTGCCGACGCGGTGATCGCGAACCACTACGACTGACGGCCGCGACGATCCGTCCGCCCGGATAGCGGATCTGGATAGCGGATCGGAATAGCGGATCTGGGCGCGATACCCTTTGACCTTTCCCGGTGGCGGAAACATAGTTCTGCCACCGGTCCGCCAGCGCCTCTCAGGCCGGTGGCACCTACCCTTTCCTGGATGCGTCGTTCGGGCCACCGGCCCGGCAAGGCATCACCCAACCAGAAAATTCATCAGAACACTCAGGGGAAACACCATGTCTCTGGCAGAGATGCAGGCTCCGATCCACCGTGACGAGGCAGCGATTGCTGCCGTGGTCGAGGGGCTGCGCGCCACCTATGGCGACCGGCTCTCCACTTCCCAGGCTGTGCGTGAACAGCACGGGCACACGACCACCTGGCTGAAGACCCAGGCGCCCGACGCGGTGGTCTTTGCGCAGAGCACCGAGGAGGTTTCCGACATCGTGAAGCGCTGCGCGGCCCGCAAGGTGCCGGTCATCGCCTTCGGCGCCGGATCGTCGCTCGAGGGCCATGTGAATGCGCCGGGCGGCGGGGTCTGCATCGACCTGTCGCAGATGAATGCCATTCTCGAGGTGAATGCCGAGGATCTGGACTGCAAGGTGCAGGCCGGCGTCACCCGCAAGCAGCTCAACACCGACCTGCGCGACAGCGGCCTGTTCTTCCCCATCGATCCGGGTGCGGATGCCACCATCGGCGGCATGACCGCGACCCGTGCGTCGGGCACCAACGCGGTGCGTTACGGCACCATGAAGGACGCGGTGCTGGGCCTGACCGTGGTGACGGCGACCGGTGCGGTGATCCACACGGGCGGGCGGGCGCGCAAGTCGTCGGCCGGCTATGATCTCACCCGGCTCTTCGTCGGCTCCGAGGGCACGCTCGGCATCGTTACCGAGATCACCCTGAAGCTCTTCGGCCAGCCGGAAGCGATCTCCGGTGGCATGTGCTCCTTCCCGAGCATCAAGGCGGCCTGCGATGCGGTGATCATGACGATCCAGTGCGGCCTGCCGGTGGCCCGGATCGAACTGCTGGACCCGCTGCAGGTGCGGGCCTGCAACATCTACTCCAAGCTGACCCTGCCGGAAGAGCCGACGCTCTTCCTGGAGTTCCATGGCAGCGAATCGGGCGTGCGGGAACAGGCCGAAACCTTCGGCGGCATCGCCGAGGAGTTCGGCGGGTCCGAATTCCGCTGGGCGACCAAGGCAGAGGACCGGACGGCCCTGTGGCAGGCCCGTCATGACGCCTACTGGGCATCTTTCACCCTGCGCCCGGGCGCCAAGGGCGTGGCGACCGATGTCTGCGTGCCGATCTCGCGCCTTGCCGATTGCGTTGCCGAGACCCAGAGGGACCTGGACGAGAACAAGCTTCTTGCGACCATCGTCGGTCACGTGGGCGATGGCAATTTCCACGTTCTGGTGCTGGTGGACGAGGAAGACGCTGGGGAAGTGGAGCGTGCGGAGGCCTTCGTCGGGCGTCTGAACGGGCGCGCCATCGACTTCGGCGGCACCTGCACCGGCGAGCACGGCATCGGCCAGGGCAAGATGAAATACATGGTCAAGGAACACGGTCCGGCACTGGATGTGATGCGGGCCGTGAAGCAGGCGCTGGATCCGGACCGGATCCTCAATCCGGGGAAAATCCTTCCCGAGGCGTGATCGCACGCCGCTCATGGTAAACTTGCCTAGACAAGGTTTTGCATGAGCGGCGTCTTTCCACTACCAAGGAGGACAGCTCTCATGTGCGGGGACAAAAGGAGAGGGTCCTGAACTCGGTCTTTATAAGCATCGGCGTGGCCATCATCCTGGTGCTGGTGACAGCCCTGGTTGCGCCGTTCTTCGTCGACTGGACGGTGTATCGGTCCACGTTCGAAACCTATGCGGAAGAAGCGCTCGGTCACAAGGTGACCGTCCTGGGCGAAGCGGACATGTCCCTGCTGCCCAGCCCCACCGTCACGTTCACCGACGTGCGGGTCGGCGGCTCGGAAGACCCGCTTCTTGTGGTCTCCCGCTTCCAGCTTCGCCTCGATCTGCCGCCCCTGCTGAAGGGAGAGTTCCACGTGCTCGACATGAGCCTGGATCGCCCCCATCTCACCCTGTCCCTCGATGAGGAGGGCCGGCCGGACTGGCTGACGGCCATGCGGGCGCGCGGCGCGATTTCCGAGGTGAAGGCCGAGGATGTCACCTTCGAGAACATCACGATCTCCGATGGTGCGGTGACCGTCGTGGATGCCCGCTCCGGGCGTACCCATACGCTCGACAATGCGGATCTCGTGGTGCAGGCCCGCTCTCTGGCCGGGCCGTTCCGCATCGACGGGCCGATGGTGATCGGCGACGAGCGCTACACGGTGTCCCTCGCCACAGGCAAGCGTCTGCCGGATGGCTCCCTGCGGATCAAGGGCGGGGTCACGCCGGATCGCTATTCCATCGCCGCGTCCTTCGACGGCAACTTCACCACCACCGACGGCCTGCCGCGTTTCGATGGGGACTTCCAGCTCAAGGGGATCGAGCAGGGGGATGACGGCCCGCAGGAACTGTGGACCGCAGAGGGCGCCTTTGCCGCCGACACGGCCCAGCTCGTCGTCTCGAAGGCGGACTATCATTTCGGCCCGCAGGACCGCCGCTCAAGCATGAGCGGCCAGATGCAGATGACCTATGCGGGCGACCGCCGCTTCGACGTGGTGGCCCGGGCCAAGCAGATCGATCTGGACCGGCTCTATGGCGGTGGGCCTCAGGCCCCGGTGGCGCTGGGCGATGCGGCCACGCGCGTGCTGGACGTCCTGAAGGGCCTGCCGGTTCCGGACATGGCCGGCACGCTGGCGCTGGACATGCCCGTTGTCGTCGCCGGTGGCGAGCTTCTGCAGGACGTGCGGCTCGATCTGGAAACCCGCTCCGGCGGCTGGCGCATCAGCCGGCTCGCCGGTCGCGTGCCCGGACGCACGACGATCGCCACCGAGGGCGATCTGACCCTGGGAGACCGGTTTGCCTATCGCGGCTCGCTTTCCGTCGTGTCCGAACAGCCGGGAGCCTTTGCGGCCTGGCTGGGCGAGGGGGATGGCGGGTCGAGCAAGATCCAGCCGGTGTCGCTCGAAGGTCGGGTCAATGTCGTCGACAGCGGCGCGGCCATCGAGAACCTGCGGGTGGAGCTGGGCGATGCGGCGATCACAGGCGGCGTCTCCTATCGCATTTCCCGGCAGGACCGGGACGAATTCGGTCTCTCGCTCGTGGCGGACGTGCTGGATGTGGACCAGGTCGAGGAGCTGCTCGGCCTGCTGGCCCCGGCTGCGGGTGGCGAGAGCTTCTGGTCGCGGACCAATCTCTCCCTGATGCTGAGGGCGCGCGAGGCGCGTTTGCGCGGCGTGCAGGGCAAGGATCTGAGCCTGCAGGCCTCCTTCGAAGGGGACCATCTGCAGATCGACCGGCTCTACACCGCCGATCTGGCCGGCGCGGAAGTGGATGTCTCGGGCCGGGTGGACGATCTGGCGGGAGCTCCGGTCGGCAATCTGTCCGCCCGGCTCAACGCCACGGATCTTGATGGGCTCGTGGGTCTGCTGCGCGCTGCCTTCCCCCAGTCGCCGGCGCTGGTCCGGCTGGAGCGGGCGGCGGATTATCTCGTGCCGGCCCGGTTCGAGGGCAGCTTTGTCGGCAAGGCGAGCGGCGACGGCAGCCGGCTGGACCTGTCGCTTTCCGGCAGCGCCGGCGGGGTGGAGACGTCGGTCACCGGCCGCTTTGACGGCCGCGTGGATGCCTGGCACGAGGCTGATGTGGATCTGGATGTGGCGCTGAAAGGGCCCGATGGCGGCCAGATCCTGCGGCAGCTCGGGCTGGACATCCTGCCCGTCGACGAGCTGGGGCAGGGGGATCTGCACCTGCAGGCAAGCGGGCGCCCGGACGACGGTCTGGAGCTGTCTCTGGCTGCAACCGCACCCGCCGCGAGCCTGACCGCCGACGGGCGCCTGCGCCTGCAGCGGGACAAGCCCGTCAACTACAGCCTGACGGGTGCGCTTTCCATGGAGGATCTGGGGCCTTTCGCCCTGCTGGTCGGCCGGGTCATGCCGGTCATGTCCGGGGAGATCCCCGTGGACCTGACCTATGCGCTGGATGGCAAGGGTAGCGATCTGGCCTTGCGCGATCTGGCCGGGCAGGTGGGGGATGTGAGCGTTTCCGGGTCGGTCGAGGGCAGCCTTGATCCGGCCCCGGGCGAGCGCCTGCGCCGCTTCAAGGGCGCGCTCCGGCTCTCCGATCTGGATCTTCAGGCTTTGAGTGAAGCGGTGCTCGGACCTGATCAGTGGTCGTCTCTGGGGTCGGGCCGCAGCGTGTGGCCGGCGGCTCCCTTCGGCCAGGCCCTGCTGTCCTCGCTCGATCTGGCGCTGGATGTTGAGGCCGAACGCATGGATCTTGGCATTGCGGAAGCGGCCGAGAACATCTCGGCGCGCCTGCGTCTGGGTCCGGAGGAGCTGCGTCTGGATGATCTCGCCTCGACCTTTGCGGGCGGGCGCCTCGGCGGTCAGCTGGCCCTACGTCGGTCTGGCGGGGAGGGAGCCTTCTCCGGCAGGATGAAGCTGGAAGGCGCGGACCTGACCCAGCTGGTCTGGACCCCGGACGGGCGCGCTGTCGCCACCGGCACGCTGGATCTTCTGGCGGATGTGGAAGGGGCGGGACGCTCGATCTCGGGCATCGTCGCGAGCCTTACCGGCAGTGGCACGGTCACCATTCGCGAAGGGGCGCTGCGCGGTCTGAACCCTCAGGCCTTCTCGCTGGTCATGCGGGCCGTGGATGCGGGACTGGACCTTTCGGAAGACCGGATCGGCGAGGTGTTCCTCAGTCATATGCAAGTGGGCACCTTGCGCTTCGACACGCTGGAAGCCGCTCTCGGCGTGATCGGCGGACGGGTCAGTGCGCGCAACATCGCCGTCGATGCGCAGGCGGCCAATCTCTTCGGCTCGGCCCAGATCAACCTGAATGACCTGACGCTCGACAGCGACTTCTCCCTGACCGTGGATGCGGGGGACGAGGCCGTCGTGGGCGGCGAGCCTCAGGTGGGGCTTCTCTTCACCGGACCGCTGGAGCAGCCCGAGCGCAAGGTCAATGTGGCGCCCTTCACGGCCTATCTGACCCTTCGGGCCTTCGAACAGGAGGTGGAGCGGGTCGAGAAGCTGCAATCGGAGATCCTGGAGAACCAGAAGCTCTCCCGCGAGCTGAAGCGCGAGGCCCAGGAACGGGCACGCCGGGAGCGGGAGGCGGAAGAGGCCGCACGGGCGGCAGAGGAAGCGGCTGCTCGCGCAGCGGAAGAGCCAGCACCGGAAACCGAGCCGTTATCCGAGCCGCAGCCTGAGCCGGCCCCGGCTCCGGCCGAACCAGCCCCGATCGACTCTGTCCCTGCTCCGGTAGAACCCCCGGCACAGCAGGCGACGCCGGCTCCGATCTCGGCTCCCGAGAATCCGGCCGATTTTGCCGCGCGCATCCGGCAGGTACTGCAGGCGCCAGCGGAAACGACTGGCGCGGTGGTCGAGGAAAAGAAGAGCGGGCAGAGCGTCCTGAAGCCGCTTGCGCCGCCCCAGACCGTGGAAGACCTGCTGGCGCGGGAGATCGGCCTTCCGGCAGATGTTCTCAACCGGGCGCGCGGCTTCGACACCGGAGCACCGGCCGGGCAATAGACGGCCGGGGGGGCGGACCTCAGGACGTTCTGGACAGAAGATCGTTGAGCGCGTGAACCCGCACGGCGGAGGACAGGCTGTCCTCGGGTTCGCGGGCGTCATCGATCTCCGCAATCAGGGCGGAGACGGCCATGTCGCGGCGCGCGGCCATGGCATCAATCACTTGCCAGAATTCCGGCTCAAGCGCCAGGCTCGTGCGGTGTCCGTGGAGGGAGAGGGAGCGCTTGAAGAGGGGCATGACCGGCGCTCAATCCGTCGCGCCAGAGGGGCTGCCAGAGGGGCTTTCAGCCAGGTCGGCGTCCTCGCGGGAGGGCTGACCGTCCGTGCTCTCGCGCTTGTGGGCGTCGATGCGGGAGATTTCCAGTTCACGGGTGGCGCGGGTGAGCGACTTTTCCGTCTTGGTGCGGCCGAAGGCGATGCGGTTGTCCTCGGCCTGACGGTCCCTTTCTGCCCGCTGCTTGCGCTTGCGGGCCTGACGCAGGTTGATGACATCGGCGCTCATGAGCGGTCCCTTCTGCGGCGGGAGAGCCGGGGAGGCCGGTCGCGGACCGGCCCTTCAGCCGGTCCTCAGGGCTTCTTGCGGAAGGCGTCCAGGGAGACGACTTCGCCGCCGTTGTCGCTCTTCTGCATGACGCCGTCATCGGCGGCATCCGCCTTGGCGGCAGCGCCCTTGCCCTTTTTGCGCGGTGTTTCGGCCGTGGTGGTGGCAAGGGTTTCTTCTGCTTCCTGTTCGGCGCGGGTCAGTTCCTCGACTGCTTCCAGCAGCTCTTCGGGCAGTTCTTCCGCAGTCTTGCCCGGGTCGAACTCGAGGGCGAATTGCACGGAGGGGTCGAAGAAGCCCTTGATGGCGGAATAGGGCACCACCAGCTTTTCCGGCACGCCGCCGAAGGAGAGACCGACCTCGAAGGCGTGTTCGCCGATGTTCAGGTCCCAGAACTGGTGCTGGAGGACGATGGTCATCTCCTGCGGATAGCGTTCCTTCAGGCGCGGCGAGACGCGCACTCCGGGCGCCGTCGTCTCGAAGGCGATGTAGAAGTGGTGTTCGCCCGGCAGGCCGGTGCGACCGACCTCGGCCAGGATCTTCTTGACCGCGCCGCGCAGGGCGTCCTGTATCAGGATGTCGTATCGGAGGAGGTCTTCAGCCATCTTCTTTTCGTCGTCTGGGGTCGGAATCGGTCCGTCGGTGAATGAGAGTGCCGTGTCCCGGTGCAAAAGAAAAGCCTCGGGTGGCGCTCAGGTTCCTTATAGGGCGCAGCGGCGCCGCTGTCCCGGATCTTCCGTGAACTTTGCAAAGGAAACTGCAAGATCGCAGGGAAAATCTCTCCCTCGATGCGGGTTGTCTGCTCGACCCTGAGGCGGGGAACGGACGCAGGCAAGGGGGCTGCTTCGCGGGAAGCGGAAGACGATCGGAAGAGGTGAGAAGTGGAGGCTTCTGTTGCCAGGTGCCTCCGAACCCCGCCTTTCGGTGCTACCCGAAAGGGCTTAGTGGACTACCGGCACCGCATTACGCGGCGACAGCGTTGTCCATAGCATAGTTGTCATTTGCAACTATTAAGAGAGCCCGATAACGGTGGTACAATGCCGAGCAAAAGCACAGTCTTTACGCCCTCGTCGATCCTGTTTCGCCCCCGCCGAAACGCAACCGCGTGTCGATCTCGCGCCGTTGCGCTTGGGTGGAGGCGCCGGGTACCGCCCCCGGGTCCGATAGGTTTATTGCACTGACCATTTATTGCCATAGCTGGTTGCCCAGCAAGCCTGATATAGGCCCTTGTGCCGGCGAAAAAAAGAGCCGCCGTCAAAAATGACGGGAGAGGCAGCCGCGCGCGTCACAGGGGGCGCTGGGGCGCTGGATCCTGATCACGCATTTGTCTGGGGAAGACGGGCTTTTGTCGCCTTACGGCAACTACCCTGCCATGGCGGATGCGGCCAGTATGTGCTCCTTCGAAGGCCGTATCCGCCCTTGCGGGCAGCAGGCACAACGGACGGAGTGATCACGTGGACCAGTATCTGACCCTCATGCGCCGCATCCTCGACGAGGGTGTCGACCGGGGCGACCGGACCGGCACGGGCACGCGCTCGGTGTTCGGCCATCAGATGCGGTTCGACCTGTCTGCCGGCTTTCCGCTGGTCACCACGAAGAAGCTGCATCTGAAGTCGATCATTCACGAGCTGTTGTGGTTCCTCGCCGGCGACACCAACGTGAAGTATCTTCAGGACCACGGGGTGAAGATCTGGGACGACTGGGCCGACGAGAACGGCGATCTCGGGCCGGTCTACGGCTATCAGTGGCGCTCCTGGCCCGCGCCGGATGGCCGCCACATCGACCAGATCGCCAATCTCCTGGAGATGCTGCGCCGCTCGCCGGAAAGCCGCCGGCTGATCGTCTCGGCCTGGAACCCGGCGCTGGTGGACGAGATGGCGCTGCCGCCCTGCCATGCGCTCTTCCAGTTCTATGTGGCCGAGGGCAAGCTCTCGTGCCAGCTCTACCAGCGCTCGGCGGATGTGTTCCTGGGCGTACCCTTCAACATCGCCTCCTATGCCCTGCTCACCATGATGATCGCGCAGGTGAGCGGTCTGGGGCTGGGGGATTTCGTCCACACGCTGGGTGACGCCCATCTCTATCATAACCATCTGGATCAGGCCCACGAGCAGCTCTCGCGCGCGCCGCGGGCACTGCCGACGATGACCCTCAATCCGCAGGTCACGAGCCTCTTCGATTTCCGCTACGAGGATTTCGAGCTCTCCGGCTATGATCCCCATCCCCATATCAAGGCGCCGATTGCCGTCTAGGCCTCGCGCCTCCAGTCCTCTTGCGACGCAGGCCCTCGTGTGACCCCAGTTTCCCGCCCCTGGCGCCCCCTTGCCTCGGCCAGTGCCAATCTGGTCGGAAGTCTCTTCATGATCGTGGCCATGGGCCTCTTCGCGCTGGAGGACGGGTTCATCAAGCTCACCGCCGGGACCCTGCCTGTGGGCGAGGTGCTGCTGATCTTCGGCGGCGGCGGGGTGCTGGCCTTCGCAGGCCTTGCGCGGGCCACCGGGCAGACGCTCGCGGATCCGCTGGTGCTGTCGCGCCCGATGCTGGTGCGTTTCATCTTCGAGTTCACCGGTCGGCTCTTCTATGTGCTGGCGCTGGCGCTGACCCCGCTTTCGGCGACGACCGCCATCCTTCAGGCCACGCCCATCGTGGTGGTGATGGGGGCGGCTCTGGTCTTTTCAGAAAAGGTCGGCTGGCGCCGGTGGACGGCGATCGGGATCGGCATGGTCGGCGTGCTGATCGTTCTGCGGCCGGGTGTTGACAGTTTCTCGCCCCTCTCCATCCTGGCCGTGATCGGGATGCTGGGCTTTGCCGGACGGGATCTGGCGAGCCGTGCGGCCCCGCGCGGGCTCGGCACCAATGTGCTTGGGTTCTACGGCTTCCTCACCATCGTCGTCGCGGGGCTTGCCTTTGCGCTCTGGGAGGGCAAGCCGCTCGTCGTGCCCACGGCCACTAGCCTTGCGGCCTTTGCGGCGGCGATTTCCGCCGGGGTGCTCGCCTATTCCTCGCTGATGAAGGCCATGCGCACGGGAGAAGTAGCGAGCGTCACGCCGTTCCGCTACACGCGGCTGCTCTTCGGGGTCGGTCTCGGGATCCTGTTCTTCGACGAGCGGCTCGACATGGCGATGATCGCCGGCTGCGGTCTCATCGTGGCGGCCGGCCTGTTCCTGCTTTGGCGGGGACAGAAGCGCAAAGCCGCCGCCTGATTCCTGATCCTCAACCGTCCTGCACCAGAGCGCCTGTACGCCGGGCCGTGCGGACGAAATTGCGCACAAGCACGGCGGTGGACGCCCGGCGATAGGCGACCGCCAGGGCCGACTTGTGCCGTGTGTCGGCCAGCGGGCGGAAGGCGATCCCCGGCATCTGCAGCCGCGCCATGGAGGCCGGCACCAGCGAGACGCCCAGCCCTGCGGAGACGAGTGACAGGATCGAGGCGATCTGCGGGGCAGGGAGGCCGAGAAGGGGCACGAAGCCCGCATCCGTGCAGGCCTGCAAGGTGGTTTCGTGCAGGCTGGTGCCCACGTCGCGGGGCGTCACGATGAAGGGATCGGCGGCAAGGTCTGCGAGCGGCAGGGCTGCGCTGCTCGTCGCCAGCGGATGGTCTGCAGGCAGGGCGGCCATCAGGTCCTCTTCCAGCAGGGTTTCCTCGGTCAGATGTTCCCGGTCGGCGGCGGACGGACGCAGGATCGCCAGATCCACCTGATCGGCCAGCAAGGCCTGTGCCAGCACCGACGAATTGCCTTCCGTGATGCGCAGGTCCACCTCCGGATAGGCCTGGCGGAAGGCGCGGATGCAGCGCGGAATGAGCGGGGTGAGGGCGCCCGTGCCCGTCACCCCGAGGCGCAGGGTGCCTCTTTCGCCGCGTTCCGCCTGGCGGGCCAGGTCTGCCGCCTCTGCCGCCTGGGCCGGCAGCAAGCGCACCCGGTCGTGGAAGATGCGGCCGGCCTCGGTCAGCTCCGCGCCATGAGGCAGGCGGCGGAAGAGCCGGGCACCGATCTCCTGCTCCAGCGCCTTGATCTGCTGGCTGAGGGGCGGCTGACCGATGCCGAGCGCCTCGGCGGCGCGGGTGAAACTTCCCTCCTCGGCCACGCGGAGGAAGTAGCGGATGTGCCGCAGCTCCATCAGGTATCTCTTTTGCATATGGATAAGAGCAGTTTCATATATTAGACTGAATATCTCTCTTGCGCTATCTCACGGGAAAAGGATCTCCCGATGCGCCCCGTTCCCCCCTCCGAGACCACGGTCTCCCGCCCCCTGAGCCAGCCCGAAGCCGCGAAGCTCGGGGCGGGCACTGACATTGGCGCGACTGCTTCGGCTCCCGCGGCGGCGCAGGCGGGCATTCGCCGGGGCACGGGGGAATTCACCCGGGTGGGCCTTGCCATGTTCATGGCGGGCTTTGCGACCTTCTCCCTGATCTATTGCGTCCAGCCCTTGCTGCCTGATTTTCGCGGCACCTACGGGGTGAATGCGGCAACCGCGTCGCTTGCGCTGTCGGTGACGACCGGTTTCCTGGCCCTGTCGATCCTCGTCAGCGGTGCCCTGTCGCAAGGGGTTAGCCGGCGTGGTCTCATGACCGTTTCCATGGTGCTGGCCTCGGCCTGCAACCTCATGGCGGCGACCGTGGACGGTTGGGAAGGGCTGCTCGTGGCCCGGGCGCTGGAAGGTCTGGTGCTCGGCGGAGTCCCGGCCGTGGCCATGGCCTATCTGGCGGAAGAGATCGACCACGGTTCGCTGGGCAAGGCGATGGGGATCTACATCGGCGGTACGGCTTTCGGGGCGATGGTCGGGCGCGTGGCCATGGGGATCGTCAGTGCCTACACGTCCTGGCAGACGGCGATGCTCATGCAGGGGGCGGTGTGTCTGGCCGGTGCGGTGCTGTTCTTCGTGCTGCTGCCGCCGTCGCGGGCCTTCACGCCGCGGCGCAGCTCGCTCTCCCATCATCTGGCGCTCTGGGGCGGCCACCTGAAGAACGGGGCGCTGCGCCGGCTCTATCTGCTGGGGTTCCTGCTCACCAGCGTCTTCACGACCGTCTTCAACTACTCCACCTTCCGTCTCAGCGACGCGCCCTATGACCTTGGTCGCACGGCGGTGAGCATGATCTTCCTGACCTACGGGCTCGGAACCATCTCGTCGTCGGTGGCGGGCAGTTTCACCGACCGGGTCGGCCGCCGTCCGGTGCTGGCCAGCGGGTTCGCGATGCTGGGCCTTGGCGTGCTGCTGACCCTTTCGGCCAATCTGGTGGTGATGATTGCCGGCATCTCGCTGGTGAGCATCGGCTTCTTCGTCGGCCATGCCGCCGCCAGCGGTGCCGTGGGGGTTCATGCGCAAGGCGCGAAGGGCCATGCCTCTTCGCTCTACCTGCTCTTCTACTACATGGGCGCCAGCCTGACGGGCTTTGTCGGTGGCTGGTTCTGGATCCATGGGGGCTGGGCCGCGGTCTCCGTCCTCACCGGCCTCTGTGCCGCGCTGGGGCTGGTCTTTGCCCTGCTGCCGCTGAAGGCGCCCCGTACGGATCGGGCTGGGGCTTAAGCGTCCGCCGAGGTTGCCTCTGCGGCCGCCTGGTGCGACGCGACGAGGTCACGGTACCACGCGCCGCTTGCCTTTACCGTGCGGGTCTGGGTGGCATAGTCCACATGCACGATGCCGAAGCGCATGGTGTAGCCTTCCGCCCATTCGAAATTGTCCATCAGGCTCCAGAGGAAATAGCCCTTGAGGGGAATGCCGGCGGAGGCTGCATCGGCCACGACCTCGAAGTGCTTCTCCAGATAGGCAATGCGGCGGTCATCGGCGACCACGCCATCAACGGGCTCGTCATTGAAACAGGCGCCGTTCTCCGTGATGTAGACCGGCGGCAGATCATAGGCCGCATAGACGTCGCGCATAAGGTCGCCCAAGCCCTTGGCCTCGATCTCCCAGCCGATGTCGGTCACCTCCATAGTGAGATCCGGGGCGAGCGTTTCCGCGTGGGGGTAGGTGGCCGAATTGGCCGGGTCATGGCGCACGCGCATGGGCGTGTAGTAGTTCAGGCCCCACCAGTCGAGGGGCTGGGAAATGATTTCCAGATCGCCGTCCTCGATCTTCAGCTTCTCGCCGAAGGCTTCCAGCACCTCCTCGTCATAGGCGCCCTTGAAGAGCGGATCGAGATAGAGCCCGTTGTGGAACTTGAAGGCGCGCAGCGCCGCGGCCCGGTCCGAGGGGGTGTTGCTCTTCGGATAGACCGAATGCAGGTTGAGGACCGTGCCAAGCGGCAGATCGGCCCGCTCCGCCCGGGCGGCCTGGACGGCCTTGCCATGGGCGAGGTTCAGCACGTGCACGGCAGCGGCGAAGGCGTCGAAGTTCTTTTCGCCGGGCGCATGGATGCCGTAAAGATGGCTCAGATGGCAGACGCACCAGGGCTCGTTGATGGTGGCAAGTGCGGTGAAGCGGTCGCCAAGGCGGCGGACGACCAGAGCGGCATAATCGGCAAAGGCATCCGCCGTGGAGCGGGCGGTCCAGCCTCCGTCCCCGGCCAGCATCAGCGGCAGATCCCAGTGATAGAGCGTGGGGAAGGCTTCGATGCCGCGAGCCGCCAGTCCGTCCAGCAGCCGGTCATAGAAGGCAAGACCGGCCTCGTTGATCGCGCCGCGACCGTTGGGCAGGATGCGGGGCCATGCGATGGAGAACCGGTAGGCCGTCACGCCGAGCGAGACGATCAGGTCGAGATCCTCTTCCCAGCGATGATAGTGGTCGCAGGCCACGTCGCCGGTGTCGCCGCCGTGCACGCGACCGGGCATGCGGGAGAAGGCGTCCCAGATGGAGGGGCCGCGCCCATCCTCGCGGGCCGCGCCCTCGATCTGATAGGCGGCAGTCGCCACCCCGAAGAAAAAGTCGCTGGGGAATTTGCTGGCGAGATCTGTCTGCGCGGCCACGGCACATCTCCTGAAACGTCGAAAAGGCGGATGCGCCCCTGCGCAAATGATCGCCAACCCCTCTTGCCATAAGTCTCAAAGCGCTTTGGATCAAGCTCTTTCCACGGCTGTTCGGCTCTTCTCACCGTTCCCATGACGGTGTTGTCGGCGAAGGGGCCTTCTGTCCCTGCGCGTGACCGGCCCGCAGGTGCTGCTGCCGCTACGGCTTCTCACGGCGGGAGACGGAAGCCCCGCAGCCAAGGCAGGGCAGAGGGCGAAGCTATGCGCAAGAAAATTGCGTTTTTCGGCGGTTTTCGGCCTTTTTTCTTGCCCGTGCGGTGCCGTTCATGCCAAACGATGCGCGACCGGTCCTGTGCGCGGTCGGGCCCGTCTGGGGCCCGACGCCGACGAGGACTTCCCCGCAAGGGATCACGGACGCACTTCCCCCGAAGGACTTGCCATGAAGCTGCTTGCTCACCTGATCCGCTGTGTCAGCGGATTGAATTCTTTTATAGGCCGGGTGTTTTCCTGGCTGGCGCTGGCCATCGTTCTGGTCTGCTTTGCCGTCGTCACGCTGCGCTATGTCTTCGCGACCAGCTTCGTCTGGATGCAGGATCTCTACATCTGGCTGAACGGCGCCATGTTCACCGCCGTGGCGGGCTTTGCCCTGCTGCGCGACGACCATGTGCGGGTCGACATGTTCTACCGGCACGCCAGCATGGGCCGGAAGGCGCTGGCCGATCTCATCGGCGCGATCCTCTTCCTGCTGCCCTTCACCGGCGTTCTCATCGTCTATTCGAGCGCCTTCGTCCAGCGCTCCTGGCGCTACACGGAAGCCTCGGCCAATGTCGGCGGCATGCCGGGTCTCTTCATCCTGAAGAGCTTCATCATCGCCTTTGCCGTGCTCATTGCCCTGCAGGGCCTGGCCATGATCGCCCGCTCGATCCTGGTGCTGAGCGGCCGCGCCGATATGGTGCCCGCCAGCTTCGCCTACAAGACCCAGGATGAAACCCACGAGGCTGCAGTCTGATGGAACCCATCGTCATCGGCGAGATCCTGTCGGGTCTCATGTTCTTCGGCATCATCGGCTTCCTGCTGCTGGGCTTCCCCGTGGCCTTTACCCTCTCGGGCGTCTCGCTGCTCTTCGGCCTGGTGGGCATGTGGCTCGGTGTCTTCGACCCGTCCAACCTGGGCTCCCTGCCCAATCGCTACATCGGCTACATGACCAATGAAGTGCTGGTCGCCGTGCCGCTCTTCATCTTCATGGGCGTGATGCTCGAGCGCTCCAAGATCGCCGAGCAGCTGCTCATGACCATGGGCAAGCTCTTCGGCAACCTGCGCGGCGGCCTGGGGCTTTCGGTCATCGTCGTGGGGGCGCTTCTGGCGGCCTCGACCGGCGTCATCGGCGCGACCGTCGTCACCATGGGCCTGATCTCCCTGCCGGCGATGCTGCGTGCGGGCTATGACCCCAAGCTGGCGTCCGGCGTCATCTGCGCCTCCGGCACGCTCGGCCAGATCATTCCGCCCTCCACCGTGCTCATCTTCATGGGCGACATGCTGTCGTCCATCAATGCGCAGGTGCAGATGGAGAAGGGCAACTTCGCCCCGTCCCCGGTCTCGGTCGGGGATCTCTTCACCGGCGCCATGCTGCCGGGTCTGATGCTGGTCCTGCTCTATGCGGCCTATGTGATCTTCAAGGCGATCACCGATCCGGCCTCCTGCCCGGCGACCCCGGTGCCGGCAGAAGAGAAGAAGGGTCTCGCCCGCGAGGTCGTCTTCGCCCTGCTGCCGCCGCTCGCCCTGATCCTGGCCGTGCTCGGCTCCATCCTGGGCGGCATTGCCACGCCCACCGAAGCCTCCTCCGTGGGAGCGGTCGGTGCCATGGTTCTGGCCACCCTGCGCGGCCGCCTGAGCTACAAGATCCTGCGGGAGACCATGATCGCCACGGCGACGATCACCTCCATGGTCTTCGTGATCCTGTTCGGTGCCGCGGTCTTCTCCGTCGTCTTCCGCATGCTGGGCGGCGAGGCGCTGGTGCATGAGTTCCTGACCAACCTGCCGGGTGGCCAGCTGATGGCGCTGGTGCTGGTCATGGCGATCATGTTCCTGCTCGGCTTCATCCTGGACACGTTCGAGATCATCTTCATCGTGCTGCCGATCACCGCGCCGATCCTGCTGGCGATGGACGTGGATCCGGTCTGGCTCGGGGTGCTGGTGGGCGTGAACCTGCAGACGTCGTTCCTGACCCCGCCTTTCGGCTTCGCGCTCTTCTATCTGCGCGGTGTGGCTCCGGCTTCCATGTCGACCGCGGCGATCTACAAGGGTGCGATTCCCTTCGTGCTGCTGCAGATCCTTGGCATGGCGATCCTGTTCCTGGTGCCGGAAATCGTCACCTGGTTGCCGAAGATCCTCTGATCAAGGCGGATCGATCCCAAGACATGAAAAGGCCCGGGCATTTGCCCGGGCCTTTTTCGTTGGAGGGGCGGCTGAGTTTCCCTCTGATCCGTTTGTTCCTCACGCGACGGCGCGGACCGTCTGACGCGCGCAGAGACCCTCACAAACGAAAGGCCCGGGCGTGGACCCGGGCCTTGGAGGTCTCGTTCGTCGTGCGCCTCAGAGCGTGAAGTATTTCGCGCGGGTCTGGATGTAGAGGCCTTCGTTGCTTTCCGAGCGGCCGCGCAGCAGGCGCATGGCGTCGACGAAGCTTTCGGCGGTGCGCCGGGTCAGGGCGTCTTCCGATGCGAGAAGCTCGGCATAGATCTCCTGAGCCGCCGCAGCCCCTGCCTGCTTGATGTCCTCGGGGAAGTCACGCACCTGAACCCCGTGCTGATCGACCAGGGTCTTCAGGGCGCGTGGATCATTGGCGAAATAGGAGTTCGTCATCTGATCTGTTTCCGCCTGGCAGGCATCCCTGACGATCTGCTGCAGGTCCTCGGGCAGGGCCTGGAACTTCTCCTTGCTGACGACGAGTTCGACGCCCTGCGCCGGCTCGTTGAAGGAGGAGAGGTAGAGATAGGAGGCTGCCTGATAGAAGCCGAGGGCGAGGTCGTTGAAGGGACCTGCAAACTCGGCGGCATCAAGGGTGCCGGACTGAAGGGCGGGATAGATCTCGCCCGGTGGCACGTTGGTGACGGTGGCGCCGAGCTTTTCCCAGATCCGCCCGCCGAAGCCGGGGGTGCGGAAGCGCAGGCCCTTGACACTGTCGAGCCCGGTCAGCTCCTTGCGGAACCAGCCGCCTGCCTGGTTGCCGGAATTGCCGCAGAGAAACGCCTGAACGCCGAAGGGGGCGTAGATCTCGTCCCACAGGGCCTGACCGTCCAGCTCGTGGATCCAGGCCGACTGTTCGCGCATGGTCATGCCATAGGGCAGGCCGGCGAAGAAGTTCAGCGCCACGGACTTGTTCTGCCAGTAATAGGACGAGGAGTGGCACATCTCGGCCGCCCCGTCGATCACCGCATCCAGCGCCTGGAAGGGCGGCACGAGCTCGCCGGCAGAATAGACCTGAATGGTCAGGCGACCGGCCGAGGCGCGGGTGATGCGCTGGGCCAGACGCTCGGCACTGGCGCCGATGCCGGGAAAGCTCTTGGGCCAGCACGTCACCATCCGCCAGGTCAGCTTGTTCTGGGCCAGCGCCGGTGCCGCCAGGGAGGTGAGACCGGCAGAGCCCGTGGCAAGAGTTGCGGACTTGAGGAAGCGACGTCGATTCATGACTGACAATCCAGCTGGAAAGGGAAAGAGACCCGAGCCCCTTGGCGGGGTCGGGAGATGAAGGAAATCATGTGGTTGGCGCGGTGTAAACCTGTGACGGCGAACCATCTCCCGTGAGGTGTCGCGTCAGGGCGCATTCCTCCGGCGCCAAGGCTCGAAAGGCAAAAGGCCCGGGACGATTGTCCCGGGCCTTTTCCTTCGTTGCAGAGCTGACCGAGCGCAGGGCTCAGAGCTGGAAATACTGCTTGCGGGTCTGGATGTAGGACCCTTCGTTGCCCTCGGTGCGGGTGCGCACCAGGCGCAGGGCATCGCGGAAGCTCTCTGCGGTCTTCTTGGTCAGCGGGTCGCTGGAGTTGAGGATTTCCTCGTGGATCTCGAGGGCAGCTTCGGCAGCGGCCTTCTTGATCTCTTCCGGGAACTCGCGAACCTGGACGCCGTGGTCGTTGACCAGGGTCTGCAGGGCGCGCGGGTCATTGGCGAAGAAGTCGTTGCCCATCTGGTCGCTTTCGGCCTGGCAGGCGGTCTTGACGATCTCCTGCAGGTCGGCCGGCAGAGCCGCGAACTTGGCCTTGTCGACGACCAGCTCGGTTGCCATGCCCGGTTCGTTGAAGGACGAGATGTAGAGGTTCTTGGCAACCTGGTAGAAGCCGAGAGCCAGATCGTTATAGGGGCTCACGAATTCGGCTGCATCGAGGGCGCCGGACTGGAGGGCCTGGAAGATTTCGCCGCCGGCGATGTTGGTGACGGTGACGCCCAGCTTTTCCCAGACCTTGCCGCCGAGACCCGGGGTGCGGAA
Organism: Roseibium aestuarii; assembly: GCF_008477545.1. Classification (GTDB taxonomy): domain Bacteria; phylum Pseudomonadota; class Alphaproteobacteria; order Rhizobiales; family Stappiaceae; genus Roseibium; species Roseibium aestuarii. The sequence goes on along the minus strand of NZ_VORA01000002.1, from coordinate 400,112 downwards.
GCGCAGGCCCTTCAGGCTGTCGAGACCGGTCAGTTCCTCACGGAACCAGCCGCCGGCCTGGTTTGCGGTGTTGCCGGAGATGAAGCCCTGCAGGCCGAACTGGTCGTAGACCTCGTCCCAGATTGCCTGACCGCCCAGGTTGTTCACCCAGGTGGAGATTTCCCGGTGGGTCATGCCGAAGGGCACGCCGGTGAAGAAGTTCAGGGCCTGGGACTTGTTCTGCCAGTAGTAGGAGGCGGAGTGGCACATCTCGGCGGAGCCGTCGATGACCGCGTCCAGGGACTGGAGGGCCGGAACCAGTTCGCCGGCGGAATAGACCTGGATGGTCAGGCGGCCGTCGGACATGCGGGTGATGCGGTCGGCCAGGCGCTGGGCGCCGACACCCAGACCGGGGAAGTTCTTGGGCCAGGTGGTGACCATGCGCCAGTTGATGGTGTCGGCAGCAAGGGCCGGAGCCGCCAGGGTGGTCGCACCGGCAGCGCCGGCGCCCAGGGTGGCGGACTTGAGGAAGGAGCGACGATCCATGATGGGAACCTTGTGTTCGCTGAAGAAGAAGAGGGGGCAGGCGCGCGAAAGGCGCTTCAAGCCTGACCGAGGGCTGGGAAAAGACCATTTCCCGGATAAGGAGTCTAGGGGCGATAAGCTCAAGTGTTTCTTCGATTTTTCTCAGGATCAGTCCGATCCGGAATAGGGTCAGGAATGCTGACATTCTTTTGATCGAAGCGTCGGCGTGCCTGATTTCGCGCCGCATTGCGGGTCGCCCTGCCGGTCGCCCTGCTCTGAGGGGTGTTGCCGCCTCGTCAGCCAGTCTCTAAGAGAGGGGCGAAGCGATGCCCTGATGTCGCCAGAAGCTCCATGAGAGAGGTCTCCCCATGACGGAAATCGTTCTGATCGCGGCAGTTGCGCGCAATGGCGTGATCGGTGCTCAAGGCGACATGCCCTGGCGGCTGCCCTCGGACCTGCGCCATTTCAAGCGGGAGACCATGGGCTGTCCGATGATCATGGGGCGCAAGACCTTCCAGTCTCTCCCGGGCCTGCTGCCCGGCCGCCCTCATCTCATCGTCAGCCGCGATCCGGCCTTTCTTCCCGAGGGGGCGGAAGTGCTGCGCAGTCTCGAGGATGCCGTGGCCCGTGGTGAGGTTCTGGTGCGCGAGAGTGGCGCAGCGGCCCTGATGATCGTGGGCGGCGGGCAGATCTACTCCCAGGCCCTGCCGCTGGCCCATCGCATCGTGCTCACCGAGGTCGAGGCGGACCCGATCGGCGACACGGTCTTCCCGAAACTCGATCCTGCCTTGTGGGAGGAAATCTCGCGGGTCAAGGGAGAGCGGAGCGAGCGCGACAGCGCGGACTTTTCATTTGTGACCTACCGGCGCAAGGAAGGCTGAAGATGGGAATGACGAGCAAGGACGACCGGTTCGACGGTCGCTGGTGGCGGTTTGACGAGCTGACCGGGCGGCAGGTGCATGATCTGCTGAAACTGCGTCAGGATATCTTCGTGGTCGAGCAGAACTGTGCCTTCCCGGAGATCGACGGACAGGATCCTGTCACGCTCCACTATCTGGTCGAGGACGCCGCCGGGCGGATCGTCGGGGCTCTGCGGGCCTTCGTGCCGGGTGAGAGGGAGAGCGCTTCGGAGGCGCGCATCGGGCGCGTCGTGATCGATGCCGGGCACCGCGGCGGGGGCAATGGCCGCAAGCTCATGCGCTCCGGCATCGAGGGACTGCGACACTTGGCGCCGGGGCATCCCATCCAGCTCTCGGCTCAGGCCCATCTCGAGAGCTTCTATGCAAGCCTCGGTTTCGAAAGGTGTTCCGAGGACTATCTGGAGGATGGCATCCCTCATCTCGACATGGTTCTGGCCGGCTGAGCGGGGCAGGGTGCGTCTAATCGGTCCGGCGCTGCTTGAAACAGCCGCGCAAAACACCCATGTGGCCAGAGAAATCGGCGTTTTCCGGGGAGGGGCGGCAGGGCGCATTCGTTGAAAGCCCTTGGTAACTTCCCTATAACCGCAGATGAGTCAGAACGACGAGATGAATTCCGGCGTTTCGGGCAGGGCTGTGGTCCTGTCCGGTCAGGGGTGCCGGAAGCGCAACAAAGGGAAGTTTGGATGCCTTGGAGCAATCAATCCGGTGGCGGCGGCCCGTGGAAGGGCGGCGGCAATAACGGTGGACCGTGGGGCGGCGGGGGCAACAACAACGGCCCCTGGGGCGGTGGTCCCAACCGTGGCGGCGGCGGCAACCCGCCGGATCTGGAAGAATTGCTGAGACGCACCCAGGACCGCATGAAGACCGTGCTGCCCGGTGGCGGCGGTCGCGGCCTCGGCTTTGCCGGCGGCGCGCTGGTGGTGACCGTGCTGGCCGGCCTGTGGCTGGCGACCGGTCTCTACCGCGTCGAGGAAGGCGAAGTGGGCGTCGAGCTGGTCTTCGGTGAAGTCACCAGCCAGACCGGCACCGGCCTGAACTACAACTGGCCCTATCCGATCGGTGAAGTCTATCTGCCGCAGGTCGAACTGCAGCGGGAAATGACCGTCGGCGTGCAGGAGTTTGTGACCGGCAGCCAGGTGCGTTCCCAGGAAGTTCCGGCCGAGAGCCTGATGCTGACCGGCGACGAGAACATCGTCGACGTGGGCTTCAAGGTCCAGTGGCGCATCCAGAACACCTCCGAAGGCATCGCCAACTTCCTGTTCAACATCCAGAACCCGGAAGGCACCGTGAAGGCCGTGGCCGAGAGCGCCATGCGCGAAGTGGTCGGCGCCTCTAAGATCGACGCGATCCTGACCGAAAACCGTGCCTCCATCCAGAACGATGTCAGCACCCTGATGCAGACGACGCTGGACTCCTATCAGGCCGGCATCGAGATCACCGAAGTCCAGATGCAGCGGGTCGATCCGCCGCAGCAGGTCATCGACGCCTTCCGTGACGTTCAGGCCGCGCGTGCCGACAACGACCGCATCAAGAACGAAGCGACCGCCTATGCCAACCGGGTCGTCCCGGAAGCCCGAGGCGAGGCCGCCCGCATTCTGGAAGCAGCCGCTGCCTATCGCGAACAGACCATTGCTGAAGCAACCGGTCAGTCCGAGCGCTTCAACCAGATCTACGAGCAGTACAAGAACGCACCCGACGTGACCCGCGAGCGCATGTATCTGGAAACCCTCGAAAAGGTTCTCGGCTCCAACGCCAAGATCATCATCGACAGCCAGGCCGGCGGTCAGGGCGTTGTGCCCTACCTGCCGCTCAATGAGCTGACCGGCCGGTCCTCGGTCAATCGCGCGGGAGGAGTCCAGTAATGCGTAACGGTATTCTTCTCGTCCTCGTCGGCATCGTCGCCTTCGTGCTCTATCTCGGTGCCTTCATCGTCAATCCGACCCAGCAGGCGCTCGTCCTGACCTTCGGCCGGATCGACAAGGTGGTCCAGGAACCGGGCCTGAACTTCAAGTGGCCCTTCGTCCAGAACGTCGTGTTCCTGGACAAGCGCATCCTCGACCTGAACATGCCGACGGTGGAGCAGAACCTGGCAAACAAGAAGCGCGTGGTGGTGGATGCCTTCGCCCGCTACCGGATCGCCAACCCGGTTCTCTTCTTCCAGCGTGTCCAGACGATCAATGCGGCCAACCGCCGTCTGTCCACCTTCCTGGAAGCTGCGCTGCGTAACGAACTCGGCCGGACCTCCTTCGAAGTGCTCGTGCGTGACGACCGTGCCGGTGTGATGGACAACATTCGCCGGAGCGTGACCACCAATGCGGCCGAACTCGGCATCGAAGTGGTGGACGTGAAGATCCGCCGTGCGGATCTGCCGGATGCCAACTCCCAGGGCATCTACGCCCGCATGCAGTCCGAGCGTCAGCAGGAAGCGACCCAGATCCGCGCCGAGGGCGAGGAGCAGGCACGCCGCATTCGCTCGCGTGCGGATCGTGATGCGGCCGTTCTGGTCGCTGAAGCCCGGCGCGATTCCGAAATCGCCCGAGGTGAAGGGGACGCGCAGCGGAACCGAATCTTCGCGGAAGCTTATAACAAGGACGCGGACTTCTTCGGCTTCTACCGGTCCATGCAGGCCTACGAGAAGGGATTGCAGCAGGGGGATACCAGCCTGGTGCTGTCGCCGGATTCGGCCTTCTTCCGCTACTTCAATGACCCGATGGGCCGCCAGTCGGCCCCGGCAACCGGCTCTTCGGCGGCACCTGCTGCCCAATGAGCGATCTGCTGACCGCCCTTGCCTTGGTGCTGGCGCTGGAGGGAACCCTCTATGCGCTGGCGCCGGGAGGCATGAAGGCAGTGATGCGCGCCGCGCTGGAGACCCCTGATCGGGTCCTGCGCGGCGTCGGTCTTTTCGCCCTTGCTCTCGGGGTGTTGATCGTCTGGCTGTTGCGCGGATGACAAAAAGACCGGATCCCGTGCAAGGATCGCATGGCTTTGCGCAAAATCTTCACTAGACTTTATCAGACTGCGTGCCGGTGCCGGATCATCCCTAGGGTAACGGCACCGTGCGGACGCGCGTCGGGGCTGCCCGACACCAGATGACCAGATGCCGGATGGAGGACCTTATGGCGGTCGCAACTCGAAACATGCCGGGTGCCCGGTTTCTGACCCGGGCCCGGCCCATGCTGGCGGGGCTTGCCGCAGGCGTGCTGGTCGCGCTGGGCGCGCCCGTGGCGAGCCAGGCCCAGGGGCCTGTCTCCGTCGCGGATCTCGCCGAGGGACTGGCGGATGCGGTGGTGAACATCTCGACCTCCCAGACGGTCCAGGGCGAGCGCACCGTGCCCCTGCCGCAGGTGCCGGACGGATCGCCCTTCCAGGAGTTCTTCGAAGAATTCTTCAATCAGCAGAACCGGGAAGATGACCGCCCGCGCCGGGTGCAGTCGCTTGGCTCCGGGTTCGTGATCGACGGCACGGCCGGCATCATCATCACCAACAATCACGTCATCGAGGGCGCCGACGAGATCGTCGCCAATTTCAATGACGGCACGAAGCTCAAGGCCGAGTTGATCGGCACTGACGAGAAAACCGACATTGCGGTTCTCAAGGTCACGCCGGAAAAGCCGCTGGTCGACGTGAGCTTCGGCGACAGCGACAAGATCCGGGTCGGTGACTGGGTGATGGCCATCGGCAACCCCTTCGGTCTGGGCGGCACGGTGACGGTGGGCATCGTCTCGGCCCGCAACCGGGACATCAACTCCGGGCCTTACGACAATTTCATCCAGACCGATGCCTCTATCAACCGGGGCAACTCGGGTGGTCCGCTGTTCGACATGGACGGCCGGGTGATCGGCATCAACACGGCGATCATCTCGCCCTCGGGCGGGTCCATCGGCATCGGCTTTGCCATTCCCGCCAACACGGCGACCCGCATCATCGCGCAGCTGCGCGAGTTCGGCGAGACCCGCCGCGGCTGGCTGGGCGTGCGCATCCAGGAAGTCACCGAGGAGATTGCCGAGAGCCTCGACCGGGGCACCGACACGAGCGGCGCGCTGGTGGCAGGCCTGAACGAAGGCGGACCGGCGGAAGCTGCCGGCATCCAGCCGGGCGACATCATCCTGGAATTTGCCGGCAAGAAGGTCGCGACCATGCGCGAACTGCCGCGGATGGTGGCCGAAAGCTCCATCGGGGATGCGGTCGACGTCAAGCTGTGGCGCAAGGGCGAAGAAGTCACCCTGAAGGTGGAACTTGGCCGCCTCGAGGAAGCCGCCGAAGCGGCCGAGAGCGACAAGTCTGGCACGGACACGCCCGAACCTGCGGTGACCGACGAGGAAGTTCTCGGCATGGTGCTTTCCGAGCTGGACGACGAGGCGCGCGCCAAGTTCGGCATCTCGGAAGAGGTGACCGGTGTTCTCGTCAGCGAGGTGGCTGCGGGAAGCCCGGCTGAGGAAAAGCGCATCGAGGCGGGGGACGTGATCAAGGAAGTGGCCCAGGAGCCTGTCGCCACCGCCCAGGAGGTGATCGACGCGGTTGCTGCCCTGAAGGCGGAAGGGCGGCGGCTGGCGCTGCTGCTTCTGGCCAATCCGGACGGCGTGCTGCGCTACGTTCCGGTGCGCATCGAGGACTGATCCGGATTTGCGATCATGGCGGCGGAAGAGACCCTCTCTTCCGCCCCGATATTGAGCCAAGGGCCGTCCCTGCCTGATCCGGCAGGGGCGGCCCTTTTTCTTTTCCAGTGTGGTTCGGGCAGGAGCGGGCACGTTTCGCCTGTCCTTGCGTCCCTGACAGGTGGGCCTGCGTCAGGTGCGGGCTCTGCGAAGCGCGAGCTCAGGGGAGGCACGGATGGCGCTGGATCAGGAACTGCTCGAGGCAATCCGGCGGGTCAACGAGGCGGTCGGGGTCGCCTGGCGGCATGGGGAGACCCTGCTGATGCGGCTGGAGCCGGAGGCACGGCGGCTGCATCTGGGATGTCTCGTCGAGCCGGGGGGCATGAGCCTCGACGAACGCATCCAGGTGTCGCGGGAAGGCCACGCGGGGCGCAGCGCTCGGCCGGACCTGGCGCTGCAGGCCATTCCGGCCTCCTTCGACTGGCGCAATGCCAATGGCGACAATTACATTTCCGGGGTCAAGTATCAGGGGTCCTGCGGCTCCTGCGTGGCCTTTGCCACGGCGGCGGTGCTGGATGCGGCAAGCCGCATCGCGGCACGGGCGCCCTTCGGAGCCGAAGATGCGGGCGAGCTGGAGGACCTTTCGGAAGCGCACATGTTCTTCTGCGGCGGCGGGGTCTGTTCGGTCGGCTGGGAGATCCCTTCCGCGCTCGGTTTCTGCGCCCAGACGGGCGTGGTTCCGGAAGTGGACTACCCCTATCTCGACAGCCAGCAACCCTGCTCGCCACCACCCGACTGGCAGGACAAGGTCACGCGCATCGCCGGATCCCGGCAGCTCTCGGATCCGGCCGCCATGAAGTCCTGGCTCTCGCGCTCCGGGCCGCTGGTGACGAGCTTCGCGGTCTATCAGGATTTCTATGCCTACACGGGCGGGGTCTATTCCTGGAACGGCTCTGCCGCTCTGGACGGAATGCATGCGGTCTGCGTCGTGGGGTATGACGAGACGGCTCAGGCGTGGATCTGCAAGAACAGCTGGGGAGCGGACTGGGGCGAGAACGGGTTCTTCCGCATCGCCTATGGCGAGTGCGGCATCGACGCCCTGATGTGGGGGGTGAATGCCTTCGAGGCGGTCTATCCCTTCCCGCCCGGTGGCCGGCGCTTCTCGCTTGCCCTCGACGCGAAGGGGCAGCCGACCTGGTCGCCCCAGTCGCCGGAGGATCTGGGCGGCTGGATGGACGGGGACCGGCTGACGGTTACCTGTGACCTGGTTCAGGCGGTCAATCCGTCGCAAGGGGCAGGGTCGAATGGCTCCGAACCGGCCGGTGATCCGGGACCTGCGCAGGAGGGGGGCAATGGCGCGGCGCCGCCGGCGGAACTCTGCAAGGGGCTCTTTCTCGGCGCTGCCGCGCGGGATGATGCGGCCACGCTCAGCGGTCTGGCTCAGGAGGCGATGGGGCTCTCGGGCGGGTCGGGCCGCTTGCTCGGCAGTGGCATCACCAGCGGTCCGGCAAGTGATCTGGCGCTGTTCTACAACGCCGTGCCTGTGGGAATTTGCGCGCCGATCCCGCTCGACCCGTCAGAGCGCGGCGCCCTGCGCAATCTCGTCCAGGGCTGGAGCATGACCTATAACGGTCGCAACACGCTGGTTGCGACGGAGCGGGACGTGGCGCTGGTCTTCGCCTTCGGGCTCGGCACGGTGGGCACGGTGCCGGGAGAACAGCCCCCGGCGCAGTAGACCGGCCTGCCGAAAAGGCGCGGCTCAGGAGAGCACGAAGTCGGAGAAGCCGTAGCCCTGGAGATAGAGGAGGGCGGTCAGGTCGCCATTGGCCACGCTGAAGTCAGCGGCGGCGGCCACGGCGGGCTTGGCGCGATAGGCGACGCCCGCGCCGGCCCGTTCGATCATGGCCAGATCGTTGGCTCCGTCGCCCACGGCGAGCGTTTCCTCGAAGGTCAGCCCCTTTTCCGCGACGAGCTCTTCCAGCCGCTGGCGCTTGGCTTCCCGGCCGAGGATCGGATCCTGCACCTGACCGCTCAGCTTGCCGTCGTCTTCCAGCAGAAGGTTGGCCTGGTTCTCGTCAAAGCCGATCATGGTGGCGACGGCGGAGGTGAAATGGGTGAAGCCGCCAGAGACCAGCGCGCAATAGGCACCGTTGGCCTTCATGGTCTGGACGAGGGTGCGACCACCGGGCATCAGCTGGATGCGTTCGGCCAGAACCTTGCCGATGGCGCTGAGCGGCAGGCCGGCAAGAAGGGCGACACGCTCGCGCAGGGCCGGTTCGAATTCGATCTCGCCGCGCATGGCCCGCTCTGTGATTTCGGAGATCCGGTCCTTGAGGTCGAGCTCCGCGGCGAGCTCGTCGATGCATTCCTGCCGGATCATGGTGGAATCCATGTCGGCGATCAGCAAGCGCTTGCGCCGCCCTTCGCTCTTCTGCACAAAGACATCGACCGGCGCGTCGCCCAGTCGTTCAAGAAGCCGGGCGCGCAGGGCTCCCGCGTCTCCTTCGGCGGTGGCGAATTCCGCCGCAATGCCCTCGTTGAGGACGCGCACATCGCCGGAGGCGCCAAGACACGCGCGGGCGCTGTCGAGAAGGGCCGCATCCACGGCCGGGGTCATCGGATTGGAAACGAGAGTAACGACGAGCGACATGGACGCAACCTTGACAGACGATCAGGGACGCAAGGGAGCAGACCCTCACGCGGTTCTGATAGCCGGGCCGACCGCCAGCGGCAAGTCGGCTTTGGCCCTGAGGCTCGCAGAACGCACGAATGGGGTCATTCTCAATGCCGATTCCATGCAGGTCTACGCGGAATTGCGTCTCGTCAGCGCCCGTCCGAGCGCGGAGGATGAGGCGCGCGCCGAGCATCGGCTCTATGGCGTGCTGCCGGCCGCGACGCCGTTCTCCACCGGCGACTGGCTGAAGCTGGTGGCGCGCGAGATTTCCGCTGTGCGCGCCGAAGGCAGGTTGCCGATCCTGGTGGGAGGAACCGGCCTTTATTTCAAGGCACTGACCGAGGGTCTTGCGGTTCTGCCGGAGATTCAGGAAACGGTGCGAAGTGCCTGCCGGGTTCTCGCCGATGAGCAGGGCGTGGACGGGGTGCGCGCGGCCCTTGCGCCCCTCGACCCTCAGGCTGCTGCCACCCTCGTCGACCTGCAGCGGCTGACCCGCGCTCTGGAGGTGGTGCAGTCCACGGGCCGCACGCTCGCCGACTGGCACCGGGAGACCCAGAGCCCGCCGCTGCTTGCGGCGCAAAGCTGTGTTCTCCGGGTGCTGGCTCCGCCGCGCCCCTGGCTGCATGAGCGCATTGCCCAGCGCGCCGATTTGATGCTGGGCGAAGAGGGGATTGCCGAAGTGGAGGCGCTGCTGGCCAAGGGGCTGCCGTGGAGCCTTCCGGCCATGCGGGCCATCGGCGTGAAGGAGATTGCCGCCCTTCTTGCCGGTGAGATCGACCGGCCTGAGGCCCATCGCCGCCTGGTGGTGGCCACCCGCCGCTATGCGAAACGGCAGGAAACCTGGTTCCGCAACCAGATGGCGGACTGGCCGCGGGTGGATCCCACCGACGAGGCCGCACTGGCCGACGCCCTGCGCGTGGGGCGGTGAGGGCTGGTCCGTTCGTGGGCCTTGCGAGCAGTCGCAGCAATCAGCAATTGTGCGCCGCACTGTGGATAAATTAACTAACCTTCAGTTTTCAAATATGAATTTTGGATGACGCTACGTAATTCATGGTATGATGTCCTCATTCAGGCCGCAATTCAGGGTTAGGTGCCTTGGCCAGCGGGAGAGCCGGGTTTCGCAGGCCTTCTCCCATTTGCAGTTGCAGCGGGGACTTCCGCCTCCTGCAAAAACTCGCAAGCGCGCCAGCCTTGCGAATCTGCGAGAGTGTTCAAAACGTTGAAATGTCGTTCCCGCACTCCGCGATTTGGAAGGGGATGACATCAACTTTCTGGTTGCGGTTTGAGGCAGCTCAAAGAAGCGGACCTTACGTTAGGTCATAAGCCCATCCGTCAGCCACCAGAGGCTGAATGAGAGGAAACGGAACCGGGGCGGTCCGAAGTCGGACCCTTCACCCTGGAGAGCCTTGGGCGGAGTTGCATCCGCCCTTCAGGACGGGGGCTGACCCGTCGGAGCATGCGGGCCTGGCCCGCGGGATTTGCAGGCGTCGGGCCAGAAGGTCGCGCCTGCTGATGGAAGACCGCAGGACGGTCGGCCGGAGTGGGGCACGCCCCGGCCACGGATTGCGGACGCCAAGGGAGGCGACCTTGCAGGATCTTGTCATTCGCGGACGCGGATACTGGCTGCAGCCATTCGACACCGGCGACTTGCCGCTGCTCACGGAGCTTCACGGACGGGCGGAAGTGAACCGCTACATCGGCCGTGAACCGGGAGAGTGGTCACGGGATTGCTGTCTGCGATGGCTTGAGGATACGCTCGCCTGTCAGGACCGGCACGGCTTCTCTCCGTTCAAGCTGATGGTGGAAGCCCCCGACGGGATCGGCGGGCACGGCGGGGCGCAGTTTGCGGGCTGGATCGGCTTCACGATTCTCAGCGAGACCTCGGAGATCGCCCTGCATCATTGCGTGGATCCGGAGATCACGGCCGAGTTGCCCGGGCTTCTGGAGGATATCTCCCTGGATCTGATCGAGTGGTTCTTCGAGCGGACCTATTTCTCCCATCTGGTCGCCTGCGTGCGCACCGATGACCGGATCGGGCGGGAACTCGTCCAGTCGCTCGGCTTCGGATATCGCGAGAGCCGGCGCATGGGCGACATGCCCTGCGACGTGTTTCAGCGCTTCAGCCCCTCCATGCAGAGCCTCGTCGCCAACGGCTGAGGCCGGACGAAGACGCCGGATTGATCGACATCACCAGGGGAGCCTCGAGGCTCCCCTTTTGCTTGAGTGGGGGCGGAGTAGGAGGGGCGAGGGTTCCGTAGGCCGCGCAAGAGCGATGCCCTGCGTCGTGCCTGTGCTCTGAGCCCCTCCCCATCGGTCCTTCATGCTCGGGCCTGTCCCGAGCGTCCAGTCTTCCCGGGCCTCGTTGCTGTTAGTCTGGATTCCCGGCACAAGGCCGGGAATGACGGGTGAGGGGTGTTTTTTGAACCTAGCCGCAATGAAAAAGGGGAGCCGTGTGGCTCCCCTTCTGCATCATCAGCGGTGCGGGCTGAAGGCTCAGCTGGCCTTGAGGGCGCCCGGGTTGCTGCCCTGCTGGCGCACGGCGAGCTTGTTCATGGCCGACACATAGGCGCGGGCCGAGGCGACGAGCGTGTCCGTGTCGGCGCCCTTGCCGGTGGCGATGCGGCCGTTCGATTCCAGACGCACGGAGACTTCCGCCTGCGCATCGGTCCCTTCCGTCACCGCATGCACCTGATAGAGCTGCAGGGTGGCGTCATGGGGCACGATGGCCTTGATGGCGTTGAAGGTGGCGTCGACCGGGCCGTCGCCGGTGGCTTCGCGGGTCTCGTGACGGCCGTTGACATCCATGGTCAGGATGGCTTTCTGCGGGCCGCCGGTGCCGGCGATCACGGTCAGGGAGAGCACCTTGGTGGTCTCGGTCGCGGTTGCGATCTCGTTTTCGACCAGAGCCTCGATGTCCTCGTCATAGACGTGCTTCTTGCGATCGGCCAGGTCCTTGAAGCGGCGGAAGGCGTCCTGCAGGGCGTTGTCGCCCAGCTCGAAGCCCAGTTCCTTCAGCTTGTCCTTGAAGGCGTGGCGGCCGGAGTGCTTGCCCATGATCAGGGAGGTGGCCTTCACGCCGACGTCTTCGGGGCGCATGATTTCGTAGGTTTCGGCATTCTTCAGCATGCCGTCCTGATGGATGCCGCTCTCGTGGGCGAAGGCGTTCTTGCCGACGATGGCCTTGTTGTACTGCACGGCGAAGCCCGAGGCCCCGGCCACCAGCTTGGAGGCGCGGGTCAGGAACTTCGGGTCCACGTTGCACTGATAGGGCAGGACGTCGCCGCGGGTGCGGATCGCCATGACGATCTCTTCCAGCGCCGCGTTGCCGGCGCGCTCGCCCAGGCCGTTGATGGTGCATTCGATCTGACGCGCGCCGCCGGCGACACCGGCCAGCGAATTGGCGACCGCCAACCCCAAGTCATCGTGGCAATGGACCGAGAAGATCGCCTTGTCGGAGTTCGGCACGCGGGCAATCACGTCGGCGAACATCTGCTTGTATTCGTCCGGGGTGGCATAGCCGACCGTATCCGGCAGGTTGATGGTGGTTGCGCCGCACTTGATGGCAGCTTCCACGCAACGGCACAGATAGTCGATCGGCGTGCGGGTGGCGTCCATGGCGGACCATTCCACGTCGTCGATCAGGTTGCGGGCGCGGGTCACCGTGTCGGTGATGATGTCGAGCACCTGCTCTTCCGACTTGTTCATCTGGTACTTCAGATGGATCGGAGAGGTGGAGACGAAGGTGTGGATGCGGCCGCGGTTGGCGTGTTTCACGGCTTCGCCGCAGCGGTCGATGTCGGCGTGAATGGCGCGTGCCAGACCGGCGATCACCGAGTTGCGGGAAGCCTTGGCGATCTCGCTGACGGCCTCGAAGTCACCGTTGGAGGCGATGGGGAAGCCGGCCTCGATGATGTCGACACCCATGTCGTCGAGGATGTCGGCGATCTGCAGCTTTTCTTCCAGGGTCATGGAGGCGCCGGGCGACTGTTCGCCGTCGCGCAAGGTGGTGTCGAAGATGCGGATCTGGTTGTCCGAAGCGGTCATGTGTCCTGGTCCTTCCCTGGGGTTCCGCCGCCGTGGGCCCGCCGGATGCATGGGGCCATAATGGTGTGGAAGCGCGGAACCGTGTCGTTCTGTCGATGAGAATTTGCGCGTCTTCTCCCCTAAGTGCCCGTTCGCATGAAGATGCGATTCAGCCGGCGCTCAGGGGCGGCTAAGGAGAAGAAGGTCGGCAAGTAGGAGCAGGCCGCCGCGCAGGATCTGCGCGTCGCTGGAGATGCCGGAAATGTCGCGGGTCGCGATCATCGGGAGTCTCGGGCCTTGATCTCTCACGTCACTCGGGCGGGGCAGAAGGCCTCTGCGAGTGACTCGGAAGCTGATGGACCAAGTCTGTAAGGCAGGTTTGTGTCCGGCGCAACCGTGTTTTTGTAATTTTCGGTCTCGCTCCGGGCCGTCCTGTGTCCAGACGGGGTTATCAGGGCTGGTGGCTTCTGAGTTTTTGATACTTAGGTGATGTCCTAAGTTTTCCTTGCTGTGCGTGTGGATCCGGATATAGTTAGGCGCATGGCTAAGCATGAGACCTCGCTCAATCTTCTGTTTTCAGCCCTCGGGGATCCGACCCGGCGGGCGATCCTGTCAGCCCTTGCCGGCGGGCCACGGTCCGTCACTCAACTTGCGGCCCCCCATGACATGGCGCTGCCAACCTTCATGGGGCACTTGAAGAAGCTGGAAGAGGCCGGATTGGTGCAGACCGAAAAGCTGGGCCGGACCCGGACTTGCTCCCTTTGCCCCGATGCCCTGCAGCCAGTGCGAAGCTGGCTGGAGGAGCAGCGCGACCTCTGGGAGGGCAGGCTGGACCGGTTCGACGACTATGTGACGAAACTTGCGGAGGAACGGAATGATGCATGATCTTGATCCGGCGACAGATCTTCATTTCACACGGGTGGTGGCCGCCCCCCGAAGCCTGGTCTGGGAGTGCTGGACGCGACCTGAGCACATTCCGCATTTCTTCGTGCCGAAGCCGCACAAGGTGATCGGCTGCGACATTGATCTCAGGGTCGGCGGGCGCTTCAACACCACCTTCGAGGTGGAGGGAAACGCGATGGCCAACAACGGTGTCTATCTCGAGGTGATCGAGAACGAGAAGCTGGTCTTCACCGATGCCTATGCGGAAGGGTGGAAACCGGTCCCCGAGCCTTTCATGACGGCGATCCTCCTGCTTTCCGACACAGAGGATGGCAAGACCCGCTACACGGCGATTGCCCGGCATCGCAAGCCCGAGACTCGGCAGCAGCACGAGGACATGGGTTTCTACAACGGCTGGGGCACGGTGGCCCAGCAGCTGGAGGACTACGCCCGAACGCTGATGGCGAAGGCGTAAGGAGCCCGCCATTCCGAGGGGGGCTCCTGATGCTTCGGTTGTCGGGGCGCCCTCTCGCGGGTCCGGGAGAGGGCGTCCTGTCTTAAAGCAGCTGGCCGCCGGAGATCTCCAGGCGTTGGCCGGTCATCCAGCCCATGTCGCCGGCCAGGATTGTGGAGACCGCCCCGCCGATGTCATCGGGCAGGCCGACACGGCCCATGGCCGTCATGCCCGCCACCATGCGGTTCAGATCCGCATCGTCGCGCACCCGTCCGCCGCCGAAATCCGTCGCGATGGCCCCGGGCGCGATGGTGTTCACCGCGATCCGGCGCGGACCCAGCTCGCGGGCGAGATAGCGGGTCAGCACCTCGACGGCCCCCTTCATCGCCGCGTAGGCGCCATAGCCGGGCAGGGCGAAACGGGCGAGGCCGGAGGACACGTTGAGGATCTGGCCGCCATCCTCGATCAGGGGCATGAGGCTCTGGGTCAGGAAGAACACACCCTTGAAGTGGATGTTCATCAGGGTGTCGAACTGATCCTCCGTGGTCTCTGCCAGGCTGTTGTAGGAGCCCACGCCCGCATTGTTGACCAGCGCATCGAAGGTACTGCGCTGCCAGGTGTCGTGCAGGGTCTTCTTCAGGGCTTCGGTGAAGGCAGGAAAGGCGCTGACATTGCCCGTGTCGAGCTGAAGCGCCACCGCACGGCCGCCCAGAGCCTCGATCTCGGCAACGACGCGTGCGGCCTCTGCCTCCTTGCTGTGCCAGGTGAGGATGCAGTCGAGACCCTTGCGGGCGCACATGAGCGCAGTGCTTCGGCCAAGGCCGCGGCTGCCGCCGGTGATGAGAACGATCTTGCTTGAAGGGGTCATTTGCGTCTCCGTCAGGTTGGGAAGCGGGTTCGCTTCTCATCTAGGCGGAGAGGGCGCATGCTGCCTGCCTGAGGGTCCGAAAGACTTGCCTGATCCTCCAGAACCGTTCCCAAGGAGGCGCGCACCGGGTTGCGTGACGCAACGTCGGGGCTTAACCCATGCTTGCTCCCGGGTGAAGGAGCGTGACTGGAGCGAAGAGCAATTATGCAGCGGGATGAACTGACGGAGCGGGTGATCGCGCTTGCCGATGCGGTGGGCGCGGGAGATGCGCCCCATCCAACCGGCGTGCCGGGGCTCAGCCTCAATCGTCGCCTTGCTCCCTCCGCTCTGGAGCCGATGGTCTATGACCCGCTGTTCTGCCTTGTGCTTTCCGGTGCCAAGGCCTGCGAGGCGGCGGGCGGCCGGGTGACCTTTGCCAAGGGGCAGTCTCTGATCGTGAGCTTCGACCTGCCGTCGCGGGCGCAGGTGGTGGAGGCCTCGCGGGATGCGCCTTATGTGGCTCTGGCCCTGAAGCTGGATCTTGCCCTGATCCGGGAGCTGATGCCGCTGATGGGGGATGTTCCGGCGCGGGATCCGGTCCCGGAGGCGCAGCCCCGTGCCGTGGCGCTGGGCGAGGGGGATGCGGACATCCGGGAGGCCATGGGGCGGCTGTTCACGCTCACGCAGCGCCCGGAAGCCATTCCGGTCCTGGCCCCGGGCATCATCCGCGAGATTCATTTCTGGCTTCTGCGGGCTGCCCATGGGGCGATGCTGCGGCGGCTGGCGGAGGCCGACAGCCATGCGGCGCGGATCGGGCGCGCGATCACGCAACTCCGCCAGAGTTTTGCGAGCACGATCCGGGTGGAGGATCTGGCGACCACGGCGGGCATGAGCGTTTCGGGCTTCCACGCCCATTTCCGCCAGATCACCGGCACGACCCCGGTCCGCTTCCAGAAGCACCTGCGGCTGATGGAGGCCCGTCACCTGATTTCCGGTGGGCAAGCCTCCGTGACGGCGGCAGCCTTTCAGGTCGGTTATGCCAGCGCCAGCCAGTTCAGCCGCGATTATTCCGGGCTCTTCGGTCACCCGCCGCGCAGAGACCTGCCCGGCGTGCTGCCGGAGGTAGCCGGAACGGGGCCGGGCCCGCAGGGCTAGGACTGGCAGCCTTCGGTCGGTCAGATGAAAAGTTCGCCCCGGGCGAGGATCGTGGCCTGTCCACCGATGCGTACCGCGTGGAGCTTGCGCGCCTCGATGTCGATTTCCAGGTCGATCAGCGAGGGGCGGCCCATCATGAAGCCCTGTTCCACCCGGATGAAGTGGGTGCCGTTGGGCAGGTCGTCGAAATAGTGGATGGCGCCGGCGAAGGCCGCAACGGCCGAACCCGTGGCCGGATCCTCGGGGATGCCCATTTCGGGCGCGAACATGCGGGCATGGAAGCCGCTGTCGTGGACGCGCGTCTCGCGGCAATAGACGAAGGCATCCACGGAGGTCGCTTCCCTGAAGGCCTTGCGCCACTGGGAGAGATTGGGTCGGGCACGCGACAGGGCATCCAGATCGCGCACGGGCACGAAGACGAAGGGCACTCCGGCCTCGTAGCAGGACGGGCGATGGTTCTCGAAGCCGATGTCGCTGGGCTCGAGATTGAGGGCGGCGGCGATGATGTCCGGGTTCTCGGTGGGGCCGGCCGGCTGGGGCAGGCGCGGCACGTCGAATTCCGCGAATCCTGCGGCATTTTCCTTCAGCACGACACCGCAGCGCACCGGTCCGATCTGTTCCTTCAGGACGACCATCGCATCCTGTTCGCCGGAGACCTCGCCAAAGCGCTCCGTCGCCAGCAGGATCGCCGTGCCCACGGTCGGGTGCCCGGCAAAGGGCAGCTCGCGCTTCGGCGTGAAGATGCGGATGTTGGCGGAATGACCGGGGTTTTCCGGTGGCAGCACGAAGACGGTTTCCGACAGGTTGAACTCCGCCGCGATCGCCTGCATCTGCTCGTCCGAGAGGCCCTCGCTCTCCAGCACCACCGCCAGAGGGTTTCCGGTGAGCGGCTTGTGGGTGAAGACGTCGAGGACGGCGTAGCGGCGACCCATGGTGAGTTTCTCCAGCTCTGGTGCGGACGGGCGTCAGGGTGTGGCGCGGACTGTTGCACAGAAACGGCGGCGAGGGCCAGAGGGGACTTCGACCTCAGGCGACAGCGCTGCGCTTTCTCGGTGAAGCTTCCGTAAACGACTGCTGCCGTTTCGTTTCGTGACACATCCCTGGCAGTTGCGGCCCTGCCAGTTGCGGCGCTCAGGTGCTGGGGCCAGCGGAGAAGACGGCGCGGGCAATGTCGCGGCCCCAGGGGGTGAGGCTGGGGATCGCGAGATCCTGCGGCCCGCGCAAGGGCTGGACGGCCTTGAGCTCGCGTTCCTCCGAGCCATCCGAATGGGCCATGATGCGGCTGGCGAGGGCTGCGGTCGGCTGGGAGGACTGCAGCACCAGGGCCACGGCGATGAGCGGGCCGAAGGGCAGGGCGAAGCGGGCGGTCTCGCGCAGGTCCTCAGGTCCGAGGCCAGCCTCCTCTTGCAGCTCCCGCCAGGTCGATCCGATCAGGTCGACAGCCCCAGTCGCCGGATCCGCGTCCTCGGGTTCCAGGCTGCCGCCAAAGGGATAGATCCGGCCCGGATTGGCGGTGTGATCGGCCATGACGCCGAAGAGAAGGTCGCCGTCGGCACTGCGCACCACGGCCGATCCGAAGACATTGTGGTCCTCAAGGCTCGGATAGCCCCAGGCCCGCCAGGCGAGATAGGCGGCGAAGGAGCACTCCTGACAGACGCCGGACAGCACGCCGTCCCGGATCGACAACCCGCGCACCTTGAGGGTTCGCCCGTTCCACAGATGCGGATTGGCGCGCTGCTCGTGTTGCCAGTGGGCGGCGACCGCGTCCCGGTTCTCCGCTTCAAAGACCCAGGGCGTGTGCCTGTCGAGGGTGAGACAGATCTCCGAGAGGGGCACTGCGGCCGGAGCAAGGGGCTTTTCCAGGATCGGAATGGAGCCGGTCGGTGACATGGGACTGGGGGTGTCCCCCGTCAGGACATAGCCTTCCTTGCGGTAGAAGCCTTCTGCGTAATGGTCGCTCTTCAGGCGCAGACGGTCCGTCCCGGCGCTGCGGGCCAGATCTTCCATGCGGTGAAGGAGGAGCCTGCCAATGCCCTGCCTCAGGGCTTCGGGGGCAATGAAGAGATGATCCAGCTCGAAAACCCCGTCGCGGATTTCTCCGCCGGCCAGCCCCAGGGGCGTTCCGTTCCGCTCGGCGACCAGAAGGGGGCCGCGTGTCAGGTCGCGCGGACCCAGACGGAAGGCGGCGCGGAAGCCGTCCATGCGCTCGGCGTCATAGCCCCAGCTGGCCTTGGACCGGTGCAGGATCTGGGTCAGGGTGGCCAGTTCGCCGGCATGGGCCGGCCGGATCTTCAGGGTCATGGAACGCCGATGCGGTTCGATGGTTCTGGACAGGGGAAGAGGCCGTGGCCGTCCTTCGTGCTTGCGTGCGGAGGAGAGCCCGAGCCCGCGCCGGGGGCAAGCTTTTTTGTTGCGGTGCTTTCCTTTTGCCAAGGCTTTTGGCACAGTCGCCGCGCCTGTCCGGGGGCATCGCTGCTTCGCAAACCGTGTGCGGAGCCTCGCCCGTCCAATCCCGTTCACCCCTCGCTTCAACCGCAGGACCCGTTCGCCGCAATGCCTCCCATTCTTTCCATCCGCAATCTGGAAAAAACCTATGACGGGGGCTTTCAGGCACTCAAGCCGCTCTCTCTCGACATTCACGCCGGTGAGGTCTTTGCGCTTCTGGGGCCGAACGGGGCGGGCAAGACCACGCTGATCAGCACGGTCTGCGGCCTGGTGCGGCCGAGTGGTGGCCAGATCCTGATCGGCGGCCACGACAACCAGACTGCCTATCGGCAGGCGCGGCGGCTGGTGGGGCTCGTGCCGCAGGAAATGCCGACCCTGCAGTTCGAGCAGGTGCGCGATCTCATCCGGTTGAGCCGGGGCCTCTTCGGCCTGCCGCCGGACGAGACGCTGATCGAGAGGATCCTCAAGGACCTCAGCCTGTGGGACAAGCGGGATGCGGCGCTGAAGGAGCTCTCGGGCGGCATGAAGCGACGGGTGCTTGTCGCCAAGGCGCTGGTGCACGAGCCGCAGATCCTCTTCCTCGACGAGCCGACGGCCGGGGTGGATGTGGAGCTGCGCCGGGACATGTGGCGCATCGTCACCGACCTGAAGGCGCGGGGCGTGACCATCATTCTCACCACCCACTATATCGAGGAGGCCGAGGAAATGGCCGATCGGGTGGGGGTGATCACCCGGGGCGAATTGATCCTGGTGGAAGAAAAGGCCGCCCTGATGCGCAAGCTCGGGCGCAAGGAGCTGAAGGTCGAGCTGGCCGAACCCGTGAGCGTGCTTCCGGACAGCCTGTCTGGCCTGGGTATCGAGCTTGCGGACGAAGGCCGGTCCCTGCGCTACATCTATGATGCGCAAGGGGAGAGGACCGGGATCACCGGCATCCTCAACGCCTTGTCCGATGCCGGCCTGCGTTTCCATGACCTGCATACCAAGCAGAGCTCTCTCGAAGAGATCTTTGTCGATCTGGTGAAGGACAGCTGATGAACTTTCCCGCCATGAAGGCCATCTACCTGTGGGAGATGGCGCGGACCCGTCGCACGATCATGCAGTCCATCGTCTCGCCGGTGCTGTCGACGTCGCTCTATTTCATCGTCTTCGGCGGGGCCATCGGCTCGCGCATCTCCGAGGTCGACGGTGTGAGCTATGGCGCTTTCATCGTGCCCGGCCTGATCATGATGTCGTTGATGACACAGGCGCTCTCCAACGCCTCCTTCGGCATCTATTTCCCCCAGTTCACGGGCACCATTTACGAGGTTCTGTCCGCCCCGGTCTCCTTCCTGGAAATCACCATCGCCTATGTGGGGGCGGCGGCGACCAAGGCGATGATCGTCGGGATCATCATCTTCCTGACCGCCTGCCTTTTCGTGCCGATCCAGCTGCAGCACCCGGTCTGGGCGCTAGCCTTCTTCGTGCTGACGGCGGTGAGCTTCGCGCTTCTGGGCTTCATCATCGGCATCTGGGCAGATAATTTCGAGAAGCTGCAATTTCTGCCGCTCCTGATCGTCACGCCGCTCGCCTTCCTGGGAGGGAGCTTCTATTCGATCAGCATGTTGCCCGAGACCTGGCAGAAGCTGGCCCTGCTCAATCCGGTGGTCTATCTGATCTCTGGGTTCCGCTGGAGTTTCTATGGACAGGCGGATGTGAGCCTGGCGCTGTCGCTGGGCATGACCCTGCTCTTCCTGCTGGCCTGTCTGTGGGTCATTCACTGGATCTTCAAGACCGGATACAAGCTGAAGCCCTGACAGGCGGCACGCTTCCCGACCGACTGCCGCCTCAACGATCAGAGAACGGATAGAAACCCGTGCGCGTCATTTCCCGCCCGCAGATCCCTTTCATGCAGCTTTCGGCGACGGGCGTCGCAGGGGAGGGGCGCCGGGGCCGGAAAGCGGACCGGGCGAAGAGGCTGGCGACCTGGCTCGCTCCGGCCTTTGCCCTCCTGCTGGCGGCCTGCCAGTCCACGGGTCCTGCGCCGTCGCCTACACCTGGCGCCACGCCCCGGGCGGCGGCGCCCGTTGCTACGGTGGCCGCTCCCGCCGTGCCCCTCCTGTCGCTGGCCCCCTCGACGGCGGCCGCAAGGGGCTATTCGGAACTGGTTGTCGATCTGGGGACCGGTCGCGAACTGCACGCGGTGGCTGCCGACGAAGCCCGCTATCCGGCAAGCCTCACCAAGATGATGACGCTCTATCTCCTGTTCGATGAGGTGGCTCAGGGCCGCCTGACCCTGAATTCCCCCTTGAGCGTCTCCGCCCATGCGGCCGCGCAGCCCCCCTCCCGGCTGGGGCTGAAAGCCGGTGACACGATCACCGTGGAAGATGCGGCGCGCGCGATGGCGGTGAAGTCGGCCAATGACGTGGCCGTAGTGGTGGCCGAGGCGATTTCCGGGTCGGAAGAAGCCTTTGCCCGCAAGATGACCGCAACGGCGCAGGCGCTGGGCATGCGGCGCACCCGTTTCCGCAATGCCAGCGGTCTGCCCGATCCGGCCCATGTGTCGACGGCCCGCGACATGGCGCTTCTTGGTCGGGCCCTGAAGACCCGCTATGCGCAATATGCGCCCTTCTTCCGGGCGCGGCAGTTCACCTGGCGCGGGCGCAGCTTCGAGGCGACCAACAACCTGCTCGGGCGGGTCGACGGGGTCGACGGGCTGAAGACCGGCTATACCCGGGATGCGGGCTACAATCTGGTCGCCACCGGGCGGCAGGGCGGGGCCCGACGCCTCGTGGTGGTGATGGGCGGATCGAGTGAAAGTGCGCGCGACCGGCGCGTCACGGAGCTGCTGCAGGGCGGGTTCTGAGCGAGCGTTCAGGCGGCGTAGGTGGTCGAGACCCGGTTGCGGCCAAGGTTCTTTGAGCGATAGAGCTCCTGATCGGCCGCCCGCAGGATCTGCTTCGGGGTCAGTCCCAGCCCCAGACCGTAATAGACGCCTGCCGACAGGGTGACGGTGACGCTTTCCCCGGACAGGTCGACGGGTGCTGCAGCCAGATTGGCGCGGATACGCTCGGCGATGGACTGGGCATGGGCGGCCGGCACGTCGGTCATGAGAATGGCGAATTCCTCGCCGCCCAGCCGGGCAAGGCAGTCTTCGGGGCGGATGTTCCAGTTGATCAGGTCGACACAGGACTGGAGCACCTCGTCGCCCGCATCATGGCCGAACCGGTCATTGATCGATTTGAAGTGATCCAGATCCAGCAGGACGAAGGCAAAGGGGCGGCGGCTCGGCGTGTCGAGCAGGGATTCCAGCCGCCGCATCATTTCGCGCCGGTTGTAGGCCCCGGTGAGGGGATCGCGGACGGCGGCCTCGCGCTCCTCGCGCAGCTTGCGCTCGAAGGCGATGGCAAGGGAAAAGGCGCCGTTCGACAGGGCAAAGACCATCCAGAGAACCACATGCATCGAATAGGGAATGGTCAGGGGCAGGTTGCGGGTGATCACGTGCCCGGTGACGATGTGCTGGACGAAGAGCATGGCCAGGTCGGTGGCCAGCAGCAGGTGGGAGAAGACCAGACCTGCGCGGGACGACAGGGGCCCCGTGCGCTCGCTGGCATATTCGCGGGCGGTGGACAGGGCGATGGCCGCCAGAACCAGATTGTAGGAACAGGTGAAGATCAGCGGCGCCTGGAAGAGAGTGGCCGCGATGGCCGCAAGGGCCAGAGCGCCAACCGGCCAGGCGAACCACTTGAGTGAGGTGGGATTGCCGTTGAACTCCAGCGCCCCTTGCCGGAAGAGGGACAGGCTGAACAGCGCTCCGAGGACTACCGGCGCGTGATCCCACATGGTGGGATCGTCGGCCACCTGGAACTTCAGCATGAGCGTGCCGGCCAGACCCAGCTGGGCCAGCGCCCAGGTGCGCCAGAACCTCTCGTCCTTCAGATCGTGGAACGCCCCCAGATAGGCGA
Source organism: Roseibium aestuarii (assembly GCF_008477545.1). Classification (GTDB taxonomy): domain Bacteria; phylum Pseudomonadota; class Alphaproteobacteria; order Rhizobiales; family Stappiaceae; genus Roseibium; species Roseibium aestuarii. Next base: position 377,672 of record NZ_VORA01000002.1, on the reverse strand, counting down.
TCGAAAACACCGTCAGAATGAGCGCGGTCGCAAGCAGGAGTGTGTTCAGGTCCATGGAAGCCAATCGCGTCTCTGTCAGAAGTGCCTAGGTGGCGACGGGTAAGCTAGGTTTGGCGCCTTTCCAGATGTTTATCGCGATCCTTAAAATTTTAGGTAAAGCTGCAATTTGAAAGGTCGTGAGCGATTGCGGAGGGAAACTGCCTGTTTTTGCGCCATTCTTCGGAACCGTCGGGGAGGCCTCGCGTTCGAGACCAACAGGACAGAACGCAACATTTCACGTGCGAAAGACAAAGAAATCCGGCGAAGTGCCTGAAACTCGGATATGGTTTGCCGAGGGGACCAGGGGCAGATGCCGTTTCGAACCGCCGATCCGGTCAGAGGGAAGTATCCAGTCAAAATGATGCCGAAGCAGTTTCCGGCTGGTGACCTCATGGCGAGGCAAGTTGCGGAGTTTCCCTGGGAAACCACCCCGCTTGGGTCGCTCGACACCTGGCCTGCGGCCCTCAAGATTGCCTGTGGCATGATGCTGAACTCCCATTTCCCCAAGGCGATCGCCTGGGGGCCGGAGCTCATCACAATCTACAACACCGCCTTTGCTCCCATTCTCGGCAAGAAGGAAAACGTCCTCGGGCGGTCCTTCCGCGATGTCTGGTCGGAAGCCTGGGCCGAAATCGGCCCGATTGCGGACAAGGCGATGGCCGGAGAGGCGACCTTCATCGAGGATTTCCCTCTCGTCATCAACCGCAACGGCTATGACGAGCAGGCCTATTTCACCTTCTGCTACAGCCCGATCCACGACGAAGACGGCAATGTGGCCGGCTTCATGGACACGGTGGTTGAAACCACCGCGAAGATGTTGCAGCAGAAGCGCACGGATTTCCTGAACCGGGAATTGCATCACCGCATCAAGAACATGCTGGCGTCAGTCGCAGCTCTCGCAAACCAGACGCTCAAGGGCACGATCTCGCTGGAAGATGCAAGGTCCGCGCTACAGGCGCGCATCGGCGCGCTGGCTGGTGCCCATACGCGGATCCTGGAAGGTGGGGAATCGCGCGCCGACATCGACGTGATCGTGCGCACCAGTCTTGCTCCGCACATCAATCCGGCCTCGTCCCAGCTCACCCTGCAGGGACCGTCGCTCGTTATCGACGACCGTCAGTCCATCGCGCTGGCGCTTGCCGTGAACGAACTGGCGACCAACTCCCTCAAGTCCGGTGCCCTGAGCGTGCCGAAAGGGGAGGTGGCCATTGAGTGGGGGTTCGACGCGGACGCGGAAGAGGCGCGCAGCTTCTTCTTCACCTGGACCGAAGGAGACGGGCCGGCGGTCGATCGCCCGGGCCGCAAGGGGTTCGGCAGCATTCTCCTCAGTCAGATCGCCCCGGTCGATTTCGATGGCGAGGCCTCCCTTGATTATCCCGCCGACGGGTTCCGCTACCGGCTTGTCGGCAACCCCAACACGCTGCCGCCCGCGTTGAAGCCGGTCTCGGCCTGAGGGTTGCTTTCATCCCGCAGTGGATCAAGTCCGGCAAGGACGTCGGAGCGGTTTTTTGACCCTCCCAAGGGCTGTCTCCTCTGGCAAGTTCCCTCCACCGTTATCCCGGACGCAAGCGGAGCTGGAGATCCGGGATCAGCGCGCCGACGCGCTGGTGGGTTGTCCTGATCCGAGAGTTATGTGGCTCACCGGTCCCGGGTCGCGCTGCGCTTGCCTGGGATGACGATGGTGAGGGGAGTGGGCCCTCGAGACGCGAAAAGGCCCGGCATTTCTGCCGGGCCTTTCTTGTTTCGGGCAAACCAGAGACTTAGTTCTTGGCCTTGTCGACCAGGGCGTTGGACTTGATCCCCCCGCGACTGCAAGCAGTCGCGAGCGGTTTGATGTCTTGGATCAAGTCCTTGCCGCAGACTTAGTTCTTGGCCTTGTCGACCAGAGCGTTGGACTTGATCCCCCCGCGACTGCAAGCAGTCGCGAGCGGTTTGATGTCTTGGATCAAGTCCTTGCCGCAGACTTAGTTCTTGGCCTTGTCGACCAGAGCGTTGGACTTGATCCAGGGCATCATGCCGCGGAGCTTTTCGCCAACTTCCTCGATCTGGTGGGCGTCGTTCAGGCGGCGGGTTGCCTTGAACTTGGCGGCGCCAGCGCGGTATTCCTGCATCCAATCGGAGGTGAACTTGCCGGTCTGGATGTCGGTCAGGACGCGCTTCATCTCGGCCTTGGTCTCGGCGGTCACGATGCGCGGGCCGGTCACGTACTCACCCCACTCCGCGGTGTTGGAGATGGAGTAGTTCATGTTGGCGATGCCGCCTTCGTAGATCAGGTCGACGATCAGCTTCACTTCGTGCAGGCACTCGAAATAGGCCATTTCCGGGGCGTAGCCGGCTTCGACCAGGGTTTCGAAACCGGCGCGGATCAGCTCGACGAGACCGCCGCAGAGAACGGCCTGTTCGCCGAAGAGGTCGGTTTCGCACTCTTCCTTGAAGGTGGTCTCGATGATGCCCGAGCGGCCGCCGCCAACGCCACAGGCGTAGGACAGGCCGAGGTCATGGGCATTGCCGGTTGCGTCCTGGTGGACGGCGATGAGGCACGGCACGCCGCCACCCTTGACGTATTCGCCGCGAACGGTGTGGCCCGGGCCCTTCGGAGCGACCATCAGGACGTCGATGGAGGCCTTCGGCTCGATCAGGCCGAAGTGGACGTTCAGGCCGTGAGCGAAGGCGATGGCTGCGCCGTCACGGATGTTGGCGGCGATGTGGTCGCGGTAGATGTCGGCCTGGAGTTCGTCCGGGGTCGCCATCATCATCAGGTCGGCCCATGCAGCGCCGTCGGCCACGTTCATGACCTTGAAGCCATCGGCTTCGGCCTTGAGAGCGGTGGTGGAGCCTTCGCGCAGGGCGATGGCGATGTCGGTGCAGCCGCTGTCCTTGAGGTTCATGGCGTGTGCACGGCCCTGGGAGCCGTAGCCGATGACGAGGACCTTCTTGGACTTGATCAGGTTCAGATCAGCGTCGCGATCGTAATAAACACGCATGGGTATTCCTTTCTCCCGTTTTGGGTCCGGTCGGGCTTGTTGTCGCCGCTGCCCGGATGTTCCCGATTTGAGGTTTTCGACGTCAGAGGCTGACGCCGAAGAGCTTGTAGAAGCGGTTCACGGCCGTTTCGGCCTGACCCTTCAGATCCAGTTCCGCCGGGCTGGCCTCGTCGCCGAGAAGCAGGCGGATGTGAACGTCGCGCACGGCTAGGCCGTAGAGCACCTGATAGGCCTCGTTCGCGTCGTTGAAGCGCAGATAGCCGCGGTGACGGCCGGCCTCGAGCAGGGCGCGGGCCTTGGCGGCGATCATGTATTTGCCCCGCACCAGAAGCAGGCGGCCGAGCCGGCTGTCCTCGCGCTTGGACTGGCCGATGGAGAGCCGGTTCAGCGCCACGGAGGTCTCGCCCAGAAGGACGGCGAGAAGCTCGGTCGCGAACTCGATCAGATGGGCGCGATAGGTCTGACCGTCGGCGGTGGCCCCGCTTTCGGGCGGGAAATGCACCTTGCTCGCCTGATAGGCCACTACGGCGGCCAGCAGGCCGTCCCGGTCGCCAAACCACTTGTAAAGGCTCTCCTTCGAGCAGTTCGCCTTGCGGGCGAGACCTGCCGTGGTGAGGGCCTTTTCGCCACCGTCCACCAGCAGGCCGAGTGCGCATTCCAGCACCGCTTCCTGGCGGGGCGTGAATTCGACGTCGTCGAAGTCCTGATCGTTGAGGGCGGCGGAAAGAGACATGGCGTGCGGTCTGGGTTTGGCGGAGCGGTAGGCTGACACGTCCGGATCCGATGCCCCGAAGGGCGCCCGAACCGGGGCTTGAAATCTTGTACCGTACGGTACGGTACACGTATCTAGCGAGATCGCCGGAGCCGGTCAAGCGGGAAAACGACGCGGCCCCGGATGGATGGGGGACGAGGTCTGCCAGGGGCTTCCGCCATCGCCCGCATGGGGCGGTCGCGCGCGTGGTTTCGCGGGCCTCACCATGGCGTCAGACCTGCGGATCGGCGGACCAGGCGCCCGCATCTGCGGTGATTTCGAGCGGTCGTGCTGTTTCGCGGCTTGCAGAAAATGCCTGAGGGTTCTTGCGGATGGCGCGCGCTCTTGAGATGATTCAGCATCAATGCCGGCAAACAAGGCCGCCGAGTCATCCGTCTCGAGGGGAGACGGGAGGGAAGCGGCCGAAGGCACGAGGGGCTCATGACCACACAGACACCGGGCGCCGCTGAGGGGCGCACCCGGTTCCGGAGGTCACGTGCTGGCGCTGCGCTTGTCGCGGCGCTTGCGACCTTTGCGGGACCCGCCCTGGCGGGCGGCGCGGGAGCGGCCGGACGGCCGATCGCGCCCCTGTCAGGCTCGACCCCATCCAATGTCGAACAGGCCTCGCGGACCACGTCGCCGCAGGCCGGGGCCTTCGTTCAACCTGCCGCCTATCCCCAGCCGGCGCGCGCCGGATCCGTGCCCTCGCCCGACTACAAGCTCCTGAAACTCGATGGCTCCCTGGTCAAATGGGGGGCTGCGTCCATCGGCAGCGGCGCCCGCATCACCTATGCCTTTCTCGAAACGCCGGTGCAGGACGGGCAGGCCCGCAATTGCCGCTCCATGACCGGTCTGTCGGGCCTTGCCGCCCGCAGCGGGCTGACGGCGGAAACGGTGCAGGGCGCGGCGCGCCAGGCCTTCAGCCGGTGGGAGGCGGTTGCCGACGTGACCTTCGAGGAGATTGCCGACCCCGCCCGGGCCGACATCCTGCTTGGCGCCCAGACCCTGCCGCGCGGCTACGCCTTTGCCAATGTGCGCCCGGTCGCGCAGGACACCAAGGAGCTGGCCCTGCGCTCCCGCTCCGATGCCCGGACGGACGTGGGTGCAGAGCGCGGCGTAGCGGCAAGCGCCGCCCAACCCGGCGTCAGCGTCAGTCTCATCGCCCGCTCGGCGGTCTGTCTCAACCCGGCCCATCGCTGGAAGCTCGGCTATGACGGAGATCTGGCGGCCTATGATCTGGTGCATACGTTTACCCACGAGATCGGCCACGCCATCGGGCTGGATCATCCGGCCAGACGCGGCGCGCTCATGCATTTCAAGTATACGGAGGCCTCTGTCGGCCTGCAGGCCGGCGATGTGGCGGGGGCCGTGGCGCTCTATGGGGCGGCGCGCACGCGGATCGGCCGCACGGACTGACGCGGCGCGACGCTCTTTTAGAACGCGTCCTTTCTTGCGCCAGCTTTCGGTCCTATCGTGAGATCCTTCGGTCTTGCGGAGGTGATCCATGGCCTTCATTCCCGTCCTTGCGAGGATCCCGCTTTTCGTCTGTCTTGCCGCCGCGCTGATGTCCGGCGGTCGGGCCGTTGCGGCGGATGGCGAAGGACCGAGCTTTTCATGCGCGCGGGCGCAGGGCGCGGCGGAGACACTCGTCTGTCAGGATCCCGTGCTGGCGCGCCTCGACCGTACGCTTTCCGCCATCTATGGCGAGGCGCTTGCGCTGTCGCGAAGCCTTCCTGACGGGGGCGAGGATCTGCGGTCTCTCAAGGCAGTTCAGCGGGGCTGGGTGAAGGGCAGGGACGACTGCTGGAAGAGCGAGGATCTGCGGTCCTGCGTCGAGAGCGCCTATCAGGGCCGGATCGGCACGCTGATTGCCCTTTATCGTCTGAGACCTTCCGGCGGGGCCGTATTCTATATGTGCAACGGCCAGCCGGCCGACGAGATTGCGGCCGAGTTCTTTGCCGCGCCGAGTGCCGAGGCGAACGGGTCCGTGCGGCTGGAACGGGGCGACCGGGTGGTTGCGGGCGTGCAGGTGCGGTCCGGCTCCGGGGCGCTGTATGAGGCGGAGAGTGGAATTTCCATCTGGTTGAAGGGGGATGAGGCGCGTCTGGAGTGGCCGGAGGGCGTCGTCTCCCAGTGTCGGGTCAAGGGAGCGTAGGGGATCATGAAATTGACAGGATCGACGGCATGGACCCTCGCGGTCACGGTGCTCGCGGGGGTCTTCTGGGCTGTCGCGCCGGCGCTTGCGGCCGAGACCCGCTGCGGCTGGATCGCTAATCCCACGCCGGGCAACTGGTGGCTGACTGACAGGCAGGCAACGTGGATCCTGCGCACCCAGGGGCGCGACTACGAGCCGCTGGGGATGGACAGGATCGGCGATATTTCCGCCGGGGAGTATGTGGCGAGCAACGGCTCCTATGGCTATGCCTGTGCCTGCGCCCATGTGGATACGACCGTCTTCGACGGCGAGCCCTACATCACGGCCATTCACTCCTTCGACCTGATCCCGCTCGCCCGCTGCGAAAAGGACCCGGCCCTGCCGCGCTGATCCCGTTGCCGGGCAGTGGATCGGTGATCTCGGAGGGCAGTCCCAAGCCGCCTGAAAATCTTGCCTGTAGTACCGCGCTAATACCCGCTTTCCCGAGCGGCGCGCTAGGGTTCCCTTGCCATCACTGACCAAGGGAGGACATCCGATGAGCGCGAAGAAGATCCTGATGATCACCGGGGATTTCACCGAAGACTACGAGACCATGGTGCCGTTCCAGACGCTGCTGGCGGTGGGGCACAAGGTCGATGCGGTGTGTCCGGGCAAGAAGGCGGGGGAGACCGTCGCCACCTCGATCCATGACTTCGAGGGCGACCAAACCTATACCGAGAAGCGCGGTCACAATTTCGCGCTCAACGCCAGCTTCGCCGAGATCGACCCGGCCGACTATGACGCCCTCGTCATTCCGGGTGGCCGTGCGCCGGAATATCTGCGCCTCGACAAGGATGTGATCGCGTCGGTGAAGCATTTCTTCGATACGGGCAAGCCGGTTGCCGCCATCTGTCATGGAGCCCAGCTGCTGGCGGCTGCCCGGGTGATCGAGGGTCGCACCGTCTCGGCTTATCCCGCCTGCCGTCCGGAAGTGGAACTTGCCGGGGGCACCTATGCGGAGATCGCCATTGACGGCGCGGTGACCGACGGCAATCTGGTGACCGCGCCGGCCTGGCCCGCCCATCCGGCCTGGCTTTCCCAGTTCATGAAGGTGATGGCGGGAGAGGCCTCGGGCGCGCTGGCGGCCTGAGCGACACCACTTCTCGGGGTGGCGCGGAATGGTCCTTGGGAGGGATCCATGTCCGCGCTATCCTGCGCCTTGCATGCGAAGGGGAGGACCAGGATGTGCAAACTGTTCATTCAGGCGGACACCCGCCTGTGGGAGAGCACCACGCGATCCCTGCGGATCGACGGAATGGTGACGAGCGTGCGGCTGGAGACCTTCTTCTGGACGACGCTTGAGGACATCGCCCGGCGGGACGGCATGAACGTGGTGCAGCTCATCACGCGGCTGCATCACGAGAGCATCGACGCCGGCCATGATCTGGGCAACTTCACCAGCTTCCTGCGGGTGTGCTGCGGCCGTTATCTGGCGCTGCAGCTGTCCGGGGATGTGCCGAGCGACACGCGGCTGCCGATTTCCGGACTGGATGCGGATGGCATTCTGGAGGCTGAGCGCGCCCAGATGCACTGAGCGCGCTGCCGCAGATTACCGGCTTGCGGTGGCCAGAGCGGCGCCGAACCCCATGAAGAGGGTGCCGGTGATGCGCCGGGTGATCGTCAGCCGGCGGTCGGAGTTGAGGAAGCGGCGCACCGAATTGCCGGCAAAGGCAATGGCGGCGTGGTTGGCCCAGCAGAGGGCTGCATAGGTCAGCGACAGGATCACCGTCTGGTCCAGCCGGAAGCCGTGATGGCTCATGAACTGGGGGAAGAGCGCGGTGATCACCAGGATCGCCTTGGGGTTGGTCACGGAGACGAAGAGCGCCTGGGTGAAGAGGGCCTTGTAGCTCTTGCGCTTCGGTCCGCCCTGTTCCACGGCGGCAAAGCTGGACCGGTCGCGCCAGACCTTGAGACCCAGGTAGATCAGATAGGCCGCGCCGACGAGCTTTAGCACCGTGAAGGCGGCAGCAGAAGCCGCCATCAGGGCGCCGAAGCCGAAGGCCACGGCAAATCCGATGATGACGAGACCAAGCGCGTTGCCCGTGGCCGAGGCCAGGGTGGCGTTGCGGCCGTATTTCAGCGTGTTGTGGATCGCCAGCATGACCCCGGGCCCCGGCGACACGGCCGGCACCAGGGAGACCGCCACGAAGAGGAGCCAGGTCTCAAGGGACATGGCGTCAGATCTCGCCCATGGCCTGGCGGAACCGGCGGACGCTGCCGGCAAAGCCATGGATCAGGGCGTCGGCGGTGAAGCCGTGGCCGATCGACATTTCGCGGATGAAGGGGGCGCGGGCGAGAAGGGCGGGGATGTTCTCCACCGTCAGATCATGCCCGGCATTCACCCCAAGGCCTGCCGCCCGGGCCGCTTCGGCGGTTGCAACCACCTTGTCGAGTTCCTTCTCGGCCCGATCTGGATCGTCATGGCAGGCGCCATAGGGGCCGGTGTAGATCTCGATCCGCTCGGCACCCAGCGCTGCGGCGCGGGCCGGGGCCAGCGGGTCCGGATCCACGAAGAGCGACACGGTGACGGCCGCGTCGCGGGAGCGGGCAATGCCCTCCTTCAGGGCGGTGAGATCCCGGTCGAACTGCCAGCCGTGGTCGGACGTGGTCTGGGCCGGATCATCGGGCACGAAGAGCACCTGATCGGGCCGCGCCTCTTCCACCAGACGGATGAAGTCCTCGCTCGGATAGCCCTCCAGGCAGAGCTCCTTGTTGGGGTAGCGCTCCTCGATCATCTCGGCGAGGTCGAAGACATCGGTCTTGCGGATGTGGCGTTCGTCCGGGCGCGGGTGGACGGTGATGCCCTTGGCCCCGGCTTCCATGGCAATGGCCGCCAGCCCGGTGACACTGGGCCAGGGCAGGTCGCGGCGGTTGCGCAACATGGCGATGGCATTGACGTTCACGGAGAGACGGGAGGCGGTCATGGAAAACTCGGACTTCTGAAGAGGTTGGAACCAGAGGCTCGGGCGCTTCAACCGGATCGGGAGCGCCTTGAGACGGAGAGGCAACGGGGGAGGCCGTCGAAGGCAAAAATTGGCCTGATCGGGCCTCAAGTCAAATGGATAATTGTGTCTGATGACAAACTGTCCCGGGGGCCGCTTGCGCTTCGACTGGATATCGGTTAGTAACCTTGTTACGTAATAACATAACATTCCCGAGGCTTCGGATGACACCTTCCCTGACCCCTCCCATGACGGCCGACCGCCGCTTGCCCGTGACCGTGCTTTCCGGCTTTCTGGGAGCAGGTAAAACAACACTTCTCAATCAGGTGCTGAACAACAGAGACGGGTTGAAGGTCGCGGTCATCGTCAACGATATGTCCGAGGTCAACATCGATGCGGATCTGGTGCGGGAAGGTGGCGCAGGGCTCAGCCATACCGAAGAGAGGCTGGTTGAGATGTCGAACGGCTGCATCTGCTGCACCCTGCGCGATGATCTGCTTCTGGAAGTTCGCCGTCTGTCACTTGAGGGCCGCTTCGACTACCTGTTGATCGAGAGTACCGGGATTTCCGAGCCGTTGCCTGTGGCGGCAACCTTCGACTTTCGCGACGAAGAGGGACAGAGCCTTGCTGACGTGGCGCGGCTCGACACGATGGTTACCGTGGTGGACGCTGTGAACCTTCTTGCCGACTTTTCCAGCCATGACTTTCTGGCCGATCGGGGCGAAACTGTTGGTGACGATGATGACCGGTCACTCATCCATCTTCTGACTGATCAGATCGAGTTTGCGGATGTTGTGGTGCTGAACAAGGTGTCGTCTGCAGGTCCTGCGCGCGTCGACGCAGCGCGCAAGATCATTCGCAGCCTGAATGCGGACGCACGAATTCTTGAGACCGACCAGAGCGTCGTCTCTCCTGCCGACATTCTGAACACGGGTCTCTTCGAGTTCGAGAAGGCGCATCAGCATCCGCAATGGGCCAAGGAGCTTTATGGCTTTGCCGAACATGTGCCGGAAACCGAGGAATATGGGGTTGCGTCTTTTGTCTATCGGGCGCGCCGTCCTTTCGATCCGAAGAAGATCAAAGGCCTTCTTGAGGGGGACTTGCCGGGTGTCATTCGCGCGAAAGGGCACTTCTGGATCGAGAGCAACCCGGCTGATGTGATGGAGTTCTCCCTGGCGGGTGCATTGTCCAGCGTCAGTCGGTTGGGAACCTGGTGGGCTGCCGTGCCGAAGGAAAATTGGCCGCAAGATTCGCGTGCTCAGGACTATGTCGAACGGATGTGGGCTGAGCCCTATGGCGACCGACGGCAGGAACTGGTGTTCATCGGAGCCGGCATCGACTGGCCGCAGCTTCGGCAACGTCTTGATGCCTGCCTGCTGGGGCCGCAGTTGCCCGGGTGAGACAGTTTCCGGTAGGACCAGAGCCGCAGAGCAGGCTTTGAGCGCCAAGTGTATTCTTGTCAAATTGCCGGAGGGTGATAAAGGAGGGCATGCTTTCGATGAATGCCTCCCTTCTGGTCGTTCAGGCGGCCCTCTATTTCACCGTGATGATGTCGCTGCTGCGGGCCCGGAGGGTCATTGGCGTCGGTGTCTTCATGTGCGCCATCGGCGTGATGCATTTCCTGGAAACCTATCTGGCGAGCGTGTTCTACATCGCGCTGCCCTTCGGGATCATCTCGCCGGGATCGACCGTGCTCTTCTCCGGCAAGCTCTTCATGATCCTGCTGCTCTACATGCGCGAGGATGCGCTGGTGGCGCGCCAGCCGATCTACGGGCTTCTGATCGGCAATTTCCTGATCGTCGGGCTGGTCATGGTGCTGCGCAACCACACCACCGTCTCGGTGACGGAAGGCGGCCTGCCGGACATTGCCTTCGTCGACGAGATGGGCTGGCTCATGGTCTGGGGCACCGTGCTGCTCTATGTGGATGCCATCGCCATCATCGTGCTTTACGAGAGGCTGGGCAGCTGGCTCGGCCGGCATCTGGGCCTGCGGATCCTGCTGTGCGGCGGGCTCGTCCTGACTTTCGATCAGGCAGGGTTCTTCATGGCGCTGCATTTCGTGTCCGGCGCGCCTTGGCATGTGTTCTGGGGCGGGTGGGTGGCCAAGATGTTCGCGGCCGGGCTCTACACCTGCTTCTTCATGCTCTATCTGCGCTATTTCAGCGTGGAATCCCACTGGATGAAGGATGCCGCGCGGCGTGATGTCTTCCAGGCCCTGACCTTCCGGGAAAAATATCACGCCCTGCTGGAGATCAGCGCCAAGGACCACCTCACCGGCGTGCTGCACCGGCGGTCCTACGAGGAGGAGGCCCCGGCCTATCTGGCGGAAAACCGCAAGGCCGGCCGGCCCGTGGCCCTTCTCGTCATCGATATCGATCACTTCAAGCAGGTGAACGACCGGTTCGGCCACCAGACCGGCGACCAGGTGCTGAAGGAGATCGCCGGCATCCTGACCCGCAATCTGCGCACGGACGATCATCTCTACCGGGTGGGGGGCGAGGAATTCGTCCTGCTGTGCGAAAGGCTGACGGTCGAGGGCGCCGTTTCGCTTGCAGAGCGGCTGCGCCGGACCATCGAGCAGGCGCAGGTGCCCGGTCTGGCCGAGCCCGTCAGCGTCAGCATCGGCGTCTCTGCCATGCCGCAGGACGGGCGTGAGCTCTCCGACCTCTTTGCCCGGGCCGACCAGAGGCTCTACGCGGCCAAGACCGCCGGGCGCAACCAGGTGCGCGGACCGGAAACCGCTGCCTGACCCGCCTTGAGCGCGGACAGGATCTGAATGCAGAAAGCCCCGCACGAGGCGGGGCACGGTCTGCCTGCAACGGGTACTCCCGAGATGCGTCATCCCGGGCAAGCGAGAGCGCGACCCGGGATCGGAGAGCCAAAGAGCTGTACCGCACCGACCTCTCCGCCGTCCCGGACGCAGCGCAAGCGGAGATCCGGGACCTCGCAACCGACGCCCTTATGGATTTTCGGGAGAAGGGTTGGTCCCGGCTCAGGGCCGGGACGGCGCGGAGCAAGGGGTGCTGCTTCGAGAGCACGCTCTCCGTCGTCATCCCGGCCTTGAGCCGGGACCGGTGAGCCACAGAGACGCTGAGGGCTCACCGGTCCCGGATCTTCGGCGTCCGCCTCGCCCGGGATGACGGAGCAACGAGGCATCGCTGGGGCCGCTTGGCTCTTCGCCTCTCGCCAGCGGGAGAGCCGGTACAACCGCGCTCCCGCGCCCGTCATCCCCGGCTCGACCGGGGATCTACTCGCTTGCAGAGCCTCAGGTGCCTGATCACGCGCCCGCCTCACCCCATTCCCCCAGGTCTCGCCGCGCCGATGGGGGCATTGGCAACTGTGTTGCAACGCGGCGTATGGGGTGTTGTCTCTGAGGACGGCGTCTCCGGGTGAAGGCCCAAAGACAGAGTGGATGACGAAGGGAGAGTATGAGGGGGCTTGCACGTCAAAGCCCCGCACGAGGCGGGGCTTTTCCTTTTTTTCACGGCGTGCCTTGCAGCCCGGGTTCAGACCCGGTTGAGCAGGCGTGCGCGGATGGTGTTCGGCAGGGCGCGGATTTCCTCCAGCACAGCTTCCGTGTTGTCCACCTTGCTGTCCACATCCACCACCACGTAGCCGATGTCCTTGTAGACCTTCAGATACTGGCCGGAGATGTTGAGGTCGTGCCGGGCGAAGAGGTCGTTCAGGGTGCGCAGGGCGCCCGGCGCATTGTGGTGCACCTGGATGAAGCGGGTGGCATCCGTACCCTTGGGCAGCTGCACTTCGGCAAAGTTGACCGAGCCGATGGTGGAGCCGACATCGGAATATTCCACCAGACGCTTGGAGACTTCCTCGCCGATGCGGTCCTGTGCCTCTTCCGTGGAGCCGCCCACATGGGGGGTCAGGATCACGTTGTCGAGGCCGCGCAGCGGGCTGATGAACTCGTCCTTGTTGGACTTCGGCTCGACCGGGAACACGTCAACGGCAGCGCCCGCCAGATGGCCGGACTTGAGGGCCGCGGCGAGCGCGTCGATGTCCACCACCTTGCCGCGCGCGTTGTTGATGAGGAAGGCGCCCTTCTTCATCTTCGCGATCTCGGCGGCGGTGATCATGTTGCGGGTCTCGGCCGTGTCCGGCACATGCAGCGAGACCACGTCGGACTGGGCCAGCAGATCGTCCATGGTGTCGGTCGGCATCACGTTGCCGTGCTGCAGCTTGTCGACCATGTCGAAATAGATCACCCGCATGCCCATCGCCTCGCCCAGATTGGCGAGCTGGGTGCCGATGTTGCCGTAGCCGATGATGCCGAGGGTCTTGCCGCGCACCTCATGGGAGCCGGTGGCCGTCTTCAGCCAGCGGCCCTCATGGGCCGCGGTCGACTTGGTGAAGACACCGCGCATCAGCATGACGATCTCGGCGATCGTCAGTTCGGCGACGGAACGGGTGTTGGAGAAGGGGGCGTTGAAGACGGGAATACCCCGCTTCACGGCCGCTTCGAGATCCACCTGGTTGGTGCCCACGGAGAAGCAGCCGACGGCGACCAGGGTCTTGGCGGCTTCCAGCACTTCCGCCGTGATCTGGGTGCGAGAGCGGATGCCGACGATATGCACGCCCTGCAGCTTCTCGATCAGGGCATCCTTGTCGAGCGCGCCGGGCAGCACTTCGTAGTTGGTGTAGCCGTTCTTTTCCAGAATAGCGGTGGCGGTGGGGGAGATCCCCTCCAGCAGCAGCCAGCGGATCTGGTTCTTCGGTCGGGACAGACCGTGGTTCATGGGCTTATGCCTTTTCTCAGTTCGCAGAAGTGTTCCGTTGCGAAAGGGTGGCGCCGGGTCATGGCGCGCAGGCGAAAACCCGGCTCATCAAGCCGGACCCCTATACGCCGAATGGACAGGGGCGACAAGGGCGCGGATGGGCAGTTTCGGGGGAGTTGCGTGCGCTGCGGTATTGCTGAGCCGTGTTGTCCGATCACGATCCCGCGAAGGAGGCTTTCTCGCGCCCCATCGTGGGGCAGGACACCGTGGAGGGCGTGGGGCGGGCAACCAGAGTGCGCAAGTGCTCGGAGCTTTCTCGGGATTAAATAATTCCAATTTATCAAAACGAACAATTTTTATCATTCCACATTCTCTATAATTCTTGCGTTCTGCGAGATAATTACGTTGAGTCATTTTGATTTTAATTTGGCGTTGCGGGTGAATTTCATGCGCTTTTCACGCGTTGTTTTTCTGCTTTCTGCTCTGGCAATTGCGTCGTCGGTGGCTCCTGCCTCCGCTGCGGACTATCACTGCATCGAGGTCGCCAGAGGGGCCGGTGGGCCCAGGTTCATCTGCAAGCTGACGCAGGTGGCTAACAAGCACATCCTCAAGGTTTTCGATCGGAGTGACCTGCGCGGCCTGCGCGGATCGCTGGATCGTCTCGGCAAGCTCATGGATCTTCCGGAGGGCACGCCGATGGCCCGGTGCAGCGGCGGGCGGGGCGTTGCCGATGCCCGGGTCGATCCGGCGCTGCTTGCCGGGATCGACACCGCAAGAGGCACAGGCGGTCAGCTTGGTCTTGGCCGGGGCGATGTTGTCGGTCTCGGAAACGGGATGTTCGAGTTGCGTGGCGCGGTGGCGCGCGAGATCGATGCCGGATGCTCGGGTGCTGGCGGAGGCGGCGGCGCCGCAGGTGGCGACGGTGCGGGGGAGGGCGCCGACAATGTCGCAGGTGGCGGTCTGGGCGATATCCTGAGTGGTAATCGCCGGCTGAGCACCGCCCAGCAGGAGAGGCTGGTGGAGCGGGCCCGCGATGCTCTGGCTGGCCTTGCGCAGTGCCGCGACACCGGCAACAGCGGTCTGGTGTCCAGTCCGGGTGCCGCGGCGGGTGCCAGTGGTGGCGGGGCCGCCGGCGCAGGTGCGGCCGCAGGCGCGGGCGGCGCAGCAGAACTGGCAAACACCTTGCTTGGCGCAGTGGCCGAACCTCTCGGCGCGGAGGTCGTCGAAAACCTGTTCGAGCAGCACTTCCTGGGCGCCGACTATGCGAAGGACGGCACGCTGATCGGGCTGGACGTGGTGCGCTACCCGTCCAAGACCGACCCTCAGCACAGCTACCTGGATATCTACGGGCCGGCCAACATCAACAATGTTCCCGACGGGACAAAGGTTGCGGTGAACACCAATGCGGTGGAGGGAAGTACCATAGAGGCAAGCAAGAGCCCCGGCGGCAGGATGTCGATGATCCAGACCTGGCCCAATGGCGATCAGGTGGTGGTCTCGTCGGGCGGGGGCTCCAGCACGGTGACCAAGATCATCGGGCATGACCCGGACATGCCGCTTGGGGATGCGGACATGAAGGATGTGGCGCGGGTCACCACCGTTTACGACCGGAACTTCGAGGAGAAGGACAAGAAGGTCGTTCGAACCATCACGACCTATCGGGACGGGTCGCAGGACATCCAGGAGTATGACGAGAACGGCAATCCGAAGGGCGCGCCGCAACATGTGGAAGCGGGACAGGCCACAACGCCCCTGCCGGATAACCCGGATATGGGAACCTGCGAAGGCCGCGCACGCTGGGTCAGCCTGATGACCGCCTTCTGTGAAAGTCAGAACTGGCAGCCGCCGACCTGTCAGGCGATTCTCCTGCTGGTGAATGGCTGTGCCGACCCGCAATTCACCGATCCCACGCCGGATGGTGACGGGCTCATCTGCCGGAACAATCGCTCGCCGGAGGAACTCGCCGCGGTGGCTTGCCAGAGGCGCAAGATGATCGAGCTCGTTTTCCCGGACAGTCCGCGTTCGTCCTGCAAACTGCCGAAACTCGACAAGTCGCTTCTGATCCGGGATCCCGGAACGATCGATCCGGTTCCGGTCGATACAAGGTTGCAGCCAGGGTTGGGAGGGGGACTGCCGGCGCGGGCGGGCAAGATCACGCCTCCGATCGCTCCGAAGGATCTCGGGCGTCCGGGGCTGCCGGGTCGCTGCGTGACGGGCCAGCCGGATTGCCCGCGTTAGCTCTCCCGGCCGACCGGGCTGCAAACCACGCTTGGCCTGCAGAACAAGCCCCGCCGTGAGCGTTCACGGCGGGGCTTGGTTTTTGCCTCACGAGCCTTGCCCTGGGGCAAGGCCCGGAGCGGATCAGGTCCGGGAGGGCGGGGCCCTTACAGGCCTTCCGGGCCACGCTGGACGGCGGCGACGCCGGTGCGGGAGACTTCCACGAGACCGAGCGGCTTCATGATCGAGATGAACTGCTCGATCTTGGAGGACCGGCCGGTGATCTCGAAGACGAAATGCTCTGTCGTCGCGTCGATGACCGTGGCGCGGAAGGCGTCGGAGAGGCGCAGGGCCTCCAGGCGCTTGTCGCCGGAGCCGACCACCTTGACCAGGGCGAGTTCCCGCTCCAGCGGCTTGTCCTGGTTGTTGCGCTGGGATTCCACGGTCAGATCGGTGACCTTGTGCACGGGGACCAGACGGTCAAGCTGATGGCGGATCTGCTCGATCACCATGGGCGTGCCCGTGGTGACGATGGTGATGCGCGACAGGTGCTTCTCGTGTTCGGTCTCCGACACGGTCAGGCTGTCGATGTTGTAGCCGCGGCCCGAGAAGAGGCCGATCACCCGGGCCAGCACGCCGGGTTCGTTGTCGACCAGCACCGACAGGGTGTGGGTCTCGGTCTTGTCGCTCACCTCGGCCAGGAAATAGGCGGAAAGAGCGCTGGTGTTGTTCTGTGCGTTCATGATCGTTCCTTCCCCTCAGACCAGAGCCTTGCCGGCAGCGCCGATGGCGTTGGCGACCGCCTCGTCATTGGCTTCGTCCGGCAGCAGCATCTCGTTGTGAGCCTTGCCCGAGGGGATCATTGGGAAGCAGTTGGCGAGATTGGCAACGCGGCAGTCGAAGATGACCGGCCGGTCGATGGCGATCATCTCGTCGATGGCGCCGTCCAGGTCCTGGGGCTTGTCGACGCGGAAGCCGACGCCGCCATAGGCCTCGGCCAGCTTGACGAAGTCGGGCAGGCTCTCGGTGTAGGAATGGGACAGGCGGTTGCCGTGGAGCAGCTGCTGCCACTGGCGCACCATGCCCATGTACTGGTTGTTGAGGATGAAGACCTTGACCGGCAGGCCGAACTGCACGGCGGTCGACATTTCCTGGATGTTCATCAGGATCGAGGCATCGCCGGCAATGTCGATGCACAGCGCATCGCGGTGGGCGACCTGGGCGCCAATGATGGCCGGCAGGCCATAGCCCATGGTGCCAAGGCCACCGGAGGTGAGCCAGCGGTTGGGTTCCTCGAAGCCATAGAACTGGGCGGCCCACATCTGGTGCTGGCCGACTTCCGTGGAAATGTAGGTCTTGCGGTCCTTGGTCTTCTCATAGAGCCGCTGCAGGGCATATTGCGGCATGATGATATCGGCATTGGGCGCATAGGCCAGGCAGTTGCGGGCCCGCCAGGCGTTGATCTGCTCCCACCAGGCCTTCATGGCCGTGGCATCGGCCTTGAGGGAGGAGGTGCGCCAGATGCGGACCAGATCTTCCAGCACATGGCCCACGTCGCCGATGATCGGCAGGTCGACCTTGACGTTCTTGTTGATCGAGGACGGATCGATGTCGATGTGGATCTTCGTGGCGTTGGGCGCGAAGGCATCGATGCGGCCGGTGATGCGGTCGTCGAAGCGGGCGCCGACGCAGACCATCACGTCGCAATCATGCATCGCCATGTTGGCTTCGTAGGTGCCGTGCATGCCGAGCATGCCGAGCCAGTTGGCGCCCGACGCGGGATAGGCGCCCAGACCCATCAGGGTGGAGGTGATGGGGAAATTGGTGAGGGAGACGAGCTCGCGCAGCAGCTGGGAGGCCTGGGGGCCGGAGTTGATGACGCCGCCACCGGTGTAGAGGATCGGCTTCTTCGCCTTGGCCATCAGCTCGGCCGCGATGCGGATCGCCTGGGCGTCGCCCTTCAGCTGGGGGCGGTAGCTCTTGTGGCTGACCGACGGGTTGCTGGTCGGACCCTGATAGGTGCCCTTGGCAAACTGCACGTCCTTCGGAATGTCGACGACGACCGGGCCCGGACGGCCGGAGGTGGCGACATAGAAGGCCTCATGCAGGATGCGCGGCAGGTCGTCCACGTCGCGGACCAGCCAGTTGTGCTTGGTGCAGGGACGGGTGATGCCGACCGTGTCGCATTCCTGGAAGGCGTCCGAGCCGATCAGATGGGTCGGAACCTGACCGGTGATGCAGACGAGCGGGATGCTGTCCAGCAGGGCGTCGGTCAGCGCCGTGACCATGTTGGTCGCGCCGGGGCCGGAGGTGACGAGCACGACGCCCGGCTTGCCGGTGGCGCGGGCATAGCCTTCGGCCGCATGGCCGGCGCCCTGTTCATGGCGCACGAGAATGTGCTCGAGACCTTCCTGCTGAATGATCTCGTCATAGATCGGGAGCACAGCGCCGCCCGGATAGCCGAAGATCGTTTCAACACCCTGGTCCTTCAGCGCCTGGATCACCATTTCGGCGCCGGTCATCTCCCGTGTCATTGTCGCGTTCCTTAAATCTTGGCTCGTTGGCTTGTCCGCCCTGTCGGGCTTGCCGTCACGTTATGGTTCGAGTTGGTCGGTCTGCCCGGCGGGGCCGGTGCCTCCGGAGGGGCGGGCGCGCAATAAAAAAGGCCCCGTCGGGACCTTGCGTGCGCGCCAGCCTGTTCCGAACGGATCACTCCGTTCCGGCGGCGCGCTTTCCTACTACTAGAATGATGCTCGTCATCATGTCGGTCTTCTCGGTCTTGCTGCCCCTTGCAGGGACAATCCGCCCTTGCAGGGATAATCCATCCGGGGCTGGCCAGCAGGGCGCGGATGGTGATCCGGACCTGCGTGAAACAGCGTTCCGACCTTGCGGCCGAAACTGCCTCCCCGTCAAGGGTTGATCGCTCCCGCCCCTGCGCTTGATGGAGCGCAACCGGCTGGGAGCGAAGTGGGGGCACCGTAGTCAGGGGGGCGAAACGGGTCAAGGGGGATTTTTTTGAAAATTACGCATTTCGGTCATTGGGTTTCTGAAAATTACCCGCAGCCCCTGGGCGCCCTTGAGCGTCCAGGCTTGTGGATATGTTCCGGCGAAATTTGCTGAATGAATTATAAGTCAATAATTTCAGGTGCTTGCATGATTTTCCGAATGGTTTCCCACAGGGGTTGGCGGGGTTCTTCGGAAAAAAATCGAGGAAGGGATTGCGCCCCGGAAAGGGTGCTTATATACACCGCTCATCGACGGGCTGCGGCGCGATCGATCGCCACCCAGCCGGGTGGTTGAGATCTGGAAAATGTCAGATCTGTGGGTGTATAGCTCAGTTGGTAGAGCAGCTGACTCTTAATCAGCCGGTCCTGGGTTCGAATCCCCGTGCACCCACCACTTCTTCTTCTTCTCTCAGTCACGGAATGAAGACGACACGCCGAAGGCGAGTGTCGTCCTGAGCGAGGCGCTTCCGCCTGCATTCTCTGCTGATCTGAGCTTCTCTCGATTTTTCCATTCTCCTCCGTCTCTCAGGCTCTCTCGCGGCTCGTCGTTTCGCGCGCCAGGATTTCCGCGGACACAGTGTTCTTGGGACGTTGCGCGCGGTCATGGTCGCGCCGCTTCCGGTCACGATTCCCTGCGACCTGCGTCCGGAAATGATCCGCTGCCAGTTGAGCTCGTCTCCGGCGCCGGGCCAGGCTCGCCTCTCGCATTATCCCTGGCTGCATTTCATGAGGCTCCTCTGGGAGAGGGGCGGAGGTTGGCGGCGTCATTTTAAGCTCGCTATGGTTGCAATATGGGTTGCGCTCGCATAGATTGCGTTTGCGGGTGTGTGATCATCCGGACGTCTTGGGTGCTCGCGGGGTGAAGGCTCATGCGTTTCGCTCAAAATAGTCTTAAAAGTTTTTCTCTGGAATTTATTCACAAGAATTAACTCCTAGCGTCGTTGTATTTATCAAAACTCACCACAGGGGACATGTGGGGTCATGAACAACGAAGTTTTGGCAAGAGATATTCACTTCACTGCTGCGCATGGTCTCTGGAAAAGCTGGATGAAGGACGCGATCGTCTTGCGACGGCGTGCCCTGCGCCTCACCAGAGGCAACCGGGACGAGGCGGATGACCTCCTGTCTTCGACCCTGATCAAGGCCGTGACCCATGTGGAGCGCCATGGCACCGATGTGCTCGAGCCGCGGGCCTTCCTGCTGTTCGCCATGCGCAACGAACATATCAGCCGCATCCGGCGGCAGGTGCCGGAGCGCTCCTTGCGGGACATGCAGGGGGATGTGCATCAGGACGAGTATTACGGGCTGGCGGAGGCGGCGCCGGATCAGGAGAACTGCCTGCGCCACCAGGACGCGCTGCGCCGGGTTCTTTCCGTGGTCGATGCCCTGCCGGAGGAGCTGAGGGCGGTCTTCTCGCTCCGGTTCCTCGATGAATGCAGCTATCGCGACATAGCGCGCCAGCTGGAGATTACCGAAACGCTGGCGCGCAAGCGCATCCAGCATCTGCGGGAAAAATTGCGTGCGGCCCTGGGCGAGGATCTGGATTTCGGCTCTGAACCCGGTCCGGTCTCCTCACAGTCCCTCGGCTGAGGCGTCCCTATCAACAGGCGCTCCGGGTCTCGGACCGGAGGGCGCTTCGGCAGCCGCCGCAAGGCCGGTTCCTCCGGAGCCTTTCCAACCCGATCGGGCCCGTCCCGGCGCATAACCCAGGCGGAAAGTCAGATGGTCGATCAAGTCAATGCCCAGATCACCGATGCGGTCACCCAGACCAACGTCAAGGTGGTCGCAGAAGCGCCGGCCCAGGCCATGGCCAGCCTCTATCAGGTGGCCAGCCATGCCTCGGGTCTGTCGATCCAGAACGCGGTGCATTCGCAGCAGGCGATGAACCAGATCACCACGGCGGTGGTCTCCAAGGCAGTGCAACTGATCATGAATATCGGCGAGAGCCAGTGACGGATCGGGGCTGAACCCCCTGTGCGGGAGCGTGAACCATGGGACTGATGGGATGGTTGTGGCGGCAGGAGCCCCGTCCGGAAGGACCGGTGCGGAGTTCCGGACAGCCTGGCAGACAGGCCGGCAGACAGGCCGGAGACGCGCCGGTTCAAGGAGCAGAAGCCGGTGCGTCCCAGCGCCCGAGCGGCCGTCCTGCCGCCTCAGGCTACCGAACCCAGGCCGCCAGCGTTCCGCCGCGCCCGCGTGCCGATCGGTGGGCAGATCCGCGTCTGGCCGCAGCCGAGCCTGAGAGCCCTGAGGTCTTCGCGGGGGCTGCGGCGCCTGCTTCGGCTCCCGCTCCGGCCCCTGCGCGAAAGACTGCCGCCGCGCCCGCTCAGCCGGTGGACACCTCCGCGCTCAACAGCCAGATCACCCAGGCGGTGCAATTCTCCAACGCCCAGAACAGCACGGCCGTGCCGCAGATGGTGCGTCTTGGCCCGGAAATGATGGTGGAGACCACCACCGGTCTCGCTGTGCAGGATGCGGCGCAATACATGAACGCGATCATGCAGATTGCGGTGGCCGGGCAGGCGGTGGCGATCAAGCTGGCGGCGGAGGGGCCGAAGAACGAGCCCACGATCACCGAGCTGATGCAGAACATCCAGAAGATGGTGACCGAATCCGTGACGGTCTACGGCAACGTGGCGGCGGCGGCCGGCACGGCCAACAGCACCGTCATCGGGGATCTGGGCAGCTAGGGGGCAGGGCCATGACCAGGGACAGATCTCCGGGCGTTCCGGCGGACCGTGACGTTCCCCTCGCGGAGGCCGTCGAGGCCCTCACCGTCACACAGAGATTGCGGATCTTCCGCATGCTGCGCCGGGTTCTGGGAGAGACCCGGCCGGCGCGCACAGGCACCATATCCGGGGATGACGAGGACCAGTCCCCGCCGGACAGGAGCGCATGATGGAACAGGTGAACAAGGAGCTGGAGGAGACCCTCCTCGGCTATCTGGGGGACTGGCAGGAGGCTCTTACGGATCGGCCGCATCGGACCGACGACGTGAGCCTCTTTTGCCTTTATCCGAAGGTCCTCTCCTATCTGGCCTGGACCTGGGGCACCCTGTCCCAGGCGGAGCGGACGGCGGCGACCCTGAAGCAGCGGCTCGATCACGGGGCGGCGCTGAGGGCGTCGGCCGGATCCGCCCCGGGGGCGCGTGGTGGACCGCGCGACAGCGGGCGCGGGGCGGGGATGGCAGAGCTTTCCGCGCCGCCTCCCATGCCGCCGGCGTCGTCGCCCTGCGGCTGCGGTGGGGGCTTCCACGGCTTTGGTGACTGCTGTCCCTGCTGCGGCGGATCCCACGGGGGCGGATCCCATGGGGGCGGACCCCAGGTGCCGGGCGTCGGCATACCCTGGCCGCCTGCGGCGGGACCGGGAATGGCCCCACCCCCGATGACGCCGCCTCCGGTGGCGCCGGCCCCAATGTCCTCGCCCGAGGCTCCCCGCTGGACGGCAACCCCGGAAGCGCCGTCCCCCCGGTCAAGCCGGGCGGATCCGCGCGAGCAGGCACCCGTTCGCCCCGCGTATCAGGCGCCGATACCGGAGCGTCGTGATCCGGGGGACCGAAAGGGGGGACCGGAGGTCTTCGTCGAGGCGATCAACGTTGAAATTAGGGAGATGTCCGATGACGTGGGTTGCGAGAATGGGCGAGAGGCCGGCGAATCCGGACGCGGCGAACGGGGTGGCGGGGAACGGGGCGGCGGGCGCGGCGAACGCTGCACCTGTCGCAGCGGGCGTTGCGGATGCCGGGAGGGGCGCGGTGAGCGCTGACCCGCGCGTCGGTGGCTGGGGCGCCTCCGGTCAGGTGCCGTCGCAGGCCGTTTGGGCCGGTGGTGCAGCGGCGCCGGCACAGGACGCTCCCGTGGTGGCGCCTCAGGGGCCGGGCAAGTCTGGAAAGCCAGCGGCGGGCAATGCGCGCAGCCGGGTGCAGGATCTGGTCTCGGCCGTCACCCTGACAAGTCGCCTTCGGGAGGACTATCAGGCCGTTGCGGGGAGGCTTCCCCTGCTGCTGGAGGTCGGAGGCGAAATCCAGAAGCACAAGGATCAGGCGGATGACGCGGCCACGCAAGCCGCGGCCAAGATCACCTCGCTTCTGGAGAGCTTTCGCGACACGACCGAGCAGATGGCGCAGGCCATGGAGGCCCAGCAGGGGGCCGTTCAGGCGTTGCTCGACAATCCGCAGGATCTGGCGGACATGCTGCGTCAGGGCAAGGCAGATCTGGTCGGCGTCTTGTCCCGACTGGGGCCGGTGGGGGCAGCAGCTCCAACATCGCCCCTCGGGCAGGACCAGACCATGACCGGGGCGCTCGGGCTGCTGAAGGCGGCGGAGCAGAAGGCCCAGCACCAGGTGGGCGAGCTGACGCAACGGCTGCAGGCGATGGTGAGTGCGGCGGTCGAGGAGAAGACGAAGGACATGCGCCAGGTGATCGAACAGCTGCAGAAGGGGCAGTCGCCGGGTGGCGGCCCGTCGCGCGGCGGAGGATCGGCCAGCCGCAAGGGGTGAGGCCTTCCTGCGTTCCTGCCTTGGTGCGTTTTCTGCGCCGGGACGCCCGGCCGAGGCCCGTGAGCGCCTCAGGAAAACCGGTCTGCGCGTTGCGCGGCCGGTTTTTCTGCGTCGCTGCTCCCGCAGGCGCTTGCGACAAAGATTTCGGGAGGAGGCGTCGGATTTTCCGTCACAGCGGGCAGGGCGGTTGCGTCCTTGAGATGTTCCCTGCCGGTGCAGTGTCCCGGCCAATCTTTCCAGGAGAGCGTTACTATGGCTGAAACCCTTGTGAATCCGATGGTCACCGACGCCGTCACCCAGTCCAACGTCAAGGTCGTGGGCGAAGCCCCGGCCATGGCCATCAGCACCCTCTATCAGGCCATGGCTCATTCCACGGGCATCCTGTTCGAGAATGCTGTCTCCGCTGCCCAGCAGCAGAACACCCTGGCTCAGGCTGCGACCAACATGGGCGTGATGCAGATCTACAGCCTCGACACCACCGCGGTTGCCGGTGCGAGCGAAAAGGTGGCGCAGACCGGCGTGGCCGACAACCTGACCGGCCTGCTCACGGTGCTCAACGCCTTCCAGGGCGGTCGCTGACCTCTCGCGCCCCCGGCGCGAGATACCCGGCGTGCCGGGCGCTCCCAGATCCCCGGGAGCGCCCCGGACACCCAGAGCCTCCGGCCTCCGCCCGTTCGATGCCGGACTGGCGGAGTTGCCATGCGCCGGGCGCAGATCCCGGCGGATTATTTTCCCCCGGTTCTCTCATTTTCCTCCCTCATGATGGCTGAGCCACCTCCTTCCCGCCCTTTCAGGGAAGAGATCCCTATGGCTTCGCGTTCCGGTCCTCCCTCCGCTGCTTTTCGCTTCCCCGGGCAAGGTTTCGTTAAGCCTCGAGGGTCGATCCTGATCCCAGACAAGCACGAGAAGCGCAGTCAGCGTTTCCATCCCTTTGACAGGCAGGCTTTCCCAGGTCTTGCCGTGCCCGCAGCGCGGGACGGCGGAAAAAGGAGGGTCTCATGCCCATGTCTTCCACCCTTGCGGGGGCTGCCGCTCCGGCCGGCGGGGCGCCGTCCGGTCAATCGTCGACCCCAACTCCGGCGGCGGCAACGACCAGCACCGACGCGCTGGATCTGAATGTGCTCGGGTTATCACCTGCCATGGCACTGGCCGGGCTCTATGCGGCGGCGGCCCAGTCCCAGGCGATCAACATGGCCAACGCGACCCAGCGGGCGAGGATCGCCAATGCCAGCGCGGATCTGGCGGTGCTGGGCGGCATCATGCGGCTTTATGGCGCGGGAAAGGTCGGCGGCTCGGGGACCATCGAGACGGCCAGGGCGGATCTTGCCGATCTGGTGAAGCTCCTGAACTCGCTGGGGTAGGGTCCGTTCCGGGACGAGGGGGCGTGCCCCCTCGCGCGACCGACGGGCTTGCGGAAAGGCCTTGCGAAGATTTGCGGGCTTCCGTGGGCGGGTCTCGGGCAGTATAAGCGGGCGCAAAGGGGGTGCACGGCCGCGTGCGCCCGCCATCTTCCCGTTTTCCTGCGCGCCGGGTGCTGCCCGCGACGCCTGAACAGATCCCTGACCGGACCCATGACAAAGACCCTGATTGCCGCTCTCTACAAGTTCGCCACCCTCGAAGATTTCGAAGCCATGCGGGATCCGCTGAAGGCCTTCTGCGAGGCGCGGGACGTGCGCGGCAGCCTGCTGCTGGCGCGCGAGGGCATCAACGGCACGATCTGCGGTCCGGAAGAGGGGCTGCGGGAAGTGCTTGCGCATCTGGAAGCCGACCCGCGGCTGGCAGGCCTCGAGCACAAGGAAGCCTGGGCGGACCGGCCGGTCTTCAAGCGCATGAAGGTGCGTCTCAAGCAGGAGATCGTGCGTCTGGCGGTGGACGGGATCGACCCGAACGAGATCGTTGGCACCTATGTGAAGCCGGAGGACTGGAATGCGCTCATTTCCGATCCGAACGTGGTGGTGATCGACACCCGCAACGACTATGAATTCGCCTTCGGCACCTTCGAGCGGGCGTTGAACCCGGAAACCCAGGCCTTCCGCGAGTTCCCCGAATGGGTGCGCAAGGCGGAGGCGCTGCAGAAGAAGCCGAAGGTCGCCATGTTCTGCACCGGTGGCATCCGCTGCGAGAAGGCCACGGGCCTCATGCTCAAGGAAGGGTTCGAGGAGGTCTACCACCTGGAAGGCGGCATCCTGAACTATCTGGAAAAGGTGCCGGAAGACGAGAGCCTGTGGAAGGGCGAATGCTTCGTCTTCGACGACCGGGTCTCCGTCGATCACCAGCTGCAGCCGCGCTGGGGGGAATGGGTCCCGGAAGAGGCGCGCCACGTGCTGAACACGGACACGGATTACGACTGAGCTCTCAAGGCTCTCGCTGACGGCGTGCCCGAAAATACTCGGGGCGGCTGAGGGCAATGCAAGGGATATGAAAAAAGGCGCCGGGGTTTCCGGCGCCTTTTTCGTGACTGGACAGGGGATCAGGCCACCTTGAAGCGGTGGGTCGGCAGGCCTTTGCGGCCGTGGCCTTCCACCAGGAAGAGCGAGCCGGAGAGGCTGCCCGGTTCCTCGCCGCCGGGCTTCAGACTGGTCACCACGAGCTGATCCAGCTCGGGGCCGCAGAAGCAGGGCATGGTGGGCTTGGGAACCGGCAGGCGGATCGCATGGAGAAGCTCGCCATCGGGGCCGAAGCAGTTCAGCACGCCGGCAGAGACGCCAGCGCTCCAGTAGTTGCCGTCGCTGTCGACAGTGGCGCCGTCCGGGCGGCCGGTCTCGTCGGTTTGCTGGACATAGAGCATCTTGGAGCCGAGGCCGCCGGTCGCGGGGTCGAAGGAATAGGCCTCCACCCAGCCCGGGCCGGAATCGGCGTGATACATCCAGGTGCCGTCCGGCGACCAGGCAAGGCCGTTGGAGACCCGCAGATCCTCACGGATATGGGCCACGTCGCCGCGGCCATCGACCCGGTAGAGGCTGGCAATCGGTTCGCGCGGGCTGGAGGTGTCCATGGTGCCGACCCAGAAGGCGCCGTCGGGGCCAACCTTGCCGTCGTTCAGGCGGGTCTGGGGCAGATCGGTCTCGATCTCGGCGAGCACGGACTGGGAGCCGGTGGCCGGATCGAAGAGAATGATCCGGTCCCAGACGGCCACGACCAGACGGCCGTCGTCAGTCAGGCCGAAGGAGCCGACCTCATTGTCGAAACTGTAGGTATCGATCTGGCGGGTGGTCCAGTCCATGGACTGGATGGTGCGGCCCTGGATGTCGGTCCACAGCAGGCGGTTGGTGCGCTCGTCCCAGGTGGGACATTCGCCGAGCCTGTAGGACGTCTCGAGGAGACGCGAAATCTGAAAGGTCACCTGGTGCTCCGGTGGTGGCTCAAAACGTGCGGACTATAGCCTCTGACCCGGGGAACGTCGACCGGGTTTCGCGAAGACCTGCGCGGGGCTGGGCCTGCCGTCCTGCGGATTACGGGCAGCGGACCTTGTAGGGCGTGCCATCCTGATCGCGGGCAATGCAGTTGCGCGGGGTCGTGACGACGCCGATGATCCCGCCGCCGAGCGCGCCAAGGGCTGCGCCTGCGACGGCTGCGCCGGCGGTCGAGCCCGCCACGCCGCCGATGACCGCACCCGTGGCGGCGCCCATTCCGGCGCCGATCAGCATGCGGTCACGCTGGCTGTCCGTGTTGGACACGCAGCCGGTGAGGCCGAAAACGAGACAAGGGGCGAGAATGGTCGCGGTGATCAGGGTCTTCATGGTCTTGCCTTCAGCAAAGAACGAATCACCTGAGTCTACAACCGTTCACGCCCCTTGTCGGGATTGTGAATATTAGGGGCAGACGACCCGGTAGGGGCGGCCGTACTGGTCATAGGCGACGCAGTTCTTCGGTGCGGTTGCGGACCCGATGATGGCTCCGCCTGCCGCGCCGATGGCCGCACCCGCAAGGGCCGGACCTGCGCCGTTGCCGGCTGCGGCGCCGACCACGGCACCGGTTGCGGCACCCAGGCCTGCACCGACCAGAGCGCGGTCGCCCTGGCTGTCAGACTGGCACCCTGCCAGCAGCATGGCCGTGGCGCCGATCACGAGTAGTTTCTTCATTTCAGGATCACTCCGATACCCTTGGGGAATTTCCATCCATAATGGGTCGCAATCGGCACATTTGCAATCGCTTACGGGCAGGCCACGCGATACGGGTTGCCTGCGCTGTCATAGGCGACACAGTTCTGCGGGGTCGTTGCGGAACCGACGATCGCACCACCGGCTGCGCCGATCGCGCCGCCGACAAGAGCGCCGCCCGCCGTTCCGGTAGCCGCCGCACCGACGACTGCACCGGTTGCACCGCCCAGGCCGGCACCGACAAGGGCACGGTCTCCCTGGCTGC
Source organism: Roseibium aestuarii (assembly GCF_008477545.1). Classification (GTDB taxonomy): domain Bacteria; phylum Pseudomonadota; class Alphaproteobacteria; order Rhizobiales; family Stappiaceae; genus Roseibium; species Roseibium aestuarii. The sequence continues at coordinate 349,950 of NZ_VORA01000002.1, read as the reverse complement.
CGGACTGGCAGGCAGCGAGCATCATGGCGGCAGCGCCGACGAACAGGGTCTTCTTCATGGTGGGAAACTCCCTTCCTCTCTTACGGATCTGAGACAGACCGACAAATCAGGCGGAACGGTGACCGTGTGCTCCTCCGGGTCGAAATCCGGGGGATTGATCGCCTCGCGGCCCTGAGGGGTCGATGCTTCGTCGGGGTAACGTTTCAGACCGGAAAGGGTTGCCTCGAAAAGAAAAGGGGCCGCATCTGCAGCCCCCTCGCATGTCGACTGACGGCGTTGGTGCGCTTGCGTCAGCCTTGCGGCCGCAGGGCCTTCAGCAGGCCGCGGGTGGAGGAATCCTTGGATTCCGCCGAGACCTTGCCCTGGATCATGGGCTGAAGCGCCAGCGCCAGTTCCTTGCCCAGTTCCACGCCCCACTGGTCGAAGGAGTTGATGCCCCAGATCACGCCTTCGACGAAGACCCGGTGCTCGTAAAGGGCAATCAGGCGGCCGAGGGCGAAGGGCGTCAGCTGGTCATGCACAAGGGTGATCGAGGGACGGTTGCCGGGGAAGACCTTGTGGGGGGCCAGGCGTGCAACCTCGTCGGCGCTCAGGCCGCGGGCGGCCAGCTGGGCGGTGGCTTCTTCAAGCGTCCGGCCCATCATGAGCGCTTCGGACTGGGCGAGGCAGTTGGAGACCAGCAGCTCGTGATGATGAGCGAGGTCGTCTTCCTGTCCGCGGACGGCGACGATGAACTCGCAAGGGATCACCGTCGTGCCCTGATGCAGCAGCTGGTAGAAGGCGTGCTGGCCGTTGGTGCCCGGTTCCCCCCAGACGAGAGGACCGGTGTCTTCATCGACGGGGGTGCCGTCGAGCTGCACCCGCTTGCCGTTCGATTCCATGTCGAGCTGCTGGAGATAGGCCGGCAGACGGGACAGGCGCTGGTCATAGGGCAGGACGGCGCGGGCGGAATGGCCCATGCAGTCGCGGTTCCAGACGCCAACCAGTGCCATGAGCACGGGCAGATTGTCCTTCAGCGGGGTGTCCGCGAAGTGGCGGTCCATGGCATGGGCACCTTCGAGGAATTCGGCGAAGGCGTCGGGCCCCACGGCGATCATCACCGGCAGGCCGATGGCGGACCAGACCGAATAGCGGCCACCCACCCAGTCCCAGAAGCCGAAGACCCGGTCTTCCTCGATGCCGAAGGCCGCGACCTTGTCGAGGGCGGTGGAAACGGCCGCGAAATGCGCGCCGACCGCCTCTTCGCCAAGGGTGTCCGCGATCCACTTGCGGGCCGTCAGGGCGTTGGTCATCGTCTCGATGGTGGTGAAGGTCTTGGAGGCCACGATCACCAGGGTGGTTGCCGGATCGAGCGCGTCCAGGGTATCGGCGATATGAGCGCCGTCCACGTTGGAGACATAGTGCAGGGCCGGACCGTCGTGCCAGGGGCTGAGGGCCAGGGTCACCATTGCAGGTCCGAGATCGGAACCGCCGATGCCGATGTTCACCACATCGGTGAAAGGCTGGCCGTCATGGGCGGCAATGTCGCCTGAGCGGATGCCGTCCGCGAAATCCGCCATGGCGTCGAGGACGGAGAGCACGTCGGGCATGACGTCTTCGCCATCAACCATCACCGGTTCGCCGGAGCGGTTGCGCAAGGCAGTGTGCAGCACCGCGCGGTCCTCGGTGCTGTTGATCTTCTCGCCGGCGAACATGGCGTCGCGGCGGGCGGTCACACCGGCCTCTTCGGCCAGCTTCAGCAGCAGATCGAGGGCGGTGTCATCGAGAAGGGTCTTGGAATAGTCCAGCAGCAGATCATCGGCCCGGGCGCTGAAGCGGTCGAAGCGGCTGTCGTCGGCGGCAAAAAGCGCGCGCAGCGTGGTGCTCCCGAGGGCTTGGGCATGGGTCTTGAGAGCGCCGAAGGTTGCGAGGCGGGCCATCTGCTTTTCTCCTGACAGGATGGACGAAAACCTCCGGGCGGAGGCCTTTGAAGATGGCTTTCTCCTTAGCACAACCCGACAAATATCCCTAGGGGCAGGGGATGAGAAAAGCCCGAATTTTCCAGTGGGATAGCCGGTTTTCCCGCCTCTCGCCAGCTTTGTGCGAACGGCAGGCGGGGCGGGGTGGCCGGCGGGCCGGATGGCTTGCGGTCCGCCGGTCGGGTCATGGATCGGATTTCAGTTGATTGGCGACAGGAGCTCGGGCGCGGTGACCAGCTGGCGCACCCCGTGGGAGTGGTTTTCCTTGAAGATATTGCCGCCGTCAGCCCAGGCATGGAGGGAGTTGATGTCGAGGCGGGCACAGCGCGGGCGCACGGACCAGGTGACCTGGAACGGCGAACAGATCTCCTGCGAGAAGCTCGGGCCGGTGGTCGAGCCGGCAAAGACCACCGGGTCGCCGGTGCCCACGGGCAGGGAGCGCGGCTGGTGCAGGCCGTTCGTCTTGCTCCCGCTGTAGTCGAAGCTGGAGAATTTCAGCGCGCTCGGATCATCCACCACCAGGAAGACCTGGGATTCCACCCGGATCTGCGGGTTGGCGCAGGCCTTGGTGACGCAGGCGCCCAGCCCCTTGCCGGGTGCGGCGGCGCAAGAGGTGTAGACCCAGTGCACCTCGATCGTGTCGCCGGGCTTCACGCCCTGAAAGCCGGAATGCTCGGCCGCAGCCCCTTCTGCGTGAGCGGCTCCCGGCTCCGCGGCTGCGGCCGGACGCATCTCCGCGCTCTCGTTGCAGCGGTAGCCGCCATGCTCTCCGTCACCGGCGGAAATGGAGAAGCCGGGGCCCTTGTGCTCGGCATTGGTGTGGGTGTGGATGTTGCAGAGGTTCAGGGTGGAGGCAGCCGGGGCGGGGGTGAAGGACAGGGGATTGGTGCCAGCGGTCATCGAGATGTCGCGAGGGGCCTGGGGGCCGAAGCCTTCGCACAGCCCGAGGGCGAGGGCTGCAGGCGACATGCCGACAAGGGTGGTGAGACCAAGAAGCACCGAGGGCAGGAACCGCATGCTGAGATCCTTCTGAAACGGGCGCCGCGAGAAACGGGCGCAGGGAGGCGTTACGCAGCGGAAGAATAGCTCAGGTTGTGCCCTCTGGCTTTCTGTCAAACCTGCGGAGGGGCGAGACAGTCTGCGACAGGGATGAAGGCAGGGCTTAACGGGGCTTAAGAATGTTGAAACGGGTCGTTTCTACCATTGAGGCTTGTGAAGGAAGAGGTGCCGAAATGCCGATGACGGAGGCGCTCAGGGAACTGGAGGAACGGGGTGAACCCGTTCTGGTCGTGGATTTCGACAACCTGAGCTGCGTGGAAGCGACGGTGAGCAATGTGAGCGAATGGGGCTGCCGCCTCAATGGCGATCAGGTCACGGAGTTGCGCAAGAACATCGGCATCCGTCTGCCCGGTCAGATCCGGCTCATGAAGGCCCAGGTGACCGCCGTGAAGAAGGGCTCGGCTTCCGTCGTGCTGCCCAAGGTCGAGGCCAAGGTCTCCGACAAGCGTCGCGAGCGGCGGAACACGGTGAAGATCCCGGTGGTCATTTCCGATCGCGGCGGGGTGACGGAGATCAAGGGCACGATCATCGATGCGGGGCCGAACGGCTGCAAGATTCTCGCCAAGGATCTGACCAGTCTGCCCGAGGAAGTGATGCTCACGCTCAAGCAGTTCGACAAGCCGGTTCACGGAGAATTCGCCTGGCGCAGCGACACCGCGGCAGGCCTGAGACTTGTCTGGGAAGAAGGCGGCATGATCGGCTGACGGGAGCGCCCCGTCAGCCTGAGACATGTTGCCCGGCAGGCTTTAGCCGCGCAGGGTCGCCGCCGCGCGGGCCCGTTCCTCGATGCCGGCCCAGTCGTCGGAAGCGATGGCCTTGGCATCGGCAATCCACGACCCGCCCACGCACAGGACATTCTGCAGCTTCAGGTAATCCGGGGCCTTGTCGAGGGTGACGCCGCCGGTCGGGCAGAACTTCGCACCGGCCAGCGGCGACGACAGGGACTTGAGATAGGACGCCCCGCCCGCCTGTTCGGCCGGAAAGAACTTCAGGCGCGAATAACCCCGTTCCAGCAGATACATCACTTCGGATGCGGTTGCGGCACCGGGCAGCAGCGGCACGTCGTGCTTGTCGGCCACGTCCAGCAGAGCGGGCGTCGCGCCGGGGGACACGATGAACTGGCTGCCGGCGGCAAGCGCTGCCTCATACTGCTCTTCGTTGAGCACTGTGCCAGCGCCGGGGATCGCGCCTTCGACATTCTCTGCCACGAGCCGGATCGCCTCCAGCGCACGGGGGGTGCGCAGGGTGATCTCGATGGCCGGCAGGCCGCCGCGCACCAGGGCTTCAGCCATGGGCACTGCCTTGGCGGGGTCTTCGACGATCAGCACCGGGATCACCGGGGCGGCGGTCATGACGGCTTCGGTCTTTTCGATGTTCTGCGGCATGTCTGTTCCTGAAGGCTCTCGGACGGGCTGAGGGGTCAGCCGCCGAACACATGGGCGCCGGTGTCGGCGGACCCGACATTGGCACGGAAGGCGGCGAAGAGGTCGCGACCGACGCCGACCTGATGGGCGGAGAGATCCTGGGTCGCAACGGGGCGGGCGTCAAATTCGGCGGCGTCGACCAGAACGGTGAGTTCGCCGGTCGTGGCGTCGACGCGGATCATGTCGCCATCCTGAATGCGGGCGATCGGCCCGCCGTCGGCGGCTTCCGGGGTCACGTGGATCGCGGCCGGCACCTTGCCCGAGGCGCCCGACATGCGGCCGTCGGTGATCAGCGCCACCTTGTGGCCCCGGTCCTGAAGGATGCCGAGAGACGGCGTCAGCTTGTGCAGTTCGGGCATGCCGCAGGCCTTCGGACCCATGAAGCGCACGACGGCGGCCACGTCGCCGGTGAGCTCCTTGTTCTTGAAGGCCAGGAGGAAATCCTCCTGCGAATGGAAGACGCGCGCCGGGGCCTCGATAATGTGGCGTTCCTTCGCCACAGCGGAGATCTTGATCACGGCCTTGCCGAGATTGCCGGTGAGCACCTTCAGGCCGCCGGTGGGCTGGAAGGCCTTGGCGAAGGGAGCCAGCACGGTCTCGTCTGCGGACTGTGCGGGGGCTGCCTCGCGGGTGACCTGACCGTCGGCACCAAGCCGTGCCTCGACCGTGTAGCCGGAGAGGTCGGTGCCATAGACCGTCTTCACGTCCTGATGGAGATAGCCCGCGTCCAGCAGTTCGCGGATCAGGAAGCCGAGCCCGCCGGCCGCCTGGAAGTGGTTCACGTCTGCCTTGCCATTGGGATAGACGCGGGCCAGCAGGGGCACGACGTCGGAGAGCTCGGAGATGTCGTCCCAGGTCAGCTTGATGCCGGCCGCCGCGGCCATGGCCACCAGATGCATGGTGTGATTGGTGGAGCCGCCGGTGGCGTGCAGGCCGACAACGCCGTTGACGATGGCCTTTTCGGAAATCACTTCGCCGGCCGGGGTGAACTCGTTGCCAAGGGCGGTGATCGCCAGCGCGCGCTTGGCTGCTTCGCGGGTCAGCGCTTCACGCAAGGGCGTGCCCGGATTGACGAAGGAGGCGCCCGGCATGTGCAGGCCCATGATCTCCATCAGCATCTGGTTGGAGTTGGCGGTGCCGTAGAAGGTGCAGGTGCCCGGGCCGTGGTAGGAGGCGCTTTCGGAGGCCAGAAGCTCGGCGCGGCCGACCTTGCCTTCCGCATAGAGCTGGCGGGTCTTGGCCTTCTCGTCGTTGGAGATGCCCGTCGTCATGGGGCCCGCGGGCACGAAGATCGCGGGCAGATGGCCGAAGGACAGGGCGGCGATCACCAGGCCGGGGACGATCTTGTCGCAGATGCCGAGGAAGACGGCGGCGTCGAACATCTGGTGCGACAGGCCGACTGCCGCAGACATGGCGATCACGTCGCGGGAGAAGAGGGAGAGTTCCATGCCGTCCTGGCCCTGGGTGACCCCGTCGCACATGGCGGGCACGCCGCCTGCGACCTGGGCGACCGCGCCGACGTCGCGGGCGGCGGCGCGGATCAGCTCCGGATAGGTCTCGTAGGGCTGGTGGGCGGAGAGCATGTCGTTATAGGCCGTGATGATGCCCAGGTTGGGCACCACGTCCCCGGCCAGATGGGCCTTGTCGGAGACTCCACAGGCGGCAAAGCCGTGGGCGAGGTTGCCACAGGCGAGCCTGGAGCGCTGCGGACCCTTGTCGGCGGCGGCGCGGATCCGCTCCAGATAGGCGGAGCGGGTGTCGTGGCTGCGGCGGATGATGCGGTCAGTCACCTCTGCGATGCGGGCGTGCACGGGCATGGGTTTCCAGGTCCTCTCCTGTTCCTGAAACAGCCTGACGAAGGGGAAGGCTTGACGTCAAGGCCTCAAGCGACGTCCGCGAAGGGTTCGGGAGTTCGCGTCACCGATGCGGACATGAGGTGGATTTAATCGATTTAAATCCGCTCTTCAAGGACGTCTTCCGCGGTTTCGGACTTTATTTCGGGCTCAGAAAAAAATCCGGGGCGCGAGCCCCGGATCTCGTTGTGTGCGGATCGGATCAGCCTTCCTCGGCCCAGGTCCGGCCATCCCGTTCCACCAGGGCGATGGAGGCGGAGGGGCCCCAGGTTCCGGCGGTGTAGGACTTGGGATCTTCCTTGGAACCCGACCAGGCTTCCAGGATCGGATCCACCCAGGCCCAGGCCGCATCCACCTCGTCGCGGCGCATGAACAGGGTCTGGTTGCCGCGGATCACGTCCATGATCAGGCGCTCATAGGCATCCGGGTTGCGGACCTTGAAGGCGTCGGCAAAGCTCATGTCGAGGGGCACCTGGCGCAGGCGCATGCCGCCGGGGCCCGGATCCTTAATCATGACCTTCATCTGCACGCCTTCATCGGGCTGCAGGCGGATGATGAGGCGGTTGGCGGAAATGTTGCCGGCTTCCGCATCGAAGATGGAATGGGGGATGGGGCGGAACTGCACGACGATCTCGGAGACCCGCTGGGCCAGCCGCTTGCCAGTGCGCAGATAGAAGGGCACGCCCGCCCACCGCCAGTTGGCGATCTGGGCCTTCAGGGCCACGAAGGTTTCGGTCTGGCTCTCGGCGCCGAGTTCTTCCAGATATCCGGGAACCGCGCCGCCGGCAGAGGCGCCGGCGCGATACTGGCCGCGCACGGTGAGCCGGTCCGCATTGTCCTCGGTGATGGGCGCGAGCGCCTTCAGGACCTTGAGCTTCTCGTCACGGACGCTGTCCGCGTTCATGCTCTCCGGCGGCTCCATGGCGACCAGGCAAAGAAGCTGGAGGATGTGGTTCTGCACCATGTCGCGCAGGGCCCCGGCGGTGTCGTAATAGCCGACGCGGCCCCCGACGCCGAGGGCTTCTGCCACTGTGATCTGCACGTGGTCGATGTGGGCGGCATTCCACAGGGGCTCGAACAGGGCATTGGCGAAGCGCAGCGCCATGAGGTTCTGCACGGTTTCCTTACCGAGATAATGGTCGATACGGAAGATCTGGTGCTCCTGGAACACCGCGCCGATGGTCTCGTTGAGCGCCTTGGCGGATTCCCCGTCCTTGCCGATGGGCTTCTCGATGACAACGCGGGTCTTGTCCGTCACCAGACCGGCCTTGCCGATGCCTTCGCAGATGGTGCCGAAGAGATCCGGACCGACAGAGAGATAGAAGGCACGGATGACCTCCGGACGCTCGTCCAGAAGAGCCTTCAGTCCGTCCCAGCCGTCGCCGGTGCCAATGTCGATGGTGACGTAGACCAGACGCTTGAGGAAGCGGGACAGCTTGTCGCCTTCCACGTCAGCCACGTGTTCCTGCAGCGCCTCGCGGGCCCAGTCGCGGTATTCCTCGGTGGAGTAGGCGCGACGGGAGGTGCAGATGATGCGGGCATGCTCGGGCAGCTGGCCGTCTGCGCAGCGGTGATACAGGGCAGGCAGAAGCTTGCGGTGAGCCAGGTCTCCGGAGGCCCCGAAGACCACCAGGTCAAATTCGTCCACTTCGATGACGCGTACCGGCATGTGTGTGCGGTCCCCAGTTGGAGTTGTCTCGAGGGCTTTTAAATCGGTTTAATTCGGCTGTCAGCACATCAATGCGATTTTGCCGGGGGGAAAGGAGGAAGCCCGGTGATTTCATGTGCCTGCGGTCGCCAGCTGTCGATTGCCTCGAGAATGGGTCTTGCGGATGGTGTCAGGACGACAGAAAGCCGGTCTTGCCCGAGACGTCAAGGCATGGGGGCGTGCCGGACTGCCGCTTGCGCGCCTCTTGCCCGGTTTCCTCTTCAGGGGCGCACTCTGGCCCGCACTCTGGCCCGCACTCTGGCCCGCACTCTGGCCCGCGCATTCTCGACCGCGTGTTCGGCCCTTTTGTGGGCGCGCTGACCCCCGGCAGGCAAATCGGAGGCGGCTGGTCCTGCTGACTGAGGACGCCGGGATGCAGCGCGTCTGACCGATTGCCTGTCCCTCAGGCGAACTTGAGATCCGTGAGGAGCTCGGGCCTTGGGGCATAGCGCACCCGAAGCGGCAGCGTGGCGGCGGCAATCAGGGGGGCGGCCTCGCCGAGGCGGCTGTGGCGCACATCCTTGCGCGGGGTGACGAAATCACTCTGTCCGCCCAGGACCGAGGACATCACCCGGATGAAGCGGTCAAGCTCCGGACGGGGCACGGTGCCGCTGACGATCACCACGTCGAGCTTGAACATGGCAAGCAGGGCATCCAGCGGCTGGGCGACCTCGCGGGCGAGGACCTCCGGCCAGTCCCCCAGGGTGGGCACGGCGGCATGACCCGGCGTTGCGACAGGATCCGGTGCGACAGAGGCGCGTGAGGAGGCCGCCGTTCCCGGCGCCATGGCGCGGGCATCGGGGCGGGCCACCTGTTCGGCAACCGCCTCCAGCCCCGCGGTGAAGCCGGGAAGGTCGGCCAGATCCGCTGCCATTCCGCTCGCATCGCGCAGCAGCTGTCCCTCCAGCACGAAGGTGCATGAGATACTGCTGCTCACGTGAAGGTGGGCGAAGTTGCGCGGGGCGCGGGCATAGAAGCCCTCCGCCAGGGCGGCTGCCTCGTGGTCGCGACCGAGCTGCACCGGATGACCGCTCTCCTGTTCCAGCGTCTCGCGCACCTGTTCGAAGAAGGCTGCCGTGCTGTCGCTGCCCTGGGCCTCGCGGGAGCGGCAGGTGAGGCCGATCCCGGCCAGACGGGCTGTCGTGGCTGCCGGGTGGGGGGCAAGCAGCGCCCGGATCTCCCGGTGCAGCCGGTGAGCCGTGTCCCGGGCGGAGGCAATCCCCACGTCGCAGCGCCGCTGTTCGACCAGCTGGCCGGAGAAATCGATGAGGCCGATATCGGCGCCTTCCAGGTCGAGGTGGATGCCGATGCCATAGGCCCCGTCGGGGGCAAGGGTCAGAAGGGTGGCCGGCTGGCCGCGGCTGCCGTCCCGCACGCGCCCGACCTCATCGATCAGGCCATCGTCGGCAAGGGCGCGAATGATGCCGCCAATGGCGGCATTGGTCAGATGCGTGGCGCGGGCCAGGTCGGCCTTGGACGCCTTGCCGCGTTCTCGCAGCAGATGCAGGACGGCGCATTCGTTGAAGCGCCGGACATGGGCGGAGTTGGAACCCCTGGTATGACTGTCTTCCGTCACCGGTCTTGCCCCCGATTGTCATGAGCCGGCCTCGTTCTGACCGGCGCTCTGTCTGTCCTTGTTCCCGCGTGATGACCCGACGGTTTTCCGCCTGGGCCGTGTCCTTCCCGATTGATCGGGCTTGTTGTTCTTGTCAGGCCATTTTTGTTGCCCGACCCCTGGTCCTGTCAGGCCTTTTAGCCCGCCCTGCCGAAAGGTCTCCTGGTTCAGAAGATCCCTCGACCAGCTCTCCTGACCTCTCCTGGCCTGTCTCGCCAGATCCCGTCGGATGGTCAGTTCCTTGCGGCATGTTTCCCGCGTCGGTTGCGCTTGAGCTGGCCGCCTTGCGCTGACGAGGAAAAGCCTCGTTGTGCGGCTGCCGAGTGCGCACCAGACCACCGGCTCCGGATCCTCCGTCCGGGGCAGGTCTCTCATTCCTGCGGGAGTTCAAAGGCTTGCGCTGGATGTCCACCCGAATGTGCGGTGTATCGCATCGCCTCGTCCGGCGATTTCCGGCTCATTGGGGTGGTTGGTAACCTCCATGGGTTCACTTGAAAATGACTTAGCGTAAATTATGCGAATGCGGATCAAATCATATAGTCATAATGGCGAATTTTCGCATTTTTTCCCATGGGTAAGTGAGGGATTATTTCTCAAATAATTTTGAAATTACGTTAAGTTATTTGAAGAAGGTTTCGCAGGTTGTTGTTTTGCAACCTGAAATCCGCTTGATGCAACCTGATCAGGGGAAATCGGTGGTCGGAGGTCGAATGACCGGCACGCGGTCTGGATTTCGGTAACCTGACCGTGTTTCCCTTGGCGCGACACCCAGACAGACAGGATCCGGCCATGACCGAGCGAAACGAGACCCCAACAGCGCCGCAGGGCGAGACGCAGGCTTTCCTGCAGCGCGCCATTCTGGCGGGACAGGGGCGTGAGCCTGCCGATCTGGTGCTGAAGAACCTGAGGGTGTTCAACGTTTTCGATGGAAGCCTTGAAGCGGCGGACGTGGCCATTCTGGGCGACCGAATTGTCGGGGTCGGCGAGGGATATGCGGGAGCCGAGGAGCTGGACGGAGCAGGTCGGGTCGCCGTTCCAGGCTTCATCGACACCCATCTTCATGTCGAATCATCTCTGGTCACGCCCTTCGAGTTCGACCGCTGCGTCCTGCCCCACGGGGTGACCACGGCGATCTGCGATCCGCACGAGATCGCCAATGTGCTCGGCGTCGAGGGCTTGCGGTATTTCCTCGATGCCTCACTGCGCACCTTGATGGACCTGCGCATCAATCTCTCCTCCTGCGTTCCGGCCACCGCCTTCGAGACGGCGGGCGCCTGTCTGGAGATCGACGATCTTCTGCCCTTGCGCGATCATCCCAAGGTCATCGGCCTGGCGGAGTTCATGAACTTCCCCGGGGTGCTGGGGTGTGATCCCAAGGTTCTCGACAAGCTCGCCGCCTTCCAGGACGGGCATATCGATGGTCATGCGCCGCTGCTGGGCGGGCGCGGACTGAATGGCTATCTGGCGGCGGGTATTCGCACCGATCACGAGGCGACGACGGTCGAGGAAGCGCGCGAAAAGCTGTCGCGCGGCATGCACATCCTGATCCGGGAGGGGTCTGTCTCCAAGGATCTGGAGGCGCTGGCGCCGCTGCTCACTCCGGACGTGTCCGCCTTCGTCGCCCTTTGCACCGATGACCGCAATCCGCTCGACATCGCGGAGGAAGGCCATCTGGACAGCATGATCCGGCGGCTGATCGCCAAGGGCATTCGCCCGCTCGATGTCTATCGCGCGGCGAGCTGGTCGGCGGCCAATGCCTTCGGCCTCAAGGATCGCGGGCTGATCGCGCCTGGTCGCCGGGCCGATATCGTGCTGCTCGATGATTTCATGGATTGCCGGGTGGCCGAGGTGATCAGCGGTGGCCGTGTGGTGAGCGATGACCTCTTTGCGGCGCGCGAGCCGCTCGCCCCGGTCGGGCTGAACAGTGTCCATGCGGATCCGGTGACGCCATCGTCCTTCGATGTTCCGGCAACCAATGCTCCGGCGCGGGTGATCGGCGTGGTGCCCGGGCGCATCATCACCGAGGATCTGTCGGCGACCCTGCCGGTGCGCGAGGGTCTTGCCGGGATCGACGTGGAGCGCGACTTCCTGAAGGTGGCCGTGGTGGAGCGGCACAAGCGGACCGGTCATGTGGGCAAGGGCTTTGTCTCCGGCTTCGGCCTGAAGGAGGGGGCCATTGCGTCCTCCGTCGGGCATGACAGCCACAATATCTGCGTTGTGGGGGCCGACGAGGTGGCCATGGCGGCTGCCGTCAATCGGGTGATTGCCCTCAAGGGTGGCTTCGTGGTGACACGGGGCGAAAAGGTTCTCTCCGAGCTGGCCCTGCCGCTGGCGGGGCTGATGAGCCTTCAGCCCTTCGAGGAAGTGCGTCATCGTCTGGAGGATCTGCGTGCGGCGGCCGTGTCTCTGGGTTGCGTTCTTCCGGAGCCCTTCCTTCAGGTGGCGTTCCTGCCGCTTCCGGTCATTCCCCATCTGAAGATCACGGATTTCGGACTGTTTGACGTGAACCAATTCCAGTTGGTGGGAACCTGAGGGGTGCCAAAACGCCCATGCGGAAGTCTCGCGGACCGCTCATCTCGTCCACAGGACGTCGCGTCATCGCTGCGCTGCACCATAAAAAAACGGCAGGTTTCCCTTACGTTGCAGGTTGACGTTTAGGGAACCGTGTGGCCATTTCGGGAGGACAAGGCCTCGCTTTTCAGGAGAGGCCGACCTGCTCTCTGGCGCCGATTGCGCGGTGGATTCATCCATTGTGCGGGGAGGCGGGCGTCGGACGGAGCAGGGGAGGAGACGCTACGCTGGAGGACCAGATGACTGGTGCGCAGGAGTGGTGCGCCGCCTTTAAGGCGCGCCGTGTTCACGAATACCTTGAAGACACCGTCAAGACGTTCGGCGATCGGCCGGCTGCCGATTTCATGGGCCGGGTCTGGTCCTACAAGGACTATGGTGATGCCGTAAACCGGGTTGCCGCGGGCCTGCAGGGGCTGGGTGTCAAGCCGGGCGTCAATGTGGGCCTCTGCCTGCCCAATACGCCCTATTACACGATCTTCTATTTCGCGATCCTCAAGATCGGCGGCACGGTCGTGAACTTCAACCCGCTCTATGTGGAGCGCGAGATTGCCTTCCAGGCGCGTGATGCGGATGTGCGCATCATGGTGACCATGGATCTCAAGATCATCTACGACAAGGTCGAGGCGGTGCGCCAGGAGAAGGTGCTCGACAAGATCATCGTCTGCCCGATGGCCGAGATCCTGCCTTTCCCCAAGAACCTGCTGTTCAAGCTCTTCAAGGGCAAGGACGTGGCCAAGGTGCCGCAGGATGGCGCCCATCTGCGTTATGGCGATCTGCTGAGCGCCGGTTCCGCGCCGAAGCCGGTCGAGTTCGATCCGGCCAAGACCGTCGCCGTGCTCCAGTATACCGGCGGGACCACCGGGGTGCCGAAGGGCGCCATGCTGTCCCACGCCAATCTCTCGGCCAACATCGAGCAGATGGTCGAGATCTTCTCCGACAGCCACCCGGGCAAGGAGAAGATGATGTGCGTGCTGCCCTTCTTCCATGTCTTCGCCATGACCGTGAGCCAGAACCTGGCCGTGGCGCTGGGCGCGGAAATGGTGCTGCAGCCCCGGTTCGAGATCGAGACCCTGCTGAAGGACGTGAAGCGCAAGCGCGTCACCCTGTTCCCGGGCGTGCCGACCCTCTTCACCGCCATCAACAATTCGCCGCTGACGGCGAAGTATGACCTGAGCAGCATCGCCGTCTGCCTGTCCGGCGGTGCGCCGCTGCCGGTCGAGGTGAAAGCTGCCTTCGAGAAGCTGACCGGCTGCATTCTCGTGGAGGGCTACGGCCTGACCGAAGCCTCTCCGGTCTGCTCGGTCAATCCGCTGGACGGCACCACCGTCGCAGGCTCCATCGGCCGTCTCGTGCCGGGCACCCAGGCCCAGTTCCGGGCGCTTGAAGATCGCGACAGCCAGGTCACTGCCGGCGAGAAGGGCGAGCTGTGCCTCAAGGGCCCGCAGGTCATGATGGGCTACTGGAAGCGTCCGGACGACACGGCCGGCACCATCGATGCGGACGGGTTCCTGCACACGGGCGACGTGGGCTACATCGACGAGGCCGGGTTCATCTATCTGGTGGACCGGATCAAGGACCTCATCATCTGCTCGGGTTACAACGTCTACCCGCGCATGATCGAAGAGGCGATCTACCAGCATCCGGCGGTCGAGGAAGCCATCGTGATCGCCGTGCCCGATACCTATCGCGGTCAGTCGCCCAAGGCCTTCGTCAAGCTGAAGGCGGACATGAGCCTGACCGGTGACGAGCTCAAGACCTTCCTCAAGGATCACCTGAGCGCCATCGAGATGCCGCGGGAATACGAGTTCCGCGACAGCCTGCCCAAGACCATGGTCGGCAAGCTCTCCAAGAAGGAGCTGGTGGAAGAAGAAGCGCGCAAGCGCGAGGCCGCGGGCACCGCAGCCTGATCCTCCTCTCCTGCATGAGACTGAGCGGGCCCGGTGAAGAACCGGGCCCGTTCGCGTTTGAAAGGCCCGAGCCGACGCGTTGAGGCGCTGGATACGCGGGGGCAGATGCTTGATTTTGACGTGGTTTGGATCTACCGACGGTCTGAGGACAAGAGGGGCCCCTGATGGACGACGACCTGCCGCGCTACCTGACGACGCGAGAATTTGCCGATCTGATCCGCGTCAAGGAGCGCAAGGTCTATGACCTCGTTGCCTCGGGCGACGTGCCCCACAGCCGGGCCACCGGCAAGCTGCTCTTCCCCCGTGACGCGGTCCTGGCCTGGATCGAGCGCAGCAGCGATGCGCAGCTGCTCGACGGCGAAGCACCTGCGGTGATGCTCGGCTCTCACGATCCCCTGCTTGAATGGGCCATTCGCGAGAGCCGGTGCGGGCTGGCCTGCCTCTTCGACGGATCCCTTGACGGCCTGTCGCGCTTTGCCCGCCACGAGGGGGTCGCGGCCGGTCTGCATGTGCCTAATGAGGATGGTTCGGGCTGGAACACGGACCGGGTGTCCTCGGCTTTCGGCTATCGGCCTGTCGTATTGATGCAGTGGGCCCAGCGGTCGCGCGGGCTGGTGCTCGCCAGCGGCAATCCGGCCGGGGTCCGCGATGTGGCGGGCCTGCGCGGCTTGCGGGTGGTGCGGCGCCAGGACAGCGCCGGCAGTCATATTCTCTTCCTCGCCGCCTTGCGCGATGCGGGGCTGGAGCCCCACGACGTGATCATGGACGGGCCGATGATGCGCGACGAGCGGGAGGCGGCCCAGGCGGTCTTCACCGGCGAGGCGGATGCGGCCTTCGGGCTGGAGATGGCGGCGCGCCAGAGCCGTCTCGATTTCGTGCCCGTCTGCCGGGAGCGGTTCGACATCGTCATCTCGCGGCGGGATTTCTTCGAACCGGCCTTCCAGACCCTGCTTGCCTTCACCCGCACGCCCGCCTTCCACGACAAGGCGCAGGCGCTCGGAGGCTATGACGTGACCGGCCTCGGCACGGTGCATTTCAACGGCGCCTGAGACCCTCAGGTGTTGTAGCCGCGCCCTTCGGCGGCGCGTGCCAGCTGACGGCCGCGGATCGCCTCGCGCCGCACGGTGTAGAGGGCGGCGAGAATGATGACGCCGGCACCGATCAGCGTGGTCACGCTCGGCCATTGCCCGAAGATCAGGAAGCCGAAGGCCGTCGCATAGATTAGCCGGGAATAGTCGAGGGATGCGATTGCCGTGGCCTCACCGGCCCGGAAGGCGCGGATGTTGCTCATCTGCCCGGCCCAGGACGCGAAGCCGACGGCCAGCAGCAGGCCCCATTCCTCAAGGGTGGGTGGCACCCAGGTGTAAAGCGCCGGGCCAATCATGATCAGACCGACGCCCACCGCCTGATAGGTGAGGATCGTGGTCGGGCTGTCGGTGCGGGTGAGGATGCGGATGATGATCATCACCATGCCGGCCGCCGCTGCCCCGATGATCGCGAGCAGGGCATAGGGATCGACCAGGAAGGCTCCACCCGGCTTCAGCATCAGCAGCACGCCAAGGAAGCCGAGGATCGTTGCGCCCCAACGGTGCGCGCCCACGGTCTCTCCCAGGAAGAAGATGGCAAAGATTGTCACGAAGAAGGTCTTGGAGAAGCCCAGGGCCGTGGCGTCGGCCAGCGGCAGGTGGATGACGGCCGTGAAGCCGCAGAGCATGGCGATGGTGGCACAGGCGACGCGCGCGGCCTGAAGGGCCGGGTGACGCGTGACGAGGGACCCGGGCAGGCCGCGCAGGATCTTGGGCGCCACGATCAGCGCCATGATGCACTGGCGCACCAGCAGGATCTGGAAGACGCTGAGATCGCTGCCGAGCAGCTTGATCAGCGTCGACATGATCATGAAGAAGAAGGCCGCCTGCAGGATCCACAAGGCGCCACGGGTGTTGGCCGGCAGCGCGGTGAGTATCCGTCTTGCCCGGTGGGGCAGGGAGCGGATCGGGCCAGGCTTGCCGGGATGGGGTGCGTCGGGATTGGGCGCGTCGGGACTGGGCATGGCGGGGGTCCGGGACTGGCGCGCCGTGCAACCGAAACGGCCGACGCAAGAGGAGGGGTCTCGATCCTTACACCGTTCGGCGTCTCGCGCCAAATCGCGTCGAGGGGACGGGCGGGGCGGCGCAGGCGGTGGTGCGTGCCCTGTGGGCAGCTTGTGCGCAATCTTTGTTTCCCTTGGGGAATATCTGTGTATGTCGGGTGGATAAAATCGTGCAATTCTCGAGATCAAGATCCCGCAAGTGTTTCTCCCTGAAGTGTTATTGCGATGCGGTATTTTTCGCTGAACTTGCATTTTCCCCAGGGGCACCAAAGATTGAAGGCCTCACGGGGAGGATTGTTGCATGTGTCAGATCTTTGCGGGGCAGGATCCCGCCGATTACGAACCTGAAACCCGTCGCCTGCGTCTCAACGGACTGAGTACCTCCATCCGGCTGGAGCGGTCCTTCTGGCGGATTCTCGACCGGATTGCCGCCGTTCAGGGGCTCAGCACCCCGGCCTTCGTGTCCCGTCTGCATGCGGAGGTGCTGGAGGGGCGCGGAGAGGCGCGCAACTTCACCAGCCTGCTGCGCTGTGCCTGTCTGATCGGCATGCAGCTGGAGGCCGACGACGATCTGCACGGGCCCGCAGTGCAGCACAGGGCGCTCGACAAGGGGCTGGGGCTGCGGTCGCTCCAGGGCCGCGCACCTTCGTCCTGATGGTCGCCTCGGGATGGTCGTCGCCTCGTCTTCGGGGCGCAGGGTGTCGGGGAAAAGGCCTGTAGTAGAAAGATACTACCACGGTGGTTTCGACAGGTGCGACCATCCTGCAAGGTCCGGTGCATGAGGAGGATGCGCCGGTCCGACCGGGAGGTCTTCCCATCCGATCGTGCCCTGGGCGCATCGGCACATGTCTTTCTGGCAGGGTCTGTCCTGCCGGAATGCGGGTGCCGGGCGCTTCTGCCGCGAGCGGGTGGGAATAGGGGGCCCGGTGCCCGGGCGAGAGCGGCCATGGCCGGTCGTGGCTCGCAGCGGTTGGCGGACCGGCCGGGGCTTCATTCGGTCCGCGCAAGATCCTTCCGGCGCCGGAGGGATCCACATGGGAGGACATCATGAAATATCTTCTGCTTGCAGGCATCAGCGCCCTTGTTGCCATGGGCGCGCCCCTCGATCAGGCCCGGGCCCAGGCCCCGGTGCCGGACAATCTGGAAAAGCTGTCGAACTTCCAGTCCACGGGCACGAATGAATTCACCTTCATCGAGCAAACGGGTGACTATGCGGATGGGGTGAAGAAGAACCTCGAGCGCATCAAGCTTCCCGCCGGCTTCAAGATCGGCCTCTATGCGCTTGTTCCGGATGCGCGGCACATGGCCGTCGGCCCGCAGGGCATCGTGACCTTCGTGGGCACGCGAAAGGACAAGGTCTGGTCCGTGACCGACCGCAACAAGGACCGCGTCGCCGACGAGGTGAAGGACTTCGCGCCCTCGTTGAAGTTCTCGATCCCCAATGGTCCCTGCTTCTCCAAGGACGGCTTCCTCTATATCGCCGAGCAGAACCGGGTGCTGGTCTACCCGGCTGCCGAGTTCTTCTACGAAAGCCCGGATGTGGCCGCCTTCAACGTGCTGAAGCAGGGGGACCTGATCCCCGCATCGGAAGAGAGCTACAACCACACTGCCCGCGTCTGCCGGATCGGACCGGATGGAAAGCTCTACATTTCGCTCGGGCAGCCCTTCAACGTAGCGCCGGCCGACAAGCTGGAACTCTACAAGAAGGAAGGCATCGGCGGGATCATCCGCGTCAACACCGATGGCACCGGCCGCGAGGTCTATACCTACGGCATCCGCAACTCGGTCGGTCATGACTTCGACCCGAAGACCGGCGATCTCTGGTTCACCGACAATCAGGTCGACGGCATGGGCGACGACATTCCCCCGGGCGAGCTGAACCACCAGACGGCGGCCGGCCAGCATTTCGGTCATCCGTGGTATGGCGGCGGAGACATCCGCACCAACGAATACAAGGACCAGGAAGTCCCGGTGGATGTGGTCATGCCGGCCGTGGAAATGACGGCCCATGCGGCGGATCTGGGCATGTCCTTCTATCGGGGCAGCTCCTTCCCGGCCAAGTATCACAATGCGATCTTCTCCGCCCAGCATGGGTCCTGGAACCGCACCACGCCCGTGGGCGCGCGGGTGATGGTGACCTATGTGGCGGAAGATGGCACGGCCACGAGCGAACCCTTCGCGGAAGGCTGGATCGACGAGAACGGCGAGTATCTCGGCCGTCCGGTCGACATTGCCGAGCTGCGTGACGGCTCCATTCTCGTGTCCGACGATCTGGCCGGTGCGATCTATCGCATCTGGTATGAGGGCAATTGATGACAGGATCGAGAGATCTCGCGCCGGGCAGGTTCGCGCCTGCCCGGCGTCTTCTGGGCACCTGGCTTCTTGCCCTGGTGGCGCTGGGCGCGGCAGGCTCGGGCCTTGCGCAGGCCGATGAGCCTGCAGGCGATCCGGCGGAAGGGCGCAAGGTGGCCGGCACCTGCCGCACGTGTCACGGGCTTGAAGGCTATGCCAAGATCCCGATCGCGCCCCATATCGGCGGGGAACCGGCGGCCTATATCGAACATCAGCTCGACGCGTTTCGCGCAGGCACGCGCACCCATGAGATGATGAGCGTGGTGGCGGCGGGCTTGAGCGACAAGCAGATTGCCGACGTGGCGGCGTGGTATGCGTCCCAGTCGACGCAGGTGGCCCTGCCGGCCGGCAAGAGCGAGGATGATGCGCCCGAACTCTGTGTCGCCTGTCACGGAGCGGAGGGCTTGTCCCAGCTCCCGGATGCGCCCAATCTGGCGGGGGAAACGGTGATGTACATCGACACCCAGCTCAAGGCCTTCCGGTCGGGCAAGCGTACCCACGAGATCATGACGGAGATCGCGGCCGACCTGAAGGACGAGGAGATCCGCACGCTGGCCGAATGGTATGCCAACGTGAAGCTGACCATCCCGCCGGTGCGGTGACGCCAAGGGGGCGCCGCGCCGCAGGCAAGAGGAGAAGCTGCCCATGACCGTGAGCGATCTGACGGCCTTTCTCGGCTGGTGCAGTCTCGTGAATTACGGGCTGCTGCTGGTCTCGACCGTGATATTGGTCGCCTTCGGCGGGCCGGTCCGCCGCCTGCACCGCCTGTTCTTTGACCTGGGCGATCGGGATCTGACGGTGATTTACGTTCAGTCGCTCGCCTTCTTCAAGGTGCTGGTGATCGTCTTCAACGTGGTGCCCTTCCTGGTGCTGTATTTCGCCTTCTGAGGGCGGGTGCCGTTCGGAATGCCCGGGCATCGAGGCGCCGCCTGGCGGGCCGGGGTTGCGGCCGTTTCAGCGGGTGCGAAACAACTTCTCCGTCCGGCAGTCTAGCGGCGAGGGGGATCTTGCGTCTAAGATCCGAGTCAAGGATCGGTCCGCGCGGCCGTCCGCCCCCTCCATGTGTCAGGCTTGCCCACCCAAGGATCTCCACTCATGAACCAGATGGCTCCCAAGAAATTCGGGATCGGTGCTCCCTTGCGCCGGAAGGAAGACGCCAAGCTGATCCGGGGGGAGGGGATCTACACCGACGATCATGTGCCGGAAGGATGCCTGCGCGCCTTCGTGCTGCGCTCGGCCATGGCCCATGCGCGGATTGCCCTGTCGGGTGTCGATGCGGCGCGGTCGGCTGCGGGCGTGCATCTCGTCCTGACGGCGGCCGAGATCGCCGACCTCAAGCCCATGCCGACCCGCGCCGTGCTGCCGCAGAAGAACGGCGAGAAGCATGCGGTGCCCCGGCACGAGGTGCTGTGCTCGGACACGGTCCGTTTCGTCGGGGACGCCATCGCCTTCATCGTGGCCGATACCCTGGAGCAGGCGCAGGAAGCCGCCGACCTGATCGAGGTCGACTATGATCCGCTGCCGGTCGTGATCGGCATGGAGGCGGCCCTGGCCGAAGGTGCGCCGCTGATCTGGCCGGCGTTCGGCTCCAACGTGGCCTTCGTGCTCGGTCAGGGGGATGATGCGGGTTGCGAGGCTGCGTTTGCCAAGGCAGAGCGGGTCGTTGCCATCGACGTGGAAAACAACCGGCTTGTGGCGAACTACATGGAGCCGCGAGGCTGCGTGGCGGAGTTCGACGCTGCAACGGGGCGCCTGACCCTGACCGCCGGCACCCAGGGCGGGCACGGCATGCGCACCGTGATCTGCGAGCATATTCTCGGCATTCCGGAAGAGCGCCTGCGCATCGTCACGCCCGAAGTGGGCGGCGGCTTCGGCACCAAGATGTTCACCTATCGTGAGTATCCGCTGTCGCTGATCGCGGCGGAGCGTCTGGGGCGGCCGGTGAAATGGATCGGCGAGCGCATGGAGCATTTCGTCACCGATGCCCATGGCCGCGACAACCTCACCCATGCGGAGCTGGCGCTGGATGGGCAGGGCAAGTTCCTGGCGCTGAAGGTGGATCTGAAGGCCTCCATGGGTGCCTACCTGCACCAGTTCGCGCCGTTCATTCCCTTCGTCGGCACTTCCATGTCGACCGGGCTCTACGATATTCCTGCGCTTTCGGCGACGATCACCGGGGTCTATGAGAACAAGGTGCCGACCGACGCCTATCGCGGGGCCGGGCGCCCGGAGGCCGCCTATCTGATCGAGCGGCTGGTGGACAAGGCGGGCGAGGAGACCGGTCTCGGTCCGGTGGAAATCCGCAAGCGGAACTTCATCCTTCAGGACCAGTTGCCCTACACCACACCGACGGGCCGGATGTATGACACCGGCGACTACACGGGCCATCTGGACAAGGCGCTGGAAGAGATCGACTACGCCGGCTTTGCGGTGCGTCAGGCGAACAGCGCCTCCAAGGGGCGCTTCCGGGGTATCGGCATTTCCAGCTATATCGAGTGCTGCGCCTTCCCGGGCGGTGAGGAAGCCACCGTCGAGCTCAACGAGAATGGCAGCGTCACCCTGCTGATCGGCACCCAGACGAACGGTCAGGGCCATGCCACGGCCTATTCCCAGGTGGTTGCCGAACAGCTCGGCCTCGATCTGGAGCAGGTCGAGGTGATCCAGGGCGACACGGACCGGGTGCGCAAGGGCGGCGGCACGGGCGGCTCGCGCTCCATTCCGCTCGGGCTTCCCTCGGTGGATCAGGCCAGCCAGTCGCTCGTGCGCAAGATCAAGGAAATGGCGGCCGAGGAACTTGAGACGGGCCCGGAGGATCTGGAGCTGGTTGACGGTCAGGTCCGCATCGTCGGCACGGACCGGCAGATTTCGCTTGCGGACGTGGCCGCACGGGCGCCCGAGCGCCTGATGGCGCGCGAGGAGGTGAAGCAGGCGGAGGCCACCTATCCGAACGGCACCCATGTGGCCGAGGTGGAGATCGACCCGGAAACCGGTGAGGTCAGCATCGAAGCCTATGTGATCGTGGATGATTTCGGCGTCACGGTGAACCCGCTGCTGCTGCGCGGGCAGGTGGAGGGCGGAACGGCCCAGGCGATCTCCCAGGCCCTGTTCGAGCGGACGGTCTATGACGAGGAAGGTCAGCTTCTGACCGCCTCCCTGCTCGACTATCAGCTGGCACGGGCAGCCGATCTTCCCGCCTTCTCCTTCCAGACCCGCAATGTGCCGTCCACCACCAACGCGCTCGGGATCAAGGGCGCAGGCGAGGCCGGGACCATCGGCGGCTGCGCCTCGATCATGAATGCGGTGCGCATGGCCCTGAAGGACGGGGCAGGCGTCGAGCAGATCGACATGCCGGCGACACCCTTCCGGGTCTGGCAGGCCATCCAGCAGGCGCGCGCCGGTCAGTGACCGGCGCGGCACTTGCGTGACGCCAGAATGGACCGGGGAGAGGCGTCGTCCTCTCCCGGCCACGGCTCCCGGACATGTGGGGCGAAAAGCCCGTAAAATGCCGGTGCCGAGGGTTTACGCTTCCTTCACCAAGAACGCGATTTTGTGTAATTTTACGTATGTTTGCGAAGGTTTCTTGAAGTCTATCCCTTACAGTCTTGCGTAAAGCTATGAGTGTCAGGACAAGGGGCAGAGTGCATTCCGGTCCGACGGACGGATTCCTTGCATGATTTCAGTACTTTCCTGCGTTCTGACTGACCATGACCTGACCTTCGTACTCATGGCGGCGCTGGTCTGCGCCAGTGGGGCCTTGCTGACCGCGAACCTCTTTTCGCGCCTGCGCGCGAGTGTCGGCACGCGCCGTTTCCTCTGGCTGTTCCTGGTTGCGCTCGTTGGCGGGGCGACCGTGTGGACGACGCATTTTGCCGCGATGCTCGGCTATGTGGTGCCCTTCGCGCGCACCTTCGAGCCCACTCTGACCCTCATCTCGCTTGCCACCGTGATCGGCACGACCTTGTTCGGGTTCGGACTTGCGGGTTTCAACAGCAGCCGCAGCTTCATCGGCTTCGGCGGTCTGGTCTTCGGCTTCGGCGCCGGACTGATGCATTACATCGGCATGGCGGCGTTCCAGATGCCGGCGCTCCTGTCCTGGGACCAGGGTTTCGTCATGGCGTCGCTGGCGCTGGGCGGCGGCTTCGGGGCTCTGGCGACCCTGGCCGGAGCGCGGCTGCGCGGACGCAAGGCGATTGCTGCGAGCTGCCTTCTGATGGTTGCGGGCATCGTCAGCCTGCATTTCACCGGAATGGCCGGTTTGACCATCATCCCGTTCCGCGGCCTTGCGGTTCCGGAGCAGACTGTCTCTGACGCGGTGATGCTGTTCTTCGTCGTGGGTGTCACGGCGGTGATCCTGGCCTCGGTGGGGGCAGCCTTCCTGATCGACAGCCAGGGCATGGAGGAGGCCAGTGCCACCTACAAGCACATGGCGCTCCACGACCCGCTGACGGGGATTGCGAACCGGCTGCAGCTGCGCGAGAGGCTGGCGAATGCGCTGCGAAGCCTCGACACCGCGTCGGGAACGGTTGCCGTGGTGGCGATCAATCTCAACCGCTTCAAGGACATCAACGATCTGCACGGGCATGCCTCCGGCGACATGGTGCTGCGGGAAATTGCCAAGCGCCTCGCAGGTACTCTCGGCGCAGGGGAATCCATCGCGCGCGTGGGCGGCGACGAGTTCGTCGCGCTGAAGACCGGCATTCGCAGCACCGCCGATCTCAAGGACTTTGCCGCACGGCTGAAGATGGAAATCTCCCGGCCCATCGCCTGGGACCACACACGCCTGACGCTGGGGTGCAGTCTTGGGGCGGCTCTGGCTCCGGATCACGGCCGGGACGTGGAAGAGCTTCTCGTGCGCGCCAACCTCGCCGTTGATGCCGCCCGCAAGAACGCCCGGCGCACCATCACGATCTTCACCTCCGACATGGAGGAAGCCTCCCGGCAGCGGGCGGCGATCGCCATCGACCTGCGCGGTGCGGTGCAGAACGGCGAGCTGGAGCTCTTCTTCCAGCCCCAGAACGATGCGCGCACCCGGTCGCTGTGCGGCTTCGAGGCGCTCGTGCGCTGGCGGCACCCGCAGCACGGGCTGATTTCCCCTGTCGACTTCATTCCTGTGGCCGAGGAGACCGGCCAGATCCTGGAGATCGGCCGCTGGGTGCTGGAAACGGCCTGCACCACCGCTGCGGGCTGGCCGGAGCGGTTCAAGGTGGCGGTCAACGTGTCGGCCTTCCAGCTGGCGCAGGATACCCTGCCACTGCAGGTGGCCACGGCGCTCTCCAAGTCCGGCCTGAAGCCGGAGCGTCTGGAAATCGAGATTACCGAAAGCGGCGTGATCACCGATCAGGAACATGCCCTGAAGATTGTCCTCGCCCTGAAGGAGCTTGGCGTCTCCGTGGCCATGGACGATTTCGGCACGGGCTATTCATCTCTGTCCACGCTTCAGAGCTTCCCCTTCGACAAGATCAAGATTGACCGGGAGTTCGTGAAGAGCCTGACGGTGAGCCCCCAGTCCGCGGCCATCGTGCGCTCAACCATCCTGCTGGGGGCCAGTCTCGGCATTCCGGTGCTTGCGGAAGGGGTGGAAACCGAGGAGCAACTTGGCTTCCTGCAGCTGGAAGGCTGCAAGTCGGTGCAGGGCTATCTCTTCGGGGAGCCCTTGCCCGAGCGCCGTGCCGCCAAGATGATCGAGGCGGCGCTGGAAAGCGACGACCTGTCCGAGGACGAGAGCGGGGCCCTGGCGGTCGGTGCCGGTGCCCTTGTCATCCCCATGCGCGCTTGATTTCGGGCAGGAATGGCTTGACGGAAGAATCGGCTCGGCCTAACCCTTGATTCATCAGGCGAGCTTATTGTTTCCTTGCCTTATCCTCACGATTCGTCCGGTTTTCCGCCGGATCGACCGTGAGGCGAGGGCTCCGGTGGTGCTTGCCGCCTCCTTTTCGTGCCGTGCCGGCCCGCTTCTCTGGGCCTGCGCTTGCGCTGTTTCGTTCCTGCCTCCGGGGTGATCCGTGCCGATGCCGGGTGCCCTGACATCCTTGGTCTGACCGTGCGGGTCCACAGGGTCGACGCCCCGCACCCTCGGTTCTTGAAGCGTCGTCCCTTCCGGATTTCCTCCATGCAGCCCGCTGGCGCTCCCGACCCGCACGCTCCCCCTCCATCCGCCCCCGGAGCCGGGGAGGCCAGCAAAAGGGATGTCGTCGCAGTCGCCGGTCTCACCCGCCATGCACCGCTGCTGGGCATCAGCCTGAAGCTCGCCTCGACCCTCGTCTTCTCGGTGATGGTGGTGGCGCTCAAGGTGACGGCCGAGACGGTGCCGGTCGGCGAGATCGTCTTTGCCCGCAACTTCTTCGGCATGTGGCCTGTGCTGATCATGGTGGCCCTGCGGGGCGAGCTGATGCAGGCCTTCCGCACGCGCAATGTCATGGGTCATCTGGGGCGGTCCCTGGTGGGGGTGACGGCGATGGTGTTTTCCTTCACTGCCTTTGCCCTGCTGCCCTTGCCCGATGCGACGGCCATCGGCTTTGCCACCCCGCTTCTGGTGGTGGTGTTGGCCTGGGCGGTGCTGGGAGAAGTGGTTCGCGTCTATCGCTGGAGCGCCGTCATCGTCGGGTTCCTCGGCATCGTGATTATTCTCTCGCCCCATCTGGGTCGGGGCGACTTCACGGGAGCGGAGGCGCTGGGCGCCGTCTGCGCAGCCATGTCTGCGCTCTTTGCCGCCATGGCCATGATCTTCGTGCGCAAACTCTGCGAGAGCGAGCGCACCTCGACCATCGTCACCTGGTTCTCCGGATCCGCGACCGTGCTCGCCCTTCTCACCATTCCCGCCGGATGGATCTGGCCGTCGCAGGCGTGGATCCTTCCGGACGGGACCACGGGTCTGCTTCTCGTCCTCGTCGGGCTCTCGGGCGGCGTGGGGCAGATCCTGCTGACCCAGAGCTATCGCTATGCGGATGCCTCGACGATCGCGCCCTTCGACTATCTCAACATGCTCTGGGCTATCCTCTTCGGCTGGTTCCTTTTTGCCGAGGTGCCGGTGGCCGAAGTGGTGATCGGGGCGCTTGTCGTGATCGCAGCCGGGATCTTCGTGATTTACCGCGAACACCGTCTTGGCCTTGACCGCACCCGCAATCGCCGCGCCTCGACCCCGTCCAAGGCCTGACCTGCCTCAGGCACCAGGCGAGCGTTCAAACGAAGAGAGCCGCCGGCAGGGAGCCGCCGGCGGCTCTTGTCGTTTCACGCAAAGGGGTCTGGCGCGATCAGAAGGCCTTGAAGGTGATGATCGTGCGCGTGTCCTGGATGCCGGGGATCGGATGGAGTTTCTCGTTGATGAAGCGGCCGATATCCTCGCCCTCCTCGATGTAGATCTTCACCAGAAGATCCATGTCACCGCTGGTGGAATAGATTTCGCTGGCGAATTCCGCCATCGCGATGGCATCGGCCACCTGATAGGTCTCACCGAGCCTGCACTTGATCATCACGAAGAAGGGGGTCATCACCGGCTCCCGCTGGGCATTGTCCTGATGCCCTTGGGAATGGCCTATTCGGGCGGCTGCGTCAATGCGCGCGCCTCTTGCAAAGCCGGACGTGGCTTGCTAGCTGTCGGGTCGAAATGAAGTCTCAAGGGGGTGCCCGCCGGTGAACGGCCGGGCTGAGAGGCATGATGCCAACTCCTGGAACCTGATCCGGTTCGTACCGGCGGAGGGATTGAGATGGCATCCTGCCAGGGGCGCAGTGCGCGTCCGAAAAGCATCTGTTGCGACGGGCCTGTCTCCGTCCTCCCGCTTGGGGAGGGCGGGTCATGACACCATCCGAACATGTTTCCCACGATCTTGCGTTTCTCAAGCCGCGCGACATCTTCCGCGCGCTGGAGCGTCTGCGCGCCCATCGGCCGCGGGTCCACTGCATCACCAATGCGGTGGCGCAGGAACTGACCGCCAATGTGCTGCTGGCCCTTGGCGCCATTCCCTCGATGACCATCGCCCCGGAGGAAGTGGAGAGCTTCGCCCGGTCCGCCGATGCGCTGCTGATCAATCTCGGAACGCTGGATGACGTGCGCCGTCAGTCCATTCCCCTGGCGCTTGCCGGGGCGAAGGGGGCCGGGCGTCCCGTCATCCTCGATCCCGTCTTCGTCGACCGGTCACCGGTGCGTCTTGCCTACGCCCGTGACCTCCTCGGCTGGGATCACCTGCGCCCGGATCTGGTCAAGGTCAACGGGGCGGAGCTGGCGGCCCTCGGGGATCTTCACGCCCATGTCCGGGCGGGGGACTATGCGCTTGCGGTCACCGGCGACCCGGACCTCGTGATGAGCGGAGAACGCCAGCTTGGTCTTGCCAATGGCACGGCCCTGCTGTCGCGGGTGACGGCGACCGGCTGTGCAGTGGGAGCCGTGATGGGGGCCTTTGCCGCGGTCCTCGACGATCCGCTGATCGCGGCAGGCACGGCCCTTTCCGTTTTCAACATAGCTGCCGAACAGGCTGCCACGGTTGCCCAGGGACCCGGCAGCCTGATGCCGGCGCTTCTGGACCGCCTCCATGGGCTGAGTGCCGACGACATTTCCACGCATCTACGTCTCGTTCCGCAACCATCCGCGACGACCAACTCGGGAGAACCCTCATGACGGCCATCGCCGTGACGATTGCAGGCTCGGATTCCGGCGGTGGCGCCGGCATCCAGGCCGACCTGAAGAGCTTTGCCGCCAATGGCGTCTATGGTGCCAGCGTGCTGACCGCGCTCACCGCGCAGAACACGCTGGGCGTCAGCGCCATCCACGAGCTACCCTCGGCCTTCGTGCAGGCGCAGATGCGGGCCGTCTACGAGGACCTTTCGGTTGGCGCGACGAAGATCGGCATGCTGTCCCGGCCGAACATCATCGAGACGGTGGCGTCCGAGCTGCATCGGCTGCAGAGACTGGACGGGGATCGCTGTGGACCCATCGTTCTGGATCCGGTGATGGTGGCGGCCTCGGGGGATCCGCTGCTGGCGGACAATGCGGTCGACAGCCTCGTGCATCACCTCTTCCCGCTGGCGACGCTCATCACCCCGAACCTGCCGGAAGCGGCAAGGATCCTGGGTACGGATCCGGCAGAGGGCCGTGCGGCCATGGAGGAGCAGGCCCGTGCGCTGCATCGTCTGGGTGCGAGGGCGGTTCTGCTCAAGGGCGGACATGGCGCGGGGGCAACCAGCGCGGATCTCTTCCTCGACGGGGAGGCGAGCTTCTGGCTGGAGGCGCCCCGCCACGTGACCCGCAACACCCACGGCACCGGCTGCACCCTGTCCTCGGCGATTGCGGCGGGTCTGGCGAAGGGAATGCCGCTGGCGCAGGCGGTCGAGGCCGCCAAGGTCTATATCACCGGGGCGATTGCCGCAGCCGATACGCTTTCCATCGGGCAGGGCCATGGCCCGGTCCATCACTTCTTCAAGTTTCAGGAGGCCTGACATGGCCGATCAGACCAAACACCCTGCGCGCAGCCGCCGCGCTTTCCTGAAAGGCGGGGTCTCGACCGGGCTGGGCATGGCCGCGGCTGCCGCACTGGCCGCTCCGGCCGTAGCAACCGGAACAGACGAGCCCATCCGCTGGCGGCTGGTCACGTCCTGGCCGCGCAATCTCGCCGGTCCCGGCGTGACCGCCCAGCGGATCTGCGACCGGGTCCGGCTGATGTCTGGTGGCCGCCTCGACATCACGCTCTATGGGGCAGGCGAACTGGTGCCGGCGCTCGGCGTGCTGGATGCGGTCTCCTCCGGCACGGCGGAAATGGGCCACAGCGCCTCCTTCTTCTGGCAGGGCAAAATGCCGGCCAGCGTCTTCTTCACCGCGTTCCCCTTTGGCCTGCTGCCGGGCGAGCATGTTTCGTGGATCGAGCAGGGGGGCGGGCAGGAGCTCTGGGACCGGCTTTATGAGCCCTTCGGCGTCAAGCCGGTGATGGCGGGTAATACCGGCGTGCAGATGGGCGGCTGGTTCCGCAAGGAGATTGCCAGTGTGGAGGACCTGAAGGGCCTTCGCATCCGCATGCCGGGGCTGGGCGGGGCGGCCATGGCCCGGCTCGGGGCGGTGCCGACCACGACGGCGCCGGGCGAGATCTATCAAGCGCTGTCATCCGGCTTGCTGGATGCCGCCGAGTTCCTTGGGCCCTGGAGCGACCGCGCCATGGGGTTCCAGCAGGTCGCGTCCCATTACTACGCGCCCGGATTCCACGAACCCAACGGCACGGGGGAGGCGCTGTTCAACCTCGAGGCGCTGAACCGTCTGCCGGAAGATCTTCGGGCAATCCTGCTGGAAGCCTGCAAGGCGGAGAATGGCCGGGCGCTGGCGGAAAGCGACTGGGAGAATGCCGGCGCGCTGGCCGTGCTTCAGCAGCAGGACGGGGTGAGCGTGCGGCTCTATCCGGCCGACGTGCTTGCGGCCCTGCGGCGGGAAACGCGGGTGGTTCTGGACGACCTGGCGTCCCGTGACGAGATGAGCCGGGTCATCCGGGACAGTGCCCGCGCAGCACAGGAAAGGCTTGCGCCCTGGAACCGGGTGGCGCTCTCCGCCTTCCTCGCCGCGCGCGATCAGGACCTCTGACCAGCCCTTCACCTCCGCAGGGGTTTGGCCCCGGTGGTCTGATGCCTCGCAGCCCTCGGGGCCCTCGTCGGGACCCGAGGGCTTTGCTGCATGGGACTGCACGTTTTACGTGTAGCCTTCCGAGAGGTGGGTAAGAACGCGTTGCTTTGACCCGCGTCTGTGGGCGGCGCCTGCCTTACTTTCGCCGGTTGGGTCGTGTCGCTCCGTGAACAGATCGGGTTGCGACGAATCATCTCGTTATCCCCTTGCGTCACCCTTTCGGCTTGTATCCCTATCGGCTCGAAAACGGCTGGTTGCGCCTCGTTTCCTGCCGGTTTTCCCGGTGACGCTAGGGCATCCCTGTCGTTTTTGTGTGCTATTTTCGCAACGTCCTTCAGGAATCTTGACGCTAGGGTCAGGATGCGAGATTTGCCTAAATTTTAATCATTGTTACGAATTCCTGTAAGAAATGCGGTGAACTCGCGGCAAAACGTGACGAAAACGTTAGGTTGCACGGCAGGTCGTCACCGGTTTTTGCGTTGCGGCCGCGTCATTTTGCGCTGCGGCGAGCTTCGTCGGCAAATGCTTCGCCGCACTTCGGGTGTTGAACCTGTGTTTCTCCCGCTTCAGAAAGGATTGAGATCAAGTCCTTCCCGGGAGGAGGGGAACATGGGAGTTTCGAAAATGTCGTGGGCCTTTTCCAAGTCCGTCCTGATGAGCGCCAGCGCGCTCGCGGTCATCGCAGCTGCCACCAGCGCCCATGCTGGCGGTTTCGCCCTGCGCGAGCAGAGCTCCTACTATCAGGGCATGTCCTTCGCCGGTAACGGCACCACTGGTCCGTCCATCTCGTCCATCTTCTGGAACCCGGCGACGATCACTGGCGCCAAGGACGGCCTGACCAGTGAAGCGCACAACAGCTTCATCATCCCGAAGGGTGAGATCAAGGGTTCGAACACCGTTCCCGCGAACGCTTTTGGCGCCGGCACTCCTCCTGTTGCGGTGACCACCGCCGTCGACTCCGGCGATATTGCTTCCGATGCCTGGATCGGATCCAACTACTTCGGTTACAAGCTCAGCGACCAAGCCTACCTCGGCTTTGCCTTGACGGCTCCTTTTGGTCTCTCCACCAAGCCGGATGACCCGAACTGGGCGGGTGCTGGTTACAACCGCTCCTCCAAGGTCTTCTCGATCAACGCGAACCCGATCGCCGGTTTCAAGATCAACGAGATGTTCTCCGTCGCCCTTGGTGCGCAGATCCAGTACATCGACATTCGCCTCACCAACGCAGGCGCGAGCCCGCTGTCTGGTGTTGGTACGACGTCGCTGGCTGGTGACAGCACGTCTGTCGGCTGGACCGCAGGTGTCACGTTCACCCCGATGCAGGGTACCGAACTTGGTCTTGGTTTTCGTTCTGCGGTCGCGCATGATCTCTCTGGCTCCGTCGTCCTCCCGGTCGCTACCGGTGGTCTGCCTGCTGGCGCGTACAACATCAGCACCAAGCTGATCACGCCGGAAATCGTCACCTTGTCTGCCAAGCAGGATGTGAACGACAAGCTGCGGGTCCTCGGCACGTTCGAGTGGTCCAACTGGAGCCGTCTGGAACAGCCGAAGGTTCTCCTGACCGATCTCGGCAATGCCCAGCTGACCTCGCTGCCGTTCAACTACAGCGATGGTTACTTCCTGTCCTTGGGCGCGGAATATGACTTCAACGACAAGCTGACCCTGCGCGCCGGTGCAGCCTATGAATGGTCGCCGATCGACACGAATGTGCGCTCTGCCCGTCTGCCGGACAATGACCGTATCTGGGTCAGCGCCGGTGGCTCCTACAACTTCAACGACAGCCTGTCTTTCGACGTGGGTTACACCCACATCTTCGGCACCGATACCGAGCTGAACATTGTCCCGGGTCATCAGGATTACTCCTCGACCAAGGGAACGCTCGTTGGAGATGTGGAAGCATCCGTGGACATCCTGTCCGCCTCCATGCGCTACACCTGGTAAGCGCATCGGCCTGACGGTCTGAAACGACAAGACCCCGCGTCATCGACGCGGGGTCTTTTGTATTTGGGGGCTCAAGCCTTGCGTGCTTCCTCTCAGAAGGCTGCCGGATAGAGGCCGCCGTCGAGCAGGATGTTCTGGCCGGTCATGTAGCCCGCATGGGTGGAGCAGAGGAAGGCGCAGGTCTGGCCGAATTCCTCGGCCGTGCCAAAGCGTCCGGCGGGGATCTCGCGGGCCTGCGCGGCCTTGACGTCGTCCACGCTGCGGCCGCTCAGGCTGGCGGCGCGCTCGAAGCCGCCCTTCAGCCGGTCCGTGTCCATCTTGCCCGGCAGCAGGTTGTTGATGGTGACGCCGGAACCGGCGATCTGGCGGGCGACACCGGCGAGGAAGGCCGTCAGGCCGGCGCGGGCGCCGGAGGAGAGATCCAGCCCCTCGATCGGCATCTTCACCGAGAGCGATGTGATGTTGACGATACGCCCGAAACCGCGCTCCATCATGGCAGGCAGAACGGCCTGGATCAGCTCGACGGGCGTGACCATGTTCTGCACCACCCCGTCAAGCATGGCCTCGCGGGTCAGTTCTGTGTAGTCGCGCCGCGCCGGGCCGCCGTTGTTGTTCACCAGAATGTCCGGTGCCGGGCAGGCGGCCAGAAGGGCCTTCTGGCCCTCTGCGGTGGAGACGTCGGCGGCAACGGCCGTGATAGAGACGCTGAAGCGTTGCTCGATCTCGCGGGCCGTCGCCGCAAGGGTCTCGCCGTCGCGACCGTTGATGACCAGATCGCAACCGGCTTCGGCCAGCGCCATGGCGCAGCCCTTGCCGAGGCCGCGGCTGGAGGCGCAGACAATGGCCTTCCGGCCCTTCAGTCCAAGATCCATGTTCCCGTGATCTCCCGATGGGTGAGCTCTGCCCGGCCGGGCAGCTGGCTTGGTGATAGACCGAACGGCAGGGCGAGGGCAAATCTGCCGGGAGATGGCGCGGATGGTGGCGGATTTCCGCCATTTGCCGCCTCGGGATCCTACGCTGTCATAATAGTGCAACCTGAATCGCGTCTATAGCCATGCAACAGATCGACTTGGAGAAGATCCATGGCGCAGGAAGCGAAAGTCCATCACTATCGAGCACTGTTTCTGTCCGACGTTCATCTTGGAACCCGCGGGTGCCAGGCTGACCTTCTGCTCGACTTTCTCAAGCAGAACGAGGCGGAGACTGTCTATCTGGTGGGGGACATCGTGGATGGCTGGCGCCTGAAGCGGGCCTGGTACTGGCCGCAGGCCCATAATGACGTGGTGCAGAAGATCCTGCGCAAGGGGCGCAAGGGCGCACGCGTCGTCTATATTCCGGGCAATCACGACGAATTCCTGCGCGACTTCCTCGGCACCCATTTCGGGGGTGTCGAGGTGGTGGATAGCATCGTCCACGAGAGCGCGGACGGCCGCCGCTATCTCGTCATCCATGGTGACCAGTTCGACGTGGTCATCCGCCACGCCAAGTGGCTCGCCTTCTTCGGCGACAAGGCCTACGAGACGGCGCTGGGGCTGAACACCTGGATGAACGTGGCGCGCCGCCGTCTGGGTCTGACCTACTGGTCCCTGTCCGCCTGGGCGAAGCTCAAGGTCAAGAACGCGGTCAGCTTCATCGGGCGGTTCGAGGAAACCCTTTCCGACGAGGCCCGGCGACAGGGGGTGGACGGGGTGATCTGCGGTCACATCCACCATGCGGCCGATCAGATGATGAACGGCATTCACTACATCAACACCGGCGACTGGGTGGAAAGCTGCACGGCGGTGGCCGAGCATCACGATGGCACCTTCGAGGTGATCCGCTGGACGCGCCCAGCTCAGGTGATCGAGGTGGACGAGGCCAAAGCCCAGCCGGTTGCCGCATGAGCTCGATCCTCATCGTCACGGATGCCTGGCACCCGCAGATCAATGGGGTGGTGCGCTCGCTTGAGCGGACGGCTCAGGAACTGGTGCGCATGGGGGTTCGGGTCGAGTTCCTGACGCCGGGGGCCTTCTACACCCTGCCGTGCCCGACCTATCCGGAGATCCGCCTGTCGCTTGCCCACCGGGGCATGGTGCGGCGGGCCATTGACCGGTTTGCCTGCGAGCACCTGCATATCGCCACGGAAGGGCCGTTGGGGCTCCTGGCGGCCAGTGTCGCCAAATCGCGCGGCGAGGCCTTCACCACGAGCTACCACACGCGCTTTCCCGAATATCTCTCGGCACGGCTGCCCGTTCCGCTCGACTGGTCCTATGCCTGGCTGCGCCGCTTCCACAATTCGGGTCAGGGCTGCATGGTGGCCACCGGCACGCTGGAAAGCGATCTTGCCGCCCGCGGGTTCACCCATCTGATGCGCTGGTCGCGCGGGGTGGATGAGGAGGTCTTCCGCCCGCACGAGGGATCCGTCCTGCCGAAGGATCTGAAGGGTCCGATCTTCATGAATGTGGGCCGGGTCGCGGTTGAAAAGAACATCGAGGCTTTTCTCGATCTCGACCTGCCGGGCACCAAGGTGGTTGTCGGGGGCGGGCCGCAGCTGGAGAGCCTGAAGCGGGCCTATCCGGACGTGCACTTCACAGGCCCCAAGGTGGGTGAGGATCTGGCGCGCCACTATGCCTCGGCGGATGTCTTTGTCTTCCCTTCGCTGACGGACACGTTCGGCAATGTGCTGCTCGAGGCGCTGGCCTGCGGCGTGCCGGTCGCGGCCTTCCCGGTCATGGGTCCGCTCGACGTGATCGGCGATACGGGGGCAGGGGTGCTCTCCGATGATCTGCGCGAGGCCTGTCTTGCCGCCCTCGACATTCCGCGCGAACATTGCCGGGCCATAGCCCTCAATTACACCTGGGCGGCCAGTGCGCGGCAGTTTCTCGACAATGCCAATCGGGCCCACGACATCAAGGCCGGCATCCGCCGCGCGCCGGATGCGCAAGGCGTGACTGCGCCGACGGGGGCGGATCTGTAGGTCCGCGCCCTGCCGGTTGCATGGTTCCGGTTCATAAGCCTGCCTGATCGATTGCGGACCTTTGCCAAGGTCCCGCCGCTCGCTTATCCTGCGCTCCTTGCCTTTCGGGGGCGGGGCGCGCCTGCCCCTTTTCCTGCCCCCACATCAAGCGAACGAGGGATGCGCCATGAGCGACACTGTGCGGCTGGAAGAGATTGTCGAGGCTCGTGAAGGTCTGGTGGGTCACGGGGTGGAAACGCCGCTTCTGCGCTCGGCTGCCCTTGATGCGGTGACCGGCGGCACCATCCTGATCAAGCCCGAGTGTCTCCAGCGCACCGGTTCCTTCAAGTTCCGCGGGGCCTATACGGCCGTGCGCCGCATTCCCGAGGAGCGTCGCGCCCGGGGGATCGTGGCCTGTTCGTCGGGCAACCATGCGCAAGGCGTCGCAGCTGCGGCGCGGATCTTCGGCGTTCCCGCGACCATCGTCATGCCGGCAGATGCGCCGGAGGTGAAGCTGCGGCGGACGGCCGAATATGGTGCGAAGGTCGTCACCTATGACCGGGTGAGCGAAGACCGGGTGGCGATCGCCCGGGCGATCTGTGACGAAAGCGGCGCCAGCTTCATTCACCCCTTCGAAAATGCCGACGTCATCTCCGGTCAGGGCACGGTGGGGCTGGAAATTGCCGATCAGGCGAAGGCCCTGGGTCTTGAGCCCGTCTCCGTTCTCGCCTGCACGGGCGGCGGCGGCCTGTCGGCGGGGATCGCGCTGGCCCTGTCGCACGCGCTGCCCGAGAGCCGCTTCCACACTGTGGAGCCGGAAGGCTTTGATGACTACAAGCGCTCGCTTGAGGCCGGCGTGCCCGTGTCCAACGAAAAGCTGAGCGGTTCGATCTGCGATGCGGTGATGACCGAGCGACCCGGCGACATCGGCTTCGGCATTCTCAACGGTCTGCGGCGGGACGGGCGTCTGGGAGAGCCGCTGGTGGTCTCCGACGCGGAAGCGCTGGCAGCCGTCGGCTTCGCCTTCCAGGAGCTGAAGCTGGTGGTGGAACCGGGCGGAGCTATCGGCCTTGCCGCGCTCCTGTCGGGCAAGCTGGATGTGCGTGGCAAGTGCGCGGCGGTGGTGCTGAGCGGGGGCAATCTGGACCTGCGGGTGCTGACCGGCCTTACGTTCTGACCGCCTGATCTTTTGATCAATTCTGCCCTCTCATAATTTGTTATTGTAGGTATTTACAATGTAAGTACTTATGCGTGCTTGTTTAAATCTTCCTTGAGGGATTCGGGAAATAGTCATCTTGATTTGAATTCAGAGATTCGGCAGTGCCGGAGGATCCATGTCCAAGATGACGCGAGACGAACAGGTCCAGTTCTACAAGATCACACCGTTTGACCTGCAATGCGCCAAAGCCCTGTGGCCCCGTTTGAAGCCGCTTCTGCCGGATATCCTTGACGAGTTCTACGTCCACATGAGGGCCAAGCCCTATCTTGCGGCGCTTATCGGCGACAAGGTGCCCAGCCTCGTGAAGGCGCAGATCCATCATTGGGAAGAGCTCTTTACCTCCGATCTGTCCGAGCTCTATTTCGAGAACTCGGCGCGCATCGGTCTGGCGCATGTGCGCATCGGCCTGCACCCGACCTGGTATGTCGGCGGCTATTCCTTCGTGATGACCCGGCTGGCGGGGGCGCTCGGGCGCAAGAACCTCTTTGGCCCGCGCATGGCGCGGGACATGAAGATCGTTGCCAAGCTGGCGATGCTCGACATGGATCTTGCCCTGTCCACCTATCATGACGAGCTGATGCGTCAGGCGGATGCGCGCGAGCAGGAGATCCGCACCGCGATCTCCGATTTCGACAAGGTGATGGACGGGGTGATGGGCTCCCTCGGCACGGCCTCGCGGGAGCTGGCGGGCACATCCGCGAGCCTTGGCGAGGTGACGGACCAGGTGAAGCACCGGGTCACGGCCATGGACGAAGGCAGCCAGGATACGGCCAGCAACATGTCCAACAGTGCGGCGGCGACCGAGGAGATGACCAGCGCCATTGCCGAGATCGGCCGCCAGGCCAGCATGTCCAGCGACATTGCCCGCAAGGCCGTGGAAGGTGCGCAGAAGACGAATACCTCCATGCGCAACCTGTCCAATGCGGCGGATACGGTCGGCTCCGTCATCGGCCTGATTTCCGAGATCGCGGAACAGACCAACCTGCTGGCGCTCAACGCCACCATCGAGGCGGCTCGCGCCGGGGAAATGGGCAAGGGCTTTGCAGTGGTGGCAGCCGAAGTGAAGGAGCTGGCGAACCAGACCACCCGCGCGACGGAGGAGATCACCCAGCAGGTGGCCGACATCCAGCAGGCGACCAAGCAGTCGGTCGCGGATATCGAACAGATCACGGAGACCATCAACAAGGTCTCCGAGATTGCAACGAACATTGCCTCTGCGGTCGAGCAGCAGACCGCCGCAACTTCCGAGATTTCTCACAACGTGCAAAGGGCGGCGCAAAGCTCTTCGGAATTCACGACCGGCATCTCCTCCGTCCGCAATTCCATTGCCGAGGCAGACCAGTCCGCAAGCCAGATCTCCCTGATGTCGAAGGATCTCCAGGAGCAGGCCGATACGCTAACCCGTGAGGCCAAGACCTTCTTCAACCGGGTGCTCGCCCGATAGCGGCGGGGCACGCCTCTCCGGGCAGTCGCGCCACCGTTGAGAGGCCGGAGTGGACTTCAAGAAAAAGGGCCAGGGAGATCTCCGGCCCGTTTTCATATTGAACTGTGTATGGCGCGAGGCCGTCAGTTGAAGAGGGCCTGGCGCTCGGCTTCGCTGAGCTGCTTCAGCGGATCGCTGTTCTCGTCGATGTCCTCGGCTTCCTGGGCTTCCCAGTCCGCGTCGGCTGCAGCCTCGCTTTCCTGATCGAAGAGCTTGTCGATGGCGGCCTCGTCGAGGACGTCCATGTCGGCTACAAATTCCGGAATGTCTTCTTCCTCGGACACGGCAGAGGCCATGTCGTCGGCGTCGCCCTCGTCGGCACTGGAGCCGGAGGCGGTGTCGAAGAGCTTGTCGATGTCATCTGCATCGAGGACGGCACCGGCGACCATGTCCTCGTCGTCGACCTCGATGGCGTCGAAGTCGAAGTCGGCGGAAACGGTCTCTGCGGCAGCCGGGGCCGGCGCTGCGGCCTTTGCGGGGGCGGCCTTCGCCGGAGCGGGAGCCGCCGCCACAGCTGCTTCCATTGCCTCGAAGTTGGCTTCTGCTTCTGCGGACATGGGAGAGGCACCGGTCAGCAGATCGTCGATGTTCGACTGGGACGTTCCCAGTCCGTCGCGCTGCGGGCCGTTGAGCAGATGGGCATCCGGGCGCAGGTCGACAGGCGCCATGTCGGTGGCGGCCTCCTCGTCCTCGATGCCCCAGATGTTGATCATCGTGTTGATGCGGCTCTCCAGATACCGCAGCACCTGCACCACCTTGTTGGTGCGCTGGCCGGTCAGATCCTGGAAGGAGCAGGCCATGAAGATCTCGGTCGACTTGGCGTCGATCTCGTCGCAGACGGCGGAATCAGCCCCGGCCTCACGCAGGATCCAGGCCTGTTCCTGAATCTGCTCGGCAGCTTCAAGGATGGTCTGGGTCGCGCCTTCGGTCTGGGTGATGATCGCGTCCAGCTCGTGGGAGGCATCAACGAAGCGGTTGCTTTCCGATTCCTCGGCCTTGATGTTGGCAATCTCGCCCTTCGTCCGCTCGATCGCCTCGTGCATCTCGGCAATGTCGAGACGGATGCGGTCGAGATCCGGCACCCGCGCCTTGCGGGACATGGACTTTTCCATGCGCTGGATCGCCGCCAGGATCTCCTGGGTTTCCGGCGTCTTGTTGCGCTTCAGAAAGTCGTTCAGAAAGCGACGTCCGCGCTGGGATTCCAGCAGCGTCTGCTCCAGAGTATGGTACTCGGCTTCGTCGAGCGGCAGGGAATCGTCGATGGCTTCTGCAGTCTGCATTGAGGCTTTCTCGGCTTGCCAGTCCGGCGGTCATTGCCGTACTTCCACGACAGGTCATCGTGACCGTAGCGCGGAAATTCTTAACATCTCTTTAGGCGGACACAGGACGGGTGCATGCTGCGTGGCAGTTTCGGATTGGGGCCCCGCATCTCCGGGCTTTTTGCCTGTCACTTCATCGGGTTCGGCTTCTATCTGCCCTTCTTTCCGCTGGTGCTGAAGGCGCGCGGGGTCGATCCGGCGATGATCGGCTACATTCTGGGCGGCACGACACTCCTTCGCATTATCGCAAGCCCGGTTCTGAGCGGCCTGTCGGACCGAAGCGGACGGCGCCGCAGATCGATCTTCCTCTATTCGCTCATCGCGGCCGGAGGCGTCCTCCTGTTCCTCGCAACAGAGCGGCTGGAAGTCATGATCGCAGGGATCGCCCTGCTGACCATCTTCCAGGCGCCGATCGTGCCCTTGAGCGATGCCTATGCCATGAGCGCGGTGCGCTCTCACG
The DNA here is from genome assembly GCF_008477545.1 of Roseibium aestuarii. Classification (GTDB taxonomy): domain Bacteria; phylum Pseudomonadota; class Alphaproteobacteria; order Rhizobiales; family Stappiaceae; genus Roseibium; species Roseibium aestuarii. The sequence goes on along the minus strand of NZ_VORA01000002.1, from coordinate 311,463 downwards.
GGCTCGACTATGGCCGCATGCGCCTCTGGGGCTCCGTCGCCTTCATCGTTTCCAATCTCATCGGTGGACCGATAGTCCAGCTGGCGCGCGGCACCTTCATCGGCCTGGGCGTTCTGGCGGGGCTCGTTGCGACGGGACTCATGGCCATCGCCCTGCCGCAGGCTGCACCTGCTGCCGACAAGGCCGGGGAGAGGGCCGGCGCGACGGCAGACACCCGCCCGACGGCTGAGACGGGCGAGCGGGCGCCCTCCATCCTGCTGCAACCGGCCTTTCTGGTTGCCCTTGTCTGCCTCGGGCTGATCGAGGGGTCCCATGCGGCCTATTACGGTTACAGCAGCCTGTTCTTCCGCAGCAGCGGCATTCCGGACACGTTCGTCGGGGTCCTCTGGTCGGTGGGCGTGGCGGTGGAAATCGGCGTCTTTATTGTCATCGGACGCGTGAGCGGGCGGCTATCACCTCTGGCGCTGGTGCAGTTCGGAGCCGTTGCTGCCGTGCTGCGCTGGACCCTGTTTCCGCTGTCCGGCGGCAATCTCGCCTTCATGCTGCCCTTGCAGGCCCTGCATGGGCTGACCTTTGCCGTGACCCATGTGGGGGCGGTCCGCTTCATCGCGGCCATGGTGCCGGAACGTTGGGCCGCGACAGGGCAGGGGGTGCTTGCCTCGTCCTCGGGCGTGCTGATGGCGGTGGGCATGGCGATCAGCGGGCCGCTTTATGAACTCTCTCCCGCCTATCCCTTCTGGATCATGGCCTGCTGCGCCGGGGCGGGGTCGGTCGGTCTTGCAGCTCTCGGGCTCTTGCGCGCAAGGAGCGTCCGGGCCGGTTGAAGGCCCGGGGGGCGTGGCATCCGGCCCGGGATCGGGGGAAATCGGGGTTCCCGTCTGGACCATTAACCCCTTGGCAAGGTATAGGTTCACGTTCACGAGATGCGGCGGGACCCTCCACCCAATGGCCTTCAAGGAAAACAGCACCGCACCGGCGGTCCGGGTTGACGATGAGGATGGCCAGGCGGTCCTGCGTCTGTCCGGAGACTGGGTCGTCAACCGGTTGACCGAGTGCGAAGCAGCCCTTGTCGGCGCCTCGTCGGGCAAAGGCTCGCTGCATCTGGATCTCTCCTCCCTCGAAGGGCTGGACACGAGCGGTGCCTGGGTGATCCATCGCTATCGCGGGTCGCAGGAGTTCGATGGGCGCCGTGTCGTCATCGACGGCATGGATGCGAACCAGCAGACCCTGTTTCACGAACTCGAGCTGCATCACCCGGCGGCCTTCAAGCCGGACCGTCCGCGCTATTCCCTCGCCGATTTTCTGGAAGGCTGGGGCCGTGTCACGGTGGAAGCGGGCCGTGACGGCCTGGCCATGCTGCATATCCTCGGGTCGCTGGGTACGGTGCTGGCGGCAACGCTGATCCAGCCCAAGCGCCTGCGCAGCGTGTCGGCGGCCGTCCAGTTCGACCGGACCTGCATTGGCGCGGTGCCGATCATCCTGCTCATGAGCTTCCTCATTGGGGTCATCATTTCCCAGCAGGGCGGGTTCTATCTGCGCCAGTTTGGGGCCGACCTCTATGTGGTTGATCTGGCAGGCGTCCTTGTGCTGCGCGAGATCGGCGTGATCCTGACCGCAATCATGGTGGCCGGGCGATCCGGCTCGGCGATCACGGCGGAACTCGGCGCCATGCGCATGCGCGAGGAGGTGGATGCGCTGCATGTCATCGGCCTGCGCGTCACGGAAGTGCTGATCCTGCCAAGGGTGCTGGCCCTGATGCTGGCCGTGCCGATCCTGACCTTCCTTTCCGACATGGCCTCGCTCTTCGGATCCGGTCTGGTGGCGTGGGCCTATCTCGACATTGCACCGCAGCCCTTCCTCGACCGGCTGCAGGCAACAGTGACCATGCAGACCTTCTTCGTCGGTCTGGTGAAGGCGCCCTTCATGGCGCTGATCGTGGGGTTGATTGCCAGCGTCGAGGGCCTCAAGGTGGAAGGATCGACGGAGTCCCTTGGCAAGCGCACGACGCTTGCGGTGGTGAAGGCGATCTTCCTGGTGATTGTGGTGGACGGCATCTTCGCGGTCTTCTTTGCGGCGATCGGTGTGTGATGCAGGACCTCGTTTCAACCGACCAGAACAACGCGAGCGCGCCGGAGGCCGGATCTTCCGGAGGCGAGAATTCCGCCATTCTCTCGGTGCGTGACGTGACCGTCGGCTTCGGGCCGAAGATCATTCTCGACAAGCTGGACCTGGACGTGCGTCAGGGCGAGATCCTGGGCTTTGTCGGCGGTTCGGGCACGGGCAAGTCGGTGCTGATGCGCACGATCCTCGGCCTGACCCGCAAGCGCAAGGGCACGATCCGCGTCTTCGGCAAGGACATGGATACGGCGAGCGAGGAGGAGCTTGCGATCATTCACAAGCGCTGGGGCGTCCTCTTCCAGCAGGGCGCGCTGTTTTCCTCGCTGACGGTCAAGCAGAACATTCAGGTGCCCATGCGCGAGCATCTGAAGATCTCCCAGCGCCTGATGGACGAACTGGCCATCCTGAAGCTGGAATTGGTGGGCTTGAGCGCCGATGCGGCGGACAAGTTCCCTTCCGAGCTGTCCGGCGGCATGATCAAGCGTGCGGCTCTGGCGCGGGCGCTCGCGCTCGATCCGGATCTGGTCTTTCTGGACGAGCCGACCTCGGGTCTTGATCCGATCGGGGCTGCCGCCTTCGACAGCCTGATCGGAAAACTGAGCCGAACCCTGGGTTTGACCGTGTACATGGTCACCCACGACCTCGACAGTCTGGCTTCGGTCTGCGACCGTATTGCCGTGCTGGGCGACAAGAAGGTGCTGGCGATCGGCACCCTGGACGACATGATGAAGAACGATCATCCCTGGATCGAATCCTATTTCCGGGGCGAGCGCGCATTGCGCCGGGTTTGAGGAACGAGAATGGAAACGCGGGCCAATTACATCACGATCGGCGCCTTCATGATGGCGACGCTGGCGGCCGCCTTCGCCTTCGTCTACTGGCTGGCAGTGACCTCCGAGACCCGGGACAACGAGTTCCTGAAGATCATCCTGCCGGCTCCCGTGACCGGTCTGAGTGTGGGCGGGGACGTCTATTTCAACGGCATCAAGCAGGGCAATGTGGTCGGACTGGACTTCGACCGGGATGACCCGAAGGTGGTGATCGCCACCGTGCGCCTGAAGCCGAACACCCCGGTGCGCGGCGACACGACGGCGCTGCTCAATTTCCAGCTTCTGTCCGGCGTGGCCTATATCGAGCTCAATGGCGGCACGCTGAATTCGCCGATCATCTTCGACGAGGACAGCAACGAGATCCCGGTGATCCGCGCTGGCCGGTCTGCCTATGACGACATCGTTTCCGGTGCCCGCGGCGCGATCGCCAAGGTGGACAGCACCATGGATACGGTGGAGGACTTCCTGCGCGCCAACCGGGATTCTGTTGCCAACACGCTCAAGAACGTGGAGATCTTCACAACCGCCCTGTCGTCGAATTCCGAGGGCGTGGAAAATTTCATGGCGTCCATCGGCAAGGCGGGCGATGCGTTTTCCAGCCTCTCCGTTCGGCTGGAAGGGCTTGTGGACGAGGGTGAGCGCATTCTGGCGGCCGTGCCGTCCGACAAGGTGGAAGACATTGTCGGGAACATTTCGGAGTTCACCGACAGCCTGGGCCGGGCCAGCAAGGGGATCGACCAGGTGGTGAATGATGCGCAGGTTGCCGCGCGTGACCTGCAGGTCTTCACCAAGGATCTTAACGCCGGCCTGACCGACGTGCGCAAGATCGTTGCGGCGGTTGATCCGGCTTCTGTCGACCAGGCGGTACGCGGGGCGGCAAGCCTCGGCGAGCTGCTGGAAGGGCGCAAGGCGGATCTGGACCAGATCGTGGTTTCCACCCGCACCACGCTCGACAATCTGGAGCGCCTGAGCACGACGCTCTCCTCTCACGATGCGGATGTGTCGCGGATCATGACCGACACGGCCAATCTCATGGAGAAGCTGGACGGCATTGCCGAGGACAGTCGCGATGTGGTGGCGGCACTCGATCCGGAGAAGATCTCGCGCATCGTGACCTCCGTGGACACGGTGAGCGCGGGTCTGGCCGACCAGCAGCATGGCATCGACGCGATCCTCCAGTCTGCCCAGCGGTCGGCGACCAATGTGGAGCAGCTGAGCATGACGCTCGCCAACCGCACCGGTGATGTGGACCAGATCATTGCCGATGCGCGCCAAATCGCGGAAAACCTCAATCAGGCTTCGGCCAAGATCGACGGCATCGTCAACCGGGTCGACGAGATGGTGGAAGGGGACGGCGAGGGGCTGGTTGCGGAAGCAACCAAGGCGGCGACCTCCATCCGCAAGGTGGCGCAGGCCTTCGAGAGCCGGGCCGACAGCATCGCCCTCGGTCTCAACCGCTTTGCCAGCAAGGGGCCGGACGACTTTGCCGCGGCCATGGCCCAGATCAACAGGACACTTCAGTCCATCCAGCGCGCGGTGGAGAATTTCGACCGCGCCCCCAATCGCATCATCTTCGGCGGCGAAGAGGTGCCCACCTTCACCGGAGGAGCACAGCGGCGATGAGGGATGACCAGACAGGACGGAACCGGATGCAGGGCCCAAGCGACGCACGCCACGAGATGACAGATCCCTCCCGCCGGCAGGTGCTTCGCGGGGCAGGCCTTCTGCTGGCCGGATCGGCGGCCCTGGCTTTGTCGGGTTGCGCCAGCACGGGGCCTTCCGCCCTTTACGAGCTGACCGCCACGCCCGAGGTCCCGGCAACGCGCAAACGCGCCGTGCAGGTTCTGGTGGCCCGTCCGCGCGCGCTGAAGGCTCTGGATACGGATCGCATCGCCGTTCTCGAGAACGGGTTGCAGATCAGCTATTTCCCCGATGCGGCCTGGACGGATGCCCTGCCCAACGTGCTGCAGTCGAAGATTGCCGAGGCGTTGCAGGACACCGGTGCCCTGCGTGGCGTCGGCTTCCCCGGGGAGGGGCTCCTGATCGACTATCAGCTTCAGACGGACATCCGTACCTTCGCCCTGACGACGGAGGGAGCAGATCGCGCCGTGGTGGAACTGGCGGCCCGGTTGCTGGATGACCGCAACGGCCGCTCGGTTGCGACGCAGGTGTTCCGCGCCGAGGTTGCCTCTTCCGGCCTGACGGCCGAGCAGGCGGTAAGCGCGCTCAATCGCGCCAATGGGCAGGTTCTCGCCGCCCTGACGGCCTGGGTGATCGGAACGGTCTGACGCGGGACGCCTGCGTCGGGAAACGGCGCGGCCTTGCGAGGCTGCGCCCTTTTTCTCATGAGATTCCGGAGGGGGCTTCGGGGGGGGCGTGTCAGTCCGCCTGAGATTCCCGGGGGGATGTCCGGGGCTGGTCGGAGCGCCGCAGCACGTTCGAGGCAAGCGCAAAGCGGGCGAGGAAGGTGCGCGAGACCGGATTGCGGGCCGAAACGGCCGTGCGGCTTTCGCGCCAGACCAGGAACATGCCGGAGCCGATGATGAGGCTGGAGCCGATGCCGACGTAGAGATCGGGATGCTCGCTGAAGAAGAGCAGGCCGAAGAGGGCGGCCCAGAGGATCTGGCTGTATTGCATGGGCGCCACCACGGCTGCAGGCGCGGACCGGTATCCGTTGATCACGCAGATCTGGGCGATGACGGACAGGAAGCCGATGGTCGCCATCAGCCCCATGTGCGGCAGGCTCGGCGGCACGTAGACCCCCGGCAGCAGGGCGCCCATGAGCGCCATGGCCAGCAACATGGGATAGATGATCAGGACGGCAGAGCGCTCCTCATTGCCGATCTTGCGCACGATCACCGAGGCGAGCGCGTTGGAACAGGCGGAGGCCAGCGCCGTGATGTGGCCAAGCGACAACTCGCTGACCCCGGGGCGCAGCACCACGAGCACTCCGACCAGGCCGACGACGACGGCGGCCCACCTCTGGGCCCGCACCACTTCTCCGAGCAACGGAATGGCAAAGACCGTGATCAGCAAGGGGGCTGCAAAGAGCAGTGCATAGACTTCCGCAAGCGGCAGCACGGTGAAGGAATAGAAGCCGCAGGTCAGGGCCGTCAGCGACGCGGTTGTGCGGATCAGCACCAGCCAGGGGTGGCGTGGGCGGAAATTGCCGTGGGACTTGTCCGCCAGCATCATCACCGCCATGGGCACGAAGGCAAAGAGCATGGCGAAGAAGATGATCTGGAAGACCGAATAGGTAGTGCCGAGATATTTGGTCAGCGCGTCGTGCACGGCATAGAGGGCGAAGCCGAGAAGCGCGGTGCCGATGCCGAAGACGGGCGAGGGGGCGGCAGACGTGGACATGGAGCGGAAGCCGTGGGCTGAACAGGTGGCGAGGTCGCCGGATCCGGGCGCGAAGGTCGTGCGGTATCCTGACGAGGGGGGCGGGCAGGGCAGGATCAAGCCTGTCCGGAGACATGGCGGACCGGGGCCGGTGCATCACCTGCATCCGCTCCCCTGACCGGCCTCACGCTGAAGAATAGCGCCTCTCCGGTCAAGTGCTTTTGTCCGGATATGCGGGTGGAACGCTGCGAGGCGGGGAATGGCGACCGCCCGTTTCTGCCTTAGCTCGCAGGTCTTTCGGCCCCCAGCACCGGCTTGGGGCGCGCCGATCGAGATGAGCGATAGAACCGCGTCTCGAGGTATGTATAGGAGAGATGCGCGAGCAGGACGGTAAGCGCCAGGCCGGAGAGGGTAAAGGCGTCGGCCGTGAGCGGGCTCTCGAACTTGATCGTCACCATGCCTTCGCCATTCACCGAAGAGGGGGCATGCAGGACCATGATGGCGACCTGGCGATAGACCCACCAGACCGCTGCGTGGATCATGTAGACGCCATAACTGATGGTCCCAAGATGGACCAACGGGCGCAGGCTGGCGATGCGGATGACGACCGCGTCTTCGCAGGTGGCGGCGAGCGAAAGGATGAGTGCGCAGAAGACAAGGGGAATAGCCGGAAAGGCTGGCGATCCGAACGCCGTGGTTCCCAGGGTGACGAGGAGCACGGTTGCGATGAGCATGACGGCCGCTGTTGTCGATGTGCGCAGTGTGCCGGCAAGTGCGTATCTGGCAAAGAGGATCTGGCCAACCACGCCGATACCGAAGGCATAGAGGCATCGGAAGGGGAAGAGGTTGATGTCCGTTCCAAATTGACCTGCGAGCGCGAGGCCGGAAGCGATGATCGTGACGGCAAGGAGCGGGAGAAGGAGGCCGAGGCTCCGTTTCGCGATCAAGAAGAAGATGCCGAAGATGAGGTAGGTGTAGAACTCGGCCGAGATCGACCAGCTTGGAAAATTCCAAGTCATCTGGGGGGAAACCCATGCCTGAATGAGCAGCAGGTTCTGCACGAAGGACCCGAGATCGTTGCTGGAGAACGGCGGGTTGTTTGCCTGAGCGATATTCAGGTGCCCAACTACCCATTTCAGAACCTCGATGCCCAAGAAGATCAGAAGCATCGTCACATGAAGCGGGTAGAGACGCTTGAAACGCTTCCACTGGAATACCGCGAGATCCGGGAGGCGCAAGATCTTGTCCCGATAGGTGAGAGCGATCACGAAGCCGGACAGGACAAAGAAGAGGTCCACCATCATCCACGCGCGCGCAGTGAGCGTGGAGTTCAGGTGGCTGCCGACATCAAAGTGAAACAGCGCCACGGAAAGCGCGGCGAGACCACGCAAGCTCTCGAGACTGAGCAATTTGTCTGACCCCAAGGGCCGTGCAGTGGTGACGTTCAAAATCTACTCTCACCTGATGAAATTCAAAAACAACCAGTCTGAGCGCCATGCCTTTGAAATCCTGAGGCATGCGAGTGCTTGAAGTAACGCACATTTTCGCAACACTAGAGTATTTTTCCGCTCTTAGGCCAGCGACTTTTCTAGGTAATTGAGCGGGGGCTTGCAGCGAGCACGCAGCGCCCCTCGACCGCAACTGTGATAGTGCGGACGTGCCGGTGTCGCATTGGGGCTCTTCCTGTTCCGTGCGCCCAACAAAAAAGGCGGGTCGGGGACCCGCCTTTCTCATGATGATGTGCTTCGTGCCCGATCAGTCGAGGCGGCCGCTGGCGTGGGCCAGCATGGTGTAGACCTTGCCGGTGTCGCTGGTCAGGTAGGTCTGGCCGAGCATGTTGTCCCGGTCATTGCGGGCCACCTGGGCGAGAAGCTGCTCGAAGTCCTTCACGTAGCGTTCCACGGCAGCGCGGAACTCGGGGTCGCGATTGTACTTCTGGCGGATCTCGTCGAAGGTCTGCTGGCCCTGCAGGGTGTAAAGCCTGCGGGTGAACACGTGACGCTCGCCACCGCGGTAGCGGTCCCACAGATCCACGAAGGTCTCGTGATCGATGGCGCGGGCGATGTCGACGGAGAGCGAGTTCAGGCTTTCCACCGTGTGCAGGGGCGAGCGGCCGGTCTCGGCCCCGTCCTCATCGCGGGAGGCGCGGCGCAGCAGGTCGGAGACCCAGCCCTTGCCCTGGGCGGCCGGGGCTTCCGGCTGCGGGCGGGCAGGGGCTGCCTGACGGCGGGGCGTCTCTGCGGCCGGGGTGCGGGCCGGGGCTGCTGCGCGGGTCTCCGCCGACGGACGGCTGGAGGCCGGTTCCGGGGCATAGGAGGGGGCGTAGGCAGCGGCCGGCGCGGCAGAGGATGCGGCCTTCGGACGGGAAATGTCCAGGCTGTTCGACTGCTTGGCCACGATGTCGGAGAGCTCGCTCAGGGCGCGGATCTGCTCGTTCACCACCTTGCGCAGGGCGGCCGCACTTTCTTCCGCCTCGTCCGGCAGGTTGAGAACGCCCTGCTTCAGCTCGTTGCGGGTGGTCTCCAGTTCGCGATGAACGTCGCGGGCCACGTCGCGCATGCGGGTGGCGGCTTCGTTGAAGCGTTCGGAGGCCTCGGTGACGGTCCGGCCCATCTCGGCCATGATGTCGTCCTGGGCGGCGCGGATCGCGTCGCGGGCCTTCTGACCTTCCATGCCGGCGGTGAGGCGCATGGATTCGAACTGCTCGGCAACCTTCTTGCTGGCGGCTTCAGCGGCAGCGCTCAGCATGTTGGCGGCTTCACGGGCCTTGTCGTCGGCCGATTCCAGCGTCTCGGACAGGGTGTTGGTGAAGGCGCGCATCAGGCTGTCGACCGCTTCGGTCTTGGCCAGCAGGGTGTCGGCGACATTCTCGATCGCGGTCTTGCGGTCGACGATGCGGCCTTCCACCGAGCGGTTGGTGTCGTCCAGATGACGGGCGGCGCGGGTCAGTTCCTCGGCCTGGTCGCCGAAGCGGCCGGTGAGGGACTGGATGTCGGCCAACGTCGTCTCGGTCACCGTGCGCAGGGCATCGACCTGCTGGGAAATGACCCCGGTCGCGCCGCTGGTTTCCGCCATGGCACGGTCGACGGCCACGCGGAACTCGTTGGCGCGGCGGCCGAGATTGATCTCCACGTCGGAGAGGTTCTCGCCCGCATCGTTGACGATCTGCTGCAGGTTGGCGTTGGAGCTTTCCAGGCGGTTGAGGATCGCGCTGATGTCGGCTTCGAGACGCTCCTTGGTGTCGGCGAGAACGGCAACCGCGCGGCCCGAGCGATCTTCCAGGGTGCTGGCGATGCGCTCGCCGGCTTCCACGAGAGAGCGGGTGGCCTGCAGGCCGTTCTGGGCAAAGGCTTCGCTGACTTCGCCGCCCTTGACCGTGATGGCTTCCAGGATGGCGCTGTGGACCTGGTTGACGCGGGTCGTGAGGTCGCGGGCGCGGTCCTCGATGGCGATGACCAGTTCGTTGCCGTCCGTGCCCAGAAGTTTCGCCAGCTCGCCGGAGCGGGCCGCGAAGGCTTCGTTGAGGGCACCGGCCTTGTCGAGCATTTCGGCGGCCACCGCATTGCCGCGCTTGGCAAGCAGGTCGGCGGCTTCGTTGATGGCGCCATGGACGCGGGCGCGGACCACATCCGCTTCGCCGCTCATGCGGCCACGGATCTCGTCGAGGGTCTTGGCCAGGGTCTGGCGGGCCTGCTCGCTCTCGGCGGACAGGTTGCCGGAGATTTCGGCGATTGTGAGGGCCAGATCCGTGCGGACCTTCTCGCTCTCGCCGGTGAGGGTGCCGGAGAAGTCGGCCAGGGTGCCCACATAGAGGGTCCGGGCCTTCTCGCTTTCGGCGGCCATGGTCTGGGCGGCTTCGCCGACGGCGGAGAGCACCAGTTCGCGGATGCGGGAGCTTTCGCCGGACATGGCGCCGGTCGCCTGTTCCATGGCGCGGGTAACCGCGTCGGCGGCCTTCTGGCTTTCGCCCACCAGCACGCCACGGGCTTCGCCCACGGAGCCGAGGACGATCTGGCGCATGCGCTCACCTTCGCCGGTCAGCTTGGTGGTCACTTCGTCCAGGGTGCCGGACACCAGATCGACGGTGCGGGTGCGTTCGCTGATGAGGGTTGCGACGGCGCCTTCCACGGCTTCCTGAACCATGTCACGCATGCGGGTGCTTTCGCCCGACAGCGTGGTGCTGGCTTCGGAGATGATGCCGGTGAGGATGTCGCGGGCCTTCTCGCTTTCGCCGGTGAGGGTGCCGGAAATGCTTTCCAGACGCTCGTTGAGGACGGTTTCCAGCTGGCTGGCGCGGGTGTCGAGGGTCTCGGCGACCTCGAAGACCTTGGCGCCCAGGGAAACGTTGATCTCGGCGATGCGCTCGGAAAGGCTGTCGGTCAGTTCCGCGCTCTGGCGGGAGAGAACCGTGCCGGCCTCGGCCAGCCGGTTGTCGAGAGCGGAGGTCATTTCCTCCTGGCCCTCGACGAAGGCCTTGGCGATTTCCTTGGTGCGGGCGATCAGGGTTTCGCTGATCTGGCGGGCGCGGTTGTCGAGGGTCTCGTCAATGCGCTCGGTGCCGGCAACCATGGTGGTGGACAGGTGCTCGGCCTTTTCCGCCATGGCGGTCGCGGCTTCGTCGACGCGGCGGCCGAGGATCTGGCCGATCTCGTCGGCGCGGTCGGCAAGGGCCGTGCCGGCCGCTTCCACGCGCTGACCCAGCTGGATGGTGATCGCGTCGGAGCGGTCGGCCAGCAGGTCGGCGATGTTGCGGGTCTTTTGTTCCAGGGCCTCGGTGATGCCGGAGGTGCGCTGTTCGATGGCGTCGGACAGGAGCGCGGTGCGGCTCTCGAGCGCGGCCTCGAAGGAGGCGGTGCGCTGGTCGAGGGTCAGGTCCATGGTGTTGATGCGGCTGCCCAGGGTGGCGTCCATGCTGTCGATGCGCGTGGACAGGGTGGTGTCCATCGCATGGGCATGGCTCGCCAGCGCGCTTTCCAGCGTCTCTGCGCGGGTTGCCAGGGTGGTTTCCAGTGCCTCGGCGCGGGTGTCCAGAGTGGAGGCCAGGGCTTCGGAGCGGGTCGCGAAGGTGGTGTCCAGGGTGGTGAGGCGGCTGTCGAGGGCTTCGGACAGGAGAAGGGTCTTCGTGTCGAAGTCGGTGACCAGCTGGCTGCCGCGTTCGCCCACGATGGCTTCCAGCTCGTTGATGCGGGCCGTCAGGTTGTCCTGCAGGAACTGGGCGCGGATCTCGAGGGTCTCGGTCAGCTCGCCGCCGGCTGCATTGATGTCGGCTGCAATGCGCGCACCACGGCTGCCGATCAGTTCGGCCAGCGAGGTGCCGGTGTCGGCCAGACGCTGGTTGAGGGCGTCGGTCTGGTGGCCGAGGGTCGCGCTGATGCTGGTGGTCAGGCCTTCAAGCGTGTCACGGAAGGTGAGGGTCTGCTGTTCCATCACGGCGGCCATCTCGCTGCCGCGGGCGCTCAGGCGCTCGTCCAGCTCGGTGCCGTTGATGGTGATGGCGGAATAGATGCGCTCGGAAATGGTGTCGAGCTTGTTGGCCAGTTCGCCGCCGCGCACGGTGATCGTGTCGCTGAGGGAGTTGGCGGTCTCGTCCATCTTGGCCGCGATCTCGCCGCCGCGCAGGGACAGGTCGACCACGATGCTCTCGCCGGCGCCGCGCAGGATCTCGGCAACCTCGCCGGAACGGTCCGACAGGGTCTCGATGATCTCGGCTCCGCGCAGGGAGATGGTGTTGGTGACTTCCTCGCCGCGCTCGGAAATGGAGGTGACGACCCGCTCGCCGGTTTCGGCAAGGGCGGCATCCAGCGCGGACACGCGGGTGTCGACGGTGGAGATCAGCTCTTCGGTGCGGCTTGACACGGTGTCGATCAGGCGACCGGAGGTCAGGGACAGGTTCGCGTTGATTTCCTCGCCGCGGGCGGTGAGGATCTCGCCGACGCTGGCGCCGGTGGCTTCCAGCGTGGTGCGGAACTCGTCCGCCTTGCTTTCGAGGGTTTCCACGACCTGGCTGGTCGAGGTGGAAATCTGCTCGTTGATGAGGGTGCCGTGGGTTGAGAGCTGCTCGACGAAGGTGTGAGCGGTCTCGGCGAAGCGGGCATTGACCTCGTCGCCACGGGTGGAGAGGGTCTCCCACATCTGGGAGCCGGTGCGCGACAGGGTGTCGACCAGCTCGCCGCCGGTGTTGGCGAGGCGTTCCACATAGTCGTCGGCACGGACGGTGAGGGCTTCGACCAGATCGCTGCCGGCAGAGGTGAGGCTCTCGTTCAGCAGGGAGATCCGGCTGTCCACGTTGGTGGTCAGCTCTTCGACGCGTTCGCCGACGGCGTCGACCATGCGCTGGGTGGCGCGATCGACGGAGCCGCCGATTTCCTCGGAGGTGTTGGCAAGCTGCGAGGCGAATTTCTCGTGAGCGCCGGAAATGGTCTCGCGGACCCGGTCGGCGTTCATGACGATGCTTTCGCGCTGGCTGACCAGTTCCTCGATGAGGGAGCGGATCTTCAGCTCGTTGTCGTTATAGGAGCGCTCCAGCGAGGAAACCTCGTTGTGCACGAGGACTTCCAGCTCGCTGGCCCGCGCAATGGCCCGCTCGATGCCGTCGCCCATGGCGGAGACTTCGCGGCGGATGGCCTGGCCAACGCTGAGGATGGCTTCCTTGGCCATGTCTTCCGGCTCGGCCAGACGCAGGGCCACTTCGGTCATGCCGTGGGCCACAATGCGCATTTCCTGGGCGCGCCAGATCATCAGCGCCATCACCCAGAAGAAGATGATCGGAACGATGACGGCGACGGACGACAGGATCAGGGCCGGGGAGGTGGTCAGGGCGCCGATGCCGCCGGAGAGCTCGTCGCCAAAGGCAGACAGAGCCAGGCTCGAGCCGAGCGCGCCCCACAGGACGGACAGGGCGAGCGCACCCCAGAAGGGGGCCGCAGACGGACGGCGCTGAAGGGAGAAGATGAGATTGCCGATGTTGCGGCGATCGTCATTGGCTGCGGGCGGGCGGCTGCCACGTCCACGACGGCGGTTGGCTCTGGCCTCCTCGCGGGCCGCACGGGCCTCTGCGCGGTCGGACGGGCCGTGTCCGTCGGTCGCCTCGGAAGAAAGGGAAGCCTTGGGGCCGTCAGCTTCGGCGCTGCCCAGATCGGGACCGCCAAAATCCAGCTTGAGGGCCTCTTCGACAGCGGACAGTGCCGCTTCCGCCGGATCTTTCACCTTCGGTGGATTTGCCATGGTTGGATCGCCTCACGTCCGTACTCATTACACACCGGCGTTCCGGTTTCCCGGAGCACCTAACGTTCGGCTGCAGGACAGAGAGGGGCCACAACACGGTCCCCATTATCACCTGCAAGCCAGGAAGGCAGGAGGGCCGCCGCTGACCCGACTGCGGGAGCGACTCACTTGCCCCGCAGCTTTCCCCACCTTGCCGCATCAGTTAACCTAATGGCACACTCTCACCTAATGAACAACAAACGGCAATCCTTTTAGGCTTCTAGGCGGAGTGGATGAGGATGAAAACGAAGAACGGCCCCGCTCGGGGCAAGGGGTCGAAAGCCGGTTCGCAGGAGGTTCCGAACCCGGGTGTGCCCACTCCGGCGCAAGCGCGCTGGTTGCAGATGGGGCTCTCCCAGGCGGGTGGGAAACTTCCCCTGTTCGATACCTCTGGAGCCGCCATCTCGCCGCGCACGGTGCGCGCCTGCATCGCAGCCGGATGGGCAGAGCCTTGGTTTTTCAACCCGATCAAGCCGGACTGGCTGGTCTGCAAGCTGACCGAGCAGGGGCGGACAGCGGTTGCCGCCCTCGAGTGAGCCTGCCTTGACATCTCTCGCGAGGCTGGTCCGAGAGGGGGCACGTGTGCCGTGCTCGGGGCTGTCCTGCGTGTGGCGAACCGGGGATCATGAAAATGCGTTTATTTCCGTTAACCAAAGATTCACTTTATTGGGGACAGGGCAATCCTTGGTTAACCGCGAAGGGGCATCAGATCGCTCGCGGTGGACCGCAAGGGGCTTTGCGTGGTGACGCAAGCCGGGACGTTCAGGTATGAGCCTGCAAGGTTCCGCAGCGCATCGCGGCACTTGCGGTTATCCTGCCCGGCGGTGGGCTCTCTTGCCGGCCGCCTCACGTTCTCTGACATCGACGGAATGATCCTCATGACCCCCGAGTTCCCCATCGTGCTCGACCTCGAAGCGCTTAACGCGGCAACCTTCGGCAACGCGGACCTTCAGGGCGAGGTCCTGCAGCTTCTGCTTGGGCAGACCTCGACCCTCGCCGAGCGGCTTGAGGGAGCCGCCACGGCTCAGGTTCAGGCGGAGGTGCTGCATACCTACAAGGGGTCAGCGCGTTCCCTCGGGGCGATGAGGATCGCCGAGACCTGCCAGCAGCTGGAGCAACGCGCGGCTTCGGGCGAGCGGGTGAGCGCCTCGGCTCTGCTCTCCGACATTGCGGAGGTAGAGCGGGCCGTGCGCGCGGTTCTGGGGCAAGGATAGGGGCCGAGCCTGTCTCACCGGTCACGTGGTTTTCGGGGCCGGGGCCACGCTTCCGCTTGACCTTTGCCGGGAAGCCATTATGTCGGAAAGCGACATTTCATTCCTCAGATCAGACGCGGATCATGCCCAAGATTACCTATATCACCGCCGACGGGGCGAGCACCGTCATCGACGCGCCGGAAGGCTCGACCGTCATGGAAAACGCCATCAAGAACATGGTGCAGGGGATCGAGGCCGAATGCGGCGGCGCCTGTGCCTGTGCCACGTGCCACGTCTATGTGGACGAGGCCTGGAAGGACAAGGTGGGCGAGCCCGAGCCGATGGAAGAGGACATGCTGGACTTCGCCTATGACGTGAAGCCGACCTCGCGTCTGTCCTGCCAGATCAAGATGACCGCCGACCTGGATGGTCTTGTGGTTCATGTGCCGGAACGCCAGGCCTGATCTTGCGCGCTGTCCCGGCCGGGAGAGGGCTGGGACGCTGAATTATGAAAGCCCGCCAAGCGATTGGCGGGCTTTTGTTTTTGTCGGTCTGGAGTGTTACTCCGCTGCCTGGCCGAGGGGCTTGCGACCCCAGAAGGCGACCTCGTTGCCCGGCACCGGATGGGCCGGGATGAGGGAGGCGAGGATCAGGCTGACGCCGGCCATGGCCGCACCTGCCAGGAAGACGGCAGCCGGGGAAATCAGCCACAACAGGCCGAAGGTGACCGGAATGCCGACGGCGGCAATGTGGTTGATGGTGAAAGCCACACCTGCGGTCGGGGCGATGTCGGCCGGGTCCGCGATCTTCTGGAAATAGGTCTTCATGGCGATTGCGATGGCGAAGAAGGCGTGGTCGACCACATAGAGACCGGCGGCCACATGGGGGTTGGTCACATAGGCATAGGAGACGAAGACCCCGATCAGGCCGACATATTCCACCATCAGGGCCTTGCGCTCGCCGAAGCGGACGATCGCCTGGCCGATCTTGGGCGCCAGCACCATGTTGAAGGCGCCGTTCAGCAGGAAGAGGCCGGCCACCTCGTGCACGTCATAGCCGAAGCGCTCCACCATCAGGAAGCCGGCGAAGACGGTGAAGATCTGGCGCCGGGCGCCGCCCATGAAGGTCAGGGCGTAATAGAGCCAGTAGCGCCGCCGCAGGATCAGCTTCTTGTGCTGGGGCACGCCCTCGCGGAAGGACGGGAAGGCGGCAATGACGAAGGCCAGCACCACCATCGTCAGGCCACCGGCCACCGCGAAGACCGTGGTGAAGGACAGGTCGAAGGTCTTCCAGCCGATGAAGATCAGGCCATAGGCAATGAGCTGGGCGAAGGCCCCGACGGAAATGATCCGCCCCATGCTGGCGGCCGCCGTCGCCTTGGGCAGCCATTGCAGGGACAGGGACTGGTTCATCGTCTCGTAGTAGTGGAAGCCCACGGACATGATGAAGGTGGTGATGTAGAAGCCCATCGCGGTGGGGAAGTAACCGGTCGCGGCAACGCCCAGTCCGAGGAAGGCCAGCGACACATAGGCCAGCGTCTGTTCGCGCATCACCAGCAGGAAGAAGATCGCGGCGAAGCTGAGGAAGCCCGGGATCTCGCGGATGGACTGCTGGAGGCCGATCTCCTTGCCGGTGAAGGCCAGTTCCTGCACCGCGAAGTTGTTCATCAGGTTCCACCAGGCGGCGAAGGACAGCTGCATGGCGCCGGCCATGACCATCAGCAGGACGGCGGGAGACCGCCAGCCGCGCGGGGTGTCCGGGTGTTCGGATTGGGTGAAGTAGCTCATGGGGACCGTCGGATTTCGGGAAAACGGATCAGGATCTTCGTCATATGCCGGGTGAGGGCTTGCGTGTTAGCGCTGTTCTGTCATCAAATGTTTCCGACTTGCCAAATCTGATCGGGAGCGGACCGTTGAGCCTGCCCAGTCCGGCGATCCATCCGGATCATTTCCAGCGCACATTGCGGCGGGCCGACATGCCCGTGCAGGCCTATTCCGCCTCGGGCGGTCCGGGAGACCTGACCGACTGGCACGATCATCCGACGGCCCAGCTGTTTCATGTCATTCGCGGCTCGCTGGCGGTCGACATTGCGGAAGGCACCTTCTTCGTGCCGCCGGAGCGGGCGGTCTGGTTGCCGGGCGGCATTCGCCACCGCACCCGCTATCTGACCGAAACGGAAGTGCGCTACATGTATTTCGGCGCGGCGATGCAGGTGAGCCTGCCGGAGGACCCGCGCGTCATGCAGGTGACGCCGCTCCTGCGCGAGCTGATCCTCGCCTTCATGGCCCATCCGCGCCGGGACCGGCTGGAGGGACCGCAGGCGCGTCTTGCCGACGTGATCCTGGACCAGCTGAAATTGCTGCCGGCCTCGCCCCTGCAATTGCCCATGCCGGCCGATCCGCGCCTGAAACGCCTGTGCGCCGATCTTGCCCAGGCGCCGCAATCGCCGCCCCGCCTCGAACAGGCCGCCCAGGCCTGCGGCTGGTCTGTGCGGTCCTTCGAGCGGCGGATGCAGGCGGAGACCGGCCTGACCTATCGGGCCTGGTGCCGGCAGATGAAACTGTTCCGGGCGCTGGAGCTGCTCTCGGCCGGACAGCCGGTGTCCGATGTCTCCCATGCGCTGGGCTACGAAGGGCCGAGCGCCTTCATCGCCAGCTTCCGCAAGGCCTTCGGCGTCACCCCCGGGCGCTATTTCGGCTCTCCGTGAGAGCTTGCAAGCGGTTGATCTGGCGCAATGACGGAAGGTTCGCGCGGACCGATAGTCGCTTCACAAACGACGTGGAGGGACTATCGATGTTCAAGACGATCCTTGTGCCGGTCGATCCGGCAGAAAGCGATTTTGCGGCGGAAGCCCTGGCCAAGGCCAAGCAGTTTGCCAGCGAGTATGGCACCAAGGTGCATCTGCTGGCGGTCTGCCCGGACGTGCAGGCCTTCGTGGCGAGCCAGCTGCCGGAAGACTTCCGGGACCAGGAACTCTCCTATGCCCGCGCGCTGTTGGAAAAGCTGGCGGCCGACATGGGCATTCCGGTCGATCTGCACGTGCGCTTCGGCACGGTCTATCACGAGGTGCTCGAGGCGGCCGAGAAGATCAGCGCCGACCTGATCCTCATGACCAGCCACAAGCCGAAGCTCTCGACTTATTTCATCGGCTCCAATGCGGCTCATGTGGTGCGCCATGCACCGTGCTCGGTGATGGTCCTGCGCTGACCCGAAGGGCGTTCCGCTGAACATGCAAAGACCCCGTCTTCCGGTCGGATGGCGGGGTCTTTCGTTTCGGAGTGCTGGGCGGGATCCGGTTCAGCCCTTGGCGGATTTCTCGCCGAAATAGAAGCCGGTCGCTGCGCCGACAAGGCCGATGATCGGGGTCAGCATCAGTTCCAGCAGCTGCTTGATGGAGGCTGTGAGCTGGGCGATGTCGACGGGGCCGCCGGTCTTGCCCCAGTGGACCATGAAGGCGAGGCCGACCAGACAGAAGCTGCCGATGATGATGAAGGCGAGCAGGTTGAGCAGATAGAAGGCGATCTGGCCGCGTGCCTGCTCCCGGTCCCGCGTGGCGTCATAGGGCGCGGTTTCTGCGGTCGGGTGCATGACGGTGGGGATCTCGCCGCTCAGATCGAAGAGCGAGGGCGGGTCGCCGTTTTCCGTTTCGTGCGCATCACTGTCGCGGTCGGCAGGCATCGCATGGGCTCCTGTCACAACTCACAGGAGTATGCCCGGTGGCCTGCGTGCTGAAAAGGGCTTTCAGCGCAGGATGACCTGCTTGAAGGTCTTGTCCTTTTCCTCGACGAGGATCTTGCCGCCGTTGTCGATCGTGTCGGCGGCGAACTTTTCGAGATTGATGGCGCGGGTGAGGACATCGGTCATGTTGATGCCCTTGCGCTGGGCAAGCTCACGCAACGTGTTGGCGACGTCTTCCGGCAGGTTTGCCGTCAGGCGGACTGTTCCTTTGGGGGCGCTGGCCATGACCGGTCCTCGTGATTGGAAGGCGGTGCGGATGCCGCCGTGTGACAGCATATCATATGGGACCCATGCGCGTGATTTAAATACGCGATGCGCATATGGTGTGTATCTTGTGAGCATGCGAGGCCCGCAAGCCACTTGTCCGGTCAGCGCGCCAGATCCTTCATGGCCTCCGTCAGCCCCTCGACCGTCAGCGGATACATGCGGTCGTCCATGATCTCGCGGATCAGGGAAATGGAGTGGGTGTAGGACCAGTGGGCCTCGGGCACCGGATTGAGCCAGGCGATGTTGCGATAGACCGACTTGACCCGGGCGAGCCAGGTCGCTCCGGCCTCCGCGTTCCAGTGTTCCACCGATCCGCCGGGATAGGTGATCTCGTAGGGGCTCATGGACGCATCGCCGACGAAGATGATCTTGTAGTCCGACGGATACTTGTGCAGCAGGTCCATGGTGGGGATGCGGTCGGTCTGGCGCCGCCGGTTTTCCTTCCACACGCTCTCATAGAGGCAGTTGTGGAAGTAGAAATGCTCCATCACCTTGAATTCGGTGCGGGCGGCGGCGAACAGCTCCTCGCAGACCCGGATGTGGTCGTCCATGGAGCCGCCGATATCGAAGAAAAGCAGCACCTTGACGGCGTTGCGCCGTTCGGGGCGCATCTTCACGTCGAGCAGACCCTTGTGGGCGGTGGCGCGGATGGTGTTGTCCAGATCGAGTTCTTCCGCCGCGCCGGAGCGGGCGAAGCTGCGCAGCCGCTTCAGGGCGACCTGGATGTTGCGGGAGCCGAGCTGGTTGGTGTCGTCCAGATCCTTGAACTCGCGCTTGTCCCAGACCTTGACCGCGCGCCGGTGGCGGCTCTCGTGCTGGCCGATGCGTACCCCTTCCGGATTGTAGCCATAGGCGCCGAAGGGGGAGGTGCCGGCGGTGCCGATCCACTTGTTGCCCCCCTGGTGGCGCCCCTCCTGCTCCTTCAGGCGCTCCTTGAGGGTTTCCATGAGCTTCTCGAAGCCGCCCATGGCTTCGATCATGGCCTTTTCTTCCTCGCTCAGGTGCTTCTCGGCCAGCTTGCGCAGCCAGTCCTCGGGCAGTTCGCGGGCGGGCACGTCGCTCATCAGGTCCAGGCCCTTGAACACCTGGCCGAAGACCCGGTCGAACCGGTCGAGATTGGCCTCGTCCTTCACCAGGCAGGTGCGGGCGAGATAATAGAAATCCTCCACCCGGCGTTCGGCCAGATCCTTCTGGAGCGCCTCCATCAGGGTCAGGTATTCGCGCAAGGAGACCGGCACGCCGGCGGATTTCAACTCGGTGAAGAAGGTGATGAACATGAGGCGACGCTAGCTGTCGTCTGCCGTTCTGTCGAGGTCCGCGCGGTCCTTCTCCCGGCCCTTCTTCGCGCCGGCTGTCTCGCCGCCGGAGGTCTTCACAAGCTCGCTCATGAAATCGGAGAGCTTCGGCCCCTTTGTCGCGACGAAGGGGGCCGGGCGGCAGACGCTGATGGCCGCCAGTCCGATGCGGGAGGTCAGCAGACCGTTCACGACGCCTTCCCCCAGCCGGGCGGAGAGCCGCGCGGCAATGCCGTGGCCCAGCACCTGGGAGGCAAGTCCTTCGCCGGCCGCCATGCCGCCGGTGAGCGCCAGATGGGCGAGCACATGACGCGCCAGACGCAGGAAGCCGAGGGTGCCCGGGCGCCCGCCATAAAGGGCGGAGAGGCGGCGGATGGTGCGCAGGTTTTCAAACAGCACCACCAGCAGGTCGACCAGGGCGCGGGGGCTGACGGCGGTGACCACCGAGACCCGCTTGGCGGCGTTCATGACGATGCGGCGGGCTTCCAGATCGAGCGGCGCCAGGAGATCCCGCTCGGCAAGGATCACCAGATCCCGGCCGTCGATGACCTCGTTCAAATGGGACGCGAGCGCCTTGCGACCGCGCGCGGTCTCCGGGCGGTCACCATAGAGTGTCAGCAGCCCCTGAAGGGCGCTGCGGGCGGCCTTGGCATCATCCTGCTCGGCGGCGCGGGTGATGCTGTCGCGCAACTGGTCGATCTTGCCAAGCCGCATCAGGCCGATGATTTCGCGCAAGGCCAGTCCGAGGAACCCGGCCGCCACAAGGGCGGCCAGGGCGACCGCCGTCCAGCCCAGCCAGTCGGCGCGGGTGAAGAGGTCGCGGATCAGGGCGTCGATCGCCAGCCCCATGGCCAGCGACACCAGGCCGCCGAGGCCGACGGCAATCCAGCGGCTGAAGGAAAAGCGCGCCTTCGGCCGGGAGGCTTCTGCCGGAAGGCGGGGCACATGGCTTTCCTCGGCAAGCGGGGCTTCCACGGCCTCGCTGGCGGTCAGCCAGCCGGTGGGCAGATCGGGATCCGGCTCGGCGGAGACGCGGATGCGCAGGTCGTCGGCATCGAGCGCCATGGGGCGTCGCGCGGTGAGAGGGCGCGGATCGGTCGAGGGGCGGCCGGGGCCGGACGGGGGCGTGCGGGTCACGTCAGGCGGTCTCCGATGAGAAATTCAAGCGCCCGATCCAGACGGATGTGGGGCAGGGACAGGGTCAGGCCGCCGGGGCCGGCCTCCAGATGGGGCGGGCGGAAGCGCAGGAAGGCGTGGTCTCCGGCCTCCGTTCCCGTCCCGGCGGAGACGCTATGCGCGGCATCTTCGGAAAGGGAATCAAGGGTCTCGAAAAGTGAATCCGGATTTTGGGGCAAGTCACCGGGAAACAAGGCGATTTCCTTGTCGGGAGAGAGCGCTCGCCCTTCCATCGACTGACCGGGCAAGGGTGTTCCAAGGATCACCGGCAGGTCTTCGCCGTCGCGGGGAATGGTGCCCTCGCGGGTGGCGCGCACGGCGGCAAGCGCCAGGGCCTCGACGCGGGCGCCGCGATATTCCGCGTGGTCCATGCCACGGGCCACGAGCCGGCGCAGGATCGCCTGCAGCCGGTCGTGATCCTCCCGGTGCAGGTGGTCGGCCTTGGTGGCGGCAAACAGGATCCGGTCGATGCGGCGGGTGAGGATCGAGGACAGCCAGGACCGCTTGCCCGGCCGGAAACTGACGAGCACCTCGTTGAGCGCATCCTGCAGATCGGCGAGCGCATGGGGGCCGGCGTTCAGGGCATGCAGCACGTCGACCAGCACGATCTGCCGGTCGAGGCGGGCGAAGTGATCGCGGAAAAAGGGCCGCACCACGTGGTTTTTGTAGGCCTCGAAACGGCGCTCCATCATCGCCCGGAAGGTGCCGGTGCGGGCGGGCGGGGCATCCTCGGCGATATCGAGAGGGGCGAAGGTCAGGGCGGGGGATCCGGCCAGATCTCCGGGCATGAGGAAGCGTCCCGGCGGCAGCATGGAGAGCGCCATGGTCTCGCTGCGACAGGCGGCCAGATAATCGGTGAAGGTCGCCGCCAGTTTCTGGGCGTCGAGTTCGGTCTCGGGGCCTTCCGGATCGATGGAGGTCAGTGTCTCCAGATAGGGGGCGGCGATCTCTCGTCGGTTTGCGGCGCGGGCAAGCTGGAGGGCCTTGCGGGAGAACTCGCCGAAGCTCTGGCGCAGCAACGGCAGGTCGAGCAGCCATTCGCCCGGATAGTCGATCAGGTCGAGATGGAGCTTTCCCGGTCCCAGCTTGCGGGCCAGATAACTCGCGCTCTCGTATTCGAGCGTGAGGCGCAGCTCGGAGATCTGACGGGTCGACTGGGGCCAGATGCGGTCGTTCACCAGGGCGGCCACATGCGCCTCGTAGTCGAAGCGGGGCACCGCATCGTCAGGCTGGGGCTGCAGGGCGGCGCGGGTCAGGCGTCCGCTGGCCGCTGCCTGGAAGAGGGGCAGGCGGCCGCCGTGGATCAGATTGTGCACGAGGGCGGAGAGGAAGACGGTCTTGCCGGCACGCGCCAGCCCCGTCACGCCGAGACGCAGGCTCGGGACGGCGAGATCGCTGGCGGCGTCGCCGAGATTGGACAGGATCAGACGGGCTTCATCGGCCAGTTTCAAGGGCTTGAGCAAGGCGTTACCTCCTGTCGGGCATGTAGGACCTGACAGGGGGGCTTTCAATCACCGCCGCAGCGGGCCTGTCGCAGCTTTTCCACTTGCTGGAGGCGTCAAAGCTCCGGGTCGTCTTCCAGGTCGCGCGGCTTGACGAAACGCTCCAGCGTGCCGCTGCCTTCACCCAGATCGGACCAGCTGCGGTGCGGGAAGGTGAAGATGGCGAGCGCGCCGGTCGGATATTTCTCGGCCATGTCGTCATAGCCTTCCACCAGACCCGAGCCGTAGAACAGGGCCGCCGTCTCCTCGATGGCAGGGTTGTGACCGATGACGAGGACGGTCTCGGCGGAGGTGTCCAGGTTCTGCAGGAGGGAGAGGTAGTCGAGTTCGCTGTCCTCGTAGAGCTCGCCGCGCAGCTGGATGTCCGTGTCGACGGTCAGGAAGGGCAGGAGCTCGGCAAGGGTCTCGCGGGTGCGCAGGGCGGTCGAACAGAGGATCAGGTCCGGCGGCGGACAGGTCTCGCTCAGATAGCCGGCCATCATGTCGGCGGCCTTGAGCCCGCGCGGATTGAGCGGGCGATCGAAGTCATCGAGGGACGGGTCGCCCCAGTCTGACTTGGCATGGCGAAGAAGCATCAGGCGCAGCACGGTGTCCATCACCTCCCGGACAGGACGAGAAGCGTCGATCTTACCCGGAAATGGCTTCGGGAAAAGCCGTTTCGCGTCTGGCGCGCAGGGTCAGCCCATCTGGTTGAGAAGGCGCACGAAGGCATCCAGCGCGGGGCCGACCTCAGCCTCCTGCACCGGCAGGCCATAGGAGAGCCAGAGCGTGTAGTCGGCTTTCTGGCCCGCGAAATACCACAGGGTCTCGCACAGGACGGGGCTGGTCCAGTCGCGGGTCTTGAAGGAAATGCCGGTGGAGGCGGGGCCGGACAGGGCCACGCGCTCGAAGCCGGCGGCCTGGAAATTCTCCAGGTAATGCCGGGCGACCTTCTCGCCGGTGCCGCTCAGATGCTGGCGCAGGATGGCGGACATGCCACCGTCGCCGGAATAGATGCAGGCCGCCATGCGGTCGCCATCGGAGGCCAACACCTTGGTCCGGTAGAAACGTCCCACCTGATCGGGGCAGCGCAGGCCAGAGAAATGCCGCATCCCTTCCACATCGCTCTGCCAGCCGATGCTCTCCTGGGAGAGCAGGGTCTGGGGCGTCGGCTGCTGGGCAAGCGAGGCCTGGGGCGGACCGACGAGACCCGCGAGGACGAGACCGGCGCCGAGGAGGCGCCGGCGGGCTTGCGGGACGTGCGATTGGGCGGACATGGCGGGCTCAGCGATCGCGGCGGGCCATGAAGGCCAGACGCTCGAAGAGATGGACGTCCTGCTCGTTCTTCAGCAGGGCGCCGTGGAGCGGGGGCACCACCGAGCGGGTGTCGGAGCTGCGCAGCACTTCCGGGTCGATGTCCTCGTTGACCAGCAGCTTGAGCCAGTCGATGAGCTCGGAGGTCGACGGCTTCTTCTTCAGGCCCGGCACGTCGCGGATGTCATAGAAGAGGCGCATGGCTTCGTTGAGCAGACGCGACTTGAGGCCGGGGAAGTGGACTTCCACGATCTCTTCCATGGTTTCCCGGTCGGGGAACTTGATGAAATGGAAGAAGCAGCGGCGCAGGAAGGCGTCGGGCAGGTCCTTCTCGTTGTTGGAGGTGATGATCACGATAGGGCGCTGATGCGCCTTCACGGTCTCGCCGGTCTCGTAGACGTGGAACTCCATGCGATCGAGTTCCAGCAGAAGGTCGTTGGGGAACTCGATGTCGGCCTTGTCGATCTCGTCGATCAGCAGGATGGGCCGGACGGGGGCGGTGAAGGCCTCCCACAGCTTGCCCTTGCGAATGTAGTTGTTGATGTCGCGGACGCGTTCATCGCCGAGCTGGCTGTCGCGCAGGCGCGAGACCGCGTCATACTCATAAAGACCCTGCTGGGCCTTGGTGGTCGACTTCACGTGCCATTCGATGAGGGGGGCGCCAAGGGCGGCCGCCACCTGCTGGGCCAGCACGGTCTTGCCGGTGCCCGGCTCGCCCTTCACCAGCAGGGGGCGCTCAAGGGCAATGGCGGCATTGACCGCCACCCGCAGATCCTCGGTCGCCACATAGGCATCGGTACCTTCAAAGCGCATGGGTGCTTCCGTCTCGTCTTGCTGTCGTTGCGCGGCCGGTCTGCCGTCAGCCCTCCGGGCCACGGGCCTCTGCCGCTCTTCGGGCGAAGACTAGGGCTCAGGGCGGGGCGGTGCAAGCGGGCACGGTGCCCTGCCCACGGGCGCAGCGGCGTGCCGCGGGCCGCAGCTCCCCTTGCCCGGCAAGAAGGGATGCCAGTGTCGGTCAAAAACTGCCGCAAGGTCGGAATCTTTTGCCGCTCTGCTGCCGCAGCGGTCGGTTGGGTGGCGGGCAAAAAAATCGAAGAAAAATTCTAAGTCATTGACAAATAAGAAGAAGAAAAAGTGACAGGCGGTTGGCACGGCTGTTGCGACAGGCTGGCAAGTGTATCTGGGCGCTGGGCCCGCTAGCTTGATAGAGGAAGTAACATGGGTATCTACGGGGCAATCAATGCTGCAGTCTCCGGCCTGAGTGCTCAGGCGACCGCGCTGGAAAACCTGTCGGGCAACGTCGCGAACTCGCAGACCACGGGCTACAAGCGTCTCGACACCACCTTCTCTGATCTGGTGTCCGGCGGCGGGGCGACCCAGGCCTCCCAGGTTTCCGGCACCAGCTATGCCACGTCGCGGGCCACCAACACCCTGCAGGGCGACATCTCCGCCAATGACGTGGACACCTATCTCGCCATCAATGGCGAGGGTTATTTCGTCGTGACCAAGGCCAATGACGTGGTGGATGGATCCACCACCTTCGCGGACACGAATTACTATACCCGCGCCGGCGACTTCGAGATCGACGAAGAAGGCTACTTGGTCAACAGCTCCGGCTATTACCTGACCGGCTACGAGCTCGATCCGGACACGGGCAACGCCGTGGGCGATGCGGTGTCGGTGGTGAAGATCTCCGACCAGCCGCTGGCGGCCGAGGCGACAACCCAGGTGGACTATCAGGCCAACCTGCCCACCGTGCCGCAAAACGAGGCATATGACGGTTCGGATCCGGACACGGCCCTGCTCGACACGGCGACCGTGGGCACCGATGACATTGCCGCTGCCGACGAGCAGACCTTCCTCGACCAGTCGATTACCGGCGGCTCCATCACCATCTACAACGAGAACGGAACGCCCCTGAACGTGGAAATCCGCTGGTCCAAGACCCTGAATGCGGACCCGGGCGTGCCTCAGCTCGACACCTGGACCATATTCATGGGGTCGGGTGACAATGATCCGGCCTGGCTGGAGATCGGCAACGTGACCTTCGACGGCAGCGGTGAGATGGACACGCTGACCGCCGGTGACGGCTCCACCACCGTGGCCGTGAGTGCTGCGGGCAACAGCTTCGAGATCGCCTCCATCACCGTGGGCGACGTGACGGCTGCCAATGTGGAGGTCTCCTTTGCCGGTGGCTCCCTGACCCAGTATTCGGATTCCGCCGGCGTGGCCTCCTCGGTCAGCATCGAGCAGGACGGTTATCCGGCCGGTGAAGTGACCGGCATCTATGTGGACGAGGCCGGACGCATCAATGCGACCTATTCCAACTCCCAGGTTCGGGCGCTCTACGAAGTGCCGCTGGCCACCTTCAAGGCGGAGCAGAACCTGCAGCGTATCGACGGCGCGGCCTTTGCCGCCACTCCGACCTCGGGCGAGGCGGATCTTTCCGGCGGCGGCTCCATCATCGCCAATGCGCTGGAACTCTCCAACTCCGACATCGCGACCGAGTTTTCCAAGCTGATCATCACCCAGCAGGCCTATTCGGCCAATACGCGGGTGGTTTCGGCCGCAGATGACATGCTCACGGATGCCCTGAACATGGTGCAGTAACCGGCTGAGGCGGCGGGGGTCCTGAACCCGCCGCCCGCCCGCGTCCGGACCAGAAGGCTGAGGAGGCGCAGACATGGGTTTGACATCCGCTCTCAACACGGCGCTGTTCGGCCTGACCTACAATCAGAAGCAGCTCGACGTCACCGCAGCCAATGTGGCCAATGCGGACACGCAGGGCTACTCGACCAAGCAGATCGCCGCCAACGTCTTCTTCGACGGGGAAGGCAATGTCTCGGGCATCCTGTCGAGCAAGGTCACGCGGGTGGTCGACCTGACCATCCAGAAGTCCTATTTCGGCTCCCTGGCCGAGACCAACTATGCCTCGCAGATCTCCGAATTCACGGCCCGCCTGGACGAGCTCTTCGGCACGCTGGAAGACGGTCTCGGGCTCAATACGCTGATGTCCGAGCTGAGCAACTCGCTGACCACCCTGGTCAACGATCCCTCGTCCTATGCCGCACAGCAGGAAGTCGTCTCGGCCGCCGAAAGTCTGGCGTTCCAGATGAACCGGGCCTACGAGAGCATCAACGAGATGCGCGAGACCGCGGACAATGCCCTGCAGGAGCAGGCGGAAGACGTGAACTCGCTGCTGCGCTCCATCGAGGATCTGGATGCCCGGATCCTGGAGGCACGCAACGACAACGGCTCCATTTCGGATCTGATGGACCAGCGCGACCGCTATGTGGAACAACTTTCCGGGCTGCTGGATGTGGTGGTTAGCGAGGAGGCCGGCGGCACGCTGCTGATCCGCACCCACAATGGCAACCAGCTTCTGGCCAACAATCAGGCCTCCATCGTCTCCTTCCAGCCCACCGCCACGCTGCGGCCGGGGCAGGAGGGCAACACGATCGTGGTGACCACGCCGGGGGGTACGGATTTCGATCTGATCTCCAGCTCCGACAGCGGGTCAATCAAGGCGCTTGCAGAACTGCGCGACGAGATCCTGGTCGAGGCGCAGACCCAGCTCGACACGCTTGCCGCCGAATTGTCGCTCGCCTTTTCCAACGTGGACGTGGCCAGTACGGCCACCACCGTCGGGGTGGAAGAGGGCTTCGTGCTGGATCTTTCGGCCCTGCAGGCCGGCAACACGGTGACCCTCGACTATACGGACAGCACGGGGACGGCGCGCACGGTGACCTTCGTCGCCGTTGAGGATGCCGCCTTGCTGCCGCTCGACGACACGGCGACGGCCCGCTCGGACGATACGGTCTATGGCATCGACATTTCGTCGGGCAACACGGCCGATTACGTCATGGCGATGATCGCGGCGCTGGCTGCAACCGATCTGGCCGTTTCCGACGACGGTTCGGGCAATCTCCAGATCCTGGGCGACACGGGCACGAATACGACCGTGGAGAGCCTGAAGGCGAACGTGACGCCGAGTGCCGACACGGGGCAGGGGCTGGGTCTGTCGATCTTCGTCGACACCCGCAAC
Source organism: Roseibium aestuarii (assembly GCF_008477545.1). Taxonomy (GTDB): domain Bacteria; phylum Pseudomonadota; class Alphaproteobacteria; order Rhizobiales; family Stappiaceae; genus Roseibium; species Roseibium aestuarii. The sequence goes on along the minus strand of NZ_VORA01000002.1, from coordinate 283,401 downwards.
GGGGAAGAGACCTTCACGGACAGTCTGGAAGGGGGCGGGCAGCGGCTGGGCTATGCCAGCGGCATTGCCGTGAACTCCAGCTTGCGGGCCGACAGTTCCCTGCTGGTGACCTATCAGACGTCGCCGGCCAATTCCCTGAACGATTCCTCCCGGCCGGAATATCTGCTCGGGCAGCTGACGGGCAAGGTGGTCGCCTTTGACCCGGACGCCGGGATCGGCAGCAGCAGGACACCCTATCAGGGGTCGCTGCTGTCCTACGTGAACCAGATCGTCGCGCATCAGGGGGATCAGGCCAGCGATGCCCGCTCCTATGCCCAGGCGCAGGAAACGCTGACCACCAATCTCGCGGTGCGTTACGAGGAAAGCTACTCGGTCAATGTGGACGAGGAGCTGGCCTTCATGGTCGAGCTGCAGAATGCCTATGCGGCGAATGCCCGGGTGATGCAGGCGATCGACGAACTTTTCGATGTTCTCCTGAATACGGTGTAGGTGCGTCATGGCCATTGATACGATCACCACGTCCCGCCACTACCTGACCAAGCAGGTGACAAGCCTGTCCAAGACCCTGAACGAGAAGACCGTTCAGCTGGCGTCCGGAAAGTCGGGCACGACTTACGGGTCGGTGGGCAACAGCCGTCTTCTGGATCTGGAACTTACCCAGAAGGTGAAGCGCATCGAGGCCTATGAGGAAACCATCGTCCAGGCCAACCTGCACATCGAGACCCTGAATCTGACGCTGGAGCGGCTGGAGGACATCCGCATCGACGGCAAGGCCTCCATGGACCTCAATGATTACGAGCTGCAGTCGGACGGGCAGACGCGGACCCAGGCGACGGCGGAGCTGTTGCTCTATGAAGCCGCCAATCTGCTCAACACCGAGGTGGCGGGCTATTATCTCTACGGCGGTGGCGTAGCCTCCGAGGATCCGGTGACGCGGATGGATGCCATCCTCGATGGCGCGGGCGACCGGGCGGGTCTGCGGCAGGTGATGGATGAGTTCCGTCAGGCCAACCAGGGCCCCAATGCCAACGGGCGTCTGGATGTCTCTGCCCTGACGACCAACTATGTGGCCGCGGTGCCGACGGACAGCACCTTCACCGTCGCCGAGGATGGAGCCCATGATTTCGGGTTCGACCTGTCGTCGGTCACCTCCGGTCTCACCAATGTCAGCGTCACTGGCCCTGCGGGGCCGGGCACGGATCCGGACAGTTTCGACATCCAGTTCACCGGTCAGCCGACGCTTGGCGAGAGCATCAGCATCGAGCTGACCCTGCCGCCGGCCCATGACAAGGCGGTCACGATCGAGCTGACGCTTGCCGCCAGCAACACGGTTCCGGACACTTTCGCGCTGGGCGCGGATCTGGAGGAGACCGCGGCGAACCTGCGCACGGCGCTGAACACGGCGCTGGAACGGGAGGCAGCGACCTCTCTGCGCGCGGCCTCCGATGCCTGGGCCGGTGACAGCTTCTTCAATACCTTCGCCGGGGCGGATCCGGTGCGGGTGGACGGACCGCCCTTCGATACGGCCACGGCGACCACCTCGGGCGCGGGCACCACCGTCGAGTGGTATGTGGGCGAGAACACCGCCACCACGGATGCGCGCACCGACAAGACCGCCGTGATCGACGACAATCTCACGGTCAATTACGGGGTGCGGGCCAATGAAGAAGGGCTCCGCGACCTGATCAAGGCCTTGGCGGTGTTCGTGGCGGCGGACTTCTCCGGCGGGACCCAGACCGACGAGCTCTACTACGGCGATGTGGCCGCGGCGACACGGGCCATCCTGGCGCCGACGAGTTCGGACGAGTCCGGCATCGTGGATATCTCGACGGATGTGTCGCTTGCCTATCGCACGGTGGATGCCACCAGCGACCGGCACGTGGTGCAGAAGTCGAGCTTCAAGACCACCATCGAGGAGATCGAGGGGGTGGACAACGAGCTGCTCGCCGCCGAGATCCTGCAGCTCCAGACCAATATCGAGGCGTCCTACCGGGCGTCCTCCATCGTCTACCAGCTGACGCTCGCCGACTATATCTGAGCCGGCGAGGCGCTGGGCCGCCTGTTTCAGCAAGACCTTTTCAGACGATCCTTTGCAATGATCCCGGGCGATGGCGTCATCGTCCGGACCGCCGGGAGAGACGGACGTTTCCGGGTCCGGTCACTTCCGACCTCCATCTCGAGGTCCGGCGGCCCTTTTCAGCACATCCGACTTCATTTCTGAAAGCAGAAAGCCGGCGGCGCGGGCAGCGCGCAGCCGGCTTTACATCATTTCGGGTAGAGGCTGGGCAGGGCCGCCGCGCTCAGCCCTGTTCGGGGCGAGCGCGCAGACCTTCGGCAATGTTGCGGTTGATGGTGATCAGCGTCGTCAGCTTGTCCGGATTGGCATCGGACAGGACGGTCAGCGTGTGCTTGAAAATGAAGACGGCGAGGGAAGCCAGGTTGTTCTTCACGTCCTGGGGAAGCTGGCTGTCCTTGCTGGTCGCGGAGGTGACAAGCACCGTCCATAACTTGCGGTTATAGGTAAGCGCTTCATCCTTCTCGGCGAAGGACGCGGATTCCCACTCTTCCTTAATCAACTGGAGCCGCGCGGCGGCCTTCATCAGGAGATTCGCCTCCAGCTCCCTCGGCGAGACCGCCACCTGGCTTGCTTTCTGATAAGCCTGCGCTGCCTGCTTGTACATGACCGATCAGCGTCCCTTCGTACTCGATGAGCTTTCTTGCTTCCTTGAGAGCCTTGTAAAAGGCGCCGCTGATGATCGCGTTGCTGATCTTCGTCACATACGGGATCGTACTCGGGGCGGCCTTCACGATATCATTGACCAGTATGAAGTAATTCTCCTTCACGCGATCCACGTCCGTCGACAGATACATGAGCTGTACAGCGAGGTAGATGCGTTTTGCCGGGGAATTGGCCGTAGCTGGCGTCAGAATATCCTTCTCCCGGAGAATTGGAGCCTGGCCTTCGATAAACAGACGGGTCCGCTGATTGTCATTGGTGATCACGCTGTCACCAATGATGATCCGCTCGCCCGGTTTCAGTTCAACCTTGAGGGCCATGCTCAAGCCTCCACGTAAAAGTATCCATCACCACTATTGAACAAAGGTTAACGGCGTATACTGTTCTTTTAACCAATATAACCGTTACCCTTACCCAAAGAGACTCAGGACGCTCTGCTCCGCCTGGTTGGCGAGGGAGAGGGCGGTGGACGAGAGCTGCTGCCGGGTTTGCAGGGCCAGCATGTTCGCACCTTCCTCGTTCATGTCGGCAATGGTCAGGTTGCCTGCACCAACTTCCAGAGTGTTAATCAGCTCTTCCGTAAAGTTCGTCCGGATCTGCACCGTCGACAGGCTGGTGCCGAAGGTGCCGGCAGAACTGCGCAGTTCTTCCAGAGCATTGTTGATGGCCTGAAGGACGCGCTCGATGTCCGTGTCGTCGGCAAAGCCGGAGTCGGTTGCCAGAAGGTTCACCGTCCCGTCGGTTGTGGCGAGCTGATCGACGTTGAAGTCGTCGTTGGTGCTGGAAATGTCCCAGGAGACTTCGCCGATCAGGCTGATGCTGCCGCCGGAGAAGGAGGCATCCAGACCTTTCACCGACTTCAGCAGGCTGACCAGATCGGCCACCGTGGTGTCGTCATCGATTTCGAGCGACGCGGCTTCGAAATTGTTCCCGTCGGTGATGTAGAGAATGTCTTCGGCCGCGAAGCCGCCCGAGGAGGTCAGGGTGGCATTGGCCGTCATCGGCGTGGTGGTCAGGGTCGTCGGAATGGTGGTCGCCGTGGCGCCGCCATTGGTCGCGTTGCCACCGCCCGTTGCATCCTTGGAGACGCTGAGCGTCACAGCGGGATTGAGGCCGGAGACCACGGTGATCTGGTCGTTGTCCTCGTCGAATGTGGCCTTGATGCCCTGCACGTCATTGAGAGCATTGACGTAATCCTGAACGGTCACGATGTCCGTGCCCACCTCGAAGGTGGTGGTGGTCGTGCCGTCGGACACGGTCACGATGTCGCCATTGGCCCAGTCGGCGAGAGACGAGAGCTCCGAAGATGCCTGCAGTCCGGTGAGGTCGATCGTCGTCACGCCGGACGCGAGGGAGAAGGATGCGGTGGCACCGAGGCCCGTTTCCAGATCGGAGAGGGACAGACCCGTGGAGAGGGAGGTGTCCGTGTAGTCGACCGGGTAGATCGTCAGATTGGAGGTGCTGTCCTCGTTGAAGATGACCTCGAGCTCGTTGCCCGGGCCGGCCAGCAGGTTCTTGCCCTTGTAGTCGGAATCGCGGGCCAGTTCCTCGATCTGCTGCAGGATGTCGTTGTACTGCTGGGTCTTGATCTTGCGCTGGTATTCGCTGGAGGTCTGAAGCGCCTGATTGGCGATGGCCTTGGCGGATTCCACCAGCTTGGTGATCGCGGTGATGCCGTCATCGGCGGCGCGGATCGTCTGGATCGCCTGACCCATGTTGTCGAGCAGGTTCGACAGGTCGCTGGCGCGGTCATTCAGACCAGCCGCGGTGAAGAAGGAGTTCGGATTGTCCAGCGCCGAATTGACCTTGAGGCCGGTCGCAAGGCGATTCTGGGTCGTGGACTGCAACTTCGCCGTATTCTTCAGCGAGAGCAAGTTATCCCGAACGGCACTTGAAAGAACAATATCGCTCATCTGGGCTCACCGCATTTTCTGATCCGCCGCCAAGACTGACGGCATCCGTCATGGGTCAGGCGACAACTGCCTGACTGTGCAGTGAGTGTAAATGAAAAGTAAACAGGCTTGTCAGGGGGAGAGGGTTTGTTAACCCGGGTTACTCAGAGATTTCTCCCAAATCCTCGGAAAACATGAGGGAATTTGCCCATCTCTAACCCTGCGGAAGGGTGAAAAAGGCAAACGGGCGGAGAAATCTCCGCCCGTTCCGGGGTCGATCAGGGTGCCGTTGCGTTCGCCTGATTCTCTCTCAGAAGAGCGAGAGAACCGTCTGGTCCGCCTGAGAGGCGAAGGACAAGGAGGTGGAGGCGAGCTGCTGGCGGGTCTGCAGGGCGAGAAGGTTTGCACCTTCCTCGTTGGTGTCGGCCAGCGTCAGCTTGCCCGCACCTTCCTGCAGGGTGTTGATCAGGGTCTTGGTGTAGTCCTGACGGATTTCCACGGTCGACAGGTTGGTACCGAACTCGGAGGCCTGGGCGCGCAGGTTGGACAGCGCGGTGTTAATGCGGTCAATCACGGCGTTGATCTCGTTATCGGTGGCGAAACCGGAGTCCTGTGCCGCGTTGATCGTGACCCCCGTCGTGGAGCCGAAGGCGGAGGCGGCAAAGTCTTCCGCATTGTCGCTGGTCAGGCTCAGGTCCGTGTCACTCTCGATGGTGATCTTGCCGGTCGAGGTGGAGAAGCTGGCGCTGACGCCGTTGAAGTCGTCAATGAAATCAACGAGATCGGCGACGGTGCTTTCTGCGGTGATTTCGTAGGAGCCCAGTTCGTAGCCGTTGCCGTCTTCCAGGGTCAGGATGTCGCCGGCGGTGAAACTGGCGGATCCGGTGAGAAGCTGGGTCGAGGCGGTGAAGTTGGCCGTGGAGACCGAGACCAGATCGGTCGGCGCCGCGGTGCCGCCGTTGTCGTCGTCGGAGTTGTAAAGGAAGACGTCGTCGTTGGAGGTAATGCTCAGGGCGCCGGTGGTTTCATCGAATTCGGCGCGCACGCCGGCAACCCCATCCAGTGCTGTGACCACATCCTGGACGGTGGTGTTGGCCGTGACCGTCAGCGTGGCGACTGCGGAACCGCCGCCGGAGGCTGCCGTGCGCAGGGTGAGGACGTCACCCGCAGTGATGGAGGCGAAATCCGTGATCAGCGATCCGGAGCCGAGCGCGTCGCCGCTGCCATCGGTCAGGGTGATGGAGGAGGCGCCACCTTCGAGCTGGAAGGAGGCTGCGCCGCCCTTGGCTTCGGCGAGATCCGTCAGGTTTAGGCCGGTGGAGAGGGTGGTGTCGGTGTAGTCCACCGCTGCCACGGTCAGCTTCGAGGTGTTGTCCTCGTTGAAGATCGCGGTGAGATTGTTGCCTTCGCCACCGAGCAGGTTCTTGCCCTTGTAGGAGCTGTCCTTCGCCAGTGCCTCGATCTGCTGCAACAGGTCGTTGTACTGCTTGGCGAATTTGGAGCGCTCGTACTGGCTCTGGGTCTGCAGGGCCTGGTTGGCCTTGGCCTTGGCGGATTCGACCAGCTTGGTGATGGAGGTGATGCCTTCATCCGCGGCCTTCATGGTCTGCACCACCTGGCCCATGTCGTCGAGCAGGTTGGTGAGGTCACTCGCACGGGCATTCAGGCCCGAGGCGGTGAAGAAGGAATTCGGATTGTCGAGGGCGGAGTTGACCTTGAGGCCGGTTGCCAGGCGGTTCTGAACGCCCGACATCATGTCGGCGGTGGACTGCAGGGTAAGCAGGTTCTGCCGCACGGCGGCGGAAAGGGTAATGTTGTCAGCCATTTGAAGCCTCTTCTGGGCATAAACTCACAATGGTCTTCCTGACCATCTCGAGGCTGACAATGAAGTGGTAACCTTAATGATTGGTTAATTGCCGCATTCTGGGAATTCTTCCTCTGCGTCGGCTTGTGGATGTCTTTGGGTTTTCCTTTTTCTTTCAGGGTCTTCCCTTGCGCGAGAAACGGGCGATACGCGGTGGCCGCGTATCGCCCGCAAGCGGTGCGTCGATGGGGTCAGAAGAGGGACAGCACCGTCTGGTCCGCCTGAGAGGCGAAGGAGAGGGAGGTGGAGGCAAGCTGCTGGCGGGTCTGAAGGGCCAGCAGGTTCGCCCCTTCCTGGTTCGTGTCGGCCAGGGTCAGCAGCCCTGCGCCTTCCTGCAGCGTGTTGATCAGCTGCTTGGTGAAGTCCTGGCGGATTTCCACCGTGGAGAGGTTGGTCCCGAACTCTGAGGCCTGGGATCTCAGGTTCGACAAGGCGGTGTTCAACCTGTCAATGACCGCGTTGATCTCCGTGTCCGTTGCAAAGCCTGAGTCCTGCTGGGCGGCGATCGTCACCCCGTCGCTGTCTGCCACGAAGGCCGAGGCATTGAAGTCGTTGGTGTTGTCGCTCGTCAGACTGAGGTCCGTGTCGCTCTCGATGGTGATCTTGCCGGTCGAGGTGGAGAAGCTGGCGCTCACCCCGTTGAAGTCGTCGATGAAGTCGACCAGATCGGACACGGTCGACTCGGCGGTGATCTCGTAGGAGCCCAGTTCGTATCCGTTGCCGTCTTCCAGGGTCAGGATGTCGCCGGCCTTGAAGCTGGCGGAGCCGGTGAGAAGCTGGGTCGAGGCGGTGAAGTTGGCCGAGGTCACCGAGGCGAGGTCGGTCGGTACCGCGGTGCCGCCGTTGTCGTTGTCGGCGTTGTAGAGGAAGACGTCATCATTGGACGTGATCTTCAAGGCGCCCGAGGTTTCGTCAAATTCGGCGCGCACACCAGCCACGCCATCCACCAGGGTGACAAGATCCTGCACGGTGGTGTTCGCGCCCACCGTGAGGGTGACGAGAGCGGATCCCGCGCCGGAGGCGGCGGTGCGCAGGGTGATCACGTCGCCCTGGGTGATCCCGGTGTAGTCGGTCAGCAGCGATCCGGAGCCAAGCGCGTCCGAGTTGGCGTCGGTCAGTGTCACGCTGCCCAACCCGCCTTCCAGCTGGAACGAGGCGGCGCCCCCCTTGGCTTCCGCCAGGTCGGACAGGTTCAGGCCGGTGGAGAGGGTGGTGTCGGTGTAGTCGACCGCGTTCACGGTCAGCTTGGAGGTGTTGTCCTCGTTGAAGATCGCCGTGAGGTCGTTGCCATCGCCGCCGAGCAGGTTCTTGCCCTTGTAGGAGCTGTCCTTGGCCAGATCCTCGATCTGCTCGAGCAGGTCGTTGTACTGGGTGGCGAACTTGGCCCGCTCATACTGGCTCTGGGTCTGGAGCGCCTGATTGGCCTTCGCCTTGGCGGTTTCGACCAGGTCCGTGATGGTGGTGATGCCCTTGTCGGCGGCCTTGATGGTCTGGAGGGCCTGACCCATGTCGTCGAGAAGGTTGGTCAGGTCGCTGGCGCGGTCGCTCAGGCCCGACGCGGTGAAGAAAGAATTCGGGTTGTCGAGAGCGGAGTTGACCTTGAGGCCAGTGGCGAGCCGGTTCTGAACACCGGACATCAGGTCAGCAGTCGACTGAAGCGTGAGGAGGTTCTGGCGGACGGCGGCTGACAGCGTGATGTTGTCCATAGTCTTCCCTTTCTTGGGTCCGAAATACTTCCACTCTCCTGAGCGGGTTGAGGGTGATCATGTCCCGTTAACCCTAATCAATGGTTAAAGACTTGCGATTTTATAGTTATCGAAAAGTTAACCTTGCGAGAGCTTGAAGTAAGTAGCAATTACATTGCTATATTTGCGGGGGTAAAGAACGGGTAGATGCCTTAGGGGAAGGGTTAATGCGGCCCGGCTGGTCTGGCGGGAGGGCAAGTGTCTGCGGGCCACATGGCGCGTGCCGGAGGGGGCGGGGCGTAGCAAGGGATGTCTGGCGCGCACAACAAAAAACGGCGGCGCATGAGCGCCGCCGTTCTTCTTGACGACTTAGGAGGTGTCGTGAACCTGGGTTACGCCTCTTAGAAGAGACGCAGAACGTTCTGGTCGGCCTGCGCTGCCAGGGACAGCGACGTGGAGGCGAGAGACTGTTGGGTCTGCAGGGCCAGCAGGTTTGCACCTTCCTCGTTCGTGTCGGCCAGGGTCAGCTTGCCCGCACCTTCTTCCAGCGTGTTGATGAGCTGGTTGGTGAAGGACTGGCGGTTTTCCACGATCGACAGGTTGGTACCGAAGGTGGAGGCCTGGGACCGCAGGGTGTCCTGGGCCGACTTCAGGGTCGACAGCACGTTGTCGATGGCGCTGTCGGTGGCAAAGCCGGAGTCCGTCGCGCTGGTCGTCAGCGTCGAGCTGCTGTTGAAGGCAGTGTTGTCGCTGTCGATGTTGAGGACGAAGTCCGAAGTCACCGTCAGGGTGCCGGAAGCGAGCGACGCACTCACGCCGTCCACGCCGTCCAGGAAGGTCTCCAGATCGTTGACCGTCGTGGTGGCGTCGATCTCGAAGGTCCCGATTTCGGTGCCGTTGGAGTCGGTCAGGGTGAGGGTGTCACCGGCGGTGAACTCGTCATCGGCGGTGAGCAGATCGCCGCCCGTCAGGGCGACCGTGGTGGTGCCGGCGGTCAGCGTGATCGCTGCGGTGCCTTCGGCGGCTTCCGTCAGGTCGGACAGGTTCAGGCCGGTGGACAGGGTAGTGTCGGTGAAATCGACCGCGGTGATCCCGAGAGACGAGGAGCCGTCCTCGTTGAAGGTCACGGTCAGATCGTTACCGGTGCCGCCGAGCAGGTTCTTGCCCTTGTAGCCGCTGTCCTTGGCCAGATCCTCGATCTGGGTCAGGAGCTCATTGTATTCCTTGGCATATTGAGCGCGTTCGCTCTGCGAGGAGGTCTGGGCGGCCTGGTTGGCCTTTGCCTTTGCGGCGTCCACCAGATCGGAGATGGCCTCGATGCCCTTGTCGGCTGCCTTCAGGGTCTGGACCGACTGGCCCATGTCATCGAGCAGGGAGGAGAGGTCGTTCGCGCGGTTCTCGAGGCCCTTGGCGGTGAAGAAGGAGTTCGGGTTGTCGAGAGCGGAATTGACCTTGCGGCCGGTTGCCAGCTTTTCCTGAACCTTGGACATGAGGTCGGAGGTTGCCTGGAGGGCGTTCAGGTTCGAGCGCACGGCGCTGGACAGAGTGATGCCTGCCATTTTCTTGGATCCTTTCTAGGATTACTTTGCACATCGACCCTTCCTGGGTCTGACATCCTAGAAATGGTTCGTTCAGGAAAACGCTTTCTGAAGAAACGTGGTTAGCGATATTTAACGTTAACGCTTCCTTTCAGTACAAAGAAACGGCGGGCCGGAGCCCGCCGTGTCAAGTGGCTGATATTCCTCGGGTTTAGAACAGACGCAGGACGTTCTGGTCGGCCTGGGCCGCCAGGGACAGGGACGTGGAGGCGAGAGACTGCTGGGTCTGCAAGGCCAGCAGGTTTGCGCCTTCCTCGTTCGTATCGGCCAGCGTCAGCTTGCCTGCACCTTCCTCCAGCGTATTGATGATGGAGTTGGTGAAGTCCTGACGGTTCTGCACGATCGACAGGTTGGTACCGAAGGTGGAGGCCTGGGAGCGCAGGGTGTCCTGAGCGGTCTTCAGGGCCTTCAGGGTATCTTCGATATTCGCATCGGTCGCGAAGCTGGAGTCCGTGGCGTTGGTCGTCAGCGTCGAGCCACTGTTGAAGGCGGCATTGTCGCTGTCGACGTTGAGCACGAATTCCGAGGTCACGGTCAGGGAGCCGGAAGCCAGATCCGCGCTGACGCCATCGACGCCATCGAGGAATTTTTCGAAATCGCTGACGGTGGTGGTTGCCGTGATTTCGAAGCTGCCGATTTCCGAACCGTTGGAGTCGGTCAGGGTAATGGTGTCACCGGCGGTGAATTCGTCATCGGCGGTGAGCAGGTCGCCGCCAGTCAGAACGGCGGTGGTGGTGCCGGCGGTCAGCGAGATGGACGCGGTGCCATCGGACGCTTCGGTCAGATCCGAAAGGTTCAGACCGGTCGACAGGGTTGTGTCGGTAAAGTCGACAGACGAGATGCTCAGCGAAGACGAGCCGTCTTCGTTGAAGGTCACGGTCAGATCGTTACCATTGCCGCCGAGCAGGTTCTTGCCCTTGTATCCGCTGTCCTTTGCCAGGTCTTCGATCTGCGTCAGCAGCTCGTTGTATTCCTTGGCATACTGGGAGCGTTCCGTCTGGGAGGACGTCTGGGAGGCCTGGTTGGCCTTCGCCTTTGCGGCGTCCACGAGATCGGAAATGGCTTCGATCCCCTTGTCCGACGCCTTCAGGGTCTGAACGGCCTGACCCATGTCGTCCAGAAGGTTCGACAGGTCGTTGGCGCGGTTTTCAAGACCACGGGCGGTGAAGAAGGAGTTCGGATTGTCCAGTGCAGAATTGACCTTCTTGCCGGTGGAGAGCTTCTCCTGGACAGAGGTCATCATCTGAGAGGTCGCCTGAAGGGCATTCAGGTTGGACCGGACGGCGGAGGACAGGTTGACGTTAGGCATTGTGCTTCCTTCCTGGGAGTACGCATTACGGAACCCTTCCTGGGTTCGACGCTACGGAAGGTGCACGATCAAAAGTAAACGTGTGTTAAGGAACGTGGTTACTATGGTTTAAACCTTAACGCATTTTGAAAATACGTTAAGAAATGGCGGGGTATTCCCCGCCATCTCCTTGTTATGTCTTTGACGCGTCCCGAAAGGCTCCGGGATTCTTTTTTAGAACAGACGCAGCACGTTCTGGTCGGCCTGGGCTGCCAGGGACAGGGACGTGGAGGCCAGGGTCTGCTGGGTCTGCAGGGCCAGCAGGTTTGCGCCTTCCTCGTTCGTGTCGGCCAGGGTCAGCTTGCCTGCGCCTTCTTCCAGCGTGTTGATCAGGGACTTGGTGAAGTCCTGACGGTTTTCCACGATCGACAGGTTGGTACCGAAGGTGGAGGCCTGGGACCGCAGGGTGTCCTGGGCCGACTTCAGCGCGGACAGCACGTTGTCGATGGCACTGTCGGTGGCAAAGCCTGAGTCAGTCGCATTCGTCGTTAGCGTCGAGCTGCTGTTGAAGGCAGTGTTGTCGCTGTCGATGTTGAGGACGAACTCCGAGGTCACCGTGAGGGTGCCGGAGGCGAGCGAGGCGCTCACGCCGTCCACGCCGTCCAGGAAACTCTCCAGGTCGTTGACCGTCGTGGTGGCGTCGATCTCGAAGGTGGCGATCTCGCTGCCGTTGGAGTCGGTCAGGGTCAGGGTGTCACCGGCGGTGAACTCGTCATCGGCGGTGAGCAGATCGCCGCCCGTCAGGACGGCGGTGGTGGTGCCGGCGGTCAGCGAGATGGTCGCGGTGCCGTCGGCAGCCTCGGTCAGATCGGAGAGGTTCAGACCGGTGGACAGGGTGGTGTCCGTATAGTCGACCGCGGAAATGCTGAGCGACGACGTGCCGTCTTCGTTGAAGGTCACCGACAGGTCGTTGCCGGTGCCGCCGAGCAGGTTCTTGCCGCCGTAACCGGAGTCCTTCGACAGATCTTCGATCTGGGTCAGGAGCTCATTGTATTCCTTGGCATACTGAGCGCGTTCGGCCTGAGAGGACGTCTGGGCGGCCTGGTTGGCCTTTGCCTTTGCGGCGTCCACCAGGTCGGAGATGGCCTCGATGCCCTTGTCGGCTGCCTTCAGGGTCTGGATCGACTGTCCCATGTCGTCCAGCAGGGTGGAAAGGTCGCTTGCGCGGTTTTCCAGGCCCTTTGCCGAGAAGAAGGAGTTCGGATTGTCCAGTGCCGAATTGACCTTCTTGCCCGTCGAGAGACGTTCCTGAACCTTGCTCATGAAGGCGGAAGTTGCCTGAAGGGAATTGAGGTTCGTGCGTACAGCACTGGAGAGGGTGATATCAGCCATTACAGAGTTCCTTCTGTTTTTTTAAAGTCATTCTTCCTGAACGACCCGTGAACTCTGCGGCTAAAGTTTGTATTGAATCCTAACGTTGAATCTTACTTTGGGTTAGGATTAAAGGACTCGAAATGAACTTGGTTAAGCGACTTGGTTAACTTGAACTTGCTTGGCGGAAGGTGGCAATTGGTCGGGAGCGATCTTGTGAGGGGATGATTTCGAGCCGGGGCAGGAAGTGGCGTGAAATCAGTTATTTGAGCACTGTCATAAATGCGGATCCTTACGCGGGCGTGCCAAACGTCACGTCAGGCGCAGGGTTAACGGGGATCGGAAGACGGGGCAGGTGCGTGGAGCGTGTGGGCGTCATATCCTTGGCAGTGGCGCGAGGGAACCTTGCGTCAGGAGGCTCCAAACCCTGCGTCAGGCGCAGGGCTAGCTGTGACGCGGTCGTCTGCGGGAGGTGCGGCCCGGTCGAGCCGCCGTGGCATGAGGCCAGATCGAAAAGGCCGCGTCGCGACACGAGTTTGTGTCTTGAGGGGAGCGTCGGACCAACGAGGTCTGCCCCCGGGAGAGGTCTCACCGAGGGGCGGGGGCGAATGGGTCCTGTCCTCACATGACGTGGGCGCAGGTCGTCAGGATGTCACCTGCGGCGCGCGGCTCAGGCCGTGGTCGCAGAGCGGGGGGTAAAGCCGTTGGTCGTCTGATCCGACAGCGTCTTGTTGTAGGCCCGCAGCCGGCGAAGGGTTTCGCTCGGGATCTGCTGGACCACCTCACCGGTGTCGCGGTTCTTGGCCTGATAGATCAGGGTTTCGCTTTCCGGGTCAATGAAGTTCTGACGCTCGATGTTCAGGGTCGGCGAGAAAGGCTCACGATTGCGCGGGTTGTCGGATGCACGACGACCGGCACCGCTGTCATTCGACGGCGAGACCGTGTTTTCAACCGGCAAATCGGTTGCAGCAGCCGGCTCCGTCCTCTCGGGAGCGCGTGTGTCCGGCGTGATTGCCGTATAGCTCGGCAGTTGCGGCCGGATTAGTGCAGTGTCCATAATCCGTTCCTCCGGGTAGCTCGACAGGGAACCCGATGGAGAGAGGCTAACGTAAGGGAATGAATCCCTTCTTAACACTATCGTTAGACTTTTACCGGGTTCGAAGTCGAATCAATCGTCCACTGGAAAAGCGTATCTTTGCAACGCCTTGCGTGTCGATGCCGGAGCGGCTTCGGGCCGGGGTTTCCGGGTCCTCTCCCGAAACATGGTTAATATCACCAGATCGGGACCCGAGAATGGGCGTTAAATTCCGATCATTTCTGATCCGGATCGCGCGTTCAGTCCGCGCGGCGTCCTCACGTCAAAGCCTGAAGCGACGACGGGTCCGAGGATAGGCCTCGGGCTCTGAGCGGTCCAATCACAAATGCTACGTGGTGCTGCTGATCCGGCGTCTGGCCGGCGCACAAAAGAACAAGGGGCGAGGCCGGTGATGCCGTGCCTCGCCCCCGATGATCTGTTGCAAGCCCGATGAAGGGGCGCTGGGTGCGCTGTCGCCCGGCCCAGAAATGCGGATTCAGAAATGCTCGTTTACAGATGCTGGTTCAGGGCGATGCCATTGGCGGGCTTGGCGACGGTCGGCGCCTGTCCCTTCGGGCCATAGGTGGTCGTTGAGGTCTGACCTCCGACCGCCTTGGCGACGGTCGAGACGATGGTGGTGGCCACATCGCGCGCGGCCGAGAGCACGGCCAGATTGATCCGCAGCACGGGCTGGAACTCGCCGTGGCGCCGGCGCAGGTTCTGGGCCGCGGCGGGAGCCAGATTGCCGAGGGCGACGGCGTGCTGCTTGGCGCAGAGCATGCCGCGGGTATAGGCGTGGATCAGCTTGGCCTTTTCCGGCTGCAGGGTGCCGGCTTCCTTCAGCCGTCCGGCGCGCACCAGACTGGTCTCGCTCTCGATCAGGTCGAGCAGGTGTTCCATGGTCTCGCCAAGGGCCTCGCAGAAGGCATTGGCCTCCGCCGGGCTCTGGGGCCGTTCGAGCGAGAAGGGAAAGTCGTTGATCTGATTGTGGGCGGTCATTGTGCGCTCTCCTGGATCTGCAGCAGCTGCCGCTCAATGGAATCGGCGAGGCCAATGCCCCCCGACTGGCTGATTTCCTTGGCGTATTCGTCGATGAGCATGCCCTGCCAGGCTTCCGAGCCGTGGCCCTGGCCCCAGGTTCCGCCCTCTTCCAGGCCGGTGAACATGGATTGCAGCATGGTGCGCAGGAATACGCCTTCGAACTCTTCGGCGGCTTCCCGGGTCTGGCTCTTGCTGCCGTTCACGGTGGCGGCGGCGCGGCTGAGCGCCGTGCTGGCGTCGCCCAGGCTGTATTGACCGGTAAGGGTGGTGGAGGTCTCGATCATGGTCACAGCACCTCGATTTCGGCCTGCAGGGCGCCGGACGCCTTGATGGCCTGGAGGATGGAGATCATGTCGCGCGGGCCGATGCCGAGGGCGTTCAGCCCGTCGACAAGCTGCTTCAGGGTCACGGTGCCCGGGACAATCGCCAGCTTGGCGTCCGGATCATCGTTGACCAGCAGCTCGGAGCGCGGCAGCTGCACGGTCTGGCCATTGGCGAACGGCAGGGGCTGGGACACCTGGGGCGTTTCGGCGATGGTGACGGTCAGGTTGCCCTGGGCGACCGCGACGGTGGAGACCTTCACGTCCTGGCCCATGACGATGATGCCGGAGTTCTCGTCGATCACCACCTTGGCCGGCAGATCGGGCTCGACGATCAGCTGCTCGATGTCGGTCAAAAGATCGACGATGTTGCCGCTGTAGTCGCGCGGCAGTTCGATGCGGACCGTGCCCGGATCCATGGGCTCGGCGGTGGGCATGCCGATCAGTTCGTTGATGGACAGGGCCACCCGGCGGGCGGTCGTCAGATCCGGGTTGCGCAGGGCCAGGCGCAGGGAGGTCAGCGAGGCGAGCTTGAAGTCCACCTCGCGCTCCACCAATCCGCCATTGGCGATGCGGCCGGAGGTGGGAACACCGCGCACGACGGAGGCGGCGTCGGCCTGGGCGGAGAAGCCGGCCACGGCCACCGACCCTTGCGCAATCGAATAGACTTCCCCGTCGGCGCCGACGAGCGGCGTCACCAGAAGGGTGCCACCCTGCAGGGACGAGGAATTGCCGAGGGCCGACACGCTGACGTCGATGCGCGTGCCCTGGGTGGCAAACGGCGGCAGGTTGGCGGTCACCATCACAGCTGCAACCGTGTTGGTGTTCAGGTCCACGTCACGGGTGTTGACGCCGAGACGTTCCAGCATGGCCTGCAAGCTCTGCTGGGTGAAAGGCGTGTTGCGCAGGCTGTCGCCGGTGCCGTTCAGGCCGACCACGAGGCCGTAGCCGATCAGCTGGTTTTCTCGGATGCCTTCGAAATCCGCAATGTCCTTGATCCGCGACGCGGCCAGCGCGGCGGAGGTCAGGATGGTCACGCAGAGGACCAGTGCGAAGAAGCGAAGGACGAGACCGGTGTTCATGCCAGAGTTCCATTCGGGTTTGAGGGGCGCCGCGAGCAGGGAGCCCACCGTCACGTGGCATTATGCGAAGGCCATGCCAGCCGGATTTCTCCTGATGAATACGGTTCAAGTATCTGATTTTGCTAATTTAAACTTGAGCGCACCGGCCAGTGATCAAAGAGGCGTGGGCAAGGGTCCGGCAAATATTGCCGATTGGACCCGGACTCATTTACCCTGTGCGGACGAAGGATGCCGCGTGGCCGGGCCCGCATTTCCCGCATCCGGACCGCAAGACCCGGCAGATCGGCCGTCCGCCATGACCTCAGCGTCGAGGATGCGACGGCCTTGCAGCAGATGGATCGAGACCCATGCGCATCACAGGACAGAACCCTCTGACAGGCGTTCAGGGCCGGGGCGGCAAGAAGCGCACCGACGGAACCTCAGGCGGCTTCAGCCTGGAGAGCGAGGAGCCGGCGACCCACTCCAGCGGCACGACAGGCACCTCCGGTCTGCATGGCATGGATGCGCTGCTGTCCCTGCAGGAAGTGGAGGAGCAGCCGCGCCGCAAGCGTTCGCCGGCTGCCCAGAGGGGCTATGACCTGCTCGATACGCTGGATCAGCTGAAGGCGGACCTTCTCGCCGGGCGGGTCTCCGAGGACCGCCTGGAACGGCTCGTGAGCCGCCTCGGCGACGAGATCCCGGAGGAGGACGAACAGGTCGCCGCAGTGCTCAAGGAGATCGAATTGCGGGCCCGTGTCGAGCTCGCCAAGCTGGGCCGATTCTAGGTCCAATCTGACGCTACGTTGCCGATGTCTTGGGCAGCGTCTTGCCTCCTCTGGCGGCTTTCACGGTTAACCCTTTGTCAAATCAGCATTTTCCATGACGCCAATTTTAACAAAAGCACCGTTGTAGCAGAGGGGGCAGGGGGATATATTGCGCCCGGCCTAACGGTAATCCGGAGCTATCGATGACGGTTGAACTTGAGTCTGCATATCGACCCTCGGACGACGAGCCGTTCATGAATGAAAGGCAGCGCGAGTATTTCAAGAACAAGCTGCTCGCCTGGAAGGAAGACATCCTGCGTGAAAGCAAGGAAACCCTTGCGAACCTGCAGGAAGAAAGCCAGAACCACCCGGACTTCGCGGATCGCGCCTCTTCCGAGACCGACAGATCCATCGAGCTGCGTGCACGCGATCGTCAGCGCAAGCTGATCTCGAAGATCGATTCCGCCCTCGAACGGATCGCCGACGGATCCTACGGCTACTGCGAGGAGACCGGTGATCCGATTTCCGTGCGCCGGCTGGATGCCCGTCCGATCGCCACCCTGTCCATCGAGGCACAGGAAGCGCACGAGCGCCGCGAGAAGGTTTATCGCGACGATTGAGCCGCGTGCATCGCTCCGCCGCCGGGACGGGCGGGGATGATGTGACAGACGATCCGCCTGTGCCGGGTCGCTGAGGCGTCTTGCGGCAGGCGTCATGCTCAAGTCTCGGCGCCGGCCGGGCGTCACGGCTACGCGAACCAGACATGAAAAAGGCTCATCCGCCGTCGCGGATGAGCCTTTTTGCATTTTCAGGACCGGCGCCCCGCCTGGGGAGCGTTCGCAGCCTCGGGCGGAAGTGTGGGGAGTGCCCTTGGGGTGAGGCCGGAAAGCGGCGGAACGCCAGTCCTGAGGGTGCACGGACAGGGACAGGCTCGGGGAGCGAGGCCACCCTGGTCCGTTGTCGGCGGGCATGGGGCTTCTAGAAGGCGCCATGTCCACCGGGGGATCGTGAAAGTGAAAGTGCCGGGGTGTCCGGCGTGGCGGGATGCCGGGCACGGAAAAGCCCGACAGCGGAAGGCGGGTCAGAAGGGCAGCATGATGTCGAGCACCTGGCTGCCGTAGCGGGGCTGCTGGACGTCGGTCAGCTGACCGCGGCCACCGTAACCGATGCGGGCCTCGGCGATCTTCTCGCTGACGATGGTGTTTTCGGAGGTGATGTCCTCCGGCCGCACGATACCGGCGACCACCAGCTCACGCACCTCGTTGTTCACGCGAACCTCCTGACGGCCCTCGATGACGAGGTTGCCGTTGGGCAGGACCTGCAGGACCACGGCCGCGATGGTGGTTTCCAGCTTTTCCTCCCGGTCGACCGAGCCGGATCCGGAGAAGTTGGTGGAGCTGTCGACCGAGGCGAGATCGCTCGCCGCAACACCTGCGGGCAGGCCGATGATGTCGATGGCCGTTCCGAGCGCTCCGCCGGCGCCAGCCGACGAGCTGT
Organism: Roseibium aestuarii; assembly: GCF_008477545.1. Lineage (GTDB taxonomy): Bacteria > Pseudomonadota > Alphaproteobacteria > Rhizobiales > Stappiaceae > Roseibium > Roseibium aestuarii. The sequence goes on along the minus strand of NZ_VORA01000002.1, from coordinate 265,208 downwards.
CCGAACGCCGGCGCGAGGTGGCGTTGTCGAACTGGGCCTTGTCGGAAATGGTCACGAGCACGGTCAGGATGTCGCCGACCTGCTTGGCGCGCTGGTCCTCGAAGAAGGCCCGGTTGCCCGACCGCCACAGGGAGTTCGGGCTGTAGTGGGCGCTCTGGGCTTCCGGCATCGGCATCTGCACCGGCCGGTAGCCCGGTGTCGTGCGCGGATCCTGAATGGCGTTCAGGTGCGGCTGCTGTCCGACTTGGGCCAGCTTGTCGGCGGTGCCGCAGGCGGTCAGGGGCAGGGCGAGGACCAGGCCGAGGAGACCCTTGCGCAGGGTGCCGGTTGCGGCGGGGCGGTGGAGAGGGGCAGCGGTCATCGGCTGGCTCCGTCAAGGCTGGCGACCTGGGCCGCCGCGGGAAGGGTGTTGGGCGCAAGGATGCGCACCTGGCCGTGGCCGACCACGATGGCCGGGACGACGCGCTTGGACTGAAGGTTCATGATGTCGATCATGTCGCCCTCGGAGCCGTCTTCCATGGCCTGGCCACGGGAGGTCAGCTTCATGCCGGGCATCTCGAAGGTCAGGGTGACGCGCTCGTTGCGGGCGACCAGAACGGGGCGCTCGAAGTCGGCGCGCACCAGCGGGCTGTTGGGGCGCATGTTCATCCGGGCTGCCAGACCCACCACATCGGCCGGGTCGAGGACGGCGCGGGCCGGCACCTGCTGCACCGGCAGGCGGGCAACGGTCAGGTCTTCCGCCTTGAGCACGGTGCCGCGGGAGAGCGGCTGGGCCAGCACGGTCACTTCCACCATCTCGCGGGCAAAGCCGGTGAGGGACAGGGTCTGGCGTCCGCCGCCGGTTGCCACGGAGGCGCTGACGGTGAAACGGCCATCGGTGCGGGACCAGACGACTTGATCCACCCGCACGGGCTCCATGTCGCCCGGGTCGGCCTGGAGAGGGGCCGGGTCACGGAAGAAGGAGACTTCCAGATCCTCGGCGCGGATGTTGGCGTCGCGCAGGGCGATGGCGGCACCGATCACGGTCTTGAGGCGGGCGGCATCGTAGATTTCGGCGCGGCGATGAACGGTGACCGCGCGCAGCCCGTCGGTGCCCGCATCGGTCAGGCCGGCGGCCTGGGCGCGCCGGGCCACATCCTCGGCCGGCACGGAGCCGGTCACGCCGAGATCGGGGGCGCGGAACAGGGGCACGAGGGCCACGGGGCCGGCGTCGCTGTAAAAGTCACCGACCGTGACGATGTCCGACAGGACCGCGATCTCGGAGCGCAGGACCGGCTTGATCTGGGCCTGCGCCTGCATCTGCGGCAGGGGCTGGGTGGCGCTCTGGGCAGAGGCCGGGCTGGCGAGCAGCAGGCTTGCGACGAGGGCGCCGGCGGTGCCGAGAAGGGTTGCGAAGCGGGTCATTCAGCTCTCTCCTCAGCGCAGGTTGCTGGTGGTGGACAGCATCTCGTCCGCGGCCTGGATGATCTTGGAGTTCATCTCGTAGGCACGCTGGGCGGCGATCAGGTCGGAGATTTCGGTCACGGCTTCCACGTTGGAGCTTTCCACGTAGCCCTGCTGAAGGTCGCCGAAGTTGTCGTTGCCGGGGATGTCGACCTGGGCGTCACCGCTGGCGTCGGTCGCCAGGTAGAGGTTGTCGCCGATGGACTCGAGGCCCGACTTGTTGACGAAGCGGGCCAGATTGAGCTGACCGAGGGTGACCTGGGCGCCGGTGGCATCGGTGACCTGAACCGTGCCGTCGGCGGAGATCGACAGATCCGTCCCGTCCTGGGGGATGTTGATGGCCGGCTGCACGGCATAGCCGTCGACGGTCACCAGGTTGCCGTCCGAGTCGCGCTCGAAGGAGCCGTCGCGGGTGTAGGCGGTGGTGCCGTCCGGCAGCTGGATCTGGAAGAAGCCTTCGCCGCGGATGGCGAGGTCCAGTTCCTTGTCCGTCTGTTCCAGGGTGCCCTGGGTCATGATGCGAGAGGTCGCGGCCAGCTTGACGCCCGACCCCACCTGCACGCCGGTCGGAACGATGGTTCCGGCGGAGGAGGTCTGGGAGCCGACGCGGCGCTGGTTCTCGTAGAGCAGGTCCTGGAAGTCGGCACGCAGGCGCTTGTAGCCGGTGGTGCGCATGTTGGCGACGTTGTTGGAGATGATCTCGACGTTCGTTTCCTGCGCCTTCATCCCCGTTGCGGCGATATGGAGTGCTTTCATGGGACAGAATCCTTAAAGGCTTAGGCTTCTACGGTGCCGAGGGTCTGGATGGCGGTCTTGCGCAGCTCGTCCAGGTCCTGTTGCATCTTGGTGGCGGACTCGTAGGCCCGGGTCAGCTCGATCAGGCGGGTCATTTCGACCACCCCTTCCACGTTCGAATTTTCGAGCGCGCCCTGAACCACGTTGCGGACGGGGATGAGGGGGAGCGGTTCTTCTCCGACGAAGAGGTTGTCGCCCAGAACGCGCAGGTCCTGCGGGTTCTCGAAGTCGACCAGGCGAATGCGGCCGCGTGCGCCCTGTTCGGTGCTGATGGTGCCGTCGCGGGCAATCTCGACCTGACCGTCGGCGGTGCCGAAGGTGATCGGGCCGCCTTCGGTCATGACCGGACGACCGTCGGCGGTCACCAGCGTGCCGTTCTGATCGAGCTGGAAGGCGCCGCTGCGCGTATAGGCTTCCGAGCCGTCTTCCATCTGCACGACGAAGAAGCCGTCACCCTCGACCGCCAGGTCGAAGGGGTTGCCCGTCGTGCGAATCCCGCCTTCGGAAAAGTCGAAGGCCGTCCCGTAGTCGTTCACATAGGACAGGTCCTCGTCCGGGGTCTGAAACTCCGTCGCCTCGGCGACGGGCATCAGATACTCCTCGAACAGAAGCTGCTGCGCCTTGAATCCCGACGTGTTGAGGTTCGCCATATTGTTGGCGACCACGTTCAGCTGATTCCTCAGCGCGCCCTGGCGCGACAGGGTGATGAGCTGCGCGTTCTCCATGTTAACACTTCCCTTTGCTCCCCGAGGAACGGCCAATCTCCCCAGACGGGCCGTTCGCAAAAGTTAATTGCACGTGGCGTGCCAGTTTCTAAACGGCTGAAAATCTTGGGTAAAAGGTAAATGGACGGGGTGCGCTCGGCAGGGATTTCCGGCACATATTAACCGGAAGGTAATTTTTGCCGAGTTAGGCTCGTTAACGATTTAGTAACCACTCGTTAACCATTTACTCTTTAGTAACCTAACGCGCGTGCGTGTTCTCACGGGGCGGAATCGGGGATCGACATGGCTGACGAAACAGCTGGCGGTGAAGACGGCGAAGACGCCGGTGCCGGTGGCGGCAAGAAGAAGCTGATCCTGTTCGGGGGCATCGGACTGGTGGCCGTGCTGGCCATTGGCGGCGGCGCCTATTTCTTCCTCTCCGGCGATTCCGCGCCGCCCCCCAGTGCCGACGGTACTCCGGCGGCGCAGGAGGTGCAGAAGCCGGTGGTCTTCTATGACCTGCCGGAAATGACCGTGAATCTCGCGACCGATGGCCGGTCCACCTATCTCAAGGTGCGCATCGCGCTGGAAGTCGAGGATAAGGCGATGATCGCGCAGATCGAGCCTTACCTGCCGCGCATTCTGGATGCGTTCCAGATCTACCTGCGCGAACTTCGCCCCGCGGATCTGGAGGGATCTGCCGGTCTGTTCCGTCTGAAGGAAGAATTGCTCAGGCGCATCAACCTCTCTGTTTACCCGGCAAAGGTGAACGGGGTGCTGTTCAAGGAAATCCTGGTCCAGTAGGCCCGCAGCCGGCGATGGCCGGCGGCAGGCGCGAGACTGAGATGGTTTGGCATGGCTGACGACGACGACGATCTGAGCGAAGAGGATATGGCCGACGCCTGGGGCGCTGCTCTTGCGGAGCAGGGCGCGGGCGATTCGGACGACGACGACCTGGCGGCAGCATGGGGCGCGGCTCTGGAAGAGCAGGGCGCCGGAAGCGCCGACGACATGGCGGCCCAATGGGCTGCGATGATCGACGACAGCGAGCCGGATCTCGAGAACGCTACTCGCGGCGCCGACCGTGTCCTGAACCAGGAGGAAATCGACAACCTCCTCGGCTTCAACATCGAGGACACGATTGCCGGCGACCAGAGCGGCATCCGGGCGCTGATCAACTCGGCCATGGTGTCCTACGAACGCCTGCCGATGCTGGAAATCGTCTTCGACCGTCTGGTGCGACTGACGACGACCTCCCTGCGCAATTTCACGTCCGACAACGTGGAAGTGTCGCTGGATTCGATCAGCTCCGTGCGTTTCGGCGATTATCTGAACTCCATTCCGCTGCCGGCGATCCTCGGGGTCTTCAAGGCCGAGGAGTGGGACGGGTTCGGTCTGGTCACGGTCGAATCGAGCCTGATCTATTCGATCATCGACGTGCTGCTCGGCGGTGGCCGTGGCACCTCGGCGGTGCGCGTCGAGGGGCGGCCCTACACGACCATCGAGACCAATCTGGTGCAGCAGATGGTGGCGATCATCCTCCAGGACATGGAGCATGCGTTCTCGCCGCTGTCGCCGGTGCATTTCAATCTGGAGCGTCTGGAAACCAATCCGCGCTTCGCCGCCATTTCACGACCGGCCAATGCGGCGATTCTCGTGGAATTGCGGATCGACATGGAAGATCGCGGCGGTACCGTCGAGATCATGATGCCCTACGCAACGCTGGAGCCGATTCGCGATCTGCTCCTGCAAATGTTCATGGGCGAGAAGTTCGGCCGGGATCCGATTTGGGAAGGTCACCTGGCTACCGAAATTCACGCTGCGGAAGTGACCGTGGACGCGGTTCTCTACGAGACCTATCTGCCGCTCGGGCGGATACTTTCTCTGGATGTCGGCCAGACTCTCGTCTTCGACATCGACCCGTCCGATCCGGTCACGATAAAATGCGGCAGTGTTCATCTGACGGAAGGCACGATCGGGAAGATCGAGAACTCCGTTGCCGTGCGTGTGTCGCGTAACCTCAAGAAACCGAAGATGACCCTCGCCGCATTCGAGCGCGCGATGCAGAGCGAAATGGAGCAGTAATGACTTCCCTTCCCCTCGGAATGATCATCGAGGCCCTGGTGGCCGTCCTGCTGCTGGTCACCATTGGCTATTGCTGGCTGCTCAACCGTCGGCTCATGCGTCTGCGGGCGGACGAGCAGATCCTGCGCGCCACGATCTCGGAACTGATGACCGCGACGGAAATCGCCGAACGCGCCATTCTGGGCCTCAAGGCTACCGCCCGCGATGCGGACGAGACCCTGGGCAGCCATCTGCGCGAGGCGCACAGCCTCTCCAGCTCGCTTGCCGAGCAGATCGAGGAGGGGGAGAAGATCTTCAGCCGGATCAGCCAGATCGCGGAAGCTGCTCGCAGCGCCTCCGAGGAGCGCGCCGCCCATCAGGCCGCCCAGCAGGCCGTTCCCGCCTATGCCCAACAGGCCCACCAGCCGGCCCCGCAGCAGGCCCATCACCAGGCGCAGGGTTACCCCGGCTATGGGGCCGGTCAGCCGATGCAGCCGCAGGCGCATACTCAGGCCCCGGTCATGGGGCAGACCCATACTCCGGCCATGGGTCAGGGCGGTTATCCGGCGGGCTACGGTCAGCCGCAGGCGGCTCCGGCCTATACCCAGGGCTATGCACCGGTTGCGCCCGCCCAGCCGGCGGCTCCCGCACCGCGCGCCCGTGACATTCGCAGCGCTGCTGCCGAGGCGACCGAACGTCTGGGCCGCTTCCGTAATCGCACCGGAGGTGCGGCTGCATGAACCTGCGCCTGCTGCCCAGTCTTGCCGTAGCGGCGAGCGCCCTTCTGGCGCTCAAGCTGCTCGGGCTTGTGCTGGGCACAGGCCTGCCTGGTGTTGCGCCGCTTCAGACCGCCGAGGCACAGGAAACGGCGGCCCCCGCGGGTGATGCCGGAGGGGCTGGCGGCACGCCGCCGCCGACTGATGGCGCGCCCGCTGATCCTGCGCCCGCTGGTGATGCGGCAAGTGATGGCCCGCCGCCGCCCATTCCCGACAGTCTTGAAATCGGCGGATCTGCCGCTGAGCGAGCCGTGCTCGAAAGCCTTGGCCAGAGGCGCGACAACCTGCAGAAGCAGGAAGACCAGCTGGATCTGCGCGAGAAGCTGCTGCAGGCGACCGAGGACCGGATTCAGAAGCGGGTCGATGAGCTCAAGGCCCTGGAGCAATCGATCGAGGGCAAGGTCGAGGAAAAGCGCAAGCAGGAAGAGGGCGAGATCGCAGCCCTCGTGACCATGTACGAGAACATGAAACCGAAGGATGCGGCCCGGATCTTCGACCGGCTGAGCATGGAGGTTCTTCTCAAAGTCGTGCGGCAGATGAAACCCCGGAAAATGGCCGATATCCTGGGCAAGATGTCGCCGGAGGCGGCCGAGCGCCTTACGGTTGCGATTGCCAACAGTGCAGGCGGTGGTGGCATGGCGCCGCAGATGAGCGGCGAGTTGCCGAAGATCCAGCCGAACTGAGCCGGAATTGAGCCGAGCCGGGGCGGTTTTCTGCGGTGAATGTAAGGACGCGTTAAGACCGCTTAACTAAAATTCGGGCTTTGGCGGCCCCGTGGACATCGAGAAGGATTGTGCTGAAGCACTTCTGGACCCTCCTGCGAAAAGGCGAGACCTTTTCCACCTCCGGACGTGCAGCGTTTCGCTGGGCGATCCCTGTCCTTTGCCGTCTCGCGCTGGCCGGTGGATCCGCGCTTGCCGTTACCCCGCTTGCCCTCTCCGTCGCCAGCGCCCAGGCCCTTCAGGAAGTCACGCTGGCGGCCGGTCCCGAAGAGGGCTACGGCCGCGTCGTCCTGACCTTCAAGGACCGCACCCTGCTGCCGATCTATGACGCGGCGGTGACCGGAGGCGTGCTGCGAATCTCCTTCGAGGAACCGATTTCCGTCGACGTGGAAGACGTGCCGCTGGTGCTGGGCGACTATGTCACCATTGCCCGGCGCGACCCGGACGGCAGCGCCATCCGGTTTGCGCTGAAGAGCAATTTCCGCATCAACACGCTGGAAGCGGGCGAGAAGCTCTTCATCGACATTCTGCCCGCCACCTGGCAGGGCCTGCCGCCGGGCCTGCCCGACGATGTGGTCCGGGATCTGGCCAAGCGCGCCGAAGAGGCCATGCGCAAGGTGCGCGCGCTCGAACAAGCCCGCCTTCAGGCGAAGGAAGGCCCGCGGGTCGATCTGCATATCGGCACCCACCCGACCTTCACCCGTCTGGTCTTCGACTGGTCGATTGCCTTCGACACCGCCTTCGTGCGCGAAGATGACCTGGTGCGCGTCTCCTTCAACCACCCGGCCCAGCTCGATATTTCCGAGCTTCGGGCGCATCTGCCGCCGGGCGTGGTGGATGCCACCTCCTTCCTCGACGGAGGCAAGCTGAAGTTCCTCATGCGTCTGGACGAGGGCACGGACATCCGCGCCTTCCGCGAAGAACAGACCTACGTCATCGACATTACCGCCAAGAACGCGCCGGCCCCGGATGCGGTCAATCAGGCGATCCAGAACGAGATGGGCGTTCAGCAGGAAGAAGGGCGTACCGGTCTCGTGGTGGCGCCGGGCGCTCGCAACGAATCCGGTCCGCCACCTGCGCCGACGGGGGACGCTGCCGCTCCGCTGATGGAAGGCAATTCGCCGCTCCAGAACAGCGCGCTGCCTGCCCCGACCCCGGCTGCGGCGGCTGCTGCGGCGCGTGATGGCGCGCCGGTTGATCAGCTCGCTTCAGGCGAGGTGACCCCGAGCACGTTCGACCAGACCCCGCAGGCCAAGCCGGCGGCCGAGGATGCTGCCCTGTCGGCTGGTGAGCCCCGCGACCGGGCCCAGCCGGGCGATGCCCTGGATGCGGCAAGCGCGCCAATCGATCCGGATGCGGCCGCCAACGGAGCCCTGCAGCTGAGCGCCATCGCGCCGACGGAGGGTGCGCCTGTCCTTCAGCCGCCCGCCGCCGGCGCCAGCGATCCGACGACTGCCATCGACCCGGCCGCGGTTTCCGACATCCCACCCGTCTCCGTTGCCCAGACGGCCGCCCCGGCTCAGCCTGTTGCAGAGGCACCGGTGCAGGCCGCCCAGGCTACTGTTGCCCCCACCGATGCTCCTGTTCCCAGCGGCGTGCCGCAGGCGCTTCCCGTGGGAACGCCGGCGGCCCCGCCGGTGGTCCAGACCGACCGCAGCGAACCCTGGCGCGCCCAGGCCCCGATGCAGCAGGTCACCGAGCGGGTCTCGCCCGAACAGCCGCCTGCGGATGCCGCCGCAGACGTCCGCAATTTCGTGAATGCGGAAGCCCGCCGCATCGGCAACACCGTACGTGTTGTCTTCCCGTTCGTTGAGCCGGTGTCCTCGGCGATCTTCCGGCGCAACGATAGCATCTGGATGGTCTTCGACACGGATGCCACGATCGATACGCGCGGCATGGAATCCGCCCTTTCGGGGACCGCTGACACGATCGCTGTTTCGGAAGGGGATGGCTATCAGATCCTGCGGCTCGACCTGAACGATCCGGTTCTGGCCACCGTGGGTCTCGACGGCAATGCCTGGAGCCTGGTGATCGGCGACATGATCCTGGAGCCGTCGATCCCGCTCAAGCTGGAGCGCAACGTGCGCAGCGACGGCGGGTCCGTCCTGCGCATCCTCTACCAGAACCCGCAGCATATCCGTGAACTGGAGGATCCCTTCGTCGGCGACAAGATCGGCCTCGTCACCGGCTTCGGTCCGCCGCGCGGCCTGCTCAAGGCGCAGAAGTTCGTGGACATCGAAGCCCTGAGCTCTGCGCAGGGTGTGGCGATCATCAAGAAGAGCGATGACGTCACCATGAAGCTTCTGGGTGACGACGTGATCATCGAGAAGGGGGAGGGCCTCTCCCTGTCGAACAATCACCTGCGCGGGGGCACTGGGGCCTTCAATGGCGCGGTCGATCCCAATGAGCCGGGCTATGTGGAATTCGTCTCGCTGAGCACCGAAGGCCCGATGACCTTCCTCGACCGGCTGCACAAGCTGCAGAACGATCTGGCCCAGGCGCCGGAAGGGCGCCGCCGCAAGGAGATCATGGATCTCTCCCGCTTCTATCTGGCCCATCAGTTTGCCCAGGAAGCGCTCGGGCTGATGCAGCTGGCGCTGGAGGAGGATCCGGTTCTGGCGGAAGATGCCAGCTTCAACCTGATGTATGGCGCGGCCCTGACGCTCGCCAGCCGCGAGAAGGAAGCCTACGACTATCTCAACCGTCCGGAGCTGAAGAACAGCCCGGATGCGGCCGTGTGGCAGACCATCGTCGATTCGGCGCTGCAGAACTGGACGGCGGCGCGCATTGCCATTCCGCGTGGCCGGGCGGTGATCGGAAACTATCCGAAGTCGATCCAGACCGAGTTCAATCTGGCCGCCGCCCTGACCATGGTGGAGGCCAATGACTTCGGTGTCGCCAATGGCATTCTGGCGGAAGTCGAGCCGGCGGACGTGACCTCTTCCCAGGCAGCTCGCTACGACATCCTGCGGGGTCGGGTGGCCGATGCCTCGGGCCGGTCGCAGGAAGCCCTGAATGCCTTCGACTATGTGGCGAAGTCCGATGACCGGCCGCGCGCCGCAGAGGCCGAATATCGTGCCCTGCGCATTCGCTACCGGGATGGGGAAGCCTCCGTCGACGAGACCATCGACCGGCTGGCCGGCCTGGCCACCTCCTGGCGCGGGGATGAGATCGAGCTGAAGACCCTGCGCTTCCTGGCGCAGCTCTATGCGGAGCAGGGGCGCTACCGGGAGGCGTTCGAGGCGATGAAATCGGCCGTTCAGGCCAACCCGGATGCGGACACCACCCGCCTGCTGCAGGAAGAGATGAACGCCCTCTTCGCCTCGCTCTATCTGGACGGCAAGGCCGACGAGATGCCGGCGGTGAAGGCGCTTGCCCTGTTTTATGACTTCCGCGAGATGACCCCAATCGGCCGGCAGGGGGACGAGATGGTGCGCGGCCTGGCCAAGCGGCTCGTGGAGGTCGATCTTCTCGATCAGGCGGCCGGTCTTCTGCGTCATCAGGTCGACAACCGGCTGAAGGGTTCGGCCCGCTCCCAGATCGCGGCCGATCTCGCGGCCATCTATCTGGCCGACCGCAAGCCGGAAGAGGCGCTGCGGGTGCTGAACAAGACCCGCCAGTCCAGTCTGCCCAACACGCTCGAGCGCCAGCGCAACGTGGTGGAAGCCCGTGCCCTGACCGCCAGCGGGCGTCCGGATCTGGCGCTGGAGCTGGTGCGCAACATGCGCGGCACCGATGTGGACCGGCTGCGTGCCGACACGTTCTGGGCGGCGCAGAGCTGGCGCGAGGCGGGCGAGCAGCTTGAGGCCATGCATTCCTCGCGCTGGTCGGACACCATAGCGCTCGATGATCTGGAGCGCCGTGACATTCTCAAGGCCGCGATTGCCTATTCGCTCGCCGGGGATCAGCTGAGCCTCGACCGGCTGAAGAGCAAGTATCTGCCGAAGATGACCGACAGCCCGGAGGCTCTTGCCTTCGAGGTGGTGACGCGCCCGGTCGAGGCGCAGGGCGTGGAGTTCCTCGAAGTGGCGAACAAGCTTGCCGATACGGACGAGCTGGAAACCTTCCTGCAGGAATATCGCCGCCAGTACATGACCCCGTCGACCGGGCCCGGTGGTCCGGCGCCCGCGCCTCAGGCAGCGGCCGGTGGGGCGCAAGGCGGCGGAAACGGCTGAGGCGAGCGGCGCTCCTCCCGTTTCGAGAAGATCCTCTGAAACGACGAAGGCCTGCCACCGATCCTATCGGGGCAGGCCTTTTTCATGCGCATGGTGAGCAGGGCGTCTAGCCGGTGCCGAAGCTCTTGACGAGCGAGCCAGCCACCATGTGCCAGCCATCCACCAGAACGAAGAAGATGAGCTTGAAGGGCAGGGAGATGACGACCGGCGGCAGCATCATCATGCCCATGGACATGAGCACGGAGGCGATCACCAAGTCGATGATGAGGAACGGCAGATAGAGCAGGAAGCCGATCTCGAAGGCGCGGCGCAGCTCGCTGATCATGAAGGCCGGCACCAGGATCTGCATGGCCAGATCGTCCGGCGTCTCGGGCGCGGCCGCGCCGGAGAGCTCCTGGAAGAGCTGGAGATCCTTCTCGCGCACCTGGCTGAGCATGAAGGTGCGGAAGGGGTCGGACACGCGCTCATAGGCCTGCTCGAACTCGATGTCGCCGTTCATGAGCGGCTGCACCCCGTCATTGTAGGCGGTCTGGAGCGTTGGGGCCATGATGAAGGCGCTGAGGAACAGGGCCAGCGAGATGATCACCGTGTTGGGCGGAGCGGTCTGCAGCCCGATGGCGGAGCGCAGCAGCGAGAGCACGACCACGATGCGGGTGAAGCTCGTCACCATCACAAGGATGGAGGGGGCGAGGGACAGCACCGTGAGCAGGGCGACAAGCTGCACGGCCCGCTCGGTCAGGGTCGAGCCCTCGCCGAAGCCGATGGAGATGTCCTGAGCCAGTGCCGGGCCCAGTCCCATGCCGAGCGCGGCGAAGCCGAGCGCCAGGGCCCATCGGACCAGCGATCTGCGATGGGAGAGACCCAGGGCCCGCATGGGGCTCGAATGGTGCCGGACGCGGGCCCCCTGAGACGGCTTCATCACTGTTTCTGTCCGTGCAATTCGTCGAGGACCTTGGCCATCTCGTTCTCGATCGGGTTGGGCCGGTCCTCCGGCGCCACGGAGAGCGCCGGTGCCTCGGAGCCGGATTCGTCTTCAAAGAGGTCGAGGCCGAGGGCATCCGGATTGTCTTCGGCCGGCTGTGTGGCGGTCGGTGCAGCCGGGGACGGCGTCCTCCCTTCGAACCGGCGGGAGCGGGCAGCCGTGGCAGCCAGAACGGCGCTGGCGAAGGATTTCACCGTGTCCCCAGCCGGTTGCTCTCCATCTGCGGTGACTTCGGAGGGAGCCGTGTCGCTTGCGAGGGTCACGACGGGAGCCGTGACGGCAGGCGCAGGAGCAGGCGCGGCAGCGGGAGCAACGGTCGGGTCGGGTTCCGCAACCTTCTGCTCTGCGATGACCACGTCGACCTGGACGGTTTCGGCGCGCTCGACCGCGACAACGGTGGCCGCTTCCGGCTGGGCGGGGGCCGCCTCGGCCTTCGGCTCCATGGCGGTTTCGGCTGGTGTCTCGCTGGCAACGGGCTTTTCGGCGACCGGCGCCGTGGATCGGGGCGTTGCGAGGGCGGGCTCGACGCGAGCGGTCGACAAAGCCGGAGCCTCCCTTGACGTTGCGTCCTTCCTTTCGGTCTGGCTTCGCTCGGCCAGGGTGGACTGATAGAGGCTCATGGCCTTGGCAGCGGGTCCCGACGCCGGAGGGGAAATGCGCGTCGCCGGCCGCACGGTCCGGTCCGCGATGTTCTGGGTGGAGCGCTCGGCGGTGCTGGCCAGGCTGCGGGTCCATCCGGCGACCTTGCCGGTGTCGGCAGATGCGGCGGGTGCGGGCTCGGCAGGGGGTGCCTCGGGGACGGGGGGCGCGACCGGAGCGACTGCGGGGGCAGCAACGGGTGCGATCGGGTCGGCCGCGGGTGTCTCGCCAGAGGCTGAAATGTTCAGGGCTGCGCTGTCAGCAGCGGCGCTCGGGGCCGTCTGAGGCTGGGTGCGCGTGGAGGAGAGGGCTGCGCCCTCCCGCAGGGCGGCCGGGGCACTGCGCAGCGGCGCGTCGGGCGCCCGGGCTGCCCGAGCATTGGAGCCCATGGTCGCGGGACGTTCGCTCGCCGTCGGACGGGCGTTCACGCTTGCGTCCGGCGTTGCGGAACGGGTTGGCGTGGCGGCCGGGGCCTGGCTGGGCCGCTCGCGCAGACGGGACGTTGCGGAGAACTGAGAGGCAGACGTCTGGGATGCCGCTGCCTGGGAAGGCGGGGTCTGCGGCGTGGAAGCCTGGGCGCTGAGCGGGGTCGGCTGGGCCTGTGGCGCGGCGGCAGATGCCGGACGCCGGGCGGTCAGGTTGGCGATGCGCTTGCGCAGGCCGGGCTTTTCGTCCTCGATGGCCGGGGCCTCGGGCGCAGACACAGGCTCCGGGGCGGTCATCGGCGCCGGTGCTGCCGCGTCAGCTTCAGCGGTGAAGGGCCGCTGCGGAGCCGGAGCTGCGTAGGTTGCCTCTGCGGCGCCGAGAGGCGGCGTGACACTGGCGGCAAGCGGTGCGGGCGCGGCGGGTTGGGCAAAGGCTGAGCCGCGCAGGGAGGGCGTTCCCATGGTTCCGTTCACCGGCTGGGCGACGGGCGCGCCCCGAATGATGCCGGGTTCGATCACCAGATCATTGGCGCCGCCGACCAGAATGAGATGCTCGACATTGTCGCGGCGCACGAGCAGCAGGCGGCGGCGGGTGTCGATGCTGGTGGCATCCATCACCGCGATCCGGGGCTGGCGGCCACGACCGCTCGGCAGTCGCGCGCCGGCGAGGCGCTTCAGGATGGAGATGAACAGGGCGATCAGGATCAGGACGATGAGCAGAGACACGCCCACCGAAAGGCCGCGCGCCAGATTTTCGCCAAGTCCGAAGGTTTCAACGATCCACGTATCCATATCTACCTCATTCACTCCCCGCACCAAGACGCGTGACCGGGTGAGTTGAAGACGAGTATGGCGGATCTGTGTTCGTCCCCGCCGTCCGCCCGTTCTGTCCGCCCTTGTCCCCACGTGGGGGAGTGGCGATCCGTGTGCTGTCCTGCCGGTCGGGTGTTTGGGCCGCCGGCGCGAACGTTCCCCACTAACGTTCCTGGGGGCTCTCCGCCGGATGCTGGTGCATCGCTGCGGAAGAGAGCATGCTCGGAGATGTCCGATTCTGACTGTCCGTTCCCCGAACGTTAACAGATGGTGGAAATTCTTGCCGGGCGATCGTGGCGATTTGTTGTGAATTTGCAAATTGCGAACAGGTATTCTTGCGGCAAATCAGATAGTTCCCTTGGCTCTGATCGGGGGGGCGTTAACACTTTGTTAACCTTTCGGTCGGCAATCTCTGCCCAGTTTGTTAACGAATGGTGAATCGAATGGCCCTGACCGACCTGCCGATCTTCCAGGCAATCAAGTCGAAGATGCAGTGGCACCAGGTGCGCCAGGGGGTGTTGGCCGAGAATGTGGCCAATGCGGACACGCCGGGCTATGCGGCTCGGGAAGTTGAAGAATTCAGTTTCTCCGATCACATCGGGCGCACCGAATTCGGCCTGTCGACCGCGACGACCGAAAGCGGGCACATCACTGGCATGATCTCTGCAAGTTCACACGCCAAGGTGAGCAAGAAGGACATGTTCGAGGTGACGCCCAACGGCAACAACGTGGTGCTGGAAGAGCAGATGATGAAGGTCACGGAAAACCAGATGGATTTCCAGGCCGCCACCACGCTCTATTCCCGCGGGCTTGGTCTGATCAAGACCGCCCTGTCGAAGAACGCCTGAGCCGGGGCAGGGGGCCCGCGCAGCGGTAAGCGTCCCTGACCTCAGCCTGATCCCGGTGGCCTGACGCCGCCGGACCGGAGAAGTGAAATGGATCTCTTGAAGTCCCTGTTCGTCTCGGCCTCGGGCCTGAAGGCCCAGAACGGCCGGATGCGGATCATCGCCGAGAACATCGCCAATTCGGATTCGACCGGCCGTACGCCGGATCAGGATCCCTATCGGCGCAAGATCCCGACCTTCCAGAACTATTTCGACAAGGAAATCGGCGGGGACGTCGTCGAGCTCGGCAAGGTGGTCGAGGACCGGTCGCCCTTCGAGCTGAAATATGAACCGGGTCATCCGGCGGCAGATGCCAACGGCTATGTGCGCCAGCCCAACGTGAACACGCTGATCGAGACCGTGGACATGCGCGAGGCGCAGCGGTCCTACGAGGCGAACCTCAACGTGGTGGAAGCCACGCGGCGGATGGTTCAGCGGACCATCGACATCCTGCGCGGCTGACCGCGCCAGATCTAATCACAAGCGGGGCGGGTGAAGCCGCCCGGGACCGGCGCCCCTGAGGCGACGGACGCCCGGGGCTTGCCCGGATCCGCACCGCATACAGGGGAAAGTGCTCCGCGCCGTGGGGACGGCAGGGGGCACGAAGCAAGAGGCAGAACATTATGTCCACGCCAGCACTCGCAAGCAGCGCCTATCAGACCGCCGCACGGCTCATGCAGCAGGCCGCCGGTCAGGAACCGCCCAAGGTCAACGCGCCCGATTTCGGCGCCATGGTTCAGACGGCGGTCGAGGGAGTCGTGGATAAGGGCCGCGACATGGATGCCAAGGCGATCGGCTTGATGGAAGGTAGGATGGACGTCGTCGACGTGGTGACGGCCATTGCCGAGACCGAGACGGCCCTGGAGACCATGGTCACCGTGCGCGACAAGGTCATCGCGGCCTATGAGGAAATCATGCGGATGCAGATCTGAGGCATCCCTTCTAGCATCCGGCCCTTCGCCGGAATGACGTGGCAGGCCGCTCGCGGCCGACAGGAACCGGAACAGGACCAGCGCAGGATGACCGGCGGAGAGGTGCTCGATCTCGCCCGTGAAGGGGTTTGGACCATGATCCTCGTGGCCGGCCCCGTCATGGTCGTCGGTCTCGTGGTGGGCGTGGTGATCGCGCTCTTCCAGGCGCTGACGCAGATCCAGGAAATGACCCTGGTCTTCGTGCCGAAGATCTTGGCCATCTTCGCGACCCTGTTGCTGACATTGCCCTACATGGGACAGATGCTGGCGGCCTTCATGAACCGCATCGGCGAGCTGATCCTCGCCACACCGTCTTGAGCGGGCGCGGGGCGGGGCGATGACCGTCGACCTGTCATTCCTCCCCCAGATCGCCGTGGTCTACATGCTGATGTTCGCAAGGCTCGGCTCCATGCTGATGCTGCTGCCGGCGCTGGGCGAGACCTCCAT
Source organism: Roseibium aestuarii (assembly GCF_008477545.1). Taxonomy (GTDB): domain Bacteria; phylum Pseudomonadota; class Alphaproteobacteria; order Rhizobiales; family Stappiaceae; genus Roseibium; species Roseibium aestuarii. The sequence continues at coordinate 249,368 of NZ_VORA01000002.1, read as the reverse complement.
CCCCATGCGGATGCGCCTGAGCGTGGCGCTGATGCTGACGCTGGTGCTCTATCCGGTGGGTGCGGGGGCCTATCCGGAGGCGATCCTCTCCAATCCGCTGCGGCTGTTCATGCTGCTGGGCGGCGAATTCGTGATCGGCTTTTCCATCGGGCTGATCGCCAAGATGATCACCTCGGTGCTCCAGACCGGTGGCATCGTGATGGCCAACATGTCGGGCCTGTCGTTTGCGCTCGGGTCCGACCTGACAACCGGTCAGCAGGGAGCGCTCCTGTCCAACTACCTGTCGATCCTGGGGGTCACGCTGATCTTCCTGACCGACAGCCACTATCTGGTGATCGCGGCCCTGCATGACAGTTTCGACCTCTTCCCCCCCGGCCAATGGGTGCCGGTCGGGGATTTTGCCGAACTGGCCACCACGACGGCGGGCGAGGTGCTGTCGATCGCCACGCGTCTGAGCGCGCCCTTCATCGTGGTCGGGCTCGTGTTCTATTTCGGTCTGGGGTTGCTCAACAAGCTGATGCCCCAGATGCAGATCTTCTTCATTGCCATGCCCGTGAACATCGGGATCGGGCTGGTGTTGTTCCTTGTGCTGCTGAGCGCCATGATGACTTTCTATCTGGACCACTTCCAGCAGGCGCTGGGCGTCTTCACGAACGGCTGAGGAGACGGCATGGCGGACGATTCCGACGACTCGGAGAAAACAGAGGACCCCACGCAAAAGCGCTTGAGAGACGCGCATGAAAAGGGGGACGTCGCCAAATCGCAGGAAGTCAGCACCTGGTTCACGCTTGCGGGGGCCGTGCTGATGATCGGCATCTTCTCGCCGCAGGTGGTCTCCGGCGTGGGCGGATATCTGCGCGGGTTTCTGGAACATGCGGCGGAGATCCCGGCCGATGGCCTGGCCCTGCGCGCGCTGCTGCGCGACACGGGTCAGTCGATCGCGCTGATCGTCGGTCTGCCGCTGCTGGCGCTGGTGGGCATGGCGGTGGTCGGCAATCTGGTCCAGCACCAGCTGCTCTTCACCTCGGAACCGCTCATTCCGAAACTCTCCAAGGTCTCGCCCGCCTCGGGCTTCAAGCGGCTGTTCTCGTCTGAAAGTCTCGTCAACTTCCTGAAGGGTCTGGTCAAGATCCTGATCGTCGGCACCCTGATGGTGGCGGTTCTCTGGCCTCACCGTGACGAGATGGAAGTCATGATCCATGCCGACATCCTCGTCATGCTGATGGAGACGAAGGATCTCGCCCTGCAGCTGCTTGCGGCGATCCTGGCGGTGATGACCGTGGTCGCCGGCCTCGACTTTGCCTACCAGCGGCACAAGTGGTTCGAGAAGCAGAAGATGTCGCTGCGCGAGGTGAAGGAAGAATACAAGCAGTCGGAAGGGGATCCGCACGTCAAGGCGAAGATCCGCCAGCTGCGCATGGAGCGCAGCCGCAAGCGCATGATGGCCGCCGTGCCCGACGCGACGGTGGTGATCACCAACCCGACTCACTATGCGGTGGCGCTCAAGTTCGAGACGGGCATGACCGCGCCGCTCTGTCTGGCCAAGGGCGTGGATGAGGTGGCGCTGAAGATCAGGGACGTGGCGAAGTCCCACGAGATCCCGGTGATCGAGAATCCGCCGCTGGCGCGCGCGCTCTATGCGACCGTCGACATCGACACGGAAATTCCGGAAGAGCACTACAAGGCCGTGGCCGAGGTCATCGGCTTCGTCTTTAAAATGCGGAAACGCGCGGGCTGGCGGTCGAAATGATGCCTGCCTCGGTTGAATTTGCCGGCCCGGCGCAGAATGCTGGGATATTGCCCGATCTCCGATTCGGGCCAGGGAGATTTTGGGAATGAGTGAAGTGGACGGCACGCCCGGCGCCCCGGTGATCGATCGGCCCGAGCGCAACGGCAACATCTGGCTCCTCACGGGGCTGGCCGTCGCGCTTGTGGGGGCGGCCGCCGTGTTCGCCCTGCTGGGCAAGGACCAGTCGCAGCCTCTGATCCTCGCGCTCCTCGGCCTGCTCGCGGTGGTCGGTGTGTTCTGCCTGTTTGCCGGGACCATCGGCTTCCTGCGCTTCGGCAGCCGCAGCACCGGCAACGCGATCTCCTCGGCCTTCCTCAACACCCTCGACGACGGGGTCGTGGTCACCGACACGGAAGGACGGCTCGTCTTCGCCAATCAGGCCTATGCTGATCTGACAGGCGTGGAGCGTGCCGCCGACGTTCGGGCGGTGGAGCGGGTGTTCTCCAGCGATCCGGATGCGGCCGACGCGATCTATCGCCTGTCCCAGGCCATGCGCGACGGGCGCTCCGCCAAGGAAGAGATCCGCATGCCCCATCCGCTGGGGCGGCAGGATGGCAGTGCACGCTGGTACCGGATCGGCCTGCGGCCGCTGTCCGTGACCGACGAGGAGGAGCGCTCCCGCTCCCGTTCCCGGCGCAAGAACCGGGCGCTCACGGTCTGGCAGCTGTCCGACATCACCCGGGACCGGGCGGAGCAGGAAAACTCCTTCCAGGAGCTGCAGCGGGTCATCAACTTCCTCGATCATGCGCCGGCCGGGTTCTTCTCTTGCGATGGCGCGGGCCGCATCCACTACATCAACGCCACCCTCGCCGACTGGCTGGGCTATGACCTTGCCCAGTTCGAGGCGGGCGACCTGTCCCTGAGCGAGATCATTCGGGGCGATGCGGCCGAGCTGGTGCGCTCGGTCAAGGGCCAGGAAGGGGAGGTCCGCAGCGAGACCTTCGATCTGGACTTCGTCACCCGGTCCGGCAAGGGCATGCCCGTGCGCCTGTTGCACCGGGTGCCCTTCGGCGAACACGGCATTCCCGGCGACAGCCGCACGCTCGTGCTCAATCGGTCCCGCGGCGAAGAAGCCTCGGAAGCGCTGCGGGCGGCGGAAGTGCGCTTCGCCCGCTTCTTCAACAACACGCCGATCGCCATTGCCTCGCTCGATGCGGATGGCAAGGTGCTGCGGACCAATGCGCCGTTCCTGCGCCTCTTCGGGGCGGTGGAGAGCGGCGAGCACCGCACTCCCATGCGCGACTTCGTTGCCGAGAGTGGCCGCAACGATTTGGACAAGGCCCTGTCGGCTGCCGCCCGCGGCATCGGCGAGATCGCGCCCATCGACATTCCGCTGAACGAGGGGCACGACCCGCGCTCGGCCACCTTCTATGTCTCCGCAGTGCAGGAAGGCGAAGGCGACGGAGAGGCCACGATCCTCTATGCGCTGGAGACGACCCAGCAGCGCGCGCTGGAGGCCCAGTTCGCCCAGAGCCAGAAGATGCAGGCCATCGGCCAGCTCGCAGGCGGCGTGGCGCACGACTTCAACAACGTCCTGACGGCGATCATCGGCTTCTCGGACCTGCTGCTGGCCAGCCACCGTCCGACCGACCCGTCCTTCCAGGACATCATGAACATCAAGCAGAATGCCAACCGGGCCGCTGGCCTGGTGCGGCAGCTGCTGGCCTTCTCCCGCCGCCAGACCCTGCGGCCCCAGCGCCTGGAACTGAACGACGTTCTGGCGGATCTCTACATCCTGCTCGATCGCCTGCTGGGCGAGAAGGTAGAGCTGAAGGTGGTGCATGGCCGCGACCTGTGGCCGGTCATGGCCGACCTGAACCAGCTGGAACAGGTGATCGTCAATCTGGCGGTGAACGCGGGCGACGCCATGTCCGATGGTGGCCAGCTCTACATCCGCACCTCCAACGTGACGGAAGCCGAATCGACCCAGTTCGAGAACACCCGTGGCATGCCTCCGGGCGAATACACGCTGATCGAGGTGGAAGACACGGGCCACGGCATGCCGCCGGAGATCATGGAAAAGATCTTCGATCCGTTCTTCTCCACCAAGGAAGTGGGCAAGGGAACGGGTCTCGGCCTGTCGACGGTCTATGGCATCGTCAAGCAGACCGGCGGCTTCGTCTTCGTGTCCTCCGAGGTCAATGTGGGCACGACCTTCCGCATCTTCCTGCCGCGCTACATCCCGCAGGTCTCTGCCGAGCCGGAAGTGAAGAAGGAAGCGCCGGAGAAGGAAAAGGTCGCCGACCTGACCGGCTCCGCCTCCATCCTGCTGGTGGAAGACGAGGAAGCTGTTCGCGCCTTCGGTGCGCGTGCGCTCGCCTCGCGGGGCTACACGGTGCACGAGGCCGGGTCCGGCACGGAAGCGCTGGAAGTGATGCAGGAAACCGGCGGGGCGATCGATCTGGTGGTCTCCGACGTGGTGATGCCGGAAATGGATGGCCCGACGCTGCTGGTCGAGCTGCGCAAGACCCGGCCGGACCTGAAGATCATCTTCGTCTCCGGCTATGCGGAGGATGCCTTCGAGGAGAACCTGCCCGCGGGCGAGAAGTTCTTCTTCCTGCCCAAGCCCTTCACGCTGAAGCAGCTGGCCACCACGGTGAAGGAAGTGCTCAACAGCTAGGGGCAAGCCTCTGGTCTGACATGAAAAAACCCGGCCTCGCGGCCGGGTTTTTTGGTTTGTCGTCGGGCTTTCGCGTCAGATGCGCGGGCAGGGGCTGCCCTGTTCGGCGCGGGACTTGAGGCCGCGAAGGCTTTCCATGGTGTTGGCGTTGCCCGGCAGGACGAAGCTCTGTTCGAGTGCAGTTCGGACATTGTTGATGATGGCGAGATCCTGGACGGCTTCCGTGCGGCATTCGGTGCCGGTGAAGCGGACGCGGATGCGGATGACCCGGTCGCCGTTGTCGGAGGGGCCGAATTCCTTGTCGAGGGCCGGGTTGGCTTCCGTCATGCGCCGTTCCATGACCACCATGTTGGTCTCGTCCTGGATGACCGGAGTGCCCTTTTCCTGGGCGCTGGCGACCAGGGTGTCGTGCACGGCTTGCGGGCTGGCGGCAATCGAGACGGCCTGGGATCCGGCCGTGGCATTGGGCGCTGCGGGCGGCGCGGAGGGGCGCGGTGCGGTCTGGCAGGCGGCAAGGCCGCAGAGAAGAGCGAGGGCAATCGTCTTTTTCATATGATGATCCTGGTGGCGCAGGCGAAAGCTGGCGCGGGAAGGGCAAACGGGTCGGAAGGCGGATCTTCCGGGCGGCCAGGGGACGGGAACGAACACGGTGCCCGCCACGCCGCACCCGGCAAGCCCGGAACGATCCGGGCCTTCCAGCGGCCCGGTCCCGGAAAATGCTCGGTCATGGTCGAAAGGTGCCCCATCCGCTTCCCCCTGACAAGATCGTCCGGCGTGTCACTTCCGGGCGAGATCCCTGTCGTGCACGGCCCTGCGGGCCATTTCGCACGAAAGGTAAAGTTCCGAGGCTCAGAAAGGTTCACCAGAAAACGGCGGATCTGCGGCTGGTGCGACCTTTTGGTCACAGCGGCGGGACAACCAGATCGGCTCCGGCCGGGGCGTCCGGACCGAGGGTGAAGTCAGCCAGCGGCAGATAGGGCACGGGACATGCGCTCAGCGGCCGGGCCTCCGGCCAGACTCCGGGTCGTTCGACCTCGTTGACCACCCTGGCCCAGAAGCTGGTCTCGCTCATCCGGCGCTCAAGCATGGCCTGAAAGGCCGCCGTCAGGGCGGGCCCGTCAAGGAAGTTGATGGAGGGATGGGCGAGACCTTGCCGGTCGATGCGGCGGAACAGGTCCTCCAGCCTTTTCCGATGGCGCGTCTGCTCGTCGATCCGCCGATGCAGGCGGGCAGCGTCGGCACTCAGGAGGGCCATGCGCTCGCTCAGCTCCTCGATCGGGCGCAGGCGCTCCTCCAGATCCGGATCGTTGCGGGCGAGGGCCTCTTGCCAGATCTCGCGCAGGGCTTCCCCCTGATCTGCGGGCAATCGGGCAAGGGGGAAGGTCAGGCTGTCGTCGTCGCCGGCCGCCTGTTGCAGCCGTTCCAGTTCTTCCAGCGCGGCGGAGATCCGCGTGCCGCTCGCCCGAAGATCCTGTTCGATGGTCGCAAGGGAGGCGCGCTGGAGCATGACCTTGCCGAAGAGGTCGCCTTCGCCATGGCGCTCAACCGCCCTGCGCCAGGCCGAGAGCAGGTCGAGTTCCGCCTCGCGTGCCGTTTCCTCCAGAAGGTCCGCGTGCCGGGCGAGGGCAAGGCAGGCGTCCTGCTGGCCATCGGTTGCAGCCTCGCCGTCGGACGGGCGCTTGCGCTTCGGTCGACCGCCTTCACGCCCTGACAGGGCTTGGAGGGCTTTCGTGAGATCCAGCCGGGCCTGACGGGCCAGTTCAGATTGCTGGGCGAGCGCGTGGATGGCCGCCGTGACATCCGGATCCTCGCTCAGGTCCCGATGGGCGATGGTCTCCATTCCGGCGAGTTCTTCGCGGGCGCGCGCAAGGGCTCCCGCCGCGAGGGTCCGGTTGCGTATCTGCGTGGCCCGGTCCTGCTCGTCCCGGCGGAGATCTGCTGCCAGCGCCGCAGTGCTGCGGGCATTGTGGTCGAGTTCCTGCTCCAGGCGCTGGGCAAGGGTGGTCAGGGTGTCGCAGAGGGCGTCGGGAATGTGAACGGAGGTGAGGAGACCGCCGAAATCCTGAAGCAGCTGGGCTGCGAGCAGCACCTGCCGGCGGCGCGTGTCCAGGATCGCCTGGGACTGGCGCGACAGGGCGAACAGCAGCTCCCGCTCGCCGGTCGTGGCGCAGGTCAGCTGATCGAAGACTGCTTGCGCAAGGTCCAGCCCGGTTCGCACGTCTCATGCCCCCATGATTGCGCTTCTTCCCCAAAGTAAGCGCCGGTCAGGAGGCACTCGTCAACATTCTTGACGACCGCCGAGACGGGCAGGTGCAAAACCTGTCCGTGTATCTTCAGCCCGCGATCGCGCCCGCTCGCGTAGCGGCATGTGGAAAACCGGCGCTCTGCCGAGCGTTTAGAGCGAAATGACGCACACGGCATTTCAACCTGTGATCGCAAATATGCATCAACTTGAGTTTTTTTCTCATATTAAACTCGATCCTTCCCGATGTTGCTGATATGCCGCCGTGTCGATGTCGCGGACCGCTGTCCGGACATCCTGCAGATCATGACGGCCATCCCCGGGGGGGTGTGGCGAAGCTCCAGCTTCCGGAACGGGGAACAGATGCGTTACGACAAACGACCGCTTGCCTTGAAACTTCTGGCCTCGGTGGCCCTTCTCGAACTCTGCCTTGCCAGCGCCGCGCAGGCGGCCGGGGCGACTGTTCCCAAGCCGGTGATTGCAAAGCCGGTCGTGGTCAATGGCGAGGTTCTGCCGGAGGTCGTGGTGGGCACCGAGGGATCGGGCGAGACGCTTCTTCTGGGCGCAGGCGATCCGTCGGCGGTGGGCGTGGTTGTGCTGGACGAGAGCCAGGTGCAGGCCCGCTCCGACAGCACGGGTGACGCCAATGCGGTGCTGAAGACCCTGCCGAACGTGCAGTGGCGCACGGATGCGACGGACGACGGCGGCACCTCCCTTGCCCGCGAACTGGACCTGAAGCCAACGGAAGTGTCGATTTCCGGCGCTCGGATCACCGAGAACAATTTCCTGCTCGACGGGGTGGAGATCAACCGGATCGCCGGAACCTCCGGCGATGCCCGCGCCACGCTGGAAGACGATACGCTGCTTCCGGTGGTGGATTCCGCCTATGGCGGCCACAGCCAGTCGATCTTTGTCTCTCCCAGCCTGATCGAGAGCGTCACGGTTCAGGACAGCGGCGTCTCGGCGGAGTATGGCCGGTTCCAGGGGGGCGTGGTGAATTACAAGACCCGCGATCCCTTCAAGGACCGGGTCCATGCAGGCTTTGACGTGGGCTATACCGGCAGCGAGCTGGCGACGTTCAATCTGGCCACCGAAGACGGCGAGAACCCGAATGACCGGGAGGCGCCCGAGTTCTACAAGGATCAGGAGAACCTCTGGCTCAGCGGTCCGATCAACGAGAAATGGGCGGCGCTTGTTGCCTATGGCCGCCAGCATGCCTTTGGCGAGAAGCAGCGTGCCTCCCAGTATGTGGATCAGTCCAAGGTCGAGACTGAGAGTTTCTCCGAAACCTTCATGGGCAAGGTGAAGGGCGAGACCGAAATCGGCACGCTGACCTTTCAGTCCATCTATGCGCCCTACACGGAAGACTGGGAGAGCGCGGGTGCCCTGCAATCGGGAACCAGCATCCTCGGCGACGGCTGGTCCAATGCCCTGACTTTCCAGCGGGATCTCGGCACGCTCGGCGCCTTCGAGAACAGCCGTGTGGAGGCGATTGCCTCGCTCAACATGAGCGAATCCGGTCGTGACGCGGAAAGCAATACGGCGACCTTCATCACCATTTCCCAGCCCAGCAAGAGCTATTCGACCACGGCCTTTGACGAGTGCGTCGGAGATCCGACCGCCTATCTGACCTCCTGCCGCATCGGCGGGTATGGTGACCTGCTGGAAAGCCAGACAGACTATGGCCTGAAGCTCAAGGGCTCTGCCGGCCTGTTCGGCCATGAGGTCAAGGTGGGCGGCAGCGTCACCCGCTTCGATCTGGCCCGCGAGCGGCCTGAAGACGTCACGCTTTACGGGGCGACCACGATCAGTGCCACGCCCAATGTCTACACCTGCGATGATCCGAACGATCCGCTGTGCACGGGGGACCAGTTTGCGCGCACGCGCAGCACATGGCTCGCCTATCGCACCGAGGCATCCGTGACCCAGTTCGATCTCTACGGGGAGATGGACTTCGACTTCAACCGCCTGGATCTGAAGACCGGCCTGCGGCTCGACTATAACGACTATCAGCAGAACGTGAATCTCTCGCCCCGGGTGTCTGCAAGCCTGGACGTGATGAAGGATGTGGTGCTGACCGGCGGCGGCGGGCGCTACTACACCAATTCCATGCTGGAATATGCGATCCGCGACGGCATCCCCAAGGGCTTCACCTCGACCCGTTCTGCCGTGGGCGGCGTGGTCTACAACACGGAAGGCGGCAACGGCTGGAGTGCGGCGACCTCGACCTCGTCCAGCTTGAACAGCGCCCGTGGTCTGGACTCGCCCTATACGGACGAGATCTTCGCCGGCGTGACGGTGGTCGATCCGCTGCTGGGCGGCACCTTCCGGGTGAAGGGCCTGCACCGCAAGGGCCGCGATCAGTTTGCCTCTTCCACCGGCACCTATTCCATGACTGGGACCAACGTGCTGACCAATGACGGCTGGAGCGAATACAGCTCCGCCAGCCTGGAATACGGCAAGTTCTGGGATGGGCTCGACTTCGGCGCACTCAGCGGCTTCGGCCTGAGCGGGTCGGTGACCTGGGCAAAGAGCCGCGTGTCCGACGACAGCTACGTGCCGACGGACGAGGAGACCGACTACATTCTCTACAATGGTCAGTCCTACACGGATGAGAGCTTCACCACCGTGAAGGGCAATCTCGACATTCCGGTGCGCCTGACGCTAACGGTGGATGGCAGCCTGTGGGAAGACCGGGTGCGCCTGTGGTCCAACGCCGAGTTCTCGCTGGCCTATGACGGGGTGCGTGACACCGGGTCGGAGACGACCTTCAACGGTCTGCGCCACGATATCTACGAAGACTATCGGTACAGCGCCAATGTGGTGGTCAACATGGGCGGCACCCTGCGGGTGGCGGAGACCAAATATGGCGCGGCCGACCTGACCGTGAAGGTGGACAACGTGTTCAACCACATCGGGAACAAGAACGCCGACGACGACTATCCGTTCAAGAAGGGCCGGGTCTTCTGGGCCGGCATGTCCTACCAGTTCTGATCATGCACAAACCTGTCACGACGCTTCTGGCGTTTCTGGCCGGAGCGGGGCTTCTCAGCCTCGCTCCGGCCTCTGTCCTTTCCGAGCCGCTGGATCTGGCCACCATCTATGCCCGCCCCATCTCCGAATGGCCGGCGCCCGAGACCAACGGTGGCGTGGTCCCGGCGGAGATGGCCCCGCTCACCCTGCTGCCGGCACCGGAGGCCGGCAGCGCGGAGGCCTTGCGCGTGGAGCTGGGGGCGAAGCTCTTTGCCGATCCCCGTCTCTCCGGATCCGGGCAGATCGCCTGCGAGAGCTGTCACAACCGGCAGCTCGGCTTCGGCGACGGGCTGCGCCGGGCCGTGGGGCATGACCGGCAGGAGGGGACGCGCAATGCGCCCAACCTGCGCCATGCGGCCTATCGGCCCCATCTCTTCTGGGATGGGCGCGTGCAGAGCCTGGAGGAACAGGCGGGCTTTCCGATCATCAACCCGATCGAGATGGCCGGGGATCCGGGCGAGATCGAGGAGCGGCTGCGGCAGGATGCGGACTATCCGGCGCTGTTCCGCGAGGCCTTCGGGGCCGCGGAGATCCGGTTCGAGGATGTGACTGCGGCTCTTGCGGCCTTCGAACGCCAGCTTGAGGCCCCGACCCGCTTCGACCGCTTTCTGGCCGGCGAGCGGGAGCTTCTCAATGCCCAGCAGCTGCGCGGCCTGCATCTCTTCCGCACCAAGGCCCGTTGCATGACCTGTCACAACGGGCCGCTTCTGAGCGACGGCAAGTTCCACAATCTCGGGATCGGATTCTACGGGCGGGAGCTCGAGGATCTGGGCCGATACGTGCAGACCGGCGAGCCTTCGGACGTGGCAGCCTTTTCCACCGGCGTGTTGCGTCGGCTGAAGGGCAGCGCTCCCTACATGCACAACGGCCTGGTGCCGAACCTGCGGGCGATCGTGACCTTCTACAATGCGGGGACTGCGCGGCCGAAGCCTCGGGCCGATCAGGCGGAGGATCGGCTCTTTCCGACCACCAGCCCGCTTGTCGCGCCGTTGCGGCTCACGGGGCCGGAGATGCGGGATCTCGAGGCGTTTCTGGAAGCGCTCTGAAGTGCCCAATCTCAAAGGAAAGGGCGCGCGAAGGATGCGCGATGCCCCCCTCGACGGTCATGCTCGGGCTTGTCCCGAGCATCCAGTTTCTCGAACCGTCTTCCAATGGACTGGAGTCCCGGCACAAGGCCGGGAATGACGGGCGGTCAGGTCTTCAGACAAACCGATGGAGCGCCAATGAACGCTTCCGCAGCGACCGCTCCGCCGTCCCGGACGCAGCGCGAGCGGAGATCCGGGACCTCGCAACTGACGCCCAGATGGATTTTTGGCAGAAGTGTTGGTCCCGGATCAAGTCCGGGACGGCGCGGAGCGCGGGGGATGCTGCGAGAGTACCCGCAACATCGTCATCCCGGCCTTGAGCCGGGACCGGTGAGCCACAGAGACGGTTAGGGCTCACCGTCCCCGGATCTTCAGGCTTTGCCTTCGTCCGGGGTGACTTAGGGAAGCAACCGGGTGGGGCGGTCCACCGTGGTGAGCCCCGGGGATGATCCCCCGGGGCTTCCTGTTTTTGCGATCAGGCCGCGAGCGCCTTGGCGATGTCGGCGGCCAGCCTTGCGTTGTTGCGTACCAGCGCGATGTTGGTGGCAAGGCTGCGCCCGGCGGTCAGCTTGTAGATCGCGTCCAGCACGAAGGGGGTGACGCCCTTGCCAGTGACCTTCTGGGCGGTCGCCATCTCGATGGCCTTGTCGATGAACACGCCCATCTCGTCCTGGGGGATCTCGTCGGCCTGCGGCACCGGATTGGCGATGAGCACGCCGCCGTGGTCGCCCATTTCGCTGCGGGTCTTCAGAAGGCCGGCGATGTCGGCGGCGCTGTCGAGGCGGAAGGGAGCGGCCAGACCGGACTTGCGCGACCAGAAGGCCGGAAGTTCGTCGACCCCATAGGCCACCACGGGCACGCCGCGGGTTTCCAGCACTTCAAGGGTCTTCGGGATGTCGAGCAGGGCCTTGGCCCCCGCTGCCACCACGCAGACCGGGGTGCGGCCCAGTTCGTCCAGATCGGCAGAGACGTCGAAGCTCAGCTCGGCGCCCTTGTGCACGCCGCCGATGCCGCCGGTGGCAAAGACATGGATGCCGGCCATGCGAGCGGCCATCATGGTGGCGGCAACGGTGGTCGCGCCCGGGCGGCCGGTGGCGACCGCAAGGGCCAGATCGGCGCGCGAGCACTTCATCACGCCAGTGGCCTGGGCGAGACGCTCGAGATCTGCGTCATCGAGACCGATGCGGATCTTGCCGTCGAGCACGGCGATGGTCGCCGGAATGGCGCCGCGTTCGCGAATGTCGGCTTCCACCTGGCGGGCGGTGGCGACATTGTCCGGATAGGGCATGCCGTGGGTGATGATGGTGGATTCGAGCGCGACGACGGGCTTGCCGTCTGCGAGGGCCTGGGCGATTTCCGCCGTGGGCTGGAGCAGGGAGGAGAGGGTCATGAGCAACCGGCTTTCTTCTGAGACGGGGAGAAGGGAGGGGAGGGGGCGAACCGGGCCTCAGGCGGCCGGGGTCGCGACGGCCTCCCAGGTGAGGGTGGCGGGGGCAGCGCCCACCGCCTGAAGGGCAATGGCCGCCGCGCGCAGGCCGCAGGGTACGGCATCGCGCAGCGTTAGCCCCCGGTTGAGGCCGGCGAGAGTGCCGGCAATCAGCGCATCGCCCGCTCCTGTCACATCGGTGACGGTGACGGGAAGGGCGGCCAGATGGGTCACGTCGCCGCCCTGTTCGGCAAACCAGACCCCATCGCTGCCTTCGGTCAGGATGACCGCGGCGCATCCGAGGTCTAGAAGGCCTTCAGCGAGAGCCGAAGAGGCAGGACCGGTCTGGGATCCGTCGGCCTCGAGCAGGGCGGCTGCCTCCGACCGGTTGGCGAAGAGCAGGTCGATGGAGGGCAGAAGCGGCAGGAGGCGCGGGGCCTTGGCGGCGGAGACCGTGTCGGCGGTGACCAGGGTTTCCACGCTGACCGCCCGGATCAGCGCCTCGGCCTGGGCCGTCGACAGGTTGGCATCGAGGAAGCAGATGTCCGCATCGCGCCCGCTTTGTGCTTCGACCAGGGCCTGGGCAAAGATTTCAGGCGGCACGTCGGCCAGAAGATGGTCGTCGATGCAGGCGGCGGGCAGGGAGCCATCGGGATTGTGCAGGGCCAGGTAATGGCCGGTCACCGCCCCGGCGATGCGGGTGAGGTGCTGGCGGATTTCCTCATGGGACAGGCGCTCGGCCAGGGCATTGCCGGCCGGGTCGTCGCCCAGCACGCCGATCAGGTGGGGGGCGGCGCCCAGACGGGCCAGCGCGCGGGCCACATTGGTGGCCACGCCGCCCGGGGTCTGGCTCAGGCGGGCGGGCGTGGAGGTGTCGGGCCGGATCGAACGGTCCGCATGGGCGATCAGATCCCAGTGCACGGCCCCGGCGCAGACGACCGGTCGGCGGGTGAAGGCGGGGCTCTCGGACATTCTGGCAGATCTCTCGCGTGACAGGCAGGACGCGGCCGCGTGCACCGGATGCCGGAAAGCGTGGGCCGTGAAGACCGGTGGTTCCGGCCGAAGCCTCGACGGGTAGCAGCGCCGTCGCTCAGGGGCAAGCGGCAAGACGGAGTGTGCTTGGCAAAGCCTTGCGGGTCCGGCCGTGTTCCTTCCGATGATCGCCCGCGAGGCGAGGCATTTCCGCAGATGGAAAGGGCGTGCAGAGGCCTGAGGACGGACGGCACCGTGGGGAGGCCTGTGCTCCATCGGCGACGTTTTCCCCGGATTCCTGGCTCTTTCCGTCTCCGTCTGGCGCCGATCAGGGAGTGATTCTGTGGAGGACCGGGTGGAAGGGTAAAAATAACGCAGCGTCAATTTTGTATTGAGCTTTGAGAACATTGATGGAACGGACTGAAATTCCATGTTGTTTGCCAGCTGGTTGCCGGGGCTTGCGCAATTGGAACAAAAAGAGTACAAAGCCATGAATTGAAACGGCAGGTCCATCGTGGAATAAGGAGCCTGAGCCATGTCGCAAAGCACACTTCGTCTCGTAGAAAGCAGCCAGATGGACAAGACCAAAGCGCTCGATGCAGCGCTCTCTCAGATTGAACGGGCCTTCGGGAAGGGCTCGATCATGCGCATGGGCCAGGGGCAGGCCGTGGAGGTTCAGGCAATCTCCACCGGGTCGCTCGGGCTCGATATTGCGCTGGGCATCGGCGGTCTGCCGCGTGGCCGTATCGTCGAGATCTATGGCCCTGAATCTTCGGGCAAGACCACTCTCGCCCTGCACACCATTGCCGAATCCCAGAAGGCCGGCGGCATCTGCGCCTTCGTCGATGCGGAACATGCGCTGGACCCGCTCTATGCGCGCAAGCTGGGCGTCGACATCGACAACCTGCTGATCTCGCAGCCGGACGCGGGCGAACAGGCGCTGGAAATTGCCGACACGCTGGTGCGCTCTGGCGCCATCGACGTTCTGGTGATCGACTCGGTCGCGGCGCTGACGCCGAAGGCCGAGCTGGAAGGCGAGATGGGCGACAGCCTGCCGGGCATGCAGGCCCGTCTGATGAGCCAGGCCCTGCGCAAGCTGACCGCCTCCATCTCCAAGTCCAACTGCATGGTGATCTTCATCAACCAGATCCGCATGAAGATCGGGGTGATGTTCGGGTCTCCGGAAACCACCACGGGTGGCAATGCGCTGAAGTTTTACGCCTCCGTGCGCCTCGACATCCGCCGCATCGGCTCGATCAAGGATCGGGACGAGGTGATCGGCAACCAGACCCGCGTGAAGGTGGTGAAGAACAAGCTGGCACCTCCCTTCCGTCAGGTCGAATTCGATATCATCTACGGGGAAGGCGTGTCCAAGACCGGCGAGCTCATCGACCTTGGCGTCAAGGGCAACATCGTCGAGAAGTCCGGAGCCTGGTTCTCCTACAACAGCCAGAGGCTGGGGCAGGGGCGTGAGAATGCCAAGCAGTTCCTGCGTGACAATCCGGAAGTGGCGGCCGAAATCGAGATGTCGATCCGCCAGAACGCCGGTCTGATCGCCAATGCGATCACCGATCCGGACGCGGTCGACGACGCGTCCGACGACTGAGATCGGGTAAGGGGCCAGGGCACCCTTTTGGTGGCCCGGCCAGACCCCGACGTCTTTCGAGGTCCGATATCTGACATGAAAAGACCCTCGCGGCCCGGCTGCGAGGGTCTTTTCATGGGGCGTCCCGGGGGCATCCCGGGGCATCTATGGGCCGCGGCGGAAAGGGTCGGGAGCGTCTTGGGGGCATCTGGGGGGGCGTTCGGGGGGCGAACGCGTCTGGGCGCTCGGACCTGAAAGGGCCCGTTCGGGATCGGGGCCGGTGCCGGCCAGAGGGAATTCGGCAAAAAAGCGAAGCATGCGGCCTCGCGCCGGAGGGCCGTTCTGGACAGGCTTTCCGCAGAAAGCTAAAAGGCACACACCGCAGCGCCCCGGCCAACCGGCGGCGCAGTCACGACAATTCAAAAATCTGACGCAGCCGCCGGAGTTCAGGCTCCCGGCCGCGAGGCATCGAGGCGAGACCTGCATGACGGGCGTGAACGAAATCCGATCCAAGTTTCTGGACTATTTTGCCAAGAACGATCACCAGGTCGTGGAGTCCGGGCCCCTGGTTCCGCGCAACGATCCGACCCTGATGTTCACCAATGCGGGCATGGTGCCCTTCAAGAATCTCTTCACGGGCGTGGAGAAGCGCGACTATGTGCGCGCCACCTCGTCCCAGAAGGTGGTTCGCGCCGGCGGCAAGCACAACGATCTGGACAATGTGGGCTACACCGCCCGCCACCACACGTTCTTCGAGATGCTGGGGAACTTCTCCTTCGGCGACTATTTCAAGGACCGGGCCATCGAGCTCGCCTGGAACCTGATCACCAAGGAATTCGGCCTGTCGAAGGACAAGCTCCTGGTCACCGTCTATTCGGAAGACGAGGAGGCCGCAGGCCTGTGGCGCAAGATCGCCGGCCTGTCCGACGAGAAGATCATCCGCATCCCGACCTCGGACAATTTCTGGTCCATGGGCGACACCGGCCCCTGCGGCCCGTGCTCGGAAATCTTCTATGATCACGGCGACCACATCTGGGGCGGCCCTCCGGGTTCCCCGGAAGAAGACGGAGACCGGTTCATCGAGATCTGGAACCTGGTCTTCATGCAGTTCGAGCAGACCCCTGAGGCGCGCCTCAACCTGCCGCGTCCGTCCATCGACACGGGCATGGGTCTGGAGCGCATTGCCGCCGTCATGCAGGGCGTTCACGACAACTACGACATCGACCTGTTCAGGGCGCTGATCTCCGCCTCAGTCAACGCGACCGGTGTCGAGGCGGAAGGCAAGGCCCGCGCCAGCCACCGGGTGATCGCCGATCACCTGCGCTCCACCTCGTTCCTGATCGCCGATGGCGTGCTGCCGTCCAATGAGGGCCGTGGCTACGTGCTGCGCCGGATCATGCGCCGCGGCATGCGTCATGCCCATCTGCTGGGGGCCCAAGATCCGCTGATGCACCGGCTGGTGCCGGCCCTCATCCGCGAGATGGGCCAGGCCTATCCGGAACTGGTGCGCGCCGAAGCGCTCATCACCGAGACCCTGAAGCTCGAGGAAACCCGCTTCCGCAAGACCCTTGAGCGCGGTCTGGGCCTCCTCGACAGCGCCACCGCCGATCTCGTCGAAGGTGGCGAGCTGGACGGGGAAACCGCCTTCAAGCTCTATGACACCTACGGCTTCCCGCTCGATCTGACGCAGGATGCCCTGCGCGCCCGCAACATCGCCGTCGATGTGGCCGGCTTCGATGCGGCCATGCAGCGCCAGAAGCAGGAAGCCCGCGCAGCCTGGTCCGGTTCGGGCGAGGCGGCAGAGGAAAGCGTGTGGTTTGCGCTCAAGGACAAGCTGGGTGCCACCGACTTCCTCGGCTATGACACGGAAACCGCCGAAGGCGTCGTCACCGGCCTGGTCAAGGACGGCGCGGAGACCGCGTCTCTGGCCCAGGGCGAGAGCGGCTTCGTCATTCTGAACCAGACCCCATTCTACGGGGAATCCGGTGGTCAGGTCGGCGACACCGGCGTGATCCTCGGCGAAGGCGTCAAGGCGACTGTCACCGACACCCTGAAGAAGGCCGATGGCCTCTTCATTCATGCGGTCACCGTGGACGAAGGCAAGCTGGCGGCCGGTCTCGCCGTGGAGCTGAAGGTTGACGCGCAGCGTCGCGGCTCTATTCGCTCCAACCACTCCGCTACCCACCTGCTGCATGAGGCCCTGCGCGAAGTGCTCGGCTCCCATGTGGCCCAGAAGGGATCGATGGTTACCCCTGAGCGCCTGCGCTTCGACTTCTCTCACCCCAAGCCGGTGAGCGACGACGAGCTGGCGACGGTGGAAGCCTATGCCAACGAGATCGTGCTCCAGAACGCGGCCGTCTCCACCCGCCTGATGGCGGTGGACGAGGCGATCGAGAGCGGTGCGATGGCGCTGTTCGGCGAGAAATACGGCGATGAGGTCCGCGTCGTGTCCATGGGCACCGCGCTTCACGGTTCCAAGGCCGGCAAGGCCTATTCGGTCGAGCTCTGCGGCGGCACCCATGTGACCCGCACGGGCGATATCGGTCTGGTGACGCTTGTGAACGAAGGCGCGGTTGCCGCCGGCGTGCGCCGTCTGGAAGCGCTCACCGGCTCTGCCGCACGGGCCTATCTGGACGAGCAGGACAAGCGGGTGCGCGAGCTCGCCTCCCTGCTGAAGGTCGGTGCCGGCGATGTCACCGCCCGCGTGGCGCAGCTGGTCGAGGACCGCAAGCGGCTGGAAAGGGAACTGAACGACGCCAAGAAGAAGCTCGCCATGGGCGGCGCCTCGGGCGGAACCGATGCTCCGAAGACGGTGGGTGCCTTCCAGCTGATGGCGCGCAAGATCGACGGCATCAATCCGAAGGATCTCAAGGGTCTGGCGGATGAAGCCAAGGCCGGGCTCGGCTCGGGCGTCGTGGTGCTGATCAGCGTGTCCGAAGACGGCAAGGCCGCCATCGTGACCTCCGTTACCGCCGATCTGACTGACAAGGTGAGCGCGGTGGATCTGGTGAAGATCGGCTCCGAGGCTCTGGGAGGCCGCGGCGGCGGTGGCCGTGCGGACATGGCCCAGGCCGGTGGTCCGGATGGCTCCAAGGCTGATGACGCCATTGCCGCCATCGAGGCCCATCTGGCCGGTCTGTGATCGCAACCCACAGCTGGTTGCCTCTGCAAGATCCCTGATGCCGCGACGGCATATTGGGGTTGGGAGGCGTCCATTAACGCGTTGAGAAGGCCTCGTCGGACATGATGCCCGGCGAGGCCTTTGTCCTTTCCGCCGGGCGCATGCGGGTCCCGGTGCTGCCGGTTCCTGGGACCGGTGACCTTTCCCTGCCGGCGGGACTGCCGGTCGTGTGGAGTAACCGATTGAGCCTGAATGCCCTCTTGTCGAGCCTGCTGGTGGCCAACGGTCTGGTTCATGTATTCCTCTTCGTGGCGGCGGTGGTCTGGTGTGCGCGTTCTGCGCGCAGCCGCGCGGCCTGGCTCTCGGTTCTGGCCCTGGGGATCCCGCTTGCGGTCGCGGCCAGCTTCGCCACCACGGATCTGGTTCATGCCCTTCCCGAAACCCTGAGCGTGCTTGCCGGGGCGATGGGCAGCACCGGCATGGACCTTCATCTTCCCGCCTTCGCGCCGGCCCTGCGCGACGCCGTGATCTGCGCCGTGCTGATCCTTGCCGCCTCCCTGCTGTGGGGTGGTTTCCGTGCCTTCCAGCGTCAGTCCGTCTGGCCGGCGCCGCTTCTGGCCCTGTCCATGATCGTGCTGGTGCTGGCCCTGCCGTTCGGGCCGGTTGCCTTCATGCCCGAGGCTGAAGTGGCGGCCGGCGAGGCTCTGGCCCAGCGTCTCGGCCAGGGGGCTGTTCTTCTGTCTCTGGCAACCGCCCTTGCCCTGTCGGTGATCAGCGTCGAGCAGGTTCGCCGCGTCGAGGGCGGCTTGCGCCGTCCGCTCGAGGCCGGTGGACGCGCGCTCCTGCCGAGCGAGCGGATGCTGGCCCGCCTGTTGCGTGCAGCCAGCCTCGTTCCGGCGCTGGCCTTGCCCTTCTGCCTCTGGGAGCCTGCAAGCTTTGACGGGGCGCTGGCGTCGCCCGTGAGCGGAGGCTTCTGGTTCGTGCCCCTGACCAGCCTTCTGATTCTTTTCTTCCTTGGTGTGGCGCTCTGCCTGCCGGTGATCGGGCGCGAACGTGCCGAGGATGCGCTGGCGGATCTGCGCGAAACCGATCCGCTGACCGATCTGCCGAACCGGGCGCGCTTCCTCGCGGAGTTGCGTCAGGCGCTGAAGGACGACGCCACCGGCGGCACCCTGCTGCTGATGGACATCGACCATTTCAAGCGCATCAACGAGACCCACGGCCATGGAGGCGGGGATCGGGTGCTGCAGGCCTTCGCCGGGTTCCTGAAATCCTTCGCTCTCGACACGACCCTGTGCGGCCGGCTGGGGAGCGCGGAATTCGCGCTCTATCTGCGGGGCCTGAACGGGGCGCAGCTCGACATGCTGGCCAGCCAGATCTGCCGGGCGACCGGCATCCTGCCCTGCGAGTACCGGGGCAAGTCGATCCGCTTCACGGTGAGCGTCGGCGTGGCCGACACGGTGACGGCGGGGCTCGCCTTCGAACCTCTCTACGAGCAGGCCGATCAGGCTCTTGCCCAGGCCCGCGAGGCCGGACGGGATCGCGCGAGCCGCTATGTTCCTCGCAAGGGACTTGGAAGCGGGGCATCGGGCACACAGATCGAGGGGGGCTCTGCCTCCGTCGGCGAGGTTCGCCCTGTTGCGCGGCTTCCCTTCAAGCTGCGTGCAAAGGCCAGCTAGACGTCCCTCATCCGCATGAGCCATGATCTGGGGCAACGGCAGGACTGCCGGTGAAGGATTACCCTTGTCCTGCAGTGGGGCGGGGCAGGGAGGCTCTGCCGGTGCGATTGCGGCGAGATGACGTGAACAGGTGTGGCGCGGACTGGTTTGGTGGGGACTGGGTTGGTGGGGACTGAGTTGGTGGGGACGATGGGCGGGGTGAAGAAGACCCTCTACAGCATTCTGGAGAACACCGGTCGGCACCGGCGGCTTGCACGCATCGTCAGCCGCTCGCTGGTGGGGCTCATCATTCTCAATGTGGTTCTGGCGGTGCTGGAGACCGAGCAGTCGCTGGATGTCCATATCGGCAGCATCGCCGATTGGGTTCAGACCCTCTCGGGCTTCGTCTTCCTGACCGAGTATCTAGCGCGGCTCTATGTGGCCGATCTGCATCCGCCGCTTCGCCGCTATGGTCCTCTGGGGAGCCGCTGGCGCTATGCCCTGCAGGCGGATGCGATCATCGATCTGGCGGCTGCGCTGCCTCTGCTTCTGGTGCTGGTGCTCCCCAATACGGCGGTCACCCTCGTGGTGCTGCTGCGTCTGTCGCGCTTCCTCAAGCTCGCCCGCTATTCGCCCGCGTTGCGCTCTCTGTTTTCGGCCATCGCTTCGGAGCGGCATGCGCTGGTGGGGTCGTCGGTCATCATCTTCGGGGTGATCCTGACGGCGGCAACCCTGATGTATCTGCTCGAGCACGAGGCTCAGCCGGAGGCCTTTGCCAGCATTCCGTCGGCGCTCTGGTGGGCGATTTCGACGGTGACGACCGTGGGCTACGGTGACGTGGTGCCCCGGACGGATCTTGGGCGCGTGGTCGGCGGTGTGGTGATGCTCGTCAGCTACGGGCTGCTGGCCCTGCCGGTGGGGATCATTGCGTCTGCCTTCTCGCGGGAGATCCACAGCCGCGACTTCGTGGTGACCTGGTCGATGGTGGCGCGGGTGCCCCTGTTCGAGGATCTGCGCGCCGCCGACATTGCCGAAGTGTCGAAGCTGCTGCGGGCCCAGAGGGTGCGCGCGGGAGATGTGATCGCCAGCAAGGGCACGGTGGCCGATGCCATGTATTTCATCTCCGATGGGGAGGTGGCGATCGAGCTGCCCCACGAGACGATCTATCTGGGTGAAGGCAATTACTTCGGCGAACTGGCCCTGCTGAAACGGCGGGCGCGCACCGCGACGATCACGGCCTTTCACGATTGCGAACTGATGGTGCTGGAGGCGCAGGCGCTGGCCAATTTGATGGACCGCAAGCCGAAGCTCGCCGCGCGCATTCTGGCCGAGGCCGAGGAGCGGCACATGGCCACGATGCGGGCGAGCGGCGACCTGGCACCCGAGGAACTGGCTCAGGCGGAAGCTCGGGAGGAAGAGGAGCCGGCCGAAGAAGGCGCGGGCGCCGATGCGGAGCCGGATCTTCTCGATCCCGGCAAGAGCTGAGCGTCAGGGGCGGGCCTGCAGGGGCTCAGCCGGCGCGCAGGCGGCTTTCCACCAGAAGCCCCTGTTCGTCCAGGATCGGATGGGCGACCGACACCAGATGGGCGTTGATCCGCTTCAGGTCCCGCAGAATGTCGAGGTGGAGCGATGAGGTCTCGATGCTCTCGGTCTGGCCCTCGCGCAGGCGGATCAGGTGCTTCTGGGCGGAGCTGCGCTCCAGATTGCGGATGTCCACCTTCACTTCCATCAGCCGGCGGGCCATGTCCTGATCCCGGGTCATGAAGATGGTCTGGGCCATGCGCAGGTTTTCGAGCGTCATCAGGAACAGGGTGTCGAGTTCCTTGTAGCCTTCGTCGGAGAAGCGCAGGGACAGGCCAACCTTCTTGCGCACCTCGCCGGTGAGGCCCTTCTCGATGATGTCGCCGATATGCTCCAGGTTGATCACGTAATCGAGGACGGTGATCGCCCGGCGCTTTTCTTCTTCCGTCGCCCGGTTGCCGAGGCGTGACAGATAGGTCTTCACCCCCTGCTGGTGGCGGTCCACCCTGTCTTCCAGGATCGACACCTCGGCCAGAGGCGCGGGATCGCTCTTGCGGAAGGCGGTGCGCGTCTGGGTCAGCATGCGTTCGATCATGTCGCCGAGGGCCAGTGCCTCGCGGCTGGCGCCGGCAAGTGCCAGGGCGGGGGTCTCCAGATCTTCTTCCTTCAGGCAGGTCTGGATGGTGTCGGCGGTCTTGCCCTCATCCGGGATGAGCTTCTCGATGAAGCGGGCGACCATGCCGGTGAAGGGCCAGATCAGCAGGCCGAGGAGCAGGTTGAAGACAAGATGGACGCTGACGGCCAGACCGGCGCCAGACGCGGGCAGGACGGGAAGGATCAGCTCGGCGGCAGGGGCAAGGGGCAGGACCACCAGGCAGCCGATGGCGCGCACCGCCAGATTGCCCGCCGTGACCCGCCGCGCGACCGGCGCGCTCTTCAGGGTGGCGAGAAGCGGCGGGATCGAGCCGCCCAGATTGGCGCCCAGCACCATGACCACCGTCAGCGCCGGGCTGAGCGGCAGGGCCATGACCAGCATGACGGCGGCAAGCGACGAGGAGCAGAGCAGGGCGAGGAGAACGGCACAGACGAAGGCGACCGGCCAGGCCCCATCCAGCATGGAGAGGAAGGCAATGACCCTCGGCGCATCGCGCAAGGGATCCGTCGCGTGACCCAGAAGCTCCAGCGACACGAGCAGAAGGCCGATGCCGATGAGGGCGAGGCCGGTGCCCGACCAGGCGGGCGTGTGGCGGCGGCGCAGAAGATAGCCGGCGAGCAGGAACAGGGGGCTGAGCGCCTCAAGACCCAGGGAGACGAGCACGGCGGTCAGGGCGGTGCCTGCGTTGGCGCCGAGGAGAACGATCTGCGCCATGCGGGCGCGGATCAGGTCCCGCTCGACGAAGGAAGCCGTCATCAGGGCCGTCGCCGTGGAGGACTGGAGCCCGAGGGTGGCAATGAAGCCGGAGAGGGCGGCGCGAAGCGGCGTCCGGGTGCCGAGACCGAGAACCATCTTCAGCCGCAGGCCGAAGGCCTCCGTCATGCCATTGCGCACCTGATGGAGGGCAAAGAGCAGGAGGGCGACGGCGCCCCCAATCTGAAGAAAGACGTTCAGCGACTGCACGGTCTGCCTCGCGAAAGGGTCGGGTTGCGGGGCCTCGGCAGAAACGGAAGGGCGGCGACTGGCTGCGGAGAGAATGCCCCTAGAGAGAGGGCAACCGCGGCGTGGCCGGGAGGGGCGCGTCCATCCGTCCATGGAGGCATATGAACAGGGATACATGCATTCGCCAAAAGGCGCAACAGGTGCGCTTTTGAGGTGGCGGCGCAAAAAGAAGGCGGCCCTTCATTGAAGAGCCGCCTAAATTGTTTGTCCAGTGATTTCGGAGGTTAGGCGGCCATGGCCGTCTTCAGATTCGCATCGATCTTGTTCAGGAAGCCGTTGGTGGTCAGCCAGCCCTGTTCCGGGCCCACCAGCAGCGCCAGATCCTTGGTCATGAAGCCGCTTTCCACCGTGTCGATGCAGACCTTTTCGAGGGTCGATGCAAAGCCCGCGAGCGCTGCATTGTCATCCAGCTTGGCGCGATGGGCGAGCGCCCGCGTCCAGGCAAAGATGGAGGCGATGGGGTTGGTGGAGGTCTCCTCGCCCTTCTGGTGCATGCGGTAATGTCGGGTCACCGTGCCGTGGGCGGCTTCGGCCTCGACGGTCTTGCCATCCGGCGACATGAGGACCGAGGTCATCAGGCCGAGGGAACCGAAGCCCTGTGCCACCGTGTCGGACTGGACGTCGCCGTCATAGTTCTTGCAGGCCCAGACATATCCGCCGGACCATTTGAGGGACGAGGCGACCATGTCGTCGATCAGCCGGTGCTCGTACCAGATGCCGGCCTCGGCGTACTGGTCCTTGAATTCGGCATCGAAGATCTCCTGGAACAGATCCTTGAAGCGGCCGTCATAGGCCTTGAGGATGGTGTTCTTGGTGGAGAGATAGCAGGGCACCTTGCGCTGGAGCGCGTAGTTGAAGGACGCGCGGGCAAAGTCGATGATCGAGGCATCGAGATTGTACATGGCCATGGCCACGCCGGCGGAGGGAGCGTCGAAGACCTCGTGCTCGATTTCCTGCCCGTCTTCGCCGACGAACTTGATGGTGATCTTGCCCTTGCCGGGGAACCGGAAGTCGGTGGCCTTGTACTGGTCGCCATAGGCATGGCGGCCAACGATGATCGGCTGGGTCCAACCCGGCACCAGACGGGGCACGTTCTGCATGATGATCGGCTCGCGGAAGATCACGCCGCCGAGGATGTTGCGGATGGTGCCGTTGGGCGAGCGATACATGCGCTTGAGGCCGAATTCCTCGACGCGCGCCTCATCCGGGGTGATGGTCGCACATTTTACGCCGACGCCATGCTTCTTGATGGCATTGGCCGCATCGACCGTGATCTGGTCGTCGGTTTCGTCCCGCTTCTGGATCGACAGGTCGTAGTATTCCAGGTCGATGTCGAGATAGGGGTGGATCAGCTTGTCCTTGATGAACTGCCACATGATGCGGGTCATCTCGTCGCCGTCGAGTTCGACGACCGGGTTTGTCACCTTGATCTTGGTCATGGCCGAGCCTTGCGTTCTGGGGTTCTTGTCTTGTGTCTGACGGGGAACGCCGGGAGGGAAAGGATCGTTCCCGCTATTGTGTGCAGACGTATACAATCTTCCCTTTCGCATTGCAACAGGCAGCGGACGCAGGGCGATGCGGCAGAACCCGGAGACCGGCGCACAAGAGCGTGCTGCGCGACGCCTCTTTTCAAGAAACCTGCCTTGGGCTAAACCCGCGCCCATGAGCAGAAACACGAAAATCCTCGACGAGGCCCGTCAGATCGTGGCCCGTCCGCCGGCGGTCATCCTCTGCGAGCCGCAGCTTGGCGAAAACATCGGCACGGCAGCCCGCGCCATGGCCAATTTCGGCCTGACGGACCTGCGGATCGTCAATCCGCGCGACGGCTGGCCGAGCGAGAAGGCCCGTGCCGCCGCAAGCCGTGCCGACCATGTGATCGACAACGTCAAGGTGTTCGACAGTGTCGAGGCCGCCATTGCCGATCTCACCTTCGTCTACGCCACCACGGCCCGCTCGCGCGAAGTGCCCAAGCCCGTGCGCGGGCCGGACGAGGCGGCGCAGAAGGTGGTGTCGCTTGGCGTGACGGGTCTGGCCACCGGCTATCTCTTCGGTCGCGAGCGCTGGGGGCTCAACAACGACGAGGTGGCGCTGGCCGACGAGATCGTCACCCTGCCGGTGGATCCGGACTTTGCCTCGCTGAACATTGCCCAGGCGGTGCTGGTCTGCGCCTATGAGTGGCGCAAGACGGCGACGGCCGGGGCGCTGCCCTTCCGCCTGTCGGAAGAGGACAACCCGCCGGCTGCCAAGGACGACGTGCTGCGCTTCTTCGAGCATCTGGAAGGGGCGCTCGACAACGTGACCTTCTTCCGGCCGCCGGAGCGTCGCCCGCACATGGTGCGCACCCTGCGCAACATCTTCCAGAAGGCGGAGCTGACCGATCAGGAAGTGCGTGCCCTGCGCGGTGTCGTGGCCGCCCTTGAAAAGCGCCGTCCGCGTCCGCGCAAGGACGAGCCCGGCGCGGACGAGACGTCGGCGCCCGATCCAGACGGGGACGCGTGAGCGCCCCCATTCTCATCTTCGACAGCGGCCTCGGCGGACTGACGGTCCTGCGCGAGGCGCGGCTGCTTCTGGGCGAGCATCGCTTCGTCTATGTGGCCGATGATGCGGCCTTTCCCTATGGCGACTGGGAAGAAGAGGCGCTGCGCGCGCGCATCGTTGCCCTGTTCGGTGACCTGATCCGCGATCATCAGCCGGCGGCCGCCGTGATTGCGTGCAACACCGCCTTCACGCTTGCCGGGGAGGCTCTGAGGGCCGCCTATCCGCAGACGTGTTTCGTCGGCACGGTGCCGGCCATCAAGCCGGCGGCCGAACGCACCGCGTCAGGGCTGGTCAGCGTGCTGGCGACACCGGGCACGGTACGGCGCGCGTACACGCGCGAGCTGATCCGCTCGTTCGCGGGGCAATGCGCGGTGACGCTTGTCGGCTCGCCGGTGCTGGCGGCACAGGCGGAACGGCTGCTGCAGCGCCTGCCGGTGGATGAAGAGCTGATCTTGGCCCAGATCGCCCCCTGTTTCGTGGAAGCGGACGGGCGGCGGACGGATATCGTGGTGCTGGCCTGCACCCATTATCCCTTTCTTGCGCCGTTGTTTCGCAAGCTGGCCCCCTGGCCGGTGGACTGGCTGGATCCGGCAGAAGCCATTGCCCGGCAGATCCGGCGTGTGGTGCCGGAAGCCCCGTTCGACCGGGACGCGGCGAACCTCGGGCGGGATCCGGCGGTCTTTACGAGCGGGCGCAAGGCGCCGGAACTGGAGCGGCTGCTGGTCGGATTCGGCCTGAAGCTCTGACTGTCAGGCGTGCGCGGCGCTCCGGCGTCAGATCCCCAGCGTCGTCACCACCAGCCCGTCATCGGACTTCTTCGCATCGCGCTTGAGGCTGGCGATGGCGTCCAGGATCTCGTCGGGACGCACGATGATGCCCTGGGGCACGGTCACGATGGACATGGAGCAGTCGAGCAGCGGGAAGCGCCGCAGGCTGCCGAACCGGTCATTCGCCTCGATGTAGCCCTGTTCCCGGTGGGAGGCGTCGTAGAAGCTCTCCACATCCGACTTGAAGGCACGTTTCAGGGTGAGGAGCTGCCAGGCGATGTCGGTCTGGTCGCCCTCGACGAAGGCGGTGAAGAAGTCGTCCCCGCCCACATGGCCCGCGAAGCTGCCATTGCCGGAAATGTGGCGCTGCATGAGCTCGCTGAAGAGGATGATCGCCCGATCGCCCGACCGATAGCCATAGGTGTCGTTGAAGGGCTTGAAGTGGTCGAAGTCGATGTAGCAGTAGTGCCGGTCGAGATTGCGCTTGCCGGCGGTGTCGGCGATGAAGCGGGTGATCGCGCCATTGCCGGGAAGCCGGGTGAGGGGGTTCTGGTCCTTTGCCTCTTCCAGACGCTTCTCGTGGATCAGCTTCAGAAGCGAAGTGGCGGCCAGGAAGCCCGCATAGCGGAAGTTCTCGGTGATGATCAGCCCGTCCGAGTTCAGAGACGAGGCGAAGGTCACCAGCAGCATGTCGGCGTTGCTGTCGATGTCGGTGATCGGGCAGGAGCGCACGAAATTGCGGATCGGCAGGTCCAGCGCCGCCTCGTAGTCGGCCTCGTCGGAGCCGCCGGCATAGAGATAGGCCTTGAGATCGCGCTCATGGATGATGCCGCGCGGTTCGTTGTTGCCGTCGACCACGGGAACGATGCTGATCTCCTGATTGCTCAGGAAGACATCCAGGAGTTCCGCCATGGACGAATCGAGGCTGACGGTCGGCAGGTCCATCAACTCGTTGCGGATGCGGCCTTCCTCTTCGCGGCGCTTGCTGCCGATGGTCGGCACGCGGATGTGATCGTAGAAGAGCCGCGCATCCTTCTTCTTCTCGAAGGGATGGGCGACATAGAAGCCCTGGATCAGGTCGCAGCCGGCGTCGCGGCAGGCCTTGTATTCCCGTTCCGTCTCCACCCCTTCGGCGATGACGCGCACGCCCAGCACATGGGCCAGGTTGGTGACGGTGGTGACGAAGAGCTTGCGGCGGGCATCCGTGTCGATGCCGGTCAGGAAGAAACGGTCGATCTTGACGTAGTCCGGACCCAGATCATGCAGCAGGCGCAGTTCCGAGGAGCCCTTGCCGAAATCGTCGAGGGCAAGCAGGAAGCCCTGCCGGCGCAGGTCGCGCAGGGCGTGATCGGTGATGTCGTCGTGGGTGTGGTGATGCCGCTCGGAGAGCTCCAGACAGATCTGGCTGGGCGGGATGCCCTGGGCTTCGGACACTTCGGCGAGGCGCAGGCGCGGATCGCCGTTGCGTCCCAGGTCGCGGCCGTCGATGTTGAAGAAGAGCTTGCAGCCCTTGGCGGTCAGAAGCTTCTTGTAGCATTCCAGCGCGCGGTCGAGCAGGGCAGGCTCCAGCTCGGGCAGGAAACCGGCCTGGTGAACCTTGTCGAGCAGATCGGTCGGGCTGGAGCATCCCAGATCCTGGAAGCCGCGCAGCAGCGCCTCGTGGGCATAGACGACCCCGGTCGCGTAATCGACGATCGGCTGGAAGGAGAAGGTCGTATGGGCAATGATCCCGGCCACGCTCAGGGGCGCGAAGCCGTTGCACTCAGGCGCAGCGGTCACTGGCGCAGCAGCCACCGGGGCAGCAGTCACGGGCATCGATTCGTCCAGAATTTGTTCGGCAAGCGATGGCATGGCGGCTGTTCCCATGTCCCATCCTCCAATCGGTCTCGCGCCGCCCTCTTCCCGGGTTTCTGATCGGCACAACTGACATCGTAAAAACTCGAGAACTCTATGCACGCAGAATTAAATTTTCCTAAAACCCCAAGGGTAATTCTCGCAAGGGAATATGTAAAAACACTTATGTTATTTTCGTTGGGTTTTCGAAAGGCCGGGTGAACGGGATCGTGAGTTGGCGCCCAGCGGCTCCGGATCTGGCCGCAAGATGCGCAAAATGCGGCGGAACCATTGACATTCCGCCCCCTGTCGGATACCAACCGCCGGTCTTCGGACGGGTCTTCCCTTCCGAAGAACACGCACCCGTGGGTGTTCGACCGGCGCCGTTCTGTCGAACCCCTGTCGATCCCGAGCCTCGGCCGGGATAAAGGAGGGCGCGTTTCCTTGCAAAAAAAACAACGCGTTTACAAAAGGAAACCGCGATGTCCAAGCGCCATAGCGTTAAGTACAAGATCGACCGCCGGATGGGCGAAAACATCTGGGGTCGTGCCAAGAGCCCGGTCAACAAGCGTGAATACGGCCCCGGCCAGCACGGTCAGCGCCGCAAGGGCAAGCTCTCCGACTTCGGCGTGCAGCTGCGCGCCAAGCAGAAGCTGAAGGGCTACTACGGCGATCTGTCCGAAAAGCAGTTCCACAAGACCTACGTCGAAGCCGCTCGTATGCGTGGCGACACCGGCGAAAACCTCATCGGTCTGCTGGAACGCCGTCTGGACGCCATCGTCTACCGCGCCAAGCTGGTCCCGACCGTTTTCGCGGCTCGTCAGTTCGTCAACCACGGCCACGTGAAGGTGAACGGCAAGCGCGTCAACATCGGTTCCTACCAGGTTCGTCCGGGCGATGTGATCGAAGTTCGTGAAAAGTCCAAGCAGCTCGCTCTCGTTCTCGAAGCCACCCAGTCGGGTGAACGCGACGTGCCGGACTACCTGGACGCCGACCACTCCAAGATGACCGTGACCTTCGTCCGCGTGCCGGCCTTCTCTGACGTGCCGTACCCGGTCCAGATGGAACCGAACCTGGTGGTCGAATTCTACTCCCGTTAAGGGACGTTTCGATCTTCGGATCCCTTTCGAGAGGCCGCCTTCGGGTGGCCTCTTTTTTTGTGGCTTCACGACGGCGATCGGCGCCCGGATTGCACCGGACCGGGGGATCCTGTATCAGCGGGGCCAGAGATTTTCCCTTAGTCCGGCCCTGTTGCGGACGCGAGACCGATGGACCACGCCATGGATGTTCAGGCCCTCACCCAGGCTTCAGATCAGGCCCTTGATGCGGGCGAGGATGTGCTGCGCAAGAGCCCGGAAGCGAACACCGATGTTCCGGCGATCTTCCGCAATGCGCCCTCCGGCGTTGAGTTCAAGAAGCTGCGCAAGCGGCTGCTGCGCCAGACCCGGGAAGCCATCGAGGATTACGGCATGGCGCCGGTGCTTGAGCCGGGTGCGGCACGTCCGAAATGGCTGGTCTGCTTGTCGGGGGGCAAGGACAGCTATTCTCTGCTGGCCATTCTCATCGAGATGAGGTGGCGCGGCCTGCTCAACGTGGACCTGATCGCCTGCAATCTGGATCAGGCCCAGCCCGGGTTCCCGCCGGACATCCTGCCGAAGTGGTTCGCCGACAACGAGATCGAGAATGTCATCGTGCGCGAGGACACCTATTCGATCGTCACCGACAAGATCCCGGCCCACCGCACCTATTGCTCCCTGTGCTCCCGCCTGCGCCGGGGCATTCTCTATCGCATCGCCCGCGAGCAGGGCTGCGAAGCCATCGTGCTCGGCCATCACCGCGAGGATATTCTCGAGACCTTCTTTATGAACCTCTTCCACGGTGGACGCCTGGCGTCCATGCCGCCGAAGCTGCTCAATGACGAGGGGGATCTGCTGGTGCTGCGGCCGCTCGCCTATGCGGCCGAGAGCGACATTGCGAAATTCGCGCGCGGCATGGAGTTCCCCATCATCCCGTGCAACCTGTGCGGCTCGCAGGACGGGCTCCAGCGCGAGGCGGTGAAGAAGATGCTGCAGGACTGGGAACGGCAGACGCCGGGCCGTCTCGGGGTCATGGCGCGGGCACTCGCTAACTCCCGGCCGTCCCATCTGCTCGACCGGTCGCTCTACGACTTTGAGGGCCTGCGGCCCGGCACTGGTGCGGGCGCTGCGGCCCTGGCAGGTGAGGCTGAGGAGCCCTGTGCGGCAAGCCTCGCCATGACGGACAAGCTGTTCGCCAACGAATGATGCGCAGCCTGCTCGCGCAGCTACGCGGGCCGGACTGTTGAGCGGCGAGGTCTCCTAGTGGATCGAGCTTTCGGCAAGCCCTGTCGCTCCGCCGACCGGCTGGTTGCGCACCAGGATGACGAGGGCGGACCGGGCGGTGGGTGCGCTGCTCGCCAGCGCCACGCCGCCGTAACTCGCACAATGATCATCCGCCGACTTCGCCCCACGGGAGGCGAAAAGGGTCAGATCCGCGCAATCGAAGCGGGAGAGTTCGGGCTGGGGCTTTTCGTCCAGAAAGGTGTAGATCAGTCCGGCGAGGGCGATCAGCAGCGTTGCGACAGTGAGTGTCTTCATTTTTCGCGGTCCCTGTCCTGATCCTGCCTCCGCGCCTTGCCCGTGTGGTCAAGCAGATGCGGTTGAGCAGGTGTGGTCCGTCTGTCGGAGAGGATCGGGAGGCGGATCTGCCCGGGGTCCGTGAACGGCCGGAAAGGAGCGCTGACAATCTTCACCTAGCGTCAGGTTAGGGGATTCGGCAAAATTTGCCGAGCGATTTTGTCAGGGACACACATCTCGGCGCCGGACGGGGGGAGAAGTGTGTCGCGAAACGTGGCTCCGAAGGTCGGTATGGCCTTCCGTGGCAAGGGGGCTAGGCTGGTGTGCCCGGAGGCAGGTGCCACCGGCATCCGAAATGTCCCAGCCCGAGGGAGGCAGCCATCATGATCCTGAGCAGGCGCGGGGGTGTGAGACGTGCGGGAGAGGGCGCAGGGCGCGTACTCGCAGGCTTGATGATGGCCGGCATGGTCCTCCTCGCCGCAGGTCGCAACGGGTATGCCGGAGAGCCAGGCGATCGACCGCAGCGGGTGGCAGTCTTCGATCTTGCCTTTGTCAACTTCAGCCAGGAGCTGGATCTGGGGCTGAGCGATGCCGCCGAACAGGCGCGCATCCGCATGCTCACGGACTATCTGCGCGAGCTGCTGGCGGCGGACCCGCGCTATGTTGTGGTCGACAGCGCGCCGGTCGCCGACGAGCTTGCCAGCGTCAAGAGCGTCTATTCCTGCAATCTCTGCGAGGACAAGCTGGCCCGCAAGGTGGGCGCGGATCTCTCTGTGACGGGCACGGTGACGAAGATTTCCGTTCTCATTCAGACCATCGTGCTGCGTGGGCGGGATGCCACCACCGGCGCGGTGCTCTGGCAGTATCACACGGACATTCGCAACAATTCGGACGAGGCCTGGCGGCGCGGGCTCAAGTGGCTGATCGACCACCGGGTGCTGGCGGGGGAGGCGCAGACCCTGCCCCGATGAGGGCCCCATGAAAAAGGGCGCCGTAGGCGCCCTTGATCCTGTCATCGGTGGAGCTCGAAGCGCTTCAGGCGCTCTGGCTCACTTCGATGCCCTTTTCGGCCAGCACCGACTGGAGTTCCTGGTTCTGGAACATCTCGCGGATGATGTCGCAACCACCGACGAATTCGCCCTTGATGTAGAGCTGCGGAATGGTCGGCCAGTTGGTGAATTCCTTGATGCCCTGGCGCAGGGCATCGTCTTCCAGCACGTTGATGCCCTTGTAGGGCACGCCGACGTAGTCGAGGATCTGCACGACCTGACCCGAGAACCCGCACTGCGGGAAGCTCGGGGTGCCCTTCATGAAGAGCACGACATCATTGGTCTCGACTTCGTTCTTGATCCAGTCCTGGATGCTCATGGTTCTCGTCCTTTGATCGGGCCGGGTGGGAGGCCCGGCAGCCGGCGGAGCCGGCGTTGGTTCGAGGAGGCGGGGTGCCGCGTCAGTCCGGTGCCTTGGTCTGCAGGGCGAGTGCATGGAGCTCGCCGCCCATGTTGCCCTTCAGAGCCTGATACACAAGCTGATGCTGCTGGACGCGGCTGATGCCCCGGAACGATTCGGAGACCACATTGGCAGCGTAGTGGTCGCCGTCACCGGCCAGGTCCCGGATCTCGACCTTTGCGTCGGGCAAGGCGGCCTTGATCAGGGTTTCGATTTCATTGGCGTCCATCGGCATGTCGGTACGTCCTCTTCCCCGGTGTTCTTGTCGGTTCCGTGCTGGCTGCTTCGCTCAGGAAGCAGCCATGAAGCTGGGGAACCAATTTTCATGCGCTGCGCTCAGCTTTGCAATCGATATGGTGAGGACACCCTCGACAGTCAATTCCTCGCCACCGGTGGTGCCGATGCGATGGGCCTCGATGCCGTTGTCGACGGCATCTTCCAGAAGCGCGTCCAGCGCGTCGCGGCTGACGCTCAGGACGTAGCGTCCCTGGTCCTCGCCGAAGAGCGCGGCATGGGCGGGGCCATCGATCTTGACGGTCGCGCCGATGCCAGAGGACATGGCCATCTCGGCGAGCGCGACGCCCAGGCCGCCGGAGGAAATGTCGTGGACACTGGTCACGCGGCCGGCGCCGATGAGCTGGCGCACGAAGGTGCCGCGACGCTTTTCGGCGTCCAGATCGACCGGGGGCGGTGCGCCTTCCTCGCGGCCCAG
Source organism: Roseibium aestuarii (assembly GCF_008477545.1). Taxonomy (GTDB): domain Bacteria; phylum Pseudomonadota; class Alphaproteobacteria; order Rhizobiales; family Stappiaceae; genus Roseibium; species Roseibium aestuarii. The sequence goes on along the minus strand of NZ_VORA01000002.1, from coordinate 216,766 downwards.
GATCTCGGAGAGATACTGGGAGCAGCCCAGATGGGTGCCCTTGCCGCCAATGACGACGATGGCCTCACCGGCTGCCTTGAAGGCGGAGGAGGCGCGCACGGCGACATCCGGCAGCAGGCCGACGCCACCGATGGCCGGGGTCGGCAGGATGGCTTCGCCGTGGGTCTCGTTGTAGAGCGAGACGTTGCCGGAGACGATCGGGAAGTCCAGGTGTTCGCAGGCGGCGCCAATGCCTTTGATGCAGCCTACGAACTGGCCCATGATTTCCGGCTTTTCCGGGTTGCCGAAGTTCAGGTTGTCGGTGGCAGCCAGCGGCTCGGAGCCGACGGCGGTCAGGTTGCGCCAGACTTCGGCCACGGCCTGCTTGCCGCCTTCAAACGGGTCAGCCTTGCAGTAGCGCGGGGTCACGTCGACGGAGAAGGTCAGGCCCTTGCGGGTGCCTTCCACGCGGATGACGCCGCTGTCACCGCCCGGGCGGGCGGCGGTGTTGCCCTGGATCAGGGTGTCATACTGTTCGTAGACCCAGCGGCGGGACGAGCCGTTGGCGCTGCCGACGAGCTGCGTCAGGGCCTGCGCGTAGTCGGCGGGCTCCTCGATGTCGGCCGCGTTCAGGACCGGCAGCTTGGCGCTTTCCACCCAGGGGCGGTCATATTCGGGAGCCTCGTCGCCCAGTTCCTTGATCGGCAGGTCGGCGACGACCTCGCCCTGGTGCTTGACGATGAAGCGCAGGGTGTCGGTGGTCACGCCGACGATGGCGAAGTCCAGACACCACTTGGTGAAGATGGCCTTGGCGACATCTTCCTTTTCCGGCGAGAGCACCATGAGCATGCGCTCCTGGCTTTCCGACAGCATCATCTCGTAGGCGGTCATGTGCTCTTCGCGCACCGGCACCTGATCGAGGTTCAGCTCGATGCCGAGGTCGCCCTTGGCGCCCATCTCGACGGCGGAGCAGGTGAGGCCGGCAGCGCCCATGTCCTGGATGGCGATGACCGCGCCGGTCTGCATCAGCTCGAGGCAGGCTTCCAGAAGGCACTTTTCGGTGAAGGGGTCGCCGACCTGAACGGTGGGACGCTTTTCCTCGATGGTGTCGTCGAATTCTGCCGAGGCCATGGTGGCGCCGCCGACGCCGTCACGGCCGGTCTTGGCGCCGAGATAGACGACCGGAAGACCGACGCCCTTGGCTTCGGAGAGGAAGATCTTGTCGGCATCCGCAAGGCCGGCCGCGAAGGCGTTGACCAGGCAGTTGCCGTTGTAGCTCTTGTGAAACTCGACTTCGCCGCCGACGGTCGGCACGCCGAAGGAGTTGCCATAGCCGCCCACGCCGGCCACGACGCCGGAGACCAGGTGGCGGGTGCGCGGATGATCCGGCTCGCCGAAACGCAGGGCATTCATGGCAGCCACCGGGCGCGCGCCCATGGTGAAGACGTCGCGCAGGATGCCGCCCACGCCCGTTGCCGCGCCCTGATAGGGCTCGATGTAGGACGGGTGGTTGTGGCTTTCCATCTTGAAGACGACGGCCTGTCCGTCACCGATGTCGACCACGCCGGCGTTCTCGCCCGGGCCCTGGATGACCCGCGGACCCTTGGTCGGCAGGGTCTTCAGCCACTTCTTGGACGACTTGTAGGAACAGTGTTCGTTCCACATGGCCGAGAAGATCCCGAGCTCGGTGAAGGTCGGCTCGCGGCCGATCAGCTCCAGGATTCGGTCGTATTCCTCCGGCTTCAGGCCGTGGGACGCGATGAGTTCGGGCGTGATCTTGATGTCGTTGGGGATCATGTCGGTCCGCTGTGGTTGATCCGCGGCAATCGCGGGACAGGCAATGATGCCGCCGTGTAGCAGATTGCTGCCCGGAAAGGGAGACTTCCCGGGCAAAGAATCTGAACAATTTCGCGTCTCAGGCGAGGGCGTTGCGGGCGATCAGGACCATGTAGCCCACATAGGCTACGAGCATGAGCGCGCCTTCGCGGCGGCAGATCCTCCAGCCGGTCATGCAGGTGATCAGCAGGAGAGCCGTTGCGCCGATGAGTGCCCAGAGGTCGAGGGCCATAAGCTCCGGCGGGACGGCCAGCGGGGCGATCATGGCGGAAACGCCCAGAATGCCGAAGATGTTGAAGATGTTGGAGCCGAGGATGTTGCCAAGCGCGATGTCCGACTGGCGGCGCAGGGCGGCAATGACCGAGGTGACGAGCTCGGGCAGGGAGGTGCCGACGGCCACGATGGTGACGCCGATCACCGCATCACTGACGCCGAGCGATTGGGCGAGTTCGACGGCCGCATTCACCAGGAAATGGGCGCCGGCGAGAATGGTCGCAAGACCGCCGAGTGCCATCACCAGAAGGGCAGGCAGGCTGTCGAACCAGGGCTGGGCGGTCACCGCCTCGGCTTCGGCCCGGTGCATTTCGGCAGAGGGCGTATGCGCGTTGCGCTCCATGCGATAGGTGATGACCAGATAGGCGATGAGGCCAGCGACCAGCAGGGCGCCGGCAACCGGGCCGATGACGCCGGTAAAGGCGAGGACCGCCACGGCCCCAACCGCAAGCGCATTGGCCGGGCCATCGCGCAGGAGCGCGGCCGGTTCGACCTTCAGCGGGAAGATCAGGGCGGAGAGGCCGAGGATCAGCAGGATGTTGGCAGTGTTGGAGCCGACCACGTTGCCAATGGCGATGCCGGACAGTCCGTCGCGGGCGGCCAGAACGCTGGTCATCAGCTCCGGCGTGGACGTGCCGAACCCGACGAGCACGATGCCGATGAGCAATTCGGACAGGCCGAAACGCTTGGCGAGGCCGACAGAGCCCCGCACGAGAAGGTCGCCCCCGGCGACCAGAAGAACCAGACCGAGAACGAGACCGAAGGCCATCATTTTGAAGGAAACCCCAATTGCAGGTGGCCAGCAGATGGGGAGGGGTGATGCGCCCCGCAATGGGGCACAAGACCTGCCATGCAAATAAATATTTCGCCGCCTGGAGGCTTTACCGGCTCCGTTCGGTGGCCGGGCTGGAGGCCCTATTCGAAGCTGTCGTAGCAGCAGGCCCCGTCGTCGGCGAGAAGCTGGCGCAACACGTCGAGGCCGGCTGCCAGCTCCTCCCGGGACTGGGGGTTGGTCAACGCCACGCGGACCCGGAACTGGGATTCGCGCGCCCGGCCCGTGCGGAACTCGTCCTCGTCGTCGATGAGCACGTTGCGTGCAGCAGCCGCAGCCTTGAAGGTTCCGGGCAGCCAGGGGTCGGGCAGCTTGAGCCAGAGGAAGGGGGCCTCGGGGGAGGTCTCCATCTCGACGTTCCCGAGGCGGTCCACCGCCATCGCCTGCCGGGCCGCGATCTCGGCCTTTACCCGGTCGCGGATGCGGTCGGCCTCGCCGGAATTCACCAGCCGGGCCGCTGCCTCGCACAGGAGATAGGAGGAGCCGCCGGTCATCATCTTGTGGGCGGTGATGAGGCGCTGGACGTGGGCGGGAGGGCTCGCCACCCAGCCGCCGCGAATCCCGGCCGCCACGGCCTTGGAGAGCGACCCGACATGGAAGGTGCGCTCAGGCGCGAGGCTTGCCAGAGGCTCGAGCCCCGTGTCGATCAGCGCGCCGTAGACCTCGTCCTCGATGATCCAGAGGTCATGGCGACGGGCGACCTCCAGCAGCTCCGCCCGGCGCGCGGCCGACAGCACGCCGAGGGTGGGATTGTGCATGCTCGGCATCAGGAAGATGAGCCGGGGATGGGTCTGGCGGCAGACGCTGTCCAGATGGTCGGGCAGGGGGCCTTGCGCGTCGGCGCGCACCTGCACGACCTGACGGCCGGAGAAGCGGGCCGCGCGAGCGACGGAGGAGTAGGTGAGCTCTTCAAAGACGATGCGGTCGCCCGGGGCGGTCATGGAGTTGATCACGGCCATGATCGCCGCCTGGGCGCCGAAGGTCGGGATCATCACGTCCGGGGTCGGCGTCCAGCCGCCGCGGCTGAGCCAGCGCACTCCTGCCTCACGCCAGGAATCGGGAAGGATGCGCGTGTAGCTGGCGATCTCGTAAGGGGCGTCGAGGGCGATCTGCGGCAGGATCCGCTCCATGACGCCGCCCTGACCCAGTTCCGGCGCCGAGGTGCTGTCGAGGCGGATCGCGCCATGGGGGGGAAGGGGCAGGCGGGTGCTGCCATAGCCGAACTCGGCCGTGTCGGCGCTGCGGGGTGCCGCACTCCACTTGCGGTCCTCGCGCTCCAGTCCGTCGAGAGGGTGGTCGCGGGGCATGTCGCGCAGCTTGCGCGGGCCGGTGATCCCGGCTTCCGGCGGGGTGCGATCCTGAGATCCCAGCACATAGGTGCCGCGCCCGACCTCGCCACTCACGAGGCCCTGTTCGCGCACCAGCGCATAGGCGCGCCCCACCGTTCCCACCGTGACCCCGAGGTCGAAGGCCAGATTGCGCTGGGGGGGAAGCCTGGTGCCTGCGGCGAGCGTGCCGGACAGGATGCTGTCGGCGATCTGGTCCGCGAGGCGCATGTAGATCGGCGTGTTGCCATCCGGAATCGAAAAAGGCGAATTTGTCATGGTGACAATTTGATAGCTTGCTCTCGAAATGGAGTCAATTCATAAGATTGTCACCGTGATTGAGCGGAATTGACGTGAATGTCACCGAGCTGATCCCCAGATCGGAGTGGAGAAATGAATGCAATCGATACAATAATACTGCCGTTCCGGCGGACCGGACGTGTCTTTGGTGGCGGACTTGGTGCCCTGTTGTGGCTGCTCGTGGAGCGTTGCCAGCTCTGGTGGCGCGTGGGGCATACCCGTCGGCAACTGGCCATGCTGTCCGACGAGGCGCTGGCTGACATCGGCCTGACCCGAGATGCGGCCCTGGAAGAGGCAATGCGTCCCTTCTGGAATTGTGCCCCTGCAACCGGGCGGCCCGCCGAGCGACGTCCGATTGGACGGCGACCCTGATTGTCTCCCTCCTGACCTTGAAGACGCCTTCCGCCTGTCAGGGCTGGTCCCCTTGAGCCTTTCCACCCGTTGCAGGCGGGGAAATTCGTCTTCCAGACCGCGCGGATCCGCGCGTCTTGGGCCTGGCCTTCATGAGGTCAGGCCCCTTTTTCGTTTTGCACCTGCGTCTCGTTCGAATGAAGAATGCCTCTACGGCAGGAGATCGGTTAATATACCGAAAAATCGCGAGGCCAACTCGCGATAGCTGCCGATCTTGCCGAGGAGGTTTGACAATGGATGCGGATCTTCCGATCTCCGCTGCTGCGGGGCTTGTCACTGAAACCGCCGGCAGAGCGCATCAGGATCGCCTGTCGACCCTCATCAGCAACCTGCGCGTCGATGCCAGGCTTCTGCATCCGCGGGACCATGGGCCGCAGGGGCAGGCCGTGTCCGAGGCTGCGGCCAATTTCGTGATCCAGCGTCTGGCGGACGGGGCTGTGCGGCTCGTCTATACGCCCGATCCGGCTGCCGTGCCGTCGGGCCTGAACGGGCGGTGGTTCCAGACCGGCGCGCCTGCTGACGGTGAGGCGGAGGTTCTCGTCCGGGCGCAAGTGGCTCTCCGCGGGGTGGGGCCGCATCTTGTGCGGGCATTGCCGCCGCGCCTCTGCCTGCACCTGAGCGAGGCGCCAGACCTGGCGAGCGTCATTCATCCGCTGATCGAAGAGGCGACCCGGGCCCGCTGCGGCGGGCTGGCCGCTTTCCTGCGCCTGTGCGAGGTCGTGCTGATCCGCCTCCTGCGTCACTGTCTTGAGCGGGCAGGGGCGGGCATCGGCCTGCTGGCGGGTCTCGCCCATCCCCGTCTGGCACCGGCCCTGGTCGCGATCCACGACCGGCCCGAGCGCGCCTGGAACCTGGAGGATCTGGCGGAGGTGGCCGGCATGTCGCGCACCCAGTTCGCCGTGACCTTCCGCGAGGTGCTGGGCGTGCCGCCCGGCGGCTATCTGGCCGACTGGCGCCTTGCCCTGGCCCGCCTTGCCCTGCAGGAGGGAGAGGTGGTGCGCAAGGTGGCGCGCAGCTGCGGCTTCTCCAGCACCGCGTCCTTTTCGCGTGCCTTCACGAGGCGCTATGGCCTCACGCCGAGCCAGTTTCGCAGGAGCAGCGAGCGGGATGCGCGGGGCCCGAGCGGTTGGATCGGTGCGACCGGGGGCGCCCTGCCGGAGTGAGGCGCGGGCTCTCAGCCCTCACCCTGAGCCTCCAGCCCCAGCCCTGAGCGAGGCGGTCTGTTTCAGCGCCGGCCGCTCCAGGGGCGTTCCAGCGCATGGAGGTCATCGACAAGATCGTCGTTTCGGCGGCTGGCGGCTGCCGCCGCATCGCGCAGGCCGCGGTTGTAATGGGCCGCACCCAGCGTGTCGTTGAGCCGGTCGAGCAGCATCAGTGCCTGCATGTTGCCGATCTCGGTTTCCAGTTCGTCGCGAACCCAGGTCTGGATCTCGCGGGCGAGGGCATCCTGTTCCTGGGGCGAGAGAAGATCATCGGCCATGGCGGCTTGGGGTCCTGTCGGGGTCTGGCGGCTGGGAGGCACGTCGGGGCGAGCGTGCCGCGAAGATTTGGTTCGCGCAATGAAAAACGGAGGCGCGAGGCCTCCGTCGATCATCCGTTCGTGGTGCCGACTGCGGGCCGGTCAGGCCGCGTTCAGCAGGCTCTCGAAGAGCAGGCGCCCGTCGGTGCCGCCGTTCAGATCCTCGATCAGGTTTTCCGGGTGGGGCATCATGCCCAGCACGTTGCCGGCCTTGTTGGTGATGCCGGCAATGTCGTTGATCGAACCGTTCGGGTTGGTGCCTTCGGCGTAGCGGAAGATCACCTGACCGTTGTCCTCGATGGCCTTCAGGTCATCGGCTTGCGCGAAGTAGTTGCCGTCGTGGTGTGCGACGGGGCAGCGCCAGACCTGATCCTTGACGAAGCGCGAGGAGAAGCGGGTGGCAGAATTGACCGTCTGCAGCTTCACTTCCTTGCAGACGAACTTCAGGCCGGCATTTCGCATCAGGGCGCCGGGGAGAAGACCGGCCTCGGTCAGGATCTGGAAGCCGTTGCACACGCCCAGCACGTTCACGCCCGCATCCGCCTTGCGGATCAGGTCCTTGACGATGGGCGAGCGGGCGGCAATCGCGCCGGAGCGCAGGTAGTCGCCATAGGAGAAGCCGCCGGGAACGATGACGAGATCCACGTCCGGCAGGCTTGCTTCCGTGTGCCAGACACCCTGCGGGCGGGTGCCGGTGATGAGTTCCAGGGCGTGGAACATGTCACGGTCGCGGTTGGACCCGGGGAAGACGATGATGGCGGTTTTCATGGGGCTTTATCCAACTGGCTCTAGAGCAGGACCAACACGGCAACGAGGGCGGCAAGGGCAGGCAGGGCGATGAAGATCAGCGCCTTGACGATCAGGAACCGGATGATCCGCGCACTGTCGTCCTGCATGGGACGCCTGCCCCTCGCGTCTCGCTTACTCGATTTCGATGGCGTAGTTCTCGATGACCGTGTTGGCCAGAAGCTTTTCGCACATCTGGGCCACTTCGGCTTCAGCGGCCGCCTTGTCGGTGGCGCTCAGCACCAGATCGAAGACCTTGCCCTGACGCACGGCGCCGATCCCGTCAAACCCAAGACCGCCGAGCGCGCCTTCAATGGCCTTGCCCTGGGGGTCGAGAACGCCGTTCTTCAGGGTGACGATCACACGTGCCTTCATGATTTTCTTCCTGCGATTGGGAGCATGCAGCGGGGGCTGAAACAATTAGGGCTCCCCATACACGAGGAGCCCCAAAAACGAAAGCCTTAACCCGGCCTTGACGTCGATCTTCTTCAGAGACGACGGATGGAGGTCTGGTTCATGAAGCGCTTGAGATTTTTCTCGGCCAGCTGGCGATTGTAGGAGACCGAGATGATGGAGGTGCCGCGATCATCCTGGACGACCAGGCGCTCCGCGACATAGAACGGCTTTTCACCGGGAAGTCTCACCACGAAGACCCCCTCGAACCCGCTGTAAGACTTTTCGACGATCCGGCGGGAAGACAGGAGCTTGAAGACGCCTCTGCTGGCCTTCGAGACAGAGGCGCCAAGCTCAGCAATCAGGCCATTGCTGATGATATCTGCGCGGATCGCGCCTTCGGCGGGGCCTCTGATCTTGGCGGGTCTGATGAGCACGAGCTGCTTCGTGGAGCAGCTCGGCAGATCACAGATATGGAGGCGCTGCGCGCCTCTTTGCTGAACTTGCCAGCCTTTCGGAGCGAAGCTGGTCTGAAGGCTGCCGGGCTTGAGGCCGGCGGTCTGGCACGCGGCGAGAAAAAGGCAGAGGACCCCTGCCAGAACGAATTTAAATCCATGAGTCAATGAACAAATCCCCTAGAAAGAAGGACCTCTTTCTAGGGGATTTGTTTCTGTTCGGAAACAGGAGAATCGACTTCTGATTGCGTCAGTGTCTCACTGCACCAGGGTCGGTCCCGAGGTCGTGACGCGGTCGTTCTCGTTCAGGATGCCGAGGCGCTTGGCCACTTCCTGATAGGCTTCGAGCAGGCCGCCCATGTCCCGGCGGAACCGGTCCTTGTCCAGCTTCTCGTTGGTCTTGATGTCCCACAGGCGGCAGCTGTCGGGCGAGATCTCGTCGGCCACGACGATGCGCATCATGTCGCCTTCGAAGAGACGGCCGCACTCGATCTTGAAGTCGACGAGGCGGATGCCGACGCCGAGGAACAGGCCGCAGAGGAAGTCGTTGACGCGGATGGCCAGCGCCATCATGTCGTCGAGCTCCTGGGGCGTGGCCCAGCCAAAGGCGGTGATGTGCTCTTCGGCCACCAGCGGATCGTTCAGCTCGTCGTTCTTGTAGTAGAACTCGATGATCGAACGGGGCAGCTGGGTGCCTTCTTCCATGCCGAGGCGGGTTGCGATGGAGCCGGCGGCCACATTGCGCACCACCACTTCAAGCGGGATGATCTCGACTTCGCGGATCAGCTGCTCGCGCATGTTCATGCGGCGGATGAAGTGGGTCGGAATGCCCATGGCATTCAGGTGGTTGAAGATATACTCGGAGATCCGGTTGTTCAGGACACCCTTGCCGTCCACGATCTCGTGCTTCTTGGCATTGAAGGCGGTGGCGTCGTCCTTGAAATGCTGGATCAGGGTGCCGGGTTCGGGGCCTTCATACAGGATCTTGGCCTTGCCTTCGTAAATGCGGCGGCGGCGGTTCATGGGCGTGTACCGTGTTGGTTTGAGAAAATCCATTGAAGCGGAGGCACCTTGTGCGTTCGAATAAGTCGCGTTGTCCCCCCAACGTGTGCAATCCTGACGGCGCGCTCGTGCTGCTGCCCTGAGGGGCGCATTTCCGGGAGGAAACGGGTGCGTGCTGAGAGGATCGGCGGCGCGGAACTTACCTGAAGGTGGCCAAAAGCACAATGTTCTCCTTGAGATCTTGGCAAACGGCTGGGGGGAAATCGCAGGTTTATCCGGTCTTTTTGATCTAGATCCTGGTTTCGTCCGTTGATTTACAGAGACTTGGAAGATATTGAAATCGGCAAACCGCTTCCCCACCTGCCAGTCGTCTGCGCGGCGGGAAACGGCCGGGACAGGGCGATACTCAGGAGAGACTGACCATGAGCACATTCGATAAGCGCGAAAAGGACTTCGAGGCCAAGTTCGCCCATGACGAGGAACTGCGGTTCAAGGCCGTAGCCCGTCGCAACAAGCTGCTCGGCCTGTGGGCTGCGGGCCTTCTGGGCCTGGAAGGCGACAAGGCAGACGAATACGCCAAGGAAGTTGTGCGCGCCGACTTCGAGGAGCCGGGTGAGGAAGACGTGTTCCGCAAGATCCGTGCAGATCTGGATGCGGCCGGCATTGCGGAATCCGACCACCAGATCCGTCGCACCATGGACGAGCTGCTGCACACCGCAGTCGACCAGATCCAGAACGAAGGCTGATCTGCCTTTTCCTGCGACTGGCGCATGAATTGAGACGAACCTCCCCGGTCCTGCCGCGGGAGGTTCTTTTTTGCCCGCGACCTGCCTTGTCGCGGATGGCGCCTTGAGCGCACTCTCTGGCTGGTCCCACGAATCGCAAGCGAGATTCTTCCCCCATGTCTTCCGCCCAAAAAAGCCTGTCGTCCCGCCTCAAGTCCGGGGAGGCGCTTGTCACCAGCTGGGTGATGCTGCCGTCTGCGGCCGTTGCGGAGCAGTTGGGACGCGCCGGCTATCCGGCGGTCACGCTTGATCTTCAGCATGGGCAGATGGGGATGGGGGAAGCGCGCGAAGGTCTTGCAGCGCTGGCCCTGACGCCTGCCCACGCAATCGTGCGCATGGGGGTGGCCGACCTCTCCAATGCGCCGCGGTTTCTGGACATGGGCGCAGAGGCTGTCATTGCCCCGATGATCGAGACGGCCGCCGACGCTCAGGCCTTTGCGGATGTGGTCAAGTATCCGCCGCTGGGGTCGCGCAGCTGGGGCCCGCTTCGCGCCGCGCAGCTGCATGGCAAGACGCCGGCGGACTATCTGGCGCGGGCGAACGGAGACACACTTGCGCTTGCCATGATCGAGACCCGCACGGCTCTGGCTCAGGTCGACGAGATCCTGGCCGTGCCGGGTATCGACGGGGTGTTTGTCGGTCCGAGCGACCTGTCGCTTGCCCTGTCGGAGGGGGCAGAACTCAACCCGCAGAGTGAGGAAACGCGCGCGGCGTCACGGGTCATTGCCGATGCGGCCCGCCGTGCGGGCAAGGTCGCAGGGATCTTCTGCATGAGTGCGCAGGAGGTGAAGGATGCCAAGGCGCTGGGCTACACGCTCATGGCGCTGGGCATCGACATGGTGCTTCTGGCCAATGCCGCGCAGGCGGTGCTTGCAGCCTGCGCGGATGAGCCGAAGCCTTCCGCCTGAGGGCGGAACAGGTCGTCAGGCGGGGGCTCTCAGTAACCGCCGCCGAGCCGCTTCATGAAGAGGGCGAAGGACATCAGCCCTTCCGGCCAGGGCCCGTGGCCGCTTTCCACGTTGATGTGGCCGGCCTGACCCGCGTCCTGGATCGTCGCGCCCCATTCGCGGGCAAAGACCTCGGCCCGCTTGTAGGGGCAATAGGGGTCGCTCTGGCTGGCCACCACGTGGCTCTTCACGCCCAGCGGGTGGAGCGGCAGCGGCAGGAAACTTGCGTGGTCGAAGGCCGGGCGGTTTTCCTCGCGCTCCAGATCGGGCGGAGCAACCAGATAGGCGCCCTTCACCACACCCTTCTTCCACCTCAGGCTGGTGTGCGCGATCAGATTGCAGCCAAGCGAATGGCCGACGAGCACCACCGGCCTGGTGCAGCCGGCAATGGCCTCCAGCAGGGTGTCCTGCCAGGGCTTGAGGTTCGGATGGAACCAGTCGGACTGTTCCACGACACGGGCGGTGGCCATCTTGGCCTGCCAGCGGCGCATCCAGTGTTCTTCAGCAGTCTCGCCATAGCCGGGGACCAGGAGAATATCGGCTTCGGAGATTTTCACGGGGTGGCTCGTCCTGAAAGGGGGAAGGGATTTGTGCCCGTCTTGGCGAGGTTTGGGCGCAATGTCAAATGGCAAGCGGGCGAGGTGGGCAAAAGAACACCGCCTCGCGGCGGTGTTCTGAATTCAGGGTTTTCGGGCCGTTCACCAATAGGGAGATCGGCACTGCCGGCGCGGTCCGTGGTAGGGTTGATACGTATTGTCCTGCGGCCGATAGGACCGGTAGCGATCCATGCACCAGCGCACGTGGGCGACCGGCATCGGGCGGCCGAGGGCCGGGGGCGCCGGCAGGTAGACCGGTGGCGGCGCCGGGCGGTAGATCGGTGGGCGCGGCCTGTAGCCGGGGCGCGGCGGCCGCACGGGATAGCCATATCCGGGTGGCGGTGGCGGATAGTATCCCGGCGGGGGCGGATAATAGCCCGGTGGCGGCGGCAGATACTGCGCGGGAAGCAGCAATTGCGTTGCCTGCCGGGCGTGAGAGGGCAGCGCGGCAGCTGGTGTCGCCTGGACTTCACCGACGACTGCCGCCAGCACGATGCCTGCCGTTAGCAGGCGCGCCAAGGTCGGAACTGCGAGGGCAAGGGAAGGCAAGAAACGACGCATCATGGTCCCACATCCTTTCGGGGTTCGGGGAGCAGACCGGTCAGACGAACCGTCCCTCAAATCTACCACGCCGGACAGGGATACGGAATGCAGGCTCTTGGCTTCAGGTGTCTCGGGCCTGAGAACTGCGTGTCCGGAAATGAATAGACCCCGGCGGAACCGGGGTCACTCCATCGTTCAACCACAATAGGGCGTTCAGCCCCAATAGGGGGAACGGCACTGGCGGCGGGGGCCATGATAGGGCTGGAAGGTGTTGTCGCTCGCCCGGTAGGAGCGGTAGCGATTCTCACACCAGCCGTAGTGGCGGCCCGGAAGACGGCCCGGACGGGCATAGGCCGGCGGCGCATAGCGGCGCGGTGCCGTGTAGCCCGGCCCAACCTGAACGGTTACGCCGTTGCCGAGGTTCAGGCCGAAGGCTGCGGGCGGAAAATAGTGGCCGCGATACTCGCGCCAGCCCGGATGGCGATGGCGGCTGCCGCGATGGCCGTTGTACCAGTAGTGGCCGCCGCGCTGATAGAAGCCGTCGCCCCGGGCAAGCACGATGGTGCCTTCCGGTGCCGCGGTCTGGATGGCGAGCGGGGCCGGCACCGTCAGGGGAGCTGCCTTGGCTCCGGTCAGCGTGGAAATGGCGATGCCGACGACGGCAATGCCGCCCATAAGGAAATCATGAAACCTCATCGGGTCCTCCTGGTCTCTCACTTGCCGGGTAAAGCCATGATGACGCAGTTGGTTCCCGACAAAATTTACCAAGACCTCCGACGGGGTCACGCCGCCGGGCAGAAGCCGCTTCGCAGGGCGTGGACCCAGACCGGACGCTGGAAGTCCGCTGCCCGTCGCGCTGCCCGCTCGTGGTCATAGTCGATGGCCTTCAGGGTAAAGTGCCAATGCGCCCCGCGGCGCAGCATCAGACCATAGCGGGCGTGGGGGCTGCCCGCTTCCATGAGGTGCGGCTCGGGCGTCTCATCCGTATAGGCAGGGCAGCCGACGCTGCCCGGGTTGAAAAGCGTCTGTCCGCTCCGCAGGCGGATCAGGCGCGGAATGTGGGTGTGACCGAAGAGGAGGATCGGCGCAGGCGCGTCTGCGCCGAGACGGGCGGTGATCTCCTCCTCGCTGGAGAGGAAGCCGCGGCCACCGGTGACCGTCTCGCTCAGATAGAGATCATCGCAGTGAGGCGTTGCGTGGAAGCAGGTGATCTCGTCCGTCAGATCAAGGGTTTGGGGCAAGGCGCTCAGCCACTGAATCACCTCTGCCGATATGTCGCTCTGGGTGATGTGGTCGGTGCGATTCTCGTAGGGCACCCTAGGGCCGGTGGCGATGCGGTCATGGTTGCCGCGCACGGTCGGCCAGTCGAGACCCATGAGGCATTCCCCGGTTTCGCGGGGCCAGAGTGGGCCGCTGACACAGTCGCCCAGGTTCACCACAAGATCCGGGCTCTCGCCCTTGAGATCCGCCACGACAGCCTCAAGGGCGGGAAGGTTGCCGTGGATGTCGGCAAGGACGGCGATCTTCATGGGGAGCTTCCTGCTACGAGGGCACGTGAGTGTCCGACCATCCTATGGGGCTTTGAACCTGCCGGAAACACCCTGGCGCCGAGGGGGTGTCACACAACAATGACGCCTGCAGGGGGCTTTGGCCTCTCGCGTTTCTTGCCCCGCCGCTCGTCATGCCATGGATGCTCGGGTCAAGCGCGAGCACGACGGAGGAGAGGGAGGGTGATCCGCACGGACGGCGGCGGGCGGAGTGCAGCGGGATACAAAGCAAGAAAGCCATGCCCGATCAGGGGCATGGCTTTCTTCGATCAGAGACTGAGTCACGTCTGGGTCAGGCTTCGCCGAAGACCCGCTTGAAGATCGTGTCGACATGCTTGGTGTGGTACCCCATGTCGAACTTTTCCTTGATTGCCGCTTCGCCAAGCGCTGCGACCACGTCCTTGTCGGCGAGCAGCAGCTCCTGGAAGTCGAGGCGCTCTTCCCAGACCTTCAGGGCGTTGCGCTGGACCATGGAATAGGCATCCTCGCGCGACACGCCGGCCTGGGTGAGGGCCAGCAGGACCCGCTGGGACATGACCAGTCCGGGGAACTTGTTCATGTTTGCCAGCATGTTTTCCGGGAAGATCAGCATCTTGTCGATGACGCCGGTCAGACGGTTCAGGGCGAAGTCGAGGGTGACGGTCGCATCGGGGGCAATGCCTCGCTCGACGGAGGAGTGGGAGATGTCCCGCTCGTGCCACAGCGCCACGTTTTCCATGGCCGGGATCACGGTCATGCGCACCAGACGGGCCAGGCCGGTCAGGTTTTCGGTCAGCACCGGGTTCTTCTTGTGCGGCATGGCCGAAGAACCCTTCTGGCCCATGGAGAAGAACTCGGCGCCCTCCAGCACTTCCGTGCGCTGCATGTGGCGGATCTCGATGGCCACGTTTTCGATGGACGAGGCGATGACGCCCAGCACGGCGAAGAACATGGCGTGGCGGTCACGCGGGATGACCTGGGTGGAGATCGGCTCCGGCTTCAGGCCGAGCTTTTCGCAGACATGTTCCTCGACCCGCGGGTCGATATTGGCAAAGGTGCCGACCGCGCCGGAGATGGCGCCGGTGGCGATCTCCTCGCGGGCCTGCAGCAGGCGCGCCTTGTTGCGGTCCATCTCGGCATAGAAGCGCGCGAAGGTCAGGCCCATGGTGGTGGGCTCGGCGTGAATGCCGTGGCTGCGGCCGACGCGGACGGTGTCCTTATGCTCGAAGGCGCGCTTCTTCAGGGCGGCCAGCAGGGCATCCATGTCCTTGAGCAGGATGTCGGCGGCGCGCACCAGCTGCACGTTGAGGCAGGTGTCCAGCACGTCGGAGGAGGTCATGCCCTGATGTACGAAGCGGGCTTCCTCGGAACCGACATGTTCGGCCAGATGGGTGAGGAAGGCGATCACGTCATGCTTGGTGACGGCTTCGATCTCGTCGATGCGGGCGACGTCGAACTCCACGTCCTTTGCCTTCCAGACCGCATCCGCGTTCTCGCGCGGGATCACGCCGAGGTCGGCCATGGCGTCGCAGGCATGGGCTTCGATCTCGTACCAGATGCGGAACTTGGTTTCGGGAGACCAGATGGCGGTCATCTCGGGGCGGGCATAGCGCGGGATCATCGCGGGTCCTCGTCTTATGGGAGAGTAGCTGGCGCGGGGTCTAGCAGGAAGTCGCGAAAGTCTCAATGCGGCGGCAGGGCAAAAGGGGCGTGAGGGCGATTTTCTGACGCAGCTGCGCCCTTGGGGCGGCCGACGCCGTCGCCATTGGGCGGATGTTAACGTGCCTTTCAAGCCTGGCGTGTTCCGAAGGGAGATCAACAACGGGGAGGGGACATGGAATGACGGTTCAGCAGATCAAGGAAGGTGCTCGGCGGCGGCTGGGGGCGTTTGCGCTGGCTCTCGGTGTCGCGGGAGGCATGGCGGTGGCGCCCGCAGCCGCGCAGGATGTGGATTTCGGCCGGTTTCTAACCAGCGCGACCGGTGTTTCGGGCATGGCGGTCATGGTGGCCGGGCTTGGGCGCTGCGACACGCCGCTCGCCTGGGGTCCGGGTTTTGACGCGGGATCCGGTCAGGGCAATCCGGACGCGCTGGCCGTGTCGTGTTCCTATTATGACGAGACCGACGAGATGGACATCGAGAAGACCGTGATTGGGATCTTCTCCTTCTGGAATGATGCGGCGCATCTGGAGACCCTGACCTATCTGCCCTGAGGTATCAGGCATGAGGCATGGGAGAGGCTGCTCCTCTCGCATCGGTTGCGATTTTCTGACCTTACGGCATATTCTGAACACTCCGGTCCTGAAACACGGGCCGGAGTGTTTTTTATCGTTTTCGATAATCCTTGACGTTTTTATTGAAAAGACTAAATTTCCCGTGGACAGTCCGCGGGACGGACGGGAGGCCGGATTTCAGTGCCCCGCAGCAACACCCCGGACTGGAGCAAGGTGCGCCTTGTGTTTCTCGATCCCGATGCGGACCGCATGCGGGAGATGGAGCAGGTTCTGCGCAAGGCGCCCGATGCGATGGGCGACATCGTCCGCATTCTGGTGGAGATGACCAGATGGACCGTGCAGGATCTGGAGCACCACATCGAGCGGCCGCCGCGGCTGGATCTCCTGAAGGATGACCGGTGTCATCTGGTCTTCGAGGGAGAGGAGGCGGATTTCGAGGGCTGGGGCCCGACACGGTTCTATTGCCTGCGCCATGACGAGCGCGTGCATGTGCATCTGGCGGTGAACGCCACCTGCACGCAGATCACCAGCTTCCGGCTGCTGGACCCTGCACCGTGACGGACCTCGCGTTTGAGCGTGCGAAGGGACACCGGGCTGGAGAGACGGCTGGAAAGAATGCCGGAAAGCAGGCCAGAAACAGGGAACTTGATCATGAGCGGCGAACGTGAACGCCCCTTGTCCAGACTGATGCAGGCCGAAGGTGCCGAGGCTGAGGCGGCGATGCCCGAGGCTGGCCCGGGCACGAGCGTGCAGGTGGAGATGGAGCGCATGGTCGTCGACGCCGTGCGCGTCACCGCCGCTCCCTCAGGCCGAGATACTGGGGGCCGGGAGAGTGGGGGCCGGGAGACCGCCGACAGGCTCGAGATGTTCGCGGCAATCGAACGGCTGAAGTCGGATCTGGGGGCCTTGCAAGCCCTGATGCGCAGCGGCGGGGCGGTTGCCGCTCCCTCTGTCGCGCCCTCGTCCGCCCCCTCGGCCATTCCTTCTGACGCTCCGGCATCGCAATCGGCGGTCAGCGGCGGCGAGAGTGTTGCGGCGGCGCGTCCGGCGGGCCTCAGCGTCCAGCCTCTGGAGACGGATGCGCCGGGCGGCCTTGGCAGTCTGGTTGCGGCCGTGCGCAAGGAGCCGGAGGCGGATCGGGCCTATCACGCCCGTGGCGCGCAGCTCGATTTCGGCCGCTTCCTGCGGCAGCGCCGCAAGAAGGCCGGGTTGTCGCTCGAGCAGCTGGCGGAACGGGCAGGCACTTCCGTGGCGCAGCTCAGCCTCATCGAACGGGGCACGGGCAAGCGCGGTCCGACCCTCGACCTGATGGGGCGTCTGCTGTGGGCGCTGGACCTGACCCTACGCTTCGATGACGGGGGCTGATCATGGAGCTCGTGGCGAAGATCCTGAATTTCCTCGGCGCGCTGCTCCTGTCCTGGCCGGCCCTGCACATGCTTCTCAGCTCGCGGGCCTATGACGGGCTGCTCGGCAAGGCGGCGGCCCGGGGGCAGCTGGTCGGACTGGTGCAGGCGGTGCGCTCGGACTTTCTCGCCCGGTTCGAGCAGGCGCACGCGGGTGTCTTCCTCGCGGTGTCCCTGACCGGGATGGCCTGCCTCATCGCGGGCTTCGCGCTGGATCTGGTCGCGGCGCTGGTTCAGGCAAGCTAGATCCCTGAGAGGGAACAGGAAACCGGGCGCTGGGAGCCAGAGCGCAGAGACCGGGGAACAGGCGGGTCACCCGTCCCCCGGCCAGATGTGCCGGGCTTGTGCCCTTATGCCTCTGCGGCCGCCTTGCGGATGGCGGCGATGTTGTCGCGGTAGCTGTCGACGGAGCCGCCCTTGAAGACGGCGGAGCCGGCCACGAGCACATTGGCGCCGGCAGCGGCCACCAGCGGTGCGGTTTCCGGGGTGACGCCGCCGTCGATTTCCAGGTCGATCGGCCGGTCGCCGATCATCTGGTGGATCCGCGCGGTCTTCTCCACCATGGCCTCGATGAACTTCTGCCCGCCGAAGCCCGGGTTCACGGTCATGACGAGGATCAGGTCCACCTTGTCGAGGACGTATTCCAGCACGCTTTCCGGGGTCGCCGGGTTCAGGGAGACGCCGGCGCGAACGCCCAGCTGGTGGATCGCCTGCAGGGTCCGGTCCAGATGCCTGGTGGCTTCTGCGTGAACGGTGATGATGTCGGAGCCGGCCTTGGCGAAGGCCTCCAGATAGGGATCGCAGGGCTCGATCATCAGGTGGGTGTCGAAGGTCACGTCCGCATGCTTGCGGATTGCCTTGATGACATCCGGGCCAAAGGTGATGTTGGGCACGAAGTGACCGTCCATCACGTCCAGATGGATCCAGTCGGCACCGGCTTCCACCACATCCCTGACCTCCTGGCCGAGCTTGGAGAAGTCCGAGGCGAGGACGGACGGGGCGATCAGGATATCACGGCTCATGAAAGTCTACTCCGGTGAACGCGCCGAGAGGGCATGGGGCCCGGACGCGCGGGTTGGCCAGCTGCTGCGGGCGCTAGCATGGGGCAGGGTGCGAGGGCAAGAGGGGCGGCCCCATGCTAATCGGTTCAGGTCGGCGGTGCGGCTCAAAAGGTTCCGGTGATGGCGAGATAGCGGCCGTTCGGGCCTTCGAAGCCGAGGGTCTCAACGAAGACCAGCACGGCAAAGACGCCGCTGGCCGCAGGACCTTCGCCGGGGATGTGGGTGATCACCCGCTCGATCCGGTAATCGAGCGCACAGCCGCGGCTCTTCGGCAGGGCGCTGTCGACATGCAGCTTGCGGGGTGCCTCTCCCGCGCGGCTCAGGGTGAGGCGGAACCCTGCGGTGTCCGCGCCGTAGGTGGCGCAGGTGGAGTCGGGCAGAGGATAGGTTTCCAGGGTGAAGGTCAGGGGCGCGTCAATGGGCGGCAGGACAGGGCGCGGAAGCACCTGCATCCGCGTTCCGTCCCGGTCCAGTTCGGTGATCGGATCGTGGCCTGCCATGTGGCCGGGCACCATGATGCCGTCGAGAAGGCCGAGATCCTGGGCCGACTGGCGCGTGACATGACGGGTGTCGGCAAGAAGGGCCTCCAGATCGGGCACATCTTCCGCGATTTCCTCCCGGAAGCGGATGGGCGAGGGCGCGATCCAGCGGTCGGCCGCCACGTCGATCACGAAGATCTCCGACCAGGGGAAGCCCGATCCATCCTCGATGCCATATTGCTCGAAGGCGAAGCGTGAGCCTTGCCGGTCGAAACCGAGAACCTCGACGCGGGCTATGTCACCGGCGCGGGCCGGGGCCGGGGGGAGAAGGGCGACGGCGAGAGGAACTGTCACGGCGGCCATGAGGGCGTTCAGGACAAGGCGGATGGCGCGCGAGGGCAGGCAAGGGATCATGCGAGGCTCTCCCTGAAGGGGCGGTCGCCTGGATCCTAGGGTGAGCTGCACGCCGGGTCACGGCAAAACATCGCTCATGATGAGCGGAATGCGCCCGCCGGCCCCCTCAACGCGGGCGATCATGCCCGCGTTCAGCCGGCTGGCAGGCGCCGGGCGATGGGCTTCAGCAGCAGGGGCAGCATGTAGATTGGCAGCTGGCCGAGGGCGAACCAGAGCCACACCAGCTCCGGGATATGGCTGCCGAGGGCGGCGACCATCAGGCCCATGTTGCGGCTGCCGGTGGAATGGGCAAGCGCAAAGGCATCGGCCGCGCCCAGATGCCTGAACAGCCCGTAGGTGACAGCCAGCTGGAGGGCGGCGACCACGAAGGTCATGACGGTGATTGCGAGGGTGAGCAGGGGCCGGTCGAGGAAGCTGGCCGCAACCCCATCCATGGCGGCCAGGGCAAAGAGGAAGAGCAGCACCACGTTCAGCCCGTCGATCTTGCTCCTTCCGGCGCGGATGCGTTCGGCGCCCAGCGCCGCCCGGGCGAGGCGGGCCAGCACCAGCGAACCGAGCAGATAGGCGGCAAGCCGCAAGGCGAGATCCAGCGGCGCCAAGTGCAGGGCGCCACCGGTCATCAGGTCGGCAAAGACCGGAGCGGTGATCGGGGTCAGGGCCATGGCGCAGACCAGCAGGGTCAGGGCAAAGGCGCCATCGAGACCCATCATGGCGATGAAGCCGGGCGCGGACATGACCGGCGGGCCGGCGCAGGCAAGGAAGACGATCAGCGCGATGTCCGGCGTCACGCTTCCTTCCGGCAGGGCCATCAGGGTCGCGGCGGCAAGCGCGGGGATGACCAGCAGCAGCCAGAGGGTGCCGGTGAGCACAGGCAAGGGCCGGCGCAGGCGGGCCCGCACGGGCGCCGGCTCCACCCGCAGGAAGGCCAGGGACAGGAGCACGAAGACGAGCGGCCCCAGAAGCGGGCGGACGAATTCCGACAGTCCGGGAAAGGCCATTCCGAGCGCCAGCGACACCCAGAGTGCGATCGGCGCGCGGCGGCCGAGGAACTCGAGCAGGTGGAGCGGCAGGGAAAGGGCGGACATCGGCGGTTCCTCGAAAGGGCGGAAGGGGGCGGCGGATGGGGGTGTGCAGGGCGGGCGTGAGACGGGAGGAGAGGGGGACGAACGCCGCGCGGCGTTGGTTTCAATGAGGTTCTGGGGTAAGAGCGAAAGGTGGGGGGGTGAAGGTCACCCTGTGCAACTGTCATAGAGGTGGATTTGGCCGAGGTCGATGTCATTGTGCTTGGGGCGGGGATCGTGGGGGTGACGACCGCCCTCAACCTGCGTCAGCATGGTGCAAGCGTCGCCCTGATCGACCGGGGCCATCCGGGGGACGAGACCTCCGGGGCCAATGCGGGCATCGTGGCGGGCAACGGGCTTTGCCCCATCGCCTTGCCGTCGGGTGCCGCTGTCTGGCTCGACATCCTGCTCAAGCAGTCGACCGCCTATACGGTGGCGCTCTCCACCCTGGTGCGGCTGGCGCCCTGGATCCGCGCCTATCTTCAGAATTCCGGGCCGGAGGGCATCCAGCGCTTCGTGCGGGTGATGGCACCGCTGCGCGCCGCCGCCCGCGCCGAGCATCAGCGGCTCGGGCGTCTCGCCAATGCCCAGCGCTTCTATCGCAACAGCGGCTGGCTGCAGCTGCACCGCTCGGAAGCGAGCCTGATGCGCGCCGAGCGCGAGCGCCACTATGCGCGGATCTACGGTATCGACTATCAGACCCTGCGCGGCGGCGAGATGCACGAGGTGGAGCCGGCCGTGCGGTCGGACCGGTTCTTCGGCGTCTACTGGCCCGACTGCGACTCGGTGTCCAATCCGGCCGGGCTGACGGAGGGGCTCTGGCGGGAGTTCATTCAGGGTGGCGGGCTGTTTCTCAACGGGGATGCCAACCGGCTGGAGCGACGGCGCTCCCGCTGGGTGCTGCCGACGCCGCGCACCGAAGTGCGCGGGCGCGAGGTGGTGGCCGCCCTCGGCCCCTGGACGCCGGCCTTTGCCCGGGCGCGGGGAGATCTCTTTCCCGTGGCCTTCGGCCGGGGCTATGCCCAGCACTTCCGCCCCGGATCCGGCGTAACGCTGAAGCGGCCGGTCACCGACATGGATCACGGTTTCACCCTGACACCCATGGAGCGGGGCATCCGGCTCACCAGCGGCGTGGAGGTGGCGGACCCGGCCGACCCGATCAACTCGCAGGTGCTGCACCGGGCGCGCAAGCGGGCGCAGGACGTGTTCCCCCTGGGTCAGGATCTGCCGGTGCCGCCGGTCATGGGCACACGGGAAGCCCTGCCCGATTCGCTGCCTGTCGTGGGCGCATCGGCCACCCAGCGCGGGCTCTGGTACAATTTCGGCCACGGCGGGCACGGTCTGGCGCTGGGCCCCGTGTGCAGCCGCCAGCTGGCCGACCTGATGGCGGGAAATGACCCTGCGGTCTCCGCCAACGCCTTGACGCCCCTGCGCTTTGCCTGATCCGCTGGCGGCGCTCAGCTCTCCCGCAGAGGCAGGGCGGAGGTGTCCTTGACCGTGTTGACGACGATGCGCGACTGCACGTCGGAGACAAGGGTATTGTCGAGCAGCTTCAGTCTGAGGAAATTGTCGTAGGCCTTGATGTCGCTGGTGACCACCTTGATCAGATAGTCGACCGCCCCTGTGATGCGTTCGCAGATCACGACTTCGGGCCAGTGATGGATGAGCTTGTCGAAGGTGTCCATGTTCTCCCGGCTGGGCACGGTCAGCTTGACGAAGGAATAGGCGACGAAGCCGAGGCCGACCTTCTCGCGGTCGATGAGGGCCGTAATCTGGCGGATAACACCCTGTTCCTTCAGGCGCTTGATGCGCCGCCAGCAGGGGGTCTGGCTCATGCCGGCCTCCTTCGCCACCTCGGCGATGGAGAGCGATGCGTCGCGCTGGAGGACCCGCAGGACGCGGATGTCAGTCGGATCGAGAAGAATATTGTCGGTCATGGGCGGGAGGGGGAACATTCTTGCGGTAATTGCCGTTGGTGCGCGCAGGATAGCACAGAAATTTTCCATGATCAGGATCATATTGGTCGCAACAGTCATTTCTCGCAGGCGGTCTCATCCGCGCGAGGTGACGCAGGGTCGGCACAGGAGGAGGTGCTATGACCATCATGCAGACACAACGTGGACAGGCGCCTGTTGCGGGACGCCAGGTCACTCTGGAAGACAAGTATCTGGCGCGGGACGGTCGCGTCTATCTGACAGGCATCCAGGCGCTCGTGCGTCTGGCAATGGATCGGGCCCGGCTGGACCGGACCGCAGGACTGCGCACCGGCGGCTTCATCTCCGGCTATCGCGGCTCTCCGCTGGGCGGCTATGACACCGAGCTGCTGCGGGTGCGCCGGCATCTCGACCCCTTCGACATTCATGTCCTTCCTGCCGTCAACGAGGAGCTGGGGGCGACCGCCGTGTGGGGCTCCCAGAAGGCGCGCCTGCATGGCAAGGGCAGTTCGCTCGATGGGGTCTTCGGCTTCTGGTACGGCAAGGCCCCCGGGGTCGACCGGGCAGGGGATGCGCTGAAACAGGCCAATTATTCAGGCACCGATCCCAATGGCGGCGTCCTTGCGCTGGCCGGCGACGATCACCTCGCGAAGTCCTCCATCCTGACGGGCCAGAGCGAGTTCTTCTTCCAGCACGCGGAAATTCCCGTGCTCAATCCTTCCGACATCCAGGACGTGCTCGACTATGGCCAGCACGGGCTGATGCTTTCACGTTACAGCGGCCTGTGGAGTGCGCTGATCTGCGTGGCCGATACGATGGACGCGTCGGCGATCGTGGATGTCAGCGAAGACCGCTTCCGCAGCCTGCTGCCGGCCGGCCCTTCGCCGCGTCTGGAGGGCGAGCTCAACCGGGACCTGATGCTGGCCAACCGGCTGGAGACCGAACGCCTGCTGCGCGAGGTGCGTCTTCCGGCGGTGCGGGCCTATGTGCGGGCCAATGGTCTCGACAAGGTGACCTTCGGGGCGCGCGAACGCGTCCGCTTCGGTCTGGTCGCCACCGGCAAGGCCTATCGCGACCTGCGTCAGGCACTGCGGCTTCTCGACATCAGCGAGGCTCGGGCGCGGGACATGGGGCTTGCCATCTACAAGGTGGCCGTGCCCTGGCCGCTGGAGCCGGAAGGCCTGCGCGACTTTGCCCGCGGCTGCGAGCGGCTGCTGGTGATGGAACACAAGCGGGCCTTCATGGAGCCCCAGATCAAGGCGATCTGCTATCCGCTGGAAGGGCCGTCGCGCCCGCAGGTCTTCGGCAAGACGCGGCCGGACGAGTCGCCCTTCCTCTCCGACGTGCTGGAGCTCTCGGTCACGGAGATTGTCCAGGGACTGATCGACTGGCTGCCGGAAGAGGTGGTGAGCCCCGCCATGCGGCAGGTGGTGGAAACCGTCACCCGCCAGACCATGTGGGCCCAGGGTCATGCGGAGCGGGCGACCCGCATTCCCTATTTCTGTTCCGGCTGCCCCCATTCGTCGTCCACCGTGGTGCCGGAGGGGTCGCGTGCCTTCCCCGGGATCGGCTGTCACACCATGACGGAGCTGGCCGGGCGCACCGAGGAAAGCCAGATCCAGATGGGCGGCGAGGGCATGCTCTGGGTCGGTCAGGCGCCGTTCTCCAACGATACCCATGCCTTCACCAATCTGGGCGATGGCACCTATCTGCATTCGGGCAGCCTTGCCATCCGGCAGGCGGTCGCCGCGGGAACCTCGATCACCTACAAGCTGCTTTATAACGACGCGGTCGCCATGACCGGTGGCCAGCCGCTGGACGGGGCCCTGACCGTGGGCCAGATCACCCGCCAGCTGGAGGCGGAGGGCGTGCAGCGGATCGAGGTGGTGAGCGAGCGGCCTGAGCGCTTCGGTCCGGGCAGCGGACTGGCGTCTCTCACCAACGTCTCCCACCGGGACGAGCTGATGCGGGTGCAGAAGGAGCTGCAGGAGGTGCGCGGGGTTTCCGTGCTGATCTTCGACCAGACCTGCGCCACGGAGAAGCGCCGCCGCCGCAAGCGCGGCAAATATGCCCCGATGGAGAGCCGTCTCTTCATCAATGACCGGGTCTGCGAGGGGTGTGGCGACTGCTCCGCCCAGTCGAACTGCCTTTCGGTCGAGCCGCTTGCCACGCCCTTCGGCGAGAAGCGGGTGATCAACCAGTCGAGCTGCAACGGCGACACGTCCTGTCTCAAGGGCTTCTGCCCGTCCTTCGTTGAAGTGGGGGATGCGAAGCTGCGCAAGGCCGCGCCGAGAGCGCTCGATCTGGACGGCCTGCTGGCCGGGTTGCCGGCGCCGGTGCTGCCGGATCCGGGGGCGGGGTGGAACATGCTGATTGCCGGGATCGGCGGCATGGGCGTTTCCACCGTCAGCGCCATTCTTGCAATGGCAGCCCATATGGACGGGCTGGAGGCCGCGACCCTCGACATGACGGGCCTGGCCCAGAAGGGTGGGCCGGTCACGTCCCACATCCGCTTCGCCGCCAGCGGCCAGCCGCTGAACGGGCCGCGGGTTCCGCCCGCCGCGCTGGATGTGCTGATGGCCGCCGACATGGTGGTGGCCTGCCATGCGGAACAGCTGGCGCTGATGAAGCGGGGCGAAACCCTGGTGGTGGCCAATGCCCATGTGGCGCCGACGGCGGAGTTCGTGCTGCGTCAGACCCAGTCCTTCGATCAGGCGCGCATGGAGACGGCGCTGAAGGAAGGCAGCCGCCGTCTGTTGATGGAAGATGTCCATGCGCTGGCCGAGGATCTGCTGGGCGATGCCATCTTCACCAACATGATGCTGCTCGGGATGATCCACCAGTCCGGCGGCCTGCCGATTACGGCGGGCGCGGTGGAAGCCGCCGTCACGCTGAACGGCGCGGATGTGGACAACAATATCCGGGCCTTCCGCATGGGGCGCGTGCTGGCAGAACGGCCCGAGGCCCTGCGCAAGGAGCGGGCCGAGACCCCGAAGGGTGACACGGCGCGCTCGCTGGACGAGGAGATCGCCCGGTTTTCCGCGGAACTGGCCGCCTATCAGGATGCCGCCTATGGCGACCGCTACACGGCGCTGATGGACCGGGTGCGGACAGCCGATGCGGCGCAGGAGGCGGGTGGCCAGCGGTTGACCCGCACGGTGGCGCGCCAGCTCTACCGGGTGATGGCCTACAAGGACGAGTATGAAGTGGCCCGGCTCTATGCGGATCCGGCCTTCCGCCGCAAGCTGGAGGAGCGTTTCGAACGGCCGCAGGACATCCGCCTGCATCTGGCGCCGCCGCTTCTGGCCCGCCGCATCGACCGCAAGACCGGGCGTCCGGCGAAGATGGCCTTCGGTCCCTGGATCCTGTCGGCGTTCCGGGTTCTGTCCGGCCTCAAGGCCCTGAGGGGCACGGCTTTCGACCTCTTCGGCTACACGCGGGAGCGGAAACAGGAGCGGGCGCTGCGCGAGCAGTATGTCGCGGATGTGGACCTCATCTTGAGCAAGCTGGGCAAGGCCGACTACGGTCTGCTGGTCGAGCTGGCCCGGGTGCCGGAGGCGATCCGTGGCTTTGGTCCGGTCAAGGAAGCGGCGATGGCCCAGGGTCAGAAACGTCGGTCCGCATTGCTGGCCCGCCTCGACAGCGGGCATGACGGCAGCGATGGCAAGAGCGTGACCGGTCGCGGCGAGGCGGATCTCCTGGTCGCAGCCGAATAAGGCAGACACAGCACGAGACGGAGGCGGGGCGAGAGCGCTGGGCGTGTCTCGCCCCTTTGCTTTCGGGGAGGCGTTTGGGGAAACGCAGGGACCGCCGCTGGGTCGAGCTGACCTTCAGGGCCGGGAGTTGAAACGATCCTGCCAGGTCGGCATCGGGTCACCGCTTGCCGCCTGCGCATGGAACACGCCCCGGGCGATGGCGCGGGCCAGGCAGGCGGCCGCAGCGGCTCCCAGTTCCACCATGTCTCCCAGGGAATCGCGCATGGGACGCTGACCGGTGGAGAGGGCGAAGATCAGATCTCCGTCGAGCGGCGTGTGGGCGGGCCAGAGCGCGCGGGCCAGGCCATCATGGGCCATGACAGCCAGACGCTTCGCCTCGGCCTTGGTGAGGATCAGGTCGGTTGCGACGGCGGCGATGGTGGTGTTGGCGCCGGGAACCCTTGCGTCGAGCTTGGTGCGCGGGCGCACCATCTCCGGGTCGAGGGACGCGGGCAGGCCGAGGCCACCGAATTCGCTGCCGATCTCGAAGGGGGCGGACCAGAAATGGGGCGTGTCGCCCATGGTCGCGCGGCCCAGGGCATTGACGCCGACGATGGCGCCGACCGTTGCTCCGCTCGAGAGGATCTGTGAGGCAGACCCCAGTCCGCCCTTGAGGTTGGCGGTGGTGGCCCCGGCGCCCGCGCCGACGGAGCCGAGCGCGAAGTCGTGGCCTGCAGCGTCAAGCGCCTCCATGCCGAGCACCCGGTAGGGCGGCATGTCGCCCCAGTCCTTGTTTCCGCCGTTGAGCAGGTCGAAGAGAATGGCGCCGGGCACGATGGGCACGCGCACAGGGCCGACTGCGTAGCCCCGTCCGAGCTGGGCCAGGCGCGACTGAACGCCGGCTCCGGCATCCAGTCCGAAGGCCGAGCCGCCGGAGAGCACCAGCGCATCCACGGCTGCAACCGTCTGGTCCGGTTCGAGCAGGGCCGTTTCCCGGGTGCCGGGCGCGCCGCCCTGAATGGCGACGGAGGCCACGGCGGGAGTATCGGGCAGCAGTACGGTCACGCCCGACTTCAGCGCGGCATCCTGCGCGTTGCCGATGCGCAGGCCCGGCACGTCGGTGATCAGATTGCGAGGGCCATGCTGCATGGGAAACTCCGGCAAGACGTTCAAGGGCGCGCGGCGGCGGTTCGCGGCAACCGGTTCGGAACAGAGCGCGCAGGCTATCGCTTACCGGTTCGCCCGTCGAGACGCTGCACGGCAGGGCGTTCAGGCGCTGGCATAGGCGCGATGCACGTAGAGGAGGGAGCGTCCCTCGTCATTCAGGCGAATATCGGTGACCCGGCCGAAGAAGACCGTATGGGTACCGGCCTCGATCGCCTGATCCAGTCGGCAGTCCACATTCAGACGGGCATCGCGCAGGGCCGGGGCGCCGGAGTTCATGGTCTCGAAGGCCAACCCGTCAAAACGGCGCTCCATCTCCTGCTCGCCGCGCCCGGCGAAGGTGTTGGACACCTCCTCGTGCTCCGGACCGAGGGTGGAGAGGCAGAAACAGCCATTGTCGCGAATCGCCGCGTTCAGTCGGCTTTCCCGGTTGATACAGACAAGAATCGTGGCTGGATCGTCGGTGACCGAGCACATGGCGGAGACCGTCGCACCGGCGCGTCCGGATGCTCCATCGGTGGTGACGAGGTGCACGGCCGTCGCAATACGGCTCATGGCCTCGCGGAAGGCGGTTGAATTGACGGTCTGGGGCGTGTGAGGCTCGGTCAAGGGAGGATCTTCCTCGCATTCTGCTTTTCAGGGTGCGAACCGCAGTCGAGCTTCGGTGCACACAGGGATCGTTGCGCAGTGCCGGCATGGCCCGACTGTGCAGGGATGCGACCGGCGAGGCCATGCGCAGGCTGTCTGCGCCGTCCTCCCGCGTTCGGTCGTCACTACATGGGGCATCCGGTGCCGCGCGTCATCACCGGACAGGGTGGAAAGACAAGCTCACGCCGCTCTCCGGCCTCTCTCTGGTCTCTCCGGGACCCCAGGGCCGCAAGATTTAGTGAAAACGGGAGGTCTAGGCAATGCGTGACACGGGTTTCGTGGAGTCTACGGCGAACCGGCTCGCAAGAGGAAATATTTTCCTATTTTTAGTTTTAATCGAGAAATATTTCAAAAAATAGGCCCAGTTTGGAATGACGATAGTGTTCGTGTCTCGTCAAGGTGTAAAAAATTTCAAATTTGATGTCGCGAGCCGTTGTGCTGGCCATTTGGGCTTGCTAACACTTTGACCATAACAACGACAAAATGGATGGCCACCGCCACTCCAGGGGTACACGAACATATGGATTATTTCCTGCAACAGCTGATCAATGGCGTGACGCTGGGCTCGATTTACGGGCTCATCGCCATTGGCTACACGATGGTCTACGGGATCATCGGCATGATCAACTTTGCCCACGGCGATATCTTCATGGTCGGGTCGTTCATCGCCCTGATCCTCATCGTCGCCTTCGGCATCACCTCCAGCCTGCCCATCGTCCTGCTGATCCTCGCCCTCATCGGCGTGCTGATCGTGTCGATGGCCCTGACGTCGGTCTGGGGCTGGACGGTAGAACGCATCGCCTACCGGCCGCTGCGCGGATCCTTCCGCCTGGCGCCGCTGATCACGGCGATCGGCGCGTCCATCGCTCTCCAGAACTTCGTGCAGATCTCCCAGGGCGCGCGCAACAAGCCGCTGCAGCCGCTGATCCCGGGCGGTTTCACGCTGACCGAAGGCGGAGCCGACGGTTCGGGCTTCATTGTCCAGCTGTCCTATTCGCAGATCCTGATCATCGTTGTGACGACCGTTCTGATGATCGGCTTCACCATGCTGATCAACAAGACGTCGCTGGGGCGTGCGCAGCGCGCCTGCGAACAGGACCGCAAGATGGCCTCGCTGCTCGGCATCAACGTCGACCGCACCATCTCGCTCACCTTCGTCATGGGGGCAGCCCTGGCGTCGGTCGCCGGTCTCATGTTCCTGCTCTATTACGGCGTGATCGACTTCTACATCGGCTTCCTGGCCGGGGTTAAGGCCTTCACCGCAGCCGTGCTTGGCGGCATCGGGTCTCTGCCTGGCGCCATGCTCGGCGGGCTTCTGATCGGTCTCATCGAGACCTTCTGGTCCGGCTACTTCTCCGTGGAGTACAAGGACGTGGCGGCCTTCTCGATTCTCGCCATCGTGCTGATCTTCATGCCCGAAGGCCTGCTCGGCAAGCCGGAAGTGGAGAAGGTCTGAGCCATGTCCAACCTCAAGAAAGACAGCCTCTTTGCCGGCAGCGTCAAGGATGCTGCGGCCGGTGGCCTGGTGGCGCTTGCCCTGTTCGGCATGATGATCGGCATGCAGGCCGACGTCGCGACCGGTCTGGGCGGCCAGCTCGGCATCAACTACCGCTGGGGCGCGGTTGCCATTGCGGTGGTGATCGTCTTCGCCGGTCGCCTGCTGCTGAACCTCTTTGTCTGGAAGTCCGACAAGCCGGTGACCCGGACCGTCGGCTCCCTGCTGCCGAAGGCCAGCTCCTTCTCCGGTCTCGGCCGCTTCGCCACGCCGGTCTTCCTGGTGCTGGCCGTGGTCCTGCCGTTCCTGCTGACCTACTTCCTCGGCACCCGCGGGTCGCGCCAGTATCTCGATCTGGCGATCCTGGTGACCACCTACGTGATGCTCGGCTGGGGCCTGAACATCGTGGTGGGCCTCGCCGGCCTGCTCGATCTGGGCTACGTCGCATTCTATGCGGTGGGCGCTTATTCCTACGCGCTGCTGGCCCAGTATTTCGGCTTCTCCTTCTGGGTCTGCCTGCCGCTCGCCGGCATCTTGGCAGCCTTCTGGGGCATCATCCTGGGCTTCCCGGTGCTGCGCCTGCGCGGTGACTATCTGGCCATCGTGACGCTGGCCTTCGGGGAAATCATCCGCGTCGTGCTGCTCAACTGGTACGACTTCACCGGTGGTCCGGACGGCCTGTCCAACATCCCGCGTCCGAGCTTCTTCGGTCTCGACTTCGAGCGGGGCGAGGGGAATTTCGCGGACTTCTTCGGACTGGAATACAACTCCATCCACCGCATCATCTTCCTCTACTACGTGATCCTGGCCATGGCTCTCGTCACCAACCTGGTGACCATGCGCCTGCGCAAGCTGCCCATCGGCCGTGCCTGGGAAGCCCTGCGCGAGGACGAGATCGCCTGCCGCTCGCTCGGTATCAACACCACCAACACCAAGCTGACGGCCTTTGCGCTGGGGGCGATGTTCGGCGGCTTCGCCGGCTCCTTCTTCGCAACGCGCCAGGGCTTCATTTCCCCGGAAAGCTTCACCTTCATGGAATCCGCCGTGATCCTGGCCATCGTCGTTCTCGGCGGTCTGGGCAGCCAGATCGGTGTCGTCATCGCAGCTGTGGTGATGATCGGCGGCTTCGAGTTCTTCCGCGGGCTTGAGGAATACCGCATGCTCGTCTTCGGTCTGCTGATGGTCGTCATCATGGTGTGGCGTCCGCGTGGCCTCATTTCGGTGCGCACCCCCTCCATCTCGCTTTCGGGCAAGGCCAAGGGCATCAGTGCGGATCTGGTTCAGGAGGGCCACGGATGAGCAACTGGGACAACAATCCGGTGCTCGCGATCGAGCACCTGACCATGCGCTTCGGCGGCCTGGTGGCCGTGGGCGACCTGTCCTTCAACGTGGGCCGCGGCGACATCACCGCGCTCATCGGCCCCAACGGGGCGGGCAAGACCACGGTCTTCAACTGCGCCACCGGCTTCTACAAGCCGACTGAAGGCCGCATCGTCATGAACCGGGCGAACGGCGAGCACTATCTGCTCGAGCGCATGCCCGACTTCCAGATCTCGGCCAAGGCCAAGGTCGCGCGGACCTTCCAGAACATCCGTCTCTTCGGTGGCATGACCCTTCTGGAAAACCTGATGGTGGCCCAGCACAACCCGCTGATGCTCGCCTCCAACTTCACCATTGGCGGGGTCTTCGGTCTGTCCGGCTTTAAGTCGGCCGAACGGAAGGCCGTCGACAAGGCACGCTACTGGCTCGACAAGACCGGTCTCCTCGACCGGGCCGACGGTCCGGCGGCGGATCTTCCCTACGGCGACCAGCGCCGTCTGGAGATCGCCCGTGCCATGTGCTCGGGTCCGGAGCTTCTGTGCCTGGACGAGCCGGCTGCCGGTCTGAACCCCAAGGAGAGCGCCGAGCTCAACACGCTGCTGAATGCAATCCGTGACGAGCACGCCACCTCCATCCTGCTGATCGAACACGACATGAGCGTTGTGATGGAAATTTCCGACCACGTGGTGGTGCTGGACTACGGCGAGAAGATCTCTGACGGAACGCCGGAGCAGGTGAAGAACGACCCGAAGGTGATCGCGGCCTATCTCGGTGTGCCCGATGACGAGGTCGATGACGTGGAAGAGGAGGTCGGCCTGTGAGCACCTCCCAGCCCATGCTCGACATCCAGAATGTCGTCACCCATTACGGCAAGATCGTCGCCCTGCGCGGCGTCGACATGACCGTGAATGCCGGCGAGATCGTCACCCTGATCGGGGCCAACGGGGCGGGCAAGTCCACCCTGATGATGACGATCTGCGGCAGCCCGCAGGCAACCTCCGGCCGTATCCTCTACAATGGCGAGGATATCACCGGCATGCCGACCCACGAGATCATGCGCAAGTCCATTGCCCAGTCGCCGGAAGGTCGCCGCATCTTCCCGCGCATGAGCGTGATGGAAAACCTGATCATGGGGGCGGAAACTGCCAACAACCCGGATACGGACGAAAGCCTGAAGCGGGTCTTCGACCTGTTCCCGCGGCTGAAGGAACGGCAGAACCAGCGCGGCGGCACCCTGTCGGGTGGCGAGCAGCAGATGCTGGCGATTGCCCGTGCGCTCATGTCGCGGCCGAAGCTCCTGCTGCTCGACGAGCCGTCCCTGGGTCTTGCCCCGCTGATCGTGAAGCAGATCTTCGATGCGATCCGTGACCTCAACCAGTCGGACGGGCTCACCGTCTTCCTGGTGGAGCAGAACGCCTATCACGCCCTCAAGCTCGCGCACCGGGGCTACGTGATGGTCAATGGCACGATCACCATGTCCGGAACGGGCAAGGACCTTCTCGCCCGCGAGGACGTGAAGGCCGCCTATCTGGAAGGCGGGGCGCACTAGGAGAGATCATGATGGGTATCCTTTACGCTTCCAGCCTTCCGGTCTTCGTGATCCTGGTCCTCATCCTGGGCGGCGGTGCCGCCTGGGCCACGGGCCGGGCCGTTGCGGTGACCTGGCGTCCGATCGCCGTGCTCTTCTGGTTCATCTTCCTTCTGAGCGTCGGCATCCGCTTCCTGAGCTTCGCCCTCTTTGGCGAACCGCTCCTGTCGATCCAGTATCTGCTGGTCGACTATGTCATTCTCGGCGTGATCTCCTTCCTGGGCTGGCGCTATGCCCGCACGGGCCAGATGACCACCCAGTATGTGTGGCTCTATGAAAAGTCGTCGCCCTTCTCTTGGCGCTTGCGTCCGGGGCAGAAAGACCGTTACGCTGAGAATTAATCGAGATACCAGAGGTGCTTAACGCACCAATGGGGAACCGGTCCGGGTGCCTGAGGCAAGAACACAAAAACGCCTCGGCTCCGGATCAGACCGGAGGCACCGCGCCTCCAGGCGGAGTGATCCGTCAAACTGTGGTCCAGGCACACTTGTCCTGGAACCAGGGGAGTTAGATGATGAAAAAATATCTCTTGGCTGGTGTAGCTGCCTTTGCCGGCATGGCCATGTCCGGTGCGGCCCTGGCTGACATCGTGATCGCAACCGCAGGCCCGATGACTGGCCAGTACGCCTCCTTCGGCGCCCAGATGAAGGCCGGTGCCGAACAGGCCGTTGCCGACATCAACGCTGCCGGTGGCGTCAACGGCGAACAGCTGGTTCTGGAAGTGGGCGACGACGCCTGCGACCCGAAGCAGGCCGTGGCTGTTGCCAACCAGATGGTCGGCAAGGGCGTGGTCTTCATGGCCGGTCACTTCTGCTCGGGCTCCTCGATCCCGGCCAGCGCCGTCTATTCCGAAGAAGGCATCGTCCAGATTTCTCCGGCCTCGACCAACCCGAAGTTCACCGACGAACGTCCTGGCCCGGGCACCTTCCGCGTTTGCGGTCGTGACGACCAGCAGGGCCAGGTTGCCGGTACCTTCCTGGCGACCGAGTACAAGGACAAGAACGTCGCCGTCATCCACGACAAGACCGCCTACGGCAAGGGTCTGGCTGACGCGACCAAGGAAGTCATGAACGCGGCCGGCAAGACCGAGACCCTGTATGAAGCCTACACCGCTGGTGAAAAGGACTACACGGCTCTCGTCTCCAAGCTGAAGTCCGAAAACATCGACGTGCTGTATGTCGGCGGCTATCACACCGAAGCCGGCCTCATCAAGCGCCAGATGGTCGACCAGGGCATGAGCACCATCCTCGTTTCCGGTGACGCTCTCGTCACCGACGAATACTGGTCCATCACCGGCGACGCCGGCGAAGGCACCCTCATGACCTTCTCCCCGGATCCGCGCAAGAACGCCGAAGCGGCACCGGTCGTGGCAGCCCTCGAAGCTGCCGGCAAGACCGCCGAAGGCTACGCGCTCTACACCTACGCCGCCATCCAGGCCTGGGCCGATGCCGTCAAGGCAGCCGGTTCCACCGACTATGATGCCGTCGTTGGCGCCCTCGATGCCGGTGAGTTCAACACCGTCCTCGGCAAGCTGTCCTTCGACGACAAGGGCGACGTGACCCTGCCGGGCTATGTCTGGTACGAGTGGAAGGGCGGCAAGTACGACTACAAATAAGTCGTACAAGCTCCTGATTTCAGGCTGAAAAGCCTGATGGGCCCCGTCCGGGAAACCGGGCGGGGTCTTGCTTTTTGGGCCCTGGTGTCAGGGTGGAGGCGCGAGGGCGGGGAACCAAATGGTCTCTTCGGTCATTTCCCGAGCAGATGTGAACCCTTGCAAGCCCAACCGGAGGACACCATGCACAGCATCATCTATCTCGTCGGTCTCGTCGTCGTCGTCGTTGCGATCCTGTCGTTTCTCGGCGTGGCGTAAGACGCCGTCCCATTCGGCCCTCGCGGCCACAGGTCAAGGCAGCCACCGTGGCGATCCCTCCCGATCTTCGAGAGGCAAGATCGCGCCGGAGGCTGCCTTTCTCCGTTTTGGGACGCCTGCTCCTTGCATGAGCATTTCATCGCGGCGATAGTGCGGTCCCCCTCCGGGGTACACTTGCGGCCTCTGCGATCTTGAGGCCTTGCACCGGCCCCGGTGCCCTGCGACCGAACGTTTTCTGGCCGGATGTTTTCTGGCCCAACGTTTTCTGGCCTTCGTCCTGGGGGCCGCTCTCACAAGAAAGACCGTCATGACTGACCAGAACCGCGCACCTGTTTCTTCAAAGGCCGCTTCACTCGCCGCTGCCAACGGCATCACGGGCGTCTATGAGACCCATCTTCCCGTCCGCGACCTGCAGGTCTCCATCGCCTTTTACCGTGATGTGCTCGGGCTCGAGCTGGCCGGTGAGTTTCCGGCCCGCAAGATCGCGTTCTTTTGGGTCGGGGACAAGCGCACCGGCATGCTGGGTCTCTGGGAATATGGCTCCGCGCCGCTGTTCATGACCCTGCATTTCGCCTTCCGCACGGAACGCGAGGCTGTCCTGCGTGCCTGTGAAACGCTGACGGCGGCCGGTGTGCAACCGCTCGGCATCTCGAACGAACCCATCTCCGAGCCGCAGGTGATCGGCTGGATGCCGGCAGTCGTCGTCTATTTCAAGGATCCGGACGGTCACACGCTCGAGTTCCTCAACATCCTCGATGGCGAGCCGGACAAGAGCTTCGGTATTCAGCCCTATTCCGTCTGGGCGAACAAAGGGTCAGACTGAGGCCGCTCACGGGTGAGAGGATCCCGAGGCCTCTCGGAGAACAGGCACGAAGGTGAGGTCTGTCATGCGGACGTGGTCGCATTTCTCTCGGCAGGCATGGGGTCTCCCTCTTTTGTGGGGTCTGCTGCTTGCCGGCCTTCTTGCCTTCGTGCCGATGACGTCCGCCGGGGCGGCCGAGCTTGTCCGCTTCCAGCAGGA
The DNA here is from genome assembly GCF_008477545.1 of Roseibium aestuarii. Taxonomy (GTDB): domain Bacteria; phylum Pseudomonadota; class Alphaproteobacteria; order Rhizobiales; family Stappiaceae; genus Roseibium; species Roseibium aestuarii. The sequence continues at coordinate 181,873 of NZ_VORA01000002.1, read as the reverse complement.
GGGCATCCGGCCGGGCACGATCCTGATCCGCAATTCCGAGCGCCGGCTTTATCTGGTGCTCTCCGGTGGCCAGGCGATCCGCTACCGGGTCGCCGTGGGCAAGCGCGGCAAGGTCTGGACGGGGCGGGCACGGATCACCGCCAAATATCTGCGGCCCGACTGGTCGCCCTCGCCGGAGGTGCGACGCGATCATCCGGAGCTGCCCGGCCTGATCAAGGGAGGCGCTCCCAACAACCCCATGGGCGCGGCGGCGCTCACCCTCTCCAACGGCAACTACGCGATCCACGGCACCAACCGTCCGGGATCCCTGGGGCGTGCCGTCTCCTATGGCTGCATCCGCATGTCCAACAGGGATATTTCCGATCTCTATCAGCGGGTCGGCGTGAAGACGCCGGTGATTGCCGTGCCTTGAAACCCGTCTTGTGTTCCGGCGCGCGGCCCTGCGCCTTGCGGTGCGCTTTCCGGAGGCGCAGGGTGGGACCGGCACCACGCAAGATGCGCAAGGGGACAGATGCTTTTCTTCATCACACTCATCTTTGCCTGCCAGCTGGCAGGCGAACTTCTCAAGGTCGCCTTTGGCTTGCCGGTTCCGGGGCCGGTCATCGGCATGGTGCTGCTGCTTGTCGGGCTCATCGTGAAGGGCGGCATTCCGGAGGGGCTCGGCCGGGTGGGCGACACCTTGCTGTCCAACATGTCGCTGCTCTTCGTTCCGGCTGGCGTTGGGGTCATGCTCCACATCGCGCTGATCGGTGAGCAGGCGCTGGCCATCGGGGTGGCTCTGGTGGCCAGCACCCTGCTGACCATTGCGGTCACCGCACTGATCATGCGGGTGCTCGGCCGGAGGGGGCAGCAGGATGCCGGGGAGGGGCCTCATGGAAACTGATCTCTATCAGGTCTGGGTCTATCTCTCGGCAAGCCCGCTTCTTGCGCTGACCTTGACCCTTGCGGCCTATCAGCTGGGCTTCTGGATCTATCGCCGCGCCGGGTTCAATCCGCTGCTCAATCCGGTGCTGATTGCCGTGGTCGCCCTGGTGAGCGTGCTGGTGGCCACGGGCACCGACTACGCCACCTATTTTGAAGGGGCGCAGTTCGTTCATTTCATGCTGGGTCCGGCAACCGTCTCCCTTGCCCTGCCGCTCTATCGCCAGTTCCAGCGGGTCCGCCAGTCGGCGCTGGCGATTGCCGTCAGCCTGCTCGCCGGGTCCCTGACCGCCGTGGTAAGCGCTGTCTCGATCGCCTGGGCGCTGGGGGCTTCGGAGAAGACCCTGATCTCGCTGGCGCCCAAGTCGGTCACGGCGCCCGTGGCCATGGGCATTTCGGAACAGTTCGGCGGGTTGCCGTCGTTGACGGCGGTGCTGGTTATCCTGACGGGGATCGTGGGGGCCGCCCTCGGGCCCATGGTGCTGAACCTGATCGGGGTGAAGGACATGGCGGCCCGCGGGCTTGCCATGGGCACGGCCTCCCACGGCATCGGCACGGCGCGGGCCTTCCAGGTGAGCGAGCTGGCTGGGGCCTTCTCCGGTCTCGCCATGGGGCTCAACGCGCTCGCCACCGCGATCCTGCTGCCCATCCTCTGGGGCTGGGTGTTCTGAGGGTCGTTGGACGAGACCTATCGAAGATCAGTCTTCATTTGTCTCAATAAATTATCGTATGCACATTTTTTTACTTCGATGGACGCGTCGTGGCTGTCGATAAGTCTCTGTATTAATTCTGAAATGTCAGATGATCCAAAGAGGTCGCACTTGGCGTGCCAGAGTGCAAATTCTTTTGAAGTGTCTTCAGAGTGCTGTATTGCAGCTATCTTAAGGGTGTCTAGTAGTCCTAAATATGATTTTTTCATTTCTTCATAGCGCATCTTCTTTCGTTCAATAAAGTTTGAAAGAAAGAAATCGATTATGGTCTTTACTATTGCTCCAATGCTCAGTCCAGTAATCAGCGGCATTAACCAATCCATTTGTTCCTCCGGATTTGTGTGTGCGCCTTCAGCCAGTCCTTCGGGGTCTTGAGACGTGGGTTGGGCGCGTCGGCGGACAGGGCCTGGACGAGCTCCGAAATTGCATCGAGGGAATGGGCGGCGCGGAACTCGTCCACATGGGGCAGCATGGCGCGGATGCCGCGCGCCTTGGGCTCGAACCTGTCGAAACGCAGCAGCGGGTTGAGCCAGATGAGCCGGCGGCAGGACCGGTGCAGCCGGTCCATCTCGCGCGCCAGATCCTCGTCCGTGTCCCGTTCCAGCCCGTCGGTGATGAGGAGCACGGTCGGATTGCCCGACAGCACCCGTCGTGACCAGTGGAGGTTGAAGTCGCGCAGCGCGGTGGCAATGCGCGTGCCGCCCGACCAGTCCTTCACCCCGTCCGAGCAGGCGGCCAGGGCCACGTCCGGGTCCTTCTGGCGCAGGCTGCGGGTGATGTTGGTAAGCCGGGTGCCGAAGACGAAGGAATGCACGTCCCGGCGTTCTTCCGTCACCGCATGGAGGAAATGCAGGAACAGGCGCGAATACTGGCTCATCGAGCCGGAGACATCGCAGAGCACCACGAGCGGCGGGCGCTTTTCCTGCGGCCGGGCGTGGCGCAGGGCGATCACATCGCCACCGGCGCGCAAGGAGGCGCGGAAGGAGCGGCGCGGATCGATCCGGCCGGAGCTTGCGGCCACGAGCCGGCGCTGCCTCAGCCGGTCCTGGGGCAGGCGCATGGCGGCAAGAGCCTTGCGTGCCTCCGCCAGTTCCTCGGCGGTCATCTGGGCAAAGTCCTTGCTCTGAAGCTTCTCGCGCCCCGACACGGTGAAGGAGGCATCGACCTCGATCTTCGGCTTCACCTGCTCGGAGGATTCCTGTCGACGGGCATCGAAGGCCTGGGAGACGCGGGTCTGCCCGGCCTTCGGAGGTTCCGGCGCGCCGCGCGGCGGGGCGACGGGGGACAGGATCGCGAGCATCTTTTCCACCAGCCCGCGGGAGCGCCAGTAGATGCGGAAGGCCTCGTCGAAGACCTCGCGCTGATCCCGCTTCGACACGAAGACCGCATGCAGGGTCCAGTAGAGATCTTCCCGGTTGCGCAGGCCCGCCACTTCCACCGCGCGCACGGCCTCGACCACCTTGGCCGGGCCGACGGGCATGCCCGCCTTGCGCAGGGTGCGGGCGAAATAGACGATGTTGTCGAGGATCTTGCCTTCAGCCGGGGGGGACGCGGTGGTCATGACAGCGGGCTCACACCACCGGCATCTGGGCGACGCGGGCGGGATCCTGCTTGCGGATGTCGTCGATGATCTGGCGCAGGCGCGAGCCGCGCACCCGCTCGATGTCGTCCTGGTATTTCAGCAGGACACCCAGCGTGTCGGTGGCCATGTCGGGGTCGAGGGCAATCTCGCTCAGTTCGGTCAGGGCCGTGGCCCAGTCGAGGGTTTCTGCCACGCCCGGCTGCTTGAAGAGGTCGTCCTCGGCGCGCAGCTTCTGGACGAAAGCGACCACCTCGCCGGCCAGCACGGCGCTGGCACCCGGAACTTTGGTGCGCACGATTTCCAGTTCGCGCTCCGCATCCGGATAGTCGACCCAGTGGTAGAGGCAGCGGCGCTTCAGGGCGTCGTGGATCTCGCGGGTGCGGTTGGTGGTGACGATGACGATGGGCGGTTCTTCCGCCTTCACCGTGCCCAGTTCGGGAATGGTCACCTGATAGTCGGAGAGCACTTCCAGCAGGAAGGCCTCGAAGGCTTCGTCCGCCCGGTCGAGCTCGTCGATCAGGAAGACGGGCGGGCCCTTGAGGGAGGGTTCGAGGGCCTGAAGCACCGGTCGCTTGATGAGGAAGCGCTCGTCGAAGATGGATTTCGACAGGCTGGCGTGGTCGGTGTCTCCGCTGGCTTCCGAAACGCGGATCTCGACCATCTGAGCCGGATAGTTCCATTCATAGACGGCGGCGGCCAGATCCAGCCCCTCGTAGCACTGCAGACGGATGAGATCGCGGCCGAGGGTGCGGCTCAGCACCTTGGCGATCTCGGTCTTGCCGACGCCGGCTTCGCCTTCCAGAAACAGCGGGCGGCCCATGCGCAGCGCCAGATGCAGCACGGTGGCAAGCGCCCGGTCGGCGACGTAACCGGCCCCCGTCAGGAGCGTCAGGGTCTCGTCGATGCTGGCGGGCAGTTGCGCAGATTGGCTGGAAGGCGCGGGTGCACCCGTGGCTGGCCTCATCTCGGACATGGCGTTCTTTCGGCTGGCGACCGGTCTGGCCCGAGGGGGCGCCGGTTCTCGATGGACGTTCCTCTGGGGAGGAGATTAACGTGTCGCACGGGCAAGGCAACCGGCGCCTTGGGGAGAAGCGCCTCTCTCCTGCGGCAGACGGGGCAGGGATGAGCGCAAAACTGTCACCGGTGGAAATCGCCGGCAGGTTGATCTGCCACAAGGCGGGAGGCAGGCGCCGGGCGCAGGGTGCCGGCAGACAAGGGAGACATGACCATGCGTGCGGATTTCGCCCATCATGTGCAGGATGGCTGGAAATGTGTGAAACCTCTGGTGTCGGCGCTGGCCCTTGCGGCGGCGATGACCCTGATCGTTTCGGTCGCCCTCTTTGCGGGCAGGGCGCGGGCGGCAGAGTTCGAGGGTGACGCGGCGCGGGGCCTTGCCTATGCGCAGGACCATTGCGCCCAGTGCCATGCGGTGGGCACGGATGACGCGAGCCGCAAGCGCCGGGCCCCGGCCTTCCGGGATCTGGCACGGCGCTATCCGATCGAGGATCTGGCCGAATCGCTGGCCGAAGGCATCGTCACGGCCCATCCGGACATGCCCGAAGCGGTTCTGGAGCCGGAGGAGATTGAGGACTTCCTCAGCTATCTGGACAGCATTCAGGCAAACTGAGCCTTCATTCACGCAGATCGGGCGCGGGAGAACCTTGCCCGATAGGCGGTGGGCGTCGTTCCCAGCTCGCGGCGGAAATGACCGCGCAGATTTGTGGCCGTGCCGAAGCCGCAGGCCTCCGCCAGGGTCTCGACGCTCTCGTCTCCGGCCTCCAGCCGGTCCCGCACCCGGCGCAGGCGCTCGGCCAGAAGCCATCGGGCCGGGGTGGTGCCGGACGCAGCCTCGAACCGGCGCAGGAAGGTGCGTTCGCTCATGCCGGCCCGGCGGGCGAGATCTGCCACCCGGTGGGGCAGGGCGAGATTGTCGCGCATCCAGTCGAAGACCGGGCTGAGGCGGGCCCCTTCATGGGGCTCGGGAACGCTGGCCTCGATGAACTGGGCCTGTCCGCCGTCGCGATGGGCCGGGACGACCAGACGGCGCGCGACCGAATTGGCCGCTGCACTGCCCCGGTCGCGGCGGATCAGGTGCAGGCAGAGATCGATGCCGGCCGCACTGCCCGCGCTGGTCAGGATCTGGCCCTCGTCCACATAGAGGACGCCGGGTTCGATGGTCAGCTCCGGATGGCGAGCGGCGAGTTTCTCCGTATAGCGCCAGTGGGTGGTCACCCTCCGCCCATGCAGCAGGCCGGTCGTCGCGAGGACGAACACACCCGAGCAGATGGACAGAAGCCTTGCGCCGCGCCCATGGGCACGGACCAGCGCCTCGATCAGCGGACGGGGCACCGGCGCATCGGCCGAGCGCCAGCCGGGAACGATGATCGTGCCGGCACCCTCCAGTAGTTCCAGTCCCCCGTCCACCTGGAGCGTCATGCCGCCCGTGGTGCGCAAGGGGCCCGGGTCCACCGAGGCAATGGCAAAGCGGTACCAGTCCGGGCCCATCTCCGGCCGCGGCAGGCCGAAGACCTCTGCCGCGACACCGAATTCGAAGAGGCAGAGCCCGTCATAGGCAAGCGCCACCACGAGCGGGGAGGGCGACGGAAAGAGAGTGGCAGTGTTTGGCATGATCCTTACGATAAAGGTCAAGTCTGCCAGCGGTCAATCGGGAAGCCGTGAGGTAGATCTCTCGGGAGACAGCGGCAGGTCCGCCAGTCTTCCAGCAAGAGGGACTTTTCATGAGCATCGTGACCGACGTTTCTCCCGCGCCAAGTGCGCAGGCCATTGCCCACTTCTCCGCCCGTCTGGCGCTGGAGACCGATTGCGACGACGTGGCGACGGCCCTGCGGCACGGCGAGACGGATTTCGTGCTGCTGCATGTGGTGGGCAGTCCGGAGGCCTATGCCCGGCGCCATGTGCCGGGCGCGCTGCATCTGCCGCACCGGAAGATCACGCCGGAGCGCATGGACGCGTGGCCGGAAGAGACCGTCTTCGTCGTCTATTGCGCCGGGCCCCATTGCAATGGCGCGGACAAGGCCGCCCTCAAGCTTGCCCGCCTCGGACGGCCGGTGAAGCTGATGATCGGCGGCATCACCGGCTGGGCCGACGAGGGACTGCCCTTTGCGAGCGGCGATGCGCCGGGCAGCTTGGCTTGAGCACATGGCGGGGCTTGGCAGCACTCATGAGGACATGCTGCCAAGTCTCTGGATTCATGTGGTAAATTGACGAATTTCAAAAAGCGTCTAAGCTTTTCTCATGCCTGATTTGGCCTGGAAAGCGAGGTGCCCATGGTGAGTTCGGATTTCCTGAAACGTCTGGACGGGTTCGGTCTCCTGACCGCAGAAATCCTCTATCGCATGCCGGATCATCCGGCCTTTCTCCAAAGTTTCCTCTGGCAGACAGAAGACAAGGCGCCCGACTTTCCGGAGTTGTCGCGCTTTCTGCATTTCTGGGAAAGGGAACTCGACGGGCCGATCCATCTGGTCCGGGTGGCCCACGAGAAACTGATCAAGCCTTGCGACTTCCGCTATCTGCAGGGCGAGCTGCTGTTGAACTGACCGGATGAGCGGCCTCAGCGGCGCGGGCGCAGTCCGAGGCCCGCGCCGTCGCGCATGACCGCGCGGGCTTCCGGGCGGAACTCCGATCCTTCGCCTTCGTGCAGGACGAAACCGGGCAGCAGCTGCAAGGGGGCCTTGCTGGCGCGGATGGCGCGCACGAGCACGCGGGTGGCCGGGGCGTCCGGCCGGGGGCGCAGCGGAACGACGTCGATGGCGCCGAACCGGCCGCTCAGCACGTCCAGAAGCTCCTGAAGACCGTCGGCGCGGAAGATCACCGTCAGGCTGCCGCCCTCGCGCAGGATGTCGGTCGCGGTGCGGGCCCAGGGGTCGAGGCCCCGGGCGTCCAGCATGTGGGCGCCGGCGCGGGCGCTCTGGGGGGAGGAGCGGAACCGGTCCGCCTCGTAATAGGGCGGGTTCATGATCACGTGATCGGCCATGGCCGGCTTCAGGCCGCTGGCATGCCGCTGGGTGCCCTTGGCGGTGATGTCGGCTTCCAGCACGCGGACCCGGGATGCAAGGGTTGCATTTTCCGGCTCCGCCAGATTGCGCCGGGCGAGGTCCAGGATGAGGGGATCCACATCCACGAGTGTCACCTCGATCCGGGCGAGGCGCGCGGCGGCGCACAGACCGGCGGTTCCGACACCCGAGCCCAGATCCACCACGTGGCCGCTTGTCTCGTCCGGCAGGGCGGCAGCCAGATAGACGGCGTCCAGCCCCGCGCGGTGGCGGCCCTTCGCGGGCTGGTGCACATAGACCTTGCCGCCCAGAAACGCATCCCATGTGGTGGCGTCCGGGGCGGGTGCGGCAGGGGCGATCCCTTCTTCCGGCTGGCGGGCGTCGTCGAGGCTCACAATGGGCCTCCCTCGACCGGACGCAGCTCCTTTTCCAGCCCGGCGTTGATCAGCAGGCGGCGGGCTTCGGTCTCGTGGTCGTCCACCACCAGCACCCGGCGCGGGATCATGGCCAGCGAGCCTTCCAGGATGCTCATGTTGCCATCGGCGACCAGATGCGGGATCTCCGCCTCCTCGAGCAGGGATTCGAGGAACGAGATGAGCACCGGATCATTGGTCCTGACGAGTTCTCTCATGGGGCATCCTGGCAGACTTGAGGGCGCGAGGCACCGGAAGGCGCAGCCCGAGAGCCGCAGCACCGGCAGAAATTCGAAGAAAACAAGCTGCTGGACGCATTTCAACAGCTTGTCAACCGTTCGCTCCCTTGCCCCGCATGGCCTCCCGCCATATTGTCCGCTCAAAAGTTCACAAGGAGTGCCAACGGTGACGCTCGCCGCAAGCCTGACCGATACCCCATCGACGGCCCCCTCCATTCAGGCGTTGGTCGATCTCGTCGCCGACGGCATGGAACGGGTCAACCAGATCATCCTGTCGAAGGCCGGCTCCAACGTGGAGCTCATTCCCGTCATCGCCAACCACCTGATCTCGTCCGGCGGCAAGCGCCTGCGGCCCATGCTGACCCTCGCGCTGGCCGACATGTGCGGCTATCGCGGTGACGGGCATGTGGTTCTGGCGGCCAGCGTGGAATTCATGCACACGGCCACCCTGCTCCATGACGACGTGGTGGACGAAAGCGACATGCGCCGGGGCAAGCTCGCCGCCCGCAAGCTCTGGGGCAATCAGGCCAGCGTGCTGGTCGGTGACTATCTGCTCGGTCAGGCCTTCAAGATGATGGTCGACGTGGGCTCGCTCGAAGCCCTGCGGATCCTCTCCGAGGCTTCTGCCATCATCGCCGAGGGCGAGGTGCTGCAGCTGGGCGCGGCCAAGAACATCACCACGCCGGAAGCCGCCTATCTGCAGGTCATCGAGGCGAAGACCGCTGCGCTCTTTGCCGCTGCCGCCGAAGTCGGCCCGGTGATCGCCGATCAGCCGGCCGAGGTGCGCCAGGCCGCACGCGATTACGGCATGCAGCTGGGCCTCGCGTTCCAGCTGGTGGATGACGCTCTCGACTATGGCGGGTCCAGCGCGGATCTCGGCAAGGACGTGGGCGACGATTTCCGCGAAGGCAAGATCACCCTGCCGATCGTGCTGGCGGTGGCACGCGGCACCGACGAGGAGCGGGAGTTCTGGAAGCGCTGCCTCGAAGAGGGCGACATTCAGGATGGGGATCTGGAGCGGGCCATCGAGCTGCTCAAGTCCCATGGCGCCATCGCGGAGACCGTGGAGCGGGCGAAGGCCTATGGCGCCGGGGCGCTGGCAGCCCTCGACCGGCTGCCGGACGGACCCTACCGTCAGGCGCTTGCCGATGCGGTTGCCTTCTGCATCGCGCGCGTGAGCTGATCCACGCAAGTCCTTGACGCAGGATTCAAAAAGCCCGGCCGATGTGCCGGGCTTTTTTTCGTTTGCGGCCAGGTTCAGAGGAGCGGGCCGGCGGCGACCCACCAGTCCGGGTGGGCGGCGCGGAGGTCTTGCGCCAGCTGCTCCTCGTCGCCGGGGGCTGTGAGGGCAAAGCAGGTGGCGCCGGACCCGGACATGCGGGCAAGCCGGGTGGAGGGGGCCTCGCTCAGCGCCTGCAGCACCGAGGTAATCTCCGGGCAAAGCGTCTCGGCCGCCGCCTGCATGTCGTTGCGGGTGCCCTTCAGCCAGTCGATCAGCGTCTCCAGGGTCTCGAAGCGATCCGGCAGGTCGGGCAGGGGCGGGTTGTCCCGGCGCGACAGGCTGCGGAAGATGGCCGGTGTCGAGACCGGCTTGCCGGGATTGACCAGAACCATGCCCAGATCGGGCAAGGGGGACAGGGGCGTGAGGGTCTCGCCGATGCCGCTCATGCGCAGCGGGCGTCCGGTGAGAACGCCTTCCAGACAGGCCGGAACATCTGCCCCGAGGCTCAAGGCCAGGCTCTGAAGCGCCTCCGGTGCAAGTTCCAGATCATCCAGGGCAACTTTCAGGGCGGCCGCCGCATCGCTTGATCCGCCGCCGATGCCGGAGGCGACGGGCAGTTGCTTGTCGAGGGTGAGCGCGAGGGACGGCTCTGGGCGTCCGGCGGCAGCGCATGCGGCCCCCAGGGCGCGCAGCACCAGATTGTCCTGTGCCGCCGTCTCGCCCAGCTCGGCCGCGAAACGGCCGGTGAGGGTGAGCGAGGGAGCCGCTCCGGCGGGGGCTGCGCTCGCGATCAGCGTGTCGCCGATCCGCGGGAAGACCACCAGACTGTCGAGAAGGTGATAGCCATCCGCCCGCTGACCGGTGATGTGGAGGGCGAGATTGACCTTGGCGGGGGCGAAACAGGCGGTCATCGGGCAGTCATCTTCTTGAGGGCTGTCAGGCGCGGTTTGCGGTGGAATGGCAACGGGCGGCCCCGGGGTCAGGGCCGCCCGTGCGGATCGTCAGGACGGGTCGGCAACGGGTCGCGCCGGGCAGGACCCGGCCGGGCCCGGTCAGCCGCCGTTCTTCTTCGGCGCGTCGGCGGCCTTGGCCTCGTCCGGTCCGCCGGCCGGCTTCAGGCCATTGGAGATCTTTTCGAGGATCTTCGGCAGTTCGTCCGGCTCCGGGTTCAGGTCGCGGGCGTGGCTCCACTGGAAGCGGGCTTCCAGCTGGCGGCCGACCTGCCAATAGGCATCGCCCAGGTGATCGTTGATCACCGGATCGGCCGGCGTCAGGTCCACGGCGCGCTCCAGCTCGGCAACCGCATCCTCGTAGCGGCCGAGCTTGTAATAGACCCAGCCGAGACTGTCGATGATGTAGCCGTCCTTGGGACGCAGCTTGGCGGCGGTCTCGATCATGCCGAGCGCTTCCTCGAGCTTCAGGCCCTGATCGACAAGGGAATAGCCGAGATAGTTCAGGACATGGGGCTGCTGGGGTTGCAGCTCCAGCGCCTTGCGGAAGTCGGTCTCTGCTTCGGGCCAGCGGCCCAGACGCTCCCGGCAGATGCCGCGGAAGTAATAGAGGTTCCAGTCCTTTTCCGTGACCGGGCCGGCAGCCTCCACGGCGACGACGGCCTTGTCATAGACCGCGTCGGCTTCCTCGTAGAGCTTGTTCGCCCGCAGGATGTTGCCGAGCGACATCATCGGATCGATGTCGTTCGGATCGGCGGCGATCAGGGCCCCCAGATGGGCGCGCGCCTCGTCGACCTTTTCCAGCTGGGCGAAGTTGAGGCCGATCTGGATTTCCGCCTGCCGCTTGAGGGGCGAGCTTTCCGGCACCTGCTTCAGCGCCTCGATGGCCCGTTCCGGCTGGTCCCGGCGTTCGAACTGTTGGGCAAGCGCAATGGCCGCAAAAGTGGCGTTGGGGTCGAGATGCAGGGCAAGCTGCAGCAGGGCGGAGGAAAGGTCCGACGAGGCGTCACGGCCGACTTCCGAGCCGAGGCCATAGAGGATCTCGGCCATTCCTTCCGCCGCGCTGTGGACGCGCGGGCCGGTGTTGCTGCCATCCTCGATGGCCCGGCGGGTGTCGTCAAGCAGCGGGTGGCCGTTGAGAAGCTTGTCGTATTCGGCCAGAACCTCGAGAGCCTTGTCCTTCTTGCCGCCTGCGGCGAGGATCCGGGCATAGGTGTCGATCACGCGGATCGCGCCCTTGTCGGCCTCGTGGGCCGCCTCGATGCGTTCCAGCGCGACGTCCTTGCGCCCGGCGGCAAAGGCGATGAGCGCCTCGTGGGTCGCCGTGAAGGTGATGAACCAGTCCGGTCCTTCCAGACCCTTGAGCGTGGCGAGCGCCTTGTCGGTCTCGCCGGCTCCGGCCTCGGCCCAGGCGCGGGAGATGCCCAGCGCCAGCACGGTCATCGGATCCTTGTCGCCCGGCTGAAGCAGACCCTTTGCCTCGTCGAAGCGGGCGTTCGTCACGGCATCGGCGGCCAGCGTGAGGTGGGCCAGCAGCTGGATGTAGTCGTTCGGAGTGACGTTCTGGATGTCGCGGGCGTAGTTCAGGGCCTCGGCGAAGTTGCCGTTGGCCAGCTTGAAGAGGAAGGTGCGTAGCAGCAGCACTTCGTTGCCCGGATCGGCGGCCAGTGCTTCCTGATAGAAGGCGGCTGCCTGGGCGAAGTCCTGGGCCTCGGTGGCGACGATCGCGGAGAGATAGCTGCCCGAGAGGGTCAGCGGCAGGTCGAGCGGCGTGCCGAGTTGCTGGAGCCGGGTGCTTGCCTCTGTCGCGGGCGTCGTCTGGTCGGCCCGGGCGGCAGGCGCGAGGCAGGCGAGGATCAGGCCGCTTGCGACAAGAGATCGCAGGGCCTTGGTCCTGCGGGAGAGGGGCCGGGCTGCGCGGCTCTGGTCGTCCATGTCACCTCACTTCACTGGAGCGCCTACGGGCGGGCGCGCCTGTCTCGATTGCGCATCGACCTGTCCGGGGCTCTCAGGAGCCTCAAACCTTTCACGGGGGCGACAGGGTCGCGCAGCCCGCGAGGAATCGATGTGTCGATGTCGTTCTACCACGTCCTAGCGGCGCACTGGGGCCGCTTTTGGACAGGTGGAAACACACCTTCCTTCACAATGGGGCTGCGCAGACCTTGCGACAAGGGGCAAGAGTGTCGTGTGATGGGGATGACGCAAGACGGCGCGGGGAAAGCCAGGGGTGGAGCGGTCGGCCTCGGCGGAGAGCCGCCCCTTTTCTCCTCTGCGTCCGCGTCTGGTGCATTGCACGCGGACTGCATCCGGCAAAATGTCCGGAGTGTGACGGATAAGGCCCGTGCAAGGCCGTGTTAGACGAAAAAAGACTTGTTTCACCTTGTGCGCCATAGCAGGTATGTGCGGTGCAAACTTCTGACCTCGCCCGATAGAATGACGGGGCGGTGACATACGGAGACAGGAAATGACCAAGTGGGTCTACAGGTTCGGGAACGGTAGCGCTGACGGTGCAGCCGACATGAAGAACCTGTTGGGTGGCAAGGGCGCCAACCTGGCCGAGATGAGCAACCTGGGACTGCCGGTCCCTCCCGGTTTCACCATCACCACCGAAGTCTGCACCTATTATTACGATCACGGCAAAGCCTATCCGGAGGCTCTGCAGTCGCAGGTGAATGACGCGCTCGAAGCCATTGGCGCCATCACCGGCCGCCGCTTCGGCGATCAGACCCTGCCGCTGCTGCTGTCCGTGCGCTCCGGCGCCCGCGTTTCCATGCCCGGCATGATGGACACGGTTCTGAACCTCGGCCTCAACGACGAGACGGTGAAGGCGATTGCCGCCAGCTCCGGTGACGAGCGCTTCGCCTGGGACAGCTACCGCCGCTTCATCCAGATGTATTCCGACGTGGTGATGGGTCTTGAACATCACGACTTCGAGGAGATCCTGGAAGAGCACAAGGCGGAAAAGGGCTATTCCCTCGACACGGAAATCACGGCGCAGGAATGGGCCGGGATCGTGGAAAAGTTCAAGGCGCTGGTCGATGAAGAGCTCGGCCGCCCCTTCCCGCAGGATCCGCAGGAGCAGCTCTGGGGCGCGATCGGCGCCGTCTTCGGTTCCTGGGAAACCCCGCGCGCCAAGACCTACCGCCGCCTGCATGACATTCCTTCCACCTGGGGGACGGCCGTCAACGTACAGGCCATGGTCTTCGGCAACATGGGCGAGACCTCGGCCACCGGCGTGGCCTTCACCCGCAACCCGTCCACCGGCGACAAGCGTCTTTACGGCGAGTTCCTGGTGAACGCGCAAGGGGAAGACGTGGTGGCAGGCATCCGCACGCCGCAGGACATCACCGAGGTTGCCCGCATCGAGGCAGGCTCCGAGGCGCCCTCGCTGGAAGCCCTGATGCCCGAGGCCTTCGCCGAGTTCCAGACCATCTGCGACAAGCTGGAAGCCCATTACCGCGACATGCAGGATCTCGAGTTCACCATCGAGAAGGGCAAGCTCTGGATGCTGCAGACCCGTTCGGGCAAGCGCACCGCCAAGGCCGCTCTCAAGATTGCTGTCGACATGGTGGGCGAAGGTCTGCTGAGCGAACAGGAAGCGGTCATGCGCGTGGAGCCGGCCGCCCTCGACCAGCTTCTGCACCCGACCATCGCGCCGGATGCGGAGCGGACGATCTTCGCCACCGGCCTGCCGGCGTCTCCGGGGGCTGCCTCGGGCGCCATTGTGTTCTCGTCCGATGAGGCGGAAGCGGCCAAGGCCTCGGGCCAGAAGGTCATTCTGGTGCGAATCGAAACGAGCCCGGAAGACATTCACGGCATGCATGCGGCCGAAGGGATCCTGACCAGCCGTGGCGGCATGACCTCTCACGCGGCCGTGGTGGCTCGCGGCATGGGCAAGCCCTGCGTCTCGGGTGCGGGCATGCTGCGCATCGACTATCGCCAGGGCACGGTCTCTGCCGGCGGCAAGACCTTCCGGTCCGGGGACGTCATCACCATCGACGGCGCCAGCGGTCAGGTTCTGGCCGGCGAAGTGGCCATGCAGCAGCCGACGCTCTCGGGCGATTTCGGCATCCTCATGGGCTGGGCCGACAAGGTGCGCCGCATGAAGGTGCGCGCCAATGCGGAAACGCCGCAGGATGCCAAGGTCGCGCGCAACTTCGGCGCCGAAGGCATCGGCCTCTGCCGCACCGAGCACATGTTCTTCGACGGGGACCGGATCCTTGCCGTGCGCGAGATGATCCTGGCCGAGACCGAGAAGGGCCGCCGCAACGCCCTGTCCAAGCTGCTGCCGATGCAGCGCCGTGACTTCATCGATCTCTTCAAGATCATGCAGGGCCTGCCGGTGACCATCCGTCTGCTCGATCCGCCGCTGCACGAGTTCTTGCCCAAGACCCCGGCGGAGCTGAACGAAGTGGCTTCGGCCATGAATGTGCCGGTGGATGCGCTGCGCGAGCGGGCCATTGCGCTGGAAGAGTTCAACCCGATGCTCGGTCATCGTGGCTGCCGTCTGCTTGTCAGCTATCCGGAAATCGCCGAGATGCAGGCGCGCGCCATCTTCGAGGCGGCGGTTGCGTCTGCCAAGGAGAGCGGCTCGGCCATCGTGCCGGAAATCATGGTGCCGCTGGTTGGCCTGAAGGGCGAGCTGGATCTGGTGCGTGAGGCCATCGTCAAGACGGCGGAAGCGGTCATGGCGGAAAGCGGCACGACCATCGAGTATCAGGTCGGAACCATGGTGGAGCTGCCGCGTGCCGCCCTGCAGGCGGCCGAGATCGCCAAGTCGGCGGAGTTCTTCTCCTTCGGCACCAACGACCTGACCCAGACGACCTTCGGGATCTCGCGCGATGACGCTTCGTCCTTCCTCGGCACCTATCAGGCCAAGGGTCTGATCGAGCAGGATCCCTTCGTCTCCCTCGATCAGGATGGCGTGGGCGAGCTGGTGAAGATCGGCGCTGAGCGTGGCCGCTCGACCCGTCCGGACATCAAGCTGGGCATCTGCGGCGAGCATGGCGGCGATCCCGCCTCCATCCGCTTCTGCGAGAGCGTCGGTCTCGACTACGTGTCGTGCTCGCCCTTCCGCGTGCCGATCGCTCGCCTGGCCGCAGCACAGGCGGCGCTGAAGAAGGCCTGACGCGCTTTTGGACCCTGAGGGCCCGGCTTCCGGGTCCTCGCACGCAAACGACCTGAAGGAGAGGGCGGCATGACGGAACTTCTGGATCCGGCCGCCCTTTCTCTTGCCGGCAAGCGGGATCTGTCGCGGCTCATCAGCCGGCTGGAAACGGCGGGACGTGATCCGGAGCTTGCTGCCTCCCTCGACCGGCTTCTGCCCGTCACCGGCGGTCATGTGCTGGGCCTCACCGGACCTCCGGGCGTTGGCAAGTCGACCCTCACCAATGCCCTGATCGGGCGCGCGCGCGCCAAGGGCGAGCGGGTGGCGGTGCTCGCCGTCGATCCCTCGTCGCGAACCACAGGGGGCGCGCTTCTGGGAGACCGCACCCGCCTTCAGACCGATCCGGACGACCAGGGCGTCTTCGTGCGCTCCATGGCTGCGGGAAGCCGTCTCGGCGGGCTCTCGGATCACGCGCTGGCGACCGTTCTGGTGCTGCGGGTCGCCTTCGATCTGGTGATCGTGGAATCGGTCGGGATTGGCCAGTCGGAAGGGGATATCGCGCTCGCCTGCGATACGCTCTGCCTGTGCATGCAGCCGGGCGCGGGAGACAGTCTCCAGTTCATGAAGGCCGGGATCATGGAACTGCCCCATGTGATCGCGGTGACAAAGGCAGATCTGGGACCGCAGGCGCGGCGCACAGCCGCCGAGATTGCCGGGGCGCTCAGCCTGTCCCGGGCGGGCCGCAAGGCGCCGCGACCTGAGGTGGATCTGGCCAGCTGGCGGGTGCCCGTGCTGGAAATCTCCTCCACCGAAGGCGGCGGTCTGGACCTGCTGGAAGGAGCGGTTGCGTCACACCGCGAGGTACTGGACCAGGCGCAGGGCGCGGGGTTGCTTCTGGCGCGTCAGGCCCAGCATAGGGACTGGCTGGTGGAGATGGTCCGCCACCGGTTCGGCACCTTCGGCCTCGAGCTTCTCGCCTCAGGCCGCACGCATGTCGGGGAGGCGCAGCGGCAGGCCGTCTTCTCCCGCTTCAACGATCTGGAAGGCCAGCTCGCCCATTTGCTGCGGCAGCACGATCCTCTATCGCT
Organism: Roseibium aestuarii; assembly: GCF_008477545.1. Lineage (GTDB taxonomy): Bacteria > Pseudomonadota > Alphaproteobacteria > Rhizobiales > Stappiaceae > Roseibium > Roseibium aestuarii. The sequence goes on along the minus strand of NZ_VORA01000002.1, from coordinate 165,628 downwards.
GTGACGCAGGTCCTTTCACTGAGCCCCAGTGTCCGTGCTCCAGTGAACGAACCCCTGTGACGCCGGTCTCAGGCGATCCGTGACGACCGTCCGGGGGCGGGAAGGGCATGGGCGGCCTGCCGGCACACGCGCTCCATGTCCCGGTCGGCGAGGAACTCGTTCAGCGCGTCCAGCGGCAGGGGCTGGGAGATGAAATACCCCTGCATCCGGTCGCAGCCGTTGCGGGCGAGGAAGGCGAGCTGGTCCGCATCTTCCACCCCTTCGCCAACCACGTCCATTCCGAGCGCCTTGCCGAGGCTGATGATGGTCTTGAGAACGGCCTGGGCTTCCGTGCTGTCGGTGACGGCGGAGAGGAAGTCCCGGTCGATCTTGAGGCTGTTGAAGGAGAAGCGGCGCAGGTAGCTGAGGCTGGAATAGCCGGCACCGAAATCGTCGAGGGCGATCTTGATCCCTTCGCCCTGCAGGCGATGCATGGCGGCGAGCGTCGTGGCCTCGTTGCTCAGCAGCACGCTCTCGGTGACTTCGAGCTCGAGGCGCGCCGGCGGCAGTCCGGTTTCGGCCAGCACCTTCATCACGTCGCAGACGAAGCCGGGCGCCTTGAACTGGGTCGGCGAGACATTCACCGACACGATAAGGTTCTCCCAGCCACAGGCATCCTTGCAGGCGCGCCGCAGGATCCAGAGGCCGAGCGCGTTGATCAGGCCGGTTTCCTCGGCCAGCGGAATGAAGCGGGCAGGGGAGATCGACCCCAGCTCCGGATGGTCCCAGCGGGCCAGAGCCTCCACGCCGACGACGGTCGCGCCGTCGCGACAGCTCTGCGGCTGATAGACGATGCTGAGCTGGTTCTCCAGGATGGCCTGGCGCAGTTCGCGGCTGAGCCGGTCCCTCAGCAGCAGATCCTCCTGCATTGAGGGGGCAAAGAAGGACCAGCAGGCGCGTCCCGCGGCCTTGGCGTCATAGAGCGCGATGTCGGCCTTGCGCATGAGGTCGCCGGGGTCGCGGCCATCCTCCGGAGACATGGCAATGCCGATGGAGAAGCTTGCGAAGAGTTCCGTATTGCCGACGGTGATCGGGCGGGCAAGGGCTGCCTGGATCCGCTTCAGGATGTCCTCGACCTTGGCGCGGCCGGCACAGCCGGGCACGAACATGGCGAATTCGTCGCCGCTGATGCGGGCGAGCACGGCGCGACCGGGCAGGGCGCTGTCCACCCGTTGGGCAACGCTGCGGATCACCTCGTCGCCGGATGCGTGACCCATCGTGTCGTTGATCTTCTTGAAGTGGTCCAGATCCAGATAGATCACTGCCGTGTCGCCGGTCATGGCCGTCTGGTGTTCCAGCGCGTTCGAGAGCTTTTCGAAGAAATGCTCCCGGTTGGGAAGGCCCGACAGGCTGTCGTGGCGCGAATTGTAGAGCGCCTGCGCCTTGCTGCGGGAGAGCCTGCGGGTGTTCTGACGGGCGAAGTCCACCACGCCGACGGTCAGCCCGATGATGGCAAGCAGCAGGATAAGCAGAATGGGCGTGAGGCGACGCAGGAAGGCGGTGCCGGGTGCATCTGCCGGCCATTCCAGATATGCGATCTCACGGCCGGCCACCGAGCGGATCGGCAAGGCCGAATACCCTTCGTCGGCGCTGCGCCGAAGGGTCAGGCGCAGCTCCTGAAGACGTCCGAGCCGCTGAAGGAGGTCCTGCATGGCCGCGTCGATCCTGCGGAAGGAAATCAGAACAGGCGGGATCCGGGACGTGACGAGCTGTGGATTGGACGAGGGCATGAAGGGGGCTGCGGAGTAGAGATAGACCTCGCCCCCCATCTCGGCGAAGCCGGTGTCGAAGATGAAGCGCGTGTTGTAGCCCGAGACGTAATCCGGCGCGGCAAAGGCACCGCCACCCTTGCGCAGCTGGGTGATGAAGCGGGCGCGCACCCGCGCCACGGAGCCGGAAATCTGGTCCCGGAGGTGCGGCGTGGCGAAATGCTCGATCCCGTCGGCGTCATACTCCAGCAGGGTGGAGAGATCGGGGCCGATCACCAGGCTGCGGTGAAAGCCGTTGCGCTCATTGTTCCAGGCGCCCAGCCGGTCGAGCAGCCAGGGTGTGTCGAGGGGACGCCGGTTGATCTCGTCCAGCATCAGATCGGACACGGCCGTTTCCTGCTGGCGACGCGCGTTTTCTGTGCGCAGGACCGACAGCGTGTTGGAGATCAGCTGGATCTTCGACTGCTGGGACGACGTGTTGGACAGTTCGGCAGACCAGAGCAGAAGCCCGAAGGCCCCCACGACGCCCAGCAGCACCACCACGATCATGGGAATGATGATGGCATTGGCGATGCGACCGCCGTCTCGTTCTGCTTCCAGATGCATATTCCGCTCCTTGACCTTTCGAGTTATGCCGAGGAGCCGGTTAACGAATGTCGGAAGAAATTGGTTAATCCAAAGTAATATCAATATTATAAGCTGGTCCCTTCAAGCTCTGCGTTGGGGTGCTGTGCAGGTTGCTACCCATGCTTGCAGGGATGTCAGAAGAGCTGCAGGCCCTTCATGCTCACCTGGCCCTGACGGCCGACGATGATGTGGTCGTGGACCTCCACCCCCAGCGGCTTGGCGATCTCGATGATCTGGCGCGTCATCTGGATGTCGGCGCGCGAGGGCGTCGGGTCGCCGGAGGGGTGATTGTGCACCAGGATCAGAGCGCTGGCGGAGAGCTCGAGGGCGCGGCGGATCACCTCGCGCGGATAGACCGGCGTGTGGTCGATGGTGCCCGTCTGCTGCACTTCGTCGGCGATCAGCCCGTTGCGCTTGTCGAGGAAGAGAATGCGGAACTCCTCCACATCCGCGTGCGCCATGGCCATGTGGATATAGTCCATCACCTTGGACCAGGAGGAGAGCGGGCGGCGACCGTCCACCTCCCGCTGGGTGAGGCGCACGGCGGCCTCCTGAACAATCTTCAGGGTGTCGACCACCGCATCTCCGACGCCGGGAATTTCCTTCAGCCGGGCGCGGGGGGCGGTCAGGACAGCCGGATAGCTGCCGAATTTCTTCAGCAGGGCCTTGGCGATGGGCTTGGTGTCCTGGCGGGGCAGGGCGGAGAAGAGGAGGAGTTCCAGCAGCTCGTAATCCTGAAAGGCCGAGCTTCCGCTTGTCCGGAAGCGGTCTTTCAACCGCTTGCGGTGTCCGAGATGATCGGTCTTGAGCGACCGTTCGCTGAAACCAGTCTCTTCGGCGTCCATGCCCCTCTCGCAGTGGCGACCCGGGCGGATGTGTCTCCGGGTCAGGCGATGTTCAGTCCCGGGGCGTGCAGGCCGCCCGGGGACAGGGTGAAGATTTCGCAGCCATCGGCGGTGATGCCGATGGAATGTTCGTACTGGGCCGAGAGCGACCGGTCGCGAGTGACCGCGGTCCAGCCGTCGTTGAGCACCTTCACGGCCGGGCGGCCGGTGTTCACCATCGGCTCGATGGTGAAGATCATGCCAGGCTTCAGTTCCACTCCCTCGCCCGGACGGCCATAATGCAGGATGTTCGGGGTGTCATGGAAGAGCCTGCCGACCCCGTGGCCGCAGAAATCGCGCACCACGGAATAGCGCTGGCTTTCCACGAAGGACTGGATGGCGTGACCGATGTCGCCGGTGGTGTTGCCCGGACGGGCGGCATCGATGCCCAGCATCAGTGACTGGTAGGTGATTTCCATCAGGCGCTCGGCCTTGCGGTTGACTTCGCCCACCGGATACATGCGCGAGCTGTCGCCATACCAGCCGTCGACGATATAGGTCACGTCGATGTTGACGATGTCGCCCTCGCGCAGGGGCTTGTCGTTGGGAATGCCGTGGCAGACCACGTGATTGATCGAGGTGCAGGTGAACTTGGTGTAGCCGCGATAGTTGAGCGTCGCCGAGATGGCGCCGTTGGCTTCGCCGAATTCATAGACGAAATCATCGATTTCCTGGGTCGTCACGCCGGGCTTCACCCGGGAGGCCAGCTCGTCGAGGCAGCGCGCCGTCACCTGGCTGGCCTTGCGCATCCCGGCGAAATCCTCACGACCGTAGAGGCGGACCTGACCGGTGTTCTTCAGGGGGGCGGTGGCGGCGTCGATATAGGTGACCATCGGGGCGTTCTGCTTGTCTCTTGTCTTCTTCTGTCCCGGCCTGCCGGGCAATCCGGTGGCCGGTGTGCACATGTGTCGCGCGTGACCCTGCCAGGTGCGTCCGGGCGGGGCCGGGTGGCGCCCGACCGGCGTTGCCCAGGCTGCGCGATCTGCCAGGGGCTCCGGCGCGAAGGGCAGTTTCGCAGCGGGGGAACTCGCAGCGGCGCGACTGTAGCACAGGTTGCAGACCTGAAATATCCGCTCAGACCCCGGAAGGGAAGGGCTCTTGCGTCGCGATGGGAGGCGAGGGGATTTAAGCGTTTCAAAACCGGACATGGCGTCTTGCGCAAATCGAGGGGAGCGGCTACCTCGTGGGTGCGTTGCGGGCATGGCGAAATTGGTAGACGCAAGGGACTTAAAATCCCTCGACTTCGGTCGTGCCGGTTCGAGCCCGGCTGCCCGTACCATCCTGATCGTGTTGCGTTTCTTCTGTTGCAGGGGCGGTGATGACGGCCCTGCGGCTGCACGCCCTTGTCCATGGGGGCCGGTGGCGCCGAGCGGGGCGATTGGCAAAGCGGCCCGTCCGGTGTAGGGAATGAGGGCGCAGGCCCAGCTGTTGGCCGAAGGCGTAGTCAGTCCATGCGACGCCCGCGGGGGGAACCGGGAGCCGGATGAAACGGCGCCCGTGTTCGGCCGGGTGAATGCGAACAAGCCGAACCGGCGGGAAGCAACCGTTTGATCTCTCTTCGACCTGTTCTCAACGTCCTGGGGTTTCTCTATGTCGGCTTGGCGACCGCCATGCTCATCCCCGCGATGGTGGATGTGGCGGCCAAGAACGCCGACTGGCAGGTCTTCGTCTTTTCCTCGCTGCTGACGGGCATGATCGGCCTGCTCCTGTCCATTGCGGTGGGCGGTTCCTTGGAGGAGGGGCTCGATACGCGGCAGACCTTCATCCTCACCACCATGTCATGGGCGACGCTGCCGGTCTTCGGCGCGTTGCCGTTCCTGTGGGCGGGCGTCGACATCACGGATGCGGTCTTCGAGGCGATCTCCGGCTTTACCACCACGGGATCCACCGTTCTGTCGGGGCTCGATTCCATGCCCCCGGGGCTGCTGGTGTGGCGGTCGCTGATGCAGTGGATGGGCGGGGTCGGGATCATCGTCATGGCGATCGTGCTGCTGCCCTTCCTGCGAATCGGCGGAATGCAGCTCTTCCAGGCGGAGAACTCCGACCGGTCGGAGAAGATCGTCTCCCGGTCGGTGGAGCTGATCCGGCTGCTTGGGCTCGCCTATCTCTTCCTGACCGTGCTCTGCATCGTCTGCTACATCGCCACGGGGCTCGACCTGTTCGACGCCTTCAATCATGCGCTGACCACCATTTCCACCGGGGGCTATTCCACCCATGACGCCTCGTTCAGCCATTTCACCAATCCGGTGTCCGGTTGGGTGGCGGTGGTCTTCATGGTGATCGGTGCCTTGCCCTTCGTGCTCATCATCCAGGCCCTGCGCGGCCAGCCGATGCTGCTGTGGCGCGACCCGCAGGTGCGGGCGCTGGTCGGCTTCCTGGCGGTGGTCTCGGCGGTGCTGACGATCTATCTCGGCGTCGAACTGCATCTGCCCCTCGACGAGGCGCTGCTCAAGGCCACCTTCAACGTGGTGTCCATCGTCACCGGCACGGGCTATGCGCTGGGCGACTATACCCAGTGGGGGGCGCCGGTGATCGGCATTGCCCTGCTGCTGAAATTCGTCGGCGGCTGCACCGGCTCCACAACCGGCGGCATCAAGATCTTCCGCTTCCTCGTGTTCTTCGGCACGGTGCGGGCCCATCTGCGCCGCATGGTGCGTCCCAACCGGGTCATGTCGGAAGAATATGGCGGCACGCGCCTGACGCCGGAACTGTCCTTCTCGGTTCTGGCCTTCCTCGTGGTCTATCTCGGCTCGGTCGGGGTGATCACTCTGGCGCTGTCCTTCTTCGGGCTGGATCTGGTGACCGCCGTCTCGGCCGCCGCCACGTCCGTCGGCAATGTGGGGCCGGGGCTCGGCACGGTCATCGGGCCGTCGGGCACCTTTGCCTCCCTGCCGGACGGGGCCAAGTGGCTGCTCTCCTTCGCCATGCTGCTGGGGCGTCTGGAGCTCTTCACCGTGCTGGTGCTGCTTGACCCGGATTTCTGGTCGCGCTAATCCTTGAGCAAGATGTTTATGGTTTGTTCTTATTCTCGGTGCCCATGTGCCGGGGTGGGAGCAGGCTGACCGGAAGGCAGACCCGATGAAATTCCCGACCCCGCTCGTGACCGGCCGTCTCGTGAAGCGCTACAAGCGTTTCCTCGCCGATGTGATCCTGGACGCGGATGGCTGCGCGATCACCGCCCATTGCGCCAATCCGGGCTCCATGCTCGGGCTACAGGCGCCGGGATCGCGGGTGTGGCTGTCGAAGTCCGACAATCCGAAGCGCAAGCTTGCCTATTCCTGGGAGCTGATGGAGGCCGACGGCGCTTTGGTCGGCATCAATACGGCCCATCCCAACGGGCTGGTGGAAGAGGCGCTGCTTGCCGGGCGGTTGCCGGCACTGTCGGGCTTTGCGGCGTTGCGGCGCGAAGTCCGCTACGGCAAGAATTCGCGCATCGACATCCTGCTTGAAGGGGAAGACGGTGGGCGCACCTATGTGGAGGTGAAGAACGCCCATCTCATGCGGCAGCCGGGTCTGGCGGAGTTCCCCGACAGCGTGACCGCGCGGGGTGCCAAGCATCTGGTGGAGCTGGCAGACATGGTGCGCGAGGGGCACAGGGCGGCGATGGTGTTCCTGGTGCAGCGGCCGGACTGTGACCGGATCTCGCTGGCGGCCGATATCGACCCGGCTTATGCGGAGGCTTTCCGGGTGGCACTTGCGGCAGGCGTCGAGGCCCATGCCATCGGCTGCAGCATCACGGAAGAGGGGATCGAGGCGGATCGACCGGTGACGATCGAGGTTTGACGGGGAACCGGGAGAGCCTTCGACCAAACCAGAACGGCAGGCCGCTGGGCCTGCCTTTTGTCATTTCGGGAGAGGGGGAGCGGGCCGCGGCCTCAGGCCTGGCGGACGATGATCCGCGTGCCGTTGGGAACCCGGTTGTAGAGGTCGATCACGTCGTGATGCAGCAGGCGCACGCAGCCGGAGGAGACGGCCTTGCCGATGGACCAGTCCTCGGAGGTGCCGTGCAGGCGGTAGAGCGTGTCGCGGCCATCCTGGAAGATGTAGAGCGCGCGGGCGCCGAGCGGATTGTCGAGGGCCGGCGGCATGCCATTGCGGAACTTTTCGAGTTCCGGCTGACGGGCGATCATTTCCGCCGGCGGGGTCCAGGTCGGCCATTCCTTCTTGTACTGGATCTTGGCCTGACCGCCCCAGGCGAAGCCGTCACGGCCGATGCCGACGCCGTAGCGCATGGCGCGGCCGCCTTCCATGGTCAGGTAGAGGAAGCGGTTCGGCGTGTCGACGATGATCGTGCCGGCCGGCTCGGAGGTCGGGTAGTCGACGATCTGGCGGTAATAGACCGGGTTGATCTTCGACAGGTTGACGGCCGGGATGGGGAAGCGCTCGTTGGGCAGGGCGCCGTACATCTGCAGATAGCGCGGGTCGATGCGCTGGGGCGTGCCCGGCCGCGGCTGGGCAGCGGTGAGGCCCTGGGGCAGGGGACGGGAATTGGAGGCGCAGCCGGCGAGGAGTGCGGCGCTGGCCGAGACAAGGAAGCTACGACGGGTCAGGGACATTCAGGGGGCCTTGGCGGGTTGTCTGCCGGTTCCGGGAGAACCTTGGGGCAAAAGGGTGTTCTGATCTTGGTGCTGACGAAACGTGGATGCCGCGCAGACGTTCCATCCGGGGAGAGCCGTCCGAAAGAGCTGGCGCTTCGCCATGCACGGGAGGGCGCGTCGCGAAGCATCCGTCCGATCCGGCACCGGCAGAACCGGTTCGCTTTCCGAACATCTTGTCGTAGATGGGAAAATTGCGCCCTAAACATGGCAAAGGGCTCCACGGGGGCCTGCGCTCACGCAGCCGTGAAGCCCTTTGTGAAAGGCTGTTGCGGAGATGCCTCAGGCCGCTCCGCGCCATCGGGTGATCAGCCGCGGGTGTCCTTGGCCAGCGGCGGCTGGAACTGCCAGCCCATGTCCCACGGGAAGTAGATCCAGGTGTCCTGGGAGACTTCGGTGATGAAGGTGTCGATCAGCGGCACGCCCATGGGCTTGGCATAGACGGTGGCGAAATGGGCCTTGGGCAGCATTTCCCGCACGACCTTGGCGGTCTTGCCGGTGTCGACCAGATCGTCGATCACGAGCACGCCGCTGCCTTCGCCGTCTTCCAGATCGATGACCTTCGGGTCCACCGGCTTGATGACCTGAAGCTGACCCTGGTTGTCATAGTCGTGGTAGGAGGCGATGCAGACCGTCTCGATGGTGCGGATGCCGAGTTCGCGGGCGACGATGGCCGCCGGGACCAGACCGCCACGGGTGATGCAGACGATGGCCTTCCATTCGCCCTGACCCGACAGGCGCCAGGCGAGGGCGCGGGCGTCGCGGTGGAACATGTCCCAGGAAACCGGGAAGGCCTTGTTTTGTTCGTTGTGATCCATGAAATTTAACCTTTCGAGCGTGGCGGAGGACGTCCCGACACCTCAGAGGGTGGCCAGGGTCTCGCGGATGGCGGTGGCCACGGCATCGGCCGCAGCGTCAAGGGTGTGCTGATCGCGGGAGCGCACGACGATCTGGGTGGTGAAGCGCCCGTCGTTGGTGCGCGGATAGGAGCCGATCATCGTGTCGGGGTGATCCTTCTGGATCTGGGCCAGACGCTCGGCCAGCCGGCTTTCGGGCAGATCCGCATCCAGCGCCTGGGAGAGCATCTTGCGGCCGGTCTTCAGGGTCGGGGCGAGGGCGTCCATCATGGCCTGCATGATGGAGGGCACGCCGGCCATGACATGGACATTGCCGATGCGGAAGCCCGGAGCCTTGGAGACCTTGTTCTCGATCAGGTCGGCGCCGGCGGGAATGCGCGCCATGCGCAGGCGGGCGGTCGTGAGCTGATCGGGGCCGTAATGGGCTTCCAGGATGGCACGGGCACGCGGATCCACGTCGATGGTCACGCCGAAGGCCTTGGCCATGCTGTCGGCGGTGATGTCGTCATGGGTCGGGCCAATGCCGCCGGAGGTGAAGACGTAGGTGTAGGCGGCGCGCAGGGCATTGACCGCCTCGACGATCCGCTCCTCGATGTCCGGCACGACACGAACCTCCAGCAGGTCGATGCCGAGGGCGGTCAGATAGTCGGCGACGAAGCCGATGTTCTTGTCCTTGGTGCGGCCGGAGAGGATCTCGTCGCCGATCACCAGAAGAGCGGCCGTCACCGGCTGCGAGACTGTGTCTTCCATCCGCCATGAGCTCCCGTGTCAGGGGGATCCGGTGCAAGGGGCGCGCGTCGCACCAGCCGGATCCGATTGGACGATGGCTTTAGCCCAAGCGGCCGCGCGGCTCAAGGTTTTCAAGGGCAGAAAGGGCGCACTCCGGTGGACCGGGACGGCGCAGGCGCCTGGACTCCCGGGCGCGTCTCCCGGAGAGCGGCGCGCCGGGCTCAGACTGCCGGCGGCTGCCAGCGATAGATCCAGTCCTGACGGCGCAGCAGGTTGCGGCCACCGGCAACACGCATCACCGTGTCGCGGGCAAGGGCCATGGGGCCGGAGAGATGATAGATCTCCCCGTTGCTGCGGGCGGTTGCCTGAACCTTCGCGACGCGCTCCTTGCGCAGGGTCTTGTAGGCGGCCAGAAGGCGCGTGTCGGAGGGGCCGAGGCGGGTGACCAGATCGGCCAGCACCGCTCCGTCCTCGATGGCCATGGCCGCGCCCTGGGCGGCAAAGGGCAGCATGCCGTGGGCGGCATCGCCGAGAAGGAGCGTCTGGCCGTTCTCCCCGCCGGTGCCCCAGGGGCCGGCGAGCGCATCCACCCCGCATAGGGCCCATTTCAACCAGGTCTCCGGCTGGTCGAGCAGGCGCCGGGCAGAGGGCGCCCAGCGGGTGAAGGTCTTGAGGAAGGTGTCGCGGGCGACCGGCGCCGACCAGGTTTCTTCCTGCCAGTCTTCCCGGATGAGGGCGACGAGATTGAAGCTGCGGCCTGCTTCCAGCGGATAATGAACCAGATGAGCCTCGCTGCCGAGCCAGAGCCCGGTGTCGCGCATTTCGTCGGCAGGGACCAGCTCGGCCGGCAGGGTTGCCCGATAGGCGGTGCGGCCGGTGAAGGTGGCCTGCGCAGCCCCCGGAATGGTCTTGCGCACCGCCGACCAGACCCCATCGGCGCCGATCAGCAGGGGCGTTTCCAGGGTGGTCTGACCCTCGGCGGTCTCGAAGCGTGCGAGAACGCGACCGTTGCTGCCGGTCTCGCGTCCTGCAAAGGCGTGGCCCAGGCGGATCTCGATCCGCTCGTGGGCCTCGCAGGCCTCGTGAAGAGCGCGCTGCAGGTCAGCCCGATGGGAGACCAGATAGGGCGCGCCGTAAAGATCCTCGAGATAGGGAGAGAGCGGCAGGCGGGTGATCGTCGCGCCGCTGTGGCCCGAGCGCACGTGGATCGCGTCCGGAGCGGTTGCGCGGGCGGCAACGCTTTCCAGCACGCCGATCTGGCGCAGGCAGTGACAGGCATTGGGGGAAAGCTGCAGACCGGCGCCGACCTCGGTGATCTCGGCGGCCCGTTCCAGAACGGTCACCCGGTGGCCGCGCGTGGCCAGCGCAAGCGCGGCGTTCAGGCCGCCGATGCCGGCGCCGACGATCAGGATGGGATCGGACATGACGTGCCTGTCTGTCTGGGTGGCCCGTGGCGCCGGGTCGAAAGAGGCGCGGGAGAGCGGGTCTCCCACCCCGAACGTCTTTGGCCCGGACGTCTCTTGTCCTTGGCTCAGGCGGCGTTGGTGGCCGTGTCGGGCGACCACAGGCAATCGGCCGGAGAGGTCTCCGTCGGCTTCAGGGTCGCATCGAACTTGTAGAGCGTGGAGCAGTAGGGGCAGACGATCTCGTTGCCGTCGCCCAGATCCAGGAAGACATGCGGGTGATCGAAGGGCGGGTTGGCGCCGATGCACATGAATTCGCGCGCGCCGATCGCGATGGAATCGTGACCGCTGGTGTTCTGGAAATGGGGGGTTACATGGTCCGCCATCTGTCCAATCCAATCAAAAGGGGTGGCCGTTTTGCGGCGGACAATAGCCATTTGAAACCCCCTTGTGTAGGGGAAAAGCAGCTTTTGCAGAAAAGCTTGCCGGGGTGACGCACCGGCGGCTTGCTTGACCGGGGGCGGCGGCTCCCGTACCACGATCACTCTTCAAGATCTTCCAGACGAAACCCGGATCCTCCCATGCCGACATTTGAAACCAACGGGGTCGAGATCGCCTATGCCGACGAGGGCGAAGGCGAACCCATCCTGCTGATCCATGGCTTTGCCTCCAACAAGTTTGTCAACTGGGACTATCCCGGCTGGGTGCGCACCCTGACCCGCGCGGGTTACCGGGTGATCTCCCTCGACAATCGCGGGCACGGAGACAGCAGCAAGTTCTACAATCCGGACGACTATGGCGCGCCGGTCATGGCGGAAGACGCCTTCCATCTCCTCGAACATCTGGGCCTGGAGAAGGTGGATGTGATGGGCTACTCGATGGGCGCGCGCATCTCCGCCTTCCTCGCCCTCAATCACCCGGAGAAGGTCCGCCGGGTCATCTTCGGCGGGCTGGGCTATGGCATGGTCAGCGGCGTGGGCGATCCCGAGCCGATCGCGTCAGCCCTGGAGGCCGAGCGTATCCAGGATGTGAGCGACCGGACCGGGCGCGCCTTCCGCGCCTTTGCGGAACAGACCAAGTCGGACCGGCTGGCGCTGGCGGCCTGCATGCGCTCCTCGCGGCAGAAGATCTCCGAGGCCGATGTGGCCCGGATCACCCAGCCGGTGCTTGTAGCCGTCGGGACCAAGGATGACATCGCCGGCTCCGCCCAGCGCCTCGCGGACCTGATGCCCAACGCCCATGTGCTCGATATTCCGGATCGCGATCACATGGTCGCCGTCGGGGACAAGGTCTACAAGGCCGGGGTTCTGGAGTTCCTGGAAACCACGCCTGCCTGAACAGGCCTTTTACTTGCCGTCTGAAAAAAAAGCCGTCCGGGTTCGTGCCCGGGCGGCTTTTTTATTTTCAGGTCAATGGCTTGCGGCGCGAAGGCTGGCAAAGTGATTCAAGGAGAGCCTCGAAGTCGCGTTCGCGTGCTGACGTTGCGGTGTCAGGGGCTTGGGCGTGCTCCTTGAGAAACTGAATCGGGCGCAGGCCGCCGGGCGGGGTCAGCTGCCGCTGAAGACCGGCTTGCGCTTTTCCAGAAAGGCGGCGCGGCCTTCGGCAAAGTCCGCGCTGGCGTAGCAGTCTGCGGCCAGCCGGGCGGCATGGGTGGCGCGGGCGGGCTCGGACGGATGAAGGACGGCTGCGATCGCCGCCTTGCCTGCCTGTTGGGAGAGGGGTGCATTGCGGCTCATGAGGGTGGCCAGCGCCAAGGCGGCACCGTCGAGCGCCTCGGGCGCATGAAGCTCCTCCACCAGACCGATGGCGAGCGCACGTTCGGCCGACACCACCTCGGCGGTGTAGATCAGGCGGCGCGCCCAGGGCGCACCAATGGCATTGACCACGTCGGCAAGCCCCTCGGGCGGATAGGCCAGACCGAGCCGGGCAGGCGGCAGGCAGAAGCGGGCATCGTCGGCGGCCAGGCGCATGTCGCAGGCGAGCGCGATGCCGAGACCCCCGCCCATGCAGTTGCCGGTGATGACCGCCAGGGTCGGCTTGGGCAGATCGCGCAGGGCGGCAAAGGCCTCGAGATTGACAGCATCATAGGCGGCGGCCGCTTCCGGGGTAGCGCGGGTGGTCTCGAATTCGGAAATGTCCGCGCCTGCCGAAAAGTCGCGGGTGCCATCCGGGGCGGCGGATCCAGTCACCAGAACGGCGCGGACGCTGTCATCGGCGCCGAGATTTCGCACAGCCTGTGTGAGCGCGCGCCACATGTTCAGGTCGAGGGCATTGCGTCTTGCGGGATTGTCGATTACCAGCCGGGCGAGCGCGCCCTCTGTCTCGATCCGGATCCTGCTGTCCGGACTTGCGGAATTTGCCGTCACGTGTGTCGCACCATCGTGGCTGGAGTTTGAGAATCCTTAAGGCCAGCAAAGCAGGCGGAGGGGCGTAACACAAGTTTGCCTTTTGTATTCCATCCGGAATGCCTATCTTAAGGTCCGTTTCGGTTGGCGCGGCCTTGGCCGGCGCCCGAACCAGGAGAGACAGCATGTCCAATCCGAGCCCTCGTCAGTCTGCGGCTTCCCTTGCCCAGCACGATCCCGTCTGGCGCCAGCTGCGCGAAGAAGCCGAAGCCATGGTCGTCAGCGAACCGGCGCTCTCCTCCTTCGTCTATGAAACCGTTCTCAATCACCAGTCCCTCGAAGAGGCGCTGATCCATCGTCTGGGCGACCGGCTGGGGCGTGACGTCGTTTCCGCCTCGCTGATCCGCCAGACCTACATGGAGGCGCTGGCGAGCGAGCCCGAACTGGCGGAAATCTTCCGGGTGGACATCGTTGCCGTCTATGACCGTGACCCCGCCTGCGAGCGCCTTCTGGAGCCGGTCCTCTATTTCAAGGGCTTCCACGCGCTTCAGACCCATCGTCTCGCCAACTGGCTGTGGCGGCAGGGGCGTCGCGATTTCGCGCTCTATCTCCAGTCGCGGTCCTCGGAAGTGTTCCAGATCGACATTCACCCGGCTGTGCCCGTCGGTCGTGGCATCTTCATCGACCATGGCACCGGCCTCGTCGTGGGCATGACGGCGGTGATCGGCGACGATGTTTCCATCCTGCAGGGCGTGACCCTTGGCGGCACGGGCAAGGAAGGGGGCGACCGTCATCCCAAGATCCGCAATGGCGTGCTGATCGGGGCGGGGGCGAAGATCCTCGGCAATCTGGAGATCGGTCATTGCTCACGCATTGCAGCCGGCTCCGTGGTGCTGAAGGAGGTTCCGCCCAACACGACCGTGGCGGGCGTTCCGGCAAAGATCGTCGGTCAGGCCGGCTGCTCGGAACCCGCGCGCAGCATGGATCATTTGCTGAACGGGCTGAACAGCGTCTCGGAGCGCAGTGAGGCAGAGGAAGACGGGGAAAGCTGAGACAGCCGGTTGAGACCTTGGCGCGATGGTGTAAGGGTCGCTTCCGTTCCCCGTAAATGACGACAGACAACCAGCAGGAGCGTTCCGTTGAAACCTGATGAAATCCGCAAGCTCGAAGCCTTCCTGCGGTCCAAGTTCTCCCTGGACACCATCAAGGTGAAGGCGCGTCCGCGCAAGGACGACAGCGCCGAAGTCTATGTCGGCGACGAATTCATCGGCGTCGTGTTCCGCGATGACGAGGACGAGGATCTGTGCTGGAACTTCCAGATGGCGATCCTCGAATATGATCTGGAAGATTTGTAAGCCTCAGCGCTTGCACCCGGATTGACGAAAGACCCTGGCGCCTTGCGGCGCCGGGGTCTTTGTTTTTTGGGCGCCTTGCTGCGTCGGGGTCTTTGATTTCGGCGGGTATGGTTTTCAGCCGCAGCGGTGTGCGCCTGTTTGCGCCTGCCCTACTGGGGAAGCGAGGCGACCAGTGTGAGGACGCGCCGTTCCAGGCTGCCCCAGTTGGCGAGCAGCGAGGGGTTGAAGCGGTAGGAGACGGTCAGCGGCCCCCAGGTCAGCTCGCGCAGGCACGAGCCGCCACCACTCTGGCGCAGCTGGCAGCGGGCAATGAAGCCATTGTCCCGTCCCGGCTCGAAGAAGATCTCGTCGGTCTCGGCCGTGTCGAGGGCGGAGAGGCGCAGCCGCACCAGGCCGCCGGGTCCCGCATCGGGCCGGCCGCGGGCCAGCTTGCGGAAGACGCTGTCGAGCTGGTCACGCATGGTCTCGCGCGGCGCACCGACCCGCACTTCGATCTGCAGCAGCTTCTTGCGGTCCTGGCGCCGGCCTGCGCCCGTGAAGGGATCGTCCACCACGTCTCCGGCGCCGATCATCGTCGGCCACACGGCGGTTATCTGCAGGTTGGACAGGGCCAGATGGCCGGTGAGCCGGGCGAGGCGATGGGTCGTGCCGCCGAGCAGGCCGCTGGGAACCTGAAGCCGGTAGCCCTCCAGATCCACGCTGAAGACCTGGGGACTGGCATCCCACGGCCGGTCGCTTTTCCACAAGCCGCTCCATTGGGCCGCGAGCAGCATGAGATGAAGGCTGGCGGCGAGGGCGAGGAGCCCGAGAAGAGCCGTGAAGTAGAAGGGCCTGATGCCTGTCGCGCGGGGGAGCTCGAAGGGGATCAAAGATCGGTGCCCCTTCGACCTGTGCCCTTCTGGCGGGAGGTGGTCCCGCCATGCCCTTTTCGGGACAGGACGGCGAAATCCGCGGCGTCACGATGGCACGCACCTGTCCCGCATTGGCACATATGTGCCGCTTCGGGATGGAGAGGGAGCGCGGCAAGTCGCATGGATCTCAGGGTTTCTGCCAGGTTGGGGCCGAAAATCGAATCGGCACGGTGTTTGCACTTGTTCCTAACAGTTTCTTAACCCAGCATCCGGGTGAAAAAGTTAACAAGAGGTTAAAACGTGCTCTTCGAACTCGTTCTCGCACTGTATATCGGGACCGCAGGTTTTGTTGCCGCCGGCGTCCTCGGCAGCCTCTATCAGCTGGTGACCGACCGGCCGCCTCATTTCGCCCTCGATGCCCAGTCGGTGATCGGCACGATCTGTGCGGTCTCCCTTTGCATCTTTGCCGGACCTTTCATTATCATGCGCAATGCCATCCGCGGTCGCCGCCTGGAAGGCCGGCCCATCGGATGGCTGGTTGCCTCCTCGACGATTGCCGGGATGTGGAGCCTGTGCTCCGGTGTCGTGGTGATGCATTTCGCCCTCGGGATCGCCCACGGGCTCTGATCCGCAGATCACGACCGTCCGGGATGCGGGACGCCAGATCGGCACGGGTTCACGAGGAGTGGGCCCGGCCTTTTCTTTTTCGGGAGGACGACATGACGCTTTACAGGCTTGAGGATCGGGTGCCGGTGCTGGTGGACCCGGCCGACTGCTGGGTGGCGCCCGATGCGAGTGTCATCGGGGCGGTGCGGCTCGATCGGGGCGCCAGCGTCTGGTTCGGCGCCGTTCTGCGCGGCGACAACGAGCTGATCCGCGTGGGCGAGGGCACCAACATTCAGGACGGCACCGTGTGCCACTCTGACATGGGCTTTCCGCTCACCATCGGGGCGGGATGCACCATCGGTCACAAGGCGATCCTGCATGGTTGCACCATCGGCGAGAATTCCCTGATCGGCATGGGCGCGACGGTGCTCAACGGGGCCGTGATCGGGAAGAACTGCCTGATCGGGGCCAATGCCCTGGTGCCGGAAGGCAAAGTGATCCCGGATAATTCCCTTGTCGTGGGGATGCCGGCGAAGGTGGTGCGCGAGCTCGATGACAACGCGGTCGAGGGCCTGCGGCAGTCGGCGCTCGGTTATCAGCGCAACTGGCGCCGCTTCAAGGCCGGACTGACTCCGATCGACGGCTGATACGGCCTGCGAGAGACGAAAAAAAGCCCCGCGCCAATGGCCGGGGCTTCTTTCATTCGGGCCACAGGGCCCGGAAAGGGGCGGGAGCCGGCCTGCGGGGGCGAGCCGACTCCCTGGATCCGGTCGTGGTAGGGATGGGGAGGGTGGGGACGCGACCGGATCTTCCCGTTTGCCCGTTTCCGGACAAATCCTCCAAACCCACATTTCAGTTTCCGAGGCTGCCCACCGTGGTGACGCGCTTGTCGGAGATGCCGGTCCACCGTGCGGGTTCGGTGGTGGACTGGCGCTTGATGTAGCGGTAGGGCGTGGAATACCACGGCAGAACCGCTTCGATCTGGTTGTCGAGGATCATGTCGCCCTGATCGGTGCGTACCGTCAGAACCGCATGGCCCGCGTTCTTGATGTCCTTGGCGACGGTGATCAGCAGGGCGCTCTTCGGCCAGCCGGCTGCGATCAGCTCGCGACGCTTTTCCAGGACGTATTCTTCGCAATCCCCAGCACCCGACGTGGGGAAGGTCCAGTATTCTTCGCGACCGAAGAGTTGATCGTCGGTCACCGGGCGAATGCTTCTGTTGACGCGCTGGTTGAGCGCGATCAGTTCGTTCCAGCGGGCTTCGGTCAGGCGAACCACGACCGGATCTTCCCTGCCCTGGCATTCCGCCGGATTCTCCGCGCAGAACTGCACATGTCCAACCGGTGCCTTGACGGCCGATCCCATGGCCATGAAGCGGCTCGGAGATGCCATTGCCATCGATGCGGACATCAGGACTAGTGTTGCTGCCGTAGAGATAGTAAATGTATTCTTGAATTTCATTCTTGCGCCTCCCCATCGAGGTGAGACGCAACATCGCATGGCGCTTTTTATGTGCTTATAATTGAAAGAATAAGATCAAAATTATACTTTATTCAAACTCGATCTATATTTGAGGCTTATTTGAATAAATCTTGAAGCGCATTTGACTAAAATTTTATGGAAAAACCGTCAGGTGATTGTTTTATATGGATTTTCTGCGATCTTTCGAGGTGGGAAATCCTGCGGGAACAACCCTCTTGAGCCAGGCAAATGGCAAGATTTCCGCGTTTCTGGCGGCAGAAAAAAATCGCGTCAGAGGCGAAAAAAGATCGGGATGCGTGCGGCTCTCAGGCCGCCGGCGGCTGTAAGGATTGGCAAGACCATCAAGGGCGTTGAGCACCGCCTCGGTGCAGGACGGTGGCGTCAGCCGTCTTCGGGTTTGTGGAACCTGTGGCCCCCCGCCTCTTGCGGTCCGGGATTCGGGGACAATGCTTGCGCAAAAGACCTGCCTGATGTGCGATCAGGCTTGCTGCTAACCAAGTGTGGAGGAGCTGTCGCCGGACGCGCGCGGGCACGGGAACGGGCAGGGGCACGCCAGGGCCATGCGCGAGCGGCAGCGTCAGCGGGGTGATCCCGCTCTGGCAACCGACCTTAGCGGCCGGTGGTGCTGGTGATGTGGTGTTCGAGAAGTTCGCGGTTCTGGATCGCGGCGAATTCCACCGCGATGCCGCCTTCGATGCGGCGGACAACGCGGGCCCGCATCTTGCCGA
Organism: Roseibium aestuarii; assembly: GCF_008477545.1. Classification (GTDB taxonomy): domain Bacteria; phylum Pseudomonadota; class Alphaproteobacteria; order Rhizobiales; family Stappiaceae; genus Roseibium; species Roseibium aestuarii. The sequence goes on along the minus strand of NZ_VORA01000002.1, from coordinate 147,418 downwards.
GGGCGATGCTGTCGCCCATTTCCGGTTCCACGTCCGTGGCAATGGCGGCGCCCGACAGCGACACGTCGATGATCCGGCACATGTGCTCGGACCCGTCGGGCAGAACCATCTTGGTGATCGGATTCTTCGGCACGAAGCGATCGTGGCGGCGGTCTTCGGGCAGATTGAGCTCGTCCCGGTTGGCCAGCCACGTCAGGATGTTGGCGATCTTGTCGCGCTTGCGGGACGTGTTGTTGAGCTCGACGGCGAATCCCCCGTCGAAAACGCGGGAGATCTTGCCTTCGACCCGGCTGAGATGGTCCAGATAGGCAATGACCCGTTCACCGACCCGCCCGGAGACGGGGGTGATCATGGCCATTCCGCCGGGAGACATGTCGATGACCTGGCAGGGGTATTCGCGGCGGTCCTCAAGCATGAAGCGGCCGAGAATGTTCACGGCAACGCGCTGGTGTCTGCGCCGATCGGCCGCCTGGAGCGGTCTCGATCCCTCAGATGCCGTTGCCAGTCCGGCGCCCATGCCTTCTCACCCGTTTGCCCGCGTGCGTGATGCACTCATCCCTAGGTGGATTACCTTAGGCTGCTGCGGGTTAACGATCAGTAAGAGTGCCTGACGGATTTTGCCCGGTGTGTCTCAGGCCTTTCCGCCCTGATACACGGTCAGATGCCCCACCCGGCGCTCGGCACCGGCGGCCATGGCTGCAGCGGGAACCGGCATGGGCATGCGCTCTGCCTGGAAGCGGGGCAGGATCGGGTTGGCCGTCTGCGGACCGCGCAGGAAGGCGGGGCGCTCGTCGGGCCAGACCAGACGCAGGCTGGTGATGGACTGCTGGAGAATCGGATGCAGGCCCAGCCAGTAGGGGCGGTCCATCGGGGTGCAGGAGCCGAGGATGCGGGTGCGGCCTTCGCCGGGAACGTTCAGCGGCAGCAGCAGCATTTCCATGCGCAGCACCTGGTCCCGCTCCGTGTGGCCGTTGACGCCGACCACGGCCGCAGCCCCATCTTCCGTGATGGCGGTGAGCAGGCTTTCGAGGGCCTCGCGGTCCTTGGTGGACCAGCCGCGCAGGAAGTTGCGGCCCTTCAGCTCGCGGCAATGGGCGGAGCACAGCCGGGTGCCGGCCAGGCGATAGCGCACGTTCTGCGCGCCGGAGGTTTCCAGGATGAAGGTGTCGCCCAGCAGGCCGCGAATGCGCCCAGGGTCGACTTCGGAGCGGTTGGGGGCCGGGCGGGTGCCGCGCAGATCGTCCCAGTAGCTGTAGAGAGCCTGTGTCACGCCGTTCTTCATCTCAATACGCCTCTCGTTCTCGCGGGACATTGCCAAAATGAACCATCCGTTCTCTCTGACCTGTCCCGAAGCGGGACATTTCGTCCCCTGTTCGGTTTCTCGAGGTCTACACTGCAGTTGCCGTGCCAACCCGCGTGAAAGGCTGGTCTTTTTCGCTTTCGAGCGCGGCGCTTAAGGTTAACGGGATCTTGCCCCTTGTGCCCTCCGGTGCGTTGGCTCAGATTAAGGATAGCTTAAGACCTGAAGAGAGTCTTCTCTCCGGCCCGGCCGGTGCCGCCCTGTTGCGCGCCGCGGGCTGGATGATGTGCCGGCATGAACCGGCTCAGGGGCTTCGTCGTGTGGGGACGCGACCGGAAAAACCCTCGTCGAGACCGCGGTCCGGCGGGGGTTTTGCCTTTTCACGGTCCTGTCGGCGCCAGATATCCGGACGTTTCAGCGGTCCCTGATCGTCACCGGACGGGGCCGGATTATCGGGGGAAAACGCAGTCGAGACCGGCGCGCGCAGGCGCCGGTTCGAGGGCTGAGGCGGCAGGGGAGATCACTTCACCCTTGCCCTTGCGGCGCGAACACGTACATCAAGGCATGACACCCCGCCGATCGGCCGTCCTTCATGAAGGGATCCGCCCGATCGCTTCATCCGGAAGCCACGCCTCATGACCCATCCCGATCCTGTCAGCCCTTCCTCCGGTCCCTCGGGACCTGACGGCCCATTCAGCGGCGGGCAGGGCGGTCCGCAGCCCATGTTCAATCTGCCGGGCGTGGTCGTCGGGCTCTGCGCGGTCCTGATCGGGGTCTATCTGCTGCAGTATCACCTGCTCTCACCGCAGGATTATGTGCTCAGCCTCTTCTATTTCGCCTTCTGGCCGGCGCGCTACACGTCCGAGGTTCTGGCAGGTGGAGCCGCACCCGGCGGGTTTGCTGCCGATGTCTGGCAGTTCCTCTCCTATGGCTTCCTGCACGGAGGCTTGGGGCATCTGGTGGCCAACCTGCTGTGGATGGTCGTCTTCGGATCGGCGGTGGCCCGACGTTTCGGCGCCGTGCGGTTCCTTCTGCTCAGCGCGCTCTGCACGGTGGCGGGGTCGCTGGCCCATCTCCTCACCCACTTTGGCGAGGGGCTGCCGATGGTCGGCGCCTCGGCCGCCATTTCCGGCCAGATGGCCGCTGCCATCCGTTTCATCTTTGAACTGGGCGGTCCGCTCGGCGCGATGCGCAGACGGGATCTGGGCGCCTATCAGGTGCCGGCTGTGCCATTACGGGACTCTCTTACCAATCGCAATGTGGTGGGGTTCATCGGCGTGTGGTTCGCGATGAACCTGCTCTTCGGCTTCGTCAGCATGCCGCTTGCCGGAGAGGGCAGTTCCGTTGCCTGGCAGGCCCATATCGGCGGCTTCCTTGCGGGGCTGCTGCTCTTCCCCCTGCTGGATCCAGTGCCGCCGCGCAAAAGCAGGTCTGTCTGAAAAGCCCGTTTGCGCCGGCTGCGGAATTTGTCATGATGACGCTGGGTCAAAAGGGAGATTGGCCCCACGTCATGACATGAGGAGGACGCCTATGACGGTTGCATCCATTCTGAAGGGCAAGGGGCGCAACGTGATTTCGGAGCGGGCGACCACGTCGCTGGCGGGTATCTGCAAGGTGCTTTCCGAGCGCAAGATCGGCGCCATCGTCATCACGGGGGCGGAAGGCCTGATCGAGGGGATCATCTCGGAGCGCGATATCGTCAAGGCCATCGGCCAGCAGGGGCCGGGAGCTCTTGATCTGGCGGTGGGCGACATCATGACCCGTGCCGTCATCACCTGCGTGGAGGGGGACAGCGTCAATTCGGTCATGTCGAAGATGAGCAGCGGCCGGTTCCGCCACATGCCCGTGGTCGATGAGGACCGCAAGGTGATCGGCGTCATTTCCATCGGCGACGTGGTGAAGCACAAGATCGCGCAGGTGGAGCTGGAAGCCGAACAGATGCGCAGCTACATCTCCACGCCCTGAAGGCGGTAAGCCTTTCGCGCAAGGTACGAAATGTCAGAAGCCGGGGCATCTCCCGGCTTCCTGCTGTCTGTCACATGAGGTCACTTGTGGCCGTAGACCTCGTCCGGGTCATAGACGGGGGCCTCGTCCGGGGCGGCGAGCACGGCTGATCCGTCCGGCGCCTTCTCGATGCGGCGATAGAAGCAGGAATTGTAGCCCACGTGGCAGGTGGCGCCGTTGCCCTCGACCCGGACCTTGAGCCAGATGGCGTCCTGGTCGCAGTCGGTGCGCATCTCCACGACCTTCTGGACCTGGCCGGAGGTGCCGCCCTTCTTCCAGTATTCCTGGCGCGAGCGGCTCCAGTACCAGGCCTCGCCCGTGTCGATGGTGCGCTTCAGGGCTTCCGCATTCATGTAACCGACCATGAGCAGCTCGCCGGTATCGGCCTGGGTGACCACGGCGCAGATGAGGCCATTGTCATCGAAGCGGGGCTGGAGCGTGGTTCCGTGCTCCAGCTCCTGTTTCGAGCCTCGGGGGGCAAAGATGCTGTCGGTCACAGTTGGATCCTCGGGTGGGCCGGCGCGGCGGCGCGCGCCGGGAGGATCCTTGGGAGCGCTTAGCCGCGAACCAGCGACATGAACTTGGCCTGCTCGCCGGCATTGTCCTCGAACACACCGGTGAAGCGGGTCGTGATGGTGGAGACGCCGGGCTTCTGCACACCGCGCATGGTCATGCACTGGTGCTCTGCTTCCAGCATCACCGCCAGCCCGCGCGGGGCGAGCGATCCGTCAATGGCCGATGCGATCTGGGCCGTCAAGTTCTCCTGGGTCTGGAGACGCTTGGAGAAGATGTCGACCACGCGCGCCAGCTTCGACAGGCCAACCACGCCTTCCGACGGATAATAGGCAATGTGTGCGGTGCCGATGAAGGGCAGCATGTGGTGTTCGCAATGGGAATGGAACGGAATGCCGCGCACCAGGACGATGTCGGTGTAGCCGCCCACATCCTCGAAAGTGCGCTCCAGATGCTCCATCGGATCCTGGAAATAGCCGGAGAAGAGTTCCTCATAGGCCTTGGCCACCCGCTTCGGCGTGTCGAGCAGGCCTTCGCGCTGGGGGTCGTCTCCCGCCCATGCGAGCAGGGTGCGCACGGCGGCTTCCGCTTCCTCGCGGCTGGGCCGCTTCAGCTCTGCGGTGCTCTTGCGGATGTGGGGCGCTTTACCGGTGTTCAATACGGCGTCCATGGTGATCCTCGTCGCCTGGTCCTGATCCATTGGTTGGGTCCGATCCGTGAATTCTTGCGTTCGCGTCATCCGGTCCTTGTCCGATCATACGTGACCGGGGGGAGGGCGGATCATGGCCGTCTGGCGACTTGCTGTTCTTTGCGTGTGGTGGGGAGATAGCTTCTAAATGCCATTCCTGCAAGAACCGGCGAAACGGTCAAGGGTTGCAAGGCTGCTTCGACGGAGGGGTTTCATGCGGTTTCCCCGCTTTGTGATCACGCGGTTGTGTGCAGCGCGCATCCCCTGTCCATCGCCGCTCTCGCTGACTATATAGGGAGAGACACGCGGCCCCGGACGATCCCCGGACCACCCTTGGGCCGCCCATGGGACTGATACGGCTGGCTTGCCCCGCCGCTGCAAGACGAGAGCCAGGAACAGATGCTCGACGATATCTACAATGCCCGCATCCTGGAATTTGCCGGCAACATTCCCCACCTTGGCCGGCTTGACGCGCCTCAGGCCAGTGCCACGGCTGTCTCCAAGCTGTGCGGTTCGAAGGTGGTGGTCGATCTCAGTCTGACGGATGGCAAGGTCAGCGCCTTTGCGCAGGACGTGAAGGCCTGTGCGCTGGGTCAGGCGGCCTCGTCGCTGATGGGGCGGCACGTGATGGGCGCGACACCGGAAGAGCTGCGCGATCTCAAGGCCACCATGTATGCGATGCTGAAGGACGGCGGCCCGGCACCGGAGGGCAAGTTTGCCGAATTCCGCTTTCTCGAGCCGGTCAAGGACTACAAGGCCCGGCATGCCTCGACGCTGCTGACTTTCGATGCGGTGGTCGACTGCCTCGACAAGATCGCCGCCGAGAGCGCGGACACAGCCCGCTCGGCTGCGATCTGAGGCCATGTGCGGTTCGTGTGATCCACGCCGGGAGGGGCCTGCGGCCCGGCTGGGCTCTGGTCATGTCCGGGATACCGCGAAGGATCCGGCGGGCCAGGGTGAGCAGCACCGCGATCCGGCCGTGTCTGCCGCGAATCTCGGGACATATGAGTCTTCGCGTGCGGCCTCACAGGCGCAGTTGCCTTTGCAGTCACCCTCTTGGCGGCAGGCCAGCTGGCCCGCCCGCGCAGGGCTGCTCTTCATCTGGATCTACCGTCATTCCCTGTCGCTGGTCATGGGCCGCGGCTGTCGCTATGCGCCGACCTGCTCCGATTATACGGCGCAGGCGCTGATGCGCTTCGGCCTGTGGCGCGGCGGCTGGGTGGGGCTCGCCCGCATCCTGCGCTGCCACCCCTGGAGCCCCTCGGGCTTCGATCCCGTGCCCGAAACCCTGCCCGCCCGCGCCCACTGGTTCCTGCCCTGGCGCTATGGCCAGTGGACGGGCGCGCATATGGACGACGCCAGTCGCCTGGGGTGAGGGGGCATTTTTACGGGTCTGTTCCTGTCGTATTGGTGCGACAGGTGGGTGTGCGACGGAAAATTTTCCGGCGGCGGGGCGCTTGACGCCGTCGTCCGCCTGCCTTTAACGGTCAGCTCTTTCATTATTGTTTTTCAGTGATTTGACCGTGTTTGTACCCTTCATTCAAGTTATCAACTTTCCCTCTCAGGTCGAGCGTCGGCGCTCCGTGGAACGTCAGATGGCCCGGCTTGGGCTGCCCTTCCAGTTTCTCGAGGCGGTCGATGGCAAGTCGCTTGGCGCGCAGGCCCATGAGGAATTCGGCGTGGCGCGGTTCGGGCTGGAGCAGCGCTTTCTTTCGCGCGGCGAGCTCGCCTGCTGCCTCAGTCATCGGCAGGCTCTGTTGAACCTGCTCTACAGCGATGCGCCCTACGGCGTAATCATGGAGGACGATGTCAGCCTTCCGGCAGATTTCGCCCGGTGGATCAGCGATCCCGCGATCTTTCCGGAAGGATGGGAGCTGGTCAGGCTCTCGGGCAGCTATCACCTGCCTTACCGGGGCTGGCCGGTCGCTCAGGTGCATGAGCGCATGGCTTATGTCTCTGATCGTGCTCCCTTCGGGTCCGCTTGCTATCTGGTCTCGCGGGACGGAGCGGCCAAGCTGCTGAGGAGCAGCAGGACCTTCCGTGAGCCGATTGATCTTCTCTATGGTCGTCAGCTGAAGACAGGGTGCCAGGTGCACGAGATCCTGCCCTATCCGGTCGGCTGGATGGACATGGAGACCTCCATTGGTGACCGATCGCAGCCTGCGCGGCGGCGGATGTCTCCTCTGGACCGGCTCGGCAGGAAGCTCTGGCGCGCTCGCATCTCGCTCGAACGCAGGCTCTGGCTCCTGCGCCGCATCGGGCTGCGCGCGGCCCTGAGGATCGACCGGGGCACGCGGGTGAACCTGTGGGAGAAAGGACCTGCCGGCTGAGGGCGGAAGGCGCGTTTGCCTCGAAACAGCCTCGCCGCACGGTCAACGTTGGGGATGAGCCGGTTGCCCCTCTGGCGCAAATCCCTTAAAGCTCCCCCATCTTCAAACTGCCAGATGCTTACCTGCCCTGTTTGCAGGAGTGAGCCGGAGACATGACATGACCGTTCAACTGACCTTCCCCGATAATTCCGTGCGCGAGATCGCTGTTGGCACCACCGGTGCCGCGGTGGCCGAGGGCATTTCCAAGTCGCTGGCCAAGAAGGCCGTGGCGATGACCCTCGACGGGGAACTCAAGGACCTTTCCGATCCGATCGACGCGGATGCGCGCATAGAGATCGTCACCCGTGACGATCCGCGGGCGCTGGAGCTGATCCGCCACGACGCCGCCCACGTGATGGCGGAGGCCGTGCAGGATCTGTGGCCGGGCACCCAGGTGACCATCGGCCCGGTGATCGAGAACGGCTTCTACTACGACTTCAAGCGCGTTCACCCGGAAGGTTCTGCCGACGCGGGCAAGGACTGGCCCTTCACGCCCGATGACCTGCCGGTCATCGAGAAGAAGATGCGCGAGATCATTGCGCGCGGGGCGGCCTTCACCAAGGAAATCTGGTCGCGCGACGAGGCCAAGGCCTATTTCGCCGCCAAGGGCGAGGCCTACAAGGTCGAGCTGGTCGACGCCATTCCGGAAGACCAGTCGCTGAAGATCTACAAGCAGGGCGAGTGGCTCGATCTCTGCCGTGGTCCGCACATGACCAACACCCGCCAGATCGGCGACAGCTTCAAGCTGATGAAGGTGGCCGGCGCCTATTGGCGCGGGGACAGCAACAACGAGATGCTGACCCGCATCTATGCCACCGCCTGGGCCAATGACGCGGATCTCAAGGGCTATCTCCACATGCTGGAGGAAGCCGAGAAGCGCGATCACCGCAAGCTCGGCCGCGAGATGGATCTCTTCCACTTCCAGGAAGAAGGTCCGGGCGTCGTGTTCTGGCATGCCAAGGGCTGGAGCCTGTTCCAGAAGCTGACCGCCTACATGCGCCGGCGTCTGGCGGCCGACTACGACGAGGTGAACGCGCCGCAGGTGCTCGACACCTCCCTGTGGGAGACCTCCGGTCACTGGGGCTGGTACAAGGAGAACATGTTCTCCGTCCAGTGCGCGGACACGGAAGCCGAGGACACCCGCGTCTTCGCGCTCAAGCCGATGAACTGCCCGGGTCACGTGCAGATCTTCAAGCACGGGCTGAAGTCCTACCGCGATCTGCCTTTGCGCCTTGCCGAATTCGGCATGGTGCACCGCTATGAGCCCTCGGGGGCCATGCACGGGCTGATGCGCGTGCGCGGCTTCACCCAGGATGACGCCCACATCTTCTGCACCGAAGAGCAGATGGCCGAAGAGTGCCTGAAGATCAACGATCTGATCCTCTCGGTCTACGAGCATTTCGGCTTCGAGCAGATCGTGGTCAAGCTGTCGACCCGTCCGGAAAAGCGCGTCGGATCCGACGAGCTCTGGGATCACGCCGAAGAGGTGATGGGCCGGGTTCTGAAGCAGATCGAGGAACGCTCGGGTGGCCGGGTGAAGACCGACATTCTGCCGGGCGAAGGTGCTTTCTACGGGCCGAAGTTCGAATACACCCTGAAGGATGCCATCGGCCGTGACTGGCAGTGCGGCACCACCCAGGTGGACTTCAACCTGCCGGAACGCTTCGGCGCCTTCTACGTGGACAAGGACGGGGAAAAGAAGACCCCGGTCATGATCCACCGCGCCATCTGCGGCTCCATGGAACGGTTCCTCGGCATTCTGATCGAGAACTTCGCCGGGCACTTCCCGCTGTGGCTCGCGCCGCTGCAGGTCGTGGTCGCCACGATTACCTCGGATGCGGATGACTATGGCCGCGAAGTGGCTGAGAAGCTCAAGGCGGCCGGTCTCTCCGTGGAGACCGACTTCCGCAACGAGAAGATCAACTACAAGGTCCGCGAGCATTCGCTGGCCAAGGTTCCGGTCATCGTCGTCTGCGGCAAGCGCGAAGCGGAAGAGCGCACGGTGAACGTGCGTCGCCTCGGGTCCAAGGACCAGACGTCCATGACCCTGGACGACGCGATCGCCGCCTTCGTGGAAGAGGCCATCGCGCCGGACCTGAAGTGATCCTCTCGCGCTGAGCGATCGTTGAAAGATGAGAAAGCCCGGGCCGTGTGCCCGGGCTTTTTTCGTCTGGTGGGGGGAGGGCTGGTCTTCGCTGCCGGGAGACCTCAGACCGCCCATACCCCTCCGTCGTCCCGGCCGGACGAGGGGCGGGGGTGTATTTGTGCGGGGTTGCGCCGGGTGTCACGAAACGGCAATGAATTGCGGGCTATGGCTGGCGATTATTTGCCTGCTCAGATCCGGTCGCGGGAGAGACTGCCTTGGACCACGCGGAATTCAGCTATGCAAATCCGGATCACCCGCTGTTGAAGCGGGTCGTCATCCGGGCCATCGAGGGGCTGTCCGGCCGGCGCCAGCTGCTGAAGACCTACGCGCTGTGGCGGGAGAGCTTCGTCGGCACGTCCCCGACCATCTGGGGGGATCTTCTGGGGCTGATCAATCTGAACGTGGCGCTGGAGGCGGATGCCTGGCCGCCGCGCGACCTTCCGCAGGGCCCGCTGGTGATCATCGCCAACCACCCTTATGGCATCGGCGACGGGCTGGCGATCCTGTCGCTTGCCGAGCAGCTGGGGCGCCCCTTCAAGATCCTCATCAACAACGAGCTGCTGAAGGTGCCGGAAGTGCGGCCCTTCTCGCTTCCCGTCGATTTCGAGGAAACGAAAGACGCGCTGAAGACCAACATGCAGACCCGGAGGCAAGCGCTGGAGCTTCTGGCCGCCGGGGGCACGGTGGTGGTGTTCCCGGGCGGAGGGGTGGCGACCGCCCGCAAGCCCTTCGGCCGGGCGGAGGAACTGCCGTGGAAGACCTTCACGGCGAAGATGATCCGCTCGTCGCGGGCAACGGTCCTGCCGATCTATTTCCACGGCCAGAACTCGTGGCTGTTCCACCTGGTGTCCGGGTTCTCGCTCACCCTGCGCCTGTCGCTTCTGGTGCGCGAGTTCCGCAGGCTGCTCGGTTCGGCCATCACCACCCGGGCGGGCGTGCCCATCCCTTACGAGACGCTTGCCGGCTTCCGGGACCAGAAGGAAGTCATGGATTACCTGCAGGGTCAGGTGATGCGACTTGCTGGCAGCGATCCGCTGGCCTGATCGGCGTCAGGCTCTATTTCGCGCCATCGAATGATCAGTCGCTGGCCGCCCGGCTCAGGGCGCTGGCGGTCACCACTTCGACTTCCCGGTCCTCGCCATCCTTCACGGAGAAATCGCTGCGATAGATCTCGCCGTTGTTGCGGGCGATGACCTCGTAGTCGCCGGCCGCCAGGACAAAGTCCGGGAAGGCGCCGGAGGCTTCCACCACCACGTCGCCGCCGGTGTTCAACACGGTCCAGGAGGTGTTGGCGATGGCCTCGCCGCCGGGCGCGTTGACGAGCTTCAGCGTGATGTCGGCGGCCTGGTGATAGATGCGGGCTTCGGTCAGCTTGCCGGGCAGAACCTGCACGTTGGCGCGCACGATGGCGTTGATGTCGCCGTAGCGGGAGACGATGTGGTAGGTGTCGGCGGCCAGGCGGATGATCTTGCCGGGGTGCACGTCGCGGGCCACGAGGTTGCGCTCGCCGCGCTCGTTGAAGTCCGAGCCGTAGATGTCGAAGCTCAGGGGCGCCGAGGTCAGGGGCGTGTCGTGTTCCGAGGACGCGCTCAGCAGCACGCCGCCGGCGTTCAGGATCACTTCCTTGGGCTTGGCCTCGCGGCCGATGACGATCCGGTTGGTGCGCGTGGCATAGCCATAGGCGGTGTGGATGAGATAGGCGCCCGGATCGAGGCGGAATTCCGCGTCGCCGCCTTCTGCCTGAGCCACCAGCTCCAGACGTCCGTCGTCGCTGGAAGTTTCCGAATAGATGCGCCACATCACGCCGCTGGGCAGGGGCGGGCTGTCCTCGGTCAGGCGGGCGGTCAGGTAAAGCGCACCCTGCTGCACTTCCAGCGTTCCGCCGGGCAGGCTGCGCACGGCCGGGGCGTAGGGGATCAGGGTGTTGGAAAAGAGCGGCTTGGGCTCACGGTCCAGAAGGTTCTCGATCGGATCCTGCGGCGTGAGGTCGACGCTTTCCTCTGCCGAGGGCTTGGGCCGGGGCACGGCAGCCGTGAACTCGCCTTCGGCGCGGGCCGGCAAGCAGGCGGTGGCGGTGAGGAGAGCGGCCATCGCCGTCGAGCCGCACCAGCGCGCGAGGATCCGCAGGCCATCGTCCGGCGCCGGGTGGCGGGACGGGGCCAGTGACGGGGCCTGCGTCTGGGTCCGGGGCGAGGCGGGGCTTCGGGTCATCGGGTCACGGCGGTCCGGGTCTCGGGTTTCGGCTCCGGCATGCGTTTCGGCAGCCGTCTGGCCAGGTTAGGAGCGCTCGGCACATGATCGGACCGGCGAGGGCACGCGGGACGTGACGGCGCCTGTCCGGGTGACTCGCCCAAGCTGACGAGCCTGCCTCATGAGCACCTGGTGTTGTGTGCCCGAAAATCGGGCGAATTCAAGACATTTCTGTCGAAGTTGACAAGTCTCGCCATTGATTTAAGTCCTAGGGCGCCGGTGTCCAGCCGGCGTCCGTCCAGCCGAAGGGGTCCTGTCCTCCATGTCCGAATTCGCTCCGCGCCATCAGGCCGCGCTCGACTTCCTGCTTTCCCGGCGGTCCCACCCTTGCGTCACCATGAGTGAACCGGGGCCGGGCGAGGCCGATCTCAATGCCATTCTCACCGTTGCCTCCCGCGTGCCGGATCACGGCAAGCTGGCGCCCTGGCGCTTCATCGTCTACCGGGGCGAGGCGCGCACCCGCATCGGCGCAAAGCTTCTGGAGATCGCCGAGGCCCGCGGCACCGTGGGGGGCGATGCACAGCGCGAGCAGGAGCTGACCCGCTTTACCCGTGCTCCGATCGTCATTGGCGTGGTGTCCAAGGCGGCCCTTCATCCCAAGATCCCGGTGTGGGAGCAGGAGCTCTCCGTGGGGGCCTCGGCCATGAACCTGGTCAACGCGGCCGCCGCCAGCGGCTTTGCGGCCCAGTGGTTGAGCGAATGGTACTGTTTCGACGAGGACGCTGCCCGCTACCTGGGAGCGGGCGAGGGCGAGCGCTTCGCCGGTTTCGTCCATATCGGCACGCCGACCCAGGCTCCGTTTGAACGTCCGCGCCCGGCGCTGGAAGATATCGTCAGCGACTGGCAGGAAGGATAAGTTCCCATGTTCTACACGACCGAAGCCAATGATCACGGCCTGCCGCACAATCCGTTCAAGGCCATCGTCAGCCCGCGCCCCATCGGCTGGATCTCCACGCTGGACGGGGAGGGGCGGCCAAATCTGGCGCCCTACAGCTTCTTCAATGCGGTGAGCGATGCCCCGCCGACGGTGATGTTCGCCTCTTCCGGCTACAAGGACACGGTGTCGAACGTGGATGCGACCGGCGAGTTCGTCTGCAACTTTGCCAGCCATGATCTTTCGGCGGAGATGAACGCGAGTTCCGCGCCTCTTGCCCATGGGGAGAGCGAGTTCGAGCGCGCCGGCCTCATCACCGCGCCGTCCTTGCTGGTGAAGGCATCGCGGGTGGCCAAGGCCTATGCGGCGCTGGAGTGCAAGCATCTCTTCACCCGCCGCCTGAACGATCTGGACGGCAAGGACACGAATTCCTGGGTGGTCTTCGGTCAGGTCGTGGGCGTGCATATCGCGGAAGAGGCGATCGTGGACGGACGTTTCGACGTCACCCGCGTGCGGGCCCTCTCGCGGCTGGGCTACATGGACTATGCGGTGGTGGACGAGGTCTTCCAGCTGGCACGTCCGGGCGCCTGAGGCGCGCTGCTGGCGGCGAATCTCCGGGCGAGGGGACTGTCTGCCCCTTCCTGCCTTTCGCAAACTGCAAGATCCCGGGCCGCTGGCGGAGACCCTCGCCAGCGGCCCTTCTGTTTTCGCCAAGTCACGGGCCAGTCAGGGCGCTTTCCCCTTGTGCCGCGCGCGAAATCTTACCGAAGGCAGGGGATCAGAGATCCGCGTTAACCATTTGTTAACCTCCTGAGCGCGAGATTAACGAACAGGTAACGGTTCCATCGAGGAGAAGGGACATGCGTGTAGCAGACTCTGCCTCGATCGCGTCTCGGATCGAGCAGGCATTCCAGACAGCTTCCACCAGTACGGGAGCTTCCTTCGACTATCTCGTCAAGACGGCCATGCGCGAATCGTCCCTCGAGCCGACCGCCAAGGCCAAGACCTCTTCCGCGACCGGACTGTTCCAGTTCATCGAGAGCACCTGGCTGGAGACCATGAAGGAATCTGGCAAGGAGCTCGGGCTCGGCCAGTATGCGGACCAGATCTCCCGGACGCGCAATGGCAAATACACGGTCTCCGATCCGCAGGCGCGCAGAGAGATCCTTGACCTGCGCAAGGATCCGGAAATCTCCGCCCTGATGGCCGGGGCCCTGACCCAGAAGAATGCCCAGACCCTGTCGTCCAAGCTCGGCCGCAACGCGACCGAGGGCGAGCTCTACATGGCGCATTTCCTCGGGGCGAGCGGCGCATCGCGGCTGATCCAGGCCACCGAGCAGAACGGTGGGCAGACGGCGGCAGATCTTTTCCCGACCCAGGCGCGGGCGAACAAGGCGATCTTCTTCAACCGGGATGGCTCCGCACGCAGCGCCAATGAAGTCTATGCGGAGATTACCTCCAAGCATGATGTGGCAACGCAGCTGGTGCAGGTGGCGGGACTTGAGAAGAGCCGCGCGGTCGCACCGATGGCAGCCACCGGAGCAACGCAGGAGACTGCCGAGCTCGGGGCCTCCATCGACGAGGCGACGCAGCGGGTGGTGAGTGCCTTCCAGGCGACCCAGAGCAACAATCCGTTCGAGGCCCTGTTCCGCAACTCGGTGTCCAGTTCGGAAAGCCGGCTTGCGAGCAGCTTCGCCTCCGCCTATGCAGCGACGGAAGAGGCGCCGCTTTTCACCCGGCTCAGCGCTTCGGCTTCCAAGGTCGCAGCGCAGGAGATGGCGGCTGCCGATCCGCAGCCCCAGCGCCTCGGAGACGGTCCGCTCGACCTGACCAAGTTCCTCAACTATCGCCTCGACGAAGAGCAGAAAGACCTGCGCCCGCCGGTCTGATCCTGCCGCTTTCCGCGCTCAGTTGCCGGGTTTCCGGGCCCTCGTCCCGCACGATCCCCTCGTGAAATTTATGGTGAACTGAACGTTAAGGGTTTGATGTCACCCTTGTTTCAAGAACAAGGATTGATGTCGCCTCGCCATGCTTATTCCGCAATACCTGACCTGGTTGCAGACCGCCGAAGACGGCCCGAGGGCAGACTCCGCGCGGGTTCTGGCGCGTGTGTGGCTCCAGTCTCCGCTGGACGCTGCCCAGCGGGAAGAAGTGCGGGCTGCGCTGATCGTGTTGCTGGATGATCCTTGCGCTGCCGTGCGTCAGGGGCTCGGCGAGACCTTTGCCGCCAGCGACAGGACCCCGAGGGCGGTGCTCTTCGGCCTGCTTCAGGCCGAGGACGAGGCTGCCCTGCCGCTGCTGCGCCAGTCGCCGCTGCTGGGCGACGGCGATCTGATCGTCGCGCTGGGAGAGGACAGCACCGAGCGGCAGGTGGCCATTGCGTCGCGCGCCGAGCTGTCACCGGCCCTGTCGGCTGCCATCGCGGAGATTGCCGGACCGGAGGCCTGCGCGGCGCTGCTCGACAATGCGGGCGCGCGGCTGGTCCCCGGCACCCTGCGCCGTCTTGCGAGCCGCTTCGGCGGCGTCTCGAGCGTGCGCGAGCGGCTTCTGGCTCGTGGCGACCTGACCGTCACCCATCGCTATGATCTTCTCGTGCTGCGCCTGCTGGAGCAGGTTGCCGGATGCCTGTCGCCGGCGGATGAGACCAAGGGCGACGGGCTGGTGTCCCGTCTTCCCGCCGGTGTGGAGGAAGAAACTTCCGACCGGGTTGCCCTGCAGGTGGCGGAGGCGGCAAGCGACAGCGATCTAGAGTCCCTCATCGAGCATCTGCGCAGGAACGGCCGTCTGACCACCCGGCTTCTGCTGCGGGCCCTGTGCTGCGGCCGCATGCGGCTTGTCACGCGCATGCTTTCCCGGCTGACGGATCTGCCGGTCGAGCGGGTCGAGCGGGTTCTGGGCGGCGAGGGCGGTGCCCAGCTGCGCGCCCTGCTGCGCAAGGCCGGGGTTCCGGTGCGGGCGCATCAGACCTTCCAGTTGGCGCTCTGGGCGCTGAAGGATCTCGGCGGGACGCCGGCCTCGGATCTGGCGCTGCGTCAGGCGCGCGAGCTGACCGAAACCCTGACCAGCGAGTTGCAGGACGAGGCGCTGGGCGAAAACGGCGATATTCTGGGCTTCCTGCGCAGCTTTGCCCTCGACGTGTCGCGGGCGGAGGCGCGGGCCTATCTGCGTCAGGCCGTTCGCGGCCAGATCGCTGCGGCGAGCGCGGCCTAGAACAGCCGCGACACGGGCCAGGATCCGGCCCGGCGCGCCGTCTGAAAACAGATCCTAGAAGGAGGAGGCCTCGTCGTCTTCCCGTGCCGCGGCATAGGGGGCGATGACGTCTGCCGTCACGGAGCGCAGGGTGGCCAGAAGCTCGGCACCGGTCTGGTTGTTTTCGTCCCGGGCATTTTCCAGAACCATTGCGCGGATGGATTCCACGTGGCGGGCCAGAAGAGCCGGGGGGATCTTGTCCACCGAGGGCACGCATTCAATGAGCGTGCAGAGGCTGCCGGCCACTTCACCGATCAGCGGATAGCCGAGGGTCTGGGCTTGGCCCTTGATGTTGTGGGCGGCCTGATAGAGCGGATCGAGGGTGTCGGCGTTCAGGCCGTCCCGGCGGATGACGTCATGCTGTTCGACCAGCGCGCGCGCCTCTGTTTCCATCCAGTTGGGAAAGTTCTTGGCCAGCCGGGCAATGGCCTGCTCGGCCGCCTTGACCGGATCGAATTTTGCGGCCTCGCGCTTGCTCATGACACGCACCTTCTTGCGCCATTCATCCGGTGGCGTGATGTACTCGACGTCTTCGGACGGTTTGTCAGCGCTGGTCATTCTCGTTCCGTTTCATTCCTCGGGCCCTGCGCTTTCGCGCGCAGGAAAAAATGCTTTTCCGATTATACGTTGATTCCCTCACGCACCGATGACAAGGGCCTCGAAAATTTTAGCGATATCTTGTCGCGGGAGGATCAGTAGCGGAACATTTCGGTGAGGATGCGCTCGTCCCAGCCGTGGTCGCCATCGAACATGATCAGCCCGTCGATGCTGCTTTCTTCCCACAGGGACACACGGGCGACGTTGCGGATCTCCGCGTGGTCGGCCGAGGCGCTGACCGGGCGCTTGCGCGGCTCCAGCACGTCGATGTCGACCTTTGCCCGGTTGGGCAGAAGGGCACCGCGCCAGCGGCGGGGACGGAAGGGGCTGATGGGGGTGAGCGCCAGCAGCGGAGCCTGCAGGGGCAGGATTGGCCCGTGGGCGGAGAGGTTGTAGGCGGTGCTGCCGGCCGGCGTCGCCACAAGACAGCCGTCGCAGATCAGCTCCTCCAGCCGCACCCGGCGGTCGACGGAAATGCGCAGGCGGGCCGCCTGGGAGGTCTGGCGCAGGAGCGAAACCTCGTTGATCGCCTTGGCGTGGTGGATATGGCCGGTCTGGTCCACCACCTCCATGCCCAGGGGGTGAATGGTTGTCACCTCGGCCGTGGCGAGACGCTCGCGCAGGCCTTCCACCTTGTATTCGTTCATGAGGAAGCCGACGGAGCCCCGGTTCATGCCGTAGATCGGCGTGCCGGAGCCCATGTAGGCGTGGAGCGTCTGCAGCATGAGGCCGTCGCCGCCCAGGGCCACGATCACATCCGCTTCGGTGAGGGGAACGTTGCCATAGACGCCGGTGAGCTCTTCGAGCGCGGCGTTGGCCTCCGGCGTGCCGCTCGCCACGAAACCGATGTGCTCCAGGCTCCGCGGAGAGAGCGTGTCCAGCGGTGCGTCCATCAGGTCCTGCATGTCTGCCTGCGTCGAGTGTTGCGTGCCGTGACCCGTCGGGTCTCGGGATACTTAACAGGACGGTGCCCTGATTGGCCACGGCTATTTTGACGGGTGAGCCTCAGTCGAGGGCTGGCCTCAGGGGAGCGGCCCCCGGGTCGGGAGCATGATCGCCCTCGCCGGGTACTCCCTCAAAGGGCACTGTGTCGGAGAGCGGGACGGGGGCGAAGGCGTCGCAGCTGGCGGTGGCCAGAAGCGGCTGCCAGCGGGTGTGGGGCACCACGACGGAAGCCTTTTCGCCGGCAGTCGCCGACATGATGGCGGCGATCTTCAGCTCGCCCCTGTCGCGCAGGAAGACCGGTCCGCCCGATGCGCCCTGCTTGGTCTGGCAATCCGTGACCCAGCTGCCTTCCACCGCGCCGATCACGTGGCAGGCAGGATCGGCCGTGGGCAGGAAGCGTCGGTCCTTGTGATAGCCGACGGAGACGAGCGTCGCGTCGCGCTCCGGCAGGGCGGTATCCAGCGGAGAAACCTGATCGACCAGGGGCAGGTCGGAGGGACGGTCCAGAATGATCAGGGCCACGTCGGAATAGAGGGTCTGGAGCTGAGGCGTGGCCTTGGGGTCGTAATCCGGGTCGACGCGGAAACAGGCGGCCTGCAGGCGGGCGGAATAGTCTTCCCGACGCACGCCGGCCAGGAACACCACGTCTTCCGGCCGGAAGGGGGTGCCGGTCACCCGGTCGAAGAGGCAGTGGGCGGCGGTGAGGACCACATCCGGGCGGATCAGGGTGCCGGTGCACATGGAGGTGCTGCGGTATCCCGCCCGGTTGACCCGGCCGATGGAGGCCCAGGGATGGGCGTCGCTGTCGATGATCGCGAGCCCGTCCTTGCCGAGACCCGGCGCGACGCCCGGCAGGGGCGGCAGAGGCTCAGCCGTCTGGGCCACGGCAAGGGCAGGTGGAAGACTCAGAAGGACCGTCAGCCCGACAAAGGAGAGCGCGCGTCGGGCGCGACGGGCAAGTGCGGTGATCCGCGGCTTGCGGCACGCGGGCGCCGTGACTGCGGCCGGGCCGGAGAAGCGGCGCAATGACACGGGCATGGGGAACCTCCCTCGGCAAAAGACCGGGCCTTGCCCGCCATCTTGAAAGGAAAGCCTAGCGTTCAGCCGTTAATCGGGGCTGAATGGGCCTTGCGAAACCGGGCGGTCATCCTGTCATGGACCCCGTCGCGAGATTGCATTTGACTTGTTGCAAATCATTCGCATTATCATTTCAGGCGCAGGACCTCCGTGCCCCTGTGCCTGTTCTCCCCCTTCGGATCGGCTCTTCCGCCCGTTTCCGTTCCAGTGTCTTGCAGAAAGTGATGTCATGTCTTGCGCCCCGCGTGCCTTGTCCAAGCTCTGCCGTCGCCTGCCCCTGATGGCCCGCTCCCTTGCGGGCTCGGCTCTGGCCGGAGGGCTGTGGCTGGGGGCGGTGGCTGTGACCCCGGTGCAGGCGGCCGAGTTCAAGGTGGTGACCACCTTCACGGTGATCGCAGACATGGTGCGGCGGGTGGCGGGTGACGCGGCCGAGGTGGAAAGCATCACCCGGCCGGGTGCGGAGATCCACCGCTACGAGCCCACGCCGCGCGATCTTCTTCGCGCCCATGATGCGGATCTGGTGGTGTGGAACGGCATGAACCTGGAGCTCTGGTTCGAGCAGTTCCTCTCCAATCTCGGCGGATTGCCCTCCGTGGTGCTGTCCGACGGTGTGGAGCCCATCGCCATCGGGGAGGGGAGCTATGAAGGCAAGCCTAACCCCCATGCCTGGATGTCGCCCACCAATGCGCTGATCTATGTCGACAACATCGAGAGGGCGCTGGTCGCGCATGATCCGGAAAATGCCGAGACCTATCGCGCCAATGCGGAGGCCTATCGGGCCGAGATCCGGTCCGCGCTCGAGCCGCTGGCGGCCATGGTCCGGGAGATCCCGGAGGATCAGCGCTGGCTCGTTTCCTGCGAGGGCGCGTTTTCCTATCTGGCGCGGGATCTGGGGCTGAAGGAACTCTACCTCTGGCCGATCAACGCTGACCAGACCGGCACGCCGCAACAGGTGAAGAAGGTGATCGACACGGTCCGGACCAACAAGATCCCGGCGGTGTTCTGCGAGAGCACCGTCAACACGGATCCGGCGAAGCAGGTGGCGCGGGAGACCGGTGCCCGCTATGGCGGCGATCTCTTCGTCGACAGCCTGTCGACGCCGGATGGCCCCGTGCCGACCTATCTGGATCTGCTGCGAACGACCACCTCCACCGTGGTGCATGGTCTCGCCGGCACATCGAACTAGATTTCTCTCGGGCGTCGTCCGGAGAGGGGCGGCGCCTTTTCCAGCAAGGGCGCCAGGGGCTCCCGAAGGACGCATTTCGTGACGCATTCGACCCACGACGATTTCCAGACTGCAGATCCCTCCCGCGCCGGCGTCTGGGCCCGGGACATGACCGTTTCCTATCGCAACGGGGTGACGGCCCTGCGCCACGCCACGTTCAGCGTGCCGCGCGGCAGCATCTCCGCCCTTGTCGGCGTCAATGGCGCGGGCAAGTCGACCCTGTTCAAGGCGCTGATGGGCTTCCTGCCGCTCAGCGGCGGCGAGGTGTCGATCCTGGGCCAAGGGGTCGCCAAGGCCCTGAAGTCCGGGGCGGTCGCCTATGTGCCCCAGGCCGAAGAGGTGGACTGGAGCTTCCCCGTTCTCGTGGAAGACGTGGTGATGATGGGGCGCTACGGGCGCATGGGTTTCCTGCGCATTCCCTCCGCGCGCGACCGGGATGCGGTGCGCACGGCGCTCGAGCGCGTCAACATGCTGCCCTTCGCGAAACGGCAGATCGGCGAACTCTCCGGCGGTCAGCGCAAGCGGGTGTTCCTGGCCCGCGCGCTTGCCCAGGAGGGCGAGGTGATCCTGCTGGACGAGCCCTTCACCGGCGTGGACGTGCAGACGGAAGAGGCGATCATCGAGCTGCTGCGCGAATTGCGCGCCGAGGGCAAGGTGATGCTCGTCTCCACTCATAATCTCGGGTCCGTGCCGGAGTTCTGCGACCAGACCATTCTGGTCAAGGGCACGGTTCTGGCCTATGGACCGACACCCGAGATATTCACGCGCGACAATCTCGAACGCGCCTTCGGCGGCGTGCTGCGGCACTTCGTGCTCGGCGGCTCGGATCTGCATGATGATGATGACGCGCGTCAGGTGACGATCATCACCGACGACGAGCGGCCCTTCGTGCTCTATGCCGATGAAACCCGCACGACGACGGCGCGGGGCGAGGGACCGGCGGCCGGGCAGGACCCGACCGGCGGGCAGGGAGCCGCGTCATGATGCCTCTCCTCTCAACCCTGCTGGAGCCCTTTTCCTACGGCTACATGACCAGCGCCATTCTGGTCAGCGCGCTGGTGGGCGGGGTTTGCGCGTTCCTCTCTGCCTATCTGATGCTGAAGGGATGGTCGCTGATCGGCGACGCGCTCAGCCACTCCATCGTCCCCGGCGTGGCGGGGGCCTACATGTTGGGCCTCCCCTTCGCGCTGGGCGCCTTTCTCTCCGGCGGTCTGGCGGCGGGCGCCATGCTGTTTCTCAACCAGCGAACGGGGCTGAAGGAA
This sequence comes from Roseibium aestuarii, assembly GCF_008477545.1. Lineage (GTDB taxonomy): Bacteria > Pseudomonadota > Alphaproteobacteria > Rhizobiales > Stappiaceae > Roseibium > Roseibium aestuarii. The sequence continues at coordinate 126,919 of NZ_VORA01000002.1, read as the reverse complement.
GACACGGTGATCGGCCTGATCTTCACCGGCTTCTTCGGTCTCGGGCTTTTCATGGTCTCCGTCTCGCCGGTGCAGGTGGACGTGCAGACGATCATTCTGGGCAACATCCTGGCCATCACCCCGGAGGACACGCTCCAGCTGGTGGCCATCGGTCTGGTGTCGCTGGTGATCCTCCTGCTGAAGTGGAAGGACCTGATGGTCGCCTTCTTCGACGAGAATCACGCCCGCTCCATCGGCTTGAAGCCCGGACGGCTGAAGTTCCTCTTTTTCGTGCTGCTGTCGGCCTGCTGTGTGGCCGCGCTCCAGACCGTGGGGGCGTTTCTGGTGATTGCCATGGTGGTGACGCCAGGCGCGACCGCCTATCTGCTGTGCGACCGGTTCCAGCGGCTCCTGCTGTTGAGCGTGCTGATCGGCGCGATGACCAGCTTCGTCGGGGCCTATCTGTCCTATTTCCTCGACGGGGCGACGGGCGGACTGATCATCACCCTGCAGACGCTGGTCTTCCTGGTGGTTTTCGTGGTGGCACCGAAACACGGGCTCCTGGCGTCGCGGCGTCGCAGGGGCGAGGCGCTGGCCCTGCCGGGCGAGGAGATCCGCTGATGGACGAGTATCTGCTGCCCTTCCAGTTTCCCTTCATGCAGAACGCCTTTCTGGTGGCCCTGCTGCTGGCGCCGCCCACGGCCATCCTGTCCTGTTTCCTCGTCCTCAAGGGCTGGTCGCTGATGGGGGATGCGATTTCCCACGCGGTTCTGCCCGGGGTGGTGATTGCCTATATCCTCAACATTCCCCTGATGATCGGGGCCTTTGCCGCGGGCATGGTTTGCGCGCTCGCCACCGGCTACCTCAAGGAGAACAGCCGGGTGAAGCAGGACACGGTGATGGGCGTCGTGTTTTCGGGCATGTTCGGCTTCGGGCTGGTGCTCTACACCAAGATCTCCACCAACGTGCACCTCGACCACATTCTCTTCGGCAACATGCTGGGGGTGGGCAGCGATGACCTGCTGACCGCGGGGCTGATCTCGCTGGTCGTCACCGGGCTTCTGCTGGTGTTCTGGAAGGACCTGCTGCTGCAGGCCTTCGATCCGGCCCAGGCGCAGGCGCTGGGTCTGCCGGTGCGCCTTCTCCACTACGGACTGCTGGCGGTGCTGTCGCTGACGATCGTGGGAACGCTGAAGGCGGTCGGCCTGATCCTCGCGGTCGGGCTGCTGATCGGGCCCGGCGCCATTGCCTTCCTGGTGACGCGCCGCTTTGCGCCGATGATGGGCGTGGCCGTGGCTGTGACCGTGCTGGCCCTCACCGGCGGCGTCTATCTCAGCTTCTTCCTGGACAGTGCCCCGGCTCCCACCGCCATTCTGTTGCTGACGGTGTTCTTCCTTGCGGCCTTCGGGGTCAAGGTGGTGCGCCAGAGCCGGGCCGAGCGGGCCGGTCACGCCGAAGCCTGACCGGCCGTCCGCGAGACGATCCGCTCAGGAGCCGCTGGCGCGGAAGAATTCCTGAGCCACAGTGCGGGCGATGATCTTCACATCCAGGGCGAGGGACTGGGTTTCGATGTATTCGAGATCCAGTTCCAGCCGGCCCCGCGCGGCGCGGGCATCACGGGTTTCGCCGCGAAATCCGTTGACCTGGGCCAGTCCGGTGAGGCCGGGCCTGACGCGATGGCGCATGGGATAGCGCAGGTCGAATTCCTCGTAAGGCACCCCGTTTGCGCGCATGCCCGGCACATGGGGCCGGGGCCCGACGAGGGACATGTCCCCCTTCAGGATGTTCAGAAGCTGCGGCAATTCGTCGAAGTTGCTGCGGCGCAGGAAGCGGCCGAGCGGCGTGATGCGCGGATCGTTCTCCACGGTCTGGGCCACGCCCGACTGGTCGCAGCGGTCGGTGTGCATGGAGCGGAACTTGTAGGTGATGAACGTGTCTCCGCCGAGCCCGTGGCGGGCCTGGCGGAAGAGCACCGGGCCCGGGCTTGTCGCCTTGATGGCAATGGCAATGCCTGCCAGCAGCGGCGAGAGCAGAACGAGCCCGGCCGTCGCACCGACAAGATCGAGGCTTCGCTTGGCAATGCGCTGGCTCAGGGGGCGTGTGTGGCTTGCGCCGGGGTGAAACAGAAGCCGGGCGCGGCCCGACGCGGTCTTTTCAAATGAATAAAAATCATGGGTCATGAAAACGGCACCTGAAACAAGAAAACTGAAGGCTGCCCTGCCCGGAACCTTAGACGCAAACCGGGGGCGTCGTCCCCATCATCCTTTCCAAAGGGTTAATGGGCGCGGTGCCAAGCCTGCGTCATTCATGCAATGTTAGGAGTTTCAGGGGGCTGCGCACAAGCAACCCTCGCGGGTGCGGCAAGCGCCTGACGCCGCAGGGTGAGCCCGGGTGCGTAGGAAAGCGCACAGATGGCCGCGCAGGCGCGCAGCTACGCGTCATGAAAGATCGGAAAAAGAAGGGGGACTGGTGCCGGCAGCAGGATTCGAACCCGCGACCCCGAGATTACAAATCACGTGCTCTACCAGCTGAGCTATACCGGCGCCGAGTGGTGCTTCTAGCAGATTGTTTCCGTGATGCCAGCCCGAAATCGTGCTTCGGGGCAAGTCCTTGCTGTTTATCCAGAGGAAGAGGCAGGGACTAGCGTCATGAGCCGTGCCGCATGGGAGGGTGGGTACCGTTGCGCCGACCCTTTGACGGCCGCCACTGACGACGACCCGGTGAAGTCAGCCCACTCAAGCCGGCCCAATGATGCCAGCCCAGTGACGCCGACCCAGTGACGCCGACCCAGAGACCTCGAACCAATGACCTTGCGCCAATGACGGTGCCGCAATGATGGCCGGCATGTCGGTTGCCGACCGAGGGAGGTTGCGTCGCCGCTTTAACTTGAGTATTAGATTCAGCATAAATGACGACCTCGACCGGCCGGGGCGGCGCGATGGCCGTATGTGCCGGCGGCGCCCTGAGGCAGGGGCTTGCCAGCGGCCATGTCCGCCGGGCCGGACGGAAGGGGTCTACAAGCCATGGAGTGGATGCGATGTTCGTCGCGATGAACAGGTTTCGGGTCAACAAGGGTCAGGAAGAGGCCTTCGAGGCGGTCTGGCGCAATCGGGACAGCCAGCTGAGCGAGCTGGAAGGGTTCAAGACCTTCCACCTGCTGAAGGGTCCGGAAGCCGAGAATGGCGAAACCGTTCTCTATGCCTCCCACACGATCTGGGAAACCAAGGACAATTTCATCGCCTGGACCAAGTCCGAGCAGTTCCGCAATGCCCACAAGAATGCCGGGACGAGCAAGGGCCTCTATGCCGGTCCGCCGCAGTTCGAGGGATTTGAATCGGTCGTCGGCGATTAAGTCGCGCGATCATCACTAATTGGGTGAGCTTGACGGCTGTGCGGAATGTCTTCGCTCAGCCGTTTTTACGAGTGGGGGTCTTCCATGACGGATGAAATCGAAGTTCTGCCGGTGCTGCCGTCCCTGTCCTTTGACGAGACGCGCGCCTTCTACTGCGACCGCCTCGGGTTCGAGGTTGTCTATGGCAGCGAGACGCGGCTGATCCTGCGCCGGCAGGAGATGGAGCTGCATTTCTGGAAGACGGACCGCAGGGAGCTCTGCGAGGCCAGCAGCTGCTATCTGCGCGGCGGGCGTGTCGACGGGCTGTTCGAGGAATTCTCGGAAAAGGCCGTTCCGGGCCTGAGCGACTTCGCCGTTCGCCCGTGGAACATGAAGGAATTCTATCTTCATGACCCTCACGGGACCCTGCTGACCTTTGCGCGGATCCCGTGAGGGGAAGGGTTTCGGATGCGTCCGATCAGAGGCCCAGCTTCTTGCGGGCGACATAGAGAGAGAGCACGGCGGCGTTCGATACGTTGAGCGAACGGATCTCGCCGGGCATGTCGAGGCGCGCCAGGGTGCCGCAGGCTTCCCGCACGCCCTGACGCACGCCCTTGCCCTCGGAGCCGAGCACCAGCACCGTCCGGTCGCCGAAGTCGGTGTCTTCCAGGGTGGCGGGGCCATCGCTGTCGAGCGCGATGCACGTGAAGCCCTGATCCTTCATTTCGTCGATGAAGCGGGACATGTTCTTCACCCGCACATGGCGGATCATGTCGAGGGCGCCGCTGGCGGACTTGGCGAGGACCGGGCCTTCTTCCGGCGCATGCCGTTCGGTGGTGACCACCGCATCCACCGCCAGAGCTACCGCCGAACGCAGGATCGCGCCGACATTATGCGGGTCGGTCACCTGGTCGAGTGCGAGAACCAGCCTTGCGCCCTTCAGGTCGAAGGAGCCATAGGCGGGGAGGGGATCGGCCTCCAGGATCATGCCCTGATGTACCGCGTCCTTGGTGACCATGCGGTCCAGTTCGCGCGGCATCTTCATTTCCACCGGCACGTCGATCTTCACGCCCCGCTCCTGGAGACGGTTGACCGCATTCTCCGTCGCATAGAGCTTGATGCGCTTGCGGGCACGGTTGGCAAAGGCCGCTTCCACGGTGTGGAGGCCATAAAGGAGGACCGGCCCTTCCGGCGGCAGGCCGGGACGGCGCGGACCGGGTTTCACGAAGGGCTTCTTCTTGCGCGCGTAGGCGCCGGGTTTCTGGGGCGTGTCAGTCATGAGCCCCGTTTAATCCTGCGGCCGGGGCTGTGCAATGGAAATCGCGGGGGAACTGGCGGGCGCGTGGTGCACCTGCGAGTGCTTTCGTCCGGTGCGCTCAAAGGGAGAGGACAGGAGAGGCGGTCAGGTTGGTGCGGGTCGGATTCCCTCTTCCGAAGACTGAGGCGATATCCGACCGGGCGGCGATCCCCGTGCAATCTGACAGGGTGTGATTTGTCCACAAGCCGTCGGGTTTGCGGTAATCCACAGGCAGGCGACGGAGGGTTAAGTTACGGAAAACAGCAGGAATTTGCGATTTCGGAGCGGGCGAGCGGGGCGCTGTCGGCAGGGCGGGAAGGGTGGCTTTCGAGGTTTTGCAAACTTTTTGACGGCTCTTCCGAAAATGGCCGTTGACACCGAGAGGCCCCATCTGCATAACACGCCGCAACGGGATTGCTCGTCCCCAACGGACGGGCTCTTCGGTTAAGCCATCCTGACCGCTTCGGCGCGAAGAGGACGAGATGGAGGAGTGCCCGAGTGGCTAAAGGGGACGGACTGTAAATCCGTTGGCTAAGCCTACGTTGGTTCGAATCCAACCTCCTCCACCATCGCCCTTCTTGTTGCTGTTGCGCGGGTGTAGCTCAATGGTAGAGCAGCAGCCTTCCAAGCTGATGACGAGGGTTCGATTCCCTTCACCCGCTCCATCATTGGGGCTGACTGAAGTGTTCGGCATGGAAGATGATCCAAGCCAGACAAATCTCGAAAAGAATTCACGGGAAGCGATTCGTCGTCATCGGACCCCGATCGCCGGAAAGCGTCCCGCCTCGAGCCTTTATCGACTGAAACGCGTATTGGACAGAGAGCGACGCGATGGCAAAGGAAAAATTCGAGCGTAACAAGCCGCACGTCAACATCGGCACCATTGGCCACGTTGACCATGGCAAGACCACGCTGACCGCTGCAATCACCATGACCCTGGCTGAAGTCGGCGGCGCAACCGCCAAGGCCTACGACCAGATCGACGCTGCTCCGGAAGAGCGCGCTCGCGGCATCACCATCTCCACCGCACACGTGGAATATGAAACCGCAGCCCGCCACTACGCACACGTCGACTGCCCGGGCCACGCCGACTACGTCAAGAACATGATCACCGGTGCTGCCCAGATGGACGGCGCGATCCTGGTGTGCTCCGCAGCTGACGGCCCGATGCCGCAGACCCGCGAACACATCCTGCTCGCTCGCCAGGTTGGCGTTCCGGCTCTGGTCGTGTTCCTGAACAAGGTCGACCAGGTTGACGACGAAGAGCTGCTGGAACTGGTGGAAATGGAAGTTCGCGAACTTCTGTCTTCCTACGAATTCCCGGGCGACGACATTCCGATCGTGAAGGGCTCTGCTCTGGCTGCCGTGGAAAACCGCGACGAAGCCATCGGCCGTGGCGCGATCCGCGAACTGATGAACGCCGTCGACGAGTACATTCCGACCCCGGAACGTCCGCGCGACCAGCCGTTCCTGATGCCGATCGAAGACGTGTTCTCCATCTCCGGCCGTGGCACCGTGGTGACCGGTCGTGTGGAACGCGGCATCGTGAAGGTGGGTGAAGAAGTCGAGATCGTCGGCATCAAGGACACCCGCAAGACGACTGTCACCGGTGTGGAAATGTTCCGCAAGCTGCTGGATAGCGGCGAAGCTGGTGATAACATCGGCGCTCTGATTCGCGGCGTTGCCCGTGAAGACGTCGAGCGTGGCCAGGTTCTTTGCAAGCCGGGTTCTGTGACCCCGCACACGAAGTTCAAGGCTGAGGCTTACATCCTCACCAAGGAAGAAGGCGGTCGTCACACCCCGTTCTTCACCAACTACCGTCCGCAGTTCTACTTCCGCACGACCGACGTGACGGGTGTGGTTGAACTGCCGGAAGGCACCGAGATGGTGATGCCGGGCGACAACGTCTCCGTCGTCGTCACGCTGATCGTGCCGATCGCCATGGAAGACGGCCTGCGCTTCGCTATCCGCGAAGGTGGCCGTACCGTCGGCGCCGGCGTGGTTGCCTCCATCATCGCCTGATCGGCGAGAGAAATTCGATTGCCGGGCGCTTGTCGCCCGGCGGTCAAACACCGCCTCGAAACTCTTCGCAAGGGGAGGATCTGGGAGGGTTCAAGAGCAGAGCCTCCGGTATCTGATGCCTGGGGTTCCTTTTGAAGGGGTATAGCTCAGCTGGTAGAGCGACGGTCTCCAAAACCGTAGGTCGCGGGTTCGAACCCTGCTGCCCCTGCCATTTTGCTCTTGATCATTGGCTCCTGAGGGCTTAAAGAGCTTTCTCGGGTGAGGCGCGCGGAGTTTTCTGCGCGCCCACTCGTGTTTAACAGACCGGAATCGGAATGGCCAAGACCAATCCCTTTACATTCGCTCAGCAGGTTCGCAACGAAGTGGCCAAGGTTGTCTGGCCGTCCCGTCGCGAAACCGCAATCACGACCCTGATGGTCTTCATCATGGTGGTGGTCGCATCCCTTTTCTTCCTGCTCGCCGATCAGCTGATGGGCTGGGGGGTTGGGCTGCTCCTGGGTGTGGCCGGCTGAGCCTTCGGGCTTGTCCGCCGGTCGACTGAAACAATACGGAACGGATTAGAGGGTCATGGCCAAGCGCTGGTACATCGTGCATGCCTATTCCAATTTCGAGAAGAAGGTTGCAGAAGCCATTCGCGAGAAGGCGGAGCAGAACGGTCTGACCGATCTGTTCGAGGAAATCCTCGTTCCCATGGAAAAGGTCGTCGAAGTGCGCCGCGGCCGCAAGGTTGACGCAGAGCGCAAGTTCTTCCCGGGCTACGTCCTGGTGAAGATGGAGATGACCAACGAGGCGTTCCACCTGATCAAGGACACGCCGCGTGTCACCGGGTTCTTGGGGCAGGACAACAAGCCGACCCCGATCCCGGAAAAGGAAGCCATGCGCATTCTGCACCAGGTGCAGGAAGGCGTCGAGCGTCCGAAGCCCTCCGTCAGCTTCGAGGTTGGCGAGAACGTCCGGGTCTCCGATGGTCCGTTTGCCTCCTTCTCCGGCATTGTCGAGGAAGTGGATGACGAGCGGGCCCGCCTGAAGGTGGCAGTGTCCATCTTCGGTCGTGCGACCCCGGTGGAACTGGAATTCGGTCAGGTCGACAAGGTCTGATCCGGCAGGCGCCGGTCGTGGTTTCACGAGCGGTGCCGACGCATGTCCGACACCTCGATCCGCGCAGGGTTTCCGGCGGAGCGGGCAGGGCAGGCGGATAGAAGTGGGTGGAAGGTACGGGCACTCTTCGCCGGGTGTCCTTGAAGGCCAGACCACCAACTCCTGACAACAGCCGCGTCAAGCGGCGACGCTATTGGAGATGAAAATGGCGAAGAAAATTGACGGCTACATCAAGCTGCAAGTTCCGGCCGGTTCGGCGACCCCGTCGCCCCCCATCGGTCCGGCTCTCGGTCAGCGCGGCCTGAACATCATGGAATTCTGCAAGGCGTTCAACGCCCAGACGCAGGACATCGAAAAGGGCGCTCCGTGCCCGGTGGTGATCACGTACTTCTCCGACAAGTCGTTCACCTTCGCGATCAAGACCGCTCCGGTTTCCTTCTTCCTGAAGAAGGCCGCTGGTCTGAAGTCCGGTTCCAAGACCCCGGGTCGTGGCACCGTCGGTTCCGTCACCAAGGCCCAGGTCAAGGAAATTGCCGAAGCCAAGATGAAGGATCTGAACGCCAACGACATCGAAGCAGCAATGCTGATGGTTGAAGGTTCCGCCCGTTCCATGGGCCTCGAGGTCACGGAGTAAGAACATGGCGAAGGTTGGAAAGCGTATCCGCGCCGCCCGTGAGGGCATTGACCGCAACAAGACCTATGCTCTGTCCGACGCAATCGGCATGATCAAGGAACGCGGCACCGCGAAGTTCGACGAAACCGTCGAAGTTGCCCTGAACCTGGGTGTTGACCCGCGTCACGCCGACCAGATGGTCCGTGGCGTCTGCATCCTGCCGAACGGCACCGGCAAGACCGTCCGCGTGGCTGTCTTTGCTCGTGGCGACAAGGCCGAGGAAGCAAAGGCTGCCGGTGCAGACATCGTCGGCGCCGAAGAGCTGGTCAACGAAGTCCAGTCCGGCAAGATCGACTTCGATCGCTGCATCGCGACCCCGGACATGATGCCGCTCGTCGGCCGTCTCGGTAAGGTCCTCGGCCCGCGCGGCCTGATGCCGAACCCGAAGGTTGGCACCGTGACCCCGGACGTCAAGACCGCCGTGAACGATGCCAAGGGTGGCGCCGTTCAGTTCCGCGTCGAAAAGGCCGGTATCATCCATGCAGGCGTTGGCAAGGTTTCCTTTGCTGCTGAAGCCCTGCAGGAAAACATCAAGGCCCTGGTCGATGCGGTCCAGAAGGCCAAGCCGTCCGGCTCCAAGGGCACCTACCTGAAGCGCATCGCCGTGAGCTCCACCATGGGCCCGGGCGTGAAGGTGGATGTTGCCAGCCTGTCGGCTGAGTAATCCCTTCGCGGCGAGAGGCTGACCTCTCGCCGCATTCAAGAATTCCCTGCCGGGTCAAACCGGTGGGGATGGTCCGGCGGTTCGCCGCCGGATCCCCTGTCCGAGACTGCAGGTGCCGGGAAACCGGTCTAAGTCAATTTGGGCCTGCATAGATGGGTGAGAACCCTTTTCGTCCCGCCAGGGACAACAAGGTTCGAACCAAGCCTTGCTGCGTGCTTGCTTTCAGGCACGAGGCGAGGGGACAGGACCCTGAGCGTCGTGCTGACGAGCGTTCCCGGGTTCGGGACCGCTCTGTCAACGCGGCAAAGGCAACCCGGTGGCGGCAACGCCACCAAATGGAGAAGGCAAGTGGAAAGAGCGGAAAAGCACGAGTTCGTGACCGCCCTCAACGAAGAGCTGGCAGGTACCAGCGTCGTTGTGGTCGCGCACTATGCAGGTCTTTCGGTTGCACAGATGACGGCCCTTCGTTCGGCCGTTCGTGACGCCGGTGGCTCTGTTAAAGTCGCCAAGAACCGCCTTGTGAAACTTGCCCTTCAAGGCACGGACCTGGATCACATCAGTGATCTCTTCGCCGGCCCGACGCTGATCGCCTATTCGGACGATCCGGTCGCAGCCCCGAAGGCGATCTCTGACTTCGCCAAGACGACTGACAAGCTTGTCATCCTCGGCGGTGCTCTGGGCACGACCAACCTGAACCCGGAAGGGGTCAAGTCTCTGGCTACCATGCCGTCGCTCGACGAGCTGCGTGCAAAGCTGGTTGGCATGATCCAGACCCCGGCGACCCGTATCGCCCAGGTTGTCAACGCACCGGCCGGGCAGCTTGCCCGCGTCTTCGGCGCGTATGCCAAGAAGGACGAGGCCGCATAAGGCGCCCCCAAAACTACACTGTCTCTGTAACCAATACTGGTTCGAACTTAAGGTACTAAGAAAATGGCCGATCTCGAAAAGCTCGTTGAAGAACTGTCTGCCCTGACCGTCATGGAAGCTGCTGAGCTGTCCAAGCTGCTGGAAGAAAAGTGGGGCGTTTCCGCCGCTGCTCCGGTTGCTGTCGCTGCTGCTGCTGCTGCTCCGGCCGCTGCTGTTGAAGAGCAGACCGAATTCGACGTCGTCCTGGCTGACGCTGGCGACAAGAAGATCAACGTGATCAAGGAAGTCCGTGCGATCACCGGTCTGGGTCTGAAGGAAGCCAAGGAACTGGTCGAAGGCGCACCGAAGGTCGTCAAGGAGCAGGTCTCCAAGGCTGAAGCTGAAGATCTGAAGAAGAAGCTCGAAGAAGCTGGCGCAAAGATCGAGCTGAAGTAATAAGAGGTTATCCTCTTTTCGTGACTCCGGCTCCGGCCGGGGTCACACCCTTGCCCCGGCGGGTTCTCCCGTTTCCGGGGTTTACGTCCCACTAGGGACTGTTGCCGTTCTCAGCGTCAGCAGTGAGCCCTAGACCCCATAGACCGATCTTCCACCTCTCGAGGGGTGGCCAGATCTTGGGAGACGGTTTTCCGAAGCGCCTGGGCAGAGCCCGAATGGATAAGGGGCGTTACGGACAGCCGTTACCCGGCCGATACGAGGAGCGACAATGACCCAAACGTTCAACGGTCGCAAAAAGGTCCGCAAGTACTACGGATCTATCCGCGATGTGGCAGCGATGCCGAACCTGATCGAGGTTCAGAAGGCATCCTATGACCAGTTCCTCCAGGTAGATGAAATGCCTGGTGGCGGTCGCCACAACGAAGGACTGGAATCCGTCTTTAAGTCGGTGTTCCCGATTTCCGATTTCGCAGGGACCTCCCTGCTGGAATTCGTGTCCTACGAATTCGAACAGCCCAAGTATGACGTCGATGAGTGCCGCCAGCGTGGCATGACCTTCGCGGCTCCGCTGAAGGTGACCCTGCGCCTCATCGTGTTCGATGTCGACGAAGACACCGGCGCCAAGTCCGTCAAGGACATCAAGGAGCAGGACGTCTACATGGGCGACATGCCCTTCATGACCGAAAACGGGACGTTCATCGTGAACGGCACCGAGCGCGTCATCGTGTCCCAGATGCACCGCTCTCCGGGCGTGTTCTTCGACCATGACAAGGGCAAGACCCATTCGTCCGGCAAGCTGCTGTTCGCCGCCCGCGTGATCCCTTACCGTGGTTCCTGGCTGGACATCGAGTTCGACGCCAAGGACATCGTCTTTGCCCGTATCGACCGTCGCCGCAAGATCCCGGTCACGTCCCTGCTGATGGCTCTCGGCCTTGATGCCGAAGAGATCCTCAACACGTTCTACACCCAGATCGAATACAAGCGCGACAAGGACGGCTCCTGGCGCATTCCGTTCGACGGCAAGCGTCTGAAGGGTGCCAAGGCCTCCTACGACATGATCGACGCCGACACCGGCGAAGTCGTGATCGAATCCGGCCGCAAGATCACCGCGCGCACCATTCGTCAGCTGGAAGACAAGGGTGTCACGGCGCTCAAGGTCACCGACGAGGACCTGCACGGCCAGTATCTGGCCGAAGACGTGGTCAACATGAAGACCGGCGAGATCTATGCCGAAGCGGGTGACGAGATCACCGGCAAGGTGCTGGAAGAGCTGGTGGACATGGGCTACCACGATCTGGCGATCCTCGACATCGACCACGTCAACACCGGTGCCTACATCCGCAACACGCTGGCTGCCGACAAGAACGAGTCCCGTGAGGACGCGCTCTTCGACATCTACCGCGTGATGCGCCCGGGCGAGCCGCCCACCATCGACACCGCCGAAGCCATGTTCGCTTCGCTCTTCTTCGACGAAGAGCGCTACGACCTGTCTGCTGTCGGCCGCGTGAAGATGAACATGCGCCTTGACCTGGAATGCGCCGACACCGTGCGCACCCTGCGCAAGGAAGACATCCTGTCCGTGATCAAGGTCCTGCTCGAGCTGCGTGACGGCAAGGGCGAGATCGACGACATCGACAACCTGGGCAACCGTCGCGTTCGCTCCGTCGGCGAGCTGATGGAAAACCAGTACCGCGTCGGCCTGCTGCGCATGGAACGCGCGATCAAGGAGCGCATGAGCTCCGTCGAGATCGACACGGTCATGCCGCAGGATCTGATCAACGCCAAGCCGGCAGCAGCTGCCGTGCGCGAGTTCTTCGGTTCCTCGCAGCTGTCCCAGTTCATGGACCAGACCAACCCGCTGTCCGAAGTGACCCACAAGCGCCGTCTTTCGGCCCTTGGCCCGGGCGGTCTGACCCGCGAACGCGCCGGCTTCGAAGTCCGCGACGTGCATCCGACCCACTATGGTCGTATCTGCCCGATCGAGACGCCGGAAGGCCCGAACATCGGTCTGATCAACTCGCTCGCGACCTTCGCCCGTGTGAACAAGTACGGCTTTATCGAAAGTCCGTACCGCAAGGTGAAGGACGGCGTCGTGACCAACGATGTGGTCTACCTCTCCGCCATGGAAGAGGCCAAGCACTACGTCGCCCAGTCGAACGCCGAGTATGACGCCGATGGCCGGTTCACCACCGAGCTGATCACCTGCCGTCACGCTGGTGAAAACGAAATGGTTCCGTCTGAAAAGGTGGATCTCATGGACGTTTCGCCGAAGCAGCTCGTGTCCGTTGCCGCATCGCTCATTCCGTTCCTGGAAAACGATGACGCCAACCGCGCACTGATGGGCTCGAACATGATGCGTCAGGCCGTGCCGCTGGTGCGTGCCGAGGCTCCGTTCGTCGGGACCGGCATGGAAGCCGTCGTGGCACGCGACTCCGGTGCAGCCATCTCCGCCCGTCGTGGCGGTGTGGTCGACCAGGTCGATGCGACCCGTATCGTGATCCGTGCGACGGAAGAGCTCGAAGGTGGCAAGTCCGGCGTCGACATCTACCGTCTGATGAAGTTCCAGCGTTCCAACCAGAACACCTGCATCAACCAGCGTCCGCTGGTGCGTGTCGGCGACGTGATCGGCAAGGGCGACATCATCGCCGACGGTCCGTCCACCGAGCTGGGCGATCTGGCTCTCGGCCGCAACGTGCTCGTCGCGTTCATGCCCTGGAACGGCTACAACTTCGAAGACTCCATCCTGCTCTCCGAGCGGATCGTGTCCGATGACGTGTTCACCTCCATCCACCTCGAGGAATTCGAAGTGATGGCCCGTGACACGAAGCTTGGTCCGGAAGAAATCACCCGCGACATTCCGAACGTTTCGGAAGAAGCGCTGAAGAACCTGGATGAAGCCGGCATCGTCTACATCGGCGCCGAAGTGCATCCGGGCGACATCCTGGTCGGCAAGATCACTCCGAAGGGCGAAAGCCCGATGACGCCGGAAGAAAAGCTTCTGCGCGCCATCTTCGGTGAAAAGGCTTCCGACGTCCGTGACACCTCCCTGCGTCTGCCGCCCGGCGTGGCCGGCACCGTCGTGGAAGTGCGCGTCTTCAACCGTCATGGTGTGGAGAAGGACGAGCGCGCGATGGCCATCGAGCGCGAGGAAATCGAACGCCTCGCCAAGGACCGGGACGACGAACAGGCGATCCTCGACCGCAACGTCTATGGCCGTCTGGCCGAGATGCTGCTGGGCAAGGTTGCCATCGGCGGACCGAAGGGCTTCAAGAAGGACAGCACCCTCGATGGTGATCTCCTGAACGAATACCCGCGGTCCCAGTGGTGGCAGTTCGCCATCGATGACGACAAGTTCATGTCGGAAATCGAGGCCCTGCGCGCCCAGTACGATGACAGCCGCAAGCGTCTGGAACAGCGTTTCATCGACAAGGTTGAGAAGCTGCAGCGCGGCGACGAGCTGCCCCCCGGCGTGATGAAGATGGTCAAGGTCTTCGTCGCCGTGAAGCGCAAGATCCAGCCGGGCGACAAGATGGCCGGCCGTCACGGGAACAAGGGTGTGGTCTCCAAGATCAACCCCTGCGAGGACATGCCGTTCCTCGAGGACGGTACCCATGTGGACATCGTTCTGAACCCGCTCGGCGTGCCTTCGCGCATGAACGTCGGTCAGATCCTCGAGACCCACCTGGGTTGGGCCTGCCGTGGCATGGGCAAGCGCATCGGCGAACTGTACGAGCAGTACAGGAAGTCCGGTGAAGTGGACCAGCTGCGCGGCAAGATCGTCGAGATCTACGGCGACAACCTGAAGGGCGACAGCGTCAAGGACTTCGACGATGAAAGCGTCGTTCGTCTGGCTGACCAGCTCAAGAAGGGCGTTCCGATCGCAACCCCCGTCTTCGACGGTGCACGCGAACCGGATGTCGTCGATGCGCTGAACATCGCCGGATACAAGCCGTCGGGTCAGTCGACCCTGTTCGACGGCCGTACCGGGGAAGAGTTCGACCGCCAGGTCACCGTGGGCTACATCTACATGCTGAAGCTCCACCACCTGGTCGACGACAAGATCCACGCCCGTTCGATTGGCCCGTACTCGCTCGTGACCCAGCAGCCGCTGGGTGGCAAGGCGCAGTTTGGCGGCCAGCGCTTCGGGGAAATGGAGGTCTGGGCGCTTGAAGCTTACGGTGCAGCCTACACGCTGCAGGAAATGCTCACCGTCAAGTCGGATGACGTTGCCGGTCGTACGAAGGTCTATGAGGCCATCGTGCGCGGGGACGACACCTTCGAAGCGGGCATTCCGGAAAGCTTCAACGTTCTCGTGAAGGAAATGCGGTCTCTCGGTCTCAACGTTGAACTTCAGCGTGTTGACCAGCCCCAGATCGAGGGTGAGCCGGCGGCCGACGCTGCCGAGTGACCTTCCAGGGCAGGGGCCCCGCCGGGGCCCCTCGGACCGAATTTTGACTTGCAATGCCGGGTTGGCGGGGAAACGCTCCCCGCAACCCGTGCATCGAAGGAGATAGACCATGAATCATGAGGTCATGAACCTGTTCAATCAACAGGCTCCGACGCAGACCTTCGACAGCATCCGGATCTCGCTGGCGAGCCCGGAAAAGATCATGTCCTGGTCTTACGGCGAAATCAAAAAGCCGGAAACCATCAACTACCGTACGTTCAAGCCGGAACGCGACGGCCTCTTCTGCGCGCGCATCTTTGGCCCGATCAAGGACTACGAATGTCTTTGCGGCAAGTACAAGCGCATGAAGTACAAGGGCGTCATCTGTGAAAAATGTGGCGTCGAAGTTACCCTGAGCCGCGTTCGCCGCGAGCGCATGGGTCACATCGAGCTCGCTGCTCCGGTTGCGCACATCTGGTTCCTGAAGTCCCTGCCGAGCCGCATCGGTCTGCTGCTCGACATGACGCTGAAGGATCTGGAGCGGGTGCTCTATTTCGAGAACTACGTGGTTCTCGAGCCGGGCCTGACCCCGCTGAAGCAGCATCAGCTCCTGTCGGAAGAAGACTATATCGCCGCTCAGGACGAGTATGGCGAAGATGCCTTCACCGCCATGATCGGTGCGGAAGCCATCCGTGAAATCCTCATGAGCCTCGATCTCGAGAAGGAGAGCGAGCGCCTGCGTGTGGAAATCGCGGAAGCGACCACCGAGCTGAAGCCGAAGAAGCTGGCCAAGCGCCTGAAGGTCATTGAAGCCTTCATGGAATCCGGCAACCGCCCGGAATGGATGATCATGACCGTGGTTCCGGTGATCCCGCCGGATCTGCGTCCGCTGGTGCCGCTGGACGGCGGTCGTTTCGCGACCTCCGACCTGAACGACCTGTACCGTCGCGTGATCAACCGTAACAACCGTCTGAAGCGTCTGATCGAGCTGCGTGCGCCGGATATCATCATCCGCAACGAAAAGCGCATGCTGCAGGAATCCGTCGACGCCCTGTTCGACAACGGCCGTCGCGGCCGGGTCATCACCGGCGCCAACAAGCGTCCGCTGAAGTCCCTGTCCGACATGCTGAAGGGCAAGCAGGGTCGCTTCCGTCAGAACCTGCTCGGCAAGCGCGTCGACTATTCCGGCCGTTCGGTCATCACCGTGGGTCCGGAACTCAAGCTGCACCAGTGCGGTCTGCCGAAGAAGATGGCGCTCGAGCTGTTCAAGCCGTTCATCTACTCCCGCCTCGATGCCAAGGGCTTCTCCTCCACGGTGAAGCAGGCCAAGAAGCTGGTGGAGAAAGAGCGTCCGGAAGTCTGGGATATCCTCGACGAGGTCATTCGCGAGCACCCGGTTCTGCTGAACCGCGCTCCGACCCTGCACCGTCTGGGCATCCAGGCCTTCGAGCCGACGCTGATCGAAGGCAAGGCAATCCAGCTGCACCCGCTCGTCTGCTCGGCCTTCAACGCCGACTTCGACGGTGACCAGATGGCCGTGCACGTTCCGCTGTCGCTCGAAGCGCAGCTGGAAGCGCGTACCCTGATGATGTCGACCAACAACATCCTGCATCCGGCAAACGGTGGCCCGATCATCGTTCCGTCGCAGGATATCGTTCTGGGTCTCTACTATCTGTCGATCATGGCAGAGAAGGAGCCGGGCGAAGGCATGGCCTTCTCCGACATCGGCGAGATCCATCACGCGCTGGCCAACAAGGTCATCACCATGCACACGAAGATCCGCGGCCGGTTCCGGTCCGTGGACGCGGACGGCAACCAGACGTCCGAGATCTTCGAGACCACCCCTGGCCGCATGCTCATTGCCGAGCTGCTGCCGAAGCACCATGAAGTGCCCTTCGACGTCTGCAACAAGCTGATGACGAAGAAGGACATCTCCAAGATGATCGACACGGTCTACCGTGCCTGCGGTCAGAAGGAGACGGTCATCTTCTGTGACCGGATCATGCAGCTCGGCTTCAAGAATGCCTGTAACGCCGGCATTTCCTTCGGCATGGACGACATGCAGATCCCGGAAACCAAGCAGAAGCTGGTTGCCGAGACCGCTGCCATGGTCACCGAGTACGAGCAGCAGTACAACGACGGTCTGATCACCCAGGGTGAGAAGTACAACAAGGTCGTTGATGCCTGGGCGAAGTGCACGGACAAGGTCGCCGACGAGATGATGGCCCGCATCAAGGCGGTCCAGATCGACGAGGAAACCGGTCGCCAGAAGCCGATGAACTCGGTCTACATGATGTCCCACTCCGGGGCGCGTGGTAGCCCGCAGCAGATGAAGCAGCTGGCCGGGATGCGCGGTCTGATGGCCAAGCCCTCGGGCGAGATCATCGAGAACCCGATCATCTCGAACTTCAAGGAAGGCCTCTCGGTTCTCGAGTACTTCAACTCCACCCACGGCGCCCGTAAGGGTCTGGCCGATACGGCGTTGAAGACCGCGAACTCCGGTTACCTGACCCGCCGTCTGGTGGACGTCGCCCAGGATTCCATCATCCTTGAACCGGATTGTGGCTCCGAGCGCGGCATCACCGTGGCTGCCATCGTCGACGCCGGTAACGTCATTGCCTCGCTGGGCATGCGCGTTCTGGGTCGTACGACCGCCGAAGACGTCTATGACCACGCAAGTGGCGAGATCATCGTGCCGAAGGGCAAGTTGATCGACGAGAAGGACGTTGACGCGATCGAGGAAGCCAAGGTCCAGCAGATCAAGATCCGCTCGGTTCTGACCTGTGAAACCGAAACCGGCGTCTGCGCGACCTGCTACGGTCGTGACCTGGCGCGCGGTACTCCGGTGAACATGGGCGAAGCGGTGGGCGTCATCGCGGCGCAGTCGATCGGTGAGCCGGGGACCCAGCTGACCATGCGTACCTTCCACATCGGCGGTACGGCTCAGGTGGTGGACTCGTCCTTCATCGAGAGCAACGTCGACGGCAAGGTTTCCATGCGCAACCGTTCGGTTGCCCGCGATTCCGATGGCAATCTCATTGCCATGGTCCGCAACATGTCCATCGTCGTCACCGACAGCGATGGCAATGAGCGTGCCGTTCATCGTGTCACCTACGGCTCCAAGCTGCATGTGGACGATGGCGATGCGGTCAAGCGCGGCCAGCGTATCGCCGAGTGGGATCCCTACACCCGTCCGATGCTGGCGGAAGTGGATGGCGTGGTCGATTTCGAAGACCTCATCGATGGTGCTTCCGTTCAGGAAACCGCCGACGAGGCGACCGGGATCACCAAGCGTGTCGTCATCGACTGGCGTTCCAACCAGCGCAGCCAGGACCTCAAGCCGGCGATCGTCATCAAGGACGCCAAGGGTGCTGTCTCCAAGACGGCCCGTGGTTCCGACGCCCGCGTGCTTCTGTCCGTGGATGCCATCCTCTCGGTTCAGCCGGGTGGTTCGGTGAAGGCCGGTGACGTGCTGGCCCGTATCCCGCTGGAAAGCGCCAAGACCAAGGACATCACCGGTGGTCTGCCACGCGTTGCCGAGCTGTTCGAAGCCCGTCGTCCCAAGGATCACGCGATCATCGCGGAGATCTCCGGTACGATCCGCTTCGGCCGCGACTACAAGGCAAAGCGCCGCATCATCATCGAGCCGTCCGAAGAGGGCATGGAGCCCGTCGAGTACCTGATCCCGAAGGGCAAGCACTTCCACCTGCAGGAAGGCGACGCCATCGAGAAGGGGGAATACATCCTCGACGGCAACCCGGCACCGCACGACATCCTGGCGGTCAAGGGCGTGGAGGCACTGGCTGCCTACCTCGTCAACGAGATCCAGGAAGTCTACCGTCTGCAGGGCGTGACCATCAACGACAAGCATATCGAGGTGATCGTTCGCCAGATGCTGCAGAAGGTCGAGATCACCGAGCAGGGTGACACGGAGTTCTTCCCGGGCGAGCAGATCGACCGGATCGACTTCGAGGAAGCCAACCAGAAGGCGATCGACGCAGCCCGCGACCCGGCCAAGGCCGTTCCGGTTCTGCTGGGGATCACCAAGGCGTCGCTTCAGACCCGCTCGTTCTTCTCCGCGGCCTCGTTCCAGGAGACCACCCGCGTCCTCACGGATGCAGCGGTCAACGGCAAGGTCGACCCGCTGGTCGGTCTGAAGGAGAACGTGATCGTGGGTCGCCTCATCCCGGCCGGTACCGGCGGTGTGATGAAGCGGATCCGCAAGATCGCGACCCATCGCGACGACCTGATCCAGGAAGCCCAGCGTCAGGCCGCTTCGGCCTCTGCCGCAGAGGGTCTTCTGGAAGACATGAGCGGCCCGGCCGAATAAGGCCCGGGTTGGCACCAGACACTGCGAAAGGCCGCCTCCGTGCGGCCTTTCTGTTAGGATGATGACCGAACCCGTGGGGCTGCCTCAGGCGCCCCCTGTGTGGGGACAGGAAAGATGAGCATGAGCAACGACAACGACGAGACCATCGAGCCGACCATCTACATTCTGGTGGGCCGCGTGTGGGAGGAAGAAGACGGGGACGCGGAGACTGCGATCCCGGTTCACATCCTGCTGCGGGCAGCCGATGACGATGATGCGGTCCGCCGCAGCCTCAACGCGCTCTCCGAGGAAGGCTTCGTCGAGGCCGAGCTGGACCAGATCGGCGTCATGGACGGGGAGCCGGACGAGGACATCTATGAAGCCGCCTATGACGATGCGCTTGCCGGCAATGTCTCGGTGATCCGCTTCGGATGAGGCTCCGGCGCCCCGGGGAACGGGGCAGGTTCTGCGAAAGAGTTTCGGCCTCCGGTGAGCCCCCGTCAGGGACGTGCCGGAGGCCGTTTCGTGTCCGGTGAGGGAAGGGGGCGCATGTTCGGGAGCGATCGGATCGGGACCGCAAGCGTCCTTCCGCAAGGGAGGGGGCGGCGCGATCCGGCGGGCCACCGGGCCGGTAGGCCAGGAAATGGAATCGAATCCGGCATCTCCTGTGTGCCCCGCTCTGATTCACCTTGTTAAGCAGCGGTTTACCTTCATGGCGGCAGCTGGGGACGGTGCGCGAAAGAATGTTTCGCCGGTTGCTGTCGCCTCGCATCATTCGTTCGTTTTTGCGCGGGAAAATCCGCGGAAACGCGCGGAATTCTCCCTGGGTGCCCCATTTCGCAAATTCGGAATAAAGGACTTGACGCAAAGGGGGGACATGAGTAGGTTCCGCCCATCCCGAAGGCAGGCGGTAAGGCCAGCAAGCGTCCAAACGCACCCTAGCGCAGGACGGAAGACACCTTAAACGCTGCCGGGTTCAGATAGGCGAATTAAGCGTCGATTGCATGACCGCGGCATCCCCGTGGTCCTCTGGGTTCGCAGCGCCGGCCGCTCTCAAAGGAGCGTGCGGGCGCGATTCTGCATGTGCAGTGTCAGCGATACCCCAATCGCAAACGAATTTTTGGATGGAAGAGGTAAAGGGCACAGAATGCCGACCATCAACCAGCTGATCCGCAAGCCGCGGAAAGATCCGCCGAAGCGGAACAAGGTGCCGGCCATGGAGGCCTGCCCGCAGAAGCGTGGTGTTTGCACCCGCGTCTACACGACGACGCCGAAGAAGCCGAACTCGGCTCTGCGTAAGGTGGCCAAGATCCGCCTCACCAACGGCTTCGAAGTGATCGGTTACATTCCGGGTGAAGGTCACAACCTTCAGGAACACTCCGTGGTGATGATCCGCGGCGGCCGCGTCAAGGACTTGCCGGGCGTGCGCTACCACATCATCCGCGGCGTGCTCGACACCCAGGGCGTCAAGGACCGCAAGCAGCGCCGTTCGAAGTACGGCGCGAAGCGTCCGAAGTAAGAGGTACGATAGATGTCTCGTCGTCACCGCGCTGAAAAACGCGAAATCAACCCGGATCCGAAGTTCGGGGATATGGTCGTCACCAAGTTCATGAATTCCATCATGTACGACGGCAAGAAGTCGACCGCCGAGCGCATCGTTTACGGTGCCTTCGACGTGATCGCCAACAAGACCCGCGAGAACCCGATCGAGGTGTTCCACGCTGCTCTTGAAAACGTGATGCCCCAGGTTGAAGTGCGCTCCCGCCGCGTCGGTGGTGCAACCTACCAGGTACCGGTGGAAGTCCGCGCTGACCGTCGTCAGGCTCTGGCAATCCGCTGGCTGATCACGGCTGCCCGCAACCGCAACGAGACCACCATGGTGGATCGCCTGTCCGGCGAAATGCTCGATGCGGCCAACAACCGCGGTACCGCCGTCAAGAAGCGCGAAGACACGCACCGTATGGCTGATGCCAACCGGGCGTTCTCGCACTATCGCTGGTAATCTGGACTCGGAAGGGCTGACGCTATGGCGCGCACGCATAAAATCGAGGACTACCGTAACTTCGGCATCATGGCACACATCGATGCTGGCAAGACGACCACGACCGAGCGGATTCTCTACTACACCGGTAAGAGCCACAAGATCGGCGAAGTGCATGATGGCGCAGCCACCATGGACTGGATGGAGCAGGAGCAGGAGCGTGGCATCACGATCACCTCTGCTGCAACCACCGCTTTCTGGAAAGAAAAGCGCCTGAACATCATCGACACCCCGGGCCACGTGGACTTCACCATTGAAGTCGAACGTTCGCTCCGCGTGCTCGACGGTGCAGTTGCTCTTCTCGACGCCAACGCCGGTGTCGAGCCGCAGACGGAAACCGTGTGGCGTCAGGCTGACAAGTATCATGTCCCGCGCATGATCTTCGTCAACAAGATGGACAAGCTTGGTGCCGATTTCGACCGCTGCGTCGAAATGATCAAGACCCGTCTTGGCGCAACCCCGCTCGTCATGCAGATCCCGGTCGGTGCCGAAAGCGAATTCGCTGGCCTGGTCGATCTTCTGAAGATGAAGGCCCTGATCTGGCGCGACGAAACCCTGGGCGCTGCCTGGGACGAAGTCGAGATCCCGGCTGACCTGGTCGAAAAGGCCAAGGCTGCCCGTGACACGCTGATCGAGACCGCCGTCGAGATCGACGAAGCTGCGATGGAAGCCTACCTGGAAGGTGAAGAGCCGACCAACGAACAGCTGCAGAAGCTGATCCGCAAGGGCACCATCAACAGCGCCTTCGTTCCCGTGTTCTGTGGCTCTGCCTTCAAGAACAAGGGCGTGCAGCCGCTGCTCGACGCCGTCGTCGACTACCTGCCGAGCCCGGTCGAAGTGCCGGACATCAAGGGTATCGACCCGAAGACCGAAGCAGAAGTCCTGCGCAAGTCTTCCGACGAAGAGCCGCTCGGCATGCTGGCGTTCAAGATCATGAACGACCCGTTCGTCGGCTCGCTGACCTTCTGCCGCATCTATTCCGGTGTTCTGAACAAGGGCGTGACCCTGCTCAACACCGTGAAGGAAAAGCGTGAACGCGTCGGCCGCATGATGCAGATGCACTCCAACTCCCGTGACGACATCGACGTTGCCTATGCAGGCGACATCGTGGCCATCGCAGGTCTGAAGGACACCACCACTGGCGACACCCTGTGTGACCCGCTGAAGCCGGTGATCCTGGAGCGCATGGAATTCCCCGAGCCGGTGATCGAGATCGCCGTCGAGCCGAAGACCAAGGCCGACCAGGAAAAGATGGGCCTCGCCCTGAACCGCCTGGCTGCCGAAGATCCGTCCTTCCGCGTGAAGACGGACGAGGAATCCGGTCAGACGATCATCGCCGGCATGGGCGAACTTCACCTGGACATCATCGTCGACCGCATGCGTCGCGAGTTCAAGGTGGAAGCCAACATCGGTGCTCCGCAGGTGGCCTACCGCGAAACCATCACCAAGTCTGCCGAAGTGGATTACACCCACAAGAAGCAGTCCGGTGGTTCGGGTCAGTTCGCTCGCATCAAGATCACGATCGAACCGGCAGAGCCGAATGCAGGCTTCGTGTTCGAGAGCAAGATCGTCGGTGGTTCCGTGCCCAAGGAGTACATCCCGGGCGTGTCCAAGGGTATCGAGTCCGTCATGTCGTCCGGTCCGCTGGCCGGCTTCCCGATGCTCGACATCAAGGCCACCCTCATCGATGGTGCCTACCATGATGTGGACTCCTCCGTTCTGGCCTTCGAAATCGCCGGCCGCGCCGGTTTCCGCGAAGGCATCCAGAAGGCTGGTCCGAAGCTCCTCGAGCCGATCATGAAGGTCGAAGTGGTGACCCCGGAAGACTACATGGGCGACGTCATCGGCGACCTGAACTCCCGTCGTGGTCAGATCGCCGGCACGGAAAACCGTGGCGTCGTCACCGTCATCACCGCAATGGTGCCGCTGGCCAACATGTTTGGCTACGTGAACAACCTGCGCTCCATGTCCCAGGGCCGCGCCCAGTACTCGATGGTCTTCGACCACTACGAGCAGGTGCCTCAGGCCGTCGCTGAAGAGGTTCAGGCGAAATACGCCTGAACCCCACCCTTCAAGTGAACAAGAATTAGAGAAAGCGGAGTAATCCGATGGCAAAAGAAAAATTCGAGCGTAACAAGCCGCACGTCAACATCGGCACCATTGGCCACGTTGACCATGGCAAGACCACGCTGACCGCTGCAATCACCATGACCCTGGCTGAAGTCGGCGGCGCAACCGCCAAGGCCTACGACCAGATCGACGCTGCTCCGGAAGAGCGCGCTCGCGGCATCACCATCTCCACCGCACACGTGGAATATGAAACCGCAGCCCGCCACTACGCACACGTCGACTGCCCGGGCCACGCCGACTACGTCAAGAACATGATCACCGGTGCTGCCCAGATGGACGGCGCGATCCTGGTGTGCTCCGCAGCTGACGGCCCGATGCCGCAGACCCGCGAACACATCCTGCTCGCTCGCCAGGTTGGCGTTCCGGCTCTGGTCGTGTTCCTGAACAAGGTCGACCAGGTTGACGACGAAGAGCTGCTGGAACTGGTGGAAATGGAAGTTCGCGAACTTCTGTCTTCCTACGAATTCCCGGGCGACGACATTCCGATCGTGAAGGGCTCTGCTCTGGCTGCCGTGGAAAACCGCGACGAAGCCATCGGCCGTGGCGCGATCCGCGAACTGATGAACGCCGTCGACGAGTACATTCCGACCCCGGAACGTCCGCGCGACCAGCCGTTCCTGATGCCGATCGAAGACGTGTTCTCCATCTCCGGCCGTGGCACCGTGGTGACCGGTCGTGTGGAACGCGGCATCGTGAAGGTGGGTGAAGAAGTCGAGATCGTCGGCATCAAGGACACCCGCAAGACGACTGTCACCGGTGTGGAAATGTTCCGCAAGCTGCTGGATAGCGGCGAAGCTGGTGATAACATCGGCGCTCTGATTCGCGGCGTTGCCCGTGAAGACGTCGAGCGTGGCCAGGTTCTTTGCAAGCCGGGTTCTGTGACCCCGCACACGAAGTTCAAGGCTGAGGCTTACATCCTCACCAAGGAAGAAGGCGGTCGTCACACCCCGTTCTTCACCAACTACCGTCCGCAGTTCTACTTCCGCACGACCGACGTGACGGGTGTGGTTGAACTGCCGGAAGGCACCGAGATGGTGATGCCGGGCGACAACGTCTCCGTCGTCGTCACGCTGATCGTGCCGATCGCCATGGAAGACGGCCTGCGCTTCGCTATCCGCGAAGGCGGTCGTACCGTCGGCGCCGGCGTGGTTGCCTCCATCATCGCGTAATTGACGGCAGGGCCTGCCGTTACGCAAGTAACACCGGCAGGCCCGCCTGTCTTAACGGGAACTCGAAAATGAACGGTCAGAATATCCGGATCCGCCTCAAGGCATTCGATCACCGTATTCTCGATGCCTCCACCAAGGAGATCGTGAACACGGCGAAGCGGACCGGTGCACAGGTACGGGGACCCGTACCGCTGCCGACGCGGATCGAGAAGTACACTGTGCTTCGCGGCCCGCACATTGATAAGAAAAGCCGCGATCAGTTCGAGATGCGCACCCATAAGCGCCTCCTCGACATCGTTGATCCGACGCCCCAGACGGTGGACGCGCTCATGAAGCTCGACCTGGCCGCTGGTGTCGACGTCGAGATCAAGCTCTGAGGCGGATCGAAGGGGACACGTCTATGCGTTCTGGAGTGATCGCTCAGAAAGTGGGCATGACTCGTATCTATAACGATGCGGGCGAGCATGTTCCGGTCACTGTCCTGCGACTGGAAAAGTGCCAGGTGGTTGCCCACCGGACTGAAGAAAAGAACGGCTACACCGCGCTGCAGCTCGGCGCAGGTCTGGCCAAAGTGAAGAACACGCCCAAGGCACAGCGCGGACATTTCGCGGTTGCCAAGGTGGAGCCGAAGCGTCAGCTGGTCGAGTTCCGCGTGTCGTCCGACAACCTGATTGAAGTTGGTGCAGAAATCACTGCCGACCACTTCGTCGAAGGTCAGTTCGTCGATGTCACCGGTACCTCCATCGGTAAGGGCTTCGCCGGTGTCATGAAGCGCCACAACTTCGGTGGTGGTCGCGCATCGCACGGTAACTCCATCTCCCACCGCTCCCACGGTTCGACCGGTCAGTGTCAGGACCCGGGCCGCGTGTTCAAGGGCAAGAAGATGGCCGGTCACATGGGCGACGTCCGCGTGACCACGCAGAACCTCAAGGTTGTGCGCACCGATGTTGAACGTGGCCTGATCATGATCGAAGGCTCTGTGCCGGGCGCCAAGGGCGGCTGGATCCAGGTCCGCGACGCGGTCAAGAAGGCGCTTCCGGAAGGGGTTCCGACCCCGGGTGCTTACCGTGCACCGGACGCGACTGCGGCCACCGGGAAGGAGAGTGAGTGATGGAACTCCAGGTCAAGACCCTCGAAGGTGGGGCGGCCGGTTCGATCACGGTGTCTGACGAGATCTTCGGTCTCGAGCCGCGCACCGATCTGATCCACCGCGTTGTGCGCTGGCAGCTTGCCAAGCGCCAGGCAGGGACCCACAAGGCCCTGGGACGCTCTGAAGTCTCTGGCACCACGAAGAAGTTCGTGCGCCAGAAAGGCTCCGGCGGCGCCCGTCACGGCAACCGCAAGGCTCCGCAGTTCCGCGGCGGTGGTAAGGCCTTCGGGCCGGTCGTTCGCGACCATGCCCACGAGCTGCCGAAGAAGGTGCGCGTCCTCGGACTGAAGCACGTTCTGTCTGCCAAGGCCAAGACCGACAGCATCATCATCGTTGAAGATGCCAAGGCAGCCGAAGCCAAGACCAAGGCCCTGAAGGCACAGTTCGCATCGCTGGGTCTGAGCTCTGCTCTGATCATCGACGGCGCCGAGCTGGACCGGAACTTCTCTCTGGCCGCTCGCAACATCCCGAACGTGGATGTGCTGCCGGTCCAGGGTATCAACGTCTATGACATCATGCGGGCCAACACCCTGGTGTTGACCAAGGCTGCGGTGTCTGCACTTGAGGAGCGCTTCAAATGAGCAATCTTCCTCATTACGACAAGATCGTCGGCCCGGTGATCACCGAAAAGGCGACCCTTGCTTCTGAACAGAACAAGGTCGTTTTCAAGGTCGCCAACGACGCCACCAAGCCCGAAATCAAGGCTGCCGTCGAGGCGCTGTTCGGTGTGAAGGTGACCGCCGTCAACACTCTGGTCCGCAAGGGCAAGGTGAAGCGGTTCAAGGGTCGTATCGGTCGCCAGTCCGATTTCAAGAAGGCCGTCATCACGCTCGCTGAAGGTCACGCCATCGACGTGAGCACCGGGCTCTAAGGGACGGGGACAGAGATATGGCACTTAAGACTTTTAACCCGACGTCTCCTGGCCGGCGCCAGCTCGTCCAGGTCGATCGTTCCGACCTCTGGAAGGGCAAGCCGGTCAAGACCCTGACCGAAGGCCTGTCCAAGACCGGTGGTCGTAACAACCTCGGTCGTCTGACGTCCCCGAACCGCGGTGGTGGCCACAAGCGCTCCTACCGTCTGGTGGACTTCAAGCGTCGCAAGTTCGACGTTCCGGCCACGGT
The DNA here is from genome assembly GCF_008477545.1 of Roseibium aestuarii. GTDB lineage: Bacteria > Pseudomonadota > Alphaproteobacteria > Rhizobiales > Stappiaceae > Roseibium > Roseibium aestuarii. Next base: position 100,246 of record NZ_VORA01000002.1, on the reverse strand, counting down.
CGAACGTCTTGAATACGATCCGAACCGGACCGCATTCATTGCTCTGATCCGCTATGAAGATGGCGAACTGAGCTACATCCTGGCGCCGCAGCGCCTCGCCGTTGGCGACACTGTCATTGCCGGTCAGGCAGTGGACGTGAAGCCGGGCAACGCGATGCCGCTGGCCTCCATTCCGGTCGGCACCATCGTGCACAATATCGAACTGAAGCCGGGCAAGGGTGGCCAGATCGCCCGTTCCGCCGGTGCTTTCGTTCAGATCGTCGGTCGCGACCAGGGCTACACCGTCCTGCGCCTGATGTCCGGTGAACAGCGGAAGGTTCTGGGGACCTGCATGGCCTCCATCGGTGCCGTGTCCAACCCGGACCATGGCAACGTGAACCTCGGCAAGGCCGGTCGTTCTCGCTGGCTGGGCATTCGCCCGCACACCCGCGGTGTCGCCATGAACCCGGTCGACCACCCGCACGGCGGTGGTGAAGGCCGGACCTCCGGTGGTCGTCATCCGGTTACCCCTTGGGGTAAGCCGACCAAGGGCAAGAAGACGCGCAGCAACAAGTCTACGGATAAGTACATTGTCCGCAGCCGCCACGCGCGTAAGAAGTAAAGGGCAAGGATCGTGGCACGTTCGATCTGGAAAGGTCCGTTTGTCGACGGGTATCTGCTGAACAAAGCGGACAAGGTACGTGAGTCCGGCCGGAACGAGGTCATCAAGACCTGGAGCCGCCGCTCGACGATCCTCCCGCAGTTCGTCGGTCTCACCTTCGGCGTTTACAACGGCCAGAAGCACGTACCGGTGCTGGTGTCTGAAGAAATGATTGGTCACAAGTTCGGCGAGTTCTCGCCGACCCGGACCTACTACGGACACGGCGCCGACAAGAAGGCGAAGAGGAAGTAACGATGGGCAAGCCGAAGCGTGAGCGGACGCTCGCTGACAACGAGGCCCGGGCAATGACCCGCATGCTGCGCGTTTCCCCGCGCAAGCTGAATCTCGTTGCGGCTGCTATCCGCGGCAAGAAGGTCGGCACCGCACTTGCGGACCTGACCTTCTCCCGCAAGCGTATCGCACAGGACGTCAAGAAGACCCTGATGTCCGCGATTGCAAATGCGGAAAACAACCACGACCTGGACATCGACAACCTGGTGGTTGCCGAAGCTCATGTCGGTAAGGCGTTCGTGATCAAGCGGTTCCAGCCGCGGGCTCGTGGTCGTGTCGGCCGCATCGAGAAGCCGTTCTCGAACCTGACCATCGTTGTGCGTGAAGTCGAGGAGACTGCCTGATGGGACATAAAGTCAACCCGATCGGCATGCGCCTCGGGATCAACCGGACCTGGGATTCCCGCTGGTACGCCAACAAGGGCGAGTACGGCACTCTTCTTCATGAAGACTTCCGCATCCGCGAATACCTGCTTGAAGAACTCAAGCAGGCCGCCGTCGCCAAGGTCGTCATCGAACGCCCGCACAAGAAGTGCCGCGTGACCATCCACTCCGGTCGTCCGGGTGTGGTCATCGGCAAGAAGGGTGCGGACATTGAGCGTCTTCGCAAGAAGATCGGCGAGATCACCAACTCGGAAGTGCACATCAACATCGTTGAAGTGCGCAAGCCGGAAATCGACGCGACCCTGGTGGCCGCCTCGATCGCGCAGCAGCTGGAACGCCGTGTGGCCTTCCGTCGCGCCATGAAGCGTGCCGTTCAGTCGGCCATGCGTCTGGGCGCCCAGGGCATCAAGATCACCTGCGGTGGTCGTCTGGGCGGAGCGGAAATCGCTCGCGTGGAATGGTACCGCGAAGGCCGCGTGCCGCTGCACACCCTGCGTGCAGACATCGACTACGGCGTCGCTTCCGCTCACACCGCTTATGGCGTGTGTGGCGTGAAGGTCTGGATCTTCAAGGGTGAAATCCTCGAGCACGACCCGATGGCGTCTGAGCGCCGTGCGCTGTCTGGCTCGGATTCTAACCAGGGTGATCGCGGCGGACGCCGGGATCGGGGCCGTGAGCGCGCAGCCTGATTAGGCTGCCTGCTGCTCGCGTAACACGAAGGACGAGAGAAAACGATGCTGCAACCGAAGCGAACTAAGTTCCGCAAGCAGCACAAGGGCCGCATTCACGGCGCTGCCAAGGGGGGTACTGACCTCAACTTCGGCGCCTATGGTCTGAAGGCAATGGAGCCGGAGCGGGTTACCGCTCGTCAGATCGAAGCTGCCCGTCGTGCCATGACCCGTCACATGAAGCGTGCGGGCCGTGTCTGGATCCGTATCTTCCCGGACCTTCCGGTTTCTTCGAAGCCGGCCGAAGTCCGAATGGGTAAAGGTAAGGGTTCCCCCGACTACTGGGCTTGCCGCGTCAAGCCGGGCCGGGTGATGTTCGAAATCGATGGCGTGCCGGAAGATGTTGCTCGTGAAGCAATGCGCCTGGCAGCTGCCAAACTGCCGATCAAGTGCCGGTTCGTTCAGCGAATTGCGGAATAAGGCAGTCGAGGAGAAAAAGCCATGAAGGCTACTGACGTGAGAGCAAAGACCCTCGACGAGCTCCGCACGGAGCTCGAAGCCCTCAAGAAGGAGCAGTTCAACCTGCGCTTCCAGAAGGCAACGGGTCAGCTCGAGAACACTGGGCGCGTCCGGCAGATCCGCCGCGACATCGCTCGCATCCAGACGATCATGCGCGAAAAGCGCGTGGCGAACGCGTAAGGAGAGACCCATGCCGAAGCGTATTCTGCAGGGCACCGTGGTCAGCAACGCGAATGACAAGACGGTGACGGTGAACGTGGAGCGTCGCTTCACTCACCCGCTGCTCAAGAAGACCGTGCGCCGGACCAAGAAGTACCGGGCGCACGACGCGGAAAACAAGTGCCAGGTCGGCGACATTGTTCAGATTGAAGAGTGTGCGCCGATCTCCAAGAACAAGCGTTGGACCGTGGTCGCTGAGTGACCACGAGCCTCGTTAAGAAGCATCATCAGGCGCCCGTTGCCGGTGCGCCGATTAAAGAACAAGGCAGCCAGTCATGATTCAGATGCAAACAAACCTCGACGTCGCCGATAATTCCGGCGCACGTCGTGTCATGTGCATCAAAGTGCTCGGCGGCTCCAAGCGTAAGTATGCCCAGGTTGGCGACATCATCGTCGTCTCCGTCAAAGAGGCTATCCCGCGGGGCCGCGTCAAGAAGGGCGACGTGATGAAGGCAGTCGTCGTGCGCACGGCGAAGGATATCCGCCGTCCCGATGGCAGCGTGATCCGGTTCGACCGCAATGCGGCCGTGCTGGTCAACAACAACAAGGAACCGGTCGGAACCCGTATCTTCGGCCCGGTCCCGCGCGAACTTCGCGCAAAGAACCACATGAAGATCATTTCGCTGGCGCCGGAGGTGCTCTGATGGCTGCGAAAATTAAGAAGGGCGACACTGTCGTCGTGCTGACCGGCCGTGACAAGGGCAAGACTGGTGAAGTCCTGCAGGTCCTGCCGTCCGAAAACAAGGCACTTGTGCGTGGCGTGAACGTTGTTCGCCGCCACCAGAAGCAGACCCAGACCCAGGAAGCCGGTATCGTGGCCAAGGAAAGCCCGATCCAGCTGTCCAACGTTGCCATCGCCGATCCGAAGGACGGCAAGGCAACCCGCGTCGGCTTCAAGGTGCAGGAAGATGGTACGAAGGTCCGCGTGGCCAAGCGTTCGGGAGACCTGATCGATGGCTGAGACCTACGTCCCGCGCCTGAAGTCGCACTACGAAAACGTCGTGCGCAAGCAGCTTCAGGAAAAGTTCCAGTACTCGAACCCGATGATGGTTCCGGGCCTGGAAAAGATCGTCCTGAACATCGGCGTCGGTGAAGCAGTTGCCGACTCCAAGAAGGCTCGCATCGCCGCAGACGACCTGGCAGCCATTGCCGGTCAGAAGCCGGTCATCACCAAGGCCAAGAAGTCCATCGCTACCTTCAAGGTGCGCGAAGGCATGCCGCTTGGTGCAAAGGTGACCCTGCGCCGCCACCAGATGTACGAATTCCTGGACCGCCTGATCACCATCGCGCTGCCGCGCGTGCGTGACTTCCGCGGTGTCAGCGCGAAGTCCTTCGACGGCCGTGGCAACTACGCCATGGGCATCAAGGAACATATCGTGTTCCCGGAAATCGAATACGACAAGGTCGACCAGATCTGGGGTATGGACATCATCGTCTGCACCACCGCACCGACCGATGACGAGGCGCGCGAACTGCTGCGCGCGTTCAACTTCCCGTTCAGCAAATAAGCTGAGATACGGGAAAGGAACGAGGAACGACGATGGCGAAGAAGAGCGCGGTCGAGAAGAACGAGCGTCGTAGGAAGCTCGTTAAGAAGTACGCTGAGAAGCGCGCTGCCCTGAAGGCAATGGCGAAGGATCCGAACCTGAGCCCCGAAGAGCAGTTCAACGCACGCCTGGAGCTGGCAAAGCTGCCGCGGAACTCCGCTCCGAACCGGATTCGTAACCGGTGCGAAGTGACGGGTCGTCCGCGCGGTTTCTACCGCAAGCTCAAGATGTCGCGTATCGCACTTCGTGAACTTGGCTCGCTGGGCAAGATCCCGGGCCTGGTCAAGTCCAGCTGGTAAGGAGATACTCCGATGGCAATTTCTGATCCGTTGGGGGATATGCTCACCCGCATCCGCAATGCGCAGATGCGTCGTAAGGGCAAGGTGACTTCACCTAAATCCAAATTGCGCGAACACGTGCTTGAAGTGCTCGCCAAAGAAGGGTACATCCGTGGCTTCACCACGGTCGAATACGAGGGCGGCAAGTCCGAGTTGGAGATCGAGCTGAAGTACTTTGACGGCGAGCCGGTCATCCGCACGATTGAACGCGTGTCGAAGCCGGGCCGCCGGGTGTACTCTTCGGTGAAGAATATCCCGCATGTGTCCAATGGCCTGGGCGTGTCGATTCTGTCGACTCCGCGCGGCGTCATGAGCGACCACCAGGCGCGGGAAGAAAACGTTGGTGGTGAGGTTCTGTGCCGCGTCTTCTGACGCGGCTTCAGGCCTCACTGGAATGAAACACGACTAAGGTTGGTTCGATGTCTCGTATTGGCAAAAAGCCAGTCCCCGTGCCGAGCGGGGTAACGGCAACGATCAACGGTCAGACGGTTTCGGTTAAGGGCCCGAAGGGGGAACTCTCCTTCGTGCTCAATACCTACGTGCTGGCCGAAATGACGGAAGATGGGATCAAGATCGATCCCCGTGGCACCTCGAAGACGGCACGCTCCATGTGGGGCATGAGCCGTACGATGGTCCAGAACATCATCACCGGCGTGAATGCCGGCTTCGAAAAGAAGCTGGAAATCACCGGTGTTGGTTATCGTGCACAGGTTCAGGGTTCCAACCTTCAGCTTGCGCTGGGTTTCTCCCATGATGTCGTCTATCCGATTCCGGCTGGCATCGACATCAAGTGCCCGAAGCCGACCGAGATCCTGATCTCGGGGATCGACAAGCAAGTTGTCGGTCAGGTTGCGGCAGAAATCCGCGAATTCCGTCCGCCGGAGCCCTATAAGGGCAAGGGTGTGCGTCATGCTGGCGAATTCATCGTCCGCAAAGAAGGCAAGAAGAAGTAACGGACCTGGATCATGGCGAATAGCAAGATTGCTTTCGAACGCCGCCGCGATCGCGTGCGCCGTTCCCTCAAGAAGGTCGCGAACGGTCGTCCGCGTCTTTCTGTGTTCCGCTCGTCCAAGCAGATCTACGCTCAGATCATCGACGATGCCCAGGGCCACACCCTGGTTTCCGCGTCGACCATCGAGCAAGACCTCAAGGGCAGCCTGAAAACGGGCGCCGACACCGCTGCTGCCGCAGCCGTCGGTAAGCTTGTCGCCGAGCGCGCTCTGGCCGCTGGCATCAAGCAGGTCGTGTTCGACCGTGGTGGGTATCAGTATCATGGGCGCATCAAGGCGCTCGCCGATGCTGCCCGCGACGGTGGACTTGAATTCTGACCAGCGCTCGTAGGCGCTCTTAAGAACGGATATTTAAAATGGCGAGACAGGAAAATCGCGAGCGCGAAGAGCGCGACAGCGAATTCGTCGACAAGCTCGTTCACATCAACCGCGTTGCCAAGGTGGTCAAGGGTGGCCGTCGTTTCGGCTTCGCCGCTCTGGTGGTTGTGGGCGATCAGAAGGGCCGCGTCGGCTTCGGCCACGGCAAGGCTCGTGAAGTGCCGGAAGCCATCCGCAAGGCAACTGAAGCTGCCAAGCGGACGATGATCCGCGTGCCGCTGCGCGAAGGCCGGACCCTCCACCACGACGTGGAAGGCCGTCACGGCGCTGGCAAGGTGATCCTGCGTGCGGCTCCGGCCGGTACCGGTATCATCGCGGGTGGTCCGATGCGTGCAGTGTTCGAAACCCTGGGCGTTCAGGACGTTGTTGCGAAGTCCCTCGGTTCTTCCAACCCGTACAACATGGTGCGTGCGACTTTCGACGCTCTGGCCCGTGAAGACAGCCCGCGCTCCGTCGCGGCCCGTCGTGGCCTGAAGGTGTCGGTGCTCCAGTCGCGCCGTCGTGACAACGAAGATGCGGCTCCGGCCGCCGCCGAGGCTTGATCTCGGCGGCTCCGCTGCCCAATTGAACGAGGGTTAGTTCCATGGCGAACACCGAAAAGACCGTGACGGTCGAACAGATCGGTAGCCCGGCACGCCGTCCGCAGGACCAGCGCGCTACGCTCATCGGCCTGGGTCTGAACAAGATGCACCGCCGCTCGACGCTGAAGGATACTCCTGAAGTGCGCGGCATGATCAACAAGGTCCAGCATCTCGTCCGCGTCGTCGACGACAACGCATAAGACGAGGCGGGAGTACTCAAGATGAAGCTCAACGAACTTCATGACAACGAAGGTGCGGTCAAGTCCCGCACGCGCGTTGGCCGTGGCATCGGCTCTGGCAAGGGCAAGACCGGTGGTCGTGGCGTCAAGGGTCAGAAGTCCCGTTCCGGCGTGGCCATCAAGGGCTTTGAAGGCGGTCAGATGCCGCTGCATCGCCGGCTGCCGAAGCGTGGTTTCACCAACATCTTCGCCAAGGATTACAACACTGTATCCCTGGCACGCGTTCAGACCGCAATTGATGCGGGCAAGCTCAACGCTTCCGAGACCGTGACGGTCGAGGCGCTGAAGGCTGCCGGCGTTGTCAAGCGCGTGAAGGATGGCGTCCGTCTGGTCGCCGACGGCGAACTCAAGGTCGCTGTCTCCTTCGAGATTGCCGGTGCCTCCAAGACTGCCGTAGAAGCAGTCGAAAAGGCTGGCGGCAAGGTTGTTGTTAAGGGAGCTCAGGCCTAACGGCCTGGGCTTTCCCATTTATTCCGTTTAAATTTCCGGAGTAGGGCATGGCATCCGCCGCCGAGCAACTGGCGTCTAATCTCAATTTTTCAGCTTTCGCCAAGGCTGACGAACTCAAAAAGCGCATCTGGTTCACGCTGGGGGCGCTTTTGGTTTATCGACTGGGGACTTACATTCCGATTCCCGGAATCAACCCCGCTGCCTTCGCACAAGCCTTCCAGCAGGCGCAGTCCGGCATCATCGGCATGTTCAACATGTTTGCCGGCGGCGCTGTCGAGCGTATGGCGATCTTCGCCCTGGGCATCATGCCCTACATCTCCGCCTCCATCATCATGCAGCTCATGACGACCGTCGTGCCGTCTCTCGAGCAGCTGAAGAAGGACGGGGAGCAGGGCCGCAAGGTGATCAACCAGTACACCCGGTACGGCACCGTGATTCTCGCCGCGTTCCAGGCCTATGGCATTGCCGTGAGTCTCGAAGGGGCGTCCAACGTGGTGATGGATCCGGGCTGGTTCTTCCGGGCAAGCACGGTTCTGACCCTGCTGGGTGGCACCATGTTCCTGATGTGGCTGGGTGAGCAGATCACCTCGCGCGGCATCGGCAACGGCATCTCCCTGATCATCTTCGCCGGCATTGTCGCCGGTCTTCCGACGGCCATCGTCTCCACCCTGGAGCTGGGTCGTCAGGGGGCGCTTTCCACCTGGATCATCATCGGCATCATCGTGCTGGCGGTTCTGGTGATTGCGCTGATCGTGTTCATGGAGCGGGCGCAGCGCCGGCTTCTGATCCAGTATCCGAAGCGTCAGCAGGGCAACCGCATGTTCGAGGGCAACACCTCGTTCCTACCGCTCAAGCTGAACACCGCCGGTGTGATCCCGCCGATCTTCGCCTCGTCGCTCCTGCTTGTTCCGGCCACCATCGCGGGCTTCTCCGCCGATGCGGCCACCAACGAGTGGGTCGCCACGATCACTGCACTGCTCGGTCATGGACAGCCTCTGTACATGCTCGCCTATGCGGCGATGATCATCTTCTTCTGCTTCTTCTATACCGCCATCGTGTTCAATCCGACCGAGACGGCGGATAATCTGAAGCGGCATGGGGGCTTCATTCCGGGCTATCGTCCGGGCGAGCGGACCGCGCAGTACATCGACTACGTGCTGACGCGCATCACGATCGTCGGGGCCGTCTACATCACCCTCGTTTGTCTATTACCCGAATTCCTCATTTCGGCGACGGGCGTTCCGTTCTATTTCGGTGGAACTTCGCTGTTGATTGTCGTCAGCGTGACCATGGATACTGTATCCCAGATCCAGGGCCATCTGCTCGCACATCAGTATGAGGGTCTGGTCAAGAAGGCAAAACTGAGGGGGAAACGTCGATGAGGCTTATTCTGGTAGGACCGCCGGGGGCGGGGAAGGGGACGCAGGCCGCACGGCTTGTCGAGAAATACGGAATCCCCCAGCTCTCTACCGGTGACATGCTTCGCGCAGCCATGGCCGCAGGGACCCCTGTGGGTCTGGCGGCCAAGGAACTGGTCGATGGCGGCAAGCTCGTGCCCGATGACGTCGTGGTTGGCATCATCCGTGAACGGATCGCCGAGGCGGATGCCCGCAAGGGCTTCATCCTCGACGGGTTCCCGCGGACGGTGGCTCAGGCCGACGCCCTCGCCGAGATGCTGCAGGAGGGCGGTCTCGCCCTCGATGCGGTGATCGAGCTGCGGGTCGACCAGACCAAGCTCGTCGATCGCATCATGAAGCGGGCCGCGGATGCGGCCGCCAGCGGTCAGCCGGTGCGCAAGGATGATGATCCGGAAGTGTTCAAGGGTCGGCTCGAAGCCTACAACCGGGACACCGCCGTGGTCATTCCCTACTACGAGAAGGCAGGTCTTCTCAGCGTGGTCGATGGCATGCAGTCCATCGACCAGGTCAGCGCGGATATCGAATCCGTCCTGACGAACCTTGACGAGAAGGTCTGAGGGCGCTAAAGAGCGCGCTCAATCTGCAAAGTTTGGTGCCGTACCGGAGACTTTCCGGAACGGCACCTTCTGTGCTGCGGAACGGTTCGCCGATTCGCGCCACAGCATCGGGGTCGGGTCACCGGCTTCGGCTTCGGCCTTTCACCCTGCGGGGGAGGGCCGCATAAATGCCTCGCAAGGGCCGGGCTCCACCGGACGCGAGGGGATAACAAGAACCCGCGCAGGGCTGTCTCCGAGGAGGGGTCTTCGCGCAAACATGGAGATGCAACGTGGCACGTATTGCTGGCGTTAACATTCCGACCAACAAGCGCGTTGTGATCGCGCTTCAGTACATTCACGGCATCGGCCCGAAGTTCGCTCAGGAAATCATCGAAAAGGTGAACATTGAGCCGGCTCGCCGCGTCAACCAGCTGTCCGACGCAGAAGTCCTGGCGATCCGTGAAGCGATCGACGCCGACTACCTCGTCGAAGGCGACCTGCGCCGTGAAACCGCAATGAACATCAAGCGTCTGATGGACCTGGGCTGCTACCGTGGCCTGCGTCACCGCCGCGGCCTGCCGGTCCGCGGTCAGCGGACGCACACGAACGCCCGTACCCGCAAGGGTCCGGCCAAGCCGATCGCAGGCAAGAAGAAGTAAGCCCTGCCGATTGGCGGTGGAGCTGCCGGTGTTACGGCAGTGACGAGATCAAGACAAGGAATATAGAATGGCTAAGGACACGACGCGCGTGCGTCGCCGCGAGCGGAAGAACATCTCTTCCGGCGTGGCTCATGTGAACTCCACGTTCAACAACACCATGATCACCATCACCGACGCTCAGGGGAACACCATCTCCTGGTCTTCCGCTGGTGCTCTGGGCTTCAAGGGCTCCCGCAAGTCCACCCCGTACGCGGCTCAGGTCGCTGCGGAAGACGCGGGCAAGAAGGCAGCGGAACACGGCATGCGCACCCTGGAAGTTGAAGTTCGTGGTCCGGGCTCGGGCCGTGAATCTGCCCTGCGCGCCCTTCAGGCTGCCGGTTTCCTGATCACGTCCATCCGCGACGTGACGCCGATTCCGCACAACGGTTGCCGTCCGCGTAAGCGTCGCCGCGTCTAAGACCTCTGGTCTTTGCGTATCTGTTTCTCCAGTGGCAAAGAATGGCTCGGGGCTTTTGCATCCGGGCGGGATAGCCGAAGGGAAAAAACGTGACCATTCAAAAGAACTGGCAAGAACTGATCAAGCCGACCAAGCTCGAGGTGAAGCCGGGTGAAGATCCGCGTTTCATGGCGACCGTTGTCGCCGAGCCGCTCGAGCGCGGTTATGGTCTGACGCTCGGCAACGCTCTGCGCCGCATTCTGCTGTCGTCCCTTCAGGGCGCAGCCGTGACCGCAGTGCAGATCGATGGCGTGCTGCATGAGTTCTCTTCTATCCCGGGTGTTCGCGAAGATGTCACCGACATCATCCTGAACATCAAGGAGATTGCTCTGCGCATGGAAGGCGAGGGCCCGAAGCGCATGGTTGTGCGCAAGCAGGGTCCGGGCCTGGTCACCGCTGGCGACATCCAGACCGTCGGCGACGTGGAAGTGCTCAATCCGGATCTGGTTCTCTGCACCCTCGACGAGGGCGCCGAGATCCGCATGGAGTTCACGGTCAATACGGGCAAGGGCTATCATGCCGCTGACCGTAATCGTCCGGAAGATGCTCCGATCGGCCTGATCCCGGTGGACAGCCTCTACTCGCCGGTCAAGAAAGTGTCCTACAAGGTGGAAAACACCCGTGAAGGTCAGGTTCTTGACTACGACAAGCTGACGCTGACCGTCGAAACCGACGGTTCGGTCAAGCCGGATGACGCAGTCGCATTCGCTGCGCGCATCCTTCAGGACCAGCTCTCCATCTTCGTCAACTTCGAAGAGCCCCAGCGCGAGGTCGCCGAGGACACAGTCCCGGAACTGGCCTTCAACCCGGCGCTTCTGAAGAAGGTCGACGAACTGGAACTGTCCGTCCGCTCCGCCAACTGCCTGAAGAACGACAATATCGTGTATATTGGCGATCTGATCCAGAAGACCGAAGCGGAAATGCTGCGCACGCCGAATTTCGGCCGCAAGTCGCTCAACGAGATCAAGGAAGTTCTCGCCCAGATGGGTCTCCATCTCGGCATGGAAGTCGCCAACTGGCCGCCTGAGAACATCGAAGACCTCGCCAAGCGCTACGAAGACCACCAGTATTGAGGGGCTCACGTCCCTTTGAAAGAGCAACCGGACGGGGCAGGGTCTGAAACGATACCGCCCGTGCCGATTTAGAAAAAGGAGAGGGCCATGCGCCACGGTAATTCCGGCCGCAAGCTCAACCGGACCGCTAGCCACCGCAAGGCTATGTTCGCCAACATGGCAGCGTCGCTGATCCAGCATGAGCAGATCGTGACCACCCTGCCGAAGGCCAAGGAAATGAAGCCGATCATCGACAAGCTCATCACCCTGGGCAAGCGCGGTGACCTGCATGCTCGCCGTCAGGCTATCGCGCAGATCCGCGACGTAGCCATGGTGAAGAAGCTGTTCGACACCCTCGGCGAGCGTTACAAGGACCGTCAGGGTGGCTACAGCCGCGTCCTGAAGGCCGGTTTCCGCTATGGTGACAGCGCGCCGATGGCCGTGATCGAACTCGTCGATCGCGATCCGTCTGCACGCGGCGCAGAAGACCGCGCCCGTCACGAAGCCGAACTGGCTGCCGAGAACGCAGCATAAGGCTTTCGACAGACGTCGAAATGAAGAAGGCAGGCCGAAAGGCCTGCCTTTTTTGTTGTCCGCAGGTCGGGCGGCAAGTGTGGCCGCCGGATGAAGGGCATGGCGCTCCAGAAGCGTCTGGCGGGAGAGCCAAAGAGCAGGGCGATCAATCCAGAGTTGATCGGTCTGGCGGGCCGCGTGGCCCATTCAGGGCTCGTTAACCCTGCGATCCTGGCGCCCTCCGCAGAATTATCGATTATTCCTATCTTAACTTCCCTCCCGCATAGGTAGGACAACTTATAGTACCTTTGTTCGGGGGGAACATGACTGCGGGAACAACGGCTGCGACTGGCCATTTCAGCAAATTCAAGAAACTTTCGGTGGTGGTTCCGGCCCTGACGGTCGCCGTGGCCTTCACGTCGAGCGTCGCTGTGGGGATCGGCGGCTACATGAATGCCCGTTCCGGGCTTGAGAGCGCGGCCGAACGGGAACTGGCGCTTGCCAGCAGCGTGCGCCGCAATGTGCTGTCGATGCGCTTCGACAATCTGTCGGGCGATCTGCGCACGACGGCGACCAGCGCCGTCTCGACGCTGGCCTTTACCGACCTGAACGGATCTCTGGCCAATGTGGACCGGGACAAGGCGCAGATTGACGCCTATTTCCGGGCCGAGGGCAGTGAGGCGATGGACCGGGCCCAGCTGACGGGCGAGGGCAACAAGACCATGTACTCCTGGCGTCACCAGGACGTGCACGGCGGCTTCCTCTCCTCCTGGAAGAACGGCGGCTATGGCGACATCTACGCCATCAACCCGGACGGGCTGGTGATCTACAGCGTCACCAAGTCGGTCGACTTTCTCGACAACGTGAAGACCGGCGGCCTGCAGAACACCGGCCTTGCCGACGTCTTCGCCCGCGCGCTGACGGCCTCCAAGGGCGAGCAGGTCTCTTCCACGTTCGAAGCCTATGCGCCGGCGGGCGGTGCGCCCTCCATGTTCGTTGCGCAGCCGGTCTATATCTCCGATTTCTCGGGTGAGACCTTCGGCGGCGTGATTGCCGTGCGTGTCACCTCCGACTATGTGAACTCCGTTACCAAGGCACGGGCCGATCTGGGTGAGACCGGTCAGTCCTATCTGGTGAGCAGCGACGGCAAGTATCTGAGCGATCTGCCGCTGGCCGATGCGCCGACCGCGCTCTCCGACGCCCCGATGCCGGACATCTTCCGCACAGCCTTTGCCGGCGAAGAGGCTGAGGGCGTCGTGGTGGGGGCCGATGGTGTGGCCCGCATGACCGTGGCGACGCCGATGACCTACAACGGGGAGACCTGGGCGGTCGTGACCGAGAAGTCCGTCGACGAGGCCATGGCCAGCGTGACGGAAATGAAGAACTCCATGATCATCATGACGCTGGTGACCCTCGGGATCGCCGCGCTCGTGTCGCTGCTCTTCTCCCGCTCGATCACCCGGCCGCTGGCCTGGCTGGTCAATGCGCTGGAGGCGATTGCTGCCGGGGACACCAACACGGAAATCCGGGCCGCAAAGCGCGGTGACGAGATCGGCGACATCGGTCGCGCTGTCGTCAAGATCCGCGAGAACGCCCAGATCGAACAGGAACACCGGGCGCAGGAAGAAGCGCTTGCCGCCCGTTCGGCCGCCGAACAGCGGCAGGAAATGCTGGGTGCGCTCGCAGCCGATTTCGAAGCCTCCGTCGGTCAGGTTGTCGAGCATGTGTCCCGGTCGGCGGCGTCCTTGCGCGAAGCCACTGAAGACATGCGCCAGATGATGGAAGAATCCGGTCAGACCTCGACCCGGGCGGCGAAGACCTCCGCCGAGGCGATGAACGAGGTTCAGTCCATCGCGTCGGCCTCCGATCAGCTCTCCAGCTCGATCCAGGAAATTTCCGCGCTGATCGAACGCTCCGCAGCTGTTGCCAAGACGGCCACGGTGCGCGCCGAATCCACCAACGAGACGGTGCGCTCGCTGGCGGAAGCCGCCAACCGGATCGGCGAAGTGGTGACCCTGATCTCCGACATTGCCGACCAGACGAACCTGCTGGCCCTGAACGCCACCATTGAGGCGGCGCGTGCCGGGGAAGCAGGACGCGGCTTTGCGGTCGTGGCCTCCGAGGTCAAGGAGCTGGCCTCCCAGACCGGCAAGGCGACCGGCGAGATCCAGCAGCAGATCGACGCGATCCGTGCGGCGACGGAAGAGGCCGTGGGCGCCATCGGCGACATCCAGCAGACCATCGGCGAGATTTCCCAGTCGGTCACCGATGTGTCGGCGGCCGTCACCGAGCAGAGCTACGCCACCCGCGGCATTGCCGAGAACACCCAGCGCGCTGCGGTGGGGACCTCCAATGTCTCGGACGACATTTCCAATGTCAGCCAGATCTCCGAACAGACCCGTGAAGCGGCCAACAACTTTGCCCGCTCCATGGAAGACCTGAACGAACAGACGGGCGCGCTGGACCGTCAGGTGCGCACCTTCCTGCAGCAGGTCCGCTCCGCCTGAGCTTCCGCTCGGAGCCGCTGAATGCCGAGCCGCCGGGATCTTCCCGGCGGCTCTTTTCGTTTGTGGTGCGGGGAAGGGCGCGATCCTGACAGAACTGTCATGTTGGTCCTGTCGGGTTTGCCTTGATCTCACCCCATCCTGAGCCTATCGGGCAGGGAGAGATGCCGCCTTGCGGTGAGTCGCGACAAGGAGCCTTGCCATGAATGTCTTGAAGCAATGCGCGAAGGGATGGGGGCGCCGTCTGGCGGCCCTCGGTCTTTGCGGAGTGATCGGCCTTCCGATGGTTCTGGGGGGCGTTCCGGCGCGCGCCGAGGGGGCACGACAGGTGCCGGCTTCGGCCGCTGAAGTGAAGCTGTCCTTCGCCCCGCTGGTGAAGAGCGTCGCGCCGGCGGTGGTGAACGTCTATGCCAGCCGCAAGGTGGTTCAGCAGCGCCGGGTGTCCCCCTTCTTCAATGATCCGTTCTTCCAGCGGTTCTTCGGCGACATGGCCCCCGGCCTGGGGCAGGGGATGGGCCGGCCGCAGGAGCGGGTGGAATCCTCGCTCGGCTCCGGCGTGATTATTTCCGAGGACGGCACCGTCATCACCAATTACCACGTCATCGAGAATGCGGACGAGGTGCGGGTGGCGCTTGCGGACCGGCGCGAATTCGATGCGGAAATCGTGCTCAAGGACGAACGCACGGACCTTGCGGTGCTGCGCATCCAGGGCAAGGGGCCGTTTGCCTCGGTGCCCTTTGCCGAGCCGGACAGCCTGGAGGTCGGCGACATCGTGCTGGCCATCGGCAATCCCTTCGGCGTCGGCCAGACGGTGACGCAGGGCATCGTCTCGGCACTGGCCCGCACCCAGGTCGGCGTCACCGACTACCAGTTCTTCATCCAGACCGACGCGGCGATCAACCCGGGCAACTCGGGCGGGGCGCTTGTCGACATGGAAGGCCGGCTCGTCGGCATCAATTCGGCGATCTATTCCCGCTCCGGCGGCTCCAACGGCATCGGCTTTGCCATTCCCGCCCAGATGGCCCAGTTTGTGGCTTCCGCGGCAGGGCACGGGGACCGGATCAAGCGGCCCTGGCTGGGGGCCTCCGTCCAGCTGGTGAGCGCGGAGATCTCTGAGGCTCTGGGTCTGGACCGTCCGCGCGGGGTCATCGTCACCAAGGTCTTCCCCGGCTCGCCTGCGGCCGATGCGGGGCTTGAAGTCTCCGACCTGATCGTGGCCGTCGACGGCAAGGAAGTGACCGACCCGAACAGCTTCGGCTATCGCTTCGCCACCAAGGCGCTTGGCTCTTCGGCGAGCTTCACGGTGCTGCGTGGAGGCAAGGAGACCGACGTGAAGATCGCCATGTCTCCGGCACCGGAAACGCCGGCGCGGGACGCGCGCACGATCAAGGGCTATTCCCCCTTCGCGGGCGCCACGGTGATGAACCTGTCGCCGGCCGTGTCTGAAGAACTGCGGGTTCCGGAAGCCTATGACGGGGTGGTGATCAGCGCCATTGAACCGGGCAGCACGGCAGACCGTGTCGGCCTGAAGGTCGGCGACATCATCCGGGCGGTAAACGAGGTGGCCGTTCCCACGAGCGCGGATCTCGAAGATGTGGCCTCGCGCCGGCCGCGCCTCTGGGCGCTGGATATCGAGCGCGGCGGCAAGATTAATCGTATCGTGCTGCGGGGCTGAGCCCCTATAAGGAACATCATGAGCGATCTGTTCCAAGCCTCCGGTCTAGCTGCAACCGGTCCGCGCCCACTCGCGGACCGGCTCCGGCCGTCTTCCCTCAAGGATGTGGTGGGCCAGGATCACCTGATCGGGCCGGAGGGAACGCTGACCCGGATGCTGCGGACCCGCAGTCTTGGGTCGCTGATCTTCTGGGGGCCGCCGGGCACGGGCAAGACCACCATTGCCCGGCTGCTGGCCCATGAGACCGACCTGGCCTTCGAGCAGATCTCGGCGATCTTCACCGGTGTTGCGGATCTGAAGAAGGTCTTCGAGGCGGCCCGTGCCCGGCGCATGTCGGGCCGCGGCACCCTGCTCTTCGTCGACGAGATCCATCGCTTCAACCGGGCCCAGCAGGACGGGTTCCTGCCGGTGATGGAGGATGGCACGATCACGCTGGTGGGGGCGACGACGGAAAACCCGTCCTTCGAGCTCAATGCCGCGCTTCTGTCGCGGTCCCATGTGATGACCTTCCATCCGCACAATCTCGCCTCCCTGACCCGGTTGCTGGAGCGGGCCGAGGAGGAGGAAGACAAGCCGCTGCCCCTGACCGAGGAGGCCCGCGCGGTGCTGGTCCGCATGGCCGACGGGGACGGGCGGGCGGCGCTGACGCTGGCCGAGGACGTGTGGCGGGCCGCAGACGAGGGGGAGACCTTCGATGCGGAGCGGCTGCAGGAGATCGTGCAGCGCCGGGCGCCGGTCTATGACAAGAGCGCGGACGGCCACTACAACCTGATTTCCGCCCTGCACAAGTCCGTGCGCGGCTCGGATGCGGACGCGGCCCTCTACTGGTTCTGCCGGATGCTGGACGGGGGCGAGGATCCGCTCTACATCGCCCGCCGCCTGATCCGCATGGCGGTGGAGGACATCGGTCTGGCCGACCCCCATGCGGTGGTCCAGGCCAATGCGGCGCGCGATGCCTATCAGATGCTCGGCTCTCCGGAAGGGGAGCTGGCGCTGGCCCAGACCGTCGTCTATCTGGCGACCGCGCCGAAATCCAACGGGGTCTACATGGCCTACAAGGCGGCGATGCGGTCGGCCAAGCAGAACGGTTCCCTGCTGCCGCCCAAGCATATCCTCAATGCACCGACCAAGCTGATGAAAGCCGAAGGCTACGGCGACGGCTATCAGTATGACCATGACGCGCCGGACGGGTTCTCCGGTCAGGACTATTTTCCCGAAAGCATGGGGCGGCAGGTCTATTACGATCCGCCGGAGCGCGGGTTCGAGCGGGATCTGCGCAAGCGGCTCGACTATTTCGCGCGGCTGCGCCGGGAACGCCAGCGCTGAGGCGCGCGGCTTTGTGCGGTCTGCAAGGCTGTGTCGCACTGCGGCGCGCAGCGCTCGAAATGCGTTAAATCTTCTGTCCTACACTCGCGCTCAAGAAGATGCGGCATTCGCCGGACGGGTGGCTTGCAGCCGTCTGCAAGCGGGGAGCGGCCATGAAGGAAATCGAGCTCAGGCTCGCCCTGGTGTTCTACGGTGGCGTATCGCTGGCGATCTACATGCACGGGGTCAGCCGGGAAATCCTGAACCTGGTGCGGGCCTCTGCCCGGCGCGACGAGCGCGGGCTTCTCAACGACACCACCGGCAGCACGCAGCGCAAGGGCGGGGCGGCCGAAGCCGCATGGGGCGCACTGCTCGCCCATCTGGGGCAATCGGTGAACGTGCGCGTGGTGGTGGACACAATTGCCGGAGCGTCGGCCGGTGGGGTCAACGGCATCATGCTCGGCCGGGCGCTCGCCCATGACCTGCCGCTGGAGGCACACCGGGATCTCTGGCTGAAATATGCGGATGTGACCCAGCTCGCCAGTCCGCAGGCGGGCATCGGCCGGTTCATGAAGTCGGGCATTTCGCCGGTGCTCGACCGGCTGGTCTCTTCCCGGCTCAACAAGGGCGTGGCCGATGACGAAACGCGGGACAAGCTGCGCCTGCTCATGCAGTCGCCCTGGTTCGAGCCGCCG
Organism: Roseibium aestuarii; assembly: GCF_008477545.1. GTDB lineage: Bacteria > Pseudomonadota > Alphaproteobacteria > Rhizobiales > Stappiaceae > Roseibium > Roseibium aestuarii. The sequence goes on along the minus strand of NZ_VORA01000002.1, from coordinate 82,130 downwards.
TTTTCCGGCAAGCGCTACATCGGCTGGATGCTGGATGCCTGCGCCAGGATGGACGAGGATTACTGCGCGGGCGCGAGCCTCATTCCCACGGGCCAGAGCCTCGATCTCTTCGTGACGCTCACCGATTACACCGGGCAATTGCGGCGCATCCGCATCGACGATCCGGCCTTCGTGGAGGAGTGGGACCATCGGCGTGTGGTGAATTTCCACGCCCGCCACCGGGTGCCGAAGGTGATCCAGAGCCAGTTCGATCCGGCGAGCGTGCCCGAGCTGGTCTTCGCCGCGCGGGCGACGTCCTCCTTCCCCGGCGCCTTTCCGCCGGCCTCGCTGGCGGAGTTGGACGAGGTGCTGGCCGAGCGGGGCGAGACCTGGCCCCATCGCGAGCCCTTTGTGGCGCGCGGGCTCGGGCTCAATGGCACCGGGTCTCGCAACCGGTATTTCGTCGATGGCAGCGTGGTGATGAACAAGCCGCTGGCCCCGGTGATCGAGGCGGTGCGCGCCCGTCCTGCCGCCCGCGAGGTGGCCCGGCGTCTGGTCTATGTGGATCCGGTGCCCAAGGCCCTACCGCAGGCGGTGGAGACCAACGGCACGATGCCCGGATTCTTCAAGGTGATCCTCGCCTCGCTCGCCCACATTCCCCGCAACGAGCCGATCGGCGATGACCTCAAGGAGATCGAGGCCCATAACCGCCGGGGCCGGTGGCTGACCCAGACCATCGAGGCGGCCGATCCGGTTGTGGAGCGCACGGTCAAGGCCATCCTGCCGGGATGGGGCAAGGTCAGCGCCGAGCGGCTGTCGCGCTGCCGTGCCCAGGCCAATACGGCAGCCCACGATCAGGCGGGCTATGCCTATCTGACCTATCAGGCGCTGAAGCTGCATTCGGTCAGTGACCGGCTGGAGCAGTTTCTCGCAGGCATTCTCGGGTGCCTGCCCGACGATCCGGTTCCGGCCTGGCTGGATCTTGCCCTGTCGTCGCTTGCCTCCGGACGGGGTCAGGGCGGCGCGGAGACCGGGCAGGGGGATCCGGGCGAGCGGGCCCTGCGCAAGATCGGCTTCCTCGTGGGCCATGACGTGGACTACCGGGTGCGGCGGTTGCGCTTCGTGGTGCGCCGCCTCAACGGCTTCTATCACCGGGAGGATGTGCGCAGCGCTCCGGGGCTGAGCGACGCGCTGGACCTGCTCAAGCGGGAAATCTATGCGCAGATCGACCAGTTTCTCGTCTGCTGGGACCGCGGCGCGCTCGAGCCCGAGATCCTTGCGGAGATCCGGGAGGTTCTGGGCCCGGACCGTGCTGGCGCTGCAGGAAGCGCCGGGGCGGGTGGAGCGGACCCGGACGAAGAGGCGGGCCTCATCCGCCTGCGCACAGCCCTGGCCTATCTCGAGACCCGTTTCGATCTGAAGAGCAAGGACCGGGAGGTCGACGTGCTCTTTGCCGAAAAGGCTTGCGAGGTGCTGCCGCGGCCGCTGTGGCGCGAGCTGCTTGGCGCCTATGTGGGCTTTGCCTTCTATGACCTGACGATCTTCCCCGTGTTGCAGAGCAATGACTTTGCTGAGGTCAGCGACATTCTGGTCGACCGGATCTCGCCGCCGGACTGTGCGGCCTCGCGCCGGGCGGAGATCAGCCTGAAGGGCGCGGCGCTGAACAATTTCGGAGCCTTCTTCAACCGGCGCTGGCGCGAGCACGACTATCTCTGGGGACGGCTGAACGCGGCCGAGCGACTGGCTCAGATCGTGGTCTCCGTCAGCGGTCATGCTCCGGCGGAAGAGGATCCGGTGGTGGCGGAGCTGATCGAAAACCTGTTCGAAGCGATCTTGCAGGAAGAGGAGGGGGTGCTGGCCACCGATCCCCTGCTGATTGCGCAGACGCGCAAATCCCTGAGCATGGGTGCATGAATTTTGCACTGCGGTCTAGGAATTGCCCCCCTGCTGTGATGTGATCGGCACGAGATTGACGATCCGGGGACATTGGCCTTGCAGGGACATGACATGGCAAGCAAGGAAGCGGGCGCCGCTGCCGGCGTGGGGGCTGTTGACGGTTTCCTGCCGGAGGTCGCGGATGTGCTGATTGAGGGGCTGACCCTCTTCAGCCTGCTCTATGTTGCGAGCCTGATTGTCCTCTTCACATCCGGTCTGGTGATCACCGCGTGGAATGCACGCCATCCGGAGCGGCGCATTCAGGCGCGGGAGGGACGGGACCGCACGGTGGCCGACATCCGCTCCTCGACCCTGCAGCTTGCGGTCACGTCCGGATGTCTCGCCTTCGGTCTTCTGATGCAGTCGCGGGGCTGGGTGCTGTTCGCGCCACTGGAGCTGAGCTGGTGGAGCGCGCCGCTGCTCTTCGGCCTGTCGCTGGTGTTGCACGATGCCTGGTTCTACTGGGGCCATCGGCTGTTGCACACCAAGGCCTTTTACCGCTTTCACCGGCCGCATCATCTCAACGTGACGCCGACCGTGTGGTCGAATGATTCGGGCTCCACCGTGGATACGCTTTTCGCCCACAGCTACTATGCGCTGGTGCTGCTCGTCCTGCCGCTGCCGGCGGCGGTCTTCCTCGCCCACCGGCTGTTCGATCAGGTGAGCGCCATGGTCGGCCATGCGGGGCATGAGCATTTCGCCGGCGCCAGCGCGCGTCATCCGCTACCGTTCCTCTGCACGGTCTTCCACGACCAGCATCACCAGTATTTCGTCTACAATTACGCCAACTACTTCTCCTGGTGGGACCGGATCTGCGGCACCATTCACCCGACCTATGACGGGCGCGTGGCCGAGTTCGAGGCCGTCTATGTGCGACAGGCAGAGGACGCGCGGCTGATGGGCGAGGCGGACAAGGCGCGCTCCTCATGACGGAAGCGCCTGGCCTGGTGACGGAATTCCTGCTCGTCTTCGCCGCGATCTACGGCGCGTCTCTCGGCGTCTATTTCGCGACCGGACTGGTGATGAACGCGCTGAATGCCCGCCATCCGGAGCGGCGGATCCAGAAGGGGCGGGACGGGATGAGCCGGGCACGGGTGGAGATCCTCGCCTCGCTCAAGGCGCTTGGCACCTCCGCCGCGCTGCTTTCGGCCGGCTTTTTCGCGCAAACGCAGGGCTGGGTGCTCTTCGAGCCGCTGGCGCTCACCTGGTGGTCCTTTGCGGGGATGTTCGCGCTCTGCTTCGTTCTCTTTGACGGCTGGTTCTACTGGGGGCACCGGATCCTGCACTGGGGGCCGCTCTACCGCTTCCATCAGCCCCATCATGCGTCGGTGGCGCCGACGGTCTGGTCCAACGACAGCGCGACCACGGTCGACACGCTGATCGAGCATGGGTTCTATCTGGTGGTCTGGCTGGTCCTGCCCGTGCCGGAGCTGGTGATCTTCGCGCTGCGGCTCTTCGATCAGGTGTCCGGCATGATCGGTCATTCGGGATTCGAATATTTCGCCGGCCGCTCGTCGCGGGCGCCGTTTCCCTTTCTCTGCACCACCTATCACGATCTGCACCACTCGCAGTTCCACTATAATTTCTCGAATTTTCTGTCCGTGTGGGATCGGTTGATGGGCACGGTGCATCCACGCTATGACCTGATCGTCGAACAGATCGAGGAAACCGGCGAGATCCCGGAAGCGCGCGAGACGCGGGTGCGCCGGCCGATTGGCTGAAGCTTGCGGACGCTCGCAGGAAGGTTACGGAAAACAAGATGTTGAATCAGGTTCTTGATGTCATTCTTGAGTTCTTGCCGATCTGGGCAGCCTGCTACGGGATCAATCTGTTCCTGTATTTCGCGACCGGCTGGGTGCTGGTCGCCATCCAGAACCGGCATCCGGAGCGGCGCATCCAGCAGAACAGGCGGGGCGAGAAACGTCAGGCCAAGGAAATTCGTCAGAGCGTGATCTCGCTGCTCGTGACCACCGGGTGCCTCGCCGGGGGCATTTTCCTCTCGCTCAAGGGCTGGACGCTGGTGCCGCCGCTGGAGCTGAGCTGGCTGTCGGCCATCGGCATGTTCATCGTCTCGGTGCTGGCCTTCGACACCTGGTTCTACTGGGGCCATAGGTTGATGCACACGAAGCTGTTCTACCGTTTCCATGCGCTGCATCACCAGTCGGTCGCGCCCACGGTCTGGAGCACCTATTCCGACGATCTGGTCGATGCCTTCGTCATGCAGAGCTATTATCTCTTCGCGGTGATCGTGCTGCCCATTCCCGTCGAGGTGCTGATCGTCCATCGCCTGTGGGACCATTTCAACGGGACCATCGGCCACTCGGGCTTCGAGTTCTATGCCTCGCCCCTGTCGCGCATTCCCTCGCCCATGGTCTGCGTCACGTTCCACGATCAGCATCACGCGAAATTCCGCTACAACTACGCCAATTTCTTCTCCTTCTGGGACCGGGTCTGCGGCACCATCGCGCCAAATTACGATGACGAGGTGAAGCGCTTCGAGGCCCTGGGCAAGGGGGAGGCTGTCCCCGCCGCTTCTGGGGCAACCGAGCCGCGCAAGACATCCGTGCCTGCGGGCGAATAGCAAGAGGACAGGGCGCGGGTCGCGCAAGGGTCGCAAACATATGCAGAGCATTCTTCTCGTCATTCTCGGCGGTGGCCTGGGGGCCGGTGCGCGTCATCTCGTCGGTCTGGCGACGCTGCGCCTCTTCGGCCCGGGCTTTCCCGTCGGCACCCTGGCGGTGAACATCCTCGGGTCTCTGGCCATGGGGCTTTTCATCGGCTGGATGGCCAAGTCGGACATGGGCGGGCTGCAGAGCCTGCGTCTCTTCTTTGCCACGGGCCTGCTCGGCGGCTTCACCACCTTCTCTTCCTTCTCCCTCGACACGGCCTTCCTGTGGCAGCGGGGCGAGGCGGTTCTCGCGATGGGCTATGTGCTCGGCTCGGTGGTGCTGTCCATCTCGGCCGTGTTTGCCGGGCTGATGATCATGCGCCACACGCTGAGCTGAGGCGGCACAGGCACCGGGGCAGGCGGCGAAATTCTCGAGCCGGGGCTTTCAAAATCCGCGCATGTCGCCTATACGCGGTGCCAAGAAGTCAGGATGGCGCCGGATATGCCCGTCGCCCGGCGCCAGATCGAACGACGGTCACCGGCGCCCGACGCAAAAGTGCAAGACATGTCCGGTATCGAACAAAAGACAGTGACCGCCGATGAGGCGGGCATGCGCCTGGACCGTTGGTTCAAGGTGCATTATCCGGGGCTGGCCTTCGGCCGCCTGCAGAAGCTCCTCCGCACCGGCCAGGTGCGTGTCGACGGCAAGCGCGCCGACGCGAACACGCGCATCGCTGCGGGGCAGATCGTCCGCATTCCGCCGCTCGGGGTGGAACTGCCGGCCGACGACAAGAAGAACGCCAAGCCCAAGTCCACCAAGCTCATCGACGATGACCGCAAGGCTATCGAGGAGATGATGCTCTACGAGGACGCGCATGTGATGGTGCTGAACAAGCCGGCCGGTCTGGCGGTGCAGGGGGGCTCTGGCCTCAAGCGCCATCTGGACGGCATGCTGGATGCCTTCACCGACCGCAAGGGCAACAAGCCGCGCCTCGTGCACCGGCTCGACCGGGAAACCTCGGGCATTATCCTCGTGGCGCGGACCCGGCTGGCGGCACAAGAGCTGACCAAGGCCTTCCGTCACCGCAACACCCAGAAGGTCTACTGGGCGATCGTTGCCGGCGTGCCCAAGCCCCGTCAGGGGCGCATCTCCACCTTCCTGGCCCGCTCCGAAGAAATGGAAGCCATGCAGGTGGTGCGCCAGGGCGAGGACGATGCCCAGCACGCGGTCTCGCTCTACAACGTGTTCGAGCAGTCCGGCCAGAAGCTGAGCTGGGTGACGCTGAAGCCCGTCACGGGCCGCACGCACCAGCTGCGCGCCCACACCGCCCATATCTGCCACCCGATCATCGGCGACGACAAGTATTTCAACATCGAAAACTGGGAGCTGCCCGGCGGCATCCAGAACCGCCTGCATCTGCTGGCCCGGCGCATCGTGATTCCTCATCCGTCGGGTCACGGCATGATCGACGTTTCCGCGCCGCTGCCGCCGCACATGCAGCAGACCTGGAACCTGCTGGGCTTCGACGCCACGGATTACGATCCGGAAGTGGATGATCCCCAGGATGACGGCCCGCCGCGCAAGCGCTGAGCAAAGACGTATCTTCAGGAAGGCGGTCCCTCGGGGCCGCCTTTTTTCGTGGGCCCCACCGGTCGGTTCAACGGGTCCTAGTCGAAAAGCGCGATCAGGCCGATGGAGACCACCAGGACCATCAGGCCACCGAGGGCGAGTTTCCAGAAGTCGGCACGCCGCTTCAGTCCCGGCCAGCCGAGCGGGCGGATGAGCTGGATGGCAGAGAGGGCAAGCAGCAGCAGGAGGATGGCCTTGGTCACGGCGGGCGGGGTCCGATCCGGTTCGAGATCTCGTCAGCCCTTCGTTTAGGAAGATCCGGGACACTTGTCGAGGGTGCAGGCGGTATGACTTGCCTTGCGCGGAAGCTGCAGCTATTCAACACGAGCCTGAAAGATTTTCTGGCCGGTTGGTTATTCCGGCCTCCGCTCCTCCCACCCTTGAGCGGAAATCGTCACCCTCCCGTGATCCCATGGCACCCTGTTTTCATGCGGGAACAGCGGTGCCGTGTCCGGATGACGGTTCTCGATGGAGCGACCGCGTGCGGAGCCACCGCCGTTCCCCGAGCGACCAAGGCACTCTCCCATGCTCGATACCAAAACCGTGATTCTCGCACAGGTCTTCATTTCCGGAATGATGGCCTTTCTCATGACCGGCTTCTTCGGCTTCCTCAACGACGGCCCGACGCAGGCCTTCCTGATCCACTGGCCGCAGAGCTTTCTGACCGGTTGGCCCGTGGCCTTCGTCTTCTCCCTCGGGGTCGGCCCGATCGCCTTCAAGATCGCCGCACGCCTCATGGATCTGCTGCGCCGGGGCTGATCGGGGTTTCAGGGCGCCGGGGAGGGCGGTCTTGACCGGCGGGACAAAAGACGGCACATGGCGGTCACTCCTGTGCCCTTCGCGGTGCGGAGCATCCTTTTCCCCGAAAGAGAGCCCTGCGTGTCCGATCCCCTCCTGATCATCTTCGACTGTGACGGCACCCTCGTCGACAGCCAGCATACGATCCTGCACGGTCTTCAGGTCGGCTTTGATGCGGTCGGCCTGACCATGCCGCCGCGCGATGTGGCCCTGTCCATCGTGGGCTTGTCGCTGGAACGGGCCTTCGAGGTGCTGGTCGGCAGCGAGCACGCCTCGCTTGCGCCGCGCATGGCGGACGCCTACCGCACGGCCAAGATCGACCGGCGGGCCTCCGGCGAGGATCAGGATCCGCTCTATCCCGGCGCGCTCGAGGTGCTTCATGCGCTTCATGCGCGTGACGACGTGCTGCTCGGGATTGCCACCGGCAAGGCCCGGCGTGGTGTGGACCACATGGTTGCGACCCACGGGCTGGAGGGGCTGTTCGTGACCATCCAGACGGCGGATACCTCTCCCTCCAAGCCCCATCCGGACATGATCCTGCGGGCGCTGGCGGAGACCGGGCTTGCTCCGGAACGCACCGTCATGGTGGGCGATACCAGCTTCGACATGGAGATGGCCCGCAACGCGCGCACCCATGCGCTGGGCGTCACCTGGGGCTATCACGACCGGGCCCGCCTCATGAATGGCGGCGCGCAAGCCATCATCGATCATTTCACCGAATTCCAGCAGGCCTGCGACGGTCTTCTGGTGGCCGAAAAGGAACCTGCCTGATGCGTGACGATCTCACCCGCGCCAGCGAAACCGACAAGAGCCCCGAACAGCTGGCCCAGGAGCTGTCGAAGCGGGAGTTGCCGAAGCGCTTCTACCAGGTGGCGACCCATGCAGCCGTCGAGGGCGGCTTCACGGTGCATCTGGACGGCCGTGCGGTGAAGACCCCGGGCAAGGCACCGCTGGTCGTGGCCGCCGAACCGCTGGCCCGGGCCATGGCGGCCGAGTGGCAGGCCCAGGAAAAGGTCATCGATCCGGGGCAGATGCCGCTCACCCGCATCGTCAACTCCGCGATTGACGCGGTCGCCCTGCGTCAGGCCGAAGTGGCCGATGATGCGGCGAAATATTGCGGCACGGATCTCCTGTGCTACCGGGCCGACGGCCCTGACGCCCTGGTGGAGCGGCAGCGCCGCCACTGGGATCCGGTGCTGGCCTGGGCGGAGGAGCTGCTCGGCGGCCGTTTCGTCCTGATCGAGGGGCTGATCCACCGCTCCCAGCCGGAGAGCCTTCTGAAGGCCTATCGGGCGCGCCTCGACGGCCTCGATCCCCTGCGGTTGGCCGCCTTCCACACCGCCGTGACCCTCACCGGGTCGGCCGTGCTGGCCCTGGCGCTGGCCGAGGGCCGGCTGACCCCGGACGAGACCTGGTCGGCGGCCCATGTGGACGAGGACTACAACATCGACCTGTGGGGTCAGGACGCCCAGGCCGCCCAGATCCGCGCCTACAAGAAGGCCGAATTCGACGCGGCCTCGCTGATCCTGAAGGGGTAAGGCATTGAGGGGGCGGAGCCCTTTCGCGCCATGCCCTCCATCGTCATCCCCGACTTGATCGGGGATCCAGCACTCCCGGAGGGGGGCAGGACGGCAGACGCCGGCGGTTACTGGCAACTGTGTTGTCACGCGGCAGCCTGCCCAGCCACGACGCCCTCTCGATAGTCATCCTCGGGCTTGTCCCGAGGATCCAGTTCTCTCCAAAGATGATGGGAAAACTTCGCTGCCTCAGCGGGTTACTGGATCCGTGCCTGCGCAGGGATGACGATGTGGCGCAGGGATGACGCGGAGGGCTCCCTGCGTGACGGGTCAGACGTCGAGCGGGTCCATGTCGGTGAAGGCGTCGCGCAGGGCGTCGGACCAGCCCTTGGAGAGTTTCTGGAAATAGGGATCGTCCTGCTGGATGCGCAGCTGGCGTTCGGCGCTGAAGCTGTCCTTGTTGTAGAGCAGCAGGTCTATGGGCATGCCGACGGAGAGGTTCGAGCGCAGGGTGCTGTCGAAGGAGAGCAGGATCATCTTGGCCCCTTCGCCGAGGCGCATGTCGGGACGCGCCACACGGTCGAGGATCGGCTTGCCGTATTTGTGCTCGCCGATCTGCAGGAAGGGGGTGTCCTGACCGACCTCGATGAAGTTGCCGGCGGAATAGATCTGGAAGAGGCGCGGCTCCTCGCCCTTGATCTGGCCGCCGAGAATGAAGGTGACGAAGAAATTGTCCGCATTGGCGTTGAGCGCCTCGCCGTCGATGGCGCGGACCTCGCGCACGGCGCTGCCGACCAGCCGGGCCGCCTGGAACATGGTGTCCACGCTCATCAGGGTCGGGCGGCCTTCGGGCGCGGTGTTGATGTGTTCGCTCAGGATGGAGATCACCGCCTGGGTGACGGCCAGATTGCCGGCCGACAGGAGGGTGATCACCCGGTCGCCGCGCTCTTCCCAGACATGCAGCTTCTTGAAGGTGGCGATGTTGTCGAGCCCGGCATTGGTGCGGGTGTCGGCGGCAAAGACGAGGCCACGGTCCAGTTTCAGGCCTACGCAATAGGTCATGTGTCACGTCCATCGGGAGGCACGGCGCGGGCCTCGGTCGGCCCCGGATCCGGCACGTTCATCGCGCCGGGAGCGGGGCAGGTCAGATCTGCGTCAGGGAAGAGCAGGCGCGTGACCCGGGCGCGGGCCCGTCTCGCGGCCTCAGGGCCCAGGGCTATTGCTGCTGCTGGCTTGCAGCCTGGGCAACCTCCACCTCGACCCTCAGGTTCTCTTCCTGTCCGCCGAAACGGATGCCCCTGATGGGAGCAGCGGAACGCGAATCAAGGCCGGTGGTCAAGCGGATATAGCGGTCGGTCGGGCAGATAGCATTGGAAACATCGAAGGCCAGCCATCCGAGCCCCTTCAGGTAGACTTCCGCCCAGGCATGGTGGGCCTCGGAGGCGCCTTCTTCCTCCAGCAGAAGATAGCCGGAGACATAGCGGGCCGGGATTCCGAGAGCGCGGGATGCGGCGATGAAGATGTGGGCGTGGTCCTGACAAACTCCTTCGCCCGCCGCCAGGGAGGAGATGGCGGTGGCATGGGTCTGGGTGACGCCGACCTTGTAGTCCACCTTGTCGCGGATGGCGTGCATCAGCGCATGGAAGCCGGCGATCTGGTCACTGTTCTCGGCGACGCTGGCCAGCCGCCGGATCGCCTGGTTCGGCTGGGTCAGCGGGGTGAAGCGGGTGTAGATGCGCGGCGGGGTCTGGCCGTCGTCCTCGCCCAGCATTCCCGCCTTGTCCTCGGTCTGCACGGTGCCGCGGGCGGTGATCTCCACCTCCTCGACGATGCCGGAAGAGGAGACCATCTGCACCCAGTTGCCGAAGGCATCCACATAGGAGGTGGCGCGCTCCATGCCGGGGGCTTCCACGGTCCAGTCGATGACCTTCTGGCCGACACAGTCCCGCGGGGTCAGCCGGATTTGCTGCATGGCATTGGCCAGCGGGCTGTCATAGCGGTAACGGGTCGTGTGTCGGACAGTCAGCTGCATGATCGTCTTCCGGTGGCGGTTCCAGGGGCGTGCCGGGCCTGAGCCGCGGCTCAGGCGAAGTTGTAATCCGCGGAAAGCTGCGTGGCGAAATGGTTGTTGCGGGCCATGAACTCCATCAGGAATTCGTGCAGGCCCTTGCGATAGACATCCTGAATGGAGGTCTCGCGCATGGTCTTCCAGTTTTCCGCCGCCAGATCGATGGAGGCCTGCCGCTCGCCGTAGAACTGGGCGAGGTCTTCGGCCGCATCGTCCATCCAGTCGCAGCAATGGGCGAGAGAGCGGGGCATTTCCTTCCGCAGGATGAGGAATTCGGCGATGTTGGTCGCCTTCAGCTTGGCGTCGGGATAGGCGAAGCGGTAGCTGCGCAGGCCCGAGAGCGCCCGGAGGATGCCCGACCACTGGTGCCGCTCCATGGAGCCGTCACCGATCACGTCATTGTCGGGCAGGAGCAGCCAGTACTGGGTATCCAGGATGCGGGCGGTGTTGTCGGCGCGCTCGACGAAGTTGCCGAGCTGGGAGAAGAAGTAGCCGTCATCCCGCAGCAGGGTGTTGAGCAGCGCACCGCGGAAGAGATGGGCCCGCTGGCTGACCCAGGCGAGGAAGTCGGGCAGGCGTTCCTGGGTGATCGACTGGGGATTGACGTCCATGAACTCCAGATAGGTGGTGTTCAGGCTTTCCCAGATCTCCGCGGTGATGCCCGTGCGCACGGCGCGGCCGTTGTTGCGGGCATTCTCCAGGCAGATGCGCACCGACGACGGGTTGGTCTTGTCGAAGAGCAGGTAGTTGATCACGCCGCGCGGGGTCAACTCGCCGACCTTTTCCGTGTAGCCGAACTCCGAGCCGGAGGCGGTGAGCGCGAAGCGCCAGTCGCCGGCCTCGTTGACGCCGTTGGAGGGCATCATGTCGGTGCGATAGGCCACTTCAAGGAGCTTGGCGATGTTCTGCGCCCGCTCCTGATAGCGGGACATCCAGAAGAGGGAGGCTGCGGTCCGTCCGAGCATGGCTTAATCCTCCAGCACCCAGGTGTCCTTGGTGCCGCCGCCCTGGCTGGAATTCACCACCAGGGAGCCCTTCTTCAGCGCCACGCGCGTCAGCCCGCCGGGGGTGATGCGCACCTGGTCGCCGATGAGCACGAAGGGACGCAGGTCCACGTGGCGCGGGGCCACGCCGGACGCCACATGGGTGGGGCAGGCAGACAGCGCCAGCGTGGGCTGGGCGATGTAGTTCGACGGATTGGCCATCAGGATCTTTCGGAAATCTGCAATCTGACGCTTCGAGGCGGTGGGGCCGATCAGCATACCGTACCCCCCGGAACCGTGGACTTCCTTCACCACGATCTCGTCCAGATGGTCGAGCACATAGGCGAAGTCATCCTCGCGGGCGCAGTGCCAGGTGGGCACGTTGTTCAGGATCGGTTTCTGGCCCGTGTAGAATTCGATGATCTCCGGCACATAGGCATAGATGGCCTTGTCGTCGGCGATCCCGGTTCCCGGGGCGTTGCAGATCGTCACGTTGCCGGCGCGATAGGCATCGAAGAGGCCCGGAACGCCGAGCATGCTGTCCGGGTTGAAGGTGAGGGGATCGAGGAAGGCATCGTCGATGCGGCGATAGATCACGTCCACCTGGCGCGGTTCGCGGGTGGTGCGCATGAAGACCTTTCCCTCGTCGACGAAGAGGTCGCGCCCCTCCACCAGCTCGATGCCCATGCTGTCGGCCAGGAAGGCGTGTTCGAAATAGGCGGAGTTGTAGATGCCCGGCGTCAGAAGGACGACGGTCTGCTGGGACTTGGCCTGGTCCGGCCCCACGCTTTCCAGGGTCGCGCGCAAGAGGTCGGGATATTGCTCGACTTCGGCCACCCGGTGCATCTGGAAGAGGTCCGGGAAGAGCCGCATCATGGTTTCCCGGTTCTCCAGCATGTAGGAGACGCCGGAGGGCGTGCGGGTGTTGTCTTCCAGAACGTAGAACTCGTTCTCCGAGACCCGGACGAGATCCGTGCCGATGATATGGGCATAGACCTTGCGGGCGGGGGTGAAGCCGACCATTTCCGGCAGGAAAGCCGCGTTCTGCAGGATCAGCTCGGACGGGATGCGTCCGGCACGCAGGATTTCCTGGCGGTGATATATGTCATGCAGGAAGGCGTTGAGGGCGCGCACGCGCTGGTCGATGCCGGCAGAAAGCCGCCGCCACTCGGCCGCAGAGATGATGCGGGGAATGGGATCGAAGGGGATCAGCCGCTCGGTCGCCTCGTGGGCGCCATAGACCGCGAAGGTAATTCCGAGGCGGCGGAAGATCGTCTCCGCCTCGCGGGACTTGCGCTTCAGGAAATTCGGCGGCTGCTTGGCGAGCCACTCGGACAGCAGGGAATAGGCAGAGCGCGGGAGACCGCTTTCTTCCAGCATTTCGTTGAAAAAGGACCGGTTGTCGGACATTGCCTCCCCTTTGGTCGTTGCCCCGTTGTTAGGCAAGCATGACAAATTTACAGAATAGGTCAAAGCGCATTCTCAGGGCGTCCCTGCCTAGAAGTTGAGCATCTCGGGCCCGCAGACGCAAGGGCAGGCCCGAAACCTCAGGCCGTCGTCCTGCGCCGGGCGCCGTGCCAGGTCGTCTTCTTCTGAGCCACATTCCTCTTTGGTCGACTTTGCTGGGTGGTGCGACCATGCTAGGGAATGCGGACGACAAGAGCCTTTTGGGGGACGCGCAATGAAGGAAATCCTCGCCGAACTGGAATCCCGTCGGGAGACGGCCCGCCTTGGGGGCGGCCAACGGCGGATCGATGCCCAGCATGCGAAGGGCAAGCTGACGGCGCGCGAACGCATCGAACTCCTGCTGGACGAAGGGTCCTTCGAGGAATTCGACATGTTCAAGGTGCATCGCTGCACGGATTTCGGCATGGAGGAAAGCCACATTCCCGGTGACGGGGTGGTCACGGGCTGGGGCACGGTGAACGGCCGCACCGTCTATGTCTTCTCCAAGGATTTCACCGTCTTCGGCGGATCCCTGTCGGAGACCCATGCCCAGAAGATCATCAAGATCCAGGACATGGCCCTGCAGAATCGGGCGCCGATCATCGGCCTGTTCGATGCGGGCGGCGCGCGCATCCAGGAAGGTGTGGCGGCGCTGGGCGGCTATGGCGAAGTGTTCCAGCGCAATGTGCTGGCCTCCGGCGTCATCCCGCAGATCTCCGTCATCATGGGCCCCTGCGCTGGCGGCGACGTCTATTCCCCGGCCATGACCGACTTCATCTTCATGGTGCGCGACACGTCCTACATGTTCGTGACCGGCCCGGATGTGGTGAAGACCGTGACCAACGAGACGGTGACGGCGGAAGAACTGGGCGGCGCCTCGGTGCACACCACCAAGTCGTCGATCGCCGACAAGGCCTTCGACAATGACGTGGTCGCCCTTCAGGAGGTGCGCCGTCTCATCGACTTCCTGCCGATGAACAACCAGGCCGATGTTCCGGAAATCGCCAATTACGATGATCCGACGCGCGTCGACACCAGCCTGGACACGCTCATTCCCGACAATCCGAACAAGCCTTACGACATCAAGGAACTGATCGCCAAGACCGTCGACGAGGGCGACTTCTTCGAGATCCAGCCGAGCTTTGCGGGCAACATCGTTGTGGGTCTGGGCCGAGTCGAAGGGCGGACCGTGGGGATCATCGCCAACCAGCCGATGGTGCTTGCCGGGGTTCTCGACAGCGATGCCAGCCGCAAGGCTGCCCGCTTCGTGCGCTTCTGCGACTGTTTCAACATTCCGCTCGTCACATTCGTCGACGTGCCCGGCTTCCTGCCCGGCACCGCGCAGGAATATGGCGGGCTGATCAAGCATGGCGCCAAGCTGCTCTTTGCCTATGCGGAAGCGACGGTGCCGAAGGTGACCGTGATCACCCGCAAGGCCTATGGCGGGGCTTATGACGTGATGAGCTCCAAGCACATCCGCGGCGACATCAACTATGCCTGGCCGAGCGCGGAAATCGCCGTGATGGGAGCCAAGGGCGCGGTCGAGATCCTCTATCGCTCCGAACTCTCCGACAAGGAGAAGATCGCCAAGCGCACCAAGGACTACGAGGACCGGTTCGCCAATCCCTTCGTGGCAGCGGAGCGCGGCTATATCGACGAGGTCATCCGTCCTCACTCCACCCGCCGCCGGGTCAGCCGGGCTCTGGCGCTGCTGCGGTCGAAGAACCAGCAGAACCCCTGGAAGAAGCACGACAACATTCCGCTCTGAGCGGAGCTATCAGGACAAGCGGAAAGGGCGGCCAGTGGCCGCCCTTTTTGCGTGATGATTGGGGTTGATGGAGGCGCTGCGATCAGGGACGTCTGAGCCGGGGTGGGGCACGCCGTGCGGGGTTCTACGGGGTCACCCGATAGGCTCTCCGCTCACCGATCCCGGATCGTCGGGCGAGCCCTCGTCGGCGAGGGCGACAACAGGGGCTGGTGACCAAGCCGAGGGCCGTGCATGACAGCGCTTCGGGCCGGTGACCAGCCTCTCCACCGTCATTCTCGGCCTTGAGCCGAGAAACCAGTCTTTTGACCCGGCGGGCTGCCGACTGGATGCTCGGGACGCGCCCGAGCATGACCACGAGAGACGATAAGACCTCTGCGGTCAGCGCCGCTCGAAGAGTTCGCCGGGCCGGAAGAGGGGCTCGACGCATTCATAGGCCACCGGACACTGGGCCACGTCCTTCGTCGGACCGTACTGCACACGCAGCACCTCGCGCGGATCGCAGTAGCTGCGATTGGAGACGAACAGGGAATAGGTCGTGTTGGAGGTGGTGAAGACCACATGGCCATTCTGGCGAACCATGTCCTGGGCCTTGGCGCAGGTGAGCTGGCGCAGATCCGGACGGGCCTGTGCAGAGGTCACGCTGACGAGCGCTGCGGCAGCGAGGAGGGCGGCTGCGCCGAAGCGCCGGGTGAGGGCGCGGCGCGGGGCGCTTTTGGGGGCGGCTTGAGAGGTCGTACGGGCGATGGACATCGGTGGCTCCTTGCAGGGGCATGCGGGCGGACGGCACGCGGGTCTTCCCCGGCATGTAGGTCGGCCCGCGGCCATTTCAAAGAGCAACGAGATGGGAACAGCCCGGTTCCCGCGCTGAATAACGGGTCCAGAGCGACCGGGGATCGCAGCGCTGTCAGGCCTTGCGGGCGCGCGTGATCTCGACGGAGACCATGCCGGTGGCGATGGGCAGGGGCGCGCCGGGCTTGCGCACCTTCACGCGCACCTGCTCGATGCGGGCGTCGGCCGCGAGAATCGCGTCGCAGACCACCTGCGCCAGCCTTTCGAGAAGCTGCACGCGGCTGCCGGTGACGGCATGTTCGGCCGCCTTCACGAGGCTCGCATAGCAGACCGTGTCCGCATAGGCATCGGTCTGGCCGGCCGTCGACAGGTCCAGCCAGCAGGTGAGGTCGATCAGGAAGCGCTGGCCGAGACGGGCCTCCTCGTCGAAAACGCCGTGATAGGCGAAGAAGGACAGGTCGTTGAGGTGGATGGCGTCCATGATGACTTCGAAACTCGCAAGGAAAGGGGCAACGGGCCGGCGGGCATCGCGGCTCACGTTCAGGCATCTGCGGGCCGGGTGTAGTCACGCCGGCCGGCAAAATCCAGAGCGAAGTTGCGTCAATCGAGTTCTTGTGAGCGCGCGGGCCGTCCGTCCGTTTGCGGCGGGGCTATTTGTTGAAGTCGGGCGGGCAGACCTCGGGCGAGAGAGTGGTTGCGGCGCCGGCCAGCGAGAACACCGCAAAGCGGTCGTCGTCGAAGAGCACCTGCAGGCGCACGCCGCCGCGCAGGCGGTTCCACAACACGGTGTATCCGTCGGCGCCGGCCGGGCTGTCAGTGCGCACATAGCCGCGGTCATCTGCGGGCATCTGGATCATGTGCCGGTCGACCACCACCTTGATCGGCTTGCGGGCCGGGGCGTTGCGTCCGTCGATGTCCACGTCGATCACGGTTCCGGCGGTCTTCCGGTCCCGGTTGCACCAGATGGTGAAGCGGGAGCCCTGACCGGTCTCGGTCCAGAACTTCTGGAAGCCCTGAACGGTCTCCTGATGCCACATCTGTCCCGGCCCCGCACCGGCCCCTGCCGCAGCAGCCGAGGTTGTAGTTTCGGCGAGGGCGCAGAATACGCCCAGCATCAAGGTGCTCGTCAGTCTCGTCATTGCCAGAAGTCCCCCCTTTGAAACGGGAAACATTCGGACAGAAAATCGTTAAAATTGACTATAACCTTACGTCAGATGCGGGGTCTCTTCAGGTTTCGGGGTGCCAAATATCCTTTGGGGAGCGATCCATGCCTGACGGGGGCGGGGGCGACGGAACATGGAGCAGGGTGCGGGAGCCGCGCCGGGTCACTCCGCAAGGGCATTCTTCTTTGGCCTTATTGCGCGCTGCGGGGGAGCCGCCTACAAAACAGATCGAGGAAGCTGAAAACACGAAAATCCAGGGCGGAGCGCCAATGTTTTCCAAGATACTGATTGCCAATCGCGGGGAGATCGCCTGCCGTGTCATCAAGACGGCGCGGCGCATGGGGATCAAGACGGTCGCGGTCTATTCCGAAGCCGATCGCAACGCGCTCCATGTGGAAATGGCGGACGAAGCGGTCGCCATCGGACCGGCGGCTGCGGCCGAATCCTATCTGGTTGCCGACAAGATCATCGCTGCATGCAAGCAGACCGGGGCGGAAGCCGTCCATCCGGGCTATGGGTTCCTGTCGGAGCGTGCGAGCTTCGCCGAAGCGCTGAAGCGCGAGGGAATTGTCTTCATCGGGCCCAATCCCAAGGCCATCGAGGCCATGGGCGACAAGATCGAATCAAAGAAATTCGCCAATGACGCCAAGGTCAGCACGGTTCCCGGCTATCTGGGCGTGATCGAGGATGCGGACCACGCGGTGAAGATCGCCGCCGAAATCGGCTATCCGGTGATGATCAAGGCGTCCGCCGGCGGC
Source organism: Roseibium aestuarii (assembly GCF_008477545.1). GTDB lineage: Bacteria > Pseudomonadota > Alphaproteobacteria > Rhizobiales > Stappiaceae > Roseibium > Roseibium aestuarii. The sequence continues at coordinate 64,688 of NZ_VORA01000002.1, read as the reverse complement.
GGCGGCAAGGGCATGCGCATTGCCTGGAACGAGGCAGAGACCCGCGACGGGTTCGTCCGGTCCAAGTCCGAGGCGGCCTCGTCTTTCGGCGATGACCGGGTGTTCATCGAGAAGTTCATCGAGAGCCCGCGCCACATCGAAATCCAGGTTCTGGGCGACAAGCACGGCAACGCGATCTATCTGGGCGAGCGGGAATGCTCGATCCAGCGCCGCAACCAGAAGGTCATCGAGGAGGCTCCGTCGCCGCTTCTCGACGAAGCCACCCGCCGCGCCATGGGCGAGCAGGCCGTGGCCCTTGCCAAGGCCGTGGACTATGACAGCGCCGGCACCGTGGAATTCGTGGTCGGTCAGGACAAGAGCTTCTTCTTCCTGGAAATGAACACCCGCCTGCAGGTGGAGCACCCGGTCACCGAGCTGATCACCGGCATCGACCTGGTCGAGCAGATGATCCGGGTCGCGGCCGGCGAGAAGCTCTCCATCGCTCAGGACGACGTGAAGCTGAACGGCTGGGCGGTGGAAAGCCGCATCTATGCCGAGGATCCCTATCGCAACTTCCTGCCCTCCATCGGTCGTCTGGTGCGTTATCGCCCGCCGGCGGAGGAGAGTGCTGAGGGCATTACCGTGCGCAATGACACGGGCGTGGTCGAGGGCTCCGAGATCTCCATGTTCTATGACCCGATGATCGCCAAGCTGGTGACCCACGGGCCGGACCGGGCCTCTGCCATTGCGGCCATGAGCCGGGCTCTCGATGCGTTCTATGTGGACGGGATCCAGCACAACGTGCCGTTCCTCACCGCGCTCATGGGGCATGAGCGCTGGAAGGAAGGTCGCCTGACCACCAATTTCATCGCCGAGGAATATCCGGACGGCTTCTCCCCGCCCGAGCCCGACGACGCGGCGCGCGGCATTCTGGCCGCTGTGGCCCTGTCCATCGGTGCGCTGCACCGGGAGCGGCTGGATCATCTGCCCGGACGCCTGAGGGCGCATTCCGGTCAGGTGCGCGAGGACTGGGTCGTCAAGCTGGACAAGCATTACGTGCCGCTGCGCCTGGCCGCCGGGTATCCCGCAGCTCCCATCGAGATCGATGTGGTGATCGATGGCGGCTATGCGGTGACGGTCCAGTCCGACTGGCGCCCGGGCGATGCGCTCTGGACGGGTCAGGTCGGCGAGGATCACGTGGTGGTTCAGGTGCGCGCCGTTGAGAGCGGCTATCGCCTCGACTGGCAGGGTTACAGTGTGATGGCCCGCGTCATGACCCCGCGGATTGCCGAACTCGATGCGCTGATGCCGGAGAAGATGCCGCCGGACACTTCGAAGATGCTGCTCTGCCCCATGCCGGGTCTGGTGGTGTCCATCGCCGTCTCCGAGGGCCAGGAGGTCAAGGCGGGCGAGCAGCTTGCCGTGGTCGAGGCCATGAAGATGGAAAACGTGCTGCGTGCGGAACGGGATTGCGTCATCGGTGCCATCAAGGCAAAAGCAGGTGACAGTCTGGCGGTCGACGCGGTGATCATGGAATTCGAGTGAGCGAAACCCCTGGTCGCGGCCGCCTTCGGGCGGCCCGGCCTGCGGGCGCCTCTCTCTCGTGTTCCGGCCCCACCTCCCTGCGGCGGCCGTTGTCTGGCCATCATGACCCTTACCGCAGCTCTTTTTGATCTCGACGGAACCCTGACGGACCCGTTCGAAGGGATCACCCGTTCCATTCAGTATGCGCTCGAGAAGATGGGTGCGCCCGTGCCGCCCCAGTCCGACCTGCGCTGGTGCATCGGTCCGTCGCTCTGGGACAGTTTCGCGGTGCTGCTGGAGACCGCCGACCGGGCGGAGCAGGACAGAGCGGTCGCCTTCTACCGCGAGCGCTATCGCAGCCAGGGTCTTTTCGAGAATGCGCTGATCAACGGCATCGAGGGCGTCCTGCAGGGGTTGCAGGGACGCGGCGTGCGGCTTTACGTCGCCACCTCCAAGCCCCATGCCTATGCGGGCACCATCGTCGATCACTTTGGCCTCGGCCGCTATTTCGTGAAGGTCTACGGGGCCGAGCTCGACGGGGTGCGCTCCGACAAGGCTGAGCTTCTGGCCTATCTCCTTGAAAACGAGGCGGTAGATCCGACCCGGGCGGTGATGGTCGGCGACCGCAAGCATGATCTGGTGGGCGCGCGGGCTACGGGTGTTCCCGGGATCGGCGTCTTGTGGGGCTACGGCGACCGTCTCGAACTTGAGGCAGAATCGCCCATCGGTCTGTTCGACCGGCCCAAGGATCTTGAAGACTTCCTGCTGTCGATGACGTAAGACCCTCGACTAATGCATGCAAAGGGTCATGACGCAGCGTCATGCTAACCTTTTGTTTGCCGGAGCGGGGCATTCTCCGGCACAAGCATCGAGGGCAGGCACGTGAATGATCTTCTCATTCTCAACGAGGACGGCATCGTCGATTTCAGTGACCGGGTGATCGGCTTCATCTGCCGCACGGGTCGCCCGAGTTTCGAGGATCTTGTCGAATACCGGTTCGCCCGGATCGATCCGTCGATGCAGACGGATTTCCTCGCCTGGCGGATCGCCGTTGTCGAGGCCCTGGCGTCGAGCCTCGTCAGCGAGGTGCGCGAGGCGCGCACCCTGCTCGGGGAGGAGTGCCACATCATTGCCTTGTGCCGGCGGAGCGAGGGCTTTCGTGAGCGCGATGCGATGGAGGCAGGAGCCGACGAGGTGCTTTGCGACCCGTCCCAGACCGAAATCCTCAGTGCGCTCCACCGGGCGGAACGCTTTGCCCTGCGTCTCGACCGGATGGAGCTGCGCCTGAGAGAGGCGCAACTGACTCGGGCAGCCGGGCAGGCCGCACTCGATCACCTGCCGACGCCGATCTTCTTCAAGGATCGGGAAGGGGTCTACACCTGGTGCAACCGTCCTTTCGAGGGGGTGCTTGGCCGCCCCGCCCAGGACATCATCGGCCGCTCGGTCTTCGAGATCTCGCCGCCCGATCTCGCCCAGATCTATTACGAGGCCGACGAGGCGCTGATGCAGGCCGGTGGCGTGCAGCAGTATGAGGCGGACGTGAAATACGCCGATGGCGTGATCCGCCGGGTGAGTTTCTACAAGGCGGCCATCGAGGATCCGGTCTCGGGCCGGGTGGTGGGTCTGGCAGGGGCCATGCTCGACATCAGCGAGCGGGTGGAGCTGGCGGCCCGGTTGCAGGAAGCTGCCGAGCGCGATCCCCTCACCGGGGCCTTCAACCGGCGCAAGTTCTTCGAGATCGCGGCCGAGGCCGAGGCGCAGAGCATCGCCGGCGGTGCGCCGTTCTGCGCCATGGTTCTCGACGTGGACCATTTCAAGAAGATCAACGATACCCACGGCCATGCCTGCGGCGACACGATCCTGTGCGAGCTCTCTGCCATTCTGGCGGAAAGCGCCAGCGAGGAAGAGGTTATCGCGCGGGCCGGTGGCGAGGAATTCTACTGCCTGATCCGCGGCGAGGAGCTGGCAGCGTCGCTCGAGGTTTCAGAACGGTTGCGCGAGACCATTGCCGCGCATGCCTTCTTCTTCGAGGGCGAGCAGGTGCCCATCACCGTCAGCATTGGCGTGTCAGAGCATCACCCGGGCGAGCCGGTGAACGAGACGATCCGGAGGGCGGACAAGGCGCTCTACGCGGCCAAGAAGGCCGGGCGAAACAAGGTTTGCGCCGCCTGAGGCGTGCGGCACCTTGTCAGGCGCGGTCGGAGCGTCTAGAACCACTTTCAGTCATACTGAATACTTCTCGGGGCGGGGTGAAATTCCCCACCGGCGGTAACGGGATTTCCCGAAGCCCGCGAGCGCCATTCCTGCCTACCCGGCCCTGGCCCACCCGGCCGAGCGCTGGGGCATGGGACGGGGTGGGTCAGCAGATCCGGTGCAACTCCGGAGCCGACGGTCACAGTCCGGATGAGAGAGAAGCCAGGTGCAGGTTGTCGTGCACGACGGAGGGGCGGGGCTTATGCCGCGGGTTCCTCGCCGTGCGGCGGACCGTGCCGGGCCGTCCCGTTCGAACCGGAAGGGACGCCCCGTGGCGCAGACAAGATCCTCCTTCATTCCCGCGGTCGCCGGGCAGGCGCCGATCCTCTCTGCCGTGCTGATGGTGCTCGCCGGCATGTCCTTTGCCGCCGTCAATGTGGCATTGCAGACGGCCACCATGAAACTCGGCATGGGCTCGGCCTCCGTCGTCTTCTGGCAATATGGGGCAGCGCTCCTGTGCGGTCTGCCCTGGCTGGCACGTCAGGGCCTTGCCAGCCTGCGGACCGGTCTGCTCCGCCTGCATCTCCTGCGCATCGTGCTGGCGGTGGTGGGGGTCCAGCTCTGGGGGGCAGGGCTTGCGCGGGTGGAGATCTGGCAGGCCATCGCGCTTGTCATGAGCTCGCCCTTCTTCGTCATTCTCGGTGCAAGGCTCTTCCTGAAGGAACGGGTGGGTCTGGCGCGGCTTGGCGCGACGCTGGTCGGCTTTGCCGGTGTGGCCGTGATCCTGGAACCCTGGGCGCAAGGGTGGAATGTTGCGGCCCTGCTGCCCGTGGGCGCTGCCGCCTTCTGGGGCGCGGCCTCGCTGATGACCAAGCGCCTGTCCCGTGAGGAACGGCCGGAAACGGTAACCGCCTATCTGCTGCTGCTGCTGACCCCGGTGAACCTTCTGCTGGCGCTGGGCGACGGGCTGGACCTTCCCACCACGCCGCTGGGGATCCTGGCGATTGCCGGGGCGGGCGTCTTTACGGTGACCGCGAACTACTGCCTGACGCTGGCCTATTCCAAGGCCGATGCGACCTATGTGCAGCCCTTCGATCATCTGAAGCTGCCGCTCAACGTGGCCTTCGGCTTCCTCGTCTTCGGCTTTGCGCCGAGCGGAGCCTTCTGGCCGGGCGCGCTGATGATCGTGGCGGCCTCGCTCTATGTGATGCAGGACGAGGCGCGCCGTCAGGGCCGGGTCCCTGTCGGCGGCGCCGAGGCCGCGCGGGACGGGGCGCGATGAGCGAAGAGGGGCATGATCCCACCTTGCCCGGGGATCTGCGGATCCGTGTTCGCGGGCGCGTGCAAGGGGTGGGGTATCGGGAGTGGACCGTTCGTCAGGCCCGTGCGCTGAAGCTCAGGGGCTGGGTGCGCAATCGGCAGGATGGATCGGTCGAGATCCGGGTCGCGGGGGAGGAGGAGAGCCTTCGCGCCTTCGTGTCCCGCCTGCGGGAGGGGCCGGCGCTGGCGCGGGTGACCGATCTGCAAGTGGCGGCGCCGGAGCAGGACGGTCTTGCGGCGCAGACAGCCGACGACCTGCCCCTGATGTTCGAACGCCGCCCCACGGCCTGAGGCAGCGGGACGGCGCAAGTTTTTTGCGAAGCGGCCTGAGGGTCAGGCGGCCCGGATCTTGGAGAAGAAGTCGGCGACCGTGCGGCGCAGGCCTTCCGCCTCATGGGAGAGGCGACCGGCGGTTTCCAGCACCACGTCGGCACCTTCTTCCGTCGAGCGGCTGCCGGTGGCGACTTCCTGCAGGGTTTCCGTCACCGTGCCCGTGCCGTTGGCGACTTCGCTGACATTGCGCGAAATCTCGTTGGTGGCGGCACTCTGCTGTTCCATGGAATGGGCGATCTCGGAGGAGATCTCGCTCATTTCCTCGATCACCTGACCGATCCCCTCGATGGCCTCGGCCGCCTGGGTCGAGACCATCTGCATGGCCTGGATCTGGGTGGCGATTTCCTCGGTGGCCTTGGCGGTCTGGTTGGCCAGCGACTTCACCTCGGAGGCCACCACCGCGAAGCCCTTGCCGGCCTCGCCCGCACGTGCCGCCTCGATGGTGGCGTTGAGCGCGAGCAGGTTGGTCTGGGCCGCGATATCGTTGATCAGGCTGACGATCTGGCTGATCTTGTCGGTGGTTGCCACAAGCGTCTTCACGGTCGTGTCCGTGTGGTGGGCGGCCTCAGAGGCCTTGCCGGAGATGCGGTTGCTTTCCTCCACCCGGCGCAGGATCTCGGCGATCGAGGACGACAGCTCTTCGGAGGCGGCCGCGACCGAGCGCACGTTCGACGAGGTTTCCGCCGAGACGTTGGCGGCTGCATCTGCGTCGCTCAATCCCTTGCGGGAGGTCTCGGACAGGGTGCGCGCGGTGGTCTCCAGGTTTCCTGTGGCCTTGGCCAAGCTGTTGAGCACGGCACCCACATCCCCATCGAAGGCATTCAGCAGGGCATCGACCCGCTCCGTGCGGCGCTGCTTGGCGGTCTGTTCCTGGGACTGGGTCGCTTCCAGCTGGCGGCGGGCAAGGGCATTGGTCTTGAAGACTTCCACCGCGCGGGCAATGGCGCCCACCTCGTCGTGACGCTCCGTGCCGGGAACCTCCGTTTCGAGCGCGGATTCGGCGATGGCTGACATGGCGGTGGTCACCGACCCGAGCGGACGGATCACCAGCTTGCGCATGAGCAAGGCGAGGATGACCACGGTTGCCAGGGTCGCCAGAACGGCGCCGATGGACGCGCGCAGGCGGAAGGCGCCGAGGGAGGCATAGGCCGCGGACCGGTCAAGAGACAGCGCCACATACCAGTTTACCGGCATGTCGGAGATCTGAACGAACTGGACGAGGCGCTCGCTTGTCTGGGTCGAGGCGATCTGAAGGGTCTCGGTCAGGCTGGGGATCTGGCCCACATAGACGTCCGACAGGGTCTTTCCTATCATCGCGGCATCCGGGTGAACCAAGATCTGGCCCTTGTCGTCGACCAGATAGACATATCCCATGCCCCCGAGATCGGCGGAATTGAGCATCGTGACCAGATCGGTGATCTTGAAGTCACCGCCGAAGACGCCGAGCAGGGCGCCGCCGGCGCGCACAGGCGTTGCGGCCGTGACGATCAGCTCGCCGCTGGAAGCATCCGCATAGGGGCTGGTCAGTGTCGCGCTGCCCTTGGCGACGGCGTCCTTGTACCAGGGCCGGGCGCGCGGGTCATAGCCCTCGGGCAGGTCCAGCACCGGCCAGGTGAAGAATCCGCCGGCCTCGTCGCCGAAGTAGCTGGCGTCGAAGGTCCGGTTGAGGACGTCGAGGTTGAAATACTCGTTGGCGACGGTGCCCTCGCGGGCGACAGACTGGGCGCTGAGTTCGGCGAGGAAGAGGCGGCCCTGGAACCAGTTCGAGGTGTTCAGAGCCACGGCCCGGCCGACGCCGGTCATGTAATCCCGGATCTCCTCGGTCTTGGCGTTGCGCAACAGGGTGTCGTTGAACACGGTTGCGCCCGTGAAGGACACGATGATGACGATGGCGGCGGCGGTCAGGATCTTGGCGCCAATGCTCAGTCGCTGGAAGAAACCGGCTTGTTCGGACACGAAAGGGGGCTCCAGATGAAGGTTGTTCTCATCCGGTTCTGTCTTCAAACCCTCAAGGAAACCTGAACTGACGAGGGGTCACTCAAGAAAAACTGCGGCAACTGACGGGAAAAATCACGAATACTGTCAGTTTTTACAAGGTATTTGTGGGGCCGAAGATGCGTTCGAACTCGGTCCGCAGCACCATGTCGTTTTCCGCCATGCTGACCGGAAGCCCCAGATCCACCAGACTGGTCACGCCATGTTCGGAGATGCCGCAGGGCACGATGCCGGAGAAATGGTCGAGATCCGGATCGACGTTGAAGCTGATGCCGTGGAAGGTGACCCACTTGCGCAGGCGGATGCCGATGGCGGCGATCTTGTCTTCCACGGTCGCGCCGCGCTCCGGACGGCGCACCCAGACGCCGACCCGGTCCTCCCGGCGTTCGCCACGCACGTGATAGGACCAGAGCGTGTTGATCACCCAGGCCTCGAGGGCGGCCACGAAGGCGCGCACATCCTGCTCGCGCCGCTTCAGGTCGAGCATGACATAGGCGACCCGCTGACCGGGGCCATGATAGGTGTGCTGTCCGCCGCGCCCGGTGGCAAAGACCGGGAAGCGGTCCGGGTCAACCAGATCCTCGTCGCGGGCGCTGGTGCCGGCGGTGTAGAGGGGGGGGTGTTCGAGCAGCCAGACCCGCTCCCTCATCTCGCCCGCCGCGATGGCCGCGACGCAGCGGTCCATCTCTGCGACCGCGTCCTGATAGGGAACGAGCGTGTCGGAAATGATCCAGTCGACGGGCGGGGTCGGGACCCGCGGCAGAAAGTCAGGGGTCAGGTCGTCTCTTTGTGGAGCGCTCATGGCAAGGTGTCGCTGGCGATTTCTCTGGCCGGTCGGCCGTGTTAGGACTTAAGCTCAGGTTCGGGCCCGCCGAGCGATTCCTGCGCGCAAGACGCAGAGCCTCCGGGCCAGGCGGCAGTCATACTAGCGGCAGTCATACTAGCGAGAGAATGATATGGCCACCTTTGATGAGATCAGCGTCGACATTTCCGTGGTTCTGGGCGCGTCCGAAATGCCGGTGCACCAGCTTCTGCGCATGGGACGCGGTGCGGTAATCGATCTGGACGTGTCGGAGGACGATGACGTCATGGTCTATGCCAACAAAACGCTGGTGGCCAAGGGGCAGGTCGTGCTGCTGGGCGAGCGTATCGGCATCTCGATCACCGAAGTCATGCTGCGTCGTCCGGAAGTGCGTCCGATGCGCACCGACGGGCCGCTCTGAGGTCAGGGCGCGAACAAGTCGCCCGGCTTTGCGGGTGAGACGAGCCCCGCCCTGTGCCGCACATCGAACCGGGCGGGAGAGGGGGCTGTGGATGAAGTTTTCCACCACTGCGAAGCGCCGGAAATCCGGCGCTTTTTTCGTTGTTGCGGCGCATTTTTTTGGGGCCTGTGAATTATTGCGAAATGCGCTCTTGCACTGCCCGGGGGGCTTTGGTACATGACCTCCACGCCGCCAGCGAGCGGCGCTTCTTCACTGATCCAAGCGGTCGTGGCGGAATTGGTAGACGCGCAGCGTTGAGGTCGCTGTGGGGTAAAACCCGTGGAAGTTCGAGTCTTCTCGACCGCACCAATCAGTGAAGAGTGCATCCGGTCCAACCCGGATGACGCACAAAAGAACCGGTCCTCGTGGCCGGTTTTTTTGTGTCCGGATTCCGGGAAGCGTCAGGGGGGCTGGCGGCGGGCCAGCCCTTATGTTCCCGTGGCCGAGAGGGCGGGTGTCTCTGCCAGGACGTTGAAATTCATGGCCTTTAGGATGTCGAGTGGAAGCGGACGGGAGATGAAGTATCCCTGGCCGCGGTCGACACCCATGTCGCGCAGCAGGTCGAACTGGCCCTCGGTCTCGATTCCTTCCGCGAGTATCATGCTGCCCACGGACCGGCCGAAGGCGATGATTGACGCGGCGAGTGCCTGGCGCGCCGGATCCTTCTCGATGTCGAAGACGAGCTCCCGGTCCAGCTTGATCACATCTGGCTTCAGCTTCAGCACGTGGCGGAAGCTGGCGTAGCCCGAGCCGGTGTCGTCGATGGCCAGCCGCAGGCCCTGCCGGCGCAGATCCGCCAGATGGCCGGACAGCTCCGCATAGTCGTCGACCGGGGAATGCTCGGTGAGCTCCAGCGTCACCCGGTGGATCGGGGCGCGTTGCAGGATGGTCCGGGTCTGGGCGTCGAGAACGGCTGCCGGCGACAGGTTGATGGAGAGAAGCAAGGGCTCGGGCAGTGCGGGGATCAGATCAAGTGCGGCTGCCAGGCATTCCAGCTCGAGGGGGATGTCCTGTCCGCTTTCCGCCGCCTGGGCAAACCAGAGATCGGGCGAGCGATAGGGCTCGCGGGTGAAACGCGCCAGCGCCTCCATGCCGATCATCTTGCGGGACTTCAGGTCGACCACCGGCTGCAGGGCAATCGAAAAATCCCGATCCCGGCGGATGGCACGGATTTCGGCCGCCCGCTGGGTCGAGGCCTTCTGCTTCTCCCGGTCGACCGCAACCGCGGTCGAGATCAGCCCCGCCAGCAGCAGCATCATGCGCAGGTCGGAGGTGCCCAGCGACGGGCGGGCCGTGTGGCTGAACGAGCAGAAGGAGCCGTAAAGCTCACCATCTGGCAGAATGATGGGGACCCCTGCATAGGCCCTGATGTTCATGGCCGACGTGACGGCCATGCGCGCGGTCACCGGATGATTGAGCGTGTCGGTGACGATGTTCTCGATCTCGCCGCGCGTCATCTTCTCGCAATAGGAGCCGGAGAGGGGAGCGGAGGCACCGGAGCGCGGGGCAATGGCGCTGCGCGAGTTCACGTGAGTGAAGGTCCGGTTCTCGCCGTCGAAGCGGGAGATGAAGCAGACGTCCATGTCGAAATGGTTGCGCGCGACTTCCAGCACCGTGTCGAAATCGATGTTCATGCCCGTGCTGGCCGCACTGGTGTGAAGCAAGGTTTCAAGGTGCTCGCCGGATTTTCCGCCCGCCTGTTTCATTACCGTCCCGATTTCGTCCACAATCCTGACCCAAGGTCACACTCATAGGGTGAGGGTGCCTCACTTGGTGTTAATCACGAGGCGGCAAGTCGAATCAGCGTTTATGGATCGTGAAAATGCACATGATCGAGGTTGCGAAGCCTGAGCGACATGCTGATGCGGTTGTGGCCATGACGCCTATGGCGCTCCGGCTGTCCACAGGGAGGCCGGCGAGGTCGAAGGGCCTGCGTCTTGGGGTGATCGCGATCGCAGCCTGCGCCGGGGTGATGGTCGCGAGCGCGGGCACGGCGCGGGCCGATCCGGTTGCCCTGTCGCTGGCCATGCGCCTGTCTCCGGAGCGGTTTCCCTCCCTGACCTGCCAGCAGTTGCGCACCCTGGAACGCAAGGTGCTTCGGGCGGGCGGGATTTGCGAGCGCGCGGGCGGTGGCCGTGGCGTGGGGCGGGCAGAGCCCGTGCCCCTGTTGCACCCGGATGGGGCAGGGGGCGGGCCGCGGGTCGGAGGCGTGCGCGTGCGGTGTCTCGGGGAAGATGAGCGGCTGCTGCCGAGGCGGGCGAAGGCCTATCTGAAGGATCTGCGCGAGGCCGCTCGGAACAAGAGCTGCGAGCCCTCCAGATAGGCGGCAGGGCAAGGGGAAGAAGCTTCCGGAAACTTCTCCGGAATTTTCTGCCGCGCTGCTGGCGGGCGGGCTTTGCGAGGGTTTAATCTGTTCGTGGTAGGAACCTTGTGGACGCGACCGGGCCGATCTTGGCAAATCTCCCCGGGGCCGTTTACTCCTCGTCCCGTCAATGCGACGAAGGGTGAGTCGCATGAAGAGTTCCGGGAATGAAGGCAAGGGGCTGAATGGCACATCTTGATCCGATCCAAGACGTCGAGGCCGAAGCTCCGCTGCTGGAGGTCCGGGACGATGAAGGCCGCCTGAACCGGGACTTCATTGCCGCCGTCGAGGAGGCGATCGAAGGTGCTGACGCGGACCGTCTGCTCCATCTCGCCGCCGACCTGCATGAAGCCGACACCGGGGACCTGATCGAGGCCCTGGGCGAAGAGGATCGCGCGTCCTTCGTGCGCCTGCTCGGCGATGAGTTCGACTATACCGCCCTGACCGAAACGGACGAGGCTGTCCGCGTCAAGCTGCTGGAAGCGCTGCCCAACGAGGAGATCGCCTCGGCGCTGGGCGAACTTGATTCCGATGACGCGGTCTACATTCTCGAGGACATGGACGCCGAGGATCAGGCTGAGATCCTGGGCGTGCTGCCCTACGCCGACCGAGCGCAACTTCAGCGCGCCCTCGATTATCCGGAAGACAGCGCCGGCCGCCGCATGCAGGGCGAATTCATCGCCGTGGCGCAGTTCTGGACCGTGGGGCAGACCATCGACTACATGCGCGAGGCGCATGACCTGCCCGACAGTTTCTATGAAATCTATGTGGTCGATCCGTCCTTCAAGCTTCTGGGCGCGGTGGCGCTGGACAAGATCCTGCGCACCCGCCGGGACCAGAAGGTGTCCTCGATCATGGACGAGACCCGCCATGCGGTGCTCGCGACCGAGGATCAGGAAGAGGTCGCCCGTCGCTTCGAACGCTACAACCTGGTTTCTTCCGCTGTTGTGGACGAGACCGACCGGCTTGTCGGGATCCTGACCGTCGATGACATCGTCGACGTGATCCAGGAAGAGGCCGAAGAGGACATGCGCGCCCTGGCCGGGGTGGGGGATGAAGAAATCTCCGACAGCGTGCTGACGACCGCGAAGTCCCGCCTGACCTGGCTGGTGGTCAATCTTGGAACGGCCGTGCTGGCCTCGGCGGTGATCGGTCTCTTCGATCAGACCATCGAGGCGATGGTGGCCCTCGCGGTTCTCATGCCCATCGTCGCCTCCATGGGCGGCAATGCGGGCACGCAGACCATGACGGTCGCCGTGCGCGGTATCGCGACCCAGGAGCTGGGCACGCGCAACCTGCTGCGCGTCCTGCGCAGGGAGGTGATGGTCGGGTTCCTGAACGGAATGGCACTGGCGGTTCTGATCGGCGTCACGGCCTGGGTCTGGTTCCAGAACATTGGCCTGGGCGTCGTGATATCCGGCGCCATCGTCATCAACATGCTGTTTGCCGGGCTTTCCGGGCTTCTCATCCCGGTGGCGCTCGACCGGCTGAAGGTCGATCCGGCCATTGCGTCGAGCGTCTTTGTCACCACGGTAACGGATGTGGTCGGCTTCTTCGCCTTCCTGGGGATCGCCGCGATCTGGTTCGGCCTGCCGTTCTGACGGCAGCGCCGGGCGCTTTTCGCCGCTCCGCCGGTCTCAGCCGCGATCCGGCGACTGGCTTTCCAGAAGATTGTCCCGCAATTCGCTGATACGCTGCTGAAGGTCGATGAGGGCATCGACCGAGATGCCGCTGGCGGCCAGAATGCAGCTGGCGAAGTCATTCGTCTTCTGCTTCAGGGCGTGGCCCTTGCGGGTCAGCTTCACCCGGACCTGACGCTCGTCCTTCTGGCTGCGCTCGCGGCTGACCAGCCCGAGGCTTTCCAGGCGCTTCAGCAGGGGCGTCATGGTGTTGGATTCCAGATGCAGCCGGGCGCCGATGTCGCCGACGAGCTGATCGTTCTTCTCCCACAGCACGACCATCGCCAGATATTGCGGATAGGTCAGGCCGAGGCTTTGCAGCAGGGGCCGGTAAACCCGCGTCATGGCGTGGTTGGCCGAATAGAGCGAGAAGCACAGGAACTGATCGAGCGCCACGCTGCGCGACACGCCGGACGCGGGCGCGCAGGCCAGGTCTGACGGGGCCGCGTCCTGGAGTTCCGGCTCAGCGGCAGTCATGTCGGCGCCATGCGTTTCATCGCGGGGCCCGGCTGTCTTGCGGGGGGCGGGCGTCTTCTTGCGCGCAGGAGCCGCGGCCACGGTCGCAGCCTCTGCCTCCGGGGCCTGATCTGGGGCGTGGGCCTGATCCCGTGGTGCGTCGTCGGCAACCTTTGCGGCTCCGGTCGATTTACGAGACTGCGAGGAGGTCGCGCCTGCGGCCACGCCCATCACATCCAGCAGCGACATCTGTTCCTTCTCGGTCATGGGTTCCGTTTACCCCGAGGCGTTCGCCTTCGCAAGAGATTGACAAGGGACGCGGAGACAAGTATCGCTAGCGAATAAATCGCATGCGATTTAAATGATGCGTTGCGATTTCGAAATGCGCCCGGGCTGTTACCGGGTTGGAAAACCAAGGAGATTTCCTCATGGCCGTGAATGTTCTCTACACCACCAAGGCAAAGGCAACCGGCGGTCGCGATGGTGTGGCCGAGACACTGGACGGAAGCTTCCGCGTCTCTCTGTCCACACCCAAGGAGCTGGGCGGGGCCGGTGGCGCGGGCAACAATCCGGAGCAGCTGTTCGCCGCCGGCTATGCCGCCTGCTTCATTGGCGCGCTGAAATTCGCCGCCGCGCAGGAGAAGAAGCAGCTTCCGGCGGACACGTCTGTCACCTCCGAAGTGGGGATCGGCCCGCGCGAGGAAGGCGGCTTCGGCCTGACCGTGTCGCTGCAGGTCACCGTGCCGGGCATGGACAAGGCGGAAGCCGAGGCTATCGTCGCCAAGGCACATGAGGTCTGCCCCTATTCCAACGCCACCCGCAACAACATCGACGTGGCGCTCTCCGTCGCCTGAGACGGTGAGATGACGGCCTGACGTCCGTCAGCGCTGACGGGAACTGTGGTCAAGAAGAGGCGCGGATTTGCGATCCGCGCCTCTTGCCATTTGTGCCTCTTGCCATTTGTGACCCGGACGGGTGAGTTAGGGGCCGTGCATGGTCAAGGGGATCCCGGTGACGGGAGCCGTCGATGGGTCTCTTTCGGACGTTCTTTCAAAAGCTCTTCAAGGCGTTGTTCTACGGGATCGTCGCGCTGACGCTGGTCTTTTGCGGAGCCGTCGTGTTCTTCATGACCTGGGAGCCGGATCGCGGCACTTATCCCCATCGTGGCCTGCATCTGTCCGAAGCCAATGGTGCGATCGATTTTTCGATGCTGGCCAGGGATGACGTGAGTTTCGTCTATCTCAGGGTCAGTCAGGGGGACGATCGCGCCGACCCCGCCTTTGCCGCCAACTGGGAGGCGGCCAGTCACGCAGGGTTGCCGGTGGGGGGCGCACATGTGCTGTCTCCCTGTGTCCCGGGTGCAGACCAGGCGGGCTTCTTCCTTTCGCGGCTGCCTGCGGGCCAGGACATGCTGGCCCCGGTTCTGGAGCTCGACGGTGGCGCAACGCCTGACTGCCCGGCGCAAGACCCGGCTGACTTCCGGCGGACCATCACTGCGTTCGTGCAGACGGTGGAGCAGGGGACTGGCGGTCAGGTCATCCTTCGGGCATCGGAGGAGGTCTACCGCAGCGTCCTGCGCGGGGCGGGGCTCAACCGGCCCCTGTGGGCGCGGTCCCTGTGGCGCAGCCCGTCTTATGTGCGGGACTGGCGGATCTGGTCCTATCAGTCGCGCGGCGCGGTGCGCGGGATCCTTGGGGATGCGGATCTGAATGTTCTTGCTGCCGGGCTCACGCCGGAGGATCTTCGCCTTCCCACTCCCTCCAACTGACCGCGCGAGGAGCGTCTCATGTCCGGACTGACCGATCTTGCGGCGCTGCTTTCGGGCCTGTCGCCCCGGCTTGATCCGCTCACTTACGAGTTCGTCTGCCGGGCGCCGGACAGGGTCACGAGCCGCGATCTGGAGCGGGCCTTTGCCACCCTGCGCGAGGCGGAAGGCATGACCCTCGTATTACCCCTTACATCGCCGGATGGGGGGCTGGAGGGGCCAGACGCGGGTCTGACCATGCGGCGGATCTGTCTGGAGGTGCATTCGTCCCTCGAAGCAGTCGGATTGACCGCGACGGTCGCAAAAGTTCTTGCGGATCAGGGAATTGCGGCGAACATGCTGGCGGGATTTCATCATGATCACGTCTTTGTTCCCGCAGATCGCGCTGACGAGGCCCTGTCACTTCTGCAGAGGCTGTCGCGGACAGGGTAAGGGCGCGGTTAATTTCGACCCACCGTCTTGTCTCAAACCCGAGGGAGCCGATTATCGGCACATCAAAATCTCTTGGCTATCTCTCCGATCAAACGCCCGGCGCGAGCGGGGCCGTGAACAGGATCGGAAATTCATGGGTCTCGACAATTACACCCTGATCGTCGTTATGGGCAGCATGATCAGCCTGATTGCGGCCGGGCTTTTCGTCATCTGGCTGCAGGACCGGGAAAAGACCGCGCTGCTGCTCTGGGGCGGTGGCATGGCCTTGCGGGTGCCTGCCCTGGCCCTGATGCTGGGACGTGGCACCCTGGAGCCGGTCTACTCGATCACGCTGTCCAACATGCTCTTCATGCTGGCGCTGGGCCTCAGCTGGGCGGGGGCGCGCAGCTGGGCCGAGAAGCGGATCGACGGGATCGTCGTGCTGATGCCTGTGTGCCTGTGGGTGCTCTTTTCCCTCTTCGAGACGCTTTACGCCCACGGTCCGAACCGGGTTCTCGTCTACAGCATGATCACCGGTCTCTTCATGCTGGCAACTGCCGGGGAAGTGCTGCAGGTGCGCGGTTCGTCACGCACCTTGCGCGCGGTCCTGGCGCTGTGCCTTAGCCTTTGTGCTGCACAAAATCTGGTGCGCGGCCTCACGAGTTTCGGCGTGACCTGGGAGGGCAACCTGATCGCAGGCGATCCCTCGCTGCCGATCACGCTTGTCGGCATGATCCTCTTCTGCTTTGCCTCGGCAACGGTCGTGACCGCGCTCTACTGGGAATCCCATCTCCAGGACATCAAGCACGAGGCGATCCGCGATCCGCTGACCGGACTTCTCAACCGGCGCGGCTTCCTGGAGCGCACGGCCGCCGTATCCCGCCGTGACGGCGATCCGACCGTGCTCCTGCTGCTCGACCTCGACCACTTCAAGCGGATCAACGATCGCTACGGTCATCCGACCGGCGATGCGGCGATCTGTCATTTCGCGGCATTCCTGCAGAAGAACCTGCCGGAGACGGCCGTGGTTGCCCGGATCGGCGGAGAAGAGTTTGCCGTCTTCCTGCCTGTGGTGTCGGCCTCGACCGGCGAGCTGATCGGCAGGCGGCTGGTGGAACGGTTGGCCGATCACCCCTTGCGGCACGAAGGGACAAGCCTGTCCCTGACCGTGAGCTGCGGTCTTGCGAGCACCCGGCGGATCGAGACCCGGCTGCATGCGCTGATGAAGACGGCGGACATGGCGCTCTATCAGGCGAAGGACGGGGGCCGGAACAGGCTTTGCGGGCTGGATCATGACAGCGGCGGGCAGGTGAGGGCGAGCGTGGGCCGGGAAACTTCCGCGTCGGCGGAAGCCGGCGAGCCGCTTCGCCAGGGCGCGAGCATCTCGCTCGTTCCATGACCTGTCTTGTGGGCCGGGGGGCTGGCGCATCGTTGCCGAAGTGATAACTGTTTTCCGGCTATCAAGGCGCTTGGAATTTGCGACAAGCTTCCCGATATCCTAAACATGGGAACAGACCCTCCGACGATCCGCGTCGGTCAATGTTCAATGGAGCCTATCCTGCGCATGAAAAACTATTCGACGACCGTTCCGGCCCGACTTGAGGACGATGAGGACGAGAAGACGAAGACCCAGCCGTCGATCCAGGTGGACAAGCATCTGTTCGATGCCCGCACGGTCCTGATCACCGGCCCGGTGACCCAGGAAATGGCCAAGGATGTCTGCTCGCGCCTGCTGGCTCTGTCCCAAGTTTCCAACGACCCCATCACGGTCATCGTGTCCTCGCCCGGCGGCCACGTGGAATCCGGCGACATGATCCACGACACGATCAAGTTCATCGCCCCGGAGGTGCGCATTCTCGGCATGGGCTGGGTCGCCTCCGCCGGCGCGCTGATCTATGTCTCCGTGCCGAAGGAAATGCGGTACTGCACCCCGAACACCCGCTTCCTGCTGCATCAACCGTCCGGTGGCGCCGGCGGCATGGCGACCGACATCGAGATCCAGGCCAAGGAGATCATCAAGATGCGCGATCGCCTGAACCAGATCTTCGCCGATGCGACCGGTCAGCCGATCGAGCGAATCGAGAAGGACACGGATCGCGACTACTGGATGAGCCCGGAAGAAGGGATCGAATACGGTCTCGTGGGCAAGGTCGTGACCAATGTGAGCGAGCTGTCCTGAGGACATCCGCTTTCCGTCATCCGACATGAAAAAAGGCCGGTGCAGGATGCACCGGCCTTTTTGCTTTCAATCGCAGGGGAGAGGCAGGGTCCGCATCAATGTCGTCTGCCACCACGCCGGCGGCGACGGGCCGCGCCGTCGTGTCCGGTGGACAGGTCCTGATCGAAATCGGCGCCGTCGCGACCGGAGAAGGCCGGCAGCACCATGGGGCGCACATATTCGAGGCGCAGGCGCAGTTCCACCTCGTGGCGGGGATCGCCGGTGCGGCCGATCAGCACCGTGACCAGATGGTCGACCAGATGATCGAAGGTCTCGTCGCAATCGCACAGGGGCGAAAGCAGGGTCCGCACGCTGGTGCCTTCATAGACCGGTGCGCCGCCCAGCAGATAGGCGAGGAACTCGCACAGGTCCGACCGGCCTTGGCCTTCCAGCTCACGGGCGTGGGGCCCGAGCACCGGATCCAGGCGCAGGCGGCTGCACAGGCGCGCCAGGCCGTTTTCCAGGGTCTGGCGACCGCCGAGTTCGAGATAAAGCGTCATGGTAGAGTTCCCCCACTTGGATTGCAGGCCGACCGGGCCTGCTGCGTGGGGGTAATGTGGCCGAGATGGGTGACAGTTCCTGTGATGGTCATCACGGTCTTGTGCAATCTTCTCATTCCGGCCCGAAACTCTGAAAGGTCAGAACGGCTTACCCGTCTCCGTCTGACCCATCTGGCCGCGTGGCACGGATCCAGGCCGCACAGCGGGCCTGCGGGTCCGGGTTCTGGAGCACATCGGTGATGACGCAGAGACTGTCGGCCCCGGCGCGGCGCAGGGCAGGCGCCTGCTCCAGACGCAAGCCGCCGATGGCCACCAGCGGACAGGACACGCGGGCCCGCCAGAGGCGAATGCCCTCTTCGCCGAGCGGGGGATAGTCCACCACCTTGCCCCGTGCCGGGAAGACCGGGCCGATGGCCACATAGTCGGGGGAGGCGGCAAGCGCGAGGTCGAGTTCTTCCGGCGTATGGGTCGAGACGCCGAGCCTGAGCCCGGCGCGGCGCAGGGCCGGGAGGTCGGTCTCGGCCAGGTCTTCTTGGCCCAGATGCACCCATTGCGCGCCGAGATCCCGGGCCAGCTCCCAGTGGTCGTTGATGACGAGGGTGATCCCGAGCCGGCCGGCCACGCTCAGCCCCTCGGCAAGGGTTGTTCGCAGGTCGTCCGGCGCCATGTTCTTGACACGCAGCTGGGCGAGTTTCAGACCGGCGGGGGCCAGCGTCTCGAGCCAGCGCGGGTGATCGACAATCAGGTAGAAGGGATCGAGCATGGACGGTCCTTGGGCTGCGGCGGGACGGGCAGGCAAGCTGCGCGCACCGGTCTGACCCGGCATGGAGGGGTTCTGCAAGGGCAATGTTCTATCTTCTCTCGAAAATCGGCTTCTTTTTCCTCAAGCCCAGCAATCTGCTTGCGGCGCTCGCCCTCGTCGGGGTGCTGCTCTCCTTCACGCCCTGGCAAGGGCTTTCGCGGCTGCTGGCAGGGGGCGGTGTGGCCGGTCTTCTGGTGGTCGGCCTGAGCCCGGCCGCCAACTGGCTGATGCAGCCGCTGGAACAGCGCTTTCCCGTGCCCGACCTTCCGGCGCGCGTGGCTGGCATCATCGTGCTTGGCGGATCGATCGACGTGACCGCCTCCGAGGGCCGGGGGACGGTGGCGCTGACCGAGGCAGCCGAACGGCTGACGGTGGTGCCCGCGCTTGCGGCCCGCTATCCGCAGGCTCCGGTCATTCACACGGGCGGGGCGGGCGTGTTCTTCGGGTCTTCCTTCACCGAGGCGGAAGGCGCGCAGCAGCTCTTCGGAGACTTCGGTCTGGCGCCGGAGCGCATCCTGCTGGAAGACAAGGCCCGCAACACGGTTGAAAACGCTGTGTTCACCAAACGGCTCATCGAGACCTTGCCGAAGGGCGATGGACCCTGGATCCTCGTGACCTCCGCCTATCACATGCCACGGTCGGTGGGGGTGTTCCGGCAGGTGGGCTTCCCGTCGATCCTGCCCTATCCGGTGGACTTCCGTGTGCCAGACGGTCGCGGCGCTTCCTCTTTCTTTTCAGGGGTTTCGTCGGGAGCACTGCGGTTCGACACGGCGTTTCGGGAATGGATCGGCCTGGCCGTCTACGGGCTGACGGGCAAGACTTCCGCGCTGTTTCCCGCGCCCTGAGGGCTAGGCGGCAAGATCTGGCAGGGGGCCGCAGCCCGGGTCAGGTCCGGGCGCAGGAAAGGGCGCAGGCGCGGCTTCCGGGGGGCTTCCAGGGACCGTCAGGCACAAGCTCGTGATCCGCAGCCTGTTGGCAAAAGGGCCGCCAGACCCAATATTGGGACCGGGTTGATAGAAGGGACAGAGACCATGGTGCTTGAGGCGCCTCTCATTTCCGCTGAAATCGTCCAGTGGCTCTATGCGGAGGCGCTGGGCAAACAGGATACGCTCCAGCTGATTGCGGAGCTCGGGGTGCGCCTGCGTGAGGGCGGCGTGCCGGTGGACCGGGTGACGACCGCGATCAATCTGCTGCATCCCAGCGTGCGCGCGGAAGGGGCTGTCTGGACCACGGACGGAACCCACGAGCTGCGCCGCTATCTGGCCGAGGAAGAGCTGGATGACCGCTACCTGCGCTCGCCGCTCAAGGTCGTCTATGAGGAGGAGCGCAGCGTCCGCTGCCGCATCCGTCCCGACGACACGTCCGACCCTTACGGGATCATCACGGACCTCAGGGCTGAGGGCTATACCGACTACATCGCCATGCCCATGAACTTCTCCGACGGGACCATCAAGTCGGTCACCTATGCCACCAAGGCGCCGGGCGGGTTCTTCGACACTCATCTGGCGGTGTTCGAATCCATCATCCGGCCGCTGGCGGTGGTCTGCGAGATGAGCACCCTGCGGCGCACGGCAGAGACGCTGCTCGACACCTATGTGGGGCCGCGGGCCGGCAGCCGGGTGCTGCATGGCACGGTGAAGCGCGGGGAGGGGGAGTGGATCTCCGCCATCGTGTCCTTCGCCGATCTGCGCGGCTTCACGCGTCTGTCCAACACCCTGCCGCCCGACAAGCTGATCGCCTTCCTGAACCGCTATTTCGGCGCCATGGCCAATGCGGTGGAGGAACACGGCGGTGAGGTGCTGAAATTCATCGGCGACGAGGTGATGGCGATCTTCCCCTATGGTGGCGATGTCGACCCGCGGGAAGCGGCCATGCGGGCGCTCAAGGCGGCCCGCCAGACCAAGAAGGCCATAGAGGGCATCAACACCAGCAATTGCTGCATGGAGACGCCCGACATGCGCGTCGGCATTGCCCTGCACGCCGGCGACGTGTTCTTCGGCAATGTGGGCAGCGATCACCGGCTCGACTTCACGGTCATCGGTCCGGTCGTGAACCTGGCGGCCCGCATCGCGGAGCTTGCCAAGGATCTGGACACGGATGTGCTGGTGTCGGATGCGATTGCCGACCTGATGGGCTGCCGCGCCGGGCTCTTCGGCCAGTATCAGGTGAAGGGGTTCGACGAGCCGGTGTCGGTGTTTGCCCCATCCTTCGTTTCCAGCGACAGCAATACCTGGTGCCCGGAAAGCACCGCATCGCGCGAGCGCGAGGCAAACTGACGGCGCAGCAGTACCGCCACGACCATCAAGGTGGTGCCGAGGAAGGCCAGCGGACCGGCGAACCAGCCGAGGAAGGCGATGGCGAAGAACAGGGCCCGCTGACCCCGGTTGAAATGCTTACCCGCCAGGATATTCATGTCGGCGGCCCGGTCGGCAAGGCTCAGGATCATCTCCCGCGGGGCCTTCTCGGCCTCCGGGATCGACCCCATCATGATCGAGCAATAGTTGAAGAGCCGGTAGGCCCAGCCGAACTTGAAGAAGCCGTAGGCCAGGATGAGCATGAGCCCCAGCACCTTGATCTCCCACAGGGCGCGGCTCTGCTCGACGGGGATCGACAGGTCGCCGGCCACCTGAAGGATCTGTTCCGTGCTGTCGAGGAGGGCGAAGCTGCCGCCGATCGCCAGCAGGGACGAGGAGGCGAAGAAGGCCGTGCCCTGCTGCAGGCCGGAGATGATGGCCGTGTCCATGATGCGGACATTGCGACCCGACATTGTGTGGAACCAGGTGCGGCGGTAGAGCTCCATTGCCTTGGACAGGGTGCGGTGGCGCCAGGGGCTGGTGTCGATCAGCCAGTTGAAGCCGAACCAGGCCACCAGGAACCAGGCGGCTGCGGCGAAATCCAGCGGGCTCATCGATGTCATGCAATCCGTCCTGTCTGTCCGCTCCCCGGATGGTCCGCAAGGCCTGCCGCGGGAGGAGCTCTTTCGTGAATCTTCGAAGTCTGGTCTTTTTAAACGAGGAGCTTGCGTTAGGGAGCCCCTGTCAGTAGTAACAATTACCTGTGCACACCCACTGGTGTCGACTAAGGACTAAGCGTCTGTTCTGTCTCGAGGAACGCGCTGACCTGCGAATTGTGCAGGTCTGGACCCTCACTTTTGCACTTGCGAAGACGTTAGGGATCCATTAATTCATTGCCCCATTGAGGACACATTCAAAAGCGCTCGAAGCGTCGTGTCCTCGACCGTTATCAAGGGGTTCCATGGACGAAAATGCACCGAAGTCCTGCTGGGCCGTAACCGTCTGGACGGTTGTTGCCCTGGGAAGCGCTTTCGCCTTGCTTGTTCTCTTCAACGATGTTGAAGGTGCCCAGCAGGCGATGGCCGTGGCAGGCTAAGGAACAGGCCTCTTCCGAAGGGAAGACGCCGCTTCTGAACCGGTCCCATGACCCGCCGGGCGGCCCGAACCGCCAGCCCAGGCATCCGGTGGTTCACCCACCGAAGAACAGGGTCAAGACGGAGTGTTCGAAAGGGCGTTGTCCGGCCGCATGGCAGGGCAGCGCCCTTTTCCATTTCAGGAATATGTGTCTCGCCGTCTGAACGCTTCTTGAGAAGCCTCGCGCGCTCGTGTTCGCTCTCCTGTGCATAAGCCGGTGTCTCGTGGGCTGGTGCGGTTGACCGGCGGGCTCCATGCCTTACCTCAGGGGCATGAGCCTGAACCTGGTCAAACTCTGCGTCGGCGCGGACAGCGTGGAAAGCCTGCAAGCCTGGATCGATTTCCGGCTGGAGCAGCAGCGCATGGTCGGCGGCGAACCGGAACAGATCCACACGACCCGCATGATCCCGACCCGCCGTGACGAGCTGCTCGACGGCGGCTCCCTCTATTGGGTGATCAAGGGCCGCATTCAGGTGCGTCAGCATCTCCTCGACATTCGTCCCTTCACCGATGCGGCAGGCGTCAAGCGCTGCGATCTGGTGCTGGAACCGCGTCTGATCCTGACCCAGTTCCAGCCCAAGCGCCCGTTCCAGGGATGGCGATACCTCAAGCCCGAGGAAGCGCCCCAGGATCTGCGCGGGGCGCGTGAGGACGCGGCCATGCCCGAGGACATGCGGCGCGAACTGGCCGAGCTCTGCCTGCTCTGAGCTGCAGGCCCCGCGGGTCCGCCTCTTCGATTTCCATCTCATCCTGTCTGCCCGGATGCCAAACTCGGTTCACACGGTCTTGCAATGGCCGGGGGCGACCGCATCTAATGGCCAGAGCGACAAGAGGCTTTCCATCGGAACAGGGCAGGGAGCGAGATGAGCGACACCAGGCGACCGGCGAAGACGGCTCTCCAGCCCGGCGGTCTCACAGCACCGGCCAGCGGTGGTCCGGTCTCCTCTGCCGAGGACATCAGCCGGTTCCTGCATTCGGTCGAGGACACCCGATCCGTGGCCGTGCCGGAGGCGAACCGTCCGCGCGGTCGGCTCATCTTCGCGCTGGATGCGACCATGAGTCGGCAAGCGACCTGGGACCGGGCGCAGCATATCCAGTCGGAAATGTTCGAGGCGGCAGCCCGCCTGACCGGGCTGGAGATCAAGCTGGTCTATTTCCGTGGTTTTGGAGAATGCCGGGCTTCGCGCTGGATGGTGCGCGCCGATGATCTGGGGCGGGCCATGTCCGGCATCTCCTGCGCCGGCGGCCGGACCCAGATCGGCAAGGTACTGAAATCCGCGCTGGATGCGGCACGCGAGGCACCGGTGCAGGCCCTCGTCTATGTGGGCGACTGCATGGAGGAGGATATCGACCAGCTCTGTGCCCGGGCCGGGGAACTTGGACTGCTGAGGGTGCCCCTGTTCCTGTTTCAGGAGGGGGATGACCCGGTGGCGCGGCAGGCGTTTGCGGAACTGGCCCGGTTGAGCGGCGGCGCCCATTGCGCCTTCACCAGCGGATCGGCGGCGGAGCTTGCCGCCCTGCTGCGGGCCGTCGCCGTCTATGCGTCGGGCGGGCGCGAAGAGCTTCGGCGGCTGGAGGCTGGAGGTGGCGCCGGTGCGCAAGGGGCGCGGGCCCTGCTGGCGCGGCTGCCGCGAAATGAGGGACGTTCGGAATGATCTATTTTCTGGCCGGTCTCGGCCTTTTTGCCGTGCTGATCCTATGTGCGCAGCGCTTCGTCCGGGCCAATCCGGCGGATCTGGCGCGCGGGCTCAAGCTTGTGGCGGGGATCGTCTGTCTGGTGGCGGCCGCCGGTCTGGGAATTGCCGGGCGGCTGGTGCTGGCCTTGCCGTTGGGGGCCTTCGGCCTGTCGCTTCTGGGCCTGTCCAGGCTCTCGCGCGGGACGGCGGGGCGCGCGGGGCAACCGCGCGGGGGGCAGGTCTCCCGGGTGCGCAGTGCGCTTGTGGAGATGGAGCTGGACCATGATACGGGCCGGATCGGCGGCGGGGTCCTGGCGGGAGAGCTGTCGGGGCGGGACCTCGACAGCCTGTCGCGGGATGAGCTCGAGGCGCTCTGGCGCATGGCGCAGGCCGATGCGCAAAGCCTCTCCCTAGTCGAAGCTTACCTCGACCGCCGGCTTGCCGGCTGGCGTGTAGACTTCGAGGCGGATGGAGCAGATCGGGAGCGAGGCCCGTCGCGCCCGGGCGCCATGACAGATCAGGAGGCCTACGAGGTCCTGGGGCTTGCGCCCGGCGCCGGGGACGCGGAAATTCGAGCCGCGTTTCACCGGCTGATGAAGCGCATGCACCCCGACAGAGGCGGTTCCGCTTTCCTGGCTGCTAAGCTCAACGAGGCTAAGGATCGGCTTCTCGGAAGACATTGATGGCACCCTCACGCGAGACTGGAACGGGGCTGGACGGCCTTACTGATAGATCGCATAGCAGGCGACTTTGGACCGCTTGAGCGTCTTGCACGCGGCCCATGCCTGGGACTTGCTGTCGAAGCCGGCGAAGCGGGCGCGGTAGAGCGTCTGCCCGCCGCTTGCCACTTCCTCGGTGACCGGAACGGTTCCGCGCAGGGCGGGGCCGTGGGTGGCCTGAACCTTCTTCAGCATCTTGATGGCCCCGCTTTCGCTCTCGGCAGCTGCAATCTGGATCTGCCAGGAGGGCTGTTCGGCGGGGCTGTTGTTGGTGGCAACCGTGTCGGTGTCGCCGGAGGTGTCGCCTTCATCCTCGATCGCCGCCGGCGGAATCGGGGCCGGAACCAGGGAGGCAACAGCGACCGGCTGGGCGGGCGCCGCGCCGGACTGGACGGCGACCCGGGTCAGGGTCGCGGCGGCCGGAACGGCTGCGGTCACACCGGTGTCGGCGGCCGGGTTGGCGCCGGGCACGGGCGGCAGGGCAAGGCCGGCCACTTCGAAGCTCGAATCAAGCCGGGTCTGAACGGCCTGGGGCGGAACCGGAACGGTGCCGGTCAGGATGGCGGCAGGGTCGACCTGGGACGGCGCCGGTTCGGCAAGGGCCAGGACCATCGGACCACTGCTGTCGGCGGTGCCCAGGTCAGGCTTGAAGCCCGGCAGCGGCACGTTGGAGAGGGCGGCGGTCACGGCAGTCTCGACCGGCGCGGTGGAGGCCATGATCGGTTCGCGGGTGCGCGAGCCCTTGCTGGCCTTCGGCAGGTAGGCGTTGATCAGCTCCACCATCTGGGCGTCGCGGGCCCGGCCCGTCGTTCCCCCCATGACCACGGCCACGATGTGACGGCCGTCGCGCTCGACATTGGTGACGAGGTTGAAACCGGACGCGCGGGTGTAGCCGGTCTTGATGCCGTCGACACCCTTCACCCGGCCAAGCAGCTTGTTGTGGTTGCCATAGCGGGCGCCGCGATAGGTGAACACGCGGGTGTCGAAATAGGTGTAGTAGCGCGGGAAGCGGTCCTGCAGGGCCTGGCCCAACGTCGCCATGTCGCGCGCGGTCGTGTACTGCTGGTCATTCGGCAGGCCGTGCGGATTGCGGAAGACTGTGTTCTTCATGCCGATCTGGCGGGCCGTGCGGGTCATGCGCTTGGCGAATTCGACCTCGGAGCCGCCGATGTTCTCGGCAACGGTCGCCGCCACGTCATTGGCAGACTTGGTCACAAGCGCCAGGATCGCATCCTCGACCGCAATGGTCGAGCCGGGCTTCAGGCCGAGCTTTGAGGGCGGCCGTCCGGCAGCGTATTTCGACACTTTCAGCGGGGTCTTGAGGGAGAGGCGTCCGGCCTCCAGCTCCTCGAAGACGACGTAAAGGGTCATCATCTTGGTCAGGCTGGCCGGATAGCGCTTGCTGTCGGCCGAATTGGCGTAGAGGGTCTTGCCCGTCTTGGCGTCGACCACGATGCCGGCATATTTCGAATTTGCCTGGGCGACACCCGTCCCCAGCGCCATGAGGCCGGAGAGCGCAAGGGCGCCAACTGTGTGTCTCACTCGGATCATACCGCGAAAAATACGCATACCTAACTCTGACTTGCCTGGTGCGAGGTTTGGGCTCTGGACAACGCAGCATCGCAGGAGGGCGAAAAAGCGGCGTTGCCCGAACATCACGTCCTCCGATTTCATGCAAACGCGGTTACGAACTGGTAAAGGCGCGTGAGGGTTTTGCGAAAAAATATTCGCGAAGAATTAGTATTAACGTCGATTAAGATCGGTGGCGTTGTAATTTTTCAGTTTTTAAATTCGCATAATCACAATACTTCTTAAGTTTATTGTTTTTTCTGGAATTTATTTTGATTAATAGTCTGTTACAGCGACCGTGATTTGGCTTTAGATTCGTGTTCTTATTGTTGTCTTATTGATTTTTCTCGCGGGTGACTGTTCGCGGTGAGAGAGGCGGGCGCGTGTTGGTTCAGCCTCGTCCATTCCTGCGGCTTTGTGGTGACGGGGCGTCCGATCCCGGAAACCGGCGAGCGTGGGGTTGCAGGGCAGGGCGCTGCCTCGGTCGCACGCTTTTCGCCGGATCGGCCATCCCCCTCCGCCGGTCGTCGGCGAGAGAATGAGGTGCTGAAGCATTTCTGCCCCTAGGTCAGATTTTTATATTGCAGCGCGAAAGTCGCCTTGACATTTCTTGTGCACTGCATCATCTTTCGCGGCAGGGCAGGGCAGGGATTGGACGCAGGGGCATCCGATCGATCGGGACGGGTCCGGTCAGACCAGCAACGGGCTGGCACGACCTGCTTGAATTCGCCAAGGGGCGCATCAACACCAAGGATCGAGGCCAGATTATGCTGAACAATTTTGAGGGAATCCAGAAGATGGGCAAGGACAACATGGACATTGCAATGGAAAGCCTGAGCGCGATGACCAAGGGCGTCCAGGCCATCGCTGCCGAAATGGCCGACTACCAGAAGAAGTCCTTCGAAGAGGGCTCTGCCGTGGTCGAAAAGATGGTTGCCTCCAAGTCCCTGGAAACCGCCTTCGAAACCCAGACCGAATATTTCAAGAGTGCCTATGAAGGCATGATGAGCGAAATGACCAAGCTGGGCGAAATGTACACCGAGCTGTCCAAGGACGCCTACAAGCCGTTCGAAGCCATGATGGCCAAGGCCGGCAAGTAAGTCCGGGCTCCCGCTGGTCCTTCGGGATCTGCGGTCTCAGGTTCAAGGGTCTCCGCAGCCCTCTCGTCCCTGCTCCTCGTGAGCCGGGGCAAGGGTCGGCGCGGAGGCCTTTTTGCATTTCCGGCGGGGATTCTCGGTCGCTCATGAGGGCGATCCGCGCCGGTCGGGTCAAACGGGGGCAGCGCTCCCGTATGACGAGGAGGGCGGCGTCAGGCTTTGTCTGCCCGCGATGATCCCCGTCTGTGCAACTGTGAGCATGGCCGTCTGGCGACCGTCCGGGTGACTGGCTGCGTGAACGTCTGGGGACGATCACCTTAAATTTTATCCTTTCCTCCGCCTCTCCCCTTTACCTTGGCGGGATTGCTTCCCAAGTTAACCTCTGTAACCATCCCAGCCGGGGTCTCCGGCGGAAGCGCAATCCTTTCGGCGTCGTCGGCTCGAGCCTTGGCCGCGTGTCGAGGCTGATGCCGCACCGAAAGGCGATCGCCGGTGCCGCGAGACCCGTGCGCTTCAAGCTGCATCCCGAGATGCGCTGCTGACTGGTCGGACGCTTGTTTCGACTTCCCTAACCGAGGCTGGTCATGGCCCGGGACTTGCCGCGATGTGACTTTCACAGCGCGCGCCCGATTGCTAGACTGGACGCCAAAGACTGAAAGAGGACATTGGGCATACTCATGTCACGCGGGGCCGATTTTGAAGATGGCGACAACGGCACGGGCACCGTCGTCGTTACTCGTCCCAAGACTGTTGCGAAGCGGCCGAACCTGTATCGGGTGCTGCTGCTCAACGACGACTACACTCCCATGGAGTTCGTGATTCATGTGGTGGAAAGCTTCTTCCAGAAGAATAGGGAAGAGGCGACCCGCATCATGCTGCATGTTCATCATCATGGGGTGGGGGAATGCGGAATCTATTCCTATGAAGTGGCCGAGACCAAGGTCACGCAAGTGATGGATTTCGCCCGCAAGCACCAGCATCCGCTGCAGTGCGTCATGGAAAAGAAATGAGGGATGTCACTCGTGCCGTCATTTTCTCGCAGTCTCGAAAAAGCTCTGCATCAGGCTCTGGCCTATGCCAACGAGCGCCAACAGGAATATGCCACTCTTGAGCATCTCCTGCTGGCCCTGCTCGACGATCAGGATGCCGCAGCCGTCATGCGCGCCTGCAACGTCGACATGGACGCCATCCGGCGCAGCCTTCTGGAATATATCGAGACCGAGCTCGAGAACCTGGTGACGGATGGCGAGGAAGATTCCAAGCCCACCGCCGGGTTCCAGCGGGTCATCCAGCGGGCGGTGATCCATGTCCAGTCCTCCGGACGGGAAGAGGTGACCGGGGCCAACGTGCTGGTGGCGATCTTCGCCGAGCGCGAGAGCCACGCCGCCTATTTCCTGCAGGACCAGGACATGACCCGTTACGACGCGGTCAACTACATCTCCCACGGCATCGCCAAGCGCCCGGGCATGTCCGAGGCGCGGCCCGTCGAGGGCGCGGAAGAGGAAGAGACCGTCCAGAGCAACGCCGGCGAGCCGAAGCCCAAGGCCAAGACCGATGCGCTGGAAGCCTATTGCGTCAACCTCAACGAGAAGGCCAAGAAGGGCAAGATCGATCCGCTGATCGGCCGCGACACCGAAATTTCCCGCACCATCCAGATCCTGTGCCGCCGGTCGAAGAACAATCCGCTCTTCGTCG
Organism: Roseibium aestuarii; assembly: GCF_008477545.1. Classification (GTDB taxonomy): domain Bacteria; phylum Pseudomonadota; class Alphaproteobacteria; order Rhizobiales; family Stappiaceae; genus Roseibium; species Roseibium aestuarii. The sequence continues at coordinate 35,705 of NZ_VORA01000002.1, read as the reverse complement.
GTGATCCCGGGGTCGGCAAGACGGCGATCGCCGAAGGGCTTGCCCATCGCATCGTCAAGGGCGACGTGCCGGAAGTGCTGCAGGATGCCACCATCTTCTCGCTCGACATGGGCGCGCTCCTGGCCGGTACCCGCTATCGCGGCGATTTCGAAGAGCGCCTGAAGCAGGTGGTGAAGGAGATCGAGGACTATCCGAATGCGGTGATGTTCATCGACGAGATCCACACGGTGATCGGCGCAGGCGCAACCTCCGGCGGGGCCATGGATGCCTCCAACTTGCTGAAGCCGGCGCTGGCTTCGGGTGCGATCCGCTGCATCGGCTCGACCACCTACAAGGAATACCGTCAGTTCTTCGAGAAGGACCGGGCGCTGGTCCGGCGCTTCCAGAAGATCGATGTCAACGAGCCTTCCGTGCCGGATGCGATCGAGATCCTGAAAGGGCTGAAGCCCTATTTCGAGGACTTCCACAAGGTCCGCTACACCAACGATGCCATCAAGACAGCGGTGGAACTGTCGGCGAAGTACATCTCCGACCGGAAGCTGCCGGACAAGGCCATCGACGTGCTGGACGAGACCGGTGCCTCCCAGATGCTCGTGCCGGAAAACCGCCGGCGCAAGACCATCGGCGTGAAGGAGATCGAGAACACCATCGCCACCATGGCGCGGATCCCGCCCAAGTCGGTGTCGAAGGACGACGCGGCCGTGCTGTCGTCGCTCCCCGTCGACCTGAAGCGGGTCGTCTACGGTCAGGATGCGGCCATCGAGACCCTGTCCTCGGCCATCAAGCTGGCCCGTGCGGGCCTGCGCGAGCCGGACAAGCCGATCGGCAGCTATCTCTTCTCCGGCCCGACGGGCGTGGGCAAGACCGAAGTGGCGCGCCAGCTGGCCTCGTCGCTGGGGGTGGAGCTCATCCGCTTCGACATGTCGGAATACATGGAGCGGCACACGGTTTCCCGCCTCATCGGCGCGCCTCCGGGCTATGTGGGCTTCGACCAGGGCGGTCTGCTGACCGACGGCGTCGACCAGCATCCCCATTGCGTGCTGCTGCTGGATGAAATCGAGAAGGCCCATCCGGACCTCTTCAACATCCTCCTGCAGGTGATGGATCACGGCAAGCTGACCGATCACAACGGCAAGCAGGTCGATTTCCGCAATGTCATCCTGATCATGACCACCAATGCCGGGGCCTCGGATCTGGCCAAGGCACCGGTGGGCTTCAACCGGGTGAAGCGGGAAGGCGAGGATGCGGAGGCGATCAACAAGCTGTTCACGCCGGAATTCCGCAACCGTCTGGACGCGATCATTCCCTTCGCCAACCTGCCGCGCGAAGTGGTCTACAAGGTGGTCGAGAAGTTCGTCATGCAGCTCGAGGCCCAGCTGGCCGACCGGGGCGTGACCTTCGAACTGACCCCCGAGGCGACCGAGTGGCTGGCCGACAAGGGTTATGACAGCCAGATGGGGGCGCGTCCGCTCGGCCGGGTGATCCAGGAGCACATCAAGCGGCCGCTGGCCGACGAGGTGCTCTTCGGCAAGCTGATGAAGGGCGGCACCGTAAAGGTGACGGTCTCCGAGGATCTGGCCGGACTGCTGCTGGAAACGGTGGAAGAGCGCATCGCCGCTCCCGCCAAGGCAAAGGCTCCGGGGAAAGCCCCGGTGAAGGCCAAGCGCAAGCGCAAGCCTGCAACGGCCAAGGCGGCGACCGCCAAACCCGGCGGCAAGAGCGTCGGCCCGGCGGCCAAGACCAGCCTGGTGCCCAAGGTGCCGCTCGCCGACTGAGCTTGGCCTTGCAGGGTTCGCCTGCGAGTGACGAAAGATAGTGGAACGGCCCGGAGCATTCCGGGCCGTTTTCGTTTCGGCCGGGGCGGGGCCGTTTCGCCAGGCCTGCAAGACGTCAGTGGGGGGGCTCTCCACCGTCATCCTCGTCCCTGTGTCGAGGATCCAGACTTCATTGGTGAGGCCGATGAAAAACACCGCATCTTCAGTTGGTTACTGGATCCCCGCCTGCGCGGGGATGACGAAGGAGGGCGTTTTTCTGCAGGCCTCTCTCCGCCGTCCTGCTCGGGCCTGTGCCGAGCAGGACCATCGGGGTGGGAGGGGGCAGCCTTGCCGCCATCTTCGCGGGGTCCTGGGCCCGCACGCTCTGCTTTGAGGCCGCGACACGAGCGCATGTCATTCGGGTCCGCCCGACGGTAGACAGACGCTTCTGGACCGGGTGGTTTGACAAATCGGGTGGAGGCTTCTTAATAAGGGTTCCTTACCTCTTCTTGCGTTGCCCGCCATGTCCGATCTGCCTGATCCCGCCAGCGCCTCCGAGGCGGCTGGCATGGCTTCCTCGTCCTCGCCGCTCTCCTCCGGAGATGAGCCGCGCCCCGGGGACGGGGAAGTGTCGTCCCTGCAGTGGTTCCTGCGCGGGGGAAGGGCGGCGGTATCCCTGCCAGCCTTAATCCTCATGGCGGCCTTTGTCGGCTATGCGGGGCTGGCGCGGGGCACGGGGCTGACGCTGGCCGAAACCCTGGTGATGGCCGGTCTGGTCTGGGCCCTGCCGTCCATCGTGGTGCTCACCGGGGCGATCGGCACCGGGCTTGGCATCGTGCCGGCAGGCATTGCGGTGGCGCTCGCCTCCGTGCGGCTCATGCCCATGACCATGGCGATGATCCCCATGGTGAAGGTGCCGGGCCGGACGAAGACCTGGCAGCTTCTCTATATTTCCCATTTCATTGCCGTGACCGCATGGGTCTTTGCCATGCACAACCTGCCGAAGCTGCCGCGGGAAGCCCGGTTGCCCTATTTCGCCGGGTTCTCGACCCTTCTCACCTCCAGCGTGACCTGCGTGACGGGCATTGCCTATCTGCTGGTGGACGAGTTGCCGCCGGCGGTCGCAGGCGGACTGTTCCTGCTCACGCCGGTCTATTTCCTCTGTTCCCTCTGGGGGGCCTCGCGGCTCTCCTCCGACAAGCTGTCGATGATCGCCGGTCTCGCGCTCGGGCCGCTCTTCTACACATTTGCTCCCGGGCTGGACCTGCTGTGGACCGGTCTGGTGGGTGGGACCCTTGCCTATGGGGTCACGCGGTTGCGCCGGAGGGGGCTGTCATGATGCTTCCCTTCGAGGCGGCGGTCGCCGACACCTGGTGGTGGCCCTATGTGATGATCCTTGTCGCCGGATGGATCGCCACCGACATGTGGCGCTGGATCGGCGTTCTGGCCGGCGGGCGCCTGCGCGAGGATGGGGAGCTGCTGATCTGGGTGCGCGCCGTCGCCACGGCCCTCGTCGCCGGAGTGATCTCCAAGCTCATCCTGTTCCCGACCGGTGTCATCGAGGCGACGCCCATGTGGCTGCGGCTGCTGGCGGCCCTTGCCGGGTTCGCGGCCTATCTCGGTCTCGGCCGGCGGGTCATCGTCGGGGTTCTTGTGGCGGAAGTGCTGCTCATCGGGGGCTGGTTGCTGCTCGGACTTTGAGTCCGGAATGCCTTGTAACGATTTGAAATTGCGGGGGAAGTCATGTCTGATGTGAAGGTTGCTCTGGTCACGGCTGGTGGCAGCGGCATGGGGGCTGCGGCCGCCCGGAAGCTCGCCGGCGAAGGCTACAAGGTCGGCATTCTCTCGTCCTCCGGCAAGGGAGAGGCGCTGGGGACGGAGCTTGGTGGGTTCGGCGTCACCGGGTCCAATCTGGAGACCGCGGATCTGGCCCGGCTGGTCGACGGCGCGGTGGAGCGCTGGGGCCGGGTGGATGTGCTGGTCAATTCCGCCGGTCACGGCCCCAAGGGCGACATTCTGGAGCTTGCGGACGAGGACTGGCACCGGGGCATGGATTTCTACCTGCTCAACGTCATCCGTCCGACCCGGCTCGTCACGCCGCTGATGCAGGCGCAGAAGGGCGGGGCGATCATCAACATCTCCACCTTCGCGGTCTTTGAGCCGGATCCGCTGTTCCCGACCTCGGCCGTGTTCCGCGCCGGGCTTGCCGGGTTTGCCAAGCTCTATGCGGACAAATATGCGGCCGAGGGCATCCGCATGAACAACATCCTGCCGGGCTTCATCGACAGCCTGCCGGAGAAGGAGGATCGTCGCGCGCGCATTCCGATGGGGCGCTACGGCACGGAAGAGGAGGTGGCCGCCCTGATCGCCTATCTCGCCGGGCCGGGTGGCGGCTACATCACGGGGCAGAACATCCGCATCGACGGGGGCCTGACCCGCTCTGTCTGACGCGCCATTCCGGCCGGAGGACGAAAAACAGGAAGGCCGCGCCGGAGACCCCGGGCGCGGCCTTTTCAGGTCTGCCGGGGCAGATCGTTCACGCAAGCGCGGCGCGGATCTTCTCTGCCTGCTCGGCCAGCCGGGCGTTGTCGGCCATGGCGCCGGCATGGGGCTTCAGCGCCACGCCTTCAAAGCGCGGCAGGATGTGGAAATGGGTGTGATAGACGGTCTGGCCGGAGGCCGGTTCGGAATATTGCTCCAGGGTCACGCCATCTGCATCAAATGCGGCCTTCACGGCGCGCGCCAGCTTCTGCACGTTGAGGATCGTGGCGGTCAGCGCGTCCGGTTGGATGTCCAGCAGGTTGCGGGACGGGGCCTTGGGGATCACCAGGGAATGGCCGTCGCCGCGGGGCATGATGTCCATGATCGCGAGAGACGCATCGTCCTCGTAGAGCTTGTGACAGGGCAGCTCGCCGCGCAGGATGCGGGCAAAGATGTTCTGGTCATCATAGGCAGGGGTGGAGGCGGAGCTGGTCATCGGGTCTCTCTTGCGCAAGACGAAGGGTTGGAGGCGACACTAGCCAGAACCAGCGCCCTCCGGCAAGGCCGCAGGTGCCGCCATCCAGCGGTCGAGTGGAACGCTGGCCGGGCGCCGGTCGAGCCCGCCGTTCTAGTTGCAATTCACCTGGAAAGTCGTGCGGGACAGTCGCTCTGCGATCTCTTCCGGCGGCAATGCAATTTCTCCATCGCCGATCACCGGTTCGACGCCGTTGAGCTGAAGGAAAAGCCGGGCAATGGTTCCGCGAACGGCGAAGTTGATGTTCTGGGGAATGTCACCGGTGACGTTGGCCACGATCTGGGCATCGAGCTTTGCCACGACCACGCCGATGGCTTCCCCACGCATGTCGACTGCCGGACCGCCGGAGTTGCCGGGTTGGACCGGCGCAGAGATCTGCACGTGGTTTGAGTTGCCACGGAGGCCCTTCATGGAGGTGACGGTGCCACGGGTGATGTTCAGGCCGCTGAGAAGCCCGGCCAGCGGGAAGCCGGCCACGGTCACGTCCGCGTTGAGCGCGGCGGGTCTGGGCGAGAAGGGCAAGGGAGTGAGGCCTTTCATCCAGGGCGCGGAGAGGAGTGCGAGATCATAATCCTCGTCCTCGTTCACGACAGAAACCGGTTCTCCGTTGATCGTGAGCGAGGCGCAGCCGTCGACCACATGGTGGTTCGTGAGGAGGTCTCCTTCGGAGGTGACAAGGAAGGCGGTGCCGGAGGATGCGGGTGTATCTGCATCATCTGATCCGGGCGCGCCGGAGCCCGGGGCTGCGGCCTGTTGCTTTCCGTCTTCGCGAGCGGCTCTTCCTTTTCGCTTCGGACCCTTCTCATCCTCCTTGAGCATTTTGGCCAGTTCCCCAACGATCAGGGCAATGAGGCCGTTCTCAGGCGGGTCAAGATCTGCCGGCCTGCCCGGCCGGATGCTGCCAGCAACGGCGGCCATACGCCCCTTGTCCTGCGTGCTGGCGGAGAGGATGACCGTACGCCACAGGTATCCCTGTTTCTCGGATCTTGCGTAGATGGTGACGCCGTTGGACTTCCTTGCGGAGGTCACCCATCTCCGGGACTTGCGCAATGAATAGGTTGTCGCGGGATTTGCGGCCTGGCGGCTCACATAGGCGTGGGTGCGCACCAGGTCCTGATCGTCGTCCAGAGTGAACGAATAGCGGAGCGAGGAGCTGCTGTCCTCGAGGTTGAAGTAGTCCTGATCGTCCTTTCCGGAGACAATCTTCTCCCCGGGGATGAGAATGGAAAGATCGAGGGGCTCCATATACCAGAGGGTCCACCCCTCCTTCTCGAATCTCACGAAAGTGTCGATCGCCAGTGCGGCGGCAGCCCAGAAGGGGACCTTCTCTTCCGGGATGAAATCTGCCGCATAGCGTTCGAAGGCCTCCTGACTGCCGGCTCCCCACGCGCCGTCGATCATCGCGTCATAATGACCGGCCAGAGCCAGACCCACCTGCAGGAAGCGCTTTTCCGTTTCCGTCAGGCGGCGAGCATCGAATTCCTCGAAGAGAATGTCCGATGACCGGGCTGGAGACGAGATCGTGAGCGTTACCAGAAGCAGGATGGTCGCGAATACTCTGAACATGAAACGGCCTGTCACGCATGCACTGTTACCGGTTGCAAACGTAGCCGCCTTGCGTCCGGCGGTCGAGTGGAAACGATCCGGGATGACTGTCCTGCGCTTGTGGGTCTCCCGCTCCTACTGGCGCTCAGGCCTTGCGGAAGGGGGCGTGGGTGGCGAGGGCCTCGGCTTCGCGCTCGACCATCCGGCGTTCGTGGGTCAGGAAATCGGCGACCGCGTCGCGCAGGCCGGGATGGGCGATCCAGTGGGCTGAGCGGGTCTGGCTCGGCACATAGCCGCGGGCGAGCTTGTGGGCGCCTTGCGCGCCCGCCTCGACCCGCGAGAGGCCACGCTGAATGGCAAAGTCGATGGCCTGATAGTAGCAGACCTCGAAATGCAGGAAGGGGTGGTGCTCGATGCAGCCCCAGTTGCGGCCAAAGAGCGTGTCGGATCCGATGAAATTCAGCGCGCCGGCAATATAGCGGCCCTCGCGGCGGGCCAGCACCAGCAGGATCTGGCCGGCCATGCGCTCGCTGATCAGGGAGAAGAAACGGCGGTTGAGGTAGGGCCGTCCCCACTTGCGGCTGCCCGTGTCCACGTAGAAGGCATAGAAGGCGTCCCAGTGGTGCTCCTTCAGGTCGCTGCCGGTCACCCATTCGATCTCGATGCCGGCCTCCAGCGCCCCTTGACGCTCCTTGCGGATGTCCTTGCGCTTGCGCGAATTGAGTTCGGCGAGAAAGGCGTCGAAGCTTTCGTATCCCGGGTTCTCGAAATGGAACTGGCTGTCGGTGCGCTGCAGGTATCCGGCGGCACCGAGCGCCTGCCATTCGTCCGTGGTCAGGAAGGTTGCATGCACGGAGGAGGCGCCGGAGCGGCGGCAGACCTCGACCAGTCCGGCGGACAGGGCCTCGATGCCGGCAGCCCGCGCAATGGCTGGCGAGGTGAGGAAGCGGCGACCGGTGGCCGGCGTGAAGGGGACGGAGACCTGAAGCTTGGGATAATAGGCGCCGCCGGCGCGCTCGAAGGCATCGGCCCAGCCGTGGTCGAAGACATATTCGCCCTGGCTGTGGGTCTTGAGATAGGCGGGCACGGCGCCGAGCACCTCGTCGCCCTGTTGCAGGATCAGGTGCCGGGGGATCCAGCCGGTCTCGGGGCGGACGCAGCCGCTCTCTTCCAGGGACTGGAGAAAAGCGTGTGTCAGGAAGGGGTTGAAGGAGGTTTCCTGAGAAGGTGATTCAAGGCCTGGGTCCGGGGCGGGGCGGCCCGAAGCCTCGACCGTCCAGCCCGGATTGGCGACACTGTCCCAGACGGGTGCCGGGATCTGGTCGAGGGAGGAGATCAGGGCGAGCTGTGCCTCGACAGGCTCCTCCTGACCGGCAACCCCGGTCGGGGCGGCGCGGTGCGTGTCGTCGTGGTCCTGGCGGGTCATGAGGCTTCCCTGTGGCTGGCGGAGGCGGGCACCATGAGCTCAATCTAGGAGACAAATGGTGCGCCGCAAGAGGCAAGGCTCAGCCAGCGGAAGGATCGAAGCCCTCGAAGACGATCTGGTCGGCATAAAGGGCGGCGCGTTCCCGGTCTTCCGGGGTGCGCACGGTCCAGCTCATGATCGGCGTGCCCTTCAGCTTCTTGAGAAGGCTCGGGCCCATGGCCGGAAGATCCTTGATGCCGTAGGAGACGAAATGGGGGGCGGTGCGCGGTGCGTGCAGCAGATGGCGCAGGATGAAACGGTCCATGCGGGTGTGACGGGTCTTGGCTTCGGCGTCGGTGAAGCCATAGGACACGATGCCGCGCAGGATATGCGGCTTGTAGGCGCGCGCCACGGAGAGCATGTCCGGGTCGAAGCTCTTGATGCAGGCCGGACCCTTGTAGGTCTCGAGCACGTCCAGGATTCCGCGGACGAAGTCGGCCTGGGCGTCGCGGGCCTTGCGGGACTTGATCTCGATGACGAGGGGCACACGGCCGGCGGTCAGGTCGAGAAGGTCCTGCAGCAGCCAGAGCTTGTCGCCGCCCTGCTTCATGGAGAGGCGGGTCAGCTCGGCGGCGGTCTGGTCGATCACCCGGCCGGTGCCATCGACGAGACGCTCGAGAGCGTAGTCATGGTGGACCAGCGCCTTGCAGTCTGCGGTTTCCTGAAGGTCGACCTCGATCCCGAAGCCCTTCTCGATGGCGGCTGCGACCGCGCTCGGCGTGTTCTCGATCCGGGCGACGGACTTGTCGTGGAAGCCGCGATGGGCGATCGCGGCGGCGAAGATTTCTTGCAGCATGGACATGGAATGAGAACCTGGAAAGGCGTCAAGACGGTGAGCGGGGAATGGAGACAACCCGAATCGATGCGCCCGGGCCGTGCACCCTAGAGTGGCGTCGATGACACTTCGGTGACAAGGGCAGCAAGCGCCGGGGCTGCAAAAAAGGGCGCCAAAAGGCGCCCCTTGTCACGGCCGAGCTGTCCGGCAGACGTCTCAGTCGCCGGAGATCTCGAAGATGGCCTCCACCTCGACGGCAGCGCCGAAGGGCAGGGAGGCGGCGGAGACGGCGGAGCGGGCATGACGGCCCTTGTCACCCAGCACCTCGACCATGAAGTCGGAGGCGCCGTTGATCACCTGCGGTTGCTGGGTGAAGTCGGCGGTGGAATTGACGAAGCCGACCAGCTTGACCAGGCGCACCTTCGACAGGTCGCCGACTGCGGCGCGGGCCTGCGCCAGCAGGTTGATGGCGCAGAGTCTGGCCGCGTCCTTGCCGTCCTTCAGGGACATTGCCTGACCGAGCTTGCCCACATGGGCGAGACCTTCGGGGCCCATGGGCAGCTGACCGGAAATGAAGAGCTGGTTGCCCGTGCGCACGAAGGGCACGTAATTGGCGGCCGGGGCGGCCGGGGTGGGCAGTTCCACGCCAAGCGCGGTCAGTCGGGCGTCGATGGTGTCCTGGGGGGCGGTGCCTGTCATGAACCTCTGCTCCTGATGCTGGTGCTTGAAAAATCGTCTCTTCCTCTCGCCCATAATCATGGCGCTGGCAAGTCCGGGGCATGCCGCGCGGCACAGGACAGGCGGGGCAAAAGACAACGGGGGACATTTGGCGCGGCTGTGGAACCGGTGCCGCAAACCCCCTAGACTGGAGAAGCCCGGTCGAAGCAGCGGCCGGTCTTCCCCAGAGGTATCCGATCGTGTTTCGTCCGTTCCGTCTTGCCCGTCCCTTGCTCCGCCCGGCCGCGGGAGGGCGCGGGGGTGATCCTGCATCTGTGCGGAGGGGGCGCGCCGCGGTGATCGCAGGCGTTGCGCTGGCGGCTGCCGTGCTGGCGCCTGCAGTGTTTGCGGAGACGTCCTCGGCTCGGGCGGGAGAGGGCGCGGCTCTGGTTGCCCACAAGGCGGTTTATCAGCTGTCTCTTCGGGAAGCGCAGGAGGCGGCCGGCATCACCGATGTCCGGGGCCTGATGGTCTATGACTTCCGGGGAGATGCCTGTGCCGGCTACAGCACCGATTTTCGCTTCATGACCGAGTTCGTGGATGCGGCGGGGGAGGGCCTGGTCACGGATCTGCGCAGCAGCGCCCATGAGACGGCCGATGGCGGGCGCCTGACCTTTGCGACCTCTGTCTACATGAACCAGGCGCTGCAGGAGCAGAGCGAAGGCGTGGCGGAGACCGAGGCGGGCAAGGTGACGCTGAAGCAACCGCAGGCGGGGCAACTGGACTTGCCGCAGGGGGCCATCTTCCCGACCACGCATCTGCGCAAGGTGCTGGCAGCGGCACGGCGCGGCGAAACCCTGCTTCTGGCCGATGTCTATGACGGGTCGGAAACGGGCGACAAGGTCTTTGCCACCACGACGGTGATTGGCGCCCGCCAGCAGCCTTCCGGCGGCAAGACCGCAGCCGGAGACGTGCTGCCCGAGGTTGCGGCCTGGCCCGTGAGCATTGCCTATTTCGATCCGGCTTCGGAGACGGGCGGCGAGGAGATCCCCGCCTATCAGATGTCCTTCCTGCTCTATGAGAACGGCATCAGCGGCGGCATGACCCTGAACTACGGGGATTTCATCCTCGACGGACAGCTGGACCACCTGGAGCTTTCGGCGGAGACGGCCCCCTGCACCGGGGGCTGACCGTCTGCTCTGATCTTTTGCCTCAGTCCGTGCGGCCGGAGCGGGGCGGTTTCGTGCCGAGCCGGTCGCGCCCGGCGGCGGCCTCTTCCGCATGGGCGCGCTCCCAGTCCTTGCGGGGCGCATGACTGAGCCCGCGTTCGACGGCCGTGCGCCCGAATTTCTCCCTGAGCTTGTCCATCGCCAGTTCCGCGTTCTTGCGCCGGTCTGCATCCGGGTCGACGAGATCATGGGGGTCGGCATTGTCGGGGCTGGCGAGATCGGACAGGCCGATGCCGATCAGGCGGAACCTGCGCCGGCCATCCACTTCCCGCTCCAGCAGGCGCTCACCCTCGCGGAACAGCCGGTCGGCAAGCTGGGTCGGGTCGGGCAGCTGGCGCGAGCGGGTGATCGTCTTGAAATCGTGGGTCTTCAGCTTCAGGGTCACGGTCCGTCCGGCGTGTCCGGCGGCCTTCACGCGGCGGGAGACCTTCTCGCTCAGGTCCAGAAGGATGGGGCGGAGCGCCTCCAGCGCGGTGATGTCGGTGTTGAAGGTCGTCTCCGCCGACACGCTCTTGGTGGGCCGGTCGGGGGTCACGGCGCGCTCGTCGCGGCCGTGGGCCAGGCTTGCCAGCCGCAGCCCCATGGCGCCGTGCTTGCGGGCGAGGTCCGTCGGATCCATCTCCTGCAGCTGGCCGATGGTCCGGATCCCCTCCCGCTCCAGAGATTGCTGGAACACCTTGCCGACGCCCCAGATCAGGCTGACGGGCTTGTCCCGCAGGAAGTCCCTGGCCTCGCCGGCTCCTATGACGGAAAAGCCGCGGGGCTTGTCGAGATCCGAGGCGATCTTGGCGAGGAATTTGTTGGGGGCGAGGCCGACCGAGACCGTGATGCGCAGATCGTCCTCGATGGAGCGCGCGAGCCGGGCAAGGCTTTCGGCGGGGCTCGCGTGGTGCAGGCGCTCCGTGCCGGTCAGATCGAGAAAGGCCTCGTCGATCGACAGGGGCTCGACCAGCGGGGTGAGCGCGCGCATGCGCTCGCGGATCTCGCGCCCGACGGCTGCGTATTTCTCCATGTTCGGGCGGATGACCACCGCATCGGGGCAGGCTTCCAGGGCCTTGAACATGGGCATGGCCGAGCGCACGCCGTAGATGCGGGCGATGTAGCAGCAGGTGGAAACCACGCCGCGCTGTCCCCCGCCCACGATCACCGGCTTGTCGACCAGCTCCGGATTGTCCCGCTTCTCGACCGAGGCATAGAAGGCGTCGCAATCGATATGGGCGATGGAGAGGGAGAAGAGCTCCGGGTGGCGCAGCAGGCGGGAGCTGCCGCAGGAGGGGCAGCGATCGCGGCGGGGCTTCACCCGGCGCAGGCAATCGCGGCACAGGGCCACATCCGCCGCCTGGGCGGAGGGGACGGGGCCTGACTGTGATTGCCCGGGCTTTTCGTGCCCGGAGACGCTGGACTGGGGGCGGGATGAGGTCACGATCTGTCTGGATCCCGGAGTGGGGAGAGACGGCTTCAGAGCCGGATCTCTCCCGCAAGGATAGCCTCGATGAACCGGGTTGTCTCATCCCAGTCGCCGGTCAGGAGATGAATGTGATCGGCAGGCGTGTGGGCGGCCCGGAAGCGCGGGTCTGCGATGAACTGGATGCGCACCGCCGAGGGCAGGCTGGCGGCCACCGAATCCTGATTGACCGGGCTGTCGTCGATGAAGACGATCGGGCCCCGGCGCCCGGCGGCCAGCACCGAGACCGCGCCCCCCTTGGGCCCGGAGTTGGTGATCAGCGGATAGTCGATGTCGAAACGCTTGAGCAATTCGATGCGCAGGGGCTTGTTCGCCGAACCGGGCAGGTTGGTCAGCAGGACGATGTCGAAATGGGCCGACAGGCGGCGCAGGGCGACATTCGCGCCGGGCACCAAGTCCTGGGCGTGCACATGCTCGTCGAAGAAGTCGCGGATGTAGCGACGCACGATGTCGCCTTCGAGGGGGGTGTCCTCCTCGACCGGGGCGATATTTCCCGTGAGCTTGTGTTCCGGGGTGAGGAAGCGCAGGCCACGTTCGGCGAGGTACGTCTCCATGGGCGCGATCATATGGAGGATGACCTCATCCACATCGCAGACGACGACCGGGCGCGCCGAGCGGGGCAGGGCGCGGATCTGGGCCATGGTTTCGGCCCGCACCATATGAGGTTCAACCATGGTCGGCGGGATCTCCTGCCAGGACGAACCGGGCGGCGGCGATCATCGTGGGTCGCAGGCGCTGGTTCTCGCAGAAGGTCAGAAGCAGGGCTTCATCTCCCATGAGAAACTCCAGGACGCCGGCAAGGAAGCCGGGCTCGCTTGCGGCGTCGCGGATCGATTCAGGTCCGATGCCGGAGACGGCGAGGAACCGGCCGACGAGTTCAGGGTCCTGGGAAAGATGGATCAGGGCGTTGGTGGCGATCTCCTGAGCCTGGTCTTCGGTGATGGAGCGATGGGTCGCGGTTTGCATCGTGAATTTTTGCCTTTCTGAAACGATTCCGCGTTAGAACAAATACTAACAACGGAGTGGGGCCCATGCTACCGGCAAGAACCGGCGCCCCCCGCTCATCGAGTAGTGCCCGGCGACGCGCCGGATTGAAGGGCCTGCCAATGGCGAAGACCGTGCTGATCGTGGAAGACAACGAGCTGAACATGAAACTGTTTCATGACCTGCTCGAGGCGCACGGATATGGCACCTTGCAGACACGGACGGGGATCGAGGCGCTGGAGCTGGTGCGCAAGCACCGCCCGGATCTGGTTCTCATGGACATCCAGTTGCCGGAAGTCTCCGGGCTGGAAGTGACCAAGTGGATCAAGGAAGACGAGGAGATCAGCATGATCCCCGTCATCGCCGTGACCGCCTTTGCCATGAAGGGCGACGAGGAACGCATCCGCCAGGGTGGGTGCGAGGCCTATATTTCCAAGCCGATCTCAGTGGCAAAATTCCTGGAAACGGTGCGCTCCTATCTGGGAGAGGCATGAGCTCCGTCAGGGCCGGAAGACACAGAGCGCAAGGGCGATCAGACCTTCTCGCCAGGCGCGGGGCAACGGTCGATCTGCGGCCTGCGGTCGGTCCTGTTAAGGTTAGCAGTTTACTAAGATATTAGTCGTTCCGCCCGGGACGTGCAGGGTGTGTTGGATTCACCCCCAAGCTCGGGTAGGGTGAGCGCGTGGTCAGGACAGGAACGGGGGTTCCCCGCCGCCCGTTCCCGCTCTCGAGTTGCCCCGGCCAGCTGCCTCCAGGCCCCGGTTCGCACAGGGAGCCAGACCCAGGATTTCGTTCCCTACGGTGCATTCAGGTCCGCCGCATCTCCTGGGCCCGTGGGGTCGGTCGGCGCGGCCGCAAGTCGAAGAGTGGCCTCCTCGATTGCTTGCGGCCCGCCGACCACCTATCCCGCCGTTCCACATTCCCTGTCAGCCGCTGCTTGCCCGGCCTCCGACCGGCGTGGCCTTGGTCCTCTTCGCCCTGCTGCAGGGCGGGGTCCACGCCGTCAGGGCTTTCCCGGTAAATTTCGAATCATCATTAAAAACATGCACTTGATAGTCAGCTTTTGAGCTTTCTAAGTTGTATCTTGTTGTTCTGTGTTCTTTTTTGATGTTTCCTCCCGTGCCTCGTGTTTTCTCTATTGTTAAAAATGACAATAAGAGAAGAGTTTTTAACTGCACGCCCCAACTGAACAGGGTTTTTTACCGAGGGTTAAGCCGGGAAATGGATTGTTTGGGCCACAGGCCGAAACAAGGACGGGCGAAATGTTTTCATTTCTTGGCAAGATGCGGATCACGCAGGCGATGGCACTGACCATCGGCTGCTTCATGACATTGGCCATGCTGGCGGTCGGAGGGATCGTCTACAAGGTGGCGCAGGGACAGGCGGAGGCCGAGGCGGTCTCCAAGCAGAATGCGAGCCTGCGTGTCGCCGCAAGCTATCTTCTTCAGACGCTCGAAGGCTTCGGTGTTGACTTCGGCTCCGACGGCAACGTCACCCGTGTGACCCTCGCCAACCTGCCGGAATTCGAGAGCCACGATCTCATCGACAACATCGGCCGGATGACCGGCGAAACCGCGACGATCTTCCTGTGGGACAACGAGTCCAAGGATTTCTGGCGCAAGACCACCAACATCATCAAGCCGGATGGCACGCGGGCCGTGGGCACGCCGCTCGGTCAGAAGGGCGCGGTCTATCCGGTCGTGACCAAGGGGCAGACCTTCAAGGGCCGCGCGACCATTCTCGGCAAGGACTATTACACCATCTACCAGCCGATCGTGGCGTCGGGCTCCGGCGACATCGTCGGCATCCTCTATGCCGGTGTGGAAGTGGCTGCCATCGCTGCCAAGGCGAATGAACTGGTCATGAACTTCGCCATGCTGGCCCTGCCGGTGGTGCTCATCTCCATCGTGGTCGTCACCTTTGCCACCGGCCGCCTGCTGCGTCCGCTGGAAACCCTGGCGCGCGTCACCAGCGGCATTGCGGAAGACAATCTCGATCAGGAAGTGAAGTTCGTGGGCCGCAAGGACCAGATCGGCGACATCGCCCGCGCCGTGGAAACCCTGCGCGCCAAGCAGTTCGAACGCCGCAGCCTGGCTGATCAGCAGCAGCTGAGCGAGACCGAGTCCCGCCAGCGTCAGGACCGGGTGCGGGATCTGATCTCCGCCTTCCATCAGCGGGCCAACGAGCTTCTGCGCTCGGTGGGGCAGACGGCGGCCGGTCTGGAAGACACCGCGCGAAACCTGAGCTCCATCGCCCAGGACAGCACCCGCAGCGCCCACAGCACCCTGACGGAATCGGATTCGGCCACGGGCAATGCCCAGGCTGTCGCCGGCGCCGCGGAAGAGCTGGCCGCCTCCATCGGCGAGATCTCCCGCCAGGTGGCCCAGACCACGGAAGTGGTGGACCGGGCGACCCGGGGCACGCGTCATACCAACGAGAAGGTCGAAGGCCTGGCGGCTTCCGCCTCCAAGATCGGCGAAGTCGTGACCCTGATCCAGGCGATTGCCGAGCAGACCAACCTGCTGGCCCTGAATGCCACCATCGAGGCGGCCCGCGCAGGGGAGGCCGGCAAGGGCTTCGCCGTCGTGGCAGCCGAAGTGAAGGAGCTGGCGAACCAGACCTCCAAGGCGACCGAGGAGATCAGCAACCAGATCTCCGCCATTCAGGGCTCGACCAGCGAGGCCGTGACCGCGATTGCGGAGATCACCGCCATCATGGACGAGGTGAACCAGTACACCGCGACGATCGCCGCTGCCGTCGAGCAGCAGGGCGGGGCGACCAACGAGATCTCCCAGAACATCCAGCTGGCTGCCGCAGGCACCCAGTCGGTGTCCGCCAACATGCAGCACCTGACGGAGAGCGTCTCCCAGACCTCCAGCTCCGCCGACATGGTTCTGACCGCGTCCGGCGAGCTCAGCGACCGGACCGAAAGCCTGCGCCAGGAAGTGGAAGACTTCCTGCAGAAGGTGGCTGCGGCCTGACCGGTCCAGCGCTTCGCTTCACAAACACGAAAGCCCGGCCTTGTGCCGGGCTTTTTCTTGTTCGCATGAAGGTCGCGGGCGCGCTTTGTCCGGGCCTTCAGGGATCAGCGGCAAGGCAACAAAAAACCCGCCGTTTCCGGCGGGTTTTTGTCGGATATCGATCCGGGAACCGAAGATCTTACTTGATCTTGGTTTCCTTGAACTCGACGTGCTTCTTGGCAACCGGGTCATACTTCCGCATGGACATCTTTTCGGTCATGGTGCGGGAGTTCTTCTTGGTCACATAGAAGTAGCCAGTGTCGGCGGTCGACAGAAGCTTGATCTTGATAGTGGTCGCCTTGGCCATAGCCTTCGATCCTGTTTCTCATGAAGGGGCAAAGCGTCCGTATGGCCAGGGTGTGCTGGCGACCGACTTGCCCGCGGGATTTCGCTAAATCAGGGCGCAACCTACTCATCGGCGCCGCAAAGTCAAGGGCTCTCGCGGATGCTGCGCAAATATCGTGAAAAGCCCTTTGGATAGCTCTGGCGACCTAGAGAAGTTCGCGCAGGAAGCGGTCGCCCCGATACTGGTAGAAGGGGACCGGATGGTCGGGCGCGAGGTCCGGATCAACGCAGAGCCGCTCGATCAGATCGGCGAGAATCTGCCGTGTGATCGTGGGCAGGCTGTCCATGTCGCGCGCCTCGTCGAGGGGCAGCCAGGCGAGATCTTCCAGCTCGCCGGAGGGGCCGGTGCCCTCGGGAAGACGGTGGGCGATGGCCTTCGAATCCACTGCGAGAAACCGGGTGTCGAAGCGGCGCGACCGGTTGGGCGGGGTGATGGCCCGCCCGATGAAGCGCAAGGGCTCCAGGGAGAGAGCCACCCCGTACTGTGCGAAGGCCTCGAAGCCGCGGAACGGTCGCAGGCTGGCCTCCGACCTGGTGCCAAGCAGCAGGCCGGCTTCCTCATAGGTCTCGCGCAGGGCGGCAAGGCCGAGCGCGCGCACGCGGGCGGCACTGCGCGGGCCCTTCAGGTCTTGCGAAAGCTTGGCTTCGACCGCCGGGTGATAGGTCTGAAGGGGGTGCAGGCGCGAATCGGACGGGTCGAGGCGGCCGCCGGGGAAGACGAACTTGCCCGGCATGAAGGTGTGCTTCATGTGGCGGCGGCCCATGAGCACCCGCGGCAGGGCGCCTGACGGCGCGTTGGCACGGTCGAGGATGAGCAGGGTCGCGGCATCCTTCGGCCGGCGATAGGGATGCTTCCCCGCCAGCTCGTCGTTGGTCAGGGTCAGCGCAGGAGTCGCGTCGGTCATTTCAGCAGGTCCGCCGGATCGGGGTGAGGCTCGTCCTCGCCGCTCAGCGGATCGAAGCCATGCATGAAGAGCGCCCATTGCAGGCCCACCAGAGCCCCCTTGATGGGGCGCAGGAAGACAAGCGACAGGATCAGCGTGAGCGGCAGCCACAGTGCCATGTGGATCCACAGGGCTGGGCGGTAGAGCATCTCCACGGCCAGAAGGGCGGGGATGATGATGTGCCCCACCAGCGTGATGGTGAAATAGGGCGGCGCGTCGTCGGCGCGGTGATGGTGGAATTCCTCACCGCAAGCGGAGCAGGCGTAGTTGGTCGTCAGATAGCCCTTGAAGAGCTTGCCCTTGCCGCAATGCGGGCAGCGGTTCAGGCTGCCGCGCACCATGGACTGAAGGACATTGCGCTCACGCCGTTCTGGCCGCTCGACCGCCGGAGCCGCGCGGGCTCCGTCGTCCAGCGTCGATGTCATTCTCACGCTCATCTGCTCTCACTTCCGAAAAGACGTTACCCCCTTTTCGACGCCTTGGCCCGGCGCGCGGCCCGCGAGAGTTTCGCAGGTCCGCCCGACTTGCCCCCCGGTCCGTCCCCCGAGGGGTCTTCGGACCGTTTTGCGAATGGCTTGCCCCGGCCGGGACCGTCTCTTCCCGGGCCGTTCCTCTTCGGCGGCCGGCTGGAGCCGGCGCGGCCCTTGTAGGTGGAGCCGCCCGGGCCCTTGCGGCCTGGCGTGAGGATTTCGAAGCGCAACGCGCCAGCGAAGGGGGCAGCCTCCACGAGCTTGACGTCGACCTGGTCCCCAAGCTGATAGGTTTCCCGGGTCTTGTCACCTATCAGGGCGTGCGACCCTTCGTCATACCGGTAATAGTCGAGGCCGATGGTGGAGGCGGGCACGAAGCCGTCGGCGCCACTGTCGTTCAGGCGCACGAAGAGGCCGGACTTGGTCACGCCGCCGATGCGGCCCTTGAAGGTGGCGCCGATCTGGTCGGACATCCACAGGGCGATCAGCCGGTCGATCGTGTCGCGTTCGGCGAGCATGGCGCGCCGTTCGGCGGCAGAGATCTCCGCCCCGATGGCTTCCAGCTTGGCCTCGATTCCTTCGGGCAGTCCATCCTTGCCGAAGCCCATCGCGGTGATCAGGCCGCGGTGGACGATCAGGTCCGCATAGCGGCGGATCGGCGAGGTAAAATGCGCATAACGGCGCAGATTCAGGCCAAAATGGCCGATGTTCTGCGGGTGATACTCGGCCTGGGCCTGAGAGCGCAGGATGACCTCGTTGACCAGCTGCGACTGGGCGCTGTCCTTCACCTTCTCCAGGATGGTGTTGAAGACGGCGGGGCGAAGTCCGCCGGCGGAGGGCAGCTTCATGTTGATGGTGGAGAGGAACTCCTTGAGGCTTTCCAGCTTCTCCGGCGTCGAGGCATCGTGGATGCGGTAGAGCAGCCCGATCTTCTTCTTCTCCAGGGTCTCGGCGGCCGAGACGTTTGCCTGGATCATGAATTCCTCGATCAGCTTGTGGGCGTCGAGCCGTTCGGGCACGTAAACGTGATCGACGGTGCCGTCGTCCTTGAGCTTGATCTTGCGCTCGGGCAGGTCGAGCTCCAGCGGCTGACGGGCGTCGCGGCCCTTCTTCAGCACCGCATAGGCGGCCCAGATCGGCTTCAGAACGCCCTCGACGAGGGTCTCGGTCTTCTCGTCCGCGATGCCTTCGATCGCCTTCTGCGCCTGCAGATAGGAGAGCTTGGCGGCCGAGCGCATCAGCACCCGGTGGAAGCTGTGCTCGATCTTGCGGCCCTGGGCGTTGAAGACCATGCGCACGGCAATCGCCGGCCGGTCCTCGCGCTCGCGCAGGGAGCAGAGGTCGTTGGAGATGCGTTCGGGCAGCATCGGGATCACCCGGTCGGGGAAATAGACCGAGTTTCCGCGCTGATGGGCCTCGCGGTCGAGGGCCGTGCCGGTGCGCACGTAGTGGGCGACGTCGGCAATCGCCACATAGACAATGTGACCGCCTTCGTTGGCGGGATCCTCGTCCCTTTCCGCAAAGACCGCGTCATCGTGGTCCTTGGCGTCGGGCGGATCGATGGTGATCAGCGGGACCTGGCGCCAGTCCTCGCGCTTGCCCAGGGTGACGGGCTTGGCGGCCTCGGACTCCTCGATCACCTCGCGCGGAAAGACATGGCGGATGCCATGGGCGTGCAGGGCGATCTCGGAAATCGCCTTTTCCGAGCCCGGCGCGCCGAAGCGCTCCACGATCTCGGCACGCGGCGCGCCATAGCGGCCGGTGCGGGAGATGGTGACGCTGACCAGATCGCCCTCGCGGGCGTCCTTCAGGTCGGAGGGATCGACGTCGATCTCGCGCGACTTCTTGTCGATGGGCTCGAGCCACGGCACCTTGCCGCCGGCGCGGAAGCGAAGGATGCCGAGAATGGCGCCCTGCTGGCGTTCCAGAAGCTTCAGGATGCGGCCCGCATATTGCGCCTCGAAGCCGGTCTCGGCTTCGGTCAGGCGAATGAGCGCCCGGTCGCCCAGACCGGGCTGGGCGCCACGGGCCTTCGACGGCAGGACCAGAACCTTGGGGCAGGGGCCGGCTTCCGGATCCCACTCCTGGGGTTCGCCCAGAAGTTCGCCGTCCTGGTCGCGGGCGACCAGATTGACGACGAAGACCGGCGGCAGGTCGCCCGGGCGGATGAGGCGCTTCTGGCGCTTTTCCACCAGGCCTTCCGTGCCCAGGTCCTTCAGCATCTTCTTGAGCTGGATCCGGCCCGCGCCGGAAATGCCGAAATGGCGCGCGATCTCGCGCTTTCCCGCCTTGCCGGGGTTTTCCGCGACAAAGGCCAGAATGTCTTCCCGGGAGGGGAAGTTGCCGGGAGAGCGGGCTGCAGGGGTGCCTGCAGCCTTCGCTTCGGCCTTGCGACGGGCGACCGCCGGTCGCTTGGCCTTGGTGCCGGACCCTGGGGGCCCTATGCGTCTTGCATTCAAGAGGCGTCATCCGCCGCAGCTTTCGCTGCGGTTTTCTTTGTGGTGGCCTTTTTGGCCGGTGTCTTCTTCGTTGCGGCCTTCTTGGCCGCAGGCTTCTTTTCGGCCGCTTCGTCGCCATCCTTGGCAGCGGCCTTCTTCGTCGTGGTCTTCTTCGCGGCCGCCGTTTTTGTCGTCGTCTTCTTGGCGGTCGCCTTCTTCGGCGCCTTGGCGGCCTTGGCGTTCACCAGTTCCAGCGCCTGTTCCAGGGTCACGCTCTGGGGATCGGTGTCCTTGGGCAGGGTGGCATTGACCTTGGCCCATTTCACGTAAGGTCCGTAGCGGCCTTCATAGACATTCACCGGCCCGCCGTCCGGATGCTCGCCCAGCTCCTTCAGGGGGGCGGCGGTCGCCCGTCCACGTCCACCCTTGGCCCGCTTTTCGGCCAGTGCATCGACGGCGCGGTTCAGGCCAACGGAGAAGACCTCGTCCGGTGAGGTCAGGTTGGCATAGGTGCCCTCGTGATGGACATAGGGCCCATAGCGGCCGAGGTTCGCCGTTATCGGCTTGCCATCTTCCGGGTGCAGACCCACTTCGCGGGGCAGGGACAGAAGCTGCAGGGCCTTTTCCAGATCCAGATCGGAGGCCGACCAGGTCTTGGGCAGGGACGAGCGCTTGGGCTTGTTTTCCTTGGAATCTTCGCCCAGCTGCACGTAGAGGCCGAAACGGCCGTTGCGCAGGCTGACGTCGAGACCGGTTTCCGGATCCTGTCCGAGCACCTTGGGGCCGTCGGCCGCGCCATCCTCCTCGCCCTCGCCGGACTTGGCGAGTTGGCGGGTGTAGCTGCATTCGGGATAGTTCGAGCAGCCGATGAAGGCGCCGAACTTGGAGACCTTGAGGGAGAGCTGGCCGCTGTCGCAGACCGGGCAGGCGCGCGGATTTGAGCCGTCGCCCTTGTCGGGGAAGATATGGGGCGCCAGCAGCTCGTTCAGGGCGTCGAGCACCTCGGAAACGCGCAGATCCTTGATCTCGGTGACGGCACCGGAGAAGTCGCGCCAGAAGTCGCGCAGCACTTCCTGCCAGGAGAGTTCGCCGGCGGAGATGCGGTCAAGCTGTTCTTCCAGGCTCGCGGTGAAGTCGAACTCCACATAGCGGTTGAAGAAGCTCTGCAGGAAGGCCGTGACGATGCGGCCCTTGTCTTGGGGGACCAGCTGCTTCTTCTCCAGCTCCACATATTCGCGGTCGCGCAGGGTCTGGAGCGTGGAGGCATAGGTGGAGGGCCGGCCGATGCCGAGCTCTTCCATCTTCTTCACCAGGCTCGCTTCCGTGTAGCGCGGGGGCGGCTGGGTGAAATGCTGGTTGGCCTCGACCGGCTTGGCGCCGGTGGCGGCCAGGGTCAGGGCGTCATTGTCATTGACGGCGGGCAGGCGGTTTGCCGCTTCCTCGTCGTCATCGTCGCGGCCTTCCTGATAGAGGGCGAGGAAGCCGTCGAAGCGGACCACGGAGCCGGTGGCGCGCAGGGTCGCGGTCTTCGCGCCGTTCTTCGCGTCGATGTCGATGGTGGTGCGCTCGAGCACGGCGCTTTCCATCTGGGAGGCCATGGTGCGCTTCCACACCAGTTCATACAGGCGTGCCTGGTCCTGATCGAGGAAGCGGGCGACATCCTTCGGGCGCCGGAAGAGGTCGGTCGGACGAATGGCCTCGTGGGCCTCCTGGGCGTTCTTGGCCTTGGAGGAATAGAAGCGCGGCTTCTCCGGCACGTAATTGTCGCCGTAGTCCTGGCCGATCACCTTGCGGGCGGCGGAGATGGCTTCGCCGGCGATCTGCACGCCGTCGGTTCGCATGTAGGTGATGAGACCGGTGGTCTCGCCGCCGATGGTGATGCCCTCGTAGAGCTTCTGGGCCACCTGCATGGTGCGCGAGGCGGAGAAGCCGAGCTTGCGGCTTGCTTCCTGCTGCAGGGTGGAGGTGGTGAAGGGGGGCGAGGGATTGCGCTTGGCGGGCTTGGACACGACGGAGCCCACCTGGAAGCTGGCGCTTTCCAGCATGGTGCGGATGGTGGTGGCATCCTGCTCGTTGGTGATGTCGTGGCGGCCGATCTTCTTGCCGTCGAAGCCGGTGATGCCGGCCTGGAAGGTGGCCATGCCCGGGGTCTGCAGGTTGGCGACGATGGACCAGTATTCCTGGGCCTTGAAGACCTCGATCTCCATTTCCCGGTCGCAGATCAGGCGCAGGGCCACGGACTGCACGCGGCCGGCGGAGCGGGCGCCGGGCAGCTTGCGCCACAGGACGGGAGACAGGGTGAAGCCGACCAGATAGTCGAGCGCCCGGCGGGCCAGATAGGCATCGACCAGCGGCGTGTCGAGCTGGCGCGGATTGGCCATGGCATCCAGGATCGCCTGCTTGGTGATCGCGTTGAAGACTACGCGCTCGACCGGCTTGTCCTTGAGCACCTTCTTCTTCTGGAGCACTTCCAGCACATGCCACGAGATGGCTTCCCCTTCGCGATCCGGGTCAGTTGCGAGAATGAGGCGGTCGGCATCCTTGACGGCTGCGGCGATCTCGTTGAGGCGCTTCTGGGACTTGGCATCCACCTGCCAGCTCATGGCGAAATTGTCATCAGGCTGGACCGAACCGTCCTTGGGGGGCAGGTCGCGCACATGGCCATAGGACGCTAAGACCTGGTAGTTGGAGCCCAGATACTTGTTGATGGTCTTGGCCTTTGCCGGGGATTCCACAATGACGATGTTCATTCGTACCCAGAAGCGTTTTGCCGGATTCCGCCCCTGGGCCCCCCAGATGCGCGTCCGTTACAAGGTGTGATTTGGAGTGGCGACGATCACGGATCGAAAGCCGCCTGTCAAATGGACTTTTGTGAAGGTCTGGTCAAGGCGGCTTCCCCTCCTGGACGGAAATGACCGGGAAATCCTCGTGTTTCTGACGAGTGCCGTGGGGCGTTTCCCCTTCCGGAGAGGCGTGTCGGCCGGTCAGTAGACAAGGGAGACCTTCTGTCCGCCGAGGCGCTCCAGCCGACCGGCAAGCTCCAGTTCCAGCAGGAGAACGCTGACGATGCGGGGTTCCAGACCGGTGAACTGGACCAGTTCGTCGATGGCGACCGGTGCCGGGCCGAGGGCGCGCAGAAGCTGCTCCCGGTCCTGGTCGCCCGGGTCGGCGGGCGCGCCGTCAAAAGTCCCGAACTCGTCGTTCTCCGGTTCGCCGAAGGGCAGCTGGGGCTCGGACCGGCCGGCCAGGGCCTCGATCACGTCGCTCGCATCGCGGACCAAGGTCGCGCCCTGACGGATCAGGGCATTGGCCCCTTCGGAACGCGGATCCAGCGGCGAGCCGGGCACGGCGAAGATGTCCCGGTTCTGGTCCAGCGCGAAGCGGGCGGTGTGAAGCGAGCCGGATCCCTTGGCCGCCTCGATGACCACCACACCCAGGCTGATGCCGGAAATGAGCCGGTTGCGGCGGGGAAAGTCGCGGGCTCGCGGCTTCCAGCCGAAGGGCATTTCGCTGAGGAGCGAACCGCCGAATGACGCAATGCGGTGGGCCAGCGCCTCGTTCTCCGGCGGATAGAGCACATCGATGCCACCGGCGAAGACGGCGAGGGTGCCACCGTCGAGAGAGGCTTCGTGAGCTGCCGCGTCGATGCCGCGGGCCAGGCCCGACACGGTGAGATAGCCCGCGTCGGAAAGGTCACGGGCAATCTGGCGCGCCAGCTTCTGCCCGCTCAGAGAGGCATTGCGGGCGCCGACCAGCGCAATGGCGAGCGGGCGGGACGACGCGGGGCCCCCGGCCAGGGAGATGAGGGGCGGCGGTCCGTCGATATGGCGCAGATGCGGGGGATAGTCGGGCTCGCCGAGGGCGACGAGGCGGGCGCCGATGCGGGCATGGGTCTCGACTTCAGCCTCGGCGTCGGAGAGCGGACAGACCCGGATGGCAGGCTTGCCCGCGCGCCGCGAGAGGCCGGGAAGGGCTGCGAGGGCCGCCTCGGCCGAGCCGCAGTGGTTGAGCAGATCGCGGAAGGTGGCGGGGCCGACGTTTTCCGACCGGATCAGCCGGAGCCAGGCGAGGCGCTGGGCCTCGGTGAGTATCAGGGCGGATCCGGTGGTGGTCGCCCCGCTCATGGTCAGACCGTTTCCGGCGGCGGCGCAGCGGCAGGAGCGGATTTCTGTCCGATCCTGCTTTCCTTGCCGGTCAGCAGGCGGCCGATGTTCTCGTGATGCTTCACCCAGAGCATCAGGGACAGCAGGCCGAAGAGGATGGCCTTGTTCAGGTCACCGATGGCCAGCAGCAGGAAGGGGCTGACGAGGCTGGCGGCCAGGGCCGAGAGGGAGGAGAAGCGGAAGACGAAGGCCATGGCGATCCAGATGGCGGCGAAGGCCAGACCGATGGGCCAGGCGAGGCCCAGAAGGATGCCGAGATAGGTGGCCACACCCTTGCCGCCCTTGAACTTCAGCCAGACGGGGAAGAGATGGCCGAGGAAGGCGCCGAGACCAGCCACGAGCGCAAGCTCCGTACCGCCATAGAGACCGGCGACGAGCACCGCGACCGTACCTTTCAGCGCATCGCCGAGCAGGGTGAGGGCGGCCAGCTTCTTGGAGCCGGTGCGCAGCACGTTGGTGGTGCCGATATTGCCGGAGCCGATCTTGCGGATGTCGCCCTTGCCGGCCAGCCGGGTGATGATCAGGCCGAAGGGGATCGAGCCGAGCAGATAGCCGAAGGCAAGCGCGATCAGCAGGCCGGACAGGGCCACTGAAGTGAAAGCAAAGGCAACGGTTTCCGCGCCGGGCGTCTCGGTCACTTGGGGTTTTCCTCGTCGAAGTCGATCAATCGTAAGTATAAACGGTGCGCCCTGCAACAATGGTGCGCAGGGTGCGGCCGGAGAAGCGGGCGTCCTCGAAGGGCGAGTTCTTGGAGCGCGACAGGATGTTCTTCTTTTCCAGAACCCAGGGGCGGTCGGGATCGAAGACGATCACGTCGGCCGGCGCACCGGCGCAAAGGCGGCCGCTGTCGAGGCCCAGACGTCTGGCCGGATTGATGGTCATCTTGGCCAGCAGGGTCAGGAGATCCAGATCCTCGCTGTGATGGAGGCGCAGGCTGGCTGCGAGCAGCGTCTCCAGGCCGATGGCCCCATCCTCGGCTTCCGCCCAGGGGTGGCGCTTGGTTTCCACGTCCTGCGGATCGTGGTTGGAGACGATGACGTCGATGGTGCCGTCCTTGAGGGCGGCGATCATCGCCTGCCGGTCATCCTCATCGCGCAAGGGCGGCGACATCTTGAAGAAGGTGCGGTAGGCGCCGATGTCGTTCTCGTTCTGGGTCAGATGGTTGATCGAGACCCCGGCGGTGACGTCGAGCCCCCGGTCCTTGCCGATGGCCAGCACGCGGGCGCTTTCCGCCGTGGAGAGCAGATTGGCGTGATAGCGGCCCTTGGCCATGCCGACGAGGCGCAGGTCGCGCTCCAGCGCGATGATCTCGGCCTCGCGCGGCACGCCGGACAGGCCCTTCCACGAGGCGTTCAACCCGGCATTCATGACGCCGCCACCGAGATCCGGGTCTTCCACGTGGTGGATGACCAGCGCATCGAAGTCGCGGGCATAGGTCATGATGCGGCGCAGGATCTGCGGATTGCGGATCGCCTTGTGGCCGTTGGTGAAGGCAATGGCGCCGGCTTCCTGCAACAGGCCGATCTCGGTCATGTCGTTGCCCTCCAGCCCCTTGGTCAGGGCGGCGAGGGGGCGGACATTGACGATGGCCGTGTCGCGGGCACGGCGCAGGATGAAGTCGACCAGCGCCGGATCGTCGATCACCGGATCGGTTTCCGGCATGGTGCAGATGGTGGTCACGCCGCCGCTGGCCGCTGCCTGGGAGGCGGAGGCGAAGGTTTCCCGGTGCTCGTGGCCCGGTTCGCCGACGGAGACGCACATGTCGATGAGGCCCGGAGCGACGACCGCCCCGGCGCAGTCGATGACCTGAGCGCCGTCCGGCGCGCCCTGGTTGGCGGCTTCAGGACCGGCGGCCAGGATCACGCCATCGGCGAGGATCACCGCGCCGGGGGCATCAAGGCCGCGTGCCGGATCGATCACCCGGGCGTTGGTCAGAACCAGGGGCTTGGGGCTGTCGTGAACCACGGATCTCGTCCTCTGGCTTTAGCTGTTGGGCAGGTGGGCGGCGAGGGCTTCGAGCACGGCCATGCGGACGGCGACCCCCATTTCCACCTGTTCTCGGATCAGGCTCTGGGGCCCGTCGGCAACGGCCGGGTCGATTTCCACGCCCCGGTTCATCGGGCCGGGATGCATGACCAGCGCATCGTCGTTGGCATAGGCGAGCTTTTCCTGATCCAGCCCGTAGTAGCGGTAATATTCGCGAACCGACGGAATGAAGGCGCCGTTCATGCGCTCGCGCTGGAGGCGCAGCATCATGACGATGTCCACGCCCTTCAGCCCTTCCTTCATGTCGCGGAAGACCTCCACGCCCATCTTCTCGATGCCCGAGGGCAGGAGGGTGGAGGGGGCGATCACCCGGACCCTTGCGCCAAGCGCATTAAGCAGGATGATGTTGGAGCGGGCCACGCGGGAATGGGTGATGTCGCCGCAGATGGCCACCGTCAGCCGGGCGATCTTGCCCTTGTGGCGGCGGATGGTCAGGGCGTCGAGCAGGGCCTGGGTCGGGTGTTCGTGCTGGCCGTCGCCGGCGTTGATCACCGAGCAGGAGACCTTGCGGGCGAGCAGATGAACCGCGCCGGCCGCATTGTGGCGCACCACCAGGATGTCCGGGTGCATGGCGTTCAGGGTCGCCGCGGTGTCGATCAGGGTCTCGCCCTTCTTCACCGAGGACTGGCTGACCGCCATGTTCATCACATCCGCGCCCAGACGCTTGCCTGCCAGTTCGAAGGAGGACTGGGTGCGGGTGGAGTTTTCGAAGAAGAGGTTGATCTGGGTGCGCCCACGCAGCACCGGCTTGATCTTCTCAACCTGACGGCTGATCTCGATGGCCTCTTCGGCCCGGTCCAGGAGACCGAGGATTTCGTGGGGTTGCAGACCTTCGATGCCGAGCAGATGCCGGTGGGGGAAGGTGCTGTCTCGATGGGAAGGGTTCGCGCTCATCGAGACCAAGGCTATAGGCGCAATCGGAAAAGGCCACAAGCGTTAAAGCCCGTGGCCTTCATCCATCCACCTCAATTCGCCGGCTCAGCTCAGCTCGCGCTGTCTAGGAGAAGGATCGCCAGCGGGATGGTGGCGATGGCCACAAGGGTCTGAAGGGTGAGGATCTCGGCCATGAGCTTCGTGTCGCCGCCCATGAGCCGGGCGAGCAGGAAGGCGTTGCTGGCAGAGGGCACCGAGCAGGCGATGATGATCGCCGTGTGCGCGTTGCCGGTGACGCCGAAAGCGAAGGCGAAAGCCGCCCCCATCAGCGGCGAGACCAGCAGCCGGATGAAGGTGCCCAGGGTGAGCGCCGGTCCGGGCCGGCGGAGGGAGTTGAGATCCAGACTGGCGCCGACGCAGATGATGCCCACCGGAAGGGAGGCGGCGCCCAGCATGGTCAGGGTCTGGAGAGCAAAGCCCGGGATCGGGATCGACAGGAGGTTGAAGACGATGCCGGCCGCGATCGCGATGTTGAAGGGGTTGGTATAGAGGTCGCGGGCGACCTTCGCGGGGGTCGGGGTCACGCCGCTGTCGCCGTATTTCGACAGGACGAGGATCGACGAGATGTTCAGCACCGGGATCATCACCACCATGGCGACGGCAAGCAGGGCGACGCCTTCCGATCCCATGAGGCTGTCGGCCATGGCGAGCGCGAGGAAGCCGTTCCAGCGCACCGCGCCCTGGAAGATGGAAGTGAAGCGCGGTCCGTTGATGTTGAAGCGCGCCTGCATCCAGGGCCGCAGAGCCAGCACGCCGCCGACCATCACGAGGATCGCGCAGAGCAGGGCGAGACCCATCTCGAGGGTGGGGACCGCGTTGAAGTCGACCGTGGCGATGGACTTGAAGAGGATCGCCGGGAAGAGAAGGAAATAGGCCAGCCGCTCGATGCCGCGCCACTGGTCGCGGGAAATCAGTCCGGTGCGTTCCAGGAGATAGCCGAGGGCCGTGATCAGGATGATCGGGAGCAGGGCGAGGAGCGTGGTCAGCATGGCGATTCCGGAAAGCTGCAGCGGGCAGGGCTGTCTACCCCCGACGGGCGCCCCTCAGCAAGGGTCGATGGGCGCGCGCAGGTGGGAGCTTCAGGATTTTCCGGCCGAAGGTCAGAACTCGTCGGAATAGGTGCGGCCGCCGAGCTTCATGTGGCCGATGCGGTCGAGGAAGCCCTGGAGAATGTAGGCGGCGGCCATCTTGTCGACGACCTCGGCCCGACGCGCCCGGCTGGAATCGGCTTCCAGCAAGGTACGGGTTACCGCGGCGGTCGACAGGCGTTCGTCCCAGAAGGTCATGGGAAGCTCGGTCAGGTTGCCGAGGTTGCGGGCAAAGGCGCGGGTCGCCTGGGCGCGCGGGCCTTCGCTGCCATCCATGTTGAGGGGCAGGCCGATCACCAGGCCTCCGACGTCCTGTTTGGCGCAGATGGCCAGAAGCGCCTGGGCATCGGGGGTGAACTTCACCCGCCGGATGGTTTCCATCGGCGTGGCAATGCCGCGTCCCAGATCGGAGAGGGCCAGACCGATGGTCTTGGTGCCCAGATCGAGACCGATGAGGCGGGTGCCCGCCTTTGCGGCAGTGAGAAACTCTTCGAGGGGGAGTGTGGGATCGCTGGCCATGAGGGCGCTTTAACAGGTGTTTTTGCCGAATGCCAGCGGCGCGGGCGCGCCTGGTGCTGCGCGGCGGGTGTCCGGGGTGGCCGGAATTGAGGCAGCCTTCCGGCCGGGTCTGGTCACGCGATGGGCATTTCTTCGATTTTCGGTATGCAATGACATGAAAAATCACATGTTTGTATACAATATCTGAGGTATATTATTTTTAAGTCATTGAATTTTATAACTTTATTTTTCTGGCATGGGTCTTGAATAGGGGATTTCAGGTGGCGCCGAAGGGTGCCCCGGCCGCTTCCTCCCGGCGGTCATTTCGAACTCGAAGGATCAAGCTCCCATGGAACGACGCAAGTTTCTCAAAGGCGGTCTCGTCGCTGCCGCCGCCGCCCCTCTGGCCGCTCCCTCCATCGCCCGCGCCCAGGACAGCTTCTCCTGGAAGATGACCAATGCCTATGGTCCCGGCTCCCCCTTCTATGTGGAAGGCCCGGGCAGCCCGACCGACTTCTGCAAGAAGGTGGAGGCCATGTCCGGCGGCCGCCTGAAGATCCAGCATTTTGCCGCCGGCGAGCTCATCCCGGCCATGGAAGGCTTTGACGCGGTCCGCTCCGGCACCGTGGAAATGAATGCCGCCAACGCCTATTTCTGGGCCGGCAAGATCCCGGCGGCCCAGTATTTCACCACCGTTCCCTTCGGCCTCAATTTCCAGGGCATGAATGCCTGGCTCTATCACGGTGGCGGTCAGGCCCTGTGGGACGAGCTCTACGAGCCGCTGGGGCTGAAGGCCCTGCCCATGGGCAACACCGGCGTGCAGATGACCGGCTGGTTCCGCAATCCGATCGCGTCCGTCGATGACTTCAAGGACCTGAAGATGCGCATCCCGGGTCTGGCGGGCAAGGTCTATGCCCAGCTCGGCGTGGACGTGAAGCTGCTTCCGGGCGGCGAGATCTTCCCTGCGCTGGAACGCGGCGTGATCGACGCGGCCGAGTTCGTCGGCCCCTATCAGGACCGCCGTCTTGGGCTGCAGAACGCTGCCAAGTTCTATTACACCACCGGCTGGCACGAGCCGTCCAACGCGACGGAACTGCTGATCAACAAGGCCGCGTGGGACAGCCTGCCGGCCGATCTTCAGGCCATCGTTTCCGCAGCGGCCATGGCCTGCAACCTGGAAAGCCACACCTGGTGCGAGGCGGTGAATGCCTCCGCCATGGTGGATCTGGTGGAGAACTTCGGCGTGAAGGCCGACGTGCTGCCGAAGGACGTGGTGGCCAAGCTGAAGGAAGTGACCGATCAGGTCCTGTCCGACGGGGCCGCCGCCGATCCGGTGACCAAGAAGGTTCACGACGCCTTCTTCGCCTTCAAGAAGGAACATGACCAGTGGGCCTCGATCTCCGAGAAGCCCTATCACAACCTTCTGGGCTGACGGGTCGCATGCGCGTCCTTGAACGTCTTGCGGATGGCGCGTCCTGCGCCGTCCGCATCATCGGTGGCCTGGCTGCCTGGAGCGGTCTGGCCCTGGTGCTTCTTGTCGCCTTCAACGTGCTCGCCCGCTACTTCCTCTCCTACTCCTCGGTGGGGCTGCAGGAGCTGGAGTGGCATCTGATGGCGGTCGCCGCGCTCTTCGGCATGTCCTACGGGCTCAATCAGGGCGGGGAGGTGCGTGTCGACATCTTCTATGCCCGCTATGGCGCCCGGACCAAGGCGGTGATCGACCTCATCGGCAACGGGGCGCTCACCCTGGTCGCGGTCTATGTGGTCTGGCTGTCCATCGCCTATGTGCAGAGCAGCTACGCCATTGCCGAAGGCTCTCCCGACCCGGGCGGGCTGCCCCTGCGCTATGTGCTGAAGGCTGCCATTCCCGCCGGTTTCGCGCTGCTGGCGCTGCAGGGCCTCGCCATGACCCTGAGGGCCGGGTGCGAGGCTGTCGACCCCGCACGGCACCGGACCTGACCCGCGAAGGACCTTTCCTCCAATGGCAATTCCCGAAATCCTTCCGCTCCTGATGATCGGCGCGTTCTTCGTGCTGCTTCTCGGTGGAATTCCCGTGGCCATCTGCCTTGCCGTGACGGGCTTCGTCTTCGGCTACATCGGCTTTGGTCCCATGCTGTTCAATCTGGTGCCGGCCCGCATGTTCGGGGTGGTGACCAATTACACGCTGCTGGCGCTGCCGCTCTTCATCTTCATGGGCATCATGCTGGAGAAGTCGAAGATCGCCGAACAGCTGCTTGACGTCATCGGCCTTGCGATGGGCGGCCTGCGCGGGGGCATGGCGCTGGCCATCATCCTCGTCGGCGTGCTCATGGGCGCGGCCTCCGGCGTGGTGGGGGCGACCGTCGTCACCATGGGGCTGATCGCGCTCGGTCCCTTCCTCAACCGGGGCTACAACCGGGCCATCGCCAGCGGCGTCATCTGCGCGTCCGGAACGCTCGGCCAGATCATCCCGCCGAGCCTGGTGCTCATCCTGCTCGCCGACATCATGGGCGAGAGCGTCGGCACCCTGTTTGCCGCAGCCCTGATCCCAGGCCTGCTGCTTTCCGGCCTGTTCGTGCTCTTCATCCTGGCGCTGGGCATCTTCAAGCCGGCCATGGTGCCGGCCTTCCCGCCGGAGGAGCGGGCGCAATATTCGGGCGGCGACATTGCCCGGATGCTGCTGAAGGTGGTGGTGCCGCCGCTGGCGCTGATCTTCCTGGTGCTGGGCTCCATCATCGGGGGCGTGGCCGCACCGACGGAGGCTGCTTCCATGGGAGCCTTCGGGGCCATCGTCCTGGCGGCGCTTTATGGCCGGCTCACATGGCCCGTGCTCAAGGACACGGTGCGCTCGGCCTTCGTCACGAGTGCCATGGTGTTCTTCATTCTGGTCATGTCGCAGCCCTTCGGTCTGGCCTTCCGCGGACTGGGTGGGGAACGGCTGGTGCAGGATGCCTTCGCCATGGTGCCGGGCGGCATCACCGGACAGCTCCTGTTCCTGATGCTGATCCTCTTCGTCCTCGGCTTCTTCCTGGAGTGGATCGAGATCTCCTACATCGCCTTGCCCCTGTTCCTGCCGATCTTCCATGCGGCCGGGGTGGACATGGCGTGGGTGGCGATCCTCGTGGCGGTCAACCTGCAGACCTCATTCCTGACACCGCCCTTCGGCTGGGCGCTGTTCTTCCTGAAGGGCGTCGCTCCGCCGGACCTGAAGACCTCCGACATCTACAAGGGCGTCATTCCCTTCATCGGATTGCAGCTCGTCGGGCTGGCGCTGGTCTTCCTCTTCCCGGGCCTGGCCACCTGGCTGCCCAACGCCATCGGCTGGTAGGGGCGTGGGGGGCTGAGGTCGGCTGGTGGCTCACGCCATGACTCCCTCTCATGGCACGGCGGCCTTTACCTCTCCCGGAACCGGGAGAGGTAACTTGCGCCTCTTGTTACGCGAGACAGTGCAGCAGACGATTTTTCTTGGTTATCCCGGACAGCCTCTGGTTGATCCGGGACCGGCGAGCCCCAGAGATGCTGATGGCTCACCAGTCCCGGCTCGCGCTTCCGCTTGGCCGGGATGACGCAGGAGAGGTTGCGCGTTTCCTTTTCCGCTTTTCAGGATGAGGCTGTTCAAAAAAAAGCCCGGCGGAAGCATCCGCCAGGCTTTGACCTCGCAAGATCGGTCCTGAAAAATCAGGCGATCTCGGTGACCAGGGTCTCGCGGGACTTGCGGACCTTCTTCATCGGCAGCAGCCAGTCGGCGTCGTCCTGACGGGTGCCCAGCGGCAGCAGCAGAACGGAGCGCAGGCCGCGTTCGCGCAGGCCGAGGATCTCGTCGACCTTGGCCGGGTCGAAGCCTTCCATCGGCGTGCTGTCGACTTTCAGCTCGGCTGCTGCGGCCAGGGCAAAGCCCAGGGCGATATAGGCCTGGCGGGCGGCGTGCTGGTAGTTGACCTCGGGGTCGCGCGGCAGGTAGGCGGCCTTCAGCTTGGTGTAATAGTCCATCATCAGCGGAAGCTCGCCGCGCTCTTGCGTGAGCTGGCTGGTGACGGCGTCAATGCGCTCTTCGGTGTAATTGTCCCAGGCGGCGAAGACGAGCAGATGGGAGCCGTCGGTAATCTGGGCCTGATCCCAGGCAACGGGACGGATCTGGGCGCGGATGTCCGGGTTGGTGATCACGAAGACCTCGAAGGGCTGCACGCCGCTGGAGGTCGGGGCCATGCGGATGGCTTCGACGATCTGGTCGACCTTTTCCTGCGGCACCGGCTTGGACGGGTCCATCTTCTTGGTGGCATACCGCCAGTTCAGCTTCTCGAGGAGGGAGCTCTGCGACATTTCTCATTCCTTCAGGGGAGGGGAAGTGTGGTATAGATTTGTAATCGACGATATATGGGACACCGAAAGACGCCGCAAGAAGGCACTTTCCTGAGCGTCGGTTACAAGGAAGGAACCACCCGTGAAGGCCGAAGGCACCTGCAAGGATTGCGGTCGCATCAATGAAGTGCTGTCGCGCGTTGGCGACCGCTGGAGCATGCTGATCATCATTTCGCTCGGCACCTACAACGTGCTGCGGTTCAACGAGCTGAAGCGGATCCTGGGCATTTCCCAGCGCATGCTCTCCCTGACGCTGCGCGAGCTGGAGCGGGACGGGATGGTCAACCGCACCTATCATCCGACCATTCCGCCCAAGGTGGAATATGCGCTGACGCCGCTGGGAGAATCGATCCGCGCGCCCTTGCGCCAGATCGGCGACTGGGCGCTCGACAATCTTCCCGCCATCGATGCGGCCCGGGCGCGCTACGACGCCCAGAAGGAGCTGGAGCGCGAAAGCGCCTGAGCGCCTTGCCGTGAAGGTGAGGGAGGAGGCCGTCTGCAGGGAAGGGGCGAGGCTTCAGCCCATGCTGGCGAGAACGGCGCGGGCGGCGGAGAGAAGATGCCGGCGCAGGGCCTTTTCGGCACCCTTGGCGTTGCGCTCCAGGATGGCCGTGACAATGGCGTCATGCTCTTCCGCCGAGCGTTTCATCCGCTCGGAGGCCTTCAGCTGGGACTTGCGGAAGGGTGCGAGCTTGAGGCGCAGGCCGTTGGCCACGGCCAGAAGCTCCGCATTGTGGGCCCCCTCGAAGATCAGCGTGTGAAACTGCGTGTTGGCCTGCTCATAGGCCTCGTGCGCGCCGCGTGCGGCCATGTCGCCCATGGACTGGTGCAGCTCCTCGAGGGCGGCACGCTCGCTCATGGTCATGCGCTCGGCGGCGAGGCGGCCGCAGGTGGCCTCGATCTCGCCCATGGTCTCGAACAGCATGTCGATGCGCTCGCGGGTGATCTGGGCGACGATGACCCCGCGATAGGGCACCCGCTCGGCCAGCGACCGGCTGGCCAGAAGCTGCAGGGCCTCGCGCACGGGGGTGCGGGACGCGCCGAAGCGGTTGGCCAGGGCCTGTTCGTCCAGCTTGGAGCCGGAGGGCAGGGTGCCGGCGATGATCTCGGCTTCGAGCGTGTCGGCGATCACGGCCGATTGCAGGCGCTTGGGCGGGCAGGGATCTACAGGCTGGGGCGCGGGCATTCGGTCGGTCGCAGTTGTTTGGAAACGGGGGCGATTTGACCAAGTTCGCGGGCCGCGGGCAAGGGGGAAAGCAGCTTCAGGAGGATTTTCCTCTGGTCCCCTTTGATCTGAAATTCAAGAGACTTATGTTTCCACCCGAAGGTCGTGTCCCGGCCGGGGCCGGATGCCGGTGCCCTGCAGGGCGGGGCCGCCCGTCTCACGCCGATATCTCTCATTCAGCCGATATCTTTCAAGGGGAGTTCCCGTTTCATGAAAATCACCTGGTATGGCCATGCGGCCTTCAAGATCGAGCTCAAGGATGCCTCCATCCTCATCGATCCGTTCCTCACCGGAAATCCGAGCTTCCCCAAGGACCAGACCGTCGAGGAGGTGGCGAAGGGCGTCACCTACGTGATCCTGACCCACGGCCACGACGACCACATCGGCAACACTATCGAGATCTGCAAGTCGACCGGCGCGCTGCTGTCGGCCAATGCGGAGATCTGCGGCTGGGCAGCGGGCAAGGGCGTGGAAAAGGTCAGCCCGATGAACTCCGGTGGCAAGGTGGATGTGGGCCCCTTCACCGTGGCCCTGACCGTGGCGCATCATTCCTCGTCCACCTCCAGCGATGGCGGGCGCACCTATCTGGGCAATCCGCACGGGGTGGTGATCACCGCGCCGGGCGAGAAGGTTTTCTACCACATGGGTGACACGGATATTTTCTCCGACATGGCGCTGATCAACGAGTTCTATGGCCCGAAAATCGGTGTGGTGCCGATCGGCGACCGCTTCACCATGGGCGGCAAGCTGGCGGCTGCTGCCTGCAAGCGGTTCTTCGATTTCGACACGATCATCCCCTGCCACTACGGCTCTTTCCCGATCATCGACCAGACGCCGGATCTGTTCATCTCCGAGCTGGGAGACCTGGGGTCGCGGGTCAAGGTCGCCGTTCCGGGCGTGGCCTTCGAGGCGTGACCTGAAAGGGGTGCGCCGCGGGATGCCGGCGCCGCGGCCCGTCGTTCGCCAAGCGAGTCTGTCACTGTGGTTTGGGGCTCACCGGTCCCGGATCTTCGGGCACGCCCTCGTCCGGGACGACGCCGGAGAGCCGTAGAAGGCTTCCGCACCGGCCTTTCCGCCGTCCCGGACGCAGCGCAAGCGGAGATCCGGGACCTCGCAACCGACGCCCTTATGGATTTTCGGGAGAAGGGTTGGTCCCGGCTCAAGGCCGGGACGGCGCAGATCGAAGGGCGATGCTGCGATAGAACGCTCACCATTGTCATCTCGGACCGGATCTTCGGCGTCCGCCTCGTCCGGGATTGTTCGTTTTGGATGCTGTTATGATGGGGGTGCTCTCCCGGCTGTCTTGA